>NZ_CP150256.1:945000-4118798 GCF_037975455.1 Bacillus sp. FSL M8-0071
TGTTAACCGATCGGTCGTAGGTTCGAATCCTACCTGCGGAGCCATTATTGGAGAGCTGTCCGAGTGGTCGAAGGAGCACGATTGGAAATCGTGTAGGCGGTCAACTCCGTCTCAAGGGTTCGAATCCCTTGCTCTCCGCCACTGATACTTATACATAATTACAATTGAAAGTCTGGGCCCGTTGGTCAAGCGGTTAAGACACCGCCCTTTCACGGCGGTAACACGGGTTCGAATCCCGTACGGGTCATTATATGATGGAGGATTAGCTCAGCTGGGAGAGCATCTGCCTTACAAGCAGAGGGTCGGCGGTTCGAGCCCGTCATCCTCCACCATTATATCATCGCGGGGTGGAGCAGTTCGGTAGCTCGTCGGGCTCATAACCCGAAGGTCGCAGGTTCAAATCCTGCCCCCGCAACCAAATTTTAAAATGGTCCGGTAGTTCAGTTGGTTAGAATGCCTGCCTGTCACGCAGGAGGTCGCGGGTTCGAGTCCCGTCCGGACCGCCATTTGAATACTTAGGCTCGGTAGCTCAGTTGGTAGAGCAACGGACTGAAAATCCGTGTGTCGGCGGTTCGATTCCGTCCCGAGCCACCACCTATGCCGGTGTAGCTCAATTGGTAGAGCAACTGACTTGTAATCAGTAGGTTGGGGGTTCAAGTCCTCTTGCCGGCACTGTTTTTTCAAAATTTAATGTGGAGGGGTAGCGAAGTGGCTAAACGCGGCGGACTGTAAATCCGCTCCCTCAGGGTTCGGCAGTTCGAATCTGCCCCCCTCCACCATTTATAGGGGCATAGTTTAACGGTAGAACAGAGGTCTCCAAAACCTCCGGTGTGGGTTCGATTCCTACTGCCCCTGCCAAATTTATGACATCTTGAGATTATGGCGGTTGTGGCGAAGTGGTTAACGCACCAGATTGTGGCTCTGGCACTCGTGGGTTCGATTCCCATCAATCGCCCCATATTATCATTGGGCTATAGCCAAGCGGTAAGGCAACGGACTTTGACTCCGTCATGCGTTGGTTCGAATCCAGCTAGCCCAGTCTCACTTTTTATATCAACTGCATATAATGTATTAAGTCCATTAAAAATGCGGAAGTAGTTCAGTGGTAGAACACCACCTTGCCAAGGTGGGGGTCGCGGGTTCGAATCCCGTCTTCCGCTCCAATTACGGCGGCATAGCCAAGTGGTAAGGCAGAGGTCTGCAAAACCTTTATCCCCGGTTCGAATCCGGGTGTCGCCTTCTTATTGCCGGGGTGGTGGAATTGGCAGACACACAGGACTTAAAATCCTGCGGTAGGTGACTACCGTGCCGGTTCAAGTCCGGCCCTCGGCACCAATTTTACTTACATGGTAAGTTGAATTGGTGTTTGTGTTTTATCATTATAACTAATCATATTAATGATCTACATAAGTAGATCATTTTTTTAATGCTTTGATTTATCATAACAAGTTAAGTTCCGAGGCCTATTATAAAGCGGCTGTATAGCTAGTCTTTCAACACTTTTATTTTATATTTCCATAAAAACTTTTTTGAAATACGTTGACACTTTATGAGATCCATGATATATTTATATTCGTCGGTTAGATACGACGTAAAACTTGCCGGTGTGGCGGAATTGGCAGACGCGCACGACTCAAAATCGTGTTCCTTCTGGAGTGTCGGTTCGACCCCGACCACCGGTATACTGAAAAACCCGTTTCTTAACAGAAACGGGTTTTTATTTTTTATTAAAGAAAAGGAGCCTCGGCTCCTTTTTATACTTACTCAGCGTATTGGTCTAGGATCTCTTCTAGCACCTCTTCTAGCTCTTCTGTATCTTCAAGCTCTGATTGGCTGAAACGGACGCGTACAAGCTGTTCTCCGTCATTATACATCTCTTCCAACCACCCTCGGAGTCCTCTTGCTCTGCGGTCGACTTCGAAAATGATTTCCAAACCGTCTTCGTCTAAAAGGAAAATGAGCTCTAATTCATCAAGCATCTGACGATAATATCCGGAAGTCGGAACGAATTCGAATTCTTGAACGAACGGAAGACGACGCTGGAAGTAGGGCGCTTGTTCGCAGTCTGCTTCGTTAAGACGGAAGCCCAGGTTTTCGATTGCTTCAAGCACATTTTCAATCCAAGGGTGCGCTTCAACGAAAATGCGGTCATGATCGGATTTATCGATACCGCCTTGAATGTCAAGGTCTGTCACCACGGCAACCTCTACTTTCCCTACAGTGATCGGCGTATCTAGAGGCAGAGTGAATGTGAACGGAAATTGATGCTCTTCACCAGGCTGTATGGTAAATGAACCAGTGACCCGGAAAGAATGAATTGTAGCGTATTTCCGGTGCTCTTCATCGTCTTTTACAATGACATACCGTGTGCTAAGCTGTAAATCGATATAACGGATGTCCTGAGCGATTTTTCCGCCTTTGACATGTACCGTTCCCTGTACTTCTTCTCCTGGAAAATATGCGTCTTTTTCTAAAATTGTATCTACTTTTGCAGCTCCAATTCCGGCACTTGCCGCAAGCTTCTTAAAAAATGACATGTTAGATCTTCCCCTTTTTCTTTTTTCTCAACAGATATACGTAAGAAGGAGGAAAAAAGATTCGTTTGATTCATACTTTTTTCCTATTATTCGTCTCGGCCTAGGGACAGACTAAGAATAATATTGAAAATAAAGGAGTCGATGGAAGTGAATAAAGAAAGTTTGGTTGCAGATGAATTACACAGAATGTTTTTGGCTGGTGAGCTGCAAATCACAGTAGAGGAGGATATAAACAATATTTCCGAAAGGCTGAGAAACGGCGATCTCAGTTTAGACCGATTAAGCGGTGAAGACGTGTTTATAAAAGAAACGGTAAATGAGGCTTTAAGAAGAGTGGAGCAATAAAAAAGAGACGGCATCTCATCTTTGAGATCCCGTCTCTTTTTGTGGTCTTTGCTGTAAGATAAAAGCGAATCGATTTGGAATTGCTCACCCGAGCCACCCCTTTTCTAACAGAAGATCTGACAGTTCATCATGGAGATAAACAGCTGTATCTAATTGATCATGCAATGCTCTTCTGATGTGGGGATTTTCGGTTGCTGTTGTTGCGACAGTGTATTTGTTAATGCTGGTTTTTATTGTTGTTAACAAATCAAGAATATCTTTGGGACAAAGACTTTGTTCAATGGGAAACCACCTCCTTTGTTTTTTTAGCAGCTCCTGATAAGAAAGTATTTGACTTTGTTTCTTGCTTCTATACAAAATGCTATAATAAGCAACAAATTTTGTTGGGGGGTGTGATGATGAAGCAGATTATTGCGATGGGGGGCGGGGGTTTTTCGATGGAGCCGGATAATTTGTCCCTCGATCAATATATCCTCAATCAATCAAAACGAGAGCAGCCTCGTATTTGTTTTTTGCCGACGGCGAGCGGAGATTCCCAAAACTATATTCAGCGGTTTTATCATGCATTTCAAACATTGGATTGCGTGCCGTCTCATTTATCTTTGTTTAAGCCACCATCATCAGATTTAGTTTCTTTTGTTATGGAAATGGACGTGATTTATGTTGGCGGGGGAAATACGCGGAATTTACTTGTGTTATGGAAAGAGTGGGGGCTGGACCATATTCTCAGGGAAGCATGGAAGAACGGTGTGGTTGTAGCTGGAATAAGTGCCGGTGCGATCTGCTGGTTTGAAGAAGGGGTGACAGATTCAGCCGGACCGCTGACAAGTTTGAAAAGTTTAGGTTTTTTGCAAGGGAGCTTTTGTCCCCATTATGACGGGGAAAAGGATCGGAGACCGGCATACCACCAGCTGATATCTAACAAGTTCTTATGCAGTGGCTATGCAGCGGATGATGGGGCTGCTCTCCATTTCATAAATGATCAGCTGTTTCAGACTGTGAGTTCAAGGTCGGGTGCAAAGGCATATCGGGTGATGATGGCTGAACATGAAATAGCTGAAATCCCGTTGCCGGTCAAATATTTAGGGTGAAATTGGCTGAATATTATCTATATTCCTCTTTTTTTCAGATTGATTTTATGATAAGATGAGTGCGAAATCAATAGTTACTGGGGGTGCCCGCTTTCGGGCTGAGAGAGAAGGCAAGCTTCTTAACCCTTTGGACCTGATCTGGTTCGTACCAGCGTGGGGAAGTAGAGGAATTGTTTTTGTTATTGTCTTGCTGGGCAATAATATGTTTCTTTCTGACTGTAACCGGGTTCATTTATATGAATCCGGTTTTTTGTGCTGGTTATGGGCTTGATTTTGTCCTTTCAAACGTAGAAAGGGGAAGGAAAAGTAATGCAAAACAATTCAGTGCAGCAAGCCAACATTTCCATTATGTCAAGTTTTTCAGGCAGCAAGAAGGTATACGTGGAGGGTTCTTCTTCGGACATCCAAGTGCCGATGAGGGAGATTGCATTGAGTCCGACGACGGGATCGTTCGGCGAAGAGGAAAACGCGCCTGTGCGTGTCTATGATACAAGCGGACCGTATACGGACCCTGAAGTAACCATTAATATTCAAGAAGGATTAAAGCCGCTCCGCCAAAAATGGATCACAGAGCGCGGTGACGTGGAAGAGTATGAAGGTCGGGCTATAAAACCAGAAGATAACGGTTATAAAAAAGCAAAACCAAACGTAAGCTATCCAGGATTAAAGCGGAAACCGCTGAGGGCGAAGGCAGGTCAAAATGTCACACAAATGCACTATGCAAAAAAGGGGATCATTACACCTGAGATGGAATTTATCGCCATTCGTGAGCATGTGTCTCCTGAATTCGTCAGAGACGAGGTAGCCAGCGGCCGGGCGATTATTCCTTCAAACATTAATCACCCTGAAAGTGAGCCAATGATTATCGGCCGGAATTTTCATGTGAAGATTAATGCAAATATCGGGAATTCAGCGGTTACGTCATCCATTGAAGAAGAAGTGGAAAAAATGACGTGGGCCATCCGCTGGGGAGCGGATACGATGATGGATCTCTCTACCGGAAAAGATATTCATACGACGCGTGAATGGATTATCCGCAATTGCCCCGTGCCTGTGGGAACTGTTCCGATTTATCAGGCGCTTGAAAAAGTAAACGGCGTAGCTGAGGATTTAACGTGGGAGATTTATCGTGATACGCTAATCGAGCAGGCAGAGCAGGGAGTGGATTATTTTACGATTCACGCGGGTGTTTTGCTTAGGTATGTACCGCTGACTGCCAAACGGACAACTGGTATCGTGTCACGCGGGGGAGCGATTATGGCGCAGTGGTGTCTGGCTCATCATCAAGAAAGCTTTTTATACACACATTTTGAAGAAATATGTGAGATTATGAAAATGTATGATATTGCTTTCTCTCTTGGGGATGGTTTGCGTCCCGGATCAATTGCTGATGCCAATGACGAAGCGCAGTTTGCTGAATTAGAGACGCTTGGAGAGCTAACGCAAATTGCCTGGAAGCATGATGTTCAGGTGATGATTGAGGGTCCTGGCCATGTTCCGATGCATAAAATCAAAGAGAATGTCGATAAACAAATGGACATTTGTAAAGAAGCGCCTTTTTACACATTGGGGCCGTTGACAACGGATATTGCTCCGGGATATGACCATATTACTTCAGCGATCGGAGCGGCGATGATCGGTTGGTACGGGACAGCAATGCTTTGTTATGTAACGCCGAAGGAGCATTTGGGACTGCCAAATCGTGATGATGTTCGTGAAGGAGTCATTACATATAAGATCGCTGCGCACGCTGCGGATCTTGCAAAAGGGCATCCCGGAGCACAAACCCGGGATGATGCGTTATCGAAAGCCCGTTTTGAATTCCGCTGGCGGGATCAGTTTAATTTATCTCTTGATCCGGAGAGAGCCCTTGAATACCATGATGAAACCCTGCCTGCTGAAGGAGCAAAAACCGCTCACTTTTGTTCCATGTGCGGTCCGAAATTTTGCAGCATGAGAATTTCACAGGATATTCGGGATTATGCGAAGAAAAACGATCTCAGTGAAGCAGAAGCCATAAATAAAGGATTAAAAGAAAAAGCAAAAGAGTTTGTCGATACGGGAAGCAATTTATATCAATAAAAAAAATGAAGATGGAGAATGCTCCATCTTCATTTTTTTTTAGAAAAACAGAGAGCGTCGAAGCGGCGGAATACTCTGTTCAAAGCGGAAAACATTTTCTGGATCATATTTCGTTTTGACACGGCGGAGGCGTTCAACGTTTTCGCCGTAATATGTTCTTGGCCAGTTTCTGATTTCAATATCTGGCCAATTTACGTAGTCTCCCATCGTTTCTCTCGAAAGGGACGTTCTCAGCCCCTCAATCCAGCGGACGTTTTGTCTTTTTTCTCCAGGGGATGTCCAGTTTGTTAAGTATTCCTGGGCAATGATTGCATCACGATAATAAAATGCCGTTTGGTTGGGAGCGATCCGTCCGGCTGCCCCGCCGAGTGCTTGCTGCCAGACACTGGCGTTTTGATTCGGAGCGTGCTCTAAAAAGTGTTTTATTGTTGAAATCGCACGTTCTGATAATGGCTTTTCAATGAAAGAGCCGGAGCGTTTCATTTTTTGAGGCTGATTGCCTCCCGGGCTGTTAAAAAAGGTTACCGCTTCGATGAACGGCATTGTTTTTACCATTCCGCTTGTTGGGCTTCCTGCTTTCAATAAAGGCTT
Organism: Bacillus sp. FSL M8-0071; assembly: GCF_037975455.1. Lineage (NCBI taxonomy): Bacteria > Bacillati > Bacillota > Bacilli > Caryophanales > Bacillaceae > Bacillus > Bacillus sp. FSL M8-0071. The sequence goes on from NZ_CP150256.1 coordinate 951,647, forward strand.
TAACAGTTTTTTTAACTCTGTTTTTGGCCCGACAAATTGGCCGAGGGCTTCTATGCGGTTTACTTCTTTAGGCCAAAACTCTATTGATGATGTAAGCCGGTCATCTGTATACGGGGCCCAGTGCTGCCACGTGTTAAATACTTCCTCAAAATCATCCCATCCCCATGTTATAGAAAAAATCGACACTTGAGAGATGGGCACTGCTTTAAATGTCATGGAGGTGACTATGCCGAAATTGCCTCCTCCGCCTCCCTGAGACGCCCAAAATAAGTCTGGATGATTTGAACAGCTGACTGTAATCAGATCAGCGCCCTCTTTTTCGTCTGCTACGATCATCTCAAGCTGCACGAGGCTGTCGCAAGTAAGGCCGGCAGCCCTTGTTAAAAGTCCAATTCCCCCTCCGAGAGTTAAACCTGTGAGCCCTACATTAGCAATGGTGCCTGCGGGAAGCGTCAGGCCGTATTGCCAGAGTGTCCGATAGACTTCTCCCAATTCAGCCCCCGCTTCAATATAGGCCAGCTTTTTATCCTGATTCACAGTTATTTTTTTCATCTCGCTTAAATCAATAACAAGACCGTTATTTAAAAGGGAAAAGTTCTCATAGCTGTGTCTGCCGCCTCTAATACGGAAAGGCACACGGTTTTCACGCGCCCATTTCAGCGCATTGAGTGCATCCTGTTTGTTTTGGCAAAACACAATGATGTCAGGATACCTTTCTAAGCTTAGGTTAATATTGGTTCTTGCTTTGTTATAGTCCGGATCATCCCGTGTCACGATACGTCCGGTCAATTTTGTCTTTTCCACACTCCCACATCTCTTTCTCTCGTATTCTAGTTTCTCTAGCTTATGCGTCAGGGGAAAAGAGTGTATAAGGAAAAAGCGGGGATGCAATCTGATACAGTGTCAACACCCTCAAAAAATAGTTGACAGGTCGGTATTGTATGAATTAACATGGTCAGTACAAATTTTTCAAATTTATCGCGCTGATCGGAACACCGAAGGCTCTTATCGTTTAGATAAGGGCCTTTTTTGTATGAAAAAGGAGGGATTATTGATGGGAGTCAAAAAAGAAAAGGGGAGAAAACGATTCAGGAAGCGAAAAACCTACGGGAATCAGATTTTGCCGCTTGAGCTGCTGATTGAAAAAAACAAACGAGAGATTATAAACAGCGCGGAGCTAATGGAAGAAATTTATATGAAGATTGATGAGAAGCATACGCAATGTGTAACTAAATATAAAAAAACCCGCTGATTACAGCGGGTTTTTGCATTTCTACATTAAGCATCTTTTTTAATCGGCAATCCAAGGCCTTCTGCCACGCGTTTTCCGTATTCAGGATCCGCTTTGTAGAAGTGCTCGATTTGACGAAGCTTGATTTCTTCTTTTTCTACCGGCTTCATAGCATTAACGATATTTTCAACAAGGCGGGTACGTTCATCTTCACTCATTAAACGATACAGATCACCGGCTTGAGTGTAGTGATCGTTGTGATCGTAGCTTACGCTGTCAGCGATGCCTTGTACCGGATATGCTGCTTGCTTATCCTCAGGTGACTCTTTTGGACCGCCGAAGCTGTTAGGCTCGTAATACACAGATCCGCCGCCGTTATCGTCAAAACGCATTTGTCCATCACGCTGATAATTGTTTACTTTGTTGCGTGCGCGGTTGATTGGCAGCGCTTGATGGTTTGCACCGACACGGTAGCGGTGTGCATCATGATAAGCAAACAGTCGGCCTTGAAGCATTTTATCCGGTGAAACATCAATACCAGGCACGAGTGTTCCAGGTGAAAATGTCGCTTGTTCTACCTCTGCAAAGTAGTTTTCCGGATTCCTGTCTAGAACCATGCGTCCGACCTCGATTAACGGGTAGTCTTTTTGAGACCAAACTTTTGTGACATCAAACGGATCGAAACGGTACGTGTTTGCATCTTCTAAAGGCATGATTTGCACATATAGTTTCCATGCAGGATAATCACCGTTTTCGATTGCATTGAAAAGGTCTTCTGTATGGTAATCAGGGTTTTCACCGGCAATTTTTGCTGCCGTATTGACATCAAGGTTTTTCACGCCTTGTTCTGTTTTAAAGTGATATTTAATCCATACGCCTTCGCCTTCGGCATTTGTCCATTTGAATGTATGGCTTCCGAAGCCGTGCATGTGGCGAAGTGTCGCAGGAATTCCGCGGTCAGACATCAGGATTGTCACTTGGTGCAGTGACTCTGGTGAAAGTGACCAGAAATCCCATACAGCCGTAGGGTTTTTCAGGTGTGTTTTTGGATCTCTTTTTTGTGTATGGATGAAATCAGGGAACTTAATCGCATCGCGGATAAAGAATACAGGCGTATTGTTGCCGACGATGTCGTAGTTTCCTTCTTCAGTATAAAATTTAACAGCAAATCCGCGCGGGTCGCGAACTGTGTCAGCAGAGCCAAGTTCACCGGCAACTGTTGAGAAACGGATGAACAACGGTGTGCGTTTGCCGACTTCAGAAAGGAAAGCGGCTTTCGTGTATTTTGTTACGTCGTTTGTCACTTCAAAATATCCGTGTGCGCCTGCTCCTTTGGCGTGAACAACACGTTCAGGAACACGTTCTCGGTTGAAATGGGCCAATTTTTCGAGTAAATGTACATCTTGAATTAAAGTTGGTCCGCGAGAACCGGCAGTCATTGAGTTTTGATTATCTCCAACCGGAGCGCCCCAGCTAGTTGTCAGTTTATTTGAACTCATGTTATCACCTCTTGGAATTTATAAGAACATAATATCATCTCTAAGTAAAAAGTCAATATTATTTTATAATTATTATAAAATAGTTATCTCTATTAATCGATATATAGTATCGAAATTGTTGAAAAACCTTGTTGTAACAGCTTTTTATGACACTTAATAATTTTTGGAGAAATAATTTTTCCTTCTCTATTTGCGAAACAAGCAGAGTAAGTGATAAACAAGGATATCAAAAATCGTATTTAAAAAAGAGTTGACATATCGGAATAATTTGAATTAACATGTTATTCAAACAAAAAAACAATTGGGCAGCTGATCGGACCGCCGAAGGCTCTCATCTCTACAAGAACAGAGATGGGGGCCTTTTTGTTTTTTTTGAAGGCGGGGTTGGCAGAAAGAGAGGGATAAAAGTGGCTGTGACCATCAGCATCAAAGAAAAGGCATTTGTTCAAGAAGGCCGCAAAAACACGGTCTTAGAAAACATAGAATTATCAATCGCACCAGGCGAATTTCTAACGCTTATCGGACCGAGCGGGTGCGGAAAAAGCACCCTGTTAAAGATTATTGCAGGGCTTGATTCTGAATATGACGGGAGTGTGGAAATTAACGGCCGCAGCGTAACAGCTCCGGGTATTCAGCAAGGATTTATTTTTCAGGAACACCGCCTCTTTCCTTGGCTGACTGTTGAGCAGAATATTGCAGCCGACTTGAATTTGAAGGACCCAAAAGTCAAACAAAAGGTGGATGAACTGATCGAGATTGTCAGATTGAAAGGATCGGAAAAAGCATATCCGCGCGAGCTGTCAGGCGGCATGTCACAAAGAGTAGCCATCGCCCGGGCCCTGCTGCGGGAGCCTGAGGTGCTGCTTTTAGATGAACCGTTTGGTGCACTCGACGCTTTTACAAGAAAACACCTGCAGGACGTGCTGCTGGATATATGGAGGAAGAAAAAAACAACGATGATTCTCGTGACTCATGATATAGATGAATCTGTTTATTTAGGAAATGAGCTTGCGATCCTTAAGGCCAAACCGGGGAAAATCCATAAGCTGATGCCCATTCACCTGGCGTATCCGCGAAACCGGACGACTCCGGATTTCCAAGCGATCAGACAGAGAGTGCTGTCGGAATTCGAGAAAACAGAAGATTTGGAGTACGCAGAAGGATCAGGGATATAGAAAGGGCGGAAGCGGAAATGAAAAAAGGACTCATTGTATTGGTTGCCGTTATTTTTCTGCTCGCAGGCTGTGGAGCAAATGGAGCCAGCGGTGACCACAAACAATTGAAGGAAATTCGTATTGGTATTCAGCAAAGCTTAAGCCCCCTTTTGATTGCAAAAGAAAAAGGCTGGTTCGAAGATGCATTTGAAAAAGAAGGCATCAAAGTGAAATGGGTGGAGTTTCAAAGCGGTCCGCCCCAATTTGAAGGCCTTGCGGCAGACAAACTTGATTTTTCTCAAGTCGGTAATTCGCCTGTGATCGCTGGACAGGCGGCAGGCATTGACTTTAAAGAAATCGGTTTGTCTCAGGACGGCTTGAAAGCAAACGGCATCCTTGTCAATCAAAACAGCGGCATTCAAGACGTTAAGGGCTTAAAGGGGAAGAAAATTGCAGTCGCCAAAGGCAGCAGCGGGTTTGATTTTTTGTATAAAGCGCTTGATCAAGTGGGGTTGTCAGCTAACGATGTGACAATTATTCAGCTTCAGCCTGATGAAGCAGCTTCCGCATTTGAAAACGGATCTGTTGATGCCTGGTCCATTTGGGAGCCGTACTTGTCCTTAGAAACAATGAAACACGGAGCAAAAATCCTTGTGAACGGAGAAAGCACAGATTTATATTCACCGGGTTTTACTTTAGTAAGAACAAAGTTTTCAGAAGAGCATCCAGACGAAGTGGTCCGTTTTCTGAAGGTGTTTAATAAAGCCGTTGTATGGCAAAAGGAACATCTGGATGAAGCAGCGGACTTATATTCTGACATTAAAGATCTCGATAAAAAGGTCGTCGAAAATGTGCTGAAAAATACTGAGCCACTTAATGAGATCATCAGTGACGACATTGTGAAAGCACAGCAGGAAACAGCAGATTTTCAATTTCGAACAAAGGCGATAGATAAGAAGATTGATGTGAAGGATGTTGTCGATAACACTTTTATCAAAAAAGCATTAGAGGAGCATTCCTCAGGAGGTGATCAATGATGAAAGCAGAGGCTGCGGGCTCGCTGCCCAAAACGAATGCGGAAGCGGTGCGAAAAAAGCCCGGAAGGAAGAGATACGGCTGGATGAAGGGGCTTTTACTGCCCGCTGTCATCATTGCCATCTGGCAGGTCATCGGCGGGCTGGGGGTTGTGTCCGCTACAGTGCTGCCTACACCTGTTACGATTGTTCTGACCTTTAAGGAGCTTATTTTGTCCGGCGAACTGTTCGGCCATCTGCAAATCAGCATTTATCGGGCGGCACTTGGTTTTTTGCTTGGCGCGGGGCTTGGATTGATGATCGGGATTTTGGCCGGATTTTCCAAACGGACGGAGCTGTATCTTGATCCGTCGTTGCAAATGCTTAGAACCGTACCTCATCTGGCCGTCACGCCGCTGTTTATTTTATGGTTCGGATTTGACGAAGTATCTAAAATTTTGCTGATTGCGCTCGGTGCCTTCTTTCCTGTCTATATCAATACGTTTAACGGCATCCGCGGGGTTGACGCGAAGCTGTTTGAAGTCGCCCGGGTGCTTGAATTTAAATGGCATCAGCAGATATCCAAAGTGATATTGCCGGCAGCCCTGCCCAATATATTGCTAGGCATTCGCTTATCGCTCGGCATTGCATGGCTCGGGCTCGTTGTGGCAGAGCTGATGGGCTCAAGCTCGGGAGTCGGCTATATGATCATGGATGCGAGACAGTTTTCACAAACGAATAAAGTCTTTGCAGGGATTATCATTTTTGCAGTGGTTGGAAAGCTGACGGATTCCTTCGTCAGGCTGCTTGAACGAAAGCTGTTAAAGTGGAGAAACAGCTACGAAGGATAAAAGATATAAAGGGGAGATGAATATGGAAATTCTTTGGTTTATACCGACTCATGGAGACGCGAGATATTTAGGATCTGAAAGTGATGGACGGACTGCGGATCATCTTTACTTTAAACAAGTCGCGCAGGCGGCAGACAGGCTGGGATATACAGGAGTTCTTCTGCCAACGGGAAGATCGTGCGAGGACCCGTGGCTTACAGCGTCGGCACTGGCAGGAGAAACAAAGGACTTAAAGTTTTTAGTCGCGGTAAGACCTGGTTTAATGCAGCCTTCTCTGGCAGCCAGAATGACATCCACCCTAGACCGCATTTCAGACGGCCGGCTGCTGATCAACGTTGTGGCAGGGGGCGATCCGTATGAGCTGGCAGGCGATGGCCTGTTTATCAGCCATGATGAGCGCTACGAGGCAACAGACGAATTTTTAACCGTTTGGCGGAGACTTTTGCAGGGAGAAACGGTTTCCTATGAAGGAAAGCATATAAAAGTGGAAAACAGCAATCTGCTTTTCCCGCCGCAGCAAGAGCCGCATCCGCCCATCTATTTCGGTGGTTCGTCACAGGCTGGAATTGAAGCTGCCGCAAAGCATACAGACGTGTACTTGACATGGGGTGAGCCGCCTGAACAAGTAAAAGAAAAGATAGAAAGAGTCAAAAAGCAAGCGGCAAAAGAAGGGAGATCCGTTCGATTTGGCATTAGGCTGCATGTCATTGCCCGTGAAACTGAACAAGAGGCATGGGAAGCGGCAGAGCGCTTGATCAGCCACTTGGATGATGACACCATTGCCAAAGCGCAGGCAGCTTTGAGCCGTTACGACTCTTCAGGCCAGCAGCGGATGGCCGTCCTTCATCAAGGCGATCGGACGAAGCTTGAAATCAGCCCGAATCTGTGGGCGGGGATCGGCCTGGTCAGAGGAGGGGCAGGAACAGCTCTTGTCGGTGATCCGCAGACGATTGCCGACCGGATAGCGGAGTACCAGGCACTCGGCATAGAATCGTTTATATTCTCCGGCTATCCGCATTTAGAAGAAGCGTATTATTTTGCAGAGCTTGTATTTCCGCTTTTGCCGTTTGAAAATGATCGGACGAGAAAGCTTCAGAACAAAAGGGGAGAAGCGGTAGGAAACACTTATTTTGTCAAAGAGAAAAATGCATGAGTTTAACTAAAATACAGCCCCCCGAACATGGTATGATATTCAAAAAAAGGGGGCTTTTTTTCTGAAAACATTGAGAAGCGCGGCAGTCATTTGCCTCATAGCTATGCTGTCAGCATGCGGACATTCAAAACAGATGGAAATCAAAGCGGCGGACATATCAGATCTTGAAAAAAACAGAATGGATGTCGCAGCTTCACAGGCATTCACTGCCGAAGCCGTCAATATCGGTGAAGGTATTTCTTCAGCTGACATGTACATCGAACATTATCAAAAGGGAAAGCTTGTTGAGAGGTTTGGACCGGTTCGTGCAGATTATTCAGAGGAAAAAACTGATACCATACAATTTGTTTATTTTGAGAATGAAGAGGGGGAAGGAAAGAATAAACATACCACCATTCATTTTGGCATTGTGGATAAACAGGGAACTATAGCGGCTGATTCATCGGTGAAACGCGACGATAGCACAACACAGGAAATGACTCAGAATATTTCATCGCTGGAACCGATTACTTTCGAGAAGCCTGCTTTGATCGGCAGCAGTATTAGAGGGACTGACGAGACAATGCACACCTCTGAACATAAAAAAGAGCTCATTAAGCATCAAGATGCGTTACTGTATTATGTGGAATTGCATCATTAGAATGGGCGGCTTCAGGCCGTCTGTTTTACAAAGCGGTATGCTTGCTTTTTTGAATGGTGCATGATACATTTTAAATCGTAACAATTTCGATTTAAAGGGAGGCTATGTGACTTGGCTAAAAAATCAAAAGTGGCAAAAGAGTTAAAACGCCAACAGCTTGTTGAGCAATACGCTGGTATTAGACGCGAGTTGAAGGAAAAAGGAGATTACGAGGCACTCAGCAAGCTGCCAAGAGATTCAGCACCGGGAAGGCTTCACAACCGCTGCATGGTAACGGGGCGCCCGAGAGCATATATGAGGAAGTTTAAAATGTCCAGAATCGCTTTCAGGGAGCTGGCCCATAAAGGCCAGATTCCCGGTGTGAAAAAAGCAAGCTGGTAAGAAAAAACTCCGGCCGATTACAGCGCGCCGGAGTTTTTTTCGTTTTTCTTGAAAGAGATGACGTAGGAAAGGTGCTGGATGATCATGATGATAAACACAATAATAATAGGGAAAAACGGAATGCGCGATTGAAATAGCGGATAAAAAATGAGAAGAACCGCTGCGGCAGGCAGCGAGAAGTAGACAGCGATATATGACGCGCGACATGCTTTTGCCGTCATCATCTGCTCTCTTTCATCCTGCTCTTCAAACTCATCAGGCAGAAGTAGCTGCTTTCTGGCAGGGCGGCTTTTTTTCTGTAAGTACAAATAAACCGCAGACGCCGCAACAAACAGAATAAAGGGAGTGAGGTTTAAATCAAATACCATCCCGCCGCTCTTTGTGCCGAAAAAAGATGCTATGCCTTCTGAGGCTTCAAAGTATGAAATCAGCGCCCAGCATGCAAGGCCAAATAAAACAAGGTGAAAAGCTGCTTTTGTTTTCATGCTCATCTTAGTTTTCCTCCTCTAACCAAAAGACATCCTCCATTTTCATGGAGAAGGCTTTGCAGATTTTCAGTGCTAACAGCAGTGAGGGAACATAATCGCCTTTTTCAATCGCTGCCACAGTCTGTCTTGTGACGCCGACCGTTTCTCCGAGTTTTTCCTGAGAATAGCCGAAGCGTGCCCTCAGCTCTTTTACTTTATTTTTCATCATGACGTCTGTCCCCTTCACAATCTCGATTGATTATATTGTATAGTATACTTAACATTATGTAAATGGAACTTAACAACTTTACAAAAAGATAACTTTTTTTCGACAAAATTTTTATATTCCCTTGACGAAAAATAAATAAACATGTAATATAAAAAAAGTCAGAGCGGTACTGTTGCTGACAATCACAAATGCGGGTGTAGTTTAGTGGTAAAACCTCAGCCTTCCAAGCTGATGTCGTGAGTTCGATTCTCATCACCCGCTCCATACATACGTTATTAACGCAGTGTTTCGTTTCTCAGATAAACGAAGTATTGCGTTTTTTTATGTGAAAAAGAACACGGTATTCGTGTTCTTTTACGTAAGCCAATGTACTGTATGGGTGCCGCCGTGAATTTGTTCAAACATTTTCGTTAATGATGATAAGAGGTTAACAGCGCTGCTTTTCTCAATCGATGGCGGGAAAAAAATGATTTGCAGCATATTCTTAGTCTCGTTTGAAACGGGATAGTGGTTGACGCTGTTTTTGAAATCGCCAAAAATGCCGTTTTCATCAGAGAAAAGCAGTATGTTTTCTTTTTCTCCCAATGAGATCCGGACCGGCTCATGAAGCTTTCCGGCATCATAAATCATAATAGGCAGAGAATATTTTAATGCGAAAAAATCGATTGTGTCATGGGCCGAGTCTTTACTTTCCATGAATTGTTCCTTGGATATCGGGACCAGCATGTCCTCCATTGGGGTTGTTTCTCCCTCAAATGAAGGGTTAAGCTGTTTAAAGAGTTTCTGCCATTCCTTGACGAAGGATTCATCGGATATACCGCCGTCCGCATAGTCGAAAAACAAGGATTCTTGAAACAGGCGGAGTCTGCCTTTCAGCATTTGCGGTGAGGAGCCGACTTCGATATTCTCATAAATGACAGCAGCTGCATGTAAGCCGGCCGCACGTTCAGTAATAACAGAATCAAGTTTGATATTCACTAGCATTCACTCCAGTTACGTGATATCAACCTATTATAAACGCTGTGTCGTTTTATCACAAAGAAAGGAGGCTGTGCAAAACATGAACGTTTATCAGCTCAAAGAAGAATTAATTGAATACGCGAAAAGCATTGGCGTAGACAAGATTGGTTTTACGACCGCTGATACTTTTGACAGTTTAAAAGACCGTTTGATTCTTCAAGAATCACTCGGCTATCTCTCCGGCTTTGAAGAGCCAGATATCGAAAAAAGGGTGACGCCGAAGCTTCTTTTGCCGAAAGCGAAATCAATAGTGGCAATTGCTCTCGCATATCCTTCCAGAATGAAGGATGCGCCGAGAAGCACGAGAACTGAGCGCAGGGGCATTTTTTGCAGAGCTTCCTGGGGAAAAGACTATCATGATGTGCTGAGGGAAAAGCTTGATCTGCTGGAGGATTTTCTAAAAAGCAAGCATGAGGATATCAGAACGAAGTCAATGGTTGATACAGGTGAATTGTCTGATCGCGCCGTTGCGGAACGTGCCGGAATCGGATTCAGTGCGAAAAACTGTATGATCACAACACCCGAGTATGGCTCTTATGTGTATTTGGCGGAAATGATCACAAATATCCCTTTTGAGCCTGATGTGCCGATTGAAGATATGTGCGGGTCCTGCACGAAATGCTTGGACGCCTGCCCAACGGGAGCACTGGTTAATCCCGGGCAGCTTAATGCGCAGCGCTGCATCTCTTTTCTGACCCAGACAAAAGGATTTTTGCCTGATGAATTCCGGACAAAAATCGGAAACCGCCTGTACGGGTGCGATACGTGCCAAACGGTATGCCCTCTCAATAAAGGGAAGGATTTTCATCTTCATCCGGAAATGGAGCCTGATCCTGAGATTGCCAAACCGTTATTGAAGCCGCTTTTGGCCATCAGCAATCGGGAATTTAAGGAGAAATTCGGGCATGTCTCAGGTTCTTGGCGCGGAAAAAAACCGATTCAGCGAAACGCCATTCTCGCGCTTGCCCATTTTAAGGATGCTTCCGCACTGCCTGAATTGACGGAACTGATGCACAAGGATCCGCGTCCTGTCATCAGGGGGACAGCCGCATGGGCAATCGGAAAAATCGGAGACCCCGCCTACGCGGAAGAGCTTGAAAAAGCGCTGGAAAAAGAGAAGGATGAAGAGGCAAAGCTGGAAATTGAAAAAGGAATTGAGTTGCTAAAAGCTTCAGGCATGACTAAACAAGGCCTGTCCTGACATACGTATAGAGCAGAAGGAAAAAACACTTGAGATCATCCAAGTGTTTTTTCTCTATAAAAAAGTATGGCGGGTGGGGTGAGCTTGAAGTACATTTTAGAACAATTAGCGGAGGAGCGGCTGGGCTTTCTGGTTAACGGGCATGCTATGAGACAGGAGTCTCAAGTCGGAGACCTTAAAGTCATGGAGCGTAAGAAAAAGCTTCTGGAAAAACGTAAAGTTGACATCATAAAAGCGAAAGCAAAGGCCGTGATTAATCATGTGCGGGTTGAGGATGACGGAACGACCTGCCTTTCGTATACCATCCATTACGAATACGTGTGTAAGGAACAAGATGACAGCTTGTATATAGAAGAGCACATAGAGGAGCGAATGGCTTTCCTGTATGATCACATTTTGATTAGTGATCAGGAAATTGCGAAAAAGCCGGCTGGATTTCATGAAGGGACCAGTATTATTGACTATTCTGAAGCTGAAGAGGAAAGAGAAGCGTTTGGCAGGGCTTTTCAATACGATCGTCTCGGCGCTGTCCAATATGCCGAGAAATTTTGGAACAAGCGCAATCCTGCTTATAAAAATTTCAGCGATAACTGTACAAATTTTATTTCTCAGTGTCTTCATGCAGGAGGCGCGCCGATGCGCGGTCATCCGAACAGGGGATCAGGCTGGTGGATGAAACAAAGCTCATGGAGCTACAGCTGGACGGTGGCGCACTCTATGAAAATGTATTTGTCGAATTCAAAGGCCGGACTGCGTGCGGTGCGGGTGAAATCAGCGGAAGAACTGATGCCGGGCGATGTGATTTGCTATGACTTCGAAGGAGACGGCCGCTTTAATCATACAACGATTGTCGTGGCAAAGGACAAAGGCAATATGCCGCTTGTCAACGCCCAGACCTATGACAGCCGGATGAGGTATTGGTCATATGAGGATTCTACGGCATACACGCAGTCAATACGATATGCCTTTTTTCATATCGTTGATGATACGACAAAAGAGTAATTAATGTTATAATGATGGGCGGATAAGAAAAACAGAGGTGAACATTGTGGCATTACATGTCGTTTTATATCAACCAGAAATTCCCGCTAACACAGGGAATATTGCACGTACTTGTGCAGCAACCAATACAACGCTACACCTGATTCGTCCGCTCGGCTTTTCAACGGATGATAAAATGCTGAAGCGTGCCGGACTCGATTATTGGGAGTTTGTTAATGTTGTGTATCATGATTCGTTAGAAGAATTGTTTGAGGCATATGAAAAAGGCCAGTTTTTCTTTATTACAAAATTTGGCCAGCAGCCTCATACATCATTTGATTACACTGATCTTGACGAGGATTATTTCTTCGTGTTCGGAAGAGAAACAAGCGGTTTGCCAAAGGATTTAATTCAAAATAATATGGACCGCTGCCTGCGTCTTCCGATGACAGAGCATGTCAGATCGTTAAACCTGTCCAATACTGCCGCGATTCTTGTTTATGAAGCGCTGCGCCAGCAAAATTACCGTGATTTAAAATAGTGAAAAAACCCGCTCATCGATGATGGGCGGGTTTTTTTGCGGATGTTGAAATGCTTTGTTTCGTTTTTGGGCTTAACAACGTAACAGTGTTATGTTACAATGTACCCATCAAAGGAGCTGGACTTATGGAAGAACAATTAATCTCTAAAAAAGAATTACTTGAAAGAACATCGATTTCATACGGTCAGCTGTATCGATGGAAGCGGAAAAACTTAATACCTGAGGAATGGTTTATTCGTAAATCCACATTTACAGGGCAAGAGACGTTTTTTCCGAGAGAGGAGATTTTAAAACGTATATCAATGATTCAAAAGATGAAAGAAAATTTGTCTTTGGATGAAATGAGGGAAATGCTGTCGCCGAAAATGAAGGATGTCAGCATGACCGCTGATGAATTGCTTCATAAAGGTTTGGTTTCAAGGCCTGCTCTTGAAGCCTATTCAGAAGACGGAGGAAGTCCGGTTTTTTCATCCAGCGATTTGCTTTCGCTATATGTGCTTGAGGGACTGCTGCAGTCTGGAAATGTCAGCCTTGCAGAAGCAAAAATGGCTGCAGAGGTATTAAAGAAGCATAATAATGAAGAGATTGAAAAACAGACGGAGCTGATTGTGCTCCGCAAGCTCGGTGTCACAACTTGTTTTATAGCGGCTGCGGCGGACAGCATTTTGTTTGAATCATCCGTAAAGGTTGTGGAACGGGTAGATTTATTAAAAGCTTCAGAGGAATTAAAAACAACATTTATGCAGGAGGGCCATCAATGGATGTAGTGGAAAAGCTGGTGATAAACGGATCAGGAAGTTCAAAGGGAGGAACATTTCAATCTGTTGAGATTAATGGCAGCGGGACAGTGGCCGGGGACGTGGAGTGTGATACTTTTTCTTTTAATGGAAACGGAAAAGCTGACGGCAGCGTCAAAGCGAAAGCGGTAACCATCAGCGGTTCAGGAAAGATACATGGAGACGTTGAAGCAGAATCTATCCGGATGAATGGCACTGGTTTTATTCAAGGAGAGGTATCTGCAAAACAATTGAAAATCGCTGGATCATCAACATTTTGCGGCACTGTCAAGGCTGATGGAATTGACATTAGCGGAAAAGCTGTCATGGAAGCAGATTGTGAAACAGAAACCTTTCAATCAGAAGGGAAATGCAAAATCAGCGGGCTTTTAAATGCAGACCAGGTGATCATTAAGCTTTCTGCAGGGGAAAGCTATGCGCGGGAGATCGGCTGCCGCCATCTTCAAGTGACCTGCAGAAAAGGAATGCTGACATTGCTCAGATTGATGCCGCAGCCTGTTCTAACAGCAGAGCTGATCGAAGGTGACGTGATTGAATTGACAAATACAAAGGCGAAAACCGTGCGCGGTAATAAAGTGGTCATCGGCCCGGATTGCCAGATTGAAACCGTCGAATACAGTGGGGACTATACCTGTGATCCAAGCGCGTCGGTTGAAACATCCACAAAGTTGTAAGGAGGATCATAATGGAGACAACAAAACTGGGAAATTTAAAATTATATGGCGCTGGGCATGCCGCAGGAGGCGCGTATCACAATGTCAGCATCAAAGGAGAAGGTGTAGTTGGAGAAGGGCTGTCTGCTGTAGGCTGCCGCATATACGGAACGGGCCTTTTTCTCGGAAAAGCAGAGACTGAGCGGCTGCGTGTGCTCGGAGAAAGTGAATGTAAAGGCGATCTGACAGCCGGCAAAATCAATATATATGGGACAATGAAAGTCAGCGGCTCACTTCAATTTGATCGATTCAATCTGAAAGGCCAGACTGAAATTGGCGGGAATATGACTGGAGAATCCTGCGATGTGAAAGGGAAGCTTAGCGTAAAAGGTGATTGTGAAACAGAAATGTTCCATGTCACAGGCTGTGTTGATGTATCGGGGTTATTAAATTCGGGTGAGATCAAGCTGGGATTGAGCCATGATATAAGCCATGTGCAGGAAATCGGCGGAACAACAATTACAGTGAAAAGACGCGCGAGTTTTTTTTATCGGAAGAAAGTGAAGCTGATCGCCGATGTCATAGAAGGCGATCGGGTTTATTTGGAGAATACCGAAGCGGCAGTTGTCAGGGGAAAAGAAGTGATCATCGGGCCGGGATGCAGTATCGGAACAATTGAGTACGAAAACAAATATGAATGCGATCCGCATTCACAGATTAAAGAAAAAACAAAACTGTAAAACATTGTTCTGTTATACAAAAAGGGTGCTCTTTCAGGAGCACCCTTTTTTATTCTTTTCCAGGCTTGCTTTCGTATCCTGCGGTAAAAATTGATACTAAAAAAGTGACAATGACACCCATCATGATGATTGTTTTCACCGTCTCTCCCCCTCTTCAATTTTTCCGTGCTGTCCGAGTCTGGATGATTCTGTATTTTTCTTTATTATGAACGGTCGCGGTCTGCCTTGTCAACGATGTATAAGTATCTTTATTTTTAAGAAACCAAAGCATGTATCACGGGATGGCGGCATAGATTGTATCAAAGTACCTTATTTGCATAGTGTATCAAACATGATAGAGGAGGTCCTTATGGATATATTAAAGAAAATTGAAAAGTACAGAGAGGAAGAGCAGCGGCTGAAATGGGAAGGAACTTTCGCCGATTATTTGGAGATTATTAAAGAAAATCCGATGGTCGCGCAATCTGCTCATTCTCGAGTTTTTAATATGATAAAAGACAGCGGGATAGAGGAGATTGACGGACGCAAGAAGTACAGTTTTTTTGACCGCGAGCTGTTCGGGCTTGAAGAATCTCTGGAGCGTCTTGTGGAAGAGTATTTTCATCCGGCTGCCAAACGTCTAGATGTCAGAAAGCGGATTCTATTGCTGATGGGGCCTGTGAGCGGCGGTAAATCCACGCTGGTCACAATGCTTAAAAAAGGTCTCGAAGCGTACACGCTGACAGATAATGGCGCTGTATATGCGATTAAAGGCTGCCCGATGCACGAGGACCCTCTACATTTAATCCCCCATCATTTACGCGATGACTTTTACAGGGAATACGGCATTAGAATAGAAGGAAGTCTTTCTCCTTTAAATGTCATGAGGCTGGAGGAAGAGTACGGAGGAAGAATTGAGGATGTGAAGGTGGAGCGCATCTTCTTTTCAGAAGATAAGCGTACGGGAATTGGAACATTCAGTCCCTCTGATCCGAAATCTCAGGATATTGCCGATTTGACGGGGAGTATTGATTTCTCAACAATCGCCGAGTACGGTTCAGAATCAGATCCGCGTGCTTATCGGTTTGACGGAGAGCTGAATAAAGCGAACCGCGGGATGATGGAGTTTCAGGAGATGCTGAAATGTGATGAGAAATTTCTCTGGCATTTGCTTTCCTTGACACAGGAAGGGAATTTTAAAGCTGGGCGGTTTGCGTTAATTTCTGCTGATGAGCTGATCGTGGCTCACACGAATGAAACGGAGTATCGCTCATTTATTTCTAATAAGAAGAATGAAGCCCTGCACTCAAGAATCATCGTGATGCCGGTTCCTTATAATTTAAAAGTGTCTGAGGAAGAGAGAATTTATGAAAAAATGATTGCAGAAAGCGATGTGGCGGATGTTCATATTGCCCCGCATACGTTGAAGGTCGCCGCGATGTTCTCAATCCTTACCCGGTTAAAAGAGCCGAAGCGGTCGGATATTGATCTGGTCAAGAAAATGAGACTGTATGATGGGGAAAGTGTGGAAGGATATAACTCTGTCGACGTTGAGGATATGAAAAAAGAATATAATGATGAAGGCATGAGCGGAATTGATCCGCGGTACGTGATCAACCGGATTTCTTCAACGATTATCAGAAAAAATATGGAATCGATTAATTCTCTCGATGTCCTTCGCTCCTTAAAAGAAGGTCTTGATCAGCACCCATCAATTTCAAGCGAGGACAGGGAGCGGTATTTGAATTTTATCTCTGCCGCCCGCAAGGAATATGACGATATTGCGAAAAAGGAAGTTCAAAAAGCGTTTGTTTATTCATATGAAGAATCAGCAAAAACACTTATGGACAATTACCTCGATAACGTAGAGGCCTATTGCAATAAAAACAAGCTTCGTGATCCTTTGACAGGAGAGGAAATGAACCCTGACGAAAAGCTGATGAGATCCATCGAAGAGCAGATCGGCATTTCGGAAAACGCCAAAAAAGCGTTCCGCGAAGAAATCTTAATCCGCATCTCAGCCTATGCGAGAAAAGGCAAGCGGTTTGATTACAATTCCCATGAAAGACTGCGTGAAGCTATTCAGAAAAAGCTGTTTGCTGATCTGAAGGATGTCGTTAAAATTACGACCTCAACAAAAACGCCGGATGAGCAGCAGCTGAAAAAGGTAAATGAAGTCGTGGCCCGTTTAATTGATGAGCACGGCTACAACTCGACGAGCGCCAATGAGCTGCTGAAATATGTCGGCAGCCTGCTGAACCGATAAGCAACGTGACCCGTCCGAATAGGGCGGGTTATTTTGTCCCATTTTCTAAATAGTTTGTCAATTAAACATGCATATGTGCATATGATGAATATAAATCTTTTCGAAAGACTTGTTTCATAATCTGGCACAAGCCGGAATACGTATGTATCACGACCACAAATGGTTAAGGAGGGGAATTCATGTCCCAAAATGACAGCGGCCATTTTTTGATTTCTGAGGAAAACTGGTCCCTCCATCGCAAAGGCTTCGATGACCAGCAGCGCCACCAGAAAAAAGTGCAGGAAGCGATCAAAAACAATCTTCCGGACCTCGTAACTGAGGAAAGCATTATTATGTCTAATGGAAAAGATGTAGTGAAGATCCCAATCCGTTCACTTGATGAGTATAAAATCCGTTATAACTATGATAAAAATAAACATGTAGGGCAAGGAGACGGCGAGAGCCAGGTTGGAGATGTTGTGGCCCGGGATGGTTCAGACAAAAAACAAGGGCCTGGAAAAGGGCAGGGTGCCGGTGATCAGGCAGGCGAGGATTATTATGAAGCGGAAGTTTCATTAATGGATTTAGAAGAAGCGCTTTTTAAAGAATTAGAGCTTCCGAATCTCCAGCAAAAAGAGCGGGACAATATCATTCATACAGATATCGAGTTTAATGATATCCGTAAAACAGGGTTAACCGGTAATATTGATAAGAAAAGAACGATGATGTCAGCCTTTAAACGAAACGCAATGTCAGGAAAACCGTCGTTCTATCCAATATATCCGGAGGACCTGAAATATAAGACGTGGAATGACATCACAAAGCCCGAATCAAAAGCCGTCGTTTTAGCAATGATGGATACAAGCGGCAGTATGGGGGTTTGGGAAAAATACATGGCCAGAAGCTTCTTTTTCTGGATGACCCGTTTTTTGCGGACAAAATACGAGACTGTGGAAATTGAATTTATTGCCCATCATACAGAAGCAAGAGTGGTCTCGGAGGAGGATTTTTTCTCAAAGGGAGAAAGCGGCGGAACAATTTGTTCTTCCGTATATCGGAAGTCGCTTGAGCTTATTGATGAAAAGTACAATCCCGCCCGCTATAACATTTACCCGTTTCATTTTTCTGACGGTGACAACCTGACATCTGATAACGCGCGCTGTGTGAAACTGGTCAATGATATTATGAAGAAGGCCAATCTATTCTGCTACGGCGAGGTCAATCAGTACAACAGGCATTCAACGTTAATGTCTGCATATAAAAATGTAAAAGATGAGAAATTTAAGTACTATATTTTAAAACAGAAATCTGATGTTTTTCAGGCTCTAAAGAACTTTTTCAGAAATGAAGAGTCTGGTGTAAGCCATCAATTTTCGTAATGAAAAGCCCATTTCAGGGCTTTTTTTTATTTAATAAAAGCAAGAAAACGCTTGCGAAAAAAATACGGGAGAAAAAGAAATTTTTCCTTTGACAAATCTTCTTTCATTTATTAATATTTTATCTTGTGAACTATTATTGAGGAATGAGGTGAAAAGGAGTTGACTGAATCAGAACGTGCTTTGCTCACTTTTGAACAGCTCTTCGATACGTCTCGGGCGATATATAAAAAACAGAAGAAGATATTGGAGATTGTGCTTGAGCCTTTTGATATTACAGTCCTTCAATATTTGCTGATGTTTAAAATTCATCAAAGCGGAAGCACCCCGCTAAGCAAGCTGGCAATGTCGCTTGATCTTAAGCCTGCTTCTGTGACGCGGATGACAGATATTCTGTATAAGCGCCAATTGATGAATCGATATGACAGTCCGGATGACCGCCGTATCGTCATGATTCAGTTAACCGAAGAGGGGGAAGAACTGATAGAAAAAGCCGCTGTGCAATATGCAAAAATGGGTGCTGGCTTGTACCAAAAGCTTGATACCTCCCAGCTGCAGTATTTGCGCAAACTAGCCGGAAGCTTAACGAAGCTTGCTGAAGGCTGTTCAGAAAAAAGCGGTAATTAAAAACTTCTCACATATTTTCACCAGCTTTCCGCAAAATGATAGAGGATGAAACGAAAGGAGAAAACAAAATGAACAGAGGACGTTTAATTCTGACCAACATTATCGGTTTGATTGTTGTTCTTGCAATTATAGCTGGAGGTGCTTACTACTATTATCAAAGCACAAACTACGTAAAAACAGATGAAGCAAAAGTAGCGGGCGATATGGCTGCTATTACTGCTCCAGCGGCAGGTAAAGTATCTGACTGGGATCTGGACGAAGGAAAAACAGTGAAAAAAGGCGACACAGTTGCAAAAATCAAAGGCGAACAAACTGTTGACGTAAAATCCATTATGGATGGAACAATTGTGAAAAACGAAGTGAAAAACGGACAAACCGTACAAGCTGGTACAACAATTGCACAAACGATTGACATGGACAACCTATACATCACAGCAAATATTAAAGAAACAGATATTGCGGATATTGAAGTAGGAAATAGTGTAGACGTAGTAGTTGACGGAGACCCTGATACAACATTTGACGGTACTGTAGAAGAAATTGGCTATGCGACTAACTCAACTTTTGATATGCTTCCATCTACAAATTCAAGCGGAAACTACACAAAAGTAACACAAAAAATTCCTGTGAAAATTTCAATCAAAAACCCATCTGATAAGGTGCTTCCTGGAATGAATGCATCTGTTAAAATTTCTGAGTAAAACAGATCAGTCATCAAACCATGAAAGGAGGTTGTCTTAGATGGCTACAGGCAAAGAAAAAAATGCAAAAAACCCTATGTCATTGCTGATTGTGCTAATGGCGGGTTTATTTTTGGCAATCCTAAACCAAACACTGCTTAATGTTGCAATGCCGCACTTAATGACTGAATTTGGCGTAAGTGCAACGACGATTCAGTGGCTTACAACAGGTTACATGCTTGTTAACGGTGTATTGATTCCGTTATCTGCTTTCCTGATTACACGATTTGGCCAACGGAGTCTCTTTCTCGTCGCGATGTTTTGTTTTACGCTCGGTACGTTAGTCTGCGGTATCGCACCTAACTTCTCTACAATGCTGATCGGCCGTTTGATTCAGGCCGTGGGCGGAGGTATCTTGCAGCCGCTCGTTATGACAACCATTCTGTTAATTTTCCCGCCTGAAAGCAGGGGGAAAGGAATGGGGATTTTCGGGCTAGCGATGATGTTTGCTCCAGCGGTCGGCCCGACTCTTTCCGGGTGGATTATTGAGCATTATACATGGCGCATTATGTTTTACGGACTTGTGCCGATCGGCGCAATTGTTATCATTGTGGCTTTCTTCATCTTTAAAAATATGGTGGAGCCGCAAAAAATCAAACTCGATACTCTTGGCGCAATCCTCTCGATTGTCGGATTCGCCTCCTTATTATACGGAGTCAGTGAAGCCGGATCTGACGGCTGGACCGACCCGATTGTATTGTCTACAGTTATTATCGGAGCCATTGCAATTGTTGCTTTTGTTGTTCAGCAATTGCGTCATGATGATCCGATGCTTGATTTCAGAGTGTTTAAATATGACATTTTCTCACTCTCGAGTGTCATTAATATCATTATTACAGTGGCACTTTACACTGGTATGTTCCTTTTACCGATTTATCTGCAAAACCTGGTCGGCTTTACGGCGCTTCAATCCGGTCTGCTTCTGCTTCCGGGTGCGATCGTTATGCTGATTATGTCACCGATCTCAGGTATTTTGTTCGATAAATTCGGACCGAGACCGCTTGCGATTATCGGGCTTCTCGTGACAGTGGTAACAACGTATCAATACACGCAATTGACAATTGATACACCATATACACACATCATGCTGATCTATTCAATTCGTGCATTTGGTATGTCTCTCTTAATGATGCCAGTCATGACAGCCGGGATGAACCAGCTTCCTGCCCGTCTGAACAGCCACGGAACGGCGATGAGCAACACGCTTCGCCAAATCAGCGGATCAATCGGAACAAGTTTAATTACGACGATTTATACAAACCGGACGACATTCCATTATTCACAAATTGCAGATAAAACAAGCACGGCGGACCCGAACTTCCTCCATGCGTTCCAAAATGCAGTTTCGAATTTAATGGTGAATATGAATGTGTCTTATGATACGGCGAAAACATATGTGTACTCACATATTTATAAACACGCGTCACTCGATTCCAATGTCATGGGGATAAATGATGCCTTTATGTGGGCAACCTTATTCTGTGTAGCAGGTTTGATTTTAAGTATCTTCCTGCGTGACGTCAGAAAAGATAAATTGCGTAAGAAGAAAAAAGAGGAGCTTTCATTACTTCCTGCTCCAAAAGAAGCTAAGGAATCTTAATCTGTACAGGGAGGTTTCCTGAATGAAAATTTATGTAGTGTATGATAGTGAAGGCGAACATACTAAAGTGCTTGCAGAAGCGATTGCTGAAGGCGCGAGAGAAAACGACGCGGCTGAAGTGTTCATCGACCATGTAGATCAGGCTGATATCCGCAAGCTTAAAGATATGGATGCGATTATTTGGGGATGCCCAGGGCATTTCGGAACAATCAGCTCCGGTCTTAAAACTTGGATCGACAGACTTGGCTACTTGTGGGCTGAAGGCGAGCTGATCAACAAAGTCGGTGCTGTCTTCTGCACAACGGCAACAACACACGGCGGCTTGGAAATGACAATGCACAATTTAATCACGCCGATGTTCCACCAAGGCATGATTGTTGTCGGACTGCCTGGCAACGTGCCTGAAAACGCACTTTATGGCTCTTATTACGGAGCAGGTGTCACTTGTCCGGTAGACAGTGATGAGTTAATGTCTGAGGAAGGTATTCAGCTTGGACGCGCGTTGGGAAGACGTGTCAGCCAAGTCACAGGAAACCTAACAGCAGGACAGTAAGGAGAGGTTGAAATGGCCATTATTATAGCAATAATTGCTGCTGTCATTGTCATTGCGGCCCTTATTACATTTAACGTCCGCAACGCCTCACCTGGACCTGAGAAGCAAGAAGCAACCGATAGAATCGCACCTCCAGAAGAGGAAAAAAACGAAGCGTATTACCCTGCTGAAGCAAGGGCTGCCGAGCATACGCCATCCGTTGTCAAAAACGATTCTCCAAAAGAGAAGCGTGACACAATGGGTGATGATATTTACAGGCAGGCGCTGCAAAAGTTTAAGCATTCTGATGAAGTTCATGCAGAAGAAGAGGTCACTGAGGAAAGTGACAAAATGCAGGACCGCAGCTATCGTGATGCGCTGCTCTCTATGAAAAATAAGAAAAAGTAATGAAAAAGGCAAATCCGTTTACTCATGGCGGGTTTGCCTTTTTTGCTGTTTCCATCAATTATGTTTTTATCAAATAAATCCATGGAATATGTTGTATTCCATCTTGATCTAGTGTACTATGTTACTCATACACCGAGGATTTTTTCCGGGAGGTAAAGACATGAATTCTTTTTTAGGTTTATTAAAGAAAGATATCAAGCTTTCAAGAATGTGGCTGCTAGTATGGATATGCGGAATCATTTTCTTATTGGGAACAGGCCATATTATAGCTTCTCGCACGAAAGAACCTCTAGTCATTTTTGGTTTTTTTGTTGCAGTTGCTTTTTTTCTGCTTTTCTTATCTCCTGTTTTTGTTTTTTATCACCTTCGCAAGGAAGGGAAATCACAGCTTTGGCTGTACAATCCAAATGGCGGCTTATGGCTGTTTTCTTCTAAATTGGCAGCATCTTTGCTCTATCAATTTGTGATTCAGTTGGCATTAACAGCCTATGGCATATGGATGTATCATATGCTCTCTGTAAAAAATCTGCTGGAGCATCAAGTTGATATAACGAGTACAGTGGCTTTGCTGAATATGTATGGGCTTATTTCTTCGTTAGATATGTCAGTAACAGTCATTGTGTTTTGGACTGTTTTTCACTCTCTCAGAAATTGGCGCGGAATGCGGTGGGCTGCGATGGTTCTGTTGGTCGCAATGTGGTTATTCTTCGATGAATACATCATAAGCCCTTTGGTTGAATCTCAAAAGCATTTCTGGCCTGTAACAGTCTATTGCAATTTTGATTTCCACTTCCACAATGTTTGGAGATTGGAACTAAAACCTATCCATCTGTCTGTGCTAGGGTTTCCTATTGCTATAGTCATCACATTCTTGCTGCTCATCATGGCTTCAAAACTGCTTGATCGTAAAGTAGAGGTGTAAATATGGACAATCAATTCCAATCCTCGAAACCGATTTATCTGCAGATCGCTGATCAGATCTTTTATAGGCTGGTCAGGAAGGAGCTGCTCCCAGGAGACAAGCTTCCTTCAGTAAGAGAAATGGCGATTCAAACTAAGGTAAATCCCAATACAATTCAAAGAACTTACAGTGAGATGGAAAGGCTGGGTATTGTGGAGACAAGAAGAGGTCAAGGGACGTTTATTGCGGAAAAAGCAGAAATCGTAGACGAGCTGAAAGACAAGCTGACACGAGAGGTGCTGGAAGGCTTTGTCAAGCAAATGAAAGAGCTGGGGCTAACGAAAGAAGAAATGTTAGAAGGGATTAAAACATTCACAGAGGGAGGCTAAAATGGAAATCAAGCTAGAACATGTATCAAAAAAATACGGCCGCCATACGGCCGTCAATGATGTGTCAATCACCCTATCATCCGGACGGATTTATGGCCTGATCGGACCGAACGGCAGCGGCAAGTCAACGACCCTGAAAATGATGGCTGGCCTTCTGTTTCCGACTTCAGGATTTGTAAAAGTTGATGAAGAGCAGGTTACGAGAGAAATGGTGCGTCAAACGGCTTATCTTACTGAGCTTGATATGTTTTATCCGCATTTCACTGTTAAAGATATGGTGAATTTTTATCAGTCGCAGTTTCCTGATTTTCATACAGAACAGGTTTATAAGCTATTGAATGAGATGCAGCTGAATCCGGAAAAAAAGATCAAAAAGCTATCAAAAGGAAATCGGGGCAGGCTGAAAATCGTTCTTGCTTTAGCGAGACGGGCAGACGTCATCTTGCTTGATGAACCTTTTTCCGGGCTTGATCCGATGGTCAGGGATTCCATCGTAAACAGCCTTGTGTCGTACATTGATTTTGAGCAGCAGATTGTCGTGATCGCGACACATGAAATTGATGAAATTGAGACTTTGTTAGATGAAGTAATCATCCTCGCCAATGGAGAAAAAGTTGCGCAGCGTGAAGTAGAAGATATTCGTGAACAGGAAGGCATGTCTGTTTTGCAATGGTTTAAATCAAAAATGGAAGTTTGCTAGAAAGAGGAGGAATATGATGAAAACAGTGTTGGAATTGAAAAACGTGACTAAAAACATCAGAGGCCGAACGATCATTGATGATCTCAGTTTTACGATTCGTGAAGGCGAGGTATTCGGTTTTTTAGGACCAAACGGAGCGGGGAAAACGACAACCATCCGGATGATGGTGGGGTTAATGAAGCTGTCGAAAGGTGATGTCCTCATTTGCGGCCAATCAATTACGAAAGAATATGCCAAGGCGATTAAGCATATCGGAGCGATCGTTGAGAATCCCGAGCTGTATAAATTTTTGAGCGGATATAAAAATCTCCAGCAATACGCAAGGATGGTCAAGGGTGTCACGAAGGAAAAAATTGATGAAGTTGTTGAACTGGTCGGTTTAACAGACAGAATCCACGACAAGGTGAAAACATATTCTCTGGGGATGAGACAGCGTCTTGGCTTGGCACAATGCCTTCTGCACGATCCGAAAGTGCTGATTTTGGATGAACCGACAAACGGCCTTGATCCGGCGGGGATCAGAGAAATCAGAGATCATTTAAAGAAGCTGACCCGAGAAAGAGGAATGGCTGTCATCGTTTCAAGCCACCTGCTGTCAGAAATAGAACTGATGTGTGATCGAATTGCGATTCTGCAAAAAGGAAAGCTGATCGATATTCAAAATGTAAAAGATGAAAACATTGATGAGAATGATACATATTTCTTCCAGGTTGAGCAGCCGAGTGAAGCCGCTGCTGTTTTAAATCAGTACGATTTGCTGAGTAAGACAAATGGTGTAGAAATCAAACTGGCTAAAGAGGAAGTCCCTGCGGTTATTGAATTGCTGGTGATGCAGCAAATCCGTATTTATGAGGTCAAGGTCATAACAAAATCATTAGAGGACCGTTTCTTAGAAATGACAGGTGAAACAAAAGAGGAGGTTCAGCATGCTTAATTTGATTTATAATGAGTGGCTCAAAATTTTCAGCCGTGCCGGAACATGGGTGATGATCGGAATTCTGGGGCTGACAATGGTTGGATTTGCATTTTTGGCGAATCATTTTTCTGCTGGTGAATCAAATTCCCATTGGAAACAAGAGCTTCAAGCACAAAACGCCGAATTAAAGAAAGAAATCAAAGAAGATCCTTCACTGAAAGATGGGTATAAAGAAACAATCACACTCAACGACTATCGCATCGAGCATAATATCCCTAGTGACACGGGCTATACGGCATGGTCTTATGTAACGGATTCGGCAAACTTTACCATCCTTACCGGTCTGTTTACTATTATCATCGCGGCCGGAATTGTCGCTAACGAATTTAATTGGGGAACGATTAAGCTATTAATGATTCGGCCGCTCAGCCGTTTTCAAATTTTGATGTCCAAATATATTACAGTTCTCCTGTTTGGGCTCCTGTTGCTGTTGATTTTATTTATCGGTTCTACTTTATTAGGGTTGATCTTCTTCGGAACGGGTGGTGAAACCGCCGCGAATATTCATTTAATCTATAAGGATGGCCATGTCATTGAGCAAAACATGATGGGGCATTTGGCCACAACGTATCTTTCTGAATCCGTCTCGGCTTTAATGGTGGCGACGATGGCGTTTATGCTGTCTGCGGTATTCAGAAACAGCTCTCTTGCGGTTGGTTTTTCCATCTTCTTGTTGGTTGCCGGTACGACTGCAACTGCATTTATTGCAGCGAAATTTGACTGGGCAAAGTATATATTGTTTGCTAATGTCGACTTGACTCAGTATGTGGATGGCACACCGTTAATAAAAGGGATGACTATGACGTTTTCTCTCGTCATGCTGGCGATCTACTTTATCATCTTCCTGTTGCTTGCTTTCGGAATCTTCATGAAGCGGGATATTGCAAACTAATAAAGAAAGCTGTTTTGCTTATGCAAAACAGCTTTTTTGTCAAAATAAAAACTGCAGGTTTGCACCTGCAGTTTTTCATATCAATTTATGCTTACGCTTCTTTAGTAACGTTAGCAGCTTGTGGTCCGCGGTTTCCTTCAACGATTTCAAAAGAAACAGCTTGGCCTTCTTCTAAAGTTTTGAAGCCTTCGCCTTGAATAGCAGAGAAATGAACGAATACATCGTCTTGACCTTCTACTTCGATGAATCCGAAACCTTTTTCAGAGTTGAACCATTTTACTTTACCTTCTAACATGAAATTTCCTCCTAAAGCGATCATAACGCTTAAATTCACTATTCTTGCTCTTAACAAACTTTCAAGACGAAAACTCTTACAAAACTTTCTTCTTAAAGATAGTTCGAACAAAAATAATTACCTTTACTCTACCAGTAATCTTCAGAAAAAACAACTGCTTATTGAAATTTTTTTCGGAAAATACCATATTTATTTTTCAATTTGATATTTATTTACGGAAATTCATCTGTTTTCTCGATATGTGATCATACGTTTGCCTTAGTATTCCTTCATTTTGGGAAGATAAGTAATAGGAATTGACAACCTTATTGGATATGAGTAAGGTAAAAGTTAATCAATATTACAAATGACAACGTTTATCAACTAAGAGAGCGTATGATTTTTATGTCTGATATTGCTTGCATGCTCTAATACATAGATAGGAGTATGGTCACAATGAAAAAGTGGCTTATATGCAGTTTCGTCCTTGTTCTTCTCGTTTCATTTACTGCATGTTCACCGTCTGCAGAACATGAATCGATAAAAATCGGGATTGCTGAGTCTGACGGGGCAATATGGAACTATATTGCTCAAAAGGCTGAAGAGGCAGGGCTGGATATTCAGCTGATCCCTTTTTCTGATTATGCGGAGTCTGATATCGCACTTGCTAACAAAGAAATTGATGCCAACGCCTTTCAAACCATTTCATATTTTCAGTCGTTCACTGAAAAATACAAACTTAATTTGGCACCGCTCGGGACGACATACATAACGCCCATGGGCATTTATTCAAAACGATATGACCGAATCCAAGATATACCGCGGGGAGCTGTCGTTTCTGTTCCGGATAAAGCGTTCGATTTTGGCAGGGCGCTTACGGTGCTCCAGGAAGCGGGTTTGCTAACGCTGAAAAACGGATTTAACGGGACAGGTTCAGTTGATATGATTAAAGATAATCCGAGACACCTGAAATTAAAAGCTGTCCGGCAACAGGATGCAGTGAGCGGTGCCGACGTGTTTGTCATGAAACCATCAGAAGCAAAAAAAGCGGGCTTGAACCCGAAAAAGCATACGCTAAAGAGCGGCGGACTCATGTCTGAGGAAGAGATGAATTTGATTGTTGTCAGAGCGGAGGATCAAGATCGGGAAGCGCTGCAAACCATTCTTGAGCTTTATCAAGCTGATGATACAGCGGCATTTATAGAAAAAGAATATCAGGGAGATCTTGTCCCGGCTTTTCTGCCTTTGAAACGTCTTTCAGATTGGAAGAATGAATTCGAACATTGAATTCATTCTTTTTTTTCTGAAAAACACACTCTGTTCCGTCCCGTTTCTTTCGCTTTGTAAAGCATTTGATCGGCAAGAATGGGCAAGGATCCTGGCTGTTCCGTATTATTGGGGTAATGAGCGGCCCCTAGTGATATCGTAACTGAAAGCTCGTCGCCGTTTGTTAATACAATCGGTGCATCACTTACAGTGCTCCTGATCCGTTCAGCGATCCGGGCTGCTTTATCAAGAGAACAGTTCGGCAGGAGCACGGCAAATTCTTCACCGCCGATCCGAGCGGCAGGATCAGTATTTCGGATGCTCTGCTTCAGACGTAACCCTAGCTCTTTGAGCACCTGATCTCCTTCATGATGGCCATATTGGTCATTGATGGTCTTAAAATGATCGATATCCATATAAATCAGTGCAAATTGAAAATGCGGGGTATCGGCCGCCTGCCGATACAGAGCTTTTGTGGTTTCTTCAAACTTTCTTCGGTTATACACGCCTGTTAAAAAGTCAAAGTGCGCCTGAAACTTATATTGTTTAAAAAGAAGATGTGCATTTGTTTCATGATCAATAATATATAAACTGAGCATGCCGCCCGCTATTGATATGATCCAAAAATACAAATGAAGTTCGTATGAATGTAAATCTATAAGAAAATAAAAGGAAAAGGAGATCAAGCTATTTGTGATTATTAAAAGATAGAAAGCATGTTTTAGTTGAACTTTTTTTCTTCTAGAAACAATGAGTGACGGAATGGCAGCGATACAAATGATAATAACCGAGTATAGTGCAGATGTGTTCATCGTAATCAGCAAGCGGCCTGCAGTGATCATGGCCAGGGCCGTTGCCGTTGAAACCCAGCCTCCATAAAGAGCGGCAATCATAATAGGGATATTTCGAAGATCAATAATTGAATGCTGATAGGTAAATCCAAAAACCATCAGAATAACCCCGAGCAAACCGCAGGCCAGTCCTTTAACAGCTTGAAAAGATATGCTGTCTTTTTTATGTACTAACCTTTCTTTAAACAGGTGGGTGAAGAGATAATTAAATGTGATTAAAATGGTCAAATTTACAAACAGTTCTTTCAGCAATATTATCACCCTTATATAAGGTACTAAAGATGGAAGGGAAAGAAAAGAACAAAAAAGGCATTATATAAGGTTTTTTTACTTGAATTGATAAGTTAAAATAATTCGCACTTGACCCATCGGAATTAGTGTAATATAGTAAATGAGAAAATTTGAAGGGAGAGTTTACCTGCTTTGGAGACTTTACTGGTTGTATTACATGTATTTATTTTATTTTTACTTATCTTAGGGCTCTTTGTTATGCAGAAAAAACATGTTTCCTTCTCTAAACGTGTATTTACTGCGCTGGGGCTGGGAATTGTATTCGGATTTGCGCTTCAGCTGATTTACGGCCCGACTTCAAATATAGTCATTCAAACAGCCGACTGGTTTAATATTGCCGGGGGCGGATATGTCAAATTGCTTCAGATGGTTGTCATGCCGCTCGTCTTTATTTCGATTCTCGGCGCATTTACAAAGCTGAAGCTGACAAAAAATCTTGGGAAAATCAGCGGTTTGATTATCGGGATTTTAGTAGCAACAACAGCAGTTGCTGCAGCTGTCGGTATCGCGTCCGCGCTTTCATTTGATCTGCAGGCGATTCAGGTTGACCAAGGAAGTACAGAGCTTTCACGGGGGCAGGAGCTTCAGCAGAAATCAGAGGATATGACAGCGAAAACGCTGCCGCAGCAGATTGTTGAACTGCTGCCTGGAAACCCGTTTTTAGATTTCACGGGAGCTAGACCGACTTCAACAATCGCTGTCGTTATTTTTGCCGCTTTCCTTGGAGTGGCATTCCTCGGCGTCAAACACAAACAGCCGGAACAGGCAGAAACATTTAAAAAACTGGTTGATGCCGTTTATGCCATTGTCATGCGTGTTGTCACACTCATTTTGAGACTGACGCCTTATGGGGTGCTGGCCATCATGACAAAAACAATTGCAACGAGTGATCTTGACAGCATTTTAAAACTGGGCATGTTCGTGATTGCTTCATATGCCGCGTTAATCACTATGTTTATCATTCATTTGCTGCTGCTGACGTTCAGCGGCTTGAATCCGGTGATTTATTTGAAAAAAGCGGTGCCTGTACTTGTATTTGCATTTACGTCAAGATCTAGCGCAGGTGCTTTACCGCTGAATATTAAAACACAGAGAAGCATGGGTGTACCGGAGGGAATCGCAAACTTTGCCGGTTCGTTCGGTCTTTCAATCGGCCAAAATGGATGTGCCGGGATTTATCCTGCGATGCTGGCGATGATGATTGCTCCGACTGTCGGCCAAAATCCATTTGACCCGGTGTTTATTATCACTGTTATCGCAGTCGTTGCCATCAGCTCCTTCGGTGTTGCCGGAGTCGGCGGCGGAGCGACATTCGCGGCGCTTCTTGTTTTATCATCATTAAACATGCCTGTCGCGCTCGCTGGTTTGTTAATCTCAATTGAACCGTTAATCGACATGGGGCGTACTGCTTTGAATGTCAGCGGAAGCATGACATCCGGTCTTATTACAAGTAAGGTCACAAAGGAAATTGATCAAGGGGCATTTCATGATCAATCCAGAGTGATTGAAGCTGAAGAAGCGTAACATATGAAAACGTGTAATCCAACAGGATTACACGTTTTTTTAACGGCCGGGTTCTAAGTCCTCCAGCATTTCCATCATCGTGTTGTCGTCCATGACATTCATTGCGCTTTGTTCAAAATGAATGGGTTCAGCATAATGCGGCTGTCTTTTTTTCGCGGGTGTCTCAGTTTGCCTAGTTTGAGACTGTGTATGCTGATGCTGTGGTTGCTGCTGTCCTGCGTGCTGGTGCTGACGGCCATTTTGCCGCTGGCTTTGATGTTGCGAACGGTCTTGGTTATCACCGCTGCTTCTGCTAAATGCTTGTTTGACCATGTTTCCTACATTAGAAGCATCAAACGTGTTATTTTCTGAATTTCGTCTGTTCATTTGTCCTGTGATAAACCCGCTGATTCTTTGGCGGATCTGAGGTGATAGTGCAGCAATAAGCATAGTTGATCCTATGATCAATGCTGCGGGGCTGATTCCTCTTCGCTTGTTGAACAACATGATCCCTCCTTTGCAGTGTATTCATATTTTCCCCCTCGTTAGACAAATTAACCGTTATATTTCCCGGGAAAGCATTTCCTCCAGATTTGCATGCATAATTAAAGCCAGTTAGAAAAACCTATAAGTAAAGTGATAAAGGAGGAATTCACATGTTTGGAAAAAAACAAGTCCTTGCGTCTGTGCTTCTTATCCCTTTGCTTATGACTGGCTGCGGTGTGGCCGACCAAGGTGAGGGCAGACGTGATAATAATGATGTAAGAAACGTAAATTATCGAAATCCGGCCAATGACGATATGCGGAATGTAAACAATCGGGATAACGTTGACAACAATGTTAATGATAATGTCAATAACAATCGTGTAAATGACGATAATAACAACGACCGAAAACTTGAGGTTGCTGATGAAGCAGCTGATAAAGTAACAGACCTAAAAGAAGTAAAGCATGCCGATATCATTGTGGCTGGAAATCAAGCCTACGTTGCAGTCGTTTTAACCAATGGAAATAAAGGTGCAGTAGAAAACAATCTGAAGAAAAAAATAGCCAAAAAGGTAAGATCTACTGACAAAAACATTGATAATGTTTACGTTTCAGCTAACCCTGATTTTGTAGAGCGTATGCAAGGATATGGAAAACGTATTCAAAATGGTGACCCAATCGCCGGATTATTTGATGAATTTACACAAACTGTACAGCGCGTATTCCCTAACGCTGAATAAATAAAAAAAGCCGCACAATTTGTGCGGCTTTTTCTTTGCGTTAATGACACACTGCGAACTCAGGCTGCATAGAGTAAAAATAAAAAGGTACAAGACGGACCGGCTCAGGGAGGGAGACGTTTGCGGGATGGCATAGGAAAGCGTGCGGCATCCGCTCTATTCCTGTGCGGAGTCCTTGTGATGCTGGCTGTGAGCTCAGCCATCGTATCAAGCGCGATGTATATCCTGTCTTTTCCAGGTCAGGCATCTGGAATAACAAAAGAACAAGTGACGAAGCACATGAAGAAAGAGTCATTCAAACAGGCCGATATTTATTACACTTCTAAGGAAAAGTCCTTACTGCCATTAACGAAAGAAACGCTTGAATATGCGGTCAGTATTAATCAGATTATGATTGGATATTCGAATCAAAAGCCTATTGACATTATTTTTTTTCCTAATGAAAAACAGATGGAGGCTTACTCCGGTTTATTGGATGTAGTTGGTTTTTATTCTGAACGGGAGCAGCTGATCGGATTGTTGCCTGAAGAGAAAAAGAAACTGTTAGAAGGGGACGAGGTAGCGGTTTATTTGTACCAGAGATTGTTGATTCATGAATACTCGCACCATGCGTTTCACCAGAAATTGAAGGAGCTTGAGACGGATCCCGATGAGTTTCCGTTATGGTTTCATGAAGGGTTAAGCGAGTGGATTGCAAACTATGAATTGCTCATAGATCCGATCACGTTTTCTGTCGTGCCCTTTGACCGTTTGCAGACTGATCGAGACTGGCAGGAAGCCAGAGCCGAATATGACACTGATGTCTATTTGCAAAGCTTTTATATGATCGATGAGCTGACGGACAAATATGGGAAAGACATTATTTCAGAAATGATTAAGGAAACAGCAAAAAAAGGGGACTTTGAAAAAGGGTTTAAATCAGCAACAAAGGAAAGTCTTGATCAATTTGAAAAAGATTTCAAGAAAAAATTTGAAAAAAAACAGTGCGGCATTGGATAGTATCTATCCAATGCCTTTGTTATTAGTGAAGTCCTTGCTGACCCATTCCGCCTTGTGTCGGAGGCATTTGTCCTTGGGCAGGGGCGAATGAATTTCTCAGCTGTTCCATATCCTGCGCATCAAGCTGAGGAACCTGGTAATAGCCGTGTTTGTTTTGGTATAGGAAAATTTCAAATGCCATTTCAACATACTCCTGAATTTGCGCAGACAGTACGCGTCTTACGGCCGGATTTGTCATTTCCAGAGAAGCCATCGTCAGCATAGAAGCTTGTGCTTTAATCGCGCAAAGCATTTGTCGGCTGATGATGCTGTCATCAATATCATTCATGGATTGAACAGGTTTTTTAGGCTGTGACGGCTGCATGCCGTAAACAGTCTGGTTGTCCTCCTTCATCATATAAGTTGCTGTTTTTTGTGAAGGTTCGCTGCCTGTTTTGAAGCATTCTGCAGTTATATTGTATTGAGATGTAATGAATTGATGTTGACGATCAAGGATGTTTAGTAATTCTTGATCCTTACAGAATTGTCTCAGCATCATAAACTGATCTAGCACAGTAAGTGTTCCGGAAAGCACCTCATGCATATCAAACATTTCATGTCCGCCGTGGTTTTTATGCGGTTTGCCAGGAATACCTTTGTTCATTTGGGATTGCTGCTGCTGATTGAACTGATCCAAACCGAATTCCTCCTTTTTTTTCAGATCAGCTGTATTTTGTGTCAGTCTGCCGTGTATTATGCAGAAGCCTGAAAGGATTTATATGCTGTCTGTCGAAATGATAAGCAGACAAAATCGTTGTCATTATGTGTATAAGGGAGGAAATATGATGAGGCGTATTCTGCATATTGTGTTGATCACGGCATTGATGTTCTTAAATGTAATGTACACGTTCGAAGCTGTAAAGGCAGCTGAACCGCAACAGCCTATATCGATTGAGAAGGCAATACAGCAAAAAGAAGGACAGGCGCTTGTCGAAGGATATGCAGTCGGCCAGGCTGTTTCCCCGCAGCATTATAAGCTGACAAGCCCTTTCTCAAATGATTATAATGTCGCGCTGGCAGACCGTAAAAATGAGACATCGCCCGAACACATCCTTCCTGTGCAAATCCCCTCCGCCTTCAGAAGCCATTTTGGGCTGCAAACCAATCCGCTTCTTCTTGGGAAAAAGATAACGGTTCAAGGAAAGCTTGAAAATTACTTTAACACGACAGGACTTAAAAACGTTCAGTCGATGAACGTAACCGATGACACGAAAACTCCGCCGGCTGAACAGCAAGTGACCATAAATGAAGCACGGGGAAGGCTGAATGAAGAAGTAACGATAAAAGGGATCATTACAGCTGATCAAAACGCAATCGGAGGCGGGAAACTGTCGACCTTTTTGCAAGATGAAACCGGAGGCATTAACATTTATTCGCCATCCCCTGAACAATTTCCCGAATTAAAAGAGGGTATGGATGTCACGGTGACAGGGAAAATCACGTCTTACCAGGGGCTGAAAGAAATCGTTCCAAGCTCATCAGGCATCAAAATCAACAAGTCAAACCAATCCCTACCCGCCCCCAAACACTTAACAATCAATGAACTAATTAACGGCAGCCTAGGTGATCAGTATGAAGGACTCCTTGTGAAACTAACCGCTTTTGTTTCCTCAATTCCAAGTTCTCCTGCCGGCGGCGGTTACAATGTAACAATGATTGATGACGACCATCATGCAATGACGCTCCGGGTTATGAATGAAACAGGGGTGATAAACGAGCTTGATGAGGGCAAATGGTATGAATTTACCGGTGTGTTAAGCAGATACCAAACCTTTCAGCTGCTTCCGCGAAAATCGGCTGACCTGAAGCTGCTTGAAGAGCAGCCCGCACCTCCGTCTGCGAAGGGAGAATATGAAGGGATTGTTGACCGGGTAGTTGACGGCGATACCATTCATCTCAAATCTCCGGTGCTTGGAACGACAAAAATCCGGTTTGTAAATGTAGATACACCCGAAACATATCACACACCAAAAAATGACGCAGATGAAAATCAATTAAGATTTGGCAAAAAAGCATCTGACTATCTAAAAACGGTTCTGTCCCCGGGTGATAAAATTACTGTCAAGGTCGGGAGTGAAGCCAAGGACAGCTATGGCAGATTGCTTGGACAAGTCATAACCGAATCAGGTTCCAACGTAAACTTAGAGCTTGTAAAAAATGGCTATGCTCCGACGTATTTTATTTGGCCGGTTGACAATGAAGAGGATTATCAGCAATTTCAGGCCGCAGTAGCCGCTGCAAAAAAAGATCAAAAAGGAATTTGGAATGAAAACGATCCCCTCATGGAAATGCCGTTTGAATTCAGAGCCAGAGAGCAAGGGAAAGGCTTAACAAGATATGTGGGGGACTCGTCGAATAAAACATATGTGCAGCCAGCTGACTGGAAGAAGGTAGCTGTGGAAAACAGAATTTTCTTCGCTTCAGCAAGTGAAGCGGAGAGCGCGGGATATAAAAAAAGGCAAACGGCACCTCAAGAACATGTGCCGCTTAGAATTCTCAGCATGAATGATTTGCATGGCAAAATCGATCAGCAATATGAGCTTGATCTTGATGGAAATGGAATTGCAGACGGCACGTTTGGACGCATGGATTATGCCGCCGCATATTTAAAAGAAAAAAAGGCTGAAAAGAAAAACTCGCTGATTGTGCACGCGGGAGATATGATCGGCGGAAGCTCTCCAGTTTCCTCTCTTCTTCAAGATGAACCGACTGTAGAACTGATGGAGGACATCGGATTTGATGTCGGAACCGTGGGAAACCATGAATTTGATGAAGGCACGGATGAACTGCTGAGGATCTTAAATGGCGGTGATCATCCGAAAGGCACAAGCGGATATGATGGACAGAACTTTCCCCTTGTATGTGCCAATTGTAAAATGAAATCAACTGGAGAGCCCTTTTTGCCGGCTTATGACATCATAAATGTGGAGGGCGTACCCGTTGCTTTTATCGGGGTTGTCACACAGTCGGCAGCTGGCATGGTTATGCCTGAAGGAATAAAAAATATCGAGTTTACAGATGAAGCAACAGCGGTGAATAAGGCGGCCGAAGAGCTCAAGAAAAAAGGCGTGAAGGCCATCGCGGTTCTCGCACATATGTCAGCTGAACAAAACGGCAACGCCATTACCGGTGAGTCTGCTGATCTTGCAAACAAAACAGATTCTGAAATTGACGTGATTTTTGCCGCGCATAATCATCAGGTTGTTAACGGTGAAGTGAATGGAAAACTGATTGTTCAAGCGTTTGAATATGGAAAAGCGATAGGTGTCGTTGATGTAGAGATCGATAAAACGACAAAAGACATTGTCAAAAAGTCCGCGGAAATCGTATATGTTGATCAAAGTAAAATCGAACCGGATGTCAGCGCGTCAGCCATTTTAAAGAAATACGAAACAATTGCGGAACCGATTATCAGCGAGGTAGTCGGCGAAGCCGCTGTTGATATGGAAGGGGGGTATTCAAATGACGGCGATACACCTCTTGGAAACCTGATTGCGGATGGTATGAGAGCTGCCATGAAAACGGATTTTGCCCTTATGAATGGCGGCGGCATACGTGAAGCGCTGAAGAAGGGTCCAATTACGTGGGGAGATCTTTACAATATTCAGCCGTTTGGAAATGTGTTAACGAAGCTTGAGATTAAAGGAAAAGATTTAAGAGAGATTATCAATGCTCAAATCTCGCCGGTTTTTGGGCCTGACTACAGCATCAGCGGGTTTACGTATACGTGGGATAAAGAAACCGGAAAAGCAGTTGATATGAAAATGGCAGATGGCACCGAGATCCAGCCCGATGCCACATATACATTGACCGTCAACAACTTTATGGCGACGGCGACAGGAGCCAAATATCAGCCAATCGGACTGCTGGGAAAAAATCCGGTGACAGGGCCTGAGGATTTGGAAGCGACAGTTGAGTACGTGAAGAGTTTTGATGAGCCAATTGCGTATACAAAAGAGGGAAGAATTAAGCTTGCTGAAGCCAGTGATATTGAAGATCCTGTAACAGAAGACCCGGGGACGGAGCATCCAATGAAAGAGGTTCCAGAGCCTGATGTGGATTTGCCTGATATAAAAGAGACTCCGGGCACAGCGCCGGTTCATCAGCTGCCGCCTTCAGCCATTTCGAGATTCAATGAAATACGAATCAACAACACAAAAACCGCTGATACTGCTAATAGCATCAGCACATTGCCGTTACAAACCGAGACTGCGGAAAGCGGGTCTGATTATCCGCTTCCGGATACGTCAGCGGGCTACTATAACTTTATGGTGATCGGTGCGGCGGTGACATTGTCAGGAACTTATCTATATGTCAGAAGAAAAAGGAGCGCCTCCAGAACGTGAAAAAAATTATTCCACTATTCATCATTGCTGCCGGCCTAGTGATCGCAGGCTATGGAGGCTTTAAATTGATTGATACGAATATGAAAACGGAACAGACACTAAAAGAAGCAAAACTGGCGGCTAAAAAGCCGCCGCAGGAACCTTTGGGGACGAAAAATAGCACAGATCAAGCAAAGAACAAAGCATCATTTAAGCCTGAGACCGGCCAAGCGAGCGGCATTTTGGAAATACCGAAAATCAATGCAGAGCTTCCGATCGTGGAGGGCACCGATGCTGATGATTTAGAAAAAGGTGTCGGGCATTACAAGGACAGCTATTATCCTGATGAAAACGGACAAATTGTGCTGTCGGGGCATCGGGATACCGTGTTTCGCCGGACGGGAGAGCTGGAAAAGGGGGATCGGCTCCGCATTCTCCTGTCATATGGAGAATTCACATATGAAATTGTAAAAACAAAAATTGTCGATAAGGATGACACATCTATTATCACGCTCCAGCATGAAAAGGAAGAGCTTATTCTGACGACCTGTTATCCGTTTTCATATGTCGGAAATGCCCCGAAGCGCTATATTATATATGGAAAACGAGTGACTTAAAAAGCCGAGGCGGTGCCTGCGGCTTTTCTTCATAAAAAATATGTGCGGCAAAGGTTTTTCATATCAGCAGGGAAAGGGGCTTCAGCAACTATGAGCTCGTCTGTTATCGGGTGAACCGCTTGTACTTTATTGGCGTGCAGTGCCTGCCTGTTTAGCAGCTTGCTCCCGCCTCCGTAAAGCGA
Source organism: Bacillus sp. FSL M8-0071 (assembly GCF_037975455.1). Taxonomy (NCBI): domain Bacteria; kingdom Bacillati; phylum Bacillota; class Bacilli; order Caryophanales; family Bacillaceae; genus Bacillus; species Bacillus sp. FSL M8-0071. The sequence continues at coordinate 989,136 of NZ_CP150256.1, forward strand.
GTCTCCTGTCAACGGATGGCCGAGGCTCGCCAGATGAACACGGATTTGGTGTGTTCTGCCTGTTTCCAGCTCTAATTCAACGAGCGACAGCCGTTCTTTCGCATTGCTGGCCATTACCTTGAAATGAGTGACGGCAGTTTGCCCGCCTGGTGAAACCCGGCGTCTTGTCGGGTGTGAGCGGTCTCTGCCGATTGGTGAATTAATTGTCCCTTTTTTCGTCCGTAGCTTACCTTCAGCGATGGCGGTATACGTACGCTTCAGCGTCTTTTTCTCTAACTGCTGGTCTAAGATGGCGTGTGCCAAACGATGCTTGGCAAAAACGATAGCGCCAGATGTATCCTGATCAAGACGATGGACGTGGCGCACCTTACATGTTTCGCCATTTATCTGATAATGATACGCGATCAAATTAGCCAGTGTGCCGGTTTGCCCATCCTCATTCGGATGCGTCGCGATGCCAGCGGGTTTATTGACGATGAGCATGTGATTGTCCTCATATAAAATATCAAGCTCGCCATACTCCGGAATGACCGAAGATGCTTCAATTTCCTGAAGATCAATGAACACACGGTCTCCCTTTTTTACAATCATATTGTTTAAGACGGATTCGTGATTGACCTTTATCTGTTGATGGGACATCCAGTCTTGTATCACTGGTTTAGAAGCTTTGAGCGCTGTTTTGAGTACGGAAAACAGCCATTGGCCGTCCTGTTTTTCATTGATGAGGATCTCAAGCCCTCTGCCTTTTTGGTTCATGTTAAATGGCTCCTTTTCGAAGCGGAAGGCTGCTGTTTCTCATAGGAAACACTTACCTTAGCTTTCGCGTTTTTTTCTGTGCTATTCTTGAGTAAGACTTAGGATATTCGATGGCAAGAAAGGTGATTGACGTGAGAATTGTGAACGCAGCAACTGCAGAACAGGAGAGCTTTATCAAGGAGCTGTCTATGGAGTTGATCCATGATGTATTTCCTCTTTATTTCTCCGAACTGGACATTCAGCGCTTTAAAAAGAAAGGTATTCTGTCTTTAAATAACCATTATTACCAAGGAACATTAAAAGAAGCATTTCAAATTATGGCTTGTCTGCAAATGATACATATTATCCTGACCAAGCCTTCGCCGCACTCTGATTTGAGTGATCAGGCGATTTTTGAAAAAAACAGCAAGATGCTGAATGATTTTGGGATTTATTTTCCGTTTGCTTTTTCTGACTTTCAAAAGAAGACTAACAAAGCCTTTTTCGGTCAAAGAAGGCTGATATAATCATGCGGCAAGGGCTTTTCTATTTTTAGAAAAGCTCTTTTTGTATCAGAGAAATCATATCATAAAACCTTTCCTCTAACTCCCTTTTTAAACGGCTCGTGTCTGAACATACTAATGATTGAAAGGGGTGCTGACAATGAGTTCAGTTAAAGATACAATGACAACGCAGGTGGCAACCGTTTCTCCGAATCAAACGATTCAGGAAGCGGCTTCTCTAATGAAACAGCATAACGTCGGGGCGATCCCCGTTGTAGAGCAAGGTGTTTTAAAAGGAATGCTGACTGACCGTGACATTGCATTAAGAACTACAGCTCAGGGCCGTGATGGCCAGACACCCGTTTCAGAAGTGATGTCAACAGAACTCGTATCAGGAAACCCTAATATGAGTCTGGAAGACGCGTCGCAACTGATGGCCCAGCACCAAATCCGCCGCCTTCCTATTGTAGATCAAAACAATCTAGTCGGGATCGTTGCGCTTGGAGACCTGGCAGTCAATCAGATGTCGAACGAGTCTGCGGGATCAGCGCTGACAAACATTTCTCACCAAAACATTCATTAATAAGAAAGAGCTTGCAGTGTGCAGGCTCTTTCTTCACATAAAACCTTACTTTTTGAAAGCAGACTTGTTTCGGGGTATAGTTGAGTGTATACATATGTCTCAATTCGTACTAAAGGAGTTGTACCCAGTGATTAAAGCGTTAATTTTTGATTTTGACGGGCTTATTCTAGATACAGAAACACACGAATATGAGGTTCTTCAGGAAATATTTGAAGAGCACGGCTCAGTGCTGCCGCTATCTGTCTGGGGAAAGGTCATCGGAACTGCTGCGGGTTTCCGGCCTTTTGAATATTTAGAAGAGCAGATCGGGAAAAAGCTGAACCATGAAGAGCTCACACAATTGAGAAGAGAGCGGTTTGCTAAACGCATGGAATCAGAAAAAGCGAGACCTGGTGTCGAAGCGTATTTGAATGCGGCAAAGGATTTAGGCTTAAAAATAGGCCTTGCTTCCAGCTCTGATTATAAATGGGTGTCCGGCCATTTGAAGCAAATCGGCCTGTTTGATGATTTTGAAGTTATTCAAACGGCTGATGATGTGGAAGAGGTGAAGCCGAATCCTGAGCTCTATTTATTGGCGGCAAAGAACCTGGGGGTATCGCCAGCGGAATGTCTCGCGTTTGAGGATTCTGTCAATGGTTCGATTGCTGCGAAACGCGCAGGAATGAAGTGTGTCATTGTCCCGAATAAAGTAACGGGCACCTTGATGTTTGAAGACTATGATCACAGGCTTGAATCAATGGCGGAAATGGAGCTCGCCCTATTGCTTGATCATCTGAACTCACAAAACTAGAAAGGAGCGAGTAGGTTGTCTGAGAAATTAGATTTGACCCGTTTTGAAAAGAAAATGGTTATCCGCAATATCGAAGAGAAAGACATCGACAAGATTATCGATCTTCAAAAGGACTGCTTTCCAGGAATGGAGCCTTGGAAGCGGGAGCATTTAATCAGCCATTTGGAGCATTTTCCAGAAGGACAGTTTTGTGCAGAATTCGAGGGTGAAATTATCGGTTCGTGCTCAAGTCTCCTGATTAACTTTGATGAATATGATGACCGCCATACGTGGCAGGACATTACAGATGACGGTTATATCACCAACCATAATCCTGACGGCTTAAATATGTACGGAATTGAAGTCATGGTGCACCCGAAATACAGACGAATGAAGATCGGCCACCGTTTGTACGAGGCGAGAAAGGACTTAGCCAGACGCTTAAACCTGAAAAGCATCATCATAGGCGGACGGATTCCAAACTATCACAAATATGCAGAGGAAATGACAGCGAGAGAGTATGTTGAACAGGTGACACGCCACCAAATATACGATCCGGTTCTTTCTTTTCAGCTGATGAACGGCTTTACCCTTATGCGAATTAACCCGAACTATCTCCCGGATGATACAGCTTCGATCAAGTATGCGACGCTGATGGAATGGAATAATGTCGATTATCTACCGCAGCAGACAAAACGCTATTATAAATCGGCGTTCCCTGTTAGAATTTGTGTGATCCAATACGAAATGAAGAAAATTTATTCCTTTGAGGAATTTGCGAATCAAGTAGAATACTATGTCGATGTTGCTTCAGACGCAAGATCTGATTTTGCGGTGTTCCCGGAAATTTTCACAACCCAGCTGATGTCCTTCCTTGAGGAACGGTCACCGAGCTTGGCGGTGCAGAGAATTACTGAGTATACAGAAGATTACATCAGCCTGTTTACTGACTTGGCTGTGAAGTATAACGTCAACATTATCGGCGGATCTCATTTCGTCGAAGAGGAAGGCAAGATCTATAATATCGCTTACCTGTTCAGACGGGACGGAACAATCGAAAAGCAATACAAACTCCATATTACGCCGAATGAACGCAAATGGTGGGGGATCAGCGCAGGAGACCAAGTTCGCGTGTTTGATACGGACTGCGGGAAAATCGCGATCCAGATCTGTTATGACATTGAATTTCCTGAGCTTGCCCGGATTGCGGCTGATAAAGGAGCCAAAATCATCTTTACGCCATTTTGTACAGAAGACCGTCAAGGCTATCTGCGTGTCAGATACTGTTCGCAGGCTAGAGCGGTTGAAAATCAAATTTATACGGTTATCTCTGGAACGGTCGGAAACCTTCCGCAAACGGAAAACATGGATATCCAATACGCCCAGTCAGGCATCTTTGCCCCGTCTGATTTTGAATTCGCCCGAGACGGCATTGTCGGCGAAACAAACCCGAATATTGAAATGGTCGTCATCGGCGATGTTGACCTGGAAATTCTCAGAAGACAGCGCCAAAACGGTACAGTGCGCCAGCTAAAAGACAGACGACGTGATATTTATCATATTCAATATAAAAAATAATTCCCAAAAAACCCGCCTGAATTGGCGGGTTTTTTTAAACAAAAGCGGAATTGTTTAGGTGCTTTCTTTAAAATAAAAGTAAATTGTATAGTGGAGGTGCCTTATGGAGTTTCTGTATTTTCGCCATTTCCTATATCATACAGAAAACGGCTAGGCTTCACATTGCTATTACAATGGCTGTCCAAGTTGTTTCGAGTGCGACCTTTATCAGTACGATGCTGAGCATTGTCACTTTGCCTGTTTTGCTTTGGAAGCTGCATCCTCTTTCTTCTTGAGAAAGGGGATGTTTTATTATTTACGCGGTTTATTGACTCTGACCCGGTCTGGCTTTATATTGAAGGCAGGGAAATCATCACCAAGACATCACATAAAGAGAAGGTCTGTTTCAATTGAATTGGCATTATAGGGAACGCTAATGAAATGGAGATGATGGGGATGGAAAACATTCAGCAAAATCAGGGATTAAAGCAAAAAGATGAGCAATTTGTGTGGCATGCCATGAAGGGAGCGCATCAAGCGGACAGCCTGATAGCCCAGAAGGCCGAAGGGGCCTGGGTAACCGACACAGACGGACGCCGCTATTTGGATGCGATGTCCGGTTTGTGGTGCGTCAACATTGGTTACGGCAGAAAGGAGCTTGCGGAGGCTGCCTATGAGCAACTAAAGGAGCTGCCTTACTACCCGTTAACGCAAAGTCACGCACCCGCAATTCAACTGGCGGAAAAGCTGAATGAATGGCTTGGCGGCGATTATGTTATTTTTTTTTCCAACAGCGGATCGGAAGCAAACGAAACTGCTTTTAAAATTGCCCGCCAGTACCATCTGCAAAACGGCGACCACAGCCGTTATAAATTCATCTCAAGATATCGGGCATACCACGGCAATACATTGGGAGCGCTCTCAGCTACCGGACAGGCGCAGCGGAAATATAAATACGAGCCTTTGAGCCAAGGATTTCTGCATGCAGCTCCGCCAGATATATACCGGAATCCTGATGATGCAGACACGCTTGAAAGCGCAAATGAAATCGACCGCATCATGACATGGGAATTAAGCGAAACGATTGCCGGGGTCATTATGGAGCCCATCATTACAGGCGGGGGCATCCTAATGCCGCCGGACGGATATATGAAAAAGGTGGAGGACATTTGCCGGCGCCACGGAGCCCTTTTGATTTGCGATGAAGTGATCTGCGGGTTTGGACGAACAGGTGAGCCGTTCGGGTTTATGCACTACGGTGTGAAGCCTGATATCATTACGATGGCAAAGGGAATCACAAGCGCGTATCTGCCATTGTCAGCGACTGCTGTGAAACGGGACATTTTCGAAGCGTATCAGGGGGAAGCTACTTATGACCGTTTCCGCCACGTGAACACGTTCGGCGGAAGCCCGGCTGCCTGTGCCTTGGCGTTAAAAAACCTGCAAATTATGGAGGACGAACAGCTGATTCAGCGATCCCGCGATCTTGGAGCAAAGCTTTTAGGTGAGCTTCAAGCTCTGAGAGAACACCCGGCAGTCGGGGATGTTAGAGGAAAAGGGCTGCTGATCGGAATCGAACTCGTCAAAGATAAATTGACTAAAGAGCCGGCTGATGCCGCCAAAGTAAACCAAGTGGTTGCGGCGTGCAAAGAAAAAGGGCTGATCATCGGCAAAAACGGCGATACAGTTGCCGGCTACAACAACGTCATCCAGCTTGCGCCGCCATTTTGCCTGACAGAAGAGGACCTTTCCTTTATCGTGAATACGGTGAAAGAAAGCTTTCAAACGATATAATATAAAAGTGATTTATTAAAGGAGCACATGATGAGTTTTCACAACCAGCCGATTTTACCGGCTATTCGCAATATGAAGCAATTTGATGAGTTTTTGAACAGTTCGTTCTCTTACGGTGTTATTCTTGATATTCATCTCGGCCAGCTGAAGGGCGTGATCAAAGAAGCGCAAAAGCACGGAAAGAACATGATGGTGCACGTCGATCTCATTCAAGGGATTAAGCATGACGAATACGGTGCGGAATTTATATGTCAGGATATCAAGCCCGCTGGGATTATTTCCACAAGATCGAACGTGATTGCCAAAGCGAAGCAGAAGAAAATTTATGCCATTCAGCGCCTGTTTTTGCTTGATACAAGCGCGATGGAGAAAAGCATGGAGTTTATCGGCAAGCATAAGCCTGACTTCATCGAAGTGCTTCCCGGCATCGTTCCGTCACTCATTCAGGAAATAAAAGAGAAAACAGGGATTCCCATCTTTGCCGGGGGGTTCATCCGTACGGAAGAGGATGTAGAGCAGGCATTGAAAGCGGGGGCTGTAGCTGTCACAACATCTAATACCAAATTGTGGAAAAAATATGAAAACTTTTTGACGGAAAGTGATTGACACCGCTTTCATGCACTGATACAATTGCACTAGGTTAATACATTGTGATGGAGAACTCGGAGACCACAGCAGCTCTTTACGGCAAATGTTTATGCACCCGTAAAGCGGTTTGTTGTGGTTTTTTTATTCTCTTCTTCTCTATCATGCTTTTTAATCGTGACTTTAGGAGGAATGTGCTATGACAGCATTTTGGGGAGAAGTCATCGGTACGATGCTGCTTATCATTTTTGGTGCAGGTGTTTGTGCAGGTGTCAATTTAAAGAAATCGCTTTCATTCCAGTCTGGCTGGATTGTTGTTGTATTTGGATGGGGATTGGGTGTTGCGATGGCGGCATACGCGGTTGGCGGCATCAGCGGTGCCCATTTGAATCCGGCGCTAACGATAGCGCTTGCATTTGTAGGAGATTTTCCTTGGAAAGAGGTTCCGGTTTATATTGCGGCGCAAATGATCGGAGCGATCATCGGTGCGGTGATTATTTATCTGCATTACCTCCCGCACTGGAAGTCAACGGATGATCCCGCTGCCAAGCTGGGTGTTTTCTCAACAGGGCCCAGCATTCCGCATACATTTGCAAACGTTTTAAGCGAAGTGATTGGGACATTTGTCCTTGTGCTTGGAATCTTGGCTATTGGGGCAAATCAATTTACAGAAGGACTTAATCCTTTAATCGTCGGTTTCCTCATTGTAGCAATCGGTATTTCTCTGGGAGGCACCACCGGCTATGCTATCAATCCTGCACGTGACTTAGGTCCGCGGATAGCCCACGCTTTTCTTCCGATTCCGGGGAAGGGCTCATCAAACTGGAAATACGCATGGGTTCCGGTAGTCGGCCCGATTTTAGGCGGATCATTCGGCGGTGTATTTTACAACGCTGCATTTAAAGGGCACATCACAAGCAGCTTCTGGATTGTAAGCGTTATATTGGTTGTGGTATTGTTAGGACTCTATGTTTATACGAAATCACATTCTGCTAAAACATTATCAAATTCTAAATATATTTAATCAAAGGGGAGACATCTTATGGAAACGTACATTTTATCCTTAGATCAGGGGACGACAAGTTCAAGAGCGATTCTGTTTAATAAAGAAGGCAAAATTGTCCACTCTGCTCAAAAGGAATTTACACAATACTTCCCGCATCCTGGCTGGGTTGAGCATAATGCCAATGAAATTTGGGGCTCTGTCCTCGCGGTTATCGCCTCAGTCATCTCTGAATCAGGAATCAGCGCTTCTCAAATTGCCGGCATCGGCATCACGAACCAGCGCGAGACGACGGTTGTGTGGGATAAAGATACAGGAAGTCCTGTCTATAATGCAATCGTTTGGCAGTCCAGACAGACGTCCGGCATTTGTGAGGAACTTCGTGAAAAAGGATATAATGATAAATTCAGAGAAAAAACTGGGCTTTTAATCGATCCATACTTCTCCGGCACGAAGGTGAAGTGGATTTTAGACAATGTGGAAGGCGCGAGAGAAAAAGCGGAAAAAGGCGAGCTGCTGTTTGGAACGATTGATACGTGGCTCATTTGGAAAATGTCAGGCGGAAAAGCGCATGTGACCGATTACTCCAATGCCTCAAGAACACTGATGTTTAATATTTACGATTTAAAATGGGACGATGAACTGCTCGACATTCTAGGCGTACCGAAATCCATGCTCCCTGAAGTGAAGCCGTCCTCTCATGTGTATGCGGAGACTGTTGATTATCACTTCTTCGGAAAAAATATCCCGATTGCTGGAGCGGCAGGCGACCAGCAGTCCGCATTGTTCGGCCAGGCATGCTTTGAAGAAGGCATGGGGAAAAACACATACGGCACAGGATGTTTCATGCTGATGAATACCGGGGAAAAAGCAATTAAGTCCGAACATGGGCTTTTGACAACAATCGCTTGGGGCATTGACGGAAAAGTGAACTATGCGTTAGAAGGAAGCATTTTTGTCGCAGGCTCTGCCATCCAGTGGCTTAGAGACGGATTGAGAATGTTCCAGGACTCTTCGCTTAGCGAATCTTATGCAGAGAAAGTGGATTCAACTGACGGCGTATATGTCGTTCCGGCCTTTGTCGGACTGGGAACGCCTTACTGGGACAGCGATGTGCGCGGTTCGGTTTTCGGCCTGACAAGAGGGACAACAAAAGAGCACTTTATCCGTGCGACACTGGAGTCATTGGCTTATCAGACCAAAGATGTGCTTGACGCAATGGAAGCAGATTCAAACATTTCATTAAAGACGCTTCGTGTAGACGGAGGAGCTGTGAAAAACAATTTCCTAATGCAGTTCCAAGGAGACCTGTTGAATGTTCCTGTGGAGCGCCCGGAAATTAATGAAACGACTGCACTTGGCGCGGCTTATTTGGCGGGTATCGCTGTGGGATTCTGGAAGGACCGTTCTGAAATCGCGAACCAGTGGAATCTGGATAAACGGTTTGAGCCTGAATTAGAAGACGAAAAACGAAATGAGCTGTATAAAGGCTGGCAAAAAGCCGTGAAAGCAGCTATGGCTTTTAAATAAAGTAATACTATGGTATAATGGTTACAAGTTAATAAGAACGGTCCTGAGATGAGGAGAGACCACAGCACCAAAGTGTAAGCATGCACTTTGGCTGTTGTGGTCTCTTTTTCTATTTACCGTGACAACAAGGAGGAGACGTAATGATGAAACATCAATTTTCAAGTCTTGAAAGAGATCGCATGCTGACAGACATGACGAAAAAAACATATGACCTATTTATTATCGGAGGAGGAATTACAGGAGCCGGAACAGCTCTTGACGCGGCATCAAGGGGAATGAAGGTCGCTCTAAGCGAAATGCAGGACTTTGCGGCGGGAACATCAAGCCGATCAACGAAGCTGGTACATGGCGGCTTGCGCTATTTAAAACAATTTGAAGTGAAAATGGTCGCTGAGGTAGGAAAAGAGCGGGCGATTGTGTATGAAAACGGCCCGCATGTCACTACACCGGAATGGATGCTGCTTCCGTTTCATAAAGGCGGCACATTCGGTTCATTTACAACATCAATCGGGTTAAGGGTTTATGACTTCCTTGCAGGTGTGAAAAAGTCAGAACGAAGAAGCATGCTTTCAGCAAAAGAAACGCTGCAAAAAGAACCTTTGGTAAAAAAAGACGGCTTAAAAGGCGGCGGGTACTATGTGGAATACCGCACTGACGATGCGAGACTGACCATCGAAGTCATGAAGGAAGCGGTGAAATTCGGGGCAGAGCCTGTGAATTACTCCAAAGTGAAGGAGCTTCTTTACGAAAAAGGCAAAGCCGTCGGCGTATTAATTGAAGATGTGCTGACAAAGAAAGAATATAAAGTGTATGCGAAAAAAATTGTCAATGCTACAGGCCCTTGGGTCGATCAGCTCAGAGAAAAAGACCATTCGAAAAACGGAAAGCATTTGCAGCATACAAAAGGCATTCACCTTGTATTTGACCAGTCTGTCTTTCCGCTGAAACAGGCTGTATATTTCGATACACCTGATGGCCGGATGGTATTTGCGATTCCTCGTGAAGGCAAAACATACGTGGGAACAACAGACACTGTTTACAAAGAGGCGCTGGAGCATCCGCGGATGACAACGGAGGATCGTGATTATGTCATCAAATCAATCAATTACATGTTCCCGGAACTGAATATCACTGCGAATGACATCGAATCCAGCTGGGCGGGGCTGCGTCCGCTGATTCATGAAGAAGGCAAAGATCCTTCTGAAATTTCACGGAAAGACGAGATTTGGACATCTGACTCAGGCCTGATCACCATTGCCGGCGGAAAACTGACTGGATACAGAAAAATGGCGGAGCACATCGTTGATCTTGTCCGTGATCGCTTAAAAGAAGAGGGCGAAAAGGATTTTGGACCATGTAAAACGAAAAACATGCCAATCTCTGGCGGGCACGTCGGCGGTTCGAAAAATCTTATGTCCTTCGTTACCGCGAAAACAAAAGAAGGAATTGCAGCCGGTTTATCAGAAAAAGACGCAAAACAGCTGGCGATCAGATACGGCTCTAACGTAGATCGCGTCTTTGACCGGGTAGAAGCGCTGAAAGATGAGGCCGCGAAACGCAACATTCCGGTTCATATTCTTGCTGAGGCAGAATACAGTATAGAAGAAGAGATGACTGCAACTCCTGCTGACTTCTTTGTCCGCAGAACGGGACGTTTATTTTTTGATATCAATTGGGTAAGAACATATAAAGATGCCGTTATTGATTTTATGAGCGAGCGATTCCAATGGGATGAGCAGGCGAAAAACAAACATACAGAAAACCTCAACAAGCTTTTACACGATGCGGTCGTACCGCTTGAGCAATAAATCATAACGGGCTGTCTGCAGCCCGTTATTTCTTTTTACGTGGAAAGGGCCAGATCTCAGGTTATCAAGTGACAGAGGCACCCGCTTCATATAAAATAATGGCATAAGCTGATACATAGGAGGACGAATATGACTTGGAGAAAGAGCTATGAACGCTGGAAACAGACAGAACATTTAGATCCGGAATTAAAAGAGCGCCTTATTGAATTAGAGGGAGATGAACAGGCCCTTGAGGACTGTTTCTATAAAGACCTTGAATTCGGTACCGGCGGAATGCGCGGGGAAATCGGCGCCGGGACAAATCGGATGAATATTTACACTGTGCGCAAAGCATCGGCCGGGTTTGCGGCATACATCTCGAAGCAAGGTGAGGAAGCGAAAAAACGGGGCGTTGTCATTGCTTATGATTCCCGCCATAAATCTCCGGAGTTCGCGATGGAAGCGGCAAAAACACTTGCGACACAAGGCATCCAAACATACGTGTTTGATGAGCTTCGCCCGACGCCAGAGCTGTCATTCGCTGTCAGACAGCTGAACGCTTATGGGGGAATTGTGGTAACGGCAAGCCATAACCCGCCTGAATATAACGGCTACAAAGTATACGGGGATGATGGCGGCCAGCTGCCTCCAAAGGAAGCGGACATCGTCATTGAGCAGGTAAACGCGATTGAAAATGAGCTGACGATCACAGTGGACGAAGAAAATAAGTTAAAAGAAAAAGGCTTAATCAAAATCATCGGTGAAGATATTGATAAAGTTTATACAGAAAAACTGGCGTCCATTTCTGTACATCCTGAATTATCAGAAGAAGTAGATGTAAAGGTTGTTTTCACACCGCTGCATGGAACTGCAAATAAACCGGTCAGACGCGGACTTGAAGCACTCGGCTACAAAAATGTAACGGTTGTCAAAGAACAGGAACTGCCGGATTCAAACTTCTCCACTGTTACATCGCCAAACCCGGAAGAGCATGCGGCATTCGAATATGCCATTAAGCTTGGGGAGGAGCAGAATGCAGATATTCTCATCGCGACAGATCCTGATGCTGACCGCCTCGGCATCGCGGTGAAAAACGATCAAGGCAAATATACAGTGCTGACAGGAAACCAAACCGGAGCGCTGCTGCTTCATTACCTGCTTTCTGAAAAGAAAAAACAAGGCATCCTGCCTGATAACGGTGTTGTTCTCAAAACGATCGTCACAAGCGAAATCGGCCGTGCTGTAGCTTCTTCATTCGGCCTTGATACGATTGATACGCTGACAGGCTTTAAGTTTATCGGTGAAAAGATCAAGGAATACGAAGCATCAGGCCAGTATACCTTCCAATTCGGTTATGAAGAGAGCTACGGTTATTTAATCGGGGATTTTGCCCGCGATAAGGACGCCATTCAGGCTGCGCTTTTGGCAGTTGAAGTTTGCGCGTTCTATAAAAAACAGGGAATGTCTTTGTATGAGGCGCTCATCAATCTCTTTAACGAGTATGGTTTTTATCGTGAAGGGCTGAAATCCCTGACGCTGAAAGGCAAACAAGGAGCAGAGCAAATTGAAGCGATTCTTGCTTCCTTCAGACAAAATCCGCCGCAGAAAATGGCGGGCAAACAGGTTGTCACAGCAGAAGATTACGCTGTAAGCAAACGGACGCTTCTGACTGAAAGCAAAGAAGAAGCCATCGACTTGCCAAAATCAAATGTATTGAAATACTTCCTGGAAGACGGGTCTTGGTTCTGTCTTCGTCCTTCAGGAACTGAGCCGAAGGTGAAATTTTATTTCGCCGTAAAAGGGTCATCTTTGGAAGACAGTGAACAGCGTCTTGCCTCCCTTTCTGAAGATGTAATGAAGACGGTGGATGAAATTGTTGAGTCAACAGCAAAATAATTCAAGTATGAGCTGGGTCATTGTAAATGATCCGGCTTTTTCTTTTTCTCATCCAAAAGTCTGAAAGAAAATCATCCTACAAGTGAAGTAATGAAATACAAAAAACTGGTATAATCTTAAATACAAGATCAATGCCGGAGTGAGAAACGTGAGCAAAACGAGGATGGAAAAATTAAAAACGCTGAAAACGATTGCGGAAACCTTAAATCAAGGGCACGATATCAAAGCAACACTGGATGAAGTTTTAAAAGAGTTGCTGAGTCTGACAAATCTTCAATCCGGATGGATTTTTCTGATCGAAGAAGATGGGTCTTATACGTTAGCGGCCGACGCTTATCTGCCCCCGGCTTTAAGCCGCAAGGAAAAAGTGCTGATGTGCGAAGGGGAGTGTTACTGCCTGACGAAATTCAATAACGGAGGGCTTAGAAAGGCTGCAAATATCATGAACTGCAAACGCATCGAATCAGCAGAAAACCTGCATTGTTTTGATACAGAAGGGATTACGCATCATGCAACTGTGCCTTTAGAAGACGGGGACAGAAGATTCGGATTGTTAAATGTAGCGGCGGCCGGAAAAACCATGTTTGATGAGGAAGAGCTGCATTTACTCGAGTCTGTCGCCTTTCAGATCGGAACGGCAATCCAGCGTATGAGGCTTTCTGAATATCAACAAAAAAATGCTCTTTTAATGGAGCGTAACCGCCTCGCTCAGGAGCTTCACGATTCAGTCAATCAAATGCTGTTTTCCGTCAGTTTAACTGCCAAAGCTGCGAAGACACTAACAAAAGATGAAAATTTACAGCAGATGATTGATTTCATCCAAAACCTATCACAGGACGCGCTCGCAGAAATGAAAGCGTTAATTTGGCAGCTTCGCCCCGGAGGATTGGAAAAAGGGCTGGCTGAAGCCATTAAAAGCTATGGTGCGCTCATTGGATTGAAGATCATTTTTACACAAAAAGGCTGTCCTGTTCTGACTGATGAGCAGGAGCATATGCTATGGCGTGTCGTACAGGAAGCTTTAAATAACTGCAAAAAGCATGCCGGAACGGATACGGCGTATGTTAGTCTGACTGCTTCTTTGTGCCATGCGGAGCTGGATATCATCGATCATGGGGCAGGATTTCGCTATGAAGCGCATGCCGATCTGCCTTCACTTGGCATCAAGGGTATGAAAGAACGAGCGGAAAAAGCCGGAGCTAAGTTTTGGATTGAGTCAGCGCTTGGAACAGGAACAAAGCTGTCCATCAGGCTTCCGCTAACAAGCCGAAAAGGAGGGGCGGTATGAAAATTGTCATTGCTGATGATCATCATGTTGTCAGAAAGGGTCTGCGTTTTTTCTTTGCCACCCAGGATGATATTGAAGTCGTCGGAGAAGCTGCAACTGGATTAGAAGCTCTCCGTGTCATCGAAGAGACAAAGCCGGATCTTGTGCTAATGGATTTGTCTATGCCCGAGATGGACGGCATTCAAGCCATTAAAAAAGCAATACAGCAATTTCCGGATACGAATATCATTGTGCTGACGAGCTACTCTGATCAGGAGCACGTCATCCCCGCGCTTCAGGCAGGCGCGAAGGCGTATCAATTAAAGGATACGGAGCCCGAGGAATTGGTGAAAACACTAAGACAAGTGCATGCTGGCGAATACAAGCTTTCTACAGCTATTATGCCCCATGTGCTGACACATATGAAAAATCAGCACGACCCGGAAAAAGAAAAATACTATCAATTAACAAGAAGGGAAAAAGACGTTCTGACTGAAATAGCAAACGGGAAAAGCAATAAAGAAATCGCAGCAGCCTTGTTTATTTCAGAAAAAACAGTAAAAACCCATGTATCGAATCTTTTAGCAAAACTTGAAGTGGCCGACCGCACGCAAGCAGCGCTTTTCGCAGTGAAATATAATCTGAATGGAGAGATCTCGAAATGAACATGTTAGTCATAAATGGCACGCCTAGAAAACATGGCAGAACAAGAATTGCAGCATCCTATATTTCAGCTCTGTATCACACGGATTTGATTGATCTAAGCGAGTTTGTATTGCCGATTTTTAACGGTGAAGCTGATCAATCTGAATTGTTGAAGGTACAGGAGCTTAAGCAACGCGTTTCTAAAGCGGATGCGATTGTATTATTATCGCCTGAATATCACAGCGGCATGAGCGGCGCTTTAAAAAATGCCTTGGATTTTCTAAGCAGCGAACAATTCAAATATAAGCCCGTTGCATTATTGGCAGTAGCGGGAGGCGGAAAAGGCGGCATCAATGCGCTGAACAATATGAGAACTGTGATGCGGGGTGTCTACGCCAATGTCATTCCGAAGCAGCTGGTGCTTGATCCGGTGCATATTGATGTTGAAAATGCTACAGTGGCTGAAAACATTAAGGAAAGCATAAAAGAGCTTGTCGAAGAACTCAGCATGTTCGCAAAAGCAGGAAATCCCGGCGTCTAAACGCCGGGATTTGTTTATGTGAGAAGGGCTATTTGATCTTCATAAGTCAGCTCTGTGGCATGATCAATATAACGGAGAAGGGAATACAGCATCTTTTCTAAAACGGCGTAATCCTGTTCAAAATGATATGCATGCAGAAAATGCTCAATTCGTTTTGATAACAAATCGTCCTCTGTACGCACCATTAAAATTAATAAATTATCCCATTGAGAACGATGGGTGTAATAAAGCGCTTTATCGTAATCGGCATAATCCATGAATCGCTTCTCCTTTCTTGGGTGAGAAGTTCATGATTAGTTTATGCCGCATCCTCTGTTATTGACGGGGCAAAACTTGCCGTCTGCGTCAGTAAAGGGGTAGCAATATGAGGGAGACATAAAATCAAAATGCCTGAATGAAGATATCGCTTTTGGTAAACCTATGAGGGAATATATTCTGGGTACAGGAGACTGAAAAAATGAAATCCCTGCCGTATACCATCGCACTTCTTTTTTGCGGATTGATTATCGTGTCAATGGCTGCAAAAGGTCATTCAACGGACACAGACGAGTCCGTTCAAAAGTGGGAACAGCTTGCCTGGAGCAAAATTCAGGATGAATATAAGGGCGCTTCATTTTCTGATTATGCTTATATGGGGCGTACAGAGGTGAATGATCAGCAGACTAAAGATGTCTTTCGGGTGACAGTCAGACAGAAAGATGACACTTTTTCTGTTCGGGCCGAAGTCTATTTTCATCCGGTGACAAATCATATGATCAGCATCAACGTCTTTAGGCTCTAATAAAAAACTGTACAGCCGTTAAGGCCGCACAGTTTCTGTTTTTAGAAATATCGTTTTGCACCGAGATAGCGCTGTTTCCAGTAAGAGTTGTTCATATTGGAAATGACAACTCCGGAATCGTTGGCATTTATGAATTCCCCGTTGCCTAGGTAAATTCCGACGTGGGAAGGGCCGGCTTTATATGTTGAAAAGAAAACGAAATCTCCGACAGCAGGCTGGCTAACTGATTTCATTGTGTTCCAATATCCCGCTGCCGTTAATCTAGATACGGATGTGACTTTGTTCAGTACATAGTAAATGAATCCGCTGCAGTCAAACCCGGACGGTGTCGTGCCTCCCCAGCGATACGGAACCCCAAGCTGCGCTTTAGCGGCCGAAATCATTGTGTTAATCTTCGCACTCGTTGAGCTGGTGTTGTTTGAAGAACCGGATGAAGACGATGATGAAGCTTTTCCGGAAATGACCAGCTTTTGGCCAACCTGCAAGACATCCGTTTTTAAATTGTTTTTCTCACGAATCTGCTGAGCTGTTACTTTAAATTTTTGAGCAATCACCCATAAGGAATCACCGCTTTTCACCGTGTATGTAGTCGTCGTGCCGGAGCTTGCATTTGACGAAGAAGACGACGATGATGAAGAGCCTGAAGATGCTTTACCTGTCAGCTTCAATACTTGTCCAACGTACAGCACATCTGATTTCAGATTGTTGATATTTCGGATATGCTGTACAGTCAGGTTATAGTTGTTTGCGATTTTCCAAAGTGAATCACCGCTTTTAACGGTATATTTAGTTGTTGCTGAAGTTTGGTTCGATTTGGATGAAGTGTCTTTAGAAGACGTATCAGAGCCGCTTGATTTTGTTTTCAACACCTGATTCACGTAAATGGTGTCTGATTTTAAGTTGTTCAAGACCTTCAATTCAGCGATGGACATATTGACTTTGTTTGCAATTTTCCAAAGTGAATCTCCAAGCTGCACCTTATATGTTCCCGTAGAAGATGAAGAACTTGAACTCTTATTAGAACTGCTTTTTGAACTGGAGCTTGAACTCTTATTAGAGTTGCTTTTTTTACTGGAACTAGGGCTTGAAGAAACAGTACCGGACACCTTTAATTTCTGCCCAGCACGAATTAAATCGCTGCTTAGTCCGTTTAATTTTTTCAGTTCTTGCACGGTCATTTTAAACTCATTTGCGATCAGCCAAAGTGAATCTCCGCTTTTCACTGTGTAAACAGAACTTCCGCTCTTCTTGGTTGTTGAGCTTGAAGTAGATGAAGAAGTGCTGGATTTGCTGCCTGGAATAGTAAGCGTCTGGCCGATCGACAGAACAGTAGTCGAAAGATGATTGGCGGATGTGAGGGCCGCCACACTTGTGTTATAGGTTTGGGCCAGTTTCCATAAAGAATCTCCGCTTTTGACCTTAATCGTTGCTGCTTCAGCTGGTGTCACTACTAAAGTTGTGCCGACAATCGCAGATGCTGTCAGCCCTGCTGCTAATTTCTTTTTCATCTTAGCTCTCCTTTTTCCCCCAATGATTTTGCATTTGCTGTTTCTTTTTTATATCGGCACATTTGTCTCATCGTTTTGCCTTTTTATAAAAATAGCCAAATTATCTTAACAATAAGGGGGAAAAAGGGCATAAAAAAAGAAGGAATCTTAATCTATTCCTTCATTTTTAAAAGCTTCATGATATCTTCTTTGTTTTTGACGAGGTCGCGCAGTGTGTATTTGTCTAAAACTGCGAGGTAGGCTAAAAGCGCTTCATTCAGCACATGTTTTAAGCCGCAAACCGGGGAAATAACACAGAGATTCTTGTTCGCATCAAAACATTCAACAATATTAAAATCGTCCTCCGTTTTTCTGACAACCTCACCGATGTTGATGTCTTCAGGTTCCATGCCTAATCGTATGCCGCCGCCCCGTCCGCGTATCGTTTCTACGTAGCCGAGCTGGCCGAGCCTGTATATGACTTTCATGAGATGATTTTTTGAAATAGAATACGTTTCGGCAATCTGTTTTATATTTGAAAGTTCTCCGGGACGCTCTGCAGCCAGAAAAATCAACACTCTTAATGAATAATCTGTATAATTGGTTAACTTCATAATAAGACCTCAGAATAAGACATTTTCTATATCTTATCATAATCGATTGAAAAATGAAAAAAAAGGAATTAAAAAAACATGCACCCAGCTGGGTGCATGTTTTTTGCTTACATGTCATTCGGCGGATTTTGGTTTTTACGGTTTTTTTCGATTTCTGTGTTTTGCATTTTGCGTTCAAATGTAGACAGATAACGTGATGCAAAATCCTTACCGCCAAGGCCGAAGGATAAACCGAAAGCGAGTGCGAAGCCGCTAAGAACGATGATAAACGCGGAATTGACGATTGTCGCAGCGACACCAAGCTGATCCAGGGCCATAAAGAAAGCAAGTGCGATAATCGTATATTTAGCAATAGGCGCTAAAGACTTGAATTCCTGGCCTTTTATCATGCTTGAGAGCACTTTTCTCACCAATTCTCCTGCGTAAAGGCCGAGTCCGAGAATGAATACTGCGACAAGGACATTCGGCAGATACGCGATGATACCAGTGGCAATTTCTACGAGGAAGTGCAGCCGAACAATTTGAAGCGCCTCAGCTGTAAAGAGCAGAATGACAATGATTTGCGCAATCATACCGACAACTTGAGACAAGGACAGCTTTGCAGGCGTTCCGGCTTCCATGCCCATTTTCCCTAAGACAGAATCAAAGCCTGCGCGATGGAGCAGTCCGGACACCATGGATTTCACCCATTTTCCTGCCCAGATACCCGCTAAAACAAGCACGATGGCAATCAAGATGTTCGGAAGCATGTTTAAAATCGTATTCAGCATAGAGACAGCCGGTTTTGAAATGCCAGCGACATCCAGCTGATCAAGCGCTGAAATGACCACCGGAATCATAATCAGCACATAAGCGATTGTTCCGATGACTGCTGAAAGGCTTGTATCTTTTAAGTAAATTGATAAACCCATACGTGCCGCGAATCTCTCCGTGCCGATGCTCGCAAGGAAATTCGTAATGATACCACGAACAAGGCGGGCAACAAGCCAGCCGATTAATACGATAAGCGCCGCTGCAAATAATTTCGGCAGAAAAGCGAGCACGCTTTCCATCATATTTGTAAAAGGACCTGAAATGCCGCTGATTTTCAAAGAAGATAAGACCCCTGGCAGAAAAACAAGCAGCACGAGATAAAAGACAATTTGTGAAGCGGTATTGACAGCCTGGTGAATATCTTTTCCTTCAGACACCAAATTCCACTTGCGCAGTTTGTCACTCGTGTTCAGCTTCATCCCGATTTTTTTGACAAGGAAGCTCAAAACAGAGGCTGCAGCCCATCCTAACAGCAGAATGAGTCCGGCTTTCAGCACGCTTGGAATCGCCGCTGCAATCGCCGAAAGCATACTGACAAACGGCGATGCCACTGTTGTCAGGTGCAAAATGTTAAAGAATAAAATAAAGACGATGATCAGTGCGATAAAATAAACGACCTTGCTTATGACTTTTTCTGAGGAATAGCGTGAAGGCTTTTTCCCAGCAAAGAGCTTGTCGTCGATTTTTGTTTTGCTGAGCCCTTTGTATACCGCTTTTTCAATGATTTTAGCGATAGCCCATCCGATTAATAGGACGAGTAAAGCAATGATTACGTTTGGCAGCTTACTGAGATAAGAAGAAAGCACGTCTGCTACATTCAATTGGTATCGCTCCTTTTTTTCGTAGTATGGTGTGTGTTTACCCACTGATCCAATAAGCAAACAGCTGAATGTGCCGGGGGAATTTTTTTCTGCCTGAGTGAGGCTATCATCTTTTGTCTGGCGGGCTCATACATTATAGATAAGTCCAAGTAGGGGGGATTCGGTTGAACGCGGAGGAGAAGAAGGGATTACAGCGGGCAATTGAGGAAATTACCGAAATTGCAAAAGGATTCGGCCTTGATTTCTACCCGATGAGATATGAAATCTGCCCGGCTGAAATTATTTATACATTTGGCGCGTACGGGATGCCGACAAGATTCAGCCACTGGAGCTTCGGCAAGCAGTTTCACAAGATGAAGCTGCACTATGATCTAGGGTTAAGCAAGATCTATGAGCTGGTCATTAACTCAGATCCATGCTACGCTTTTTTGCTGGACAGCAACTCACTGATCCAAAATAAATTGATTGTCGCACACGTTCTTGCCCATTGCGATTTCTTCAAAAACAACTGCCGTTTCCAAAACACGAAGCGCGATATGGTGGAAAGCATGGCGGCAACGGCTGAACGGATAAAACACTATGAACAGGTTCACGGGATTAAAGAAGTCGAATCTTTTTTAGATGCGATCCTTTCGATTCAGGAGCATATCGATCCGTCGTTGGTCCGACCAAAGCTCCAATGGAGTGTGGATGATGAGGAAGAGGAGATTGAAGAGGCAGCCACGCCTTACGATGATCTATGGTCTTTGGATGAAAAGAAGCCGAAAAAACAAGTGAAAAAATCGAAAAAACCGTTCCCGCCGCGGCCTGAAAAAGATATCCTGCTTTTTATCGAGGAGCATTCCCGGGAGCTGGAGCCATGGCAGCGTGATATATTAACGATGATGA
Source organism: Bacillus sp. FSL M8-0071 (assembly GCF_037975455.1). Classification (NCBI taxonomy): domain Bacteria; kingdom Bacillati; phylum Bacillota; class Bacilli; order Caryophanales; family Bacillaceae; genus Bacillus; species Bacillus sp. FSL M8-0071. Next base: position 1,009,735 of record NZ_CP150256.1, read on the forward strand.
GAGAGGAAATGCTTTATTTCTGGCCTCAGCTGGAAACCAAGATTATGAATGAGGGCTGGGCTTCCTATTGGCACCAGCGAATTATACGTGAGCTTGATTTAACCTCTGATGAAGCGATCGAGTTCGCCAAGCTGAATGCAGGTGTCGTTCAGCCGTCCAAAACAGGCATTAATCCTTATTATTTAGGGCTGAAAATATTTGAAGACATTGAAAAGAGGTACAACAACCCGACGGAGGAAATGAAGAAAATGGGCGTGCAGCCTGACTCCGGCCGGGAGAAAATGTTTGAGGTCAGGGAGATTGAATCCGATATCTCTTTCATCCGCAATTATTTAACCAAAGAATTGGTCATGCGCGAGGATCTTTATTTGTTTCAAAAACAGGGCCGAGATTATAAAATCATCGATAAACAGTGGAAGTCGGTGCGCGACCAGCTCGTAAGCATGCGGGTAAATGGCGGTTTTCCATATTTGACAGTAAACGACGGCGATTATATGAAAAATAACGAGCTCTATATTAAGCATTGGTATGAGGGAATAGAGTTAGATTTGAAATATTTGGAGAAAGTGCTCCCTTATTTATTCCAGCTTTGGGGAAGAAGCGTGCACATTGAGTCTGTGCTTGAGGATAAGGAAGTCATGTTTTCGTACGACGGAAAAGGTGTTCACCGCAGATATTTATAAAAAAGAGGATGCAGCGTTCTGCATCCTTTTTATTTTCCAGTTTTTAAAATCTTAAATATGATGTTTGCCTGGTCCGTATTGTTAATCAATCCGCGGAATTTTTCTTTTCCGGGGCCGTACGCGTATACCGGTACTTCTTCGCCGGTATGATCGGTACTCGTCCATCCGCTGTTGGAGCGGGTATTAAAAATCTTGATGATAGCTTTGTAGGCCCCTTTGCTTTTGTCAGCCTGTGCAGCTGCTTCAACGCTTTTGATTTCTTCAGATGTGAATTTCAGATTGGCATAGCGGGCGAGCACATCTTTAACCGGCTTGCCTTCACTGATTTTTTTGGCCATGAATTCAGGTGTTTTCTTAGCGGAGAGAATCGGTTCTGCGTGCCAATTCTTTTCCCCGTTCGCGCCAATGGTAAAGCCGCCGGTTGTATGGTCAGCAGCTGCAATCACAAGTGTATGTTTGTCTTTTTTCGCAAATTCAATCGCGGCTTTATAGGCCTGTTCAAAATCTTTAACCTCGCTCATGGCTCCTACGGTATCATTGTCATGGGCCGCCCAGTCAATCTGGCTCCCTTCGACCATCAAGAAAAATCCTTTTTTATTTTGGTTCAGGCGATCAATTGCTGAAACCGTCATTTCTTTGAGAGACGGTGTTTTACTGTCACGGTCGAGCGCTTTAGCAAGCCCTCCATCTGCGAAAAGCCCGAGCACCTGCTGATCTTTATTTTTTTTCAATGCTTGTTTCGTTGTCACATAGCTGTAGCCGGCTTGTTTGAATTCCTTTGTCAAGTTTCTGTCCTTGCGGTTAAAATAAGATTTTCCGCCGCCGAGCAGCACGTCTATTTTATGTTTGCCTTTTATTTTGTCATCCATATAGCTGTTGGCGATTTGGTCCATGTTTTTCCGTGATTCATTGTGGGCGCCATATGCGGCTGGAGTGGCGTGGTTAATTTCAGACGTGGCGACAAGCCCTGTTGACTTGCCTTGCTGTTTGGCCTCTTCAAGTACAGATTTCACTTTTTTTCCATTTTTATCGACGCCAATTGCATTGTTGCATGTCTTAACGCCTGTCGCTAATGCTGTTCCGGCTGCTGCTGAATCTGTAATATTATAGTCAGGGTCATCCGGATGCGTCATCATCATGCCTGTCAGGTTCCGGTCAAATTCTGTTAACTTCGGGTTATTCGGTGTGTCACCGTTATTTTTCATGGAACGGTAGGCTCTTATGTAAGGCGTCCCCATGCCGTCGCCTATCATCACAATGACATTTCTGATCTCAGCTTTGTCTTGTTTTTTGGCGCTGGCCTTTTCTGTTTGCTGCAGCTCAGCTCCGGCAAAAATTCCAGCTGTAAGGACAGAAACAGCGGCGATTGGCAGAAATTTTGATTTCATTTTTTGAAACAAATTCATTTTTTTCATGCCTCCTTTAATGTATTCCGTTTATCATGTTAGGGAAATTTTGTTAAATATGGCTGTTGATCATGTAAACAATAAGTAAAGCCTTGTAAGGAAATGAAAAAACACTTTTCGTTATCTTGCCTTATTTGATGTAAAGCATTCATTTTTCAGAAAAATCTTTACCTCTCTGTCTTTGCATGATATGTTTGTTTAAATAAAAAAACTGCGGATAACCGCAGCTCTCCTCGAATATTCTTTATCACTCATTTTCCGGTATGTGAGCCGACCCCGAAAGTTTTTCATTTATTTCCTTTATGTTGAAAAACATCCCATAAAACATGACAAAAGCACTCATTTTTTGTCACCTTTGCAACGAAAATGAAATATTTAATACCCTTAAAAACTTTTTTTTAGAACGAATAATTAAGAAATTTGTCACATGAAGTCAAGACTATTTCTGATGGGAATCTATCCTTATAATAGAAATCAATAAGAATAATTAAAAAAAAGAGATACATATATAGAGAGTTAACATTTGGGGAGGAAAATATGAAAAAGCAAATCATTACAGCTACGACAGCAGTTGTTTTAGGATCGACGTTATTTGCAGGAGCGGCATCTGCACAAAGCATTAAGGTGAAAAAAGGCGACACGTTATGGGATCTTTCAAGAAAATACGACACAACGATCAGTAAAATTAAATCAGAGAACCACCTTCGTTCAGACATTATTTACGTGGGACAAACTTTATCGATTAACGGCAAATCTACAAGTTCAAAAAGCAGCAGTTCTTCTTCCTCTTCTTCTACATACAAAGTAAAGAGCGGGGACAGCCTTTGGAAAATTTCAAAAAAATACGGCATGACAATCAATGAACTGAAGAAGCTGAATGGCTTAAAATCAGATTTGCTTCGTGTTGGACAAGTCCTGAAACTGAAAGGTTCAACTAGTTCAAGCAGCTCCAGCTCATCAAAAGTGTCATCATCTTCCACTTCTACTTATAAAGTGAAGAGCGGAGACAGCCTTTCTAAAATTGCGAGCAAATACGGCACTACGGTTAGCAAATTAAAAAGCTTAAACGGCTTAAAATCAGATGTAATCTATGTCAACCAAGTATTGAAGGTGAAAGGAACAAGCACAAGCAGCTCAAAACCTGCTTCATCTTCATCATCTTCAAGCAGCAAAACGTCATCTACATCACTTAATGTGAGCAAACTGGTTTCTGATGCAAAAGCGTTAGTCGGAACGCCATATAAATGGGGCGGAACGACAACTTCCGGCTTTGACTGCAGCGGATTCATTTGGTACGTACTGAATAAACAAACAAGTGTGGGCAGAACAAGCACTGCAGGATACTGGAGTTCTATGAAGAGCATTGCCAGCCCGTCTGTTGGTGATTTCGTCTTCTTCACGACATATAAATCCGGCCCTTCTCACATGGGGATTTACATTGGAAACAACAGTTTCATTCATGCAGGGTCTGACGGCGTACAAGTCAGCAGCCTGAACAACAGCTACTGGAAGCCTCGTTACCTCGGTGCGAAAAGATTCTAATTTTTAGAGAAAACCCGTTCATTGGAACGGGTTTTTTTCATTAGACGGAGCACAGGCGTTTTGGTTGCTCCTAAAAATGAAAATGTGATAAAAAATCCAAGAATTTTTTTTCTTTCTTATTTTCATAAAGGGCAATCGCGTAAGCGCCGGCATAGGGCAGCTGTACAGACTGATAAGGAATTCTGATCATCTGTTTCTCTGCTAACTCACGCTTTACTGTAGATAAAGGCAGAAATGAAACTCCGAGTCCTTCCTTGATAAACCGTTTCGTTATATGTGTTTGAGTGACCTTCATTGTTCTCACAAATGGAAATGTCATTCTGACTTGACGGAGCAAGTCGTCCCAGTAATCAGGGTGATTGTGGGTCAAAAGCAGGTATTGTTCGAGCACCTCTTTGGCATCAATTTCGTTGTCTTCTATGAAACGCTTATCGGGCGGGGCAACAAGGACGACAGGGTCTTTGTATAAGCAGTGGCAGCTTAAAGAAGAAGACTGTACCTTTAAACAGCTTAGTCCGATATCTGCTTCCCCGGCTTTAATCAGTGACGCGATTTCCGCTGATTCGAAAATCGTAACCGCCATTTCTGTTTCCGTATTCATTGCTGTGTACCGCTTCATGACAGAAGGAAGCACAGTATCTGCAATAAGCGGAGAAACCGCGAGCTGTAAGGTTTGAGAGTAGCCTTGTCTCACTCTGTGAAGCTCTGCCATGCTGTTTTCATAATCATCAAGAAGCCTGAGCGCATACGGCAAATACGCCCTGCCTTCATCAGTCAGCTGGATTTGCCTGCCTTTACGCTCGAACAGCTTGCAGCTGATTTCTTTTTCTAATTGCTTGATATGTACGGTCACAGTGGGCTGAGATAAGAAAAGCGTTTCCGCCGTTTTTCGGAAGTTTTCATATTTTGCAGCGGTCACAAAGGTGTGAAGCCATTTGAAATCCATTTCTATTCTCCCTCTGATTAATATTTTTAATTAATTCCCTTTAAAATATTCATTATTATTTAAATATTATATTTACTATAATAACAGAAAAGGATAGGGGGAATACAAATGGTACATTACGGATTAAAGGGAATTACATGTGTAGAAACATCCATCAGCCATATTGATGGTGAAAAAGGGCGTCTGATTTACAGAGGACATCATGCAAAAGACATCGCACTGAATCACAGCTTTGAAGAAGCGGCTTATTTGATTTTATTTGGAAAACTGCCTTCAACTGAAGAATTGCAGGTATTTAAAGATAAGCTGGCTGCGGAACGGAATCTTCCGGAACATATTGAGCGCTTGATTCAATCACTGCCAAACAACATGGACGATATGTCGGTGCTGAGAACGGTTGTTTCAGCATTGGGGGAAAATACGTACACATTCCATCCGAAAACAGAGGAAGCAATCCGGCTGATTGCAATCACGCCTTCTATCATTGCATACAGAAAAAGATGGACGCGCGGCGAACAAGCAATTGCACCTTCTTCCCAGTACGGACATGTCGAAAACTACTATTATATGCTCACAGGTGAACAGCCTTCAGAGGCAAAAAAGAAAGCGCTTGAAACCTATATGATTCTGGCCATGGAGCACGGCATGAACGCATCGACTTTTTCGGCACGAGTCACGTTATCTACAGAGAGTGATTTAGTGTCAGCCGTCACGGCTGCTCTCGGTACGATGAAAGGTCCGCTGCACGGAGGTGCTCCTTCTGCGGTGACAAAAATGCTTGAAGACATTGGAGAAAAAGAACATGCTGAAGCATATCTGAAAGAAAAACTCGAAAAAGGAGAGCGCTTGATGGGATTCGGCCACAGGGTGTACAAAACAAAAGACCCGCGGGCAGAAGCTTTGAGACAGAAAGCAGAACAGGTGGCCGGCAATGACCGTGATCTTGATCTTGCGCTGCATGTAGAAGCAGAAGCGATTCGTTTGCTAGAAATCTACAAACCGGGACGAAAGCTGTACACAAATGTTGAATTTTACGCGGCTGCAGTGATGAAGGCCATCGATTTTGACGATGAATTGTTTACTCCGACCTTTTCAGCAAGCCGAATGGTAGGGTGGTGCGCCCATGTACTGGAACAGGCAGAAAACAACATGATTTTCCGCCCGTCAGCGCAATATACCGGTGCCATTCCCGAGGAAGTTCTTTCATAACATATTTTGGCGTTTAGTCATTTCTGTCGTGTGGTAACGTTCAGTATCAACCACATGTCTAGGAGTGATGAATGTGAACCCAATGGACAGACAAACAGAAGGACAAGAACCGCAGCATCAGGACAGACAGCCGGGCATTGAGTCAAAAATGAATCCGCTGCCGCTGTCAGAGGACGAGGATTATCGAGGAAGCGGAAAACTGAAAGGAAAAGTCGCGATCATTACTGGAGGCGACAGCGGAATAGGTAGAGCAGCAGCTATTGCCTTTGCTAAAGAGGGGGCTGATATCTCCATTCTATACTTAGACGAGCATTCGGACGCAGAGGAAACACGCAAACGGATCGAAAAGGAGAATGTCCGCTGCCTGCTTATCCCGGGAGATGTCGGGGACGAGAACCATTGTGAACAAGCTGTGCAGCAAACAGTGGACCATTTTGGTAAACTCGATATCTTAGTGAACAACGCCGCTGAACAGCATCCGCAGGACAGCATTCTCAATATTTCAACAGAACAGCTGGAAAAAACCTATCGCACAAATATTTTTTCCATGTTTCATATGACAAAGAAAGCTTTGCCTCACCTGCAAGAGGGGAGTGCCATTATTAATACGACATCGATTACCGCTTATGAAGGGGATACGGCGTTAATTGATTATTCCAGCACAAAGGGTGCGATTGTTTCCTTTACGCGTTCCATGGCGAAGTCGCTCGCAGCTAAAGGCATCAGAGTGAATGCGGTGGCGCCCGGTCCGATTTGGACACCGCTTATTCCGGCGACATTCCCTGAGGAAAAAGTGAAACAGCACGGCTTGGATACCCCAATGGGAAGACCGGGACAGCCGGTTGAGCATGCAGGCGCCTATGTTCTGCTGGCGTCTGACGAATCTTCCTATATGACAGGGCAGACCATTCATGTGAATGGCGGCCGTTTTATTTCAACGTGATCAACGAAAAACCAGCTCCAGAGCTGGTTTTTTTTGTGTGGTGAAAAATTTCAAAATAAAAAAATTGTCGATTTTTCTAACAATTTTGTTTTCATTTTTGCAATTTTATATATAATATTGAGTAGGAGAAAGGAATGATTCGCGACCAGTACAAATATAGTAGAAAAAAAAGAAAAATGACCATTGTTGCTCATGAATTCAGAAAATTCAAATAAAATATATAAAAATAGATGATCGGGAGTTGAAGGGGAATGAAAGGGAGCGTTTTTAGGAAGAAAAGCATTCAGGATTTAATCGCTGCGACGAGCGGGGAAAAGTCTTTAAAAAGAGAATTAGGGGCATTTGATTTAACGTTGCTTGGAATCGGCGCCATTATTGGCACAGGGATTTTTGTTCTGACGGGAACAGGCGCAGTCACGGCCGGTCCCGGGCTGACGATTTCATTTGTTGTGGCGGCGTTGGCTTGTTTATTCGCCGCCCTGTCTTACGCGGAATTTGCGTCAAGTGTGCCTGTTTCAGGTTCGGTGTATACATTCACTTATGCGACATTGGGAGAGCTTATGGCCTTTATTATCGGGTGGGATTTAATTTTAGAATACATGCTGGCGGTAAGTGCAGTGTCGGTCGGCTGGTCTGGTTATTTCCAATCGTTTTTATCAGGGCTCGGCATTCATCTTCCGGTTGCTTTAACAGCGGCACCGGGCGCAGTGAAAGGCACCTTTACCCTGTTTAATCTTCCTGCATTCGTCATTGTAATGGCGATCACATATTTGCTTTATTTAGGCATCAAAGAATCAAAAAGAGTCAACAATATCATGGTTATCTTGAAGATACTGGTTGTTCTGCTGTTTATCGCGGTGGCAGCCGTTTACGTGAAGCCGCACAACTGGCAGCCGTTTATGCCAATGGGCTTTGGCGGCGTGTTCAGTGCAGCGGCGCTCGTATTCTTTGCTTTTATCGGATTTGACGCTGTATCCTCTGCTGCGGAAGAAACGAAAAATCCCGCGAAGGATCTGCCTAAAGGCATTATTTTCTCTTTACTGGTCTGCACGATTTTATATGTCACCGTATCAGCCATCATGACTGGGGTTATCCCGTTTGCTCAATTTGCGGGTGTGGATCATCCGGTTTCTCTTGTTCTTCAAAGCGCAGGGCAAAATTGGGTGGCAGGCATCATTGATATTGGCGCCGTGTTGGGAATGACAACAGTTATGCTCGTGATGCTTTACGGGCAGACCCGCGTCATGTTTGCCATGTCGCGTGACGGACTTGTGCCGGGTTCACTTTCTAAAGTGCATCCAAAGCACAAAACACCTTATGTAGCCACTTGGTTTTTCGGAACGATGTCGGCGCTTCTCGGCTCACTTGTTCCGCTGGATGAACTTGCAAAGCTGGTGAACATCGGGACGTTGTCGGCATTTGTCCTGATTTCTGTGGCAGTTATCGTTTTGAGAAAGAAACAGCCTGATCTTCCGAGAGCTTTTAAATGCCCGGGAGTTCCCGTGATCCCAGGCCTGGCGATTCTGTTCTGCCTGTTCTTGATTTTAAATCTGGGATGGGTGACGATTGTCCGCTTCCTAGTGTGGCTGTTAATCGGCTTGGTAATCTATTTCCTGTATTCAAGAAAGCATTCAAAATTAAATCAATAACCTTTTGATAAAGAGAGCGGCCATACAGGCCGCCTCTTTTCTGTTCTTGGCAAATGAATCTATAGAAATGAAGACAAAAATAAGAGATAATATAGGCTGGAAAGGAAGTGACGTTTATTGTCTGAGCAAAAACCAGTCCAATGGGCTTCGAAAATTGGTTTCGTCATGGCAGCGGCCGGCTCGGCTATCGGCTTGGGCGCGATTTGGAAATTCCCTTACGTAGCGGGGACCAATGGGGGTGGAGCCTTTTTTCTTATCTTCGTGTTATTTACCATCCTCTTAGGCTATCCGCTTTTGGTGGGGGAATTTATTTTTGGAAGACGGAACCAGACGAATGCCATTGATGCATATAAAAAAGAAGCGCCGCGATCAGCTTGGTTTCTTACAGGGTGGATCGGCGTAGCCGCGTGTTTCTTAGTGCTGTCGTTTTACAGTGTAATTGGGGGATGGATTTTGCTGTATATCGTAAAAACGGCGTCAGGCTCACTGTCCGGGCTTTCTCAAGCACAGTATGGCGCTCTTTTTGCTTCTATTATCCAAAATCCGGTGCAGACGCTCGCGGCTCAGCTTGTCTTTATGGTACTTACTGTCATCGTTGTCGCAAGAGGGGTTCAAAAAGGGATTGAACGGGTAAGCGCGGTGATGATGCCGATTTTGTTTTTATTGTTTATTCTGCTCGTTCTTCGGTCTCTTACGCTTAATGGTGCAATGGAAGGCGTAAAGTTTCTGCTTGTGCCTCATTTCGGCGATCTGACTCCGGAATCCATATTATTCGCGCTGGGACAGGCCTTCTTTACGTTAACACTGGGGGTTTCGGTGATGGTGACCTACAGCTCCTATTTGCCGAAAACACAAAATATCCCTCGTTCGGCAGCCTCCATTGTCTTGATGAATATCATTGTGACACTCTTGGCAGGTTTGGCTATTTTTCCGGCGGTTTTCTCATTCGGTTTTCAGCCAAATGAAGGACCGACATTGCTGTTTACAGTGCTTCCGGCCGTTTTTGAACAGCTTCCGTTCGGCACGTTGTTTTTTATCGGCTTTCTCGTTGCATTTTTATTTGCAGCCTTAACCTCAGCATTTTCGATGGTTGAAATTATCGTTGCCACAATCGGAAAAGGGGACGAAAAGAAGAGAAAAAAACTGTCATGGACGAGCGGGCTTTTGATCTTTTTGGTCGGAATCCCATGCTGCTTGTCTTATGGCGTTTTGAGTGATGTGCACCTATTTGGCAAAACGTTTTTTGATATTGCCGATTTTACCGTCAGCAATGTTTTGATGCCTTCAGGCGCTCTGTTAATTTCTCTATTTATCCCGCTGAAAATTTCGAAAAGTGAACTCTTGGCTGAAATGCGAAATGGATCAAATGCAGGTAAAGCATTCTTTTACTCGTGGTTTTATTTGCTTCGTTTTATCGTGCCGCTTGCCATTATTATCGTGTTCTTAAATTTAATCGGAATTTTATCATTTTAAAAAAACAGGCTCCGTTTCCGGGGCCTGTTTTTTATTTAATAAGATGATATCAACGGTGCCCATGCCGTTTTCAGTTTTTGGATGCCGAGCCTGATGTCCTCTTCTGACAAACCGCCATAACCGATTAAGACAGAAGCAAAAGGCGTCTGTTCTTTATATGAGGGAGACACGGGATAGATAGTTACACCGTGGTCTGCGGCTGCTTGTATTGCTTCTTCCTCACTTGCTGGAAACAAAAGGCGCAGCAGAATGTGAAGCCCCGAGTTCTTACCGAGAATCTCAACGGTGTTTCCCAGTTCAGAGCGAATGGCTTCTAACAGGATAGCGTGTTTTTTTCGGTATAAGCTTCTCATTCTATTTATGTGTTTTTGCCACTCTCCGGTTTCGATGAAGTCTGCCAGTGCCAATTGCGAGTGGGCAGAAACGGTCTGCTTCATTAACTGAGCATTGTTTTGGATCGGTTCCATGAGTTCAGGGGGCACAATCATGAAGCTGAGCCGCAAGGAAGGCAGAAGTGACTTTGAAAAAGTGCCCAGATATATGACTCTGCCATTCGGATCAAGACCCTGTAAAGACGGAATGGGATGGCCGCTGTAGCGAAATTCTCCATCGTAATCATCTTCTATAATGAATGAATTTGTTTCTGCCGCCCATGCCAGCAGCTCCTGTCTGCGGGTAATCGTCATAATGGTCCCAATCGGAAACTGATGCGAAGGAGTCGTATACATGAGATAAGGATTCTGACGGTAGAGCTCATCCGGCAGGACGCCTTCTGCATCAGAACAAATCGGAGTGACATCCATGTGATTTGCTTCAAACATCCTTCTTGAACGATGAAAGCCTGGTTCTTCAAAACCGATTTTTGTACCTGGCTTTAGCGAAAGGCAAAGAATTTGCAGAAGCACGGTGGTTCCTGCGCCGATGATAATCTGGCCGGGCTCGCAATTTACTCCCCGAGACAGCCTGACGAATCGGGCAATCATGTGTCTGAGTTCGTATTCTCCTTGAGGGTCGCCAGAGGTGTGAAACAATCCGGAATAGCGCTCAAGACTTTTTACTATGCTTTTTCTCCATGCGTTAAAGGGAAAGAGGGTCAGATCAACGCTGCCCTGATGGAAGTCAATAGCAGGTGCGTTCTTTTCATGTAATCCCGGCTGTACAGACTGCTGAAAATGGTCAGGAGCTGTCGGGAATCCTGGTTCTACTTCCGCCGCGAACCAGCCGATTTTCGGCTTGCTTTTGACATAGCCCTCAGCAGTTAATTGCTCATAAGCTCGTTCTATAGTTGCCGTGCTGACATCGAGCAAGCTGGAGAGCCTGCGTTTTGACGGAAGTCTTGTTCCCTTTGTGATTCGCGCATGTGAAATTTCTTGTTTAAAAAAGGTATAAAGCTGTTCATACAGCGGTGTTTTGCTCTTTTTATCAAGAAACGGCGTAATATCCATCTCATGTCTCCTTTGTAGCTGGCATGGTCATTTTTTCTGATATTGGCTATTTGGCAAATGCCATTTATTAGCTATGATCATTGTAACGAAAGGAAAGGGGATTGAGAAGATGATCCATATGAAACAATTAACCTCGAAAGAAGAATGGGCTGAGTCGTATCCGATTATGAGTGAATTGAGAACAGAACTGGATATAGAGACGTATTTACAAAGGCTTGAAGCCTGTGTGCAGAAAGAATCGTATATGCTGTTTGCCTTATATGAAAATACAGCAATCAGAGCGCTGTGCGGGGCTCTGCCGAGAGTTTCCATTCATAAAGGAGAGCACTTGTGGATTGCGGATCTTGTTACAACGGCACCTTGCCGATCAAAGGGATACGGCAAAATGCTTTTGGATTATGCCTCAGACTGGGCGAGAAAAGCCGGACTCGGTTTTGTCAGTCTTTCATCTGGCCTTCAGCGTAAAGACGCACATCGATTTTATACAGATAAAATGGGTTTTACTATAGAAAGTTATTTGTTCCGAAAACCGGTATAACGAAAAAAGACGCCTGAAAAGGCGTCTTTTTTAAAAGCCAAACTGTAAATTCGTATCTACAGATACAATGGTATACACACAAATAATCACAAAGAGATTAAGGATGACGCCGAGCAGGCCGGGGCCTGTGCGCCCTCTCTTGATGAAGAGTTCAACAACGCCGAACGGAACGGCAGCCATGGCGAATGGAAGCATTTGATAGGAATAAAACGTGACATTGCTGATAATGGCCAAATTCAGCAACAGCAGGGACAGAACCGCTGTCCCGACAGAGATCCAGCCGAATACATTGTGTTCTTTAAAAATTCTTACCAGTTCCATAATTCCACCTCGCCGACATTCGCTGATTTTACAGATTTATTTTTCAGCATGCGCTGGATTTCCTTGGTTGGCCCTGTAACGACCGAACCGTATACATTGACACCGTTTTTCTCTACATAATCTAATCGGTTATCTACATTCAGGTCTTTCCGTTTTGAAATGACCTGAGCCCATTTTTCGTGTTTGGACATGAATTTTAGGGCGTTGATAAACTGATCGCCATTCGACTTGCCTTTTGTATTAAGGGCGGCCAAGAACTTTGAATCCTTTCCAGGATAGCCAAGAGGTTCTGTGGAAGCTGTCTTATTTGTGTTTTTCTCTGTTTCGATTGCGTTCCACAAAAAGCTCACATCATAGCCTTTGAATTTGTTATACACGTCTTTTGTCGGATATGCACGGTCATATGAAAGGTAGACCTCTGATACCGTTCCTTCAGGCAATGTGCTTAACGTTTTTTCTGCTTTTGCGGTCGTTTGTTCAGACTTGTTTGAAGGATGTGTAAAGTAATGTCCGGTTTTATTCACTTCTAAGTCATAGTAGTTTACTGCCGGCGCTTTTACTTTGTTATAAAACATTTCAACCCGTTCATTCCCTACGGCAGCCGTCTTCGTGCCAATCTGCTTTTGCAGCGGGAATTCCGTATTCATTCCAAATAGCTTCACTTGGCTTTTCAGTCCGGAAGTATCAACAAGAACATTCGGCATGGTCAGGGCTACAGTGACTGCGGCAGTTTCCATAAACTCATTGCCGGTGCTGTGTTTCCCACCCATTCCGTAATAGAGGTAGCTTCCCAGCGTACAAAGCGGCAAAATCATCAATGTCGAAATGACGGCAAGCACAGAAATTCGCAAATAAGACTTGCGTTTGCCGTAGGCTAAAATCGCTTTTTGTTTTTCAGGACTGATGCTGAGATCCCAATCGTTATCGTCCTCTAGTTCGCTGTCAATCAGTTCCTGATATACTTCGAGCTTCTCAAGTTCTTCCTCAAATGCAGTCATTTCCTGGTCGCTCATTTCCCCATTTTTATATTGATCAAAACGCTTTTTAAATTCTTCATTCATCATTAACACCTCTATTATAAAGTGCTTTCAGCCGCTGTCTGGCACGAAATAAAACACTTTTAAAATTCGCCTCTGAAATATTCATAATATGGGATGCTTCTTTGTAGTTTAACTCTTTTAAATAATATAGCGTTAAGGCCTCCCGATAATTATCGGGGAGCTCGGACATATAACCAGTCAGCACTTCCTTTATCTCTACCTGATGGGCAGGACTTTGAACAGCATTTTGAAAGAGGCTTCCGATTAAGTCATCAGAAATGGTTACTTCTTTCTTATGCTTTCTGACGTAATCAATGAAGGCGTTTCGCGCCACTTGAAAAAGCCAGGGCTTTACTTTGCTGTGATCATAGGAGTGAATGTGTATGTATGCCCGCATAAAGGTTTCCTGCAGCAAGTCTTCAGCAAGATGCTTGTCTTTTGTCATGGAGAGCAGGAACCTGTAAACATCATTCATGTACATTTGGTAAATTTCATCGATCGTCACTGCCTTTTCTCCCCTCTATGTTATACACGCATAAGAAAGGTTTAAAGTTGCACATTACATGCAAACGGCTTTTTTATACCTAATCAAACACCATTACTATATAGTACCCAAAAATGGCCGCAAAAGATAGTGCGGAGAAATGTTTAACATTTTTTCCAGAGGGGAAAAGATAGTGAAAAAGTGAAGGAGTGGCACAATGGAATATACCAGTATAGCAGATACAGGAATAGAAGCCTCCAGAATCGGCCTCGGCACATGGGCCATTGGCGGAACGATGTGGGGAGGCACTGACGAAAAAACATCGATTGAAACAATCCGCGCCGCTCTTGATCAGGGGATTACACTGATTGACACCGCGCCGGCTTACGGCTTCGGGCAGTCCGAGGAAATCGTCGGAAAGGCAATCAAAGAGTACGGCAAAAGAGACCAGGTGATTCTCGCAACGAAAACGGCTCTGGACTGGAAGAACAACCAGCTGTTCCGCCATGCGAACAGAGCGAGAATTGTAGAGGAAGTTGAGAATTCTTTGAAGCGGCTTCAAACAGACTATATTGATCTTTATCAGGTGCATTGGCCCGATCCGCTTGTGCCAATTGAAGAAACGGCTGAAGTCATGAAGGAATTATATGATGCGGGAAAAATCCGGGCGATTGGCGTCAGCAATTTTTCAATTGAGCAAATGGATACATTTCGCGCCGTCGCACCTCTCCATACGATTCAGCCTCCATATAATCTGTTTGAAAGAGAGATGGAAGAGAGTGTCCTTCCTTATGCGAAAGATAACAAGATAACAACATTATTATACGGCAGTTTATGCAGAGGGCTGTTAACAGGCAAAATGACTGAAGAATATACATTTGAGGGCGATGATCTGCGTAATCACGATCCAAAATTCCAGAAGCCCCGCTTTAAAGAGTATCTTTCTGCTGTGAATCAATTGGATAAGCTGGCGAAGACACGTTATGGAAAATCAGTGATTCACTTGGCTGTCAGATGGATCTTAGATCAGCCGGGAGCGGATATCGCTCTTTGGGGAGCAAGAAAGCCTGGGCAGCTTGAGGCCCTATCTGAGATTACAGGCTGGACGTTGAACAGTGAAGATCAGAAAGATATCAATACTATATTGGAAAATACGATATCAGACCCTGTCGGACCGGAGTTTATGGCCCCGCCGACCAGAGAGGAAATATAACAAAAGCTGAGGGCGAATCCTCAGCTTTTTGGCGTTTTAACGGGAGAAATCTTAAAAATTAGTACCAGGTAATAAAAAATGTTGTTATAATAGATGACAGAAAGAATCATTGATTACGACAAAGGAAGTGCGATATGTATAAGTTTTGTGCAAATGCTTTAAAAGTTATTCTTTCTCTTCGCGGAGGAGTGAAGGTGTATAACAAAGAAAACCTTCCGGCCGATTCAGGTTTTGTCATCGCGTGTACACATTCCGGCTGGGTTGATGTGATTACACTCGGAGTCGGGATTCTTCCTTATCAAATACACTACATGGCGAAAAAAGAGCTTTTTCAAAATAAATGGATCGGTTCGTTTCTGAAGAAAATTCATGCCTTTCCGGTAGATCGGGAAAATCCCGGGCCAAGCAGTATTAAAACGCCGATTAAGCTGCTGAAAGAAGGAGAGATCGTCGGTATCTTCCCAAGCGGAACAAGAACCTCTGAGGATGTGCCTTTGAAAAGAGGTGCGGTGACGATTGCGCAAATGGGGAAAGCGCCGCTTGTCCCCGCTGCATATCAGGGCCCTTCAAGCGGAAAAGAGTTATTCAAAAAAGGAAAAATGAAGCTGATTATCGGTGAGCCTCTTCACCAGGCTGATTTTGCCCACCTGCCTTCAAAGGAAAGACTTGCAGCAATGACAGAGGCTTTGAATCAGCGGATTAAAGAACTAGAGAATAAACTTGATCAGCTATAAGGCGTTCTGAGAGATTGCCCTGAAACTGTGAAAATAAGAAAAGCACCTTATACAAGGTGCTTTTCTTATTATGCTTCCTGCTGGTTAGCTGTCTCCAGAAGTTCTTCTTCTTGAAGCTTTTTCACTTCAATATATGCGACGTGGTGGCCGTCAATTTCATTAATGATGAATTCGCAGCCCTCTTCGATGATGGAATCATCTTTTTCAACATCGTATTTTTGAGTAAGGAACCAGCCGCCGATTGTATCGACTTCTTCGTTCTCTAAATGGATGCCTAGCAGGTCGTTTACTTGGTCAATTAACACTTTTCCGTCAAGAATATAATGGCCTTCGCCGATTTTGCGGATTTCGCTAATTTCATCAATATCAAATTCGTCGCGGATTTCACCGACAATTTCCTCAATGATGTCCTCAACCGTCACAAGCCCGGCAGTACCGCCGTATTCATCAGACAAAATGGCCATGTGGACCCTCTCTTTTTGCATTTTGACAAGCAGGTCTTGGATCGGCGCAGATTCAATGACATGAATGATCGGGTTGACGAATTGAGAAATGGTGGAATCAACAGATACCTCACCGCTGATGCAGGCGGTCAGCACTTCTTTAATGTTAATAACCCCGATAATGTTATCTTTATCGCCCTCTTCCACAGGGTAGCGGGTATATTTTTCAATCTGAATGATGTCCATCATTTCAGAAATCTTGATATCATGCGGAAGGCTGACAATTTCGGTCCGCGGAATCATAATTTCTTTCGCGAGCCTGTCGTCAAATTCAAAGATTTTATTTACATATTTAAACTCTGATTGGTTGATTTCACCGCTTTTATAGCTTTCAGACAAAATGATTCGCAGCTCTTCTTCTGAGTGAGCCAGTTCGTTTTCTGAAACGGTCTCCAGGCCAAATGCTTTGGTCAATAACCGTGCAGAATTGTTCAAAAGCCAAATGAATGGGAACGCGATGCGGTAAAACCAAATCAGCGGTTTCGCAAACAGCATAGACACTGCTTCCGCCTTTTGGATAGCGACTGTCTTAGGTGCAAGTTCTCCGACAACAACGTGTAAGAACGTGATAATGGCATACGCAAAAATAAACGATATGACATGTGAAAGGGAACCTGGTACGTTCATTTGTACGAAAAGCGGGTGAAGCAGCCTTTCGATCGTTGATTCACCTAAAACCCCTAATCCGATGGAAGTCAATGTAATTCCGAGCTGACACGCAGATAAATATTCATCAAGGTGCGTGGTCACTTTTTTTACGGCTATTGCTGCTTTATTTCCTTCCGCGATCAGCTGATCGATCCGTGAGCCTCTGATTCTGATAATGGCAAACTCAGATGCCACGAAAAATGCCGTCAGGGCGATTAAAACAGCAACTAAAATCAAATTCACTATGTCCAATTAGAACCTTCACTCTAGCAATGAGAATGAAGGTAACACCTCCTGTTAGATAAAATGGTTTTAACTTAACAGCAGCATAAATGATTGGAACACGGCGAGCTTTTCAGGCGGGAGTTTGCTTTTCAGCTTGTCACGATCCTCGGGCTTCAGCCGTTCAAACCGATGCAAGATTCCGGAGATGTTTTGATTCATATGATCAATTTCTAATGCCAGATTTCCAATTTCATCATCAAGTTTAGCTGAAGAGGGAAACTGGTTCTCCAGTCGATCTTTAATATCGGACAGGGCCAATCGCTGCTTCTTGCAATCTACAATAAATATAAGTCGTTTGAGTGCATTTTCGTCGTAGTAACGGTAATTTGAACAGGATCTGGCCGGCGTAAGCAGACCGAGATTCGTATAATAATCAACTGTCCGTTTCGTTACTCCGGCGAGTGCCGCTAGTTCACTGATGCGATAAGTCTCAGCCCCATCTATATCCCTCCCAACCATCACGTTATAGTTATGAGAATAGTTTAATATATGAACGGTGTCTTGCACAAGTTTATTGTTTTTTTCAGACCGGAATTGGAAGTTGTGGAATTCATCATCTGATTGAAGTAACATAGGAAGATAGAATTTTCAAATTTTTTATATGCGGAAGGGACAGATGAAATTGGCTGGGTTATCCCGGGAAGTTGAAGAAAACTTAAATAAAGGATCATGGATTCGCAAGCTGTTTGATGAAGGTGCAAGGCTGAAGAAGGAGTTCGGGGAAGACCAGGTATTTGATTTTTCACTCGGCAACCCGATTGTTGAACCGCCTGAAGCTTTTAAGAGAGCGTTAATAGAGGAAGCTGAAAAAGGCAGCCACGGATACATACAAAACCAAGGGCTTCCTGCAGCGAGAGAAAAAGTCGCGCAATTTCTGGGGTCGCGTTTTGAAGCTGATTTCTCAGCGGAGCGTATCGTCATGACGGTGGGCGCGGGAGGCGCTTTGAATGTTGCGTTAAAAAGCATCGTAAACCCTGGGGAAGAGGTCATTATTCTCGCACCTTATTTTGCTGAATATAAGTTGTATATTGAGAACTACGGGGGAAAGGCCGTCAGCTGCCCGTTGACAGGCCGGTTTGAGATCGACATTGATGCGGTAAGGCAATCGATCACTCCACAGACGAAAGGGCTGATCCTCAATACACCGCATAACCCCACAGGCACGGTTCTCAGCCAGAAAAATATAGACGATTTAGGCGCTTTATTAAAAGAAATAGAAGAGAAGAGCGGCCAGAGGATTTATGTGCTGTTTGATGAACCGTACAGTCAATTAATCTATGATGAAGAGCTGGCAAATCCGTTTCAATCGTACCATCGTGTGATATTGGCCAGCTCATTCAGTAAAGATCTCGGCATAGCCGGGGAGCGGCTCGGATATATCGGATTGGACAGCCGAATGCCGGATGCGGACCTTTTGATCAACGCTTTTGTGTATTGTAATCGAACGCTTGGATTTGTGAATGCCCCTGTCATGATGCAGCGGGCTGTGGCACGAATGGATGATTTAAGAGTAGACGCGAGCGCTTATAAAGAGCGCCGGGATTTAATGGTAGACATTTTAAAAGAAGCCGGTTTTGAATTTGAAATGCCAAAGGGAGGTTTCTTTGTTTTTCCGAAATCGCCGATTGAAGATGAAGTTGCATTTTGCGTGCATGCCGCCCAAAAATACAAATTATTAATTGTGCCGAGCAGCGGTTTTGGAATGAGCGGGCATTTCCGATTATCCTTCAGTGTGCCGATCGAGCAGATTAAAAACTCACGGGACATTTTCATTTCTTTATATAAAGATTTTGCTTAAGTAGGCAAAGAAAAGAAAACAGTTCTCAAGGCTGTTTTCTTTTTATATCCGCAAAATCCTTCCTCTTCCAATCCAGACAGGCGCAGAATTGACAAGCAGGCATGCAGTTAAGGCTTTCTTCATGATAAAAGTCTAAAAATTAAAAATCATTTTTGGAATGAGTTGTGTTACAATAAAATATACAATTTATAATCAAACTTTGACTTTTGGAGGTGGTATGATGGGGCCCTCTGCTTAGGCAACAATACACCGCGTACCTCAATGTTAAGGAAAAATGATTATATCAGGAGGTGACTCCTTATCCTTTGTTGAGAGGATAGGGTTAAATGGACGATATTGACAGTCTGATTTTAATTGGCGTGCTCATTGCTTTAACCGCGTTTTTCGTTGCAAGCGAGTTTGCGATTGTTAGAGTAAGGAGATCCAGAATTGATCAGCTTATCACAGAAGGAAACAAACGGGCGATACTCGCAAGGCGTGTCATTACAGATTTGGATGAATATTTATCCGCATCCCAGCTGGGCATTACATTGACATCAATTGGACTTGGCGTACTGGGTGAACCGGCCTTTGAACGGCTGCTGGATCCACTGTTTGAACCGCTCGGCTTGCCAGACTCGGTTTCACATGCAGCCTCTTTTGCAGTCGCGTACGGCTTGATCACGTTCCTGCACGTTGTTGTAGGTGAACTTGCCCCGAAAACGGTCGCGATTCAAAAGGCAGAACAGCTGACTTTACTGATAGCGGGCCCTTTGCGTTTATTCTATTTGCTCCTGTTTCCGTTTATTTGGATCCTCAATGGATCGGCGCGGCTTTTATGCGGGATGTTCGGTTTGAAGCCTGCGTCAGAACATGATGGTTCCCATTCTGAGGAAGAACTCAGGATGCTGTTATCTGAGAGTTTAAAAAACGGAGAGATTAATCCGTCTGAATATAAATATGTGAATAAGATTTTTGAATTTGATAATCGGATCGCCAAAGAAATTATGATACCGCGGAAGGAAATGGCTGCTGTGTCAACTGAGATGACGATGGCCGAGATGCTTGAAGTCATGCTGAAGGAAAAATACACGCGCTGGCCAGTCACAGATGGAGACAAAGACAGTGTGATCGGTTTGGTCAATACGAAGCATTTGTTTTCTGATTTGCTGTTTATGACAGAAGAAGAACGAATGAAGATGACGATCCATCCGTATGTGAGGCCGGTCATCGAAGTGATTGAAACGATCCCGGTTCATGATTTGCTGATTAAAATGCAGCGCGAGCGCATTCATATGGCAATATTGTCGGATGAATACGGAGGAACCTCGGGACTTGTGACGACAGAGGATATTCTTGAGGAAATTGTCGGAGAGATCAGAGATGAATTTGATGAAGATGAACAGCCGCTGATCCAAAAGCTTGGCGACGGCCATTATGTGATGGATGGAAAGGTTCGGATCGATCAGGTGAACAGCCTTCTTGGCGCATCGATTCAAGAAGACGTCGATACGATCGGCGGGCTAATATTAAAAGAAAACATCGATATTGAGGCTGGTGAATCCATTCGCATCGGTTCATATTCGATAAAGGTGCTGAAGATGGACGGCCGATTAATCAAGCAAATCGATATAAAAGAAGAAGCCGGCAACACAACCGGGATTACGGCGCACCACAAGCTGCCGCTGCCCGATCCTGTGATGCTGAACAGTGCAACCTTGAGCGAGAAATAAGCTCAAGGTTTTTTTACATTGTGATTGTCCAGCCGCACCAAAATGCCAAAAGCGATCCGCAAAGTGTCAGGGCGATGTACAAGATGCTTTCTATTACACGTTTGGCCATAAGGAGTTGAATAGTTTCAACGCTGAAGGTGGAAAAGGTCGTAAAGGCGCCAAAAAACCCCGTGCCGATGATAAGCGAGACCGAAGCATTTGCAACGTGAAGTCCTGTAAATATTCCGAGCCCGAGAGCTCCGAGAATATTGACTGTCAGTATGCCAATGGGCAGGCTGAGACCTTTGGTTTTGGCGGTTATGACATTGCCAAGCCAGAAGCGAAGCATTGCGCCAAGTCCGCCCCCTATGAAAATACCCGCTAGTGTCATCTTTCCTGCAGCCCCTTTCTTTGCTGAATGCCTGCTATGCGCCGTCCCGCAAAAACACCAATCAGTGCAAATATGATCCCTGATATCAATGAGGCTGCCACATATAAAAGAGCCAATGAGGGTTGTCCTTGCAAAAGCATCACTGTTTCCTTAGAAAACGTGGACATTGTTGTGAAGCCTCCGCAAAAGCCGGTGCCTAAAAAAGCCGACAGCAGAGGCCGTTTTGCCCCGATCAGAAAAAATCCGGTCAAAATGCCTAATAGAAGGCTGCCTGCCGCATTTTCCAGCCAGGTTGCCG
The DNA here is from genome assembly GCF_037975455.1 of Bacillus sp. FSL M8-0071. Taxonomy (NCBI): domain Bacteria; kingdom Bacillati; phylum Bacillota; class Bacilli; order Caryophanales; family Bacillaceae; genus Bacillus; species Bacillus sp. FSL M8-0071. The sequence continues at coordinate 1,030,975 of NZ_CP150256.1, forward strand.
CCGGGAACTGACCGGTGTGTATCCATAAGTTTAATCCGTATCGGAGGCAGGCGCCAAGCGCGCCTCCGATAAAAACCGCGCTATATATTTTCATGTTTGCCATCCTTTATGATGAAATCCGGGTAATCTGTAACGATGCCGTCCACGCCCATGGCTTGTAATTTTGCCGCTGTCTTTTGATTGTTGACAGTCCATGCAAATATGTTTAAGCCATTTTTATGGATGGAGCCGATCATCAGACGGTTAAGCCGTGTGTGTTTTATATTGACATAGTTTGCAAAAGAGCGGAAGGCCTTCATCTGATTTCTGGACAGCATGCCAAAGTTGGGCCTTGTAATGACCGCTGTCGGAATCGAAGGATAAAGCTCGCGGAACCTTTGGACGGAGCGGAACTGAAAGGATTGAACAATATTATTGATAGAAAAAGAAAATTGCCCTAATAGCTGTCCCACCTCTTCTTCAATTCCGACTTGAGACGGATGGCCTTTTAGTTCAATTAAAAGGCCGATTTTTTTGTGGTAGCGCTTGAGCACCGCTTCCAGGGTTGGAATACGCTCTCCTTGAAAAGCGGGACCGTACCAGCTTCCTGCATCGAGTTTTTGCAATTCCTCCAAGGTAAAATCCTTAACAAAGCCCGATCCGTTTGTTGTTCGGTCAACCCTGTCATCGTGTATCACAACAATCTGCCTGTCTTTTGTAAGCTGGACATCCAGTTCGATCATATCTGCATTCATTTTCACCGCAAGGTCAAATGCGGCAATCGTATTTTCCGGAGCGTAGCCGGATGCTCCGCGATGGGCAATGATGTACAAGCTAAGTCAGCTCCTCGTATGGGCATTTCTGTTATTGTATCAAATCCATATATGCACCGCGATACAAACTGGTGAATTTTTTCTGCCATATCGGAATGGTCCGGGCTGAGGAATGCGTATAACTAAAAAAAGACACTCAGCGTATCAGAACACATTTCGTCAGAAAATTAGGTCTTTCGACATGTTCACAACAAAATATGATCCTTTATAATAGCAAAAAAGGAGGCGAGATCATGGGAAAAGGGAGAATCAGAGTGGAGGAAAGAATTAAAGCCGAAACGGATGCTGAAATGCAAAAAGCAACTCTCCTTGATCAGACACAAACGAAAAAAGGTAAGTGACTGTCCCTATTGAATCTGGCTGATAGATGAATTGAGAAATGACCCCGGCGTTTAGCCGGGGTTTTGTGCTGCATAAGACATTTAAATGAACATCCTTACGAATATTTTAGTATAATAAACAATTGATTGGGATAGAGGGGAGACAGTCATGCCGGATTATCTGCAGCAGTATTTTACGCTTGATAACATCATACAAATCGGCATCAGCTTGGCGATTTTGCTGGTGTTTCTTATACTTAGAAAATTATTCACAAGATATTTTTTTAACCTGCTTTTTAATTTGACAAACCGGCCGAAAACAGAAATTTTTAAACAGGTGGTTCTGGCGTTTGATAAGCCGGCCAGATGGTTTTTTGTTGCCCTTGGGCTGTTTTTAGCGATCCGGTATTCACCGTTTTTAGATGAGCAAATGCCGGTCATCAGCAAAATATACCGCTCACTGATTGTGGCGCTCTTGTGTTGGGGTCTTTGTAATTTGACCGCAACATCGTCGTTTATCTTCCATAAGGTGAACCAGCGCTTCGAGCTTGACATGGATGACATTCTGGCCCCGTTTTTATCCAAATTGCTCCGTTTTGTGATCATTGCGCTCAGTGTCAGTGTGATCGCTCAGGAATTCAATTATGATGTCAACGGATTTGTAGCGGGCCTTGGTCTTGGCGGACTGGCTTTTGCGCTTGCCGCGAAGGATACCATCAGCAACTTCTTCGGCGGTATTATTATTATTACTGAAAAGCCGTTTACAATTGGTGACTGGGTGGAGACGTCGACAGTAACAGGATCAGTCGAGGATATTACCTTTAGGAGCACGAGATTCAGAACAGCACAGGGGGCGCTTGTAACGGTGCCGAACTCTACGCTGTCGATGGAAGCGATCACGAACTGGACAAGAATGACCAAACGCCAGATTACGTTTTCCATCCATGTGTCCTACGCTACGCCGATTGAGAACCTTGAACGCTCCATTCATTCTCTCAGAACAATGCTCTTAGAGCATGAGGGCGTTGATAATGAAACAATCATGGTCAACTTTGATACGTTTGCCGACAGCTACTACAATTTATTTTTTAACTTCTATACAAAAACGACAGTTTGGGCTGAAAACCTTAATATTAGAGAGGATATCAACTATAAAATTATTGAGATTTTAGGTGCAGAAGGTGTCCAGTTTGCATATCCCGGCCAAATGGTTGTTGTCAAGCAAAAGCACGAAAGCGACCCATTCCAGGTGAATCTAAATAAAGAGGAAAAGGAACGGGCTTAAAAGAGAGACTTCGTCTGACAGAGGCGGAGTCTTTTTCATGGTAAAATAAGAGAAAAAGGCGGTGTTGAGTTGGAAGCATTCAAAAATATTCTACATGAAGCACAGAGAATTGTTGTGCTGACAGGAGCGGGAATGAGCACAGAATCAGGGATTCCCGACTTTCGTTCAGCAGGGGGCATTTGGACGGAAGATGCCTCAAGAATGGAAGCGATGAGCCTTGATTATTTTTTAAGTCATCCGCGTCTGTTTTGGCCCAAATTCAAAGAATTGTTCCAGATGAAAATGAGCGGCAGCTTTGAACCGAATGAAGGACACTTGCTTTTAGCTGAGCTGGAGAAGCAAGGGAAGCAGGTCGATATTTTCACGCAAAACATTGACGGTCTTCATAAAAAAGCGGGGAGCAGGTATGTATACGAACTGCATGGTTCTATCCAGACAGCAGCTTGTCCGGCATGCGGCGCCCGATATGATCTTCCCCATTTGCTGGAGCGGGAGGTGCCGGAGTGCACGGCGGCCGGAAACAATGGGGACATTTGCGGAACGGTATTAAAAACCGATGTTGTTCTCTTTGGCGACGCCGTCATGCACTTTGACACCCTTTATGAAAAGCTGGATCAAGCAGATCTTTTATTGGTTATCGGCACGTCTCTCGAAGTGGCTCCGGCTAGATTTGTGCCTGAGGATGCAAGTCTGATTCCCGGCATGAAGAAAGTCATCATAAACCTTGAACCAACGTATTGCGACAGCTTGTTTGACATGGTCATCCATCAAAAAATCGGTGAGTTTGCCCGAAGTTTGGGCATAAAAAAGTGAGCCGCCTTATGCGCCTCACTTTTTTATTCATGAACAGGAACCATTGTGTCCTCTAACACTCCGAAGGAATAGCCTTTTTCTTTTAATTTATTGATTAGTACCGGCAGCGCGTTTACGGTAGCGGGAAGATCATGCATGAGAATCACATTCGGGCGGCCTGAAGAGCTGTGTTCCATATTTTCAAGCTGCTCTAACACGGCCGTCACATACTTTGAATTTCGGTATTTCCAGTCCATGCTGTCAATCGTCCAATCCCAGTATACAAAACCGTCTTTCTCAAGATTGCGGATTTGTGAGGGGGTTAGTGACGGCTTGCTTCCGTATGGCGTTCTGACAAGAGCGGTTTTATATCCTGTAATGTCCTGCAGCGTGTCACGCGCCTCCTGCATTTCTTTTAGCGGAGATGTCGGTGTTTGATAGAACAATCTGTTATTGTGGGTAACGCCATGTAAACCGAGTGCGTGGCCTTCCTTTTCTGCTCTTTTCACAGCTTGTTTGAATTCGTTCATCCGCGGTGACAGCATAAAAAACGTTGCTTTTACATCAGCGCTTTTCAGCACATCGAGCAAGCGGTTTGTAAAGGCTGACGGGCCGTCATCGAAGGTTAAGTAAACCGTTTTATCTCCCATGTCCTGCTTTGTCTGCAGATGTTTTATCAGCAGATCGGGGGAGTCGTTTTTCAGCTTAAGGCTTTCCTTCTCATCTCGAAGCTGTCCGTTAGTTGTGACAGTGACTTCCTTTGCTTTCGTTGAACTGTTAGAATAACCCAAAATCACCATAAGCAAAAGCAGCACACATAAAACTGCTAAACTTGCAAATTTAAAAGCAAGCGAAACTGCAGAAGGAGAAGCCTCTCCTCTCGTTTGTCGCATAACAATCTCTCCATTGGCATAAAATCTCTACATAATGCTGTACAGCAGGCAGCTTATGAAGATGCCTTATGTTTACAACCTATGTATTACCAGTCAAGTATACAGGAATAAAACTGGAAAGCACATAGAAAATTTGTCGAAATGTCAGATTTTAAGGAAAAAATAAACTCCTTTCCGCTATAGATCTCTTGATCTTTCTGTTTTTCAGCTTGTCCAATATGGTAGAATTAGTGACAATGACAGCTTGAATGACATCAGGGACATCTCGAAAAGGGAGGGCTTTTATGAAGGTTTTAGTCAATGGCCGGCTGATTGGGCGCAGTGAAGCATCAATCGATTTGGAAGATCGCGGTTATCAGTTTGGTGACGGCATCTATGAAGTGATCAGGGTATACAAAGGAGTATTGTTCGGCTTACGTGAGCATGCAGAGCGTTTTTTCAGAAGTGCTGCTGAAATCGGAATTTCACTGCCATTCAGTATAGAAGATCTCGAGTGGGACCTGCAAAAGCTTGTACAGGAAAATGCGGTCAGTGAGGGAGCGGTATACATTCAGACAACAAGAGGTGTGGCCCCGCGAAAACACCAGTATGAAGCCGGCCTCGAGCCGCAGACTACTGCTTATACGTTTACGGTGAAAAAACCGGAGCAAGAGCAGGCATACGGAGTGGCGGCCATTACAGATGAAGATCTTCGCTGGTTAAGATGTGATATCAAAAGTCTGAATTTACTGTATAATGTCATGACGAAGCAAAGGGCCTATGAAGCGGGAGCATTTGAAGCCATTTTACTTAGGGACGGCGTTGTTACGGAGGGTACATCCTCTAACGTTTATGCCGTTATCAACGGCACGGTGCGAACACATCCGGTTAACCGGCTCATTCTCAATGGAATTACACGGATGAATATTTTAGGACTGATTGAGAAGAATGGGATCAAACTGGATGAGACTCCTGTCAGTGAAGAAGAGTTGAAACAGGCGGAAGAGATCTTTATTTCGTCAACGACGGCAGAAATTATTCCGGTTGTGACGCTCGATGGACAATCGGTCGGAAGCGGGAAACCCGGACCGGTGACCAAACAGCTTCAGGCTGCTTTTCAAGAAAGCATTCAACAGGCTGCTAGCATTTCATAAATGAACAAAGAAAAGAGCCCGCTTTATACAGCGGAGCTCTTTTTATTTTTTAACAAATCCAATCAAAATGGAGATCATTGGCGATATATAGAGGAAGAACGTAAATGGGATGTAGTCTATGACTGGAACACCAAGTGCGCTCGCCATAAATGCGCCGCTGACGCCCCAAGGAATCAATGGGTTAATTAATGTTCCGCCGTCCTCTAATGATCTTGTCAGAAATTTTCGCTGGATGTTTCGTTTGTCATATAAAGATTTAAATGATTGTCCCGGTATTAATATCGATAAATACTGTTCGCCCGTTGCCAAGTTGACGCCGATGCTTGAGCAGACAGTTGCTGCAACAAGACGGCCTTTTGAGCGGATGCCTTTCATGACGCCTTCCAATAGTGCAGAAATCAATCCGATTTTCTCCATCAATCCGCCGAGTGCAAAAGCAATCATAATGAGAGAGACAGAGCCCATCATGGATTGCAGTCCGCCTCTGTTAATAATTTTAGCGGCTGCCTCATTGTCAGTTTCGAAAGTTGTGCCATTTTGTAAAGCTGTCATAAACGCCTGCAGGCTGCTGTCGGGTACAAAAATAGCAGTCAAAATTCCCGAGGAAATAATTCCGGCAGTCAGAACGGGGATTACTGATACCCGTTTCATTGCCAGCAAAACGACTAAGAGCGGAGAAAGAAGGGCCCACGGTGTCACGTTTGCAGCATCTTTTATTCCGGTTATGACCTGCTGAATATTATCGGTTGAAGCAGCGTCCGCTGACACTGATGAACCGAGAAAGTAAAACAGAACGACAGTGATGAGCAAAGCTGGAATGGTTGTGCCCATCATATGGCGAATGTGTTCAAAGATTGGTATTTCGCCTATTCCGGCTGCAAAGTTGGTTGTGTCCGACATCGGCGACATTTTATCCCCAAAACAAGCGCCGCATATGACTGCGCCTGCTGTCCATTCAAGCGGAACGCCAGCCGCGCTCGCCACGCCGATCAGCGCTACTCCGATTGTGCTTACAGTTGTCAGACTTGAGCCAACAAGTGTGCTGATGATCATACATGAAAACAAAGCAGTCAACAGAAGATGGCTTGGTTCAATAAAGGATAGGGCATAAACTGTCACAGTCGGTATGGCGCCACTGTACATCCAGGCGCCGATTAAGATGCCGATCAGCGCTAGAACGATAATCGGCTGTACGCCGTTTTTGATCCCGTCTACAATCCCTTTTTCAATGCTCTTCCAGGGAAATCCAAACCATAAAGCTGCTGCTGAAAGCATGACAACACTTAAAAACAGCGGGATATGAGGTTCTACATGAAGCAAGAATAAGCAAGAAATAATAATGCATAACATGAATATAAATAAACCGACGGCTAACGGAAACGTCAGCTTTTTTTGAGAATCCAAAATAACACCCCATATTTATCTTTAATGCTTTTGTGCTTTTGGGCACGAAAGCATTATAACAGAAAAAAACGAAAATCTATGTTTTTTCACAATTATGAATATAAAAGAAGTGAGCACAGGGCGTGCTCACTTTACAATCAGGACGGGTATATCCGATTTCGCTGAAAGCTTTTCACTTACACTTCCGAATATTAGCTTTTTCAGCCTGTTTTGGTCTCTGCTTCCGGTTACGATCAGATCGGCAGAAATGCGGTTTGCATGCTCGATAATTGATTCAGCCGGATCGCCTTCTAATATATCGATATCTCCATCTGCCTGCTGTTCATTCAGCATCATTCTGGCTTCGGCGATGACTTCTTCTGTACGGTCTTCATAGATCATTGGCTCAGGTGATGTTACATCTGATATCAGCGGATCAGGAACACTTGTCATGCCTCCGCTGATATAGCTTGCCTCAGCTGCGGGTCTGGGCGGGTCGATGACGGTCTGATTGTCTTTCATATCATGTGAATGGGCGACGGTAATAGCGGCATTTACGGTTTTAGCAAGATCAATGGCTGTCTGAAGCGCTTTCTTACTATTTTCACTTCCGTCAAACGCAACGATGATACGGTCAGCATGGAACATCCTTCTCACCCTTTCAAAGCGTCTTACAACACTACTACCCGGATTTGAGCACAATTAACCTTTTCCTATTCAAGTAATGATTGACAATAAAAGGTTTTGTTTATATGATGATAAAAAGATGAAATCAGAATGGAAGGAGGGTTTGCTATGCCAAGGAATTTGCGTGTTTATCAAACAGTTTCATATTGGCGCGGCAAACCTTTTGTTCTGTTTTCGTGAACGGTTTTTTAGGTCGGACCGCGCGCTGAAAAGCGCTGTGCGTAACATATCGGTTAAAAAAGGCATGGAGCTGACGCTTCATGCCTTTTTTATATACAAAATCTAAGGAAAGACAGGTGTATGGGATGTGAAGACAAATACAGAGGCGAGGGCAGTTCGTGCCAAACTGGATGAAAAAAGCTGCAAGGAAAAAATAGAAGGCGGCTGATGAGGAGATGGGGATAGATGTTTTCAGTTTTGAAAAAGCTTGGCTGGTTTTTTAAGGCGTACTGGCTGCGCTATACGATTGCGATTGTCCTTTTATTAGCAGTCAATGTCATTGAAATGTTTCCGCCTAAGCTCTTGGGGAACGCCATAGATGATATGAAAACAGGGGCATTTACTGCGGAAGGGCTGCTGTTTTATATCGGTATCTTTTTTGTGCTGACGGCGGCCGTGTATATCATGTCTTATTTTTGGATGCATCAGCTGTTTGGCGGAGCGAATCTGATGGAGAAAATTCTTCGTACGAAGCTGATGGGGCATTTGCTGACTATGTCGCCGCCGTTTTATGAAAAAAACCGGACAGGCGATTTAATGGCACGAGGGACAAATGATCTTCAGGCCGTCAGTTTAACGACAGGGTTTGGCATCTTGACGTTAGTCGATTCTACGATGTTTATGATGACGATCTTTTTGACGATGGGGTTTTTGATCAGCTGGAAGCTGACCTTCGCCGCCATTATCCCGCTTCCAGTCATGGCGATTGCAATCAGTCTATATGGAAGTAAAATTCATGAGCGGTTTACTGAGGCCCAAAACGCGTTCGGGGCGCTGAATGACAGAGTGCTGGAATCTGTTTCAGGCGTGCGGGTGATTCGCGCGTATGTTCAGGAAACAAACGATGTTCGCCGGTTTAATGAAATGACCGCTGATGTTTATCAGAAAAATATGAAAGTGGCTTTTATTGATTCACTGTTTGAGCCGACGGTGAAACTGCTTGTCGGCGCAAGCTATCTGATTGGGCTCGGCTACGGAGCGTTTCTTGTATTCCGGAACGAGCTGACGCTTGGAGAGTTAGTGTCCTTTAACGTTTATCTCGGCATGATGATTTGGCCGATGTTTGCAATCGGTGAACTCATTAACGTGATGCAGCGCGGCAATGCGTCATTAGACCGGGTAAATGAAACTCTTTCTTATGAAACGGATGTGACAGATCCAAAACAGCCCGCTGATCTTAAAGAGCCTGGAGATATCGTTTTCAGTCATGTCAGCTTTACATATCCAAGCTCAACAAGTGACAATCTTCAGGATATTTCATTTACGGTGCGAAAAGGGCAGACTGTCGGGATTGCCGGTAAAACCGGGAGCGGAAAAACGACAATTATTAAGCAGCTTTTGCGCCAGTATCCTCCAGGTGAAGGGAGCATTACATTTTCAGGCGTACCGATTCAGCAAATCCCTCTTGACCAGCTCCGCGGATGGATCGGATATGTGCCGCAGGATCATTTACTGTTTTCACGGACTGTAAAAGAAAATATTTTATACGGAAAACAGGATGCAACTGATAAAGAGGTTCAGCAAGCCATTGCCGAAGCACATTTTGAAAAAGATTTGCACATGCTTCCGTCCGGTCTGGAGACAATGGTCGGTGAAAAAGGCGTGGCACTGTCAGGCGGGCAGAAACAAAGAATTTCGATTGCGAGAGCACTCATGGCGAATCCGGAAATCTTGATTCTGGATGATTCACTTTCCGCTGTAGATGCCAAAACAGAGGCTGCAATTATCAAGAACATCAGAGAAAACCGCAAAGGAAAAACGACATTTATTTTGACACACCGATTATCCGCGGTAGAGCACGCTGACCTGATCCTTGTGATGGACGGCGGCGTCATTGCTGAGAGAGGCACGCATCAAGAACTGCTGGCCAATAATGGGTGGTACCGGGAACAATATGAAAGACAGCAGCTGTTCACTGCGGAAGAAGGGGGAGCAGGGGCATGAAAATAGGAAAAACGTTATGGAGATACGCACTTCTTTATCGAAAATTGCTGATCACAGCCGTCCTTTTGCTAACTGTCGCCGTCGGTGCAGAACTGACTGGGCCCTTTATTGGCAAAAAAATGATAGACGACCATATCCTCGGCATTGAGAAAACATGGTATGAAGCTGCGGAAAAAGATAAAAATGCCGTTCAGTTTCACGGCGTCTCATATGTCAGAGAGGACCGGTTGCAGGAGCCTGTTTCAAAAGCAAAAGAAGCGCATATTTATCAAGTGGGAATGGCGTTCTATTTTGTTGATCAGGCTGTCAGCTTCGACGGGAATAGAACGGTTTCTGACGGGAAGCTGACGATCACAAACGGAGACAAGAGCCGGGCATATGCTGCCGAAAAGCTGACTAAGCAGGAACTTTTCCAGTTCTATCAGCTGGAAATAAAGGGAATGGTGTTTCTGATCTGCCTGTATGGGGGCTTGCTTGTGTTTTCGGTATTCTTTCAATACGGACAGCATTATCTGCTGCAGATGAGCGCCAATCGGATAATCCAAAAGATGAGGCAGGACGTGTTTTCGCACATACAGAAAATGCCGATTCGCTATTTTGACAACCTTCCGGCCGGAAAAGTCGTTGCGCGGATTACCAATGATACGGAGGCTATCAGGGATTTATATGTCACAGTGCTTTCAACATTTGTGACAAGCGGAATCTATATGTTCGGGATATTCACGGCTTTGTTTCTGCTTGATGTGAAGCTTGCGTTTGTATGTCTGGCAATTGTGCCGATTATCTGGCTGTGGTCAGTCATATACCGGAGATATGCGTCATATTACAACCAAAAAATCCGCTCGATCAACAGTGACATTAATGCAAAAATGAATGAGTCAATTCAAGGCATGACCATTATTCAGGCTTTCCGCCATCAAAAGGAAACAATGAGAGAATTTGAGGAATTAAATGAATCACATTTTTATTTCCAAAACAGAATGCTGAATTTAAACTCCTTAATGTCCCATAATTTGGTCAATGTCATCCGCAATCTTGCGTTCGTCTGTCTGATCTGGCATTTTGGCGGTGCGAGCCTGAATGCGGCCGGGATTGTTTCTATCGGTGTACTGTACGCGTTTGTCGATTATTTGAACCGGTTATTTCAGCCGATCACAGGCATCGTCAATCAGTTTTCAAAGCTGGAGCTTGCAAGGGTCTCCGCCGGGCGTGTTTTTGAACTGCTTGAAGAAAAGAATACGGAAGAAGCGGGTGAACCGGCGAAGGAGCGCGCGCTGGGGCGGGTTGAATTTCGTGATGTGTCATTTGCGTATCAAGAAGGTGAAGAGGTATTAAAGCATATTTCCTTTACTGCGCAAAAAGGCGAAACCGTAGCGCTCGTCGGCCATACCGGATCAGGAAAAAGCTCGATTTTGAATCTTCTGTTTCGTTTTTATGATGCGCAAAAAGGTGATGTCTTAATTGATGGAAAAAGCATTTACAACATGTCAAGACAGGAACTCAGATCCCATATGGGTATTGTGCTTCAGGACCCGTACTTATTCTCGGGTACAATCGGATCTAACGTAAGTCTGGATGACGAAAGAATGACTGAAGAAGAAATAAAAAATGCACTGCGGCAAGTCGGTGCTGAGCCTCTTCTTAAGAAGCTTCCGAAGGGCATTAATGAGCCCGTGATTGAAAAAGGCAGCACGCTATCCTCTGGAGAGCGGCAGTTAATTTCTTTCGCTAGAGCTTTGGCGTTTGATCCCGCGATCTTGATTTTAGATGAGGCAACGGCGCATATTGATACAGAGACAGAGGCCGTGATCCAGAAGGCGCTTGATGTCGTCAAACAAGGACGCACCACCTTCGTCATCGCTCACCGGCTTTCAACAATCAGAAATGCTGATCAGATTTTGGTTCTTGATAAAGGAGAAATTGTTGAGAGAGGGAACCACGAGGAACTGATGGCATTAGAAGGCCAATATTATCAAATGTATGAACTGCAAAAGGGACAGAAACATTCCATTGCATAACGCTCAAAAAACCCAAAACAATCGTGTTTTGGGTTTTTGGTTTATGTAGTCAATAAGCCAGTCCGACACGGTATCCGACATACTTACCTGTAACAAGCTCACGATATAAAAAGTCCGCAGTATCGCCGACCGAAATGCTTGTGCCGCCCTCAGGCAAAACGTTACGCTCCGTACGATAAACGCCGGTTGCTGTTCCGTCCGGGAGGTAAGTGGGGCAGATGATTGTCCAGTCTAATGATGATTGTTTAAGCATTTCGTATACTTTTGCATGCTCCTTGGCTGCGCGGGTCTGCTTTCGTTTCGATTCATTTGTTTCAAACCGGTATTTTCCCGGTTCATATCGAGAATCTAGGATCCCTGCGGTGCCGATCGTAATAAGCCGTTTGATATGCTGTTCCTCCATAGCGGAGAGAATGTGTGCCATAGCAGTTGACAAGGTATCATCACCATCTGTGCCTAGACAGCTGATCACGATTTCAGCATTCTCCATTATTTTTTTCACATCATCTAAGCGGCGGGCGTTCCCCATGACGGTTCTGTCTTTTGAAAGGGGAAGATCAGCATGTTGAGATCTGATCAGAGCGAAAATATCAAATCTTTCATCTGCTGCAGCTTGTGTTAAAAAGGCTTGTCCGACGCGGCCGCTGGCTCCTAATAAAGCGATTTTCATCAAAAAACCTCCTCGCCTTTTATTATAAAAGGATGTTCTCAGTTTGAACAGCGCGGGAAAGAATACCTGTACAAATAAACAGAACGATGGGAAACATATTCATGAATCATGGATACACTTACGAATTGAACCAGCTCCCAATTCACAATGGTGATGAATGACACCCCGATTCCCTCCCTTTTTTTCTAGGATATGTGGAGCAGGAAAAAAGGGTGACAAAATAAAGAGAGCGCGGAAACCGCGCCCTCTATAGCCATATATTGAATTGTTATTGAACTCTGCCGCCCATTTGCTGCTGAGCGAAAGATACTAAACGTTTTGTGATTTCTCCTCCGACAGAACCGTTAGCGCGAGAAGTTGTGTCCGCTCCAAGGTTAACGCCGAATTCAGAAGCGATTTCAAGTTTCATTTGATCGATAGCCTGAGCTGCGCCAGGAACTAGTAAGTCATTTGATGAGTTTTGGTTAGCCATGTGTAAAATCTCCTTTTTATTTAGTATGGTTGGGTTAACTGGAGTTGCACCAATCTGTGAACCCTTCTCGGGTGTCACTGCCGCCTCGGCGTAACCCAATGCTTTGCCGGCTTGTTACTACGTATTATGTTAAAATTGCCGGAAACTCATGCGGAGAATTGTGTGGTAAATCTTGAGAAAGAAAAAAAGCTTAGCCGTTTAGGCTAAGCTAGTCATAAATATGAAAAAGCATCAGTTCATGTATCTCGTTTGTAAGAGCAGGCTCGTCAGCGCGGGCGGGAAACAAGTCTCCCCATTCAATCTCACCGCTCTTATGATAGATGCCTTCATAATGGGTCCCTTTATAATAAAATGAAATTTTCCATCCGGGCAGCTTTTCTTTTGGGAACAAAGGTTTCCAGCTGAAATGAGAAATCATTACGGCCACGCTCCTTACATTTGGTATCAATTGACCTAAATAAAAACGGCTTATGTTCATTGTATCATTGTTTCAGAACATCATTGAAGAGGCCTAAATATGCAGTTTGTCCCAGCTTTGGATAAAGATAAGCCCGCTTTATTAAAAAAGCGGACAGGTTACGAAGGCCACAATGCTTCAGGAGATGTGATTGCCTTCTCAGATAAATATGACGCGTATTCAAAACTTCTTCGTTTTGTAAGAGAATCAACATGATGCAAATTTGGATGAGAAAAAATGCTTCGGCCCGGGCGCGAATTCGCTTCAAACATCCATACTTTACCGTTCTGATCAATGCCAAAATCGAAACCAATCTCCCCGATAAATCCCTCGATATGATCATGAAGGACATGGCTTGCAGTCAGTGCCGCTGCAGAAAGCTTTTTAATGACCTCAACTCTTTCAGCGGGATCATCGTATACTTCCGCAAGTGTCTTTACAGTGCCGCCGTTAGAAAGATGTGTTGTAATGCTGTTCTTTCCGGAAATTTTTACGGCGATTGCTGTCACTGTCCATTTTCCTTTTCTGTTTTTATTGGTATGGACACGGAAATCCGCTGGTTTGCCTTGAAATTCGATGAGATCAACACCTTGCTGAATGAGAAAGTCGGACGGGTTGTGATGTTTTTGAAATTCTGCAAGGAATGAGGCGGCATCGGAATAATCAATTGATGTAAAAGTTTTGGCGTCATTCGTATGCTTTACCGTCAGGCCGCCATCTGTTCTTGTCAGCTGATAAATGCCGGTGCCGAGTGCTCCATTTGCCGGTTTGATATAGACTTTTTTGTATGCGCCACAGAGCTCATCAATCAGCTCCACAGACGGTGTCAGCTCGGATCTAGGCAAAAAGGGTGCCGTTCTTGGATCTTTTTCGAGCAATTGATGAACGTTCCATTTATTGAAAAACGTTTTATTAAACCATGGGATCTGATATTCATCGATCAGCCTCTTTTTTGTATGTTGCAAGAGAAGTGAATCTTCAATTTTTCGGTTCGGCAAACGGTCATAAACGACGTTCGGCAATGGAACGATTTTTTTCTCCCAGCCGTTTTCCCTGTAAAGGAGGCCTTCAATCGTGCCTTCCTCCCAATTGATTTGGTGCGCGCCAAAAACGAAGCAGTAGCCCCCGGCTTGCTCGTGTAACGTGACAAGCTTAGAAAAAAAGAGGGAACGATCCTTAAATGGGCGTTCAAGAGATACAGTAAACCCTGCCGTAAAGATGCCGACTAACGGCCCGATATGCACTGTATGATCATGAATCAGTATATCTGCCCTGCTTCGGTGGGGAAGCAAAAGCTCATGAAACAGATTTTCAGAGAGAAGCACGGTTTGTTCCAGATGCCGTCTGTAAGCAACGTGGCATCTGACAACCTTCGTTCCGAATGCAGCATGCAAAAGTCCGTCTTGCTTCAGCGAAGAGGGCAGAAACAGGGTATTTTCACTGGTTTTGTCTATGCCGATCAAAAACCGTTTAGGATTCACGCGGAAGAACTCCTTTCTGGCTTTGCTCAGAAAACAGATATTGGCAGCGCTTTAGGGGACAAGTGTACAGCTGTTCTTTTTGCTCGGGAGAGACACGCAGGATTGACTTTCTGCCTGGTTTGGAATTGATATCTAAAATCCAAATTCTCCCGTCCTTAGCAAGACATATATCAAGACCGAGTTCAAACAACGGCCCATAGCGCTCGTCAAGATAATACGGAACCGATTGGGTAATCGAAAACACATCATCTAGTAAGACCACTTGCTGTTTTTTCGGTATATCTTCAAACCAGGAGTCAAATGTCAGCGCATCAGATCCGCCTGACAAATTGGCCAGCAGCCCGTGTTTGTATCCGCGTCTTACTGCCTTTCCGACTGTATTCCATTCACCTGCTTCGTTTTTTTCCATAAACAGACGAATATCACAAGGGTATTGTTCCTTATCTTGAATGTTTAAGTAAGGCTGAAGCAAATATTGATGCTGAAGCACTTTTTTGCACCATGTTTTAAAAGAAGTTTGGTTGGAAAACGTTTTTGTCTGCTTATCCTTTCCGATGTGATAAGTAGCTGTGATGTTTTTTTTGCCCAGCTTCAAAAGAATCACGCCTCTGCCTCCCGCGCCGAATGCCGGTTTAAGGATGCAGGCTTTTTCTTTGGATAAAAAGGATTGAATTTGTTCGTAGCGGTTCACCTTTATCGTTTCGGGAATATAGGGATTGATTACAGAGTGCTGCTGCAAATCGTGAAGGACGGTCCACTTATCGGGAAGACCCCGCCCGATAAATTCCGTTTTCGGATATTTTTTGAGCCACTCAACGATTGGTTTTGCTTTTTGGGAATGTGAATCCTTGCCGTAAAAACAGCGATCATAAATATAATCTGGAATCGCCATTTCAGTTTCGTTCCATGTGCTGCTGGCCGAATGATAGACCGATGCTTTGACACGCAAAGTGTCAGGTGAAATATCAAATGGTGTAAACCGGATGAAACGTATGCCGAATTCGGGTGCTCTTTTGGCCAGTTCTGCGGAATAATCCGCTTCATGCTGGCGGGATAAGGACATAAAACCGAGTGTTATCATGGTGAGACTCCCCCTTTTATTCAAAAGCTGCCGGCGGGTGTCCGCAGCTTTACACTAAATACATGTAAGACGAACGCAGCTGACGGTATTCTACTTTACAGAATACGATTCTCCACCTTGCCCTATTCCAAAAGAACAAGCTGATTTTCTAAGAACAGGAATTTGTCTCCTCGTTTGCTAAGTGATTGCATGAGCCTCTATAATACGTATAGGTACATAATCTATATGAAAAAAGCTGAAGCACAGATGGAGGAAGATGAATAGGAATGGGTATTGCAGGAACCTTTATTTTTATGATCGTGATCGGCGCTGCCATTGGAGCGGTGACCAATCATTTAGCAATTCAAATGCTGTTTAGGCCGTATAAAGCGTACTATTTGTTTGGGAAGCGAGTTCCTTTTACGCCCGGGCTGATTCCAAGACGGCGAGATGAACTTGCAAAACAAATGGGACTGATGGTAGTCAATCATCTCTTAACCCCTGAAGGCATTAAAAAGCGGCTCGTCTCTGATGCAGCCAAAACGCAGGCTCTTCGCGTGGGGGAACAGCTGATTCAAAAGCTGTCACTTTCTGAAGTGACAGTAAAAGAAGCGCTTGAAAAAGCCGGGATGAAGCGCCCAGAAAAAGCTGCTGATGCATGGATCAGCAGCTGGACCGATGATAAGCTGAATGAGCTTTTCCGCCAATACGGGGACCAATCGTTAAAAGAGCTGGTGCCTATAGAGGTGCAGGAAAAGCTTGAGGAAAAGATTCCGATGATTTCAGGATATATATTGTCACGGAGTGTCAGTTATTTTGAAAGTGATGAAGGAAAAATCCGTCTTGGCAATATGATTGATGACTTTTTAAAAGAGCGCGGCATGCTTGGAAGCATGGTGCAAATGTTTCTTGGCAATTCAAGCCTTGCGGATCGCGTGCTGCCGGAGCTGCTGAAATTCTTGCGCAATGAGGAAACAAATAAATTGCTTTCTGATCTCTTAAAAAACGAATGGGGCAAGCTGAGGGAGTATACGTTTAATGAAGCAGACGAAAAATGGAATGCAAAGGCGCTCATTTTCAGTTTGAAACGAAGAGTGCTGCAAGCATTTTCGACTGCCCCTTTCTTCGACAATACGATTGGCACGCTTACCGTCCGCTATGAATCTGAGCTGACCCAGCAAATGCTGCCGGCACTGTTAGACAAATTGCTTGAAGGGATTTCGTCCAACCTTGAAAGTGCCTTAAAACGGTTGCATCTTGAGGAAATCGTCAAGGAGCAGGTGGATCAGTTCCCGGTGGAGCGTCTTGAAGAAATGGTGCTGTCCATTTCAAAAAAAGAATTTAAAATGATTACCTATTTGGGGGGGCTTCTCGGCGGAATTATAGGCGCGATTCAAGCATTGTTTGTCATCCTTTTTTAAGAAGAAATGGGTTTTGATTAATGAAAGGAGCTCCATAGTCTGTTATAGTGGAGTGGTATGTCAAACGGCAATGATGAAAGGAGCTATTTACAATGGCTGTTAATTTTTATGATGTAGCATATGATCTGGAAAATGCATTACGCGGGAGCGAAGAGTTCACCCGTTTAAAAAACCTTTACGACGAAGTTAACGCAGATGAATCAGCGAAGCGCATGTTCGAAAACTTCCGTGATGTACAGCTTAGACTCCAGCAAAAACAAATGGCAGGAGAAGAGATTACACAAGAAGAAGTGACGCAGGCTCAAAAAACAGTTGCGCTTGTACAGCAGCACGAAAAAATTTCTCAGCTGATGGAAGCGGAGCAGCGCATGAGCATGCTGATTGGTGAATTGAACAAAATCATTATGAAGCCTTTAGAAGAGCTTTACGGCAGTGTTGAAGGCTAATAAGCAAAATCCCTTCTTGGATAAGAAGGGATTTTTTATTCATTCAGCAAACTTGGAAATCCAATGAATCTTTTACCTTTCCATTGATGATCACTGATAATGTATGAATTCCTTTGTAATGCTTTCTGGTGGTTAAATCCTTAAAGGATTGGATTCTTGTGTATGATTTCGTTTCGTTTTTTCGTATATTTGTTTCTGTTATTTTAAATACTTTCTGATGACGCTGGCCTCTTGCTTTTACAAAATCAATTGCGTACTCAATTCTTACTTTTTGATCCCTGTCTGAATGAATATAGAAAGAAAATTCAAGGCTTTCGCCAATAACTATACGTTTGGGCTGGCATGTTAAATCATGTAGTTGTATCGAATCAGCATTTTCATAACCAAAAAGCGCTAAGGCCTGTTTATCACCCTTTTTTAATAAGGTCCGATAGGCGTGTTTGATAATCCAGTCTGTATGGGGATGTGTTCCATACCATTGATCTGCGACTTTTCTCAGTAAATGAGGATGCGTTTTTGATATATCATTAAGGTTGTTGGCCACGCTTTTTCTTACATATAAGGACTCGTCCTGCATCAGCTTTTCAAGGATCGGCAATACGGGGGAAGGGTCCGATTTCAAAGCCGGTATCGATTTTCCCCATGGCAGGCGGGGCCTGCTGCCTTCGCTCGCAAGTCTTCTCACGTGTTCATTTTTATGCTCAGACCATGCAAGCAATTGTGCAATCATCTTTTCTTGATCTAACAGCAAAAAAGGCCTTACAGCAAATTCTGAGGTCGAATATTGCGTAAAGTATTCCAATGCCTTTATTGATTCTTCCCAATGCGCTAACCCGTACTGTTCCACATAATCTGGAAATAAAATTCCGCTGAGTCCTTTAAAATGAGGGGCTGTATCCCGTAAAATTGTGAGCGCTTCAACGTATTGTTTTGGCAAAGTTTCGTATAAAGAAACTGTCACGCGGCGCATCCGCTCTTTTAAAGTGAGTTCAGGCCAGTCCTCCAGCCGTAATGTATCCAAGAATCTGTTTTTATTAAAATCAGGATAGGATGACCTTACATGATGGATCAACTGAGATATCAGTTCTTCATTATATATTTCTTTTAAATCAGCCATATAAACACCGCTTTTTCGTTTATTATTTATATTGTATGGGAATGTACGTTCTGGATCAAGTGTATAGTCCTAAAAATTAACAACTGATCCTACCACGGATATACAAAAGTTGGTTACTTTTTTTAGTTAAAAAAACCCTTGTCATCGGAAAAGAAAACTGAGATAATAACATTGAAAGCGCCTACACTTACCTATTTCAAATGGATACGGTCGCATATCATGCCGTTATATAGAGGGGATAAGCAACAGAGAGTAAGTGTTCGGAGCGCATCATTGGTCAAACAAGGGGTTCCTGATACATGATTTTTCGTAAATCGAAATAACGATATTAGGGAGAATGGCTGCTTCGATCGTATCCTATCAACAAGCCATAAATAAAGTCTGCTGAGCCAGGCTTTTTTTGCTTTAAGAAAAGGTTGTTCTAAACACAGAGACAGGGTCATATCCTATACACAAGTACAGTCATCAAGGAGGGGGACATCTCTGTGTCAAAACAATTGCTTGCCTTAAATATAGATGGAGCGCTGCTTCGGTCGAACGGGAAGATTCATCAGGCAACGAAAGACGCGATTGAATATGTAAAGAAAAAAGGGATTTACGTCACACTTGTGACCAACCGTCATTTTCGCTCAGCACAGAAAATAGCGAAATCGCTAAAGCTTGATGCCAAGCTGATCACCCATAGCGGGGCATATATCGCTGAGAAAATTGACGCCCCGTTTTTTGAAAAAAGAATTTCTGATGATCATACCTTTAACATTGTTCAAGTGCTGGAGAGCTATCAATGTAATATTCGGCTTCTTCACGAAAAGTATTCCATCGGAAACAAGAAAAAGGTGAATTCGAATTTATTGGGGAAAGCACTCATTCATCCGTCTGACCCGATCTTTTATCCAGTCCAGTTCGTTGAATCATTAAGCGATCTCCTCATGGATGAGCCGGTGAGTGCACCCGTCATCGAGGTCTACACGGAGCACGACATTCAGCATGACATTACAGAAACGATTACAAAAGCCTTCCCTGCAGTGGATGTGATTCGCGTAAACGATGAGAAGCTGAATATCGTCCCGAAAGGTGTCTCGAAGGAAGCGGGTTTGGCCCTCGTCGCTTCAGAGCTGGGCCTGAGTATGGATGATGTCGTGGCCATTGGGCATCAGTATGACGATCTGCCGATGATCGAACTTGCCGGTCTTGGGGTAGCGATGGGGAATGCCGTTCCGGAAATTAAGAGAAAGGCAGATTGGGTTACAAGGTCCAATGACGAGCAAGGTGTCGCTTATATGATGAAGGAATATTTCCGAATGCAGCAGCGAAAAGGATTTCTTGATAAGTTCCACATGAAACGTGTGTAAAAAAGCCGCTCGCACCCTGACAGGTGCGGCGGCTTTTTTGCCGGATTGATTTTAGCAGTTTATTTCTGTACACTAAAGAAAGTTTTGAATCTGATAAATTAGGTGATGAAGTTGCAAATTAAAATAGAAGGCATACATGATGACCGCCTGCATCGGCCTCTGCAAAATATTGCAAATTTGTTTTATGAAGAGTGCGAGCTTGCGTATGGCGGAGAGGAGCCCGCAGATTTTGTCATTTCTTTAGCGTTGTCACAAACGGATGAGCATGTGACGGTTTCGGGAGAAGTGAAGGGAACTGGCATAAAGGAACAGCATACAAAATTCTTTTCTCCCGGCATGAATGAAAAAGAAGCTTTTAAGCAAGTGAAAAACACAATTTCTTATGTGTATCTCAATCTTCTTCAGGCGCATACGGGCATTACGCAGAAGTGGGGAATCCTCACAGGAATCCGGCCCACAAAGCTGCTTCATAAAAAACTGCAAAGCGGAATGTCCAAGGAGCAAGCGCATGCTGAGTTGAAAAAAGACTATTTAATTCATGATGAAAAAATCATGCTAATGCAGGAAATTGTTGATCGTCAGCTGGCGGCAGTGCCGGATTTGTACCGAGTAAAGGATGAAGTCAGCATTTATATCGGCATTCCGTTCTGCCCGACAAAATGCGCGTATTGCACATTCCCTGCGTATGCCATCCAGGGACAGGCAGGCAGAGTCGGCTCATTCCTATGGGGACTGCATTACGAAATGCAGAAAATCGGTGAATGGCTGAAGGAGCATGATGTTAAGGTTACAACCATTTACTTTGGCGGCGGGACGCCGACAAGCATTACAGCGGAGGAGATGGATCTGCTGTATGAAGAAATGGTCCGCTCCTTCCCGGATGTGAAAAACATTCGTGAGATTACGGTGGAGGCCGGTCGTCCTGACACGATTACAGAAGAAAAACTCGCCGTTTTAAACAAATATGACATTGATCGGATCAGCATCAATCCGCAATCCTACGAAAACGAAACGCTAAAGGCGATCGGGCGGCACCATACGGTTGAAGAGACCATTGAGAAATATCATCTGTCACGCCAGCAAGGCATGAATAATATTAACATGGACTTGATTATTGGTTTGCCTGGGGAAGGCGTGAAGGAGTTCAGGCACAGTCTTTCAGAAACAGAAAAACTGATGCCGGAATCCCTTACCGTTCATACTCTTTCATTTAAACGGGCGTCAGAAATGACGAGAAACAAGCATAAGTACAAAGTTGCCGGCAGGGAAGAGGTTTCTCAAATGATGGAAGACGCGGTAGCCTGGACGAAAGAGCATGGGTACGTGCCTTATTATTTATACCGCCAGAAAAACATTCTTGGAAACCTTGAAAACGTCGGATACTCTTTGCCGGGACAAGAAAGCATCTACAACATTATGATTATGGAAGAGGTCCAGACGATTATCGGAATCGGCTGCGGCGCTGCTAGTAAATTTATTGAACGGGATACAGGGAAAATCACGCATTTTGCGAATCCTAAAGATCCGAAATCGTACAATGAGCGCTTCGAGCACTACACGGACGAAAAAATCAAATATTTAGAGCAGATTTTTGAAAAAACGACAAAGCAGCACTGATTACAGTGCTGCTTTTTTTATCCCTGTTTTTTTGCGGGCTGAACCTCAGTCTTCCATTTAAATACCTTGTTCAGCAAGCGGTAAATTCGTTTTGATTCCTTTGTGACAAGCGGTCCCAAAATCGCCAGAATGAGGACATATAATGCGGCAAACGGCTTTAATGTGGCTGACAGTCCGCCGGCTATTCCGAGATTCGCAACGATAATCGAAAATTCTCCCCGCGATACGATCGTCAGCCCGATATTCGATGAAGCCTTATGAGAAAGCCCTGCGCGTCGTCCTGCCACCATTCCGGCGATAAAATTTCCCAGAATGGTCAAAATCACTGCACCCAACGCAAGCCAAACCGCTTCACCAAGCGAAAACGGATCGATGCTGAGGCCGAAGCTGAAAAAGAACATCGCACCGAAGAAGTCGCGAAACGGAACAACGAGGTGTTCAATCCTATCGGAATGCTCTGTTTCTGAAAAGACCAAACCGAGCAGCAGCGCGCCTATTGCTTCTGCTACATGAATCGTCTCTGAAAACCCGGCGATAAAAAAGAGTGCTGCGAAAATGACGATAATAAACACTTCGTTTGAGCGAATGTCCAACAGTTTGTTCAACAGCGGCGGGAGTTTTCTTGCTGCGATAAAAAACAGCAGCATATAACCGAAGGCGATCAAAATGGACAAGAGCGCACTCCCTACGGATGTCGCATCACCTAGTACAAGGCCGGAAACAACGGACAGATATACGGCAAGGAAAATATCTTCAAACATGATGATGCCGAGAATCAATTCGGTTTCCGGATTGGCGGTTCTTTTTAAATCAACGAGCACTTTTGCGACAATCGCACTTGACGAGATTGTGATGACGCCTGCGAGGATGAGGACTTCCAGAAAGGAAAATCCGGTGATAAACCCGTAAAGCAGTCCGAGGCTGAAGTTAATCAAAATATAAATCGTCCCGCCGACCGCGATTGATTTTCCTGATTTGATTAACTTCCCGACAGAGAATTCGAGTCCGAGATAGAAGAGAAGGAACAGTACGCCCATTCGCCCGAAAAACTCGATGATTTCACTGCTTTGAATAAATGTTAGATCAATAATCCCCATTTTCGGCGCGTGCGGTCCAACAAGCATTCCCAGCACAATCAGAAACGGAATAATCGAAAATTTAATTTTATTGGCGATCACACTGGCGATTGCCACAAGGACAAGTGCAGTTCCGACTTCAAATACAAGATGGTCCATCGGGGCTCACACGCCCTCTCCAGAAAGAAAATCGTGAATCAGTTTCTTCAGATGCTTTCTCTCACCTGAGAGGACAAGGGTGTCATTTTCTTCAATAATCGAATCGGCTCCGGGATTTAGGAGCTTTTCCTGGTTGTGTTTGATAATGGCAATCACAGTGACATCGTAATTCTGGCGGACATCAAGCTCTCCGAGTGTGCGCCCGATCGATTTGGCGCCTTTTTCGACCTTAAACCATTCAATAATAAGATCGCTGAAGGCCATTTCGATGGACTCCAGAGCTTGCGGTTTATAGACCATGCCTCCAAGAATAGCTGCAATTTGCCTTGCTTCAGAATCATCCAATGAAATATTTGAAAGAAGCTCATCCGGGTCCCGGTCATTAAACCGGTAAATTTCCCTTCTTCCGTCATCATGAATGATAATCGTCATTTTTTCGTGGCTTCTTGTTTCGATTTCAAACTTTTTGCCGATGCCCGGCAGATCGTTTTCTTTAATATTCAATGAAAATCCCTCCGAATGTAGTGTTGGCAGTATGGGGTGAGTTACAAATAAAACTTGAGCAAATTATATTCGGAGGTAGTTAGACTGGTATTTGACAGGGACGGCCAAAGCCTTTTCCAGCCTGTTTATCAGCGGTTCGTCAAGTGGTTTGACAGAGAGCTGCCTGACAGACTGCGCCAGCGGGCTGTACTCTTTGATCAGCTCAGCCGGGTGCATGCTGCCCGGCGATGGCGTTTTTGCCGATTGTGTTTCCTGCGGATATGAAGACATAGGCACATAGCTGTCAGTGCTTGCTTCAAACTGGGAAGGCAGAACCACGTCCGAAGGGGGAAAGTACACCATAAATAAACTTAACAGAAAACTGATCAGCAATTTATCCATGTTCCTTTCCTCCCTTCTCATCAAGATATCCCTTCTTTTTCACTATATAAAACTTTATGTTTCCATTCAAACAATATGCATTTTTCAGTATCTATTGACCTTGAAAAATAAAAAGGTTTATTTGGGGATGGCGGGGAATGTATAGGAGAAAGAAAAAAGTAAGCGCATACATGGAGGTGCTTTTAATGGAGTTTGTTCAATATGCATGTAATGGGGCCGTTGCAGAGATTATCCTGAATCGGCCTGATGCCCATCACGCCCTGAATGAACAGATGCTGTCTGAATTGAAGGAGGCAGTCGAAATGGCGGCTGCAAGCGAGGCGCTCATCGTTCTCCTGAGAGGAAGCGGGAAAGGCTTTTCGGCCGGCGGTGATATCAGGATGATGATGTCAGAGCATGACCCTGACCAATTTAAACGGCTGATGGATACGATTGAGGCTGTCACCCTGAATTTATATCAGATGAAGAAAGTGACAATTGCAGCCATTCATGGTGCTGCTGCGGGACTGGGCCTGAGTTTGGCGCTTTGTGCGGACATTGTGCTCGCTGAAAAAAACGCCGTTCTCGCGATGAATTTTATCGGCATTGGGCTTGTTCCGGACGGCGGAGGACATTATTTGCTGAAGAAAAGAATCGGTGAAGCAAAAGCGAAAAAACTGATTTGGAGCGGAAAAAAACTATCTGCCTCGGAAGCTGCCGATATGGGGCTTCTTGATGGGACATTTGCCGGAGACCCTGCCGAAGGCGCAAGACCCATTATCGAAACCCTGTTGGCCTCCCCTCTTTTGGCGATGATCGAAACGAAAGGTATTTTTCAAAGCCTCCAAATTGAAGAACTGAAAAAAGTGCTATCCCTTGAGCGCAGCGCCCAAGAGAGAATGAGAAGGACCAAGGATCACCAAGAAGGAATCCGTGCCTTTTTAGAAAAACGGGAGCCGAAGTTTCAAGCGTAACAGATCAGCCGGAAAGCTGATCATCTGTGAAACAAAATCAGCTTTCCGGCTGCATTGACTAAACGATGAGTATGACTATGAAGCTCTTTTTCTTTTAAGAGGGCTTCACCATGCGTTTTTGCCGCTTCTTCATGTTCTGCCTCGAATTGCTCGTTTACCAGCGTGTTCCCCGAAGGATCAAATACGGTAAGGAAATAATCAGCCATCAGGTTTCTCCTCCATTTTAAGGTTTATCAGTCTTTCTTCATTTATATTCTAAAAAGGAAATCAAAATCCTTTATTATTCTTTATCCAAAATTAGTATATAATGGGTCAGGGAAGGAGGAGATTCAGTGCTTACAATTGATCACGTAACGAAGACATTTGGAGATTATAAAGCCGTTGACGGATTGGACTTAGATATTCCGGAACAGCAAATGTTCGGTCTATTAGGCGCAAACGGAGCGGGAAAAACAACAACGTTTCGCATGATCCTAGGATTATTAAGCATTACGGAGGGCTCAATCAGCTGGAAGGGCCGTCCTGTGAATTATCATATCAGCAACAAAATCGGTTATTTGCCGGAAGAGCGGGGCCTTTATCCGAAAATGAAGGTAAGGGATCAGCTCGTCTATCTTGCCAGATTAAAAGGGATGGAGAAGCGAGAGGCTGTAAAAGAGCTCGGGACATGGCTTGAACGCTTCAATATTACAGATTACGAGAATAAGAAGGTGGAAGAGCTTTCGAAGGGGAATCAGCAGAAAATCCAATTCATTTCGGCAGTTTTGCATAAGCCGGACCTCCTGATTCTTGATGAACCTTTCAGCGGCCTGGACCCTGTCAATGTTGAGCTGTTAAAAGAGGCTGTGATCTCGCTGAAAAACAGCGGTGTTTCTATTTTATTTTCAAGCCATCGGATGGAACATGTGGAGGAGCTTTGTGAGAACCTTTGCATATTGCAGAAAGGAAGACCGGTCGTGCAAGGCAAGCTGAAGGAGATCAAGCGCTCCTTTGGCAAAAAGAACGTCACCATTCACTCCGATGACGATCTAAGCTTTTTGCAGTCTCATGAAGGCATTCTACAATGGAAGGAAACGGCCGACGGCGTCAAGCTGCAGATTGCCAATGAAGACATTTCTCAAGAGATTTTTGCGATGCTCCAAGGAAAAGGGTTTATCAGAAAGTTTGAGCTTGAAGAGCCGTCACTGCATGATATTTTTATAGAAAAGGTGGGGGCCGTCTATGAATAAATTTTGGATCATGCTTTCTCATACATACAAAAATAAGATTATGGCAAAATCCTTTATTATTTCGACTGTCATCACGGTGCTGCTTGTTTTAGTTGTAACGAATCTGGAATCGATCATTTCTTTGTTTCAAGGTGACGATGCGAAAGAAAAAATCGCCGTTGTTGATGAAACAAACGAATTATATCCGGTTTTTTCTAAGCAGCTGAAAGCGGTGGATACAGACGGCGATCTTGATGTGAAGCTGTCGAAGCAATCGGAGGATGAGGTCACAAAGCAAGTCAAAGATGAATCACTCGATGGCATGCTCATCATCAAACGAGATGAAAAAGGGACCATTTCAGGAACATATAAAGCGTTAACGATTTCTGATGAAAGCACGTATCAAACGCTGCAGCAGGCGCTGACGCAAACCAAAACAGCTGTCGGAACAGCGGAGCTCGGCGTGTCGCAGGAAACGATCAGCAGCCTTTATGCGCCCGTTACTGTGGGGCAGAAGGCGCTGAAAGAAGGGGCAAAGTCTGAGGAAGAGCTTGGCCAGACGGTAGGGCTTGTTTACATTATGCTGTTCGTCATTTATTTTTCAGTGATTATGTATGCCAGCATGATAGCGATGGAGGTCGCAACCGAAAAATCTTCGCGAGTTATGGAAATCCTGATCTCAAGTATGCCGCCGATCCAGCAAATGTTTGCAAAGCTGCTTGGTATCGGGCTTGTCGGGATCACACAGCTTGCTATTATTATAGGAGCCGGCTCTCTGTCGCTTAAGCTGAACCAAAAGAGCGAAACGGCTTCATCTGTCGGCGGATTCCTTAATTTGACCGACGTATCTGCAACCACTGTCATCTATGCTGTCATTTTCTTTTTGCTCGGATACTTTTTGTACGCGACACTTGCCGCGTTTCTCGGCAGTGTCGTCAGCAGAATAGAGGACGTGCAGCAAACGATCACGCCGATGACGCTTTTGGTTGTCGCCGGTTTTATGATCGCGATGTTCGGTTTGAATGCACCTGACGCAGGATTTATTACGGTAACTTCGTTTATTCCGTTCTTTACGCCAATGATTATGTTCCTGCGCGTCGGCATGCTTGATATTCCGTTCTGGCAGGCGGCTGTCGGAATCGGAATCACACTGCTCACCATTGTCATACTGGCCGTTATCGGCGCCAGAATTTATAAAGGCGGTGTATTAATTTACGGCAATTCAAGCGCGTTCAAAGCGATCAAACAAGCGCTACGTTTAGCGAAAAACTGATTGGAAAACAGCCTGGGGATTCTCAGGCTGTTTCTTTATTGACAGAACGTGCATTCGCAAGAATTCGGTGCTAAAATAAGGGTACTTCATCCTGGAAAGGAGCAGAATGTTGACTGAACTAACCTTTATTCATGCGGCAGATCTTCATCTTGACAGCCCGTTTTACGGGATATCGCATCTGCCGGAGCCGATTTTTGCCCGGATTAAAGAAAGCACGTTTGCAAGCGTGAGACATATGATAGACGCTGCAGTGAGAGAGCACGTTGATTTCATTTTGCTGGCGGGAGATCTGTTTGATGAAGCCAATCGAAGCTTAAAGGCTCAGCTCTTTTTGAAAAAACAGTTTGAAAGACTCAGAGAGTGCGGGATTTCGGTATACGTCATCTTTGGGAATCACGATCATCTTGGCGGGGAGTGGACGCCGATTGAATGGCCTGAGAATGTCCATATTTTTTCGTCCGCTGTTCCAGAAGAAAAATCGTTTTTTAAAGAAGGCAGGCGCATAGCAAGCATTTACGGCTTCAGCTATCAGGCCAGAGCAGTGACGGAAAACCAAGCCGCCCGCTATCGGAGATCAACTGATGCACCGTTTCATATCGGCATGCTCCACGGCACGCTGTCAGGATCTGAAGGACACGATCCGTATTGCCCGTTTACACATGACGACCTCATGAAAAGCGGGATGGATTATTGGGCGCTTGGCCATATACATAAACGCCAGGTTCTATCTGCCGAGCATCCGGCAGTCATTTACCCGGGAAACACGCAAGCACGCCATATGAAGGAGACGGGAGATAAAGGCTATTATCTCGTTCATGTGACAAACGGAGATATATCTTATGAATTTCAGAGAGCGCATGATGTCCTGTGGGAAAAAGCGGCGGTTGATGTGACGGAGGCAAAGAATATGACCGCCCTCTTTCAAATGGTGGAGAACACGTTTTCGAGGCTGCGGAAAAAGGGGAGCCCTGTTTGTGTAAGGCTTGTTTTACAAGGGACGGCGCCGGAATGGCTGCTGGAGGCGCCAAAAGGCACCTTGGATGAGTTTCTTGAAGCTCTTCAGGAGCAAGAAGCGGAGGAGGAACGTTTCGTTTGGCCTCTTAGATTGGACGATGAGACAGAAAACGAAGCAAACCTAACAAACCTTGATCCTTTTTTTGGCGGTTTATTTGAAGACATTGATCGCAGCGATCTGTCAGACGTGCTGGAAGGGCTTGAGCGGCATCCAGTGTATAGAAGGCACGCGGACCGGTTTAGCCAAGAGGAGGTAAAGGAAATAAAAGAGCAGGCACAGATATTATTGAAAAGACAGCTTAAGGTGCTTGATACATGAGGCGGTGACAGCTTTGCGAATTATATCTTTACATATCTACCAATACGGAAAATTTTCCAATCGGACCTTTGACTTTTCCGCCTCTCCTGTCCAAGTCATCTACGGATTAAATGAGGCAGGAAAAACGACGATGATGTCATTCATTGAAAGCATGCTGTTCGGTTTTCCGAAAACGAAAAAGTATGAACCGAAAACAGGCGGTGTCTACGGCGGTGTTCTTGAAGCTGAACATCCTGAGTATGGGGTGCTGAAGATCGAACGGACGAAAGGGACTGCCGAAAAACTAAGCGTGTACACAGAAAAGGGCGAAGTAAAGCAGGGAGATGTTTTAAAGCAGCTGTTCCAGGGCACAGACAGGTCGTTGTACAAAGCCATATATTCGTTCGACGTATTCGGGCTGCAGGAAATTCACGCCTTTAATCGGGACAAGATAGGGGAATTTTTGCTCTTTTCCAGCTTGTTTGGTGCTGAAGCCGTATCAAAGCTTGATTCAAGGCTGACGAAGGAAAGCGAAAGGCTCTATAAACCAAATGGGCGAAACCCTCAATTGAATCAGGAGCTGGAAACGCTTAAGCAGCTGGCAGTTAAGCTAAAACAGGCTGAAGCAGAGGAAGCGGGCTATCATCAGCTTCTCGAGGAAAAACGAACGCTTGAAGCCCGCCTTGCAGCCGCGGAAACCGAATTGAAAGAGACGGCGGGACATATCCGAATGATTGAGGGAGCGATTGAGCGAAAGCCGCTGCTAAATGAAAAAGCGACACTCGAACAGGTGATTGCAGAATTTCCGGAACACGCAGTACAATTTCCTGCTGACGGACTGCATCAGCTGGAAAAATATGAATCCCATCTTCACCCGAAATCAGCACAGCTTGAGGCGCTTCGGGTGAAGATGGCGGAGTTGGACAAACAGAGGCAAAAGCTTATCCCCGATAAAGAACTATTGGCGAAAGAAACGCTGATACAAGAGCTTTCGGCAGCGTTTCATATGTACCAATCCTGGGGAGAACAGCTGGCAGCCATTCAGGCACAGCTGCGCCAGACGTCTGCGCAGACAGCGGCAGGGCTGGAACAGCTCAATAAAACGGATGAAAATGAGCTCCTGAATATGAACACCTCATATGATTATGAATGGCAGCTTCAGCAAGCGGTGCAGCAATATGTACAGGCAAGAGACAGAAAACGGCAGCTTGACGAGACGTTTGAACTTGCCCGGCAAGAGCTGGAAGACGCGGAAAAGGCCGTTCATGCCGCTTCGTCCGCGATTCTTGAAAACAGCCAAAGAAAAGATAAAGAAGCAGCTCTTAGAGCATATGATGAAACACAGGGGCAGCACCAAGAGCAAGCGAAGCTCAGAGAACAGCTAACGTTTTTTGAAAGACAGCAGGCTAAACAGAAAAAGACTGTCATTGCAGCTGGTATGTTGTTCATCGTTCTCTTTTCTCTGCTGCAGCAATGGATTCCCGCCATAAGTTTCGGCGCTGCACTTATTGTGTATTGGCTTGTATCAGGAAAACCGTCTTTTCGAAACAGCCGAGAGACAAGACAGCCCATGACGGATATTTCACCAGCAGAAGCTGAAATGCTTAGAGGAGCGTTATGGGAGGATGACCGCAATAAGCAGCACCTTCTCACACAGCGTGCAGCGCTTCAGCAAAAAGAGGCGGCGTATGAAAGGGTCATCCAGCAGTTTGAACAGTGGGAAGCCGAAATGGCGCCGTCCTTTACACAGGTTGAGCGTTTTATGAATGAGCTCGGATTTAAGGAAGATCCATCATTTTTGCTTGATGCATACAGCTTAATGAAGGATGTTAAAAAAGAAGTGAAGAAAAAGCATGAGCTGACCATAGAAGCAGGCAGGCTGAAAAAGCACCGGAGAACATTCGAAGAACGCGTCAGTATGCTTCTTCCCGTGAATCAGAGTCAGGATATCTCCATTTCGGACGCCCTTCACACATTGCGGAAAAACATTGAACGTGAAAAAGAAATTGAGAAGCAAAAAAAGGAAATTGAAACAGATATTCATTATACAAAGGAACAGATGCTTGAACTTGAGCAAGAAATACAGTATTTCCACGCACAGATTGAACAGTTATTTGCCGCGGCTGCTGCAAAAGACAGAGATGCGTTTTTTGCCATAGCCGACATCAGCAGGCAATTGAAGGATACGGAGAACAAGCTTCATCACGTAAACGCACAGCTTCAAGGCGGGTACCCGGAGGAACTTGAACTGGCGGATTCCAATACGCTTTCTGAATTGAAAGATAAGCAATTTGTTGAGAATGAAAGAAAAGAGCGGCTGACTGAGGAGATCGAGCAGCTCCGCAGCCAAATCGCACTGCTCTCAGTCAAACAGGAACAATTAGAGGCTTCGGGAATGGTCTCAGACCTCAAGCTTCAAACCGAAATGCAAAAAGAACGTGTGAAAGAAACGGCTAAAAAATGGGCCTCCATACAAATGGTCAAACAGGTGATCAGAAACAAATTGGAGCGGCATAAAAAAATCGAGCTTCCGCGCCTTCTGGAGACGGCAGGAGAATTTTTCCGCCCTCTGACTGACGGAAACTACCAAACCATTTATTTTTCCGAAACGGATGATTCGATCATGGTTATGCATCGCGATGGCACTGTCTATCATGCGGAAGAGCTGTCACAAGGGACGTGTGAACAGCTGTATACAGCGATCCGCTTTGCTTTGGCCGTTACGCGCCAGGGTGAGTCAAAGCTTCCGTTCCAGCTTGACGACAGTTTTGTTCATTTTGATCAGGAAAGGCTGAAACGTGTATTACATGTTCTGTATGATTTATCTGAAGGCGGTAGGCAGATTTTGTATTTTACATGCCATGAGCACGTAAAAGATGCATTTCATAACAGCCAAATCATCCATTTGGTGTCATAAAAGAGGTTCTATAGCTGAAAATCGGTATGTGATATACTGGTATTATGTAAGATACGGAGGGAGCTTTAATAGAATGGCTAAAGGGATTATGCTACATGAGGTTGGCGAACAGGTGGACCAGTATCTATTGATTAAATCCTCGACGAAAGGGATTGCAAGCAATGGAAAACCGTTTCTGACGCTGATGCTGCAAGACCAATCAGGCGATATTGAAGCGAAGCTGTGGGATGCCAAGCAAAGTGATGAAGTGACCTATGCGCCGCAGACGATTGTCAAGGTCGTCGGCGATGTTCACCATTATCGCGGACGCACCCAGCTGAAGCTAAGAAATATCAGACCGGTAAGCGAGCAAGAAAACGTCAATATTGATGATTTTTTAGAAACCGCGCCGATTCCGAAAAATGAAATGATGGATACCATCACTCAATATATATTTGAAATGAAAAATCCGAATATCCAGCGAATCACAAGGTTTTTGGTTAAAAAACACGAAGCTGAGTTTATGGATTATCCGGCGGCTACGAAAAACCACCATGAGTTTGTCTCAGGTTTGGCGTATCATGTTGTCTCTATGCTGAACCTGGCGAAAGCAATAGCAGATTTATATCCGTCTCTTGATCGTGATCTGCTTTACGCCGGTGTTATCCTGCATGATCTTGGAAAAGTGAAGGAGCTGTCCGGCCCTGTTTCCACTTCATATACGGTTGAAGGCAATTTGCTCGGCCATATTTCCATCATGGTGACAGAGCTTTCAAAAGCGGCTGAGGAGCTTCAAATCGATTCTGAAGAGGTGTTAATTCTTCAGCACTTGATTTTGAGTCACCACGGCAAAGCAGAATGGGGCAGCCCGAAACCGCCGATGGTGAAAGAAGCGGAAATTCTTCACTATATAGACAATCTGGATGCAAAAATGAATATGATGGACAGAGCGCTTGAGCGCGTGAAGCCGGGCGAGTATACTGAACGTGTATTTGCACTGGAAAACCGTTCCTTTTATAAACCGACATTTCATAAATAACTTAAAAAGGACTGATGCTGACATATTCAGCTCAGTCCTTTTTGATGCGTCTTTCCCGCACATAACTCGTCTCATTCCCGCATATGGTTAAGAATAAA
This sequence comes from Bacillus sp. FSL M8-0071, assembly GCF_037975455.1. Taxonomy (NCBI): domain Bacteria; kingdom Bacillati; phylum Bacillota; class Bacilli; order Caryophanales; family Bacillaceae; genus Bacillus; species Bacillus sp. FSL M8-0071. The sequence continues at coordinate 1,063,453 of NZ_CP150256.1, forward strand.
GAATCTATGCAAAGGGGGAGGAGCCCGTGTTATTTTTTCCGTGGTGGGTGTATCTTTGTATTGTAGGGATCATTTTCAGCGCATATAAACTTGTGGCGGCAGCCAAAGAGGAAGAAAAAGTAGACCAGGCTTTTATTGAAAAAGAAGGGCAGATTTATATGGAGAGGATGGAAAAGGAGCGAGAACGCCGCAGTTCTCAGCAGCATGAAGAAGAAAATCAAAACCATTCCATCGCATAAAAAAGCTGTGCGGCTCAATGAGCCGCACAGCTTTTTTTATTATTTAGAATTGCTTGAAGATGAAGAAGTGCTGTTGCTTGTTGAAGATGTATTAAATGTGTCTTTCAGATCTTTATCTTTTACTTCGATGTCAGCCTTCTTCATGACTTTTTGAACAGCTTCCTGAACAGCTGCGTTGTCATTTAATTTTTGTTCAAGCACTTCAGATTTCAGTTCTTTTTTCATATCATCATATTTGCCGCGTTCTTCTGTCTTTTTAATGATATGGTAGCCGTATTGCGTTTTGACAGGATCACTGACTTCACCTGTTTTTAATTTGAATGCAGCTTTGCTGAATGTTTCGTCCATTTGGCCTTCTTTTGAGAACCAGCCAAGATCCCCGCCTTTTGAAGCAGAGCTGTCTGTTGAGTATTCTTTCGCAAGGTCTTCAAACTTCTCGCCTTTTTTCAGCTTTTTCTCTACTTCTTCAGCTGTCTTTTTATCAGCAACAAGGATGTGGCTTGCACGGATTTTGCCTTTTAAGCCTTCCCAGTACTCTTTGATATCGGCGTCTGTTACTTTGATGTTATCTTTAGCCGCTTTTTGTGTCAGCAATTCATATTTTACTTGCTCTTTCAGGTAATCTTTGCCATATTGCTTTTCGAGGGCAGTATATTGATCGCCAAGCTGCGTTTTGTATTCTTTCAGCTTGTTGTCAATTTCTTTATCCGAAACTTTATACTTCTTGTCCAATACTTTTTCTTGCACTAGCTGTGTCAGTACGCTTGCGCCAGCTGTTTTCTTCATGTTTGTGTAAAGCTCGCCTTTTGTGACATCGCCTGCGTCTGTTTTTGCGATGACTTCTTTGTCGCCGCTGCTGCAAGCACTGAGAGCGAGGATGCTTGTAGCAGTGATAGCTGCTATTGCGATTTTCTTCATTGTTTTCAAACACTCCTAATCATTCCAAATTAAATTACCTATGCGTATCATAACATATTGTGGCTTTCTGTAAAAAGATTTTAAATTAAGGGCATTCGTCTAGTCAAACTTTTGCTGATGACATACTTATATATTGATCAAGAAAAGGAGGTATGTAACATGAGCGGAGGATACTCTAACGGATTCGCGTTGCTCGTAGTACTGTTCATTTTGCTTATCATCGTAGGTGCAGCTTACATCTACTAAGCAGCCCGAGGATCGCTTGCAACATAAGCGATCCTTTATTTTCACTAGCGCCTAATCGTTTCAAACATGAATTGCATAACATGTAATTGGTAAATAAAGCTTATTACAGGAGGTGCTTTTTAAGATGGGTGAAGTATTTGCAGGCGGATTCGCTTTATTGGTTGTGTTATTTATTTTATTGATTATCATCGGCGCTTCTTGGCTGTACTAATCAACATAAAAAAGCATAGCTGCTTAATCAGCAGCTATGCTTTCTTTCGTATTTACACTGTAAAGGAGATCTCCACAAACGAAGAGATCAGTAAAATTAATATAGATACATTAATAAATCGGAATACCTTATCTTGCCGCTCTTCAGGAATCTCTCTGACAAGGCATAATGTATTGGTGAGCCTGTTTATGAAATATAAAATAAACACGGCAGCCACGATAAAATAGAATAAAATGATGGGAGATTCCCCCTCTCTCTGAACTGTCCCATATTACATTACCAAATATTTATTAAAAAAGATAGAATGCAAATTGAAAAATCGCCACCAGCACCAGGGTTTGACTACTTTTCAACAAGAATATCCAAGCCGTCAGCTTCCTGATCAATAAAAGCGGTTTTCGGTGCTTTTATCAGCTTGAGAGCCAGCAGGAAATCAGGCAGACAGTAGCCGGCGTGAATGCCCGAGATCATGCAAAAATAATGAGCGTGATTCGGAAATGCCAGTGCTGCGTAAAACAATACCGGTGTAATCAGCAAGAACGGGCTGACGAGTGAAATCAGCATTGTTGTTTTTGGTATACGTTTCCATGTGCGCATGCGCAATATGTAAAACTTTTTTTCTATTTTTCTTTTTTTGCAGATGATTGGCAGGACATGGATGACTTTATGTACAAATAAAATAACGACGAGCAAACCGCCGAATAAAGATACATATTCATCGCTTAAGCTTGTGCCAGGCCGCAGCAGCTCAAAAGCTAAAAAGGTAGATATAAAAACCAAAATCATAAAACATACAGCAGTTAATATTATGCGAACGGCGCCATAATCCTTCATGAGATTTATGGTCTTCCAGCAATTCATCAAAGTCATCCTTCCATACATCTTGAATAGAATCTCAAAATAATTTACTCCTCCCAAGAGAAAAAATCAATGCTTTTTTAAGAAAAAATATCATCCGGCAGGTATTTTTTTGAAACAAGCAAACAAACTGCGAAATATGGGGTTAGAACTTTCTTCTCAGTGAATTATCAGCTAAAATAAGATTAAAGATAGAAAGAAGTGGTGTGGATGGATTCGATGGATCATCGCATTGAGCGATTAGAATATTACATACAATTATTAGTGAAAACAGTAGATATGGACAGGTACCCCTTCTATGCGCTTCTCATTGACAAAGGGCTGAGCAAGGAAGAAGGGGAAGCGGTTATGAGGATATGCGATGAATTGTCGGAAGAGCTGGCAACACAAAAAGCGCAAGGATTTGTAACCTTTGATAAGCTCCTTGCGCTTTTTGCCGGACAGCTGAATGAAAAATTAGATGTTCATGAAACGATTTTTGCCCTGTATGAGCAGGGGCTTTATCAAGAGCTGATGGAAGTCTTTATCGACATCATGAAGCATTTTGATTAACTGTTTACAGGTTCAAGCTCTTCAGCCGGTTCATCCGCCGCACTGTCCTTTGCTTTTTTCTTCAGTTTTCCGTTTACGCTTTCAAAGTCATTGTCAATATTGGTGAGTGACGTTTCGAAAATTTCCATAAAATCATCGCCGTAGATATGGCGTATCATACACATCATTTCTGCCACTTCAGGAAATTTTCCGAATAAATGATACAAAGGCTGTGACCCTTTAAAAACAGCGTTGCGTGTCGGATCAAATTCCTCAAGCAAGCTCCAGAATACCTCGGTACCTTCCTCAGTCAATTGGACATATGTGTTCCGTTTATCATTCAGCCGTTTGGAGAACCTTAAATATCCCCGTTCTTCCAGCTTTTTTGAAAAGTTGAATGCGGTTGATACGTGCATGACCCCGAACTTCGCGATTTCAGAAATGGAAGCTCCATTCAATTGATACGCAATCCATAAAATATGATGCTCATTAATATTCAGGTCATACGGTTTGAGCCATTGCTGCCAATCCTTCTCGATCGATTTCCAAAGAGCTTTGCTAAGCTGAGCCATTTTCTGGGTGAAAACCAGAGCTTCTTTCACATCATAGGGCGGTTCCACTCGATTCATTACGTCACCTGCTTCTCTTTTTCTTTTTCTCTATTATGCCAATAAAATAAAGATTAATAAAGATGAAAATGTAAGAATTTTTTAATAAATTCACAAACCATTGCGGCGGAAGGGTTTTTCGGCCAAAAAAAAATACGGGTCCAATTTTGGCCCGCATTTTTTTCTTTTGAATAGGATATTAGTTTTGTAAGGTTTTCTCCAGCTGTCTGATTTTCTCTTCGATATCGGCAATTTCTTTTTGCAGATCCTGCTGGTGAGGCTTGATCTCTTCCTGCCATTTTTTAATTGACGTTTGGAGCTCGCCGCCCACGTCTTTAATAACATCCGTGCTTTCTTTTGCCGCTTTGATCAGCTGGTCTTTTAATGCAAGCCCGTCTGACTTTAAGCGTTTGATTGTTTCTTCAAAAGAATCATAATTGGTTTTCATTTTTTCACGCAGCTGCTTTCCTGAGGAAGGTGCAGTAAGAAGAACCGCTGCTCCTCCGATGATGCCGCCTACGAATAGTCCTGTTAATAGAGAACGTCCGCTCGCCATTACAATCACCCCGTCTTTTTCTTCAAAATAGGATTCATTCAGCATTTTTCATTTTTGTTGAAAGCCTGAACTTCTATACATAGCTTGCTTTATTTTAGCATATTTTTTAAGTGAAAAGGAGGGAGAAGGTTGTCTGTCTTTTTGATTGTATTATCCTGCATCACCCTTGCCTTCGCTTCAGGCGCTGTTTACTATATCAAACTTCTCAGCCAGGCTGCTTCTTATCCGCCCAAGAGGGTTATCCGGCAGAAAGCGCTTGTTTGTTCAACCGGAACCGCCTTTACACTATGTCTTATCTTTTTCACAAAACTCCTCGCTTAAAACATGCTGACATGCTGCGGGCGCTCTGTTCAAAAAAACCTCTCCCGGAAGCGGAAGAGGTTTTGTGTGACAATTATTTAGCAGCTTCCATAAAGCTTGAACGCCTTAAAATGGTTTGCACAATCGGATAAATAATGATCATTGAGATTGTATTCAGCACAGCGGCCGGCAGAACAACAGCCGCAAACAATGCGGCGAAACCGCCCGGCAAACCGACGATCAATAAAGCCGACGATAGAAACACAATTCCCGATAAGATGGTCCCGATCACTGTCAGCACAGCGGCTGCACCTGTTTTTCGGCTCTTTCTGAACAAGAGAAACAGGGAGAAGAACAGAAACGCTGATACGGGTTTATCAATGATGTTAGGGATCTGTCCGGCTGGAAACGCGGTTGTAAGTGCGGAAATGATTCCGGTCACGATCCCGATGACGAGTACATTTTGCACCCGCGGGAACAGCAGAATGCCCATGAACATCATGATTAGCATCATATCTGGTTTCATGCCGCCTAAAAAGGGCGGAATAATGGAATGAAGCGCTGCGCCGATTGCGGCAAACAGAGCCATAATGACTAACTCTTTTGTTTTCATAACTATGCTCTCCTCTGCTAAGCTTTTGCCCTCCAATAATATGCTCATCATTTATTGCGAAGGCTTTACAGAATGTGTTATGCAAACAGTATACCAAACGAACGGTTTGCATAGCCAGACTTTTTACTCATTTTCCTGCTGGAATTTCTTCATGAACGCAGCTAATTTTTCACAGTCTTCGAGAGAGACCGCGTTATAAATAGAAGCGCGGCAGCCTCCCACCGAACGGTGTCCGCCAAGGCCGATCATCTTCGCATCTTTTGCTTTCTGGACGAATGTTTTCGTTAATTCGTCATCCCGAAGCGTGAAGGTGACATTCATGCGTGAGCGGCTGTCTTTTCTGGCATGTCCTTTATAGAAGCCGTTGCTTTCATCAATACAGCTGTAGAGAACCTGCGCTTTTTGTTCATTGCGCTGTTCAGCAGCTTCCACACCGCCGTTTTCCTTGAGCCACTCCAGAACAAGGCTCAGCATATAAATCGCAAATGTCGGCGGAGTGTTGTAGAGTGAATCCGCTTTGACATGCGTGGAATATTTCAGGATTTTTGGGACGTTCGCATTTTCATTTTTCAGCCAGCTTTTTTTCATGATGACTACAGTCACGCCGGAAGGGCCGAGGTTCTTTTGGGCGCCTCCGTAGATCACATCAAATTTGGACACATCGATTTTTCTGCTCAAAATATCGCTGGACATGTCGGCTACGAGCGGAATTGGAGAATTCGGAAACTCCTGCCACTGAGTGCCGAAAATTGTATTGTTGGATGTGATATGTAAATATGCGCCGTCTTTTACATCCGTAAGGTCAACCTCTGGAATATAGCTGTAATTGTCTGTTTCACTTGTAGCGGTGATAGACGTGTTCCCGAACAATTTCGTTTCTGCCAGTGCTTTTTCAGACCAAGCGCCTGTCATGACAAAATGTGCGGTTTTTTCAGGTGTTAAAAAGTTCATCGGAAGCATTGAGAATTGAAGGCTTGCCCCGCCTTGAAGAAACAAGATATCGTAATCTTCCGGAATGCCCATCAGTTCGATTAAGAGGCTTTTCGCTTTTTGGTGCACCGCTTCATACTCTTTGCTGCGGTGGGAAAGCTCCATAACAGACATGCCGGATTCGTTAAAATCAATAAATTCTTTCTGTGCTTTTTGCAGAACTTCCAGTGGCAGCGCTGCAGGACCTGCGTTAAAATTCGTTGTACGTTCCATTATGATCTCTCCCTGTTTTCCACGTTAATGTATAAAATAATACAATTATCCTATCACAAAAATTCAGTTTTTTGATAAAAAATTAGAATTATCAAAAGAAATTGACGGATGTTTGCGAAATGTTCACAAAATAAAATAACCTCATCTTATGATGAGGCCAGGCGTTTTGCGATAGAGGAAGAGATGTTCTGCAGATCCTCCGGTTTATAATCATCAGCATGCGTTTTCCAAACCGCTCCGAATCCATCTCCTTTTCCGTAGCGAGGGATAATATGCATATGGTAGTGGAACACAGATTGTCCAGCTTTTTCGCCGTTATTGTTCAGCGTATTTAAGCCGATCGGTTCAAATTCATCCCGGATAGCGCGGGCGATTTTCGGGACAGCATGGAAATATTGTTTTGCTAATTCATCTGTAAATTCATATACATTCTCAATATGTGTTTTCGGAATGACAAGCGTATGGCCTTTTGTCACTTGGCTGATATCAAGAAAGGCAAGTACATGTTCATCTTCATACACCTTCGCGGATGGAATGTCGCCGGCGATAATTTTACAAAAGATACAATTTTCTGCACAATGCATGAGGGTTCCTCCTTATGAAATTGTTTAGTATGTATACACTCATCGTACCACAGAAATGCAGAAAATAGAAAACAGGATGAACGGCGAGCGTTCACCCTGAATGCAGAGGAAGAGCTTATATGAAGAAAATGTGTTATGCCTTTGGTAAGCACCTCATTTGTCAATAAAATGAAGACTTGTTTAATGCCTAACGATTCCTGCGATAAACACCTCATTTGACAATTTGCTTCATACATGAAGAATTCATCAATTCAGTGAAGAGAAATGGTTTGAGCATTGGACATGTTTATTTTCTATCCAACTGTTTCTAAGACGTCTTTGACAAACACCTCATTTTTCAGTTGATATGCTTTTCCTCTACAACTATTATGATGTCCAGAACCCTGTCTCTTTATGACAGCAAATTCATCATTTGTTAAAAGGGAATTGTTTCAAATCAGGCCTTGTTTTTGGTACTATGAAGAAAAACACTATAAGGGGAGAAACTATGTCTCTGCTATCGGTAAAAGACTTGACCGGCGGATATACAAGGAATCCGGTTTTAAAAAACGTATCATTCACCCTTGAACCGAATCAAATTGTCGGATTAATCGGGCTGAATGGTGCTGGTAAAAGTACAACAATCAGACACATCATCGGGCTGATGGACCCGCATAAAGGTTCAATCGAATTAAACGGTAAAACGTTTGCTGAGGATCCGGAAGGCTACCGTTCACAATTTACCTATATACCTGAAACACCTGTTTTATACGAAGAATTGACGCTGATGGAGCATCTTGAACTAACAGCCATGGCATATGGACTGTCAAAAGAAACGATGGAGAAAAGGCTGCCTCCGCTACTAAAGGAATTCCGAATGGAAAAGAGGCTGAAGTGGTTCCCGGCCCATTTTTCTAAAGGAATGAAGCAGAAGGTTATGATTATGTGCGCATTTTTGGCAGAGCCTGCGCTCTACATTATTGATGAGCCTTTTCTAGGGCTTGATCCGCTTGCCATTAACGCGCTGCTTGAACGGATGAATGAAGCGAAAAAAGGCGGGGCGAGCGTGCTGATGTCAACACACATTTTGGCAACGGCAGAACGCTATTGCGATTCGTTTATTATTTTACATAACGGCGAGGTGCGGGCGCGCGGCACGCTGTCAGAGCTCAGAGAGCAGTTTGGAATGAAGGACGCGGCGCTGGACGATTTGTATCTTGAGCTTACAAAGGAAGACGCTGGCCATGAATAATATGCTTGATATTTGGCAGTCGCGGCTGCAGGAGCATATCAAAGAAACAAGAACATACATGAAATATATGCTCAATGATCACCTCGTCATTGTTTTGATTTTTTTTCTAGCGGGCGCTGCAAGCTGGTACAGCAAATGGATACGGGACATTCCCGCTCACTTTCCATCCTTTTGGGTGATGGCCGTGCTGTTTTCGCTCGTGTTGACAAGCTCTTATGTGCGAACGCTTTTGAAGGAGGCTGACCTTGTTTTCTTATTGCCTCTTGAAGCAAAAATGGAGCCTTACTTGAAGCAGGCGTTTGTCTACAGCTATGTGTCTCAGCTGTTTCCGCTTATTGCGCTGAGCATCGTTGCGATGCCGCTTTATTTCGCAGTCACACCGGGGGCTTCGCTCGTATCGTATGCCGCGGTCTTTGTCCAACTGTTGCTGCTGAAAGCGTGGAATCAGGTAATGGAATGGCGAACGACTTTCCAAAACGACCGCAGCATGAAACGGATGGACGTCATCATTCGCTTTGCGGCGAATACACTCGTTCTTTATTTTGTTTTCCAATCTGTTTATATGTATGCGCTTCTCGTCTATGTCATTATGGCTGTTCTTTATCTGTATATGTCTTCCGCAGCAAAACGGAAAACATTTAAATGGGAAAGCCATATTGAGTCCGAATTGAGACGAAAGCAGCGTTTCTATCGGATTGCCAACCTGTTTACTGATGTGCCGCATTTGCGAAAGCAAGCCAAACGCAGAGCTTATCTCGACTTTTTGCTGCGGCTTGTGCCGTTTGAACAGCGCAAAACATTTGCCTATATGTTCACCCGCGCCTTTTTGCGTTCGAGTGATTATTTGGGCATTCTTGTCAGATTAACGATCGTTTTCGCGCTGATCATTATGTATGTCTCAGCTAGCCCGTTGATTACAGCGGTTTTGACTGTGTTTGCCATTTTCATTACGGGCATTCAGCTTCTGCCGCTCTTCGGCCACTTTGACCATCTGGCGCTTCAAGAGCTGTACCCTGTGAAAAAAGAAACAAAGCTGAAAAGCTATTTCTCTCTATTAAAAACTGCACTTAGTATTCAAGCGCTGCTGATGTCTGTTGCATCTGCCTATGCAGCCGGCTTGACCGGTTTTCTGTACGCGCTGATCGGTTCTGCCGTTCTGATTTTTGTTGTTTTGCCTGCTTATATGACAACCAGGCTGAAAAAGCACGGAAAGCTGTGAACTGAAAAGAGGTAATCAAATGACAGATAATCAGCTGCTGATGCAGGAAGCTTTGGAATGGAAAATGCATTTTTTGCGAAAGGATTCCATGTTTGAACGCTTTTCGAAGCGTGTCCAGACGAAGGTGAATGAACGGATTCCTGAGAAAATCCATACGGTCGTCACCGAGAGTGTGAGAAAAATGGTAGAAGCGACAATGGCCGGCTCCAATATCATCACTTATAAAAAGGATACAAGTGCACTGTCGCTCAGTGAAAAAAATGAATTGGCGAAAAAAACGATTGTTTCTTATCAGAAAGTGGCAGCTGCTGAGGGAGTCGGCACCGGAGCGGGCGGCATTTTTTTAGGCATTGCTGATTTTCCGCTGCTGCTTTCAATTAAGATGAAGTGTTTATTTACCTTGTCTTCCATTTACGGCTTTGATGTGAAGGATGCACAAGAAAGAATGTTCTTGCTGCTCGTGTTTCAGCTTGCGTTTTCGAGTGATGATGGCCGTAAATCGCTTTTTTCTGTCATCGAAAATTGGGAGACGGAGAAAAAGAGCATCGACTGGAGAGTGTTCCAGCAGGAATATCGCGATTATATCGACGTCGTGAAGCTTTTTCAGCTTTTGCCGGGAATAGGAGCGGCAGTCGGCGGAATTGCCAATTATAAGCTGCTTGCTCAGCTTGGAGAAACGGCAAGACATGTTTTTCATCTGAGGATATTAAAGGAAACAGCCGGAGAATAAACACTCCGGCTGTTTTTTTATAGCTGATGATAGGTGATCGCAGCGCCGGCAAGGACCTTGGCCGCTGTCAGCATGGCTTTTTCGTTGATATCAAATTTCGGATGGTGGTGGGAATAAACTCGATCTGGCTGTTCGGGAGCGGCACCTGTAAAGAAAAAAGTGCCTTTCACGTTTTGTAAGTAATAAGCAAAATCCTCGCCGCCCATTTGCGGTTCACCGTCAATGACCTGCTGAACGCCCTCGGTATTCTTTGCGGTGCTCACCAAGTGGCTCGTTTCGGCAGGATGGTTCACAACCGCCGGATAACCCTGTTCATAGGTGTACTCATAGGACGCGCCGTGCATGCTGCATATTCCTTTTACAACCGCTTCAATTTCTTTCTCCAGAATGTCCCGGACATTTTCATCAAAAGAACGCGCTGTGCCGATGAGTACTGCTTGGTCTGCGATGACATTAAACGGATTGTCTGCGATGAAGGAGCCTGTCGAAATGACGGCGGATTGAATCGGATTGACTTTGCGGCTGACAATGTGCTGCAAAGAGGTAACGATTTGAGAACCGATTAGGACGGCGTCTTTAGTATCATGCGGATGAGCGCCGTGGCCGCCCTTTCCGAAGACTTTAATCGTAAATCGGTCTGCCGCCGCCATTACGGCACCGGGGCGGCAAAGAATGGTTCCGAGCGGCTCAGTTGCCCAAAGATGAGTGCCGAATATCACATCCGCGTTTTCGAGACAGCCGTCATCAATCATTGGCTTTGCGCCTCCCGGATAATATTCTTCTGCATGCTGGTGGATCATCACAAAAGTTCCCTTCAGTTCATGTCTGTTTTGGTGAAGGACCTTGGCCACTGCGAGAAGAGCTGCGGTGTGGCCGTCGTGGCCGCATGCATGCATGACACCAGGCACTTTGGAGGCGTAAGGGACATCTTTTTCATCTTGAATGGGGAGAGCGTCAAAGTCGGCCCTCAAAGCGACTGTAGGGCCGGGTTCGCTTCCTTCTATATATGCTAAAACCCCTCTGCCGCCAACGTTTGTGCGGATTGGGACTCCTAACGATTCATAATAGGAAGCAATAAATACGGCGGTTTTTTCTTCTTGAAATGAGAGCTCAGGATACATATGAAAATGGCGCCTGATCTCAACCATTTCTTCAAAACAGCCGTCGAGCTGTTTGTTTATCTCTTTCTGCAGTGTGGATATGGACAAAGCCGCTTCCCCCTTTTCTATGCTTTTCCATGATTGTATAGAAAAAGTCTGAATATTTCAACTCATGCTGTTTTAAAGCATCATCACAGCTGCGAGGGTTGTCACCAAAAGGCCAATCGCGACGGGAATGAAGTTTTTTCTGGCAAGCTCAAAAGGATCAACTTTGCAAATGGCCGCGGCGGGAATCAACGCCCATGGGACCAGTGTTCCTCCGCCCACCCAGATGGCAGAGATTTGTCCGAGCGCGGTCAGAATAGCGGGATCGGCATGGAGAGCGGACGAAAAGAGCTTTGCGATGGAGCCGGCGAGAGAAATGCCAGAAAATCCTGAGCCGTCAAGGCCTGTTATGGCTCCAGCGGCAGTTAATGCAGTGGCGGCAAGCTCCTTTGACATAGGCATCATATGGGATAAAGCAATGCCAAGATCGTTGACAATGCCGTGGGAACCTTTAGGGAGTGAAGTGCCCAGTATGCTTTCATAGCCTGAGTCGCCAAGATAAAAGAAAGCGGCAATCGGGATGACGGGGCCGAAAACCTTAAAACCGAACTTAAATCCGTCAATAAAATAGCCGGTGATTTTTTCAAGCCCTTTATGCTTATACACGAAAAAATGAACGGTAAAGAGGATACAAATTGCAGACCCGCCAATTAACGCGGTTGCATCATTTCCTTGCAGGTTAAACAAGAGCATGCAGGCGATATCTGCAAGAAAGGCAAGCGGAATCAAAAAAGCCAGTATGGACCGCAGGCGTTTTGGCAAGTACAGCGAGTTGTCTTGTTCGCCGGAAAGAACGGGGGAAAAAGAAGCGGGATGCTCCTGTTTTTTGCGTTCGCGCTGAATCATGATAAAGGCAGCAGTTGTTGTTGTCACACCCATAATCAGCACAAGCGGAATACTGGCCGAGACGACATCACCGACTGGAATGCCTGCTGCATCCGCAGTCAGCTTTGGCGCCGCCTGAATGACAAAGTCTCCTGACAGGGCAAAACCGTGTCCGAATAAGTTCATGGCCATGGCCGCGGCAAGAGGCGTCAAACCGGCACGTGCGGCTGCGGGGAGCAGGACGGCGCCGATCAAAGCGACACCCGGAGAAGGCCAGAAGAATAGAGAAATGGCGAACATCAGGCCTCCAATCAGCCAATAGGCAGTCACAGGCCCTCTCACAAGGCTTGCAAAGGGAGAAATCATCGCTTCATTTATCCCTGTTTTTGTTAACAAATCACTCATTGAAACGATAAAGCAAATGATGAAAATCGTGGGCAGCAGTTCGCCGGCCGCATAGATAAAGCTGTGGAATAAACTGCTGACAGAAGCTGAAAGTGAATGGCTGGCCCATAGCGATATGATAAAAATGCCGAATAGAGAAATAAATGTCGTGTCTTTTCTCAGCAGCATAAATAGGATAATTGCACCGATAAAAAACACATACAGAACATGGACAGACAAAATCCCGACTTCCATCATCGATCACTCCTTCCGCTTACAGATTATTCATAGGCGGGCGGAAGGTGCCGGGACAGAGGGGAGGGTTATGATGGAAGATGAACATTGATCTGTTTCAGCTGCTCAATCAGATGATGCCTTAATACTCTATTCGCTTTTTGCAGATGTTTTGGGAAGCATTCAGGAGAAAAAATGACGCACCCTTCAGCAAGCCAGTTTTTTCTATAGGCGATGATGCTTTCCGATGGCTCTAAATATGAATCATCCTCGTGCTGCATCTCGTAATCATCAAATCCGAACTGAAAACCGCAGCACGGGCAGATTTCATGAGAATGATTGCCTTCATGATCATATGGCGGTTCAGCCAATCCCTTAAACCCGCAGACTCTGGGCAAGTATGCTTCATTTTGCTTTCCTCCCAATAAAATAAGCTGCCGGACATGCCGGCAGCTATTCGACAGCGAAATATGTGGTGACATAGGAAGGCCGGGAGAAGATCGACGTTGTGTCAATTCCGGCAGATGTATCGCGTTTTTTGTGGGCTTCTTTGTAAGAACCGGACTGCTGCCAGTCTTGAAAGGCGCTTTCCGTTTCCCACAAGGTCAGAATGACATAGGTGTCACTGTCGATCGGACGGAGCACTCGAATTGCTTCAAAGCCAGGCTCGTTTTCGACTTTTCCCGCTCTGTTTTTAAATCTGTTTTCAAACAGCGGACGCCCTTCCTGAGTGACGGCAATATTGTTCAATACTGCAAAACCGGGATGTTTGATCTCTCCGACTTGGTCAATGACTTCATAAGCGTGTGGTGCCTGGAAAACGGTATCTCCGTTTGTTTCATGAATCAAAATGGCGTTTTCCTGCCCCTGCATCAAAAGGATATTTTCTGAGGGATGCTTCTGTACGATCGTTTTTAAAAAATCGGCTGTCCCATATGTAATATAAACCTTCATATCAGCCACCTCCTGCTTGCTAGTATATCAAAACAATGGTATAAGTTTCTATTGGCGAGTGCTTCGAACATAATTCCAAACAATTTTTCCCATACTACCTTTAGAAAGGCGAGGTGAGTTCATGTTTAAGATAAAGAAAAAGAAACTTTTTATACCTATCATTATTTTAGTGTTAACTGCTTTTCTCGCTTTAATAGGATATATTTCAATTATTTTTCTCGGCCATTATGTCATAGATGAAAAGAAGCTGATACTTCATGCCTCTTCAAAAATTGTTGATCAAAACGGAGATGAGGTTGCAAGCCTGTATACAGAAAATCGCGAGCCGGTCTCGATCAATGAGATTCCAAAGCAGGTCAGAGAAGCGTTTATCGCTGTTGAGGATAAAAGGTTCTATGAGCATCACGGCATTGATGCAAAATCTGTCGGAAGAGCAGTGTACCGCGATATATTAGCAGGCGGAAAGGTGGAAGGCGGAAGCACGATCACCCAGCAGCTTGCCAAAAATATTTTTCTGACACATGACAAAACGTTTCTAAGAAAAACAAAAGAAGTGATCATTGCGATCAATCTTGAACGGGATTACAGCAAGGATAAGCTGCTTGAAATGTATTTAAACCAGCTTTACTTCGGACATGGGGTTTACGGCATACAAGCGGCGTCCCACTATTATTTTAATAAAGAAGTAAAAGATTTGACTGTATCTGAAGGCGCTGTTTTGGCCGCTATTCCGAAGGCGCCTTCTACGTACTCTCCAATTTTGCACCCTGATAAAAATAAGGAGCGGCGTGATACAATTCTAGGCATGATGAATGAACAAGGCTATATTAGTGCGAAAGAGGCTGTCACCGCACAGGGCCGAACGCTTGGACTGCACGTGAAGAAACAGTCGGAAACACCTTGGTTTGACAGCTACATTGACCTTGTGATTAAAGAGGCGGAAGACAAGTATTCCATTTCCGGAGAGCAGCTTCTTCAAGGCGGATACACGATCAAGGTGCCGCTCGATTCGAAGCTGCAGAAGACGGCTTACCAGGTAATGAAAGAGGGAAGCTATTATCCCGGAACAGATCAGAATGCCGAGGGAAGCGCGGTATTTATTAATAACAAGACAGGCGGTGTAGAAGCGGCCATCGGCGGAAGGGATTACACATCCAAAGGATATAACCGTGTCACAGCTGTCCGCCAGCCGGGTTCCACATTTAAGCCGCTTGCTGTATACGGACCGGCGATGCAGGAAAAGAAATTTAAGCCATATTCTCTATTGAAGGATGAGTTGCAGTTCTACGGAGATTATACGCCGAAAAACTACGACAGCCGGTATGAGGGCGAAGTCACTATGTCTGACGCCATTACGTACAGCAAAAACGCGCCGGCTGTCTGGACGCTGAATGAGATCGGCGTTGAAACAGGAAAATCTTATTTGAAAGCAAACGGCATTGATATCCCTGATGAAGGCCTTGCTCTTGCTCTAGGCGGCTTGGAAAAAGGTGTTTCGCCGCTCCAGCTTGCCGGCGCGTTTCATACATTTGCCGCGAATGGAACGTATACTGAACCCTTC
Source organism: Bacillus sp. FSL M8-0071 (assembly GCF_037975455.1). Lineage (NCBI taxonomy): Bacteria > Bacillati > Bacillota > Bacilli > Caryophanales > Bacillaceae > Bacillus > Bacillus sp. FSL M8-0071. The sequence continues at coordinate 1,078,663 of NZ_CP150256.1, forward strand.
TTTATCTCGAGCATAATAGATGAAGACGGAGAAACAATAGCCGATCATAAAGAAGAAGGAAAGCGGGTTTTCAACAAGCAGACGTCTTGGAATATGACGAGAATGCTGCAGCAGGTAGTCAAAAAGGGAACGGCCACGTCCGGCACCTATCACGGCGACCTGGCGGGAAAAACAGGTTCAACATCTTATACAGGCGTCTCCGGCGCGACAAAGGACGCCTGGTTTGCAGGCTATACGCCGAAAATAACCGGGGCAGTCTGGATGGGCTATGACAAAACGGATCAAAACCATTATTTGAAAGCCGGGAGCTCATACCCGACGCGGCTGTTTAAGGATATTTTGACACAGGCAGGAGAAACCGGTCATGTGTTCACAAAGCCTAAAAACGTTAAAGACCTGGAAAGCCCGATTGAGCTGAAGCCGGTCAAAACACTCACAGCCGATTACACATTTAAAGCAGCGGGGCTCTTTACTATTGAATTAAAGTGGGACGCTCAAGAGGATGATCGGGCCGTATACAGAATTTATGTAAACAAGGACGGCGAGGAGACGCTTCTTGATTCGGTTGAAGGGAAGGGAAGCTATGAAATTCCTTATGCCAACTTATTTTCGGGCGCGTCTTATAAAATTGTGCCTTATAATACACAGACAAAAAGAGAAGGGGAAGGAACCGATTACGTTCAGCCAAAATTGTTTTCCTCTTAATGGAATTCGGCGATTTTTTGAACTTTGAGCTACATTTCTATACCATTTGCCTAAAACAAGGTATAGTGTAATAAGTCAAGAAATACGAACGTATGGTTGCCGTATGAAAGGTGGAAATCAGATGAGTAAACGAGAAACGTTTAACGAGACGTTTTTAAAAGCTGCGCGGGGAGAAAAAGCGGATCACACGCCTGTGTGGTATATGAGGCAAGCAGGGCGCTCACAGCCGGAATACCGCAAGCTGAAGGAAAAGTACGGATTGTTTGAGATCACACATCAGCCCGAACTTTGTGCGTATGTCACAAGACTGCCGGTTGAGCAATACGGAGTCGATGCTGCAATCCTTTATAAAGATATCATGACGCCGCTGCCGTCAATCGGTGTGGATGTTGAAATCAAAAACGGGATCGGTCCTGTGATTGATCAGCCAATCCGGTCTCTGGCGGACATTGAAAAACTCGGCCAGATTGATCCGGAACAGGACGTGCCGTACGTGCTTGAGACGATTAAACTGCTTGTCAATGAGCAGCTGAACGTCCCGCTCATCGGTTTCTCAGGTGCGCCTTTTACGCTTGCAAGCTATATGATCGAAGGCGGCCCGTCGAAAAACTACAATAAAACAAAAGCCTTCATGTACAGCATGCCAGATGCATGGAATCTGCTGATGTCCAAGCTTGCCGACATGATCATCGTGTACGTGAAAGCGCAGATTAAGGCAGGCGCAAAAGCGATTCAAATCTTTGATTCGTGGGTCGGCGCATTGAATCAGGCAGATTACAGAACATACATCAAACCCGTGATGAACCGGATCTTTTCAGAGCTCGCAAAGGAGAATGTGCCGCTGATCATGTTTGGCGTTGGCGCAAGCCATCTTGCAGGTGATTGGCATGACCTTCCTCTTGATGTTGTCGGGCTTGACTGGAGACTCGGCATTGATGAAGCCAGATCAAAAGGAATTACTAAAACAGTGCAGGGCAACCTGGACCCGTCCATTTTGCTTGCGCCATGGGAAGTCATTGAGCAGAAAACGAAGGAAATACTTGATCAGGGTATGGAGTCAGACGGCTTCATTTTCAATCTTGGCCATGGGGTATTTCCTGATGTCAGTCCAGAGGTTTTGAAAAAACTGACAGCATTTGTCCATGAATATTCACAAAACAAAAAAATGGGTCAATATTCCTAAGCATATCTTTTGGTATCTTAATGATATCCTGTCAAAATGTTTGTATCAGATCATTAAAGAGGGTGTAAACAGTGAGTAGAAAGAAAATGGGGCTTCTCGTGATGGCGTACGGCACGCCTTATAAGGAAGAAGATATTGAACGTTATTATACACATATCAGAAGAGGCAGAAAGCCTGAACCTGAAATGCTTCAAGATTTGAAAGACAGATACGAAGCGATTGGCGGCATTTCACCGCTTGCCAAAATCACAGAAGAGCAGGCGCATAATCTGGAACAGCACTTGAATGAAATTCAGGATGAGATTACGTTTAAAGCGTATATCGGACTGAAGCATATCGAGCCGTTTATTGAAGACGCCGTAGCAGAGATGCATAAGGATGGCATTACAGAAGCAGTCAGCATCGTGCTGGCGCCGCATTTCTCCACGTTCAGCGTTCAGTCCTACAACAAACGCGCCAAAGAAGAGGCTGAAAAACTCGGCGGCTTAACGATTACGTCAGTTGAAAGCTGGTACGATGAACCGAAGTTCGTGACATATTGGGTTGACCGAGTGAAGGAAACATATGCGTCAATGCCTGAGGATGAAAGAGAAAACGCGATGCTCATCGTATCCGCACACAGCCTGCCGGAAAAAATCAAAGAATTTGGAGACCCGTATCCGGACCAGCTGCATGAATCGGCGAAATTGATTGCTGAAGGCGCAGGCGTTTCCGAATATGCTGTCGGCTGGCAAAGTGAAGGGAACACGCCTGATCCTTGGCTCGGACCCGATGTTCAGGATTTAACACGTGATTTATTCGAACAAAAAGGCTATCAAGCATTTGTATATGTTCCTGTTGGATTTGTCGCGGATCACTTAGAAGTGCTTTATGATAATGATTATGAATGCAAAGTGGTTACTGACGATATCGGCGCAAGCTATTACCGGCCGGAAATGCCAAATGCCAAGCCTGAATTTATTGATGCTTTGGCAACAGTCGTATTAAAAAAATTAGGACGTTAAAGAAGGCGATGAACATGAGTGACGGCAAAAAACATGTAGTCATCATCGGCGGCGGCATTACCGGTTTAGCCGCCGCCTTCTATATGGAAAAAGAAATCAAAGAAAAGAATCTGCCGCTTGAGCTGACACTTGTTGAGGCAAGTCCGAGAGTCGGCGGGAAAATCCAGACTGTCAAGAAAGACGGCTATATCATCGAAAGAGGGCCAGACTCATTTCTGGAACGAAAGAAAAGCGCCCCGCAGCTTGTTAAAGACTTAGGTCTTGAGCATTTGCTTGTCAACAATGCGACCGGGCAATCCTATGTGCTTGTAAACCGCACCCTGCATCCAATGCCGAAGGGCGCTGTAATGGGGATACCGACAAAAATTGCGCCGTTTGTTTCTACGGGTCTGTTTTCCTTGTCCGGGAAGGCGAGAGCTGCTATGGATTTCATCCTGCCTGCAAGCAAAACAAAGGATGATCAGTCATTGGGAGAATTCTTCCGCAGACGTGTCGGAGATGAAGTGGTCGAGAACTTAATCGAGCCGCTACTATCAGGGATCTACGCAGGCGACATTGACAAGCTCAGCCTGATGTCGACATTTCCGCAATTTTATCAGACGGAACAAAAGCATAGAAGCCTGATTCTCGGCATGAAAAAAACAAGGCCTCAAGGCTCAGGCCAGCAGCTGACGGCAAAAAAACAAGGGCAGTTCCAAACTCTGTCAACCGGTTTGCAGACCCTTGTAGAAGAGATCGAAAAGCAGTTAAAGCTGACGAAGGTGTATAAAGGCACAAAAGTGACCAAACTCAGCCATAGCGGCTCTTGCTATTCGCTCGAACTGGATAACGGCGTCACACTTGATGCTGATTCAGTAATTGTGACTGCTCCGCATAAAGCGGCTGCGGGAATGCTTTCTGAGCTTCCTGCCATTTCTCATTTGAAAAATATGCACTCCACATCCGTGGCAAACGTCGCTTTAGGTTTCCCTGAAGGCTCCGTCCAAATGGAGCATGAGGGCACGGGTTTTGTCATTTCAAGAAACAGTGACTTTGCGATCACAGCCTGTACGTGGACGAATAAAAAATGGCCGCACGCAGCGCCGGAAGGCAAAACGCTGCTTCGGGCATATGTCGGAAAAGCCGGAGACGAATCCATTGTCGATCTATCAGATAATGACATTATCAACATTGTGTTAGAAGACTTAAAGAAAGTCATGAACATAAACGGCGAGCCGGAAATGACATGTGTCACCCGATGGCATGAAAGCATGCCGCAGTACCATGTCGGCCATAAGCAGCGTATCAAGGAGCTGCGTGAAGCACTTGCATCTGCGTATCCGGGTGTTTATATGACAGGCGCTTCTTTCGAAGGTGTCGGCATTCCCGACTGCATTGATCAAGGAAAAGCTGCCGTGTCTGACGCGCTTACCTATTTATTCAGCTAAAACCTCCGCTTTATCGCGGAGGTTTTTTTGATGTGCAATGGCAATATTGTGTAAAAAAATGATTGAATTGAACGGCAGGTTATGATACATTTGCATATGTACTTAATGACTAAAATGTTCAAACGGTCAGTTTCGAGGTGAATACAATGTCAATAGATCGAAAAAAGCTCATTTTGGAGGCGGCTACAAAGTCTTTCACGCAGTTCGGGTATAAAGCGACGACAATGGATCTTGTCGCAAAACTTGCGAACGTGGGGAAGGGAACCATTTATACTTTTTTCAAAAACAAAGAAGAGCTGTTTGACGAGATTTTCACTACTTTATTAAAGGAAATGAAACAAAAAGCGGATGAAGCGATGGAGCCGAACCTTCCGTTCCATGAAAATGTGCACAGAGCGCTGTTTGCCATTCTGGAGTTCAGGAAAACACATCAGCTGACGATTAAAATTTTCCAAGAGAATGCCGAGATTGGTACAATGGCTGTTCAGGAAGTGATCCAGAAAATGGAGCGAGCCATACTGTCTTATATCAAAAGTAAGATTGAAGACGGGATCAAAAGCGGCGCAATCAAGCCGTGCGACCCTGAACTGACAGCCTTTGTGATGCTGAAGCTTTATATCGCGCTCATTTTTGACTGGGAAAAACAACACCCCCCGCTTGATAAAGAGACAATTGCGGGACTGCTTGAATTGTATGTTGTCAAAGGATTGTCAGCGAACTAGATAATCCTTTCTCTTTGCAAGAAAATGACCATTTTTCATGATGAGTCAGTTTTAGAATGGAGGCATCAGGATGAACACAATACGAAGTCAGTGGAAAGACATCGTAACAAGTAAAAAATTATTGATTCCCATCATCGCCATTTTGTTTGTCCCGCTTATTTACAGCGGCGTATTCTTAAAGGCTTATTGGGACCCGTACGGCACAGTTGACCAGCTGCCTGTCGTTGTCGTCAACCAAGACAAGGGAGCAACGTATGAAGGAGAAAAACTTCAAATCGGTGATGATCTGGTCAAAGAATTAAAGGATAATAACAACTTTGATTGGCATTTTTCCAATGATCTCGACCAATCGTTAAAGGACTTATTGAATCAAAAATATTATTTAGTTGTCGAGATTCCTGAGGATTTTTCTAAGAATGCCAGCACTGTATTAGACAAAAATCCGAAAAAATTGGATCTGAAATACCACACAAATGCAGGTTCTAACTATGTAGGGGCAACGATCGGCGAAAAAGCGATTGATAAACTGAAGGCCTCTGTTTCAAAAGAAGTGACCGAGCAATATACGAAAGTTATTTTTGATAACTTTAAAGATATCGCAAAAGGTTTGAGCGACGCGAGCAGCGGCGCGAAAAAAATTGATGACGGCACAAAGGATGCGAAAAACGGAAGCGCCCAGCTGAAAGAAAATCTGGCGAAGCTGAAGGAAAGCACCGCTACCATCAGTGACAAAACAGCGCAGCTTGCAGATGGAGCGGCTCAGGTGACGAGCGGCATCCAATCACTTGACAGCTCGCTTGGAAAATTCCAGGACAGCAGCAACCAGATTTATGATAAATCTAGTCAGCTTGCAGCAGGATCAGGCGAACTGACAAGCAAGATGAATGAACTTCTTGCTGGACTTCAAAATGTGCAGAAGGGTACGCCTAATCTTACTAACGGGCTGGATCAGCTCAACAGTAAAGCGCAAGAAGAGTCGGAAAAAGCAGCAAAAGCGGAAAAACTCATAAATGCGCTCGATTTAACGAAGCTTGAAACTGCTGTAAACAATCTGGAAAAATCAGAAACTGCGATGAAGGAATTTAAAAAACAGCTGTCTGACTTTGAAAACAGCTTAAAAAACCGTGATCAGGCATTCAAAAATCTCATCAATTCGAGTGATTTCTTAACAGCGGAGCAAAAAAGCCAGTTGATCAGCTCTGTTGAAAAGCAACTTCCGAAAGTTGATGCGCCTGATTTTGATGAAATTTTAAGTGGACTTCCTGCAGCTGATCAGTTGCCTGACATCGCAACGATAAAAAGCTCTCTTGAAGACGTGAAAGCGCAGGTGGCGCAGGTGAAAGCCATGCCGGAAGCTACATCTAAGCTTTATAACGGCGCAAAAACAATCCAAGATGCAATTGACAGATTAACTGAGGGAGCTGATAAGATATACAATGGTTCACAGAAGCTGACAGATGGCCAAACTAAACTGACAGCGGGTATCGGTGAATATAATAAGCAGTTCGCAAAAGCAAAAGCGGGCTCAGAGCAATTGGTGACAGGAAGCAGCCAAGTATCCGGCGGATTGTTTAAGCTGTTAGACGGGTCTAAACAGGTCCAAAGCGGATCATCAAAACTTGCAGACGGATCTGCATCACTTGATACAGGTTTAGGCAAGCTATTGGACGGCACAGGAGAGCTGTCTAGTAAGCTGAAGGATGCGGCTGATCAAACAGGAGATATCGATGCTGATGATCAAACATATGGCATGTTTGCGGATCCGGTTAAAACCAAAGATGATGCCATTCATTCCGTTCCTAACTATGGAACAGGGCTGACACCTTATATCCTGTCAATGGGCTTGTATGTCGGCGGCATCATGCTGACGGTTGTCTTCCCGCTGAAGGAAGCGTCAGGACGTCCGAGAAACGGTTTTGAGTGGTTCTTCAGCAAATTCAATGTCATGATGCTTGTAGGAATCATTCAATCATTGATTGTGGCGACGGTTCTTCTATTGGGAATTGGTCTCGAGGTAGAGAGCACGTGGAGATTTTACGTGTTTACAATCATTACGAGTCTCGCTTTCCTGGCGATGATTCAATTTTTGGCTACAACGATGGGCAACCCTGGACGTTTTATCGCAGTCATTATTTTAGTGCTGCAGCTGGGAGCGAGCGGAGGAACCTTCCCGCTTGAATTGCTCCCGAATTTCTATCAGGTCATCCATGGCGCATTGCCGATGACCTACAGCATTAACGGATTCAGAGCGGTCATTTCAAACGGTGACTTTGGCTACATGTGGCAGATGGCCGGCGTCTTAATCGGCATCGCCCTCGTCATGATTGCACTAAGCATTACTTACTTTACAATGTTAAGCCGAAAGGAAGAAACATCAGAAGAACAGCCGGCTTCATAAAGAAAAAGAACTTGTTTCCTTGGAAACAAGTTCTTTTTTTGTTACATTCCCCATTTAATTATCAATCCTGTATAGGTTAATCCGCCGCCAAACCCGAAAAGCAAAACGATTTGATCTTTTTGCAGCTTCCCGGCTTTCACTGCGAGATCGAGCGCCAAAACAATTGAAACCGAAGACGTGTTTCCGTAATGCTCAACACTAGTGAGCGTTTTTTCAATCGGGAACGGTGTTTTTTCACAAATTGACTCGATCATGCGCAAGTTGGCGCTGTGAGGAACAAACCAATCGAGATCATCAGAGCTGAGTCCTGCTTTATGTAAAAGCCGTTCAAATTCGCCAGGGACGGTTCTTGCGGCCCATTTATATACCTCGCGTCCGTTTTGCACCATTTTTCCAGAACCGACAAGCTGCACACCGTTTATTTCATTTCGCAGTCCGGCACGATACAAAATATCGCCGCCGTTCCCGCTTGTTCCTTGTACAGACGCAAGAAATCCCGGCGTCTCTTCATCTCGTTCCACTAACAGCGCACCAGCGGCATCGCCGAACAGAACGCATGTCGTTCGATCGGTATAATCCGTTACCTTTGATAACGTCTCTCCGGCGATCACGAGAATTTTTTGATGAAGGCCAGATGTGATCAATCCATTTGCCAAATGGAGGCCGTAAGTCAGCCCGGCGCATGTCGCATTAATATCCAGCGCGCCGGTGCTTTCCCAGCCGAAATATTCCTGTACGCGGCATGCCGTACTCGGAAAGGCGTAATCGGATGTGGTTGTGGCAACGAGGATCATATCGACATCATCAAGTGTTCCTTTATAACGGCTCTTGAGATTCTTCACCGCTTCTATGCATAAATCAGAGGTAAATTGATGTTCATCTGCAATCCGGCGTTCTCTCATTCCTGTGCGCTGAACGATCCATTCATCAGAGGTATCAACGATCTTTTCTAAATCTGCATTGGTTAAACGTCTGCTCGGCGCATAGGTGCCGATAGCTGTAATTTTTGCTTTTGACATATGAATCACTCCTTATGGTCAGATTATAACACTAGATATTAGTATCTGGTACTAAAAAGAAGGTTTTTTTACAAAAAAAGAGAAGTGTAGAATAGGGAATCTATGAAAAAGAAAAAGGAGGCTGAAAAATGGTCAGTCAAGAAGCAGTAGTCTTTTTGGCATTATCCGGGGCTATTGCGTTTCTGTTGCCAATCGGGCTGATTGTATGGTTTAAGCGAAAGTATGGCGCCTCGCTTAAAGTGTTTTTTATTGGCGCTCTCACGTTTTTTGTCTTCGCTCAGCTGCTGGAAGGCGGCGTTCATGTTTATGTACTGCAAGTGAATGAAATGACGAAAGAAGCGATGCAACATCCATTATGGTATGGCATTTACGGCTGCTTGATGGCCGGCATTTTTGAGGAGTGCGGAAGGTATATGATGATGCGATTTTTTATGAAGCGCCATCATACCTGGGCGGATGGTCTGGCTTTCGGGGCCGGCCATGGCGGGCTTGAAGCCATCCTGATTACAGGCTTGTCCTCTATCTCACTTATTGTATACGCATTTGCAATCAATAGCGGGACGTTTGAACAGCTTTTGGTCAATGGCGACGTCAAACAGGCGCTTTTGCCGATACAGGAGCAGCTGCTGCATACTCCTTCGTATGAATGGATGCTGGGCGGAATAGAAAGAATCAGTGCCATTGCCGTCCAAATTGGGCTGTCTCTGCTTGTTTTGTACGCGGTTAAAAGCCGCCGGCCGCTGTTTTTGTTGTATTCTATTCTTTTACATGCACTGTTTAATGTACCGGCGGTTTTATATCAGAGAGGAATCATAGAGCATGCTGCTGCTGTTGAAATCATTGTTGCTCTTATAGCGGCTTTATCAGTTTATTGGATTGTAAAAGCAAAAAGGGTGTTTCAATAAAAGGTCCAAGCAGCAGCAATGCCCGCTTGGAAAAATGTGAATGGAAATATTCATTAAGCATGGGTCATCAGAATATTTCTGATTCAGTCTTTAGCAATGACAGCAAGAATGTCTGTGTTTTTTACAAGAGAAACAATGGTGTTTCTTTTTCTTCTTCTCGCAAGGGTCATGGCATTCTTTCTTTTTCTTGCAATGGTCGTGGAAATCTTTATCGAACCACTCGTCAAAGAACCAAAAATCATCGAACCAATCGTGACAACGACATTTCTGTTCATGTGAATGACGACAGCACATAGAAATCCCTCCTCTTCCCATGCTCTCTACAGCATATGAGAGATTGATAGGAAAAGATTGGACGGGTCCCTCGGGAAAAGAGTATATTTTAAGTAGAAAATAAAAGGAGGAATGCCCTATGACGTCCGTACGTAAAACGATGGAGCTCATTAAAGAACTTGTATCGATCCCAAGCCCGACCGGAAATACATATGAGGTGATCAATTATATTGAAAGCCTTTTAAAAGAATGGAAGGTAGAAACGGTTCGGAACCACAAGGGCGGCTTAATTGCAACGCTTCCAGGACGCGACACATCCCAGCATCGCATGCTGACAGCGCACGTTGACACCCTCGGCGCTATGGTGAAGGAGATTAAAGCGGACGGCCGGCTGAAAATCGACTTAATCGGCGGGTTCCGCTACAACTCGATTGAGGGGGAGTATTGCCAAATTGAAACCGCCTCGGGAAAAACGTACACAGGCACCATTTTAATGCATCAAACGTCTGTGCACGTATACAAAGACGCGGGAAAGGCTGAGCGGAATCAAGAGAATATGGAGATCCGCCTAGATGAACCAGTTCACTGCCGGAAAGATACGGAGGAGCTGGGCATTGGTGTCGGAGATTTTGTGTCGTTTGATCCCCGTGTCGAGATCACATCAAGCGGATTTATTAAATCGCGCCATTTGGATGACAAAGCAAGCGTCGCCTTATTGCTCCGCTTAATTCATGAAATTCAAACAGAAGACATTGAGCTGCCGTATACAACCCATTTTCTTATTTCCAATAATGAAGAAATCGGTTACGGCGGGAATTCGAATATTCCTCCTGAAACAGTTGAATATTTGGCGGTTGATATGGGGGCTATCGGTGACGGGCAGGCGACTGATGAATATTCAGTATCAATCTGTGTGAAGGATGCGAGCGGGCCGTATCATTATCAGCTCAGAAAGCATTTAGTTCAATTAGCCGAGAAGCATCATATCGACTATAAGCTTGATATATATCCGTACTACGGGTCTGATGCGTCAGCAGCGATCAAATCCGGGCATGATATTGTGCATGGCCTCATAGGGCCGGGAATTGACGCTTCCCATGCATTTGAACGCACCCATAAATCATCTCTTCGCCATACCGCTAAGCTTCTGTATTACTATGTACAGTCACCAATGGTATAAGGGGGAGGACCAATGAAGATTTATAAGCTGAAAAGCACATTCGGCTGGGAAGGTGATGACGGGTTGGGAGAACAGCTGATTCAGCAGATCCTTGCCGGAGAAAAAACCGCCACGTGCGCGCCGAAATCATTGTATTCAAAAGATGAATTGAGGGACGTTTATCAAACAGCGGGTCAGCTTGTTACCGTTTATGATAAACATGACAATCCAAGATGCAATATAAAAGTAACAGATGTCTTTGAAACCATCTTTGGTGCGCCTGATATGAGGTTAGTCAAAGGAGAGGGCAATGGAGACCGAATTGAGGAGTTTCAAGAGGATCATCGGATGGCATGGGCGGAACTGATCAAAAGCGGTGAACTGGAGCTGAATGAGGATACTGTTTTGATTACAGAGCTGTTTGTGCTTGTTAAAGATTAAAAAAGCCTGCGGGGCAAGAACCCCGCAGGCTTTTCATTAACCAGAAATGGTTGCGTTTTGTTCTGTTTTCGATTGGGACATAACAGTTTCTGCTTTCGCAGGATTAAACATGCCTTCCCATTTAGACATCACAACGGCAGCAAGCGCGTTACCAGTCAGGTTGACAACTGTACGTGCCATATCCATGATGCGGTCTACGCCGGCAATAAAGGCAAGTCCTTCAGCCGGAACGCCGATGGTGCCAAGCGTTGCAAGCAAGACAACAAAAGAAGTACCAGGCACGGCAGCCATCCCTTTAGATGTCACCATTAAGACGAGCACAAGCGTAATTTGGTGCCAAATCGTCAAATCAATGCCATATACCTGTGCTAAAAAGAGTGCGGCAATAGATTGATAGAGAACGGAACCGTCTAAGTTAAACGTGTATCCGATCGGAATGACAAATGAAACAATGCCTTTCGGACATCCGATTTTCTCCATTTTTTCCATGATGCGCGGAAGAACCGTTTCAGAGCTGGACGTACTGAACGCCAGTAAGATTTCGTCCTTCATGTAAGCAAGGAACTTGAAGATGCTGATGCCGGCAATTTTTGCGACAATCCCGAAAATAACAATTAAGAAGAAAGCAAGCGCGACATAAACCAATCCGACGAGCTTTCCGAGAGAGATAAGAGAACCGAGTCCGAATTTAGACACAGTCACTCCGATAAGAGCGAAAACGCCGAATGGCGCCACTTTCATCACAAGGTTTACAACGTGGAACATGGCATGGGATACACCTTCAAAAAAGGCTAATACAGGCTTGCCTCTTTCACCGATCGCGGAAATACCCAATGCAAATAGTACTGTAAAGCAGATGATGGCTAGAAGATCCCCTTCGACCAATGACTGGAAGAAGTTTGTCGGCACAATATGGAGGAACGTTTCCGCCACTGATTTATTACTTTGTTCTTTTTCAGTTTCAACATATTGACTGATGTCCGATTTTTGAGCTTCGTGTATATTAACTCCTGTACCCGGATGGAAGATGTTTGCAAGGGCTAGTCCGAGAATAATGGCAAAAGTCGTGATGATCTCGAAGTACAGAATCGTTCTGAAGCCTAATTTACCGACTTGCTTTCCATTTCCTGCACCGGCTACACCGATGATTAAGCTGGAGACAACAATAGGAATCACTATCATTTTGATTAAGCGTAAAAAGAGATCCCCGATTGGCTGCAGGTAAGTAGGCAATGCTGGGTTGCCATACCAAATGACGCCAACAATGACACCTAGAATAAGTCCAACGAATATTTGTGTGGCTAATCCAAACTTAATTCTTTTCATAGATTACCTCCCAAAAAACAAAGTATCAACATATATCATGAATAGACATATATTTAATCTCACTATTAGATCAAATTATAATAGATAAGAAATCAATTCGTCTATAGTAAATTATATTTCGAAAATAAAGAATATTCAATGACATTATGATAATCACCAGAATTATCTAAAAACAGGTGAGCTTTGACCTAACCTGACTATTATTTCAAAATTAAGAGATATGTGAAAAAATAAGAAAATCCCACGCGTAAGGCGCGGGATTTTCGCTCATTACAAATCGTTTACTTTTATACAGTCATTGCAGATATTACCATAGCACTCATGCTGCTCTTCTATCTTTTTTCCGCATTCCGCACACTTTTTCGAAGGCAGGTTTCTAAAAAATTCTGTGATTTTCCCCAGCATAACCAATCCCTCTTTCCCCTTTGTAGTGATTTCATTGTAATATAACAGATTGTAAAAATCAATAACTGTTTTGATACAATGTTTAAAACATGCTTTTTTCAAGAAAAATGGGTATATTGAAGGAGGATCAATTTTTTTGAAAAGATAGGAGGACATTATGAAAGTTACAGTTATCGGATGCTATGGCGGTTTTCCGGCCGCAAATGAAGCGACGTCAGGCTATTTGTTTCAGTCAGGTGATTACTCTCTGCTTGTTGATTGCGGCAGTGCCGTATTGTCTAAGCTGTTCGGATATGTGCCGGCGGAAAAGCTGGATGCGGTCGTTCTGTCTCATTATCACCATGACCATATCGCTGATATCGGGCCGCTGCAATTTGCCAAGCAAGTCGGTTCGTTTCTCGGCAAAGGAGAGCATACGCTTCCGATTTACGGACATGATGCTGATATAGAACAGTTTCAAAAGCTTACATATAAAACACATACAAAAGGGATCGCCTATCAGCCGAATCAGCCGCTGGCTGCCGGTCCGTTTACGATCACCTTTTTAAAAACAATTCACCCGGTGACGTGCTATGCCATGCGGATTACTGACGGCAGCCACACTGTCGTTTATACTGCTGATTCCAGCTATCAGGATTCATTTATACCGTTTTCGAAAGATGCTGATTTATTGATCTCGGAATGCAATTTTTATGCCGATCAAGACGGAACAAGTGCAGGCCATATGAACAGCCTGGAAGCCGGGCGCATTGCAAAAGAAGCCGGAGCGGGAGAACTGCTGCTGACACATTTGCCGCATTTTGGCGTGCATGACAACCTTCGCAAAGAAGCGAAAACCGTTTTTAACGGAGAAGTGAATATTGCGAAATCAGGTTTTGTGTGGGAAGGATAAAGGAGGAGCACCATGTTATTTATAGACAATCAAAATATCAATGATCCGCGGATCAATCTTGCTATCGAGGAGTACTGTGTAAAGCATTTAGACCCTGAACAGCAATATTTGCTCTTTTATGTGAATCAACCGTCTATTATCATTGGAAAAAACCAAAATACAATAGAAGAAATCAATACAAAATATGTTGAGGAAAACGGGATTATCGTCGTCCGCCGTTTATCAGGCGGGGGCGCTGTGTACCATGATCTGGGGAACTTGAACTTCAGCTTTATTACCAAGGATGACGGGGACAGCTTTCATAACTTTAAAAAATTCACTGAGCCGGTGATTCAGGCGTTACATCAGCTTGGGGTTGAAGCTGAATTAAGCGGCCGGAACGACATTGTAGTGGATGGCCGGAAAATATCCGGAAACGCTCAGTTTGCAACGAAAGGCCGTATTTTCAGCCACGGCACCCTCATGTTTGATTCAGCCATTGATCATGTTGTATCAGCATTAAAGGTGAAAAAGGATAAAATTGAATCAAAAGGCATCAAATCGATCAGAAGCCGAGTAGCAAACATCAGTGAGTTTCTCGATGATAAAATGACCACCGAAGAATTCCGCAGCCATTTGCTTCGCCATATTTTTAACACAAACGACATTGGAAACGTGCCGGAGTATAAGCTGACGGAAAAAGATTGGGAGACCATTCATCAAATTTCGAAAGAGCGCTATCAGAATTGGGATTGGAACTACGGCCGCTCGCCGAAATTTAACCTTAATCATTCGAAACGTTATCCGGTTGGATCGATCGATTTGCGCCTAGAGGTCAAGAAAGGCAAAATCGAGGACTGCAAAATCTTCGGAGATTTCTTCGGTGTCGGTGATGTATCTGAAATTGAAAACCTGCTGGTAGGAAAACAATACGAACGCAGCGTCATCGCTGATGTGCTCGAAGGTGTGAATCTCAAGCATTACTTTGGGAACATTACGAAAGAGGATTTCCTTGATCTGATTTATTAAGGCAAAACACATCGTTTGAAAGAGCGGTTGTGTTTTTGAAATAATGGAGGCAGGAGGGATTCACATGAAAGTGTTTTTAATCGGAGCGAACGGACAAATCGGGCAAAGACTCGTCTCTTTATTCCAAGATAATCCTGATCATTCCATCAGAGCGATGGTCAGAAAAGAAGAACAGAAAGCGTCTCTTGAAGCTGCCGGTGCAGAAGCTGTGCTTGCGAATCTGGAGGGCAGCCCGGAAGAAATCGCCGCTGCGGCAAAAGGCTGTGACGCGATCATTTTCACAGCCGGTTCCGGTGGCAGCACAGGCTATGATAAAACACTGCTGGTGGATCTCGATGGAGCGGCGAAAGCCATTGAAGCTGCGGACATTGCCGGAATCAAACGGTTTATTATGGTCAGCGCCCTGCAAGCCCATAACCGTGAAAATTGGAATGAGGCACTCAAGCCTTATTATGTGGCCAAGCATTATGCTGATAAAATTCTGGAAGCGAGCGGTTTAACCTATACGATTATCCGTCCGGGAGGCCTTCGCAATGAGCCTGGAACGGGAACTGTTTCAGCAGCGAAGGATCTGGAGCGGGGATTTATTTCCCGTGATGACGTTGCAAAAACGGTCATTGCCTCTTTAGATGAGAAGAATACGGAAAATCGGGCCTTTGATCTGACAGAAGGAGATACGCCGATTGCCGAAGCATTGAAGAAACTATGACAGTACTGACACTCAGGGCTTTTTGCTCTTGAGTGTTTTTTTCTGTTTCTCTATAATGGAGGAGAAAGCTTGGCTTCAATAATGAATGACTATTCATTCACTTTAAGGGGTGGGAGAATGAATCTTGTTTCAAAATTGGAAGAAACAGCATCTGAGAAGCCCGACAGCATCGCATGCAGGTTTAAAGATCACATGATGACGTATCAAGAGCTGAATGAACATATTCAGCGATTTGCGGACGGCCTTCAGGAAGCCGGTATGGAGAAAGGGGACCATCTAGCTTTGCTGCTTGGCAATTCGCCTGATTTTATCATCGCGTTTTTTGGCACTTTAAAAGCTGGGATCGTGGTTGTTCCCATCAATCCGTTGTACACGCCGACAGAAATTGGTTATATGCTGACAAATGGTGATGTAAAGGCAATCGTGGGCGTTAGCCAGCTTTTGCCGCTTTATGAGAGCATGCATGAATCGCTGCCAAAGGTTGAGCTCGTCATTTTATGCCAGACGGGGGAGGCCGAGCCGGAAGCGGCGGACCCAGAGGTCAGGATGAAAATGACAACGTTTGCAAAAATATTGCGGCCGACATCTGTCGCTAAACAAAATCAAGAACTTGTCCCTGATGATACCGCGGTTATTTTATATACGTCAGGAACGACTGGAAAACCGAAAGGCGCGATGCTGACTCATCAGAATTTGTACAGCAATGCCAACGATGTTGCAGGCTATTTGGGAATGGATGAGAGGGACAATGTGGTCTGCGCTCTTCCCATGTTTCACGTGTTTTGTTTAACCGTCTGCATGAATGCACCGCTGATGAGCGGCGCAACTGTCTTGATTGAGCCTCAATTCAGTCCGGCATCTGTTTTTAAGCTTGTTAAGCAGCAGCAGGCGACCATTTTTGCCGGTG
Source organism: Bacillus sp. FSL M8-0071 (assembly GCF_037975455.1). Classification (NCBI taxonomy): domain Bacteria; kingdom Bacillati; phylum Bacillota; class Bacilli; order Caryophanales; family Bacillaceae; genus Bacillus; species Bacillus sp. FSL M8-0071. The sequence continues at coordinate 1,095,146 of NZ_CP150256.1, forward strand.
TGCCTACAATGTATAACTACTTGTTTCAGCATGAAAACGGAAAGAAAGATGATTTTTCTTCCATCCGGCTGTGCATTTCGGGAGGCGCGGCCATGCCAGTCGCGTTGCTGACGGCGTTTGAAGAAAAATTCGGTGTTACCATTTTGGAAGGCTACGGGCTCTCGGAAGCATCACCCGTCACGTGCTTTAACCCATTTGACAGGGGCAGAAAACCGGGCTCCATCGGGACAAGTATCTTACATGTCGAAAACAAGGTCGTAGATCCGCTCGGACGCGAGCTGCCCGCTCACCAGGTCGGCGAATTGATCGTGAAAGGCCCCAATGTGATGAAGGGCTATTATAAAATGCCGATGGAAACAGAGCATGCATTAAAAGACGGGTGGCTTTATACGGGGGACTTGGCAAGACGGGATGAGGACGGCTATTTTTACATTGTTGACCGGAAAAAAGACATGATCATTGTAGGAGGATACAATGTGTATCCGCGGGAGGTAGAGGAGGTGCTGTACAGCCATCCGTACGTCAAGGAGGCGGTTGTCATCGGCGTGCCGGACCCCCAAAGCGGGGAAGCGGTAAAGGGATATGTGGTGCCGAAACGCTCTGGGGTAACAGAGGAGGACATCATGCAGCACTGTGAAAAGCATCTGGCAAAATACAAGCGGCCTGCCGCCATTACGTTTCTTGACGATATTCCGAAAAATGCGACGGGGAAAATGCTCAGACGGGCACTGAGAGATATTTTGCCCCAATAAAATGAAAAAGCGAAGCGGTTAGCTTCGCTTTTTCATTTTCAATCCTTTGCTTCTTTTTTAATAATATTTAGCAGCGCCTTTGTATCATTTTTGCTTAATTTGTAGTATGTGCCATCCTTCAAAAAAACGGCTTGCTGGCTGCCGTCAATCCATAGTCTGAATGAGTCATACCGGTCTTTATGAAACTTGATTGTCCCTTCGTAATCAGGGGCTGATGTTTTTTCTGTCTTCACCTGTTTTCCCTGATTCATAATATCCAGCATATCTTTGACGTGCTGTCTTTTTTCAATCTCGATATCTTCCTGGCCGCTTGAAGACAGTGTGATCAAATCCGCGTCTACCGATTGATACACATCGCCTGATCGGCTGTAAAGATAAAAAAATGCGATAAACACAAGACCGATTACCACGATGGCTGCCACTATTTTTTTCATTTGCATCACTCCAAACATTGTTAGTTTTCCCAGCGATCGGGCTTTCCATGCTTAAAAGGGTGGAAAAGTGCGGAACACAGCTTGGTTCTAAGAATTTGAATTTATGATTACAATAGAAGTAACGGGTTGATGTGAGGAGTGAGGCGTTATGCGCAAGTGGATTGCGGCAGCAGGACTTGCTTACGTGCTGTACGGGCTGTTTTTTTATTGGTATTTTTTCCTGTCGGGTGATTCCGCAATACCGGAAGCCGTGAAAGGGACGCAGGCTGATCCGGCTTCTTTCATGAAGCCGTCTGAGTTGGCAGTGGCCGAGCAGTATTCGAATGTCAAAAATTTTTTATTTTTTATCGGGGTACCACTTGATTGGTTTCTGTTTTTTGTTCTGCTTGTCAGCGGTGTTTCAAAGAAAATCAAGAAATGGATCGAAGCGGCCGTGCCTTTTCGGTTTTTGCAGACCGTTGGTTTTGTGTTTGTGCTTTCGCTGATTACAACATTGGTGACGCTGCCTTTAGATTGGATAGGCTATCAAGTATCGCTTGACTATAACATTTCCACACAGACAACGGCCAGCTGGGCTAAGGATCAGGTTATCAGCTTTTGGATCAGCTTTCCAATCTTTACGCTTTGCGTTCTCGTTTTTTATTGGCTGATCAAAAGGCATGAAAAAAAATGGTGGTTATACGCCTGGCTGTTAACAGTGCCGTTTTCGCTGTTTCTGTTTTTTATTCAGCCGGTCATTATCGATCCTTTATACAATGATTTTTATCCGCTGAAAAACAAAGAGCTTGAAAGCAAAATTTTAGAGCTGGCAGATGAAGCCAATATTCCGGCTGACCATGTATATGAAGTGAACATGTCAGAAAAAACAAATGCGCTGAATGCCTATGTTACAGGAATTGGGGCCAATAAACGGATTGTATTGTGGGATACGACGCTGAACAAACTTGACGATTCAGAAATCCTGTTTATTATGGGCCATGAAATGGGCCATTATGTCATGAAGCACGTTTACATCGGTCTGGCTGGTTATTTGCTCGTGTCGCTCGCCGGATTTTATGTCATTGATAAGCTTTACAAGCGGACGGTTCGCCTAACCCGCAGCATGTTTCATTTAGAAGGACGGCATGATCTTGCGGCACTTCCGCTGTTATTGCTTTTGTTTTCTGTTTTGAGCTTTGCGGTGACGCCTTTTTCTAATGCTGTCTCGCGTTATCAGGAGAATAAGGCTGACCAGTATGGGATCGAGTTGACAGAGAACAGAGAAGCCGCTGTTAAAACGTTTCAGGATTTGGCCGTGACGGGGCTGAGCCAGGTTGATCCTCCGGTGCTTGTGAAGATTTTCAGAGGCAGCCATCCTTCGATCATGGAACGGATTCAACATGCGGAGAAAGAAGAGAATGCGCCGGAACATCAGGATGCTGACAAATAAAAAGAAGCAGGTATGGAGGAACCTGCTTCTTTTTACTATTATTGTGCAGCTGCTTGTACGTTGATTAACCCTTTTCCATAGTAGAAAGAGTTTCCAAGATATGTTGCAGTGCTTTCTAAACGATCACGGACTTGCGCGTTTGTCCAAGTCGGGTGCTTAGAAAGAATTAGCGCTGCTGCTCCGGCAACGTGAGGAGTCGCCATGGACGTGCCGTTGTAAGCACCGTAAGTGCCTCCAGGAAGTGTGCTTTGGATGGATACGCCAGGAGCCATCACATCAAGCTCAGAACCTGCGCTTGAGAATGAAGCTCTTTGGTTGCTGCTGTTTACCGCACCTACCGCAATAGTAGAAGGATATTTTGCAGGGTAGCCGACTGTGCTTGAGCTTCCGGACGAACCTTCGTTTCCGGCAGCGGCAGCAACGACGATACCGCTGGAAACGGCTTTGTCAACGACTGTTTTCAGCGCTGTAGAACCAGAAGGTCCGCCAAGGCTCATGTTAATAACATCCATATTGTTGGAAATGGCCCATTCAATGCCGTTAATAATCCAGCTATATTGGCCGCTTCCTGTTGAATCAAGCACTTTTACTGCATATAATGATGCGCTTGGCGCTACGCCCAGAACACCGATTGAGTTATTAAGAGCGGCAATCGTACCGGCTACATGCGTACCGTGAGAACTGCCGTCCTGGTATGGGTTTGTTTCAGAAGGTACGAAGCTTGCTCCGCCTCTGACGTTTAAGTCAGGATGAGAAGAGTCAATTCCGCTGTCGATAACAGCTACTTTTACGTTAGAGCCTGTGTAGCCTTGAGAGTGAAGAGCCGGCGCTTTAATTTGAGAAATGCCATAAGGAACAGATTGCGCATATTCATGTGCAATATGATCTTCTTCCACATATGCAACGCTCGGATCTTTTTTCAATTCTTTTACAGCTTTTTCATCCAATGTTGCTGCGGCCGCGTTAACATACTTAAATTGCTTTTGAACCTTTCCGCCTTTTTCAGAAATAACATCCTTTTTCTTGGCGGAACTCATGGCACTCATTGTCTGTTTAAATCCAACAATGTATTTCTTTTCTGTACTGCTTTTTCCGGCAGCCTGCGCAGACATGTTGCTGAACGCCATCGTAAAGATTAATGTTAACGCAAACAACAAGCTGATCCACAATTTTTTGCTTCTCACTCTTTACCCTCTCCTTTTAAAAAATTCAGAGTAGACTTACTTAAAAGACTATTCTGTGAATTTATTGTAATAGATGGAATAATATTTTAGTAGACCCATTTTTTTGAGATGATTTTATCTCTATTTAGGTATATCATCTCTCGCTATTTCCGTAGAGACTCGAAATAACTATTTTCATACAGAAAAGAACGAAAATAGACATGAGTAAATGTTCATTATGCTGAAATGTCATGCTTTTTTAGGTTAAATGCTCCTGAGTCCCGGCAAATTCCTGTCGAAAAAATTCGTTCAAATGACCTGCGTGTGCTTCCGTGAGAACAATGGATATTATCGTGATATTTTTTCAAAGCATGATGATAAAAGTATTCTGAAAAATAAACTTTACAGAAAAGGGATAGAATGAAAAAATTATTGAGAGAGAGGAAGAAATAAGATGAACATTCGCCAAGCAAAAACATCAGATGCGGCCGACATTGCGCCGTTGTTTAACCAATATCGGGAATTTTATAGACAGGCATCCGATTTGCAAGGGGCAGAGGCTTTTTTGAAAGCTCGTTTGGAAAATCACGAGTCTGTTATTTTGATAGCAGAAGAAAATGGAGAATTCATAGGTTTTACCCAGCTCTATCCAACGTTTTCTTCTGTGTCAATGAAAAGGATCTACATATTAAATGACTTATTTGTCGTTCCTCATGCGCGTACAAAGGGAGCCGGCGGCCGGCTGCTTTCTGCCGCAAAGGATTATGCAGGGGAAAACGGGGCAAAATGTTTAACGCTTCAGACTGAGCACCACAACCGGAAGGCAAGAAGCTTGTATGAGCAAAACGGCTATGAAGAGGATACCGCATTTGTCCATTATTCTCTCAATGTGCCGGCGAAGTGAAAATGGCGGCTTGATGATTTGGTTTTTTGAACGTTCTTCGGTTACGATATAAATGAAAAGGAGTGTGCCGAATGTCAACGTTATTTCAAGCATTGCAGGCAGAAAAAAATGCCGATGATGTTTCAGTCCATGTGAACACCATATCAACAGAGGATTTGCCGAAGGATGGTGTCCTGATTAAAGTTGCTTATTCCGGCATCAATTACAAAGATGGTCTGGCCGGAAAAGCAGGAGGCAATATCGTCAGAGAGTATCCGCTTATTTTAGGCATTGATGCTGCGGGTACGGTCGTCTCTTCCAATGATCCGCGTTTTGCGGAGGGGGATGAGGTGATCGCGACAAGCTATGAGCTCGGTGTCTCCCGTGATGGCGGATTAAGTGAATACGCTTCGGTGCCTGGTGACTGGCTGGTGCCTTTGCCACAGAATCTTTCGTTAAAAGAAGCGATGGTGTACGGAACGGCGGGATTTACTGCGGCGTTATCAGTGCATCGGCTTGAACAGAACGGTCTGTCTCCGGAAAAAGGCAGCGTGCTAGTCACAGGAGCAACCGGCGGTGTCGGCGGAATTGCGGTATCGATGCTGAACAAGCGGGGTTATGATGTGGTGGCAAGTACCGGAAACCGGGAGGCGGCTGATTATTTGAAACAGCTTGGTGCAAGCGAAGTAATCAGCAGGGAAGATGTCTATGACGGAACGCTTAAGGCGCTGTCCAAGCAGCAATGGCAGGGAGCGGTTGATCCAGTCGGCGGAAAACAGCTTGCCTCGCTTTTAAGCAAAATTCAATACGGCGGATCTGTCGCAGTGAGCGGCTTAACCGGCGGAGGAGAAGTTCCGGCAACCGTGTATCCTTTTATTCTTCGCGGAGTAAGCCTGCTCGGAATCGATTCAGTATATTGTCCGATGGACGTCAGAGCCGCTGTTTGGGAGCGCATGTCTTCTGATCTCAAGCCTGATCAGCTGCTGACCATCGTGGACAGGGAAGTATCATTGGAAGAAACGCCGGGTGCGTTAAAAGATATTTTGCAAAATCGCATTCAAGGAAGAGTGATTGTGAAGCTTTAACAGGATCAGCTTGCAGAGAATGTTATTTTTCTGCAAGCTTTTTTGTGGACAGGATGATCAGCTGCTGAACTGCTGTGTCGCGAAACAAGATTTTCCTGTAAGCCGAACTTTCTCTTCTCATTTTAAAAATAATTGGTGATAATGATTCTCATTCCGTGTTATACTACTCTTGGACATCTTAACCATAGAAACTACCAACAGGAGAGACTGGAACATATGAAAAAAACACTGATTATTCTTACAGTTTTACTTCTTTCTGTCTTAACGGCTGCTTGCTCGTCTTCAAGCGGCAATCAAAACAGTAAAGAACATAAAGTGGCGGTAACACATGATTTAGGGAAGACAAATGTGCCTGAGCATCCGAAGCGGGTTGTTGTTCTTGAGCTTGGTTTTATTGATACACTGCTTGATCTCGGCATTACGCCTGTCGGGGTTGCCGATGACAACAAAGCGAAGCAGCTGATCAACAAGGATGTGCTGAAGAAAATTGACGGCTACACATCTGTCGGCACTCGCTCACAGCCAAGCATGGAAAAGATTGCTTCATTAAAACCCGATTTAATTATTGCTGACACGACCCGGCATAAGAAGGTGTACGATCAGCTGAAAAAAATAGCGTCGACGATTGCGCTTAATAATTTAAATGCTGATTATCAGGATACAATTGACGCTTCGCTTACGATTGCAAAAGCAGTCGGCAAGGAGAAGGAAATGGAGAAAAAGCTGACGGCGCATGAAGAAAAGCTTAGCGAGACAAAGCAGAAAATCAGCGCGAACAGCCAGTCCGTGCTTTTGATCGGAAATACAAATGATATGATTATGGCCAGGGATGAAAACTTCTTTACATCGAGACTTTTAACACAGGTCGGCTATCGATATGCAATCAGTACGTCAGGCAATAGCGATTCAAGCAATGGCGGCGACTCTGTGAATATGAAAATGACACTGGAGCAGCTGCTGAAAACAGATCCGGATGTGATCATCCTGATGACAGGAAAAACAGATGACCTCGACGCCGACGGTAAACGCCCGATCGAAAAGAATGTCCTTTGGAAAAAACTGAAGGCAGTGAAAAACGGGCATGTATACCACGTGGATCGTGCGGTGTGGTCTCTGCGCCGCAGTGTAGACGGGGCGAATGCCATTTTGGACGAGCTTCAAAAAGAGATGACGGCTGCTAAGAAATAAAAGAAAAGACAGGCAAACGCCTGTCTTTTTCTTATTTGATAAAGCCGGATAAGTGGCTGTTGATATTATAGTCTTTTATCCGCCATTTTTCTTCTGCAAATTCAATGTTGCTGAGGCAGGCGTTGACGAGACGGGTGCTTTGAAGCTCCGGGTCACCGCCGGATATTTCCGTCAGCAGGGCGTGAATTGCCGCACCGTGCGCCACGATCAGCACCTTCTTGTTTGGATACGCCTGGTTCACTTTTGCCAAACCGCCCATCAGCCTGTCAGTGAGTTCTTCTAAGGTTTCCATATTCGGATAGATGTTATCTGGATAGCGCTTTGTCCGTTCCTCCAGCGGCATGCCCTCCGCGTCGCCGTAATCGCGTTCCTTAAAATCATCCATCTCGACTATCGGAAGATGCAGATATTCATTAATAATTTCCGCGGTTCTTTTCGCTCTTTTCAGCGGGCTCGTCACAATAATATCCCAAGAAAAGTCCTTTACATATTCTCCGGTTCCTCTTGCTTGGCGTTCACCTGTTGCGTTTAGCGGAATATCGGTTTTGCCTTGGCATTTTTGCTGCAGGTTCCAATCGGTTTCTCCATGTCTTACTAAACAAACGGCTGTCATAAAATCCCCTTCCTGACTTTATTCATATCACTATTATACTAAATCGAAAGCGTGCATCCTATGAAAAAGCCTATGCAAGAACTTCAAATAATAACGCCAGTCCAATTCCGCCGCCGCTTCCGATGGCTGCAACAGCATATTGACAGTCTGTCCGTCTTTTCGCTTCATAAAACAATCTGGTTACCAGAGCTGCACCTGATGCACCGTATGGATGGCCAAGAGCTAATGCGCCGCCGCGCACATTGATTTTTGAAAAGGGAATGCCGAGTTCTTGCGAGCAGACACAAATTTTGACGGCAAAGGCTTCATTGATTTCAAATAAACCGATATCCTCAGGTGTTATATCGTGTGTATGTAAGAGGTTACGGATCGCATCAACCGGTGCCGCGGGCGGATAGTTGGGGTGAATGCCGCTGACAGCGCTGCCGATAAACCGAAGCACAGGCTTAAGTCCGAGGGCTGCCGCTTTTTCTTCTTCCATTACCAAAAGAGCGGCTGCTCCGTCTGCTATGCCGCTGCTGTTGGCTGCTGTGACTGTTCCGGAGCTGGTGTCGAAAACCGGCTTTGCACGGGGAATAATCGCTTCTATCGGCCGCGTTTTCAAAAATGCTTCGTCCATCTCCAATTCCCCAAGAGCAACAATTTCTTCACGGTAAAATCCTTCATCATGCGCGTTCCTGCTGCGTTGATGGCTGAGAAGCGCGTACTCATCCTGCATGCTTCTGCTGATGGAATAGCGTGCAGCCGTATATTCTGCCGCAATGCCCATGTCTGGATCGCCGATGGCATCTGGAGAAAAGCGGGCCCGTTCTGAAAAAGGGGATTGGCTGCTGCTTTCTGAGCCGCCCGCGATATACATCGTGCCGGCTCCCGCTTGAATAAGGCTGCAGGCATAGCGCACAGCTTCAAGGCCGGAGCCGCACTGTCTGTCAATTGTCATTCCGGGAACCGATAAAGGCAGTCCGGCTTGAAGGGCTGACAGTCTGGCGAGGTTGCCGCCTCTGCCGGTAGCGTTTCCGAGAATGACCTCGTCAATTTGATCCTCTAGCTTTCGGCTGAGACAGCGGATGATGGGAGCTGACAAATCCTCCGGCAGGAAGGGCTTCAGCAGTCCGTTTTGATTTCCAAAGATCGTTCGTTTTGCATCAACAATAACCGCATTCATTTATACTGTATACTCTCTTCCAGCCATTTTTTCACTCTGGAACGGGCAATTTTTCCGCTGCTCGTTTCCGGCAAGCTGTCTGCAAACACCCATTTTTTCGGGATTTTGTAGGAGGCTAATTTCTGTTTACACAAGGCTTTCAGTGTTCTGGCATTAGCGTTTCCATGAATGACAGCTACAGCGATTTCTCCCCAATACTCGTCGGGAATGCCAACGACAGCCGCGCTTTCAACCTCTGGGCAGGCGAGAAGCACACGCTCAATTTCTTCTGGGAAAATATTTAATCCTCCGTACACGATCATCCCGTTTTCTCTTCCTGATATGTATAGAAAGCCCTCTTCATCAACATAGCCCATATCATCCACTGTTATCCATTCATCTGGTGTGCTGCCGTTCACATAGCCGGAAAACCGCATCGGGCTTTTGACAAATATTTTTCCGACTTCCCCTGGCTGACAGCGTTCTCCTCCAGCGTTGCGGATTTCGATCCGGACATTATGAAAAGGGCGGCCCGCTGAATGAGGCTTCCGTTTGCTGTCTTCCGGTGAAGAAAACGTAACAAAACTTAGCTCTGATGTGCCGTAAAAATCGTACAGCTTGAGATGAGGCCATGCAGCGGCAAGCTTCTCCTTGGATTCTGCCGGCCAGTCTGCGCCGGATGAAATGATTTTGACGGGACTGTCGGGAAAACCCTCAATCCTTGTGAGGGCGTCTGTCATCGTCGGTACGGTATAGAGAACACTGATGGATTCACGGCTCAGCCATTCCTTCGTTTTGGCAGGAGAAAACTTTTTCAGCAAACAAACGGTTCCTCCGAGAAACAAGGTGCTGACAGCCCCATATAGGAAGTGAGAGGACATTAACGCTCCGGGAATCAGAACCTTATCATCTGATGAAATCGAAAAATCTGTTTCTGTACAGGTAAAGCTCTCTATCCATGAGCGGTGAGATCGCGTAAAGGCCTTCGGTTTTCCTGTCGAGCCCGACGTAAATCCCATATAAAAAGGGTGCTCCGGATCAATGGTAGGCAAGGGATCAGCGGCTGCCTCAGAAATATCTGCCATACAGTTATCCAGCAAAACAACAGGTGTCTGGCTATCTGTCAGTTTGTTTTTAAAAAAGGCTAAAGTAACCACAAGATCCGCATTGCTTATGGACAGCCGCTCCTTACATTCTGCCGCGCTCCAGCGTGTGTCGATGGGAATTGCCGTACATCCAGCCGCTGCGGCTCCGGCAAACAGCTGTAAAAACGCCAGACTATTTGGGAGCAGGATCGCCACACGATTCGGCATGCTCGGCTGTGACCGCAGCCAATTTGCGGTTTGAAAGACAAGCCGATCCCAATCTTGGTACGTGATTTGCTCCGATTCAGTCTGGATCGCTACACGGCCGGGCGATGTTTCGGCGGTAGATGAATAGGTATGGGTAATTGTCATGTAGTGTCATCCTCCTTTTGTAAACATCGTATCAGAAAGAGACAAGGCTTGAGTGATTTTTATCGCCAGAAATGCAGATACAGCCGCTTTTATCAAATCACCAGGCACATATGCAAGGCTCATGAAGGCGGCCTGTGACAAATCAATATGCATGATAAAAGCTTGTACCGGTATACCAAGCAGATAAATAAAGATGATGCCGAATACGATATGAGTGAAAAAGAGACGCGATACTGTCACCTTCCGCAGCCTGTTAGCGGCTAAACTGATCAGCCATGAAGCGAGGGGATAAGCAATCAAAAAGCCTGCGCTCGGTCCGAAAAACACACCAAAACCGCCTCGTCCGCCGGGCAACAGCGGCGCTCCGAAGGCGACGAGCAGCAAAAAGACAAGCTGGCTTAAGAAAGCAGACTTTGGCCTGAGGATGCTGCCTGCCAACATGACACCAAGCGTTTGCAATGTAATCGGAACGGGTGTAAAGGATAAGAAGAGAGGGGGCATAAAGCCGAGCACTGCCATCAGCGCGGTGAAAATCGCAATATGCATCATGTCGATTAATTTCAGCATGTGAAATCCTCCAAAAAGTAATCAAATATGGTTATACAATAAATGCAGGCAATTATTATGTCAACTGATTTTTAATTTAAGTTTACATAATGAACGCAAAAAAACCGGCCGTATGGCAGACCGGTTTTTGATGGTTATTCTTCTGTCAGGATGACAAGCGAATCAACGGAAGCGGCCACATGGGAAACGGCGCGGCTGACTTCCTGAAGCCCTCCAAGAAAGGCTTGCAGATCGACGTCGATTTTGCCTGATTGCTCTTTGCTGATTTTCATGCTGTGGACGATTTCATCGAATAAGCGGTTAATTTGCGTCATTTTTTCTTTACTTTCGCTGACTAGCTCATTCACGTCTTTGATATGCTTGGATACAATGTTGATTTGTGTATTCGTATTGTTCACAAGCTCAGAAACAGTAGAGACGGTTTTTTTCGTATCCTCAGAAAGCTTCCGCACTTCATTTGCCACGACAGCAAAGCCTTTGCCGTGTTCTCCGGCGCGGGCGGATTCAATAGATGCATTGAGCGAGAGAAGGTTTGTTTGTTCAGCTATGCCTGTGACGATGCCGAAGATTTTTTCAATTTGCTGCGCGATTTCATCCAGCTTGACCATTTCTTTTTCGATTTGGACAAGGCTTGTGTCAATTTTGTTCATCTGTTTTTGCTGGACTTCTAGCTCTTTTTTTCCGCCGATCGACTTTTCTTCAACAGTGCTGGATGTTACAGTGCCGGCTTTGGATGCTTGAGAAATGCCTTCAGATTTGTCCACAAGCTCTTGAACTGATCTGCTTGTTTCTGAAAACAGATTGGCAATCGATCCAGAGGTTTCTTGAATTTTCTGATGAAGAAGGTTTTTCTTTTCTTCTTGTTCATCACGGGTCTGGTTGTACTCGCTTTGAAACGCTTCAAGGACAAGCTGCTGTTCTAAGTTCAAGATTTTTGTTGTTGCTTTAATGGCTTTTAGCAGTTCTTGCTGATTTGTAATGGACGCTTCATAAATGTCAATCATTGACAAAAGAAGCTCTTGAAACGCACCCATATACCATTTTGGCAAAAGGCCGATTCTTAAATGGATGGAGGCGATTCGGTTACGCTTTTCAATAAATTCATCATCGATAACGCCTGCAAACATTTCCTGAATATGCCGTTTTAACGTTTGTTTTAAGCGGTCAACTGAGCTGTGATCATTAATGATATCCATCAATGAGCTTTCATGGTCAAGGTTTTTATAAAACGCATCAACGATATTTACGATATTTTCTTGAATGAGTGGCTGAAGCTGCTCTAACACGTAAAGCTCAGCATCTCCCAACCTGACCATTTTGAGCTGTTTTTTGACATCTGCATGTTTGTTTGTGAGCTGAATGCGGTTTTTTTGCTGTCCGTTTGAATCTGAAAAGTAAGCTGTTTCTTGTTTTCTGTCTTTTTTAAATAACAATACAATGATCCCCCTTGGGAAAAATATAATTTTTACTTTTTGGCTTTTTAAGCCTTTTTCTTTTTTATCGGCCAAGAGAAACATGAATGAAGCTGCAGATGAAAAATATTTGAAAAACCGTTCATTAAAATGAACGGTTTAATCGAGATCTATTTGTTTTAATGGTTTAATGGCCGGACCATCTACAACTTCGCCAGATGGCTTAAAGCGTGATCCGTGGCACGGACAATCCCACGTATGCTCACTGTCGTTCCACTCGACCTCGCAGCCTAAATGGGTACAAGTCGTATCAACGAGATGGAGGCAGCCTGTCTCATCCCGAAATGCTCCCGCTCGCCTGCCGTTTATGGTGACGGCTTTCCCTTCTCCTGGCGAAATGTCTTCAAATTGGACATCAGGCTTTTCAAGCTTTCCTTTAATCAAATGCTTGGCGACATCGGCATTGTAGGAAATCACTTTCTGCAACCCGGGATTCAGATGGAAACGGGACGGAGTGAAAATGCTTTCGTATGGATTGTCTTTTTTCTCCACAAGGTCTGACAATAGAGTGGCTGCGACTGCTGAGGACGTCATGCCCCATTTTTTGAACCCGGTCGCTACTAGAATATTGTCCTCATTTTCCGACATCGGCCCGATAAACGGGATTTTGTCGATCGTCACTAGATCTTGTGTGGACCAATAATATGGAATGCTTTCGATGCCGATGGTGCTTTCGGCCAGTTGTCTCAGTGTTTCATAATGTGTAGACATGGCTTTTCCCTGGCCTGTTTTATGGCTTACTCCGCTGAAGAGAATCAGCTTTTCACCGTTTACAACCGTATAGCGGAGCGCCACTGACGGCTGATCGATACTCAAATACATGCCCTCGGGATACTCGATCTTCGGCTTGATGGCAAGGACATAAGATCTGTCGGAGTACATTCTCGCAGCATATAATCCGCCTCCGTCATAAAAAGGGAAGTGGGAACAGCATATGATAAAGCGGCTCTTAATGGCGTGCCGGCTTTTTGTTACCACTTCGGGCCTTTCGCCTTTTTTGATATCAAGCGCAACGGTCTCTTCATAAATTCGGCCGCCTTTTTGAACAATTTGCTCCAGAAGCGCTTTTAAGTATTGAAGCGGATGAAATTGAGCTTGATTCTTCATGACAAGCGCCAGCTTAGAACCTAAGGGAATTGGAAGATCCTTGATAAGGTCTCTTTCAATTCCGAGCTTTGTGTATGCCTCATGCTCGGTGCGGATTTTTTGAACAGCGTTTTCATTTGCCGTATAAAGATATGCGTCTTGCTCGATCCATTCACAATCAATTTGATGTTCATCCACAATGCCTTTTATGTAATCAATTGCGTTTTGGTTTGCTTCATAATAAAGCCTCGCATGGTTTAATCCGAAATGGCGGATAAATTCGTCGTATATCATGTCATGCTGTGCGGTAACTTTAGCAGTTGTATGCGCAGTGGTTCCGTTAAGAACCTGATTTGCTTCAATCAAAACGACACGGAAGCCTCTCTTCGTAAGTTCATATGCCGTTGTGATTCCCGTAATCCCGCCTCCGATAATGGTGACGTCACATTCAGTGTCCTCTTGAAGCGCAGGAAAAGAAGGCAGGTCAGTTGATGTTTTCCAGTATGTTTCAGGTGCTTCCTTTGCAAAATGTTGATTAGCCAAGCCGTTATACCTCCAATCAGATTTATTCTTAATTTTTCCATATTCTATCTTTTCATACATAGGAAGCAGGCATTGTTCATAACATAATAAGGTTGAAAAGGAGTGATTTCATTGGCGAATCAAAAAAAGAAAACATTACCGCCTCAGCACCAGAACCAGCAGCCTGGTTTTGAATATCTGATGGACCCGCGTCCGGTTTTTGATAAGCCGAAGAAAGCGAAAAAATTAGAGGGCAAAACCGCTATTATTACTGGAGGAGACAGCGGGATTGGACGCGCTGTCTCGGTGTTATTCGCAAAAGAAGGAGCTAATGTGGTCATTGTGTATTTGAATGAACATCAGGACGCCGAGGAAACAAAGCAGTATGTAGAAAAGGAAGGGGTAAAATGCCTGCTGATTGCAGGAGATGTTGGGGATGAAGCGTTTTGCAATGATGTGGTCGGGCAGGCAAGCCAAGTGTTTCCATCCATTGATATATTGGTTAACAATGCAGCTGAGCAGCATGTCCAGCCCAGCATTGAAAAAATCACCAGCCACCAGCTGATCAGAACCTTCCAAACAAACATTTTTTCCATGTTTTACTTAACAAAGGCAGTGCTGCCTCATTTAAAAAAAGGGAGCTCTATTATTAATACCGCTTCAATTACCGCCTATAAAGGCAATAAAACGCTGATCGATTATTCAGCGACAAAAGGCGCGATCGTTACGTTTACAAGGTCCCTTTCCCAGTCGCTTGTTCAGCAGGGCATACGGGTCAATGCAGTGGCACCGGGTCCCATTTGGACACCGCTTATCCCGGCCAGCTTTGCCGCAAAAGACGTGGAAGTGTTTGGTTCAGACGTGCCGATGGAACGCCCGGGACAGCCGGTCGAAGTGGCGCCAAGCTATCTATACCTTGCCAGCGACGATTCCACATACGTCACAGGGCAGACGATTCACGTCAATGGCGGAACAATTGTGAACGGATAATAAAAAGCCAATCCTTGAAGGATTGGCTTATTCGCTCTGCTTGAGCGCTGCATATTCTTTAGAGAGCGTAAGAAACGCATCTTTATCTTTTTCGTCCAAGGCTTTGTTAATTTGGTCCGTCAGCATGGCAAGCCGACGGTTATACAAGGATTCATCGAGCACCATTTGAATGTAAATATCCGTCATTGTGACATCGAATTCTTTTGTTTTTTGCGTGTTGCGGGACTTCATGAGCTCAGTGTACGATTTTTTCTCTTTCATAAAGAATCCCCCCAATGCCTTTTTTATAGTATATGGATAACGGTCGAAAAAATCAATAAATTTTTATAATTTTTAGACAACTAATACTTGGCAATCTATCGACATATCCTGCAAAATGCCGTAAACCGGCAAGTCTTATGAAAGTAAAATCGGTTTATTACTAGTCATTTAGTACCATTAAATATCATTAAAAGATGATTTTATCTTAAATGTTAAAAAAACCTGTCGTTTTACAAAAACAGATGATAGATTATTAGTATAAATTTTGCAGAAAAAGGATGGAGGCCATAATATGAGTCAGAAAACAGACGCACCTTTAGAATCGTATGAAGTGAACGGCGCAACAATTGCCGTGCTGCCAGAAGAAATAGACGGCAAAATCTGTTCCAGAATTATTGAAAAAGATTGCGTGTTTTATGTAAACATGAAGCCACTGCAAATTGTCGACAGAAGCTGCCGATTTTTTGGATCAAGCTATGCGGGAAGAAAAGCAGGAACTTATGAAGTGACAAAAATTTCACACAAGCCGCCGATCATGGTGGACCCTTCGAACCAAATCTTTTTATTCCCTACACTTTCTTCGACAAGACCCCAATGCGGCTGGATTTCCCATGTGCATGTAAAAGAATTCAAAGCGACTGAATTTGACGATACGGAAGTGACGTTTTCAAATGGGAAAACGATGGAGCTGCCGATCTCTTATAATTCGTTCGAGAACCAGGTATACCGAACAGCGTGGCTCAGAACCAAATTCCAAGACAGAATCGACCACCGCGTGCCGAAAAGACAGGAATTTATGCTGTACCCGAAAGAAGAGCGGACGAAGATGATTTATGATTTTATTTTGCGTGAGCTCGGGGAACGGTATTAGAAAAATAGGAAGGAGCTGACCGAACAGGGCAGCTCCTTTCATAAAGCTATGCCGTCGGAATTCCTCCGGTGATGCCATATACCTGAGATGTCACATAGCTTGAATTCTCTGAAGCTAGAAATACATAAACATCGGCCAATTCCACTGGCTGCCCAGCGCGATTTAATGGAGCTGGCGGCGTGCCTTGTCCGAATTTCGGGATGTTTTCCGTCGGCTGTCCGCCGGAAATTTGCAGCGGTGTCCAAATTGGTTCGGGCGCAACTGAATTTACTCTGATGCCTTTGGAAGCAAGCTGTTTTCCCAGTCCGACGGTAAAGCCGATAATGGCGTTTTTCGTTGCTGCGTAATCTAACAGCATCGGGCTTGGATTGTAGCCTTCAACTGAGGTAGTTGTAATAATTGAAGCTCCCTCCGGCAAATACGGAAGCGCCGCTTTTACAACCCAGTAAAGGGAAAAGACGTTCACTTCAAATGTTTTATAGATTTGTTCAGTAGGCAGATCTTCGATGTTTTCGACTGCTTGCTGTTTGCCTGCAACGAGCGCCAGTACATCCAGTCCTCCGAGCTCCTGCTGCGCCTGTTTGACCAGATCTTGGCAAAAGGATTCGTCGCTCAAGTCTCCGGGGATCAGCACTGCTTTTCGGCCTTCTGCTTCAATCAGCTCTTTTACCTCTTCAGCATCTGGCTGTTCCTCGGGCAAGTAGTTAATAGCCACATCGGCACCTTCTCTGGCGTAAGCAATTGCGGCAGCGCGGCCGATACCGGAATCGCCGCCCGTGACAAGCGCTTTTCGACCCGTTAGTTTACCTGATCCTTTGTAGCTTTTTTCTCCGCAATCAGGGACAGGCTTCATGTTCTTTTGCAGGCCTGGCGGTTCTTGATATTGTTCGGGAAATTCATCATGAAAAAATGCTTTTATAGGATTCGTAAGATTTGAATCAGACATCAGCAACGCTCCTTTTCTGTTTGGTGTACATTCGTATGTGTACCCCTGAGCATAAGCAGAAAAACATGTTTTGGCAGTTTGAATAGTGAAGGAAAAAGAAAACAAGAAAAAACAAAGCCTTCTTCCATATTTATCTTGTCAAATAAGACTATATGAATTATGATAAATTCGAGCTATAAATCAACTAAATATTGGGTGTTGGGAGAGTGAATCGTCATGAAAAAAGCGGCGGCGGTTTTGCTGTCACTCGGTCTCGTTTTCGGTTTTTCATACGGAGCTGGCCATGTGGCGGAAGCCAAAACAAAGGTGAAGGTCTATAAGAACTGCAAGGAGCTAAACAAAGTATACAAAGGCGGAGTGGCCCGCACATCGAAGGTGAAAAACAAAGGCGGAAAAACGAAGTACAAGCCTTACGTTTCTAAGGCGCTTTACGATGCCAATAAAAACAAAGACCGCGATAAAGATCTTATCGCCTGTGAACGGTAAATAAGAAAAAGCAATCTGGTGTCCAGATTGCTTTTTTTATGCTTAGGCCGCCTGATCGGCCGCAGCACTTTTCGCCTTCCTTGTCATAAGGCTGACTGCCATCATGACCGTGATATTCAAAAGCAGGGCGACGATTCCTACATTCAAGTCTTTTGCGGCTTGCGGCAGAGCCGGAAATAAAGTGCCGATCGTCGTTTCCGTCATTGTAATATAAGTAACTGCTCCGACACCTGCAATAATGCCGGCGAAGGCTCCTTGCTTTGTTACCATATTATGCTTGAACAGGCTGAACAAAAGGGCGGGGAATAGCTGTGTGACAAGGCTGTAGCCCATCAAAAGCAGCGTAACGATGGTATTCCCGCCTTTGAAGGTAAAATACACCGAAATCAGCGCAATCACCGGCACTAAAAACTTAGCAAGAGCCGATACCTGTTGTTCTGTCGTGCGGGGCGCGATTACCTTGTACACATTTTTTGCAAACAGCGTGGAGGCGGACATTAAGATCATAGACCCTGGCACAAGTGCTGTCAGCAGTCCGGCAGCACCGATAATTCCGACAAACCAAGGGTCAAATGCTTGCAGGGACAGTCTCAAAAGCGATAGATCCCCGTCTGCGCCTTTCAGATCTGGAACTTGCAGGATAGCCGCAAAGCCAACGAAAAGGACGAAGAGTAGGACCAGCTGGTACAAAGGCATGATGATGGCGTTTTTACGAAAGACTTTTGGGTTTTCGGCTGAATACGAAGCGGAAAACGTGTGAGGCCACATGTAAAAACCAAGCGCTGTCAAGAGTACGGTTGAACTGAACCATGCCGCACTTTGTCCCGATTCGGGGAGCGTAAGAAAGCCAGGCTTTGCCGTTTCAATCTGCTGAAACATGTCTTGAAATCCGCCGTAGTAATGAATTGGCAAATACACACCTAAAAACAGAACGACAACCAGAATCATGATGTCCTTCACAACCGATATCCAGGCAGACCCGTGAATGCCTGAAACCATAACATAAACCGTGATGGAAACAGCGCCGATCCAGATGGCAGCGGTCGGGGTGATTTTGCCGTACGAGGTTTCCGATACAATCAGCCCGAGGCCTTTCAGCTGCAGTACAAGATAGGGAATGAGTGCGGCGATGCCGACCAGTGAAACGAGAATGCCAAGCAGCGGACTGTTGTATTTTTTTGTGAAAAAATCAGACTGCGACATCAGTTTATGCTGTTTCGCGTACGTCCAAACTGCTGGAAGAAGCCAGTAAGAAAGGATGTAGGCCAGACATCCGTAGGCGATGATATAAAAGGCTGGACCGCCTTTTCCGTAGGCCCAGCCGCTGCCGCCGAGAAACGTAAAAGTAGTATAAATTTCGCCTGCCATCAAAAGGAAGACGAAAACAGTTCCGAAGCCGCGCCCTCCGACCGTCCACTGCTCCAGGTTCATGTCTTTTCCTTTTTGGGCGCGTATACCGAGAAAAATACTCAAGAGCAGGACACCGAAGATGATGATGAGAGCTGCATTCATTCTGTTTCCTCCTTTTTATTTTCCTTGTCGAGGACATACACAATCGCCATCAGCGCAGAGGTCAAAAGAGCCCACATCACAATATAGGCAAGAATAAACGGCATGCCGAACACATAGGGGGTCACCTTATTTGCAAAAGGGATGCCGAGTAAGATTCCGATAAAGGGCAAAGCGGCAAGAACGTGAATCAGTTTCATAGAATCCTCCTTCTATTTAGGATTGGGGTGTACAAGCCTAAGCGTACTGAAAATGATGTCGCAGATATGGCAGAACATGTCACTTTTTAGGGTGAAAGGCTGTGGTTCGAATTATAAATAAATTTATTTTGTTTGTATAGTGTGAATTGTCTGAAATTAATGATCTGAATCGCCCGAAGAGGGAACGGGCAGTATGATTCAAAAGGCTCGGAGTCTGTCCGGGGCAAATAGATAGTATGTTAATAATTCGCTGACCTGCTCACGGATTCGCGGATTAAAATAGCGGTGGTTTTCTTCATAACCGTCGATGACAAATGTATAGAGTGTAAAGGCCTCATCGCGTTCCGTCTCGCGGATTGCAATTTTTCTTTTCCTCAGTTCTTTTCTGACCTCCATCAAATCCTTTTGTGCTATTTTTAATGATTCGCTGATAAGCTGTTTATAAGGATGCTTCAATTTTAATGTGCTTTCTTCAATTCCGGCGAGATCACGGTTAAAAATCGTAATGGCCATAGGCAAAAAGAGAGCCCGTTCAATTAAATCGTATATTTCCTCCTGCAGATTTGGCATGTTGACTCCTTCTTTCTAAGGGAACGTTTGTTCTATTTGTATTCTATATCGGCTGGTGAAATGTTTCAAGACAGAAAAAATCACCAAAACTTTTTAGTTTTCTGCTGATAATGTGTAGAATAAGGATAGACAAACCCGGTAAGGAGTATAAATGTTGGAGCATTTTTTATCCTATTTGACACAAGAACATTTAACTGAATTATTTCAAAGCTATAGGGCTTTCGGTCCGCTCATTGCTGTGCTGCTGCCTTTAATTGAAGCATTTCTCCCGTTTTTGCCGCTGATCGTGTTTGTGGTGGCGAATACGAACTCGTTTGGCTTGTGGGAAGGATTCATCCTGTCCTGGGCGGGATCAACTGCTGGTTCCATTCTCGTATTTTTGATTGTCCGTCAATACGGACAGAGAAAATTGCTTGGATTTATCCGCAGTCATCCGTCTGTCAGAAAGCTGATGTTATGGGTGGAAAGACACGGCTTCGGTCCCATGTTTCTTCTGCTTTGTTTTCCATTTACACCGTCAGCCGCGGTGAATGTTGTTGCCGGTTTGTCAAGGATCGGAACGCGGCCGTTTATTTTGGCGGCAGCCTCGGGGAAGCTTGTCATGATTTTTATGATCAGCTTCATCGGATATGATCTGCACGCGCTGATTACACAGCCGATTCGAACGGTCATCGCCGTATTGGTGATCACTGTCTTATGGTATGTCGGCAAAAAGGTGGAGCGGTATCTGCATGTAAGAGCCAGTCAGCGTGAGCATGATGGAGGGAGACAGTAACATGAAAAAACGGTTTTGGTTTCTTGCCGGTGTAGTGTCCGTTGTTCTCGCCATTCAGGTTAAAAATGCTGTCTTTATTGATTACAAGGTAGAAGGCGTCAGTATGAACCCGACCTTCCAGGAAGGAAACGAATTGTTGGTCAATAAATTTTCGCATCGATTTAAAACCATCCATCGTTTTGACATCGTCCTTTTTAAAGGTCCTGATCATAAAGTGCTGATTAAACGGGTAATCGGCTTGCCCGGTGAAACGATCAAATATAAAGATGATCAGCTGTATGTGAACGGAAAGCAGGTTGCTGAGCCATTTTTGAAGCATTTGAAATCTGTTTCTGCCGGCAGCCATGTAACGGGTGATTTTTCTTTGAAAGATGTGACGGGAACAAGCAAGGTGCCGAAAGGAAAATATTTTGTCGTTGGAGATAATCGCATATACAGCTTCGACAGCCGGCATTTTGGTCCGATAAGAGAAAAAAATATTGTCGGTGTGATTTCTGATGCCGAATAAAAAGACGCTAATTGAAGAGGCGTCTTTTTGTATGCCGTTTGGAAAAATGTGTTGAAGAAAAATTTGTAAGGAGCTATAATCAAAATTGTTACCTATGTAACAAAATTTATATATTTTTTTGATTAGAGGGCCGTTTTTATTGGTTTTTGTTCGTTTTTCATGAAACAAAAGGAGTGGTGAATGATGATGAAATATGAAACAGTGATTATAGGAGGAGGGCCGGTTGGATTTATGCTGGCTTCTGAGCTTGCGATGGCCGGAGTGGGAACTTGTGTGATTGAACGGCTTGAAAAACCTGTTCCGCATTCCAAGGCGTTGACGCTGCATCCCCGAACGCTGGAGCTTCTTGAGATGAGAGGGATTTTAGAGCGGTTCGTATCCAAGGAAAGCAAGATACCTTCCGGACATTTTTCAATGCTGGATACCCGTCTGGATTTTTCAGGCTTGGATACGAGCTGTCCTTACACGCTTTTGCTCCCGCAGTCAAAAACAGAAAAGCTTCTTGAAGATCATGCACGAAGCCTGGGAACAGAGGTGTTTCGGGGTGCCGAGGCGCTGGCGGTTACGCAAAACGGGGAAGCGGTCCAAACAATTTTTAAGGATCGGGACGGCAGTGTACGGACGATCACAAGCAAGTTTGCCGTTGGGGCAGATGGCGCCGGGAGTACCGTCCGGAAACAGGCGAAAATTGAGTTTCCGGGAACAGACAGCACTGTCACCGCTGCGCTTGGGGATGTGGCGCTCCTTTCTCCGCCGGCGTCAGGCGTGCTGTCCCTTTGCACAAAAGAGGGCGGTGTTATGATTGTTCCGTTATCTTCAGACCGATATCGTGTCGTTGTGATCAGCCCTTATCGCACGCAAACGCCGAAAGATGTGCCTGTGACTGAGGAAGAGCTGAAAGCTGACCTCCTGCGAATTTGCGGAACTGACTTTGGTTTAAGCGACCCTTCGTGGATGTCGCGGTTCGGGAACGCCGCGCGCCAAGCGAAACGGTATCGGGACGGCAGAATCTTTCTTGCGGGTGATGCCGCGCATATTCATTTTCCGGCGGGCGGGCAAGGACTGAATGTCGGCCTTCAGGATGCGATGAACCTTGGGTGGAAGCTGGCGGCGGCCATCAAAGGCTCTGCGCCTTCATGGCTTTTGGACAGCTACCATGACGAGCGGCACCCGGCAGCTGAAGGGCTCCTGAGAAACACGGAGGCACAGACAAAGCTGATCGATTTCACTCAAGCAGGCCTCCATTTGCGAAGCATGATGTCGGAGCTGCTGGCCTTCCCTGATGTGAATCGATATGTAGCGGGGCAAATTTCTGCGCTCGATGTCAGATATGAAGCTGATCGTACCATGCCGCCGAATCGTTTGAACGGGGCAAGGCTCCCTGACATGGAACTGATTCTTTCCGACGGCAATTCGGAACGGCTGTACAGCTTTCTCCAAAACGGGACATTCGTTTTGCTGTCATTGAGGCAGGAAGCTGATGATCATATCGAAGTGAAAGGCTTACGTACGGTAACCGCCTCGCTTGCAGAACCGAATGAAAAGTTGCGGGATGTGCATACCATATTGATTCGTCCCGATGGACATGTAGCCTGGGCGGTGGATGCATCAGCGCCCGATTGTGCCGAGGTGATTCAAAAAGGGATCAGCCGCTGGTTTTCCGTCACCAGCCGAGTATAATTCAATTCGATTGTTTCATCTGTAACAAAACGGTATTATAGAAGAAACAATCGAATGAAAAAGGATGGAAAACCCGATGAACACAGATCATACGACACGCAATCTTTTTGAATTGTATGCGGAGCTCATTCATCAGCAGGAGAAATGGGAGGGGCTTATTAAAGCCTTTTTATCTGACGAATTGAGGAAGCTGGATGTAGAGCACGGGAGTAAATCTCAATTGACGATGACAGAAATTCATGTTCTATCTTGTGTCGGGGACAATGAACCAATTAATGTCACGTCGATAGCAGAAAAAATGAATACGACAAAAGCGACTGTATCACGCATCAGCACAAAATTGCTCGGCGCAGGCTTCCTTCACAGAACACAGCTCAGCGATAATAAAAAGGAGGTCTACTTCCGATTGACGCCTGCTGGAAAAAAGCTGCACAGTTTGCACAAATATTATCATCAGAAGGCTGAACAGCGTTTTCTGTCATTTTTTGACCGCTATACCGAGGAAGAGATTCTTTTTGCGGAACGGCTGTTTCGGGATCTGGTGACAAAATGGTATCCGTCGTCAGAAGAAATTGAAGGGGGGCTTCCGAGCATTTTTAAATAAAAAAAACACGCACTGCGGTGCGTGTTTTTCGCGTTTCTTCCTTCTTTTTCAAGGCTGTAACGTAAATCAGTTTTCCTCTTGAAGAGATGTTCAGGAGTTTGCACTCCATTTACGATATGTCTATTAGTATCTTTATTTTATACGTTTTTACTGTGTTTTTGATGCTTTGTTTTCAAGTGAAATAGGGTCTTCTGTTTTAGTTCTTCTAATCTTTACAGAAATACCTACTAGAATGACCGCCATAGTTGTAAATATTCCCATGGTTAATAAGATCGTATCCTGATTTAAACTCCATCCAATTAAGAAAGAGATGATCGCTCCTCCGAAACTTGCCGAGGCAATAAATAAACTTGTAACTTCGTCAACGTACTTCTGAATAATGATTGATGCTAGTGTTAAAGCAATGGGAAATATGCCCGCTATACTTAGGCCAATCAAAAATGTACCGCCCAATTGAAGTATTGGGTTACTTATATAAGAGAAAGCAATCAACAAAACAATTAAACAACTACAGCTAAAAAGGAGGTATTTAGAAAAATCAAGCCTTCTACTTACTAAACCAATCAATATTCTTCCTATGATGATCCCTACCCAGAAAAAGGAGACACTTATAAGACTAATTTGTTCATTGTCTTGGTTTATCATGATTGAAGGTAAAAAGTTGGCAAAATTTGTTTCGATTCCAGCATATAGGAAAGCAAAAAATACAAAAAAGCCTAATTGCTTTGATTTTTTTCTATCTCCTATAAAGTATTGAAATGCTCCTCCGTCTGGAAAGGTCACTTGTTGGTTGGCATTCTTAGCGTACTTTCGGTTCTTGGACAAGAAAATTAACCACCCTACGAATAGGACGAATAAAAAGGTGAATATACAGTAATACGGTAAAAACCAGTTATTGATATCTATGAAGGAATTAATTAATAATGGGAAAGATAAAGCGCCTAATCCAAAGAGAACTTCCAGCTTACTCATTTTTTCTGCATTACTTTCGAAATTAGCAATAACAAATGAACCAACTGTCGTTTCTAATGTGCCTGCCCCATATCCTAAGAGAAAAGCCATTACAACAATATAATACCAATCCTTGGTTAGAAAAAAGATACTTAACGCTACAAGCATTATTGTCAAAGCTAAAGTAAGTGTCCTAAAATGACTGTATTTCTTAATCATTAAAGGTGCGATTAATACTCCGCTTAGAAATCCGGTAAACTGAAAAAAGATTATGACCGAAATATCATCTGTTGTCTTGTTAAAAGCCTCTAATAGAAATGGCGTCAAACTCCCTGTTGATATATGGATAATACCTACTGTAAAAAAGAAAGCATATCCAAATAAATATGTCCCTCTTAACATTCATTACACCCCTATATGAAAAAGCAGGAAAGTAAATTCCTGCTTTTTTAGTAACTTCTCTCTTTGAAATACTAGTTGACTGCTGAAACAGACATTGGTTGAGAGTTGCTGTCTTTCTCAAAGAACATTTCTAATACTTCCTGAGATCTAAAACCATCACTAAAAGAAGGGATCTCAACCCAATCATTCTGAGTTGATGCAATCCAATTGATTAACTCGCTTCTAAAAGAATCAGCCCATCCATAAAACTCGTTTGGCGGATCGTTTAATAGGCTTTGCGGTACTGGGCAGTCTACCACGTTCAAGCCATCTATGAGCTTGTAAACGTGAGGATTACCTGTGTGGTATTTAAACTCTTTTTTGTGTCCAACTACCTCAATGCTAAAACCACAGTCTTCAGGTACAGAACATTTTGATGTGATGATATTTACAAATACCTTGTTCTTCAGCTGGCCATAAATTTCTGCATAGTCATCTACGAGTACCTGTTTATCCTCTTTTGTTTTTACATTTGTGTTCATTTTTGCCCTTACTGATTCTGTGATGAAATCACTCTCAAACAAATACCATACCATGTCAATAAGGTGAATACCCAGATCCCCCAATGATCCACTCGTCTTCTTACTGTTAGCGTCATCTCTCCAAGTAAACTTCTTACGCCTAAGTGCACTATTTTTCTTGAAGTGTACTTTTATGGACAGTATGTTACCTAATTCATTATTGATAATTAAGCTTTTTAAGATATTTACGTAAGATAAATATCTATAATTAAATCCCATACTAGCTCTTACGCTCAACCTTTCAGCGGTATCTTTCATTATGCTTGCTTCTTCAAGAGAAATAGCCATAGGCTTTTCACACAAAACATGCTTATGTTTTCCTAATGCTTGCAAAGCATGTTCTTTATGGCAAAAGTTTGGTGATGCTACAATTAAACCTTCTGAGGCATCAATTAGTTCATCTGCGTTTTCAAATGACTTCCCGCCGAAAGTTTTCACAAAGCTTTCCGCATTTTGTTGATTTATGTCATATACCCCTACTAACTCTGCATTTTTTATTGTAGATAAAGCAGTTGCATGCGCTCTTGCAATACCACCTGCACCTATGATGCCAATCTTCTTCATTTTAATTTCCTCCTCATGATCCAATTAATTTTTTTAAGGTATTAGTAATTCCTTTTGAGTACTCACTATCAGTTATAAGGTTGTGCAAGTTTTTGGCTTCCTGTGTTGCATTTTTTAGCAGATATCCATTCCCTACTGTCTGTAACATACGAACATCATTTCCACTATCCCCAAATGCGATAGCTCTTTCGGTATTTAGGTTGTATTTCTCTAACATAAACGTTACAATTTCATTCTTTCCTGTCCCTATGGGGATAAAATCTACATCATAGCTGTCTTCTGGATCGCCTGCTAAGGGATTACACCGATTTATATTTACTGAAACGCCATATTCCTCGCAGATTTTTTCAATTGCTAATAGGTTTTTCTTGTCGTTTATTTCATCTTGTTCCTGATAGTAGAAGTTATGCTTATACCGTGACTTTCCTAATTGAGTTTGAGGATTCAAAAGAATGTTATGATTTTCATGCAGCTGTTTCACAAGTTTCTCAACCTTTTCTTTACTAAACCCTTCATTTATGCGACTGTTCCACTTGTTATCTTGCTGACCGAAGTTATGCTCTGAAAAGTACGTAATTTCAGTTCCGAGATCACTAGCTATAAAATGCGGAAAATATCTAAATTTTCCTCGTCCCATTTTATCGAGAATAGATTCTATACTGCTCCCAGTAACCCATCCGATTATTAGTTCCCCATCTTTACTTTTTTGTTCTAGATAGTCTTCGAGTTCATAGATGTCTTGTTGCTTTTGTTCGTCGATTGTATGCGGAAAATACGTTTCATCAAAATCACAAAAAACAATATATTGAGGATGTTCAACCGTGGATAACGTTTTATACTCCGATTTCTTGCTTAATAACATGAAACAGTCCCTCCATTACTCTGTCTTGTTCTTCTAAAGTAAATGACGGATATAAAGGCAAATGCAGTACCTGACTATGAGCCTTTTCCGTATGAACCAATTGGAGTCCTGCATACTTGTCCTGTACTAAAGGAGTTTTTTGCATATGAGACAGTATTGGATAATATACATCTGTTTGAACACCAAAATCTTCATTTAATTTAGTCATGATATCTGCCCTATCTTCTGTTCTTACCTTAATAGGAAACAGATGCCATACATGATCTTCACTTAATTCTGGTAATTCAATAAAGCCTTTATTCTGCAACTCTGCTAATTGGGTAATGTATCTATCCGCCAAGAACAGTCTTTTGAAGTTGTTTAATGAAAGGTACTTCATTCTCTCTAAACCAATTGCTGCCTGTAAATTGTCCATTTTTGAATTAAATCCAAAATTGATGACTTTCTTATTTTTCACATTTACTTCAAAACCATGATAACTAAATTGAATGCATTTTTTAGCGAGTTCTTCATTATCAGTTGCTATTGCCCCAGCCTTGCCACATACACCAAAATTCTTATAGGGATTAAAACTTAATGTAGTGATGTCTGCATACTTTCCTAAGTCTGTCAGTCCAATTCCTTGGCAGGCATCTTCAATTACTTTTAATTTATAACGATTTGCGATTTGACGGATATGCTGCATGTCTGAATGTTTTCCGTATAAATGCACAGGTAGAATAAACTTTGTATAAGGAGTTATTGCTTCTTCAATTTTGTCAGGATCGATGCAGAATGTTTGTGGGTTAATATCTACATAGATAGGAACGCCTCCCAAAGCTAACACAGCATTTTCAGTAGCTGAAAAGCTATTAGCCGGCATGATAACTTCATCCCCTGGGTTTAACCCTAAAGCCAATAAACCTATCATAATAGCATCGGTTCCACTGCTGGTTGCAATTACATACCTTTTATGTAAATATGTAGATAAAACTTTTTCGAATTGCTCTAAATAGGGACCACTCGTAAATTTTCCAGTTGGCAAAACTTCAGTTAATGTATTTAAGATATCTTCCACTTCATCATTGGTTATTAATCTGTCTACAGGCAAAAACGGGACTTTACTGATTTCACGATTTTTTTGATAGTTGAAAAGGTCATGTTCAATATCTATCTTTTCTTTTAATACTTGTTTCCACCGCTCGTTTACAATACTGTCTTCAATAACAAGTTCTTTTCCTTGTACGTCACCTTTTAAGTGTTTTAATAGTGACATGTTTTCTTTGCTTTTACCTGAAATCTTAACCTGTTTTTGCATGAACAGTACCTCCAATGATTTTATAATCTAAAAATTTATTACAAATTTATCCTAATTTCTGAAATCGGTAACATGTCAACAACTTTTTTAAGGAAGGGAAAATATGCCTACAATTGATGAAATAGCAAAATTATGCAATGTGTCTAAAACCACAGTGTCAAGAGTATTGAATAATCATCCTTATGTGTCGAAAGAAAAAAGAGATATGATCTTAAAGGCTATTAACGAACTTGACTACACTCCCAATTATTTAGCTCGGAATTTTAGGAGAAATAAGACACAAACGATAGCTTTATCGGTTCCGAGTATCGACCATCCATTTTTTGCTCAATTAATAAAAGGGGTCTCTCATGAAGCACTGTTTAAGAATTACAAGGTAATTGTATTTCAGACCTTTTATGACAAACAGACAGAGCTAGAATTATTAGAGTTATTGAAACATAAAGAAGTGGATGGTATTATTCTTGGAACTTTAGAAAATGAATGGGATCAGATATCCCCTTTCTTAAAGTATGGTCCTATCTTATTATGTAATGAATATCATCACTCAGCGGACATCACGATAATTGGGTATGATGAATTTGAAGCTACATACATGGGGGTAGTACATTTAATTGAAAGAGGGCATGAAAAAATTGGGTTTTGTTTTGATACTCCATATAGCGAAGCTCAATGTCAGAGGAAAGAGGGTTACTTGAAAGCTTTACAAGATTACAATTTACATCATAGAAGCGAATGGATATTCGGCGAAATGTTTAATATCGAGGATGGCTTTCGTGTTTTTCATAAGATAAAGGATCTAAAGGACAGACCCTCAGCAATATTTACAGGAAATGATCAAGTCGCCGCAGGTATTATTAAACAGGCAATGAAAAATGGCTTTAAAGTTCCAGAAGACTTAGCTGTAATTGGTTTTGACAACCAATTGATTTGCCAAGTCGTTACTCCGACCATAACAACAATTGATATTCCCGTAATAGAATTAGGCCAACAGGCTGTGTTGAAAATCATCGAGTCCATTTCGGGTAATGCCTCTTTAAACAGAAGAATTATTAAACTGCCAACAAAGCTTATTATAAGAGAATCAACGTAACGATAGATTTCCCTTTATCATTTTATATCTTTATATAAGAAAAAGAGGTTATTCATTTTAACCTCTTTTTCAATCGTAAGTCGTCAATTATTTCTTTCATTTCACCCTCTGGCAGCACTCACTTCAAACCTGATCCATTAACAACGAAATATCCGCTTATATTTCCCCATCTCGATGGTTTGCGATTTAAAAGTTCTTGAACCCTTTTTTCAACTAGGCATTACTGCCGCTGATCGAGCTCTTTTTGTCTTTTTTTTCACCATGAAGATGGTGAAGCAGGCGATAAAACGGCGGCAGCAGGGCAATAACCAGAATGACGCGAATGACCTGAACCGCAACGACAAAGGTGGAATCAGCATGTAAGGTAACTGACGTCGTCGCCATCTCTGCGATCCCGCCGGGCGCAAATGCCAGAACAGAAGTGATGAGCGAAATTCCTGTGAGCTCGGAAACGATCACGGCGCTCAAAAACATTGCTGCGATTAAACCGACGGACGAGACAAACCCGACGATGATAATACGGGTGACGCCGGCAAACATGCTTTTGTACATCTTAGAGCCGATCGTTGCCCCGAGAAATACTTGTGATACATGGTTAGCTTGTGACGGCCACCATGCCGTCATGTCGTGCCCTGTCACCGCAGCTCCGCCAACATGTACAATTGCTACACCGAGCATGCTGCCGAGCAGCCATGGAGCTGGAAATTTTAAAAATTTCGCAGCTTTGCAAGCTCCCCAGGCAGCGAGAATAAGAATGACGGTCCACAAAACGGGAGCGAGCCTAAAATCTGTCGTTGCAGAAGAAATCGTCTCTGCTGCGGCACTTGCGGTACGATCTTGTTTTGTATAGATCAGAATGACTAAAAACGGAATGGAAAGCACCACGAGCAGCACACGCATCATTTGAACGAGGCTGACTATAGCGGTATTGGCGCCTACTTCCTGTGCGATGCTCGGCATGGCGGAAAGCCCGCCGGGAGCGGTGCCGACAAAGCTAGTCATCATATCCGTTTTGCTGAAACGCCAAAGCACATATCCTGACAGCATGGCCAGCAGGATAGACAATATCAGCATAACGCCGACTGAAAACCAATGGTCTTTGAGAACAGAGAGAACGGATAAATTCAGCTTTTGGCCCAATTCGATGCCGAGGATCATCTGCCCGAGGGCGAGCCATCGTCGGTTAATTCCTTTTTGGTCTGGTGCCATCATCAGCCATGCCGGCCGTATCATGGCGAGGCAGCAGGCGACAATCAGTGTTCCGATCATCCATCCAATTGATATTCCGGTTAATGAAAGAATAAACCCCCCGGCTGCACTGATTGCGATAAACCATAGATCTTTGAGGAGATTTTCGTCTTTCTTCAATGTAAAACCCTTCTTCCTTTTTCACGTAACACTCCAATTGTTCACGTAGTGAATGTATTTATTACTATAGTATATTTTTGTTGATAAAGAAATTATGAATTATTTTCTATAAGCGATTCACTTTTCTTATGACCTTGTGTTCGAGCTTTTCTATTGTGTAAGTCAGAGATAAACCCGCTGTCAGCAGACACACGGCAAGAGCGTAAAAAATCACTTCTCCGCCAAATGATGTCAGGATCAGCCCGCCTGCCAGCGGTCCGATTGAGCGGGATATATCCCAATGCAGACCATAGACAGCATAAAACCGGCCCAGCAAATGAGGCGGCGCCAATTTCGATATTAAGGTCTGGATGTGGGTTAGCCCGATGCTTTCGCCAACCGTCATCACCGCTGCCGTCACTAAAAGCATTGTCAGGGAGGTTGAGCATGCAAAACCGGCAGCCGCAAGGGAGTAGCAAATATAAGTAATGAAGAGGATCGTTTTCATTGAAAGCTTTTCGGTCCCTTTGACAAGAGGTACTTGGAGAACACAGCTGAATAAAGCTTTTGCTGCTGAATAGATGGTCAGCATGGACAGATAATCAGAAAACATGTTTTTGCTGAACAGCCTGTATGTTGTTTCTGTTTGTGCATATAACATGCTGATGGGGAGAGAAAGCAGCAAAAGAAGCAGGACAGGCCTGTATATCGTAAAGCTCGCGGACATTTTCGGGGTAACAGCTGGGTGTAGCGGCTTTGTCTCAGGCAGTTTCAGTGCAGCGATCAGAAAGTAGATAAACAATGCTGCGGCATCTAATGCGAATATCCACACGGGGTTATGATTGTACAGCAGCATCCCCACTAGCGGCCCTGCCGTCAGTCCCGCCGAATAGATCGCATTGATGACCGCAAACACTTCCGAACGTCTGCTTTCCGGCGTGCTTTCGGCGATTTGGGCGCGGGAAGCGGGAATGTACAACGACCTTCCGATGCCATTCATGACATAGAGAATAGCGAAAACATACGCATGCTCAGCAAATACAAACCCTGTCATTGCCGCTGATTGAAGAAGCAATGCGGTCAAAATCGCTGTGCGCCGCCCAATCCGGTCCGCCGCCTTTCCTGCAGCGAGCGTCAGGAAAATATCAGCAAATGGCTGAAGGCTGATGATCAGCATTGGCATCATGATACTGCCGTTTAATTGTTCATGCAGATACAGCACCATAAAAGGTCCCATCATTGCACCTGTCAGGCTTGTCAGCAATTCGCCGAAAAAGCGGAGCCGAACGGGAATGGTATATCTCGATTTTATAGAGTGAAAACTGGTCAACATGTGATCGCCGCCTTTCGCTGTTTGATATAGTAGTAGTGTATAGAAGGGGCGGCGGCCCAAAAAGTGAAGAAAAGAAGAGATAAAAGTTCCCCTTTTGTCGGGAGGTGCGGGGATTGAAGCTGATAGAGCACTACGTGGCGCTTGTAAAAACAGGCTGTGCCGAGTATGGGCAAATGAACGAAATGACGCTTACTGAGATTGCCGACTGTTTATTTTGTACAGAAAGAAATGCAAAGCTCATTTTACATAAGCTGGAGAACAGCAATTGGATTATCCGGGAAAGCGGGGCGGGGCGCGGCCGCAAATCTAAAATCGCGTTTCTTCGGAGGCCTGAGGAACTGCTTCTTCAAACTGCAAAGGAATATACCATGTCAGGAAAGCTTAAAAAGGCAAAGGAGCTGCTTCAGCAGTATCAGTCCGCGTTTCCAGGGCTTCAAAACGAATATAACATGTGGCTTTCAGAGGTATTCGGATTTGTGACGGAGACAGGCGAGAATGGGGCGAAGGATGTCCTGCGGCTGTTCATTACGCCTGAATCTGTCAGCAGTTTGGATCCATGCCAAATATTTTTGCGGTCTGAGGGCCATTTCGTCAAACAGATATTTGATACACTCTTCACGTTTGATTCGGATATGCAGGAGCCTAAGCCTCATTTGGTTCATGGATGGGAAGAGGTCGGAAAAAAACAATGGAGATTTTTTCTTCGAAAAGGTGTGTCATTTCATAATGGACAGCCGCTGACATCGCGGGACGCTGCGTTTACATTTCAGCGCTTTTTGGAACTGGCTGACAACCCGTATAAATGGCTTCTGCACGGAGTGAAACAAGTCTTAGAAAAGGGCCCTTATTGTGTGGAACTCATACTCGATAAGCCGAATGCGCTTTTGCCGTATGCTCTTTGTGATGAACGGCTGTCCATACTGCCGGCAGAACAGGGCGGCGGGAAAAATGGAACAGGGCCTTTTCAGGTGAATCAGCAACACAGCGGGATGCTTGTGCTTGAAGCCAATGAGCGCTACTTCAAGGGACGCCCCTATTTGGATCGCGTTGAGTTTGTGTTTTCTGAGCAAGCCGGAGAGATGAACGGTTTTACCATTCAAGAAAAACAAACATGTCCTGAGCAGCAAACTGTTTTTGATGAGCGGCATGTTCAGTATTTGTCGCTTAATCTAAAAAAGAAGGGGCCTCTTCAGCACCGAAGCTTTAGAAAAGCGCTCCGGCTGCTGATTTCCTCTGAACGGCTCGTTCGTGAAGCGGGAGGGCACCGAAGAATCCCGGTTACGTCCTTTTTGCATCCGAGTTCTTTTGAGTGGGAGGGCGTTTCGCCATCTGAATTGTTGAAGAAAAGCGGATACGAGGGCGAAACAATCGTGCTTTATACCTTTTCGGAAACAGATCATCGTGAGGACGCCGAATGGATTCAAAATATTTGCGCCCAGCACGGTATCAGGCTTACACTTCAATTCTGTGATGCTGCTGATCTGCGACGGCCGGAAACCGTGCAGATGGCGGATATCATTCATGACAGTGCGACGTTTTATCAAGACAGCGAGTTTGGTTTTCTGCATTTGCTGCTGTCGGAGAACAGTTTCTTGTATCAGCATCTATCTGAAAAGCTGACACAGATATGCTCAGGAATGACAGAGCAGATGTTTTCCATGCCTGACCGTTGTTCGAGAATCAACATCTTACGTGACATTGACCGGCAGATGATACAGGAGCTGAATGCGATTCCGCTGTATCAAAATGTGCTCCAGGTGACATCAAGTAAAAATGTAAAAGGCCTGGTGCTTGATGAAGAGGGATGGGTTGATTTGTACTCCGTATGGCTGTCCAAATAAAAAGAGGGTTCTTTTTTGAACCCTCTTTTTTAAACTGCCAAGCTGCGGCATTGTTCAGCACAGGCGAAGCAGGCTTTCGCACATGCTTGGCAATGATCATGATCGTGCTTTCCGCATTCAGTGCCGCATGCTTCACAAATATCGGCGCAAAGTGCACAAATTTCTTTCATAAACGGGCTGTCCGTTTGCATGGCTTTGACCGCCAGCGCGCAAATATCCGCGCATTCCCTGTCAAGCCGGATGCAGCCGCTGAGATGATGCTGCACGCTTTCTTCCAAGCATTTAGTGAAACAATGATTGCAAGCCTTCATACAATCGATGCAAGCCTCAATACAAGCTTCAGAATATTGCTCCATGGTGGATTCCCCCTGTATGACAGTATATGGTTTTATGTTTCCCGGCTGCATTTGAAAAAAACAGGGGAGTGTGTTTTTAGCTAAGGGGATATGTACATATACCCTGAACGGGTATATCTAACGTTCCATCAGATAGTATAGGAACCAGACAGCGTGATTTTGTTCATCACGTGCTGCGCGCGTAAAGACGCCTTTCGCTTTTAAGTTTGACGTTTCCTCGGCCGCACGCAAGTAAAAGTCGACGGTTTCTTGTTCATCTTTAAAAGCGGCATCCAGTCCTCTTGTGAAATTGTCCGGGCATTCTTCCGTTTGTTTCGGCATGATGTGTTTGCCGGTAATTGAACCATACAGTGTGGAAAATTCACGGAGGTGGCGAATCTCGTCACGCCTGATTTCTTCAATCTGTTTTCTGACCTCATCGCTGTGGGCGAGTTCGGCAAGCTTGCGGTAGCATTGAATGGCACTGAATTCTCCGTTGATGGCCTTCTGCAAATTCCGAATCAAAACAGGATCTTCCCTGTATGGCACCGGATAGGGATAGTAGCTGTAATGCAAGGGGATTCAACTCCATTCTTAGGAATTGGGCTTCTGTAAAAGTATATGTTGGGCAGGGAGAGATGTGCGGAGATAATCAGCTTTTTATATGTGAAAAGGCCGTTTTTACCAATAGATCAGATTGGTCATTTTCGTCAACATTCGATAAAATATATAGAGATAAAAAGAGAGGGGTCTTCTAATTTGGGAGCAGAGTTTTTAGTAGGCAGGTCCGGGAGTGGAAAAACGAAGCTGATCATCGACAGCATTCAGGATGAATTGCGCCGGGCTCCATTCGGGAAGCCGATCATTTTTCTAGTCCCGGATCAAATGACGTTTTTAATGGAATACGAGCTTGCTAAAACGCCAGATATGGGCGGGATGATACGCGCTCAAGTGTTCAGTTTTTCACGATTGGCCTGGCGCATCCTCCAGCATACGGGAGGAATGAGCAGGCCGTTTCTGACGAGCACCGGCGTACAAATGCTCCTGCGGAAGCTCATTGAGGAGCATAAACAGGAGTTCAAAGTCTATCAAAAAGCGAGTGACAAAAGCGGGTTTACCGCACAGGTTGAGCGGATGCTGACAGAGTTTAAGCGCTATTGTCTGGAACCGGAGGATATCCGCCGGATGGCGGAAAGCGGAACGGCTTCCGAGTATCGCGGAGAACGTGTTTTATCTGAAAAGCTCCATGACTTATCAATTCTGTATCAGCAAATGGAAAAAAGCCTCGCAGATCAATATCTTCACTCTGAGGATTATTTGACATTGCTGGCAGAGCATATCCCGCTTGCGGAAGATATAAAAGGCGCCCATATCTATGTGGATGGCTTTTATCAGTTTACCCCGCAGGAATTCAGGGTGTTGGAGCAGCTTATGGTTCATGCGGAGCATATCACGTTTTCGCTCACAGCGGACAAGCCGTCATATGAGCGGGAGCCGCATGAACTGGAATTGTTCAGAATGACGGGGAAAACCTATTACCGCCTGCATCAGAAGGCGAAGGAACTGAATTTGGACATTACGTATAAAGAGCTGAGCGGGACTGAGCGGCATACAAAGACGCCGGAATTGGCGCATCTAGAGGCACAGTATGAAGCGCGTCCGGCCGTTCCATACGCAGAAAAACAAGAAGCCCTTACTGTGATGCAGGCCGCAAACAGACGAGCTGAGCTGGAAGGCATTGCTCGGGAAATTCACGCCCTAGTCAGAGAGAAGGGATATCGCTATAAGGATGTAGCAATTCTTGCGCGCCAGCCGGAAGACTACAAGGATATGGTGAAGGAAGTTTTCGCAGATTACGAGATTCCTTATTTCATTGACGGAAAAGCATCTATGCTGAACCACCCGTTAATCGAATTTATCCGGTCAAGCCTTGATGTTCTGAAAGGGAATTGGCGTTATGAAGCGGTGTTTCGCTGCGTGAAAACCGAACTGCTATTCCCGCTCAATGAACCGAAGGCCAAAGTGAGAGAACAGGTCGATCAGCTCGAAAATTACTGTATCGCCTATGGTATTAAAGGCGACCGCTGGACAAAGGGCGATCGGTTCCAATACAGGCGTTTTGTGTCATTGGATGATGATTTTGCGCAGACTGATCAGGAAATCGAAATGGAAAACATGTTGAATGACACCCGCGATTGGATTGTTCCGCCGCTTTTTCAGCTTCAAAAACGCATGAAAAAAGCGAAGACGGTTCAAGAGAAGGCGGAGGCGCTCTATCGTTATTTAGAAGAGACGGATGTGCCGCTGAAGCTGGATCAGGAAAGGCAGCGTGCTGAGGAAGACGGCAGAATCATTGAAGCGCAGCAGCATCAGCAGGCGTGGGACGCAGTCATTCAGCTGCTTGAGGAGTTTGTTGAAATGATGGGAGATGATGAGATTTCTCTTGATTTGTTTCAGCAAATGATAGAAGCCGGCGCGGAGTCGCTTACGTTTTCTCTAATTCCGCCTGCGCTTGACCAGGTGTTTGTCGGCAATATGGATTTGTCCAGAATGTATGGCACCTCCTGCACCTTTGTGCTCGGGGCAAACGACGGCGTTCTGCCGGCACGCCCTGATGAAAACGGGGTCCTGTCGGATGATGACCGGGAATGGCTGAAAACGATTGGGGTTGAGCTATCCTCAGGCGGACGGGAGCGTTTGCTTGATGAGCATTTCCTCATCTACATGGCGTTTTCAAGTCCGTCTGACCGGCTTTACGTATCGTATCCGATTGCTGATGCGGAAGGAAAAACGCTTTTGCCGTCGATGATCGTTAAGCGGCTGGAAGAACTGTTTCCGCATCATAAGGAGCGCCTGTTAACAAATGAACCTGAACAGGTCAGCGATGAGGAACAGCTGATGTATGTCGTGAATAAAAGCGTGGCACAGTCCTTTACCGCGAGCCAGCTCAGGTTATGGACACGGGAATACGACATCAGCGACGTCTGGTGGAGCACGTACAATGTGCTGATGAGTGAGCCGGACAGGCTGCAGTCGAAAAAGCTGTTCTCAAGCCTGTTTTTCCGGAATGAAGTGAAGCAGCTTGAACGCAGCGTGTCGAGACAGCTCTATGGTGAACGCATTCAGGGCAGTGTATCGAGAATGGAAACCTTTAACGCATGCCCGTTTTCCCATTTTGCGTCACACGGGCTGCATTTGAAGGAACGGCAATTCTTCAAGCTTGAAGCACCGGATATCGGCCAGCTGTTTCATTCCAGCTTAAAGCTGATTTCTGACAGGCTGCGTGAGCAAAAGCTGGATTGGCGCGATTTAACGAAGGAGCAGTGCGAGCTGTTTTCCTATGATGCGGTAGAACGGCTGGCACCGAAACTGCAAAAGGAAATTCTGCTCAGCTCAAACCGGCATTATTATGTGAAGGAAAAACTGCAAAAAATTGTGACACGTGTGTCCGGCATTTTAAGCGAGCATGCGAAAGCGAGCGGATTCGTACCGATCGGGCTTGAACTAGGCTTTGGAGGAAAAGGGCCGCTTCCGCCGCTGACCTTTCAACTGAAAAACGGCTGTACGATGGAACTCGTCGGGCGAATTGACCGTGTTGATAAGGCTGAAAGCTCAAAAGGCCTGCTCCTCAGGGTTGTCGATTATAAATCAAGCGACAAAGGCCTTGACTTAGCGGAAGTATATTACGGATTGGCACTGCAAATGCTGACGTACCTTGATTTATCGATTACACATTCAGCTGACTGGCTCGGGATGAGGGCGACGCCTGCCGGAGTGCTGTATTTCCACATTCATGACCCGATGATTCAATCTAATCTCCCGCTTGGGCTTGACGAGATTGAACAGGAGATCTTTAAGAAATTTAAAATGAAGGGCTTGCTCCTCGGTGATCAGGAAGTGGTTCGCCTCATGGATACAACCCTTCAAGAGGGACGGTCAAATATCATAAACGCCGGCTTGAAAAAAGACGGATCTCTTAGATCAGACTCGGCAGCAGTCGGTGAAAAGGAATTTGATCTTTTGACAAAGCATGTGCGCCGCACCTTCCAGGAAGCGGGCGAACAAATCACCGACGGGCGCGTATCCATTGAGCCGTACAAAATGAAGAACAAGACGCCGTGCACATACTGTGCGTTCAAATCAGTATGCCAATTTGATGAATCACTGGAAGAAAACGAGTATCGCCCATTAAAGGCTGAAAAGGACAAGACAATACTTGAGTGGATAAAAAAGGAGGCGGATGGCAATGAACATTCCTAAACCGGCAGACACCACATGGACAGATGACCAATGGAATGCCATTGTTTCAACCGGCCAGGATATTCTTGTGGCAGCGGCTGCGGGCTCTGGTAAAACCGCTGTGCTCGTTGAACGAATGATTCGGAAAATCACCGCGGAGGAAAACCCAATAGATGTAGACCGTCTTCTCGTTGTGACATTTACAAACGCCTCAGCGGCAGAGATGAAGCACCGAATCGCAGAAGCCTTGGAAAAAGAGCTTGTACAGCGCCCCGGCTCGCTGCATATTAGACGCCAGCTGTCTCTTTTAAACCGGGCCAGCATTTCGACGCTCCATTCCTTTTGCCTGCAAGTGCTGAAGAAATATTACTACTTGATCGATCTTGATCCGGGCTTTCGGATAGCTGATCAGACGGAAGGCGAGCTGCTCGGGGATGAAGTGCTTGACGAGCTGTTTGAAGACGAATACGCAAAGGGCGAAAAGGCGTTTTTTGAGCTTGTTGACCGCTATACGACAGACCGGCATGATCTGGATCTGCAATTTCTCGTTAAACAGGTGTACGAGTATTCCCGATCCCATCCCAACCCGGGGGCGTGGCTGGAAAGCTTTGTTCATTTGTATGATGTATCAGAAAAGAGCGCCATCGAGGAGCTGCCGTTTTATCAATATGTCAAAGAAGATATTGCAATGGTGCTTAACGGGGCGAAGGAAAAGCTCTTGCGCGCGCTTGAGCTGACGAAAGCGCCGGGCGGCCCGGCGCCGCGTGCTGACAATTTTCTTGATGATCTTGCTCAGATTGATGAACTGATTCAGCATCAGGACGATTTCAGTGAACTATATAAGCGGGTGCCCGCCGTCTCTTTTAAGCGTGCCAAAGCAGTAAAAGGGGATGAGTTCGATCCAGCGCTCCTTGATGAGGCGACAGATTTGAGAAACGGCGCAAAAAAACTGCTTGAAAAGCTCAAAACCGACTACTTCACGCGAAGTCCTGAACAGCACTTGAAAAGCCTAGCCGAGATGAAGCCTGTCATTGAAACGCTCGTACAGCTTGTCATCAGCTATGGAAAACGATTCGAAGCTGCGAAACAGGAAAAATCAATCATCGATTTTTCTGATTTGGAGCATTACTGTTTAGCGATTTTGACAGCTGAGAATGACAAAGGTGAACGTGGGCCGAGCGAGGCTGCAAGGTTTTATCAGGAACAGTTTCATGAGGTGCTCGTTGACGAATATCAGGATACCAACCTCGTGCAGGAATCGATTCTGCAGCTTGTCACAAGCGGGCCGGAGGAGACTGGTAACCTGTTTATGGTAGGAGATGTCAAACAGTCGATTTATCGATTCAGGCTTGCGGAGCCGCTTCTTTTCCTCTCTAAATACAAACGGTTTACAGAGAGCGGAGAAGGCACGGGGCGGAAAATCGATTTAAATAAAAATTTCCGAAGCCGGGCTGATATTTTAGACAGCACAAACTTTTTATTTAAACAGCTGATGGGCGGCAAAATCGGTGAGGTCGATTATGACGAGCAGGCTGAGCTGAAGCTTGGTGCAGCGTATCCGGACAATGACGAGACGGAAACAGAGCTGCTGCTGATCGACAACGCAGAAGATACGGATGCAAGCGAGGAAGCAGAAGAGCTTGAAACGGTGCAGTTCGAGGCCAAAGCCATCGCTAAGGAAATTCGCAAGCTGATTTCATCGCCATTTAAGGTGTATGACGGAAAAACGAAAACACATCGCAATATTCAATACCGGGATATCGTGATTTTGCTCCGCTCCATGCCTTGGGCTCCGCAAATCATGGAGGAGCTGAGAGCACAGGGCATACCGGTTTACGCCAATTTGACGTCAGGCTATTTCGAAGCGGTCGAAGTCGCCGTCGCGCTTTCTGTGCTGAAGGTAATCGATAATCCGTATCAGGATATACCGCTTGCCTCTGTGCTGCGCTCACCGATTGTCGGAGCAGATGAAAACGAGCTGTCTTTGATCCGGCTTGAAAATAAAAAAGCGCCGTACTATGAGGCGATGAAAGACTACCTGGCTGCTGGTGACCGGAACGATGAGCTTTATCAAAAGCTAAATACGTTTTACGGACATCTGCAAAAATGGCGCGCGTTTTCGAAAAACCACTCAGTATCTGAGCTGATTTGGGAAGTGTACCGCGACACGAAATATATGGATTATGTCGGCGGGATGCCGGGCGGAAAACAGCGCCAGGCCAATTTGCGCGTCCTTTACGACCGGGCGCGCCAATATGAATCAACGGCGTTTCGCGGCCTGTTCCGTTTCCTGCGATTTATCGAACGCATGCAGGAGCGGGGCGATGATCTTGGTACGGCGAGAGCGCTCAGCGAGCAGGAGGATGTTGTCCGCTTAATGACGATCCACAGCAGCAAGGGGCTTGAATTCCCTGTTGTGTTTGCAGCGGGTCTCGGCCGCAATTTCAACATGATGGACTTAAACAAATCGTACCTGCTGGACAAGGAGCTCGGGTTTGGCACGAAGTATATTCACCCGCAATTGCGTATCAGCTATCCGACGCTTCCGCTCATTGCGATGAAGAAAAAAATGCGCAGGGAGCTGCTGTCAGAGGAATTGCGGGTACTCTATGTTGCATTAACAAGAGCAAAGGAAAAATTGTTTCTGCTTGGCTCGTGCAAGGATCATCAGAAACAGCTTGCAAAATGGCAGGCATCTGCGTCACAAACTGATTGGCTTCTTCCGGAGTTTGACCGCTATCAGGCAAAAACGTATTTAGATTTCATCGGGCCGGCTCTTGCCAGACACAGAGATATGGAGACTTTGGCTGAAAACGGTGTGACGGCGCGTCCTGATATATCAGGACACCCGGCCCGTTTTGCCGTCCGAATGATCCATTCCTATGATTTGCTGGATGATGATTTGGAGGAAAGAATGGAAGAAAAAAGCGAGCGCCTAGAAGCGATTCGCCAAGGTGAACCAGTTCCCGGCTCGTTTATGTTTGATGAAAAAGCCCGCGAGCAGCTGAACTGGACCTACCCGCATCACGAGGTGACGCAAATTCGCACAAAGCAGTCGGTGTCTGAGATCAAGAGAAAAAGAGAGTACGAGGATGAATACAGCGGCAGGGCCCCTGTTAAACCGGCTGACGGCAGCATGCTGTACAGACGGCCTGCTTTCATGATGAAAAAAGGCCTGACGGCGGCAGAGAAAGGAACGGCCATGCATACGGTGATGCAGCATATCCCGCTGACACATGTGCCGACGATAGAAGAAGCGGAGCAGACGGTTCATAAGCTTTATGAAAAAGAACTGCTCACGGAAGAACAAAAAGCCGCTATAGATATAGAAGAAATCGTGCAATTCTTCCATACGGAAATCGGCGGACAGCTGATCAGCGCGCAATGGAAGAATAGGGAAGTACCGTTCAGTTTGGCGCTTCCAGCCAAGGAGATCTATCCTGATGCACAGGAGGCGGATGAGCCGCTTTTAGTGCAGGGAATCATTGATTGTCTCTATGAAACTGACGGCGGTTTATATCTTTTGGACTATAAATCGGACCGGATTGAGGGCAAATTCCAGCACGGATTTGAAGGAGCGGCCCCGATCTTGAAGAAACGATATGAAACGCAAATTCAGCTGTACACGAAGGCAGTTGAGCAAATTGCAAAAACAAAGGTAAAGGGATGTGCGCTTTATTTCT
Source organism: Bacillus sp. FSL M8-0071 (assembly GCF_037975455.1). NCBI lineage: Bacteria > Bacillati > Bacillota > Bacilli > Caryophanales > Bacillaceae > Bacillus > Bacillus sp. FSL M8-0071. Next base: position 1,136,848 of record NZ_CP150256.1, read on the forward strand.
TTGACGGAGGGCACATTCTGACATTATAGCGAGATCCGTAAGCTCCGGTGATTTCAGGCGGAGCGGATCTCGTTTTCCATATAAAAGAGAGGTGAAAGCATTTGCGGATTTTACATACGGCTGACTGGCATCTTGGAAAAACGCTTGAAGGAAGAAGCAGGCTGAGTGAACAGGCCGATGTGCTGGATGAAATAAATACGATTGTAAAGGATGAGCAGATCGATGCCATTGTAATGGCGGGGGATGCATTTGACACCGTAAACCCGCCAGCTTTAGCCGAGCAGCTGTTTTATGAAAGCCTGTCTGCGCTTAGCGACAGAGGAAAGCGCCCGATCGTCGTCATTGCCGGAAACCACGATAATCCTGACCGTTTGTCCGCCGCTTCACCGCTGACACATGAAAACGGCATTCATTTAATCGGTTATCCGACAACAGAGCCGATTCATATTGAAGTGCCTTCAGCAGGAGAGCTTTTGGCGGTGGGAGCGCTGGCGTACCCATCTGAAGCGCGGTTAAATGAAGTGCTTTCCGATACATTTGATGAAAAGCTGCTCCGCGATCATTATGATGTGAAAATCAGGCAGGCGTTTGAGCATATGACGAGCCGGTTTCGCAAAGACGCAGTGAAGGTTGCCGCAAGCCATATTTATGTCGCAGGCGGAAACCAAACGGATTCAGAGCGGCCGATTGAAGTTGGCGGCGCATATACGGTGGCTGCTGAAAGCCTGCCGGCGGATGCCGCTTACGTGGCGCTCGGCCATTTGCATCGCCCGCAAACGATCAAGCGGGCGCGGACGCTTGCACGTTATTCCGGATCTCCGCTCGCCTACAGCTTTTCTGAAGCGGGCTACGCCAAATCGGTGACAATCGTGGACGCGAAGCCGGGAGAAGAGGCGTCTTGGCATGAAGTGTTATTGTCTAGCGGCAAGCCTCTTGTGAGGTGGAAAGCGGCAAATGGCTTGAGCGAGGTGTACAGCTGGCTGGATGAAGGCAGGGATGAGAATGCCTGGATTGACCTTGAAATCCGTGTGACGGACCAGCTGTCACTTGAAGAAATTCATAGGCTGCGGAAGGCGCACCCGGGCTTTATCCATATCAGGCCGGTTTTTGAAGAACAAAACAAAGAGCGGGAGCGGGTCGAGGTGAAGCATGTGTCGATCGAAGACCGCTTTAAGAAATTTTATGAAAAACAAACTGGCGGCGCGGTGCCGGATGAAGAAATGGTGAAGCTGTTTTTAGAGCTTGCATCAGGTGTTGAAGAGGAGGATGCGAAATGAAGCCGATCGCCTTATCGATAAAGGGGCTCCACAGCTTTAGAGAGGAGCAGACGATTGATTTCGAAGGCCTTTCCGGCGCCGGTGTTTTCGGCATTTTCGGCCCGACAGGAAGCGGTAAATCCTCTATTCTCGACGCAATGACGCTTGCTTTATACGGAAAGGTGGAGCGGGCGGCGAACAATACACACGGAATTTTAAACCATGCGGAAGATACGCTGTCTGTTTCCTTTACCTTTGCGCTTCAGACAAACCATCAAATCTCTTACAAAGTCGAGCGCGTGTTTAAAAGAACGGATGAAATGAAGGTGAAAACGGCACTTTGCCGCTTCATTGAGATTAAGGATGAGCATACAGTGCTGGCCGATAAAGCCAGCGAAGTCAATAAAAGAGTCGAGGAGCTCTTGGGGCTGACGATTGACGATTTTACGAGAGCGGTGGTCCTGCCGCAAGGGAAATTTGCTGAATTTTTGTCTTTAAAAGGAGCGGAGCGCAGGCATATGCTCCAGCGCTTATTTCATTTGGAGCAGTATGGAGACCGGCTCGTGAAAAAACTAAGACGGCAGGCACAGGAAGCCAATGCGAGAAAAAACGAAATGCTTGCTGAACAGTCCGGTCTTGGGGAAGCGAGTTCAGAAGCGGTTGAGCAGGCAGAACAGGCTCTCGAACAAGCTGAATCCCGGCTGGAAGCGATGAAGAAGAATCGGGATCAGGCAAAAGAGCGGTTTACTGAACATCAGGAGATTTGGAATGTTCAAAAGGAAAAAGCCGTATATGAAGAAGAGAAAAAACGTCTCGAAGAGGAACAGCCGCATATAGACAGCATGCAAAAACGCCTGCTGGAAGCAGAAACAGCAGCAGCCCTTAAACCCTATGCGGACCGGTACGCAGAAGCGATCCAGCATGAGGAGCAAGCTGAAAAGGAACAAACGCTAGCCCAAAAGGATTTAGCAGACCGGACAGCTTTCTTTCAGCAAAAACATGAAGAGTATGAAGCGTGGCGCCAGCATAAAAGCGAGAAAGAGCCTGAGCTTTTAACAGAGCAGGAACAGCTTTCACGCTTGCAGGAAATCGAAATCAAACTGAGTGAGGCCAAGCAAGAGGAAGAGCGCAAAAAGGCTGACCTCCGGCAGAAAGAAGCGGCTCTTCAATCTGTCATGAATGAATTAGAGGCCGTAACAGACCGCCTGACACGAGGGCAAAACAGACAGACAGAATTGAAACAGCAGCTCAAATCCCTGCAGGTGACATCCGATGAGCGAAAAAGCTGCCAGCAGGCCGCAGAAATGGCATTGCGCATCAGACAAACCGAGGAGCAAATCAAAAAAGAGAAAAAACGAAGTGACGAATTGAACCTCGTGCTTCAGAAGATAAATGAAGAGAAGAATACACTCGTTCAAAAGACGGAAGCAGAAGAAAACAACATCATTCAGGCATATGAGGCAGTTCAAACTGTGTACCATTTGGTGTGCGAAACGGAACGCTCATTAACACGTATGACGGAAGAGGCTAGAAAGAGTCAACACACGCTTCATTTACAGCGTGAAAAAGCAAGGGTGGCACTGCTGACAAAAGAGTTAGCCCAAAAGCTGACTGCCGGAAAGCCTTGCCCGGTATGCGGTTCAACCGATCATGATCCATCTGCCTCAGTACATGAAACATATGAAGCCGACAGCCATCTTGAAGAGGACATCAAACGGACAGATGTGTTATTGACGGAAGCTGCAGTTCTCAGCCAGGAGATTCTTTCAGCCAAAATTACGCTTGAAGAACAGTCCGCGCGCTTTATTGAACAGTGTCCGTTTTTGCAGACAATTCAAGCACAGAACCTTGAAGCGGCAGCTTCCTTCGAACATCAGCCGGTGTTTGAAGCATTTGAAACTGCCAAATTCGAATGGAAACGAATCAAGCAGGACATTCTTTCTGTTAAGACACGAATGGCACAAATGATCGGCGCCTATCAGGAATCTTTAAAAAAGGCCGAGCAGCTTAATGAAAAAATCGGTTTTGAAAAAAGAGAAGCTGACCGTATTGAAAGCATCATCAGCGAGCTTCAATCCTCAATGGACAGCAGTCTGAACATGTTTAAAGAAGCATTTCAGAATCAATCTGTGGACGAAGCAGAAAAATGGCAGCAAGCCATTGAAGAAAAGGACCGGGCTGCAGAAGAATGTGAAAAACGAATTGAGAAGAGTATCGCGTTTCTTGCTGAGCATGAAGCACAAAAGGAAAAACTGCGGGAATCTGGACACCGGCTTGAACGGGAAAAGCTGGAGCTTCATTATGCGGCTGAACGCATCAAGAGCGTGATAGCTGATTATGAGCACGAACTCGGAGATTATGCAAAAGGAGATTCGATTCAAATCAAACTCCGCTCTGTCCAGCAGGATCTAAAGCTGTTAAAGGAAAAAGAACAATCTTTATATGAAGAACTGCAAAGCGCCCAAATGAAGCTCAACCAGGCGAAAAGCCGCGCTTCGGCAAGCGAGCTCACTCTTCAAGAGGCGAAGGGCAGATTCGAAAAAGCAAAAGCTGCTTGGCTTGAGCATACAAAAAACACCTCCATTACCCGGACTGAGGAGGTTGAACAAAGTCTCATCCCAGCCGATGAACTTGAAAAGATGAAAACCGGCATAGACCAGTTTATGGATAAACTGAAGCAAAATGCTGCAAACTTAAAACGAGTAGCAGAGATACTTGCCGGCAGAGCATTATCAGAGAGCGAATGGAACGAAACCGTTGCAGCATTACAAGAAGCTGAGGACGCATTTGGCGCTGCTATTGAGGAAAAAGGCGCGGCAGCAAAAGCACTGGCTGTCATTCGCGACCATCATAAACGGTTTAATGAAATTGAAGCTGAACTGAAAAAATGGCAGACGCATATCGACAGGCTGGACAAGCTGCAAGCTGTGTTTAAAGGCAATACCTTCGTCGAATTTTTAGCTGAGGAGCAGCTTGAAAGCGTTGCGAGGGACGCTTCAGCAAGACTCAGTATGCTGACAAGACAGCGCTATGCCATCGAAGTAGACTCAGAAGGCGGCTTCGTGATGCGGGATGACGCGAATGGAGGCGTACGACGCCCGGTTTCCAGTTTGTCTGGAGGAGAGACCTTCCTCACCTCGCTTTCACTTGCTCTTGCGCTGTCTGCGCAGATTCAGCTTCGGGGGGAATACCCGCTGCAGTTCTTTTTCTTAGATGAAGGCTTCGGCACACTGGATCAAGATCTGCTTGATACGGTTGTAACGGCCTTGGAAAAACTTCAGTCAGACAATCTGGCTGTCGGTGTCATCAGCCATGTGCAGGAACTGCGTGCACGGCTTCCGAAAAAGCTGATCGTCCATCCGGCTGAACCGAGCGGCCGCGGTACGCGGGTATCACTTGAGTTGATGTAAGGGAGGAGCGGATATGGCAAAGCAGACTGCCGGAATATGTGAGCTGTGTGGCCGGAGCAATGTCCAGCTGACAGAGCATCATCTCACACCGAAAGAGGAAGGCGGAACGTTTTTGCCGACAGCGATGCTCTGTATTCCTTGCCATAAACAGATTCATGCCTTATATACCAATCAAGAGCTCGCCGTACGTTTAAACGGAATGGCTGAACTCAGAAGCGATCCAGAGCTTGCCCGGTTTGTCAAATGGATCAGAAAACAGCCGCCTGAGAAGCTGATCAAAACAAAGAAATCAAATGAACGAAAAAAGAAAAAATGACTAAAAAGCAGCCCTCTCTTTGCAGAGCGGCTGCTTTTATCCGTTTCCAACCATATCCTGATCGTTGACATCGGGGTCTATATAATTTGTCGCGTTGACTGCGTTATTTAATAGAAGGAAATCTCCCGTGTTTCCTGCTCCCGAACCGAGCGCAGATTTTGAAGAGCTTTTCGGAGAAAGGTAAAAGGAATCACCAAAGTTTACGACTCCGCCCGATATGGAATTGATAGCTATAGGCCCGACAATTGCTGGCATAAACGACACCCTTTATCGAAGTCTCTGTTTATTATATGTTCTTGGCGGGCGATTGTGAGCGGGGAGACTGAATCTGTCTGATATGTTTGAGTCTCGCATCACCGCGAATAAGCGAAGCTGATCCGGCATGTAAAACAGAAGAGGCTGAGACCCCTTGAATTTTGATGCTGCGAACATAAATAGCCGGCACCTCGTGGCAAAAAGCGCTTTGTACACCTGTTTCGGGGAGCGGCTTCACGGCCTGCTGCTGAAAGATCTGATACTCCTTTTTGTTAAATGAGCCTTCATTATGGTAAAACGTGGACAGAGAACGCTGCACAGCAAATACTTTTACACTCATATCGATTTCATTTGTGTCGCCAACTTGAAACACACTTGCGATCCCGAGGGAATTAAACTTAACTAGTCTGATGCGCGATATGCGTTTAAGCATTATTCTGGCGCAAGCGGAGCAAACGGCCCAATAATAAGAGATTCAGGCGGTGTATCAAAAATAGAAGACAGGTAAATGGATTCAGTGTCTCCGATGTGGAAAACGGAGGAACTGGACACACCGTTCATCCGGATGTCCCCGACTTCCAAGCTGCGGTTGATGACTGTAAAGATCATGCTTGCTCATCTCCTTTCATTTCTGATGGAATATGCTCCAGAAAGTGTTCTACAGCGCGGATGACATCACGCTTCACATGCTCAGCGATATGTTCTGCATATTGTGCAGGCGGTGTATGTTCTTCTTTTTTGATATGGGACATATAATAATGGATTCGGCTGTCCATTTGTTTTCTGATGTCTTCAATAACATGATGTCTGTTTGTATCGTCAAGTCTGCTGTCATATTGGTTTTCAAGCTGTTCCAAAATATCTGGGATTTCCTCGGTTAAGTACATGTCGACATTCTGGCGGATCTGCTGCATGAGCTGAGCGCTCTCTTCCTGCTGCATCATCCCGATTTGCGGTGTCGACTGGCTGACTTCAAAGTTTTGGACGCTGTTCGGGTCAGTCGGATTTAAACCGATGTTCAAAGTCCCGTCGAGCCTTTCGATTTTCAGCTGATCAAATTTATACTCCACACGCTCAATGGTAGTGGCCGGCCGCTGTTTCATCGTATTCATTTCAGTTTGAATCTCTTTCAGCTGACGTTCGAGCTGCTGAATGTGAATCGCCTGCTGCTGAACGAAGGAATTCAAGTTTTGCAGGTAAGAGGAAACAGATTGATCATACATGTTCTTCACCTCTTTCATATGATTAACGGCCAGGAGGCTGGAGCGGGACCAATGAACCTGTGTCGGGCTCCTGCAGCTGGAGCGGTTGCCCTGAGCCAGAAACTTCTGGTGCCGGTTCTACATAGCTTCCTGTATTATACAAATTTGACAGTGACTTGATTGATCCGGCGCTCCCGATTTGCAGAATGGAGGAGTTGCTGATTGATTCCAGCCGGAGATAGTTGATTTGAATGGTTTGATTAATATAGAAGTTCATGAGCCTCACTCCTTTTACGCATTGGCCACGATCGGCTGATCAACCGCATCATTGTCATACACATTCGTCGCGTTTTGATAATTCATCACCTTGAGGCTGTCGCCGGTATTAAAGCTGCCAGCACCGGCAAACGTTCTGACCTGAGCCTGAGGAGAAATCGTAATGCAGTCCCCGATGTGAACGACTCCGCTCGTACCAATCGCATTAATTTTAAACGCTCCGACAATGGCCGGCATACGAGCACATCCTTTGTTGAAAAATTGAAAAAAGACAGGTAAAGTGAAATGACAATTCTGATTTCAATTGGGCTATTCACGATAGCTTATGACAAACGCACATATGTGTGAGAGAAATTTAAAGGGGACATATCGGCTCTTGATGAAAGCGTTTTATTTTTTCGGGCCGTTATGTTTAAACATGGCAAAAGAGGATGTTGGGTATAAATTGAGCGGAAATGCGGCGAAGGATGCCGCTATCCGCCTATGGTGATTTTTGTTTATTTCTTTGGTGTTTTTGCGTGTAGAATGCTTTTTGGAGTATGTCGTGCTGCGGTATTCGATTTTTGGGCGGGCACATTCTCGCCCTGAGGTATATCCCAGAAGTGCTGAGCAAAAAGCGGAGTTACATGTGGTGTATTCTAATTGTTATAGAAAATGATTTACATACGGGAGTTTTCAAGATATCTCCCAAAAATCATTTCTTCTTTAATCCGGGTATTCAGCAGGATATCCAGCTCTTGGCTGCATTGAATCGTTTCTTTTGAATTCATGCCGTATTTTTGTGCGGTTTCAATTAGTGTGATCCTCATTTCTTCAATTTTACTGTTCATTACGCTATCTCCAATTCTAGATTTTATTTTGATATAAATACAGGATATCGTTAGTATAACCTATTTTGGCTCAAAAGGTTGCCTTTCGTCAATTTGACTAAAAAAGCGACAATTTTTGCTGCGGCCTTTTTTAATGGAGAAAGGACTAAAGTCTTGCTAAGTGTGTTTGCAAAAAGTCCTGCCGTTCCTCAATTTCTCTAAGTATGTTTGTCTGCTCCTTTTCGATCTGAAAGGGGCTTTTTTTGATAAAAGGATCATCAGCAGCACTTTGACAAATGTCAAGGTGCCATTCGTTGATGAGAGGAGATAATCGTTCAATAGTAAACGACCGCTTCAGCACGTTTTTCATTAATGTGTGATATTGCGACCGGAAGGCGGGAATGGATAGAAGCCTTGACGAAAGCGTCTTTCCTTTTGTCAGAAGCGGGTCTTCGTCATACCATTCTTGTACGGCAAGCGATCTTGTCTCCATCGGGGAAACGTAAAGCCGACCGGATTCGTTTAAACAAAATGTGTAGTAAAAGCCTTGATTGGTGCAGGCGTTGCCGATCAGCCACAAAAAAAACAGCTTGACATCCAGATACAATTTAATCCTTTCAGCCAATTCGTCATCTCCGGCTGTGCGGATCAGTATGAAAAATTCATGTAAGAATGCCGAGGAATCATTGTTAAAAAGGGACAACGGAACCCTTGGATCGGCCGTCTTCACTCCGTAACTCCTTTTACCGGCTGGCTGATGGTTCTTGATGTTCAAATAAATGCCTTCAGGCTGGCCATTGATGGTCAGAAAGCTGTACGAGGCAACGGGAGCAGGTACGCCGATCTGGTCAAAAAAACAATAGGCGAGTCTGCGCCGCATCAGGGACGGATCATCCTGTTCTGCATTCAAAAAAAGTGTCCTTTCACCAAGCAGAGACTGTTCCCAGCTGATTTCATAGGATGCCTTTTCCGCTCTGTCACGCTGTGTGAGAAGAATGGGAGAAACAGATCGATCTGTTACGAAAAGCCCCTTGGCAGTACCTTTCCTTTTCAGCTGCTCCCGGTGAAAAAATAAATGCACGCGCTCCATATTCTTTCCTCCTTCTCAAAACGACATTTGTATGATATGTAGAGCAAGCCCGTCCTGAAACGAAATGAAAACGGAAAGGAGAAAAAGGGATTTCAGCATTCGACAGAGAATACATGAAGGAGCATTCTGATTTAAAAGATGATGGAGGAATAACATGAAATTTGCGACAGGGGAACTTTACAACCGAATGTTTGTCGGCCTGATCATTGACGATGAGAAAATTATGGATTTGCAAAAGGCTGAAAAAAAACTGTTTGAACTTGAGACGATTCCGGGATCGCTGATTGAATGTATCGCAGAAGGGGATAAATTCGTTGCGCATGCAAGGCAGCTGGCCGAGTGGGCAAAGAAACCGAATGATGAGCTGGGATCATTTATGTATTCATTATCTGAGGTGAAGCTCCATGCACCCATTCCGAAGCCATCAAAAAATATCATCTGCATCGGCAAAAACTACCGGGATCACGCGATTGAAATGGGGAGCGAGGCTGATATTCCGGAGCATCCGATGGTATTTACAAAATCGCCGGTAACGGTTACGGGGCATGGTGATATCGTAAAGAGCCATGAAGAGGTTACCTCTCAGCTTGATTATGAGGGAGAACTTGCTGTCGTGATCGGAAAAAGCGGGACTCGCATTTCAAAAGAAGATGCATATGACCATGTTTTCGGATATACGATTGTGAATGATATCACGGCGCGTGATCTGCAAAAAAGGCATAAGCAGTTTTTTATCGGAAAAAGCTTGGATACGACATGTCCGATGGGGCCCGTGCTTGTACATAAATCAACGATTCAGGAGCCAGAGCGCCTCAAGGTTGAAACAAGAGTCAACGGCGAGCTGCGCCAATCCGGTTCGGCAAGCGATATGATCTTTTCCATTCCGGAATTAATTGAAACCCTCTCAAAGGGGATGACGCTTGAAGCGGGCGACATCATTGCCACCGGTACGCCGTCTGGTGTCGGCAAGGGGTTTACGCCTCCAAAATTCTTGCGGTCAGGTGACAAAATTGATATTACAATTGATCCGATCGGAACGCTGTCAAACCAAATTGGCTGAATAAAACTGGAGGGCGGACCCGGACCCGCCCGTTTTTTCTGGTAATCATCTTTGTGACAGAGGACAAGTTCATGGTACTATAAGTGGGGTAATTTATCTGATAGGGGGAACATATATGACACACCTACATATTACAACATGGGTGGTAGCGCTGATTCTGCTTTTCGTCAGCTACTCGCTGTATTCGTCAGGAAGTGCAAAGGGCGCAAAAATCACTCATATGATTCTGCGGTTATTCTATATCCTTATTATTTTGACAGGAGCTGAGCTGTTTGTCCGTTTCGCCAACTGGAACGGAGAATACGCCGGCAAAATGATTCTGGGCATTATCACCATCGGCCTGATGGAAATGCTCCTCATCCGCAAGAAAAAAGAAAAATCAACAGGAGGCCTGTGGGTCGGCTTCGTCATTGTCCTTTTGCTGACAGTGCTGCTCGGTCTGCATTTGCCAATTGGTTTTCAATTGTTTTAATAGAAAAACCTATGAACCCGGCTCTTTGATAGAGTTGGGTTTTTTTATATTTATCCCCTCATATTCCAAATCATTTAAAATAACCTTAAAATTCCCTGTAAGCGGTATCTCGTCCTATGAAATTATGATACCTTCAAGGAGATTCATTATTTTGCAGGAGGGATAACATGAAACGCAGAAAATTCAGCTCGGTTGTGGCGGCAGTGCTTATTTTTGCACTGATTTTCAGCCTTTTTTCTCCGGGAACCAAAGCTGCAGCGGCCGGCGCGATCGATCAGGCGGCTGCTCTGGAAAACGGCAAAGAGCAGACAGGCGCCATGAAGGAGCCGGAACAGGTGAAATGGTACAAAGTGACCCCGGGAGCAACGGATATTCAGAAAAACTCACATATGGCACTGACCGTAAAGAGTGATTCAGTACTGAATGTATCTGTATATCCAAGTAAGGAAAAAGCGCTTAAAGATGAGACGTTTGAGATGTACCGTTCTTTCACAGCGGAGGATGGAAAAAGCGAAGTCATTTTTCCATACGCGTGGAGCGGCCCTTACTATGTAAAAGTTGAATACCTCGGAGAAGAAGAGCCAGAGGACGGCGGAACGGCAGAAGCAGCTGCAGAAGCCAAGTATACGATTGGGTATAAAGGCACCAAAAAACAGCCGTCAGATTTAGAAGAGGAAGAAGCTTGTCCGGTTGAAATGAGTGTCGATCAGAAGAAATCAGGAAAAGGCATCCTGGATAAGCTGAGAGCGATTCGTGATGAGCAGCTGAGCCAAACAGCAGAAGGCAAAGAACTGACAAGCCTTTATTACAAAGCAGCACCGTTTATCGTTGCAAAACTCGCACTAAATAAAACAGCAAGAAATGAAATCTATCAGGATCTTGTGACATTAAAGCCGTTATTTGACGATGTGTCAGAAAACGGAGCATCATCTTCGTATAAGGTCAATGAAAAGGATCAAAAAGCGATCAACCGGCTATATGATAAAGCTTTACAATCAGTCCCGTCATTCCTTAAAGAGGAGATAAAGAAACAAGCGGACCGACTAAATATGAAGCAGCTGCAAGGCAAAACAGCCGGAACCATTTTAACAGAAAACAATATTGCAGCAAAAAGTGAAGTTCAGACAACAAAGGTTATTTTCAAGGTGAAGGACAATAAAAGCCTCTCATCCGTACATAATGAAATGAAGGGCTTTTCTGCAAGCGCGCAATCGAAAAAAGACATATCCAATGTGAAAAAGGCAAAGAAACTGTTTGACAATCTGTATTCATTTGAACTTCCGAAAGATGAGAAACAGAACGGCGCATATACGGCAAGCGCCAAAAGGGTCAAAAGCGCTGCTGCGACACTATCCAAGATGTCCAATGTAGAGTTTGCGGAACCCGTGCAGGAATACACAAGCCTGGCAAACGACATTCAGTACCCTTATCAATGGCCGCTTAAAAACAACGGTGAAAACGGGGGTGTCAAAAATGCGGATGTGAAATATGAGCCTGCCAACACATTGCTGTCCAAACGCAAGCTTAACGATACACTCATTGCAGTAGTAGACACAGGCGTAGACAGCACGCTTGCTGATTTAAAAGGAAAAGTAAGAACAGATCTCGGACACAATTTTGTCGGACGGAATAACAATGCAATGGATGATCAGGGGCATGGGACGCATGTCGCAGGCATTATTGCGGCCCAAAGCGATAACGGCTATTCAATGACTGGATTGAATGCCAAAGCAAAAATCATCCCGGTAAAAGTGCTTGATTCCGCAGGTTCCGGAGATACTGAACAAATTGCTCTCGGCATCAAATATGCTGCTGACAAAGGAGCAAAGGTGATTAATTTAAGTTTAGGCGGAGGCTACAGCCGCGTGCTTGAATTTGCTTTGAAGTACGCAGCTGACAAAAATGTCTTGATTGCCGCAGCCAGCGGGAATGATGGAGAAAATGCCTTATCTTATCCTGCATCTTCTAAATATGTGATGTCAGTCGGCGCAACGAATCGCATGGATATGACCGCTGATTTCTCTAACTATGGAAAAGGTCTGGACATCTCTGCTCCAGGGTCTGATATCCCGAGCTTAGTGCCGAACGGAAATGTCACGTACATGAGCGGAACGTCTATGGCGACGCCATATGCTGCCGCCGCTGCGGGACTGCTGTTTGCTCAAAATCCTAAGCTGAAAAGAACAGAAGTTGAGGATATGTTGAAAAAGACGGCAGATGACATTTCCTTTGAAAGTGTCGATGGCGGAGAAGAAGAGTTGTATGACGATTATGGCGATCCGATTGAAATTCCGAAGACACCTGGTGTAGACTGGCATTCAGGCTACGGGCGGCTGAATGTCATGAAGGCTGTCAGCGCAGCTGATTTACAGCTTAAGGTCAACAAGCTGGAAAGCACTCAAACAGCTGTCAGAGGAAACGCGAAGGAAGGCACACTTATCGAGGTGATGAACGGCAAAAAGAAACTCGGCAGCGCCAAAGCCGGAAAAGACAATGCGTTCAAGGTCAATATCGCGACTCAAAAAGAGGATCAAGTACTGTATGTGAAAGCAACAAAAGGCGATGCGAAAACATCGTATAAAGTTGTCGTCGTCAAAGGAAAACCTTCCGGCACACCGAAAGTAAACGCTGTGAAAACGAAGGATACGGCAGTAAAAGGGAAGGCAAACAGCAAAGCGATGATCAGAGTGAAAAACAAATCAAAGAAAGTCATTGCTTCTGCCAAAGCTAACGCAAAAGGAACGTTTTCGGTGAAAATCAAAAAACAAAAAGCCGGAACGGTGCTGTACGTCACGGCTGCGGATACAGATAAAAAAGAAAGCAAGGAAGCAAAAGTTGTTGTTGAAAAGTAACTAAAAAGCGGTGCTCGATGCACCGCTTTTTTATTTGCGCCCCCGTTGGACTGCTGAATACATAATGGATCGCTTTCCGTTTGAAGCCGTCCATTCAAAACGGTCTCCTGTCCCTTCGCTGCTGTAGTGATGCTGCATCGCGCATTGTGCGGTGTCATTTGAAAAGTGATAAAAGGACACACCCTGCCCCGCCGAAGTATTCGAAAAGACTCCTTTATTATAAGAAAAGACGCAATCGAATACCGATAAGCCGAAGCTGTGCAAGTGCTGCAGAAATGCGAGAAAGGTTTCGTCGTCAAGCGAATCCAAAAGCGCCATGAGAGGCCGCTTGACTGATTTCTCATAGCGGATGCGTTCTCCGCCGGAAAGGGAGATGTTTTCTGCACCGCATGCCAAAACCAACTTGTCCTGAAAGCCGGCTTGCTCCCACTTTCCTTTATGATGTATCCAGATTGGGCTGTGTTGGAGACTGTCCGCCAGCAGTATATCGCCTTCACCGTTTTCGATTAAGCAGATGCCGTCTTCAATGAGGATGGTGCCGTATTCCCACTTTCGTTCCTCTGTATATAACAATTGTTTCCGTTTCATCCATGCTGTCTCCTTTTTCTTCATTCCTCTCTTTTCTTTCCAATTCAAGCCTGTCCCATACAACTCTTTTATGGACAAATCAACTATCTGCCTATAGATGCATAAACTTACTAAGGTGCTGAAAGAAACGAAATTGTTACGAAAGAAACGGGATTGGAGCTGATGTCACATGTGTGGAATTACGGGTTGGGTCGATTTTAAAAAGCAGCTCGTCCAGGAAAAACAAACGATGGACAGAATGACAGACACTCTTTCCAAACGAGGGCCTGATGATTCAAACGTTTGGGGGGAGCACCATGTTTTATTCGGACATAAAAGACTTGCGGTTGTTGATATTGAAGGCGGACGCCAGCCGATGGCGTGTACCTATAAAGGGGATACGTACACCATTATTTACAATGGCGAGCTTTATAACACGGAAGATTTGCGCAAAGAATTGCGGGCGCGGGGCCATCATTTCGAGCGTACGTCAGATACCGAGGTGCTTCTGCACAGCTACATCGAATGGCAGGAAGACTGTGTCGACCATCTCAATGGCATATTCGCTTTCGCTGTGTGGGATGAAAAGCGAAATTTGTTGTTTGCCGCGAGAGACCGTCTCGGCGTAAAGCCGTTTTTTTACACGAAGGAAGGCTCTTCATTTCTCTTCGGTTCGGAAATCAAAGCAATCCTCGCGCACCCTGATATAAAAGCGAGAGTGGACAGAACGGGACTTTCTGAAATTTTCGGTCTTGGACCGTCCAGAACCCCGGGCACTGGCATATTTAAAGGCATAAAAGAAATCCGCCCGGCTCACGCGCTGACATTTTCCAAAGACGGACTTAATATTTGGCGTTATTGGAATGTTGAAAGCGAAAAACATACGGACAGTTTTGATGACACGGTTGCCAATGTCAGATCGTTATTTCAGGACGCGGTGACGCGGCAGCTTGTGTCGGATGTGCCGGTTTGCACATTCCTATCAGGCGGTCTGGACTCAAGCGCAATTACAGCGATTGCGGCGGGCCATTTTGAAAAGGAAGGAAAAGCACCGCTTCATACTTATTCGATTGATTACGAAGAGAACGATAAATTTTTTCAAGCAAGCGCTTTTCAGCCGAATGATGACGGACCATGGATTGAAAAAATGACAGAGGCTTTCGGCACAACGCACCACAAATGCGTCATCAGCCAAAAAGATCTCGTTGATCATTTGGAGGAAGCTGTACTGGTCAAAGACTTGCCGGGAATGGCGGATGTCGACTCATCCCTGCTGTGGTTTTGCCGGGAAATCAAAAAGGACTTTGTCGTCAGCCTATCGGGAGAGTGCGCGGATGAGATTTTCGGCGGGTACCCGTGGTTCCATACGGCAGATGTTGAGTCTGGCTTTCCATGGATGAGATCAACGGAGGAGCGGATCAAGCTGCTTTCTGACTCATGGCAGAAAAAATTGAATCTGAAAGAATACGTAAATGCCAAATATGAAGAAACCTTGGCAGAAACGCCATTATTAGACGGAGAAACGGGTGTGGATAAAGCAAGAAGACAGCTGTTCTATTTAAATATGCTTTGGTTTATGACGAACCTTTTGGATCGGAAGGATCGCATGAGCATGGGGGCGAGCCTGGAAGTGCGGGTGCCGTTCGCCGATCACCGGCTTGTGGAATATGTTTGGAATATTCCGTGGGAAATGAAAATGCATGATAATCGGGAAAAAGGCATTTTACGCAAAGCGCTTGAAGGTATTTTGCCTGATGACATTCTGTATCGCAAAAAAAGCCCGTATCCGAAAACACACCATCCGGAATATACAAAAGGCGTCAGCGAATGGCTGAAAACGATCAGAAGCCAAAAGGACTCAGTGCTCCATACCTTGCTGGACAGAAAACAATTAGATCAGCTTTTAGAAACGGAAGGCTCCTCCTTCAAGGTGCCGTGGTTCGGGCAGCTCATGAAGGGGCCTCAGCTGATCGCCCATCTTGCTCAAATTCATACATGGTTTGAAGCGTATCGCATTGATATTGACGAGAGGTAGGTTCAATGCAAATGTGATTAAAAGCCAGAGATGTATAGATTTAAATAAGAAGGATAGATGAGCAGGGAAATATATGCTCTATCTATCCTTTTTTGTACAACAGCACTATCGAATTGCCCCCGCATTCCTTCAATAAGAATGAATAGGTTTTAATGTTCTGCCGATAAAACTAGCTGATACCGGGCTTAACTTTAATTCCCTAGCCCATACAGAAAGTTGACCAATATGGTGAATTTCGTGAGCGATGATATGGTGTAATATTTCATCTCGCGTATATAAAACACTTGTCTCCCAAGGAACGCTTACAAGTTCATCTTTTATTTGATCTGAATGTGTTTGTAAAACATCAATTATTTCAGTTCGGAATGTATTTGAGAGAGATTTCACTTTATTGAGTGTTTGATAATCAGCGAACTGAACAGCGATATCTTCTTTTCCTTGGATAGCACGAATCCAACTATATTCCACATCAATAATATGAAAAAGGGTATATAAAATATTCTCTACTCCGCCAAGACGGTTTTTAAGTAATTCTTCAGTGGTTAGTTGATGACACCAAGTAAACCATTGATCTCTAACCTGCCAGTTATATTCAAAAAATTTTATCACTGAACTCACTCCAATACTATCATGTATCATAACAATTAGCCCTTTTTTCCGTGATTCCTCTATTATTGAAGTGATGATTGAGAAATGTTTACATTCTACCTGTTGTATGGCATTAAAAATAATAATGCATATCTCGTCGATGATGCTGTGCGTCTTGTTACTTTTACAAAGTAAGAATCGTCATTTTCTTCATATACAATTAGGAAAAAACATACTAGACTTGAAGAAGCAGTGATACATAGGAGTGAGAAAATGAAAGAGATAAAAGAAGCTTACCAGCAATGCGGACAGATTGTTGGCGAATACGCGCCAGCCTGTTTCAAAGCATTATCATATCTCCCGCTAAAGCAAAGACAAGCCTCTTGGGCAGTATTGTCGTTTTGCCACACGGCGGCCAGTGCAGACGAAAAGGTATTGCCCGCATTTGAAGCTAAAGCTGATCATGTTTACCAAAGGACAAATAACGGTAAACAACATCTATGGAAGGCTTTTGATCATGCGTATCGGACCTTTACATTGGAAAGCGAACCTTTTCGGGAGTTTATTGCCGCACAAAAAGAAGACGCCAAGCCGTATGATGACCTTGATGAACTGCTCATGTACGCATATCGGACGGGCGGTGCTGCCGGATTGATGCTGCTGCCGATACTGACACGCCGAAAACAAGATCAGCTCAAACAAGCAGCCGTCTCTCTCGGCTTGGCCATACAGCTGGTTCGCTTCTTAAGTGATCTTGGCACAGATCAGCAAAAAAACCGCATTCCCCGTCAGGTAATGCAGCAATTCGGCTATACAGAGGCTGATCTCCAAAAAGGCACCGTAAATAAAGCGTTCACAATGACGTGGGAGTATATCGCTTTTGAAGCAGAAGCCTACCTTGAAGAGTGTCAGGATGCCTTGCCGCTATTTCCGCAGTATTCTCAAAAAACGGTGAAAGCCGCTCTTCATTTGCACCGGGCTGTTTTAGAAAAAATCCGGGCGAAGCAGCACGATGTATTTCAATATCACTTCGCTCTCACAGAGACCGAAGTGAAGCAGATTCTGTCTGATATCTAAAAAACACCCGGCCTTGATTGAGCCGGGTGTTACGCCATACCTTTTTGAATCCAGATACGTGAGCGCCATCTTCTGTACATTAAGATTCCCCGGACCCATTCATCCGCGATAAAAGAAATCCAAATGCCGGCAAGACCGAAACCGAGGTGGATGCCGAAAAGATAAGCAAGCGGGAGGCCGATGCCCCACATTGAAATCATTGCCATGTAAACCGGGAATTTCGCATCCCCCGCAGCCCGCAGAGAGTTAATGATAATGACATTAAACGAGCGGCCTGGTTCAAGAATAATGGTCATGGCAATCAATAGGCTTGCAGTTGCTATAATGTCAGGGCTTTGTGTGAAGAGTCCGATCAGGTCTTTTGAAAAGATCGTCATCAAAACAGAGGTAGCCGCAGCAATTCCGAGTGCCCAATATAAGCTCTTCATGCAGCGCTCATAAGCGGCATCAAATTGTTTGCCGCCGATATAACGGCCGATTAAGATTTGTGTACCCTGGCTGATCGCAGTGCCGAACAGCAAAATAAACATCGTAATATTTTGCGTATACACTTTTGTTGTCAACGCCTGCGCGCCCATGATGGCGATAAAATACGTGACAATCATTTGCGAAAGGTTGTATGAAAGCTGCTCTCCCGCAGAAGGAATGCCGATTTTCAGCAGCTTGCGCAAATGCTCTTTATGCATATGAAAGACTTTTTTCAGCGACATCTTCAGCTGGATGCGTTTGTTGACAATCACAATCATCGCGATTAATCCGATGACGCGGGCGATAGATGTGGACATGGCCACACCGGCAACGCCGAGAACAGGAAAGCCGAACAAACCGAAAATCACAACAAAGTTTCCGGCAATGTTTAAAATGTTCATGCCGATAGTGACAAACATTGTATCTTTTGTGTAGCCGTAGCTTTTTAAGATCGCGCTGAATGTCATGATTAAAGCCTGAATAAAGGACAGACCTCCGACAATTTGTAAAAAGACTTTCGCATCAGGCATCAGTGCGTTTGATAATCCCATCATATGAAGCAGAGGGACAGCCGCGAAAAAGACGACGGCGCTGATGGCCAGGCTGATGAAGAAGTTGGCGCCGATTGACACATAAGCGACTTCCATGGCTTCTTTCTTTTGCCGTGAGCCTAGAAATTGCGAAATGATAACGGTCGTTCCTGTTGCGATAAAGCTGAACATCACGATAATTAAATTTAAAATCTGGTTGCTGACGCCGACTGCTGCCACGCTGTTATCCGAGTATTGGCTGAGCATCAGTGTATCGGCATTACCCATAAACATATATAATGAGACCTCAATAAAGATCGGCCAAGTAAGCGAAAATAATGAGAACGTTTTGTCAGCGGGTTTTTTCAAAGCAGTTGATTTGAAGACAGCTTGTTTCATCGTGTCTAACCCCTTTCGTAAATAAAATCAACGTTTTAAAGTGTACCTCCATTTCCTTATAATAAAAAGGGATAGAAACGATACTTCTTGTAAAAATCCGACTTAAAAAGGAGGATGATTCAAATGCCTCGCATCCTGTTTACAGTCCCGCCTTTTCCGGTATTTATCGCAGCCGGGGAAGGGGTTTTTAAGAAAGGAGAAACCCATGTGAAACGTGTATTCTCCGTGTTTGATCTGATATATGTCAAACAGGGAACGTTATATATAACGGAAAATGAAACATCGTTTTCTGTTGAAGGCGGCGAGTACATCTTGCTTTCTCCCGGTCTTGAACACTACGGGACGAAGGGCAGTGATGAAGCAACCTCCTACTATTGGCTTCACTTCGATGAACATCGATATGAATTTACGGCAAAGGGAGGCAGCAACTGGTCTGAGCTTCAGCAGGAAAAAGGGAGCTTCGAAGAGCCGGCCCGCTACGGATTGGCCTTGCCGAGAAAAGGCAAGGTGCAGCGCCCGCAGTTTATGGCGCAGCAGTTTGAAAAGCTGATCGATTACTCCGCGGAAAACTCTGATTTGCCGCTCAGAAAGCAAATCTTATTTGAGGAGCTGATGCTGCATCTTCAAAAAGAAGCGTTCCAAATACCGTCTGCGAAAGAGCGGGTTGCCTGGGAGGCGGCCCGGTACTTACAGGAGCACTATAAGGAAAAGACGACAATCAAGGATCTGTCGCTCGCCCTTCACTATCATCAGGATTATGTGAGCCGCTGCATGCAGCAGGTGCTCGGCGTAACTCCGGCACAATACACGAACCGGGTGAGAATGACGGAAGCGAAGCGTCTTTTATCCTCTACAAATGATAAAATGGGCGTTATTGCGGAAACGGTCGGAATGGAAGATCCGACATACTTTTCAAAACTCTTTAAGCAGATAGAAGGCATTTCACCAATTGAATACCGGAAAATTGTCAGCCGGAAAGTTCAATAACCAGACGAGGGATGAACATGAAAACAACAATTTACGATGTGGCAAAGGCGGCGGGTGTCTCGATCACAACTGTGTCGCGTGTGATTAACAATACGGGGAGAATCAGCCATAAAACACGGCAGAAGGTCATGAATGTCATGAATGAAATGGCATACACGCCCAATGTCCACGCCGCGGCGTTAACGGGAAAACGAACGAATATGATTGCTCTCGTGGCGCCTGATATTTCAAATCCGTTTTACGGCGAACTGGCCAAAAGCATTGAGGAAAGAGCGGATGAGCTCGGTTTTCAAATGTTGATTTGCAGCACCGATTACGATCCGAAAAAAGAAACAAAGTATTTTTCTGTGCTGAAACAGAAAAAGGTGGATGGCATTATTTTTGCAACAGGGATTGAAAGCCATGACAGTATGTCTGCTTTGGAGGAAATCGCCAGTGAACAAATTCCGATTGCCATGATTTCTCAGGATAAGCCGCTTCTTTCGATGGATATTGTTGTGATAGATGACGATCGTGGCGGATATGAGGCTGCCAAGCATCTTCTGTCACTCGGCCACACGAACATCGCCTGCATTATCGGAGACGGGTCAACGACAGGCGAAAAAAATAGAATTAAAGGCTTCCGTCAGGCGATGGAGGAAGCGGGCGTGCCCATTGATGAATCACTTATCATCCAGACGCGGTTTTCCTTGGAAAGCGGCAAGGAAGAAGCGGGAAAATTGCTCGACAGAAACGCTCCGACTGCTATTTTTGCCTTCAACGACGTATTGGCTTGTGCCGCCATACAAGCTGCGAGAATAAGAGGCATAAAAGTGCCGGATGATCTTTCTATCATTGGTTTTGATAATACGATACTCGCAGAAATGGCGGCTCCGCCCCTGACAACCGTAGCCCAGCCGATAAAAGAGATGGGGCGGAGCGTCATCGAACTGCTGGCAGAAGCAATAGAGGGAAAACGAAAGGCGAAACAAAAAATAGTGCTCCCGCCTGAGCTTGTAGTCAGACATTCTACATCACCGCTCAACACATGAGCCCGCTAATGAGCGGGTTTTTTCATTATGACAGTTGAAGCCAAAAAAACATATTGCGTGTAAACCAAAGGCAGTGTAAAATAAAACCATCTTTTGAGAAAGCGCTTGCGCAGAATGGTAAAGCGGATAGAACCGCTGTTTTTTTAGCTGTTAAGAGAAAGCGCTTTCTCGAAGCGAGCCTGAAATGAGATAAAGGAGAGGATGGGACGTGGAACATCAAGTAAGATGTGCAGTATTGGGATTAGGAAGGCTCGGTTATTATCATGCGAAAAATCTCGTCACCAGTGTGCCGGGGGCAAAGCTGGTTAGTGTCGGTGATCCGTTAAAAGGGAGAGCGGAGCAGGTTGCCAGAGAACTCGGTATCGAAAAATGGTCAGAGGACCCGTATGAAGTGTTAGAAGATACCGGCATTGACGCTGTCATTATCGTAACGCCGACAAGCACACATGGTGATATGATCATCAAAGCTGCCGAGAACGGCAAACAGATCTTTGTTGAAAAACCGCTGACATTAAGCCTTGAGGAATCTAGAGCAGTTTCTGAAAAAGTGCAGGAGACAGGTGTCATCTGCCAAGTCGGCTTTATGAGACGGTTCGATCCCGCATACGCAGATGCCAAACGGCGGATCGACGCTGGAGAAATCGGCAAACCTATCTATTATAAAGGCTTTACGCGCGACCAAGGCGCGCCTCCTGCAGAATTTATCAAACACAGCGGTGGAATTTTTATCGACTGTTCCATCCATGACTATGATATTGCCCGTTATTTGCTAGGGGCGGAAATCACTTCTGTTTCAGGACACGGCAGGATTCTGAACAATCCGTTTATGGAGCAGTACGGTGATGTGGATCAGGCGCTGACGTATATTGAATTTGACTCCGGCGCAGCGGGGGACGTCGAGGCAAGCAGAACCTCTCCATATGGACATGACATTCGGGCGGAGGTGATCGGGACAGAGGGCAGTATTTTCATAGGAACATTGAGACATCAACATGTGACCATCCTATCGGCTAAAGGGAGCAGTTTTGATATCATTCCAGACTTTCAAACTCGTTTTCATGAAGCCTACTGCTTGGAGCTTCAGCATTTTGCCGAGTGTGTCCGGGATCGAAAAACACCGATTGTGACAGATATCGATGCGACGATCAATTTAGAAGTGGGCATCGCGGCGACCAATTCCTATAAGAGCGGCAGGCCCGTACAGCTTGATGTGAAGCGCGCTTATACAGGTATGTAAAAGCTAATGTGTTGCATTTGAGGCTTTCCGCAAAAAAAAGCAAGGACATTTTAGCCCTTGCTTTCTCTTTTCTCATATAAATAGTACATATAATCAGTAGGTACGCCTGAATGGCCCAGCTGTCTCAGCATGGCGGTTACGTTTCCTCTGTGGTAAGTGCCGTGATTGACGACATGCAGGATGGTGTCTGCATAGGTTGATTCCAGTGTACCTAGTTTCGGATGCTGCATTGTGAAGGTCTGTTCTAAGTCCGTCTGGCGGCTGAAGAAATCATGATACTGTGACTCCAGCTCGGCAGCGTGCTGTTTAATCGCTGCCATATTACCTTGCGCGGACTCTAATTTGCCTGCGCTGTCTATAATCTCTTGGTAGGCCACTCCCGAAAGAACATTCAGCCAAATGTAGTCAGCCCTGCACATATGAAGCAGCACGTCGCTGACAGAAGGAAATACGCTCTTTACTTCTTGATAGGCAGTTTCCTCCGGCAGGTTTTCGATATGGGTAAATATTTTCTTGTTTGCCCAAGAATGATAGTCATAAAACTGTTTTGCATCAGTCATCAGCATGCCCCCTTTTCTAAGAAATTCGTTTTTTTCATCTGTTTCTCCTTCAATTGCAAAAGAGTGACACCCCAAAATATCCTGCCGCTGCCCACATTACCGCTGCAGAGCATTTGTTTACGATCAGCATAAGCCTGCCGCTCGTATCTATCGTCTGAAACAACCGACCCGCTATTGCAAGGCTGATGAACCAAATCCAAGACACAGCGATGCAGGCGGCCATAAAGAGCCATTTCTCAAGCCCCGAATATTGAAGAGAGCTCGTGCCGATGACGCCGATCGTGTCCAGAATGGCATGCGGGTTTAAAAGAGAAACAGCGGCCGCAAACGCAGCTTGCTTTTTTGGTGTGAACGTATGTTTCTCGTTTTGGCTTGTGTTCGGACGGCTGTTCCAAGTCACCCAGCCCATATAGAGCAAAAATAAAAATCCGCCGGCCATCATGACTGTCTCAAACACAGGCAGCTCCTGCACAATGACAGACACGCCCGCAACGGCTAATACGATTAACAGGGTATCGCAGACTGAAGCACTGATGACAGCTGGGAGAGCCCGCCAAATATGCTTTTGCCACGCGCCTTGCTGAAAAATAAACACATTCTGCACTCCCAGCGGCAAAATTAAGCCAAACGCGAGCACAATTCCGTGAATGATTGCATTCATGCTGAAAAAGCTCCCTTCACATTTTTTTCAATCATAAGAGAGATTGTCACTAAAGTCTCCAGCCATTTGGTTGGGTTAGGAACCAGCCAAATGTATAATGTGTAAAAAAGGGGGGCATGACCTTGTCGCAATGGCAGCCAAGCCGAAAGTCGGATGTTCCGCTGCATCGGCAGATCGAACAATATATGAAAGACAAGATTCTTCACGGAGAGTGGGCTGTAGGGACGAAAATTCCCTCACAGAGAACGCTGGCCGACATGTTTCAAGTCAACCGCAGCACAGTCACAGCAGCTATAGATGAACTCACGTCTCAAGGCTTGTTAGAGGGAAGAAGAGGCGGCGGTACGAAGGTTGTAAACAGTACTTGGAGCGTGCTGGCGGCTGAGCCACCGCTTGATTGGAGCGATTACGTCCGTTCGGGCATTCATCGCGCCAATTCTTCCATCATTCAAGCTATTAATCAGAACGAACCAAGAGCGGATATCATCAGATTAGGAACTGGAGAACTATCACCGGATCTTGTGCCTGCTGACACAATTGGACGGATGTTTCAGCAAATCAATCCGGGCGCCCTGTCTTTAGGATATGAGCAGCCGAAAGGAAACCGTCAGCTGCGGGAGGCAGTGGCCGACCATTTAAAAGGAAAGAAGATCCATGTGTCACCGTCTGCAATTTTAATTGTGTCCGGTGCACTTCAGGCACTTCAGCTCATCTCAATTGGACTTTTAAAACGAGATTCTGTCATTTTGACGGAGAAGCCGTCCTACCTTCAATCCTTGCATGTATTTCAATCAGCTGGGATGCGGCTTCGCGGCTTGCCGATGGATGATGAAGGGGTCAAAGCGGGGCTTGTTTCTTCTAATCGAAAACAATATGGAGGACAGCTGCTTTACACGATTCCGTCGTTTCATAATCCGACAGGCACAGTCATGTCAGAGCAGCGAAGGAAAGAGATCATCAGCCTGTCAAAAAAAGAGCAGCTGCCCATCATTGAGGATGATGCGTACGGTGATTTATGGTTTGAAGAAAAACCTCCGCAGCCGTTGAAAGCAATGGATCATGAGGGCAATATTCTGTATCTGGGCACGTTTTCAAAAACGGTTAGCCCCGGTCTGCGAATCGGCTGGCTTGCCGGTCCGGAGCCGGTTATTGAAAGGTTGGCGGACATTAAAATGCAGACAGACTACGGATCAAGCGGCCTGTCCCAGCGGGCGGCTGCCGAGTGGCTGTCACAGGGGTATTATGAAGAGCATCTGACTTGGGTACGCAGGAAGCTTAAAGAAAGGAGAGACGCCGCCGTTCATTTTCTCGAGCGGTATGCCGGGGACATTGCCACGTGGCGGATTCCCGCAGGCGGCTTTTATATTTGGGTGACATTTCACAAAAACCTGCCTGTCAGCCGTTTCTTTTATGGATTGCTGAAACGGCAGGTGCTTGTGAATCCCGGCTACATTTATGACGGTGAAGACCGAAACAGCATCAGGCTGTCATATTCCTATGCATCTCTTGGAGATTTGGAAACTGGCATTAAAGCGGCAGCTGAAACAGCACGCCGCCTGATGATGTCCTAAGCTTTGGTTATACGATGACAGCTCCCAGTGCCCTGGCGAAGGCAATCGCGTGCTCAGGTGCGATTTTGCAGCCTTTCAATTTGTCGAGGGAGACATGAAGCTGTTCAAAACGGCACGTGCTGATGTCCATATTTTGAAGGGACGTGCCGGTAAAGCTGGCGCCTTCCAATTCGCATCCGTCAAAGTGTGTCTGCTGGAGCACCGTATTGCTGCATTCACTTTGCATAAGAGCACAGTGATCAAATCGAACTTGTTTCATATTTGAGTACGAAAATGAGCTGAAATGTCCGTGGCATTCCTCGAATGAAACATTCCGCAGCGTTGCTTCCGCCACATTCATTCCAACCATTTTTGACTGCTTAACTGAAGTTCTGTGAATGACAGCCCCGCTGAAATCGGCGTTTGATAAATCACATTTTTCAAAGATCACATCGGTCAGTTCAATATGCCGAAAAGACACATCGATAAAGACGACATTTCTGAATACCGTTTTTTCCACACAGAGTCTTTCGATATCTTCGCCGCAGATTGTACAATCTTCAAACAAATGCATGCTGATTACATCATCCTGCGTCACGGCATCATGAAAATCTGCGGTTTGCAGGTTTTCCGGTATGTTCGGTTTTTGAATTGCGATTTTATTCATGTGATGACATCCTTTGCTGCCCGAAAAACAGAGGCTTCCGGGTTCAATTTAATAGATCGTTAAGGAAATTGATACATATAGTAAATCGTGAAGAGCCTTTTCTTGGTACAGCAGCCCGCTTGTTTTGTAAGCATAAATGGAAAGCTTCCTATACGTCAAGGCGTTTACAGGCCGGGAAAGCCAAAGGGAACAGGAGGAATGCGGAATGGGGCATTACATCAAAACCGAGGAGCATGTGACACTGTTTGTAGAGGATATCGGACATGGAAGGCCGATCATCTTTTTGCACGGGTGGCCGTTGAATCATAAGATGTTTGAATATCAAATGAATGAGCTTCCGAAAAGGGGATTTCGTTTTATCGGCGTTGATTTACGGGGATATGGGCAATCTGACCGCCCTTGGGAAGGCTACGATTATGACACGATGGCCGATGATGTGAAAGCAGTCATTTATACGCTGCAGCTTGAGAATGCGATTCTTGCCGGTTTTTCAATGGGCGGCGCCATTGCAATCCGTTATATGGCAAGGCATGAAGGAGCCGATGTTGATAAGCTGATTTTACTGTCTGCGGCGGCCCCCGCGTTTACAAAACGCCCGGGTTATCCGTACGGGATGAGGAAGCAGGATATTGACGATATGATTGAATTGTTCAAAGCTGATCGGCCCAAAACACTGGCTGATTTAGGGGAACAGTTTTTTGAGAAAAAAGTGTCTCCAGAGCTTAGGCAGTGGTTTCTCAATCTGATGCTGGAGGCTTCCTCCTACGGGACGATCCACTCGGGCATCGCATTAAGAGACGAAGATCTCAGAAAGGAACTTGCTGCAATCAAGGTGCCGACGCTGATCCTGCACGGGAGAAAGGATAAAATTGCGCCGTTTGATTTTGCGAAAGAATTGAAGCGCGGTATCAAACAGTCGGAATTGGTTCCGTTTGCAAACAGCGGGCACGGAGCATTTTATGAGGAAAAAGAGAAGATCAACAGTTTAATTGCGCAGTTCTCCAACTCATAAGAAAAAACCCGACATTGATCGGGTTTTTTATATAATTCCTCTGTTTTGCAGTGCGTTAATGATGATATCAGCTCCATCGGAAATAGAGGTCTGGTCTGACTCAATGATGAAATCGGGTGAAAGCGGCGCTTCATACGGAGAATCGATCCCGGTGAAATGTTTGATCTCTCCGTTTCGCGCTTTTTTATAAAGCCCTTTTGGATCGCGCTGTTCACAAACATGCAGCGGGCACTTCACATAAATTTCGAAGAACTCACCTTTAGGAAAGAGTGCTCTAACCATGTCCCGATCCTCTCTGAATGGAGAAATAAAAGCCGTTAAAATCATTTGCCCGCTGTCGACAAACAGCTTCGCCACTTCTCCGATCCGGCGGATGTTTTCAATCCTGTCACCAGTCTGAAATCCAAGGTCTTTGTTTAAGCCGTGGCGGATATTATCACCGTCAAGCACGTAGCTCTGAATGCCCTTGCGGTAAAGCTTTTCATCGACAGCATTGGCCAGCACCGATTTTCCGGAGCCGGACAAACCTGTAAACCAAAGGACGCAGCTTTTGTGTCCGTTTAAGGACTGTCTGTCAGACTTTGAGATGGCAGCGGGATGCCAAATGATGTTCGGATTGTGTGTCATTGCAATTCCCCGCTGTTTTGCTTGATGGCAACAGGCTGTTGGTGAAGTCCCTTGATCAGCACGGCTGCGACCTCAGGCCGGCTGAATTCTTTAGGCGGCTTTTTGCCTTGGCGGAGAAGCTCTCTCACTTTTGTGCCTGATAAGTGGATGTGGTCTCTCGAGCTGTGCGGACATGTTTTGGAGGTGCCCATGTTTCCGCATTTTCGGCAATAAAAGCTGTGCTCAAAAAACAGCGGCTTGATGCCCAGCTCTTCCTCTGTGAATGATTGAAAAATATTTTGGGCGTCGTATGTTCCATAGTAGCTGCCGACACCCGCGTGATCACGGCCTACAATAAAATGGGTGCAACCGTAATTTTTTCGGACGAGTGCATGGAAAATCGCTTCCCGCGGACCTGCATAACGCATGGCGGCAGGGAAAACCGATAACATGACACGATCCTTTGGAAAATAGTGATTAAGCAAAGCCTGGTAGCTCTCCATTCTGATATCGCTTGGGATATCGTCTGACTTTGTTTCTCCGACAAGTGGGTGAAGCAGCAGACCGTCGACCGTTTCTAACGCTGTTTTTTGAATGTATTCATGCGCTCTGTGAACAGGGTTCCTGGTTTGAAAGCCGACAATCGTCTTCCAGCCGAGTTTTTGAAAGGCCGCTCTTGTTTCAGCGGGCGTTGCATAAAACTGTTCGAAAGATTTGTCAGGCAGGCGGCTGACCGTGATAGGCCCTCCGATATAGTAATCCGGGCGCGCCAGCAATTTTTTTACGCCTGGGTGGGCAGGATCGTTTGTTTTAAAAACAGACAGTGCTTCTTGTGTTTTATCAGGCTGGTATATATCGGTGACTGTGATCATGCCGTAGGTAACACCGTCTTTCACAAGCTTGACGTGATCTCCGGCAGACAGCTGTCTTGCTGTTTTTTCTCCGACAGGCAGCGTAATCGGCAGGCTCCACGGCAAGCCGTTTGCCAGCCTCATCTCTTTCACAACGGAATGATAATCTTTTTCTCCCAAAAAACCTGTTAACGGGCTGTAGCCGCCGATCGCAATAAGCTCCAGATCACTCAGTGCAAGCTGATCCAGCTCTGCTTGGCACGCGCACCCTTCAAAATGGCATGCGGGATCACAGCGGTTGATTAATACCCCTCCGTGGGGTTCGTTTCCATTCAACGTGTTCAACCTCCATTTATACGTTTCCTTGTTTTCTTTTCTGCACTTAATGAAAGTTTGACATCAGCGCCTTAACATCATTTCGATTCTCACATCAAGAACCTGCCATCCGCTATTCTTGATGCAGGCCGCATTCTGTTTTCTCCCGTCCGGCCCATCTTCCAGCCCTCTCATCGTTCGGGTCCGGGGAAGGCAGTGTACACATTTCACAGCCTATGCTCGGATAATGTTGATCGTGCAGTTTGTTATAAGGCAAATTGTGCAGGCGGATGTACGTCCAAACGTCATCCCATGTCCAGTGGATAAGCGGGCAAATTTTGATGAGCTCAAACTTCTGGTCCAGGTTTACGTATTGAATATGCTTTCTCGTTGGTGACTGATCCCGGCGCAGTCCTGAAATCCAAGCTGTCATGCCGGACAGGTGCTTTTTGAGCGGTTCGATTTTCCGCAATTGGCAGCAGAGGTTCGGGTTATGCTTCCACAGCTCTCCGCCGTACTTCGTCCCCTGTTCTGTTAAGCTCAGCTCGGGTTCGAGCATCTGGATTGCAAATCCCGGATATCGTTCTTTGACGGTCTCGATCAGCTCATATGTTTCCTGAAAATGAAGCCCGGTATCCAAAAAGATGATGTGTGCATTTTTGTTGATTTTTGATATTAAGTCGAGAAGCACCATTCCTTCTGCGCCAAAGCTGCAGGCATACACAATCTTTTCTCCGTACGTTCGGTAAGCCCATTTCAACACATCGAGCTCATCGATCAATTGATCCGTTATCCGTTTGGACAGCATGTCGTTCCATGTGTCATATGTGATGGTTTCGTTCAATGTTTTCCCCCCGTTTGCATCTGCTTTTTTTATCTATTGATCGAGTTATAGGCAGACTATTCATTTTTTGCATAAAGGTTCAGGGTTTTTAGGGGCTGCGCCCGCCTAAAATGAGGTGCGGAACCATTAAGAGCCCGGCTGAATATGCTTTTTAGCAAAATGGTTTTATGCCCAAGGAGAGGTAGTATGCCGATTGCCATTTATCAGGGGCATCATCATTCGCTTGCCCCGGCTGATATTAACATCGTCATTGATGTCATCAGAGCCTTTACGGTCGCCCATTATGCTTTTATCGGCGGGGCGAAAGAGATTTTGTTGGTCCGGACAGCTGATGAAGCCTTTGCGCTGAAAGACACCTATCCGGATTATGTATTGACGGGAGAGGAAAAGGGGGTCGGTATCAGCGGATTTGATTTAGATAATTCTCCAAAACGCATGGCGGGACAGGATATGGCGGATAAAAGCCTGATCCAGAAAACAACAAACGGCGTCACAGCAGCATTGGGGGCGCTGAACGCAAAGCATCTGTTCGTAACTGGATTTTCCAATGCCAAAACAACGGCACAGCATGTGAAAAAGCTCGCCGCAAACGATTGTGTCATAAACATAGTGGCTTCCCATCCATCCGGTGATGACGATATGGCGTGTGCGGAGTATATCAAAGGCATCATTGAAGGGACAAATGCGGTAACGGCTGCGGAGGCGATTCAAAGAATAAAAGGCTCTTCTGTTGCAGAGAAATTTTTTGACCGCCGCCAGCCATTATTTGATTCGGAGGACATCGCTTACTGTGCAAAAGAACTGACGGGCGATTTTGTGATGAAAGTGAAACAAGATGGAGAAGTTCCAACGATAGAGAGGGTCATAATATGAATGATTTTTCACTAGAATTGCCAGTGAGAACAAATAAGCCGAGAGAAACCGGGCAGTCCATTTTAATTGATAACGGCTATCCCTTGCAATTTTTCAAAGATGTCATAGCCGGAGCGTCCGACTATATTGATTTTGTGAAATTCGGCTGGGGCACATCATTACTTACGAAAGATCTTGAAGAAAAAATCAGCACACTGAAAGAACATGACATTACATTTTTCTTTGGCGGCACACTGTTTGAAAAGTACGTAAGCCAGAAAAAAGTGAATGAATTTCATCGGTACTGCACCTATTTCGGCTGTGAATATATTGAGATTTCAAACGGTACGCTCCCGATGACAAATAAAGAGAAAGCGGCTTTCATTGCCGATTTTTCTGATGAATTTCTTGTGCTCAGTGAGGTGGGCAGCAAGGATGCGGAATTAGCAAGCCGGCAAAGCTCTGAGGAATGGCTTGAATATATCGTTGAGGATATGGAAGCGGGCGCGGAAAAAGTGATTACAGAAGCCAGAGAAAGCGGAACGGGAGGAATCTGTTCCAGCAGCGGCGATGTCAGATTTCAAATTGTTGACGACATCATTTCCTCAGATATTGATATCAACAGGCTGATTTTTGAAGCGCCTAACAAAACGCTTCAGCAAGGGTTTATTCAAAAAATCGGGCCGAATGTGAATCTGGCCAATATTCCATTTCATGATGCCATCGCGTTGGAAACGCTGCGTTTAGGGCTAAGATCCGATACCTTTTTTCTGTAAAACAGCGGCTGCGGGGCTCTCGTCGTGAAGAGAGCCTCTGCCTATTATTTTTTATGGCGGTACATAGGCGTGAGATAGGGAAGAGAGGTCAGGCGGATGTTGTAGATGAAGTCGATGACTCTTGTCGATATCACCTGGCATATGAGGGCTTGAATGACGATGCCCCAGTCAATAATAGACGCGGTGACCATAAAAATGATGCAATTCATGATGAGCAGGATCGTTCCAGGATTCCCGCCGCGGTAGATAGAAATCATCAGAGCAAGGGCTCCGAATCCTCCGTTCGAAATTTTATATTTGTATAAAAGTCCGATGCCGAGTCCCAATAACACTGCGCCGCTTGCCAGATCAAGCCACAGATTAGATGTGATATCCGGAAAAACCGCATCAAAGATCAATACCGAGACAGAGGTGACGGTGATAGAAGCGAGGGTGCCGGTGAATGTTCTCATCTCCAGCCATTTTAAAGCGGTAAAAAGCATTGATACATTCACAGCCCACACTGAAAATCCGTGGGGGATTTGAAACAGATAATGCAATAGCACCGCAATACCTGCTGCACCGCCTGTTGGAATATCATGCGGAAATAAAAACAAGGACATGCCGAGTCCCTGTAGTACGCCGCCTACGACAATCATAAACGTAAGTTTTGCTTTCATCAGCAGTTCAGCCATTAAGTCATTTGCTCCTTTATGAAAAGACTTGTCCGCTGTTTTCATTTTATGAGGCTGTCCATGATTTATGTCTCAAAATAAAGAAATGGCCCAGCTTAATATGCTGAGCCATCCCACTTGTAGCGATTGACGATCTCCATATTGATCTCTGTTCCAATGCCTTTTCCTTTCGGGATGTGGGCCATTCCTTTTGAAGGCTGCAGGCTGACGAGATCTGTAAAAGGATTCTCCATGACGTCCCACTCGATCGGTTCAATGTGATCTTTCTTCATTTTAGACCATGGGGGCAGACAGGCTTGTGCAAATAAAGCATAGAGCCGTGAAAGCGATCCGTCATATGCATGGGCGGATGCTCTGACGCCGAAATAACGCGCGAGCTGGAGGCAGTCCCGAAACTCATCAATTCCGTTGACATGCATGACATCGGGCTGAATGATATCCAAACAGCGCTGTGAAAGGAGAGGCACATATTGCGCCGGGCCTTTCATGTTTTCTCCGCCGGCAACAGGAACAGACAAACGGCTTCGAATCATAGCATAATCCTGCGGCTGATCAAAGGGCAAAGGCTCCTCAAGCCAGCCAATATTCGTCCATTCGGAGAAATAGCGCTCCCATTTAAAAGCCGCAGCGGCATCGTAGCTTTGGTTTGCGTCCAGAATCATCGTAATAGAGCTGCCTGCTGTATGCTGCAGCGCATTGATGTGCCGGACATCCTCTTTGAATGAAGTCCCGCCAATTTTGACTTTGATTTGCTCAAAACCTTTTTTCAACTGGGCTTCAACATTGGAGACTGAGCGGCTGATCCATTGCGGGGAGTCTGAGTACGATTGAAAAGACGCGTACACAGGAATCTCCTCTCTGTATCGCCCGCCCCATAATTCGCAAACCGAACAATCCGCAGCTTTGGCTGCAATCTCTGTCAGCGCCATGCTTACAGCGGAGGCCGCCCGCTGGTGCCATTTTTGAATCGTGCGCACTAATGACAGGCGGCTGCCAGCCTGTTTTCCTAATAGAAATGGGATGATCCGCTTCGTAAAACCGACATGGAGAGCAGGGAGCCAATCAACGCATTCTCCCCAGCCGTCTATCCCGCTTTTGGTGATAATCCTGATGAGATAACAAGTCCGATATCGTTTAAACCCGTTGGCGTCTCCGTATGGCTTTTCTAATCGGTGCAATAGCGGAAAGGTTTCAATCCGTACAATTTTCACACTGGGTGCTACCTTTCCTCAGCGGGCTGGAGCCGATTGCCAGCCATTTTAGGGTCTTCTTTTTCTTTTGTTTCTTCATTGTTTTGCTTCACATGGATGAGCATCATCACAAGAATCCCGACAACGAGAGTCAATCCCGCGATGCTTAAAAACATGCCGGGTCTGGACCATTGCATCAGGCGGCCGAAAATCGGAGGACCGATCGCTACCCCTAAGAAACGTACAGAGCCGTACAGCGAGGTGACAAATCCCCGTCTTTCTTTACCGACAGCCCCGGTAATGAAACTGTTCACACAAGGAAGGACAAGACCTGAGCCTATACTGCTCAGTACAAGAACACTGATAAAAAGGACAAGATTTTCAATGAATGACAGTGCCGCGTAGGATACGGTCATGAACGCCAATCCAAGTACAATCAGCTTTTTCATTAACGATTGCTTTTGCCCGATTTTGCTTCCTGTTGTATAGGACGTCACACACATAACCAAAAGCGGGATCGCTAAAATTAAGCCTTTTTTCACGCCGTCGGTGTCGTATGTTTTTTCAAGAACATCTGAGAGATAAAACAGGATGCCGAATAAAGTAAACAAACAGGTCGCACCGGCTAAATAAGCGGTAAACAGCCATCTGCCTTCATGTTTAAAGACACTTAACAGCCCTTTTGCATATTTTCCGATTGGTGGCGGTTCTTTTTCCTTTTTCTTTTCTTTAATAAAAATCCAAGTCAGTACGATCGAAATGATACAAAACACAG
Source organism: Bacillus sp. FSL M8-0071 (assembly GCF_037975455.1). NCBI lineage: Bacteria > Bacillati > Bacillota > Bacilli > Caryophanales > Bacillaceae > Bacillus > Bacillus sp. FSL M8-0071. Next base: position 1,170,098 of record NZ_CP150256.1, read on the forward strand.
GAAAGGCAAAAAACGCACCATACCAGACAAGCAGGGCGATCAGCGAGCCAATGATCGGCGACAGCACTTTCCCCATGCCGTTTGAAGCTTCAACAAGGCCGAGCACCTTGCTCTCCTGGGCGCCTTTAAACAGATCTCCCGTCAGTGCCATGGCAATTGGGCCGGTTCCGGCTGCCCCGATTCCCTGTAACGCTCGTCCTGCCATGACCCAAGGATAGGCATTGTCAAAAAAACCTGCCGCAAACCCGGCTAACAAACCGCCGGCACCATACAAAATTAAGCAGGGAATAATGATGACTTTCCTTGAGAATCGGTCTGCGAGATAACCGACAATCGGAATCGCAAATGCTGCAATCAAGGAAAATACTGTGATCACGAGACTGACTTGAAATTGTGATAAATGAAGTTCAGATTTCATTTTTGGCAAAATCGGAATAAGCATCGAGTTTCCTAGGGTTAATATTAAAGGGATTGAACCGATCGCTACAATCGTCATTCCGTTATTTTGTTTTGATGATTCCATCTCAGAGCACACTCCTTTTCTTCTGCTTAGAATGTCCCTGATGGCTTCGTTTATTCAGCGATCAGACAGCAAAAAACCGAACAGAAGATACCTGTTCGGGAAAAAAGAGGGTTAACCGAGAGCCTGTGAAATCAAAGCATGTAAGTGTCCATTTTGAATAGGCGCTTTTTTCTGATAGAACAAAAGCGGAGGTTCATCATCTTTATGAAATCCCATTTCTATCAGGCTGTCATGCAGAGACGTGTGTTCACTCGGTATATCGATTCGCATCGGCCCTTGTTTGCCGGCCGCCAGCCTGTTAATTATTTGTGCTGCAACATCTGATGATGGAGCGATGATAGGGCCGAATTTCAAATTGGCCGGTGTCTGTACAGAAAGTCCGTAGCCAATGAGCTGTCCGTCATGATTTCTGGCGATGATACATTCGCATGAAGCAGAAATAAGCTGCTGCAAAAGGTTTGATCGATCTCCGCCAAAGGCAGCCAGATCCGCCGTGGTTAAGTCGTGAAAGTCTTGTTCTCTAAAGGATGACAGTTCAGCGTCAAGCTGTTTTGTATAAGGTTGAAAACTGTGACAGCTGTACTTTCGCACTGTTCCTGCCGTATGAAAGCCTGCTTTTTCATAAAGCGGCAAACCTTCTTTTGTGGCGCAAAGCCTGATGGCGGTGTTTTCATCCGTTTGGGTGATACAGGCGTTTACCATACGCCTGCCGAGACCAAGCCGTTTATATTCCTTGTCAACGATAACAAGGCCGATAGAAGTAAGACGGCCAAACAAAAACAAGCCGATGCAGGAAATCATCTCACCGCTGACATTTTGATAACCGAAAAAGCGTCCCTGCTGAACAAGCAGTTTCAGCTCTTGTTCGCCATAATCCGGCCACCCGGCTTGCCCGCAAAGCCGCAATAAGCCGGAAACGTGTTCTTCATGAAGCTCAATCAGTTCATCTACTACGTCCATAAGATCACCTGCTTGTTCTAAGTGTTTTGTACATGACAATATGATTGCCAATGCCGGGAATGTCAAATGGTTCGCCAAGTTCCTTCCAGCCAAGCTTGGCATAGTAGCCCTTGACATGGTGTCTTGCGTTGCACCATACCGCCTGAACGCCGCTCTCCGCCAGTTTGTGCTCCGCGTGTTTGATCAGCGTGCTTCCAGCTTTTTGATCGCGATATCCCTCGAGCGTTGCCATGCCTCTCAGCCGATACGCAGGGGCTTCCGTTAATAAAGGCTGACTTTGCGGGGAAAAAGAAGCGATGCTGATCAGCGTTCCATCATAAAACACGCCGAGATGAAAGGAGCATTCTGCGTGATCCTCTTTATATTTGCATTGTTCGATGGATTGATGGGGACGCAGAATGCGATGCCGGATTTCATATGTATCTTCCGCGGAAATGGTTTTGACTTCGAGCATAATGTTCCTCCTCATGATTGTTTTTCTATATCGTAACACGAATCTCGTTGAAAAAGACTGCCCGATTCGATCAGGCAGTCTTTTGGAAATTAATGCAAAAAGATATTTTGGCGCTGCTCATCTTTTTGCTGAATATATGATGTGAGCTCAGCGGTTAAGTCAGATCTGAGGAAAGGCGTTATCAAGTAGATGCCGTTAAACAGCTCGCATGCCGTATCCAGCAGGGAGCGTGCAATTGCAAGGCCTTCCGCCTTTTGCTTTTCTTTATCTTCACCGGCATGGGCCATTTTTTCGCGAATCGTATCAGACAGCTTAATGCCGGGAATTTCATTATGGATGAATTCGGCATTCCGGCTGCTTGTCAGCGGCATGATGCCGATATAGATCGGCGTCTTCAGATGTTTTGTTTCGTTATGGATATCGACAAGCTGCTGCTCGGAATAGACAGGCTGAGAAACAAAATAATCTGCGCCGCAATCTATTTTTTTCTCAAGCCGTTTTACCGCTTTATCCAGATGGCGGACGTTAGGATTAAATGCGGCGGCAACTGAGAAATTCGTTTTCTTGCCGAGCGGTTTTCCAGACAGAGACAGACCTTCATTGAATTGTTTGATCAGCCTGATTAAATCAAAAGATGTTAAATCATATACAGACGTCGCCCCAGGAAAATCCCCGATTTTAGAAGGGTCACCTGTAATAGCAAGCACGTCATTCAGCCCTAACGTATCAAGGCCCATTAAATGTGACTGTAAGCCGATAATGTTACGGTCACGGCACGTAATATGGACAAGGGAACGCATATCGAGCTGCTGCTTGACAAGGGCGCCGCAGGCAACATTGCTGATCCGCGGGGTCGCCAAAGAATTGTCGGCGAGTGTCAGGGCATCGATTCCCGCTTCTTTTAATTCAGCAGCAGCGGACAGAAATTTGTCAAAGCTTAGTTTTTTCGGCGGGTCCAGCTCTACGATAATAGAGCGTTTTTTCGCTGCGATCTCATCCAGGCCGGGCTCGGTTCGCTCGTGATGAACAGAAATGAATTCTTTCGCCCGGGTTTTGACTTCTTTTTCCGTAATCGGAGCCAGCCCGCCAACCGCTTCCGCCATCGCCCTGATGTGATTCGGCGTTGTGCCGCAGCAGCCGCCGATAATCCGCGCACCTTGCTTACGGAATTCTGACGCGCTGTTTTGAAAATACGTGTCGTCTGTTTCATAGACGAGCCGTCCCTCTTCAAGCGAAGGAAGACTGCTGTTCGGATAAACGGATAAGAATACGTCATCAAAAATCGGCACTTCGCTTAGCGCTTCAATCATGTGATAAGGGCCGAGGCGGCAGTTAATGCCGACAATATCAGCTCCGAGATCCGCAATCGAGCGCAATGCGTCAGAAAGCGGCGTTCCGTCCTGCAATACGCCTTGCTCGTGCATGGAGACATTGAGCATAATCGGAAGATCAGTCTCTTTGCGCGCGATTTTCAGCACTTCACGGGCTTCTTCCAAATCATAATATGTTTCTAACAGCAAGCCATCCGGCTCTTCATGCAGCAGCAGATACAGCTGCTCGCGGAAGCTGCGCTTAATTTCGTCAAGACTGTATGCGTTTTTATTAAATGTGCGTATGCCGCCCATCGTTCCAAGCACGTATGCATCGCCTGCTGAAGCCCGCGCGATCTTTACGGCCTCCTGATTCATTTTTTTGATGTCATCCTCAAGCCCGTGTCTGGATAATTTAATATAGTTGGCCCCGTACGTATTCGTTTGAATAATGTTGGCTCCCGCTTCAACGTACGCTTTATGTATGCGCTGAATTTCCTCCGGCTTTGAAATATTGAGCTCCTCAAAACACCTGTCAATGCCATAGGAGTAGAGGAGCGTCCCCATGGCGCCGTCACCGATTAACACCTGTCTTTGCAAATCTTCTAAAAGTCCCATTGTCTGCCTCCTTTATTCACATCAGCAAGGAAAAAAGAGAAATAAAAAAAGTCCTCTTAAGAAGAAGACTTTGTCAGTGATTTTGTCTCTTCTTATCTTCCAAGCTGTTCGAGCTTGCTGGATTTAGCACCTTGGTCATGGCTGATCGCCATTACACCGGTTGCTGAAGCTTCGTCGGGCCAGTCCCTCTGCTTCTCTTGATAAGAACGGATATGAAATTTTCGTGTCAGGAAGTGCCAAAAGATACCTGGCGTTTTTCCCTTTCTCCAAATTTACCGAAAATAAAGACAATAATCAATAGGAATCAGAAAATTTATCTGAAATTTATAAATTGAACGTCAATTGGCAGATCTGCTCCCCGCACAGCTGAGATAATCTGCTGCAGGTCATCTTTGTTTTTTCCGGTGACACGCACTTGATCATCCTGCACCTGAGACTTTACTTTCAGTCCGGAGTTTTTGATGATCGTATTGATTTTTTTTGCGTTGTCCTTGTCAATGCCTTGAACAAGCTTTGCACGCTGGCGTACCGTTCCGCCTGACGCGTTTTCAACCTTGCCGTACTCAATGTTTTTTGTCGGTACGTTTCGTTTAATCAATTTGCTGACCAGCACATCTTTCAGCTGGCTTAATTTGAATTCGTCATCGGAAACGAGGATAAGCTCCTCTTTATCTAAAGAAATGTCGCTTTTGCTGCCTTTAAAGTCATATCGGGTACTGATTTCCTTCAGTGCAATTTGGATTGCGTTTTGCACTTCAGGCAATTCCACCTTGGATACAATATCAAATGAACTTTCTTTTGCCATATGAAAACCTCCATAACATTTAACTTATGTGTTGATTATAGTAGAATAAAGAGAAACTTCCAACAGAACAAAGAATCAATTTGTGATGATTGGAAAAAATGTTAACAAAATCCGCAGAGAATAAGCGGAACAGGAAGGACGATAGCATGAGACCAGGGCAGCAATTAACCTTGAGTATAGATCACCAAACCGACTTCGGTTACTTTTTAACCGATGGGGAAGATACGATTCTCTTACATAACAGTGAAATGACTGAGGATATCGAGGACAGAGACGAAGTAGAAGTCTTTATATACGTCGACCAGCAGGAAAGGCTTGCGGCCACGATGAAAATTCCGGTCATCAGCGCGGATGAATATGGCTGGGTTGAAGTGGTGGATAAAGTGGAGGATATGGGCGTTTTCGTTGATGTCGGTTTATCGAAGGACGCACTAGTCGCAACTGAGCATTTGCCGCCGTACGAAGATGTCTGGCCGCAAAAAGGGGACAAACTTTACTGTATGCTGAAGGTGACGAACCGGGGGCGCATGTTTGCGAAACCAGCGCCGGAAGATATCATCAGCGAACTGTTTACCGACGCTTCAGAAGATCTGATGAATAAAGAGCTGACAGGTACGGTGTACAGGCTGATCGCATCGGGTTCATTCGTGATCACGGATGACGGTATCCGCTGTTTTATTCACCCGTCAGAAAGAAAAGAGGAGCCAAGACTGGGTTCAAGAGTCACAGGCCGGGTGATTCAAGTGAAAGAAGACGGTTCAGTCAACTTGTCGCTGCTTCCGAGAAAACAGGATGCAATGTCTGTTGATGCTGAGTGCATTCTAACGTATATGAGAACGAGAAACGGTGCCATGCCGTACAGTGACAAAAGCCAGCCTGACGATATCAGCGAACGTTTTAATATGAGCAAAGCCGCCTTTAAACGCGCACTGGGCCATTTGATGAAAAACGGAAAAGTGTATCAGGAAAATGGATGGACATACGAGAAAAAATAGCATGAAAACGGCTCGCCTGCAGCAGACTGCGGAGCGAGCCGTTTTTTTATGTCTAGTTTAATTCATCAACCAGTGTTCTGATTGCCATTTCGCGATCCACATTGTCTGAAATCGCAATCGGCGTAATATCAATGGCGAGAATGATCAGAATCAGGGCACCTGCTGCAGCAACATAAGAAACATAATAGAAATAGTTAGCGGTATCAACAGTGTTGACAAGCTCGGCCTGAACTCTGGATGTATCATCCTTAGAAGCGGCGATTTCCTTTGCAGCTTCTACTTTTTCTTCAACGATTTGACCTGCTTTTTTCAGCAGTTCATCCACTTTCAATGCATCTTTGCTGTAAACAGCTTTCTTCAGGTTATCAAAAAAGTCAGCATCCTCTTTTTTAATATCAGCGACAACCTGATTGGCAAAAGCCTTTGCCTGTTTTGTGTTGAGTTTGTCTGTCATCGCTTTATTAAAGACCTCTGGAAGCTGTTTGCCAACTTCCCCTTGGGCAAACACAAAGCCTTTAAAAATTTCCTCACCTGAATACTCAAGCTGCTTTGCCTGTGCCACACTTTCTTGCTGCTTCACCAAAAACACAGTCGTCACCAATACAACCGACAAAAATACTAGAAACGCCTTCTTCAAACTGAAACCTCTCCCTTCTTGTGTTTTTTATTCCACAACAGTCTGCGAATATATGTAAATTGAATCGTGGAATCGATAGGAGTGAGATACAATATCAAAATGCCGGCCATGATAATCGAAAAACTGATGAGGCCCAGCATGACTGCAAAAATCTCATGCATAAAAACAGCGATGATCAAAATCAATCTCCAATGCTTCTTCGGCGCAAACAGCGCCGCGAAGATGACAATTTGAACCAGCAGCGTCCCCCATGTCGGAATCACCACGAACGGACTTGTTACAATTGGCTTCGTTAACGCCTGAAAAAAGCCGTTGAAGCCAATGGTTTTTTCCTGGGCGAAATAATAGACGGCCGTTCCGTCCACCCATTCCTGCTGAGACAGCTTAGCGACGGTAGAGTGAAAATAAAGCACCGCCACTTGGATTCTGATCACAAAATAAGAAATAAAAGCTGTTATTTTTCCAAGTGTTCTTTTGCCCTCTATAGGTCTCGTACTCCAATGCCATTTTCTCGGATCGGTCAGCGTGATGGGAAGCAGTAAAAAGGTCATGACGGCTGCTGCCTGCTCGCCTCCGTCGATGACGATCAGCGATGACTGCAGGCTGTAACTGACATACCAATGCAGAACCCCGGTGATTCTGGGGCGCCAGCCAATGACAACAAGCACCAGAATGACAATGCAGACCCACCTGAAAAGATTTAACATCATATAGTTATTTTCGCCGAGGCAAAAGAGACTGAGATTCATTTTACAAGCTGGATAGCTGCTGATCCCGCTGGCTGGCTTCATAATGAGGCTCGGGTGATTGATGAGCAGCGTCAGCAGGCTGGATAGCGCAATGATGCTTCGCGCGAGGCCGTATACATTTGTCCACGGGTTTCTTTCGTCCCATCTGGTGATGGTCTGTTTTATGTTTTCGAGCATGAGATCACAACCTTGACTATGCTTTTTACCTGATAAGACGAAGGGGTGTATTTAGAATAGCTCCAAGGAACAATATCCTCTTTCGTCAAATAGTAGCTTCCACAAAGCAGCGGGCGGGGAGCGGGTGTTTTTAATTGCACGGTTTTGGCTTTGCTTTTGCATGCGCCGAGGTCCTTTTCTTTACATGCTGTCCACTGTTCCTTGCCGACTTGGCTGTAGATCACGCCCATTTCAACGCCTTGTGACCGCCCATACCGATACAGGCCAAATAGGTTGTCAGCCCTCATATTGGGCCATCTGACCTTGGTGCTGGCATTTTCAGCCTCATATAAGCCGATTGCAGTATCACGCGGATTTTTGCTAAAAAAGCCCCAGCCCTGAGGGAGGATGCTGGACATGAGAAATTTGGAGTCCTTTGTCAGCGGAATCGGGGTTGTCCCTAAGCTGCCAATAATAGAAAACAGAAATAGCGAACCCCAAAGGATTGAAAAAATGAAAAAAAATGATATCGATTTCTGCATTCGACTGCTCCTTTTAACCTGAAGAATCGTTTTTACACTTTTCATAATATAAAAACATTTATGTAATAAAAAGGTTAAAAAGTATGAGAAATCCCATTTTTGTTAAAAGAAAAAACAGGACATTTTACACTGCTATATGTGATTGATATATAGTGGTTTTTTCGATATATTTAAACCATGAAAACGAATCAAGTTAATGACCGCTGGATTGTTCAATTTCGAAAAGGGATTTTCGAGCTGGCCATCCTATCCCTACTGCGTTCTAAACCGATGTACGGTTATGAGCTGACGTCATCCTTAAAAACCACCTCGGCGCTGGCTATTTCAGAGGGAGCGATTTATCCGATTTTGAAACGTATGACCGAGAAGGGATGGATCGAATTTTTTTGGGAAGATTCACTGGACGGCCCGAAAAGAAAGTATTACAAAATGACGCAAAAAGGAGAAGAAATGTTAAAAGAACGGCTGGAGAAATACCTGGAAACCCATCAAGCCTTACTGTCTTTATCGGGGGATTTGCTATGAATGGACAGCTTATCATTGACCGATACATGGAGGAACTAAATGCAGAGCTGGCGAATATGCCTGATGTAGAGAGAGAAAACGCTATCGACGAATTAAAGGGGCATATCACCGCTTTCGTTCAAGACAGAATCAAAGCCGGCCTTAGTGAAGAGGAACTGCAGGAAGCTGTTGAATCTGAATTTTCTCATCCGAAGGAGCTTGCCGAATTGATGATGGGTGATGGGGGAGAGACGAAAAGGAGGAGGTCTTTATTGGGCAAAAGCTGGCTTTCGGTCCTTCTCATTGTCACGATTATCGCCCTGCCGCTGCTGCCGTCCGACTTCAGACATCTGCCGCTGGCTGTTTATTTAATGGTGCTCGCCGGATATGTATGGAAGCGAAAAAAATTGATGATGTTTGCAGGTGTCAGAAAAAACAAAATGCGCTCTCAAAAGGAGATTGTCAAGATTTCGCGAGTCGGTGCGGTTTATCTGCTGTTTTTAGCAGTGCTGCTTCTTTTGAGCCCGTTCCTCAATGCGCTTGTCGTCCTGCTGCTGATTGCAGTAAGCTGCGCCGCTTTTTTTCTTTTTCTTAACATCAAGTAATCTTGTAGGAGGCTGTAAGATGGAAATCAGCATCAATTATCTATTAATTGTCATCGCGCTTTTATTCTTTGTGGTTGCCTATTTTGTCGGAATCAAAAAACAAACCTGGATGCTGGCTGGGTTTAACGAGGCGCGTATACGGGATAAAGACCGGCTGGCCAGAATAGCAGGCTACTTTTTCTTGAATTCCGGTTTGTTCATTTTGCTGAATAGTTTTATCTCATTTCAAGGTCAGGAGCAGCTCATACCTCCGCTTATACTGGCATATGGAGCAGGGGTTATTATTTATGTCGATAAAAAATTAGTAGAGTAGAAAAAGAAGGGCAGAGCGAAATATCTCCGCCCTTCTTTTTTGGGAAAATAAGAACGAAGCACCACATACAAGTTTTTGTATTTTTGATAGGATGAAGAAAAATGGTAGATTCCAAAATAGGAAGGATGTGGTGTTTTGCGCAACCTGACCAAGACATCTCTATTACTGGCCGGCTTATGCACGGCGGCCCAAATGGTTTTTGTAAAACATGCCTCAGCTGATCAAAGCATCAAATACGACCATACGTATCAAACCCCTTCATACATCATCGAAAAGTCATCGCAGAAGTCGGTACAAAACACAACCCAGAAAGAATCGCTATTTTCCTATCTTGACAAGCATCAAACGCAGTTTAAGCTCAAAGGGAATGCGAACAGTCATTTTCGCATTTCGAAAACCATAAAGGATCCAAAAACAAAACAAACGTTTTTTAAATTAACGGAGGTTTACAAAGGAATTCCGATTTACGGCTTTGAACAAGCGGTCGCGATGAAGGAAAACAAACAAGTGAAAAGTTTCTTTGGAAAGGTGCATCCGCAAATCAAGGACGTCTCCATCACACCGTCTATTTCTGAGAAAAAAGCAATACATACAGCAAGGCGTGAGCTCGAGGCTTCCATTGGAAAAATCGAATATCTTGATGGGGAACCAAAAGGCGAATTATATATCTATCCACACGACGGTGAATATGATCTCGCCTACCTTGTGAGACTCTCGACATCTGAACCTGAGCCTGGCTATTGGCATTATTTCATCGATGCCAAAAACGGAAAGGTCATTGAGTCCTTTAATGCCATTCATGAAGCGGCAGGTACAGGAATCGGCGTGTCAGGTGATGAAAAAAGCTTTGACGTCACAGAACAAAATGGGCGCTTTTATTTGGCTGACGAAACAAGGGGAAAAGGGATCAATACGTTTGACGCGAAGAACCTGAACGAAACCTTGTTTACGCTTTTGTCTCAACTGATCGGGTATACGGGCAAAGAAATAGTCAGCGGCACGTCCGTATTTAATGAACCTGCGGCTGTAGACGCACACGCAAATGCGCAAGCCGTTTACGATTATTACAGCAAGACATTTGGCCGTGATTCTTTTGATCGAAACGGAGCAAGAATTACGTCTACCGTGCATGTCGGCAAACAATGGAACAATGCTGCGTGGAACGGTGTCCAGATGGTATACGGGGATGGAGATGGTTCGAAATTTAAGCCGCTGTCTGGATCGCTCGACATTGTCGCGCATGAAATCACACACGCAGTCACACAGTATTCCGCCGGTCTTTTATATCAAGGAGAACCCGGTGCATTAAATGAGTCCATTTCTGACATTATGGGCGCGATGGCTGACCGTGATGATTGGGAGATCGGCGAAGATGTCTATACTCCTGGTATTGCAGGAGATTCATTGCGGTCATTGGAGGACCCATCTAAGCAGGGAAATCCAGATCATTACTCGAACCGCTACACAGGAACAGAGGATTATGGCGGAGTCCATATCAATTCGTCCATTCACAATAAAGCAGCTTATCTTCTTGCAGAAGGAGGCGTGCACCACGGTGTACAGGTTGAAGGGATTGGGCGTGAAGCAAGTGAACAAATTTACTATCGGGCTTTAACATATTATGTAACGGCATCTACAGATTTCAGCATGATGAAGCAAGCGGCGATTGAAGCTGCCAATGATTTATACGGTGAAGGCTCGAAGCAATCAGCTTCAGTCGAAAAGGCGTATGAGGCTGTCGGCATTCTATGAGCAAACAAAAACAGTCAGGACACAGAGTCTGACTGTTTTTGTTTGCTCATTTTCTTAAAAAGAATATCGCCAATGTACCTGGACCGGCATGCGAGCCGATTGCTGAACTGATTGGATGCATAATGATTTCTTTCGGCTTGAACGCTTCCTCAATCAGGTGTTTCATGTCCGTGGCTTTTTCTTTGTTCGCGGCGTAGCTGATCCCGACGGTTTGATCGCTCCAATCATCCCCGCGCTCTTTCATAAGCTCGATGATCCGTTTGAAAAGTTTCTTCTGTCCGCGGATTTTTTCCAGAGGCACAAGCTTGCCGTCCTCCATCTGAAGCAGCGGTTTAATATTCAACAGGCCGCCGACAAAAGCGGACGTTTTAGATATCCGGCCGCCCCTCGCGAGATATGTTAAATCATCAACGGTAAAAATGTGTTCAAGCTGGCTGCAAAAGTTCTTTACAGACGTTTCAATTTCTTGTATTGTATTCCCGTTGATACAGAGATCGGCAGCATGCTGGACAGCCAGACCGTATCCTAATGAAGCGCATTTGGAATCAATGACCCGCAAATCGAAATCGGGGAATTCCTCCTTCACTTCATTGGCGATCATTACAGCTGTCTGATACGTGCCGGAGAGACCTGAGGAAAAGGCAATGTAAAGAGCGGGATCACCTGTTTCGGCATATTGCAAAAACACATTTTTAATCGTTTGCGGTGAGGCTTGGGACGTCTTAGGTGTTTCTCCATTTTGCATCGCTTCAAATATTTGATCCGCATGAATTGTGACTGCATCTTCGAATTCTTTATCGCCGAGAGAAACCCTGAGCGGAATAAAGCCAATGCCTTTTTCTTCAAAATAAGAACGAGGCAAATCAGTGGCGCTGTCAGCGATGAGATGAACTGTCATATTGCTTCCCTTCTTTCCGTTATCGCTCGTTATCATGAGAGTTAAGCCAACTATATCATATTAATTTGCCAAAATCGTGTTCAAATATTTGTTTTAAGGGAAAACATAATAAAGAAGAAAGAGCGGAGGAACATGCCATGGTACTAGATCAAACAAAAAAATTACTCATCGTCATCATCGGCGCTTTACTCAATGCTGCCGGGCTGAACTTATTTTTGATACCTGCAGATGTATATGCCAGCGGATTTACAGGTGTTGCCCAGCTTTTATCAAGCGTCGTTGATCAATATGCCCCCTTTTACATATCGACGGGAACGCTCTTGTTCCTCTTAAACATTCCGGTCGGTATTTTAGGATGGCTGAAGGTCGGCAAATCGTTTACAGTGTACAGCATTTTAAGTGTCGCACTCACTACTCTGTTTATGGGGATCCTGCCGGAAACAAGCCTGTCACATGACATTTTGCTGAACGCGGTGTTCGGCGGCGTCATTTCCGCAGTCGGTATCGGCTTAACATTAAAATACGGAGCTTCGACAGGCGGGCTTGATATCGTCGCCATGGTGCTTGCAAAGTGGAAGGATAAACCCGTCGGCACGTATTTCTTCATTCTGAACGGGATTATCATCTTGACGGCAGGATTATTGCAAGGTTGGGAGAAAGCATTATATACCCTGGTTACGCTGTATGTGACAACAAGGGTGATCGACGCCATTCACACTCGCCACATGAAGCTCACGGCAATGATCGTGACGAAAAAGGCGGACGAAATCAAGGAAGCCATTTACGGAAAAATGGTGCGCGGCATCACAACTGTTCCGGCAAAAGGAGCTTTTACGAACGAACAGAAAGAAATGATGATTATCGTCATCACTAGGTATGAACTGTACGATTTAGAAAAGATCGTCAAAGAAGTTGATCCGAAAGCATTTACGAACATTGTTCAAACGACAGGGATTTTTGGTTTCTTTAGAAAAGACTGACGAAAGCAGGTGGAAGTCGTGAAACGGCTGCTTGTGATGCTCCTCCCCGTGCTGCTTTTGATAGGCTGCGGGAAAGATGAGCAGACAGAACCCGATAAGGAGGTATCAGGCGGAATGGAGAATCAAGAGGTTGTTTTATCTATTGACGCAATTCAGGAGCCTGAACAAATCAAGTTTAACATGTCGCTGAAGAACCAAAGCGAACGTGCTATTGAGTTTCAATTCAGCACAGGGCAAAAATTTGAACTTGTCGTGTATGATTCTGAGCACAAAGAAAGATACCGTTATTCGAAAGACAAAATGTTTACGCAGGCTTTTCAAAACCTGACGCTTGAATCTGGAGAAACATATGATTTCTCTGATGTGTGGAAGGAAGTCCCTGAGCCCGGAACCTATGAGGTAAAGGTGACATTTAAGGGCAGGGCGGAAAATCTCAAGCAGGTTCAGGCTGTTCAGCAGTTTGAAGTCAAATAAGAGGCTATGGCGAGTCGCCATAGCCTTTTTTTATTGGAGTTTGTCCAGCTGATTTTGAAATTGATGCAGCTGTTGACGTTCCGCATCTGTCGAATTGGCATACGCAGAAGATACAGCATTTTTGGCTCTCAGAATCGCTTGCTCCTGATCGCCTTCCTCAAAGCCGTTTGTCACCATGACCGCCTGTTGAACAAATGATTTTGCCTGCTGAAACAGTTCATTTCTCATTTAATATTCAACCTGGCTTTCGGCCGAGTCTCGTGCCGCGGCATGCTGGTGAGCTTCTTCTAAAGTAGACCGATATGGAAATCTTGCGGCGTGTAGCCCGATGGAGTCTTTACCCTGCTGAATAAACCTTCTGGATTTGCTTCGTTTACCCATTTTGAGACTGCCCCCTTCCATACTTTGACGAGATGAGTCGTCTTCAATAGTATGGTGGGGCAAAGTAAGGTTTATGAGTGGGAAAAATTAATACGGACCTTCCTTTAAAGTGAGAAATATTCTTTCAAAAACCTTGCAACGCCGTCCTCTTCATTTGTAGCCGTTGTTCGGTTGGCAATCTGCTTGACCGCGTCAATTCCATTTCCCATTGCAACGCCACAGCCTGCAAATTCAAGCATTTCCAAATCGTTATCCTCATCCCCGAAAGCAATGATCCGCTCCCTCGGCACGCCGTAATAATCGCTGATTTTCTGCAGGCCGACCGCTTTATTCATGCCGCTTTTGATAATTTCAATGACATGCCACGGTGCGGCCCATCTTCTATGGTCGATTACCTCGGCATGCACATCCGATAAATATGAGCGTATTGCCGGCACATCCTCTTCTTTTGCATGTATGAGTACAGAAGTCACATCTTCACCAAGATTTTCCCGCAAGTCTCCGACCGTTACATTTGTTGTGTTCATGTTAAAGGCATCTATCAGGTGCTCATCATGGTAATGAAAGTATACGTCGTCAATCACTTCAGCAAGCACGTTATGTACGTTGTAGCTCTCGCTGATATCCACGAGCTGTTTGACAACATCAAGCGGCAGTGACGTATGATACCGTCCCCAGCTGTCGTCTTGCGGATGATGGACAAATGCTCCGTTAAAATTGACAATTGGCGTTGTCAGCTCCATCTGCTGGTAGTACATGGAACTTGAACGATACGGACGGCCTGTTGAGATGCAGACATAATGCCCGTCATCTTTTAGACGCTGTATCGTCTGAAGGGTGTTTTCAGATATGGTTTTATCATCCTTTAATAATGTTCCATCTAAATCTAATGCGATTAAATAGGGTTTTGTCTCCATGAAAAGCTCCTTTAACCTTAGATTTTGCTTGTTTTTCCTTACTTACAGTGTAGCTTTTTACCATCTTTATTGTCTACATGTTACACTTATGATTATGGTTATCCTAAGGAGGGGCACATTGTGATACAAATTGAGAATCAAACCGTTTCCGGTATTCCGTTTTTACATATTGTAAAGGAAGAGAACAGGCACCGCGCTGTTCCTCTCGTATTCTTTATCCATGGTTTTACAAGCGCGAAGGAACACAACCTTCATATTGCTTACCTGCTTGCGGAGAAGGGCTTCAGAGCCGTTCTGCCGGAGGCTCTGCACCATGGGGAACGGGGAGAAGAAATGGCTGTCGAAGAGCTGGCGGGCCATTTTTGGGACATCGTCCTAAACGAGATTGAAGAGATCGGCGTGCTTAAAAACCATTTTGAAAAAGTAGGCCTGGTAGACGGCGGCCGCATCGGTCTCGCAGGCACGTCAATGGGCGGCATCACAACGCTTGGCGCTTTGACTGCATATGATTGGATAAAAGCCGGCGTCAGCCTGATGGGAAGCCCCAATTACGTGGAGCTGTTTCAGCAGCAGATTGACCATATTCAATCTCAGGGCATTGAAATCGATGTGCCGGAAGAGAAGGTACAGCAGCTGATGAAACGTCTCGAGTTGCGGGATCTCAGCCTTCAGCCGGAGAAACTGCAACAGCGCCCGCTTTTATTTTGGCACGGCGCAAAAGATAAAGTTGTGCCTTACGCGCCGACCCGGAAATTTTATGACACGATTAAATCCCATTACAGCGAGCAGCCGGAACGCCTGCAATTTATCGGAGATGAAAACGCTGACCATAAAGTCCCGCGGGCAGCTGTGTTAAAAACGATTGAATGGTTTGAAACGTACTTATAAAGCACTAAGTTATTAACAAGAGCTGAATTTACGTTATACTGTAGAAAAAAGGAGTGAGGGAACGTGGAAGAAGCATTAAAAGAAAACATCATGGGCGCCCTGGAACAGGTTGTCGATCCTGAGCTTGGCGTTGATATCGTGAACCTCGGCTTGGTATATGACGTTGATATGGATGAAGATGGCTTGACGCACATCACCATGACGCTAACATCAATGGGATGCCCTTTAGCGCCGATTATCGTGGATGAGGTGAAAAAAGCATTAGCGGACCTTCCTGAAGTGAAAGACACAGAGGTTCACATTGTATGGAATCCGCCTTGGACTAGGGATAAAATGTCCAGATACGCAAAAATTGCGCTTGGCATTCAATAAAACAAAAAAGGACAGCCTGACATGTGAGGCTGTCCTTTTTTACAGCTGAAAGGAGTGAAAGGAAATGATGTACCTGCTGGCAGTTTTATGCCCGCCGCTTGCTGTTTTGTTTTCGGGAAAACCGTTTCAGGCCTTGCTGAATCTCATATTGACCTGTATCTTTTGGCTGCCGGGCGCGATTCACGCCTGCTTTATCGTCGCCGACCGCCGTGCCGAAAAACGGGCAAGAAGATAATTTGGAAAAATGAGGACGCAGTCATGGTATAATGGTCATAAAAACAGCAGGGAGAGCACTATGAAAAAGAAATTGCTTGCATTCGCGCTTTGTACTGGCGCGTATGCGGCCCTGTTTGCGTACTCTGTGAACTCAGAGCAAAAAACAGCCACAAGCGAGATGACGGATGTCAGCCGCCTGATGCCTGTAAAAATAAAGCAGACAGTGAAAGGGCAGGAAGAGGAAACGCTCATTGACACAGTCAAAGAGGCAAATCGAAAAAACATAAAAATTTCAATCGCCGGGGCCCAGCACTCCATGGGCGGCCATACATATTATGAGGACGGCATCGTTCTCGACATGACGGGCTACAACAAAATCCTGTCACTCGATCAAGAGAAGAAAACCATCAGGGTGCAAAGCGGTGCAACGTGGAATGATATCCAGAAATACGTGAATCCATACGGACTCGCGGTAAAAGTCATGCAGTCACAAAACATTTTTACAATCGGCGGATCTCTCAGTGCAAATGCACACGGACGTGATATTCGCTACGGCTCGCTGATTGATACAGTCAAATCATTCCGGCTTTTAAAAGCTGACGGGACGATTATCACTGTCACTCCAAAAGATGATTTGTTTACGGCGGTCATCGGAGGGTACGGCCTTTTTGGCGTGATTCTTGATGTAACGCTTGAGCTGACAGATGATGAGCTGTATGTCATGAAGACAGAAAAAATGAATTATAGTACATACGCAGACTATTTTTCAAAGCATGTAAAAGGAAATCCAGATGTCCGAATGCATCTGGCGCGAATTTCAACAGCGAAAAAAGGATTTCTGAAAGACATGTATGTCACAAATTACGTATTGGCTGATCATCAGGATCAACTGCCATCATACAGCGATCTCAAAGAAGATGAGTATACGGGAGCCACAAAGTTTGCACTCGGTTTGTCAAGACGATATGAATGGGGCAGGAATTGGCTGTGGGACACACAGCAATCCTATTTCCTGAGCCAAAACGGCACAGAGATTTCACGCAATAACGTCATGCGGTCCGAATCAAAGTTTCTTGAGTATGAAAACAATGACAACACAGATGTTTTGCAAGAATACTTTGTGCCCGTGAAGGAGTATGGGTCCTATATTGATGACCTGAGACAAACGCTGTCGGACGAAGATCTGAACCTGCTGAACATTACGATCCGCTACGTGCAGAAAAATGAAAAGGCCGACCTTTCCTATGCGAAGGACGATATGTTTTCGCTCGTGCTATTAATAAACGAGGGCTTTTCAAAAGAAGACCAGGCAGATACTGCCCGAATCATCAGGCGCATGACAGACGTTGCCATCAAGCACGGCGGAAGCTATTATCTGCCTTATATGACCTACCAGACAAAAGAGCAAATGAGACAGGCATATCCGAAAAGTGAAGCGTTTTTTCAGAAAAAACGAACCTATGACCCGGATGAGCGCTTTATGAATTACTTTTATCAGAGGTATAAATAATGGGGAAAAACAAATTAAAATGGCTGACATTATCACAAAGCAGCGTGTTTTTCGCAAGCAGCTTAATCTTTCCGTTTTATATTCTGTTTGTGAAAAATATCGGCTCAAGCTACACACAGTTCGGTTTTTCCTACGGATTGTTCGGGTTGAGCGGAGCGCTCATTTACCCGCTCCTCGGACGGCTGTCTGAAAGGTTTGACAGCCGTTATTTTCTGCTTCTGAACTCGTGGGGGATGGCTGTTCTGCTTTTATATGTCCCGCATATCGGAAGCGTCGTTCAAGTGTATATCGTCCAAGTGCTGTTAGGGCTCTTTGGAGCGATGCAAAAGCATGGAGAAAAAGTGCTGATCGCTAATTTTACAGACAGCGGAGAGCGTGGAAAAAAGATTGGAAATTACCATTTTTGGACAGCTGTCTTTTCAGCAGCAGCCATTATGCTTGGGGGCTTTCTCGCTGACTTTTTTACAGTGCAAATGATTTTTTATGCAAGCTCTATTCTATATTTTTTGAGTGGATTGATGATGATGAAAACAGGCTGACGCGGTCAGCCTGTTTTTTTATGCGGCTGAAATGCGGCGCCGCATCAACGTTTTTGTGCTAGAGTCGTGCTGATTTTTTTGAGCGGAATTTCCATTGAACAGAAAATTTATAAATGAATAAAAATATTAAATATACGATTGAATTAATTTTTATTCATGTTATAATGTTAAATAATTTCACAAAGACCAAGAGGGTGAACTTGTTTTGAAAATAGGAATTGTAGGTGCTACAGGATATGGAGGCACCGAACTTGTCAGGATTCTTTCGCATCATCCTCATGCAGAGGAATGCATACTTTATTCATCCAGCGGAGAAGGGAATGTCTATAGCGAGGGTTATCCTCATCTTACCGGCTTAGCGGATCAGCAACTGAAGCCGATTGATATGAATACGATCAAACACGAAATAGATATCATGTTTCTCGCTGCGCCGCCCGGAGTATCAAGTGAATTGACTCCAAAGCTGGCAGACGCGGGAATTCCGGTTATTGATCTGTCAGGTGATCTGAGGATACAAGAACCGGCTGAATATGAAAAATGGTATAAACGGACAGCGGCACCGAAGGCGGTGATTCAAGAGGCGGTATACGGTCTGGCAGAACTGAATCAACAGCAAATTCAACAGGCGAAACTCATTGCCAATCCAGGCTGTTTTCCAACAGCTGTTTTGCTTGGCCTCGCGCCATTGGCTCAAAAGAAACTGCTCGATGAATCTTTCGTTATCGTTGACGCGAAGACCGGTGTTTCCGGAGCGGGAAGAAAAGCATCCATGGGAACTCATTTTTCTGAGCTGAACGACAATTTTAAAATTTATAAAGTCAATGAACATCAGCACACGCCGGAAATTGAGCAGGCGCTGAATGAATGGCAGCCAGGTCTCGGGCCCATTACATTTTCGGCTCACTTGGTTCCGATGACAAGGGGCATCATGGCGACGATGTATACCAGATTAACCTGTGACCTATCCGCAGATGACCTGCATGATTTATATTCGGAATTTTACCAAGATTCATATTTTGTGAGAGTGAGGCCAAAAGGTCAGTACCCGCAAACGAAAGAAGTGTACGGCAGCAATTTCTGTGATATCGCCGTGACCCTCGATGAGAGAACGAACAGAGTCACGATCGTCTCGGTAATCGATAATTTAATGAAGGGTGCCGCCGGTCAGGCAGTGCAAAACTTTAATTTGATGAATGGCTGGAATGAAGAAACTGGACTCACCATCACGCCAATTTATCCATAGAACGGGAGAGAATCGAACCATGATTCAGTTAAGTGAAGATCAAATTGTAAAAGTAACAGGTGATGTATCCTCGCCAAAAGGGTTTCAGGCAAAGGGTGTGCATTGCGGGCTGCGCTACTCGAAAAAAGACCTCGGCGTCATTATCAGCGAGACACCGGCTGTGAGTGCAGCAGTTTATACCCAAAGCCACTTTCAGGCTGCTCCGATCAAAGTGACACAAGACAGCTTAAAGCACGGACCGACACTGAAAGCCGTCATCGTCAACAGCGCCATTGCCAACGCCTGCACGGGAGAACAGGGCTTAAAGGACGCATACACAATGCGGGAGAGCTTTGCTTCACAGCTTGGCATTGAGCCGGAGCTTGTCGCTGTTTCATCAACGGGTGTCATCGGCGAGCATTTAGACATGGAAAAAATCCACGCGGGGATCGAGTTGCTGAAAGAAACACCTGCGGGATCAGGCGATTTTGAGGAAGCGATTTTAACAACTGATACGGTAATCAAGCAGACGTGCTATGAGCTGGCAATCGGCGGCAAAACAGTCACGATCGGCGGAGCGGCCAAAGGCTCTGGGATGATACACCCGAACATGGCCACGATGCTGGGATTTGTGACAACTGACGCGGCAATCGAAGAAAAAGCGCTGCAAAAGGCGCTTCGGGAAATCACTGACGTTTCATTTAACCAAATCACAGTTGACGGAGAAACATCCACGAACGATATGGTATTAGTTATGGCGAATGGCTGCGCCGAAAACGAGTGCCTGACAGAAGACCATCCAGACTGGCCGGTCTTTAAAAAAGCGCTCTTGCTCACTTGTGAGGATCTGGCTAAAGAGATTGCCAGAGACGGAGAAGGCGCGACAAAACTAATTGAAGCCCAAGTGCAGGGAGCGAAAAACAATCTTGATGCAAACGTCATTGCCAAAAAGATTGTCGGCTCAAATCTTGTAAAAACGGCAGTATACGGAACAGATGCCAACTGGGGGCGGATCATCGGAGCCATCGGACACTCCGCAGCACAGGTGACGGCAGAAGAAGTAGAGGTTTATCTTGGCGGCCAATGCCTGTTTAAGAATAACGAACCTCAGCCATTCTCTGAATCTCTCGCCAAGGAATACCTTGAAGGAGATGAAATCACCATTGTCATCAAGATGGATGAAGGGGACGGAAACGGGAGAGCGTGGGGCTGTGACCTGACCTATGAC
This sequence comes from Bacillus sp. FSL M8-0071, assembly GCF_037975455.1. Lineage (NCBI taxonomy): Bacteria > Bacillati > Bacillota > Bacilli > Caryophanales > Bacillaceae > Bacillus > Bacillus sp. FSL M8-0071. The sequence continues at coordinate 1,190,646 of NZ_CP150256.1, forward strand.
TATATCAAAATTAACGCGAGCTATCGCACGTAATAAAGGGGAGCGAAATGAAGAAAACAATCGTTTTTAAATGCGGGGGAAGTGTCATCCGTGAGCTGTCGGAGGAATTTTTTCAAAATCTGAAAGAGCTGATGGCATCAGGCTGGAAGCTGGCGATCGTACATGGCGGGGGACCGGAAATCACAAATATGCTGAAACGGTTAAATATCAAGACAGAGTTTTCGGGCGGACAGAGGAAAACAACGAAGCCGGTGCTGGAAGTGGCGGAAATGGTTTTATCCGGTTCTGTCAATAAATTTTTCGTTGCTGAGCTTGCCAAACACGGACTGCGAGCCGCAGGCATTTCTGGTAAGGATGGCGGTCTTTTGGAGGCTGATTATCTAGATCCGGAAACATACGGAGAAGTGGGAGAAATCAAAAAAGTCGATGCGTCCATGGTGAACGCGCTGATGGAAAATGGCATCATCCCCGTTATTGCGCCGCTGTCTATGACAAGCGACTGCAAAACGCTGAATGTAAATGCTGATCTGGCTGCTTCAGCAGTCGCAGGAGCGCTTGAAGCCGATAAGCTGATGTTCGTCACGGATGTCGATGGAATCATGAAGGAAAAGCAGCGTCTGGACGTCCTGACCCCTAAGGAGATTCAGATGCTGATCAAGCAGGAAGTGATCACAGGAGGGATGATCCCGAAGGTCAATTCAGCCTTGTCAGCTTTATCAGATCAGGTGTCTGAAGTCATAATCGTAAACGGAAAAGGATCATTCTTCGCAGAACAAACCTTTCAAGGGACAAAAATTGTCAAAGCAAAGGAGGCTGTTTCATGAGCAGCTTGTTTCAAACCTACGGCCGTTGGGATATTGACATCAAAAAAGCAAAGGGAACGTACGTTGAGGATCAAAACGGCAAAACGTACCTCGATTTCATTCAGGGGATTGCGGTGTCAAATCTAGGACACTGCCATGAAGCGGTGACAGAAGCAGTCAAAAAACAGCTTGACAGCGTATGGCACGTATCCAACCTGTTTCAAAACAGTCTCCAAGAGCAAGCGGCGCAGAAGCTGGCAGCGCATAGTGCAGGAGATCTTGTCTTTTTCTGCAACAGCGGCGCGGAGGCGAATGAAGGTGCGATAAAGCTTGCCCGAAAAGCAACTGGAAAAACAAAAATCATCACTTTTCTTCAGTCGTTCCATGGCCGCACATATGCAGGGATGGCTGCGACCGGACAGGATAAAATCAAAACAGGCTTCGGCCCGATGCTTGAAGGCTTTCACTACCTGCCATACAATGATCCTTCTGCTTTTAAAGCTCTTGGGGAGGAAGGCGATATTGCCGCGGTGATGCTTGAAACAGTGCAGGGAGAAGGAGGAGTCAATCCGGCGAGTGCTGAATTTTTATCAGCCGTACAGTCGTTTTGCAAGGAAAAGCAAGCCCTTCTCATCATTGATGAAATCCAGACCGGCATCGGACGGACGGGAAAAGGCTTCGCATATGAGTACTTCGGACTCTCACCGGATATCATCACAGTCGCCAAAGGATTGGGAAACGGCTTTCCGGTCGGCGCTGTCATCGGAAAGAAACTGCTTGGAGAAGCGTTTACCCCTGGTTCTCACGGAACGACTTTCGGAGGAAATATGCTGGCGATGGCTGCTGTGAATGCCACATTGCAAATTGTATTCCAGCCTGACTTTTTGCAAGAGGCTGCTGACAAAGGGGCGTTTTTAAAAGAACAGCTTGAGGCAGAGCTAAAGAGCCCTTTTGTTAAACAAATCCGAGGTAAAGGATTAATGCTTGGAATTGAGTGTGATGGCCCGGTTGCTGACATTATTGCTGAATTGCAGACATTAGGCTTGCTTGTATTGCCGGCCGGCCCGAACGTGATTCGGCTGCTGCCGCCGCTCACCGTGACTAAGGATGAAATAGCAGAAGCCGTCAGCAAGCTGAAACAGGCAATCGCTCATCATTTTGCTGTAAACCAGTGATTTTTTTTTCGATATAAAGGCATAAAAATTCATTTTTATAATTAATTATTCATCAAGAGGTGGGCTGTTAGATGGAAGGTTATTTAGTGTTAGAAGATGGGACATCGTTCAGCGGCGAGCTGGACGGTCATGAAAACTGTACGGGAGAAGCTGTTTTTTTCACAGGAATGACAGGCTACCAGGAAGTGCTGACAGATCCATCGTATAAGGGACAGATTATTGTATTTACCTACCCGCTGATTGGCAACTACGGCATAAATGAAAAGGACTTTGAAAGCAAGAAACCGCAAGTAAAAGCAGCGGTTGTCTATGAGGCGTGTGATCACTTTTCTCATTATGAAGCGGTATACAGCCTCAAGGAGTATTTACAGAAATGGAACATTCCGCTGTTAACCCATGTTGATACGAGGGCTGTCGTGAAGAAAATCCGGGCAAACGGGACGATGGGTGCAACAGTCACAGCCTCTAAAGAAGGAGCTGAGATGGCCCTTCAACCAGAGAATGTGGCAGAGCAGGCTTCAGCCCAGGAAATCAGCACATTCGGCGACGGGAATAAACATATCGCTCTCATTGATTTTGGCTATAAAAAGTCAATCGCATCATCACTTGTCAAAAGAGGCTGCAAGGTTACTGTGGTGCCATACCAGCAAATGGAGGCCGTATACAACATCAAACCCGATGGCATTGTGCTATCGAACGGACCTGGAGATCCGAAAGCAATCCAGCCATATTTAGGAAAGATCAAAAGCATCATCAGCCGCTTTCCGACTCTCGGCATTTGTCTCGGACATCAGCTGATCGCGCTCGCGTTCGGAGGGAATACTTTTAAGCTGCCATTCGGACACAGGGGAGCTAATCATCCGGTCATCGACCGTGAGACGAAACGGGTCTTTATGACAAGCCAAAACCACAGCTATGTGGTTGATGAACAGTCGATTAATGAAGAAGAGCTCACGATCAGGTTTCATCATGTCAATGATACGTCAGTTGAAGGGCTTGCCCATAAAAAACTGCCTGTCATGAGTGTTCAATTCCACCCGGAAGCCCATCCCGGACCTGCGGAAAGCGAATGGATTTTTGATGATTATTTAAAGAATGTGATACCAGCAAGGAGAGAAATCGCGCATGCCTAAAGACACCAGTATTTCAAGCATATTAGTAATCGGCTCAGGCCCGATCATTATCGGGCAGGCGGCAGAATTTGATTATTCAGGCACTCAAGGGTGCATCGCGCTGAAGGAGGAGGGCTACCGGGTGATTCTCGTCAACAGCAATCCGGCGACAATTATGACCGATGAAGCCTTCGCTGATGAAATTTATTTTGAACCTCTGACAGCAGAAAGCCTGACAGCCATCATTAAGAAAGAACGGCCTGATGGGCTTCTTGCCAATTTAGGCGGTCAGACCGCGTTGAATTTAGCAGTGGAGCTTGACGAAACGGGTGTTTTAAAAGAGCACGGCGTCAAACTTCTCGGCACATCCGTTGAAACGATACAAAAAGGAGAGGACCGGGAAAAATTCCGTTCGTTAATGAACGAATTGAATCAGCCCGTGCCAGAGAGTGAAATTGTTGATAATGAAACCGACGCCATCCGGTTTGCGGAATCCATCGGTTTTCCCGTTATTATCAGACCTGCTTACACATTAGGCGGAAAGGGCGGAGGAATCGCCCCTGATAAAGAAGCCTTTACAGCTATGATTAAACAGGCGCTATTAGCAAGCCCGATCAATCAATGCCTTGTCGAAAAAAGCATTGCCGGCTTTAAAGAAATTGAATATGAAGTCATGCGTGACAGCAATAACACATGCATTACCGTCTGCAATATGGAAAATATCGATCCGGTCGGCGTGCATACAGGTGACTCTATCGTTGTAGCGCCGTCACAAACATTGACAGACGAAGACTATCAAATGCTGCGGACAGCAAGTCTGACGATCATCTCAGCACTTGATGTTGTAGGCGGCTGCAACATTCAATTCGCGCTTGATCCATTCAGCAAGCAATATTACGTCATTGAAGTGAATCCGCGTGTAAGCCGGTCATCGGCTCTCGCGTCTAAAGCGACCGGTTATCCGATTGCGAAGATGGCCGCGAAACTGGCAGTCGGATACACCCTTGACGAGCTGAAAAATCCGCTCACAGGGTCGACTTACGCAAGCTTTGAACCGGCACTGGACTATGTGATCGTCAAATTTCCGCGCTGGCCGTTTGATAAATTCAAAAACGCAGACCGCAAGCTTGGCACAAAAATGAAAGCCACCGGTGAAGTGATGGCGATTGAACGGAATTTAGAAGCAGCGATACAAAAGGCAGCCGCGTCGCTTGAATTAAAAAATATCGGGACACACCTTCCAGAGCTCAGCGGGTTGTCAATTGATACGCTATGGGATTTGGCAATCACTCCGGATGACCGCAGATTTTTCGTTGTCATGGAGCTGTTGAGCCGCAGCGTCTCGATTGATGACATCCATGAAAAAACAAAAATTGATCCGTTTTTCCTTCATACCTTTGACAACATCATCAAATTGGAAAACCGCCTGATGGAAGCAGGGAGCGATCTCTCTTTTGAATTATTGAAGAAAGCAAAGGAAAAGGGATTCTCAGACGCAACGATTGCCTCACTGATCGGCAAAACAGAGGAAGAGGTGCGCGCGCTTCGCAAGGAGATGGGCATTACGCCTTCCTTTAAAATCGTAGATACATGCGCGGCAGAGTTTGATGCGAAAACAAACTATTTTTACTCCACATATTTCGGAGAAACCGATGGAGACATCAGCCGCAAAGAGAAAAAACGCGCGCTCATTATCGGATCAGGCCCGATTCGGATCGGCCAAGGCGTTGAATTTGATTATAGTGCTGTTCACGGTGTGCTGACACTGCAAGAGCTTGGATTCGAAACCATCATGATTAACAATAACCCGGAAACGGTCAGCACCGATTATGAAATTGCGGACCGCCTGTATTTTGAACCAATGACAACGGAGCATATTGTAAACGTGGCGGAGCAGGAAAATATTGATTTTGCAATTGTGCAATTCGGCGGCCAAACTGCAATCAATGCTGCTGAAGCGCTCGAAAAAGCCGGCATTACTCTTCTTGGCACATCATTTCAAACGCTCGACGTGTTAGAGGATCGGGATCAATTCTATCAGCTTCTTGACGAGCTGGGATTGAAGCACGCAAAAGGAGAAATTGCTTATACAAAAGAAGAAGCCGCTTCAAAAGCGAGTGAGATCGGCTATCCGGTGTTAATCCGCCCATCTTACGTTATCGGCGGAATGGGCATGATCATTGTTGACTCGCAAGCCCAGCTTTCTCAGCTGCTGAATGATGAGGACAGCATGCCATATCCGATTTTGATTGATCAGTATGTGTCTGGAAAGGAAGTCGAAATTGATTTGATTTCCGACGGCGAGGATGTCTTTATCCCGACATATACCGAGCATATTGAACGGGCAGGTGTCCATTCAGGGGACAGCTTTGCCATTCTTCCCGGGCCGTCCATCACGAGCGGGCTGCAGCAGGGCATGAAAGATGCGGCACAAAAAATTGCCCGAAAACTTTCATTTAAAGGCATCATGAACATTCAATTTGTGATCGACAATGGAAACATACTCGTTCTTGAAGTGAATCCGAGAGCGAGCCGCACGGTTCCTGTCGTCAGCAAAGTAATGGGCGTTCCGATGATTCCGCTCGCCACACGACTGCTAGCCGGAGCGTCCTTAAAAGATCTAAATCCGGCAGTTCAAAATCATCATGGAGTTGCCGTGAAGTTCCCTGTTTTTTCTTCTCATGCGATCCAGGATGTGGATGTCAAGCTTGGGCCGGAAATGAAATCAACGGGAGAAGGCATGTGTGTCGCATATGATGCTAACAGTGCCTTGAAAAAAATCTATACAAGAGTCTGGAGTCAAAAAGGCAGCATTTATTTGCAAAACGTTCCGGAAGATGTGAAGGAGTTAGCAGAAAACGAAGGTTTTACAATACATGAAGGAACATTTGCCTCATGGATGGAACAAGAAGAAAAATCGCTCCACATCAATCTGAGCGGTTCTGAAGAAGCACGCAAAGAACGTTTGGAAGCCATGACGCACGGCATCCCCGTCTTTACAGAAGAAGAAACTGTGCGGGCGTTTTTACAAAGCGGTTCAGGCCATCCGCAGCCTGTATCTCTCAAAGACCTCTATAAAAAGGAAGTGGCAACATGCACACAGTGACGCAAACCAGTTTATACGGAAAAGATTTATTAACGTTAAAGGACCTTAGTGAAGAGGATATAAACGCCTTGCTCACAGAAGCCGGTGAGCTGAAACAAAACAAAATTCAGCCTATATTCCATGGCAAAACCTTGGCGATGATTTTTGAAAAATCATCAACGCGGACCCGTGTTTCATTTGAAGCGGGTATGGCGCAGCTCGGCGGGAACGCCCTCTTTCTAAGCCAGAAAGATCTGCAGCTGGGGCGCGGTGAGACTGTCGCTGATACGGCGAAAGTGCTGTCAGGCTATGTGGATGCCATTATGATCCGGACCTTTGAACATGAAAAGGTGGAGGAACTTGCCAAAGAAGCTGACATTCCGGTGATCAATGGACTTACCGATAAATACCACCCATGCCAGGCGCTGGCGGATCTCTTGACGATTAAGGAGATAAAAGGGAAGCTTAAAGGCGTAAAAGTCGCATACATCGGTGACGGAAATAACGTGGCGCACTCCTTGATGATCGGCTGCGCGAAAATGGGCTGTGATATCTCGATCGCTTCGCCAAAGGGATATGAAGTGTTAGATGAAGCAGCTGAAGCGGCAAAAACATATGCACTTCAATCCGGCTCTTCTATCACGCTGACAGATGATCCGATTGAAGCTGTAAAAGACGCGGACGTGATTTATTCTGATGTGTTTACAAGCATGGGGCAGGAAGCGGAAGAGCAAGAACGTCTTGCTGTCTTTGCGCCTTATCAGGTGAATGCGGCGCTAGTCAGCCATGCCAAGCCTGACTATACATTTTTACATTGTCTCCCTGCGCATCGCGAGGAAGAAGTGACTGCGGAGATTATTGACGGGCCAAACTCTGCAGTGTTCCAGCAGGCGGAAAACCGTCTTCATGTGCAAAAAGCACTGCTGAAGGCCATTTTATATAAAGAGGAATCATCAAAAAACTGCTGAGCCAAACTCAGCAGTTTTTTTGATGGCAACATATTCACAGCCGCTTAGGCGCATACTACAGCAAAAAGGAAAAGGAGGAAAAACAGTGGGACAGCAGCACCAATTCCGGTCCGGACAGAAAGCGCCTAATAACGGTGTCTACGTAGAAATCGGCGAGACAGGGAGCATGGTTAAAAACCCTCAAAAGGTCCATCTGTCAGCAGGGGAAATGTTCCCCGAAACATCAAACCACAACCGGCTGTGGACTTACAAAAGAAAGCCGTGACCACTAAAAAACCCAAAACAATAAATGTTTTGGGTTTTTTGGCTTTTTAATGCTGGCTTGCATTTTTGTTCATAGGCATGATTTCTGCTAAAACCATGATTAAGACATACAGTACAACAGCAATGACAGATGATGTTTTGAAATTATACGTAACGCTGTTCATGCTTGCAACCAAGTAGCATGCCATATGTGATAAAAGGAACGTCCAAATAAAGGCAATAATATATCGCACGTTTCCACCTCGTCCTTCTCATTCTATTCTAAAAGTTATCATACCATACAAAAAGCGAAGGGGGAATCCAATTTTAGCAGAAAGTGAGGTGACAAAAGAGTCTGATTCGTCACACTTTAATGGTAAAATATAAAAACGTCAATCAGTATAATAGCCAAAAATGTAAAAGGCTAGGACTTTACCTTATTCGTTTCTTTTCTATTTACATAAGATAGCGTGAGATGAAGTGTGAAAGGAGGCGGGCAAGCGATGGGAATAACGGAAAGATACTTTCAACTGGGAACGGAGCATAATGTCATTCATCTGCCCTATCGCCCGAACGGCTTCGGCATCTTTATCTTGGGGGACAGAACCCACTTTGTCGGACATGATTCAAGCTTTTGGCAGCAGCATTACGGCAGAAATCAGCTTCTGAGCATGTTGATGAATGAAGGATATACTCTTTTTAACAGCAATCTGTTCGGAAGGCATTGGGGGGCGGAAAAAGCAGTCACCTATGCCAAACAGCTGATACATTCTGTGCTGAAGCAGGAAATCCTCAATCCGAAGATTCATATTTTAGCAGAAGGCATGGGTGCTCTCGTGGCCGATGAACTGCTTCGTTTTTCCCCGGATCATATCCGCTCAGCCGCAATGTTGAATCCTTGTCTCGATCTTCAGGCACATTATGAATCGGAAAAAGAAAATAAATTTTTCTATAAGCAATTTTTGAAAGAAGTATCGAAAAGCTACGGAATTTCTGAAAAAGAAGCGGAAGCGATTCGTTATAAAACAATTCAAAGCTACCCGAGCGGCGTACCGGTTCATATATGGCAGCGTATGACCGGAGCTCCATATCCCTACAGCGTACATGCGGAAGTTTTCAAGGAAAAACAGCAAAAGCAAGGCTCACCGGTCGACATGACATTTCATTTATTTGAGCATCCAAGCAGAATTTATGCATCAATTTGCAAATTCTTTCATAGTCATGAAAAAGAATTATAGAGAATATAATGACAACAGCCTTCTCTTTTGCGGAGGCTGTTTTGTTTTGGGAAATGAAAAACCGGAAGGGCGGCAGATGCAATGGAATCAACGCTGATTGTAGGTGCGGACGAATTTTTCGGCCTTTCATTATGTGAACGAATGATGGATGAAGGCATACATGTTGACGTTGTTCTGGCGGAAACAGAAGATAAAATGAGACAAATGTACTTAGAAGAAAGACTCATGTGGCTTGGGAGAAATGAACTCTTTCGCCAGCTTGAACACATTGGAGACCAAAATTATGATACAATTTGTATCCAGTTTGGAAGTTTTTTGCCTTTAGACCAATGTGATTCTCCTTATATTTTAGTATATGAAGAAGACCGAAAAGAATGGGAAAAACGTGAAAAAACAGGCTCGGAAAAAACCGTGATCCTGCCGAAAATGTACGGGCCATGGAAAGAAGAAACAGAGGAAGACGGCTATTACACAAACGACGTGGCTGACGAGTTGCTGAGATTCCTGTTAGAACCAAGCCGTCATAGCAAAGATCAGCTTTTTGAATTGCAAGTCACAGAGAAAACCTCAAAAGAAGAAGCAAAAACAAAAATTATCGAGTGGAAAAGACAATTTTCATCAATTTTCGACAAATATTAAGAAAAACCTTCCATGTTTCGAGTTTTCTAGATACAATAAACGTATAAAAATAATACATGTTATAGCTTGTCAAAAGGAGTTGAACATGACTTGATCACAAGGCTTGTCATGATCTTTTCTGTCCTCCTTTTATTGAGTGGATGTGGACAAACTCCGTTCAAAGGAAAAATTGAGAAGGTCGGCATGCTCTTTCCTGATACGATTAATGACCTCGTATGGGGCACAAAAGGGTATAAAGGATTACTGAATATACAATCCAAATACAATGTGGACGTCTATTATAAAGAAGGCGTTAAAACAGAAGAAGATATCATAAATGCGATTGAGGATTTTCATAAGAGGGGCGTCAATCTGCTCTACGGTCATGGGAGTGAATATGCTGAGGTGTTTAACTTGGTCGGCGAAGATTATCCAGATATGGAATTCGTCATTTCCAATGCGAAAGCGAAAGCTGATAATGTAACGAGTGTCCATTTTAGCGGGGAAGCAATGGGCTTTTTTGGAGGAATGACTGCTGCCCATATGTCGAAAACGAATCAGGTCGGTGTAATTGCCTCCTTTACGTGGCAGCCTGAGGTGGACGGTTTTATCAAAGGGGCCAAGTATGAAAATCCGGATATAGAGGTAAATACGAAATATACGGATCATTGGGATGATGATACAACAGCAGTAAAGCTTTATCAGAAAATGAAGAACGAAGGCGCGGATGTTGTGTATCCCGCCGGAGACGGGTATAATGTTCCTGTTATTCAGCAAATCAAAAAAGACGGTCTTTATGCCATTGGCTACGTCACAGATCAATCGGATCTGGGCGAGAATACCGTATTAACCAGCACGGTGCAAAATGTGGACAAGGCCTATGAAATCATTGCTGAACAATTTAATAAAGGCACCCTTGAGGGCGGCGATCATTACTACGACCTGAATACGGGAGTCGTTGAGATGGGAACATTCAGCCCGCTCGTCGACAAAGACTTTCAGCAAAGAATCGCCAAGCTGATCAAAACATACAACAAAACAGGCGAGCTGCCAAAAAACGAGTAATGGAGTGACGTCACATGCAGCACGAAAAATCACTTGAATTCTTGCAAATTGCCATGAAATATCTCCCTGAAGCGAAAGAACAGCTTGAGAAATCAGGCATTGAGCTCTCAATGGAGGCCATACAGCCGTTTATGAATCTATTTACAACGGTAATGGCGGAAGCTTATGAGCTTGGCAAGTCTGACGCTAAATCTGAAACAGAATAAGAAGAAGCCACTTTTTTGAAAGTGGCTTTTCACATGATTTTCTTTTTAATAGCGGAGAGCATGGGCGCAAGCTCCTTTAAAGCGGGCTTGATTTGATCAAGAGAGTTCATAATTGAACCGATTTGGTCCATAATATGCATGTAATTAATCGTCTCTTCGTCGTTTGTCTGAGAAACTTGAGAAACTTCCTCTTGCTGTTCCTCCTCCTTCTCTTCTGTTGGTTTTGCTGCATCGCCGAACATCATTCTTGAAAACACATCCAACTGCATACGCCTCCTTTCCATATACCATACTCTATGAGTAAGATGAACTGATAGTTTAGACGAATATATTGCCATGTGAAAAAAAATAGGATAGAATTAGTACCTGATACTAATAATTGATCACAACCTGATTGATCTTCTAAATTTAAGATATAAAGGAGTCTTCCCTAATGAAAGCTGGAATACTTGGTGTTGGACGTTACATTCCTGAGAAGGTTTTAACAAATCATGATCTTGAAAAAATGGTTGAAACTTCTGACGAGTGGATTCGTACAAGAACAGGAATAGAAGAAAGAAGAATCGCAGCAGATGATGTGTTTTCATCACATATGGCTGTTGCAGCAGCGAAAAATGCGCTGGAACAAGCTGAAGTGGCTGCTGAGGATCTGGATATGATCTTGGTTGCAACTGTTACACCTGATCAGTCATTCCCTACGGTCTCTTGTATGATTCAAGAACAACTCGGCGCGAAGAAAGCGTGTGCTATGGATATCAGCGCGGCTTGTGCGGGCTTCATGTACGGGGTTGTAACCGGTAAACAATTTATTGAATCCGGAACCTACAAGCATGTTCTAGTTGTCGGTGTAGAGAAGCTCTCAAGCATCACCGACTGGGAAGACCGCAATACAGCCGTTCTGTTTGGAGACGGAGCAGGCGCTGCGGTAGTCGGGCCAGTCAGTGATGACAGAGGAATCCTTTCATTTGAACTAGGAGCCGACGGCACAGGCGGTCAGCACTTGTATCTGAATGAAAAACGACATACAATCATGAATGGACGAGAAGTTTTCAAATTTGCAGTCCGCCAAATGGGAGAATCATGCGTAAATGTCATTGAAAAAGCCGGACTTTCAAAAGAGGATGTCGACTTTTTGATTCCGCATCAGGCGAACATCCGTATCATGGAAGCTGCTCGCGAGCGTTTAGAGCTTCCTGTCGAAAAGATGTCTAAAACTGTTCATAAATATGGAAATACTTCTGCCGCATCCATTCCGATCTCTCTTGTAGAAGAATTGGAAGCCGGTAAAATCAAAGACGGCGATGTGGTCGTTATGGTAGGGTTCGGCGGAGGACTAACATGGGGCGCCATTGCAATCCGCTGGGGCCGATAAAAAAAGGTGAGGTGCACACAAGATGACTAAAAAAAGAGTAGTTGTTACAGGACTTGGAGCATTATCTCCACTTGGCAACGACGTCGATACAAGTTGGAATAACGCAATCAACGGTGTGTCCGGAATCGGTCCGATCACTCGTGTTGACGCTGAAGAATATCCGGCAAAAGTTGCCGCTGAATTAAAAGATTTTAATGTTGAAGATTATATGGATAAAAAAGAAGCCAGAAAAATGGACCGCTTTACACAATATGCGGTTGTGGCTGCGAAAATGGCGGTTGAAGATGCAGATCTTAACATTACCGATGAGATCGCGCCGAGAGTCGGTGTTTGGGTAGGCTCCGGTATCGGAGGACTTGAAACATTAGAGTCTCAATTTGAAATCTTCTTAACAAAAGGCCCAAGACGGGTAAGCCCGTTTTTCGTGCCAATGATGATTCCTGACATGGCGACAGGCCAGATTTCTATTGCATTAGGAGCAAAAGGGGTGAACTCTTGTACGGTTACAGCATGTGCTACAGGAACGAACTCCATCGGTGACGCGTTTAAGGTTATTCAGCGCGGTGATGCAGACGTGATGGTCACAGGCGGAACAGAAGCGCCGCTGACAAGAATGTCATTCGCCGGCTTTAGTGCCAACAAAGCGCTGTCTACTAATCCAGATCCGAAAACAGCGAGCCGCCCGTTTGATAAAAACCGTGATGGCTTTGTCATGGGGGAAGGTGCAGGGATTATCGTTCTTGAAGAACTTGAGCATGCCCTGGCCCGCGGCGCTAAAATTTACGGAGAAATTGTCGGCTACGGATCAACCGGAGACGCTTATCATATCACAGCGCCGGCCCAAGACGGTGAAGGCGGAGCGAGAGCGATGCAAGAAGCCATTAAAGATGCAGGCATTGCACCTGATGAAATTGATTACATCAATGCTCACGGAACAAGCACGTATTATAACGACAAATACGAAACAATGGCGATTAAGACTGTTTTTGGCGAGCATGCGCATAAACTTGCGGTAAGCTCTACAAAATCGATGACAGGCCACCTCTTAGGAGCAGCCGGCGGTATTGAAGCCATTTTCTCTATCCTGGCCATTAAAGAAGGCGTGATTCCGCCGACAATCAATATTCAAACACCTGACGAAGAATGTGATTTGGATTATGTGCCTGATGAAGCCCGCAGACAGGAACTTAATTATGTTCTTAGCAACTCATTAGGATTCGGCGGACACAACGCAACATTAATCTTTAAGAAATATCAATCATAATCAAGCCAAACCGGCTGCCCTTAAAGGGTAGCCGGTTTTTTTTGTGTGCATAGGATTAAAAGAGGAGGCGATCACATGAGTGTAGAACAAACATATAGCTGGCTCAGGAAGGCCGGTTCAATAGATGATTTGGCGCATTACATTATCCCGCTTTTTTCAGGTGCGGAGAAAAAGAACTGGAAGGGCATTCTGGGGCATCTTCAGCATCATGGGATGTTTAAAAACATAAAAGAGGGTATTCAGACGGTTTCCAAGCTGAAGGAAAAAGGTTTTTACGGACATATCCAAAAGGAAGAACAGTACCTCAAAAACAAATGGCAAGGTCCTGATGTACCAATTGTTACGCTGCCGGTTGATGAACGAAACAGGAGAATCCGTTTAGAGTTCGGATCAAAATCAGGACTCGCCTTTCAAGACAAAATGTTCCTTTTTCTTTCGTCAGATTTAGATTTTGGGTCAGTATCTGCCCTTATGACGCATGAGTATCATCACGTTTGCCGGTTAGGTCATCTGACAAAAGAGGAAAAGGATGTCACATTACTTGATACAATCATCATGGAAGGGCTGGCGGAATATGCTGTTTATGAGAGGTTCGGCCGAAGCCAAACGGCTGAATGGACGACTTGGTATACACCGGAGCAGCTTCAGGCTTTATATGAAAAAAAGATTGCGCCCCATCGGGATATCAAACGGGATAATCGATTATTTCCCCAGCTGTTATTCGGCAAAGGATATCAGCCAAAAATGCTTGGATACGCAGTTGGATTCAATATTGTAAAAAAATATTTAACTGCCAGCAAGGCAAGCACCGCAGACGGGCTGTCCATTCCTGCTGAGACCTTTTTGGATGCAATGCTTTAAAAGGATAAAATAATGGAATTTCATTAATAATATTACAATTATCCTAAAAAATTCTTGATTTTGCAAAATGATTGTAATAATATACAACTATAAAATTTTTCGATAATTCAATATTATTTATTATTTCTGAATAAAGGGATTGCTTTCTCTTGAAAACGTTTGACAACAAGAGGGGGGAAAGGGGAGCTAGCATGAGCACACTTTTAGAAGTGAATAATTTAAAGACTTATTTTTTTAGGAAAAAGGAGCCGATCCCTGCGGTTGACGGAGTCGATTTTCACATCAGCAAAGGCGAAACCGTCGCGCTTGTAGGTGAATCGGGCTCCGGAAAAAGCATTACTTCTTTATCAATTATGGGCCTCGTCCAAAGCTCAGGCGGAAAAATCATGGACGGCTCTATTAAACTCGAAGACAAAGACCTCACCTCATTCACTGAAAACGATTATTGCAAAATCCGCGGTAACGAAGTATCCATGATCTTTCAGGAACCAATGACCTCCCTTAATCCGGTGTTAACAATCGGAGAACAAATTACCGAAGTGCTGATTTACCATAAAAACATGAAGAAAAAAGAAGCCCGTCAACGAGCTGTTGAACTCTTGCAGATGGTCGGTTTCTCCCGGGCGGAGCAAATTATGAAGGAGTACCCGCATCGGCTGTCCGGCGGTATGAGACAGAGGGTGATGATTGCCATCGCACTGAGCTGTAATCCTAAACTGCTCATTGCTGATGAACCAACGACAGCGCTGGACGTGACAATACAAGCCCAAGTGCTGGAGCTCATGAAAGATCTCTGTCAGAAGTTCAATACATCGATTCTTCTGATCACACACGACTTAGGTGTCGTGTCTGAGGCTGCCGATAGAGTAATTGTCATGTACTGCGGACAAGTCGTAGAAAACGCCACTGTTGATGACTTATTTTTAGAACCGCTTCATCCGTATACAGAAGGCCTGCTTACGTCAATTCCTGTTATAGATGGAGAGATTGATAAATTAAATGCGATTAAAGGCAGTGTGCCTACACCGGATAATCTGCCGCCGGGGTGCCGTTTTGCCCCAAGGTGCCCGAAAGCTATGGATAAGTGCTGGACAAATCAGCCTTCGCTTTTGACACACAAAAGCGGAAGAACCGTGAGATGCTTTTTATATGAGGAAGAGGGTGCCGAACAATCATGACAGCAGCTAATCAAGAAACAATCTTAGAGCTTCGTGACGTAAAAAAATACTTTCCGATCCGGTCAGGCCTTTTTCAAAGAAAAGTCGGTGATGTAAAAGCGGTGGATGGTGTTTCATTTTCGTTAAAAAAAGGAGAAACACTCGGAATCGTTGGAGAGTCGGGCTGCGGAAAATCAACTGCCGGCAGAACGATGATCAGACTGTACAAACCGACAGAGGGCCAAATTCTTTTTAAAGGGCAGGATATTTCCAATCTGTCAGAGGAGAAGCTGCGGAAGAGTGTCCGCAAAAATATTCAAATGGTTTTCCAAGATCCATTTGCTTCGTTAAACCCGAGAAAGACCCTGCGTTCCATCATAAAGGAGCCGTTTAATACGCACAACATGTATACCATGCGTGAACGAAACGAAAAAGTTGAAGAGCTGCTTGCAAGAGTAGGGCTTCACCCGTCGTTTGCCAGCCGTTATCCCCATGAGTTTTCCGGCGGCCAGCGCCAGCGGATCGGCATTGCCAGAGCACTCACTTTGAATCCAGAGCTGATCATTGCAGATGAGCCGGTTTCCGCACTTGATGTATCCATTCAGGCCCAAGTGATTAACTTGATGGAGGAATTACAGGAAGAATTTAATCTTACGTATCTATTTATCTCTCATGATCTGAGTGTCGTACGCCATATCAGCGACAGAGTCGGAGTAATGTATCTTGGCAAAATGATGGAACTGACCGGCAAGCATGAGCTTTATGACAACCCGCTTCACCCATATACCCAAGCGCTTTTATCCTCCGTTCCGGTTACAAGAAAAAGAGGATCTGTCAAACGTGAACGCATTGTCCTGAAGGGAGAACTGCCTAGTCCGGCCAACCCGCCAAAAGGCTGCGTATTCCACACAAGATGTCCTGTTGCAAAACCGATATGCAAGGAACAAATACCAGAATTTAAAGAAGCTGCTCCCAGCCACTTTGTGGCTTGTCACCTTTATAGCTAATGTTGCCCGCACAGCTTTGAGAGGGGGTATGCACACTACATAAACAACAGCTGAGAAGAACGAACATTTCAAGAGGGGGAATATCTAATGAAAAGACGGAAAACCGCACTGATGATGCTAAGTGTATTGATGGTTCTGGCCATCTTTTTATCAGCCTGCTCGGGATCAAAATCGAGCAACAGCAGCGAGAAAAAATCAGCAGGCAAACCGCAGCAAGGCGGGGATTTGGTTGTTGGTTCAATCGGAGCGCCAACACTTTTCAACTCATTATATTCAACAGATGAATCAAGTACAGATATTGAACAAATGATTTACAGCTTTTTAACGAAAACCGATGAAAACTTAAATGTCAAAATGTCACTGGCGGAAAGTGTGAAAGAGCTGGATGGCGGATTGAAATATGACGTAAAAATCAAAAAAGGCGTTAAGTTCCATGACGGAGAAGAGCTTACTGCCGATGATGTCGTCTTTACGTACAGCATTCCGCTTAACAAGGATTACAAAGGAGAGCGCGGCTCTAACTTTGAAATGCTGAAATCAGTAGAGAAAAAGGGAGATTATGAGGTTTTATTTACGCTGAAATACAAAGACCCTAACTTCTATAACAATACGTTAGACAGCTACGGGATTCTGCCTGAGCACATTTTAAAAGATGTACCGGTTGCAGAGCTTGAAGATAACGAATTTAATAGAAAAAATCCAATCGGCTCGGGGCCTTTCAAATTTAAAGAATGGAAAGACGGACAATACGTGAAGCTTGTTGCTAATGATGACTACTATGACGGCCGTCCGTATTTAGACAGTGTCACGTATAAAATCATTCCTGACGCCAATGCAGCAGTTGCCCAGCTTCAGGCCGGAGATATTGATTTCTTTAACGTGCCGTCAACTGACTATAAGACAGCTGAATCGTTTAATAATGTCAAAGTCGTAACAGATTTAGCGTTAAGCTATACGTATATCGGCTGGAATGAGAAAAATGAGCTGTTTAAAGACAAAAAAGTGCGCCAGGCGCTTACGACAGCTTTAGACCGTGAAACAATGGTGCAAACCGTATTAGATGGGGATGGGAAGGTCGCTTATATCCCTGAAAGCCCGGTTTCATGGAACTATCCGAAAGATATAGAGGTTCCTAAATTTGAATACAACGTCAAAAAAGCTAAGAAGATGTTGAAAGAAGCCGGCTGGGAAGATACTGACGGTGACGGCATCCTCGATAAAGACGGTAAAAAATTCGAGTTTACACTGAAAACGAATCAAGGAAATAAAGTTCGTGAAGACATTGCAGTTGTTGTTCAAGAACAATTGAAGAAAGTCGGGATTAAGGTAACGCCGCAAATCGTTGAGTGGAGTGCATTAGTAGAACAGACAAATCCACCTAATTGGGACTATGACGCAATGGTTTTAGGATGGAGTTTATCAACGTTCCCAGACCATTACGATATCTTCCATTCTAGCCAGTCTGAAAAAGGCTTAAATAACATGTGGTACAAAAACCCTGAAGTTGATAAGCTTCTCAAAGATGCAAAATCAATCAGTGACCGTAACGAATACTCAAAAGCTTACGAAAAGATTTACCAAAAACTTGCTGAAGATCAGCCGTATACCTTCCTTTACTATCCGAACAACCATATGGCGATGCCGGCTAACTTAGAGGGTTATGTGTATCATCCAAAACGCGAGTTGTACCAAATTGAAAAATGGTGGCTTGCCCAATAATTTATAATTTTCCCTTGCAGGGGAGGGAGTGCGTTTCCTTCCCCTTTGAATTTGAAAAAGAACAACGAAGGGGACAAGAATATGGTTACATATATTATTCGAAGAACGTTATCTTCGATTCCTATTCTTTTGGGAATTACAATTTTGTCTTTCATTATTATGAAAGCCGCTCCAGGGGACCCAATGACACTTATGATGGATCCTACGATCAGCCAGGCAGACAGGGCTCAGTTTATTGAAAAGTACGGTCTCAATGACCCTGAGTATGTTCAATATTTAAAATGGCTGGGCAATATGGTTCAAGGCGATTTCGGCACATCCATCATCAGAAAAGGGACGCCTGTTTCAGAACTGATTTTAGCACGGCTGCCCAACACACTCCTCTTGATGCTGGTGTCAACAATTTTGGCGCTGATCATTTCCATCCCATTCGGGGTAATTTCTGCAAAAAAACCTTATTCGAAGCTGGACTACGGCATTACATTTACTTCATTTATCGGTTTGGCAATCCCGAATTTTTGGTTCGGTTTGATTTTAATCATGGTGTTTGCCGTGAATCTCGGCTGGTTTCCAACCGGGGGAGTCGCCACCCTTAACTCAGATTTCAGTATAGTAGACCGGATTCATCATTTGCTTTTACCCGCTTTTGTGCTGGCGACAGCTGATATGGCAGGCTTAACGAGATATACAAGATCCAATATGCTTGATGTTTTAAATCAAGATTATATCCGGACTGCCAGATCAAAAGGTTTCAAAGAGAATCGAGTATTATTTAAGCACGGCTTGCGGAATGCACTATTGCCTGTTATTACGATTTTCGGCTTAATGATTCCTTCCTTTATTGGCGGAGCGGTTGTCGTAGAGCAGATTTTCACTTGGCCGGGATTAGGAAAGCTGTTTGTCGATTCAGCATTCCAGCGCGATTATCCGGTTATCATGGCAATGACTGTGATCTCGGCGGTTCTTGTCGTTGTCGGAAACCTCATTGCAGACATCCTTTACGCGATTGTTGATCCGCGGATCGAATATTAAAAGGAGGGAAACAGAGATGTCAGAGCTGCAAACAACTCCCTCGCCGGAGATCAGGCTGAAAGAAAATATTTCGAAAAAGCCAGAAACAATGACAAAGATTTTCTGGGAAAAATTCTCGAAAAACAAACTGGCCATTTTAGGTGCCGTTATTCTTTTTATCATTATTATGTCTGCTGTTTTCGCCCCTTTAATTGCACCTTATCCCCAAGAGCAGCAAAGCCTGCTTGATAAATATAAGGCGCCGGGCCTTGAACATCTGATGGGAACGGATAAATTTGGACGTGATATTTTCAGCCGGATCCTATATGGAGCGCGTGTCTCTTTATTGGTTGGATTTGCGTCCGTAGTCGGTTCGATTTTGATCGGAACGGTTTTAGGAGCATTAGCCGGATATTTCAGAGGAATAGTGGATGCTGTCATTATGCGTGTAGTTGACATTGTGTTATCCATTCCTGATATTTTCTTGTTGATCACGCTGGTCACCATCTTCAAGCCGGGTGTGGACAAACTGATTTTAATTTTCTGTCTCACAGGATGGACCACAACAGCACGATTAGTAAGGGGAGAATTCTTGTCGCTCCGTTCAAGGGAATATGTTCTTGCTGCTAAAACAATTGGAACAAAAACGCACAAAATTATTTTTTCTCATATCCTGCCCAATGCGTTAGGGCCGATTATCGTGTCAGCTACGCTGAAAGTTGGGTCTGTTATTCTAGCTGAATCGGCGCTAAGCTACTTGGGCTTTGGAATCCAGCCGCCAATCGCTAGCTGGGGGAACATGCTTCAAGACGCACAGAATTTCACAGTAATGATTCAAGCATGGTGGTACCCGTTATTTCCCGGGCTATTTATTTTAATGACCGTTTTATGCTTCAACTTTGTCGGCGATGGTCTGCGGGATGCGCTTGATCCGAAAAATATTAAATAAAAATGAATATCATATCTGTGATAAAATATCACCAAATCAGAAAAAAAGCAGGTCTCCTTTTGTCAGAAAATATACAAAGAGATCTGCTTTTTGTGATTCTTACATAAATCCAGTGATTCCAGATTTCCTCAATCTCTTTGGAATAATTTCTCTATCCCTTGCCTATACTGTGGACAACAGTTTTTATAAAAGTGAGGGGTTAGAGATGTTATTTCTTCATGATGTGTGGGTCAATTGGTTTGAAGGGGAAGAAAATGGCTACAATGTATGCCACTTTCACGAATGGCGCAAGGAAGATACGGTTGAGCTTTTGGATCAGGTGCCGCTGTTAAGGGTGCCGTCAGTACTGTTTCATTACATAGAAAACGATTTGTCAGAGCTTCCGGAAGGTTTGCTTGAAGACGTACATCAGAAATCGTACATTCGGAAAAATCATGAGCGGACAAAGCTTGAGTATTGTTTTGTCGTAACAGACGGAATCGGCATTTTAGCTGTCGACACGATCGGCTACACGATCCCTGTCAGAAAAAGCCGTCTGATCCCAAGACAGGAGCAGCTCGTTTATGAAATGGTAAAAGATGTAGAGCCTGAAACATATGAATTTGAGCCAAAGAAGCTGGAATCCTCCAAGGAATATCACATCTTATCATTAGCACCAGAACATGTCAGAGGACTGACGAGAAAAGAACGGCAAATCAAGCAGCTGATGTTTATGGCGCTTGACCAATTAAAAGGGCTGAAAAACCGGGCTGAAATCGGCTACTGGTACACAGAGTGGAATCCGCATATGTATGAACAAATCAAAAGGATGAGCTTTGAAGAGATTTGGGACATGCTGTATAACGAAACAATTGAAGGCTGGTCGGACAAGCACCTAGCTTTTTGCGAAAACCTAATAAAAGGACAGCCTTTTTTCGAAAAGCTTTGGGAAATGGAAAACGAATCAAAGGTCAACTGAAAAAAACCGCTCTTTGCAAAGAGCGGTTTTTTGATTAGCGTCTTTTTCTTCCAAGACCCATGGCATTCTCCATTTTTTTCAGCATTTTGTTTGCTGTCCGGTTCGCTCGTTCCGCGCCTTCATCAAGAATCCGGTCTAATTCTTCAGATTCTATGAGCTCATAATAGCGGTCCTGGATCGGTTTTAATGCGTTCACCACGACTTCTGCCAAATCACCTTTAAACTCGCCGTAGCCTTTTCCTTCGTATTTTGCTTCAAGCTCTTCAATTGTCGTATTGCCGAGGATTGAATAAATTGTAAGAAGGTTTGAAACGCCCGGTTTGTTTTCCTTATCAAATTTGACAATGCCTTCAGAATCCGTTACAGCGCTTTTGATTTTCTTTTCAAGCTGCTTCGGCTCATCCAGCAGGGTAATATAAGCTTTCTGGTTCGGATCAGATTTGCTCATCTTCTTCAGCGGATCATTCAGAGACATGATGCGTGCACCGACTTTTGGAATTTTCACTTCCGGAATCGTGAAGATGTCGTTGTATTTTTTGTTGAAGCGTTCTGCGAGATTCCGCGTCAGCTCAAGGTGCTGCTTTTGATCCTCACCGACAGGCACAAGATCCGTTCCGTACAGCAGAATATCAGCGGCCATTAGCGGCGGATATGTTAACAGGCCGGAGACGACAGCTTCATTGCCTTTGGATTTGTCCTTAAATTGAGTCATCCGCTCAAGCTCGCCGATATATGCGACACACTGCATCATCCATCCGGCCTGCGCATGCGCGGGGACCTCTGATTGAATAAACAATGTTGCTTTTTCTGGATCAAGTCCGACAGCTAAGTAAAGCGCTGCGAGATTGCGGATATTCTTTCTAAGCTCAAGCCGGTCTTGAGGAACAGTTATCGCATGCTGGTCCACGATGCAAAAATAGCTGTTATAATCATGCTGCAGTTCGACAAACTGCTTCATTGCACCGATATAGTTGCCGAGCGTCACTGAGCCGCTTGGCTGAATGCCTGAAAAAATCGTTTGTTTCATGAAAACATCAACCTCATTTCTTAAAACATAATAAAAAAGGCTCATTCTTCCCCTGTAAAAAAGGGACGAATGAACCGTGGTACCACCCTGATTATTCCATTAAAATGGAATCACTCTGACGTTTGTAACGGAGACTGCTCCGGCTGAGCCTACTTTTTTCCAGTTCGGTCAGCTGCTCCAAAGTCCATTCCACATTGCCCGTTATCTGCTCCCAGCACCGCAGACTCTCTTCAAACAGGTGAAACGTGTACTACTCTTTTTCATAGCAAGCTTTTCTTTTGATTGCTTCATTATAAATCAATTATAACCAATTGTCATCATGAAAAAACATTCTTTTTTCCAGTAAAATTGTAATAATATAAATAACACGAGTGCTGTAAAATCCTTAAATGATAACTGCTATCAGCGTAAAAACAGGCAGATATTATATGTAAAAAGCAATATGGGCAGAAAACACATGAAAAAGTTTTTAATCAATTTATGCTTTAAATGGTAGAAGGATATTATGTTCATGGAAGAAAAACTAACGAAGTTTAAATATTTTAAATTGATAAAATAATATTGCAATAAATTATTTGTTTCATTATAATGAACTTGTTCACTCTATTGTTACAGCTTTTTTACAAAAATAATCAGAAAAGACGGAACAGAATAAAAGTTGTGGAAACTCAGGTTCATTTGTCTGATATTTCTGAGGATTTAGCCGTAAGGAGCTGAAAATTATTATTAGGGGGTTTGCGAATATGAAAAAACGTTGGTCGATTGTCACGTTGATGCTCATTTTCACTCTCGTGCTGAGCGCGTGCGGCTTTGGCGGCAGCGGATCAAACGGTGAAGGGAAAAAGGACAGTAAAGGAAAGACGACACTTAACATTAATATTAAAACTGAGCCGTTCTCCTTACATCCGGGATTGGCAAATGATTCAGTATCAGGCGGTGTTATCCGTCAGACTTTTGAAGGATTGACACGTATCAATGCAGATGGTGAGCCTGAAGAAGGCATGGCTTCTAAAATTGAAACGAGCAAGGACGGAAAGACATATACATTTACCATTCGTGATGGTGTGAAATGGTCTAATGGAGACCCTGTAACTGCACAAGATTTTGAATATGCTTGGAAATGGGCGCTTGACCCTAATAACGAATCACAATACGCTTACCAGCTCTACTACATAAAAGGTGCTGAAGCGGCGAATACCGGCAAAGGCAGCCTAGATGATGTGGCAGTAAAAGCTGTGAATGACAAAACGCTGAAGGTTGAATTAAATAACCCGACTCCATATTTCACTGAATTAACTGCGTTCTATACGTATATGCCGATCAATAAGAAAATTGCAGAGAAAAATAAAAAGTGGAATACAAATGCCGGAGATGATTATGTATCAAACGGGCCGTTCAAAATGACGGCATGGAAACACAGCGGCTCTATTACTCTCGAAAAAAATGACCAGTATTGGGATAAAGACAAAGTCAAACTGAAGAAAATCGATATGGTTATGATCAACAATAACAATACGGAACTGAAAAAATTCCAAGCTGGCGAACTTGATTGGGCCGGTATGCCGCTCGGACAGCTTCCGACAGAATCCCTGCCGACCCTGAAAAAAGACGGTTCTTTACATGTTGAGCCGATTGCAGGTGTGTATTGGTACAAATTCAACACTGAAGCTAAGCCATTAGACAACGTAAATATCCGTAAAGCTTTAACATATTCGCTTGACCGTCAGTCGATTGTTAAAAACGTTACGCAAGGAGAGCAAATCCCGGCAATGGCTGCAGTGCCGCCTACAATGAAGGGATTTGAGGATAACAAAGAAGGATACTTCAAAGACAATGATGTCAAAACAGCAAAAGAATACCTTGATAAAGGCCTAAAAGAAATGGGCTTAAGCAAGGCATCTGATTTGCCAAAAATCAAATTGTCTTACAACACTGATGACGCACACGCGAAAATCGCTCAAGCAGTACAAGAAATGTGGAAGAAAAATTTAGGCGTTGATGTTGAGCTTGATAACTCAGAGTGGAATGTCTATATTGATAAGCTCCACAGCCAAGATTATCAAATCGGCCGTATGGGCTGGCTCGGCGACTTCAATGATCCTATCAACTTCCTTGAATTGTTCCGCGACAAAAACGGAGGAAATAACGATACAGGCTGGGAAAATCCAGAATTCAAAAAGCTTCTGAATCAGTCACAAACTGAAACAGATAAAACAAAACGTGCAGAGCTGCTGAAAAAAGCAGAAGGTATTTTCATTGATGAAATGCCGGTTGCCCCAATCTATTTCTATACTGATACTTGGGTACAGGATGAAAACCTAAAAGGTGTTATCATGCCAGGTACTGGTGAGGTTTATTTCAGAAACGCATATTTTAAATAAGGCTACGTCTGAAAATAAAAGACCTCAAGGTATATGGGGAGAAAAGCCCCATATACCTTTCTTACTGATGGAGTATAAAAATGTAAAAACCATGGAGGTGTTCCCCCTTGCTAAAATATATCGGAAGACGCTTAGTCTATATGATTATCACACTATTTGTGATTGTAACTGTGACATTCTTCTTAATGCAAGCAGCACCGGGCGGGCCATTTTCAGGTGAGAAAAAGCTTCCGCCTGAAATTGAAGCAAATTTAAATGCGCATTATGGCTTGGACAAGCCGCTGTTTGTACAATATGTCAGTTATTTGAAATCAGTTGCAATGTGGGATTTCGGACCGTCATTTAAATATAAAGGTCAGAGTGTTAACGACCTGATCAGTTCAGGTTTCCCCGTTTCATTTACTCTTGGAGCAGAAGCTATTCTCCTCGCTTTAGCGTTAGGTGTATTGTTTGGGGTCATTGCAGCCCTTTACCATAATAAGTGGCAGGATTATACCGTCGCGTTTTTAACGATATTTGGTATTTCGGTTCCGAGCTTTATCATGGCGGCTGTTCTGCAATATGTGTTCTCCATGAAGCTTGGGCTGTTTCCGGTCGCGGGGTGGGATTCCTGGGCATACACCTTTTTGCCTTCAATCGCACTTGCTTCCATGCCGATGGCGTTTATTGCCAGACTTTCCCGTTCAAGCATGATCGAAGTGTTAAACAGTGATTATATCCGCACAGCGAAAGCGAAAGGGCTGTCCCGCCCAGCGGTTACAGTGCGGCACGCCATTCGAAACGCGCTTTTGCCGGTTGTTACATATATGGGCCCGATGGCCGCACAGGTCTTAACGGGGAGCTTCATTATTGAAACCATTTTTGGGATCCCGGGGCTTGGTGCACACTTCGTCAACAGTATTACAAACCGTGATTATACGGTCATTATGGGTGTAACGGTGTTCTTCAGTGTCATCCTGCTATTGTGTGTATTAATCGTAGATGTGTTATACGGCATTATTGATCCAAGAATCAAGCTTTCCAAAGCAAAGAAAGGAGCCTAGGCCATGCAGAACATTCCAAAAAACATGTTTGAACCAGCCGCAGCGAATGCCGGCGATGCAGAAAAAATAAGTAAAAAGAGCCTTTCCCTCTGGAAAGATGCGATGCTTCGCTTCCGCAGCAATAAGCTTGCAATGGTCGGGCTTATCATTATCGTACTTATTATCCTTATGGCAATTTTTGCGCCGATGTTCTCAAGGTATGATTATTCAACTACTAATCTCTTAAATGCGGATAAGCCGCCTTCAAAAGATCACTGGTTCGGAACAGATGATCTTGGACGGGACATTTTCGTCCGTACATGGGTAGGGGCGCGAATCTCAATCTTTATCGGTGTTGCAGCCGCTGTTCTTGATTTGCTGATCGGTGTCATTTGGGGGAGCATTTCAGGCTTCCGCGGAGGAAGACCAGATGAAATCATGATGCGTATCGCTGACATCCTTTGGGCAGTTCCTTCATTATTAATGGTTATCTTACTGATGGTTGTTCTTCCGAAAGGGCTATTTACGATTATTATTGCCATGACGATTACGGGCTGGATTAACATGGCCAGAATCGTGCGTGGACAAGTGCTGCAGCTGAAGAATCAAGAGTATGTGCTTGCTTCACAGACACTGGGTGCAAAAACATCCCGTCTGCTTTTTAAACATATCGTGCCAAACGCAATGGGTTCCATTTTGGTCACGATGACATTGACAGTTCCTACTGCGATTTTCACAGAAGCCTTTTTAAGCTATTTGGGACTCGGTGTTCCGGCTCCGCTGGCAAGCTGGGGAACGATGGCTTCTGACGGATTGCCTGCATTGACCTATTATCCGTGGCGTTTATTCTTCCCTGCCGGATTTATCTGCATTACAATGTTTGGCTTTAACGTTGTCGGCGACGGATTAAGAGATGCATTGGATCCTAAGTTACGTAAATAAGGGAGTGATACGGGTGACACGCCTATTAGAAATAAAAGATTTAGCAATTTCATTTAAAACATATGGCGGAGAGGTCCAAGCGATCCGCGGAGTGAATTTCCATCTGGATAAAGGAGAGACGCTTGCTATCGTCGGAGAATCAGGGTCCGGAAAAAGTGTAACCTCTCAAGCGATTATGAAGCTGATTCCAATGCCTCCGGGTTATTTCAAACGCGGTGAGATCCTGTTTGAAGGAAAGGATCTGGTGCCGCTGTCCGAAAAAGAAATGCAAAATGTCCGGGGAAAAGAGATCGGCATGATATTCCAAGATCCGATGACCTCTTTAAATCCAACGATGAAGGTCGGTAAACAAATTACGGAAGTGCTTTTTAAACACGAAAAGATCTCGAAGGAAGCGGCTAAAAAACGCGCGGTTGAACTGCTGGAATTAGTCGGTATCCCAATGCCGGAAAAGCGGGTGAACCAATTTCCGCACGAATTTTCAGGCGGTATGAGGCAGCGGGTTGTCATTGCGATGGCGCTTGCGGCGAATCCGAAGCTTCTGATCGCCGACGAGCCGACCACTGCACTTGATGTAACGATTCAAGCGCAAATTTTGGAATTAATGAAGGATTTGCAAAAGAAAATTGACACGTCCATCATCTTTATCACACACGATCTTGGTGTTGTGGCTAACGTTGCTGACCGGGTCGCTGTCATGTACGCGGGACAGATTGTAGAAACTGGTACGGTAGACGAAATCTTCTACGACCCGAGACATCCGTACACTTGGGGGCTTCTTGCATCCATGCCGACACTGGAAAGTTCAGGAGAGGAAGAGCTGACTGCAATTCCGGGCACGCCGCCTGATTTGACAAACCCGCCAAAAGGAGATGCTTTTGCCCTGCGGAGCTCTTACGCGATGAAAATCGATTTTGAACAGGAGCCGCCAATGTTTAAGGTATCCGATACTCATTATGTAAAATCGTGGCTGCTTCATCCTGACGCGCCAAAGGTAGAGCCGCCTGAAGCGGTAAAAGCGAAAATGCGTAAACTGGCAAATACGTATGAAAAACCTGTCTTAGTGAGAGAAGGTGAATGAATTGACTGAAAAACTATTAGAAATCAAACATTTAAAACAGCACTTTGTCACGCCGAGGGGAACGGTTAAGGCTGTAGATGATTTATCATTTGATATCTATAAAGGTGAAACATTAGGGTTGGTTGGTGAATCTGGCTGCGGTAAATCGACAACAGGCCGAAGCATTATCCGGCTGTACGAAGCAACCGATGGTGAGGTGCTGTTTAACGGTGAAAATGTGCACGGGAGAAAATCGCGGAAAAAGCTGCTGGAATTCAACCGCAAAATGCAGATGATTTTCCAAGACCCCTATGCATCCCTGAATCCGAGAATGACAGTTGCTGATATTATTGCTGAAGGCCTTGATATTCATAAGCTGGCGAAAACGAAAAAAGAGCGGATGCAGAGGGTTCATGAACTATTGGAAACAGTTGGTTTAAACAAGGAACACGCGAACCGCTATCCGCATGAATTTTCCGGCGGCCAGCGCCAAAGAATCGGGATTGCCAGAGCGCTTGCTGTTGATCCGGAATTCATTATCGCGGATGAGCCGATTTCCGCTTTGGATGTATCCATTCAAGCGCAGGTCGTGAATTTAATGAAAGAACTGCAAAAAGAAAAAGGGCTCACATACCTGTTTATTGCCCACGATTTATCGATGGTCAAATACATCAGTGACCGCATTGGCGTCATGTATTTCGGGAAACTGGTTGAGCTTGCGCCGGCAGATGAGCTTTATGAAAATCCGCTTCACCCATATACAAAATCATTGCTTTCTGCGATTCCGCTTCCTGATCCGGACTATGAGAGAAATCGCGTTCGCCAGAAATATGATCCGTCTGTCCATCAATTAAAGGATGGGGAAACGATGGAATTCCGTGAAGTCAAACCGGGACATTTTGTGATGTGCACGGAAGCCGAATTTAAAGCTTTTTCATGATTCATCAATCCTTCAAGAGATTTCTCTTGAAGGATTTTTTTGCGTCTTCATAGAAAGTGAGAATGATAACATTTACAATTAGAGGAAAAAGCGGAGGCGAAATACGATTCAATTTCTGCATAACAAAAATGTTTTTGCGCTATTGCTGTCTCAATCTTTTCAATCTTTAGCAGGAGTCCTCGTCACAATCGTTTTAATGGTCCGGATCTATCAAATGACTGACTCCGTTTTTTTGGCGGGCCTTATTTTATCGTTCATGTCGTTTGCGAGTATAGCAGCAAGCTTTTGCGTCTCTCCGGTGCTTCGCATTCTCGGTTTTAAAAAGGTGCTTGCGGGAGCGAATCTGCTGAGAGCGGTCTTTATAATACTGATGGCATACAGCGTCACTCATCACGGACAGGCATTCTTTTGGATTACGCTGCTGTTTGTGTTTTGTTTTTCCTTCGCGGGCGCTTTTTTTCAGCCGGCAAGATTTGCGCTGCTGCCGATTATTGTTCCAAAGAAGCAATATGTAAAAGCGAATGGTGTGATCTCCCTCTCGAATCAATTGTTCTTAACAGCAGGCTGGGGCCTTGGAGGCCTTCTGACGTACGCCGTCCCTTTTGAACTCGTTGTCGGCGCTGCCATTTGCCTGTTTGTTCTATCGGGAGCTTCCATCAGTGTGCTGCATGTAAATGAAGAAGAGGCTGCAGGAACTGCTGAAACAGCATCTGTCACAGGAACTGCTGAAACAGCATCTGCCAGAAGTATATGGAAGGATTTAATGATCATCCCTATTGTAAGAGACATTACTGTAATGGACATGATAGAAGCTTTGGCGGGTTCCGTATGGTCATCTGCTATTCTCCTCGCATTTACTGCGGCTGTTTTGCACGAAACAGAGGTGTGGTGGGGGATGTTTAACGCTTCCTATTTTATAGGCGCAATTGTCGGCAGTGTGGTTGCCATTCATTTTTCTTCTTTTTTTGAGCGGAATATGGGCTATGCCATTATGTTCAGCTCGCTTGTAATGTCGGCGCTGACCCTTTTGTTTTCATTTTCTCCAGTCCCATTTTTATGCGCTCTGGCTTGTGCTGCAATGGGGCCTTTTTATCAGGTGCGTGAAATTTGCCAGGAAACCATGCTGCAGGAGGTTATTCCCGAGCAGAAACGAATCGGAATCATGGCTGCAAAAAATGCGATTTTGACTCCTTGGTCAGGCGTCACCTACTCCATTATGGGGCTAGTAGCTGATGCTGCTGGTGCGAAAATAGCTTTTATCGCGGCTGCTGTATTATATATCATGACATTTCTGATTGCACTGGCGCAGCCCCGCCTGGTTCATTACAGGCGGGAAAATCGAGTTCAATGAGAAACAATTCAAAATGAACGGAGCAGATGGCTCGGTTTTTGCTGAAAAAAAATGAAACCATGGAGGAAGTTCGCACGTCTTTATAGATGTAAGGCTGTTTAAACAAGAAGAAATGGGGTATATCTAAAAGTATGAATACAACGAACTCATAAGGAGCAAATCAATGAACTGGTATGAAAAGCTTAGCGAGTACTTTCCAATTGAAGAAATGAAATCAAAAGCGCATATGGAAGCTCTTCTGAAAGAGCGAAGCGATATTTATCATAAAGATGAAGGCAAACATCATATTTTAATGTTTGCGGAGTTCGATTCTTTTATCTTCGTTGATTATCTGTATGTGTCTAAGGATGCAAGAGGGCAGGGGCTTGGCGGCAAATTGATCGCGAAGCTGAAAAAGAAAAATAAGCCCATATTGCTCGAGGTGGAACCTGTGGATGAAGATGATACTGATACAGAAAAACGCCTGAGGTTTTATCAAAGAGAGCATTTCAAGCATGCTCAGTCAATTGGGTACCGGCGCCGGTCATTGGCTACGAATGAAGTAAACAAGATGGAGATTCTGTACTGGTCACCAAAAACAGAATCAGAAGAAGAAATTCTTGAAGCCATGAAACAAACATATGAAAACATTCATACTTATAAAGACGAGAAATGGTACGGGGAATCGTACGAAAAAACGGATGAAGTCCTGAAACTCATTGATGAAGAAAAACAAAAAAATATTTTCGATCAGTTAAGCTAATTGAGAATTAGAACATATCATGAACATTAAAAATTTGCTGGATTGACACATTTTTTTCTTAGGATACTGTTCACACTTACTTTTTTATAGTATAATACCTGTAAAGATTCCTTTTTTAGAGTAATTTCAATTTAAGAATAAAATAGATGTTCATCCTACTAATTAGAGGAGTGAAGATGAATGGTTACACTATACACATCACCAAGCTGTACTTCATGCAGAAAGGCGAGAGCGTGGCTCGAGGAGCACGATATTCCATTTGTAGAAAGAAACATTTTCTCTGAACCTTTATCAATTGATGAAATAAAACAAATTCTTCGAATGACTGAGGATGGAACAGATGAAATCATCTCAACCCGTTCAAAAGTATTCCAAAAACTGAATGTGAACGTTGAATCTATGCCGCTGCAAGATTTGTACCGCTTGATCAACGAGCATCCAGGGTTGCTTCGCCGTCCGATCATCATTGACGAAAAACGTTTGCAGGTCGGATATAACGAAGACGAAATCAGACGTTTCCTGCCAAGAAAAGTTCGCTCTTTCCAATTAAGAGAAGCACAGCGTTTGGCAAACTAATAGATCGTATCATCAAAAGAAGGCTGAGTCATCAGCCTTCTTTTATTATTTTTCAACCTGCTGGTAATAAATGCTCGCAAGGATGACAAACGCAACCGTCAAAATGGGGAGGAGCGTTTCGACTGTGCCGTGCTGCGCCATAAAAAGCGACAGCTTTTTGTCTCTGACGATCATTTCTCCGCCAGTATAAGCAAGCAGCCCGCTTCCCGCGTAAATCAGAAGCGGTATTTTCTCTAGTGCAATATGGATGAGTTTGCTGCCCCAAATAATAACCGGAACCGATACACACAAACCTATAACAACGAGAGAAAACTCACCGTGTGATGCTCCCGCAACTGCGATGACGTTGTCCAGCGACATAAAGAGATCTGCAAGCACAATCGTTCGTATCGCTCTCCACAGGGAGGTGCTGCTTTTAATGTGTTTCGTGTCTTTTTTTTCAATCAGCAGCTGATATCCTAAATACAGCAGGAAAATTCCGCCGGCGCACTGCAAGAACGGAATGTTCAAAAGATATACTGCTGCACTTGTTAATCCGATTCTCATGGCAACGGCAATAAATGTTCCGAGAATAATGGCTTGCTGTCTTTGCTTGTCCGGCAAATGTCTGCTGGCCATGGCAATAACAACCGCGTTATCTCCGCCGAGGATCAGGTCAATCCCAACAATGACAAGCAGAGAAATCAGATAGTCATGCTCCATGAAGCGGCACCTCGCTTTCAGTCCTTCGCTTGTACTACTACTATATGAGACAGGTTGTATTTTATGATATCAGCCGCCTGAACTGCCGTTTTTTAGGCAAAGGTGCATTTTTATTTCTTTTGTGACTGTTTTATCATAAAATAGAAATACAAAGGAATTCACACTGGCCTTGGTTAAGGTTAAGATGTGGACGGAATGGGTAAAGTGTAGTAAAGTACAATTAATCGGGAGCTTAGATGTCCCTTCAACATCTTATATAGAAGGGAAGGTTGGCAAATGGAAATTGAAAGAATTAACGAGCATACAGTAAAATTTTATATGTCTTACGGAGATATTGAAGATCGCGGTTTTGACAGAGAAGAAATTTGGTATAACCGTGAGCGCAGTGAAGAACTTTTCTGGGAAGTCATGGATGAAGTTCATGAAGAAGAGGAATTCGCTGTGGAAGGCCCACTTTGGATTCAAGTTCAGGCACTGGACAAAGGATTAGAAATCATCGTCACAAAAGCCCAGCTTTCCAAAGACGGACAAAAGCTCGAACTGCCGATTCCTGAGGATAAAAAGCAAGAACCAGCATCTGAGGATCTTGACGCCTTGCTGGATGATTTCCAGAAAGAAGAGCAAGCCGTCAATCAGGAAGAGAAGGAGCAAAAGCTTCAATTTGTCTTGCGATTTGGCGATTTTGAGGATGTTATTTCTCTATCTAATTTGAACGTTAACGGAAGCAAAACGACTTTATATTCGTTTGAGAACCGATATTATTTATATGTAGATTTTTGCAATATGACTGATGAAGAGGTTGAAAATCAGCTAAGCATCCTGCTGGAGTACGCAAATGAATCCTCAATCAGCATACACCGTCTTGAAGAGTACGGCAAGCTGATTATTTCAGAGCATGCTCTAGAAACGATAAAAAAACACTTTGCATCATAGCAAACCGATTTCCTTCCGGAAATCGGTTTTTTTATGCACAAAAATGCCATTTTAGAGATGTGAAAAATCAAAAACATATAGACAAGCGGAAAATACAGCGAACAGGAGTTGATCATCTTTTCCAGAAAGTATACTTCATCTGGAAAGGAGAGATGACAATTGTTTAGTGCTGTGACTGAAGACGGCCAAATGTTTCACCTTCTAGGCGCTCAGCAAAACCAGAAATTAAAGCGGAGACGGTTCTTCTGTCCGGTATGCGGGGGAGAGCTAGCTGTGAAGCTTGGACTTCAAAAAGCGCCGCATTTTGCCCATAAACAGAACAAATCCTGCTCCATAGACATCGAACCGGAAAGCGCCTACCACTTAGAAGGAAAAAGACAGCTGTATGTATGGCTGAAAACGCAACGGGCTTCACCAATATTGGAGCCGTATATAAGGACAATCAACCAGAGACCGGACGTCATGGCAAGAATTAAGGAGCATATGCTTGCTGTTGAATATCAATGCGCCACTATCGCTCCAGATGTCTTTCAAAAGCGGACAGAGGGCTTCAAACAAGAAGGAATCATCCCGCAGTGGATTATGGGATACAGCCGCTTAAAACGGACTGCTTCGTCCTTTTATCAGCTTTCAGCTTTTCATTGGCAGTTTATCAATGCAAGTCCATACAGAGAACTGATATGTTATTGTCCTGAAAGTCGTTCTTTTCTCCGGCTCAGCCACATCATTCCATTCTACACAAACCATTCTTATTCCTCAGTCCAAACGATCCCTATCCATCGGGCAGGTGCAGGCGATCTTTTTTTCACTGAACCGAAACCCTCACTTCAATATTCAGGCTGGACGAAAGCGATTCACCGTTTTCGCCATAAACCCCATCGGTTTAACTCAAAGGAAACAAATCGCCTTAGGCTGCTGTTTTATGAGAAGCGGCAGACGCCTTTTTCTTTTCTGCCGACTGAAGTGTTTGTTCCTGTTAGAAAAGGGGCAGTTTTTAAGAGTCCGGTTTTTGTGTGGCAGGGGTTTCTTTATTTGTTTATGACGGATCTTGGAGATAAACGTGCGCCAATTCGTTTTTCAGCCGTTTTGCAGCAGTGCAAACTGCACATTCATAATAAGAACATTGCACTCAGGTTCGAATGCAGCGAAGAGTGTCTTTCAGAAGCGGTTAAACAGTATATTGATTTTTTGTGCAAGAAGGGATTTTTAAGGGAGACTCAGAAAGAAGTATATGTGCTGAATCAGCCTGCAGGCGGCATACACTCAATGCAGGATCTCATAGAAAGAGACCGCAGCTGTTTTATAGAATGAGTTTGTCTTATTTGGCTCACCCTAAGACAAAGGTGGTGGGCAGGCTGTGAAAGGCACAAAAGGAAAGGTTTTTCGTGTTTTTACTGCTTTTTTGGCATTCGTTCTCTTCATTACTGCATATGATTTGACAAAAGGCAGTGAAAAACCGGAAGATATTCACAACACAAGTTTATTGAGAAACAGCTGTTTTTTCAATTGGCTTGAATCAAAGAAGACGAGGGGGATCACCATGGCTGAGGAAAAAAAAGCAAACCAACTGCCTGACAGAAGTGAGGTAAAGGCAGAAGACACATGGAGACTTGAGGATATTTTTCCTAGTGATGAGGCCTGGAATAAAGAATTTCAAGCTGTAAAAGAATTAATTCCGAATTTATCTAAGTATAAAGGAAAGCTGGCAGATTCAGCTGATCATTTATACGAGGCTCTTACGTATCAAGATAAAGTGATGGAGCGGCTGGGTAGGCTGTACACATATGCGCATATGCGCTCTGACCAGGATACTGGGAACTCCTTTTACCAGGGGCTGAATGACAAGGCGGGAAACCTGTATACACAGGCCGCAAGCGCGACAGCTTATTTGGTTCCGGAGATTTTATCCATAGAAGAAGACAAACTGCAGCAGTTCATTCTTGAAAAAGAAGAATTAAAGCTGTACTCTCATGCGATTGAGGAGATTACCAAGGAACGTCCGCATGTGCTGAGCGAGAAGGAAGAGGCACTGCTTGCTGAAGCCTCCGAGGTACTGGGGTCATCTTCAAATACATTCAGCGTGTTAAATAACGCAGATATAACGTTTCCGTCCATTAAAGACGAAGATGGGAATGAAAAACAGATCACTCACGGCAATTTTATTAATTTCTTGGAAAGTGAAAACCGTGAAGTCCGCAAAAATGCGTTTGACGCAGTGTATAAAACGTACGGACAATATAAAAACACAATGGCCACGACGCTAAGCGGCACTGTGAAAAAGGACAACTTCTACGCGAGAGTGAAAAAGTACAAGTCCGCGCGTGAGGCTGCGCTTTCTAACAACAGTATTCCAGAGGAAGTATACGATAACCTTGTTAAGACGATTAATAAGCATTTGCCGCTCCTGCACCGCTATATTGCGCTAAGAAAGAAAGTGCTTGAGCTTGATGAAGTGCATATCTATGACCTGTATACACCGCTTGTGAAAGATGCTGGGATGAAGGTGACATACGAGGAAGCCAAAGATTACATGCTGAAAGGCCTTGCACCTTTAGGGGAAGAATATGCCTCTATCCTAAAAGAAGGACTGGAAAACCGCTGGGTGGACGTTTACGAGAATAAAGGCAAACGCAATGGGGCTTATTCATCAGGAGCTTACGGCACGAATCCGTATATTTTGATGAACTGGCATAATAACGTCAATAATCTCTTTACGCTCGTGCACGAGTTTGGACATTCCGTACACAGCTACTATACGAGAAAGCACCAGCCTTATCCATACGGCAATTACAGTATCTTTGTCGCGGAAGTTGCCTCTACGACAAATGAAGCGCTCCTTGGCGAATATTTGCTGAACAATTTAGAGGATGAAAAACAGCGCTTATATATTCTCAACCATATGCTTGAGGGCTTCAGGGGAACGGTCTTCAGACAAACGATGTTCGCTGAATTTGAACATCTGATCCATACAAAGGCGCAAGAAGGCGAGCCGCTTACACCTGAGCTTCTGACAAATGTCTATTACGACCTGAATAAAAAGTATTTTGGAGACGGCATGGTGATTGATAAGGAAATCGGCCTTGAATGGTCGCGTATTCCGCACTTCTATTACAATTACTATGTGTATCAGTATGCGACAGGGTACAGCGCTGCCCAAGCATTAAGCAGCCAGATTTTGAAGGAAGGAAAGCCGGCGGTTGACCGTTATATTGACTTCCTGAAAGCGGGAAGCTCACAATACCCGATTGATGTCCTGAAAAAAGCGGGTGTTGATATGACGTCTCCAGAGCCAATCGAAGCCGCGTGCAAAATGTTTGAAGAAAAACTTGATGAAATGGAAGAGCTGCTGATGAAAGTCAAGCAGTCTTAAAAAAGTAAGCCTGTGCGGAAATGACGCACAGGCTTTTTTAAAACCCTTTAAAGGTTTTCCGGTGATTCAAGCGGTAGAGGGTAAACAAAATAGACAGAAACAGCAGAGGAGAGGTAATATAAAGCGGCAGCATATGCATCATGCCTAAGATATTCAAGCAGAAAAAAACAGCAATGCACACAATTGAGATCAAAGTAGACATCATGGCGGTCCTCCTCGTCCTTTTTCCTTATAAGGATATGAGTGAATGCACTTCGTTATGTTTTGTGACAAAAATATGAACATTAAGCATAGAGGTTGTCAAAAGTCGACATCTTTTGTTATCATAAGGATGTGAAATTGATCACAAACAAACATTACCCCTTTGTTTGACCGTGAAAAATTTCTCCCATCCCCTTTGTTGTCGTTAAGACATATGAAACCGCGCTTATCCCGGCGCGGTTTCTTTAGTGCTAAAAACAGAACTTATGTTTGGTTCGGGGCATAAAAAAACAGCCTCAAGCATATGCACGCCTGCGGCTATTTTTCACATGATTGATATTCATCAGAATAAGTGCTGAGAGACTTCCAAAACATTCCGTGTTTGGCTTCCACTTTGGCAACCTTTTTAGCAAACGCCAGTTTTTTCATTTCTTTTTCTACCTCTTCCAAGCTCAGGTCATATACAAGAGCAATTTCCTTAGAGGCAACGAAGCGGAAATATTCAATAAAACATTCTAAAGGCGGTGTTTCCGAAGGCTTCGGCTCGTCGCCAAGCATCTCAAATAAAATTTCTTCATATACATCATATGAGTAGCTGCCAGGAACTTTAAGCCCTTCTTCCTCATGCTGCGTATTAAAAAACGTCAGTGTCGGATTAACAGAAACATCCATCTCAGCAGCAATTTTCATGTCACATTGAAGCGCCTTGACCGCGCTTTGAGAATGCAGATCTTTTTTGAATTCTTCAAGATCGAGACTTGTATTTTCAGCAATCTCCAAAAGCACGTTTTCATCCGTAATATTTTTCTTTGAAACAAATAGGCTCTCCTGCATATTTCTGAGAAATTGCATGCCGGCTTTTCGTCCTTGCAATTCGGCTGCTTTAAAAGCGAGAGCAGCCATATAAGGCGATGAAAGCGGCTGATCCTGTTCGAACCAGACATTGCCGTCACATGACATGCCAGAGCGGCTCGCGATCTTTTCCCATGCTTCTGCGAGAAGATGCTTTTTTCGCTTTTTATTTAAAGCGGTAAGGCTTGCGGAAGCGATAATGCGTAAGGTGAAAAAACGTCCGTATCTGATTTTCAGCTTTTTGATGACGGGCTCTAAGGACCAGCATTCAGGACATAAAGGGTCTACAAACATATAAATTTCAAGCGGTTTTTTTGGATGACCGTGGCAATGGGCGAAGTATAGCTCATGCTGATAGTTTGTCAAGATGATCGATCCTCCGCTTCCGTTTGATTCACCATATGCCTTGCTGTCAACTCCAGCCGGCCAAACAAAAACTCACGAATTTCGCCCTCCAGCCCTACATGGTCCATTGCGTCCTTCATACAGCTGAGCCACGCATCAGCTCTCTCGTTTGTAATTGGAAAGGGAAGATGCCTTGCTCTGAGCATAGGATGGCCGTGCTCCTCAGTATAAAGCGGAGGCCCGCCTAAATACTGAGTTAAGAATTGCTTCTGTTTCCTGGCGGTTTCTGTCAAATCGCTTGGAAAAATCGGCTTCAGCAAAGGATGAGACGCGACACGCTCATAAAAAGTATCAACAAGTTGCGATAGAAGTTCCTCTCCAATCGCTTCATAAGGTGCGTTAAACGATTGTCCCATGTTGACTACTCCTTTAAATATGGCTAATAGGAATCATAAATCCTATTGCAAAAAGTAATTTTCTGTATTTCATTGTTTCATCTAGATTTATTTTAGCAACAAGGCATCATTTCTACAAACAAACTGCCTTTTATGCGTTTGATGATCATTTCGGCTGACAGCCGGGGTTTGTATTTCATATCATATCACATAAAAATCAGGAATGCGTAAGATTTCACTTCGCAAAAAAACCAGAGGGAAAGAGCACCTCTGGTTACGCGTAATAAACTGAAGTTATTTTTTTTACATAGTTTTGCGTTTCTTGGAAAGGAGGAATGCCTCCGTATCGGTCAACATTCCCCGGTCCGGCGTTGTAAGCCGCTAATGCCATAGACACATTGCCGTCGTATTTATCCAGCATTTGTTTTAAATATTTCGTTCCGCCCTCCACATTTTGCTGCGGATCAAGCGGATTGGAAACGCCAAGTGAGCTTGCTGTTGACGGCATCAGCTGCATGAGGCCCATCGCACCTGCTCCGCTGACCGCTTTTGCATTAAAGCCTGATTCCTGTTTGATGACGGCGCGGATCAGTTTTTCATCAACGCCATATTTATCAGCGGCTTTTTTAATCGCACTGTCAATAGAGAAGTCTCCCGATCTGATCTGATTTGCTTCATGTTTGTTTGAAGCTGAATCTGCAGCAGCTGTTTCAGTGCTTTCTGCCGCTTTTGTGACTGAACCTGAATTGCTGCTCGTATATGAGTTAAGCCCATACGCTGAAAGCAGTGGCGGCGCTGTTGTATTCGCGCTGTTCAGCATGCTGAGCGGGCTTGGCGATGAAGAAGGTGCTGATTGCTGAGATGCCAGACCGTTTGTATATTGGCTGAGCAAAGAACTGAAACTTGAAAGCGGGCTTTCCGTATTCTGATTGTCCGAGCTGCTGCGTGCATTAGATATGGACTGTAGTGCCTGAAGCTGAAGTAAAGCTGCCCAATTCGTTACATTCACGATGTCATTCCACCTTATATAGACTTTCGTTTTTCTTCATAAAAACGCAGAATTTTATTTTTGGTTTCGCGCTGAGGAATGCTGAATTGCTGAAGCAGCTTTTCGAAGGCTTTTCTGCCCTCATGCCAATCCGCCGCCTCAAATTCAATTTCATAGTCCTCTTTATTTAAATATCGGCTGTGGTCTAAAACTATTAAGCCTTTTTCTGTTTCTTTTTCCGCACGGCTTGTTGCTAAAGATCCAAAGTATTGTATGGCATCCGTATCGATCTGAAGCTTGTGCAGCTGGTCCTTCACAGGGCCCTCGGGAACTGAAAATCCAGCGAGATCTGATACCTCTGAAAGCTGTTGGTGCGTTTCCAGAAGCCCCACATCTGCCGGCTCCTTTAATGTAAGGACATACTTTCCGTTTTTTCTGCGGATACGAAGCGCAGCATGTTTTTGTTTCAGCGCGAAGCTGTCTGTATCAAAATAATGATTCTTTTGATCTGTAAAATCTTTTTCTGTCAGCTGGAGTGCCGATGCTATGTTTTTGAATTCTTGTTTGGTCAGCATGTTTTTAAATTCGATTTCAATCTCTTGGCTCATGATGCTCTTCCTTTCCGCCCTGTAAATCTTATTTTTACTATTATCTCTTTAGATGTTAGGTTTATCAATATCGAGCTCGATATGATAAAATGAATCTGTACTTTGTTTAAAAAAGGAGAGCATTATGCAAAACAGAATCGAAATTTTGAATGCAACATTATCGGATGATCAGCTTCGCCTTGCCTGTCAGACAGAAGGAAACGAAGCGGAACGCAAGCCGTCAGGTCAAATGCTTGTTGATTCTGACCACTTTGCTTTTGTATACATACTTGAATTAGCTGATTCTTTTGAATATGTCATTATAAAGGAACATGTATGGCCGGAACTGAAGCAGGCCCATGCACAAAAAATACCGGTTGTTTTAGAGGCAGGAGACCAAACAATTGAACTGGCAGGCCTGCATGAGGAGCTGGAATATCTTTTAGAAAATATAAAAGATAATGCAAACTATGGAGAAGAAATGGAAGAAAAAGTGAAACGCGTGTTTTTATAGAAACTGGTTCGGAATTGGGGGATGTATGATGGATGACAAACAATGGGAGCGTTTTTTAGTGCCGTACCGCCAGGCTGTCGAAGAGTTGAAAGTGAAGCTCAAGGGGATCCGCACACTATATGAATACGAGGACGACCATTCACCGATCGAATTTGTGACCGGACGCGTCAAGCCTGTGGCGAGCATACTTGAAAAAGCGAGACGGAAAAGCATACCGCTGCATGAAATTGAAACCATGCAGGACATTGCTGGCCTTAGAATCATGTGCCAATTTGTCGATGACATCCAAATCGTAAAAGAGATGCTTTTTGCCAGAAAAGATTTCACCGTTGTGGATCAGAGGGATTATATTGCGGAACATAAAGAGAGCGGATACCGATCATACCATCTTGTTGTGCTGTACCCTTTGCAGACGGTATCCGGAGAAAAGCATGTTCTCGTAGAAATACAGATCCGTACACTGGCGATGAATTTTTGGGCGACCATTGAACATTCATTGAATTATAAATACAGCGGAAACATTCCTGAAAAAGTAAAACTAAGGCTTCAGCGCGCTTCTGAAGCGGCTTCCCGGCTTGATGAAGAGATGTCGGAGATCAGGGGTGAAGTACAGGAAGCTCAAGCTGCCTTTTCAAGAAAG
Source organism: Bacillus sp. FSL M8-0071 (assembly GCF_037975455.1). NCBI lineage: Bacteria > Bacillati > Bacillota > Bacilli > Caryophanales > Bacillaceae > Bacillus > Bacillus sp. FSL M8-0071. The sequence continues at coordinate 1,231,025 of NZ_CP150256.1, forward strand.
AAAAAAGGAAGCGAGCAACAATAGGTAAAGGGGAAGAAGAGCATGAAATTTGCCGTATCATCAAAAGGAGATCAAGTTTCTGATACGCTGAAAAGCAAAATACAGGCGTATTTATTGGATTTTGATATGGAACTGGATGAAAATGAACCGGAAATCGTTATTTCAGTCGGAGGCGACGGAACGCTTTTGTATGCTTTTCACAGATACAGCGACCGCTTGGACAAAACAGCATTTGTCGGCGTTCACACAGGTCATCTGGGTTTTTATGCCGACTGGGTTCCTCATGAAATTGAAAAACTTGTTCTTGCCATCGCGAAAACGCCGTATCATACAGTCGAATATCCGCTTCTCGAAGTCATTGTGACCTATCACGAAAACGAGCGGGAAGAAAGATACTTAGCTTTGAATGAATGTACGATTAAAAGCATCGAAGGAAGCCTTGTTGCTGATGTGGAAATCAAAGGGCAGCTCTTTGAAACCTTCCGGGGCGATGGCCTCTGCCTGTCAACTCCATCAGGCAGCACAGCCTACAATAAGGCGCTGGGCGGAGCGATTATCCATCCGTCTATCAGGGCGATCCAGCTTGCGGAAATGGCTTCAATTAATAACCGCGTGTTCCGTACGGTCGGGTCACCTCTGCTTCTCCCATCCCATCATGATTGCATGATTAAGCCGAGAAACGAAGTTGACTTTCAAGTGACGATTGACCATTTAACCCTTCTCCATAAGGATGTAAAGTCGATCCGCTGCCAAGTTGCATCCGAAAAAGTGCGGTTTGCGAGATTCCGTCCGTTTCCATTTTGGAAAAGAGTCCAGGATTCGTTTATTGGAAAAGGTGAATAGAAAGAGGACATATCGTGGAGCATTTTTTTATCAGAAAGAACATTACTTCCGCTGAGGACGGGATGACTGTAAAAGAATATGCCGGTGAACTGGGAATTTCGAAACGTCTGCTGACCGATATTAAGTTTGGCGGGGGAGACCTGCAGATTAACGGTGAGCATGTGACGGTCAAATACGTTTTGAAAGATGGAGATCTTCTTATCGTGAAGTTTCCTGAGGAACAGGTGAGCGAGACGCTGTTGGCAGAGCCTGTTCCGCTCGATATCCTTTATGAGGATGAACATGTGCTTGTGATAAACAAGCAGCCGTATGTGTCATCAATCCCTTCGAGAGAGCATCCCTCCGGCAGCATTGCCAATGGAATTATTGATCATTATCAAACAACCGGAGTGAGGGCCACAGTACATCTTGTTACCCGGCTAGACCGGGATACATCAGGTGTCATGCTTGTTGCCAAGCATCGATTTGCCCACTCCATTTTATCGTCTGCGCAAAAAAACGGCCTTGTGAAACGCCGGTATGCGGCAGTGGTTCACGGGCGGATGGCACAGATGGAGGGAACAGTCGATGCTCCGATTGGCAGACATCCTGATAGTATTATTGAACGGACGGTAACGCCAGACGGCCAGAAGGCTGTTACTCATTTTTACGTCACATGTGCAAATGACGACATGACCTCGGTGGCATTGCAGCTTGAGACTGGACGAACCCATCAAATTCGTGTTCATATGAGCTATCTCGGGCACCCGTTGTGCGGCGATACACTGTACGGCGGTACGAGACAGGAAATTGGCCGGCAGGCTTTGCACAGCGAGCATCTTTCATTTATCCATCCGCTGACACAGGAGAACATGACGTTTCATGCTCCACTGCCTCAGGACATGAGAAAACTGATAAAAGGAGAGAATCATTGATTCTCTCCTTTTTTATATGGGGCGAAATCTTGATTCGTCGTAAGGCAGGGAGCTTGGAACAGAGACGGTTTCTATTTCTGGAAAGCGAAAGCCTGTCAGTTGATTTCCGAACACGCAGCCTGTATCAATGTTGATGGTGCGATTGACCTTCCGAGGCTCTTTCACAGGTGTATGACCGTATACCACCCAAGCCTTTCCGTTATAGGCTGCCGCCCAATCACGCCTGACGGGTCTGCCGTCCGGATATGTTTCACCCGTCACGTCACCGTAAAGCACAAAGTCCTTCACTCTGCGGGTATATTTGCCGATATCGTCAGCTCTTATGCCAGCATGGGCGACAACTAATTCTCCATTATGTAAGATGTCGTAAAGCGGCGCTGTTTCGTACAGCTTCATAAACTGTTCGCTGACTGATTTTCTCTCATCCTTGGAAAGTTCCTCAAGCTCTGCCGCTGTTGTTTCGAGACCATGCATCACTTTTACCGGATTTCCTTTTAAGTAACGATATAATTTATTGCAATGGTTTCCCGGGACATAACGCACAGCGCCTTTTTCGTAAGCGCCGGCTACAAATCGGATGACCTCTATCGATTTGGGCCCTCTGTCAGTTAAATCTCCGGCAAAAACAAGCACCCTGCCTTCTTCATGGACAGGTACTCCATTTTTGATTGTATAGCCAAGCTTTTGGATTAATGCAGTCATTTCGTCATAGCAGCCATGAATATCGCTGATGATATCGTAAGCCATGCGGTATCCTCCTTACCGATTGTTTTATTTATTATGAAGCAAAGTGTTGTGAGTCATCACAAGCTTTTATGTGCAAATTATAGAAGAAGAATCATTTTCTAAACAGGATTAAGACCATATTACTTTATTTTTCATCATCACCCTTGTTAAAATCGCGTTATGTTTTTTAAAAATGAGGTTTTGTTCTCTGAGTGAGAACTAGCATAACCCTGACTTAAAAAGGAGGTTCTGATTATGGCGCATACATCTGTCGCATCATTAGTTGTTGTACTTATCGTTGCATTTTTGACACCCATCCTTTTGCATCGGTTTAAACTCAGCATCCCGGTTGTTGTTGCTGAAATCATTATGGGGCTGATTATTGGGAAAAGCGGCCTTAATTTAGTTGTGGAGGGTGACACCTGGCTCCAAACACTCTCTATGCTCGGATTTATCTTTTTGATGTTTTTAAGCGGGCTTGAAATTGATTTTTCGTCGTTTGAGAAAGGAAAGAAAAAGCAGTTCCTGCCGAATGGCAAGGAAGCGCCGAATACGTTTGCTGCGGCATCTGTTATTTTCGTCGGTATTTTTATTTTATCATTGCTCTTGTCCTATGGGTTCGTCTTGGCCGGATTTATCCAAAATGCATTTTTGATGACCCTGATTATTTCAACGATTTCATTAGGCGTTGTCGTTCCAACATTAAAAGAAGAACGGATCATGAATTCGAATATCGGGCAGATTATTTTGCTTGTTGCTGTTATTGCTGATTTGGCCACGATGATTCTTCTTGCTGTTTTTTCTTCTTTATACGGAGAGGACAGCGGAAACATGTGGCTCCTGATGATTCTGTTTGCGGCCGGAGTGGTGCTTTACTTTTTCGGCCGGGTCTTTAAACATCGCTCTTTTGTGCAGTCCATGTCAAAAGGGACGATCCAGATCGGGACGCGTGCCATTTTTACGTTAATTATTGTACTCGTTGCCCTGTCTGAATCACTTGGGGCGGAAAATATTCTCGGCGCTTTCTTAGCGGGGGTTCTCGTTTCCCTGCTTTCGCCAAACAAAGAACTTGTTCAGCAGCTGGATTCATTTGGTTATGGGTTCTTAATACCGATTTTCTTCGTGATGGTCGGTGTGAAGCTGGATATTTGGACTCTTTTCCAGGATAAAACAATTTTAATCATGATTCCGCTCCTGCTGCTGGCGCTGTTAGTCAGCAAAATCATTCCTGTCATGTACCTAAAGAAGTGGTATGATAACCGAACCATTTTCGCGTCTGGCTTCTTGCTGACATCTACGCTTTCGCTCGTGATTGCCGCTGCAACAATCGGGCAGCAGCTTCACGTGATCAGTGCAAATATGTCAGGAGCGTTAATTTTAGTAGCCGTCATTGCAAGTATTTTTACGCCGATCTGTTTTAAAAAATTATACAAACGGGAAGAGCAGCCGGAGGAGAAAAAGACGATTACGTTCATTGGCGCCAATCAAATGACTTTGCCTGTCACACTCGAATTGCCAGAGGAAGAGTATGACGTGCGTGTTGTACACGTCTACCAAGAGAATGCGGAGGAAAAGCTGTCAGAATCAGTGTTTGCTGTTGAAACAATTTCTGACTATGAACACGAGACGCTTGAATCACTCGGCATTTTTGAAACGGATATCCTCGTTGTGGCGACAGGAAATGAAGATATGAATGCAGACATTGCATTACTTGCAAAAGATAAAGGCACAGAAAGAGTCATTGCAAGCGTAGGATCACCGGAGCATGAAGCAGCTCTGAAGGAGCAGGGAATCAGCATCTTTTCTATTCTGCTGTCGACAAAAACGCTGCTTCGCGCACTGATTGAAGCGCCTGGCGTCATGAAGCTGCTCACGAACCAAGAGTCTTCGCTGTATCAAATTAATATGGAGAACAGTAAATATGATGGTGTCATTTTACGGGAATTCCCTTTAACAGGTGACGTCATCTTTGTCAGGATCTTCAGAGGTGTGGACAGCATCGTTCCTCATGGGGATACGAGGCTGAAACTTGGAGACCGTTTAATTGTCACCGGATCTCGGGGGTACGTAACGGATCTTAAGAAAACATTGGAAGGATAAATCTTGACCAAATAAGGATTCGTGTTAATATAGAGGTGCAGAACAATTCAATATGTATTCGTTTAACCACTAGGGGTGTCCTTCATAAGGGCTGAGATAAAAGTGTGACTTTTAGACCCTCATAACTTGAACAGGTTCAGACCTGCGTAGGGAAGTGGAGCGGTATTTGTGTTATTTTACTATGCCAATTCCAAACCACTTTTCCTTGCGGGAAAGTGGTTTTTTTATTTTCAGAGGGGGAATGATTTGTGAAGTTTTCAGAAGAATGCCGCAGTGCAGCCGCAGAATGGTGGGAGGGGAGCTTTGTCCATCCGTTCGTTCAAGGAATCGGTGACGGAACGCTTCCGATTGACCGTTTTAAATACTACGTACTTCAGGATTCCTATTATTTAACGCATTTTGCAAAGGTGCAGTCATTTGGTGCCGCTTATGCGAAGGATCTTTATACAACGGGGCGGATGGCAAGCCATGCCCAAGGTACATATGAGGCGGAAATGGCGCTTCATCGCGAGTTTGCCGAGCTGTTGGAAATCAGCGAGGAAGAGCGTAAGGCGTTTAAGCCGTCTCCTACGGCGTACTCTTATACATCCCATATGTACCGTTCGGTTTTGAGCGGGAATTTCGCAGAAATCTTAGCGGCCCTGCTGCCATGCTATTGGCTCTATTACGAGGTTGGTGAGAAATTGCTGCATTGTGATCCGGGGCATCCAATTTATCAGAAGTGGATTGGCACATATGGCGGTGATTGGTTTAGACAACAGGTCGAGGAGCAAATCAACCGCTTTGATGAGCTGGCGGAAAACAGCACGGAGGAAGTGCGTGCCAAGATGAAAGAGAATTTTGTCATCTCCAGCTACTACGAATATCAATTTTGGGGAATGGCCTATCGAAAAGAAGGCTGGTCTGACTGCGCCATAAAAGAGGTGGAGGAATGTGGAGCTTCACGCCATAACGGATGACAGCAAGCCGGTAGAAGAGCTAGCGAGAATCATCATTACGATTAAGAATGAAGTTGATTTTATTCATATTCGGGAACGCTCAAAATCGGCGGCGGATATTTTGAAATTGCTCGAGCTTATTTTTGAAGGCGGTATAGATAAACGAAAATTGGTGATGAACGGGCGCGTGGATATTGCACTTTTCTCTACTATTCACCGCGTGCAGCTGCCAAGCGGCAGCTTTTCACCGAAGCAGGTCAGAGCCAGATTTCCACACCTTCATATCGGGAGGTCGGTGCATTCACTGGAGGAAGCGGTTCAAGCAGAAAAGGAAGACGCGGACTACGTGCTGTTCGGCCATGTGTTTGAAACGGATTGCAAAAAGGGTCTTGAAGGCAGAGGAGTATCTTTGCTGTCAGATATCAAACAGCGGATTTCCATCCCGGTTATAGCCATCGGGGGGATGACGCCGGACAGGTTAAGAGACGTAAAACAAGCAGGGGCAGACGGCATTGCTGTTATGTCAGGAATTTTCTCTTCCGCTGAACCTTTGGAAGCAGCCAGACGATATTCCCGCAAGCTAAAGGAGATGCGCTATGAAAAGGCATTATGAAGCAGTGGTGATTGGAGGCGGAATTATCGGTTCCGCGATTGCTTATCATTTGGCAAAGGAAAACAAAAGCACCGCATTGTTTGAAAGCGGAACAATGGGCGGCAGAACGACAAGTGCCGCTGCCGGAATGCTGGGCGCCCATGCCGAATGCGAGGAACGTGACGCGTTTTTTGATTTCGCCATGCACAGTCAGCGTCTGTACAAAGGTCTTGGAGAAGAGCTTTATGCATTATCAGGTGTGGATATCAGGCAGCATAACGGCGGTATGTTTAAACTTGCATTTTCTGAAGAAGATGTGCTGCAGCTGAGACAGATGGACGATTTGGACTCTGTCAGCTGGTATTCAAAAGAAGAGGTGTTAGAAAAAGAGCCGTATGCGTCTGGTGACATCTTTGGTGCATCTTTTATTCAGGATGATGTGCATGTGGAGCCTTATTTTGTTTGCAAGGCATATGTGAAAGCAGCAAAAATGCTTGGGGCGGAGATTTTTGAGCATACGCCCGTCCTGCATGTCGAACGTGACGGTGAAGCCCTGTCCATCAAGACCCCTAGAGGAGACGTATGGGCTAATCATGTTGTCGTTGCCAGCGGAGTGTGGAGCGGAATGTTTTTTAAACAGCTTGGACTGAACAATGCTTTTCTCCCTGTAAAAGGGGAGTGCCTGTCCGTTTGGAATGATGATATCCCGCTGACAAAAACGCTTTACCATGATCACTGCTATATCGTACCGAGAAAAAGCGGCAAACTGGTTGTCGGCGCGACAATGAAGCCGGGGGACTGGAGTGAAACACCGGATCTTGGCGGATTGGAATCCGTTATGAAAAAAGCAAAAACGATGCTGCCGGCTATACAGAATATGAAGGTGGATCGTTTTTGGGCGGGACTCCGGCCGGGAACAAAGGATGGAAAACCGTACATCGGCAGACATCCTGAGGACAGCCGTATTTTATTTGCGGCGGGCCATTTCAGAAACGGGATCCTGCTTGCTCCCGCAACGGGCGCTTTGATCAGTGATCTCATCATGAATAAAGAGGTCAACCAAGACTGGCTGCACGCATTCCGAATTGATCGCAAGGAGGCGGTTCAGATATGATGCTACAGCTGAACGGTAAAGACGTGAAGTGGGAAAAAGACGCAGGTACAATTCAAGACCTGCTGGCGTCGTATCAGCTTGAAAATAAAATCGTTATCGTGGAAAGAAATAAAGAAATAATCGGGAAAGAACGCTATCACGAGGTTGAGCTTTGTGATCGTGATGTCATTGAAATTGTCCATTTTGTAGGAGGCGGATGAGCATGTTAACAATTGGCGGAAAATCATTTCAATCAAGATTGCTGCTGGGCACGGGGAAATACCCATCGTTTGACATTCAAAAGGAAGCAGTAGCTGTTTCTGAGTCTGATATTTTAACATTTGCTGTAAGGAGAATGAACATCTTTGAAGCATCTCAGCCGAATTTTTTGGAACAGCTTGATTTATCCAAATATACGCTTTTGCCGAATACAGCGGGCGCCAGCACTGCTGAAGAAGCGGTTCGGATTGCAAGGCTGGCGAAAGCGTCCGGCCTTTGTGACATGATTAAAGTTGAAGTCATCGGATGCAGCCGTTCCTTGCTGCCTGACCCTGTTGAGACATTAAAAGCGTCTGAACAGCTTCTTGAAGAAGGCTTTATTGTGCTCCCGTACACGTCGGATGACGTTGTGCTGGCGAGAAAGCTGGAAGAGCTCGGCGTTCATGCCATCATGCCGGGTGCATCTCCGATTGGATCAGGACAAGGAATCTTAAATCCTTTGAATCTGTCGTTTATTATTGAACAGGCGAAAGTGCCGGTCATCGTGGATGCGGGAATCGGCTCGCCTAAAGATGCGGCATACGCAATGGAGCTTGGAGCGGATGGCGTACTGCTCAATACGGCTGTATCTGGCGCTGACGATCCCGTGAAAATGGCTCGTGCCATGAAGCTCGCAGTGGAAGCAGGGCGCCTTTCTTATGAGGCGGGCCGAATCCCGCTTAAGCAATACGGAACGGCAAGCAGTCCGGGAGAAGGTCTTCCTGTATGACGGGCAGGTATTCAAGGCAGGAGCTGTTTGCTCCGATCGGCCCATCCGGCCAGAAAAAATTGAAAGAAGCGCGCGCCGTGATTATCGGCGCCGGCGCGCTCGGAACAGCCAGTGCAGAAATGCTGGTGAGAGCGGGAGTCGGCTCTGTGAAAATTGCCGACAGAGATTATGTTGAATGGAGCAACCTCCAGCGCCAACAGCTTTATACAGAAGATGATGTCAAAAAAGAAATGCCGAAAGCAGCCGCTGCGGAGCGCCGTCTCCGTTCGATTAACAGCGATGTTGATGTGACCGGCCTTGTCATGGATGTGACAGCAGAAAATATTTTCGAGCTGATTAGGGATGCATCAATTATAGTGGATGCGGCTGATAATTTTGAAACCCGCCTGATCGTAAATGATGCTGCGGTAAAGGAAGGGATTCCTTTTCTTTACGGTGCCTGTGTAGGGAGCTACGGCCTCACCTTTACCGTGGTGCCGGGATCTACCCCTTGCCTGCATTGCTTGCTCGATACACTTCCGATTGGCGGAGCAACGTGTGACACAGCTGGCATCATCAGTCCGGCTGTTTTGCAGGTAGCAGTCTTTCAGGTAACAGATGCACTGAAGCTGCTGACGGGAGAGGAGTGCGAGCCGGTGCTGCGCTCCTTTGATTTGTGGAAAAACGAGCGGTCAGAAGTGAGAGCGGCCAGTCTCAAACATGACGCATGCCCAAGCTGCGGCACAAAGGATTTTCCGTTTTTGTCATATGAAAATCAAACAAAAGCGGCTGTATTGTGCGGCAGGAACACGGTGCAGATCAGATCATCTATTACGAAAGAAGCGGATCTTGAAGCGCTTGCCGGTCAGCTGAGGCAGGCCGGGCTTGAAGTAGCTGCGAACCCGTATTTAATTTCCTGCCGCTCGGATGATATGAAAATGGTGCTGTTCCGGGACGGCAGAGCTTTGATCCATGGAACAAATGATATTGCCCGGGCAAAATCCATTTATCATAAATGGATCGGGTAATAAAAGGAGTGTAGTGTAATGAGTATATATAAAGCATTGACAATCGCCGGATCAGATTCAGGCGGCGGCGCAGGGATACAAGCTGATATTAAAACCTTTCAAGAGCTTGATGTATTCGGAATGTCTGCGATTACAGCGGTAACCGCTCAAAATACGCTTGGCGTTCATGGGGTGCATCCGCTGACTGTAGAGGCGTTGAGACAGCAAATTGACGCTGTTGCTGAGGATTTGAGACCGGATGCAGTCAAAACGGGAATGCTCTGGAATGCCGACATGATTGAAGAAGTGGCAAGAAAAATTGACGAGTACGGATTCAATCGTGTAATTGTTGATCCGGTTATGATCGCAAAGGGCGGGGCATCCTTGCTGCGTGATGAGTCAGTTGCCACCTTAAAGGAGTTGCTCATTCCAAGAAGCTACGCGATTACGCCGAATGTCCCGGAAGCAGAAACGCTGACAGGAATGACAATCAGCTCGCTGGATGACCGGAAAAAAGCAGCGGAGCAGCTCGTCAAGATGGGTGCGCAGCATGTCATTATCAAAGGCGGGCACCAGCCTGAGGACAATCACATTACTGACCTTCTTTTTGATGGCAGCATGTTTATGCAAATCACCCATCCTTATATCAATACGAAGCATACGCATGGCACAGGCTGCACCTTTGCTGCGGCTTTAACGGCCCAAACGGCTAAAGGAGACAGCATCCATCAGGCATTTGAGGTTGCGGCCAACTTTGTCCGTGAAGCGGTGGAAAATACGCTCGGCATCGGATCGGGACACGGGCCGACAAACCATTTCGCTTTTAAACGAAACAGCTTAAATACAAGCCGATGAGATCACCAGCTGATGGTGATCTCTTTTGCGTTTGCTACGGTATGCGCTTTTCATCTGGACAAGGTTATGATATGATAGGAATTAAGATCAGGTACTAATACTATGTCTTTATTAAATATAGGAGGCTTTATACATATGAATTTTTCACTTGAAGGCCGCAACATTGTTGTGATGGGGGTAGCCAACAAACGCAGCATCGCCTGGGGCATTGCGCGTTCTTTACATGAAGCGGGTGCACGTTTGATTTTCACATACGCTGGTGAACGCCTGGAGAAATCCGTTCACGAGCTTGCCGGAACATTAGACCGCAACGATTCCATCATCCTCCCTTGCGATGTTACAAACGACGCAGAAATCGAAACTTGCTTCGCAAGCATTAAGGAGCAGGTCGGTGTAATCCACGGTATCGCGCATTGTATCGCGTTTGCCAACAAAGAAGAGCTTGTCGGCGAATACTTAAACACAAATCGTGACGGCTTCCTTTTGGCTCATAACATCAGCTCATATTCTCTGACTGCTGTTGTCAAAGCGGCACGTCCGATGATGACTGAAGGCGGAAGCATTGTCACTTTGACGTACCTTGGCGGAGAGCTTGTGATGCCAAACTACAACGTCATGGGTGTAGCAAAAGCTTCTCTTGATGCAAGTGTGAAATATTTAGCTGCTGACTTAGGAAAAGAAAATATCCGCGTCAACAGCATTTCTGCCGGCCCGATCAGAACATTATCTGCTAAAGGCATCAGCGATTTCAACTCTATCTTAAAAGACATCGAAGAGCGTGCACCGCTTCGCCGCACGACAACACCTGAAGAAGTGGGCGATACAGCTGCGTTCTTGTTCAGCGATATGTCCCGCGGGATTACAGGTGAAAATCTTCACGTTGATTCAGGTTTCCATATCACTGCCCGCTAAGCAGGATCTATATCAAGCAATCCCGAATAGGGATTGCTTTTTTATTTCTTCTGATTTTCAGCTTTCTGTCATATAGATAGAATATGACACAATCGGAGGGATGAAGATGTCTAATAAGAAAAGAAACGCGGATAAAAAACCGCTCATGTATATTGTTCAGCCGGATTATGCAGAAACTACAAGATCATCCATGCAGGAGATTGTCATCAAAAGAAAGGCCGACAAACCCGCTCCGCCAAAAGCTGAGGAAAAGCCGGTTTACCATGAGAAGCAGCAGGAGGAAGCTGTGGCACAGGATGTCCTGCAAGAAGACCAAAAGCCTGCAGCCGAACCAGTGAGTCAGCAAACTCAAGAGGTGAGAGAACCAGAGAACATAAAAAGCCAAGAGGAACAGAAAGCAGAGCCGCAGGCCGTAGAAGAAACCGTTGAACACGAGCCCCCGAAAGCAGAAAAAAAGGAAGAGCCTGCACTTGAGACCCGGAAGCCTGAGAAAGAACCGGAAGCTGTCCATAGTGCTGATAAAGCGGAGGAAAAAGCACCGCCGGCACGAAAAGTGAAAAAACCGATGAGCAAGATGACGATCCACGAAAAAATTGATTTTTTAACAAAGCTGCCTCATAACATGCCGAGAGCGCTTTGTTTGATTGAAGCCAATGGAAGAACGTACAGGGGCGTGATTGTCGGAAGAAGAAATGATTCCGTCCTGCTTCGAACAACCGGAAACGGAGCCCCAACCGAACTGGCAATCGATGATATTACCTCTTTGCACCCGCTCGGTTTTTAACGAAAAAGAAAAAAGCTGCCCGGCTGATGTTGCCGGACAGCTTTTTTACATAGAGAAAAGCCTGCAGGCTTGCAAGCTTTTCCAGCTTATGATTAATGCTGATGATGTGTACGATTAATTAATCGAGGATTTAAGCAGTTGATTGCGCAGAAGCAGTCTAAGTCAACTTCAATACAGTAGTTCGTTTTTTCGAGTCGGAACACTTCACACACCGTATCTTTATCGGTGAAGTCCAAAATGTGTTTGTGTTCGTCAAATGCGATTAATAATGACAGTGTTGCGCAGCTTCCATGCACTCTTTCGACCCTGAAAAATACTGTATTAAAGCAAGGGCCGTTATCGAGTTCGCCGACATTTCCGAAGGCGACTAATGGCGTTGATTTTGATGTAAATATTGCAAAAGGCACTGTGTCGCCTAGCGAATGGCTTACAGATAAAAGCTTAGAGTGGCAGCCGGTCGGGCAGTCTTCTTCAACAGCGTTTTGCAGATCTTCAATATTTTCTACAGCTTCACGCACGCAGCTTGATGTTTTCTGGCTCATATTATCCCTCCTGCCTTATAAATTTGAGACTGGCGAAATGATGGAGAGTCAGCTGCCTCACGCTGGAAGCAGCTGAATGATTTGCACCTGTAATAGAGTTTGGAAGGGGATTCCTCTTTACAAGTGTTTATCCATTGTGATGATGCTTTTTATCTTTGTGAGGCGATGTTCTGTCAACTAGCTCTGGTGACAGGCACTGAATCGCGCAGAAGCATCCGAGATCCACTTCAATGCAGAAATCTGTTTTTTCTAGCCCGAAGAAATCCGGGTCGCAAGGGTGGCAAACACTTAAGGTATCGCCTTTGACATCGACAGGGCGTAAAATAGACAGTGTTGCGCAGCAATCACATAATTTTTCAACGCGGAAGAAAATGGATTCAAAGCATTGCATATCATCCACAAATCCCCCCACGTTTCCGAATGTGGAGAACAATCCGCCTTTTTTATCAAACAAGAGAAACGGAATTGTGTCTTTACCTGCAATTGTCGGATTCAAAAGGTTTGTATAGCAGCCAGTCGGACACTGTTCCTCAACTGCCTCCTGCTCTGCTAAAATCTTTTCCACTGCATCGCATACACAGTTCTCATGCCGGCCATGGGTTTTTCCGCAGCTCATTGATTTCAGCTCCTTCTTTATAGGGTATTTGACTTTAGTCCTTAACAACATATGTACCCGTGCCCCACTTGGTGTGGGTGAACGTCTATATATTCATCATATGCTTGGAAAATAAGAAAAAGCAGAGCGTTTTTAGCTCTGCTTTTAGGTTCTAGAGGACAAGAGTGATGACTAGGACAGCGATCAGAACGTTTGTAGCTGTAGAGACAAGGGTTGCGATATCGGCATCTACTGTTGTGACGTTTACGCCGCGGGAGCATTCGATAAGAAGTTTCTGGCGGTTTACTTGCTTGTTAGCTGTAAGCTGCAATAAATCTTGTGCGACTAATTCAGCAATAACGCCATCTGCAATGGAGGTGAGAGCTACTGTCAAGACAGCTGCATTAAGCGCTGTTACAATAGATGTTACGGCTTGAACGTCTGTAGATGAAACGTTGATGTCACAAGAGTCTCTAATAATAATCGTCTCATCTGAGACTTGTTTGTTGAGATTTGCCTGAGCTAGATCTTGGTCGATAAAGGCGTTGTTGTCATTGCCAAACCCATTGTTATTGCAGCAAATATCGCAATTGCATTTTCTTTCTTCTTTTTCTTTCTCTTTGTGCTCTAACGGATGGTCACAGTCAGGATCAAGTGCAACCCAAGAGTATGGTCTGCTTTCCATATCTATTCCTCCTTTTCTTTTACTGTTATTAAATGAGCGAGCCTCTTACTTTGACTGAGGCATTTATCTTGATGATGTGCCCTATTTTTTATGATTAATTTGAATTGTTATTGTTTTGCCGTCTTTGTCTGAGCTGTTCAATGAGCTGCTCTCTGCGGCTAAGCGGTTTATCGCTCTTTTGCTCTTGTACGGCTTCTTCTTCTTTTTTCTTCTTGTGTTTTTCAGCTAGCTCCGCTGATTTCGCTTGCAGGTCTTTTACCATATTCAAAAGCATTTCTTTTTCTTCATCTGATACTTTTTTCATTTTGTCTTTTGTGATGCCGTGTTTTACAAATATGTTTTGGACCAGCATTTTCATCATTGGATCAACTTCTGGGAGCTTTTCAAGCTCTTCTTTGATTTTATCGTTATCTGACATTTGTTCTCACCTCAACTTTTAGTTTGTGAAAAGAAAGGGTTAAAGGATGTCGAATTCAAGGAGCATACTGTTTAACACCTGAAGCAAGATTTGTACAAAGGTTATTATTTCGTCTGCAGACAAAGTAATCTTGATGTTTCGGCTGTTGATAATTTTAATGATGGTTCTTTTTTTGATTTGAGAGTTATCAAGAATGAGTATTTCGCTTGCTACTGTGTCGGCCAAGTCCTCGTCGGCAATAACGAGCTGTGTCAACAGGATAATCAATGTTGTAACCAAGGCTTGTATAGAAAGGGCAGCTGTTATATGTGACGTATCTATTGTGATATTTTCGCAATCAATCACTTCGATCTGCTGCTCGAATTCGCTTGATAATTGCTCAAATATGTCAGGATGCAGGGATTCAATTTTTGTTTCAAATGACATAACCTTCACTCCTTTCTTATCCATACTCTATATAATGCAAATGGGGTGCCGAGCGGAATAATAAAAATAACCAATTTTCTGCCGGACAAGATACAATTCATGAAGAATAGGGTTTTCGCATATATGTGAAGGGATCATGATTGGCAAAGGAGTGAACGAGTGGTTATAAATGGGCTGACAATTGTTCTTCTATCGCTTGCGGTCTTTCGGCTCGCCCGCCTGCTGGTGTTTGACACGATTATGGCGCCGCTTCGCAGTCTGTTTCATGAAGAGAAGGAAGAAAAGGATGCGGACGGGAACATTGAAACCTATATCGTGATTAAGGGAACCGGTGTCAGGGCGTTTATTGGTGAATTGCTGAGCTGCTATTGGTGCACAGGCGTGTGGTGCGCCGGCTTTTTGATTTTATGCCAGGCGTTGATCCCGCAAGCGGCGCAGTGGCTGATTTTACTTTTGGCGATCGCCGGCCTTGCCGGCATCATAGAAACGCTCGTATCAAAATGGCTGCAAGAATGAGGCGTTACCACCAGCAACTTTTCACTAGCATCAGCATAAAGTAGCATATATGACATAAGGAAAGGAAGGGGACAAAAATGAGCCAACATCATAAACCTTCCCAAAAATCTCCATATACAGATTCATCGTATCAATCAAAAAAGATAAAAAAGAAAGGCTGCGGGTGCGGAAATAAAAAGAAAAAGCCTCAATAGCCTGGCAAAGAAACCGGAGAACTCCGGTTTTTTGTTTTTTTAACGGGGCGGCCTCGCTCAGCATATATCATAAGCGGGGGGATAAAAGTGAATGAGTTTGAAAAATGGATAGAAGGAAGATATGAACCACACGAACAAAAGCAAAAAGAGTATGAAGACACGATGGGCCGTATCAGAAAAGACTTGGATGCATTTGATAAAGCCGGTCTGGAATTTGAAGATGAGATTGAAGAGCTGGCTGAAAAAACGGAGGCCTTACTTAAGAAACATCAAGCTCAATATGATCAATCATAAATCCGCAAACGCCCTATGCGAATATCCAAGCCGATCCAAGCAGCTCACATAGTGTATAGAGAGTAAAGGAGGTGCTTATCTATGGGCTTTGGATACGGATTCGGCGGCGGCTACGGCGGCTGTTATGGCGGTTATGCTGGCGGTTACGGCGGCGGCTATGGTTCAACATTTGTTTTGTTGGTCGTATTATTCATTCTCCTCATCATCGTAGGTGCATCTTTCTTTTAAGATGTATTGAGGAAGTACGGGTTATAACCCGTGCTTCCTTGCCTTGTGTTTATTTTTAAAAATGTTGGAAAAGCACATTGTATTATGTGCATTCATACAATACCGTATTACTCCGCCAAAAGGAGGCGCATTATGGATAATCAATTTTTTAAGAACATCGAAAAGAAAACAGGTGTGAAGATGCAGGATGTAATGAATCTTGCCGGATCACTCCAAAACGCTAATTTTAAAGATGAAAATACAGTGCGCAGTGTGATTAACCGCGTAGCTCAGATGGCAAACAGACGCGTGCCAAAAGAATTAGAAGATAAAATTGTGGAATCTATTACAAGCGGAAAAGAAAAGCTTGATTTTGGCACGATTTCTAAAATGATGGATAATAAATAAGTGGATGGCCTGGCTGACTCACTGCAGCGGGCCTTTTTTTACAGTAAAAACCCGGCAGTAATCTGCCGGGCTGTTAATGATGCAAGGGCTGTCTTGCTTTTTGTAGAAGGGGATACAAAAATCTTGAGCGGTTGGCTGTTTTGCCGCGCCTGTTAGCGGGGCAAGACAAATATAAATGCTGTTTCGCCCGGGTCATGGCTACATATAAAAGACGTCTTTCCTCCTCAAGAGCGGCCTCGTCTCCTTTTCTTGCCGTTTCTAATGAGAAATCGTGCGGAATCGAGCCGTCTACAGTGCCTAACACGTAGACTGTTTTGAATTCAAGGCCTTTTGACCGGTGAATGGTCATCAGCTGAACGCCATGTTCATCCGTTCTGTTTTTCTCAGCGGCCCTCATATGGTCTACGTGGGCAAGAAAGTCAGGAATCGTTTTGAACTTCTTGGCGACAACCTTGATGTCGCGCAGGTCATCGGAACCTTTTTCCAGCTTGTTGCCCTCATTGCCCCGCTTTTTTAAATACTCGGAGAAGCCCATTTTTCCTTCTGCAAAGGTGATGGCTTCTACGGGCTTCATCGTGCGGAGGCTTGCAAAAAACGGTACGATTTTCTTGATTTTGTCCAGCTGGAATGGCTTCAGATCAGGCAATTTGGCCAGCGCTTTGATCATGGTACAGTCCTCTGTAATCGAGAGCGCCTTCAGCGTATTCAAAGCGGACTGTTTTAAAAACAAGGCGGGAAGCAAATGTTTAATCGCCTCGGTGTCATCCTCATTTTGGCTGGCATACAAGTAGGCGAGAATCTGGCGGACGATCCGTCTGCTGTAAAACGATTGGACGCCGCGGTCAGCTGTATACGGAATTGACGATTGATGAAGCCTTTCATATATAGCACGGCCTCCGCTGTTTGTGCGGTAAAGAACCGCAAAGTCTTCTGGACTGGCTCCATTTTGAATTTTTTCTTTGATATCGGAAACGACCATTGTGGCTTCTTCCTCTTCATCATAAGGATAAAACAGCACAGGGACCTGAATGTCATCGCGGGCCGCTTCAAGCGTTTTGGCATATCTGTTTTTGTTCTTTTTCACAACGATATCAGCACTAGAGACGATCGGGTGCGTAGACCTGTAGTTCGCAGTTAAATAGATCGTCTTCGCTCCCGGATAATCCTTTTGAAAATCAAGAATGAAAGACGGATTGCTTCCGCGAAACGCGTAGATGGACTGGTCATCGTCTCCGACACAGCACAGGTTTTGCTCCGGACTGGCGAGCATTTGCATGATTTTGTATTGAACCGGATTAATGTCCTGAAACTCATCAATTAAGATATACGTAAACCGAGATTGATATTGTTCCAGAAGGTCAGGCCGCTCGATAAACAATTCATAGCAGGCTGAAGCCATGTCATCAAAATCAAATTGGCTGTGTTCTTTTTTCTGGCGTTCATAATGTTCATATAAACGATAAACTTGTTTTTCCCACTCATCTTTTAGAGGGATGCGTTCATTTGGGACATAAGTGTTTTTCCAAAAACCGATCTGCTGCAGGGCTTGGTCAACTGGGAATTCTTTCTCATCGATGCCCTCTTCATAGAGTGCTTTTTTGATATATTGTTCCCGCTGCCACTCCATTTTCAGCAGATGCTCACCGTTCCATTTAGCAGAATTAGAGTGATACAAGATCTTATAAAACAGACTGTGGAATGTTCCTGTCACAAGTCTTCTGACTTTTGCCGGCTGTAATCCGTACTGGTTCGCCATACGCTCTTTCATTTCAGCGACAGCTTTTGTTGTAAAGGTGACAAGCAGCATATTTTCAGGCGGTATGCCTAAGTGTTCGATCATGTGGGCGGCACGGGCTGTCAGCACCCGTGTTTTTCCGCTCCCCGCACCTGCAAGCACAAGCAGCGGGCCATCTGTTTCCGTGACAGCTTTCAGCTGATCCGTGTTTAAACCGACAGACGGAAAAAGGCTCGTATCGGGTTCTATTGTTTTTGGCACAAATGGTGTTCCTGGTTTAATGCTTCTAGGACGGTGCCATTCCGTAACAGCTGGGGACGGGTCAGCGGCGATCGCTTTTCCCTTGGGTAAACGAATGACACCAGATTCCTGATCGTCTTCTTTTTTTTCCTCTTTAGAGGGCTTCGGTTCGCACGCCTCCTCACATGCCGGAAAATCGCCTGGCTGGCGATGGATAAACTCTGGCGGATCGGCGATGTTAAGCCGTAACAAAACGGGCTTTCCGCAATGAGAACAAAATAAATGTCCTTTTATTCCCTCTTCAAAGAGGAATTGATAATGTTCTCTCGAATATGTATGTAAATGTATGATTCTATCATTCAGTCGGGCGCATTTCAAAAAGGGGTCCTCCCAATCAAAAGGTGTTCATTACAGACAATGACTATCATATCAAAAGAAATGTGTTTCAAAAAGTAAGTTTAAGGGAAAAGAGACAGCAGAGGGGTGGGTATTGTATGATATATGCAGGTCAAATTCAGAACCAGCAATACGCTCAATATGCTAATAGAACGGCTGGACATAAGCAGGATTATGCCGGAACCGAAAAAATCAGCTATGTCCCGTTTCAGCGGGTATACAAAGAACTGGAAAAGCAGCAGGAGAATCAAACGGCCGCTGAAAGAAAGGTAAACGAGATGAAACGTAAGCGCTCTCTTTATAAGAGATTGCGAGAAAAAGGAATGGGCACATATATTAATCGATATGTATAAAAAACCGTTCATACGAGAGAACGGTTTTTTATATGCGGAAAAAATCCGGATCTCAAAAAGATCCGGATGCGTTCAGTCCTTCATCATTTGTAAGTGGGGGATGCCGGCATCGAGGAATTCTTTTTCAGAAAGCACGCGATACCCGTGTTTCTTGTAAAACGGCACAGCCTGTGTTTGCGCGTTTAAAATGAAACCGGAAGCGCCTCCGTCTGCCGCGGCTTTTTCGAGCGCTTTCATAATGATGCCGCCGACACCGGCTGAACGGTGGCTTTTCAGTACGCAAATCTGCTCTAACTTGCCGTAGCCGTCCTTCATACGCCATCTTCCGGCACCGACAGGCTTTTCACCGTCATACACGACGATATGCTCTGACTCATTTTCAAGTTCGTCAATTTCTTCTTCAGCAGGCACGTTTTGTTCTTTGACAAAGACTTCTTCTCTTACAGAGAATGCATCTTTCAGTTGTTCTTCATTTTTTGCGATAACTGCTTTCAAACATTATTCTCCTCTGCCTAGCAAGAAGGTTTCATATACTGTCCACGATCCGTTTTCCAACTGGTAAAGCAAGTGGAAACGGTCAACGATTTCTTCATGCGACACTTCCTGCATTTTTAATTGTCCCAGCACATCTGAATGCTCATCGTCGGAAAGATTTTGGCCGACCGTCACATGCGGAACGAAATTATATTCCTGTTCTCCTGCCAACACACCGGTGTATAGCTTTTCATTGAGTGTTTTTAACTCTTCCGTCGGTTCTGCTTTGATGTAAATGACATTATTGACAGGCGCAAATGAGCTGTATTTTGTCATTTTGAGAACGAGTGGGTGGGACTCTTTTGCGATGTTTCTTAAATGTGATACGAGCTGATCCGCTTTCTCCTCCGCGCATTCAAAGGATGCTCTCAGCGTCAAATGAGGCGGGATTAGAGAGTAGCTTGGGTCATAGCGCTTTCTGTAAGAGTTTGCAAGGTCTTGGAGCTTTTTTGATGGAAATAAAACGATTCCGTATTTCATATTATGTCCCTCCTGGAAATAAAGTATGATAGAGTGTTAAAGCATTTTTTTCAGCGCCGGGGTGATGAGCGGCTGCCAGTATGTCCATTTGTGGTCTCCGTCAAATGGCTCAAAATAATAATCGGAAAGCTTCTTCTCCAGCAGCTGCTTCAGCTCCTGGTTCGGTTCTGTAAAGTCCAGAATGTTCCCGTCTGTCGTGTGGACGTCAGTTTCTTTTGTTCCGATTTGGTGATAAATAGAGAGGTGTTTGATATCGTCTGACTGTTTTACGGCTTCTAGTACGTGTTTGTCAACATAGGGAGACTGCATGATGATGTTGCCAAACATATTCGGATAATCAAGCGCTGTCATAAGTGACACGGTCGCTCCGAGCGAATCACCGATCAGGGTTCGGCCATAACCGATCTGATAGGTTGGATACTCATCATCTGCAAAAGGAACGAGCTCATGGGCGATGAACCGTTTATACGCCGAAAATTTTGAACCCTCCGGATGATAGGTGTTTCTGCGCTCTTTTACATCCTTATAGGGAACACCGATAATAATGCTCCGGTCTATTTCGTGTTTCGACAGCAATTCCTCAACCTGTCTGCCGATTTTCCCCAGCCTGAAATAATCGTGGCCGTCCTGTGCGATAATGACATGGTATTTATAAAGCGGGGAGTAGTTGGACGGCAGATAAACAAGCAAGGTCATTTCCTCGTTAAGCTCTTTTGAAAAGAATTTCTTTTCTTGCACTGTGCCGTTTTTCGGTGCCATAAAAACATTCCTCCAGGACATCACTATACTTTCTTGCATTTTCAATTATTGTACCATGAATTATTAGAAATTTCTCTCTTTAAACGGTTCGGAACACGAAGAAAAAAGTGTTGAAATAAACTGTGAATTGCGCTAATATAAAACAATCAGAAAATTGAAATCGATATTTCTTATCGTGAGAGGTGGAGGGACTGGCCCTTAGAAACCTCAGCAACCGGCTTGTTTTGCATGTGCAAAGCGCCAAGGTGCTAAATCCAGCAAGCGTTTTTTATGCTTGGAAGATAAGAAGAAGCGTTAAACCCCTTCTTCTTATGAAGAAGGGGTTTTTATTTTGAAAAGGGAAGGTGTCAGCTATATGTCACAGCACGTTGAAACGAAATTAGCCCAAATAGGGAACCGAAGCGATGAAGTCACGGGAACAGTGAGTGCTCCTATTTATTTATCAACAGCATACCGCCACAGAGGGATCGGAGAATCAACTGGATTTGATTATGTCCGCACAAAAAATCCGACACGCCAGCTTGTTGAGGACGCGATCGCTAACTTAGAAAACGGCGCAAGAGGGCTTGCCTTTAGTTCAGGAATGGCTGCTATCCAAACGATTATGGCGCTGTTTAAAAGCGGAGATGAACTGATTGTTTCATCGGACCTATATGGCGGCACGTACCGTTTATTTGAAAATGAATGGAAAAAATACGGATTGACTTTTCATTATGATGATTTCAGCGATGAGGACTGTTTACGCTCTAAGATTACGCCGAATACAAAAGCGGTGTTTGTGGAAACGCCGACAAACCCCCTCATGCAGGAGGCGGACATTGAACATATTGCCCGGATGACAAAGGAGCACGGTCTTCTGCTGATCGTAGATAATACATTTTATACACCGGTCTTGCAGAGGCCGCTAGAGCTGGGAGCTGACATTGTCATTCACAGCGCAACCAAGTATTTAGGCGGGCATAACGATCTGCTTGCTGGACTTGTCGTGGTGAAGGATGAGCAGCTCGGAGAGGAAATGTTTCAGCATCAAAATGCGATCGGCGCCGTCCTGCCGCCATTTGATTCGTGGCTTCTGATGAGAGGAATGAAGACGCTGAGCCTTAGAATGCGTCAGCATCAGGCAAACGCGCAGGAGCTTGCGGCGTTTTTAGAAGAGCAGGAAGAAATTTCGGATGTGCTGTATCCCGGAAAAGGCGGCATGCTGTCCTTCCGTCTGCAAAAAGAAGAATGGGTCAATCCGTTTTTAAAAGCACTGAAGACCATTTGTTTTGCAGAAAGCCTCGGCGGGGTGGAAAGCTTTATTACATACCCTGCGACCCAGACGCACATGGATATTCCTGAAGAGATCCGCATCGCAAACGGGGTGTGCAATCGGTTGCTGCGCTTTTCTGTCGGTATTGAACATGCGGAAGATTTAAAAGAGGATCTAAAACAGGCATTATGTCAGGTCAAAGAGGGAGCTGTTTCATTTGAGTAAACACAATTGGACGCTGGAAACCCAGCTCGTGCACAATCCATTTAAAACAGACGGCGGAACCGGGGCGGTCAGTGTACCGATTCAGCACGCCTCGACTTTTCACCAATCTTCATTTGAAGAGTTCGGGGCATATGATTACAGCCGCTCTGGCACGCCGACAAGAACAGCTCTCGAAGAAACAATTGCCGCATTGGAAGGCGGAACAAGAGGATTTGCTTTCAGTTCAGGCATGGCTGCCATCTCAACAGCATTTTTACTGCTGTCACAGGGTGATCACGTTCTTGTGACAGAAGATGTATACGGCGGAACCTTCCGTATGGTGACAGAGGTGCTGACCCGGTTTGGCATTGAGCATACGTTTGTCGACATGACGGATCGTAATGAAGTGGCGCGGAGCATCAAGCCGAACACAAAGGTCATTTATATGGAGACACCGTCAAATCCGACACTTGGGATTACGGATATTAAAGCGATTGTTCAGCTTGCAAAAGAAAACGGCTGTCTGACCTTTCTGGACAATACATTCATGACACCGGCACTGCAGCGTCCGCTTGACCTCGGCGTGGATATTGTACTTCACAGCGCGACAAAATTCTTAAGCGGACACAGCGATGTGCTCTCAGGTTTGGCTGCTGTCAAAGATGAAGAGCTTGGGAAGCAGCTGTATAAGCTGCAAAACGCGTTCGGCGCCGTCCTTGGCGTACAGGATTGCTGGCTTGTCCTGCGCGGATTAAAAACATTGCAGGTCCGTTTAGAGAAGGCGAGTCAAACAGCCCAGCGGCTTGCGGAATTTTTCCAAAAGCATCCGGCGGTGAAGCGCGTGTATTATCCGGGACTGGCTGATCATCCCGGCGCTGAAACCCATAAAAGCCAGTCAACGGGAGCGGGCGCCGTACTATCTTTTGAGCTTGAAAGCAAAGAGGCCGTTAAGAAGTTAGTCGAGAATGTGTCACTTCCAGTCTTCGCTGTCAGCCTTGGCGCCGTGGAATCGATTTTGTCCTATCCGGCAACGATGTCTCACGCGGCAATGCCTAAGGAAGAGCGTGAAAAACGCGGTATCACTGATGGCCTGCTCCGTCTGAGTGTGGGCGTCGAACATGCAGACGATTTAGAACACGATTTCGAACAAGCGCTGAAAGAAATTGCTCCAGTTGCGGTTCGTTAAAAAAGAAGCCGGGGATGGCCCGGCTTCTTTTATTATTGTTCGTCATCAGGATTCAGAATCGCGAGGACTTGATGATCCTCCCAAACGCCATTAATTTTTACATTTTTTCGGGCGATGCCTTCTTTGTGAAATCCCGCTTTTTCTAAAACACGCATGGACCCGAGATTACGGGGCATCACACCGGCTTCAATCCGATGCAGTTTCAATTCGTGGAACGCATAATCAACAACCAATCTGACTGCCTCTGTCATAATGCCCTTTCCATTATGGGCTTTGTCTAAAAAATACCCGATGAACGCAGTTTGCAGCGCGCCACGGATGATTTGAAAGAGCGAAACCGTCCCGATTAATCTATCGTCTGACGCTGTAAAGATGCCAAAATGATATTCTTCATCTTTCTCAAGTCTTTCCTGATACTCGGTTATCCGTTTTCTTTGCCCCTCAACCGTATAGTAATCGTCTGCGCGTATCATAGAAAACTGTTCGAAAAAATCCCGATTTTCGCTTTGCAGCCGCAGATTTTCTTCGGCATCCGTTACTTCTAAAGGTCTAACATAAATGGTTTTTCCTTTTAACATACAGTGATCTCTCCGCTCTCGTGTCAGCATTCCTCTTACATTATTCTCAGGGAAATGCAAATATCCTTTTTATAAGAAGGAAGAAAACCAATTTCCAATAAAAGTGCCAACATAGTTGCCGATTAAGTAGCCGAGCGTACCGACAAGCATGATCGGGGCGACAAGCTCCCGCCATCCCTTGGCAATTGCCATCGCAGCCGCAGTCGTCGGTCCCCCGACAGTAGCGTTGACGGCGAGCAGAATTTCTTCAAGCCGCACGCGGAACAATTTTCCGGCAGCTAAGGAAACTGCTAAATTGCTGATCGCAATGATAAACACGAATAATAGAATAAGAGGCGCATTCGTGACGATTAAGCGGAGATCTGCAGGAATGCCGATCACCACAAAAAACAAATAAATCAAAAAGGTTCCAAGTTCCTGAGATCCATTGAGCCTTTCAAAAAAACGCGGGAAAAGAAAAATGATAAGAACAGTTAAAGACGTAAGCACCAGGTACTGATCGCCAAGCGTACCGGTCAGCAGGGGATGAGAAAAAATGCTTTTAAAATAACCGGAAACCTTCATACTAACCGCAACAAGTGCGAAAGCGGCACCGGCATTAAATGCGATATCCTTTAAGGAAATATCCTTCCGTTTCCAATAGCTTTCAGCACTGTTTCCGCTGTTTCCATCGGCTTTTACCTTCTCTTCAAACGGCATGGCATAATGCCGCTGAAACCATTTGAGTGCAGGAATGCTGATTAAAATAAAAAACAAAAGCGCCATCATAAAATTATCAGCCACAACGGTAGCCGACACATATTCACCAGGCGTCTCAAATTTTGCCGCCATCGCCGCAAAGTTGACCCCGCCGCCGATATAAGAGGCGCTGATCATCCCGCCGATTTTATCGAGATAGGGAATATGCTGTTTGAGTAGAAAAAAAGCCAGGATACTGCCAAGCACTGTTCCAACTGAGCTAATCAGAAAAATAAACAGCAAACGCCTGCTTTCCTTAAAAATTTGCCTAACATTGATCTGAAACAATAAAAGTGGTATCGCCAGTGGTACCACATAAGACCACACAGTGTCATACACAGGCGACTCAACAGGAAGCACTCCTACATTTGTAAACACCATAGCACCTGCAAGGGCAATAATAGCGCCCGACACAGCAGAAGCCCACTTAAAGCGCTGCTCCAGCCCGATACTCACTGCCGCCCACACCGCAATAAACCCCCATAATACCCAAACATCATCGGAAGAGATCAAAGAATGCAAAACCCCATCACCTCTATTGTTAGAAAATTAAGACATATTATAATAGCCGGGGAACGGAACAGCAAGTCCAAAAAAAGTTTTTCTAAAAAAGCAGTTGACGAATAGAAGGGAAGGTTATATAATAGAACTTGTCAGAAAGACAATAACATACCCAGCAACACATACATATCATGATTCCGTAGCTCAGCTGGGAGAGCGCTACCTTGACAGGGTAGAGGTCGCTGGTTCGAGCCCAGTCGGAATCATAGCATAAACCCTTGCTACGCAAGGGTTTTTTATTTTGCGTTAATAAAGCCGGTTCGTCAAATTCGTGAGTTGTTGGCGAACTGTTGGCGAAATTCATTACCGCAGTCCAAAAACTACCTCCAAACTTACTTGATTAGTTCAATAGTAACAAACGGAAGATCGGATTTCTGTTAAATCTTCATTGAGAATAGCCAGTCCAAGACCGTCACTTCAGCCATGCATCTTTTAAATGAAATTTTGTACTGAAAACATCAATTGTATTTTTAAATTCTGCTCTAGAATCAGCCCCTTTATAATAATCTTGATAAATTGCTTGGGGTGATACTGATTCGTGATTTGTGCTATGGTTTGCAAGGCTTGTAGCAAAAGCAGGAGCAACAGAAACGAGTAAAGCAAGGGATAATGCAGAACCAGTTAAAGCTGTTTTCAATTTCATTTTAAGCACTTCCTTTTTTAAAATACAACTTTATTATTAAATGGAATACAAAAATATCCAAGGTGTTTTTTTGTTAGTAAGTTGAGTTAGGGGGATTGGATGGCACTTAGAATATTGTTTCTGCTGATGGGATGTTGATTCTGGATATATTTCCAACACGATTACAGGCCGGACATGAAAGCGAACCTTGCTTTGATCGGGGCAATCATTTCATTTAAAGCTGCGGTTTACTTTAAAGATATTGATGTATTGAGAGAAGAGGAAAACAAATGAACGGAATTTCTGAGCGTTGGAACACGTTTAAATTACAAAAATCCCCTGAACCACTCTAGATCAGGGGATTGCTTTCCCAACAGCTTATTAAGTAGCGGAAGGCATGATCAACGATTTAGTATCAATTTATTAATTGCGAATACTAGAAACATACCGTTTTCCGCCTTCCTTAGAAGTAACATATTCCCGAGGAACGTTAAGTCTATTGGTAGAATGATAACTTACATAAAGTTTCATATTTGCTCGGCTCGTTACGATAGCCGTATGATCCATCCAACCATCAGCATAGCGAAGACCTATTTTATTATGGTAATCATAGTGATATACATCTCCAAGCTTTACATTTGAATATGTATCAGAAACAGTCTTCATTTTTATTCCGCCAGCTTTTAAAATGTATGATCTAAAGGCTCCTGCATTAACCCAAGCATCTGTATAGGGTTTCCATTCTTTAAAGTACGGCATTCTTCCAGCTCTTAATGCTTGGGAAACAAAGTTAGTACAATCTTTGTCTTTATAATATTTATAGTTTTTATTTGGTTTTAAGGCATATTTTTCTGCATATTTCATTGCAGCGTAACCACTATATCCTTTAACAGATGTTGCAGTCACAGTTAGTTGATTAGAGTTAGCAGCATTGAAGTTCATACTTACTGGTTTATCTTCACTTTTCACTTCTTCTTTATCATCATTTTTCACTTCTTGCTTATAATTTTTTAAAAATTCATCTAATTTAACATCCGAAGAATATTCTTCATCATTTTCATATTGTAGAGTTGAAGAAGAATTATTTAATTGTGTTACATTTAGTTGCTTAGAAGAATTACTCAATGGTATTACATTTAGTTGATTAGAAGAATTTTTAACTTGAGAGAAACTTAGATTAGAAGTATTTGTTGATTGAGAACTTTGTTTATTAGAAGTTGCTTTGGGAATTTCAAGTTTAATATTATCGCCCAGAGATGTTGTTACTTTTTCAACACCAAAAACAAAGTTTCGAGTAATATAAGCTTCAACAATTAGCTTATTGTTTTTTTCAGAAGTCTTAACATCGTCTATATCGTATGTAAACTCGTGGAATTTTTGTTTGTCCACTTTACTTAACGCAGAATACAGTAAGACTCCTTCGTCGGAATCAGTCAATTTAGACTCTTTAGGATGCGCTAAAGGAGTGTTGTGTTCAAAATCATATTTCTGTTGTTCTAACATATCCTTAACTTTTTCGTAACCAATCTCGTTGGTAATTGAAACATTTTCTTTAGTCTCTTTATTAGTAGTGGCTGCAAAAACTTCATTTGTTGACACTAATGGTGACAATGATAGACATAAAACTAGTGAAGAAAGTAATTCTTTTTTCATACGAAACCTCCAATAAAATCTAAATATAAGTAATATTTATCATTTACACCAATTGAAATATGGCATAAAATACATGTAATAATATAACATAAAAATAAATACATAAAAAGGTATCGGAGGAAAAAATGAAAAAGAAAACTAAAATTATACTTTCTCTCTTGGCAGCACTTATTGTTATATTGATAGTACTTCCAGTTCTATCTCCTGTTGTCTTTACAGCTTCTTCGGAAAAAGGAGCAATCAGACACGAAATTTATAAAAGAGGATATCCCTACCAAAGCTACTTTGCAGTTCTCCAGAAAAGAGAAGGAGACAATGAATCTGGGAATCTTTATTATGTAAATTGGCTAGATTGGAAAGATAAAACAGGGCAAACTCCTCACTTATGCTATTCGAAAAAATCATCAGATGGTGAATACGAAGTAAGTTGTGGCACAGGGCCGTAAAAATAAATTTTAAAATTGAATAAGTCCAAGACGGAAAGCCTGCGGACACTGATCGTTTTACAGAGAAATTTGTGCTTCGATCGGTGTCCGTTTTTTTTCGCAACTAACCAGATGTCTATCGCGATTACTAGCTATGAAAGGAGTAATTAGACATGAAACAGTCCAAAAAGAAACCATCACAGAAGCAACATGAGCGCTTAGATCGTTTCTGGCAACAAATGATGAACACTAACATGCAAACACTCAGACGTGGCAAAGGCGGCGCACCACAGAAGAATCAAAACGCTGTGACTCACGGCTTTTTCTCTAAATTCCTGCCAGAAGAGACGCTTGAAATCATGGAAGAGATTCAGGAACGCTCGCCTGCTGATATGATATGGGATCAAATTCAGATTCAATATGCGGCCATTCTTCGGGCGCAGCGCATTATGTTCGTTTCTGATAAGGAAAAAATGATCAAAGAGTTGAAAAAGAATAGGTCCCTCATATCTGAGGTCAGCGAAATTGAAGATGGGCTTGTCATTAGTTTTAGTACGTGGTTTCGCTACAGACTTTACAGTGAAACAAACACCTAACACATTTCACATTGCTTCAGATTGCCTTCAAACTTGATAATATAACTTCTAAACCTTCCTATAAAATGAAGGTTTTTTATTTGTTATCAATTTTTAAATCCTTTACATACAGCGATTGATTAACTCGAGCAATCAATGTCGCAGTTATATTTATTTTTCAAGAAAATGTTATAATGAAAAGCCATAAAATGATGGGAGGGGAAATTTCGATGCATTACATAACGGCATGTTTAAAAATCATCAGTGATAAAGGCCTTAATGAAATAATGAAGGAATTCAAAAAACTTGAGGAAGAAACGAACAAAGAAGAGGGTTGTATTACATTCCATGCTTATCCGCTTGAGCCATCAGAACGTAAAATAATGCTTTGGGAGATTTGGGAAAACGAAGAAGCTGTGAAAACCCATTTCACGAAAAAACACACAATAGACGTTCAAAAACAAGAATTAACGGAAGTAGAATGGTTAATGAAAAGCAATGTGAATGATTGAAAGGCTCTTTAAAAAGAGACATTCAATGACTTAGTATCAGCCACTTGTGACTAAGTAGTAAATTGTTGTCCAACTCTTATTTTTTCTATTTAATATTTTTTGAGACGAAAATGTTTTTTTAAGCTGATTTTAAAATGTATTCAAAGTCAGCTCTGTTTGATTTAATGGATTATATTCTTTGGATAGCTTGTTACCATCATAATGGAGATACTCCGTATAAATTGGAGGTTAAAATAATGAGTCATTCTCAAGAAAAAATTGCACTAATTACAGGAGCAAGCAGTCAAGGGGATATTGGTACGGCTATTTGTCGTAAGTTAGCCTCACAGGGTATACATATCTTCTTTACTCACTGGAATTCTGATACGGCCTGGATAGAAGAATTTCAACAAGAAATTTTACGTATGGGTGTCCGCTGTGAGGCAATGAAAATTGATTTATCAGATGCACATGCTGCATTCACAATACATGAAAAAATTTCAGATAAATTAGGATATCCTTCCATCCTTATTAATAATGCAGCTCATTCCGCAAGTGATAATTATGTATCGTTAGATGCTAAATCACTTGATGAGCATTATGCGGTTAATATGAGATCGAATTTTCTTCTTTGTGTTGAATTCGCCCGTCGGTTTAAAAAATCTAATTTAATATCAGGAAGGATCATCAATATGACATCAGGGCAGGATTTAGGTCCTTTGCCTGGGGAGTTAGCGTATGCAGCTACTAAAGGAGCTATTTCTGCCTTTACTAGGTCGTTATCACAAGAACTTGCACCATTGGGCATCACTGTTAACGCTGTAAACCCAGGTCCAACAGATTCTACATGGATGACAGATGAAATAAGAAATTTTCTTTCACCTAAATTTCCAATGGGCCGTATTGGCACACCAGATGATGCAGCACGAATGATTGCTTTTCTTGCAAGTGATGAGGCTGAATGGATAACTGGACAAATTATTCATTCAGAAGGTGGATTTATTCGGGGCTAAGCTACTGAAACACAATATACACCAATGTATGATGTATTCCCAAAACTAAATCTAAACTTGAAGCGAAAATAAGGTCCCTTCTCTTTTTAGAGGGGGACCTTATTTTATTCATGCATGTTTTGCATCCAGAAAATCTGGCGGATAAAGATTAATAAACCGTTACATATACTTTTCCGAATACTGCAGTACCTTTAAACAAAGTAATCGTGGCTTTCCCTTTTGATTTAGCCGTCACTAAACCATTTTGATCGACTTCAGCAACTTTTTGGTTATCAGTCCAATAACGAGTAGCTGAATTATTTTTAACAGAATAGGTTTCTCCAACTTTTAGAGGTAAATTATAGTCTTGAATCTTGATAACATGTGTAGGTGAAATAGAAATGTTCTTTACTTCAGTAGGTGTGGAGTTTATTTCATGAGCTGAAGCTACCCCGCTGACCGACAGAGCTAACGCAGAAATCGATAAAGCAGAAACAACCGTTTTTTTGAAATTCATTTTGAAACACTCCTTTAAAGTTTTTTGTCTTGCACTATAACAATTCAATAAAAGTAATTATTTTCCTTGTAAATAAATGTTAATAATATGTGAACGATCAACTGATTTGAGCTAAGACTATTGTGTGCCCTGCACAGAGTTTGTATTTATGATTGAAAATTGCTGAGAGAGAATGGCCATCCTTAAAATGTTAATAAAACACATTTGATGGTTATTAGTTTGTTGAGCGTGTGGAAATTTTGTTACCTGCACTTTATCCCCGAAGATATCAAATCACTTTTCTTCATCATGTTCTTACTTTCGTACTCATACATTAGAAAATCTTCGTTCTAAATAGGTGAAGAATTGGAGTATTTTTATGAATTTCTGCTGAATATACATTACATAGCAAACTCAAAGAGTATAAAAATCGCTTTTTTCCGGAAGCTTCGGTAAAAAACGAAACTTTTGTCTCTATGATTTCATTTTATAATGTAAACGGTTTCTTATATAGTATACTTATACTATCAATTTGCTCAAGTAGATACTGACAGGAAGGATAGAAAAACAGATGGAATACATAAATACAAGACAAAAAGAGATTTTGTATCTGTTGTTATCTGAACCTGATGACTATTTAGTTGTGCAAGATTTCGCAGATAGGGTACAGTGTTCTGAAAAAACAATCCGGAATGATTTGAAAGTGATAGAGGATTATCTCAATGAGCATTCTCATGCACAGCTTATTCGAAAACCAGGGTTGGGCGTTTATTTACATATAGAAGAACAGGAAAGGACCTGGCTAAGCCAACAATTACATACTGAACATTTTTCTTCTAGGCAGCGGAGCGATGAAGAAAGAATGCTACACATTGCTTATGACTTATTAATGAATCCGAAGCCTGTTTCCGCAAAAGACATTGCCGCTCGGCATTTTGTCAATCGATCTTCCATTAAAAAGGATTTATACGCAGTAGAAGAGTGGCTGAAGCGTTTTGATCTCACACTGGTTTCTAGGCAGCGGCTTGGATTAAAGGTTGAAGGGAACGAAAGAAATAAAAGAAAGGCATTGGCAAGAATATCTGATTTGATTCACAATACAGCGTTTACCAGCCAATTTATTAAAAGTAAGTTTTTACATTATGAAGTAGACTTTGTGACGAAAGAAATCAAATCATTGCAAAAAAAGCATTCCCTCTATTTCACAGACGAAACGTTTGAAAGTTTGCTGCTGCATACATTGTTAATGGTCCGCCGCATCAAAATGAAGCAGCCGATTTCATTGTCCCCAAAAGAAATGGCGGCAGTAAAAAAGAAGAAAGAATATCAATGGACATTTGCTTGTTTACAACGGCTCGAACCGGTTTTTGCAATCCGCTTTCCTGAAGAAGAAGCCGTGTACTTAACATTACATATATTGGGCGGTAAAGTTCGTTATCCATTGCAAACAGAAGAGAACCTTGAAAATGCTGTGCTTCCTAAGGTTGTAGGGCATTTAATCAATCGTGTTTCAGAGCTGAAAATGATGGATTTTCACAAGGATCAGGATTTGATCAATGGTTTGAACATTCATCTCAATACTGTGCTACAACGGCTGAGCTACGATCTTTCTGTAGCAAATCCTATGCTCAATGACATCAAAAAGATGTACCCTTATTTGTTCCACCTCATCATTGATGTTTTGGAAGACATCAATCAAACTTTTGATCTTCATATTCCTGAGGAAGAGGCAGCATATTTGACATTGCATTTTCAGGCAGCGATCGAACGGATGCAGGGCAGCAGCGAGACACATAAAAAGGCGGTTATCGTCTGCCACATGGGGATTGGGATGTCACAATTGCTGCGGACAAAAATTGAACGGAAATGTCATCAAATCGCTGTAATGGCCTGTATTGCAAAGGCCGATTTAAAGGATTATATCAAAAAGCATGAGGAT
Organism: Bacillus sp. FSL M8-0071; assembly: GCF_037975455.1. Lineage (NCBI taxonomy): Bacteria > Bacillati > Bacillota > Bacilli > Caryophanales > Bacillaceae > Bacillus > Bacillus sp. FSL M8-0071. The sequence goes on from NZ_CP150256.1 coordinate 1,263,250, forward strand.
ATTGATCTTGTCATATCCACCATTGCGCTGGAGAATATAACGGTTCCCCATATTGTTGTGTCTCCGCTTTTAGAGCCTGGTGAAGAGATGAAATTAAGTGCGTTTATACGTCAGCTGGGCGAATCACACCGCCAAAAACAAAAAACGTTTCAGATGCTGAACAATACGACTCCTTTTTTGGTTTTTTTGCAGCAGGAGGCAGAGCACCGCTACAAGTTAATCGAACAGCTGGCGACAGCTTTGTTTGAGAAAGGCTATGTTGATAAGGACTATGCGGTTCATGCGGTGATGAGGGAAAAAATGTCGGCGACAAATATTGGATCAGGCATTGCCATTCCTCATGCAAACGCTAAATTTATTAAACAATCAGCAATCGCGATTGCCACATTAAAGGAGCCGCTTGAATGGGGAAATGAAAAAGTTTCGCTCGTTTTTATGCTGGCTGTCAAACACGAGGATCAAACTATGACAAAGCAGCTGTTTAGCGAGCTTTCATATCTTAGCGAGCAGCCGGCCTTCGTCCAGAAGCTGACGAAAGAAACCAATGTCATGACATTTTTATCTCATTTGGATTATTAAAAGCAGGGATTATTCCTTGCTTTTTTTGTTATGGGAAAAATGCCTTTATTACCGGAACCTATGGTAAAAAAAACGATTTTAATGAGCTGATTTCGGTATACAGTTGAGACAAGATCTTATTATTCACACTTTAAAGGAGGTTTCCTATGAAACTGTTAGCGATTACATCTTGTCCGAATGGAATCGCCCATACGTATATGGCAGCGGAAAATCTTCAAAAAGCTGCTGACAGACTGGGCGTTAGCATCAAAGTTGAGACCCAGGGGGGAATTGGTGTCGAAAATAAGCTAACCGAAGAGGAAATTCGCGAAGCGGACGCAATCATTATTGCTGCAGACCGTTCGGTAAACAAAGACCGGTTTATAGGCAAAAAACTGCTGTCTGTGGGGGTACAGGACGGTATCCGCAAACCGGAAGAATTGATTCAAAAAGCTCTTAACGGTGATATACCGGTCTATCGTTCCTCTACAAAATCGGAATCCGGTAATCATCAGGAGAAGAAACAAAATCCAATTTACCGTCATTTAATGAATGGTGTTTCATTTATGGTTCCTTTCATTGTTGTCGGCGGATTATTGATAGCGGTTGCATTAACGCTTGGAGGGGAGAAAACACCTAAAGGCTTAGTTATTCCGGATGATTCCTTCTGGAAAACGATTGAACAGATCGGCAGTGCTTCATTTTCATTTATGATTCCGATTTTAGCCGGCTATATCGCCTATAGCATCGCTGATAAACCGGGACTTGTTCCAGGGATGATCGGCGGTTATATTGCGGCGACTGGAAGTTTTTATGACAGCGCAAGCGGCGCCGGATTCCTCGGGGGGATTATTGCCGGGTTTTTGGCCGGATACGCGGCACTTTGGATCAAAAAATTAAAAGTTCCAAAAGCAATCCAGCCGATTATGCCGATTATTATTATTCCGGTGTTTGCATCACTGATTGTAGGTTTAGCGTTTGTGTTTTTGATCGGCGCGCCTGTAGCTCAAATTTTCGCCTCTTTAACAGTTTGGCTGGCGGGGATGAAAGGGTCGAGCTCGATCCTTCTGGCATTGATTTTAGGTGCGATGATCTCATTTGATATGGGCGGTCCTGTAAATAAGGTGGCGTTTCTGTTTGGATCGGCAATGATTGGAGAAGGAAATTATGAAATCATGGGACCAATTGCTGTCGCCATTTGTATCCCCCCGATTGGCCTTGGCATTGCGACGTTTTTAGGAAAAAGAAAATTCGAGGCATCTCAAAGAGAAATGGGGAAAGCGGCATTTACGATGGGTCTCTTCGGCATTACTGAAGGAGCGATTCCATTTGCGGCGCAGGACCCTCTGCGCGTCATTCCAAGTATTATGGCAGGCTCAATGACAGGTTCTGTGATAGCCATGATTGGCAATGTGGGAGACAGAGTGGCGCACGGCGGACCTATCGTTGCAGTGCTTGGTGCAGTTGATCATGTCTTGATGTTTTTTATTGCTGTGATTGCAGGATCTCTTGTCACTGCTCTGTTCGTCAATGTACTAAAAAAGGATATTACGGCGTCTCCTGTGCTCAGTGAAACTGCACCGCCCTCCGCGCCAAGTGAAGCTGCGGCAGCAAATGAAATAAAGCAGCCAATTCAAAGCCAAAAAGCTGAGATGTCGGAATTTAAAAAACTGACAGACATTATCAGCCCGGAATTAATTGAACCAAATTTATCGGGGGAAACGAGGGATGACATCATAGATGAATTGATTCAGAAATTGTCCCGAAGAGGTGCGCTGCTTTCAGAGAGCGGGTTTAAACAAGCCATTTTGAATCGTGAACAACAGGGAACAACGGCGATTGGCATGAATATCGCGATTCCGCACGGAAAGTCTGAGGCGGTCAGGGAGCCGAGTGTTGCCTTTGGGATCAAACGATCAGGCGTTGATTGGAATAGCCTGGATGGATCAGAAGCTAAATTAATCTTTATGATTGCTGTACCGAAAGAGAGCGGGGGAAACCAGCATCTCAAAATACTGCAGATGCTATCTCGAAAGCTAATGGATGACAATTATAGGGAGCGGCTGCTCTCCGTGCAAACAACAGAAGAAGCATACAAGCTGCTAGAAGAAATCGAATAAAGCGGGGGATTTTCATGACGACTGAACCGTTATTTTTCAAGCCTGTTTTCAAAGAAAGAATTTGGGGTGGGACCGCTTTAGCTGATTTTGGCTATACCATTCCGTCACAACGAACAGGAGAGTGCTGGGCTTTTGCCGCGCATCAAAATGGTCAAAGCGTTGTTCAAAACGGAATGTATAAGGGGTTCACGCTCAGCGAATTATGGGAACATCACAGACATTTATTCGGACAGCTTGAAGGGGATCGTTTCCCTCTGCTTACAAAAATATTAGATGCTGACCAGGACTTATCTGTTCAGGTGCATCCGAATGATGAATATGCCAACATACATGAAAACGGTGAGCTTGGAAAAACAGAATGCTGGTACATTATTGATTGCCAAAGTGATGCCGAGATTATTTATGGCCACAATGCAACAACAAAGGAAGAACTAACTACCATGATAGAGCGTGGAGAATGGGATGAGCTCTTGCGCCGTGTAAAGGTAAAGCCGGGGGATTTTTTCTATGTGCCAAGCGGTACTGTTCATGCGATTGGAAAAGGAATTCTTGCTTTGGAGACGCAGCAGAACTCAGACACAACCTACAGATTATATGATTATGATCGAAAAGATGCAGAAGGCAAGCTGCGCGAGCTTCATCTGAAAAAGAGCATCGAAGTGATAGAGGTCCCGTCTATTCCAGAACGGCATACAGTTCACCATGAACAAATTGAGGATTTGCTTACAACGACATTGATTGAATGCGCTTACTTTTCGGTGGGGAAATGGAACTTATCAGGATCAGCAAGCTTAAAGCAGCAAAAACCATTCCTTCTTATCAGTGTGATTGAAGGGGAGGGCCGTATGATCTCTGGTGAGTATGTCTATCCTTTCAAAAAAGGAGATCATATGTTGCTGCCTTACGGTCTTGGAGAATTTAAACTCGAAGGATATGCAGAATGTATCGTCTCCCATCTGTAACATGGCAGGGCTTGAGAAATAAATTTGCGAGTGAAGACGCCTATTCTCCAGCAATGATCTAAATAAAATAAGAGTTTAATAGTTGGAGAAGAAATGTTACACTCTTTTCTGTATATGGTAAAGAATGAAAAAACACGATTCGGTTGGTAGTCCGGATGCATGATTGAGAATGTCAGTAACCTTCCCCTCCTCGGGATGTCCATCATTCTTTAATATCTTTTATGAGGAGGGAATCGTTATGAAATTAACGGTTTACTACGATGGTCAGTTTTGGGTAGGCGTTGTTGAAGTTGTGAACAATGGAAAGCTAAGAGCCTTTCGTCATCTTTTTGGCAAAGAGCCGAGGGATTCTGAAGTATTAGAGTTTGTTCATAACCAACTCCTGAATATGTTGGCCCAAGCTGAGCAGGAAGGAGTTCGTTTACAAGGCAGACGTCAAAAAAAGATCAATCCAAAAAGATTGCAGCGCCAGGTTTCAAAAGAGTTGAAAAACGCCGGAGTAGCTTCTAAAGCTCAAGAGGCGATAAAGCTAGAGCTTGAAGCAAGAAAGCAAAAGAAAAAACAAATAATGAAAGAACAACGAGAACATGTAAAAGAGCAAAGGTATATGCTCAAAAAGCAAAAAGCGAAAAAGAAGCACAGAGGTAAATAATCCAAACAAAAGCAGGCGCAGTGCCTGCTTTTGTAATTAAGGACTCTACTTTGTAACATATATCCAATGTTTATAATCCGCTGATTTATGATTCAATATAAACCCTAACTTCTTCAAGGTTTTTTGTGAGCCTAGATTATCATGTTCGCATCTTGCGGTGATCCGGTTTACTGTTTCTTGGCTTAATGCCCAGTTTATTAGTTTTTGGGCGGCTTCCACACAATAACCTTTGCGGCGATGACTTTTATTTGTTGCAAAACCGATTTCAATCATGCCATTTTCGTCTGGGTCACCTAAAAATCCAGTTCCCCCAACAATTTCATGACTGTCCTTCTTTACAATAATCCATGAATCAAATCCTTTTGTTCCATTGTTTTTGACTAAAATCTCGCGGAAATAAGGTATCGCTTCAAAAAAATCAGAATTTGGCCATTCACCATTTGTTTCATAACCTAAGTCTTTGATAGCCTGATGATCTAGTTTAGACGCGGCGTCAAGAAGGGGAATATCAATCGTTTGTAATCGTAATCGATTCGTTTCAAGGAGAACCATATATCTAATCCTCTTTTCTTTTTACTGGGAATAATGATAACATATAACAATTTTCTCTGATACCTTGGCAGTAGAGAAAGATGAAGAAATTGAGGGGAATTGAAAGAGTGACAGGTAAGAGTTTGCCCAGACCAAAAACGGGTAGGAAAATACCGATGTTAATGTGTCCCTACCCGTTTTTCTGTTCCTGAATGCAGGGTTTCTGATAACATGTTGTGCTACCTTTTCGCAATCAAATAAAGCGATATAGCTCTTTGGGTTTGCACAGGATTATGAATGATAATGACCCATTGGTTTCTTCGTCTTGGAAAGCTTGCTACAGCATACAATGGAGCAGTATCGCGCGGAGTGAATCCACCATTTATCACGTTGATATCTCTTCCTTCAAGATGACAAACTAAGTATTCACCTGGATTGATGACCTGTTGGTTCGTCCATGCGTAAGAATAAAAGCCGTCTCCAAGATCTTTGGTGGAAGATGGGGGGACAATGCCATCTACAGTCAATGTGATTTCTCTTCTTCGCTGTCTTTCTGAAAAGTCTGGACTTCTTTGAGGGTTATGAGTATGTGAAAAGTAAGGAATTAACGCAGGGCCATAAAAGTAATGATACAAAGCAACCACTCCTTTATTTTCCATTCATACAAATTGTATGTGGGAGTTATTTGTTCATTCCTGTTTTGTTCCATGTAGACTAATAATGGGCTATAGGCGTCCAATGAAATCAATTTGTCCTTTCGTTGATTCAATGCTAGTAACCTTGAAAATGCTGGTTAGGATGATAGAATTTACATATTACTGCAAGAAGTTAGACATACATCATTTTGATAGTGGGTGAAAACAATGGCGAAAAAAATGGCAAAAACAAATGCGGTTCGTCTGATAGAACAGCAGAACATCTCTTATGAGGTATTAGGGTATAAAACAGACGGCCAGCCGGTAGATGGCATCTCTGTTGCGGAAAAAATCGGTTATCCTTTGAAATATGTATATAAAACGTTGGTTGCAGCAGCAGGAACAAATCATTATTATGTCTTTGTTGTACCCGTTGCAGAAGAGTTAGATGTAAAAAAGGCAGCAAAGGTGACAGGGGAAAAGAAAATAGAAATGATTGCAATGAAGGAGCTGTTAGCGGTAACTGGCTATCTTCGCGGCGGCTGCTCGCCAATTGGCATGAAAAAATTGTTCCCGACCTATATTGATGCATCTGCAGAAACGCTTGATTTTATTATTGTCAGTGCAGGGAAAATCGGTATGCAGCTAAAGTTGGCGCCACAAGATTTAGCCAGATCATGTGATGCCGCATTTGCAGAAATTGTATAGATGCAGATATAGGGGAACGAAAAAGCTTAGTCATATCGATTAAGCTTTTTCCGCATCCCTTTCAAATATGATTTCAAAATAAGCAGCTGCCCCATACCCATCTATACTGGGAGCGAAAATCTGAACGAATCTCCAGCCTCTTTTCGCATAATCATGGATGATTTGCTGGTAATCTTCTTTAGGCCTTCTTCTCATCGTGCTCAGCTCAACTCTTACGAATTCATATTCTTTCATCGTTTGATCCCTCCTATTAAGGTATACGCATAATTGAGCAAGAAGTTCCGAAAAGCTAGGTTAAGGTCGGAAAGTATATTTCACTCACTAAACAAATCCATTTATGCCTGCATGGCTATAAAAACGGATTTTACCGGGTCAGCAGTCCAAATGAATCTCTTGCTTATTGCATTTGACTGAGTATATAAGTAAAAAAAGAGCGGCCAGAACATATAAGAAGGAGATGATCATTAACGCACTCATAACAGGGTAGTGTTTAGCGGAGTAGATGAAAAAATCAAGCTGTGAAATTTGTTTGGGGCTGCTGACGGCATCAATTCCATTAAGCAGTTTTGAGAGTTTAGCAGTATAGTTCCAATCAAATCGATCTGAAACAAGCTCGCTTCCTTGATACCAATTAACAGCAGCTAAAAACAGAAATATCATAATAGAAAATCCAAGCTGAACAACTAAAAATATTCCCTTCACTTTTGTATGACCTCCAAATCTATGAATATGGGAAAATCAAACAATATATTACCACCGTATGGGTTATTCTTGCAATTTCACTTTCATACAACTCAAACGCAAGTCTATTTTTTTGTTTGTTTTTGGCTTATAATACCTGATGATGGAAAAAGAGTGCGGGTTTATAGATTAGAGAAACAAATGTATTTCTTAAGCATTTTTTATTTGTGGAGAGAGTATAGAAGCATTCGATTAGATCTGCTTTTTCACAGAAACGCTTTTCATCTGTTTGCCTGAGCTTTACAATTGGCTGGCAAAAAAACAATGATTTCTTTCAATCAAAACATGCAACGATGCGACATATTTTATATCTTGATGACTTATCTCATTGCCTTTAAGTCATCCTATCGAGAAAGCGATGGTATTTTATGAACAAAGAAACCCTAAAAAACATACTCATGATTTTTTCAATATGCGCAACCCTCCGAGAAACCGATGGTATGCGCATAGCTGATAGCTGGATTTTGAGTGAGATTATACGATTTTTGATTTGCATGGCTGTGTTTTTTGCCGTGACATTTCTATTAGATGCTGTTTTTCCAAACAAAAAAGAGTCACATTAATGTGTGGCTCTTTTTGCATCATCTGATCAGAAACATCATAAATGAATCGATCATCATGATGAAGAACAGCAAGCAAAAATAAATAAGCGAGTAGACAAACATATCCTTTGCCCACTTCACGTCATCGTCTGTTTTGAATCCTTTGATGCTTTTTTTGATCCATATGCCTCCGAGAACCAAGGCGGCTAAGAAATAAAATGGGCTTATATGGCCGGTGCCTAGAGAGAAAGGAAATAATAGCGTGACCGGCACCAGGACGGCAATATATTGCATCATTTTTATTTTTGTTAAATGATTGCCTTTGACTACTGGCAAGAGCGGAACGCCAGCAGCGCGATATTCCTCTTTGCGTCTTATCCCAATCGCCCAAAAATGCGGCGGCTGCCACAGAAACATAATCGTGTACAACAGCACTGCTGTCATACTGAGGTCACCGGTTACGGCACAATACCCCATCAATGGCGGCGCAGCTCCTGGGAAGCTCCCGACAAATGTGCTCCACACAGACGTTCGTTTCACCCATACCGTATAGATAATCGCATAAAAAATAAAGGCGGCCAGTCCGAGAAAGGCCGTTAATGGATTGAGGGAATAAAGCATGGCAAGACCTGCGATTCCTAAAACAGAGCCATATGTTAAGATCATGGCTGGCGGCATTTTCCCTGTGACCGAGGCCCTGCTGCGAGTGCGTGCCATTTTTGCGTCCATATGCCGATCAAAATAGTTGTTATAGACAGTGCCGGAAGCCATCACAAACGCGGTTCCCAACATTGCTGTTACCATTGTCATCAAAAAAGCCAAGCCGGTTAACGTTTTTTCTGCGCTTGCAAACGCGATCCAAAATCCGCCGAAGGCTGCTATCGAGTTTGATATGATAATGCCGGGTTTTGCAAGTTTGATAAAATCGTAAATGGTTACCCGGTTCGAAGCTTTTATGTATTTTGTTTCAGATATGGCTGCAGAATCTCTTGTATTCTCCAAAAATAGACGCCTCCCCCAAAACTGCATGCTTTTGTTATCGTAACAAGAGGGGGACGGAATCACAATTATTTCCTATATTTGTCATGATATTGTCATTTTTAAAACAAAAAAATGGGGAGCTGGACTGCCCCCATTTTGATATGCGGCGACTAGTAACCGTAACCTCCGCCATATCCTCCGCCATAACCGCCGCCGTAACCGTGCCAAGGGTAGTAAGGCGGTCGCGGGCGCGGGTAGTAATAAGGCGGGCGCGGATAAAACGGGTAGAACGGATAATACGGTCTTGGATAATAATAAGGCGGATAAAATGGCGGTCTCGGACGCGGATAATAATAAGGCTGTCTTTCATCATAAGGGGTAATTTGTTCAAATGACTGTTCATTCAAAGGGTAATCCAAGAGGAAAACCTCCCTAGCTTTTTTTATTCCTTTTACCATATTCCTGATGCTTAAGTTGGGTGTATGTACATTCATGAAATTCGGTTTTTTTTATGATGAAATTCCTTAAAAAGGATTGACATGAACTTCTAAATCTCATAGTATTACAAATGTGAAATAAATGTTACTACAATGTTACAAAAACATTTCTAAATAGATACAGTTCCAACTGATGAAGAGTAAATCGAAATGGCTACGAAAGAAGGAGTTTTTGTTGTTGGCAAAAAGAATCAAATGGTTTCATGTATTAATAGCAGTTGTATGTGTGGTGGGCCTTATCGGCTTTTTCCATAATCATTCATTGAAAAAAGAAACGGTCATGAATAAAGTAAGAACTGATTCTCAATATGGGAATGTTGAGATCGCAACGCTTGTGAATGACGGGAAAACTTTTAATTACGCGGTTAACTATCCCGTTTTCAAAAATGAAAAAATGGATTCGGCATTAAAAAGATTCGCAGAAAAAGAGGTTCGTCAATTTCAAAAGGAAACAAAAGACGTTGACCAAGAGCATACGACAAAACGCAACGAATTAAATGTTGATTATAAAATTGTCCATTATGCCAAACAGACAGTGGCGATTATATTTAATGAATATAAATACATCGGCGGGGCACACGGGCAAACCGTGAAAAAAACGTTTAACTATGATTTTAGTAAACAAGCGTTTCTTTCCATTGATGATATTTTCAAAGAGGACGCTGACTACTTACATAAGCTTTCGTTAATCGCTTATCACGAGCTGAAAAAGAATAAGGACATTGCCGCGGACGATGCACTGTTAAAGGAAGGGACGGCTCCGAAAAAAGAAAATTTCAGCCGCTTTGCCATCAAGGAGGATTATATCGAACTTTACTTTGACACATATCAGGTTGCAGCAGGCTATCTTGGAGAGCAATCGATTGCCATTAAGAAAAGTCTTTTGAAAGACATTCTGAAAGAACAATATATTGATAAAGCAAAAAATAAAAATAAAATCAAAGAACAAAAGCCGAAGCATGAAGTGATTTCTTTACCCAAAGAGGAAACAGTTGATCCAAATCAAAAAGTCATTGCGCTTACTTTCGACGACGGCCCGAATCCTGCGACAACAAATCAGATTCTAGACTCCTTGAAGAAATATAAGGGTCATGCCACGTTTTTTGTTTTGGGGAGCAGAGTTCAATATTATCCGGAAACGCTAATAAGAATGCTGAAAGAAGGAAATGAGGTGGGGAACCATTCATGGAGCCATCCGCTTCTCACAAGGCTTTCAGTGAAAGAAGCGTTAAAGCAGATCAATGATACGCAAGACATCATTGAAAAAATAAGCGGATATCGTCCGACGCTTGTAAGACCCCCATACGGCGGCATTAATGATGAACTGCGGAGTCAAATGAAAATGGATGTTGCGTTATGGGATGTTGACCCGGAAGATTGGAAAGACCGTAACAAAAAAACAATTGTTGACCGTGTCATGAATCAGGCGGGAGATGGAAGAACCATTTTGATTCACGATATTTACCGCACCTCTGCTGATGCGGCCGATGAAATTATAAAAAAGCTCACCGATCAAGGCTATCAATTGGTGACAGTTTCTCAGCTTGAAGAGGTTAAAAAACAAAGAGAAGCGAAATAAATTAGAAAAGGCTGTCCGTACGGACAGCCTTTTTTCTATTTAATAAGAGCCTGTGGTGGCCCAAACATTTAAGTTTGGTCCTGAATACTTGCCGAAAGCGTAAGAAGTCCTTGGATCTAAATCATATACCATCGGTGTATAGCAAGACTTTTGGCCGGCCACCGCTTTTCCATTGCCGCCTGCAGAATCACAATTATATCTTTTTCCGTCTGTGTTCCGGGTAATCTCCGCATTTGCTTCATAGCCAGACGTCAATGTATTATTCATCGTGATTTTTGCCCAAGCCGTTTTACATGTACTGCTGAATTTAAGCTCGACTACTCCGATGACTTGATTGCTGGCATTCACTAAGTTTGAGGATTTTTTTGTAGAGCCGCTGGACGCACAATCATTGTAATAAGGGCTTTTTCCATCGTAGGCATGGGTTTCCGCCTTGGCGGGTGCACCTTTGACGGCAAAAACAAATACTACTGCGAATAACACCAATGAAGCCTTCATAAACAGTCTTTTCAATTTATGACCTCCTTAATATGGCAAACAATAAATCATATGGAGGAACAATCAAAACATGCATGCTTTTTTGTGAACAATAAAGGCGGCCGGGAGGATGGAGTTCTTGGCCGCCTCTGGTATGAGGTTATGCTTTTACATCAATGGTTTGTCCGAGAGTTGGATGTTGAATCATCTTTAAGGTTTGATCGGCATTTTGCTGGGCGGTGTCCAGCATTTTTTTCGTTAAAGCAATATTTACATTCTGGGCAAGGGATGCTTGATGCATCGCAACCGATAAAGCAGGAATATCCATGGTTCCACCTCCTATGCCTTACCTATCGGCGGGTTTGTATGATTTTACAGTGAAAAATGGCTTAATTTCTCTTGTTGACCCTTACGCTGCGGCATATCGTATGTTTTTGACAAGGAGGGAATCAGGATGAATCTAGTAATGGAAAAGACCTTTGAGCAATACGAAAAGCTGTTTTCAATGGAAGAACAGAAAAGAGAAGATGTATTTCTGTATACGATGATGAGGCCGTTTGAAAAGATGTGGACCGCCATCCAAGTTCCGCTGAAAGCGAAGGAGCCAAACGGCTATGATGTGATCATGGCTGCGAAAATGCTGGGCTATTTGGATGTCCGTGATGCTGAAAGCGGCCAGAAAGCACTACAAATACTGAAAGAATCACATGTTTCAGAGACAGCTGAATCTGCACTTCGGCAATGCATATTTTTTGCTGAGCGCGAACAGCTGCGGGTGAATGCAAAGGAGATCAAATTCGGCCTTTATATCGCTGATCCAAATAAGCTTCAGCTGCAAAAAGGCTACTGCGGGTTTGGCGGGATACCGGGCTTTATTCATGTATGGATTAATCCGAACAGTTATAACCTGCCAAGGATTCCTTCCATTATTGCTCATGAGTTTCATCATAATGTGCGGTTTTCGTATATAGATTTTCATCATGGCTCTGTAAGTGTCGGGGATTATCTTGTGATTGAAGGATTGGCGGAATCATTCGCCAGAGAGCTGTTTGGTACGGAACGATTGGGCCCTTGGGTAACTCGTTTTGATCATGAGGATTTGCAATATTCCATTGATGTGATTAATGAGATGTTGGATGTGAAAGGAGTTTCGGAAGTCAGCCGTTATATGTTTGGTGATCCAATTGCTAACGACCAAGGCTTTAAGCCTGCAGATTTATCGGCTTTTGCGGGTTATGCAGTTGGCTATCATGCCGTTCAGTCATTTATGAATCAACATCATATCACGATAAGCGAGGCCACACGTTTGGATGCGAAGACCATTCTTTCTCAATGCGGGCTGTTTTCTACATGAAAAAAGCGTCACATACAGCGGCGCTTTTTGATTCCCAAAACCAGCAGTTCTATGGCGGCACAGGCGGCAATTCCGATTGTATATGCTTCGATATCGCTCCATAAAAAACCGTACCCCAGTACAAGCCCGCCAAGAGAAGTATCCCTAATCTGGTCGATCCATTCGGCATGATAGAGCTGGCTGAATTCAATGACAAAACAGAAAGAAAGACTGATAATGCCCGTTTTCATTGTCTTCAGCTTCCGAAATAGAAATCCGCATCCCGTAAAGATCATGGCGGCCCACAACGAGTCCCCAAGATAAGTATTGAGGGTATCAGGAAGAACACTGGAGTATGCTCTGGATCCAAGCCCCAGCCCAATGATCAGTAAGGTGAAAACTGCATATATCCAACGATTTCGCTTCATTGCGAATTGATACCCCGTCTCTTTTTCATCTCCCTGTATTGTAAGGAATATAGCTTTTATTTGTCCACTAAAAAAGCGGCTGAATAGCCGCGTAGGGTGTTTATTTTGCTTTTAGGTTTACATGGTCGGCTGTCTGATCCGTGCCTATTACAAAATGGAGTTCATAGCGGCCTGTATCATATACATAATCGATTTCATCGGTAAACGGGACGGTTAACACCCGATTTGCTGGCCCTAATTGCTTCTGCAGTACTTCCGGCGTAACTCCGCCTAAATTCAGCTGCCGTTCCACACCGGTTCCAAAGTAACGGATTTCTGAAATTGTCATGTCTTTATGATAGGAAAATCCGTAGCCCGGCTGTCCCATATTCCAGTGATATAAATCAAATCGATTGTCTCCCCCGACTGGTCTTTCCGGTTCCCCAAACGCAGCGTGGACATCCCCTTTTGTGCTTTTGTTAATGGTAAGGCCTTGCGCCTGCTGAGGCATTTCCCCTTTATAGGCGGTGTTATAGAGGTTTTTGACAAGCTCGGCGGCTGATTGATTCGTGTTTTCTGAGAGCGTGTTTGTTTGAGCTGCGGCCTTTGCCGGTGCTGAAAAGGACGCAGCCCCAAAGCCGGTAAAACAGCTTGTTACTGCTGCCGCAGCGGTAATAGCAGACATTGTCTTTTTCATGTTGATCCCTCCTTATTGATCTACCATCCCGTTTCCCGGTGTTAGTGCAATAAAACATGTGAGTGCGCTTTGTATGTTTTATTGAGTTGTTGTAAGGGAACTGAAATAGGTAATTCGGTATATAAAGCAAGAAAGGGGAATGGAGATGCCTGGCAAGAAAAAAATCACAATAAACGGCGTTGAAATGGAAGCGTCCGAGGAACAGACGGTGCTGCAGCTTTTGAATAACAGCTCGATTGAAGTGCCGCAAGTTTGCTATCATCCAAGCTTAGGACCGATTGAAACATGTGATACGTGCATCGTCAGCATCAATGGTGAGCTGAAGAGGTCGTGCTCCGCTGAATTAAAGGATGGGGATATCATTGATACGCTCTCACCTGACGTGAAAAAAGCGCAGGTCATCGGGATGGACAAGATTTTATATAATCATGAGCTTTATTGTACAGTTTGCGATTACAACAATGGGGGATGCGAAATACATAATACGGTGAAGGAAATGAAAATCAATCACCAAAGCATTCCGTTTGATCACAAGCCATACCATAAGGATGAATCCCATCCGTTTTATCGTTATGATCCAGATCAATGTATTTTGTGCGGACGCTGTGTTGAGGCATGCCAGGACGTTCAGGTAACTGAAACGCTGACCATTGACTGGGAGCGGAAACGCCCGCGCGTCATTTGGGATAACGACGTGCCGATCAATGAGTCGTCATGTGTGTCATGCGGCCATTGTTCAACGGTCTGTCCGTGCAACGCGATGATGGAAAAAGGAATGGAAGGGGAAGCCGGATATTTAACAGGCATCAATAACGAAACGCTGCGACCGATGATTGAGATCACGAAAGGCGTAGAGACAGGCTACGGCTCGATTCTCGCGATTTCTGATATGGAATCGGCCATGCGTGATGAACGAATCAAAAAAACGAAAACCGTCTGCACGTATTGCGGCGTCGGCTGCAGCTTTGATGTCTGGACAAAGGGCAGAGACATTCTGAAAGTAGAGCCGCAGGAGGAAGCGCCAGCCAACGGCATTTCTACTTGTGTGAAAGGCAAGTTCGGCTGGGATTTCGTCAACAGCGAAGAACGCCTGACAAAGCCGCTGATCCGGGAAGGCGACCATTTCCGTGAAGCAGAGTGGGAGGAGGCGTTATTGCTGATCGCCAGCAAGTTCACTGAATTAAAAGAGGCGTTTGGCCCGGATTCTCTCGCTTTTATTACATCTTCTAAATGTACAAATGAAGAATCCTATCTTATGCAAAAGCTGGCCAGAGGGGTCATTGGCACAAATAATGTGGACAACTGCTCCCGCTATTGCCAATCTCCTGCGACTGCCGGCCTGTTCCGGACAGTCGGCTATGGCGGTGATTCAGGATCAATTACAGATATCGCGCAAGCGGACCTTGTTTTGATTATCGGTTCGAACACGTCTGAGTCGCATCCAGTCTTATCCACTCGCATTAAACGGGCTCATAAGCTGAGAGGGCAGAAAGTGATCGTCGCGGATATCAGAAAACACGAAATGGCAGAACGCTCCGATTTATTTGTCCAGCCGCGTGCCGGATCGGATATCGTCTGGCTGAATGCGATCGCCAAATATTTAATAGAAAACGGCAAGGCCGATGAACGATTTTTGAGAGAAAGAGTGAACGGACGGGATGAATATGTAAAAAGCCTCGCGCCGTACACACTTGAATATGCTGAGGAGAAAACCGGGATTGATCAAGAAACCCTTATCCAAATGGCAGAGATGATCGGGCAAGCTGACAGTGTGTGTGCATTGTGGGCGATGGGCGTGACACAGCACATTGGAGGAAGCGACACGAGCACGGCGATCTCTAACCTGCTGCTTGTGACAGGAAACTACGGAAAACCGGGAGCAGGTTCTTACCCATTGCGCGGCCATAATAACGTGCAGGGAGCAAGTGACTTCGGGAGTATGCCTGACAGACTACCGGGCTATGAAAAAGTGACGGATGAACAAGTCCGCCAAAAATACGAGCGGGCGTGGGGCGTGCCGCTGCCGAAGGAGCCGGGTATGACCAACCACGAAATGATTGAAAAAATCCATTCCGGACAGCTGAAAGCGATGTATGTAAAAGGTGAAGAAATGGGCCTTGTCGACTCCAACATCAATCATGTACACGCCGCATATGAAAAGCTTGATTTCTTTGTGGTGCAGGACATTTTCCTTTCACGTACAGCGGAGTTTGCTGATGTGGTTCTTCCTGCGAGCCCAAGCCTTGAAAAAGAAGGAACGTTTACAAACACAGAACGCCGGATTCAGCGTTTGTATCAGGTATTTGAACCGCTGGGTGAATCAAAGCCGGATTGGCAGATTATTATGGAGGTTGCCAATAAGCTTGGCGCCGACTGGCACTATAAGCATCCTGCAGACATTATGGAGGAAGCAGCCAAGCTGTCGCCGATTTATGCCGGTGTCACCTATGAACGTCTTGAGGGCTATAATTCCCTGCAATGGCCTGTAAACGCTGATGGAAAGGATTCGCCTTTACTCTTTACAGAGCGCTTCCCTTTCCCGGACGGCAAGGCCATTCTCTACCCTGTCCAGTGGACAGAGCCTGAGGAATTCGGTGAGGAATATGATATCCATGTCAACAATGGGCGGCTCTTGGAGCACTTCCACGAAGGGAACCTGACTTACAAATCAAAAGGGATTTCGGAGAAAACACCGGAAGTGTTCTTAGAAATTTCTCCTGAGCTTGCGGCAGAACGAGGGATTCAGGACGGAACCCTCGTCAGACTCACATCGCCTTTCGGAAATGTCAAAGTGAAGTGCCTGATTACTGATCGAGTCAAAGGGAAGGAAGTATATCTGCCAATGAACGATTCAGGGGAAGCGGCGATCAACCTGTTAACAGGCAGCCATGCCGATAAGGATACCGATACGCCTGCTTACAAAGAAACATCGGCCAAGATGGAAATTTTGAAGCACGACGGAATCAGCCCGCTGCCTAAGATCAACCACCGCAACGGCAATCCGCAGCCGCAAATCGGTGTGCAGGTTCATAAGAAATGGGCGCGGAAGGATTATATTTTCCCTGGTGACGCTGTGAAAAGGGGGATGGGCCATAATGGCTAAAGCGATTAAACGAATCCAAAAAATCGAGGTAACAGAAGAGGATCAGCGAAAGCGTGATTTGCGGGAAATTGAAGATGCTCTAATTGACCACAAAGAAGCGATTCTCGAAACATTGCATATGCTGGGCCATATGAACGAGCGCGGTGTCCTGCCGTTGCTCCGCGGCCTTTTTGGCCAAGGGGATAAAGTTCTTGATATCCTGGTGAAAAAGGCAGATACAGAGGAAACAGCCAATACGCTGAAAAATCTGCTTCTTCTGTTTGGAACACTCGGCATGCTGGACGTGAAGCAGCTGGAGCCTCTCATTTTGAAAGTGAATGCGGGTGTGGCAAGCGCTGTAGAGCAGAAAAACAGTGAAGAAAAGACAGGTTATTTTGATATTATCCGCTCGCTAAAAGACCCGGAAATCAACAAATCAATTACACTGCTCTTTTCCTTTTTAAAAGGAATGGGACAAGATACAAAGGAGCTGGAACGCACGACGCAGCCTCCGGAACACCAAAAACATCATCAGGAACCTCGAGAGAAAAGAGGAATGAATAAGCGAGATTGACCTCCCACCCGAGCGGCTTCAGCCAGCTCGGGTTTTTTGATGAAAAGGTCTAATGGACTAGTGAAAAATATTCAAATACTAGGAAGAAGTAAGATTGTGATGAATGAGATAGAAATAATCGTTACTTTCTTACCTGTTAAGAAAAGGAAAAATCTGATTATAATAGAAATCGATTACTTTAGATGGGGGAACAATCATGAAAAAAGTCTTATTACTATTATTTGTCTTGACGATCGGGTTAGCGCTTTCTGCGTGCAGCCAATCGAGCGATGCGTCAGAGAAGGAAAAACCGAAAGAGAAAAAATCGCAAGAAGAGCTTGAAAAGGAACTTGATAAGGAATTGAAAAAAGTCGGTGAGCCGAAGACCAAAAAAGATGATCAAATACATAAAATAGGAGAAACATTTAAAGCAGGACATACGAATTTTACAGTGAATAAAGTTGATAGAGTGCAAAAAGGTGAATATATGAATGTTGGCGGAGCTGTAAATGAGGAGACAAAAACAATAAAAGATGATGAGGAACGGCTTATTATAGAAGTTACGATGGAAAATATAGGGGAAGATTCAATAAGCTACAATTTTATCGGGTTTGATTTAAGAGATAAGAATGATCAATCAGTGCGGCCTGTTTTTTCTATAGAAGAGAAGGGCAGAATCCTTATGGGAGGAACACTAGTATCGGGGAAAAAGGTTACAGGTGTACTCAGTTATGTCATCCCTAAAGGAGAACAGAAACATTACACACTGGTATATAATCCGTTTTTAGCTGATACAAATAGCAGTAATACAGAAGAGAGAGTAAAGGACGATATTGATTACTTGGTGAAGTTAGATTAGAAGCTAATTTACAGTTGCACGTTTTTCATCTGTGGAAAACGTGCATTTTTTATAGCGAAACTTGACTTGAAAGGATGAGTGATAAAAGTGCAAACCAAATGGCTGGAACGGGCACAGCGGATTCGGGCGATCGCCCAAGCGGGGCTTGCTTTTTCCAAGGATGTGTACGACAGGGAGAGGTACGAAGAGCTAATGAAGCTTAGCGCGGAAATGATGGCGGATTACTCGGAGAAGGACATTGAAGTTATCACTGATTTATGGCAAGGCGAGAAGGGCTATCCAACACCGAAAGCGGATGTTCGCGGCGCTGTATTCAGAGAGAATCAGATTTTGCTTGTCCGGGAGAAGCATGATGAGCTGTGGTCGCTGCCGGGCGGATTTTGCGAGATTGGTTTATCGCCGGCTGAAAACGTTGTCAAGGAAATCAAAGAAGAGTCGGGGTACGATACAGAGCCGTCTCGATTGCTGGCCGTGCTAGACAGCCATAAACACTCTCATCCCCCTCAGCCTTATCACTATTATAAAATCTTCATCGCATGCAGCATGACGGGCGGGCAGGGGGAAACAGGGATCGAGACGAATCATGCCGCTTTTTTTCCGGAAGACAGCCTCCCGCCGCTTTCTCCAAAACGAAACACACCCTCACAGCTTAGCATGCTGTTTGACTTTTTGCGCCATCCGGACAAGAAAACGATATTTGACTAAAAAAGAAAGAGCCAATTGGCTCTTTCTTTTTTATAATGTAATGTGTTTTTCGTTGGCGAGTTTCAGAAGGGTCAAAATAGAATCGGCTTGTTTATGGCCGAGTTTTTGCTTTAATTTGTTTTCTTCAACTAATCGGCTGCCATAAATTTTGACAGAGGCTTTGTCGACGACAGTATGCCAGTTTTCCTGTTTTTTTCCCTCAACAAGCGGTTTTTCATGTCTCTCAGAAAAAGAGAACACAAACAGTACGAATGCAAGTGAAAGTAGGATGCCGACAACTTGTTTTTTGTAATTAGTCTGTGCTGCCACGTTGTTCTCTCCTTCACCTTTTACCTTCTATTTAATCATAGAATCAGCTTATTTTACATAATGGGAAAGTCATTTTTGGAGTTAGTGCATTTGGTTGAAAACAGAGGCGTTTTTTGAGCGGAGCGGTGCAATTGAATCCATATTGGATTTGCGTGCTTATGCCTAAGGTCACGTTGTGAGCCAAAACAGCAGTGCAGAATAGAAAAAAATTGAAAGATTATGGTAAGATGAACGAAATTCGAGGGGGAATATATGATGCCTGCATCGAACATCGTGATCGCCTGCCTGCTGTTATCAATTTAATTATTTGTGGTAGTCCCTCTCTTTTTCGAAAGCGGGAGGTGAAGTGGAACATTAATTGCTGAATTCTTTCAAGGGGAGTGACCGTACATGAATGTGTTAAACCGCCGGCAAGCCTTGCAGCGAGCGCTGCTCAATGGGAAAAACAAACAGGATGCGTATCATCCGTTTCCATGGTACGAATCGATGAGAAAGGATGCGCCTGTTTCCTTTGATGAAGAAAATCAAGTGTGGAGCGTTTTTCTTTATGATGATGTCAAAAAAGTTGTTGGGGATAAAGAGCTGTTTTCCAGTTACATGCCGCAGCAGACAAGCTCTATTGGAAATTCCATCATTAACATGGACCCGCCGAAGCATACAAAAATCCGTTCAGTCGTGAATAAAGCCTTTACTCCGCGCGTGATGAAGCAATGGGAACCGAGAATTCAAGAAATCACAGATGAACTGATTCAAAAATGTCAGGGGCGCAGTGAGTTTGACCTTGTTCACGATTTTTCATACCCGCTTCCGGTTATTGTGATATCTGAGCTGCTAGGAGTGCCTTCAGCGCATATGGATCAGTTTAAAGCATGGTCTGATCTTCTGGTCAGTACACCGAAGGATAAAAGTGAAGAAGCTGAAAAAGCCTTTTTGGAAGAACGAGATAAGTGTGAGGAAGAACTGGCTGCGTTTTTTGCCGGCATCATAGAAGAAAAGCGAAACAAACCGGCACAGGATATTATTTCTATTTTAGTGAAAGCGGAAGAAACAGGCGAGAAGCTGTCCGGTGAAGAGCTGATTCCGTTTTGCACGCTGCTGCTGGTGGCCGGAAATGAAACCACAACAAACCTGATTTCAAATGCGATGTACAGCATATTAGAAACGCCAGGCGTTTACGAGGAACTGCGCAGCCATCCTGAACTGATGCCTCAGGCAGTGGAGGAAGCCTTACGTTTCAGAGCGCCCGCCCCGGTTTTGAGGCGCATTGCCAAGCGGGATACGGAGATCGGTGGGCATCTGATTAAAGAAGGTGATATGGTTTTGGCGTTTGTGGCATCGGCAAATCGTGATGAAGCGAAGTTTGACAGGCCGCACATGTTTGATATCCGCCGCCATTCCAACCCGCATATTGCGTTTGGCCATGGCATCCATTTTTGCCTTGGGGCTCCGCTTGCCCGTCTTGAAGCAAATATCGCGTTAACGTCTTTGATTTCTGCTTTTCCTCATATGGAGTGCGTCAGTATCACTCCGATTGAAAACAGTGTGATATACGGATTAAAGAGCTTCCGTGTGAAAATGTAATAGATAAGGAGACTGGAGATTCATGAAAAAGTACCATATTTCGATGATCAATATCCCGGCATACGGACATGTCAATCCTACGCTTGCTTTAGTAGAGAAGCTTTGTGAGAAAGGGCACCGTGTCACGTACGCGACGACTGAGGAGTTTGCGCCCGCTGTTCAGCAAGCCGGTGGAGAAGCATTGATCTATCATACATCCTTGAATATTGATCCTAAGCAAATCAGGGAGATGATGGAAAAGAATGACGCGCCCCTCAGTCTTTTGAAAGAATCACTCAGCATTCTGCCGCAGCTTGAGGAGTTATATAAGGATGATCAGCCTGATCTGATCATCTATGACTTTGTTGCGCTGGCTGGTAAGTTGTTTGCTGAAAAGCTTAATGTTCCGGTCATTAAGCTCTGTTCGTCATATGCCCAAAATGAATCCTTTCAGTTAGGAAATGAAGACATGCTGAAAAAAATAAGAGAAGCAGAGGCTGAATTTAAAGCCTACTTGGAGCAAGAGAAGTTGCCGGCTGTTTCATTTGAACAGTTAGCTGTGCCGGAAGCATTAAATATTGTCTTTATGCCGAAGTCTTTTCAGATTCAGCATGAGACGTTCGATGACCGTTTCTGTTTTGTCGGCCCCTCTCTCGGAGAACGGAAGGAAAAAGAAAGCCTGTTGATTGACAAGGATGATCGCCCGCTTATGCTGATTTCTTTGGGTACGGCGTTTAACGCATGGCCGGAATTTTACAAGATGTGCATCAAGGCATTTCGGGATTCTTCATGGCAAGTGATCATGTCGGTTGGGAAAACGATTGATCCAGAAAGCTTGGAGGATATTCCTGCTAACTTTACCATTCGCCAAAGTGTGCCGCAGCTTGAGGTGTTAGAGAAAGCTGATTTGTTCATCTCTCATGGCGGGATGAACAGTACGATGGAAGCGATGAACGCAGGTGTGCCGCTTGTCGTCATTCCGCAAATGTACGAGCAAGAGCTCACTGCAAATCGGGTTGATGAATTAGGCCTTGGCGTTTATTTGCCGAAAGAGGAAGTGAATGTTTCCAGCCTGCAGGAAGCGGTTCAGGCTGTATCCAGTGATCAAGAGCTGCTCAGCCGCGTCAAGAATATGCAAAAGGATGTAAAAGAAGCTGGCGGAGCGGAGCGTGCGGCAGCTGAGATTGAAGCGTTTATGAAAAAATCCGCTGTCCCACAGTAAAAACATAAAAACCGAAATCAATTTGATTTCGGTTTTCTGTTTAAATATTTTTTTTCATCCCGCATCTCCGGCATTCTCTAAGAAATTTTCCGCCTTTTACAGAGCTTTTGAACAGTGTGTAATCACAGTTGTCGCAGCGCCCGCTGCGGGCGTCCGGATATTCATTGAATTCGTAAACGATCGATGTATCGTAGCCTTTTGTTTCATATTCTTCTTTTTTTGTTTCCATGTCGTCCCTCCGTTACAAGACGTGTCTGCTGTTTATCTTACAGCAAGCTTCCGGCGTATTCAATGGATTTTAGGAGTTTGGGTTTATCTTGATTTCTCCCTTGGTTTGCGCCAAAATAGCTTTAATAAGCTTGTATACATAAAAAGCCTATGCAAAGAGGAGAGGAAACGGGTATGGGAAAAGGGTTACTTGGAAAACATGTGGCAATCGGTGGCTCACGAAAAACGGAAGAAATCAGTACAATCATTGAAAAACAGGGCGGAATACCTGTCATCCGGCCTCTCCAAGGCACGGTTTACTTAGCAGAGAAGCAGGTGGAGCCGGATTTGCGGACGTTTGTGGAGGGAAAAAAAGCTGACTGGGTCATTTTCACGACAGGCATCGGGTTGGAGACTCTTGTCGATATGGCAGAGAAAATTGGACTGAAAGATGAGTTTCTGCAGGCCATTTGCCAAGCGAAAGCGGCATGCCGGGGATACAAAACGCTGTCTGCGCTGAAAAAGCTTGGAATCACACCGGAAGCTTCGGATGAAGACGGGACAACAAGAGGCTTAATCCGTTCTTTGGAGCCTCACGACTTTTCAGGAAAAACAGTCATGGTGCAGCTTCATGGCGAAAAAGCGCCGGCTCTCATGGCATTTCTTGAAGAAAAAGGCGCGTCTGTCCTGCCGATTCTGCCTTATCAGCACATCCCGCCGGAGGAGGAAACGGTGGAGCGGTTATGCCGAGAGCTGATGAACCGTGAGATCGATGCCGTTTGTTTTACAACGGCCATTCAGGTTCGTTCCCTGTTTGATTTTGCTAAGGGGCGAGGTTATATCAATGAAGTGAAGAAGGTATTCGAAGAACGCGCCATCGCAGCTGCTGTCGGAAAAGTGACTGCTGAAGCACTGCGGGAAGAGGGCATTACGAGACTGCTTGCGCCAGAGATTGAGCGGATGGGTGCGATGATTGTTGAGCTGGCCAAGTATTATGAAGAAAAGGAATAACAAGTACAAAAAGCCGCTTTTCCATTGGAAAGCGGCTTTTGTCTGTCATTCATTCTGCTTCAGCTGCTGATGAACGGTGAATAATGATGGGTATGTCAGCACGCTTAAGATTACACAAGTCAGCGCGGCTGAGGCCATCGTTGTAAACACGATTAAGAGCTGAAAGCGTACTGCCTGAATCGGGTCCGCGCCGGCTAGAATCTGGCCAGTCATCATGCCGGGAAGCTGGACAAGACCCAGTGTTTTCTGGCTTTCGAGCGTCGGGATCATACTCATTTTCATCGCTGAGGTAAGAATGCGCTGTATGGATTGCTTCGGTGTGCCGCCAAGTGACAATATTAATTGAATTTCTTCTTTGCGAACGCCGACTTCTGAGTTAAGCCGGTTTAGAAACAAACTTGAGAGCACCATCGAATTTCCGATGACCATCCCGCTGATCGGAATGACATATCGTGCCGTAAGCGGAATGATATGAAGAGACAGCAGAATTCCCTGCGTCACAATTTCTACGATTGCTAACGCGGCAAACACCCTCCAAAACGAACCGATTGCATTTTTCTTTCGCTTGATGACATTTTGCGCCGCCACCGCGAGCATTAACAGCACCATCAGCAGGATAAAAACAGGGTGGTCTCCGCGAAAAATCAGCGACAAAACATAACCGATGATAAGCAGCTGCACCGCGGCCCGGATGGTGGCGATGATCATGTCTTTTTCTACACCGGCTTTAAAGGATTTTGATAAAAACAAGGCGATCAAAACAAAGATCATCGTTAAAGAGAGAGAAAGGTAATCCATTACCGGGTCCCACCCTTCAAAAATTCTTTCGCTGCTTCATGCTGCGGAGCGGAGAAAAATGTGTCGGTTTCAGCGATTTCAAGCAGCCGGCCATCTGCCATAAACCAAATGGTATCGGCTATTCGTTTTGCCTGCTCCATATTATGAGTGACCCACATGACTGTCCATTTTTTCTCTTGATGCTGACGTTTGATCAGTTCTTCAATCTCAAGAGCAGAGACCGGGTCCAAGGCCGATGTGATTTCGTCCAACAATAGAATGGAGGAAGGATTTGAGAGCGTTCTGGCCAGTGACAGTCTTTGCCGCTGCCCGCCCGATAAGTCTCTGGCGCTTCTGTCTAACAACTCTGGCGGCAGCCCTGCAAGCGAAGCCAGCTTTTCAGGAGAGTACAGCTGGGATTGATGCAGCCTTTGTACAAGACTTAAATTGTCACGCACTGTCCCGTCGAGCACGGGAGCCGATTGAAACGCGAGGGCTGCCGTTCGCCTCAGCTCATTGACATTCCATTCTCTGACTTCCTTTCCGTATATGTTGACTTCGCCGCTGTCAGGCGTTCTCATTAAATTACACATAGAAAGGAGGGTGCTTTTGCCTGAGCCGGAAGGACCTAAAACGGCTACGATTGCGCCCTGTTGAATGTCTCCGGTGACATCCTGCAGCACATCATAGGTTTGTCCATCTTGTTTATAGCTTTTTCTGACTGATCTGAAGGAGATGGCTGGTATGTTTTGTGTTTGATCGTTTGCTTCCATTACAATAATCACCTTTCAATATAAGTAGGCTGACATTATATTTAACTATAACGTGAAACAGATTCCTTTTGGTAGCACAAATAAAGGAGAACAGGCTTTCACCCATTCTCCTGCAGATGCTACGCAGTCAGATTTGACTGTGCTTTCTTTTTCGGTTTTCTCGGCTGTGAAGCGAAGGTATGTAACATCATCCCCGCTATTATAATGAACAAACCGGCAAATGATAAAAGAGATGGGAAAACGCCTGACAGCAGAACAATTTCACCAAGCAGCGCGAAAATCACTTCACCGGATTGAGTGGCTTCAACAGCTGCGAGTTTTTGCGGATTGTCTCTTACCATATCAGTGGCCCAGAAAAATAAAACCGTCGCAATGATGCCTGAGCTGACGGCAACGATAAAGGATTGAACGGTTTGACTTGCTGTTGGAAGGCCATCTGACCACCAGCCGTAAGCTGCTAATATAAGCCAGAATGGAAGGCTTGCCAATGTCATTCCAAGCACGCGCTGAAATGTATCAAGCCGGCCTCCGTATTCTTCGAGCATTCTCCTGTTTCCTAACGGATAGGCAAAAGCCGCAATGACAACCGGCAGCACACTGAAAAGCAGCATCCTCCCAGAAAGCGATTCTGCATGCTGAAGCTGAATCAGAGCCGCTCCAATCAGGATGATCATGGAAGTGCCAAGTGAAACCAGGGGAATCTTTTGGCGAACGAGCTGCGGACCGCCCGGCATATCTTGTTTGACATAAAACAAAGGAGATAAGAGCACCCCGGCTACAATTGTAATTTGCCAGGTTCCGGCTATGAGCCACCCCGGACCGTATGCAGCCGCAAATGTAATCGGCGCGTAAAAAAGCACGAAGCCGACGAAGCTCCATTTGATCCAATAAAACGGCTTTTTCCTCATCTCTAGTAAGAGAGGCGTGAATGTCCCTCTCATGATGACAATCAAACATAAAAACGGCACCATAAAAATAAAGCGCAGCGAAGAGCTCCAAAGCCAGCTGCCTCCTGATAACTCCATCGCTCTGTTTAATATAAAGGTAACGGCGAAAAAGAGTGAAGCCAATATTCCGATAACGATAGCTTTCATGATATCCCTCATTCTGGCATTATTTTTTTATACTATACTATTCGGTATCATGCAGATCAATGGAATCATGAGAAAAACATCATGTTTTGCGAACCGCTATGTGTGGAAGACAAAAAAGGGAGGTGTAATTGATGGAAAAAGAGACACAGACATACTTCTTTCCGGATGACGGCAGGATTCCGAATCACCCTGATTTTCCGCTCGTGGTGTATCAAAACGCGCTTAAGGACACCGGACTGGCAGAGCGGATCGTCATCCGGCATGGCTGGTCAAACAGCTGGTCAGGGAGTGTTTTTCCATACCATCATTATCACAGCAATACGCATGAAGTCCTGATTGCCCTTAGGGGAGAGGCTGTGATTCAGTTTGGGGGAGAAAAAGGGGCTGCCATCCCTTTCAAATCAGGCGACGCAGTCGTGATTCCAGCCGGAGTCGGACATAAAAAGCTCAGCTCAAGTCCCGATTTTACTGTCCTTGGCGCCTATCCCGGTGGCGTTCAGTATGATATGAAGACGGGGAAACCGAATGAGCGGGAGGAAGCGCTCAAACAGATTAAGCAGGCGGCGTTGCCGGCGAATGACCCGATCACAGGAAAAAGAGAGCCTCTATTGGAAATATGGGTAAAGTGAAGGGGAGAAATTGTTGGATTGTCAATAACTAGTGCCGCAGAAACGTTATGACATGAGCTCCATATAAATTAATTTCATAATCGAAGCAATTCACGTTCAAATTTTGTTCAAAAAGTGTTATCATATAGAAGGTAATCGAATTGGAGTTTTTTGTGTTTGCTATTTTCAGAGAGAGTAAAGGATTTTGACTTATTCAATTGTTTATTTTTAGATAAAAATAATACTGAATATGGCAAGATGAAAAACTGGGTAGTAAACATTTATTTTTGTAAATGATTGTGCACGAATTCACAATCCTTATTCTTATGCCTTAAAAGCGTGAGACAGGGAGAGGCACTACCCTTTCCAAAAAAATCAGCAAACTGCTTATAGTAAAGGAGAATTGGATATGCCAGAAACAATCGATCAAACAAATGCGTCTGTCAGCCAAAGCCAGCAAGATCTTATTGATCAGCTATTAAAGCCAGAAGTTCAAGAATCATTGACTGTTTTAGTTGACCAGCTTCCGAAGCTGACTGAGTTAGTGAATATTTTAACGAAGTCTTATGATTTCGCTCAGTCTGTAGCGACTGACGAAGTGTTAAAGAGCGACACAGTCGGTGCGATCACTGAAATTCTCGAGCCTGTAAAAGAAACAGCGAAAGAAGTAGCTGCGACTGCGATCGAAGCAAAAGACCGCGCGGAAGCAAGCAACGAAACAATTGGACTTTTCGGCCTTCTTCGCATGCTGAAAGATCCTCAAGCTCAAAAGCTGTTCCGTTTTGCTAACAGCTACCTTGAAGTCATGAACGAACGCGAAAACCAAAAATAATCTCAGATTCAAATTGATATAAAGGACGGAGGATATACGATGTCAAAACATATTGTCATTCTAGGCGCTGGTTATGGCGGAGTTCTTTCTGCTCTAACAGTTCGCAAACATTACACAAAAGAACAAGCACGCGTGACAGTGGTAAACAAATACCCAACTCACCAAATCATTACGGAATTACACCGCCTTGCTGCAGGCAACGTGTCTGAAAAAGCGGTTGCAATGCCATTAGAAAAACTTTTCAAAGGCAAAGACATTGATCTTAAAATTGCGGAAGTAAGCTCTTTCTCTGTTGATAAAAAAGAAGTTGCGCTTGCTGACGGTTCTACATTAACTTACGATGCGCTTGTTGTAGGTCTTGGTTCTGTAACGGCTTACTTCGGCATCCCAGGTCTTGAAGAAAACAGCATGGTATTGAAATCTGCTGCCGATGCGAACAAAGTCTTCCAACATGTTGAAGATCGTGTGCGCGAGTACTCTAAAACGAAAAACGAAGCAGATGCAACAATCCTTATCGGCGGAGGCGGCTTAACAGGTGTTGAGCTTGTTGGTGAGCTTGCTGACATCATGCCGAACCTTGCGAAAAAATACGGCGTAGACCATAAAGAAATCAAATTGAAACTTGTTGAAGCAGGTCCGAAGATCCTTCCTGTTCTTCCGGATGATCTTATCGAGCGTGCGACTGCAAGCCTTGAAAAACGCGGCGTTGAGTTCTTAACAGGTCTTCCTGTTACAAATGTAGAAGGAAACGTAATCGATCTGAAAGACGGATCTAAAGTTGTTGCCAACACATTTGTTTGGACTGGCGGCGTACAAGGTAACCCATTAGTCGGTGAATCAGGCCTAGAAGTGAACCGCGGACGCGCGACTGTAAATGACTTCCTGCAATCTACATCTCATGAAGATGTATTCGTTGCTGGAGACAGCGCAGTTTACTTCGGTCCCGACGGCCGTCCATACCCGCCAACTGCACAAATCGCATGGCAAATGGGTGAGCTGATCGGTTACAACCTATTCGCTTACCTAGAAGGCAAAACGCTTGAAACATTCAAGCCAGTAAACTCTGGTACACTTGCAAGCCTTGGACGCAAAGACGCGGTTGCCATCATTGGTGCTAATTCTACACCGCTTAAAGGTCTTCCTGCTTCCTTGATGAAAGAAGCAAGTAATGTACGATATTTGACACATATTAAAGGACTTTTCAGCCTGGCTTACTAATCCTTTTAATGAATCTGGCATTGCCAAAAGCATTCCTTTCCGAGTGCTTTCTGGCAATGTCTTTTTTTATGTTTATGACAGCGTTAACACATTTCATTTTCAAAAAAGAGATTGATCCCAAAGGAATATAAAGGTAAAATAAAAACAAATCAAAATGTTAACGTTAACATTTTGAAATAGAATGAAAGACGGTGAGGACATGGAACCCTTCATGGGCGAAAACTTTTTATTGAAAAATGAAACCGCTGTCAGCCTCTATCACAATTATGCGAAAGACATGCCAATTATTGATTACCACTGCCACTTAAGTCCGAAAGAAATCTATGAAAATAAGACATTTCAAAACATCACGGAAGCCTGGCTGTATGGTGACCATTATAAATGGCGCATCATGAGAGCCAATGGAATTGAGGAGACATACATCACCGGAGATGCGCTTGATGAAGAGAAATTTATGGCTTGGGCGAAAACCGTGCCGATGGCGATTGGCAATCCGCTCTACAACTGGACTCACTTAGAATTGCAGCGTTTTTTTGGCATTTATGAGATTTTAAACGAGAAGTCCGGGCCGGCTATATGGAAACGGACAAATGAACTGCTCAAAGGGGAAGGCTTCGGGGCAAGGGATTTAATCGTGAAATCAAATGTAAAGGTCGTGTGCACCACGGATGACCCTGTCGATTCTCTTGAATACCATTTATTATTAAAAGAAGACAAAGACTTTCCTGTCAGCGTGCTGCCCGGATTTCGGCCGGATAAAGGGCTTGAGATCAATCGTGAAGGCTTTCCTGAGTGGGTGCAGGCGCTTGAAGATGCCGCCGCCATATCGATTACAACCTATGATGCGTTTTTAAAGGCGTTGGAAAAACGAGTGCGATTCTTCCACTCAGCCGGCGGCAGAGTTTCTGATCACGCGATAGATTCAATGGTATTTGCCGAAACAACAAAAGAAGAAGCTGGACGGATTTTTTCTGACAGATTACAAGGAACAGAGGTTTCTTGTGAAGATGAGAAGAAATTTAAGACATATACGCTTCAGTTTCTTTGCGGTTTGTATGCGGAGCTCGATTGGGCGATGCAGTTTCATATCAACGCTTTAAGAAACACGAATACAAAAATGATGAAAAGGCTCGGACCTGATACAGGGTATGATTCAATGAACGATGAAGAAATTGCTAAGCCTTTATACAAGCTGCTGAACTCAGTTGAGATGAAGAACCAGCTGCCGAAAACGATTTTATATTCACTGAATCCAAATGATAACTATGTCATCGCCAGCATGATCAACAGTTTTCAGGACAGTATTACCCCAGGAAAAATACAATTCGGCACAGCCTGGTGGTTTAACGATACTAAAGACGGAATGCTCGACCAAATGAAAGCGTTATCAAATGTTGGCCTTTTCAGCCGTTTTATCGGCATGCTCACCGATTCCAGAAGCTTTCTTTCGTATACGCGCCACGAATATTTCAGGCGGATCGTCTGCAATTTGATTGGAGAATGGGTGGAAAACGGCGAAGTGCCGCGCGATACGGAGCTTCTGGGAAGCATCGTTCAGGGGATTTGCTATGACAATGCGAAACACTACTTTCAATTTCAAGAAGAGAAAGCAAACGTGTAACAAAGTATCCGCTCAGTATCGCTGAGCGGATCACTATCCGAAAATTCTTAAGACACAGAGGTGGAACATGCGAACTGAACTGGCAAATAAGGTTGTGTCGGTCGAAACGGAAAAAAGGCTTTCATTGAAAGAGAAAATGTCCTATGGTTTTGGTGATTTTGGCAATGGTTTTATGTTTGATCTCGGCCAGATTTATTTATTGAAGTATTTCACTGATGTAGCGGGAATCCCCGCTGCGATGGCCGGCGGCATTTTTTTAGTCAGTAAGCTGTTTGCGGCGATAACAGATCCAATTGTCGGCTCATCAATCGATTATCGCAAAAACATCGGCAAACGGGGGAAATTCAGGCCTTATCTATTAATCGGCAGCCTCGTGCTTGCGGTGCTTACTGTTCTTATTTTTCTGTCTCCCAATGTATCAACGACTGGAAAACTGATTTATGCATATGCATCCTATATGATTTGGGGCATCGGCTATTCGTTTGTGAATATTCCGTACGGCTCATTAGGGGCAGCGATGACTCAAAATTCTGAGGACCGGACCTCCATTTCGACGTTCCGCCAAATCGGATCACTTGGCGCCTTGTTTATCACAAGTGTTGCCGTGATGCCGCTGCTCATCAAGTTTGATAATCCGAAGGTCGGCTACCCGGTGGTCATGGGCTTGTTCGCCGCACTCGGTGTGCTTTGGTTTTATATTTGCTACCGCAACTGCAAAGAGCGCATTGTCATATCGGAAGCACCCAAAGAAAAATTAACACTCTCATCTGTCGTCAAAACATTTATTACAAATAAACCGCTGTTAACCCTTGTCCTGATGACGATTTTTTCAATTTCCGCATACAACATTAAATCCGCCATGCTCGTCTATTTCGCACAATATAACTTGGGCAATGTTGAATTAATGGCTTATATGAACTTCATCATTATCGGTTCTTCCTTTTTGGGCGTCGTATTCCTTCCAAAGCTCGTCAAGATGTTTGGAAAGAAACGAACGGCAATGATCGGCTTCGGCATCAGTGTGGCCGCGGATCTGATCAACTTTATGCTTCCATCTAACGTTTATGTGTTTACAATTCTCGCCAGTATCGCCTTTATTGGAATCAGTATCCCAAATGGCATCACGTGGGCTCTTGTCTCCGATATTATCGACTATGGCGAATGGAAATCCGGTGAACGGAAGGAAGCAACGACATATTCACTTTTCAATTTCTCAAGAAAGCTTGCTCAATCTTTGTCTGGCTTTCTCTCGGGGATCGGTTTGGGGATTATCGGCTATGTGCCGAATGCAGTCCAGACAGCACAGGCGCTGATTGGCATCAAAGCGCTGCTTCTTCTGTATCCGGCCATTGCTTTGGCATTAGCGATGTTCATTATCGGCTTTCTTTATAAACTCACAGACCAGCAGCATGCTCAGATCGTTCAGGATCTTCATCAAAAGAGCTGACAATATAATATAAAGAATATTTAAAATAATTTGTAAATAAAATGTGTTTGTAGGGGTTTCGCTTGGAGAGTGCCCAAAAAACTGAAAAGGAAGGAGGCACTTGCTTGAAAAACGATAACAATTGCAGCTGAAGAAGCAAAGGAACTCGTTTGGCAAAAGCTGGCCGGTGCCGGTTTGAATGAACGAGATGCTGAAAAAGTGGCAGATGTTCTCGTGCACGCTGATTTGCGCAATGTACATTCGCATGGCGTGCTGCGCACAGAACACTATGTGAACAGGCTTTTAGCGGGAGGGATCAATCCTGGGGCACAGCCTGTTTTTAAAGAGACGGGGCCTGTGACCGGGGTGCTTGACGGAGACGATGGTTTCGGTCATGTGAATTGCGACATGGCGATGGACCATGCAATTGACATGGCGAAGAAAAAAGGAGTCGGCATGGTCACGGCCGTAAACAGCAGCCATTGCGGAGCGCTAAGCTATTTTGTGCAAAAAGCGGCTGACGAAAAGCTGATCGGAATGGCAATGACGCATACAGACAGTATCGTTGTCCCGTTTGGGGGGAGGACTCCTTTTTTAGGGACAAATCCGATTGCTTACGGTGTTCCGGCTAAGCATAAAAAACCGTTTATCCTAGATATGGCGACATCCAAAGTGGCTTTTGGGAAGATTCTGCAGGCCCGTGAAGAGGGCAATGAAATTCCTGAAGGATGGGGAGTCGATGAAAACGGAGAAGCAGTAACTGATCCTGACAAGGTCGTCTCACTTTCAACATTCGGCGGCCCGAAAGGCTATGGACTATCGATTGTAGTGGATGTGTTTTCCGGATTGCTGGCGGGCGCGGCTTTTGGTCCTCATATTGCCAAAATGTACAGCGGCCTTGATCAAAAAAGAAAGCTGGGGCATTACGTTTGCGCGATCAATCCAGCCTTTTTTACTGACTGGGATACGTTTTTAGAGCAGATGGATGACATGATTGATGAACTGCAGCAATCACCGCCGGCTGTTGGATTCGAAAGAGTGTATGTGCCCGGCGAGATCGAGCAGCTGCTTGAAGAAAGAAATAAGGAAAAAGGAATTTCTATCGCCCGGAGCGTGTATGAATTCTTAAAAAGCAGGTGAGAAAAATGAAAGCGGTTCAAGTGCGAAAAGCGTATGATCTGGTGACAGCGGTGGTGAAGAAGCCAGTTCTTTCAAAGGATGATGAAGTGCTCGTGAAAGTCAAGCGAGTCGGCATTTGCGGTTCAGACATGCACATTTATCATGGAACGAATCCGCTTGCTACCCTCCCGAGAGTCATCGGACACGAGGTAACGGGACAAGTGGAGGAAGTTGGTGCGAAAGTACAGAGCCTAAAACCCGGTGATCATGTGGTAATTGAGCCGATTTCTTATTGCGGATCGTGCTATGCCTGCCGCAAAGGGCGGCCGAATGTTTGCGCCAAGCTTTCTGTATTTGGCGTACATGAGGACGGAGGCATGCGGGAATATATTGTGCTTCCGGAAAGACAGCTTCACGCGGTCTCAAAGGACTTGCCTTGGGAGGAAGCAGTCATGGCCGAGCCTTATACGATAGGCGCCCAGGCAGTGTGGAGAGGCCAGGTGGAAAAAGGTGATACCGTCCTGATCCAGGGAGCGGGGCCCATCGGGATCTGTGTGTTAAAAATGGCAAAACTGGCGGGCGCTGCTGTCATGATGACTGACTTGAACAACGAGCGGCTGGCATTTGCGAAAGAAAACGGCGCCGATGCTGTTGTAAATGTCCAAGCAGAACATGTTGCCGAGCGGGTCCTTGAATGGACTGGGAATGAAGGAGCAAACGTGGTCATTGATGCTGTTTGCCTGCCGGAGACTTTTGCACTTTCAATTGAGGCTGTGTCACCGGCGGGACATGTGGTTGTGCTTGGATTTGATGAAAGAGCGGCTCAGATTTCTCAGCTGCCAATTACAAAAAAAGAAGTCACGATAACCGGATCCCGATTGCAGACCAATCAGTTTCCAAAAGTGGTAGAGCTTTTGAATGGAGGCCGGTTAATGCATAACGGGCTGGTGACCCATACATTTTCAGTTGATGACGTTCATCATGCATTTCAGTTTATTAAGGAGCATCCAGATCAGGTGCGGAAAGCCGTCATCACGTTTGATTAAATGACTGAATCCGGAGGTGCGAGCATGAATATGACATTCCGATGGTATGGACGAGGCAACGATACAGTCACACTTGAACACGTGAAGCAAATTCCCGGTGTCAAAGGCATCGTTTGGTCTCTCCATCAAAAGCCCGTCGGCGACGTGTGGGAAAAAGAAGAAATCAGAGCCGAGACTGAATATATTCAATCCTATGGTTTTCATGCTGAAGTTGTAGAAAGCGTGAATGTTCACGAAGCGATTAAACTTGGGAACGAAGAACGCGGCCGGTATATTGAAAACTACAAGCAAACGATCCGCAACCTTGCCGGATTTGGCGTGAAAGTGATCTGCTATAATTTTATGCCGGTTTTTGATTGGACACGCACGGACATGTTCCGGCCGCTAGAAGATGGATCGACCGCTCTGTTTTTTGAAAAGGCCAAGGTGGAAAGCCTTGATCCTCAAGAGCTGATTCGGACGGTGGAGGAAGCATCTGACATGACACTGCCGGGGTGGGAGCCCGAAAAATTGGCTCGGATCAAAGAGCTTTTTGCTGCCTACAGAACGGTCGATGAAGAAAAGCTATGGGACAATTTATCATTCTTTTTGCAGGAAATTCTTCCTGTTGCTGAGGCCTATGGGGTTCAAATGGCCATTCATCCGGATGACCCGCCGTGGCCGATTTTCGGACTGCCGCGCATTATCACAGGAGAGGCAAGCTATAAGAAACTGCGGGCGATATCAGATTCACCGTCTAATTGTATCACCCTTTGTACAGGTTCAATGGGAGCCAATCCCGCTAACGACATGGTGGAGATCGCTAAAACGTATGCCGGCATCGCTCCATTTTCACATATTCGCAATGTGAAAATTTATGAGAATGGTGATTTTATTGAAACATCTCATTTAACAAAGGATGGTTCGATCAACATTCAAGGCGTGATGGAAGAACTGCATAAGCAGGATTACGAAGGATATGTCAGACCGGATCATGGGCGCCATCTTTGGGGCGAGCAATGCCGCCCGGGATATGGCTTATACGATCGGGCACTTGGCATCATGTATTTGAACGGGCTGTGGGACGCCTATGAAGCAATGGCAAAAAAAGAGGTGGGCGTATGATCCCGCTGCATGAGAACCTGGCTGGTAAAACGGCTGTCATCACTGGCGGCAGCGGCGTGCTTTGCTCTGCGATGGCACGGGAGCTAGCCCGTCATGGCATGAAGGTGGCGATATTGAATCGGACGGCTGAAAAAGGCCAAGCGGTCGTGAAGGAGATAACGGCGGCTGGCGGCACAGCGTGCGCTGTTGCTGCGGATGTGCTGGACAGGATGTCACTGGAACGGGCAAAGGAAGACATCCTTGGCCAATTTGGCGCTGTTGATCTGTTAATTAACGGGGCTGGCGGCAATCATCCTGCCGCGATAACCGATGTGGAGACATATGAAGAAGCGGGAGAAGGCCAATCCTTTTTTGATATGGATGAGAGGGGCTTTCTAACTGTATTCTCCACCAACTTCACCGGTGCGTTTCTAGCCTCTCAAGTGTTTGGAAAAGAGCTGCTGAAGGCTGATTCACCGGCGATTATCAATCTATCTTCGATGAGTGCTTATTCACCTATGACGAAGGTTCCGGCATACAGTGCCGCCAAAGCATCCATTAATAATTTTACGATGTGGATGGCTGTTCATTTTGCCGAAACCGGGCTGCGGGTCAATGCGATTGCTCCAGGCTTCTTTCTGACAAAACAAAATCATGATCTGCTAATCAACCAAGACGGAACGTTCACCAGCCGATCTCACAAAATTATTGCGGGAACACCGATGAAGCGCTTCGGAAAACCCGAGGATTTGCTCGGTACGCTCCTTTGGCTGGCGGATGAATCCTATTCCGGTTTTGTCACTGGGATCACCGTTCCTGTCGATGGAGGATTTATGGCTTATTCAGGTGTGTAACGAAAGCGATGCAACAGAAACTGAACCAACATAGGGGTGAGGTTGAGATGTTTTCAAAAGATAAGCTTCCCGTTATCCTTTTTTTGTTCCTGGCAGGGGTGATTAATTACCTGGATCGTTCGGCGCTTTCCATTGCAGCTCCTTTTATTCAGGATGATCTCACATTGTCTGCCACGCAAATGGGCTTGATTTTCAGCAGTTTTTCGATTGGTTATGCGATTTTTAACTTTCTTGGGGGCGTGGCATCCGACCGCTATGGGGCAAAGCTGACCTTGTTTGTCGCGATGGTTGTTTGGTTGCTGTTTAGCGGAGCAGTCGCCCTCGCTTTTGGCTTTGTCAGCCTGCTGATTATACGCATTCTCTTCGGAATGGGAGAAGGCCCGCTTTCGGCGACCATCAACAAGATGGTGAACAACTGGTTCCCGCCGACCCAGCGGGCGTCTGTTATCGGTGTAACCAACAGCGGCACGCCGCTCGGGGGAGCCATTTCCGGCCCGATAGTCGGCATGATCGCAGTGGCGTTCAGCTGGAAGGTATCCTTCGTTCTCATTATGATTATTGGATTGATATGGGCAGTGCTCTGGTTCAAGTTTGTCAAAGAAAAGCCGCAAGAGACGATCAAGGAAGCACCGGCAATAAAAGCAGAAACGTCTCCCGGAGAAAAAATTCCGCTCACCTTTTACCTGAAGCAAAAAACGGTCTTGTTCACGGCGTTCGCTTTTTTCGCTTACAACTACATCCTCTTCTTCTTTTTGACATGGTTTCCGAGCTATCTTGTCGACGAACGGGGATTAAGTGTTGAATCGATGAGTGTCATCACGGTCATACCGTGGATTTTAGGATTTATCGGGCTGGCTGCGGGGGGATTTGTTTCTGACTATGTGTACAAAAAAACGGCCCGAAAAGGTGTGCTGTTCTCGCGCAAGGTTGTGCTTGTCACGTGTTTGTTTTCATCAGCTGTCCTGATTGGATTTGCCGGGCTTGTGGCAACGACTGCGGGGGCTGTCACTCTTGTCGCTCTGTCAGTGTTCTTTCTTTATTTGACCGGTGCTATCTATTGGGCTGTCATTCAAGATGTGGTTGATCAAAACAATGTCGGTTCTGTTGGCGGCTTCATGCATTTCCTCGCCAACACGGCAGGAATTATCGGCCCGGCTTTAACCGGATTTATTGTTGACCAAACAGGCACGTTTTCTGGAGCATTTTTGCTTGCCGGAGGGCTGGCTGTCTTCGCTTCACTTGCTGTGATTCGTTTTGTCCGTCCAATCATTGGCAAGCCAGCGGGAACAGAAGCTGAGAATCCTGTGTCTTATTAATCTGGAAATATAGTGGGAGAGGCGGTATATTTGATGATACAATATACAGTAAATAATCGCAGCCGGTATGATAAGGAAGGGAATTAGATGGTAACCATAAAAGATATCGCAAAACTCGCAAACGTATCCCACACAACCGTTTCCAGAGCACTCAATAACAGCCCTTACATCAAAGAACATACGAAGAAAAAGATATTAGAGCTAGCAGAGCAGCTCAACTATACACCAAATGTAAATGCGAAAAGTCTGGCGATGCAAAAGTCGCATACGATCGGGCTATTCTTTACAAGCATTACAAACGGAACCTCACACAGCTTCTTTGCAGACACAATCAAAGGCGTCAATCAAGCCATAAGTGAGGATTACAATCTGTATGTGCGCGGCATTGATGATCTGAAAAACTATGACTCCGTTACACCGATGAGATATGACGGCATCATTTTAATGAGCCAAAGTGACATTGATAATTCTTTTATTTACCATATTCGCGAAAAAAACATTCCGCTTGTCGTGCTGAATCGTGATATTGATGATCGCACCATCACGAATATTTTGTCCAATGACAAGGAAGGCTCTCAAGAAGCTGTAGAATACTTCATTCAGTCCGGACATCAAGACATCGCCATCATCGAGGGGATCGAAGGCTTTAAATCCTCCCAGCAGCGAAAGGAAGGGTACTTATCTGCACTGATTCAACATCATATTCCGATCAAGCATGAATACAGTGTCAAAGGACAGTACGATATGGAAAGCGGATTTCAAGCGATGGAGCGGCTGCTGGCGCTGCCGAATCCTCCAACCGCTGTTTTTTGTTCGAATGATGACATGGCAATCGGAGCGATGAATGCGATATTCGCAAAGGGCCTGCGCGTTCCTGATGATGTTTCGGTGATCGGGTTTGATGATATTGGGTTTTCACAGTACATCACGCCAAGGCTTTCAACAGTAAAGCGCCCAGTGGAGAAAATCAGCGTGCTCGGTGCGCAAAAACTCTTGTCGCTGATCAGCGAGCCCGAAACAAAAGCAGAAAAAATCTTGGAAAACACAGAATTCATGGTGCGTGATTCAGTCAGACGATTGACGACGTGATGCCCCGTTTTTCAGCGGGCATTCTTTTATAAAGAAAAATGTTAACGTGTGCATAAAAAGAGGGAGGCAATAAGGATGCAGAAACTGAATAAAAATGTGTACGATCACTATACTCGGTATCCAGAAAAAATTCTCCAATTCGGAGAAGGAAACTTTCTTCGGGGATTTGTTGATTGGCAGATTGATCAATTGAATCAACACGCTAATTTTAATGGGAGCGTGGCAGTTGTCCAGCCAAGAGGCTCAGAAAAAATCAAACGATTAAATCAGCAAGATGGATTATATACGCTTTTTTTACAAGGAATGATAGACGGAGAAGCGGTAAACGAGCATATGATTATCAACTCAATCAGCCGGGGGATTGACCTGTTTTCTGATTATGAAGCATACAAAGAATTGGCATCAAGCGAAGGGCTTCGGTTTATCATCTCCAACACCACTGAGGCTGGGATTGTATGTGAGGAAAAAGATCGTTTAGAGGATAGACCGCAAAAAACATTCCCTGGGAAATTAACTGCATTTCTCTACTTCCGCTATCAGGCTTTTAAAGGAGATCAGACAAAAGGGTGTGTCCTAATCCCATGTGAACTGATTGAGAACAACGGCGAAAAGCTGAAGGAAACGGTTCTTCATTATGCAGGTCTGTGGAAGCTGGAGGAAGGATTTACACAGTGGATTCATGAGGCTAATACATTTTGTAATAGTTTAGTAGATCGGATTGTCCCGGGTTTTCCTGTAGACAGCATCGAGGAGATCACGGCAGATCTTGGCTATCAGGATGATTTGATAGTTGTGGGAGAGCAATATTATTTATGGGTTATCGAGGGGCCTGATTGGATTGGAAAAGAACTTCCCTTTGCGGTTGCAGGGCTGCATACAAAGATCGTCAGCGACCTCACCCCATACCGGACTAAAAAAGTAAGAATTTTAAATGGCGCTCATACAGCAATGACGCCAGTGGCTTTATTATACGGCTTGAAGACTGTTAGGGATGCAGTCGAGCATCCGGAAGTGGGGCGATTTATAAGAGAGCTGATTGATGACGAAATTCTTCCTGTTTTAAAAATGGAAGGTCTTTCTCAGTATGCTGACGATGTGCTGAACCGTTTTAAAAACCCGTATATTAAGCATTACCTGGAAAGCATTGCATTGAACGCCATTTCCAAATTCAAAACGAGAAACCTGCCGACTCTTAAGGAATATTCTGAACAAAAGGGACAGCTTCCTGAACGCTTGGTGTTTTCTTTCAGCGCTCTTCTGTATTTTTATCATAATAATGAGACATTGCAGGATGATCCGGCAGTGCTTCAATTTTTCAAAGAGGTTTGGTGTCAGGAGGATGGCGACATGCTTCGGATTGCATCAAGAGTGTTAGGCGAACAGCGGCTGTGGGGGGCAGATCTCAATGAGATACCGAAGCTGACTGATAGAGTCGCTGTTTACTTGAATCATATTCATGAGCTGGGCATGCAGCGGGCTCTTGAACAATACTGCATACAAGGGGGAGAGGTACGTTGAAGTCGTTTATAAAGATTCATAAGCAAGATAATGTCCTTCTTGCACTGCGGGATATCCAAAAGGGAGAGAGGCTGCATGCGGACGGTGTGTCGGTTGAAGTAAAGGATGATATAAAAAGAGGCCACAAGATTGCATTGCAGCCTATTAAAGAAAATGACAGCATCATCAAGTACGGGTTTCCAATCGGTCATGCATCACAAGATATCTCGATCGGAGAGCATATTCATGTCCATAATACGAAAACAAACCTGTCTGATATCCAATCATACAGCTATACACCGAGATTTGATGAAAATCCGTATTCTAATGAGAACCGGACGTTTAAAGGTTTTAGAAGAGAAAACGGAGATGCGGGTGTACGGAATGAATTGTGGATTGTCCCAACTGTCGGCTGTGTCAATGGAATAGCAGAAAAAATGCTGCAGCGTTTTGTCAGAGAAACAGGGGATATCGCTCCATTTGATAACGTACTGGTGTTAAAGCATCAATACGGATGCTCGCAGCTTGGCGACGATCATGAAAATACGAAGCAAATCCTGCTGAATGCCATTCGCCATCCAAATGCCGGCGGCGTCTTGGTGTTAGGGCTTGGCTGTGAAAACAATGAGCTGGCAAGAATGAAGGAAGCACTGCAAGATGTGAACCTGGAGCGGGTGAAGTTTCTGGAATCCCAGTCGGTGACCGACGAAATGGAGGCAGGCGTTGCTTTGCTGAAGGAAATTCATGAAGCGGCCAAAGGAGATAAGAGAGAAGACATTCCGCTGTCTGAACTGAAGATCGGGCTGAAATGCGGAGGTTCGGACGGTTTTTCCGGCATAACCGCAAACCCGCTGCTTGGACGTTTTTCAGATTATCTCATTGCACAGGGAGGGAGTACTGTGCTGACGGAAGTACCGGAAATGTTCGGCGCAGAAACCATCCTGATGCAGCGGGCTGCCAATGAAGAAGTGTTTCATAAGATAGTCGATTTAATCAATGATTTCAAACAATACTTTATTAAACATGATCAGCCGGTGTACGAAAATCCTTCACCGGGCAACAAAGCGGGCGGCATTTCTACACTTGAGGATAAATCGCTGGGCTGTACGCAAAAAGCGGGGATTTCTCCTGTCACGGATGTCTTGAAATACGGTGAAGTACTCAAGACAAAAGGGCTGACTCTTTTGAGCGCACCGGGCAATGATTTGATCGCCTCCTCCGCATTGGCGGCTGCCGGCTGCCAAATTGTCCTCTTTACAACGGGAAGAGGCACGCCGTTTGGCACCTTTGTCCCGACGGTGAAAGTAGCGACAAACACCGAGCTGTATGAGGCGAAGCCGCATTGGATTGATTTTAACGCAGGCCTTTTAGCAGAGGATGATGTTCATGAGGAATATGTGCTGCGTGAGTTTATCCACTATATGATTGAGGTGGCAAGCGGCCAGCTTGTGAACCATGAAAAAAATGATTTCAAAGAACTCGCCATTTTTAAATCGGGTGTGACGTTATAATAAGAAAAGGCTATCCTTCAAGCGGATAGCCTTCTTCATTAAATCAATTTTAAACCGCTGACTAAAATAATGGACGCCATAATAAATTGCAGCGGACGCGGGGAGAATCGAGGCGAAAGATGGCTCCCGATCAGCACGCCGGGAATTGAACCAATGAGCAGATTAGCTGCCAGCATGTAATCCACGCTTCCGAAGCTTGCGTTCAAAATGCCTGCTGCCGTAACAAGAAGAAAAGCATGCGCGATATCGGTTCCGACAATCTGTGACGCTTTCATGTTAAATAAGTAAATCATGGCAATTGCAAATAATGAGCCAGAACCGATTGATGTTAAGCCGACGATAAACCCAAACACAACACCAATAAGAATCGTCAGCGCCCGCTTATTTTCAAGCGGCATCAGCTGCCAGCGGTTGGGACGAAGTTTTCTATCCAAAAACAAACGAACGATGATTGAAATGGCAACCAGCGTTAACACATATCCTAGAGCGTGCTTAATAATTTCTTCCTGATGCTGGTGAAAGGCGGGGAACAAATGCAATATGCCAATGGCTAGCGAAGCACTCGGAATACTGCCGATGGCTAAGTATTTTACCAATTTAAAGTTAATCGTTTTCTGCCGCCAATGGGAGGCAACGCCAAACAGCTTTGTGATCGAGTTATATACAAGATCTGTACCGACCGCGATGGAAGGATTAATTCCAAGCACAATTAAAAGGGGAGTTAATAAGGCCGCTCCACCCACTCCCGTCAATCCGACTAAGGCTCCGACAAACAAACCCATCAATATGATGCTTACACTCATGATAAAGGCCTCCTGAAAACCCGACTATTTTTATCAGATTATATATGATTAGGACGCGTTAATCAATTAAATTTTTTGAATTTTTGCACGTTAGCTGCTTGAAATTTTGGTATGCTCAATATCTCTATTCATTTGCCCTATAATGAGTGTCTGGACGAAATCGAGAAGTACTAAAGGCTCAAAAAAAAGATACCTCTTAACAGGTATCTTTTTTCTTGTTTACGCTACATGCGCTGCTGATAGAAAGGAAGCTCAGTGTGGCCCATTTCCCGCACATACACGAACAGGTTGCCTTTATGGTGAATTTCATGCTCCATTGCAAGCTGAAGCAGCGCGCGGCCTGTGACTTTTCTGCCGAAAGCGGATGTCAGATCAATTTCTCTGTCCAGCTGCTCTTCAGTCAGCTGTTCAAGGATAGCGGCCGTTTTTTCTGTATATGTTTTTGCCAGAACATTGAGATCTGTTTCTGTTTCTTCCTGCTTGTTTTGAAATGGTGAGGCATTGCCTTCCTTAATGACATTTGCGAACAAGTGGAAAGACGTAAGAATGTGTTTGACCAGCTCTTCTGCTGACATTGATGTTTCTGCCGGTTTGTAGCTGTAATGGTCTTTGCTGATTTTTTCGGCAAGCTCATTGGTCACGTTTCGATGGGATAAAAAATGGCTGACAATTTGATTGGATTGGCTCATTATGATCTCCTCCATATGTAAAAATAAATGGTGCAATGAAATCCTATATCAACGGTTATGAATTCACAAGTAATATGCTGTGGGATGAAACAAAATGCTATGTCAATCGTATATATAACGTTCACAAAACATGAAATGGAGTATAAACATGACTAACATACCTTTCATTTATCAGTACGAAGAAAAAGAGAATGAAAGAGCTGCGGCGGGCTACGGCACTTTCGGTTACCTTATCACACGGATTGAAGAAACGCTTTATAATCAATACGGTGTATTCTATGAGCTCTATGCCAGTGATGATCCAAATACGGAATACTGGGAGCTTCTTGTAGAAGATGTCCGCAGCGGTTCATTGGAGCCTGAGCATGTGGCATATATATTTGAAAAGCTTGAAAAGAAAACCTTTGCTTACGATGAAGATGAGAAAGAACCGGATTATACCGTCCATAAGTCTATAAGAAACAGTGTATACGCGTATCCTGAAAAGGGAGTTGCTTTTGCCAGAATTCCATATTTTCAAGATGGGAGCATTATGAGTTTTGATTGTCTGTTTGCGGTTAACGATGAAAAGATGCGTGCATTTCTGGAGGGAGTCAGACCGCGTCTTTGGGAAAAAAGCAAGCGAAAAGTGACCGTGTTTACGGATGGAGATGGAGGGACTTCAAGAGAGCAGGAAGCCATTGTCAGAGAGGTTCAGCGGAGTCAAGTCATCATGAATCCGCTATTGAAAAAAGAGATATACAGATCAATTGATCAGTTTTTTCATAGTGATAAATCGTTTTATCAAACATATGACATCCCTTACAAGCGCGGCATTCTGTTATATGGACCTCCTGGAAACGGAAAGACGACGTTAGTGAAGTCGATCGCAGGCAGTATCGATGCACCTGTTGCTTATTGGCAAATTACTGAATTTACGTCGAGCGAGACAATAGAAGAAGTCTTTCAGGCAGCGAGACGCCTTGCTCCTGCAGTTCTGGTCATCGAGGATATAGATTCGATGCCGGAAGATGTACGGTCCTTTTTTCTCAATACGCTGGACGGCGCGACATCAAAAGAGGGGCTATTTCTCATCGGCACGACAAACTATCCCGAAGAGATCGATCCAGGTTTGATGAATCGTGCAGGGCGATTTGACCGTGCCTATGAAATCGGGCTTCCGGATGAAGAGCTGCGGCTGGAATATATGAAAATGAGAGGCTTTGGCATCTTTTTGAGTGAAGGAGAAATAAAAAATGCCGCAAAACTTA
This sequence comes from Bacillus sp. FSL M8-0071, assembly GCF_037975455.1. Classification (NCBI taxonomy): domain Bacteria; kingdom Bacillati; phylum Bacillota; class Bacilli; order Caryophanales; family Bacillaceae; genus Bacillus; species Bacillus sp. FSL M8-0071. Next base: position 1,306,784 of record NZ_CP150256.1, read on the forward strand.
CAGAAGGCTTTTCCTTTGCACAGCTGGGAGAATTATATGTATCTTCAGCCCTTCAATGGCACCAAGAAGGGAATCACCATATTGAAACCATGGTGAAAGACATGACAGGAGAGCAAAGAAAAAGCCAGCGGGGAAGCTGGATGGAAAGAAACAAAGTCGGTTTTCACTAAAAGAAAGCACGGGTGTTTGAAAAACCCGTGCTTTTTTGTTGCGGTTAGCCGAAATTCGACAATTGCGGTTATTTTGCGTTCTTCTTTTTCTTGCAAATATGATAAAATATGACATATCTCGGGTAATTCAAAAAGGGGGGATTAATTGAGGATGAAGCAGACGATTCCGTCCTCTTATGTCGGGCTTAAAATTAATGAATGGTATACTCATATCCGGCAGTTCCACGTCGCTGAAGCCGAACGGGTCAAGCTCGAAGTAGAAAGAGAAATTGAGGATATGGAAGAAGACCAAGATTTGCTGCTGTATTATTCTTTAATGGAGTTCAGGCACCGTGTCATGCTGGATTACATTAAGCCTTTTGGAGAGGACACGTCGCAGCTAGAGTTTTCAGAATTGTTAGAAGACATCGAAGGGAATCAGTACAAGCTGACAGGGCTTCTCGAATATTACTTTAACTTTTTTCGAGGAATGTATGAATTTAAGCAGAAGATGTTTGTCAGTGCCATGATGTATTATAAACGGGCAGAAAAGAATCTTGCCCTCGTCTCGGATGATATTGAGAAAGCAGAGTTTGCTTTTAAAATGGCTGAGATTTTTTACAATTTAAAACAAACCTATGTTTCGATGAGCTACGCCGTTCAGGCATTAGAAACATACCAAATGTATGAAACGTACACCGTCCGCAGAATCCAATGTGAATTCGTTATTGCAGGTAATTATGATGATATGCAGTATCCAGAAAGAGCATTGCCCCACTTAGAACTGGCTTTAGATCTTGCAAAGAAAGAAGGCAATCCCCGCTTGATCAGTTCTGCCCTATATAATCTCGGAAACTGCTATGAGAAAATGGGTGAACTGCAAAAGGCAGCCGAATACTTTGAGAAATCTGTTTCTATTTGCAAGTCGGAAAAGTTCGATAATCTTCCGCATTCTATCTACTCTTTAACACAAGTTCTGTATAAACAAAAAAATGACGCCGAAGCGCAAAAAAAGTATCGTGAAGGATTGGAAATCGCCCGTCAATACAGTGATGAATTATTTGTGGAGCTTTTTCAATTTTTACATGCGTTATACGGAAAAAACATTGACACAGAATCGGTCTCACACACCTTTCAATTTCTTGAAGAACATATGCTGTATCCTTATATTGAAGAGCTGGCGCATGATGCTGCCCAATTCTATATAGAAAACGGACAGCCCGAAAAAGCACTTTCATTTTATGAGAAAATGGTGCACGCACAAAAACAAATCCAGAGAGGAGATTGTTTATATGAAATCTAAATGGATGTCAGGTTTGTTGCTCGTTGCGATCGGGTTCAGCTTTACTCAGGTGATGGTTCATGGAGGTGAAACAGCAAACACAGAAGGGAAAACATTTCATATTGCGGCACGCAATCAAACATGATGCATAAAAAAGACCCTTAGGGGTCTTTTTTATTTCTTCAGCTTCCATTCTTTTATCGTCAGCTCAGAAGATCCACTTGCCACCAGCGGATCCGCATGGCCGATTTCCGCTGCCTCTTCCAGTGAATCTGCTTCGATGACATACGCTCCGCCTGTGGCGTCGCTGAATGGCCCAAACATTTTTAAACGTTTTTCTGCCTGTAAACGATCCAGAAATTCATAGTGCCCAGCCACATGCTCCTGATTAAATTTCTCCGTTCTCATTGTCAGCATTAAATATGTATACATATTCAGACCCTCCGTGAACTTCAGTTTAACACATTTATCCATATTACAGTGATAGATGATATGAGCTTTTCGTCCTACGAATGCCACCTATTTATGAAAAAAGAAAAGGAGAGATGATAGGTGAGCATTCCAGTAAAGAAAAATTTGGTTTCTGAGGCGAAATACGCGTTGAAGTGTCCTAATGCAATGTCCGCTGAATACATTACCATTCACAACACGGCAAACGATGCGTCAGCGGCCAATGAAATCAGCTATATGATCGGGAACACAAGCTCGACAAGCTTTCATTTTGCAGTCGATGATCAAGAGGTGATTCAAGGTCTGCCGCTTAACCGAAACGCCTGGCACACAGGTGACGGTACAAACGGTCCGGGAAACCGCAAATCAATTGGCGTTGAGATTTGCTACAGCAAATCGGGAGGCCCAAAGTATGAGGCAGCTGAAGCCTTGGCGATTTCATTTGTAGCACAGCTTTTGAAGGAGCGCGGCTGGGGCATCGATCGGGTGAGAAAGCACCAGGACTGGAACGGAAAGTATTGCCCGCACCGCATTTTATCAGAGGGGCGCTGGGATCAAGTGAAGGCGGCAATTGAAAAGGAATTAAACGGGGGTGTATCAGCTAAAAAAGCTGCAGTCTCTTCTTCAGCGTCTGTATATCATGTGAAAAAAGGCGACACATTGTCAGGGATTGCCGCATCACACGGAGTCAGTGTGAAAACGCTGCAAAGCATCAATCATATTACTGACCCGAATTACATTAAAGTCGGACAAGTGATCAAACTGCCTCAGACGGCATCTGCTTCTAAAAGCCATGCCGCATCCTCATATCCGCTCCCATCCGGCGTGATCAAAGTGACAAGCCCGCTGACGAAAGGGACAAAAGTAAAGCAGGTGCAGACTGCTTTAGCCGCTCTTTATTTTTATCCTGATAAAGGAGCGAAAAATCACGGCGTTGACGGCGTTTATGGCCCGAAAACAGCAAATGCAGTGAAACGTTTTCAGTCTGTCAGCGGTTTAACGGCTGATGGGATTTACGGTCCGAAAACGAAAGCGAAGCTGGAGGAAAAGCTGTAAATGAAAAGACGGAAGCTGTGAAGCTTCCGTCTTTTTGCCTTACATACAAACTGCGGCAAGCACCTTTTGAATATCATAAATGCTCTCATCTTTTTTAAACTGCTTTGAGACGGCAGGGAGCTCTGCGCCGGAAATCCAAATTTTCAGCTCTGAATCGAGGTCAAAGCGGCCGGCCGTTTCCACGCTGAATCTGGAAATGCTTTTGTACGGAATCGATTGAAACTCCGTTTTCTTGCCTGTGATCCCCTGCTTGTCCACAAGAATAAGCCGCTTGTCAGTGAAGACAATCAAATCGCGAACCAGCTTAAACGCGGCTTCAACCTTCTCACCCTCAAGTAAAATATGAGCAAGCTCTTCTTTTACAGCAGCCGTTGACAGTGTTGACGCATTGCCGAGTAATCCATCAATAAACCCCATCATATACCTCCTCTTCGTATTCTATCAAATCATACTATAAAAAAGGTTTTCATTCATGGATGAGTAGAGTAAACTGGTGCTGAATGGTAAAGGGGGGCGTTCAAGATGAAAGATATGTATGACAGCTTTGCGGCCCTTTCTGCTTCTGAGTCGGAGTATCGGATTATTTATGAGGAGAAAAACGGAAGTGAGCTTATCGTCCTCGGTCCTCACGGCGGCAGAATTGAGCCTGGCGTCAGTGAACTGGTGCGGGCATTTTCGGATCGATGTTCCATCTATTTGTTTGAGGGTCTAAAGCCGCGAAACAACCGTTCCTTGCATCTCACTAGCATTCGTTTTGATGAGCCGCTGGCTTTAGAAAAAGTGAATGACCACCATTACGCATTAGCGTTTCACGGGTATTATGATCCGAAAATCCCGCATACATTGGTCGGGGGGGCGGATCGTAAAAAAGCCAAGCTCATTTGTGAGCGTCTGAATGAAGCGGGTTTTAGCGCCGAGCTCACTAATGAGAAAGACCGCCTGGCAGGTGTACACCCAAACAATATTGTCAATCGGACGAAAAGAGAAATGGGACTGCAATTGGAGGTAAGCACGGCACAGCGAAATGCGCTATTCCGCAATTTTGGGTGCCGTGATAAAAGCTACATACAAAACGATTTGTTTGATCGATATGTGGAAGCCGTCAAGCTTGGCTTTTATAAATAAAACTAGACGGGACCTGCACGGTCGGCCTATTCCTTCATACGCTGGGGTTGTGCGAAAGTGTGGGGAGGAATGATTCATGTTTTATCATATAAAAGAGCTTCAATATCAAGCAAAGCCAGCTCATCCTGATCCGGTTTATGCGAAAAAACTTCAAGAGGTGCTCGGCGGCCAATTCGGTGAAATTAGCGTCATGATGCAGTATTTGTTTCAAGGGTTTAACTGCAGGGCGGATGCTAAGTATAAAGATTTGTTATATGATGTGGGGACCGAAGAGATCGGGCACGTAGAAATGCTGGCAACGATGATTTCCAGGCTTCTGGACAATGCACCCGCGGATGTACAGGAGGAAGCTTATAAAAGCAATCCCGCTATCGCAGCAGTCATGTCAGGTATGAATCCTCAGCACGCGATTGTGTCCGGATTGGGGGCGATGGCATCAGATAGTGAGGGCTATCCGTGGAATGCAAAATACATTATCTCAAGCGGAAACCTGCTGGCTGATTTTCGCGCTAACTTAAATGCGGAGGCCCAAGGACGCCTTCAGGTGACACGGCTTTATGCCATGACCGATGATCCAGGGGTAAGAGATATGCTGTCATTTTTGATTGCAAGGGATACCTATCATCAAAATATGTGGTACGCGGCCATTAAAGAGCTGGAGGAGAGAGAACGGGATATTGTCGTCCCGACGACGTTTCCGCGTGAGCTCGAAAAGCAGGAAGTCTCCTATGACCTGTTTAACTTTTCCAGGGGGGATGAAAGCTCACAAGGAAGATGGGCACATGGGGAAGCCTTTGACGGCCGGGGTGAATTCAGGTATATCCCGGCTCCGATTGCGTTCGCATCTGCGCCTCATCTTAAACCGGCGCCCATGTGGCTGCATAATACAGTTCCCCCAATGTCGAAATGTTAGGTTCTCTTCTGGGCTGAGGAATATATCCTTAGCCCGTATTTGATCAGATGTTTTTGCCAATATGATATAACGCTTTTTCCTCAGCGACCTGCAAGTGCTGCTGATCGCCTTCCTCGTACGCATTTGGCCGCTTGTGAGATAATAAATAAGCGAGCCGCTTCTGAAATTGAATACCTGCTTTACGCCGTTCAAACATGTCAAGCCTTTTATCAGCAAATTCCTTTGTTACCCGGAATACCGCCGCAATTGTGGCGAGTGCCTGGCTTCTCCATTGCGGCAGTTCCATCTGCAACAGCATAAAGGTTGGCACACAGAAGTGGTACATAAATTGATTTGCCTGAAATTCCTGAAGCTCTCTGAAGAGCTTGTTCATCTGAAAATGATTGCCTGCATGCTTTAACACGTGGCACAGCTCATGGCCAAAATCCTCCCATTGCTCTTCCCGTGACTTTTTTTGGTTCAATACGATACTGTACATGCCGTCGTATTTCACCATCATGCTCCCCATATCCTCAAAGTGCACCCAAATATCCAGATCCTTTGCGATTTTCAGCATGTCAATGTGATGAGGGGATGTGATGCCCAGCCGGCCGTATAAATTTTTAACGTATTCCTCCAGATGTGATAAGTAATCGCCCAATTGAATACTCCCTTTCGAACGTTTGTTCTGTTTTTAGCGAGAAAGAAAAGCCCGTATAGGACTGGAAGGTAGTGTAGAAATCTTTCCCTTTTCTTTAAAAAATAAACACTTTTTTCTTTATATCGGTCTACTTTTTATATGTTTTAGAGAACAGAGAACGATTTATTTATTTATTTTTCGGTTTGCGGTTTTTCTCTTTTTCTTTTAAATAGTTGATAAATTCGATGGCCTGCTGTTTGCTTTCTGGGGAAAAATCCTGCATATCGCGGTATGCAAGCTGCAGGTCCGGATCTGAGAACATATCGTCATCGGATTTTTTGTCTTTTCCCGTTAATAAGTAATCAGTCGTTACTTGAAAGTAATCAGCCAGCTTTTGGAGTGTGTCGTAATCGGGTTCGCTTCGCCCGTTTTCATAGTGGGAATATCGTGCCCGTGACACACCGATGTGTGATGCGATTTCTTCCTGTGTCCTTTTCCCTCTGAGACTCTTCAATCTGCCGCCTATCATACTATGACCTCTCTTTTTTAAACTCCCTACGTTACTTATGATTATAGATACAAAATGTATCAAAATAAAGTTATGATAAAAAAAGTATCAAAAATAACTTGATGATACAGATTGTATCGTTTATACTTGGTAACAACTGATACAAAATGTATCAAAAAAGATCAGGAGAGTGATCACATGTATCCGATCCAAATCGTTTTTAGTGAAAATCCCATAGATCAGCGCCATCTCGGACAATCCGGCGGCACCATTTCGTTTACCGCATGCGGCCTTCCGGTGTTTCACTTTGAAACGCAGGAACAGTTTCAAGCATACATGATGTTAAAAGGAGAAGCGGCGTCCAATGAAAAACGATAAAAGCTATCCTTTTCCGACGTATTCAGGGCTATTGAATTCAGAACATTATGACAAAATTGGCCCGGCGCTATGGCTGTTTCTCTGGTTTATCAGCTCAACAACAAAAGAAATCGAAAAAGACGGCGTAAGCTGGGGCATCGTACTCGGCCATAAGCCGTTAAAAGCGAGAGAAATGGCGGCAGTCTTCGGCGTAAGTGAAAAAACCGTCAGAAGATGGCTGGAGCTTCTCGAAAACCATGATTACATAAAGGCCGTCCGTGCGCCATACGGACTGATGATTTCGGTCAAGCATTCCAAAAAATTCAGCTTCAGATCGGACAATACTGTACACGGGAGTCTAAAAGAACGGCCATTTTCGCCGCAGACACCGGACACAAACGACCGTACAGATATAGATAAAACAAACAAATATACTGCTGCTGATGATGCAGTGGATCACATTGCGAAGCGGTTTACACAATTACGGTCGGCTCAAGAAGGACGCACCGTGTATCCTTCCTCAAGAGATTATCAAGCCATCGCCCGCATTGTTGCCATCGGCGTTCCTGTCACGCAAACAATCAAATGGCTTGAAGAATGCTTTCAGGCTTTTGAAAACCGGCGGACCGCCGCTTCTGAAACAATCAAGGCTTTTCGCTACTGCTCGAAATTCATTGAAGATCGATTTTTCGCGCAGCAAGCCAAAAAGAATGCCGCAATTCAGCATGAGAGGATGAAAAAACATGACAAAACGAACAATCGAACAGATTTTGGACGAGCTGAGAAGAGGGAGACGTCCATTACTGGCGGACAAACCGGCCGAATCAGACGCAAGCAGGTATGATTGCCTGCGCTGCAAGGATCAGGGAGGTTATCTCGTCAGGCAGAATGGCCTGGAAGTCTGGACGATGTGCAGCTGCATGGCAGAACGGAAAGTGAAGCGGCTGCTGGGTGCAAGTGAGATTACCCACGCTTTCAGACAACTCGGCTTCAAGGAATTCCGCACGGAGGGAAAGCCGCAGGCTATAAAAGACGCATTTGAGTGTACAAAAGAGTATGTTGCCGATTATGAACAAATCAAGGATTGCCGAAAAAACAGCATTGCCCTTTTAGGACAGCCCGGATCAGGGAAAACACACCTTTTGACCGCCGCTGCCAACGAATTAATGAGAACATGCTATGTGCCTGTCATTTATTTTCCGTTCGTGGAAGGCTTTACTGATCTGAAAAATGATTTTGCCCTATTAGAAGCGAAGCTGAACCGGATGAAGCAGGCGGATGTGCTGTTCATTGATGATCTGTTTAAACCGGTTAACGGCAAACCCCGCGCTACAGATTGGCAATTAGAGCAAATGTATTCGGTACTCAACTATCGCTACTTAAATCATAAACCGATTTTGCTTTCGAGCGAGCTGACAATTGAAGCACTTGTACGGGTCGATGAAGCGCTCGGCACGAGAATCTATGAGATGTGCAGTGACTATTTAGTGATTATCAAAGGAGCAGCCTACGAGCTTAACCATAGATTGGAGGGCGTCAGATAATGTGCAAGCTTTGTCAAACAAAGAAAGTCATTGTGGAACATACCGGTATTGGGGTCGTTTTTCATCCATGTCCGAACTGCCGGTCCGGCACTGACTTAACGCCTGTCATTCAAAAGCTGGAGCAAATGCTGACAGCGGGAAAAGCGAGGCTGAATATCTATGATTAAACAGCTGACTGCTCTAATCACTTTGCTGTTTCGGGCAAAGCGAACAGAAAAAAACATTGAACAATGGTATAAGGACGACGGGAAGTGAAAGTGTTGGCAAAGACAAAACAGGCAGAGAAAAGCCCTGCGCCGTGGCGTGCTGTCCCGTGCGGGGATACGAAACCGATCTATATTTATTCAGCTTACAGTGAAGAAGAAAAAGAAAGATTCCCATATTCAAACGGACGGCTGATTGCCGCTGTATTTGACCTTAGCTCTTATTCGCAAAAAAGCAATGCCGCTTTGATGGCCGCTGCGCCTGAATTGCTGGAAGCGTCTAAAGCAGCGCTTGATTTTCTGAAAGGGAATTCTGTTCATTCAAAGGAGCGCATCATTCAGCTATTAGAAAAAGCTGAAGCAAGCGCTGCACCGAAAAGGGGAGGAAATAAAACATGATTCATCCTAAAAAACTGCTGCATATCGATTCCGTCACGCTTAAGAGCCAGCTGGAGGACGGGAAAATCCGTGTCATTATTGTGGATGGCATCAAGCAAGAAGCATGGATCACAGAAGCGCCCGAGCATGGAAAAACGCTCGTCGAAACAAGAAAGGGCGACCTTGCCCGAGTGGAATTTGAAATCGGCTACAAATTAAATTAAAGCGAAAACAGAATACGTCCAAGACGGAAAGCCTGCGGACACTGATCAACTGCACAGCATTTGTGCGTTGATTGGTGTCCGTTTTTTATTTGCCAAAAATGAGGAGGATCATAGAATGCAAGACTTACTATTTGAATATAAACGAACGCTCAAACAAACAAGAAACCAATATAAACCGCTCGCTGAGGCAGATGAATCCGTGCTCTCAGCTGAAGAGCTGAAGGATAAAAAAATCATTAGAAATATGATTACTGATCTTGAATATGTAACAGAGTGGCTTGAAAAAGGAAGGCAGCCCGGCATCAGACGGGCCATTGACCGGCGTGATGCCTACCAGCGGCTGATGATCAAGGACCCGAGGATCATCGAATCATTTTCCAGCGCTATGATGTTTGAGCCGGACGGACAGGTATCAGAAGAAGACAGAGAGAGAATTCGAGAAGCATTAGCCCTGTTAACGGACAGAGAAAAGGAAATGTTTTTGCTGCATAAGGTAGAATGTTTTTCTTATGAACGGATCGCCGATCTTCTCGGCGTGAAAAAATCGACAGTGCAAACGACGATCAAACGGGCAATCGTAAAGATGCAAAGACAGCAGGAAGAAATGAATCGATCACTTGCATGAAAGCTTGTCATACGTTTGCCACCTATAAGTGAATAGCATGACACATAAGCGGCTGGCTGATCAGCCGCTTTTATGAATAGACAACCATGCTGGAGGTGGCGGTGATGCCGTAGCATGAAAACACAACTTCGCGAACAAGCATTAGCAATCTATCAACAACATCAAGGAAAGATCACAAATCGGGCGATTGCGGACACAATCGGTGTTTCCGCGAAAACAATCGGCATCTGGAAAAAACAAGACAAATGGAAAGAGGTCCTGTTTTCTGCGTCCAAAAACGAACAAAAACAGCGCCCTATAGACAACGATGAATTAAATGAACGCCAGCGGCTGTTTTGCCTGTATTACGTCAAAAGCTTCAATGCCACACAGTCAGCAATCAAAGCGGGCTATTCTCCGGACAGCGCTCATGTGACGGGCAGCCGGCTCTTAAAAAACGAAAAGGTCGCTGCTGAAATCAGACGCATAAAAAAAGAAATGGTCAATGAGATGTTTATTGAAGCGATGGATGTGCTGCAGGTTTATATCAAGATCGCGTTTGCGGATATTACGGACTATGTGACCTTTGGAAAAAAAGAGGTCCAGGCTGTCGGGAAATCGGGTCCGCTGTTTGATGAAGATGATAACCCGATTATGAAGGAAATCAGCTTTGTCGATGTCAAAGACTCGGGGCTCGTTGACGGCACCATTGTAACGGAAGCAAAGCTTGGCAAAGAAGGCATTGCCATCAAGCTTGCAGATAAAATGAAGGCGCTTGAGAAGCTGTCCTTATATTTTGATTTGTTTCCAGATCAATTTAAACAAAAAATTGAAAATGAGAAATTGAAGCTTGCCAAACAAAAAGCGGAGAAAACAGATGACAGCCAGGAGCCGATTGAAATTATGATCAAACGAAAAGAGGGCAAGTCATGATTGTAAAAGAAATCAATCCTCATTTCGAAGATTACGTGTTCAATTGGGAGCAGACGTACCAATTTCTCGTCGGCGGCTACGGCTCCTCCAAAAGCTATCATACGGCATTGAAAATCGTGCTAAAGCTGCTGAAGGAAAAACGGACGGCCCTTGTGATCCGGGAGGTGTTCGATACCCATCGGGATTCGACCTTCGCCTTGTTTCAAGAGGTGATCGAAGAGCTCGGTCTCACAAAGGCTGTGGCATCTCTTTCTTCCCCGCTGCAGCTGCGATTTCACAATGGCAGCCGGATCATGTTCAAAGGAATGGACAATCCGGCAAAATTAAAATCGGTTCATAACATTTCATTAATATGGATTGAAGAGTGCTCAGAGGTGAAGTATGAGGGGTTCAAGGAATTAATCGGACGTCTTCGCCATCCTGAGCTGAAGCTTCATATGATCTGTACCACCAATCCCGTCGGCACCTCCAATTGGACGTACAGACATTTTTTTCGGGATGAACGCAAGAAACGGTTTGTGCTGGATGACAGCGAACTTTACGAAAAGCGGACGATTGTGAAGGGAGATACGTATTACCATCATTCCACCGCTAACGACAATCTTTTTCTCCCGGAAAGCTATCTGAAACAGCTTGACGGACTCAAAGAGTATGATCCCGACCTGTACCGGATTGCCCGCAAAGGACGATTCGGCGTCAATGGGATCAGGGTGCTGCCGCAGTTCGAGGTACTCCCGCATAATCAAATGAAAAAATGTATCGCAGCCATCAGCAAGCCAATCTTTCGTACAGGCATGGATTTTGGATTCGAGGAATCCTATAATGCCGTCGTCCGGCTTGCTGTAGATCCTGAAAAAAAATACCTCTACATTTATTGGGAGTATTATCAAAACAAAATGACAGATGACAGGACGGCTGAGGAGCTGCGTGAGTTTATTGAGACACAGGAATTGATCAAAGCCGACTCGGCTGAGCCGAAAAGCATTCAATATTTCCGCCAGCAGGGCTTTCGGATGGTTGGAGCCAGAAAGTTTCCCGGCTCCAGGCTTCAATATACCAAAAAGGTAAAACGGTTCAAAAAAATCTTCTGTTCGGATCGCTGTGAAAATGTCATCTATGAGCTCAAGACACTTACGTATGCCAAAGATAAAAACGGAGCTCTGATTGAGGATGAATTCACGATTGACCCGCATACGCTTTCTGCCATTTGGTATGCGCTTGATGATTATGAGGTTGCTGATATGAAAGAGACAGCACACAAACGAATCCGGCCGAACCGAGAAAGGAGGAGGTCATAAATCATGCACAATCAAACAGTCAGAGCAACTGTATTTAAAGCCAATGCCGCGGCTCCTCAGACAAAGCAAATCTATGAAGATGACTTTTCTGAGCTGTACGGAGAGGACATTATCGCTCCGCCCTACAATATCATCGAGCTCAAAACCATTGCCGAATACTCGACTATTCTTCAGCAATGTATAGATGCGTACAAAGTGAATATTACAGGTTTTGGCTTTGATGTGGAGTACACATTTGATGTCAACGCGAGTGATGTCGATCAGACAAAAAAGAAAAGAGCGGAAAAAGAATGGGCAAGACTCGAAGCCTTTTATAAATGTCTTCACTTTGATGAATCAGCTGAAATGATTTTAGGATATGCCATCGAAGACAGAGAAAAAACAGGCAACGGCTTTATGGAAGTGCTTCGAGACGGGGCGGGAAAACCGGCCGGCATCGAATATTTAGATGTGAAATATATGCGTGTATGCGGAGCCGGTGAGCCTGTTGAGGTCTCATTTATATATGAAGAAAACGGGAAAATAAAAAGGATCAAAAGGCAAAAACGCTTCCGAAAATATGTCCAGATGATCAATGGAAAGAAAGTATTTTTTAAAGAATACGGCGATCCGCGAAAAATGGATATGCGTACTGGTGAATATGTAAACACATTGGCAGAGAAGTATCAAGCAAATGAAGCCATTCACCTGAAAATTGGAAGCGGCGTATACGGTGTGCCCCGCTGGATCGGCAATATAGTCAATTTATACGGAGCAAGAAAAGCAGAAGAACTCAATTTTATGTATTTTAAGCAGGGACGTCACGTTCCAGCTGCGATTACAGTGGAAAACGGGATGCTGTCTGAAGCTTCTTACCGGGAACTGCAGGAATACATGAATGATCTTGAAGGCGTTGAAAACGCCCATAAATTTCTCCTGATTGAAGCGGAAGGAATCGCAAAAGAAAAAGATCTTCACGGAAGCGAGGACATTACACCGGTTTCCGTGGAAATCAAATCCTTGGCTGAAATTCTGCAAAACGACGCCTTGTTTCTTGAATACGATGAAAAAAGCAGAAATAAGCTGCGTTCGGCGTTCCGCCTCCCGCCGCTGTATACAGGCGAGGCCCAGGACTACAATCGGGCAACAGCGGATACGGCTAGAAAAATTACAGAGGAGCAGGTCTTTCAGCCGGAGCGAAAAACGCTCGTGAATAAACTGAACACGCTGCTTTTGCCGGAGCTGAATATCCATGACGTCAGGCTGACATTAAAAGGACCGGACTTTCGTGATCCGCTTGAGATTGCGAAGGTGCTCGGTCCTTTTATTACAGCAGGAGCGGTCTCGCCGAATGATTTACGCGACCTTGCCGGACGGGTGCTTGGCAAAACACTGGAGGAGTGGCCTGAGGACATTTATAAACGGCCTGCAGGACAGGATGCGGAAAAGACAAACCTGGCTGCGCTCATGCAGGAGTTGAAAGAAAGCATCGAAGATATCAAAACGTCCTGAAGGGAGGTGAATCAAGCAGGTGGCGCGAGAATTAAGAAATGCCAAAATCAGCTTTGTCAGTTATGTGGACAAGGCGGCTAACCAGACAGAATTTTTCTTTACGAAGTCAGCCGAACCTCCGTCATTTGAAAAAAAGGTTCGGCTGTTTACAAAAAGTGAGCAGGATGAACAAAAGCTCGTGTACGGAATCGTGTATGAGCCTGATGTTCCTGATGCCCACGGCGATTTTATGACCGCCGAGGAAATTGAAAAAGCGGCGCACGGTTTTCTCGCTGAAGCACGGGAGATAGATATCAATCACAGCTTTGAGGGCGGAACCGGCGTCGTGGTCGAGTCCTATGTGGCGCCCGATGATTTTATGATCGGGTCAAAGCGGATTACAAAGGGCTCTTGGGTGCTCGTGACAAGAGCGTCTGACGAGGTGTGGGAACAGATCAAGGCTGGAATCATCACCGGCTACAGCATGGCGGGCACTGCAGATGTGTATGAAGAAGAACCGGTCGAAAAATCGGGATTCTTCAGTGTATTCAAGCAGATGCTTGCTGACAAAACAGGGAAGGAGACTGAAGAAATGAGAAAAGAAGACATGAGAGAATCATTCGAGCATGCGCTTTACCCTCTGCTCAAACGGCTTGAGCGGATTGAAAAAAACACAGACACGGAGGAAAAGCCGGAGCAGACGGGTGATGACGAGCGTCTGAAAAAGCTCGTTGAAGACATGCTTGCCCCGCTGATCGAACGCATCGAGGCTTTGGAAAAAGCGCGAGGCGCGTCTAAGCAGACAGCTGACGATACGGGCGGCAATACAGAGCAAGTCAAAAAATCAATCTGGAGCGGACTGCTGTAAAACCAGTCAAGGAGGAGGAAATCAATTGAGAAATCAAGAGATCATTCGGAAAGCGGAAATGTCGCTTTCTGCTTTAAAAAGCGGCGGGCTTATGAACCCTGCGCAAGCATCGGCTTTTATCCGCATGGTGCAAAACACGCCGACCATTTTCAGCGAATCTCGCGTGATTCAAATGGAAAATGACTCGCAAAAATTTGAGAAAATCGGCTTCGGCCAGCGTATTCTGCGGGCTGCGCAAGAAGGAAAAGCACTGTCAAACGACGAGCTGACAGTTCCAACGACAAGCACTGTCCAGCTGAACACGAAGGAAGTCATTGCGGAAATTAACATTACGTATGACACACTTGAAAACAATATTGAAAAAGACGGCCTGCAGCAGACAATCATGCAAATTTTAGCAGAGCGCGCAGCAGTTGATATTGAAGAGCTGATCGTTAACGGTGATACAGCATCAGCTGATCCGTATCTGGCACAGCTGGACGGCATCCGTAAACAGGCGGTTTCCCATATCGTTGACATGAACGGTGAAGAACTGTCCAGAGCGACATTCAAGAAAGGCTTAAAGGCAGTTCCGCCAAAATATTTGCGCATCCCTCAGGAATTCAGATTCTATACGTCTCACGGCTTAGAAGTTGAATGGAAGGACCGCGTGGCAGACCGCCAGACAAACCTTGGGGACCAGGCTGTTCAGGGCGGCTTGTCAACAGCATTCGGCGTACCGGTCAAAGGGGTATCCAATATTCAGCCGTACACAGTCGGTGAGGGAGACGCGCAATATGACGCTTCTGATATCATTCTCACACATCCGAAAAATATCATTCTCGGCTTCTCCCGCAATATCCGAATTGAAGTCGACAAAGACATCCGCTCCCGTAAATTCATTATTGTCTTAACGGCCAAGCTGGACAGCAAGTTCGAGGAAGAGGATGCCTGCGCGAAATTAATTAACGTAAAAGAATAATAGAAACGAGGTGGTCAGCTCATGCTCATTGAACCGACTGACGTAGCCTCCTATTCGGTCTATGATCGGGTGAAAAACAGGCCGGAAGAGCTGTTGGCGCAGGATATCATCGAGGCGGAAGCGGAAGCGGCTCTCATCACGGGCCACCGCTTTGAAGACAGCTTGTATGATCCGCTGCCCGGTAAGGTGAAGTTGGCTTTAGTAAAGCTTGCCCAGTATTTTGCGCTTGTCAACAGCGATGAATCTGCCTCATCAAGCTATCAGTCTGAGAAAATGGGGGATTATTCCTACACGGTTTCCGGAGAAGGCGGGATTCAGCGGCCTGAGGTGTATCATTTGCTCGAAGAGTTTATCAAGCCGGGCTACGTCCCTGAATCCTCCAGACTGAAGGTGAGATCTTTATGAGCTACAAGCAGATGCTCATTCACCGTTGCGACATTTATCATGAAGTAGCGCAAGCGCCGTTTGCAGGCCGATTTGGGATTCCGGCAGACAGGCTGCAGCCGATGATTTCATATCCGGATACACCCGATGAACAAGATGTCCCTTGTTATTTTACCGAAAAAACGCAGCAGCTGATTCAGGAGAAGCCGGATCAAACTGTATATCATAGCTTTCTCGTCCATTTTCCGTTGTCAGCGGACATCCGCGTGAACGATAAAATCATTTGGGAGAATCATAAATATATACTAAAGCTGCCGAAAAGGATCAGACATCATCATTGGGAGGTCGTCGCAGTCAGGGATGAAAGCCTATGAAAATAGTGGGATTGAAACAGCTGAACACGGCATTAAAAGAAGCGGCTTCAGGCGGTTTTTCCAGACAGGCGTCCCAGTGGCTTGAGGAGTGCGGGCAAGATTTTCTGGAGATCGTCCAATCTGAACTCATCAGCACACAAACGATTGATACAGAAAAACTGCTCAGTTCCTTTGAGAAAGGCGCAGAGGACAATCTCTGGATTGTGCAAAGCGGCGGGCTTTCGCTTGAGGTGGGGACACAGCTTGATTACGCCTCATTTCTTAATGACGGCCATTGGACGTCAAAACAAGATGTGAGATGGGTGCCGGGGCGTTTTCAAGGCTCACGGTTTATTTATGATCCAGCGGCTTCAACGGGAATGGCGCTCAAGAGAAAATGGATACCGGGCACGGGCTACTGGGATCATGCACTGCTTTTATATGAACAGCTGTTTGAAAAATCGCTGGAAAGCAAACTGCGCCAGTGGCTGAAGAAGCTGTAAAGGAGGAGCAGGATGAACAGTGAAACAGGATCGATCATGGCGTTTTTGTACAGCCGGTGGTCTGTTCCCATTTATGAACGCGAGCTTCCTGATCACTTTCAGGTGCCGTCGTTATACGTCCCGCCACCATCTGTTTTCGAGGAAACAGATACGGTCTCCACATTTAAAAAAACCTACAGTCTCAATGTAAAACTGTTTCATCTGGACTCCGTTCAGGCGCTGGATGAAGCGGACAGGCTCGCGGATGCCATCAGAGAAGCGAGAAATATGATTCCGCTGCTGAGTGAATCCGGTGAGAAGACGGGGGATATGGTTCGCATCTCCCAAATCGAGACAAGGGTAGGAGACAGGGGCGAGGCGGCCATGGTGATCAGGTGGAGCAGCCGATATTATTATCACAAAACAGAACAGCCTGTCTTACACGATATCGACATGAACAGCGGGGTGAAATAAACGGTGTCAAAGGACAAACAACAGAAGAAGGCTGTACATACAAAGAGCCGGGAAGCTCTATTTGATACAGCGGATTTGATTAAGCACGCGAAGGAACTGTTTGGCGTTAAGCCGGATATTCTTCAGGGGGCTTTATTTGGCGTGGATCAACCACGCATGACGAAATCAGAAGCCAATCAATTGATTCAAACATTTCTAACCAAGGAGGTCATGTCATCATGAATGGCGGAACATTTACAACAGGCAAAGAAAAAGAACGTGCAGGCATTTATTTTAACTTTAAAACGACGGCACAGGAGCGGGTATCACTCAGTGAACGGGGAACAGTCGCACTTCCGGTCGCATCAAGCTGGGGCGAAGCGAAAACGTTCGTCTCCATTTCCAGCGTTGAAGACCTAAACAAAAAAGTGGGCATCAGCATTGATGACCCGTCTCTATTGCTGCTGCGTGAAGCGAAGAAAAATGCGAAAACGGTATTGATGTACCGTCTAACCGAAGGTGTCCGAGCGTCTGCTGATATTGCTGAAGGCGTCAAAGCAACTGCAGTATATGGCGGAACAAAAGGTAATGACATTATCATCCGCATCAATCAAAATGTGCTGGATGCTAATTCTTTCGATGTGACAACATATATGGACGAATCAGAGGTTGATAAACAGACTGTCAAAAAGGCTGAAGAATTAACAGCTAACGGCTATGTCACTTTTACCGGAACAGGCGATCTTTCTTCAACGATTCCTCTCACTGGATCAGAAGGAGACACTGCAGCTGAGACGCTGAATGCATCCGCGGGAATCCGTTTATCTGGCGGTACGGATAAAGCCCCTGTTAACTCCGACTATACAGATTTCTTAGCCGCGGCTGAAACGGAGAGCTTTGATGTGATTGCGCTGCCTGTTGCAGAAGGTGACCAGTTGAAGGCGACGTTTGCTGCTTTCATTAAACGCCTTCGCGACGGCCAAGGACAAAAAGTGCAAGGCGTCACAGCCAATTATGCCGGTGATTATGAAGGCATCATCAACGTAACCGAGGGCGTGCTGCTTGAAGATGGCACGGAAGTTACACCGGACAAAGCAACGGCTTGGGTAGCTGGAGCGAGTGCAGGAGCAACCTTTAACCAATCACTCACATTTGTAGAGTACGAAGGCGCCGTTGATGTGTTACACCGCCTTGACCACGATACGATTGTTGAACGTCTGGGCAAAGGTGAATTTTTATTCACATTCGACGCCCGCGATAAATCCGTCAGTGTAGAAAAGGATATTAACTCACTCGTGACGTTCACAGCTGAGAAAAACAAGAAATTTGCGAAAAACAAAATCGTTCGTGTCCTGGATGCTGTGAATAATGATTTAACACGCGAGCTGAAAGCCTTAATTAAATCAAGAAAAGGCAGCGGAAGCGATATCCCGGCATCTGAAGACGGACTGCAGTATGTAAAAACGATGATCACGCAATACATGACAACGCTTCAGGATGCAGGCGGCATCACTGGCTTTGATTCCGATGAAGATATCACAATTTCAATGAATGAAGATCGTGACGGCTTCTTGATTGACCTAGCTGTACAGCCTGTCGACGCAGCAGAAAAATTCTACTTTAATGTGGAGGTAAACTAATATGGCATTAAAAGCACAAAACACAATCTCAGGAAAAGAAGGCCGCTTATTTCTCGATGGTGAGGAAATGGCGCACATCAAAACATTTGAAGCAAACGTTGAGAAAAACAAATCCGAAGTCAACATTATGGGCCGCCGCATGACAGGCCATAAAACAACAGGGGCAAATGGAACAGGGACCGCAACGTTCTACAAAGTCACATCAAAATTCGTGCTATTGATGATGGACTATGTCAAAAAAGGCAGCGACCCTTATTTCACACTTCAAGCTGTGCTGGATGATCAATCCTCAGGCCGGGGCACAGAGCGAGTCACGCTGTACGACGTCAACTTTGACTCTGCCAAAATCGCAAGCCTTGATGTCGATTCAGAAGCGTTAGAGGAAGAAGTTCCATTTACATTCGAAGACTTCGACGTCCCTCAAAAGCTATCTGACACGTTTTAATCAAAGCTGAATCAACCCATGCGCAGACCTTTCTCAGAAAGGTCTGTTTTTTAAAGATGAAACCAAACAATAGACAAGGGAGTTTTTTACATGAGCGAGAAGAACGAAAACGTATATGATCTTTCCTTTTTTATGCCGGGAAAAACAATTGAAGCTGAGGAAATCAAGGTGCCGATCTCAAAGCGTTTTGTTGATAAAAAAGGGAACATCGTGCCATTTATTTTTAAAGCGATCACGACGGAGCGCATTGATGAATTGGAGAAAGAAACAACAACGTATAAAAATGTCAAAGGCAGAGGCCGTGTAAAAGATTTAGACAGCCAGCGCTTTTATGCCCGAATCGCAGTTGAATCAACCGTTTATCCGGACTTCCGTTCAAAAGAGCTTCGAGAAGCTTACAAAACGGCTGACCCGGTAGAAGTTGCGAAACGCGTGCTCTCAGTTGGAGGCGAGTATGCGAACTGGTTAAACAAAGCGATTGAGATTAATGGATTTGAAGATGAATTAGAGGATCTGGAAGAAGAAGCAAAAAACTAATCAAGGATGGGCATAAAGAAGCCGTGTATCTCTACTATGCGATGCACGAGCTTCACTATTCCCCATCAGATTTATTGGCGCTCTACGAAGCGCCCAGAAACTATAAAGCGCTGTTATATGGACTGATCGGATATAAGCTCGATCTCCTTGAAAAACAAGCAAAGAAAGGAGGGGCATCGTAATTGGCAAAGCTGACAGCAAGGTTTGAAATGGAAGACCGTGTAAGTAAAAAGTTAAGAAAGATCCAGAATGGGTTTAGAGCACTTGAAAAATTTAGAAAAATGGTGCAGCGAAAAAGCGCTATTGATGTACGAAAAGAAAGCAAAACTGTATTAAGGACAATTGATCGCATACAAAAATCATTAAAGAAAAAGCTTGGCTCCCAAATGATCTCCATTTCAACTGAGGATAAAGCCAGCAGTATCATTCAGCAGGTTAATGTTCAATTGCAGGGATTGCCGTCATCTGTATCTATTAAAATAGATGCTAGTGACCAAGCAACCGAAAAGTTTGAACGATTAAGAGAGCTCGTGGCAGGTTTTAAAGGCTTTATGATTATGCTGAGTGCAGAAGATCAAGTGTTGCCGGCTGTGCAAAAAATACAGCGCTATATGGAAACTGCACTTAAAAATGGTTACTCTGTTACGATACGCGTGATTGATCACGTCATGAAAACAGTCGGTCGTATTTCTGCTGGTATTAATGCCTTAACAGGAAAAGACAACAAACTTGAGCTCGCTATTAATGACAAGGTGTCAAATAAGCTGGATTCATTGCAGAAAAGAATTGACAGCATGGGAAGTTCAGGTCCCTCCGAAAAAGGAGCGCCTTCAGCAGGAGGTACAGGAGATATTGCGAGCATGTTTGATCCAGAAACGATTTTGACAGCACTGGACAAATTTGCTGCTTCATTCATGGAAAAGGTGGATGAAATCGCTACAAAGTTCAGCCCGGAAACAATCTTAACAGAACTGGATAAATTTACAACATCGTTCATGAATAAGGTGGATGAGATCGCCACAAAATTCAGCCCGGAAACAATCTTAACAGAGCTGGATAAATTTACAACATCGTTCATGAGTAAAGTGGACGCAATTGCAACGAAGTTCAGTCCAGAAACGATTCTGGCACAGCTGGATAAGTTCACAACATCGTTCATGAGCAAGGTGGACGCAATCGCGACAAAGTTCAGTCCAGAGACAATCTTGTCGCAGCTGGATAAATTCACAACATCGTTTATGAGCAAGGTGGACGCAATAGCGACGAAATTCAGTCCAGAAACGATCTTGTCGCAGCTGGATAAATTCACAACATCGTTCATGAATAAAGTGGACGCAATTGCAACGAAGTTCAGTCCAGAAACGATTCTGGCACAGTTGGATAAGTTTACAACATCGTTCATGAGTAAAGTGGACGGAATTGCGACGAAATTCAGTCCAGAAACGATTTTGTCGCAGCTGGATAAATTCACAACATCGTTCATGAATAAAGTGGACGCAATTGCAACGAAGTTCAGTCCAGAAACGATTCTGTCACAGCTGGATAAATTCACAACATCGTTTATGAGTAAAGTGGATGCAATCGCAAGTAAATTCAGTCCAGAAACGATTTTTAAGCAGCTTGACAAGTTTACAGATTCCTTTATGAAAAAAGTGGATGATATCGCAAGTAAATTCAGTCCAGAAGCGATTTTTAAGCAGCTTGACAAGTTTACAGATTCCTTTATGAAAAAAGTGGATGATATCGCAAGCAAATTCAGTCCAGAAGCGATTTTTAAGCAGCTTGATAAGTTTACAGATTCCTTCATGAAAAAAGTGGATGATATCGTAAGTAAATTCAGCCCGGAAACAATCTTTAACGAGCTTGACAAGTTTACAGATTCCTTCATGAAAAAAGTGGACGATGTCGTAAGTAAATTCAGTCCGGAAACCATTTTTAACGAGCTTGACAAGTTTACAGATTCCTTTATGAAAAAAGTAGATGATGTCGCCAGCAAATTCAGTCCAGACGCCATTATTACTAAAGCGGAAGACTTTGTAACAAATATTGTTGACAAAATTTCAGAGAAATTTAATTTCCTGAACCCGGATAAAATCGCTAATAAAGCAGAAAAGTTTGTTGATAACATTGTTTCAAAAATCGCCAAGAAATTCGAGAAATTCAGCCCTGATAAAATTATTGAAAAAGTGGGAGAGTTTTTTGAAAAAATTATAAAAGGCATTGCTGAGAAGCTGGGGAATCTGGATATTGGCGGGTTGTTTGGCGGCAAATCCAGCGGAAGCAAAGGCAAACAAAAAGCTTCAAAAGCCAATACAAAGAACTCAACTTCTAACAATTCAAACCGCACTAAAAAACCTTCTATGAACCAAAAATCTTCAGGTTCAAAATCGAAAAAGTCAGGCGGCAAATGGGGCGGGGCTTGTGGTTGCTGCTGTGCCGGAATCAGTACAGGCAAAAGCAAAAAAGTGAAAAATAGAAACGGTTCATCAACAAAAGGGAATAAAACAAATCCTGTGAATACACCTAAATCTGCTAAAGGAGCATCAGGCAAAGGTTTTTCAGGCCTTCTGAAAACATTGGGTGAATCAAAAGGCTTAAAAGGCGGACTGAAGGGCTTAAAAGGAGCGGCAAAAGGAATACCGGGATTAGGCGAAATACTGTCCCTTACT
This sequence comes from Bacillus sp. FSL M8-0071, assembly GCF_037975455.1. Classification (NCBI taxonomy): domain Bacteria; kingdom Bacillati; phylum Bacillota; class Bacilli; order Caryophanales; family Bacillaceae; genus Bacillus; species Bacillus sp. FSL M8-0071. The sequence continues at coordinate 1,328,689 of NZ_CP150256.1, forward strand.
GACTTAGCCGGTATCAATAAGGATAATGCTGGTGAAAAAGTAGGTTCAGCCGGCGGAGGTTTAGCAGGAGCCGCTGCAGGAGCGGCTATTGGAAGCGTTGTGCCGGGAGTCGGGACCGCTATTGGCGGTGTTGTAGGAGGAATTGCCGGTACTTTCGGCGGTGAAAGTTTAGGTAAGGCAATTGATGCCGGCGCTCTAGAAGATACATGGAACAGCATCACAGAGGGTGCGCAAAATGCCTGGTCAGCCATTCAGGATACTTGGGGAACTGTATCAACATGGTTTATGGATAATGTCTGGACGCCAGTGTCAACCGCAGTTGTGGGTGTAGCAACAAGCATATGGTCCAACATCGTGAATGCTTGGACAACGATCCAAACGATATTTAGTACTGTATCAACATGGTTTATGGACAATGTCTGGACACCGGTTTCATCAGCAGTTGTGGGTGTAGCAACAGCAATATGGTCTAAAATCGTAAATGCATGGACGACAATTAAAAATGTGTTCAGTACAGTTGCTTCATGGTTTATGAGTAATGTGTGGGGGCCAGTCAAATCTGCTGTAATAGGAGCGGCAACTACAATCTGGGATAAAATGACCGGTGCTTGGAATAAGATTAAGAGTGTTTTCAGTACGGTATCGGGATGGTTCATGGATACAGTTTGGAACCCGGTCAAAAATACAGTCTCAGATGTAGGTAAGGGAATCTCAGATGCTTTCAAAAAAGCGATAGACACCGTTAAGAACATTTGGAAAGGCCTGAGCGGCTGGTTTAAAAAGAATATTCAAGAACCTCTTACAAAGGTGGGAGAAGCGATTTCAGATGCTTTTTCTAAAGCGTTCGGCTGGGTGAAGCAAATCTGGGATAAAGCTGGCGGCGTAGCTAGTAAAGTAATTAATTTTGTAACCGGCGGCGGTGATCCGAATAAAGGTAAGGATCCGGATAAAAATGCCACAGGCGGCTACATCACCAAACCAACCATCTCGTGGATCGGTGAAGCCGGCAAGGAATTCGTTATCCCGGTTGATAACAACCGAGGCCGGGGGAAGATGCTTCTTTCACAAGCGGCGTCTAAGCTGGGTATGCAAGTTGTAGACGATATGGGCGCAGCTTCGTCTTCTGGCGGAAGTCCAGCATCTGTTTCAGGAGGAGCAGCTGTCAGTCCTCTATCAGGCTCAGCCTCCCCAGTAATGAACACTGCAAATCTTACAGGCCAAGCGTCCACACTCGGACAGCAATTTTCAGAAGGCTTTGGTAAAGGCATCAGCGATCAGCCGGTCAAAATGGAAGACTGGAAAAAGAAAAACATCAATACGCCATTTACACAAATGATTTCTGCTTCACCAAATTACGGTAAACAAATGGTAAGCGGGTATGCCAAGGGCCAAAACGGTACAGCAACCGGAACGGACGGCTTTTTGCAATCAAAAGTTAAAACGCCGTACCAAGCCACTGTGAACAAATCGTCTTCATGGGGCACAGGAACGGTCAAAGGCTTTGCGCAAGGACAAAACTCAACCCAAACAGGGACTGCACAGTATGTGAGTACACATGTTGACAAACCGTTCCTGCGTTCAAAAGACACATCGAACAGCTGGGGCTCCGGTTTGATCGGAAACTTTGTGACAGGCATGAATTCTAAATCCAGTGAAGTAAAACAAGCAGCAAAGGATATGGCCAAGAGAGTGGAGCAGGCTTTCCGTGAGGAGCTAGATATTCATTCACCTTCCCGTGTCATGATGAGCTTGGGGCGTTTTGCTTCAATTGGTGTTGTCAAAGGCCTTGGCTCAGTAGATGTAAAGAAATATGCTGAAAAACAAGCCGGATCACTGGCGGCTGCCTATTCCGGAATGGGAGCCATGGGCGGGAACGTAAAACAATGGATTATGGCTGCTCTCATGGCCACCAAGACACCGATGAGCTGGCTACCGGGACTCATGACGATTGCGCAGTATGAATCCGGAGGCAATCCGAATGCAATTAACTTGTGGGACAGCAACGCAAAAGCGGGGCATCCGTCACGAGGGCTGATGCAGACGATCCCAAGCACCTTTAATGACCATAAAGCACCGGGTATGGGTAACATTAAAAACCCGATTCACAACGCAGCTGCTGCGATCGGCTATATTAAAAGCAGATATGGATCAATCAACAATGTGCCGGGTATTAAAAGCCTGAATCATGGCGGACCGTATGTCGGTTACGCAAACGGCGGGCTGATTACAAAAGAACAAATTGCACGTGTCGGAGAAGGAAACAAGCGGGAATGGATCATTCCGGAGGAGCGAGGCATCCGCGGCCGCTACCTCCTTCAGAGAGCTGCGCAAGCTCTTGGTATGGAAGTGACAGATCCGTCTCAATCCCAGCAGTCTGAGCTTTCTTCAGGACAAGTTTCAGCAGTTACATCCGGTACACGGCAAACGATACAAACAGCCGGAACGAAAGAAATAAAGATTGAGTTTAACGGCGATCAGCATTTCCATAATGGACAGGATGCTGATGGCCTGGTTGCGAAAATCAAGCAGGCATTACTTGATGAATTACAAAATGACATTAACACCGGAACAAAGGGGGTCGTGGCTTTTGACTAAGTCTATCTATGAATTTTGGATATCACAGGGGAAAGAAAAGCTGCGATTCCCTGTTCTTCCTGAAGCGATTGATATAGCGAATAGTGTACAAAATGACTCAGTAAAGATAACGGGATTGGGTGAACTAACGTTTATTGAAGAACCCGGAGCAAAAGAAATTTCATTTTCTTCTTTTTTTCCAAAAAAGTATACGCCGATAGCTGAATATCAAAATCTCCCGTCTCCGGAAAATGCCATTGCGAAAATTGAAAAATGGATGAAGGCAAAAAAGCCTGTTCAATTTTTAATTACGAGAACAAAAATCAATATGACATGCAGTATTGAAAGCCTTAAATATAGTGAGGGAGACAATGAAATAGGAGATCGGGATTTTGATATTGTATTAAAAGAATACAAAACCGCTTCCCCGCGGAAAATCAAGCAGAAGAAAAAAACAAAGGCAAAACGTCCGTCGAAGGCTGCGCCGAAGACGTACACAGTGAAAAAGGGAGACACGCTATGGGACATTGCAGGCAGATTTTACGGGAACAGCACTCAATGGCGCAAAATTTGGAACGCCAATAAAACAGCAATGATCAAACGAAGCAAACGGAACATCAGGCAGCCGGGCCACTGGATTTTTCTCGGCCAAAAATTAAAGATACCGCAATGAAACAGGTGATGTATGATGATAGAACTGTTCGTCATTAAAGACACAGAGTGGCTTGAGCTGGTTGCAGAAAGCGTATCGCTTGAAGGCCATCGTTATCAGGCGCCGCGTTCCATTGAAGCGACCATCGTCACCAAGCAGGGCGACCAGACGTATTACAGTGTCTCAGAAGGAGATACGGTCTTGTTTAAATGGAAGGGAAAAGAGCTGTTTCGGGGCATTGTTTTTGCAAGAACCCCGGACGAGCATACGCTTGCCTTCAGCGCTTATGACATGCTTCAGTACCTGGTGAAAAACCAGGATATGTACGTGTTTTCCAATCAGCGGGCCGACCAGATCATCAGAAGGATTGCGAGTGACTTCCAGATACCGACAACCTCGATCGCAAACACAGGCCATACGATCAAAAGTCTTGTCATTAAAAATGATACGACATTGTATGACATCATATTAAAAGCGCTGAAACAGACGAAAAGCCAGACAGGACGACATTACCAGCTGTATTCGGAAAAAGGAAAGCTCGGTCTGCGCGCTTGGCCAGATCCGTCAGAAGTATGGGTGCTTGAAACGGGCGTCAATATCACGGGCTACCAATACAGCACTTCTATAAACGACACTGCTACTCGGGTGGTGCTTCGCCGGCAGAAGGACAATAAGACATATAAAGCCTCTGCCAAGGACAGTTCAGGCTTAAATAAATACGGTGTGCTTCAATATACGGAAACGGTCACAGATGACATCAACCAGGCACAGCTTCAGCAGCGGGCAGATGTACGCCTTGCTGAAAAAAAGGGCGTGAAAAAAGAACTGAAAAATATTCAGGCAGTGGGCATCCCGGAAGTGCAGAGCGGCTTGCCCGTCTATATTTCGATTCCGGAGGCCGGCATCAAGAAAACCTATTGGGTAGATACGGACCGGCATGAATTTAAAGGAACGAAACATACGATGACGATCGATGTTGTCGAAAAGAATACGATGCCGGAAGGAGTATCCTGATGAGATTAAGTGAGGCTATAAAACATTTGGCAGTCGGCGCAATTGACGCTGAGTCTCCGGTAGAACTGCTCCCGGCTGAAGTTGTTTCGGTTTCTCCTGTGGAAATCAAATTAAAAGAAAACAGCAAACTGATCATACCGGAAGACGCCATCATTATCCCAAAACGAATGCAGTCCGGAGGAGACGATGCACTCGAGCCGGGGGATCGCCTCATGACCGCGGCTCTGACTGGCGGGCAATCGTTTTTTATTTTAGATAAGGTATAGACAAACCGCTTCAGTACGAAGGGGTTTTTATTTAGCATGTAAAAGGAGTGGGCATCATGGCCCTGACACCAGAAGTGGAGTTTGAAGATATTGAAGATGTGAGTGAAATCATTGAAACCTCGCAAACGTACAAAATAGATTTTGAAAACGGAAGAATTACGAATGAGCTGATTACCGGACTTGAAGCGATCAGGCAGTTCGTGTATATCGCCTTACAGACAGAACGCTATGCGTATTCCATATACAGCCATAATGTCGGAAACGAGCTTCAGGACGTGCTGACCGATCATGAGACAACTGATGCCTATAAAAAGATGGAGATCCCGAGGCTGATAGAAGAGGCGCTGGTTTATGATGACCGGATATCGGCTGTAACAGATTTTGAGATTGAAAAACAAGGCGCCGCGTTTCATGTGTCCTTCGTGGTGGAGACGGATGAAGGAACGCTTGAGATTGAGGAGGTGATTGGCGAAGATGTTTGAAGATCAGACTTTTGAAGCGATTATGGAGCGTATGCTGAACAGCATTTCCGCAGATATTGATACAAGAGAAGGCAGTGTCATTTATAATGCGTTAGCCCCGGCGGCGGCCGAGCTTGCGAAGTCTTATATATGGCTGGATACTGTGCTTGAGCTAGTTTTTTCTGATACCGCACAAGGCGAATTTTTAGACAGGCGTGCAGCGGAAGCGGGAATTGAAAGAACTGCCGCGACAAAGGCTGTCAGAGCGGGAGAGTTTACATCTGGAGTTACTATTCCTGTCGGCTCCCGCTTTTACGTGGATAATCTTTATTTTCAATATACGGCAGACGGGACGCTCATCTGTGAAACACCTGGTGAAGCGGGAAACGCCAATCTGACCGGACGCAATTTACTGTCATTGGATACCATTCCCGGTTTAGAAACGGCTATAGTCAAAGAAATCCTGATTCCGGGGCGCGAGGAAGAGGGAGATGACAGCTTGCGAGAACGGTATTTTACAAGGGTTCGGCGTGAGGCCGTCAGTGCCAATAAAATGCATTATAAAGAGTGGGCTGAAGAAGTGGACGGTGTGGGCAAGGCAAAGATCTTCCCGCTTTGGAACGGTGAAGGCACGGTCAAAATTGTCGTCACGAATGCGAATCTTGAGCCCGCTTCTCAAATTTTAATTCAAAAAGTGAAAGATTATATCGACCCTGAACCAGGGCAGGGAGAGGGACAGGCGCCAATCGGAGCCGTTGTCACAGTGGAGAGCGCGGTCTGGAAAGAAGTTGAGATTTCTGCCGAAGTGCTGCCTGAGATCAATCACTCAATTGATGAAGTGAAGTCAGAAATTGAGGAAGGCGTTTTAAATCTCTTTAAGAAAATGGCGTTTGAAGATAACGTCATCCGCCTTTCTCAAATTAACAATATCGTCTATAATTCACCATCAGTCAGTGACTACTCCAATATTCAAATCAACGGCACGTCTGAAAATCTGGTGCTGAGCGACGTGGAAATTCCTAAGCTTGGGCAGGTGAAGATCATTGAGCAAACAAGATGACATGACAGCGTATCTGCCGCCGTTTCTCACCAGCCTTAAAGAAATGGCTGAGCTGCTGAAAGCGGAAGCGCCTGAGTTTGATAAACAAAATGACAGCATATTTGATCTGACGGATCAGTTATTCGTGCCGACGGCGACTTGGGGGCTCAGCCGCTGGGAAAAAATTTTAAACGTCCCGCGGGAATCAGGCGACACTGATGAGATCAGACGATTGCGGCTCATTTCCAAAATGTCGAACATCCCGCCAATCACATACAGGGCCATTGAGCAGGCGGTAAACCGTTTCTTGAAAAACCCGTCTGCACAGGTCCGCCTGCTTCCCGGCGAATACCGATTTAACGTCGATATCAATGTTGATGACCTCCAGCACATGAATGAGCTGATCGAAGCGATAGAAAACATGAAACCCGCTCATTTGGCGTATACGCTCAGAGGCGGATTGAATGAGACGCTGCGAATCAAAGATACAGTCATCCTGAATCACCGCAGATACCGAACAGCCAATGAGCTCAAGGTCGGTTATTCTGTCACTCTTAACAACAATGAGGTGGTTTTAACTTGATTTCAACCATATACAGAGAACGCACAGCGGCTGATCTAAAAAGCAGAATCGATCACGTGCTGCTCAACGGCCAAAAAACAGAAATAGTAGAGCTCGCCATTGACGGTGCGACAGTCACCGTTCTGACAAAACGTGAGGAAGACATCAAGCATATTGAAACGGTACAAATTTTTGACGAGCTGGGCAATGTGATCACAGAGAGAAAGACTGACCTGGACGTCAGCGAAAACAGAACACTCGATTTCAGATTTACTTTTGAGGTGGTGTAAACATGGCATACGAAGAAAAAACAGACTGGCTTCCGGACGACCCCATCAACGAAGATGACGTCAACCGCTGGGAAAAAGGAATAAAAGACGCCCACACCGACCTGGCTGCCCACAAAAACGACATGAACAACCCCCACAACACAACAAAGGCGCAAATCGGGCTGGGGAATGTGGATAATGTGCAGCAGGCGGCTAAGAAGGATTTTGACAAGCATGAGCAAGATCAGGTGCGGCATGTTACAGAGGAAGAGCGAGAGAAATGGAACAAAGGTCAATTATCTAAGATTACAAAAGATGATGGACAGCCTATGTTCAATATAACGAGTGATTTCCATACGGAACTGTTGAACTATCCTACATTGACTTATTTTTCTTATACTGGCACGCCTCTAAATTCACCAGGCGGCTCAGGAAGAGGATTTTGGACTTGCAGCGACAGCAAATTAAATGGTCATGTAATTGTGGTGACAAATGATAATAAAACTTTTCGTAAAACTCTCTTAAACGGTATCTGGTCAAATTGGGTTGAATTGGAGACGACAGAGGGCGCTCAAACAAAAGTGAACGCTCATGCAGACATTTCAGACATACATGTCACACAAGCAGAAAAAGACAAGTGGAATAACAGCCAGCTTTTTAAAATTACTGCAGACAACGGTCAAGGAAAACTATACTTAAGCGAAACAGATGATTTTCATAAAATTGTTCCACAGAACACTGGATTGGTTCATTTTGCTTCTGCACCAAATACACTAAACGGCCCTGGTACTTCAGTCAGGGGCTTATGGACTATTAATGCGACTGGAAATTACGGGCAAATTATCGCTTTTGACAATACAAATAAAACGTATCGAAAGACGATCTCAGGAGGAATCTGGTCAGATTGGATTGAATTAGAGACAACAGCTGGAGCAGAGGAAAAGGTATCTAATCATGCTAAGGACTCAGCAATACACATTACATCTGTTGAGAGAAGTAAATGGAATGGAGCTCAGCTTACTAAAATAACAAGTGATATAGGAGGGGTGTCCATTGCAGCAAACGAAGGAGAGGACATTCTTCAAAAAATAATTGATCAAGGTAGAGGTATGGGCACATTTTATGCACATGGAAAAGCTGTAAACGCTCCATCACCATTTTCAATAAGAGGAGTATTTCATTTGACTAGCCAATCAACTGAGGGGAAAGGTATGTTTGGTTGGGTCTTAGCTACCGATTACAGAAACAACGTTTTTACGAATTATTATGATGGAAGTACTGTTGCATGGCAAGGATGGAACAAGGTTGAAACTGAAACCAGCGCTCAGGCTAAAGCAGATAAAGCCTTAGCTGATGCTAAAAACTATGTTGACTCTAATTATACGAATAATAAATTAACAGTTCTTACAGGATCCAATGCAATTCAAGACGCTAGAACAAGCGGCAATGAGTATCCAGCTGGGCTGACTTTTATGGATATAGGAGCAAATAATACAACAGGATACCCTCTTACCTATGGTATTGTAAAAAATGAAAAACACAGTAATTATAGATTTACTCAGTATTTTTATGGAACTGGAAATGAATCTAGCTCCTACTTTGCCAACACAGGTTCTTGGATTCGCCATTGGTGGGCAGATTCAGGCTGGACAGCCTGGCATAAAATTTCTGGATTTGCACATGCCAATATTCGGGCCAACAGCATACAATATTTAAATAAAGCTAACCATACAAAAATTCAGTTTAAACGCAAAATAAAAGATAGTCATAATGCTTTTGACACAAATAATAGTAGATTCGTTGCTCCTAATGATGGAATGTTTTTAGTGGGAGTTGGGCTGTATATGATAAATACACCGGCTTACATCAATTTTCATCTGAAACTCTATCTCAATGGATCATTGTATAAACCAATTGACCATAAGAGAGGGGACTTTGTTGATAAGCAAAATGAAATGTACCTTGGATTAAATGGTAATGTAACCGTTCCTATGAACAAAGGTGACTATATAGAGATCTATTGTTATTGCAATTATAGCGGTGATGATAGAAGAGGTGTATCCGATTTTAACGAGCTATACAACTATATAGACATCCAAGAACTTGGAGGACTTAACTATCCTACAGTATAAGATAGGAGGCAAAATGATGATCGCAGAAGCAATCATGTTTAAATACCCCAGTGCAGACCCAACAAGAGATTTTATCGTTCAAAATGACGGGGAAGGGTCTTATATAGCCGAGTGGAACCTGCGCGCTCCAATCCCAACACAAAAAGAACTCGAAACCTGGTGGGAAGAGCTGCAAAAAAATCCGCCGTACGAGCCGCCTGATCAGGTGGAGCTTCTCGCTCAAGAATTGTCACAGGAAAAGCTGGCACGCAAGCAGCTTGAAGAGCTGAACAAAACATTAGGGAACGAGTTGTCAGATATAAAGCTATCATTACTTTCCTTGAAAGGAGATTATGCTGAATGAATTATTGGGTGCTTGCCCTCTATTATGAGTGGGCGACAACGGATATGGTGAAACAGGCTTTAGAATATGAAGACTGTTCAATTGAGGATCTGGCAGAGGGTGTGAACAAAAAGCTGATCACAGCTGACCAGTATAAAGAAATTACCGGTAAAGCCATGTAAGGCTTTTTTATTTTGCCTGTTTTTAGATCAAAGGAGGATGAAGATGGTGAAGTATCAATATGAATTTCCTCTCGATAAGGCTGGAAAAGCCGGCGCTGTAAAGCCCTATCGAGGAGGAAAAAATGATTTTGTGACACCTGTTTCGAATTTGTCAGGCGTAGCGGAGATTTTAACAAATGCTGCTTTAAAGGCGACTGAGGCATACAGTCAGCTCGGGCAGGACAGGCTTGGCGCAGTTCTGATTTCGAAAGTGAAGGGCTGGGCGTATGCAGATCGTGAAGGTACGCTCTTTATAGAAGAAAGCGACAACAACAATGTTTGGACAACGACAGCAGCAGTTAATGTCGCAGCAGGCGTCCTGACAGCGACGGACTGGGTATATCTTTCTAAACGCTATTACCGTTTCCGCTATGTGAACGGGAATCTTCAGCAATCTGAGTTTGTATTATACCAATCAGTCGGTGCGGGTGAGATGGATGTGCGTGTCAATGAAAAAACGCCTTTACAGATTGACTTTGCGGAGAATCAAACACACGATGGACGGCTGAAAGTCGAGGCTCGCAAAACATTTGACTTTGTCTTTCATGAAAATGCAGAGTCCGCCAGCGAGGGGGCTGCTTTACCTGTTGACGGTGCCGCGCATTTACTCGTTGAAGTCTACGGCACAGCAGAAATGAGCGAAGTCAAATTTTGGGGCAAATCGGTGTCAGGACAGAAACTGCCGATCAGAGGCGTGAAAACTGATGATGCCATCTCTGCTTTGAGTACATTAGGAAAAGCTGAGGCATGGGCCTTCGATATTAAAGGGTTTAAGGAGATCATCATGGAGATCGTCAGTATCACCGGCGGTACTCTCTCGGTAAAAGGGACCGCTGTTTCATAACAGTTTTGGCTCTCGGAAGGGAGGTGATCTGCATGTGAAGGAGGAGTGAATAATGCAGCAAGAGGCAGATGTGAATGTGTTTCAGCAGGACTTAGCAGACATAAAAGGCGAGCACAAAGCACTTGAGCAGAGGGTTTCCGCATTAGAACGCGTGTCTGACCGTCAAGACCAGCAAATCATGACGCTGAACGAAAAATTAAACAAAATTGAAGAAAACACCACGTGGATTAAACGCACCATCACAGGTGCCATCATTACAGCAGTGTCTACAGGCATCATTGGCGGAGCCATCGCCATTATGTACAGCCTGCTGCAGCATTAAAGGGGGATTTTCATGAACACGTTTGACAAGGGCACGGTCATCAGGACGGTGCTTCTTTTAATTGCTTTAATCAACCAGACCATGCTGATGCTCGGCAAATCACCATTGGACATTCAGGAGGAGCAGGTCAATCAGCTCGCTGACGCTCTTTATTCAGCCGGTTCCATCGCATTTACAATTGGAACGACACTTGCCGCTTGGTTTAAAAACAACTATGTAACAGAAAAAGGAAAAAAACAGCGCGACTTGTTAAGGGACAATAATCTGACGAAATAAGGAGAGATGAAAATGGTTAACATTATTCAAGACTTTATTCCGGTTGGCGCAAATAACCGTCCAGGCTACGCAATGACGCCGCTTTACATTACGGTGCACAACACAGCGAATACCGCAGTAGGAGCAGATGCTGCAGCGCATGCCCGCTATTTGAAAAATCCTGATACGACGACAAGCTGGCATTTTACAGTTGATGATACAGAAATTTATCAGCATCTGCCTTTAAATGAAAACGGCTGGCATGCGGGAGACGGAAATGGCAGCGGCAACCGGGCTTCTATTGGAATTGAAATTTGCGAAAATGCCGATGGCGATTTTGCAAAAGCAACAGCAAATGCCCAGTGGCTCATCAAAACATTAATGGCTGAACATAATATCAGTCTCGCCAATGTCGTCCCTCATAAGTATTGGTCAGGGAAGGAATGTCCGCGAAAATTGTTAGATACGTGGGATTCGTTCAAAGCAGGAATTGGGGGAGGCGGCAGCCAAACTTACGTCGTGAAACAGGGCGACACACTTACATCTATAGCGAGAGCATTTGGTGTTACGGTTGCTCAGCTGCAAGAGTGGAACAATATCGAAGACCCGAATCTTATTCGCGTTGGTCAAGTATTAATTGTAAGTGCTCCATCGTCCGCTGAAGAACCCGAGCTCTATCCGCTCCCTGATGGTATCATTCAATTGACAACACCATATACCTCAGGAGAACACGTCTTTCAGGTGCAACGAGCACTTGCGGCTCTGTATTTTTACCCTGATAAAGGCGCTGTTAACAACGGAATTGACGGCGTTTACGGACCGAAAACAGCTGACGCAGTTGCCCGTTTTCAGTCTGTTAACGGTCTAACTGCTGACGGTATCTACGGGCCTGCGACGAAAGCGAAGATCGCAGCGCAATTAAGCTGATCAAAGACCATAAAAATCCCGGAGCTGCTCCGGGATTTATTTTTTCTTCTTCAACTTTTTAATAATTCCAGCACTGCGCTCCCTCACCCGAAGCGAGTACCCGGAAAGCCCAAACCTTCCGTAATCAACAAACTTCACACGCCTCACCAATTTTTTCACTGTATCACCTGACATTATCCTCTGTTTGTATTTATTATATGTCACCCTTTAAGAAAAGGAATAAGGACAAGAGCTGTTTTCCCTTGTCCTTTTAGTGTGATCATGCTTTTTTTCGTTTATACTCGTCAATCAGCCGTTCGTTTTCTTTGAAGATTCTTGCTGTATGCGGACTGACTTGATAGCTTGCGACACTGGTGGTTGAACGTTTTTTCAGGATTTTAAACGGCTTCGCCGCTCTGGGCTCGCATCTGTTTTGAAACGCACGTTCCATTATCCTTCACCTTCCTCCTCAATTGGCAGCACCAAATCATATATGCTCGTTAATGACGTAAATAGCAAATAATCAAATTCCGTGACAATGCTGTCAGACGTCAGCTTGATGACATAGTTCTGTGTCTCGATGGTAAAAGGGATGAGAACCACTTTTCCGTATTGGTCGTAATAAACATCCTTTCGATCGAGCCGTGTTTGTACATCTGCCGGATCATCCATATGCTCGGTTAACCGGTCTTTATCAGCCTGTGTCGAATAGTGGCAAAGAGAAGCCGTTAAGTTCATTTTATCAGCATAGGTTTTCAGCAGCTTATCAATACCTTCAGCATAAGCATCTATACTTCCATAATAAACATGGATCGGTTCGTTTTTCAATAGGTATTGGTATGTTTTCAGCCGATTGAGGTACATGTGGAGCATTTCGTTGTTTTCTTCAAGAATTTCTCTTGTGTCTGTCTCAAGCTCGCTGCCGGCCAGTTTTTTGACGTATGCACTTAAGAAGATAAAAGCATCAATCAAAGCAAAACTGACTGCGACAATGAGATACCGTTCCCAGTGGGTAAATAGGGAAGTGGGCTCATATGTCCAGTATACCATAGCGCCCAGAACAAACAGCAAATACCAAGTTTTCCGGATGGCGGACATTTTTTCTTTGACCTTCGCTTCGAAACGCCACGTGGCATACACGTATAACCCCAGTCCGGCCACGATGCACCAGACCATGATCTGAAAGAATAAAACCATATTCGAATCCCTCACATCTGAAATAGGTTCTGCTTATTGTATTCGAGAGATCCGGATGGTTTTCCTGTTCCATCAAAAAAACCGCTCCTTTGACAGAAGCGGTGTGACATTAAAATATCATATTTAAAATAAAGTAGGCGATGGCACCAAGTGTCGCTGAAATAGGAAGCGTGATGACCCATGTAATGAGCATTCGCTTGGCCGTACCCCAGTTTACGCCTTTTACGCGGTGGGACGCACCGACGCCAAGAATTGATGAAGAAATGACGTGGGTTGTACTGACCGGCAAATGAATAAACGTGGCGCCGAAAATAATGGCTGCTCCGGTTAAGTCAGCGGAAACACCGTTTACCGGACGGATTTTCATGATCTTTCCGCCAACGGTTTTGATGATTTTCCAGCCGCCGATTGATGTTCCGAGACCCATGGCTGTCGCGCAGGCGAATTGCACCCAGGTAGGAATGTCATTAGCAGAAGTATGTAAATTCGCTGTGATGAGAGCCATTGTGATAATTCCCATTGCTTTTTGCGCATCGTTTGTTCCGTGTGTATACGATTGCAGGGCAGCTGTTACAATCTGCACTCTGCGGAATTGCTTATTCGTTTTCGCCAAGTTGCTGTCTTTGAAAATCAGCTTAACGATGCTATAAAGAATAAAACCAAGGACAAAGGCAATAATTGGTGATAGGATCAGTGCTTCAATGATTTTAATGAAGCCCTTATAGTTTAACGCTGCAAATCCGGCTGCCGCAATGGCTGCACCGGCAATAGCGCCGATGATGGCATGGGATGAGCTGCTTGGGATACCGTAGTACCATGTGATAAGGTTCCAGGCAATTGCAGCGAGTAGCGCAGCCAAAATGACAACAGAGCCATTTTCCAGCGTATAAGGATCTACGATGTCTTTCGTAATGGTTTTGGCAACACCTGTAAACGTCATTGCTCCGACAAAGTTCATCACAGCCGCCAATATAATGGCATGGCGCGGTTTCAACGCTTTTGTTGATACTGAAGTCGCAATTGCGTTTGCCGTATCATGAAACCCGTTGATGAAATCAAACGCCAGAGCACAAATGACTATTAGTATCGTTAATATTAATAGAATATCCATTTTTACCCCTCGTTACGCGTTTTTCATAATGATGGTTTCAAGATTATTGGCAACACTTTGACAAGAGTCGGCGATTTCTTCAAGCGTTTCGTATATTTCACGATATTGAATGACTTTGATTGGATCTGTTTCATTTCCGAAAAGATTCTTTAATGATTTTCTGTGCAAGTTGTCACAACTGTGCTCATACTCTTTAATTTTGATTGCGTGAGGCTGAATATCCTTTAAGCGATTTTCTGCCAGCAGCTCGATCGTAATCAAAATCTCTTTCGCACATTCTCTGATATATCCGCTGAATTTATCAATATGCTCGTCTGATGAAGTAATTGAGAAAATCTCCATCATGGCAGAGAAATGTTCGATTCCGTCAAGCACATCATCCAAGCTGTTTGTCAGCTGAAGGATATCTTCGCGCTCAATAGGAGTGATGAACGCTTTGTTAAGCTCTTTAATCATGACATGAACATGATTGTCACCTTTTGTTTCATATTCCTTTAACGTATCTGCAAATTCTTTAAGAGTCGTTTGGTTAGTGACCTTAAAATTCACAAAATATTCTGCAGTTTCGTCTATGTTCTTTGCAATTTCTGTTAAAAGGAGTGAGAACTTATCTTTTTTTCTTCTTATCATTAAAAACCCTCCATAGTTTGAATGAACAATGCACACATCAAATTATTATATAGCCTTTTGTCGAAAAAAAACAGGTAAAGTCGAAAAAAACGTATCTTGACTTTTTTGATAAATCGTGTCTCCTTATTTTGACCTACTTCGCTTTAAAAAAACGACCCAAGTTTGCAAAAACTTTCTGCTTAACGTAAAAAGTATATCAAAAGTTGTGTTTTTCCTGTCAACTTTTATCTTCTGTTTCACCAAAAAACGGTTCCCTAAACAAGGGAACCGTTTTATCAGCTTGCTTTTCGTTTTTTCATCCCGTAATAGACAGGCAGTCCGGCAAGGCCGATGAGGATGGATAATCCGCAGCTCATTGTATCTGTAATGAGTGTGCTGCCTAACACAAAGAATGAGCCCGCGATTGCCAGAATTGGCATAAATGGATAAAGCGGAACACTGTAGGCGCGCTTTTCTCCCTTTGCTCGCTTGCGGAGAATAAACACTGCAAAAAAGGCCATCACATAAAAAATGTAGATCATGAAAATGGAGATTTCTGAGAGCTTATCAGGGTTGCTGATCAGCATCATAATCAAAGCCAAAGCAATTTGAAAAGAAATCGCAATCCATGGTGTGCGGAACGACGGGTGTACATGTGACAGTTTTTCAGCAAATGGAAGCTGTTTGCGTTCCGCCATTGCAAATGAAACACGCGGGAAAGAAAGCACCTTTC
Organism: Bacillus sp. FSL M8-0071; assembly: GCF_037975455.1. Lineage (NCBI taxonomy): Bacteria > Bacillati > Bacillota > Bacilli > Caryophanales > Bacillaceae > Bacillus > Bacillus sp. FSL M8-0071. The sequence continues at coordinate 1,344,178 of NZ_CP150256.1, forward strand.
CATTTAAGCACCCAAAGATGCTGACGATAATCCCTACACTGATCAGCTTTCCGCCAATTGAACCGAACAGCATGGTTGCAGCGGTGCTTGTCGCATTTTCACCAAGCGTGACAATTTCGTTCGCTGACAGGATGTGAAGCAATGCAAAATTAATGAAAATATAGATCGCCGTTACAATTAATAATCCGCCCGTCATAGCGCGTGGCAGCAGCTTTTCGGGATTTTTCATTTCTCCGCCGAGAGCGGCAAGGAGAATCCATCCGTCATAAGCAAACAACGTAGCTAAAATAGCCGCCCCGAAGTTCATATCAGAAATGCTTTCGTTTACTGCTGTGAAGATGTGCTGATCGCCTTTCCAAAGGCCAAAGACGATGATGCAGGCAATCGGAATCAGTTTTCCGATCGTTGTCAGCGTTTGGACAAAACCGCCGTATTTTGTACCGATAATATTAATGACGCATAAAAAGAGAACTGCTATAATTCCAATGACTTTTGATAGTCCAGATCCCCAGCCGAAAAGATTCGCCATTAAAGATCCAAAATATAAACCCAGCGCGCCAATAATCGCCGGGCCGTAAATGATAATCTGCACCCAGCCGCACAAAAATCCCCAAAACTCGCCGTACACTTCTTCAAGGTACGTATAAAGCCCGCCGGTTTTTGGAATCTGCGTTCCGATTTCCGCGATTGTCAAACCGCCCGCCAGTGTTAAAATACCGCCTAACAGCCAGGCGAAAAGCGCCATTTTTGAATCACCTGAATAAGCAAGCACAGCGCCGGGCTTCATAAAAACACCAGAACCGATAATGGTTCCGATGACAAGAGTAAGGGCAAACAAGAGGCCTATCTCTTTTTTCAAACCGTTGTCTTCAGTATGCATGTCCTTAACCTCCTATGATGTTGAAGCTTCATGTTGAAGAATCTATTTTTTCATATTGTAAACCCTATTTTAGAAAAGTGAAATAAAATAAATTTTCTGATTTTCGAAATTTGCTTTGTGTACAGCAGATAAAACTGTAGAAATACCTGTTTTAATGGTATATAAACGAATAAAATTCATAATTTTTATTTACAAAGTTCGTGTTTTATGTATTAGGATTTTAGCCGGTACAGAGGGGAGATGAGAATTCAGAAAATGAACGAACCTTCGGTGAAGCTGATATGTTGACTTTCTCATGCGAATAAAATACTTTGTTATTAGAACAATAAATATACAATTATGATATGATATCTCGAAATCGAGATAAAATAACCTGGAGGGACAGCATATGAAAGTTAACGGCATTCACCACGTATCGGCATTAACGGCCGACGCACAAAAAAACTTGGATTTCTATAAGAAAGTATTAGGATTAAAGCTCGTGAAAAAATCCGTCAATCAGGATGAACCGACAATGTACCATCTGTTCTACGGAGATGAAGTGGCAAACCCGGGAACTGAGCTGACGTTTTTCGAGATTCCCCGCATTGCACCGTTTCATGCGGGAACAAACAGTATTTCTTCTATTGGATTGCGCGTTCCAAGCACAGAAGCCCTGCATTACTGGAAAGAACGTTTTGAAGCGCAGCAAGTAACGCACAGCGGTATCTCCAAAAGAGCTGGACGTGACATATTGGCATTTCAAGATCATGAAGGGCAGCGACTTGTGCTGACTGCTGATGAGGAAGGAAAAGGATATGGCCTGCCTGTTAAACAGAGCGGCATCCCGGAAGAATTTTCGTTTCGCGGGTTAGGGCCGATTGAACTGACTGTGCCATATGCTGAACCAACCTTACACGTATTGACGAATATTCTTGGATTTACAGAAATCAGCCGTGAACCAGTCGAAGGGCAAGGAACCGCCGTTATTCTGGAATCAGGAGAAGGCGGTGCTGCAACGGAAATCCATTTAATAGAAAGAAATGATCTTCCGCGCGAGCGTCAAGGCAAAGGGAGTGTTCACCACGTCGCATTTCGGGTAAGAGATGAAGAAGAACTTGCCGGGTGGCACCGGATCATTAGCCGGGAAGGCTTTAGCAATTCCGGCATTGTGGAGCGCTACTATTTCAAGGCGCTGTATTTCAGAGAACCGAACGGCATTTTGTTCGAGTTATCAACAGACGGACCGGGCTTTATGGTAGATGAGAATCTTGATGAGCTTGGCCAAACGATCGCTCTTCCGCCGTATCTTGAGCATCGAAGAGCTGAAATTGAAGCGAAATTGAAACCGATCCAATAAATTGTGATTCATTTGCCTTCCGGCGCCGCCGGAGGGCTTTTTTTATTACCATAATTAATTTTGACCTAAACAGCATGCCTTATTAGGGAGGAAATATCAGGTGCTGATTGGGAGAAATGGCTTAAAACCCTTTGCAAATATGGGTGATTGGTATGGAATGGCCTCGGCAAAAATATTGTCTTTGTTTATTAATAGTTTATTCATATTTGCTTGTTACACTATTCCCAAGTTAGACAAAAAGGAGTGAAAAATAAGTGGAAAAGAAAAAACGCGAGCTGGATATTTTCCTCATCCTCATTTTGCTCGCATCTGCATTCTTAAATATCTATAACATCTGGAATGATGATACGGTGAATCCTTATTACACCGCTGCAGTCACAAGTATGATGCAAAGCTTTCATAATTTTTTCTATGCCTCATTCGACGCGGCGGGGTTTATAACGGTTGATAAACCGCCTATTACGTTCCAGATACAAACCATCAGCGCACTTATATTCGGTATGCACGGCTGGAGCGTCATCCTACCTCAGGCACTTGCTGGTGTAGGTTCTGTCCTTTTAATGTATCTGTTAATAAAACCGACATTCGGTAAGACAGCAGCAAGAATTGCCTCTTTCATCATGGCATGTACACCGATTGCTGTAGCTGTAGCACGTACAAACAATGTTGATGCATTACTGGTATTTTTCTTATTGCTTGCTACATGGCTTCTCTTTAAAGCGATCAGAAAAGGAAAGCTGATCTGGCTGTTAGCAGCATTTTTCGTTGTTGGAGTAGGTTTCAATACAAAAATGCTGCAGGCTTACATGATTTTACCGGCTTTCTTATTGTTCTATCTGATTGCGGCAAACGCCACAATCAAGAAAAAAATCGTTTCATTGGTAAGTGCGTTAGCCGTATTAGCAGCCGTTTCGTTATCGTGGCCGCTCATTGTTGACAATATCCCTGCAAGCAAGCGGCCTTATATCGGAAGCAGCCAGACCAACTCTGTTTTGGAATTGGCTTTCGGATATAACGGGATTCAGCGGCTGACAGGCCAAAATTCCGGCGGCGGACAGGGTGCGCCAAACAAAGACGCTTCAAAAGAAATGTCTTCTTCTGATAACACTCAAGCACCGCCTAATCAGTCATCAGGCAGCAGCTTATCAAGCGATGGTAAATCCTCAAATGGCAATATGACGGTACCTCCATCCAATGGCCAAATGCCAAGCGGAGGAGAAATGCCAAGCGGCGGTCAAGGAGGCCCTCCAAGCGGCGGAGATGGCGGCCAAGGCGGACCTGGCGGAGACGGAGGGAAAGGCGGTACAGGAACCGGTTCGAAAATGCAATCAGGTTCAGGGATGTTTGGAACGGGAACACCTGGTCCACTGCGGCTTTTCCAAACAGAGTTATCTGATCAAATCAGCTGGCTTCTGCCATTTGCGATTTTTGGAATCGCAGGCTTACTGATCGCAGGCGCGAGAGAAAGAAGAAGATTATCTGTAGAGCAGAAGGAAACGGTGTTCTGGGTTGCGTGGCTTGTACCGATTGCCGGATTCTTCAGTGTCGCAGAATTTTTCCATCATTATTATCTCATCATGCTGGCACCGCCGATTGCGGCTCTTGTCGGTGCGGGATGGGTTGCCCTTGTTCATCTGTATCGCAATCAGACAGGCTGGAAAGCATGGCTTTTGCCGGGAGCAATTATTGCGACAACTGGATTTGAATTGTTTATTCTCAGAAACTACAACGATCAAATCGGTGTTGGATGGAGTATCGGGGTAGGTGTTATCGGCGTGTTGTCAGCGATTGCTTTGCTGCTGTTTAAACAGCGCCAAAAACCGTTCAGTTATTATGTTTCACTTGCAGCTCTCCTCGCATTGCTGGTGATGCCGATTTATTGGGCAAGTACGCCACTTCTGTACGGAGGCAACAGCTCACTGCCTGAAACAGGCCCTCAGCTCGCATCAATGGGCGGAAAAGGCATGGGAATGTCTGATGCGACTGTAAATGAAAAACTGATCAAATATCTAGAGGAGAATAACTCCGGAGCTGAATACCTATTCGCCACAACCGATTCGAACACAGCGGCACCATATATCATTAAAACGAAAAAAGCTGTCATGGCTATTGGCGGATACAGCGGTTCTGACCCGGCGATCACACTGACTCAATTCAAAAAACTTGTAAAAGAAGGAAAAGTGAAATACTTCTTGGCTTCTGGAATGGGAAGAGGCGGAAACAATGACATTGTTGAATGGGTTGAGAAAAATGGAAAAGAAGTAGCATCAGAAAAATGGCAATCAAGTTCTGATCAAAAAACAGAAAATACTGATTCGGCTGATACATCAAGCAGCAAGGCTTCAGGTGAAAACGGCAAAATGGGCGGACCTGGCGGAATGAATCAGTCAGCAACATTATACGAACTACATGCTGATGAATAGGAGGCAAAAACATGAGCAGACATATTCAATATTCAATTGTTGTACCTGTGTATAATGAAGAGCTTGTCATTCATGAAACCTATCAGCGCTTAAAAGAGGTCATGGATCAAACGAAGGAAAACTACGAGCTGCTTTTTGTCAACGATGGCAGCAAAGACCGCAGTATTGAGATTTTAAGAGAGCATAGCCTGATCGATCCGAGAGTGAAAATTATTGATTTTTCAAGGAATTTTGGACACCAGATCGCCATTACGGCGGGTATGGATTATGCACAGGGGAATGCAATCGTCGTCATTGACGCCGATTTGCAGGACCCTCCTGAACTGATTTTAGATATGATTGAAAAGTGGAAGGAAGGCTACGAGGTCGTGTACGCCGTGCGGACTAAACGAAAAGGGGAAACCTTTTTCAAAAAACAAACCGCGGCTATGTTTTACCGGCTTCTCAGCGGTATGACAGATATTGATATCCCGATTGATACGGGGGATTTTCGTCTCATGGACAGAAAAGTCTGTGATGAAATGAAAAGATTAAAAGAAAAAAATCCATTTGTCAGAGGGCTAGTCAGCTGGGTGGGTTTCAAACAGACAGCGGTCGAGTATGTACGTGATGAAAGGCTCGCCGGAGAAACAAAGTACCCGCTCAAGAAAATGCTGAAGCTGTCAATGGACGGCATCACGACATTTTCACATAAACCGCTGAAGCTGGCAAGCTATGCGGGGATTTTAATGTCAGGTGCTGGATTTCTGTATATGTTTATCGTGCTGTATCTGAAGCTATTCACAGACAGCACGATTACCGGCTGGTCATCACTTATTGTGATCCAGCTCCTGTTCAGCGGCATTGTCCTTCTGATTTTGGGCGTGATCGGCGAATATATCGGCAGAATCTACGATGAAGCCAAAGACAGGCCGCTTTACATCGTCCAAAAATCGTATGGAATTGAAAATAAAAGACTCTATAGAGACCAGCATATGTCATAACCTCAAACCCCCTGTCCGTAATGGACAGGGGGTTTTTATGCTCTGAGCCCGATCTAAAGCAAAAGATGCTGATAGATATATGGAAATTGGGTAAAGAAGAGATTGTGAGCTTGTACTGCGGTTCAGTCATGCCGAAATAAAAACAGCAAAACTTAAAGATTTCGTCATCGGCTTTGCTGCATGTCAGCTGTTATATTGGGGGGCTTTTAAGAAACGCATGATTAGAGCCGTACCAGTTATGTTTAATAGAATACTGGTACCCAATACAATTCTCCACGTCAACGTCGATTCAGAGAGAAGAAAGCTCAGCAAAAGAAAAGCCAATCCTGCGCAGATCATACTCAGTCCCACGGTTTTCATGTTCATGCCTCCTAGCAAACGATGTTTCTAACATCTGATGAGAATGATGTCAATCTGTATGATATACGGATATCTCGTCAGAAAGTTTCATAGAGCAATTAGGTCTTTTATCTAATAAAAAGCCTCAGACCGCTTTTGCGGCCTGAGGCGTTATGTCTTACGAAGTTTTCTCTTCTTTTTGATCAAGTTTAATTTTTTTCGTCATTTCTTTGCCGTTTCGAAGAATTTTCACTTCAACGGTATCACCGATCTTTGCGTCTTTATATAAGATATTGCGCAATTCACTGCCTGTATCAATTTCTTTACCTTTTAGGCCGATGATAATATCCTCCGCTTTTAATCCGGCCTTTTCAGCAGGAGAGCCTGAAGCGACCTCACGGATGTAAACACCTTTATTCAGCTGGCTGCCGAACAGGCCGAGTGTGCCTTCTTGGTAGTTTTGCGGCACTTGTTCCAGATCAAGCATGCTGACACCGATATATGGACGTTCAATTTGGCCTTTAGACAGCAGTTCTTCAGCAATCGGTTTTACGTCATTGCTTGGAATGGCAAATCCGATACCCTCAACATCATCCTCACTGATTTTCATACTGTTAATGCCGACAATTTTGCCGTCTGTATTTAACAAAGGACCGCCGCTGTTACCTGGATTAATTGCTGCGTCTGTCTGAATGACATTAATGCTCGTTTCGCCGGCTGATGTAGACATTGAAACCGTTCTGTCCACGCCGCTTACAATTCCTTGTGTTACTGTGCGGGACAGATCTTTTCCAAGCGGATCCCCAATCGCAATAACGGTCTCGCCTGTTCTAAGATCAGATGAATCACCGAAGTTTGCCACTTTTGTGACGTGGTCATCACTGATTTGGAGGACGGCTAAATCAGTTAACGAGTCACTGCCTACCAGCTTTGCAGTAACCTCAGTGCCGTCATATAAAGATACCTTCAGTGATGATGCCCCTTCTACGACGTGGTTATTTGTAATGATATAAGCCTTGCCATTCTCTTTTTTGAAAATGACACCTGACCCTGAACCGCTTTCTGTATCTTCGCTGGAATCAGAAGAACTAGAGCCGAACAAAGAGCTGTTTGATTGTGCCTGAAGATTTGTAATACCGACAATCGCTGGTGAAAGGTCTTCTACCATATCTGAGATTTTAGAAGAGTCCTCGCTCTTGAATGCAGATGAGCTGCTTGAGCTTGATGAGCTTTTTTTAGATTCAGAGGAGGTGCTTGTTGCTGTAACAGATTGCGTTTGCTGCTGGCTGGATGATTGTTTTGCAGTGTCCTGAGAATCATGGTCGCCAAGCGGTGTAAACGTGTAAATGCCAAGGGCAAGACTGCCGCCGATCACTCCGCCAAGCAACGGTCTGAACCATCCGAAGCCTCGTTTTTTCTTCTCCTGATCATGAATGACATTGCGGGCCGAGTAGGAGGTGCTCTGATCGTTCTCTTTCGTTAAAAAGACCTCATTCTCATTACCTTTCGTTCTGTTTTCATCACGATAGTTATCCATCATGTTCACTCCGTTTCTCTATTTTCACATGTCTATTTATATTGATAGGTTTATGACTTGAGTTTATCATAAACAAAAACTGTGGGATAAAAATGAAAAGATTATGGGAAATTGTGAAAAAGTGCGGAAAACGGTACACTTCATATTGTATATGAAAGGACTGAGTCGATGGAACAGATTGGATTGATTGGATATGGCAGCATGGCGGATATGATCGCCAGACAGCTGTTGAAACATGAACAAATAAAAGAGAATGAGCTATTTATTGAGACGAGAACGAAGGGGGAGCGGCTGCGGGCACTCATGTCAGATTATCCAAACGTATCGGCTGATCCGTTGGAGAATTGGGCAAATACGTGCCAATTGATTTTGATATGCGTCCCGCCACTCCATGTCATCGAAACAATGCGCCGTCTGCACCCGTATGTGAACAGAAATACTCACATCGTATCCATAGCTGCCGGTGTGCCGCTGCGTCTTTTGGAGGCAGAAACAGAGGCGGGTATCTCACGTGTTATTCCTGCCATTACGTCCGAAGCAGAAGCTGGCATCTCACTTGTCGTTCACAGTGAAGCACTGGCTGCAGAGAAAAAAGAACGTCTGAATGAATTGTTATCGGTTTTCAGCCGTGTACGAGAAATCAAAGAATCGAATTTAGATGCGGCCAGCAATTTAACGAGCTCGGCACCGGGATTCATAGCCGCAATCTTTGAAGAACTGGCACTGTCTGCCGTCAGAAACAGCAGCCTGTCCAAAGAAGAAGCCTTTGATTTTCTGATTCATTCGCTATACGGAACTGGCAAGATGCTGATCGAAAAAAATATGTCTTTCGAGGAGACGCTGGAACGTGTCGCAACCAAAGGCGGAATAACGGGAGAGGGAGCTGAGGTGATACGCGCCTCTGTGCCAGACGTTTTTGATGAGGTGTTTGAAAGAACCCTGAAAAAATATGAACTGCTTACAGAACAGGTTGGTAAACAGACATGAATCCTTGAAAGAGGATTCTTTTTTTATTACTGAATGGTTGAGATTTTCCCCAGTTATATTGCATTTTCCCTCTTTTTTTAATATAATCTGTTAGAATATTCATAATTTAGTAAAAAAGGAGGAGCGTTATGAAATTGTACATGTCAGTAGATATGGAAGGTATTTCGGGTCTTCCGGACGATACCTTTGTGGATTCCGGCAAGCGGAATTATGAACGCGGACGGCTTATCATGACTGAAGAAGCAAACTACTGTATTGCTGAAGCGTTTAACAGCGGGTGTACCGAGGTGCTGGTCAATGACAGTCATTCGAAGATGAATAATCTGATGGTTGAAAAGCTTCACCCTGAAGCAGACTTGATTTCTGGTGACGTCAAACCATTTTCAATGGTGGAGGGACTGGATGATACGTTTACAGGCGCTTTGTTTCTCGGTTATCATGCGAGAGCCTCGACTCCCGGTGTCATGTCACACAGCATGATTTTCGGCGTCCGTCATTTTTACATAAACGATCGGCCTGTCGGTGAGCTTGGATTAAATGCATACGTTGCCGGTTATTATGATGTCCCGGTATTAATGGTAGCCGGGGATGACCGGGCGGCGAAGGAAGCGGAAGAGCTTATCCCGAACGTGACGACAGCCGCAGTCAAACAAACCATTTCAAGATCCGCAGTGAAGTGCTTGTCCCCTGCGAAAGCCGGACGGCTGTTGACAGAAAAAACTGCGTTTGCCCTGCAAAACAAGGACAAAGTCAAGCCGCTCACACCGCCTGACAGGCCAGTTCTGAGCATTGAATTCGCCAATTATGGCCAAGCAGAATGGGCGAATCTGATGCCGGGAACGGAAATCAAGACGGGAACTACAACCGTTCAATTTCAGGCGAAGGACATGCTTGAAGCCTATCAGGCGATGCTTGTCATGACTGAGCTTGCGATGCGGACATCATTCTGCTAAAGGGGTGTTTTAGGCTTTGGCGCGATACATGATAAAGCGTTTTTGGGCAATGGCAGCTACGATTTTGGTGATTACCACCCTGACTTTTGTTCTCATGAAGGTCATTCCCGGATCTCCTTTTAACGAGGAGAGAGGCACAAATGAAGCCGTTCAAAAAAATCTCGAAGCCTACTATCACTTAGACGATCCTCTCATTTTCCAATACATTTTCTACTTAAAATCCATCATTACATTCGATTTCGGACCTTCAATTAAAAAACCGTCGGACAGCGTAAATGATATGCTGGAACGCGGATTTCCCGTTTCCTTTGAGCTTGGGATGACAGCGATTGTCATTGCTGTGATTTCTGGGCTGGTGCTGGGCGTAATTGCTGCACTCCGCCGCAATGGCTTTTTGGACTACGCCGCGATGAGTCTTGCAGTACTCGGCATCTCCATCCCGAATTTTATTCTGGCAACATTGCTCATTCAGCAATTTGCTGTCAATCTCAAACTATTTCCCGCTGCGACATGGACAAGCCCGATTCATATGGTGCTTCCGACCGCAGCGCTTGCTGTAGGGCCAATGGCGATCATTGCCAGGCTGACACGGTCGAGCATGGTCGAAGTTCTGACACAGGATTATATCCGCACAGCAAAAGCAAAAGGGCTTTCTCCATTCAAAATTATCGTAAAACACGCACTCAGAAATGCACTCATGCCCGTCATTACCGTCCTGGGCACACTCGTCGCCAGCATCTTAACAGGAAGCTTTGTCATTGAAAAAATCTTTGCCATTCCGGGAATGGGAAAATATTTTGTTGAAAGCATTAATCAGCGGGACTATCCCGTGATTATGGGAACGACCGTTTTTTACAGCGTCATTCTGATTATCATGCTGTTTTTGGTCGATTTGGCCTACGGTCTCTTAGACCCGCGCATTAAACTGCATAAGAAAGGGTGAAGCGTGTGAATCTCCCTGTACAAACGGATGAACGCCAGCCAGAACAGCACAATCAGGTGCCTGATGAGTGGTTTGTCTCGAATCAGGAAAAAAATCGGGAAGCAGATTCGGTCAAGCGGCCGAGTTTGTCATACACGCAGGATGCCTGGAGGAGGCTGAAAAAAAATAAATTAGCGATGGCCGGACTCTTTATTCTTTTATTTCTTTTTGTCATGGCAGTTATCGGGCCCTTTTTATCGCCTCATAGTGTCGTACGCCAATCACTGACAGAACAAAATCTTCCGCCCTCAGCCGATCATTGGTTCGGCACCGATGAACTCGGCCGGGATGTGTTTACCCGAACATGGTATGGCGCGAGAATCTCGTTGTTTGTCGGCGTGATGGCAGCACTGATTGATTTTTTGATTGGTGTCATTTACGGAGGCGTTGCCGGCTATAAAGGCGGCAGGATTGACAGCATTATGATGAGGATTATCGAAGTGCTGTACGGACTGCCGTACCTGCTTGTTGTCATTTTGCTGATGGTGCTCATGGGACCGGGACTGGGCACGATTATTGTGGCGCTGACTGTGACCGGGTGGGTCGGCATGGCGAGAATTGTAAGAGGCCAGGTGCTTCAGATTAAAAATTATGAATATGTACTCGCCTCGAAAACCTTTGGCGCGAAAACCTTTCGCATCATCCGGAAGAATTTGCTGCCGAATACTATGGGAGCGATCATCGTACAAATGACATTAACCGTACCTGCCGCCATATTCGCAGAATCATTTTTAAGCTTTCTCGGCCTCGGCATACAGGCTCCGTTTGCAAGTTGGGGCGTGATGGCGAATGACGGCCTGCCCACGATTTTATCTGGGCATTGGTGGCGCCTGTTTTTTCCGGCCTTTTTCATATCTCTGACGATGTACGCGTTTAATGTGCTGGGGGACGGATTGCAGGATGCGCTTGACCCTAAGCTGAGGAGGTAGCTGTATGGAAAAAGTTCTGTCAGTCCAAAATCTGCACGTGTCTTTTACGACTTACGGCGGGACGGTTCAGGCGGTCAGAGGGGTGAGCTTTGATTTGTATAAAGGAGAAACCTTTGCGATCGTCGGCGAATCCGGCTGCGGCAAAAGCGTTACCTCCCAAAGCATCATGGGCCTGCTTCCGCCTTATTCGGCGAAGGTGACAGACGGCAGCATTCTATTTAAAAACAAAGACCTTTGCCGTCTCTCTGACAAAGAAATGAGAGGTATAAGGGGAGCCGACATTTCTATGATTTTTCAAGACCCGATGACGGCGTTAAACCCTACGCTGACTGTCGGCGACCAGCTGGGGGAAGCGCTATTGCGTCACAAAAAAATGAGCAAAAAAGCGGCACGGAAAGAGGTGCTTTCCATGCTGTCATTGGTTGGTATTCCAGATCCCGAAGAGCGCCTAAAGCAATATCCCCACCAATTCAGCGGCGGCATGAGACAGCGGATTGTCATTGCGATGGCGCTGATTTGCGAGCCTGACATCTTAATTGCGGATGAACCGACCACCGCCTTGGATGTAACCATTCAGGCACAGATTTTAGAGCTGTTTAAAGAGATTCAGAGAAAAACGAATGTGTCCGTCATTCTGATTACACATGATTTAGGGGTCGTTGCCCAGGTAGCTGACAGAGTCGCAGTCATGTATGCCGGGAAAATGGCGGAAATCGGCACGAGAAAAGATATTTTTTATCAGCCGCAGCACCCTTATACAAAAGGCCTGCTGGGTTCTGTCCCGCGGCTGGATTTAGATGGCGCTGAGCTGATCCCAATCGACGGAACGCCGCCGGATTTATTTTCGCCTCCGCCGGGCTGCCCGTTTGCCGCCCGCTGTCCGAACAGGATGGTTGTGTGTGACAGGGTGTACCCGGGCCAGACGATCAGATCTGACTCGCACACCGTCAACTGCTGGCTGCAGGATCAACGAGCAGAGCATGCGGTGCTGTCAGGAGATGCGAAGGATTGAACATGAAAAGGGGGAAGAGGATGAAACGAGTGAAAAAGCTATGGGGCATGAGTCTTGCATTAGGACTTTCGTTTGCGCTGATGGGGTGCACAGCTAATGAACAGGCCGGAAAAGAAGGCAGTCATGATAAGGCAAAAACCAGCGGAGAAAAGGTGCTGTATGTAAATAATGAAAATGAACCGACTTCATTCGATCCGCCGATCGGCTTTAATAATGTGTCATGGCAGCCGTTAAATAACATCATGGAGGGGCTGACGCGTCTTGGCAAAGATCATGAGCCTGAGCCGGCAATGGCGGAGAAGTGGTCTGTTTCGAAAGATAATAAAACTTACACATTTACGATTCGGGAAAATGCGAAATGGACAAACGGAGATCCTGTAACAGCCGGAGACTTCGAATACGCGTGGAAGCGGATGCTTGATCCGAAAAAAGGCGCTTCATCAGCATTCCTAGGTTATTTTATTGAAGGCGGCGAAGCATATAACAGCGGGAAAGGGAAAAAAGACGATGTGAAGGTGACGGCAAAGGATGATCGAACCCTTGAAGTTACACTGGAAGCACCGCAAAAATATTTTCTGAGCGTTGTGTCCAATCCTGCGTATTTTCCGGTAAATGAAAAGGTCGATAAAGACAATCCAAAGTGGTTTGCTGAGGCGGATACATTTGTCGGAAACGGCCCGTTTAAGCTGACGGAATGGAAGCATGATGACAGCATCACTATGGAGAAAAGCGACACGTATTGGGATAAAGATACCGTGAAGCTTGATAAGGTGAAATGGGCGATGGTCAGTGACAGAAATACAGATTATCAGATGTTTCAATCAGGGGAACTTGATACCGCTTATGTCCCTGCAGAGTTAAGCGACCAGCTGATGGATCAGGATAACGTTAATATTGTTGACCAGGCGGGTCTCTATTTCTATCGATTTAATGTCAACATGGAACCGTTTCAAAATGAAAACATCAGAAAAGCCTTTGCGATAGCTGTGGATCAAGAGGAAATTGTAAAGTACGTCACGAAAAATAATGAAAAACCGGCGCGCGCCTTTGTATCGCTTGGGTTTACGCAGCCTGACGGCAAAGATTTCCGGGAAGCAGGCGGAGACCTGATCAAGCCTAACGAAAGCAAAGCGAAGCAGCTGCTCGAAAAAGGGATGAAGGAAGAAAACTATAATAAGCTTCCTGCGATCACGCTTACTTACAGCACAAAGCCGGAGCATAAAAAGATTGCCGAAGCTATCCAGCAAAAATTGAAAAATAGCCTCGGAGTCGATGTGAAGCTGGCCAATATGGAATGGAACGTATTTTTAGAGGATCAAAAAGCGCTGAAATTCCAATTCTCTCAAAGCTCATTTTTACCTGATTACGCGGACCCTATCAGTTTTCTGGAAGCCTTCCAAACGGGAAATTCGATGAACCGCACAGGCTGGGCCAATAAAGAATACGATCAGCTGATCAAACAGGCGAAAAATGAAGCCGATGAAAAAACACGTTTCTCTCTTATGCATCAAGCTGAAGAGCTGCTCATCAATGAAGCGCCCATCATTCCGGTTTATTTTTATAATCAGGTTCACCTGCAAAATGAACAAGTAAAGGGAATTGTCCGTCACCCTGTCGGCTATATCGATTTAAAATGGGCAGATAAAAACTGATGGCGGTGATTGAGGAAATACTGCTTCTTTATGCGAAGGAGCGGTATTTTTTCTCTTTCTTGCACGTATACGTAGGGTGCAGAGCAAATGAAAGGAGTGTTTTCGTTGAACCACAAGCCGAAAGCGCTGAAAAAGGGTGATACAGTCGGAGTGATCGCGCCCGCAAGTCCGCCGGATCCAAAAAAGCTTGACACCGCGCTTTTATTTTTAGAAGAGCTCGGTCTTCAGGTGAAGTTGGGCAAGGCGCTGAAAAACCAGCACGGCTATTTAGCGGGACAGGATGATGAGCGGCTGGCGGATCTCCATGAGATGTTCAGAGACGATGAGGTAAAAGCAGTGTTGTGCGCATGCGGGGGTTTTGGGACAGGACGTATCGCCGCGGGCATTGATTTCAGCTTGATCCGCAAACACCCTAAAATCTTTTGGGGATACAGCGATATTACGTTTTTACATACTGCCATTCATCAAAACACAGGTCTTGTCACTTTCCATGGCCCGATGCTCAGCACGGATATTGGCCTTGACGACGTTCACCCGCTGACAAAAGCGTCATATAAGCAGCTCTTCCATGAGACGGAATTCACCTATACAGAAGAGCTTTCTCCGCTGACCGAGCTTGTTCCTGGAAAAGCGGAAGGCGAGCTTGTCGGGGGAAATCTGTCTTTGCTGACGTCTACACTGGGCACGCCATTTGAAATTGATACGAGAGGAAAGCTTCTGTTTATTGAAGATATTGACGAGGAGCCTTATCAAATCGACCGGATGCTGAATCAGCTGAAAATGGCGGGGAAGCTGACGGACGCGGCGGGAATTCTAGTTTGTGATTTTCACAATTGTGTCCCGGTGAAGCGAGAGAAGTCTCTCTCGCTTGAGCAGGTGCTGGAAGACTATATTATTTCTGCGGGCAGGCCTGCTCTGAGAGGATTTAAAATCGGCCACTGCTCGCCAAGTATTGCCGTTCCGATCGGTGCGAAAGCTGCTATGAATACAGCAGAAAAAACAGTCGTAATAGAGGCGGGCGTTTCAGAAGGGGCGCTGAAGACATGAAAATCATTCGAATCGAAACAAGCCGAATCGCTGTCCCGCTGACAAAGCCGTTTAAAACCGCACTTCGCACTGTGTATACGGCTGAATCAGTCATAGTAAGGATTACTTATGACAGCGGTGCAGTCGGATGGGGAGAAGCACCCCCGACGTTAGTGATTACAGGAGACAGCATGGATAGCATTGAAAGTGCCATCCACCATGTGTTGAAGCCGGCATTGCTTGGAAAAAGCCTGGCGGGCTATGAGGCCATTCTGCACGACATCCAGCATCTTCTTACAGGAAATATGAGCGCGAAGGCTGCTGTAGAAATGGCGCTATACGACGGCTGGGCGCAGATGTGCGGGCTGCCGCTTTATCAAATGCTTGGCGGATATCGAGATACGCTGGAAACAGATTATACCGTCAGTGTCAACTCACCTGAAGAGATGGCAGCTGATGCCGAGAATTATCTCAAACAAGGCTTCCAAACGCTGAAAATAAAGGTCGGAAAAGATGATATTGCAACAGATATCGCCCGTATCCAGGAAATCAGAAAACGTGTCGGATCAGCTGTGAAACTGCGTTTAGACGCTAATCAGGGGTGGACGCCGAAGGAAGCGGTAACTGCCATTCGGAAAATGGAGGATGCGGGCCTAGGCATTGAGCTTGTCGAGCAGCCTGTCCATAAAGATGATCTCGCTGGGCTTAAAAAGGTGACAGATGCAACAGATACGCCGATTATGGCTGATGAAAGTGTTTTTACACCGCGCCAGGCGTTCGAAGTTCTGCAAACCCGGAGCGCAGACTTGATCAATATTAAATTGATGAAAGCGGGCGGCATCAGCGGAGCAGAGAAAATTAATGCAATGGCGGAGGCCTGCGGGGTGGAGTGTATGGTCGGCAGCATGATCGAAACGAAGCTGGGCATTACTGCCGCGGCGCATTTTGCGGCAAGCAAGAGAAACATCACACGCTTTGATTTTGACGCGCCGCTGATGCTGAAAACAGATGTATTCAATGGCGGCATAACATATCGCGGCAGCACGATTTCGATGCCTGGCAAACCGGGCCTCGGAATCACCGGGGCTGCGCTTTTGAAAGGGGAAAAAAAGCAATGATGCACACTGTCATATCAGCAGTGGCCAACATCTGGACAGCGCCTGATTCACCGCGTCCGTCTGATCAATTCATGCTTCAACCGACTGTAATGATCAGAGACTGGCTGGAGCGCATGACGTATGATGAACGGCTTGGATTATGTACAGACAATGTAATCCAAACTCAGGTTCTCTTTGGCGAAAAGGTACTTGTGACGGCGGAACAGGGGGAATGGGTTTCTGTGATCGTGCCTAGCCAGCCATCCCGAAAGGATCCGCGCGGATACCCAGGCTGGATGAAAAAGAACCAGCTGGAAAAAACAAAGCCCATCCATACACAACACGATGTGATGATCAGCAAACCTGCTGCCTTTTTGTACAGAAGCAATGGGGAAAAGGAGACCGAATTAAGCTTTTTGACGGTTCTCCCCTTCATTGCAAAAGAAAAAGGATATTTTAAGGTTTCGACTGTTTTGGGAGAAAGGTTTGTGAAGCAAAGTGATGCAGTGCCTGTCAGCAAACAGAAAGGGACTGCTGAAGACATCATTCAAACGGGTGCGTTTTTCCTTGGCCTTCCCTACCTATGGGGAGGGATCAGCGGGTTTGGGTTTGATTGCTCCGGATTTATGTACAGTATATTTAAGGCAAATGGATATAGCATCCCCCGTGATGCGGGAGATCAGGCTAAGGCGGGGAAGGGTGTCCCGCTTGATGATATGAAAGCCGGTGACCTGCTGTTTTTTGCTTATGAGGAAGGAAAAGGAGCGATTCATCACGTCGGTCTGTATGTAGGCGGCGGGAAAATGCTTCATTCTCCAAAGACAGGAAAATCAATCGAAATCCTTACATTAAAAGACACAATCTATGAAAAAGAACTTTGTGCGGTGCGCCGCTGTTTTTCAGAATAAGGAGGGAGACAAATGACGCCACTGCCTTTGTTAGAGGTCAGCCAGCTGAAAATGCATTTTGACGCAGGGAAAAAGCGGACAGTCAAAGCCGTCGACGGGGTCACCTTTCAGATTCGTGAAGGAGAAACGTTCGGGCTAGTTGGGGAATCAGGGTGCGGGAAATCAACCTTGGGGAGAGTGCTGATGCGCCTTTATCAGCCGACAGAAGGAAGCGTGACATACCGCGGCACAAATCTTCATGCACTAAGTGAAAAAGAGCAGTTTGCCTTCAACCGCAAACTGCAGATGATTTTTCAGGACCCTTATGCTTCACTTAACCCGCGCATGACCGTTCGAGAAATTATTTTGGAGCCGATGGAGATTCACAATCTCTACAATACTCATAAAGCGCGGCTTCTCGTCGTGGACGAGCTGCTTGAGGCAGTTGGGCTTCATCCCGATTTTGGCAGCCGTTATCCGCATGAATTCAGCGGCGGGCAAAGGCAAAGAATCGGGATTGCGAGAGCACTGTCGCTGAATCCTGAATTTATCGTGGCGGACGAACCGATTTCTGCACTTGATGTCTCTGTTCAAGCGCAGGTGGTCAACCTGCTGAAGCGGCTTCAAAAAGAGAAAGGGCTTACGTTTTTATTCATTGCCCATGATCTTTCGATGGTGAAGCATATCAGTGACAGGATCGGTGTTATGTACTTAGGACACATGATGGAAATTACAGAGAGCGGCACCTTGTATCGTGAACCGCTCCATCCCTATACAAAGGCGCTTTTGTCCTCGATTCCGATTCCAGATCCTGAATTGGAGGACAAGCGTGAGCGTATTCTCTTGAAAGGGGAGCTGCCGAGCCCGGTCAATCCGCCAAGCGGCTGCGTGTTTCGTACCCGCTGTCCGGAGGCGATGCCTGAATGTGGAGAATCTCGTCCCCAGCTTCAAGAAATCGAACCCGGCCGTTTTGTCGCTTGCCATTTGTATCGAAATGCTGAAACGAAGGAAAAAGTAAGATAAATAAAAAGAGTGGCTCCTTTTTACTAGAGCCACTCCATTTGTTTATACTTGATGTAAAAACTTTACACAAACCGGGTAAGGGACAGAAACCGTTGATGGGAGGAGTGTCAATCGGCCGGTTTCTTTGTCTCTTTCAAACAAGACAAGGTTGCCTGTTTCTTCATTTGAAGCAACGAGGAACCCTTCCGTTGGGTCAAATACAAAGTCACGAGGCCAGTTTCCTTCTGTCGACACTCTTTCTACGAAAGCCAGCTCTCCTGAATATTGATTCACTTCAAATACGGCGATACTGTCATGGCCGCGGTTTGCGACATAAACAAAACGTCCGTCCTGCGTGACATGTATTGCGCTTCCCTGGCTGTTATCTGTAAAATCATCAGGGATGGCAGAAACGACTTGGATTTCTCTAAATTCGCCGGCTGTCGGGTTGTATTCAAGCGCAATCACTTCATTGCTTAATTCTGTCATGACATAAGCGTATTTTTCTTTCGGATGAAAAGCGATATGGCGAGGTCCTGCACCGGGAGCGAAGGAATGGCTTCCGGATTCAGTCAACACGCCGTCTTTCAGCTTATAGGTGTAGAGCTTATCTATACCTAAATCAACCGCTACTACATAATTGTGTTCAGGTGTGAACCCCGCGTAGTGTGTATGCGGTTTTTCTTGTCTTTCGTGCGGCCCTTTTCCTGTGTGAGCGGCCTCTGAAACAGGTGATTGCAAGCTGCCGTCTTCCTGAACCGGAAAAACGTGTACCTTCCCGCTGTGATAATTGGCAGTCAGTACGAATTGATTTTGATCATCAACGCTTACGTGGCATGGCGAAGGGCCATCAATTAACTGATGATTCAGAAATGTCAATTCGCCGCTGTTTTTATCGATTTGATAGGCAGCAACTCCGCCTTGGCCGTCTGCTTTTTCGATGGAATAAAGGATGGTGTTGTTTTTATTCGGCGCCACATATGTCGGGTTGCCCAGCTTAGCGGCCAGCTTTGGCTCGGTGAGTGCTTTTTTCTCAGTATCAAGCTCAAATGAATAAATTCCTTCGCTTCCGCCTTTTGTATATGTTCCCACATATCCTATGTATTTTGTCATGCGATTTCCCCCTTAAAAATGATGTCACCTCTATATTAACGTATCTTGATAAAATAAGCTGTTCAAAACATGAAAAAGGGGAAGATTCTTCATTCGCCTCGAATCAGCGGCATTGTGCAGCACCTGAAGGAGCCGCCTGATTTAATAATTTCTGACAGGTCAATTTCGATAATGTGATAGCCTCTTTTCGATAGCTGTTGATTGACATGGCGATTGCCCGGGAGACTGATGATCGTTTTTTTTCCGATTGAAAGGACGTTGGTGCCAAGCGTAAATTGTTCGTCCTCGGGCACCTCAATAAGATCATAACGTTTTGCCAGCATATCGGCTGCATCTGGCTCAATGGCCTGTGGATAAATTAACGCTTCGCTTTCAGATACAATGTTAAATACGCAGTCCAAATGCAAAAATTTTTCATGAAGCTTCACTGGAACGATCGTATATTCAGGAAGTGCCTCTTCCAGCTGGCCGATAGCTGAAATGTCGGTGCGCTGGCTGATTCCGACATAGACAATGTCATCATCGATAATGACGTCTCCGCCTTCAATACTCGTATCAAGCATGCGGGTGTAAGAGATACCTTGGCTGTGAAAAAAATCTTTTATAACGGCTTCTTCTCCTTGGCGAATCGGTTCAGTCATGCTTGACAGAAAGGCTTTTTCTCCGATGACAAATCCTATGTCCCTAGTAAAAACCTGCTCTGGTAGTCCGTCGCGAACGGGCAAAAGGACGACCTCAACGTTGTGTGACCTAAGTGCCTCCACTAAGCGGCTGTGCTGGTCGTTAGCGGTTTTTACATGAATATTGTCATCTTCAAAATGTTTTTGTGTTTCGTTTATAACATCTTTTATGGTCATGTGCTCAGGTTTGCATAAGATCACTTTCTGAAGTGTGCCGTATTCCGTTCGGCATGTCGTTTTGTGCTGAGATTTCGGGATGGATACGTCCATTTGTTTTTCCTCCTAAAGTGTGAAGAATACATTTATTATTCCCTCATCATGAAAATCATTAAACCATTTTAAATTTTAGACAAATGGAAGAGAATATTGTTTAATAGGAGAATATAAGTGCATTTAGCTAAAAGATCAGACATCAAAGGGGAGAAAGGTATGGAAACACCGGAAACAAGATTTTGTAAAGAGTCAAAGGTTGTGAAAACCAGCAGGGTGTTCCCGCTTGACACGAACAACCATAATACGCTGTTTGGCGGAAAATTAATGAGCTACATAGACGACATTGCCTCTATTTCAGCGGCGCGCCATTGCAGACGTGAAACGGTAACAGCTTCAATGGATTCTGTAGATTTTTTAAAGCCGATCGGGCAAAAGGATTCTGTCTGCCTAGAGTCCTATGTGACATGGGTCGGCACATCTTCTATGGAAGTATTTGTGAAAGTCATTAAAGAACATTTGATGACTGGCGAACGGGAACTCGCTGCCACATCCTTTTTGACATTTGTCGCATTAGATTCAAATGGCAAGCCGGTGCCTGTACCGAGAGTTGTACCGGAAACAGAAGAAGAAATCATGCTGCATAATACAGCTGTACAGCGTGCTAATGAACGTAAGAACCGCAAGAGACACAGCCAGGCGCTTGCAAATGCGCTCGGAACTGATAAGCCTTGGTGAACGTTAAACCCAAAACATAAGTTGTTTTGGGTTTTTTTGTACTTTTCAATGGTGATTATTACAATGGTTAGTCCGTTTTTGCTAGGGGATTCTATAAAAAAGCAACAAATGTCATGTTAAATTGATAATTTTGTGACAACTTTATTAAAGATTCATTTTAGATATATCTTTTATTTGTAAGATCATGTATTTTAAAGATATATTTTAAATACATCTTTTCGAAAGGATTGTTTATAAAATGTTAGATAACAAAACAATCGAAATTATTAAAAGCACTGTACCCGTATTGCAACAGCATGGAGAAACAATCACTGGCCGTTTTTACGATCGGATGTTTCAAGACCATCCAGAGCTTTTGAACATTTTTAATCAAACAAACCAAAAGAAAAAAACACAGCGAACTGCACTGGCAAATGCCGTTATTGCAGCTGCGGCAAACATTGACCAATTAGGAAACATCATTCCGGTTGTCAAACAAATCGGCCACAAGCACCGCAGTATCGGAATTAAGCCTGAGCACTACCCAATCGTCGGTAAATATTTGCTGATTGCGATTAAAGATGTATTGGGAGACGCTGCAACTCCTGACATTATGCAGGCATGGGAAAAAGCGTACGGAGTCATTGCTGACGCGTTCATCGGAATTGAAAAAGACATGTATGAACAGGCTGAAGAGCAAGCCGGCGGCTGGAAGGAGTATAAGCCATTCGTTATCGCAAAAAAAGAGCGGGAAAGCAAAGAAATTACATCCTTCTATTTGAAACCGGAAGACAGCAAGCCGTTACCTGAATTCCAAGCAGGGCAATATATCAGCATCAAAGTGCGGATTCCTGATTCTGAATATACGCATATCCGCCAGTACAGCCTGTCTGATATGCCGGGAAAAGACTATTATCGAATTTCAGTGAAGAAAGATGGTGTCGTGTCTTCCTACTTACACGATGGGCTGCAGGAGGGAGATTCAATAGAGATCAGCGCACCGGCAGGGGACTTTGTTTTAGATCATGCATCACAAAAAGATCTCGTTTTGATCAGTGCCGGAGTTGGCATTACACCAATGATCAGCATGCTGAAAACATCTGTTTCCAAACAGCCTGAACGGCAAATTCTGTTCATTCATGCGGCGAAAAACAGTGAATATCATGCATTGCGCCATGAAGTAGAAGAAGCAGCAAAACATTCTGCTGTTAAAACAGCATTTGTGTATCGCGAGCCGACAGAGGAAGACCGTGCAGGTGATCTGCATTTTCATGAAGGACAGATTGATCAGCAATTCCTCAAAGAACTGATTGCCAACACAGATGCGGATTACTATATTTGCGGTTCACCGTCGTTTATTACGGCAATGCATAAGCTTGTATCAGAGCTCGGATCAGCGCCGGAGTCTATCCATTACGAGCTATTCGGCCCGCAATTAAGTTTGGCGCAGTCCGTTTGAACACATACATGAAACTCTTCTCCTTTCAGAGAAGAGTTTTTTATTGAGATATAAGAAGGCAGACAAGCGCCGGTTTCTACATCCGGACAATCACAGACCCGCCGCCATTTGTGCATACACGGTTTTGCTGTTCTTGCATTGTTCTCAGCAATTCATTGTTTACCTCAATCGCTCTAATTAGTTGCTCCATCCTTAGCTCCAAACCGGCCAGCCTGTCGATTGTTTGCTGCTGGTAGCCCTCGGGTTGGGGAGCCAATGGCAGATCAAAGGGCCAAAGGGTATTCGACTTCTGATTTTTCATATTGCGTATTGCGCCTCCAATCGGTGTCACTTTCTATTATGTTATGTTCAGGCGATATGCACGTTCGCCTAGACACTGATGCATAGAGGGCCTGCCACGGGGCACAATAGGCTCAATATGACCAGCGGATGGAGGTAAAGATCGGTGTTATGGATGGTATGGGTATTTTTACTGAAGCCAGTTATCGTATTTTCGATTGCATATATTTTGTTTCGGCTTGCCGGTAAAAAAGCTGTGTCACAAATGAACAATTTTGACCTGCTTTTGACCTTCGCAATCGGAACCATTATCAGTGAGCCGATCCTTACATCCAAGCTGCCGATGTCAATTTATTATGCGGGTGCTTTTTTGGTGCTTTATCTTATCATGAGCAAGCTCTCTTTATCTAATAAATGGCGATGGCTCCTGGTCGTGAGCCCGACTGTCCTAATCCGAAACGGGGATATTGATGAACGCGGCCTTCGTAAAGAAAGGCTGACTGTTAATGAACTGCTCGGAAAGCTGAGGGAAAAGGGCTATGCCGACCCGGCTGACATTGATCTTGCTATCATTGAAGAAACGGGAGAAGTAAGCGTCATCCCGAAAGAGGAAGCGAGAGCGGTGCAGGTGCGGGATTTGAATATGGAAGCTGAACGGAATTTTATCCCGATTCCGCTCATACTGGATGGCGAAATCCTTGATCATAATTTGAAATATCTCCAAAAAAACCGATCCTGGCTGTTTGAGAAGCTTGAGGAAAAAGGGTACAGCCCCAAACTGCTGTCTTCGATTACCCTTGGCACGATGAATGCACGCGGTGATATATCCCTTGATTTAAATACCGCTAATGAACCGCAGCATGATCCTTACTTATATAAACCGGGAAATAACAATTAAGATGGCTCTCTCTTGTAATGAGAGCTTTTTTCTTTTTTAAAGGGAATTTTTGTTTGGTGTCAAATGTACCTAGTTAGGAGGGGAACTGAACATGAAGGACTTATCCATAAGAAACGATATGGCGCCAACGGTCAGTTTGCTGTATTCCGCAGTGGAAGAAAACAGTCTCCGTCTGGCTTCCATCGTAAGCCATATGACACACAGTGAACTTTACTATAAGGGGCGCTGCCAAACAAAAAACAGCACGGCTCAGCTTTTGCACCATATCACAAATGTTGATATCAGATGGGTCTGGCGTATCAAGGAAAATCGGATACCGGACCATATTGAACAGGCATACGGCCCGATGACAGATGAAAGCGGACGGCTGCCTGAACCGGTGAATCAGCCAGACTTAGATGAACTCCTGAAAAGACATCAGCATGTAGTAGACGAGCTGAAATCGGTATGCTTCACTTTAACTGAAAATGCTTTGAACCAGCCGCTTTCCTTCGAAGGTGACACCGCGACGATACGATGGGGAATTTGGCATATGGCAGATCATAACCGCTATCATCAGGCACATATTGAAGCTCTCAAAAAAGAATGGGAGCAGGATGTGGCGAAGTATGAATGCTAAAACGAAGCTTGTGACTGATCGAATTCGTTTGCGCTGTATGGAAGATCGGGATCAAGCCACTTTGTTTGGGCTGCTTTTTAATGATCCTGATGTCATGACATATTATTCCGGTTTAAAAGATAAGAGGCAAACCCGCGAGTGGGTCAATTGGAACCAGCGAAATGAAAAAGGGTACGGCGTTAGTCTGTGGATCGCCGAAGATAAGCGGACAGGGGAGTTTTTGGGGCAATGCGGCATCGTTCCCCAGCAGATCGAAAATCAAACCGTAATGGAAATTGGCTATATGTTTGCCCGCCGCCACTGGGGGAACGGCTATGCGCAAGAAGCGGCTCGGGCCTGTCTGGACTATGGCTTTAACGAGCGGCAGTTCGGCAAAATGACGGCTTTGATTGATCCGGGTAACAAAGCGTCCATACGGGTAGCGGAGAAAATCGGCATGCATTACAGCAAAACGATCAGAAAATGGAATAAACCGATCGCGGTATATGAAAGAAAATCTTACAATTGAAAGATAGAGCTGAGTTTAGTATCATGATATCATGTAAAGTTTTCTAGGGTTCCGCATGTCAATTGACATGGACTGGTCCGAGAGAAAACACATACGCGTAAATAGAAGCGCGTATGCACACGGAGGGAAAAAAGCCCGGGAGAGTCAATCTCATGTGAGACGACTGTCCGGGGTTTTTTTGTTTTCGGAGAATCTTAATAGATAGAAAGGAATGACTCAAAATGAAATGGGGATTGGTCGTGCTTGCCGCTGTTTTCGAGGTTGTTTGGGTGATAGGCTTAAAGCACGCTGACTCAGCCTTAACATGGAGCGGCACTGCCATCGGCATCATATTCAGCTTTTACCTTCTAATGAAGGCGACTCACAGTCTGCCTGTTGGTACCGTGTATGCCGTCTTTACCGGGCTCGGCACAGCGGGAACAGTACTTAGTGAAATCGTTCTCTTTCATGAACCGGTTGGATGGCCGAAGCTATTGTTAATTGGCGTGCTCTTAATCGGTGTAATCGGGTTGAAGCTTGTGACACAGGATGAGAC
This sequence comes from Bacillus sp. FSL M8-0071, assembly GCF_037975455.1. Taxonomy (NCBI): domain Bacteria; kingdom Bacillati; phylum Bacillota; class Bacilli; order Caryophanales; family Bacillaceae; genus Bacillus; species Bacillus sp. FSL M8-0071. The sequence continues at coordinate 1,369,224 of NZ_CP150256.1, forward strand.
AGAGGAAAAAGGAGGCGAGGCATAATGCTGCACTGGATCAGTTTACTGTGCGCGGGCTGTTTAGAAATGGCCGGCGTGGCCCTTATGAATCAATATGCGAAAGAAAAAAGCGTGAAATGGGTGCTGTTGATCATTGTTGGTTTTGCCGCTTCATTTTCCTTGCTGTCGTACGCAATGGAAACCATTCCGATGGGAACGGCTTACGCGGTCTGGACAGGAATTGGCACCGCCGGCGGGGCGCTTATCGGCATCCTCTTTTACAAGGAGCAGAAAGACGCCAAACGGATCTTCTTTATCGCGTTGATTTTATGCTCAGCAGTTGGTTTAAAAATTCTGTCATAAATTGATTTTTATCAAATCTTCAGTATAATGGATAAATAGTTTAGACTTACAAAGATAAGAGGGATTATTCATGAAATCATATATGACTCAGCGGTTGGACGAATACCGTGACGGAAATGAGGATAAAGGGCGGCTCTTGGTCAGCTGCCCCGATCAGCCGGGTATCGTCTCTGCAGTTTCCGCGTTTTTATTTGAACACGGTGCCAATATTATAGAATCAAATCAATATACGACAGACCCTGAAGGCGGCCGGTTCTTCCTGAGAATCGAATTCGACTGCGCAGGCATTCGTGAGAAAAAAACATCACTTCAGGAGGCGTTTGCCTCTGTAGCGGATAAATTCGACATGACATGGAGCTTAACTTTGGCGAGCGAACTGAAGCGTGTCGCCATTTTCGTTTCAAAGGAGCTCCATTGCCTGCATGAGCTGATTTGGGAATGGCAAACCGGCAACCTGATGGCGGAGATCGCTGTTGTCATCAGTAACCATGAGGAAGCGAGAGAGCTGGTTGAGCGCCTGAACATTCCATTCCACTATATGAAAGCGAACAAAGACATCAGAGCGGAAGTCGAAAAGAAGCAGCTTGAACTGCTGGAGCAGTACGATGTTGATGTCATCGTGCTCGCACGCTATATGCAGATTCTAACTCCTGATTTTGTTTCGGCTCATCCGAATCGCATCATCAATATCCACCATTCATTCCTGCCAGCTTTTATCGGTGCGAATCCGTACAAACGGGCCTACGAGCGCGGCGTGAAACTGATCGGTGCGACATCTCATTATGTGACAAACGATCTTGATGAAGGACCGATCATTGAACAGGATATTGAGCGTGTGGACCACCGCGATAATGCGGAAGCGCTGAAAAACATCGGAAGAACAATTGAACGCAGCGTGCTTGCCCGTGCTGTGAAATGGCATTTGGAAGACCGTGTCATCGTTCATGAAAATAAAACAATCGTCTTTAACTAGACTGAAAGAGGCCCGCGCAAAGCGGGCTATTTTTGATGACAAAAAACCTTGACAAGTGTCTTTTTTCTTTGCATAATATAAAAAAATCATTGAGCGTTGAAGAGGATTAGTAAGCAGATCTTTCTGTGACAGAGAGCAAAATGAATCGCTGAAACATTTTGCCGCATGAAACCTGCCGAACCTGCCTTGGAGTCCTAGGGGGAAAACCTAGGCGCATAACCTGGCGTTACAGGAGAGCGGAGCGTGCACAAGCGCGTTCAATCAAGGTGGTACCACGGAAACCCATTTCGTCCTTATGAATCAGGATGAAATGGGTTTTTTTATTGTAGAAGAGCCGCGGAGGAGAATAAATGAAAAAACAAAGAATAGTAGTGAAAATAGGAAGCAGTTCGCTCACAAATAGCAAAGGAAGCATTGATGAGGCAAAAATCAGAGAGCATGTTCAGGCGATTTCCGTGTTAAAAAAAGCGGGGCATGAAATGATTCTGATTACCTCGGGTGCCGTAGCGGCGGGGTTTTCCAGCCTCGGTTATCCGTCCCGTCCCGTTACCATCAAAGGAAAACAGGCGGCGGCCGCGGTCGGACAAACACTGTTAATGCAGCAATATATGAATCAATTTAAACAATACTCATTAACTCCGGGACAAATCCTTTTAACGAGAAATGATTTTTCGAAAAGAGAACGGTATCGAAACGCGTATGCTACGATAATGGAATTATTAGAGCGCGGCGTCATTCCGATTATCAACGAGAACGATTCTACATCTGTTGAAGAATTGACATTCGGAGATAATGATATGCTTTCTGCGTTAGTCAGCGGATTGATTCACGCAGACCAGCTCATGATTCTCACCGACATTAACGGACTGTATGATGCCAATCCAAATGAAAATCCTGAGGCGAAACGATTTGATTATTTGCCGGAGATCACGCCTGAATTGCTTGGATATGCAGGTTCAGCCGGATCAAAGGTCGGAACCGGCGGAATGAAATCAAAGCTGTTAGCCGCACAAACCGCGTTGTCTCTGGGAGTGAAAGTATTCATTGGAACTGGCAGCGGAGAGCAAAAACTTGCGGACATTTTGGACGGCAGGGGAGACGGCACTTATATCGGAGACAAAGAACTATCTTCGGTTAACAACACAAGGCAGTGGATTCAGTTCCACTCGCCGATATCGGGAGAAATTATCATTGATGCGGGTGCCGAGGAGGCGATGATCCATAATGGAAGCAGCCTTTTGCCCGCTGGCGTTGTGGGCGTGAACGGAAGCTTTCCGAAAGGGGCGGTCGTGGAAGTCAGGGGACCGGGCGGCGTGATCGGCAAAGGCCAAACCCATTACTCCTCTGAGGAGATTATGGAGGCCAAGGGCAAACGCAGTGACGAACTTGATTTTGAGAAAACGTTTGAGGTTATTCATAGGAATGACTGGGTCAATGTAAAAGACTAGGAGGCGGAAAAATGAGTGAAGTTTCTGTAAAAGCGAAGCTGGCGAAAGAAGCAGCAGCCGAAATGATCATGAAAACAACAGCCGAGAAGGATGAGGCGCTCAGCCTCATTGCAAACGGACTCCGTAAAGAACTGGATTTTCTCTTGGCGGAGAATGCAAAAGACATTGAGAATGGAAAAGAGAATGGTTTAACACCGGACATCATTGACCGTCTCACATTGGATGAGAAACGGATACGCGATATCGCGGACGCGGTGGAGCTCTTAATCGACTTAGCGGACCCAATCGGCGACTCTCTTGAAACGATTGAAAAAGAAAACGGCCTGTTTATTGAAAAAATCCGTGTGCCGCTCGGTGTCGTAGGAATGATTTATGAGGCGAGGCCAAACGTCACAGTTGATGCGGCTACCCTTTGCCTGAAGACAGGGAACGCGGTTGTGCTGCGGGGAAGCTCCTCAGCCATCCACAGCAACAAAGCGCTCGTCAGTGTCATTCACAGAGCACTTGAGCAATCAGCGCTTCCGATTCACGCTGTGCAGCTGATTGAGGATACGAGCAGAGAGACAGCAAAAGAGCTCTTTACGTTAAATGATGGCTTAGACGTATTGATTCCGCGCGGAGGCAAGAAACTGATTGATCTCGTTGTCAGAGAATCAACAGTTCCTGTATTAGAAACGGGAGCAGGAAACTGCCACATATTCATTGACGAAACAGCCAAACCGCAAATGGCAGAAAAGGTTGTCGTAAATGCCAAAACGCAACGCCCTTCCGTATGCAACGCGATTGAATCATTGCTGATTCACAAGGCTTGGGCAAGACAGCACGGGAAAGAATTGCTGGACCAGCTGGAAAACGCGGGAGTTGAAATTCGCGGTGATGAATTGGTGTGTGAACTTCATCCTTCAAGCAAACAAGCATCAAAAGAAGATTGGGAAACCGAATTTTTAGCGCCTGTCCTCAGTGTAAAGACGGTTGAAAACGTCCAAGAAGCTGTGAAGCATATCCAACAATACGGCACCAATCATTCAGAAGCGATTTTAACTGAAAATGACAAAAACGCGGCATATTTTCAAACGGCTGTCGATGCTGCCGCGGTCTATCATAACGCGTCAACCCGCTTTACCGACGGCTTTGAATTCGGCTACGGAGCCGAAATCGGTATCAGCACGCAAAAGCTTCATGCAAGAGGACCGATGGGGCTTCCTGCACTGACTTCTACAAAATACATCATTAAAGGAACTGGGCAAATCCGTGAATAGCGGGGTAATGTTCAATGAAAAAGCTTATCTCATTACGAGATAAGCTTTTTTATACGCGAAAAATTGACATTTCAAATTTAATTGTATACAATTTAATTGCATAAAATATATTGGGGGAATGAAAAATGAGTCAGCCATTATTTACAGCAACTGTTTCAGCGGTAGGAGGAAGAGAAGGAAAGGTCATTTCATCAGACCGCGTTCTTGAGCTTGATGTCGCAATGCCGGGGACACCGAGAGCCAAGAAATTAGAAAAAGCGACAAATCCAGAGCAGCTGTTTGCAGCAGGTTATGCAGCTTGCTTTGACAGCGCCCTGCAGCTTGTCGCAAGAACAGAACGGGTAAAAGTAGAGACAGAGGTTACAGCGAATGTAAGCCTGTTAAAGGATGAAGCGGACCAGGGCTACAAGCTTGGTGTGACGCTGCAAGTAAAAGGAGAAGGAGTCAGTGCATCAGAATTGGAGGTGCTTGTGAAAAAAGCGCACGGCGTCTGCCCGTATTCAAAAGCAACCTCCGGAAATATTGATGTGACACTTGAAGTTGCTGAATAAATAAAAAGAGGATGCCTTGTACAAGGCATCCTCAATTTTTTTGATGGAGTGTTTCCAGCAATGTATATAGAGCGGATTTTAACTGTTTGAGATCCTCTCCAGACTGCTTTGAGAGCCCCAGAATTGTTTCTGGGATGTCAACCGCTTTTTCTTTTAATAACGCTCCGTCCTCTGTCAGGCTGATCAACACGGACCGCTCATCCTCTTCAGATCTTTTTCTCGTAATCAAACCCTGTTGTTCCATTCGTTTAAGCATCGGAGTGAGCGTCCCTGAATCTAAATACAGCTGTTCGCCCATTTTTTTGACAGTAAGCGTTTCATGTTCCCATAACAAAAGCAAAGCCAAATATTGAGGGTATGTTATATTCAGCTTATCAAGCAGCGGCTTGTATTGCTTTGTCATTTCCCGCGAACTTGCATATAGCAAAAAACATAGCTGATTCTCCAATTTCATATGATCAAATTTATTTTCCATTTTGTTCACCAACTCTTTTTTGTCATTCGATTCTATTGTATCTGAAAAACCTCACTTTTCCTATTCTCGGCAAACATAGCATGTTTAAAAAGATCAGAAAGGGAAATATAACAACTAGATACAAATAAGGAGGTTGGGAAATATGGCACTATTTACAGCAAAAGTAACCGCGCGAGGCGGACGGGCAGGACATATTACATCAGATGACGGTGTTCTTGATTTTGATATTGTCATGCCAAATGCCAAAAAAGAAGGACAAACCGGCACAAATCCGGAACAGCTCTTTGCGGCAGGGTATGCTGCATGCTTCGGCGGCGCGCTCGAACACGTAGCCAAAGAGCAGAATATCGAAATTGATTCGGAGATTGAAGGGCAGGTCAGCCTCATGAAGGATGAGAGCGACGGCGGGTTTAAAATCGGTGTCACACTTGTTGTGAACACGAAAGATTTAGATCGGGAAAAGGCACAAGAGCTTGTCAACGCCGCTCATGAATTCTGTCCTTACTCAAAGGCAACCAGAGGAAATGTTGATGTAAAACTCGAATTAAAATAATGACCGGCATCCTGAGTGTTCTCAGGATGTTTTTTTGGTGTCGGAGCATGCGGGGCGGGCACAGATTTTTGATAAAACGTCAGAGAAGCGTTTGAAGCATGCCTTTAAACCAAAAGTTACAGATGAAGGGGGCGGCTGGCTCGGTGTCTGCCAAGCTGAATTCCGGCGCGCATGATTGCTGTTTTGTATTTGCACAGGGCATAGCGGCTACTTGGAGAAATAACAAGGACCAGGCCGCGCATGCCTGATCCTTTTAATATTCTTTCTTATTGGCGAAGTTCCGCCATGCTTGAAACGGGGATAAATGCTCTGTTAGTGTCACTTGATAAAAGGGGATCGTTCTTTCTTCAGCAGGTTTATCAATTTCTTTATAAATGAATGAATCATCAAACCCGGCTTCGGCAGCGTCTGTGTGCTCAGCTGCATAGAAAACGGCTTTAGGCCGGGCCCAGTAGATGGCGCCCAAGCACATTGGGCATGGTTCACAGCTCGTATACAAAATGCAGTCATCAAGCTGGTAGGCTCCTAGCACCTTACAGGCTTTCCGAATAGCTGTGACTTCCGCGTGGGCAGTCGGATCATTGCTTGTTGTGACGTTGTTCTGTCCCTCTGCAATAATGGCTCCGTCTTTCACGATAACGGCTCCAAAAGGCCCGCCGATTCCTGCATTCACTCCTTCACATGCGAGAGTGACAGCCCGTTTTAAGAACGTTTCATGATTCATCCCAATCCCTCCTGTCAATAGAGTGTTATTAGTATAGCCGAAAAGAATGCAAAGAACATTCTTAAAAAAGTGCAAAATAAACAAAGTAATTGGGGGATTTGCTAAATAAGAAACCGATTGTGGCTGTATTATAGAAAAAAACCATCTGCCAAATGCAGATGGTTTTTTCAAATTATACTAGCTGTGTCTGCTGTGCTCTTGCCTGTTTTGCGGCTTCAACCATGTTTTTCAATGCTGCAACCGTTTCTTCCTGCTGTCTTGTTTTCAATCCGCAGTCTGGATTTACCCAGAAGCGGTCAGTCGGACAGACGGCAAGCGCATCAACGATAATATTGTACATTTCTTCAGTTGACGGCACACGAGGGCTGTGAATGTCATATACACCAAGGCCAAGCCCTTTCAAATACGGGTGGTTTTTTAAGTAATCTAAAAATCCTCCGTGGCTTCTGCTATGTTCGATTGTAATCACATCGGCATCAAGATCATTGATTGTATCAACGATATCTTCGAAGTTGCTGTAGCACATATGTGTATGAATTTGTGTCTCGTTTTTCACGGAAGAAGTGGTTAATCTGAATGCTTCTGCCGCCCAAGTCAAATACTCATCCCAATCGCGGGTTTTCAATGGAAGGCCTTCGCGCAGCGCTGGTTCATCGACTTGAATGATTTGAATGCCTGCGTCTTCAAGCGCTTTAACTTCTTTGCGAAGGGCAAGCCCGATTTGGAAGGCGATTTCTTTCCTCGAGATGTCGTTTCGAGGGAAAGACCAGTTTAAGATTGTAACCGGGCCCGTCAGCATTCCTTTTACATGCTTGGAAGTCAATGACTGTGCGTAGACTGTGTCTTTCACTGTCATCGGTTCAATAAATTCAACATCTCCGTAAATGACTGGCGGGCGGACACAGCGTGAGCCGTATGATTGAACCCAGGCATATTTAGTGAAGGCGAAACCGGCCAGCTTTTCACCGAAGTATTCGACCATGTCTGTCCGTTCAAATTCGCCGTGAACAAGGACATCAAGCTCCAATTCTTCCTGAATATCAATCCATCTTTTTGTTTCCGCATTGATAAAGTTTTGATACTGTTCATCGGACCACTCAGCTTTCCGCCATTTTTGGCGTGCGCTCCGCACTTCAGCAGACTGCGGGAAGCTGCCGATCGTTGTCGTCGGCAAAAGCGGAAGGCCGAGAGATTCATTTTGCAGGGCTAAACGTTCTTCAAACGGAATCGGACGCTTGAAGTCTTTATCAGTTAATTGCTCAAGCTCTTTCTTTTGTTCAGAATTGGCGCCTGTTGCAAACTGTTTAAGCGCCTGGATATCAGCCTTAGCCTGCTGAATCTCTTCGCTGATCGCCGCTTTTCCTGATACTAAACCTTCTTTCAAAGCTGTCAGCTCGGCCAGCTTCTCTTTTGCGTAGGATAATCCGTTCAATAGGTCTTTTTCCAAATGCTCATCAGGGTGTTTCGCTACCGGAACATGCAACAGGCTGCTGGAAGGCTGAATCCACAGTTCATCAACTTTTGCAATGCTGAGAATATCAAGAACGGCATCGAGACGCTCTTCAAGGTCCGCTTTCCAAATGTTGCGTCCGTCGATAACGCCAGCTGCCAGCACTTTGTCTGTCGGAAAGCCATGTGTTTTAAGCTGTTCCAGATTTCTGCCTTTGTCGTGAACGAAATCAAGGCCAATTCCCTGAACCGGGTAAGAGATCAGCTCTTCATAAGCATCAACAGAATCAAAATACGTCTGCAAAAGCACATTCAAGGATGAAAGCTCACTTGTAATGCTTTCAAATAATTCTTTTGCGCCGCGTACATCTTCACTAGAGGCGGTAACGAGCGCCGGCTCATCGATTTGAACCCATTTTACGCCTTCTTCTTCAAGCTCTTTCAAAAGCTGTACATATAATGGCACAAGGCGTTTTTGGATCGCTTTTGCTTCAGACGGTTCATAGCCTTTAGCAAGCGTAACGAACGTATAAGGGCCGACAATCACAGGCTTTGTTTCCACACCGTATTCCTGTTTGATCCGGCGATAATCTTCGAGTTGTTTGTTTCTTGTCAGACGGAACTCAATGCTCTCGTCATATTCCGGAACGATGTAATGGTAATTTGTATTAAACCATTTTGTCATTTCACTAGATACAGCGTCTTTGATTCCGCGGGCGATAGCGAAGTATGTATCGGTAGCGTCAGTCAAATGTCTGAACCGTTTCGGAATCCAGTTGAAGCTGACTGCTGTGTCGAGTACATGGTCATACTGTGTGAAATCAGAAACAGGCACAACATCAATCTGCTGGTCAATTTGTGTTTTTACTGCGGATAAAAATAGTTCGTCGATTTGCTTCAAAAACGTATCTTTATCAGTACTGCCTTTCCAATACGCTTCAAGTGCTTTTTTCCATTCCCGGTTCAGTCCGATTCTCGGAAATCCTAAATTCGATGTTTTGATGGTTGTCATTGTTTCTCCTCCTTTATATGTAAAACACTCTCTTTAACCCGCGGATACAGGCTGCTAAGAGGTTTTCTCACAACAAAAAGCCTCTTTCCCATGAGAGAAAGAGGCTTTTCTACGTAAAACACTGCCTCTCTCATCTCTCAGACACAATCTGATGGAATTAGCACCGTGCCTTATGAGACATCAGTCTCGGCGCGAAAAGCAGTGCGCCCCATTTCACAATGGAATTACGGTCGGTTGCTGTTGGGGTCAAAAGGCCAATCCCTCGCCCAACTCTCGATAAGAGAAAATGTTATTAATTTTTTGAAAAGTTGAATCATTTGTTGGTAATCTTAACAGTAATTCAAATTCATTGTCAACATAGAATTTGAAATTTTTATTTACATGATGTGGTGTATATTATATAAGAAAAATAATCTTATAGGGCCAACAAATGTGATTGCTCTGCTTTTTCTGCGAGCTCATCAGGAGCTGTTAAATACAGGAAGCCATTGCCTGCCAGCGTTTTTGCAATATCAAGAGGAAGTGTCCTGCGGATTAGCTGTGCGAAAACCTCAGATTCAGAAAGCTTTCTTTGAAATGATTCTTCTTCATAGCTTTTGATTAAAGCAAGCGCACCGCTGACATGAGGGGCAGCCATTGAAGTGCCGGTCAGCTTACCGTACTTCTTGTTGGGAAGGGTGGATAAGATGTTTTCTCCTGGTGCCACAAGGTCAATCTCTTTATTCGCGTTAGAAAATTCTGATAATTCTCGCGCTACAGAAACAGATCCAACTGCAATCACTTCATTATAAGCTGCGGGGTAGGAAAGCTCTTCTGTGCGTTCGTCGCCGTCACCTTCATTTCCCGCTGCACAAACGACAAGCACTCCGTTTTTGACTGCGTTTTTCACTGCTTCTTCCAGCTCTGGCACATCGCTTGGCCCTCCAAGGGACATTGAGATGATGTCGACTTTCTGTTCCACCGCGTAGTTGATGCCGTTGATTATCCATTCGTATTGTCCGCTGCCGTTCTCGCCGCCAAGAACCTTCACAATCAATAGGCTTGCCTCAGGCGCGACTCCGGCAATGCCTCCGTTTGAATCATTAGCTGCAATCGTTCCGGCGACGTGTGTGCCGTGTCCGTTGTAGTCGGAAATCGCATCTTCCTTGCCGCCGTCGTCATCCGTGAAGTTCTTTCCGCCGATGATTTGATTTTTTAAATCAGGGTGGCTTGTGTCGCAGCCCGTGTCTAATACAGCAACTTTAATATTTTTGCCTTTTACCCCTTTTGCCCACATTTCTGGCGCCTTAATCACTTTAATGCCCTCAGGAAGCTCGTTTACATCCATGATCTGCTCATTCGTCACATACGGGATCAAGCGGATTTCACCATTCATAAAAAAGCCCTCCTTTTTTATGCTTTCAAGTGGATTCAAGGGTGTTGCCTCATATTATATGAAAAAAACAAGCGCTCGGACAGAGCCATTTGAAGCATTTTGAAAAAATAGGATACACACCAAAGAATTAGTAATCTTCAAAATATTGGATGGCTTCGGCGTGTATGACTGGGATTCAACTGTAAGTCAAGTTATAATAGTGTTGGGGAAAGGAGCAGTGTCATGAAACTGAATGAAAAATTATATGCATTTTTTTCAGAGCATGTGGAACAAATGGCCGAGGAATGGATTGAAACGATGGAGGAAAGTGATCCGAATTCGCTTTACGCCCTACATAATGCAACAGTAACGGAAGAATTGAAAGAGCAGGACAGAGAGTTTTACCGGCATCTGAATTACATGTATGTTTTACCGGAAAAACAATTTCTCGAAGAGTTTCAAGAGTGGGTCATTGAGCTGACCAACGATCAAAAACATCTCGACACACCGGTTCAGTATGTCATTCGGGAGTTTATGAGAAACAGGAGATTATATACGAAGTATTTTGAGAAGTTCGCAGAAGAAAATGAGTCAGCGTTTGAACCGGGAGAGAAGCAAAAATGGGCAGATTTGATTGTAAAAGTATTTGATTTCACCATTTATACATTCGTTGATCACGCTGAAATGAATGCCAAGCAGCAATTAAACGCCCAAAGAGAAATGATATTGGAACTAAGCTCACCTGTCATTACCCTGAGCAAATCAACAGCTCTGCTGCCGCTTGTCGGTGACATTGATACCGAACGGGCGAAGTTTATTCTGGAAAACACGCTTCAAGCTTGTGCGAAAAGACGTGTGGAGCATCTGTTAATCGATCTGTCAGGTGTTGTTGTGGTGGATACGATGGTGGCGCACCAGATCTTTAAATTGATTGAGGCGCTTAATCTGATCGGTGTCCGGTCAACCCTGTCAGGAATCAGGCCTGAAATTGCGCAAACTGCTGTACAGCTGGGGATTGACTTTTCGAATATTACCATTAAAACCAACCTTGCCCAAGCATTAAACTATCATCAATAAAAAAATCCGCTATCTGTGATAGCGGATTTTTTATGATGCGAAACATAAAGATACGAGAAAGGATCCCGCGAATAATAAGAGGACGAGGCAAAAGAACACCCAGTCGTGCCGGTTCACGCTCAATGTCCTGTAGTATGTCCGGTTTCTGCTTCCTGTAAATCCTTTCGATTCCATTGCAAGCGCTGTCCGTTCCGCTTTTCTGATGGCGCTTGCCAATAGGGGTATGGTATATCGTTTTAACGCACTGATTTTATTAATGATGCCGCTCTCCGCCGCTCCTCCTCTGATTTTATGAGCCTGCTGAATCAGCTGGACCTCATCCTTTAACAGCGGAAGAAAGCGAAAGCCTGCAATGACACCGTACGCGAGCTTTGGTGAGAGCCTGCACTGCTGGACAAGGCTCAGCATAAATAAAATCGGATCGGTTGTAAAAACAAACATCATCGATAAGGCGGAAAAGCATAAAATACGAAACCCAAGGGAGATGCCGACAGACACATTATCGCTGTTAATTGAGATAGGGCCTGCTTGAAACAAAAAATTATCCGGTGTTGTCGGCACCTTTCCAAAAACTGCGGCTGTCCACACGCACCCGAATGCTAAAATCAAAAACGGAATCGTAAACAACAACCATTTTTTCAATGGGATTCCGGCCGCCAGTAAAACGCCCGCAACGATGATGATATAAAAACATGCCGGAGTGTAAGGGTTGTAAATAAACGACAGCATGACGACACAACAAAAAACCGCCGCCGCTTTCACAGTCGGATTAATGAGATGTAACGGCTGCTTCATCACGCACCTCCTCTTGATATGCCATCCATTCATATAGAAGGGGAAGGGTGAGCTTTGCTTTTTGGACAAGCCCTGTTTCTTGAGAAAACAACTGCGCTGGAGATCCGTCAAAGGCCAGGCCCGTATCGTGAAGCACAAGCACGCTGTCAGCATACGAAGAGACTAGCTCCATATCGTGTGTAATCATAAGGACAGCGGTTCCCTCTGCCTTGATACGCTGAATCATTTCCATGCATTCAGCCGCCGTGCGGGCATCCTGGCCAAAGGTTGGTTCGTCTAATAATAAAACCTTTACGTCATGCATGAGCATAGTAGCTACGCTCAGTCGCCGTTTTTGCCCTTGGCTGATCGCAAACGGATGATGATCAGCCAAATGCGCAAGACCAAAACGCTGCAGCAGGTGTTGCGCTTTTTTCTCAGTTTCAGCATTTGCTTTCTGGCCGAACAGAAGCTCATCATACACCGTATCGGTGACGAATTGATGCTCAGGGTTTTGAAAAACAAATCCCATCCGTTTACGCAATTCTTTTTCTTTATATTTCTGCAGCGACTGGTCATAAAGAAGGATTTTGCCGCTTTGCGGTTTCATGAGACGGGCCAGAACTGATAAGAGCGTCGATTTTCCAGTGCCGTTCGGACCGACAAGCGCCGTTAAAGAGCCTCCGCGCAACGAAAAGCTGATGTCTTTGAAAATCGTCTGCTGTCCTCTCGCGAACGAAAGGCTGCTGACTTCAAGCACACTCTCCCCAGAAGGAGCTTCCTTCTTTTTGGCATGCCCGGCGGGAATAGGCTCTTTGAACAGCATTTCTTTTGATAAAGTAAACGGCATACTCAGCTTTTCCTGCAGATGACAGACCTTTGGAATGGCGATGCCCAATTTCTTTAGTGTCTCCGCTTCGTGTTGAAATAGATTTTTCGTCAGGCCATCCAGCGCTTTTTTGCCTGATTTGTCAAGCGCGATCGTTCTCTCAATCCAAGCCGCCCATTCATCAAGCTGGTGCTCAATGACGAGGAGGCTGAAACCTTTTTCCCGCTGAAGATCCTTCATCAGATGAACGAACTCCCGCGCTGAGAAAGGGTCTAAAAGAGAGGTCGGCTCATCTAAAATAATAAGCTCAGGCTCCATCGCCAAAATACAGGCGAGAGCCACTTTCTGCTTTTGTCCTCCTGAAAGGGTTGAGATCGTTTTTTCTTTTAAATGGGTAATGCGTAATTTTTCTAATACGGCGTTGATTTTCTCTGTCATTTCTTCTTTTGGAATTTGCAGATTTTCCAGCCCGAACGCTATTTCGTCCTCCACCGTCAGCATGCAGAACTGCTGATCAGGATCCTGAAAAACGACCCCGGCATGCTGAGCAATCGTTTCGGAGGTTTCAGCATCTGTGACCGGCTTTTGAAATAGAAATACATGTCCGGACTGAACGCCGTCGCAAGCCTCCGGATATAGACCGTTTAAACAAAGGGCGAGCGAGCTTTTACCGCATCCGCTCGGTCCTAATAATAAAACACATTCTCCTTTTTGAAGCTCAAACGAAATGTCTTGAAAAACCGGTTTCTCGTCTTCTTCATAAGAGAAGCTGAGCTGCTCAACCGTCAGAAGCTCATCAAAGGCTTGCATGTTCTGACGCCCGCTTCCGTTTCTTTTTCAGTTCCTTTCCGAGTGCCATTCCGTTTAACACACCTGTATAAGCGAGAGAGTCGCTGACAGCTTTTCCGAGAAGCCCCGCCAAGAGCGCGCCGGAAATGAGGCGGATCACAAGCATAATGAGCAGATAACCTGGTGAATAGGCTGCATAGCCAGAAACAAAGAGATCATAGATAAAGCTGGCTACTGAAGACCCCATACCGGCCAGCATAAGGACAGGGAGAGAGTATGCTTTCCAGCGTGTTGCAAGAAATACAGCCTCAGCCCCGAGCCCTTGAACAATGCCAATGACGATGACCATCGGGCCAGACGGATTTCCCAGCAGGCACTCAACGAGAGCGGCAATGATTTCAGAAACGAGCGCCGCACCCGGTTTTCGAATCATGTACGCGGCGATCACAGAAACGATAAACCAAATGCCGTAAATCGGTTCATAGGCGATTGGCCCAAACATACCTGCAAGCACGTTTCCGAAATGTGTAAATAATAAATAAACAACGGCAAATACGATACTGATAACGGACATGATGACAATTTCTTTTACTTTCCAGCTTTTCATGTTATCCCTGCTTTCTGTTTTTTCTTGATGGACTGTTAGCCGAAAGATTCACAGTCATGGTGATGTGGTTTGTTTGCTGCTCAGCCATGCGGAAAACGGCTTCCAATGTGCTGAATACGTCATGCGCATCCCCGTCAAGCTCGCTCGCGTAATGGACACCCTGTACGAAAGTGCCTTGGGCTTTTGCAATGTCGACAGCCTTCATAATCAATCCCATATAATCCGGCTCGTTCATTGGATAAAGGGCAAATTGGCACGGCGCTTCCGCCTTCAAGCCTCGGACAGCATCTTCATTGACACGCTTATCACCTTTGGAAAGATATGTATCCCCCTGTGTGTCACCCGGGCATCCAATGGAAAACGTGCCGTTCATGACGATGTGTTTTTCGCTGTTTGCTGCATGAAGGTAAATGGCTTTTGCAGCATCGAATACATGATCAATCGATCCGCGTAACACCGTGCTGATATGGTCGGTTTTCGTCCATACCTTAGATGTATCTGTTTTTTTCAACGCAGACTTGATCACACTGATAAAATCATCCGTCATCGGATATAAAGAGAAGCGAAAACCGGCGATTCTGCTTGTACCGCAAATATGCTCCATTTCTCCGACCTCCTGTTTTTTTGGTAAAATAAAAAACTGCATATCCTAAGGGAATATGCAGTCATAGATCGATTAAGCGCACAAAAAATACACCATTCGGTCAACCTGCACTTCCCCACGCTGGTATTATCCAGATCGGGTCATAAGGGATCAAAGCGCGTTTCTTCCGCGCTTTATCTCAGCCAAAACAGCACCCCTAGTGCTTTCCGTATACAATTTTTTATTTTGACATCATAATAGATGATAAGAATCATTTTGTAAACAACGAAATCATTTTTTCATAAAGGGACGGGAGAGGATGATCAAATTTGAAAAAAGGACACATATTAATTGTGGAAGATGAAGAAAAAATTGCCAGGGTTCTTCAGCTTGAATTGGAATATGAAGGATACAGTGTCACCATCAAACACAATGGCACAGAAGGTCTGGATGCGGCAGCGAAAGGCGGGTATTCCTTGGTGCTTCTTGATGTCATGCTTCCGGGGCTTAGCGGACTGGAAGTGCTGCGCCGCTTGAGAAAAACGGATTCGCAGACACCGGTCATATTATTAACGGCGCGAGACAGTATTCCTGATAAGGTAACAGGTCTGGATATCGGTGCGAATGACTATGTCACCAAGCCGTTTGAAATCGAGGAATTGCTTGCGAGAATCAGGGCGGCGCTGCGGCAAAATGGAACAAAAACGGAAGATATCGGCACCTTTCTTACATATGACGATTTGCGGGTGAACGAAAAAACCCGTGAAGTGAGACGCGGAGACAAAGAGGTGGAATTAACACCGCGGGAATTTGATCTGCTCGTCTATATGCTAAAGCATCCACAGCAAGTGCTGACACGGGAGCAAATTCTAAGCTCGGTATGGGGATTTGATTATATCGGTGATACAAATGTCGTGGACGTCTACATAAGATACATCAGAAAAAAACTGGACTATCCTTACGAAAAACAGCTGATCCATACGATTCGCGGGGTCGGCTATGCCATTAAGGGGTAAACGATGAAGCTGAAGACCAAGATTCATCTATACACATCAATATCACTGTTGATTTTATTAATTTTGGTGCATACCGCAGTCTATCTCATTTTTTCGTCTGCGCTGACATCAAAGGATGCGGCCCGGCTTGCTGATGAGACGGATAACATTGCCGAAGCGCTGCGTGCCGCTGAAACAGAAGGAGTGGCTTTGCAGGATATGCTGCAGGCCTATCTTCCGGCAAATGGCATGGTGCGTGTAGTGAATGGTGATCAAAAAGCCGTTATGACGATCACAAAAGAAAAAGCCTATAAAGATTTTCCTCTCTCTTTTCATAGCGGAGAAACGGCAGATGTGAGGAAACATGACGGCAAGCTGTTTGCCGAGGCTGCTGTTCCGGTGATTTGGACCGATGGACAAGTGGTTTCTCTTCAGCTGGTTGAAAGGCTTGAGAACACAGAAGAGAGTCTGTTTCTGTTGAAAATCATCTTAATCGCTGCAAGTGCTGCTGTCTGCATTGCTTCTTTTTTTGCAGGCAGCTTGCTAGCCCGCCGAATCATCAATCCGATCAGACGATTAATGATCACAATGAAAGACATACAGCGAGACAAAGAATTTAAAACGATTTCTTTAGAAGGACAGTCCAACGATGAATTGTATCAAATGGGGCTGACATTTAATGAAATGGCAATGATGCTGAAGGAGCACTATGATAAACAGCAGCAATTTGTTCAAGATGCTTCACACGAATTGAAAACGCCGCTCACCATTATAGAAAGCTACAGCAGCCTGATGAAGCGGTGGGGGGCAAAAAAGCCGGAGGTGCTTGAGGAGTCGATAGAAGCCATTCACTCAGAAGCGGTGCATATGAAAAAACTGACCAATCAGCTTTTGGCGCTGGCCAAAAGTCATCAAGAGCTTGAGCTTGATCTGAAAACAATCGATCTGATTGAAGCGGCGCGCGCGGTTATGCAAACGCTCCAGTCCGTTTATCAGCGTGACATATTGCTTGAAACAGATAAAGAGAGCCTGCTTGTAAAAGCTGATGAAGAACGCATCAAGCAGCTGTTGACCATTTTGCTTGATAATGCAATAAAGTATAGTGAAAAGCCTATTGAGATGTCAGCTGGAACGAGGAATGGACGGCCATTTTTATCAGTGAGGGATGAAGGCATCGGAATACCTGAGGAGCATATCCCGCATTTGTTCGAACGGTTCTACCGGGCAGATGAAGCACGAAACAGAAAAACAGGCGGAACGGGTTTAGGCCTTTCCATTGCCAAGCAAATCGCCGATGAGCATGGCATTGAGCTGTCTGTCAAAAGCAAGCCGGGACAAGGAACAGCTGTCACCATGCAATTCAGCGAACAGAATGGGGGAGGCCGATGACTAAAACAATAAAAACAGTATCTTTTGCTGCAGCAGCCATTTTAGTTGTCATCATCTGTACGTTTCTCATCATTAGGCAAACCCATGAGAACGTATTGTCAAAGGAGACTGTCGTAAAAAAAGTCGAAGCCTCTTATGAAGGCAAGGTCACGAAAGCAACACAATCAAAGGATAAAAAAACATATGATATAACGCTTGAAAATCAAAAGGGAACTTACTTTGTAAAAGCAGACGCCATATCGGCTGACATTCTTTCAATGAATAGAGTAAAAGCAGTGAATCCATCTGCCATGACAGAAAAAGAAGCCGAGCAACTCGCGCTTGAGCGGGTGCCGGGAACGGTCAAAAAACAAACACGACAAAGTCGAGTTGCCACTTATACCATACAAAAAGAAGATGGGAAAACATACGAAGTGAAGGTAGACATGCAGGCAAAAACAGTCTTGTCTGCCGATCAAATCAGCAGCAAAGATCAACAAAAAACGCCGATTACGAAAAAAGAAGCCAAAACAATTGCTGAGCGAGAAACGGGAGGAACAGCGGATGACGCAGATCTCGAAGAAAGTGAGGGCACTCTCATCTTTGAAGTAGACATTGATCTTCCTGATAATAAGGAAGCGACAGTGAAAATCAATGCCTACACAGGAAAGGTAGCTAACATTGTGTATGAAGACTGACGGTTTCTCATCAAATTCTCATCTTGCTCTCGTTTTCCTTTCATGTTGAGTGTGTAAACTGTACTCATACAAAACAAAGGAGGACTCACAAATGCTCAAGAAAAAATGGATGGTCGGTCTTTTAGCAGGGTGCCTAGCGGCCGGAGGATTCAGCTATAACGCGTTTGCCAAAGAAGACAATGAAAACAGACAGGCTTCTTCTAAGACGGATGCACTCACTGAACAAGAAGCAGAAGCAATTGCTAAAACAGTTGTTGACGGCACAGTAGAAGACATTGACAGAGACCTTTACAACGGTAAAGAAGTCTATGAAGTGGAGATTGAAAAAGAAGGTGAAGACTACGACGTTTATGTAGATATTCATACAAAACAAGCGCTTAATGACCCGTTAAAGGAGAAAGCAGAACAAGTCGCCATAACCAAAGAAGAAGCTGAAGAAATTGCTTTAAAGCAAACAGGTGGAACCGTAACAGAAAGTAAGCTTGACGAAGATGACGGTGCTTACATCTATGAAATGGAAATCCAAACGAAGCAAGGAACTGAGACAGAATTTGAAATTTCCGCAAAAGATGGACGCATTATCAAACAGGAGATAGATGACTAATCAAAACCCCCGCTGCAGCGGGGGTTTTTCATGATAAGAAACCTTCTTTTGGACAATCTAAGTAGAAAAGGAGGCGAAACGCATGGAAAAGAAAGAGGAGCAATACATCAATCAGGCTGAATATGTCCCTCATCCGACGAAGGAAGGAGAGTATGCCTTATTTCTTCATGAAACGTATCATTTGCTTTCTGAAGATGACGAGACACAAACAACAGAATAAGGGCTTTGGCCCTTGTTTTGTTCCGTAATTGTGATGTAAGCGCATTTATTACTTTTTTGAGTTGACACAGCTTGTTTTTTTCTGTAATCTCAGTGTGTCAATTCAATTAGGAACTTCGTTAGGTGAGGCTCCTGTATGGAGATACGCTGCTGCCCAAAAATGTCCAAAGACGCCAATGGGTCAACAGAAATCATCGACATAAGGTGATTTTTAATGCAGCTGGATGCTTGTCCTATGCCATACAGTGCTAAAGCTCTACGATTGAAGGCGCCCGCACGCTTTTTTTGCCGTGCTTCTTTCACCTTCAATCCCGAAGGCTTTTTTTATGCCTTTAAAACGAAACCAATCAAAGGAGGTGCGGAGTATGGATTCTCCCCATTCGAGTCAATCTGAAGAAGTACCCATATACTATGACAGCAAGACAATTGATTACACGATGAGGAGACGAACTGCCGCACCTTCTGGCGAGGCCGGCACGTCTCCGTAGAGGAGGTACGAGTCCCGATGGTTCAAAACATGACCTATGACGAACTCATTTTACGCATCATTATTTTACTGCGAGACGGGAAAATCAGGGATTTCAGAAGTGTTATTGATGAGCTTCAGCCCTATGACATGGCATTTATTTTTAAAGAAATGCCGGAAAAACACCGCGCCCGCTATTTATCTTATTTAACTGTAGACGATATCACTGATATGATCGGGGAGCTGGAACGCGAATTTCAGCTTGTCGTCTTAAATAAAGTCGGAAAAACAAAAGCAACACTGGCGATGAACAAAATGGACAACGATGACCTCGCTCAATTGCTTGAAGAAATGGACGAAGAACTGAAGGAACAGCTTTTGTCCAGCATGGAAGCGTCAGAATCAAAAGCTGTACAGCTCTTGATGAATTACCCGGCTGATTCAGCGGGACGCATGATGACAAACCGATATGTGTGGATTCCTCAGCATTACACGGTAAAAGACGCGGTCGTCAAACTGAAAAGCTTCGCTGAAATAGCTGAATCGATCAACTACTTATATGTTATTAATGAAAGCAAACAGCTGGTTGGGGTTCTTTCCTACCGCGATTTGATTCTGGGTGAACCTGAAGAAAAGGTGCAGGATTTAATGTTTACCCGCGTCATATCAGCAGATGCTCTTCAGGACCAGGAAGAAGTTGCCCGCCTGATTGAACGTTACGATTTTTTGGCAATACCGGTTGTAGAAGAAAACAACGTGCTTGTCGGCATTGTGACGGTCGATGATATTATCGACGTCGTTATTCGGGAAGCTGATGAGGATTACGAAAAATTTGCCGCTTCCGGTAAAGACATCACCTTTGACACAAAAGCTTACGTGGCGGCATACCGGCGCCTGCCATGGCTGATTTTACTCTTGTTTATCGGACTGATTTCAGGAAGCATTATCAGCTATTTTGAAGATGCGCTGAAGCAGGTTGTCGCGCTTGCGTTTTTCATGCCGATGGTGTCAGGGATGACAGGAAATACGGGAACACAATCTCTCGCGGTTGTCATCAGAGGTTTGTCTAAAGAAGAAATGAACAAAAAAACGATTGTGCGTCTAATCTTCCGGGAGTTCAGAACAAGCATTTTTATCGGAGCGGTTTGTTCTGTGCTGATTGCGATTGTCTCCATCATATGGCAGGGGAATGCGCTTTTGGGATTTGTTGTCGCCTCTTCACTGTTCTTAACCTTAATCATCGGCACGATGTCAGGAACGATTATCCCTATTATTTTACACAAACTGAAAGTAGACCCGGCAATTGCTTCTGGACCGCTGATTACAACGTTAAACGATATTTTATCTTTATTAATCTACTTTGGCATTGCCACTGCATTCATTCACTCATTATAAACGTAAAAAGTCCGCCTCAACTGCGAGCCGGACTTTTATTATTTAACGGTTTTTGTACCGAAAGTGAGCATTAAGCTGCCCCTCCAGCATTTTTTTCCGCACTTGCGGATCGTTTTTTAACATCTGTTCTTTTTTGCGCATATCCTTTAAAATCTCTGCCGTCTGTACGCCGTCTTCACGCTTATTGGCGATATCCATCAGCCGCTCTACATCGGCAAAGGAGTATTTTCTTGTCCCCCTTGAAGAACGCTGCGGGTAAATGAGCTTTCGTTCCTCATAATACCTGATCTGTCTTACGGACAATCCTGTCAGTTCACTCACAATTCCGATTGAAATCACTTTTTTGTCTTTATAAGAATGATCTTCTGTGGTCATTTTTCCACCCCTGGATGTCTTTTGATAATAGTATATAAAAAACAAAGAGAAAAAACCTGACGCTTGTCATATTTTCTAACATCAAATAGAAGATTTTTGAAAAAATACGGAAGAAAAATTAACAAGAATAATGCGTAACACCCAAGCGCGTTTTATCCTTTATGTAACGAATCAAACGAGGAGGAAGGATAATCATGGAGGAAGAAAAAGCGGTCTCACTGGCAAAAGAAATTATAGAGTTGGATATCAAGCGTGATGAAATGCTGGAGACGTTTATGCAGCTTGCCGGAGAACAGGCTTTTCAATTATTAAGATCGGTTCAAAACGGACAATACCGAAAATCTTCGTAAACATAAATTCTTTACATTAGATTCATACCACGTTCATTTAAAAAGAGTATCTTTTGTATAGGATACCTCAAAATGAAGGAGGACGCTATGAGTAATTTATTGAAATCCGCTTTAGAAAAAGAACGACGCCATTATTCTGAAAAACTCTATCAGATTGGGGTTTATAATAAAGAGGTCATGAACAAAATGACGATTTCTGAGCTTCGGAAAGAATACGCTTATTTCTTTCGAAGCATTACAAATCATAAAAATTATCCTTATACAAGATAATGTATAAGGATTTTTTTGCTTTTAGAAGGAATTTCTCGAATTATAGCGAATACGTATAGTAAGGGACTGAACTCTTATTATATGTAAGGGTTTTCATTATTTTTTTATAAAAATCCTATATACGAGGTAGATATGATGAGATTATCGTTTAACGAAGAAGAAGTTGAGCGTGCGATGAATTTGTACAGAGTTTTTGCAAGGGCTTTCAAAAGTGTGTCCGAACATAGTATCCGTGATAGCAAAGAGCACGGTTTTAATCCCACTGAATTTGCTGTACTGGAGCTCCTGTACACAAGAGGCCCGCAAAAATTACAGCAAATTGGGTCGAGACTTCTGCTTGTAAGCGGAAACGTCACATATGTTATTGACAAACTAGAAAGAAACGGGTTTTTAGTAAGGGAGCAGGACCCGAAAGATAAACGCTCTGTTTACGCACATTTAACTGACAAGGGAAATGAGTATTTGGATAAAATTTATCCGATTCATGCACTGCGTATTGCGAGAGCGTTTTCAGGTCTTTCGCCTGATGAACAGGACCAGCTGATCGTCCTGCTCAAGAAAGCAGGCATACACAGCCAGCATTTGCTGTTTCGTTAACTATTCTACACTCTCTATTTCAGGAGAGTGTTTTTTTGTTTCCATATGATTCTTTTTAAAACATCTTCAATCTTCCTATCAGACATTTCGCCAAGGTATCCATTGACGTGTTTTTTATACTCCTTCATCTCGTTCGATTGAAAAAATGCCGCGATATACTCTTCTGCTTTCTGCATGTCCCAGTTTCTCATATCTGTGACGAGTTTCCTTTCATGTAGGAGGTTTAAATTCATTTCCTCCTGTCCCGGCAGTGCATGATAAATAAATACCGGAAGCCGTTTCTGTAAGCATTCACTGATGGTCACGCCTCCGGGTTTAGTCATGATGCCTGTCGCCTGTTCGTACAAACGGTTCATCTCTGCTTTGCTGTGAAGATAAGGAATCGCCTCAATCAAGGGGTGGTGTAAACTTTTGACATAGGAGTAGAGCTTTTCGTTTCTGCCGCATAATATTTTGTATAAGATCTTTCCGCCTGGCGACAGTTCCTGCACCCATTTTAAAATCCCACCGACCCCCATACTGCCCCCTGTGATGATGATGGTATATGGCGGGTGGTGCTGCAAGGTATCTGCTGATTCCATTTCAAAATTTCGGTGAACTGGAATGCCGGTCAAGTATATGTTGTTCTGATCCATACCCTCTGATATTAGCTGCTTCTTTACTTCCGTGCTCGGAACAAAATGGTAATCAATGTTCTTCCGTCCCCATAATTGATTCACGAAAAAATCAGTGTATACATTCACAACCGTCAGATTCGGATATTCAGGCTTTAGTCGGTTCAGCAGATAAGAAGGCAGCGCATGTGTGCAGAAGGCGATATCAGGCTGTTTTTCTTGGAGGATGTGCCTCATTTGCTGTGTGAACAGCCATTCGTACATGAAATAGCGTTTGTCATGCTGAAATTCTCCGCAGGCGAGGAGCCTGTAAATGCCGCTGTACGTTTTCGGGAAATATTGAATCCATTTTAAATAAGCCACGGAGGACAATTTTTCTAACCGCCTATACGAATGTGAAAAGATATCAATCTTTTCAGCTGCCAGCCCTTGAGACTCTAATTCAGCCTGCAATACATCAGCCACATGATGATGGCCGGTGGAAATGCTTAAAAAAGGAAAAATGAGAATGTTTTTCATGACAGTCCTCCTAAAAAAATATGGCAACTATATTTTGAGGAGAACGTTCACAAAATATAAGGGTGTTTTTGATTATGAGGAAGGTGAAGAGATGAAAACCTGTTTCCTTTCCATATGGAGAATGGTTGATCCGATTTATTTCTTTTTTTCAAGGCTAAGCTTGATTGACAACGATCAAAAAAGCGTTTTTCGAGTCAGGCTGACGAAGTATAAAGGACATCATGTCGTACTGAGCGATGGAACGCATATTAGAAAAAATGATGTGCTCGTTAAAATTCATCTGCACAATATTAAGCTGATAAGAGAACTGCAAAGCATTGAGAGCGCGGTCAGAAAGGGAATCATTATTTATCAGAAAGTATATCAATCGATGCCGCTTCTTCTTGACTATATCAACAATCATAAAAAAAGCGAGAAAATCAAAGGAATCATTGGGATTACAATGCTTGACAAAGGTGTGGAAAGGCTCGGCTTTGATGTGATCACCCCGGTGAACCCTTTTTACAGATGCTTTAAAAAAGTGTCTCATGTGCCGATTTTATATTTGACATCAAAGCCTGTGAGCTTGCGGCATTTACCGAATTCATCCTATTTGTTTATCTCAAAAGAAAAGCTGCAGAAAACCTATCAAAAAAAAGACTGATGCCTCGGTCAGCACAGTCTTTTTTGATTAAATCTGATGAAATGTCACTTCAGGGCGGCTTCCGACACGGATATTTACGCCGGTTTGTCCCAAGCCTTCGCTGATATAAAATGGTTTATCGTGATGATAATGAAGGCCTTTAATCATGTTCATCCGCACGAGCTTGCCCATTTTCACCAAATGATACGGTTTTGGCCAGTGAATTTGCCCGCCGTGAAAATGCCCTGACAGCAGGTAATCATAATGAACATCTTTCATATCCAGAATAATATTTGGGTCATGTGTTAAGACAAGATGATAGCCATTTTCCAGACTTTGATAAGAGCCGGTGATATTACTCCGATTCGTACTGTAATCATCAATGCCGATAATATTGACTGGCCCTGCAGCCGTCTCGATTCGAACATGTTCATTTTGCAGCGTGATACAGCCGTTTTCCTCTAAAACTCGCTTCAATCTCTGAAAGTCCTCTTCTTTTAATACATAATCGTGGTTACCGAACACCGCGTACATTCCATATGCAGGCTTCAGCTTTTGCAAGGCGTTCAAGTAACCTGCCAGCTTCGGAATATTACGTTTCCGATCAAGAAAATCCCCGGTAAGAGCAATGATGTCTACAGGCTGATCTTTTGTTAAATGATACAGCTCCTCAGGTGAGACTGAAATGTTTTCCAAGTGAAGATCAGATAAATGAAGGATATTTAATTTTTTTTCTGGCTGGAAGGCCGTCTTTTTGGTCGATTGAAATGGTGTTGACTTTCACATCTTTTGTATTGCGGTTCGCTTTATATAGAAATGGCACAAATACGAGTATGGCCAATGAAAGTAAGATTGTAAACAAAATATATCCCCTCCCTTCTATCAGTATAGTAAGTGATCAAGCCCTATGGATAGCGGGAATTAATGGGTAGAGACAGGCTGAAAAACGGATTGTCATATGATGAATGATTTGGAAGGGAAAAGGGATAATAAATTTTGACACATGAGGCAGAACATGCCGACGGAGTCAGAATAACAAATGGATGTGTAAGCAATGTTACGATTGATGAGACAACAAAAAAAAGAAACATATTATCTCTGGATCGCATTATTTCTACTTTTATTGTATGTATCCCCGCTTTTTATTTTAAAGGAAGATGCCCATATCCGGGTCCACGATAATTTAGATTCCAACATCGCTTGGTACAAGGTTCTGGCCGATAGCGGAGAAATCGTCGGCAAGGTTGACGCTGCCATTCCGCAAATCATTAACGGGCTGCCCCGGGATGCCTTTGGCACCGAGTGGAGCGGAATTGTTTGGCTCCATGCTTTCTTTTCTTCCATGACCGCCTATGCAATAAGCCAGACGGTTACAAGAGTTGTCGCTTTTTTTGGAATGTATGTGCTGCTGAAGAAACATATAATCCCGGAACCAAAAGCGGCTTTCATCCGAATTGGCGTATCACTTGCATTTGCCTTAACACCGTTCTGGCCTTCGGGAATGCTGAGTACGCTTGGGTACCCTTTGGCACTGTGGGCTTTTTTAAATATCCGAAAAGGGGATATCTCATGGAGAGAGTGGCTGACGCTGGGCTTGCTCCCTCTATACTCAAGCTTTGTTCTAGGCTTCTTCTTTTTCCTGGCAGGGATGGCGTGTTTTTGGCTGTATGATGCCATTACAAAAAGAAGATGGAATTTGATGTTCTTAGGCAGTATTGCATTTATGACGAGTATCTATCTTTTCGTTGAATATCGGCTTGTCTATTCGATGCTGTTTGAACACGCACCGATGCATCGTATCGAATTTATCTCATCGAGGCATGACGTTTGGCATTCTCTTCGGCTATCCGTAAAAAACTTTGTCTATGGCCATAATCATGTGATGACCGTTCATACCGTTGTCATCCTTCCGATCCTGCTGGTCGTATTTGCTGCTCTGCTGTTCAAACGAAATCGGACAAAGCCAGAAAATGTTTATCTGTTTTTATGTGTGCTTAATTACGGGTTGTCATTATGGTATGCGTTTTGGTTCAACAAAATTTGGGCTGTTCCAAAGCAGAAATTTGCCTTTTTAGCTGAATTTAATTTTGCCCGTTTTCATTTTCTTCGGCCGCTTGTTATATACGTGAGCTTTGCGCTTGCTTTATATCTCATTTGGCGGATGGGGAAAGGATGGAAATGGCTTGTGTACGCCGCAGTCGCTGCACAGCTGATGGTGTTGGCGCCTTTTAATGAAGAATATACGTATGGCGTTCATTACAACGCGCCGACATTCAAGGAGTTTTATGCATCGGAGCAATTCAAAGAGATTAAGGAATATATCGGACGTCCGCAGGATTCGTACAGGGTGGCGAGCATCGGACTGCATCCGTCTATCGCCCAATATAACGGGTTTTATACGTTAGATACGTATAACAATCTGTATCCGCTCTCATATAAATATGAATTTAGGAAAATCATCGAAAAAGAGCTGGAAAAAAATTCTCGGCTGAAACAATACTTTGATGAATGGGGCAGCCGCTGCTACCTTTTTGTCGATGAACTCGGTAAACGATATGATTTCAAAAAGAACTCGAAGAAAACGATCAACAACCTTCAATTAAATACAGATGTATTTAAAAAAATGGGCGGACGGTACATTTTTTCTTCAGTTCCGATCATGAATGCTGAACAAAACCATCTCGCGCTCGTAAAGACGTTTGACCATAAAGATTCCGCCTGGCGCATTTATTTATATGAAACAAGATAAGGAGGATATCGATTGAAACAGTCACAGCCAGTATTAACCATCGTCGTTCCGTGTTTCAATGAAGAGGAAGTGTTTCAAGAAACAAGCTGTCAGCTGACAGAGGTTGTAGATGATTTAATTGAAGAAAAATTAATTGCTGAAGACAGTAAAATTCTGTTTGTCGATGATGGCAGCAAAGACCGCACTTGGGCTTTAATTGCTATGGAGAGCATAAGAAACAAGAAGGTTACCGGCTTAAAATTAGCCTGCAATGTCGGCCACCAAAAAGCGCTTTTAGCCGGACTGCATAAAGCGAAGAATAGGTCAGACTGCGTCATTTCGATCGATGCTGATCTTCAGGACGACATCTCTGTGATCCGGGATTTTATGCTGAAATATCATGAGGGCTGCGAGATCGTTTACGGTGTACGCCGGAGCAGAAAAACCGATACCTTTTTCAAGCGCACGACCGCGTTAGGGTTTTATCGTCTCATGAATAAGCTTGGGATTAAATTAATTTATAATCATGCTGATTTTCGTTTAATGAATAAAAGGTCCCTCGAAGAGCTCGAGCGTTATCCGGAAGCGAATCTGTTTTTAAGAGGTATTGTCCCCATGATCGGCTTTAAATCGGCCGAAGTTTTGTATGACCGCAAGGAACGCTTTGCCGGCAAAACGAAATATCCGCTGAAAAAGATGCTATCCTTCGCTTTTAACGGGATTACTTCATTCAGTGTCGCACCAATTCGATTCTTTACGCTTTTAGGGTTTGTTTTGTTTTTCCTCAGCGCTGTGGCAGGGATTGGTGCGTTTATTCAAAAGCTGCTCGGCCATACGAATGCAGGCTGGGCGTCTCTTATCATATCCATTTGGTTTTTGGGCGGGCTGCAATTGATGGGAATTGGAATCATCGGAGAGTATATTGGAACGATTTTTTCTGAAGTGAAAAGACGGCCGAAATACGCGATTGATATTGATTTGTATAATGAACAGCTGAGCCCGCTTCAGCGCCAGGAAAAAGAGCGGTTAGAAAAAAAGTACAGTTAAACACGGAAAGAGCTGACTTCATTAGTCAGCTCTTTTTCTTCAACTGATGCAATATAGCGCTAAGCGGTTCGTCTTGCGGGTTGCGGTAAAAATCAAAAAATGGGCAGCCCTGCTTCTTAATTCGATCGATGACCGTATCAATTGTAAACAGAGCGGGTGTTAAAGATGATTGCACCTCATGCCAGTAGAGCGGGGCTGCAACAGTCCCAAGCTCATTTCCTCTCGTCGAATAGGGACAGATAATCGTTTTTCCTTCTGCATGCTGCAAATAATCAAGATACAATTTGCCGTGTCTGTTTTTAATCAAGCGTTCAGTGGTAAAGAGCTCGGGAAATGCATTGGTGCAGTACTCTGCGATTAGCTGCGTAAATTGGCGTGTTTCTTCATACGTAAATGCCTCGGGAGACAAGGGAATATAAAGCTGGATGCCTTTGTTGCCGGACAGCTTCGGGTACGATGTGATGCCAAAGGAATCCAACAGCCGCTTCAGTTCATTTGCGGCCTGCACGGCCATAAGAAAGTCATCTCGCGAAGGCGGGTCTAAATCAATGACAATCTCAGCCGGACGCCTGCTTTTAATGGTTTGAAAAGGAACGTGAAACTCCAAAGCAAGCTGGTTGCAAAGCCATAACAATGTAGACATATCCTCACAGACAATATGTTCATGGCTTCCATCATAGAAGGACTGAACAAAATCCGGCGCATAGTCCGGCTTGTTTTTTTGGAAAAATGATTCGCTCCTAGATCCATGCGGATAGCGGATGACGGTGACAGCCCGGTTTTTCAGAAATGGGAGCAGGTAGTCACTGACTTCAATCATATACTGAATAAAATCTTCTTTTGTTTTTTTATTCTTTTCAAATATGATTTTATCCAGGCTTGTGAACTGGAGTTTTGGGTGAACCGGTTTGGAGTGTCGTATGACTTGCGCATACGTGCATTCGGTCCAGTCCATTTGGAATTCGAAACCGATAAACGATACCTCTCTTAATGTGCCATGGAGAATTGTTAAGTATTGAACAGCTGCACAAATCGAAGGTTCAAGCTTAAACTCGCCTGAGGGTGTTTGATGTCCGTGCTGTTCCATAATCTCGCGTATAGCGCTTTTTTCCTCATCGCGCATTCCGTGCGAGACAGAGGCAATCGGTGTCATTATTCCGTTTTTTAACACCGATACCGTCAGAAACCCGTTGTTAGGGTTGAACCCTGTTATGCAAACATAAGCTTGTTTAAAGTTTTTATATTTGAGCCAATCGGACGACCGCTTCTTTTCAAGCCATTTGCTGTTTGTTTTCTTCGCTACAATTCCTTCTCCGTCATATTTTATTACCATCTCCCAGAGTTGATCAAAATGATCATAACAGGGAATGGATTGAATGGTTTCTTTTGCGTAAGGATCTGGAGATGCAGGAAGCTTTGCTGCGGATATGAGTTCACGCAGCGATTTTTTGCGGTCCAAATACGAAAGAAGCGTTACATCTTCTCCGCTTCGCTCTAACAAATCAAAGGCGAGAAAGCAGCACGGCCGCGCGTTTGCCGATTCCTGAATCTTGTCTGGCCTTTTCAAACGCCCCCGCACTTGAAGGTGTTCAAAATCTGCACGACAGGGATTCACCAAACATACGATTTCACCGTCAAGTGTCAGCGGAAGCTCTTTTTCTAGGTGCTGAAAGGCAGTTTTGGCGAATTGTGTGATTTCAGGGAAGGTGCTGCTGAGCTCCACACCATTTCTGCTGGTTAAGGTCACACCTGAAGAATGGATGCGGAGAATACAGCGGTACCCATCATATTTTACTTCGTAACGCCATTCTGCTCCGATTGGCGGTGACGAAGTTAAAACCGGCTGCATGGTAAACGCCATGCGCTATGATGTGCCGGAGGCTTTTTTTCTAGTTGTTTTTTGTTTTTTATCTCCGGCTCCTTTCGGTTCAGCGGCTTGTGCAGGTGCGGCAGCCGGTGTCTCCCGGTTCGGCCTTCTGGTTCTGTCGATGCTGGCTTGCAGAGCGCTTACCAGGTCAATGACATCTTCACGAGGTGGCGCTTTATCAGGAGTGACAGCCGTTTCTTTATTTTCTAGCTTGTCGTTGACTCTTTGCAGCAGCGCCTGTCGGTACGTGTCTTCATATTTCTCAGGCTCAAACTCAGCAGTCAGTTCATCTATTAATGTGATAGCAGTTTGCAGTTCCTTATCGTTTACATTCGATTGATCAGGTACACCTGGGACATGAGCGGCGCTTCTGACCTCATCGGGATAATGGATAGACTCCATGACGATACAATTTTCATAAACACGGAGAATCGCCAGCTGCTGCTTTGACCTGATTGTCATATTAGCGATACCGATCTTTCCGGTTGAGCGTAGCGCCTCACGTAGCAGGGTATAGGCCTTCGTCCCATTATCCCCGGGGCCGACAAAGTAGGAGCGGTTAAAGTAAATCGGATCAATTTCCTGAAGCTGAACAAAGTCAACAATCTCAACTGCTTTCTCCTCATGCTCCTGTTTTAAGCTTTTTAAATCTTCGTCCGTCAGCACTACATATTTCCCTTTTACATATTCATATCCCTTCACAATTTCATCAGGACTAAGAGTTTTTTCGCAATTTGTGCAAACTTTCTCGTATTTGATTGGTGCGTGATCCTCTTTATGGAGGCTGCGCAGTTTAATATCTTTATCTTCTGTGGCCGCATATAGCTTGATGGGGATGTTTACTAATCCGAAGCTAATCGATCCCTTCCACATTGTATGCATATCGATAAACCCCTTTTTTTCTTTAGTGTGAAGAGAAGGAGTACAATTCATGTGTAGTAACTTATGGGTGAAAAAAAGCCGGCGCTGTTATTGCGACGGCTGTTCAATAATGAATTGTTCGAATTGTTCCGGAGGTATTGGCCTGCTGAAAAAGAAGCCCTGCAAATGGTCGCAGCCTTTTTCATATAGAAGCTGCTTTTGAGCTGCATTTTCCACACCTTCGGCAATCACCTGCAAAGACAGCTGATGCCCCATGGCAATAATAGCTCCGGTAATTTGCTCTGATTTAGGATGGGTCTGAATATCGTCAATAAATGATTTGTCAATCTTCAGCCTGTGAATCGGGAAGTCCTTCAAATAGCTAAGGGAGCTGTGACCAGTACCGAAATCGTCAATACTGATTCTGATTCCTAATTCTGTAAGAGATGACAAAACCTTTTTGGAGTGATCGAGATTGTCCATTGTCATGCTTTCCGTCACCTCCACTTCAAGAAGCTGCGGAGGAAGCTGGTATTTATTAAGCGTATCCTTGATGAGGGGAATCAGATCTTCGGATTGGAACTGTCTGGCGGAAATATTAATGGCGACAGAAAGATCATAGCCTTTGTCGTGCCAAATCCTTGCCTGCTTGCATGCTTCATCTATAATCCACTTTCCGATATCAATAATAAGTCCCGTTTCTTCTGCGACACCGATGAATTCTCCGGGCGGACGCAGTTGCCCGTCTGGTGTCACAAGGCGTATCAGTGCTTCTGCTCCTGTCATTTTTTGTTTTTTTACACTGAATTGCGGCTGATAATGCAAGACAAATCTATCGTTTTCGATTGCTTCTCTGAGTACCATCTCTTGGTTAAGCTTGACGGTTTCTTTGTTGCCGATTGAAAAAGAATAGTATCTGTATTTGCTTTTGTTTCGTTCTTTAGCCGCATACATCGCCATATCAGCCTTTTTCATCAATTCAAGGCCATCCGTCCCGTCTTTTGGAGATATCGCAATCCCGATACTGACAGATGTGACAAGGGTGTGATCTTGAATTTTGAAAGGTTTTTTGAATATTTGGATAATTTTTCTTGCTAAAACATCTGCTTCGCCTGTTCCTGTATTGGCGTCTGTTAATATAATAATAAATTCATCACCGCCAAGACGGGCGATAAATCCGTTATCAGGGACTACAGATGACAAACGTTTAGCCGCAAACTGAAGCAGTTGATCCCCGACATTATGCCCTAATGCATCGTTAATCACTTTAAACCGGTTTAAGTCGAGAAAGAAAACAACGGTGTTATAATGCAAGGTATGCTCGCGATTCAGTACCTTTGTTAGATGAGAGATGGCATGTCTTCTGTTAGGTAAGTCTGTAAGCGAATCATAATGAGCCATTCTATGGATTTCTTTTTCTGCTTTGTACTGCTTCGTCATGTCTTTGCAAATGACATAAATGCTGTCCAGTTCTTGATTGACCTCAACAGGTATGAGAGTAATATTTAAGTGAAACTGGCCTTTTTCAGTGATAAGTTCGCCATCACTGTTCATCGCTTGTTTATCTTTTTTAACTTGCTCAAAAAGGCGCTTAATCTTCAGTGATGTGTAATTCCTCCAGTCATGCATGCTGAAGCCAAATTTGCTGATCATTTCCTCACCAGCGTGATTGGAAGATATTATGTTTCCTTCTAATGATAAAATAAAGATTGCATCAATATTGTGGACGATTAAAGACTGAAATCGCTGTTCGTTATCCTTTATGCGTTCGCTCTGTTTAATAAACTTTCGATCTGCATGGGAACTGAATAACAATAACGTTTGGATACAAAAAATAATTAAAGTAACAAAAATTGACCAATGAAACGTTTGCACCTCCATATGGCTTCCGGGCGGAGCCATGTCCTTATGGAAAGTTGCCGCAAGCATCCCTGTGTAGTGCATGCCCGAAATCCCAATGCCCATTACAATTGAACTGACGACTTTATAGAATATAAGATGCTCAGAATGTTTTTTTACGGCCAAGTCAAAGAATATTTTTAACGAGACGAAAGAGGCTGCAATCGCAATGATAATTGAAACTGTAAATAAAATAGGTTCGTAAATAATCATTACCCGGGAAATGGCAGACATTCCGATATAGTGCATAGAAGCAATAGATGCGCCAAGCACAACTGATCCGGTAAGCAGTCTGTAATATGTAAGAATGTGCCGGCTGACAAAATATAATGACACAAATGATCCCGAAACAGATGCGCCAATGGCTGCCATTAAAGGCATGAATTCATATTCCATCGGCATTTCCATATGGACGGCCATCATCCCTACAAAATGCATTGACCAAATACCGAATCCCATAATAAGTGAGCCGCCGATCAGCCAAATTTTACTTTTTAAGCCTGTATTGATGGTGACTTTCCTTGAAAGTTCAAGGGAAATATACGAGGCGGTACAGGCAATTAGAATAGATAAACATATGAGAGTCGTA
Source organism: Bacillus sp. FSL M8-0071 (assembly GCF_037975455.1). Taxonomy (NCBI): domain Bacteria; kingdom Bacillati; phylum Bacillota; class Bacilli; order Caryophanales; family Bacillaceae; genus Bacillus; species Bacillus sp. FSL M8-0071. Next base: position 1,402,106 of record NZ_CP150256.1, read on the forward strand.
TTATATGTAACGTGTATTTCCAAATGGAGATTCCCCCCGTATCGTGTGTTCCAGTCTTGTTGACTCTCTTTATTATCGGCTGCTTAACCGCAGAGTTTCAGCCTTCAAAACGATAGAAATACGAGGGAGATCTATTTTTAGTTCAACTGACCGTGAAAAATGTGTTAAAATCATCTTGACGTTTTCCGAAAAAACAAAAATGTATAATACATAAACATGAAACAAGGGAGTTGGTGGCTATCGAAGAGCTGGTTATGTCATGGATAGAAGCATTTAAAAGCTTATCTTATTTTGGAATATTTCTAGCGCTCAGCATTGAGTTTATTCCGGCCGAAGTCGTCTTGCCGCTTGCGGGCTATTGGGTATCTAAAGGCGATATGACACTTGCTGGCGTTGTTTTGGCAGGATCGCTTGGAGGAGTGGCCGGTCCGCTTACGCTGTATTGGATAGGCCGGTACGGAGGAAGGCCGTTTCTTGAACGTTTTGGGAAGTATCTCTTTATTAAACCTGAAGCGCTTGATAAGTCAGATAATTTTTTCAAAAAACATGGAGGCTTTGTCGCCTTCAGCGGCCGTTTCTTGCCTGGCATCAGGACATTGATTTCCATACCGTGCGGAATTGCAAAAATGAATGTTTGGGTGTTTTCGCTTTATACATTCATTGCTATGCTTCCGATTACATTTGTATATGTTTATCTCGGTGTGAAGCTCGGTGAAAATTGGAAGGAAGTCGGCTCTATTCTTGATCAATATATGCTTCCGATCGGGATAGCGATTTTGTCGCTGTTCCTGCTCTACTTACTGATGAAAAAGAGGAAGAAACGCACGCATTCCGAACAATTATCTGTATTTTTAAAAAATAAGCGTTGACAAATCATTGCGCTGCGCATATCATTGACGTATAAAATCATATTTCTTGAAATCCCAAAGGGGAGTAGCGTCCGGAATGTATTCCGGAAACAAAGTCGTCATTTCATGGATTGTATCCATCGGCTTTGTTGGCATGCCTGAATTCATGTCTAGCAAGACCTTTGCCTTATGTCGGCAAAGGTCTTTTTTGCATGGTCCGGCCGGCATAAGATCGGATGAAGAGAAAGAAAACAACTTTTTTGGGAGGGTATCATTTATGGATGCAGCATTATTATTAGAGTATGGTTGGGTTCTTCTCGTCTTGATCGGGCTGGAAGGGATTTTAGCCGCCGATAACGCGCTGGTTATGGCGGTAATGGTAAAACATTTGCCGGAGGAAAAAAGAAAAAAAGCGTTATTTTATGGATTGGCAGGGGCTTTTGTTCTGCGATTTGGCTCTTTATTTGCAATTTCTTTCTTGGTCAACGTATGGCAGGTTCAAGCGATTGGCGCGATCTATTTGCTGTATATCTCAGCAAGCCACTTATTGAAAAGATATGTATTTAAGAAAGAAGACACACATAAAGAGACGAAGCAAAGCGGTTTTTGGCCGACTGTTTTAAAAGTTGAGCTGGCAGATATCGCGTTTGCTGTTGATTCCATCTTAGCAGCAGTAGCGCTGGCGGTTACACTTCCTGGGACATCACTCCCGAAGATCGGCGGACTTGACGGAGGACAATTTCTCGTCATTTTGGCCGGCGGTATCATCGGACTGGTGATCATGCGGTTTGCGGCTTCCATGTTTGTGAAGTTATTAAAGGAACGTCCAAGCCTAGAAACAGCAGCCTTTGTGATTGTCGGCTGGGTCGGAGTGAAGCTTGCTTTATATACGCTTGCCCATCGCGACATAGCGGTTGTTTCTGAGCACTTTATTCATTCTGGAACATGGAAGCTGATATTCTGGGGTGTCTTAGCAGCAATCGCGGTTTGCGGCTGGTTTATGTCAGGTGGGAAAAAACAGCCGGAGGGCGCACAAAACGAACAAAGAAACAGCACCCGTGAACGGGCGTAATCTGAAAGACTCTGCTTAAAAGCAGAGTCTTTTTGTGTTTGAAGCGTTTTCATAAGCGAAATAAAATAACATTTTTATAACATCTTTGTTACAAAAAACACGCATAAAACCCCCTTAATTCTTTAGAAAGGCACGAAATCATGTATAGGACGTCAGAATGGTTTGTCATAATTGAGACATTGGAAATCAATATTTCTTTTTCTCCTTTGCGAATCCCTATCAAATTAGCTATCATTAATGAGTAGTTATAGGGAGGAACTGAGGTGAAACCAGTGCTTAGCCTTTTGTTTAAATTGGGAAAAAAGAAGCAAACACTTGAAAAAGCTGTTGAGAGTATACAAAAAGGCAATAAAGATCTGCAAAATGAATTAATACAGCAATATAAGCCATTTATCGCAAAGACGGTTTCATCCGTTTGTAAACGATATATAGATGAAAAAGACGATGAGTTCAGTATTGGACTGATCGCGTTTAATGAAGCTATAGAAAAATATTCACCTGAAAAAGGAAATTCTCTGCTCGCATTTGCTGAGCTTATTATAAAAAGAAAAGTCATTGATTACATTAGAAAAGAAGCCAGAAGCGCACAAAATATAAATATCGATTTACAGGAAGGAGACGATCAGGAGTCATCACAAAGCCTGATTGAAGCCGAGCTTTCCATTGATGAATACCGTCGTCAGATTGAACAGGAGCAGAGGCGGGAGGAAATCCTCTATTTTCAAAAGCAGCTCAAGGATTATGGTTTATCGTTTAAAGAACTGCTTGAAAATTCTCCAAAGCACACGGATGCAAGGCAAAACGCCATAAAGGTGGCAATGACGCTTGTTGAACATGAAGAATTGGCCGCTATCCTGTATACAAAGAAGCAGCTTCCGGTCAAACAGCTTGAACAGCTTGTCTCTGTGAGCCGAAAAACGATTGAGAGAAACAGAAAATATATTATTGCGATGTGTATTATCATTACGGGTGATTATATTTATTTAAAAGATTATCTTAAAGGGGTGCTGCACTCATGAGAAGAGGGATTATAGTAGAGAAAAATAAAAAATTCGTCACGTTGCTGACCCCTGACGGACAATTTTTAAAAGCCAAAAATGATCGACACAGCTATGAAATCGGAGAAGAAATCATGCTTCCGAGTGAAACACGCATGGGCAGAAGGGCCAGCTTTTTTGATTTTTTTAAACTGCGCCCTTTCAAAATGGGGATTTTTACGATGACTGCTATTATGCTCTTTATTTTTATAGTTCTCCCCGTTTTTTCTAATAATAAGGCCTATGCGTATATGACAATTGATATCAATCCAAGCGTCGAAATGGCGTTAAACAGCGATTATGAAGTGATTGAACTGACGCCTCTAAACGATGAGGGACAGAAAGTCGTGAATGATATAGATGATTGGGAGAAGACTGATTTTAAAAAGGTGATTGACGATATTATAACCGACTGCAGTGAACACGGGTATGTAAAGAAATCGAAAGAAATATTGATTTCCACTGTTTATGAAAACACAGAAGACAATACATATAAAAAGGCTGTGAAAAAACAGCTGAATGATGTGACTGAAAAATATAAAACGACATACCGCATGGAATCTCTCGAGTCAGATATGCAAACGAGGGAAAAAGCGAAGAAAGAAGGCGTCTCAACAGGCAGCTACATCAAATCAAATGAAAAGAATGACAATAAAGATTTAAAAGATGACTCCAGCAAACCATCCGGGGAAGAGGATCAAAAGAGTGATGAAAATGAGGATGAAAACACCGATCAAACTGACACCCAGGACAGCAAGCAAGGAGATAATGAACAGCTGAATGATGCGGATTCCGGAGACCAGAAAGAAGAGAAAGCGGATGACCAGATTGATGATAGTGACCAAGATAAAAAAATAAAGGAATCAGATGAAAATACAAATACCGAAAAAGATGGGGACCATGAGCAAACCCCAATACAAGATCCTCAAGATAAAGGAAATGAAAATAACGGCGCTGACAAGGGTCAAAGCCAATATCACAGGGACTGGAACAATGGTGAACAAGGCAAGAACCGTTCTTCGTCCAGAAGGGATAACGCTTCAGACCGACGTAATCCAAACGGCTACAGCAGTGATAATCATTCAGCTCAAAATGAAGATTCGCCGAGTGCCCCCGGCGAATAAAGACCTGAATTTATTTAGTTGTGCCATTTAATTGTGATTGTGCTTGCTGTACCAGCCGCTTTGTCATTTCTCCGCCTACAGAGCCGTTAGCGCGTGCGACTGTATCAGAACCAAGGTTCACACCGAATTCTTGAGCCACTTCGAGTTTAAATTGGTCTAGTGCCTGCTCCACCCCTGGAACAACGAGTTTATTTCTGCTCGCCATCTTTTTCATCTCCTTTTTCGATAAAGAAATTCTTAACGCGTATTTAGTTTGAAATATACGGGGTTTATTTATGCTGGCAATTGTTGTGGAGAAAAATAAAACCCCGGCCTCTAAGCCGAGGTGACGCAGACTATAGAATGTCTGCTGTCATTTTATGTGCGGTTGCCTGAATATGGAACGTCAAAATGGAGAGGACTGTAATGGCGATAATTTGTCTGATTTTAAGCCATTGGCTGTCATTCAGTTCTTCAAAACGGTGACGGAGACGCTCTGTCTCCTGTTCGGCGATCTCCTGCAGATTTGATTCTTTCATAGAAGGAGTATCTTGGTGATGGATGGCATCAAGCACATATGCGCAGCTTTCATAATAAGCAATCGGGCTGATGACATCATCAGATCTGTCTGAGATTGTGTTAAAGGCCACTTTTAAAATAGCCCGTATGTGTTCAAAGTCATAAATGGATTTTAAATCACGTACAATTAAAAGAATAACTGCCTGTTCAACTGAGTATTTTTTGCCCAGCTCAGGGTGTCCGATCAGATCTTTGATATCACGCTTTACCCAGTTTTGAATTGCGGTTGACTTTAACGAAGTCAGCTCGCATAAGTTGCCAAGCTCTACGATTTCATTTGTAGACAGTCCGTATTCTTTTTTCTGTTTTTTTCGTTCATATCTTGTAAGAAATTCAGGAATTTCTAGATGATTGGCTGCTTTTTCTGCTGACATGTTCGCTGATTGGACGAGAATGTCGAGCGGGCTATGTTCTCCTTGTCCTTTTAGGGAATAGAGCAGCCGCACCATATCGGTTCGAGAGAGTTTAAAAATGTTCATTGTTCACCTCTTTAAACAATTTGACGCGGATATAGGTCTATGTATAAGTTCAAAATTCAAGCGTCAGCAAATTACATTAACATCATACGTCGAATTCCTTGCATTTTCAAATGGATGTTTTATAATTTAAATATACGGGTTCTTTTGAACTTAAAATAACGGAGGTTGTTATGGCGAAAAGAATTTTTCTGTTTATTCTAACGAATATTTTGGTGCTTACAACAATCGGGATCGTTTTGTCTGTTTTAAGCTCTGTTACAGGAGTCGGGACGTACTTTACAGCTGATGGCGGTATCGATCCAATGGCGCTTCTTGTGTTCAGTTTAGTCGTTGGATTTGTCGGTTCCTTTACGTCTCTTGCGATGTCCAGATGGATGGCAAAGACGATGATGGGTGTCAGAGTGCTGAATCCGAAAAAACACTCGCTCAGCTATGAGGAACAGCAATTGGTTGAACGTGTTCACAGATTAAGCCGCTCTGCCGGTTTAACGAAAATGCCGGAAGTCGGGATTTACCGTTCACCTGAAGTAAACGCGTTTGCGACTGGACCGTCAAAACGCCGTTCACTTGTCGCAGTATCGTCAGGGCTGCTGGAGCAGATGGATGACGCAGCGGTTGAAGGTGTGCTTGCCCACGAGGTCGCGCATATCACAAATGGTGATATGGTAACAATGACGCTTTTACAAGGTATCGTTAATACCTTTGTCGTCTTTTTATCGCGTATCGCTGCTTGGATAGCAAGCCGTTTTGTCAAAGAAGATCTAGCGCCGATCGTTCATTTTATTGCAATGATTATTTTTCAGATTGTCTTTTCGATACTTGGCAGCCTGGTTGTGTTTGCGTATTCACGCCATCGTGAATTCCATGCTGACAGAGGAGGAGCGGATCTTGCCGGCAAGGACAAGATGATTCATGCGCTGCGGACGCTTAAAAGCTATTCTTCCCGGATTATGGAAGACGATCAGACAGCTGTCCAAACGTTAAAGATTAATGGCAAGAAGCGCTCTTCACTTTTCTCTACTCACCCTGATTTAGATGAGCGAATCAGACGGCTGGAAGCTAAATAATACAAACACATTGTTCCTCTGAGAGAATTCTCAGAGGTTTTTTATTTTATCCATTGACTAAAATCATAAAAAAATAAGCAAGTTAAGAAAATGTTTCGTAAAAGCCTTTAAAAATGGACCTAATATCTTTAGAATAATTACCGTACTTAAAAAGAGAGGCAGAAGGATTTTACATGAGATTAAAGTTTGGAAAATTGATACAGGCCTTGTCACCGGCCCAGCTGATCGCATTATATTATTTTCTTGCAGTTACTGTGGCCGTTATATTGCTGAGTTTGCCGGCGGCCCATAAACCGGGGGCGGATTGGACGTTTATTGATGCGCTTTTTACAGCTGTCAGTTCAGTCAGTGTAACGGGACTGACAGTTGTTGATACAGCTGATACATTCAGCACAATAGGGATTTTTATATTAGCATTTGTTCTGCAATTTGGCGGAATCGGAATTATGACGCTCGGAACGTTCATTTGGCTGATCATGGGAAAACGAATCGGGCTGAAAGAACGGAAGCTGATTATGGTTGATCAAAACCAATCCCAGTTTTCAGGAATTGTCAATCTGATGAAGCAGGTACTGTTTCTGATCTTGTGGATTGAATTTTTTGGCGGGCTGATACTCGGCACATATTTCTTAACCTACTATGACTCCTATCAGGAAGCCTATTTACACGGATTTTTTGCCAGTATCAGTGCAACGACAAACGGCGGATTTGATATTACCGGTAATTCGATGATTCCATTTCGCCACGATTACTTTGTGCAGTTTATTACAATGCTTTTAATTATATTTGGAGCGATTGGATTTCCCGTGCTTGTTGAAGTAAAGGATTTCCTGTTTTCAAAGCATCGGCGTTATCCATTTACGCTTTTTACAAAGATCACGACGATTACGTTCGGCTCACTTGTCTTGTTTGGAGCCATTGGCATCTTTGCCCTGGAAGCAAACCATGCGTTCGCAGGAAAATCATGGCATGATATTTTGTTTTTGTCCCTGTTTCAATCAACGGCAACCCGAAGCGGGGGACTGGCAACAATCGATATCAGCCAATTATCAGATTCCACACTCTTTTTTATTTGTGCGCTGATGTTTATTGGAGCGTCGCCAAGCTCAGTCGGGGGAGGCATACGGACAACGACTTTTGCTTTGAACCTTCTTGCGCTGTTTCATTTTGCCCGCGGCAATAAGGCCGTAAAGGTATTCAAACGGGAGCTTCACCCTGCTGACTTGATGAAGTCGCTTGTTGTCACGATGATGGCGATCCTGCTCGTTTTTGGCGCGACACTCATTCTGACCATTACAGAAAAGCATTCCCTGCTGGAGCTTTTGTTTGAAGTGTGCTCGGCATTCGGTACAACCGGCCTGTCGCTTGGAATTACGGCAGATTTGAGCAGTGTTGGAAAATGCGTCATTATGATTGTCATGTTTATCGGGCGAATCGGCATCCTGACCTTCCTGTATCTGATCGGAAGAAAGGAAATTGAAGCGAATTATCACTATCCGAAAGAAAGAGTGATTATCGGATAGGCAAAACACCGCATATTTTGCGGTGTTTTTTGATTGCCAAAAAAAAGATGTGTGCCTCCTGTTCAGTTGGAGAACCTAACTTCGACAGGTGCAATTTACGCTCCTGCATCTTAAAATGTCTGAAAATTGGCGAGGAGGATTCGTATGAAGCGTAAAGCTGAAGTGAATGAAGCCATTAAAAATAACAATACACCTACCGAGAGCATGGACCCTAATTCATATAAGACACAATATCATGATGACCCCAATTTTAGAGGGGCAAACCGCAATTCCAAACAGGGCCAGCAGGGAGGCATGTAATTGTGAAGAAAAACCGTCATAGCAAAGACATGCAAAATCATAAAAAACCTATGAATAAAAAGGTGCTGGAGGAAGAGTTCTCAAGTGAACTTGGGGATTACAATGCCGGGAAGATCATCGAAACGCTGGAAGTCACCAAGCCTGAAAAGAAAAAAGAAAAAAACAAAAATAAAAAACACCAATAAAAAAGACCTCTTAGGCGGCGTCCGCTTAAGAGGTGCTTTTCTATTTTAAATAAGCATTTTTGCCCGTTCCTCTGACAAATTGCAATAAGCTGGTCATCCTCAGCTCAATGAAGGGCTGAGCGACTGTCTTAACAAAGTTGCTGGAGAGGACTGATGTCAGGGCTGCTGTTAAAAGCAAGAGGATCACTAAGCTTTGATAGTCAGTAAGCCAATCCTCAAGCCCGACCTGTCGTAATGTCTTAATAATAAACCCGTGAAGCAGATACACGTAAAATGTCCGGGTTCCCCATTTGGTAAAGAAATACCGTTTTTGCGGAACAAGCGCTAAAAAGCTGAAGGTTGCCCCAAAGGCGAGTACATACCAGCCGATTCGGGATAGTCCGCTTACCAGGGTAACGTCTCCAAATGAAGAATACGGTTTTGAACCAAACAGAAAAGAATAGTCAAAATCGATGCCCCAGCAGATGACGAATACTGCGGCAAGCACTCCGAGCGCAATTTGTTTGCCGCGTTTTGATCTCAATAAATCAAAATGATGTTTATTTAAATAAAAACCGACAAGGAACATCGGTAAGAATACGAATGTCCGTGACAAGCTCAGCGTGCTGCTGACAAAGTCCAGATAACCGATCAGCACGGCGATTCCGCAGCTGACAAACAGCGCCCACTGCTTTGAAAGCTTTGAAAAAGGATATAGGAGCAGGTTCCAAAAGAATAAGCTTACAAGAAACCATAACGACCATTGCGGATCAATCGGGTTCACATTTGCCATGCTTTCATCTTGCATAATGTAATAAAAGACGGAATAAATGATTTGGAAAATCAAATACGGAATAATCAGCTTGACCGCCAGCTTTTTTACATATCCCGCCCGTTTAAAGCCTTTCGCGAAATAACCGGATACAAGAATAAATGCAGGCATATGGAATGTGTAAATGAACTTGTAGAGGTAGAGCATAAAATGATTATCATTAATAAAGGAACGAAGGATATGACCGAATACAACAAGGAATATCAATAAAAATTTTGCGTTATCGAAATAACTGTCCCGCGATTTACTCATAGCATCACCTTCTCTTTCATCAGTCACTAAGAGATTATTCCCTGCTGGTACATATTTTAAAATAAAAGATGAAAAAGGAATCTAAAAAAATGCTGATTGTTAGGTCGATGTAAAGTGATGGTAAGGATCGTAGAAAATGTCTTCGTAATGTAATGGCGCTGAAATTTTCTGAAATTTATAGGGCAAATGAAGGAAGTTCCCGCATTTTGTAGAAATATTGAAGGATAGGTTTTGAAGAAGGAGTGTACATGCATGGAAACTCTTGGTGTCCAGACAAACTCGGAGCTGCGAGAGGAACTGAATCGCCTCAAAAAAGAAAACGCGCGACTGAAAAAGGAATTGAATCAGCATCAAGTGATTGTCAACAATACGCTCGATGCTATTTTTATTTGTGATAACGAAATGCGGATTGTTCAGGCAAATGAAGCAACAGAAAGGATGCTTCAAGTTGACTCGGAAGATTTGAAAAAGCGTTCTGTTTTGGATTTTTTGTTTTCAATCCCAAAGGATGAACTGAATCTTTCCGTAAAGAAGTTTTTTAAAAAAGGCTTTCTGTGGAAGGAGGTTCCGATCAGGCTTGATTGCGGGGCAACAAAATACATAGAGTTTCTGGCCAAAAGAGGTATTGGCGAGGATTTCTTTTTTGTTGTCATGAGGGACATATCTTCTAAGAAGATTCTGGAGCGGGAATTCTCTATGAATGAACAGCTTTTTAAGGACTTGTTTGACAGAGCAGTTGACGGAATCGTCCTGTTTGATAAAGATGGCGGTTTTATTGATGCCAATTTGTCCTTTTGTAAAAGCTTTGAAATCAATCATAATGAGCTGTCTCATTTATCGTTGTATGAGTTCATAGACAGCGGCTCACGAAAAGATTTCGACAATATCTGGAAGGCGCTCAACCGCAAGGGAAAAGCGAAGGGGGAGCTGCCTGTCAAGCTTCGTTCAGGAGTTCAAAAACTATTTGAATTCACGATTACATCAAACATCATCAGCGGTTTTTATATGTCCATTATGAGGGATATCACAGAGAAGCGGTCTATGGAGCTACAGCTCTTTAAAAGTGAGGAGCGCTTCAGAGAAATCTTTGAAAATGCAATGGACGCCATCATCATCTGGTCGAATGACGGAAGAATCGTAAAAGCGAATCAATCAGCCTGTAAAATTTTTGAGCTGCCGATGAATTTGCTGTTGAAAAGAAAGCTGTGTGATTTTCTCGTTGACTCGCAGCAGAAATACAGCATAACGAAGAGGAAATACGCAAAATACGGAGAGATCAGAGAAGAGCTGCTGTTTCAAATGGGGAACGGCCAATTCAAAGAGCTTGAATTTACTTCAAAACGGACAATCCTTGAAAATCAGCATTTGACGATCTTAAGAAATGTAAGCGACAGAAAGCGGATGGAAAAGGAGCTTCGGGAAAGCGAGCTGAAATTCAGAAAAGTGTTCAACGGCTCAATGGACGGCAATGTATTGTTCGACAATCAATACAGGATCATCGACGCCAACCCGTTGGCAAGCCATATTTTGGGCCTGTCACATGAAGAGATCAAACAGCACAGCCTGTTAGACATTATTTCTGCTTATGAAATAGAAAATCTGGCATCACCGGCAAGGCAGATTAATTTTGATGAAATGGACAACGAAATTCCATTTTTGCTGAGCAGCGGTGATAACAGAAAACTCGAATTCTCATTTAAACGGAATATTATTCAAAATATGAACTTGGCTATCTTTAAAGACGTAACAGAGCGAAAAGAATTGGAGGAGCGCCTGCGCAAATCAGATACCCTTCATGTTGTCGGCGAACTTGCAGCCGGCATTGCTCATGAAATCAGAAATCCGATGACTGCTCTTAAAGGCTTCATTCAGCTTCTGAAAGGGAGTGTCGAGGGAGACTACGCCCTTTACTTCAACGTGATCACCTCAGAACTAAAGCGCATCGAATCCATCATCACCGAATTCTTGATTTTAGCTAAGCCCCAGGCCATTATGTATGAGGAAAAACATGTTACCCAAATTATGAGGGACACGATAGACCTTCTAAATGCGCAAGCCAATCTCAGCAATGTACAAATGCAACTTGATTTAATTGACGACATTCCCCCGATTTACTGTGAACCGAATCAGCTGAAACAGGTTTTTATCAATATATTAAAAAACGCCATCGAAGTGATGCCTGACGGCGGAAATATTTTTGTAACGATAAAGGCATTGGATCAAGATCATGTTCTTATCTCCTTAAAAGACGAGGGAATCGGAATGACAGAAGATAAATTAAAGCGGCTTGGTGAACCGTTTTATACGACAAAGGAACGGGGAACTGGACTTGGGCTTATGGTAAGCTATAAAATTATTGAAGAACATCAAGGCGAAATTATGGTAGAAAGTGAAGAAGGGAAGGGCACCGTTTTCCATATTACGCTTCCTGTCAGACAGAATGCTGAAGAAAGAAGGGATGATGAATGAACTACTATACGACAGCCGAAATGCCGCTCGGTGAACTTATCATTGCCGAAGAGGATGACCGGATCACTCGTCTATTTCTCAGTCAGGAAGATTGGGTGGATTGGAAAGAAACGGTTCAGAATACTGAGCACAAGGAAACATCTAATCTTGCAGAAGCGAAACAACAGCTTCAAGAATATTTCGCAGGCGAAAGGAAGACATTCTCCCTGCCGCTCAGCCAAAAGGGCACTCCTTTTCAGCAAAAAGTGTGGAAGGCGCTGGAGAGGATTCCATATGGTGAATCCCGAAGCTATGCAGATATTGCCGCTGCGGTCGGCAGTCCGAAAGCGGTGCGCGCTGTCGGACAGGCTAATAAACGTAACGACCTGCCGATTTTTGTCCCGTGCCACAGAGTGATCGGCAAAAACAGTGCGTTAACAGGATACGCCGGAACCAAAACGGAGATCAAAGCATTTTTGCTAAACATCGAGCGAATCTCCTATAAAGAAAAATAAAACATATGGCACGTTCCCTTTTTTCACGGCCGACATATCATTTTATTAAGTTAAAAAAGTTGGTCTGGTGAAAAAGGAGGACAAAGCAATTGAAGCCGAGCCGCTCTGAGAAACTTGCCGTTTTTGCCGAACTGTTTGTGAAACTGCATATCTTATCAAGCGCTCAAAAAGATGAAATCATCAATGTTAACAAAAAGAAACAAAAAAACTGCTGACTCGGCTCCAAATGAGCAAAGTCCGGCGGTTTTTTAATGCACCTTTTCTCCTCTAAACAGCTGTTCAATCTCTTCTTCATAGTTTCCGGTCATAATCCCTTTTTCTGTGATGATTCCTGAAATGAGATCATGAGGTGTAATGTCGAAAGCGGGATTAAAGACAGGCACATTGGATGGAGCGGTCCGAACTCCGGAAATCTGCCTGACTTCCTCGGGATCTCGTTCCTCTATCGGGATATCAGCGCCGCATTTGACCTTTGTATCAAATGTAGATAAAGGTGCGGCGACAAAAAACGGAATATCAAAGGCGTTTGCTAAAATAGCAAGACCGTATGTGCCGATTTTATTTGCCGTATCACCGTTCTTTGCAATTCGGTCGGCTCCGACGATAACAGCGGAAATTTGTTTTTCCTTCATCGTATGGGCAGCCATGCTGTCTGTGATCAGAGTGACATCAATGCCCCCCTGCATCAGCTCCCAAGCAGTAAGGCGTGAACCTTGCAGGACAGGCCTTGTTTCACAGGCATAAATGTGTAATCCCAAATCTTTTTGTTTGGCCAAGTAAAACGGAGCTAGCGCCGTTCCATAGCGGCTTGTCGCGATTGAGCCGGCATTGCAGATTGTCATGATCCTGTCGCCTTTTTTGAAAAGCTGCAGGGCGTTTTGGCCGATCAACCGGCACGTTTCCTCATCCTCAACCTGAATCTGAATGGCTTCATGGACAAGGTTTGTTTTTGCTTCATTTACGGAAATCGCGTTTGCGACCGAATGACTCAGTCTCTCAAGCGCCCATGACAAATTAATGGCGGTAGGCCGTGAGCTGTTTAAATATTGTTTGATGTCTTCCAGTCTGCGGCGGAATTCCGTGACATTATCTGTTTCAATGTTTTTGGCAGCAAGCGCCAGTCCGAAGGCAGCCGTAATGCCGATCGCCGGAGCGCCCCTTACTTTGAGCGTGACAATCGCATCAAATACATCCTCTTTCGTCGTCAGCTCCAAATATTCCGTCTCATCAGGAAGCTTTTGCTGATTTAAAATGGTAATAGCTGTTTCTTTCCATTCAACAGAACGTGGAACAGCAAATGAATGGGTCATGAATAGATCATTCCTTTACAAGTAACTTAAATAATTCAATAACATCTGTTATCGTTTTGAATTCCGAACGTTTTTCGATAAAGGCTGTGCCGGTTTCGAGCGCCAAGCGTTTTCTGCCGATTCGTTTATCAAACGGCACGATCGTATCCAGGTCAGCTACATGGGCAAGGCCGATCGTGCGTCGTATCACCTCACAGCCCGCAAATCCGATTGCTTCTTCAAAAATATGGCTGAGCGTATCAGTGAGGTAACCGTCGATGTTGGCGTAAACATCCAGACTGTCCTTCTGCCAGGATTCACTAAACGTCTCTTCAAACGTTTCCCAGACCTTTTTGACATGTTCATATAACGGCTCTCTGTCAGCCCCGTCACGGCTGAGTGCGTTCAAAAATAAGTTGGCGATAAATTGCCCTACATCAAAGCCGATCGGTCCGTAAAAAGCAAACTCAGGATCAATCACCTTTGTTTCGTGCTCACTTGCGAAAATGCTTCCTGTATGCAAATCACCATGAATCAACGTTTCTGCAGACGTTAAAAATGACTTTTTCAGCTTAGCGGCTTCGATTTTAACGCTGTCATTATTCCAAAGCTTTTCGACAAAAGGACGAAGCTCTTCTTCAAAATCATTTGTGTCATGGTCGAAGAAAGGATCTGTAAAAACAAGTCTTTCCGTAATGTCGCATAGCTCTGGATTTGTAAACTGTTTAACAAGCTGTTTTTTCACCTTAGGTTCAAGCGCGTAATCTGATGAGTAGAAAAGTGTTTTTCCTAAAAATTCACCGATGTGCTGCGACAGATGAGGATAGTTTTCACCCTCAATGAGTCCTTTTCTTGCGATCTTGAGGTGAGAGAGATCCTCCATGACGGTAACGGCCATTTCCGTATCAGAATAAAACACTCTTGGAACCAGGTGAGGCACATGCTCGCCCTGACGGATGAGAGCGCTGCTTTCGATTCTTGCACGGTCGATTGTCAGCGGCCAGCTTTCTCCCACCACTTTTGCATACGGAACCGCCTGTTTAATGATCAATGCTCTGTCATGTTCTTGATCATAAATATGAAAAACGTAATTTAAGTTGCCGTCTCCGATCTCCTGGCATGTCAGCGTGCTTTTGCTTGGAAATAGGCCAAGCTTCACCGCCAACGCCACAGCGGAGCTTTCATTTAACGTTTCGTATAAAGGTGTTTTTGTGACTCCCATCATCATAACCTCCAATTATGTAATCACTTAATATGTAGCCGTAAAAAAGCCTCCTTCTCAGAGAGAAGGAGGCTTAACATCTATGTCCGCCTCTCTTATCTCTCAGATCAGATCTGAATGGAATTAGCACCGTGCCTTAAGAGACCAGCGTCTCGGCGCGAAAAAGATGCGCCCCATTTCACAATGGAATTACGGTCGGTTGCTGTTGGGGTCAAAAGGCCAAATCCCTCGCCCAACTCTCGATAAGAGAATATATTCACTTGTTTGACAATTCTAATTTATCAGTTGATGAACATGGTAACAGGTAATTTAGTTAGTTGTCAATATATTTTTAATATAAATCTTTTCTGATATCATCGAAAACAGGAATGCTCTCCCGAACTTCTGCGCTTTCTTGAAGGTCGATTTCCGCTCGGACTATGCCTTCTTCCCGGCCGCCTTCAGCAAGTACACGCCCCCATGGATCAATAATCAGGCTATGTCCTGCAAATTCATTATCCGGATTTGAACCGGTACAATTGCAGGCTGCGACAAAGCATTGGTTTTCAATGGCCCGCGCAATAAGCAGGCTTTTCCAATGATCAAGGCGGGGAAGAGGCCATTCCGCAGAAATAAACAGCACGTTGGCGCCTTTTGTCGTATGTTTTCTGATCCATTCCGGAAAACGGATATCGTAACAGATCAATCCTGAGCTTTTGACGCCGTCAAGCTCAAAGTATCCGTCTTCGGAACCGGCTGATAAATACAGATGCTCATCCATCAGCTGAAAAAGATGGGCTTTTCTGTACTCTTTAATGATTTGCCCTTCCTTATCCGCGATGTACATTGTATTATAAACATCAGAATTCTTCCTGACAGCGACCGATCCGGCGACAATATGAACACCATGTTTTTTTGCCGTTTTCTTCAGCCAGCTCTGAGCGGAGCGGCCGTCTTCATCAGCGAGTTCATCAAGATTGGCCAGATCATATCCGGTCGTCCATAATTCAGGCAGAACAAGAACATCAGCATGTTTGCTTTCTTTTTCGATGAAAAATTCAGCCTTTTTTATATTTTCCGAAGGTTTGCCGTATGAAATATCAAATTGAAGACAAGATATCGTCCATTTCATCTTTTTAACACCCCAAATTTTTCTTTACTTTTTTCATTTAACCATATATGATGATGGACTATCATTTCAAGATTTTTTTAGAAGGTGAGAATAGATGAAATTTGAACAGTCTCATGTATTGAAGGAATTGCCTAAACAATTCTTCGCTTCTCTGGTGCAGAAAGTGAACCGAAAGCTCGCAGAAGGACATGACGTTATCAATCTAGGACAGGGAAATCCAGATCAGCCGACTCCTGAGCATATTGTTGAGGAGATGAAACGAGCTGTTGCTGATCCTGAGAATCATAAATATTCGTCTTTTCGCGGCTCATACCGTCTGAAGTCAGCGGCTGCTGCATTTTATAAAAGAGAGTACGGCATTGATCTGGATCCGGAAACCGAAGTCGCTGTATTATTCGGCGGAAAAGCCGGTCTAGTCGAGCTCCCGCAATGCTTATTGAATCCCGGTGATACGATTTTAGTTCCCGATCCGGGTTATCCTGATTACTGGTCGGGTGTCACACTTGCAAAAGCAAAGATGGAAATGATGCCGCTCGTAAAGGACAGGGCGTTTCTCCCTGATTACAGCAGCATAACCGCTGAAGTAAGGGAACAGGCGAAATTGATGTATTTGAATTATCCGAATAATCCGACTGGAGCTGTTGCTACTTCCGAGTTCTTTGAAGATACCGTGCGTTTTGCGGCTGAAAACGGAATCTGCGTCGTTCACGATTTTGCTTACGGCGCTGTAGGATTTGACGGCTACAAGCCTTTAAGCTTTTTGCAGACTGAAGGTGCGAAGGATATCGGAGTTGAAATTTACACGCTGTCAAAAACGTATAATATGGCAGGATGGCGGGTTGGCTTTGCCGTCGGAAACGCTTCGGTCATTGAAGCGATCAATCTTTATCAAGACCATATGTTTGTCAGTCTTTTCAGAGCGACTCAAGAGGCTGCAGCAGAGGCACTGTTAGCCGATCAGACGTGTGTGGCAGAGCAAAATGCCAGATATGAGAGCAGGAGAAACGCTTGGATCACGGCATGCCGGGAAATCGGCTGGGATGTAACAGCTCCCGCAGGTTCTTTTTTTGCATGGCTGCCTGTGCCTGAAGGCTATACTTCTGAGCAGTTCTCAGATCTTTTGCTGGAAAAAGCGAATGTGGCGGTTGCGGCTGGAAACGGCTTCGGTAAATATGGCGAGGGCTACGTCAGAGTCGGACTTTTAACAAGTGAAGAAAGACTTAAGGAAGCCGCTTATCGAATTGGCAAACTGAACCTGTTTACCCAAAAAAGCATTGACAAGACCTTATAACGATGGGATAATTCAAAATAATTTATAAAATCTATATTTTCTTATCAAGAGCAGGCAGAGGGACGAGCCCGATGAAGCCCGGCAACCGACTTATAAAGCACGGTGCTAATTCTTGCAGCTAGCGGCTGAGAGATAAGATTCGGACGAGAAACGAAACCTCTTTAGACGCGATTGCAGTTTGAAGAGGTTTTTTGATATGGATGAAAATGAAAGGAGCTCTGGCATGAGTGAGTTATTAGCGACATATCTCCTGACCGAACCGGGAGCCGATACAGAGAAGAAAGCAGAACAAATCGCAACAGGATTGACAGTAGGCTCCTGGACTGATCTGCCCCTTGTAAAACAGGAGCAAATGCAAAAGCATAAGGGGCGGGTGATAAAAGTTGAGGAGAGAGGGGGAACTCCTGCATCAGAAAAACAAGCGGTCATCACAATTGCCTATCCTGAAATCAATTTCTCTCAGGATATTCCGGCTTTGCTGACAACAGTGTTTGGCAAGCTGTCCCTGGACGGAAAAATCAAATTAATCGATCTTCACTTCTCTGAAGCATTTAAGCGTGTACTGCCGGGACCGAAGTTTGGCGTATACGGCATCCGGAAGCTGCTGGGAGAGTTTGAGAGACCGCTGTTAATGAGCATATTTAAAGGCGTAATCGGAAGGGACCTGAGTGATATTAAAGAACAGCTCCGGCAGCAGGCGCTTGGCGGAGTTGACTTGATTAAAGACGATGAAATTTTCTTTGAGACAGGTCTAGCGCCTTTTGAAACAAGAATTGCAGAAGGAAAGCAAATATTGAAAGAAACGTATGAGCAAACCGGACATAAAACGCTGTATGCGGTGAATTTGACTGGACGTACGGCTGATCTGAAAGACAAAGCGAGACGCGCCGCCGAGCTGGGAGCGGATGCGCTTTTGTTTAATGTCTTCGCTTACGGCTTGGACGTTATGCAAGGCCTTGCGGAAGATCCTGAAATCCCAGTTCCGATTATGGCGCATCCAGCGGTCAGCGGAGCGTTTACGTCTTCTCCGTTTTACGGTTTTTCTCACGCTCTTTTACTCGGAAAATTAAACCGATATTGCGGTGCTGACTTCAGCCTCTTTCCGTCTCCATATGGTTCGGTTGCGCTTCCAAGAGCAGACGCACTGGCGATTCATGAAGAATGTGTGAGAGAGGATGCTTTTAACCAAACATTTGCGGTTCCGTCAGCAGGCATTCATCCCGGCATGGTTCCGCTATTAATGCGTGATTACGGCATAGACCACATTATTAACGCCGGAGGAGGCGTACATGGACATCCGAACGGTGCCCAAGGCGGGGGGCGAGCGTTCAGAGCCATTATTGATGCGGTCCTAGAGGCCCAGCCGATTGATGAAAAAGCCGAACAGTGCAAGGATCTTAAGCTTGCGCTAGATAAATGGGGAAAGGTTGAAGCCGTATGACGACTCGAAAACCTTTTATTATTTGTGATTTTGACGGAACCATCACGATGAACGACAACATTATAAATATCATGAAAACATTTGCTCCCCCAGAGTGGGTGGCATTAAAAGACGGCGTACTTTCCAAAACGCTGTCGATCAAGGAAGGTGTCGGGCGGATGTTCGGCCTTCTGCCCAGCCGTTTAAAAGAAGAGATTACAAGTTTTGTATTAGAAGATGCAAAAATCAGGGAAGGCTTTCGGGAATTTGTAGCATTTATCAATGAGCACGAGATTCCGTTTTATGTTATAAGCGGTGGAATGGACTTTTTTGTATATCCTTTGCTTGAAGGCATTGTGGAGAAAGACCGCATTTATTGCAACCATGCTTCATTTGACAATGACTATATCCATATTGACTGGCCTCATTCCTGCAAGGGCACATGCAGCAATCAATGCGGGTGCTGTAAGCCGTCGGTCATCCATGAACTTTCTGAACCGAACCAATATATCATCATGATCGGTGATTCGGTTACAGATGTGGAGGCAGCAAAGCTGTCTGACCTATGCTTTGCAAGGGATTATTTATTAAACGAATGCCGGGAGCAAAACCTCAATCATCTTCCGTATCAAGATTTTTATGAGATAACAAAGGAAATTGAGAATGTAAAGGAGGTACAGGAATGGCTGCAAAACAAGAACGCTGGCGAGAGCTCGCTGAAGTAAAACGGGAATTGGCAGAGAGAGAGTGGTTTCCGGCGACTAGCGGTAATCTGTCAATTAAGGTTACAGATGAGCCTTTAACATTTCTCGTCACTGCAAGCGGAAAAGACAAACGCAAAGAGACGGTTGAAGATTTTCTGCTGGTCGATCAAAACGGAGAGCCTGCTGAAAGCGGGCATTCTCTGAAACCGTCAGCAGAAACGCTTTTGCATACACATTTGTACAATAAAACCAATGCCGGGTGCTGCCTGCATGTCCATACGGTAAACAATAATGTGATTTCAGAGTTATACGGAGACCAAAAGAAAATCACATTCAAAGGCCAGGAAATTATAAAAGCACTCGGCTTGTGGGAAGAGAACGCAGAAGTGACCGTTCCGATTATAGAAAATCCGGCACATATCCCAACGCTTGCGGCACTGTTTGCGGAAGAGATTTCAGAAGATTCAGGAGCTGTTCTGATCCGAAATCATGGTATTACGGCTTGGGGGAAAACAGCATTTGAGGCAAAAAGAGTGCTTGAAGCATATGAATTTTTATTCAGCTACCATTTGAAATTGAAAACACTCCAGCATCAGCTGGTTAAATAAAAGGAGGAATTCTAAATGGCTACAATTCGAATTCATGATGAGGCAAATACAACGATTGAAAATCAAGAGGAAGTGGCAAGCTTTCTGGACAGTCAAGAGGTTATTTATGAGCAATGGGATATCACGAAGCTTCCGGAACATCTCTCAGAGAAATATGACCTGACAGAAGAAGAAAAACAGCAAATTCTTGATACCTTCGAAACTGAAATTAAAGATATCTCAACCCGCCGCGGCTATAAAGCACAGGATGTTATTTCATTGTCAGACAGCAATCCGAAACTTGATGAACTGCTTGAAAACTTTAAAAGAGAGCATCACCATACAGACGATGAGGTTCGTTTTATTGTAAGCGGACACGGTATTTTTGTCATTCAAGGCAAGGACGGCACGTTTTTTGATGTCCGTTTAAACCCTGGAGATTTAATCTCCGTGCCTGAGAATATCCGCCATTACTTCACGCTTCAGGAGGACCGCAAAGTTGTCGCGGTGAGAATTTTTGTCACAACTGAAGGCTGGGTTCCGATTTATGAAAAAGACAGCGTGAATCAATAAGCATGAGATAGCCCCGTTCATCGAACGGGGCTTTTTATATTTATTGCAAACGCCACTTTTCATATTGTGACAGTTCTTTTTTAATCAGTGTCCAAATCAAACCTAAAACAGCTGCATCGTCAATGAATCCAAGACCGAGGATTACGTCTGGAATGATATCGAGCGGCATGACGATATACAGGATTGCGGCAGTTAACAGCAAAAGTGTTTTAACCTGTGAACGAGGGTAGTCGCCATTTCGCCAATCGCGAAGCATCTGAAAAAAAGTAGTAATGTGCTGGATACATTTTTTTCGGTTTTTCCTCTTTAAAATCGATTTTCCGCCTGCCGCTCCGAGCATTATTGCTTTCTTTTTCTTCATTGGGCATACCTCCTGCCTGGCGGCGTGTTTAAGATATTCTTCACCTGGGTATTGTTCTTCTAATCCTATCAATATATCTATTATACCTGAAAAATTAACTTATTTAATGAAAATATGTTTACAAATAAAGTATAATCTGTAATAATGCACAATAACCCAATCAAACTTGTTTCCTATTTCTTAGCGGCGAGGGGTGAAGTGAATGGGCGGTTCTTCTGAACAAGAAAGATTGTTGGTGTCTATTGATGAAAAAAGAAAGTTAATGATAGATGCCGCTAGAAAGCAGGGATTTACAGGGCATGACACGATCAGGCACAGTCAGGAGCTGGATTGTTTAATAAATGAATATCACCAGCTTATGCACGAAAACGAACATTCCCAAGGGATTCAAGGCCTTGTAAAGAAATTAGGCTTGTGGCCCCGCAGAGATGTTATGCCAGCATATGATGCAAATAAATAGCGGCCTATCAGATGCATATATAAAGAGAGAGCTTTTCGGAAGCGCTCTTTTTTTCTGGGAAAAATTCATATGAAAGAGGGAACTAATGAAAGAACTGGCGATTCTCATTACCGAAATGGTCAATCAATTTCATGATGCTTTTATTTCCTTATGCGAAATATTTGGCATTCATTTAACTGACAAAGAAATGCATTTTTGGGTGATCGGCATTTTTGGCATATTCTTTTTCGGCGTCACTCACGCTGTGTTTACATGGCTTTCTAAATGGAGTATGACAGCCTTGTCCTTTATCTATACCGTTACAGTCATCATTGTCATCGTATTTGCGATTGAGATTCAGCAAAAGGTGACGGGGAGAGGGAATATGGAGTTTTTAGATGCCACGGAAGGTATAAAGGGTTTTTTAGTATTTTTTATGTTTTTTTTGCTTTTGAAAATGCTGTTGCGTTTCATCAAAGTCCTTTTTTCTGGAAGACCAGCAAGCAAATCGAATGGCAATGCCCGATCACGAAGATAAAAAACCCTCCTGACATGGTCAGGGGGGCTATGAAGCGGATACAGGGAGGGTGATTGTCACCTCTGTGCCTCTTCGCACTTCACTTTCAATATGAATAGAGCCTCCGTACATCAGTACGATCCGTTTACAAACAACAAGGCCGAGACCGGTTCCTTTTTCTTTAGAAGTAACAAAGGGAAGGAAGATGTGATCCAGCATTTCCTGAGAAATCCCTTCACCGTTATCCACAACTTTGATTATGGCTTTTTTATCTAAAGCTCCCAGGGAGATCGTCAGTTTGCCTCCTTCAGGCATTGACTCGAGGCCATTTTTTGCTACATTTAAAATCACTTGTTTAATATGATCTTTTGTACATTTTACGAGTAAGGGCTGCTCGGTTAAATACTGTAATTCGACTTCAACATTGTATAGATTGCCCTCAGAATAAATGATCGGCATAATTTCTCCGATAATGTCCTGAAGTGAGTTCAGCTCCCATTTTTCAGCTGTCGGCTTGCCGAGAACAAGAAACTCACTCACTATTTGATTGATGCGCTTTATCTCCTGTTCGATAATGGAGAAGTAAAGCTGATCTTCCTCACCTTTATATTTCTTTTGCAACAGCTGAATAAAGCCGCTTATGCCGGTGAGGGGGTTACGGATTTCATGGGCTGTGCTGGCAGCAAGCGTCCCGATCAACTCTAATTTTTGCGCCTCATTTTCTGAGCGCTCCAGCTGGGTCTGCCGCTTCAGCAAATAATACAGCACGAGAATAAAAAGGATATTCAGCAGAACAATAATACATGAAAGCGGAAGCACTAGGCTTTTCGTCAGTTCTTCTATTGTGACCGGGTTCGGATAGACTTTCATATTCCAGCTGATATCATCCAGATATCCGCTGACAGGTTTCTGATCCTCTGCATGAGAGGCTTGTCCGCTCGCAAAAATCATTTTCCCGTCTTGGTTCACAACTTCAATATAAACATCAGGGCTTAGTAAGTTAATGAGATTTTTCAAATAATCAATTTGAATAGCTGCGACAAGATAATCTGTCACATTACGTTTTGAGTCCAAAACAGGCACACAAATTGTGAAAATTGGCTGACCAGTAATTCTGCTCGAATAACTATCTGAAATGACTGTCTTTTTAGTTTCCTTTGCTTTTGTAAAAAAAGATCTGTCGGCCAGGTTTACTTTCGTTTTTAATTCGGTTGTGCTTGCGGTGACGTCTCCTTTGGCATTGAGAAAATAGAGACCGGAAAATCTCGGCTCTGAATCAAAGGTCTTTTCCAAAATTGATTGCATTTTCTTTATATCAACCGGTCTGTCGATGGCGATGGACAAGGAGGTCATTCTCGCCATTGTTTCTCCGATTAAATAATTGATTTTGTTGCGGTGAAGGTTTAGCAGGACACTTGCTTCTTGTTTATGTTCTGCAGCTATTGTATCTTTTTCTTTTTCATATACGAAAAAGCTGATGACGATTGCCGGAATCACGACCAGTATGATATAAAGTTTGACTCTCCCGCAGGCGCCTTTTAGTATTTTCAATTTGCATCGCTCCAACATACACCTGATTAGAGGTATTATATCATTGTTTCTTCTTCTTTAATAAGAAAAAATAACCAAAAAAATTAGAAAAAGGTGTTGGCAAGCTTACATTTTAAAAAAGAAGAGAAATATTGGAAAGATTTTTATTGACATTTTGGTCTTTGTTTATTAATGTTTCTCTGTAACGGTTTCTAAAAGGATGATTGAGACATGACAGAAAAATCACTGAAGTTATTTATCGTGCTGTCGCGCGCGTATCGGTCTATTAACGATCATATGAATAAGCATATTCATAAGCATGGGCTGAATCCGACTGAATTTGCTGTGCTAGAGCTTTTGTACCATAAAGGCGATCAGCCGCTGCAGCAGATAGGAGATAAAATTCTCTTGGCTAGCGGGAGCATCACATACGTTGTAGATAAGCTGGAGCAAAAAGAACTTCTCATTCGGAAAGCGTCTCCTACAGACAGACGAGTGACATTTGCGCAAATTACTGAAAAAGGCATCGGTCTTTTGAACGATATTTTCCCTGATCACGCTGCTGAAATTGATGAAATGATCAGCGTATTAAGCGAAGAAGAGGTAGAGATGTGCACTGAAATGTTAAAAAGAGTAGGGTTAAACGCAAAACAGTTTCATAATAAGTAAAAAAAGGAAGCCTGATATGTCACAAGGCTTCCTTTTTTGCTATTTTTCATTTGTTTCCGCTGCGCCTCTCGGCAAAATGAGAACTTCAACCCGCCGGTTTTTGCTTCGGCCTTCCGCAGTTTTATTGGAAGCCACCGGTTTATACTCGCCATAACCCTTGGCGCTGAACACTTTTGCATCGAGCTTGGGGTTTTCAATCAGGAGCCCCATAAAGTTTACTGCTCTCATGACGCTTAAATGCCAGTTTGATTGGAATTCAGAATTTTTAATTGGCATATTATCAGTATGTCCGCTGATAATGATATTTCTTGGCGGGTTAATCACAAGAAGATTTGAAATCTCTTTTGCAAGCGGCACATCTTCCTTACGGATGGTCGCTTTTCCAGAATCAAAGAAGATGCTGTCTTTAATCGTAATCAGAAGGCCTTCACTAGTCATCTTCGTCTCCAGCTGATGTTCCAGCTTTTTATCTTTGATGAACTTTTCCACCTGGCTCTTCACATTTTCAAGTTCTTCTTGATCAGCTGCTTTTTCTTTTTCTTTCTTGTTTTTCTCTTTCTCTTCTTTTTCCTTTTTCACTTCATCGATGCCGTCTGACTCGTTTTCAGGAGGAGTGACACTGGAGTAGTCCAGTACACCGGTTCCGCCTGTAAAAACTTCATTAAATGATTTTGAGAGCATTTGAAACTTAGCTGCGTCAATCGAGCTGCTCGCGTACAGCACAATAAACAATGCCAGGAGAAGAGTAAGGATGTCGGCGTAAGGAACGAGCCATGATTCATCAACGTGCTCGTCCTCATGCTTCTTCTTCTTTTTTCTCGCCATTTTGCGCCTCTCCTTGTTCTGCAAATTTCAAGCGGTCCTTCGCAGGAAGATACATTAAAAGCTTTTGTTCGATGACTTTCGGTGCTTGTCCTTCTAAAACGGATAAAACACCTTCAATCATGACCTCACGCAGTTTTACTTCTTGTTTTGATTTTCGTTTTAATTTATTTGCGAAAGGATGCCATAACACATACCCTGTAAAGATACCGAGAAGTGTGGCAACAAAGGCGGCACTGATGGCGTGTCCAAGCTCATCTGTGTTATCCATATGAGAGAGAGCGGCAATCAGCCCGATTACAGCGCCGAGTACTCCAAGTGTCGGAGCGTACGTTCCTGCTTGTGTAAAAATAGCGGCTCCGGCTTGGTGCCTGTCCTCCATTGCTTCGACTTCCTCTGTCATAATATCTCTGATAAATTCCGCGCTTTGCCCGTCAACAGCCATGCTGAGCCCGTTTTTCAAGAAAGCATCATCTACATCCTCAATGCTTGCTTCTAAAGCAAGCAGACCTTCGCGGCGTGCAAGCTGAGCCCATTCAGAGAACATAGGAATGAGTTCCTCTATTGTGAGCTGTTTATTTTCCTTAAATAACACTCGAAACAGCGCAGGCACTTTTTTAATTTCTTTTGTTGGGAACGCAATAACGACTGCTGAGATTGTCCCAGCGATAATAATTAAAATGGCAGCGGGGTTTGCAAGGGCGCTGAAACTGACGCCTTTCAGAACCATCCCGACGCTCAATGCCACAAAAGCAAGAATAATACCGATTAACGAAGTTTTATCCATAGTTTTTCACCAAATCCTTTTTTACTAGCTTGTCTATGGTTAATATCGGTTTTGGTGCCCGGAACTTTAGGGACATTGTGAATTTGTTCATGAAATATTCAAGGAAGAGGCATAGAAGGGAGAAATAAACAAAAACGGGCTCTCCAAAATTGAAAAGCCCGGGTGTCTACTGAAATTAGCAGCTTTCTTGCAAGCTGTCCTTCAGATGGTATTCATATAATAGTAGAAATACATATTCACTGTATATAAACATGTTCCATCCCTCCTTAAAAAAAGTGTAAAGGATGAAGGGAAGTAGCGCTTCAGGGGAAGGGACGGTATTTTCTAAGTCAAGAGTATGAAAGCATAAAAAAAGCGGCTTCCTAAAAGGAAACCGCTGATTGTTATTTCGCTCGCACTTTGATTTTATCATCTTCTAAAATCACGTGAAAACTTGTGATCTCGCCATTATCAAGCAGCAGATCGGTCATTTCATCCTCAACCCATTCTTGGATGGTTCTTCTAAGCGGACGTGCACCGAATGAAGGGTGGTAGCCCAGCTCAGCGATTTTTTCTTTCGCTTCATCTGTCACATTCAAGCTAATGCCCCGTTCCGCCAATGTTTCTTCAAGTTCTCCAAGAAGAAGGCTGACGATTTTGACAAGATGTTCTTTTTCCAATGAGCGGAACTCAATAATGCTGTCAAAACGGTTGAGGAACTCAGGTTTAAAGAACATGCTCAGTGAATCAATTAATGTTTGTTCTTCGATGACACTGTCATCTGATTGGAAACCGACTTTCGTTTGTTTCTCACCAGCACCCGCATTACTTGTCATGATGATCACAGTGTCTTTGAAGCTTACAGTTCTGCCTTGGCTGTCTGTCAGACGGCCATCTTCCATAATTTGCAGGAACATATGCTGAACGTCTGGGTGTGCTTTTTCAATCTCATCTAGCAACACAATGCTGTAAGGATTGCGGCGCACTTTCTCAGTTAATTGTCCAGCTTCCTCATGGCCGACATATCCAGGCGGTGAACCGATAATTTTAGATACGGCGTGTTTCTCCATGTATTCGCTCATATCGAGTCGGATAATAGCGTCTTTTGTGCCGAATAATTCATCTGCCAGTGTTTTAGAAAGCTCTGTTTTCCCTACGCCGGTAGGACCGACGAAGAGGAAGGAGCCGACTGGTCTGTTTTTGGATTTTAAACCGGCGCGGCTTCGTCTTACCGCCTTTGCCACTTTTTGAACAGCGGCTTCTTGTCCAATCACGCGTTCATGAAGTTTTGCTTCGAGTTCTTTCATTTTCGTTTGTTCGTCTGCCTGCAGTTTGCCGACAGGGATGCCTGTTTTTTGTTCAACAATTTCCTGAATGTGCTCAGCTTCCACAGTGACAGCGGTATGAGCGGAGGAGCTGTTCAGTTTTTTCTCCAATGCGAGTTCTTCATCACGGAGTTTTGCCGCCAGTTCGTAATTTTCATCTTCCAGGGCTTTTGTTTTTTCGGCTTCAATTGCAGTTAAGCGTTCAGCGGCATCCTCATCATTCAGTTCATCAATTAACAGGTTGGCTTTTGAACCTGCTTCATCTAATAAATCAATTGCTTTATCCGGCAGGTGTCTGTCCTGAATGTAGCGGGATGATAAAGTGACACACGCTTTGATTGCTTCATCACTGAATGTTACGCCATGGTATGCCTCGTATTTGTCTTTAATCCCTTGCAGAATGAGGATAGCCTGTTCAGCTGAAGGCTCCTGCACCATGACAGGCTGAAAACGTCTTTCCAGCGCGGCATCTTTTTCGATTTGACGATATTCTTTCAGTGTTGTCGCGCCAATGACTTGCAGTTCGCCTCTGGCTAGGGCCGGTTTGAGAATGTTGCCGGCGTCCATTGATCCTTCTGCAGAGCCTGCGCCGACGAGAAGGTGAATTTCATCAATGAACAGAATGACATTTTTTCGTTCCTTCAGCTCAGTGATCAGCTGTTTCATTCTCTCCTCAAATTGGCCTCTGATCCCTGTATTTGCAACAAGGGATGCAACATCAAGCAAGTATAGCTCTTTGTTTTTCAGTTTGTTTGGAACATCGCCTTCAGCAATTTTTAAAGCGAGCCCTTCAGCGATGGCAGTTTTCCCCACACCCGGCTCACCAATAAGAACCGGATTGTTTTTGTTGCGGCGGTTTAGAATTTCGATCACTCGCGCCACTTCATCATCACGGCCGATGACGGGATCAATGAGACCGGCTTTAGCACCGTTTGTAATATTTTGAGCCAGCTCATCAAGCAACCCTTTTTTTCCGCTTTGTTTTGCTGCGCTCTTTTCTTTCGGCTGGAATGCCTGTTCAAACGGAAATCCGAAAGATTGAGGACCCATACTCATTGAAGGTTTACGGGTCAGTTCGTTATAGCAAGTTTCACAAAGAACCATCTGTTTATGAACGGAATTTATTTGCATGTTAAGGCGAATCGTCGCCTCGTTTTGATGACAATGTTGACAACGCATTTGCCAAAACCTCCTTAATAATTTGATCTTCTTTGACCAATGAAAGTGAATAAAAAGGTCTATTGGATTTGACCTTCTTTGACTATTAGTATACGGCAAACTTAACGGCATTCAAACCAATATGCTCAAAGCAGACTGAATATTTGACTATCTTTGACCAATTGATTTTTAAAAAAAGGCCGGTTTGTTTGACCAACTTTGATTAATAGTATACTCTGACTATCTTTGACTTTCAAGTCTTACGCACAAAAAATTTTTGATTTGTTACAAAGTAAAACATGTTTTCTTCGTCTTTTCAAGGAACTTGTCTCATAGGTTATAAAAAGGCACCTATGGACAAAACTGCGGTTCGTTCGGAGGGGAGAAATGGAACAATCAAAAGGGTCTGCAAGTCAGCTTGCTTTTGTGTATGTCGGCACAGTAGTCGGAGCTGGATTTGCGACTGGCAGAGAAATTGTTGAGTTTTTTCTGAAGTTCGGCTGGTTCGGTTTATTCGGCATTCTCGTCAGCGGTGGAATGTTTACGTTTCTGGGCGCCAAGCTGATGATCATTTCAAAGCGAATCAATGCCAAGTCATATCAAGAAATGAACATCTTTTTGTTCGGGGCGGCGGCTGGGCGGATTATCAATGTATTTATGCTGTTTGTTCTCCTCGGAGTTACATCTGTCATGCTTTCAGGGGCAGGGGCGCTTTTTGAGGAACAGCTGGGGATGTCCGCTCAGATTGGGATGCTTATTACAATCGGTCTGAGCTTAATTGTGATGACTAGAGGAGTAAAAGGCATTTTCGGTGTCAATGTGTTTGTTGTTCCCCTTTTAATCATCTTTTCAATGATTGTGGTGGCCGACTCTTTTATATTCAGCGAATCACGAAACGCAGCTCAGTGGGTCTGGCCGCATCGCTGGGATTGGCTGTTATCAGCCTTTTCTTACGGGGCTTTGAATTTATCGCTTGCCCAAGCAGTTTTGGTTCCGCTGGCGAATGAAATGTCCTCGGAGAAAGTGATCAAAAAAGGCGCTTTAATCGGAGGGACGATGCTGACGATTGTGCTGTCCGCGAGTTTTCTGTCTTTGTCAACTCTTCCGGATGTATTTTTGTATGATATACCGATGGCACAAGTGGTTTATCTCTTTGCACGATCTGTCCATTTGATTTATTTACTCATTATTTTCGGAGAAGTGTTCACATCAGTTATCGGTAATCTATATGGATTAGAAAAACAAGTTCAAAGCTTTCTTCCAGTGAAAAGCAAATATATCTTTGCGGCCATTATGATCACGGCTTATATTACGAGCCAAATAGGGTACGGCAGGCTTATTTCAACGATTTATCCCTTGTTTGGCTATGTGAGCCTGGCCTTCATAGGCGCTTTGCTTTGCAAAAAAGCTCCTCGGCGGCGCAGTTTATAAATATATATAATGAAACGAACCGTCACTATAGAGCGATAATTGATCTAGGAACCGGGGACTGACTTTTTTATTGTCAAGAAAAACATCATTATGGTAAGATAGCAGAAGTGAAAAAATTGAAGAAAATCCGTGCGATATGCGGGAGAGGTTCTAGCTACACCCTCTATAAAAAACTAAGGACGAGCTGTATCCTTGGATACGGCCTTTTTTATGTTTTTCTAGAGCACCTTCCGAAAAAAGGTGTTTTTTTGCGTGAATTAGCTGTAGCGATGTCTCTCGCCGGCGTTTTTATTGCGGAGAAGGAGAGGAATCATGAAAAAAGAAAAAGCAATTGTCGTATTTAGCGGCGGTCAAGACAGCACAACATGCTTACTGTGGGCCTTAAAAGAATTCGAAGAAGTCGAAACGGTGACTTTTCATTATAATCAGCGACATTCGCAGGAAGTTGAAGTGGCAAAATCCATTGCGGAAAAGCTTGGTGTGAAAAATCATTTGCTTGATATGTCACTTTTAAATCAGCTTGCACCGAATGCCCTGACTAGAAATGATATTGAGATAGAAGTAAAAGACGGTGAACTGCCATCCACATTCGTTCCAGGCCGCAATTTGGTATTCTTATCCTTTGCGTCTATCCTGGCTTACCAAATTGGCGCGCGCCACATTATTACAGGAGTTTGCGAGACAGACTTCAGTGGTTATCCTGACTGCCGTGACGAATTCGTGAAATCTTGCAATGTCACGGTAAATCTGGCAATGGAGAAGCCGTTTGTGATCCACACGCCTCTCATGTGGCTCAATAAGGCGGAAACGTGGAAGCTTGCAGATGAGCTTGGCGCGCTGGATTTTGTGAAAAACAACACGCTGACATGCTATAACGGCATCATCGCAGACGGCTGCGGCGAATGTCCGGCATGTCACCTTCGTTCAAAAGGTTATGAAGAATATATGGTGATGAAAGGAGAGCGTGCATAAATTGTTATCTCAAATTTATCCGCAGGCCCAGCATCCTTATTCGTTTGAACTGAATAAGGACATGCATATCTCAGCCGCTCATTTTATCCCTCGGGAAAGTGCGGGAGCGTGCAGCAGGGTTCACGGGCATACGTATACCGTAAATATAACCGTTGCCGGCGACGAACTTGACGATTCAGGCTTTCTTGTCAATTTCAGCGTACTCAAAAAACTGGTGCACGGAAACTATGATCACACGCTATTAAATGATCATGAAGATTTTTCTCAGGACGAC
This sequence comes from Bacillus sp. FSL M8-0071, assembly GCF_037975455.1. Lineage (NCBI taxonomy): Bacteria > Bacillati > Bacillota > Bacilli > Caryophanales > Bacillaceae > Bacillus > Bacillus sp. FSL M8-0071. The sequence goes on from NZ_CP150256.1 coordinate 1,432,786, forward strand.
CGGTATTCGCTGCCGACAACTGAAGTCGTGGCGAAAACGATTTATGACAACGTACAGGCTTATTTAGACACTTTGGAGAATAAGCCGACCTGTGTACAGGTGTTTGTCCGTGAAACACCGACAAGCTACTGTGTCTACCGTCCGAAAAAGGGTGGTTTGAATGGCTAAAGGAATTCCTGTATTAGAAATTTTCGGCCCGACGATTCAAGGAGAAGGCATGGTGATCGGACAGAAAACGATGTTCGTCCGGACAGCCGGCTGCGATTATTCCTGCAGCTGGTGTGACTCCGCTTTCACTTGGGATGGGTCTGCTAAAAAAGATATTCGCTGGATGACGGCGGAGGAGATTTTTGCGGAGCTTAAGGACATTGGGGGAGATGCGTTTTCTCATGTGACGATCTCAGGCGGCAACCCGGCTCTGTTAAAACAGCTGGATGCTTTTATTGAACTGCTGAAGGAAAATAACATCCGTGCAGCGCTTGAAACTCAAGGGACCGTTTATCAGGATTGGTTTACGCTGATTGATGACCTGACAATTTCTCCAAAACCGCCAAGCTCAAAAATGGTAACGAACTTTCAAAAGCTTGACCACATTTTAACTTCACTTCAAGAGAATGATAGACAGCATGCTGTCAGCTTGAAGGTTGTCATCTTTAATGATGAAGATCTGGAATTTGCCAAAACTGTGCACAAGCGGTATCCGGGAATCCCGTTTTATTTACAAGTCGGAAATGATGACGTGCATACGACAGATGATCAGTCACTGATTGCACATTTGCTTGGGAAATATGAAGCGCTTGTTGATAAGGTAGCTGTCGATGCGGAGCTGAATCTCGTCAGAGTGCTCCCGCAGCTGCATACCCTGTTATGGGGCAACAAACGCGGAGTATAATAGAAAGGAAGATGAACATGACGACAAGAAAAGAATCAGAATTAGAAGGTGTAACATTGCTAGGCAACCAAGGTACAAATTATTTGTTCGAATATGCACCGGACGTGCTGGAATCCTTCCCTAATAAACATGTAAACCGTGACTACTTTGTAAAATTCAATTGTCCGGAATTCACATCTTTATGTCCTAAAACAGGCCAGCCAGACTTTGCGACAATCTACATCAGCTACATTCCTGATGAAAAAATGGTTGAAAGCAAATCATTAAAGCTGTATCTATTCAGCTTCAGAAACCATGGTGACTTCCACGAGGACTGCATGAATATCATCATGAATGACTTGATTGAATTAATGGACCCGCGCTACATTGAAGTATGGGGCAAATTCACGCCAAGAGGCGGAATTTCCATTGACCCGTACACAAACTACGGAAAGCCTGGCACGAAGTATGAGAAAATGGCCGAATACCGTATGATGAACCATGATTTGTATCCGGAGACAATTGATAATCGTTAATTATTCCGTTGTGTGATACGGAGTGTGAAACGAAGTGGAGTCACAGTAAAATCCGAACATTCAGCGTTAATTTTCAGCGGAAATGTGACCGGAGTGTGACCCGTACTAAGCTCAATAAAAATGGGAAAAGTCACACCTGAAAATGGCTCTACTCATGGGAATTGTATTAAAAAGTGTGACCTGAGGTGCAACCTGAACTGTGACTTTTATGCAGTGAAAAATTGATAGTACAGAAGCAGATTAAGGCGTACAATTTGTACGTCTTTTCTTTTTTATCCGAAAGAAAAAATGCCTATCTAGAGATCATAGGCATTAAATATTATTATCAATATCTTCATTTATTTTTTGGCTAAGTTTCTGAACCTTCTCTTTAACATTTGAAACAGCTCTTTTTTGAATTTCATCAATTCTCCTGAATATAGTCGATGCCACTTCTTATTAGAACTTCACTTTCAAAATTGAATATCTCATTTATTTCTGACTGTTCTTCATCTGTTAGGTGATGGTATTGAAGTTGTTTAGCATTTACTTCAGCAGCTACATCAATCCTAACTTAGTTGTTCTGGTTGTACAATTTCATATTCACCTTCTGTATACTTTTGCTCCGCATAATGGCTTCCCCATTGACAGAGCTCCTGCAAGATAGGTTTAAGAGATTCTCCGAGTTCAGTGGATGAATATTCAACCTTCGGCGGTACTTGATTATACATCTTTCTGCTCACAAGTCCACTGGCTTCAAGCTCTCTAAGTGTTTGAATCAGCATTTTCTGAGTTATATTTGGGATAATGCGCTTTAATTCACTCGTTCTCTTTGGTCCATTCATTAAAAAGTATAATACAAGGCCTTTCCATTTTCCGCCAATAACTTCCTTTGTCACTTCAAACCCACAGCTAAATTTTTTCATGTCTAAAGCTCTCCATTCCACATTTATTACTTTTTAGTTACTATATCACAAAAAAGTGGGTACTTCCGATACTGTGCTTACTGAAGGATACTATATCTTGTAAGTTGTTCTTCAAGTACTTAAAGGTACTAGACATAAAATAATATTAATTCTAAAGGAGTGTTAAGTATGGGTAAATTTGAAGGCAAAATAGCGCTTGTAACGGGTGGAACAAGCGGGATTGGTCTTGCTACAGCACAAAAATTTGTAAACGAAGGTGCATATGTTTATATCACGGGACGTAGACAAAACGAACTTGATAAAGCTGTTAACCAAATTGGCAAGAACGTAACCGGTGTTCAAGGTGATATTTCTAAGCTTGAAGACTTAGACAAACTATATGACATTATAAAGCAGGAAAAAGGTAAGTTGGACATTCTTTTTGCTAATGCAGGCATCGGCAACTTCCTTCCATTAGGTGAAATTACTGAAGAGCAGGTTGATAGAACGTTCGACATTAACGTTAAAGGAACCATCTTTACTGTTCAAAAAGCATTATCACTATTCCCAGACAAAGTAGGTTCTATTATTGTAACGGGCTCTACTGCTGGATCAATTGCCAACCCAGCGTTTAGTGTATATGGAGCATCTAAAGCAGCATTAAGAGCACTAGTTCGCAACTGGATTCTTGACCTAAAAGGTACTGAAATCCGTGTAAATGTGGTTAGTCCAGGAGGTATTCTTACACCTGCCTACGATGAGCTTTTTGGTGATACACTTGAAGAGGTACTGGAAAATAGCAGAAATACTGTTCCAGCTGGAAAAGTTGGGACACCTGAAGAAGTAGCAAACGCTGTATCTTTCCTTGCTTCAGACGAAAGCAGTTACTTGACGGGTGTTGAATTGTTCGTAGATGGCGGGCTAGCACAGGTATAATTTCACTGCGCAGAGATTACAAATAGTCCCCAAAAAAGGTTAATGGGGATTTACTTGAAGAAGTCGTATAAAAAAGTCGTTTTCCTTAAAGGACAGGGAATTCGACTTTTTTATGTTTGAATTTGCTTAACGTTGTAAATTCGCATTTTCCTGGGGCTACTACTAAATGACCTGTAAAAAAGATTACACTGTGAATAAATGTACTTAAAGTAACGGGGGCGTTAGTTGAAGAACAAACAACACCGTTGTTGTAGTAAATGAGGTCATTTGTTGTACAAAAAAAGGATAGTTGAATACAGGCATTTTCACCCTGTTCATCTATCCTCTCTTTTTGTTTATAAAATGTGTGACATTTCATTTGGTTTCTTAATTATTAATAAAATTAAACATTTTCTTGACTTTTAATAAAAAATAATATCCCTGTCCTTGTATTCTAATACTTTTAAAAATATTTAAAGGAATCCTTATGTCCTGAATAACCACATAGGAAAATATGTTGTAGGTTGCTTTCTTTTTTTGTGGGGCATCCCACACAAGCTATCTCGTGATCTCACACCTGAACGTTTTTTATAGACTAGTACCGCGACAAGTTATATTACATATACATACCAATAAAGTAGACATTAAAAAGTGAAAGAGAGGATGGAAATGTGTGAAAATTCTTTTCCTTGAGAGTCATCCCATGTGGCTCTATGGTTTACCGAATGGGTTTAGGGAAGCAGGACATACCGTAATGATTTCCGGTCCTGTAAGTCGGGAAAATATAACTGAAATGATAGACGAATTTAAACCAGATCTAATAGTATCTATGGGATGGACACCAGAGCATTCAAGGGAAAAGCAGGCCTGGATTCGCAACGCTACTAAAAAGGTGAATATCCCTCTCGTTTATTGGGCAACTGAAGACCCGCTGCACACTCAAAACTTTACTATCCCGTTAATTAAAAAGATGAAACCGGATTTTGTTTTCACGGTTACGCCTTCTCTGTGTAAAACTTATGAAAGCATGGGGATTAAAGCAGCTCACTTAGACTTTGCATTTCACGAAAGTATACATCACCAGATTAAACCATTAGCGAAATACAGTTGTGATATAGCAGTGGTGGCTAATGCTTACCCTAATTTTCTTGAAGAACATCCGGAAGTGTTCCGTTCGTCCTCTTTAAAAACGCTTATTCGTCCTCTTATACGGAAAGGTATTCGCATTGATTTTTGGGGGAGAAACTGGGAAAAAATGAGTAAATATATAGGAAGAGAAATTCCCCCCAATTGGATCCATGGATACCTTGATTATACTGAAGCATATAAAGTTTACAGTTCAGCAAAAGTCGTTATCGGTTTGCAAAACTGTGAAAGCCAACTTACGCAACGCACCTATGAGATTCTTGGTTCCGGGGGGTTTTTATTGACATCGGATATACCAGCAGTTCGAGATAAATTCAAACCTGGCCGCGATCTCATCGTTTCTTCCTCCCCAAAAGAAACTTTGGAAAAGGTTAAATACTATTTGAATCATGATAGCGAGAGAAAAAAGATTCAGATAAACGGTAAAAAGGCTGTAAAGAATGATTCCTATCGGCATAGAGCCGAGAGAATGCTTGAGGTGCTAAAAAGCAGAGGAATCATAAGAAACTTAGGGGAAACCATTCATTATGTAGATGTTCTCAAAGAAAAATACGTGATCCATCATGTTACTCCCGGTGAAACATTATCAATAATTGCCAGGAAGTATAATGTTTCCCTGCAGCAACTCATGGAGCTTAATCATTTCAAATCAGATCAAATATATGCTGGACAAATCATTAAGATTAGAGAGAAACGGTTTAGAAATATTAATAACAAATTTTTCTAAAGGAGAGTAATATGAATGAAGGGGAAAATACCTAAAATAAGAAATCAAGCGAATAAAGTAAAAAGAACGCCTCGTTATATGGAATTTCCCGTGACATACGAAGTATATCATGTGGAATCCGGCGATACATTATGGACGATTGCCAAATCCTTTAAAATTCCGGTACAACAACTTATGAATCTTAATAAGCTTTCTTCAGATAGAATTTATCCTGGACAAATTATAAAGATAAGAGAAAGATAATCTTTGAGGTTTCGGAAACGAATCAAATTGAAATGACAATCCTCATTTTTTTATTTGTGGGGAACTTGATATTTTTGGGGATGAAGGGGTTATGAGATGTTTCAAATGAGCTATTTCTATTCTGGATTAGGATGGGATTTTATTCAACACGTTGATCAAACGAACGGAGTATTAAATGTTGTGTCTCCTGATTTTTTCTATATCAGAAAAGATGGATCATTACTTCTCCGTTCAGCTAATCCCGATGTGATTAAAGCTCTTCATAGAAGAAAATTAAAAGTAGTTCCTTTTCTAAGCAATCATTGGGATCAGGATTTGGGACGATTTGCATTAATGAACCGAGTTCTTTTAGCTAAACAAATCTCTCATGCAATAGAAGAACTGGATTTGGACGGAGTTAATATCGATATAGAAAACCTTACAGAAAAAGATCGGAATCTATTTACAGATTTTGTTAGATTGGTAAGGGAAAGTATTCCTAGACATAAAGAAGTATCAGTTGCAGTGGCGGCAAATCCTTTTGGCTGGACGAAGGGCTGGCACGGATCATATGATTACGAGTATTTAGGCTAAATATGCAGATTATCTTATGGTTATGGCCTATGATGAAAGCCGCCTTGCTGGGCCTACCGCAAGTGTAGGATGGGTGGAAAAGTCCATTCAATATGTTCTGACCCAAAAAATCTCTCCTCAAAAACTAGTTTTAGGATTGCCATTCTATGGCCGCTGCTGGATGGAAGGCCAATCTGCCTCTCAAGCCATTCCCCTTTACCTTGTTGACTCATTAGTAAAAAGGCATAGCGGAACAATTATTTTTGACACCAAGAGTCAATCTCCAAAAGCTATTTTTACTGTCAATCACGATAACAAGGGGCCGTTGCCTTCGGGAACATATACATTATGGTTTGAAAATGAACAGTCACTCAGAGCAAAAATAAAACTCGCTCAAAAATATAATCTGAAAGGTCTTGGCAGCTGGAGTCTTGGACAAGAAGATGCGTCAGTCTGGAATACAGTGTTTAAAAATATATAATGATTTATAGTTCAGAACAAAATTCGAAGATAATTGCAATGAATCTCTAAATGGACATACTGAAAGGAGTTTATTACGAGTGTGGGTAAAACAGTGTGGGCATTCCATAGGCCCTTCTCCCGGAATGTTCTATACGAGGCATTACATTGGGCTTGAAATCCCCATTCAAACTTATATTATAGTACGCATTTCAAGTAATTACGGATGTGTTGAATTTATTCTGCTTCCATGATTTAAGTCATACACATGCTACCTTAATAGCAGGATTATTGCATTTCATTCAGAATTGTTCAGGATCGATATGGAAGCGCACGAATAACTAGAACTTTAAAAACATACACTCATATACTTCCTGAATGGATGCTGGTTTATCTAAAAAACATGATGAGAATTGATTGGCCGCTCTCATTAAAGGATGGGGAAATTCAAGGCGCCAAGGTACGCATGGTGAAACATGACTTGTTGATAATCGACCATATAGTTTCTCCTTAGAAATGAGGGGGTTTTTACATAAAAAAGACGAGCGAATCCGGGGGGGAATTCCACTCGCCGCTTTCTAATGAAAAGACGGGATGCTGGATGGCAGCTCGTCTGTTTTATTATAATTTAACGAACGTATGTTTGTAAAGATGTCTTTTCGAATGAATTGGTTCATATAACCGTTAAGAACAGATTCATTGTAAACATTCGCTAAGGTATGCTAAGATGCATGGACTATAAAGGAGTGATATGAAGTGAAGACATTGCGGTTAAACAATGTAACGTTAGAAATGGCTGCATATCAAGAGGAGAGCGAGCCGAAGCGAAAAATTGCATTTACCTTAAACGTTACGAGTGAGACTTACCATGATATCGCTGTCCTGTTGTATGAAAAAACGTTTAATGTCGAGGTTCCGGAACGCGGTCTTGCCTTCCGGGGGGAAATGACAAATTATTCAACATCATTGACCAACCTGTACGAACCAGGGGCCGTCAGCGAGTTCTATATAGAAATAACGGAAATAGACAAAAACGCCGATTCATGATCGGTGTTTTTTATGTAAAAAAGCTGCCGGCCGGCAGCTTTTGAGAAAGCGAATTTCATATGTAAGGTGTTAAATTGTCCGTCTTGCAGTTTTTTGAATAAATGTGGAAATAAGGAGGTTTTAATAGGAGTCTCTGATGATCTTATAATTTTTATGATTAACAACTGTCAATGAATCTAACTCAAGATCCCGATAGTTATCCATGATCGTCACATCAACGATAACAGAATTCTCATTTACTTTTTCAACAACACCGGTTAATCCGTTTTTAAATTCAATGACATTCCCAACCTTAGCGATTTTCACAAGCTTCCTCTCCTTTAAACATAATAATGCCTTTTGAAAGTATTTTGCAGTATTTTCATTGAGAAGTAAAGCGATAAGGAGTTTTATCTCCCTTATGAATTGTTCTGTCGCTATAAAGATGATATATTGATTTTCGTCAATAGAAAGAAAAGGGGGGAATTTTTGTTGCGTCCCGAAGAAATAACAGAAATGATTGAACAGCTGCGCACCGGCGCCATAAACGAACTGAGAGTCCAGAAAGAGCATTTTCTTGATTTCAGGGCCGTGTTATCTAAACAAGATGATTTTAAACATTTCCGAGGAATTGCCCAGCAAGGCGGAGATGTTATCTTTCAATACTTAGAACAGCCAAGAAGCTGAAGGTTTCTCATACGTGAGAAGCCTTTTTATCATATATGACAGAATACAAGCCTTTTATTACAGCTGTCTGTAACAGGTGTAAATAAAATGTAAAGTGTCAAAAATGGATAAACATGTTTTGATTTGACAATATTTATAGAATTTCAAACTGTTTTTTTGCCATTAAGCAGTGAGTCATCCTCTTTATTCCATCCTGATACCTCCTTGGGAGAGTTGGAAAATCTTTTTCCGTGAAAATGAATGGATCTCTTGTTAAGGTTATGAAGTGTTTTTTGGAGCACTTTAAGGAGGAAACTGTATGACAACGAAATTCACTGCTCTGGCTGTTTTTCTTCTTTGTTTCATGCCTGCAGCCAAAATTGAGCATACACAAGCTTCACTACTGAGCGCAAAGAAGACAAAACATGAAGAAGCGAAATGGCTTACACATATAGATCGAAATACGAATGAATCTTTCCCTTCACTGTCTGCTGATAAAGACAAGAAAATAAAACCGATTAAGCTATCAGCACACACTGAAAAGAAAGAGAAAGATAAACCGAACAAAACAAATGATGAGAAAGAAACATATACACAGTCTGAAAAAGAGTTGCTGTCCCGTCTCGTTCACGCAGAGGCCAAAGGAGAATCATATAAAGGCAAGGTCGCTGTAGCAAGCGTTGTACTGAACAGGACGGAGAAAAAAGGTTTTCCTGATACGATAAGAGGAGTTATTTATCAGAAAAACGCCTTTGAACCGGTCGCAAACGGGAGCATTAACCAAAAGCCTGATAAAGAATCGATTGAAGCTGCCGAAGAAGCGCTGTCCTCAAAAAATAGAGAAACAGATGCCATATTCTTTTATAATCCGAAAACAGCGTCAGATAATTGGATTCGTTCAAGAAAAATCGTAGAAAAAATCGGCAGACACGTTTTTGCCGTCTAAGCATAGAAGAGACAATTTGTCTCAGCTGTGCTTTTTTTCATATAAAGAGTAAAAATAAAATAATTTTTGAACTTGTCTCATATGATGTTGGTAGTACAAGAGACAAGGAGAGACATCATGAATCGATTTGTGAAAGGGATCATTCTTTTATCCATTGCCGCCTTTTTCGCTGAATGCCTTGAATTTGTCGTCAATATGATTTTGGCGCGGGAGCTTGGCGAGCATGGGATGGGGCTTTACATGAGTATTTTGCCCACGATCTTTTTAATTATTGTCATCGCGAGCCTGGAACTGCCGATATCCATTTCTAAATTCATTGCCGAGTCAAATCCTAAGCTTCATGAAAGCATGCTGAGGCACGCTTTCAGAATGACAGCCATTTTTACTGCTTTTTCTACTGTCGCCGCTAGTATTGCGCTTCCGTTTATTCCAGTATTTGATACATACCACCCGTTTATTAAAGGGATTGTCATCGGCTTAATTCCTGTTGTCGCCTTTACTTCAATCGCCAGGGGCTACTTTATGGGTGTGCAGAAAATGGGGAAGATCGCAATTGCCAATGTGCTGAAAAAAATCATCCAGCTCTTGTGCTTATTCCTCTTTTTTCAATGGTACTCATTTGAATTGGACATGGCTGTGCTGATTTCCTTGTTTGTTCTAGTCGTGAGTGATGTGGTCGTGCTTGTTTATTTATATTCACAATTTATCATGGCAAGGCGGGCGTTATCCGGCCAGCAGCACATTCATTTGCGCGGAAAGGATGTAAGGAAAAGACTGCTTGCTGTTTCAATTCCTACAACAGGACTGCGCATTTTTCATGCGGTTGTCAATGCAATTGAACCCTTTTTAGTAAAAGGAGCTCTTTTGGCTGCGGGCGTTGCCGGGACAGCGGCGATCGATCAATACGGAATGCTGGCAGGAGTGGCTGTGACGATAGGGTCGTTCCCTGCTTTTATTGCCCATTCGTTAATGGTCGTCATGATACCGAGTATTTCGGAAGCTTATGCACTTTCTCAGTATGACATCGTGTTAAAAAGGCTGAAACAGTCGATTTTCATTACATTAGGTTACGGTATACCTGCCGTCTGGGTCATGTTCCAGTTTGCGGGACCTCTCACGCATTTGTTTTTTCACTCTCCTGAAGCGCAGTATTACTTGCAGCTGTTGTGGCCTTACTTTCTCTTTCATCTGTTTGTCATGCCGCTGCAGGCGTGCTTAATCGGGATGGGTTTTGTGAAAGAGGCTTTTTATCACAATGTATGGAGCCATATCGTTGCGCTAAGTATGATGTATGTACTGGGATCAATGGAGAATCTGCAAATGCTCGGGATTATCCTTGGAATGAACACTGGCATGATTCTTTTGACGAGCCTGCACTATGCCACGATCTGCAAAGCATTGAAGGTATCCGTATTTCTTACGGGAGGGACCAGAACGCCGCGAATTGAAGGATGATAAAGGAACAGCAGGGGCAAGCTAATTGAAAAGCATGAAAGGAAGATTCCATGTTGACGAAGCGCTTGCTTACTATATACATTATGTTATTAGGGTTGATTGTATGGATTCCAGGTGCGGCACAAGCTGAGGAAAAACAGCCTGCTGTTCCCGCTGTTTTTCTTATGAAAACGATAGAAGGGGAGGACATCTCGATTCCGAATAAAGGGCAAAAAACAATTCTCCATTTTTGGACGTCATGGTGTCCGCCCTGCAAAAAGGAGCTTCCACAGTTTCAATCGTTTTATGATGCCCATCCATCCGACAGTGTAAAGCTGGTAACGGTGAATTTAGTGAATTCGGAACAAAATCAGCAAGTCGTTGAAGACTTTATTAAAGCAAACAAGCTGACGTTTCCAATTGTCCTTGACTCAAAAGGGGAATTGATGAAGGAGTATCATATCATCACGATCCCAACATCATTTTTGCTGAATGAAAAGGGAGAAATTGAAAAAACAAAAATTGGCCCGATGACAGCGGAACAACTGAAGGAATGGACGGAAGAATAGCTGAGAGTATAGACTCTCAGCTTTTTTCATATAGAGAAGAAGTGAATAAACATTAATGATAATTATTATCAAAAAGAAATTAAAATAATTATAATTGAAATTCTCTTCGTGCGTGCTATAATAAAGGAAGACATCAAGAAATAACTGACGATAAAGCTGCCTTTTGGGCAGCGATTTTGTTTTTATAAGAGAAATGAAGATGATTTACGTTCTCAATTAGAGAGGAGAATTCGATATGAATGAACAAGTTATCGTTCAACGCGACCCGCACGAGCCATTGAAAACAGACAAGAGGGAAAAAAACTGGGCACAGCACGCGGAGCTTATTGCAGCACTTGTATCAGGCGCTTTTATTTTGGCAGGCTGGCTCTTATCCGGATATCAGGTATTATCCATAATACTTTTCTTGCTGGCTTTTGTGATCGGCGGATTTGCTAAAGCAAAGGAAGGAATCGAAGAAACACTCGAATCCAAAACGCTGAATGTAGAACTTTTAATGATTTTCGCTGCCGTTGGTTCCGCCTTGATCGGATACTGGGCAGAGGGTGCTATTTTAATATTTATTTTTTCCTTAAGCGGAGCTTTAGAAACATACACGATGAATAAAAGCAGCAGAGATTTAACGTCTTTAATGCAGCTTGAGCCTGAAGAAGCGACATTGATGGTCAATGGTGAAACCAAAAGAGTTCCGGTTTCAGACTTGCAGGCCGGTGATATGATCGTGATCAAACCTGGAGAACGCGTAGCGGCAGACGGTATCATTGAATCGGGCTCGACAAGTCTTGACGAGTCGGCTTTAACAGGTGAATCAATGCCTGTAGAAAAAAACACAGGCGACACTGTATTCACAGGAACGGTGAATCGCAATGGCTCCTTGACTGTCCGTGTCACGAAAGCAAATGAAGATTCGTTATTCAGAAAAATTATCAAACTGGTTGAATCAGCGCAAAATAGTGTTTCACCCGCTCAGGCTTTTATCGAACGATTTGAAAATGCTTATGTGAAAGGTGTGCTAATTGCGGTGGCGCTCCTTTTATTCGTCCCGCACTTTGCGCTGGGCTGGAGCTGGAGTGAAACCTTCTACCGCGCAATGGTGTTTATGGTTGTCGCGTCACCTTGTGCGCTTGTCGCCTCTATTATGCCAGCGGCGCTGTCCCTGATTTCAAATGGCGCCCGCAACGGTATGCTTGTGAAAGGAAGCGTCTTTCTTGAACAGCTGGGCTCAGTGCAAATGATCGCCTTTGATAAAACCGGCACTGTAACAAAAGGCCAGCCTGCCGTAGAGACGATCAGAATAGCAGAAGGATTCAGTGAAGCGGAAGTTCTTGAGGCTGTCTATGCCATCGAAACGCAATCAAGCCATCCGCTCGCCCAAGCCATAACGGCGTACGCTGACAGCCGTGGCGTGAATCAGTCCGGCTACATATCTATAGAAGAAACCTCAGGGTTTGGCGTTATGGCAGAAGTGTCGGGTGCGAAATGGAAGGTCGGTAAAGCAGGTTTTATCGGCGAGGAAATGGCAGCACAATTTTTGAAACAAACAGCATCCGATGTCATTCAAAGCGGTCATACAATTGTATTTGTGAAAAAGGATGATCAAATAGCAGGCTGTATCGCACTGAAGGACCAAATCAGGCCTGAAGCAAAAGAGGTCATGGAAGAACTGAACCGACTTGGGATTAAAACGGCCATGCTGACAGGAGATCACGAAGACACGGCTCAAGCGATTGCCAAGGAAGCCGGCATGACAACTGTCGTAGCAGAATGCCTGCCTGACCAAAAAGTGAATGAAATCAAACGGTTAAAAGAAGAATTCGGAACGATTGCAATGGTGGGTGACGGAATCAATGATGCGCCGGCACTCAAAGCGGCGGATGTCGGCATTGCGATGGGCGGCGGAACAGATGTAGCACTTGAAACCGCTGATATGGTCCTCATGAAAAACGATTTGAAAAAGCTCGTAAACATGTGCCGCTTGTCTCGGAAAATGAACAGGATCATCAAACAAAATATCGTGTTTTCTCTAGCTGTAATCTGCCTGCTGATTTGTGCAAACTTTTTGCAGGCGATGGAATTGCCATTTGGCGTGATTGGTCATGAGGGCAGCACGATTTTAGTCATACTAAACGGTTTAAGACTCCTAAAATAAAGCCAGCAGCCTAATCAGGCTGCTGGCTTTTTATGTATCAAGCTTTCCCTTCATTTTTGTCTTTATCAGATCTTTTCATAACCAGGATGAGAGCGAGGATGCAGCAAAGGAAACCCGCTGCACAGCCTATGATAGAGCTGTAATAATAAAAGCCCACCATCTTCATCCCGATAAAAGGAGCGGAAATTCCCAAAACCGTTAAGAGCATAACTGCTTTTCGTCTGAAAAAATTCATCAGCAAACGGAACAACCCCCCTGCGATTGAACGTTACTGTCAGTATACAGGAAGAGGAGCAGGAAATAAAATGCATTAGAAAATGAAGGCGTCGTGAAAGGCAAACACCGGTAAAACCTGTTACAATGGAAGACAGAACAATGCATTGCAAATGGCAGGGAGGAACAAGAAGTGAATAGAATACAACGCGTCTCTTCATGGCTGAAGGAAGCGGGGCATACTGCCGCATTTATTCATACAAAAGAAAATGTTTTTTACTTAACCGGTTTTTACACAGAGCCGCATGAAAGATTAATGGGGTTATTTGTTTTTCAAGAAGAGGAGCCTTTCTTTGTTTGTCCAGGAATGGAAGCAGGACAGGCCCGCAACGCAGGCTGGAATCATGAAATCATTGCCTATGCGGATCACGAAAATCCGTGGGAGCTGATAGAGAAGGCCTTGAAAAAGCGAAATATCAGCATACATACGCTTGCGGTAGAAAAGGATTCAATCTCGCTATCACGTGCAGAACAGCTGAAGCATGCGACGGGCGGGGCTCAATTTGTTTCAGCAGAAGAAACACTCAATCAATTTCGCCTGATTAAAGATGACAATGAGATTCGTTTGCTGAAAGAGGCGGCAAAGCTTGCAGATTACGGTGTTGAAGTCGGCACAGCCGCTTTGCGTGAAGGCATCAGTGAAGTGGAAGTGCTCGCTCAAATTGAGTATGAGCTGAAGAAAAAAGGAATTCAGGGCATGTCTTTCTCTACAATGGTTTTATTTGGAGAAAAATCTGGCCAGCCTCATGGAAATCCTGGTACAGCCACGTTGAAGAAAGGTGATTTTGTATTATTTGATCTCGGTGTTATTCTTGACGGCTATTGCTCTGATATTACAAGAACGTTTGCTTACAAAACCATCAATCCGAAGCAGGAGGCCATTTACGAGACTGTACTTCAAGCGGAAAAAGCCGCGATTGAGGCAAGCAAACCCGGTGTGAGAATCGGAGATCTGGATTTAACTGCCCGCGGAATCATTGAAAAAGCGGGATACGGTGATTATTTTCCTCACCGGCTTGGGCATGGACTCGGAATTTCTGTCCATGAGTATCCATCAATGAGCCAGGCCAACGATACACTGCTGCAGGAAGGCATGGTCTACACGATCGAACCGGGGATTTATGTGCCTGAGATCGGCGGCGTGCGCATTGAGGATGACGTTCACGTAACAAAGGACGGAGCAGTTGCTCTGACCCAATATCCAAAGGAGTTAATCATACTGCCGTAATAGAAATAAAAAAGGACTTTGTTCTCGACATCGTCCTTTTTTATCTGCATTAAATAAAAAAATCATCAAATGTTCGAAAGGGTTTAATTTCATGTTTTTGGTTGAGAGGTTTTACAGCAAGACAGCTGCCACCGAGAACAGTGAGACATAACCCAATTAAAATGAAGAAACCCATGTGATCTTCTCCTTTCAGCTTAAAACACAAAAAGATATCTGGTACGTCCATATCTTATTGTATGAAACGCATTCCAGATCAAGGGGATTTAGAAAGAAGGGAATCTATGGCTAATATTAAAGACATTGCAGAAAAAGCCGGTGTCTCTGTTACAACGGTTTCCCGAGTCATAAACAATCATCCATACGTCAGTGAAGACAAACGAAAAAGAGTGTTTGAGGCAATGGAATCATTGGAGTACACGAGAAATATTCACGCTGTACATTTGTCGAAAGGATTTTCAAACATGATTGGTGTTGTCTTGCCGACGGTTAATCTGCCATATTTTGCAGAGCTGATTGCAGGAATAGCCGACGCAGCCGCGGAATCCGGGGTTCACCTCTCTTTATTCCAAACAAACTATGAGGTACAAAAAGAAATCTTTGCGCTGTCCCAATTAAAGCAGCGCCAGGTTGACGGCCTGATTTTTTGCTCAAAGGCGCTTGCTGATGAGAAACTCATGGAATGGGAGGGCCCGATTTTGCTTTGCCAGAATTCAGATAATGCCCGCTTCCCAACCATCAGCATTCCTCACCAAGAAGCATTTCGGAACGGCTTGGACTATTTAATTGCCAAAGGGCACAAAAAAATAGCCATCTGTTTGGCAAGAAAAAAAGGCATGAACAGCCATTTTCGAATCAAAGCCTATAAAGAGGCATTGGAAGAGATCGGTGAGGCATTTCGTGAAGGCTGGGTAGTTGAGAAAGCGATTACAATCAATGATGGGAAGGCGCTTTTTCATAAATGGAAAACGTGGAAGGAAAAGCCGACGGCTATTTTTGTTGCCAATGACCAAGTCTCAGCAGGGCTTTTTCTTGAAGCAAAGAACCAGCGGGTGTCAGTACCGGATGAGCTTGCAATCTTAAGCGTTGATAACCACGAAATCAGCCAAGCGCTTGGAATCACAACGATCGATATTCAGACAAGGGAAATGGGAAAGCAGGCATTTGCCATACTGGAAAAAAGAATTCAAGGGCAGCCGATTGAAAGGAAAGTTCTGGATTACCGTCTCATCGAAAGATCGACTGTTTAGTGAATGCATTGAAAAAAGGTTTGACGTGTCTTCCGTTCGTTATGTACGATATGAGGTATTGAATGACAAAGGAGCTGAGGATCGTGAATGGGTCCTTCACAGTGAAAAAGGTACTGAATAATAACGTATTAATTGCTTCTCATCATAAATACAGCGAAGTCGTTTTAATCGGAAAAGGTATTGGTTTCGGAAAAAAACAAGATGATGTCATTGAAGATAAAGGCTACGATAAAATGTTCATTTTAAAAGACGAGAAGGAACAAAAACAGTTTAAAAAGCTCCTTGACTATGTTGATGAAAACCTCGTTGATATTTCAAACGATGTCATCTATCACATAAGCAATAGGACTAATAACTCATTAAATGAACATATTCACATTGCGTTGACAGACCATATCGCATTTGCGATCAAAAGGCAGCAGCAGGGATTTGATATGAAAAATCCATTTCTAATGGAGACTCAGTCACTATATCCTGAGGAGTACCAAATTGCCAAAGAAGTCATAGATATGATCAATGAAAAAGCGGGAATCTGCCTTCCGGAAGGGGAGATTGGTTTTATCGCTCTGCATATCCATTCAGCGTTGACAAACCGTCCGCTGTCCGAGGTCAATCAGCACTCTCAGCTCATGGCGCAGCTTGTCGAGGTGATTGAAGACTCATTTCAAATGAAAGTAAATAAGGAAAGTGTCAACTATTTGCGGCTGATCCGACATATCAGATTTACAATAGAAAGAATTAAAAAAGAAGAACCGACTAAAGAACCAGAAAAATTAATGTTGTTATTGAAAAATGAATATCCGCTATGCTACAATACAGCTTGGAAATTGATTAAAATCTTGCAGCAAACATTGAAGAAACCAGTTCATGAGGCGGAAGCGGTTTATCTGACGCTTCATCTGTACCGATTAACCAATAAAATTTCATAAATTCAGTTTATCCTTATAACGTGTTACTGATTCGATCAGGCATGAGTGATTGAGGGAAAAAAACGGGAAGTTCATTCTCGTTCTTTTGCGCACCCAATTTTGCTCATGCCTTTTTGTTGTGTAAAAGGGCAAATGTAAACGGTTAAACTGGAAGACTTACGCCTGTGAATTCGTTGTCATGATTTTTAGCTGTAAGGTCAGACTAGTAAAAAGAGGAGGTCAATTCTTATGTTTAAAGCATTATTCGGCGTTCTTCAAAAAATTGGGCGTGCGCTTATGCTTCCAGTTGCGATCCTTCCGGCTGCGGGGATTTTGCTTGCGATCGGGAATGCGATGCAAAATAAGGACATGATTCAGGTCCTGCATTTCTTGAGCAATGACAATGTTCAGCTTGTAGCAGGTGTGATGGAAAGCGCTGGGCAGATTGTTTTCGATAACCTTCCGCTTCTTTTCGCAGTAGGTGTAGCCATCGGGCTTGCCAATGGTGATGGAGTTGCAGGGATTGCAGCAATTATCGGTTATCTTGTAATGAATGTATCCATGAGTGCGGTTCTTCTTGCAAACGGAACCATTCCTTCGGATTCAGTTGAAAGAGCCAAGTTCTTTACGGAAAACCATCCTGCATATGTAAACATGCTTGGTATACCTACCTTGGCGACAGGGGTGTTCGGCGGTATTATCGTCGGTGTGTTAGCTGCATTATTGTTTAACAGATTTTACACAATTGAACTGCCGCAATACCTTGGTTTCTTTGCGGGTAAACGTTTCGTTCCAATTGTTACGTCAATTTCTGCACTGATTCTGGGTCTTATTATGTTAGTGATCTGGCCTCCGATCCAGCATGGATTGAATGCCTTTTCAACAGGATTAGTGGAAGCGAATCCAACCCTTGCTGCATTTATCTTCGGGGTGATTGAACGTTCGCTTATCCCATTCGGATTGCACCACATTTTCTATTCGCCGTTCTGGTATGAATTCTTCAGCTATAAGAGTGCAGCAGGAGAAATCATCCGCGGGGATCAGCGTATCTTTATGGCGCAGATTAAAGACGGCGTACAGTTAACGGCAGGTACGTTTATGACAGGTAAATATCCATTTATGATGTTCGGTCTGCCTGCTGCGGCGCTTGCCATTTATCATGAAGCAAAACCGCAAAACAAAAAACTCGTTGCAGGTATTATGGGTTCAGCGGCCTTGACATCCTTCTTAACGGGGATCACAGAGCCATTGGAATTTTCTTTCTTATTCGTTGCTCCAGTCCTGTTTGCGATTCACTGTTTGTTTGCGGGACTTTCATTCATGGTCATGCAGCTGTTGAATGTTAAGATTGGTATGACATTCTCCGGTGGTTTAATTGACTACTTCCTATTCGGTATTTTACCGAACCGGACGGCATGGTGGCTTGTCATCCCTGTCGGCTTAGGGTTAGCGGTCATTTACTACTTCGGATTCCGATTTGCCATCCGCAAATTTAATCTGAAAACACCTGGACGCGAGGATGCTGCGGAAGAAACAGCAGCACCTGGGAAAACAGGTGAAGCAGGGGATCTTCCTTATGAGATTCTGCAGGCAATGGGTGACCAGGAAAACATCAAACACCTTGATGCTTGTATCACTCGTCTGCGTGTGACTGTAAACGATCAGAAAAAGGTTGATAAAGACCGTCTGAAACAGCTTGGCGCTTCCGGAGTGCTGGAAGTCGGCAACAACATTCAGGCTATTTTCGGACCGCGTTCTGACGGGTTAAAAACACAAATGCAAGACATTATTGCGGGACGCAAGCCTAGACCTGAACCGAAAACATCTGCTCAAGAGGAAGTAGGCCAGCAGGTTGAGGAAGTGATTGCAGAACCGCTGCAAAATGAAATCGGCGAGGAAGTTTTCGTTTCTCCGATTACCGGGGAAATTCACCCGATTACGGATGTTCCTGACCAAGTCTTCTCAGGGAAAATGATGGGTGACGGTTTTGCGATTCTCCCTTCTGAAGGAATTGTCGTATCACCGGTTCGCGGAAAAATTCTCAATGTGTTCCCGACGAAACATGCGATCGGCCTGCAATCCGACGGCGGAAGAGAAATTTTAATCCACTTTGGTATTGATACCGTCAGCCTGAAGGGCGAAGGATTTACGTCTTTCGTATCAGAAGGAGACCGTGTTGAGCCTGGACAAAAACTTCTTGAAGTTGATCTGGATGCAGTCAAACCGAATGTACCATCTCTCATGACACCGATTGTATTTACAAACCTTGCTGAAGGAGAAACAGTCAGCATTAAAGCAAGCGGTTCAGTCAACAGAGAACAAGAAGATATTGTGAAGATTGAAAAATAAGGGTGTTAGTACGCCGTGCTTGTCAGATGACAAGTACGGTTGTATGATATAATATTGTGAAGTAATAAAGCTTTAAGTTAAAAGGAGAATGATAAAAATGGCACAAAAAACATTTAAAGTAACTGCAGATTCTGGAATCCATGCTCGTCCTGCGACAGTTCTTGTACAAACTGCTAGCAAATACGACGCTGACGTTAATTTAGAATATAACGGCAAAACAGTTAACCTTAAATCTATTATGGGTGTTATGTCTTTAGGTATCGCTAAAGGCGCTGAGATCACAATCTCTGCTTCCGGAGCTGACGAAAACGATGCTCTTAACGCTTTAGAAGAAACAATGAAAAGCGAAGGACTCGGCGAGTAATGCAAGAATTAAAAGGGATTGGTGCTTCAGCCGGCATCGCGATTGCAAAAGCATACCGGCTTGAAGAGCCAGATTTAACGGTTGAAAAGAAAAACATCTCTGATTCTGAAGCGGAAGTAAGCCGTTTTGATGAAGCGATTGCACGTTCAAAAGAAGAGCTCGAAAAAATCAAAGAGCACGCTTTGAAAGAACTGGGTCAGGATAAAGCTGATATTTTTTCTGCTCACCTTTTAGTTCTCAGTGACCCTGAGCTTCTGAACCCTGTGAAAGAAAAAATCAGCACTGATTCAGTGAACGCTGAATTCGCTTTAAAAGAAACGTCTTCTATGTTCGTTACCATGTTTGAATCTATGGACAACGAATATATGAAAGAGCGTGCGGCAGATATCCGCGATGTAACAAAACGCGTAACCGGCCACCTGCTTGGCGTCGAAATTCCAAACCCAAGCATGATCTCAGAAGAGGTTATTATTGTAGCTGAAGACTTAACACCGTCTGACACAGCTCAATTAAACCGTGAGTTCGTAAAAGGATTCACTACTGATATCGGCGGACGCACATCTCACTCTGCCATCATGGCACGTTCTCTTGAGATTCCAGCAGTTGTTGGAACGAAAGCGGCTACAGGCACGATCCAAAACGGCGTGACTGTTATCGTTGACGGTATCAATGGCGATGTCATTATTGACCCATCTGCGGAAACTGTAAAAGAGTATGAAGAAAAACATAATGCTTATTTGGCTCAAAAAGCTGAGTGGGCGAAGCTTGTCAATGAACCGACTGTCTCAAAAGACGGACATCATGTAGAGCTTGCAGCGAACATCGGTACTCCTGATGATGTAAAAGGTGTTCTTGAAAACGGCGGAGAAGCAGTTGGCCTTTACCGTACAGAATTCCTTTACATGGGAAGAGATCAGCTGCCTACAGAAGATGAGCAGTTTGATGCTTACAAAACGGTTCTTGAGCGTATGGAAGGAAAATCAGTCGTCGTGCGGACACTTGATATCGGCGGAGACAAAGAGCTTCCTTACCTGCAGCTTCCTAAAGAAATGAACCCGTTCCTGGGATATAGAGCGATTCGTCTTTGCCTTGAAGAGCAAGAAATCTTCAGAACACAGCTTCGCGCGCTGCTTCGTGCAAGTACATACGGAAACTTGAAAATCATGTTCCCTATGATTGCGACAGTTAACGAATTCAAAGAAGCAAAAGCGATCCTTCTTGAAGAGAAAGAAAAGCTCGTAAAAGCGGGACAGGCTGTATCTGACGATATTGAAGTCGGAATGATGGTTGAGATTCCGTCAACTGCAGTCATCGCTGATCAGTTTGCTAAAGAGGTTGATTTCTTCAGTATCGGAACAAACGATTTGATTCAATACACAATGGCAGCTGACCGTATGAATGAACGTGTATCTTACCTGTATCAGCCATACAACCCGGCAATCCTTCGCTTAATTACACTGGTAATTGAAGCAGCACACAAAGAAGGAAAATGGGTTGGCATGTGCGGAGAAATGGCAGGAGACGAGATTGCGATTCCGATCCTTCTCGGCTTAGGCTTAGATGAGTTCTCAATGAGCGCAACGTCTATCCTTCCGGCAAGAACACAAATCAGCAAATTGTCTAAACAAGAAGCTGAGTCATTCAAAGAGAAAATCTTATCTATGAGCACGACAGAAGAAGTTGTCGCGTTCGTAAAAGAAACATTCAAGTAATGTACAAAAACCAGACGGCCTCCGGCCTGTCTGGTTTTTTTCATAAGTAAGGGTATAGAAGGACACAATAACATGGCTAGGAGGGATAGTATGTCAAACCAATTTAACGCAGGAGATACTGTTTATGTGATCTACAGAAATCCGCACGCCGCCAATGTAGCCCACATAAAGGAAGCCGAAATTGTGCACCATCCATACCATGAAGGCGAGCTTTCCCTGTTTATTTATGAAACCTATCATCCGTTCGCAGAGGACGATGCTGTGTTTGCAAGCTATGAAGAAGCTAAATCGCTTTACAAAGAACTCTTTGATATTGATCCGTATGAGTAACAAGGAAATCATTACAACTCATATCCTTTCCGCCTAGTGAGAAAAGTAACGTTAGTAAAGGAAAAGGATGTGGCATCATGCAGAACCCATTTGTTCCGCAGCTTGTATATATAGAACCGAGGGCGCTGGAATATCCGCTAGGCCAAGAATTACAAGATAAATTTGAGAATATGGGCATTGAAATCAGAGAAACAACATCCCACAATCAGGTGCGTAATATTCCTGGGAAAAATCATCTTCAGCAATATCGCAATGCGAAATCAACTTTAGTTATCGGTGTCCGGAAAACATTAAAGTTTGATTCATCCAAACCCTCGGCCGAATATGCCATTCCGTTTGCAACAGGCTGTATGGGGCATTGTCATTACTGCTACCTGCAAACAACCATGGGATCAAAGCCGTATATCAGAACTTATGTAAACGTCGAAGAGATTTTAGATCAGGCAGATAAGTATATGAAGGAGCGCGCACCAGAGTTCACAAGGTTCGAAGCATCATGTACGTCAGACATTGTAGGAATTGATCATCTGACACACACGCTGAAGCGCGCCATTGAACATTTTGGCCAAAGTGATCTCGGAAAGCTCCGATTTGTAACGAAATTTCATCATGTCGATCACCTATTAGACGCAAAGCATAACGGGAAAACGAGATTCAGATTCAGTATTAATGCCGACTATGTGATTAAAAACTTTGAGCCGGGAACTTCACCTCTTGATAAGCGGATAGAAGCGGCAGTAAAAGTTGCAAAAGCAGGCTACCCGCTAGGCTTTATTGTTGCTCCGATTTATATTCATGAAGGCTGGGAAGAAGGATACAGACATCTGTTTGAAAAGCTAGATGCTGCTTTGCCGCAGGACGTTAGACATGACATTACGTTTGAATTAATTCAACACCGTTTTACAAAACCGGCCAAACGAGTGATAGAGAAAAATTATCCGAAGACGAAGCTCGAATTAGATGAAGAAAAGCGCCGTTATAAATGGGGCCGTTACGGGATCGGAAAATATATTTATCAGAAAGATGAAGAGCATGCACTTCGAGAAGCACTTGAATCCTATATTGATACCTTTTTCCCTAACGCAAAAATTGAATATTTCACTTAAACGGGCTGTTGTGATCAACAGCTCGCTTTTTTATAAAAAGGATTTTTCCTTCCATCAAAACGCCGTAATTCAATGATTCTTTATCCTCCAAATAATTGCTGACTACACGAATAGGTGAACGCCCGCAACGGAGGAGAAAGGACAGCACAGGGTCGTTTTTCCTGCCTTCCATCACATCTTCAACGTACTGAACAGCGCTGATCTCGTGTGCGTATTTATGATACAAAGGAATGCGGCCGCAGCCGAGAAGGCGTTCCAGTCTTTTATCAACAGTCAGCTCATACATCGTATTCATCAGCCATTTTCCGATTCCAAGCTTTCGATAATGAGGAGAAACAGAAATATCCACTACATATAAAGTATTTCCATGAGGTTCATGATTTTTAATCGATCCATTGTCAGTTGCTTGTGCCCATGTATGATCAGGAGAATCAGGCTCAAATTGTACAATAAGAGCAGTCATGGAACCGATAATTCTGCCATTGATGAGCGCGCATAAAGCGCCTTCCGGAAAGGTTTTGATATGGCTGGCAAGCTGGTCCTCTGACCACAGCAATTCCTGGGGAAACGGAGGAGGGAAACATTCTTCTTGAAGAGAAATCAGCCTCTCGATGTCAGTCTCAGTGTAGTTTCTGATGGTCAGAGCCTCAAATTTTCTGCCGTCATGCACATACATTTGTTTTAGTATGATCATCACTCTCCTTATGTTGTTTCATTATAACGAAGATTGAATTTTCAGTAAATATATTCCGATTTTCTTATAATTTATTTTTTGATTATTCATTTTTCAAACGAAAGGGCCGATATAGAAATTAGGAGGGGATTGGTTTGTTTAAAAAACTTCACATGAAGATTGCTGTTTTTGTTTCGATTATGTTAATCATCACAGTTGTTCTTTTAATGCTGTCTTCTTATTTGACGCTAAAACCGATGATTACAGAGGATGGGAAAAATACAACTCAAAACGTGACGCAGTCACTTGAACAAAATATTGAATTGCAATTAAAGAGTTATGCCATTTCGTTATCAAGATTGGCTAATGGGGAATTAACGCATACATTTGTAACGAAACCAAGTAAGAAAGCTGCTCGGCTGTTTCACGATGACATTAAGCAAATCAAAGACAACGATGATTATGTTGCGATGGCTTACATAGGCACCGCAAAAAAAGAAATGTTTACATATCCAAAAGCGGATTTCGCTGAGGATTACGATCCAACATCAAGACCATGGTATAAGCTTGCAGCTGAAACCCCGGATCAAGTTGTTTGGACGGAACCTTATAAAGATGTCGTGACAGGAGACATGATTGTTACTGCATCGAAAGCGATCTTAGACGGGCAAAAAGTGATAGGGGTTGCCAGCTATGACTTGAAACTCTCTGCTATCCAGAGTATGGTCAATAAACAAAAGGTGCCTTACAAAGGATTTGCCTTTTTAGCTGATGCGAGCGGCAATCTTTTAGCCCATCCGTCAAATCAAGGAAAAAATATATCAAAGGATCAAACACTGCAAACCATCGCATCCGAGAAACAAGGGATACAAGATGTGAATGGGAAAATGGTTGTGTACCAAACGATTGGCGAAACGGGCTGGAAGGTCGGAACGCAGTTTGATACCGATCAATTAATGTGGATTTCAGATAAAATGAATCGGGCAAATCTTTGGATATCATTGATTGCGCTTATCATAACAATTATTCTCAGCTACTTCCTGGCCAAAACGATAACCGGTCCGATACAGCAGCTGATCGTAAAAACGAAAGCTGTTTCCGCAGGCGATTTAACAGTGCGCGCGGAATCAAAATCTAAGGATGAAGTCGGTATTTTAACAAGAGATTTCAATCTGATGGTTGAAAATATGAAGGAAATGGTTGAGCAAGTGAGACTCTCTTCAGGGAAAGTATCTGACACCTCTGAACAACTAACGGCTGTCGCTGCCGAAACTAATGAAACAAGCGGACAAATTGCAAAAGCGATTGAAGAAGTAGCCGCAGGGGCATCGGAACAGGCTTCTGAAGTTGAAACCATTAATGAAAAATCGGAAAGCCTGTCAACGAAAATCAGGCAAATCGCTGAGGAGGCAGGCGGAATTAAAGAACGCTCAAAATCGTCCGAGGATGCAAGCTATAAAGGACTTGATGCGCTCGGCCAGCTGCTGATGAAATCAAACGAAGCCAATATGGAAACGAAAAAGGTTGAAACGATGCTGCTGGATTTGGAAAATCAAACTAAGAATATTGAAGAAGTCGTTACAGCGATTTCAAACATATCTGATCAAACCAACTTGCTTGCCTTAAATGCCAGTATTGAGGCAGCCAGAGCCGGAGAAAGCGGGCGCGGTTTTGCCGTCGTAGCCGATGAAGTGCGGAAGTTAGCTGAGCAATCAGCCCTTTCTACAAAGCATATCAGCGAGACTGTGAAGCTTATCCAGCTTGAGACAAAAGAGGCCTCTCACGCGATGGTTGAGGCAAGCAGAATGAATGATGAACAAAACAGTGCCATTCACGAAACTGGAGAGGTATTAAATACGATAACTGCAGAAATGCAGTCACTGGTACAAGGTATTGATCACATTTACGCGGAAATTCAAAGAATGAGTGAAGAACAGCTTGCGATATCTGAAGCTATTCAAAGCATTTCAGCCATATCACAGGAATCAGCTGCCGCAGCAGAGGAAGTGAACGCATCAACCGATGAACAGCTTGTCACCCTTGAGAAAGTCAAACACTCAACGGAAACACTAAAACATGCAAGCCAAGAGCTTATGAACACAATTGCAAAATTCACATTGTAATCCAATTACATCCCCAAACATCATTTGTTTTGGGGATTTTTTATTTTATAAGATGAATAGATATGGTAGTCTAGAAAATGAAGGAAAAATGATAAATTTTAACTAAAATCTAAACGAAACATCTGGGAGGAATGACCTTGAAAAAAACAATTGGTTTTATCGGTCTTGGAGTAATGGGAAAAAGCATGGCATCACATATTCTCAATGACGGCCATCCTGTATTGGTGTACACCCGGACAAAAGAAAAAGCAGAAAGCATACTTCAAAAAGGCGCGATCTGGAAAGATACGGTCAAAGATCTTTCGAAAGAAGCGGATGTTATCATCACAATGGTCGGCTATCCCAGTGATGTTGAAGAAGTGTATTTCGGAAGCAATGGAATTATTGAAAACGCAAAAGAAGGGGCATATCTTATTGATATGACGACATCTAAGCCTTCGCTTGCGAAGAAGATTGCTGAAGCGGCCAAAGAAAAAGCATTGTTCGCTTTAGACGCTCCTGTTTCCGGTGGAGACATCGGTGCACAAAACGGAACACTCGCGATTATGGTCGGTGGAGAAAAAGAAGCTTTTGAAGCCTGCATGCCGATTTTCTCTTTAATGGGAGAGAATATTCAGTATCAAGGACCGGCTGGAAGCGGACAGCATACCAAGATGTGCAATCAGATTGCAATTGCAGCCGGTATGATCGGTGTTGCTGAAGCGATGGCTTATGCCCAAAAATCAGGCCTAGAGCCGGAAAATGTTCTGAAAAGCATCACAACGGGCGCAGCCGGAAGCTGGTCACTGTCAAATCTTGCTCCCCGTATGCTGCAAGGCAACTTTGAACCGGGATTTTATGTGAAGCATTTTATTAAGGATATGGGAATCGCACTAGAGGAAGCAGAATTAATGGGGGAAGAAATGCCAGGCTTGTCGCTCGCAAAATCCTTATATGACAAGCTAGCTGCTCAAGGTGAAGAAAACAGCGGAACACAGAGTATCTATAAGCTTTGGGTGAAATAAAAAAAGATTGCCTGTACGAAACAGGCAATCTTTTTTTTATTATTTTCCGATGAATTGTTGTGTCCAGATGCTTCCAGACTCAACGTAGCCAACACCGATGTGAGTAAAGTTAGGGTTTAGAATGTTTTTTCTGTGTCCTTCACTGTTCATCCAAGCTTTTACTACTTCTTCTGGTGTCTTTTGGCCCTTCGCAATGTTTTCACCTGCTGTTTTGTAGCTGATTCCGAAAGATTTCATCATATCAAACGGTGAGCCGTATGTTGGGCTTTGGTGATCAAAGTAGTTTTTGTCTTTCATATCCTGAGATTTTGCGCGTGCGGATTTGCTTAACGTTTCATCAATTTGAAGCGGCTTTAATCCTTGTTTTTGTCTTTCTGCATTTGTAAGTTCAACAACTTTTTTCTCATATGCACTTACAGATGAAGGTGCAGATGTTGTTGTGTTTGTTTTTTCAGCAGTTGCGGGTGCTTTAGAAGCAGTGTTTTGATCAGCAGCTGCTTTTTCAGTAGTCTTTTGTGCAGGTTTGGCCGTTTCTGTCTTTTGAACATCCTGAACTTTCACGTTAGATTGCTTCGCATGTTTTTGAAGAAGCTGCTTCATCTCTTTTTCGTTTGCAGCGTTTAACGTTTTGATATTTGTGTTAATATGCAGTTTTTTCACTGCATCGTTAAGTGACATGTTTTGTACTGTGTTCCCCGTTTTTACTGTAACCACAGGCTGGCAGGAGAGTTCTTTCGCTGATGCTTGCTGTACGCCCCCGAATGTGAATAATCCAACCGCAGCGGCAGCAGATAAAATAAATGCTTTCTTCATTAGTTCGTAACCTCCTAGAGTTGTTTGTTTCTACAGAAAAATCATAACATAGCTTTTTTGTCATAAATATTCCAGCAATTTCCTTTGACAAATAGAGATTGTCATTTTCGTAAAGTAAATCCGTTGAATCACTAAGAATAAGGGAATCAGCGGTATATATGATTTTATCGTACCGTTACATAGCTTCCTTTTTTTTGAACCGTTAGTTATATTTTAATGTGTTTTTATATTGACAGCTTTTTTTACTCCTTTTCGCTGTAACAACTATTACAAAGGTGTTACAATTAATCTCAGTATATGTAAATATATTGAATGATTTGAGAGGGGTAACCAGAAGTGACTGAAATAGGACGTGAACCAAAGAAAAAGAGCAAAGGAAACAGAGCAATCAGAATGAACCTTTTTTTCCTAGCTGTCTTTGTTCTATTCACTGCATTAATTTTTAAGCTCGGGGTTGTTCAAATTGTTGAAGGCGAACAGCATGAAGAAGACGCTGAGAAATCAAATGCAAAAACAGCTTACTATCCTGCGCCTCGCGGGAAGATGTACGACAGAAACCAGAAAGTTGCTGTCGACAACCAGAGCGTTCCAGAAATTGTGTATGTATCAACATCTAGCACAAAAACAGAAGATAAAATCAAAACAGCGAAGCGGCTTGCTTCTTTCATTCATATTGATACCGAATTTTTGAAGGAAAGGGATCTTCGTGATTACTGGATCGCAGCTCATCCGAAAAAAGCCGCCGCTCTGCTTAAGGAATCAGAAAGCAATCTGAAAGGAGACCAAGCTTACAAGCTTCAAATAGAGCGTGTTCCGGATCAAGAATTAAAGGCTATTCAGCAAGATGACGAAGAAATGGAAACTGCTGCGATATATACAAGGTTTTCAAGCGGAAATGCTTACGAACCTCAAATCGTAAAGGCAATGAATCCAAATAAGAGCAATAGCAATGGAAAAAACGGAGCGCTGCTTGATGAGAAGAAAAACTCCTCGCAAAGACCAAAAAATGACTTAACATATGATGAAATTTCCATTGTTTCTGAGCATTTAGAAGAACTTCCGGGAATCGATATCGTAAACGATTGGACACGAAAATATCCTTATGACAAAACCCTTTATTCTGTTTTCGGGGGCGTCACGACACCTGATCAGGGCCTGCTGAGCGACCGGAAAGATTTCTACTTAACAAGAGGCTATGCGAATAATGACAGGGTGGGAAAAAGTTATTTAGAGTATCAATATGAAGAATATTTAAATTCGCATAAAGAAAAAGTGGAATACGTAGAAGATAATAAAGGAAATGTCGTCAGCCAAAAAACCATTGATAAGGGCAGCAGGGGATACGATCTTCAGCTTTCTTTTGACATGGAGCTTCAGGCAAAGGTAGAAAAGATTATTGAAGAAGAAGTAAGAAACAGCCGTGCACGCGGAAATTACATGCTTGACAGAGCCTTTGCCGTAATGATGGACCCGAATAACGGCGATATTTTATCAATGGCAGGGAAAAAGATAGATTTAAAAACCAACAAAATTGAAGATTATGCGATAGGGGCATTTACCACCCAATATGAAATGGGATCAGCAGTAAAGGGGGCCACCGTGCTAGCCGGCTATCAGGACGGAATTCCGCATTATAAATATTATGTCGATGCTCCAATGCTTTTAGGAACGAATCTTATAAAAAAATCTTATACTAATATGGGAACCATCAATGAATTAACCGCATTGCAAAAAAGTTCAAACGTATATATGTTCAATGTTGCCATGCATATTGCAGGCGTAACATACAAGCCGCATGGATCTCTCCCGGCTGATCAGAACGATCTACTGAAAATGAGAAACTATTACAGCCAGTTTGGTCTGGGAGTAAAGACAGGTATTGATCTCCCGCAGGAATCAGCCGGAATGCAAACCACACCTAAAACTGTAGGAGGATTAATTTTAGACTTAGCAATTGGCCAATACGATACATACACACCGCTTCAAATGGCTCAATACATCTCAGTAATCGCCAATGGTGGCTATCGTGTTCAGCCTAGAATCGTCACAAGTATTCATAAGCCAGGAAAAAAAGACCAGCTGGGTAAGGCGATTGAACATAGGAAACCTAAAGTACTCAATAAGATTAATAATTCAGAGAGCGATTTGAAACAAGTACAAACAGGCATGAAATTAGTCACTTCTTCAGGGACAGCAAAAAATACGTTTACAGAAGATGTATCAGGGAAAACGGGAACAGCGGAAACATTTTACTACGGCACGAATCGCAACTGGTGGGGGAAAAAAACATACAATCTGACTTTTGTCGGCTATTACCCGTCGAAAAAACCAAAAGTGGCCTTTAGTGTTGTTGTTCCATCAGTAGATGATGATGATAAGATCAATAAAATTATTGCCAAAAGAGCTATCCACGCCTACGCAGAGCTCGAAAAAAAACACAGTAAAAAATAAAAAACAGGGTGCACAACGAAAAGATTGTGTGCCCTTTCTTTTATTCAAAAATTGACGTTCACCATAAGAATAGAAGGAGAATACTCATTTTCTAGCGAATCATACTAGGTAAAAGTCAATCTGTATATGTCGAAACACGATGATCATGCAAAGGAGGGATTCTGTGGAACAGGATACGCAGCATGTTAAACCACTTCAAACAAAAACCGATATTCATGCAGTCTTGGCCTCTAATGGACGCATCATTTATATATCTGCCAACTCCAAACTGCATTTGGGCTATCTCCAAGGAGAGATGATCGGATCATTCCTCAAAACGTTTCTGCATGAGGAAGACCAATTTTTGGTTGAAAGCTATTTTTATAATGAACATCATCTGATGCCGTGCACCTTTCGTTTTATTAAAAAAGATCATACGATTGTGTGGGTGGAGGCTGCGGTAGAAATTGTTACGACAAGAGCTGAGCGGACAGAACGGGAAATCATTTTGAAAATGAAGGTTCTTGAAGAAGAAACAGGCCATCAATCCCTAAACTGCGAAAAACATGAAATCGAACCTGCAAGCCCGGAATCGACTACATATATAACGGATGATTATGAACGGTTGGTTGAAAATCTCCCGAGTCCGCTATGCATCAGTGTCAAAGGCAAGATCGTCTATGTAAACAGCGCGATGCTCTCAATGCTGGGAGCAAAAAGCAAGGATGCTATTATTGGTAAATGGTCCTATGAATTTATTGAAGAAGAATATCATGATATCGTGAAAAACAGGATTATACGAATGCAAAAAGGAATGGAAGTCGGAATGATTGAACAGACGTGGAAAAGGCTTGATGGCACACCTGTTCATTTAGAAGTGAAAGCATCCCCGACCGTCTACAAAAACCAGCAGGCTGAGCTGCTGCTGCTGATCGATATCTCTTCAAGGAAGAAATTCCAAACCATCCTGCAAAAAAGCCGTGAACGATATCAGCTGCTGATTCAAAATTCCATTGATACCATTGCGGTGATTCACAATGGAAAATGGGTATTTATGAATGAGTCTGGAATTTCCCTGTTTGAAGCGGCTACATATGAGGATTTAATTGGCAAAAACATATACGATCAGCTGCATCCTTGCGATCACGAGGATGTAAAAGAGAGAATCCAAAACATTGCCGAGCAAAAAACAGAATCTGAAATTGTCAAGCAATCCTGGTTCACCTTTCAGAACAGGGTTATCTATACGGAGATGGTCTGCATTCCGACGACCTTTTTTGGTGAAGCGGCCGTCCAGGTCATTCTTCGGGACATCTCAGAGAGAAAACAAACAGAAGAAT
The DNA here is from genome assembly GCF_037975455.1 of Bacillus sp. FSL M8-0071. NCBI lineage: Bacteria > Bacillati > Bacillota > Bacilli > Caryophanales > Bacillaceae > Bacillus > Bacillus sp. FSL M8-0071. The sequence goes on from NZ_CP150256.1 coordinate 1,463,809, forward strand.
TGATGCTGAAATCGGAAAAATTATCAATCGCAGGGCAGCTCGCGGCGGGAATCGCCCATGAGATCCGCAACCCTCTTACAGCGATCAAAGGATTTTTACAGCTGATGAAACCGACAATGGAAGGCAACGAACATTACTTTGATATTGTGTTTTCTGAACTCAGTCGTATCGAATTAATACTCAGTGAACTGCTCATGCTGGCGAAACCTCAGCAAAATGCTGTCAAAGAATATTTGAACTTGAAAAAATTAATTGGTGAGGTTTCAGCCCTGTTAGAAACGCAGGCGAATTTAAATGGCATTTTTATCAGAACAAGTTATGAAAAAGACAGCATTTATATAAACGGGGATCAAAACCAATTAAAGCAGGTATTCATTAATTTAATCAAAAATGCAGTTGAATCAATGCCTGATGGGGGAACAGTAGACATTATCATAACCGAAGATGAGCATTCTGTTCATGTTACTGTCAAAGACGAAGGGGAAGGTATACCTGAAAAGGTACTAAACCGGATTGGAGAGCCATTTTTAACAACAAAAGAAAAAGGTACGGGGCTTGGATTAATGGTGACATTTAATATCATTGAAAACCATCAGGGAGTCATACATGTGGACAGCCATCCTGAAAAAGGCACAGCGTTTAAAATTTCATTTCCAAAAAAATAAAACAACGGCTTAAACGCCGTTGTTTATCGTCTGCATTGCTTCACGTTTTTTTAATACAAATAATTCTAAACGGTCCAGGCCTTCTCTCAGCGTGTCCATTGAGCATGCAAAAGACAGCCTTACATATCCTTCACCATATGTTGAGAACGAGCTGCCCGGCACGAGTGCCACGCCAGCGTCTTCCAAAAGAGCCATACTAAAATCAAATGAAGTCATTCCAAATGATTTAATAGAAGGGAAGATATAAAACGCACCGGACGGTTTAACTACGTCAAGTCCCATGGAAACAAGACGGTCATAAACATAGTCCAGACGTTTTTTGTATTGTTCTCTCATAATCAATGCATCGTCAAAGCCGTTTGTGACAGCTTCAAGCGCGGCTTTTTGAGAAATGGATGAGGCGCACGACACATTGTATTGATGAACCTTTAAAATGTGCTTTGCAATGTCTTTCGGTGCAAATAAAAATCCAATTCTCCAACCGGTCATGCTGTGTGATTTTGACAAGCCGTTAATGACAATTGTTTGATCCCGCAAATGGTTTGCGATGGAGTAATGCGGTCTGTCATATGTTAATTCACTGTATATTTCATCGGACAATACGAAGACATTTCTGCCTTTTAAAAGGGCTGCGATGCTTTTCAGTTCTTCTTCAGATAAAGTCACGCCGGTAGGGTTTGACGGATAAGGAAGCACGACACACTTGGTGTTGGGTGTCAGAGCATCTTCAATCAGCCGGGCGGTAAGCTTAAAGCCGTGTGACGTAGTATCAACAATGACAGGCTTGGCCCCGCACAAATTGATAATAGGTTCATAGCCCGGATAAATAGGCCCTGGCATAATGACTTCATCACCGGGAGATAAAATCGTCCGGAATGCAGCATCAATGGCTTGGCTTGCGCCTGTTGTGATGATAATTTCAGATTCAGCATTATAGTTGAAATCCGCTTTTTTCTTCATATAAAGCTGCACAGCTTGTCTCAGCTCCAGGTAGCCGGCATTCGGAGTATATGACGTCACGTTTTCATCAATGGCTTTTTTTGCGGCAGCTTTCACATGATGCGGTGTGAAAAAATCAGGCTGGCCGATTGTAAGTGAAATGACGTCTTCGTGTTGGGCTACAAGATTCGAGAATTTGCGTATTCCTGAAATTTCGATCTCTCTTGCTTTCGGATTCAGCAAATGTTCCATAATTCATCACCTTAACAAATATAATGAGTTTATCCTATTTTACCACTAGCTGATCATTTGTCACCTTTTTAACTGATATATTTCGATTGTATGCGCCTTTTTTCTAAACATACCTTTCTTTTCAGAAAAAAGAAGACAACCAGCGATTTGATTGTCTTTATTGTATCATGTTCTATTATTGTTTATATGTGCCAATTTCATTAATAGCCATAATCAAAATGAAGGTCTTCGTGCCAAATCAGATACGGAGGATGCTCTTCTTGAAGGTCAGCTGATTCTTTCTTCATATTCAGGTAAGTTTCTTCACTGATATCCTCTAAAACAGTCATTTCGTTTTCTTTAAATATTACTAAGGTACCCATTATTTACACCCTTCTTTGGAAAAATCCTTGACTATTTTATCACTGTTAGTTGGAAAGTCAATGGTTATTAGGAAAAAAGTTTCTTTTTTGAGGAACGCGGCTTGTTGCCTTCGGAATTCGATTTTGAAGAGCTGCCATTCACTTTTTACAAATTACGCCGATATATACAGTACAATACTGAATGCGAATAGCGAGGGATTGAATTGTCGTTACAACAATACGAAATTTTATTGGATTCTGGTACAAATGAATTAGAAATTGTGAAGTTTGGCGTGGGTGAAAATGCTTTCGGAATTAACGTCATGAAGGTAAGAGAAATTATTCAGCCTGTCGAGGTGACATCAGTGCCTCACTCCCATCAGCATGTAGAAGGAATGATTAAACTCAGAGGAGAAATCCTCCCTGTGATCAGTCTCTTCTCATTTTTTGGAGTAGAGCCTGAAGGATCAAAAGATGAGAAATATATCGTGACTGAATTTAATAAACGGAAAATTGTTTTTCATGTCGGCTCTGTTTCTCAAATTCACAGAGTATCCTGGGAAGCGATTGAAAAGCCGACATCGTTAAATCAAGGAATGGAGCGGCACCTTACCGGGATTATTAAGCTCGAAGACCTGATGATCTTTTTGCCTGACTATGAAAAAATTATTTATGACATTGAATCAGATTCAGGTGTTGACACGTATAATATGCATACCGAGGGCTTCGATGAAAGAAGAACTGATAAAAAGCTAATCATTGTAGAGGACTCACCGCTTTTGATGCGCCTCTTGCAGGATGAATTAAAAGAAGCAGGGTACAACAATATCGCTTCGTTTGAAAATGGAAAAGAGGCATATGAATACATTATGAACCTTGCTGAAAACGAAACTGATTTATCAGAACAGATTGATATGATCATCACGGATATTGAAATGCCAAAAATGGACGGACACAGGCTCACAAAGCTGCTGAAGGAAAATCCGAAAAGCTCAGATGTGCCGGTTATGATTTTCTCATCGTTAATTACGGATGATCTGCGTCACCGCGGCGAAGTTGTAGGCGCAGATGAGCAAATCAGCAAGCCTGAGATCAGTGATTTGATTAAAAAAGTGGATACGTATGTTATTGAATAAATAAAAACAGCCGTTGCCAGAAAGAGGCACGGCTGTTTTTATTTTAAAAGTAACTCTCGCCAAGTTTTTTAAAGACCGGCTTATGGTAAGCTGGCTGCTGGCGATTTGGCACTAGCGGCTTTTCTTTCATGCCGACATATTCTTGCAATAGGTGTTTCGCTTTTGTTAAAGACATTTGAGCTTTAGGATTTCGGTACGATTGATTAAGTGTACCTAAATGCGGAAGATGTTCGAAGTCTTCTTTAGTTGGAGGCATGTGAAAATAGTAGTCTCCGATTGAGATAAGCACGTCCGATTGCTGTTGGCTGAACCTTGGATTTTTTGAAAAATGAAGCCCTATTTTCTTTCCTTTACCTTCTTTGACAAGCTTTTGCAAAGCCCGTTTTTTCAGCAGATATAGGTATTTAGGGTTGGGGGCGGTTTTTGCATGGCGGTTCACAGTGTAAACTGCTTTTGAAAGATTTTCTACGGTTGGCTGCAGATCTTTCGTATATGCATGGTCGTCCATTATTTCTCTCCTTTGCTCTTATCAATTTCTATATGTTTAGATTATACTTTTTTAAAGTTGAAATGCAAATATTGAATGTAAAAATGCGCTTTTTTCTAAGAAAAAAAGCGCATTTTTAACCTGCATTATACAGATCTTGCCTTCTTTTTCGGCTGTTCTTGAAATGCTTCCTGAACATTCACTTCCACAGCCTGGGCACTGTATTTTGGCAGTGCAATAAAATAAAAAATAAAAACGATCAGGATGATAACACCCATGCCGTAATAAAGATAATCAATGTTTGAAACGAACTTAGGGAATAACAGCGCAACTAAGCCGAGTGTCAAAGACTGTGCAAACATCATAAAAGGGTCCTGCATGCCGCTTACACGTCCCATCAGTTTTGGATGAACAATTTTGGGCATCCACCCTCCGATTGCAATGTTGATCGGTCCGATGCACATTCCCAGTGCAAAAGCTGCCGCGTAATACACCCATAAAATATTGGTGTAGCCGAGGACGAAGATCAGCAAACCTGCAATGAAAATCGGTATCGACATTAAAAAGTGCGGCTTCACTTTTTTAGAGATGATCGTGCCGATTACGCTGCCCGCCAGCAGCCCAAACCCGAGTGCGATCGTAAATACAGACGTATGCCACTCATAACGGTCAGGCGCCAATCCATATTTCATTGTAAACATCGGCAATACGGCGAATCCTCCGTTGACAAATCCAAAAATGAAGAAGCCGAAAATAAGAGATGCCAGCAATTTGTTTTTTAAAATATAGAGGATGCCTTCTCTAAAGTCATTTATTGAATCCTTAACAGAAGTCTTTCTCCAGCTGAATGCACCGTTTGGCTGTCGGGCTTCTTTTGGAATCCGGCAGCTGCGGATCAGCAGCCCGGAAATGATAAAGCTGACAAAATCAAGAATAATGGCGCCTTCAATACCGATGGTGTTGTACATAAACGCGCCTATACCGACTCCAAACACCATAAAAATGCTAAAAAGCATCTGATTAAGCCCTGCGGCTTTCGCATAATGCTCCTTCGGCAGAATGGCTTGTACCAAACTGTTTTCTGCCGGAAAGAAAAACTTTGTTACAGCGCTTCTGATAAATAAGATACAAAAAACAAGAGGAATATTGCCGGTAAATAAAGTGAAAAAAAGCACGACAGTCAGGCCTGCTCTGATCCAATCACAATTTTCTGCCACCTTTTTTCTGTCAAACCGGTCCGCGACGACTCCCACGATCAGAAATACAAATATGGTCGGAAGAGAATACATCAGCTCCGCCAAGGTCGTATATGAAGGCTGGCTGCTGAATCGGTCCAGCAAAAAAAAAGCAAAGGCCATGTTGCCTACTGTCGTGCCCATTTGAGAAGCGAGTGCTGCGAAAAATAGACGAACAAAATTACGATTTTTAAATATATCCATAAAAACGCTCCTTACCCTAAAGGTCCCACTTTATCATATTATAAACCGCCTGTTTTTGAAACAAATAAGAAAACATTACCGGTTAATCGTGACTCTCGTTCCGTTTGGCACAATTGAAGCAAGTTCGATCACGTCTTTGTTATGCATGCGAATGCAGCCTTTAGAAACAGCCTTACCAATCGAAGCGGGATTATTCGTCCCATGTATTCCGTAGTGCTGCTTTGAAAGGCTCAGCCAATAAGCGCCAAATGGGCCGCCGGGATTGCGCTGGCGGTTAATAATGTAAAACTCGCCAGTAGGCGTTTGCGTTAGTATTTTACCAACGGCGATGGGATAGGTTTTCATTACCCGATTATTTAGGAACAGCGTAAGGGTCTTCGCTCCGATTGAGACTGCGATATGATACGGAATTGTATAAGGGTCCGGCAGTCCGGGGATGACTATGGACTGTCCTGCGGTGAGCCCTGCCTGCAGTGACGGATTAGCCTGGAGTAATGCAGCCGTGCTGATTCTGAAATCAGCCGCGATGCTGTTCAGTGTATCGCCTTGCTTCACCTGGTACGTAAGCAGTTTCCTCATCCTCCTTTTTTACTTATAAGTATTGATGAGGAGCCCATCCTGCTACATTAATTTGTGCTTTTTAAGGTGAAGACAGTGATTTCAGGCTTGGCCAGAAACCGCAAAGGCAGCCTGGTCATCCCGAGGCCTCGGTTTACGTAAATATGAGTGCTGCCCGTTTGATACATTCCCTCTGTGTAGACTTTTCCATATGGAGGCGTAATAATCGGTCCGTAAAAAGGCAGCTGAATCTGGCCGCCGTGTGTATGGCCGGAAAGCTGAAGGTTCACGGGATAATCTGTTGTTTTCAAGGCCGCATCAGGTTCATGGACGAGAAGAATGGAAAAAAGTCTGTCGCTCAGCCTTGAAAGGGTGCCTTCATAATCTGGGTTTCCCAGCATTAAGTCATCAAGCGAAGCAATTTCGATTTTGCTGCCATCTGCGAGTGACAATGTTTGATAGCCATTGCGATATACCGTGAAACCTCCGACTGTCATCAGGCTTTTGTAAACGGCAGTTCCATAGCCTCCGTGATCATGATTGCCGTAAATACAAAGCTTGCCGAAGGGAGCATTAAGCTTTCTCAATAATGGAATGACTGCCTGGTGGTGCTGGTACGTATCAGGATTATCGATAATATCACCTGTAAAAACAATGAGATCAGGTTTAGATTCATTAATTGTAAGAATGACAGTTTTTAAATCTTCGAGAGTAAAGTAATCACTCAAGTGTGCATCGCTGAACTGCACGATTTTAAAACCGTCAAATCCGTGCGGGATGAGAGAGCTTTTTATTGTGTGTTCGGTTGTCTCGATCATATGCGGCTCGAGATACCTGGCATAGCCATATCCCCCGCCGGCCGTTAAAGCCCCGGCAGCAAGAGCGCCGAACATTCCTTTTAGAAATTGTCTTCTGGACATCTTTTTCATTTCAAACCAACCTTTAATAGAGTTTTTCTATTATATCATCTGTATCTGATAAAAATCTCATATGAGCATGTGCTGACAGAGGCAGGGATATAATGATAGAATATTATTGAATGAATACTCATTCACAATTGGGGGGATAAACATGGAAAAAAAGGCGGTAATTATTACCGGCGGGTCAAGCGGCATGGGAAAAGCGATGGCAAAAAAACAGGCTGAATTAGGGTGGCACGTTATGGTGACAGGGAGGAACTATGAGGCACTTGAGGAAACAAAAAAAGAAATTCAGACCTTTGAGGGACAGGTCGCTTGTTTTCAAATGGATGTCCGTTCCGATTCCGCCGCTTCAGACATGATTAAAGAAGCGGTAAAAGCCTTTGGCCGGCTTGACGCGCTGATTAACAACGCGGCCGGAAACTTTATTTGTCCGGCAGAAAAGCTGACGCCCAATGGATGGAAAGCCGTTATTGAGATTGTTTTAAACGGCACATTTTTTTGCAGCCAAGCAGCGGCAAGGCATTGGATTGACCAGAAGCAGCAGGGTGTCATTTTAAATATGGCAGCCACGTACGCTTGGGGAGCGGGAGCGGGGGTCGTTCATTCCGCTGCAGCCAAAGCGGGGGTATTGTCATTGACAAGAACGCTGGCCGTTGAATGGGGGAGCAAATACGGCATTCGTACAAACGCGATAGCCCCCGGACCGATTGAACGAACAGGCGGTGCGGAGAAGCTATTTGAATCGGAAAAAGCGATGGCCCGCACGATGAACAGTGTGCCGCTCGGCCGATTGGGCACACCGGAGGAAATCGCCGCTTTGGCAGCGTTTTTGCTTTCTGATGAAGCATCCTATATAAACGGGGATTGTATCACAATGGACGGGGGGCAATGGCTGAATCCTTATCCGTTTTAAAGAATATTAATCTTTGGATTCAATGTGGTATAATCAGACAAAGATAGAGAAGCAGGTGATAACATGTTGGATCCACTTGATATTTTAACGAACATTGATGATGTCCTTCCATATTACCAGGCGATTTTTAGTGCCGAGGAGCAGAAGGTTGTCGGATATGAGGTGCTTGGACGAATTTTGGCAGATTCAGAAATCCAAAGTCTCGGGCCCTTCTTTTTAGATGCGGGGATACCCGAAGAATATAAACTAGAGGTTGATAACAGAATTATCCGCCAGGCTCTTGACCGCTTTTTAGAGGCGGATTCTGATCTGCTGATTTTTATGAATCAGGATGCCAATCTGCTGATGCTGGATCATGGTGAAAGCTTTCTGGAGCTTCTGAAAGAATATGAAGCGAAGGGAATCGAACTCCACCGTTTTGTTCTTGAAATTACAGAGCACAATTTTGAAGGGGATATTGAGCAGCTCTACCATATGCTTGCATACTATCGTACATACGGAATTAAAATCGCAGTTGACAACATCGGAAAAGAAAGCAGCAACTTGGACAGAATCGCGCTGCTCTCACCAGATCTGTTAAAAATCGATTTGCAGGCGCTGAAAGTGTCACAGCCGTCACCGTCATATGAGCATGTGCTGTACAGCATATCTTTATTAGCAAGAAAAATCGGTGCGGCGCTATTGTATGAAGACATTGAGGCGAACTTCCAGCTTCAGTACGCCTGGAGAAACGGAGGCCGCTATTTTCAGGGCTATTACTTAGTGTCTCCATCTGAAACGTTTCTAGAGAGAGATGTATTGAAACAAAGACTTAAAACTGAATTTCACCAATTTATCACACATGAGAAAAAGAAACTGGAGACCGTCTATGAGCACTCTGAACAGTTTTACAAACGAGTGCATCAGGCTGTGACCTCTTTGAGAAAAAACAATCTGTCTTCTGATGATGACTTTATTAAAAAGCTGGCGGAAGAGCTGACAGATTGCAGCTTCAGGATTTACATGTGTGATGAAGAAGGCGATCAGCTGACGGGAAATGTGTTTAAGCAAGACGGAGAATGGATTTATCAGCCGGAATATGCTGAAAAGAACTGGAGCTGGCGCCCTTATTTTCTGGAGAACATTATGAGAATGAGAAATCTCAGAAAAGGTTTTTTCAGTGATCTGTACAGTGATTTGGAAACAGGTGAAATGATCAGAACATTTTCATATCCGATGGATGATCAGATGTATTTATTTATAGACTTGCCTTATTCTTATTTATATGAGCAGGACGGACTGATTTAACGGCTGAAAGGCCGTTTTTTTATGAATTGAAAAAAATATCAAAAAACGATTGACATTGATACTGAGAATCATTATCATTTAATTGTAGAGAGAAGCTACTCTCTGTTCCCCAACCCCTCTATCAGATCAAGATCCGAAAAAACTTGGCGCTACCCCCGCCAAGTTTTTTATTTGTCAAAGCATAGGACAATCCAATGAAACAATAAACCTAACTAGTGGTAAACGTTTAACACGGGGAGAAACATTCAGTGCCGAACACCCCTGACACTGCTGCACGGGTGTTCAGTTCCCCTCTATCCAGCATGACTCCCATTGATTATGGCCACGCGGGACTTCACCATAAAAATCAAAAGAAGGTTTTGACAAAGTTGCAAAAAGGCATTCTTAATGCTGCCAAAGATTCGAAAAAAATTATAATTGTGTGCATGACATTCAAAAAAAGCCTCAAACTAAAGAAAAATAGTTTTTTTCACTTTTTTTCTTTGCTTAAATTCAGCAGTGAAAATGCCATCCTGTCCGACTTTATGGTATGATGCTCAATAGAACTTGTATTATAATAAATACTTGTTGATTTGAAGTTGCTTTTTGAAAGGAGTCTTTTTTTAGAATGTCACAATTAATGGGTATCATCACACGGCTGCAAAGTCTGCAAGAAACAGCGGAAGCGGCTAACGAGCCAATGCAGCGCTATTTCGAAGTGAATGGTGAGAAAATATGCAGTGTTAAATATTTCGAAAAAAATCAAACGTTTGAACTGACGGTTTTCCAAAAAGGTGAAAAACCTAACACATATCCGTTTGATAATATCGACATGGTTTCCATCGAAATCTTTGAACTTCTTCAGTAAGATTCCTGAAATAGGGGGGAACAAGCTTCCACCTTTGCAAAAGTAATCGAAATAAACGGTAAGGAACATACTTGTTTCATGGTTGTAAATCCTTGAAAAGGAGTGTCGTGATGGCTGATTCTTTTCTGTTTTATAATCTTTCAGAAGCACAGATGACCTTTCAAGATGTGATGGAACGGCTTAAAGCCTTTGTTCAAAAGGACCCCCGTTCTTCTTATGTGTTATCGATCGGAACCGATTCACAGGTTTACCGCGACTACACAAAGTTTATTACCGCATTGCATTTGCATCGTACAGGCAAGGGAGCTTGGGGCTGCTTGAAAAATCATACAGTCGACAGACCCATACATAGCCTTCGGGAGAAGATTTCGTTAGAAACGGCGTACAGCCAAGAAACGGCCGCTCATATTCTTGATGGACACTTAATGGATATTACCGATCTGCTCCTGCCCTTTACCGGTGAGGGGGCGGATCTTACCTTTGAAGTTCACTTGGATATTGGGAAAAAAGGGCTTACAAAAGATCTGATCCAAGAAATGACTGGACGTATTACCTCCATGGGGATTGAGGCCAAAATAAAGCCGGATTCATACACTGCCTTCAGCTATGCAAATCGTTTCACAAAATAATTTGGCTGAAAAAGCCAAGGTAAATGTCGAATTATGCGGTTGACGTTTGTTATCTGATTACTTATTCTAGCGGTAGAGCTGAAAGTAAGTTGTCTTGCTTTCAGAGGTATTCAGTATAAAACAGGGGGCCTGATTGCGAATGAGTCTTATCGGTGAACGATTTACAGAAGAAGAACAAAAACTTCTGCTGAATATCCTGATCAACCATGAGTATGCCATCGAGCTATTAAGCAGTGAGATCAACGATATAGAGACAGGGACCAAAAACGTTGACGGAACCACCTACAAAAAACTTGTAACGCTATACGACCGATTTCGATTTGAAAATTAATGGGACACCCTATAATTGATACTCCACAAAGAGTATCTTTTTTATTGAAAGGAAACTTTTCGACAAATACTGATAAAGTTTATATTATTGCAATATAGGGAATGTATTGATGATGAAAATGAAAAGGGGTCGAAAACATGATAAGCTTACAATCAGATCAACTTCTTGAGGCAACAGTCGGACAATTTATGATTGAGGCGGACAAAGTAGCGCACGTGCAAGTCGGAAATAACCTTGAGCATGCATTATTAGTATTGACAAAAACCGGATACACAGCCATCCCGGTTCTGGATCCTTCCTACCGTTTACATGGCTTAATCGGGACAAATATGATCATGAACAGTATTTTTGGACTTGAGCGAATTGAGTTTGAAAAGCTTGACCAAATCACTGTTGAGGAAGTCATGCTGACCGACATTCCGCGCCTTCATATCAATGATCCGATTATGAAGGGATTCGGCATGGTCATTAATAACGGATTTGTCTGTGTTGAAAATGACGAGCAGGTATTTGAAGGGATTTTTACGAGAAGAGTCGTTTTAAAGGAATTGAATAAGCATATACGCTCGTTGAATAAGTAGGCTGTACGGCCTATTTTTATTATATAGCCAGAGCGAAAAAGAAAGCGCATACATAAATTAAACGAGAATAGGGCTTGAATAAGAAACTAAGATTTTATTAGAATGGGAGATAAGAAAAACTTATTGATAACAAAAAGGAGGACGACATGCAGCTTCAAGAGCTTCATATGCTCGTAGTTTTAGCTGAGGAATTAAATATGAGAAAGGCGGCAGAACGGCTTTTTGTATCTCAGCCGGCTTTATCTCAGCGCTTACAAACCATTGAAAAGGCGTGGGGAACAAAAATCTTTTTAAGATCCCAAAAAGGATTGACGGTAACGCCCGCCGGTGAGAAAATCATTCAGTTTGCGAATGATGTGACATTAGAGCAGGAAAGAATAAGAGAAAATATTGACGAGCTTGAAGGTGAAATTCACGGTACATTGAAGCTTGCCGTTGCCTCCATAATCGGTCAGCATTGGCTCCCTAAAGTCCTGAAGACGTATGTGGAAAAGTATCCGAATGCAAAGATCTCGCTCATAACCGGATGGAGCAGCGAAATGCTGAAAAGCTTGTATGAGGATCAGGTTCATATCGGCATTATAAGAGGCAACCCTGAGTGGAAGGGGCGCAAAGATTACTTAATGACAGATCATCTGTATTTAGTAGATACTGAAATTTCCTGCATCGAAGACATTGCCCATACAGAACGGCCGTTTATCCAGTTTAAAAGTGACAGCACTTATTTTCAGGAAATTCAGCACTGGTGGCATCAAAAATTTAAAACGTCGCCGAAACAGACGATATTGGTTGATCAGATTGAAACGTGCAAACAGATGGCGCTGCACGGAATCGGGTATGCCATTTTGCCGTCTGTTACCCTTCAAAATGAAGATAAAGTGAATAAAATGCCTCTTTTAGACATGAAAGGGCATCCGATCGGTCGGGATACATGGTTATTAGGCTATGAGCCTGCCTTTGAACTGAAACAAGTTCAAGCTTTTGTACAAGTGATAAAGGATATGCTGGATCAGGAAAATCCATTTTAAAGACAGCGAGGTGCTGTCTTTTTTTTATTTATCTGTTGACAATGAAAATCATTATCATTTAAAGTGATACATATGATATTGAAAATCATTATCAATTAATGGGGTGATAACATGGCTAAAGCCTTGATTACATATGCCAGCATGTCAGGAAATACAGAAGACATTGCCTTCATAATAAAAGATACGCTTCAGGAATATGAGTTGGATATCGATTGTGTCGAGATAGATGATGTGGATGTGTCTTGTTTAACCTCCTATGATTACGTACTGATTGGCACCTATACATGGGGGGACGGCGATTTGCCCTACGAAGCGGAGGATTTTTTCGAAGAGGTCAAACAGCTTCAGCTTAATGGTTTAAAAACAGCCTGCTTCGGGTCTGGCGATTATTCTTATCCAAAGTTTTGCGAAGCGGTGAATTTGTTCAATGCCATGCTGCAAGAGGCGGGAGCTGCTGTTTACCAGGAAACACTAAAAATTGAATTAGCGCCTGAAACAGATGAAGATGTGGAAAGCTGCCGAGCGTTTGCGAGAGGTTTTCTTGCATGGGCAGATTATATGAACAAGGAAAAAAGCCATGTTTCATAAAGGAGCAACTGCTGTTACGGCATCGGCGTTTTCTGGATATTTTGTGGCGGTACAAAGAGAAGGCATTTTTCATTATTCTTTGGAGCAGGGCTGGAGAAAGCTTTTTCGTTTGAAAAGTAATATACACTGTATCAGCTACATAGGGCCTTACTTATTTGGCGTCGGTGAAAAGGGAACAGTCATTCGTTCGGCTGATGAAGGGAAAACCTGGACGATGTCGAGCTTTCCGACAAATGCAACAGTGTGGGCGATTACCGGCAGAAACAACGGGTTTGTCTGCGCCCACGGTAAGCATTGTATTTATGTATCGGATGATTTTGGTGTCTCATGGCGCGTAGCCAAACCTTTTGCCGAATTTCATAATCCCCCTGTTATCCGGTCTTTATGCCTTCACGGGGGCAATCTTTTTATCGGCACGCAAATACACGAATATTTTGGCGGCATTTGGGCTTACGACATTAAGCGTGACACTGTCCAAGTTGTCAAAAAAGAAAAAAACCGGATGACGGCATCCATGCTCGTGTTCAATGAAAATTGGCTGGTGGCGGCGATGGGTTCTGTGAAAGGAAAGCACGGTGCTGTCACTGTAAGGAATCTTTTGAATGGTGAAGAATTCATCATACAATCCAGTATGATCAGAAATGAAGAATCATTTCTTGATCTTTCAGAGGATGATGGCATTATATATGTCACTACAACACAAGATGAAAACGGTTTTTCGAGAATTTACCAGGCTGATCTCGAAGCCCGGTCGTTAAAATGGTTCGATACCATTAAGGGACATGGATGGAGAGTGGCCAATCAGAAAGAGAATTTCTTTTGCGCAGGCTTGTATGAATGTAAATTTGTCCAGCCGTACGAAGTTTCAGCAATGATTCATTAGAGGAGGAACAAGGAATTGGCGAAGATTTTGCTCGTTTATGCAACAATGTCAGGCAACACTGAAGCAATGGCAGATTTGATTGAAAAGGGGCTACAGGAGGCGGAAGCAGAAGTAGACCGTTTCGAAGCAATGGATATTGATGATGCCCAGCTGTTTACCGATTATGACCATATCATAATGGGAACCTATACGTGGGGAGACGGAGATCTGCCTGATGAATTTTTAGATCTGGCTGAAGACATGGATGAGATTGATTTTTCCGGCAAAACATGCGCTGTATTCGGTTCCGGTGATACAGCATATGAATTTTTCTGCGGAGCGGTTGATACGCTAGAGGCAAAAATAAAAGAACGCGGTGGAGACATTGTGCTGCCTTCGGTAAAAATCGAAAATAATCCAGAAGGTGAAGAAGAGGAAGAATTAATAAACTTCGGGAGACAATTCGCAAAGAAAAGCGGGTGCGCTGTCTGATCACTCACTGGGAACTGCTAAAACGGCTGTTCCTTTTTTTCTTGTCTTTGTATCTTTCCTTTGATACAGTAATGAGGTAGAAAATCAGGAGGAGGACTATACATATGAAAATGATGGACGCAAATGAAATTATTTCATTTATTCAAAATAGTACAAAATCAACACCTGTAAAGGTTTACGTGAAAGGTGAGCTGGAAGGAATCAATTTCGGCGAATCTGCGAAAGCTTTTATCAACGGAAACACTGGTGTCGTTTTCGGTGAGTGGAGCGAAATCCAAACAGCAATCGAAGAAAACCAAAGCAAAATCGAAGACTATGTGGTTGAAAATGACCGCCGCAATTCTGCGATCCCAATGCTTGATCTAAAAAACATCAAAGCGCGTATCGAGCCGGGCGCGATCATCCGCGACCAAGTTGAAATCGGTGATAACGCAGTCATCATGATGGGTGCTTCTATTAATATCGGTTCAGTCATCGGCGAAGGCACAATGATTGATATGAACGTTGTGCTTGGCGGACGAGCTACTGTCGGAAAAAACTGCCATATCGGCGCGGGTTCTGTACTTGCGGGCGTTATTGAGCCGCCATCCGCTAAACCGGTTGTGATTGAAGACGACGTCGTAATCGGCGCAAATGCTGTTGTGCTTGAAGGTGTAACAGTAGGTAAAGGAGCTGTTGTTGCTGCGGGAGCGATCGTGGTAAACGACGTTGAGCCATACACTGTCGTTGCAGGCACACCAGCTAAAAAAATCAAAGACATTGATGAAAAAACAAAAGGCAAAACTGAAATCAAGCAGGAATTACGCCAGCTGTAAGGAAAAGTTTGATAAAAAAGGCGTGGATAATATATCCACGCCTTATTCGTATAGGCAGGAGGAATAGAAATGAAGATAGAGGAGCTCATCGCAATTCGCAGAGATCTGCATCGTATACCGGAGCTTGGATTTCAGGAGTTCAAAACCCAGCAGTATTTATTAAATGTCTTGGAACAATATCCGCAAGACAGAATTGAAATTGAGAAATGGCGAACAGGGCTTTTTGTAAAAGTGAACGGGACGGCGCCGGAAAAAATGCTGGCATACAGAGCGGATATCGATGCGCTTTCTATAGAAGAGCAAACTGGTCTTCCATTCGCATCAGAGCATCACGGCAACATGCACGCCTGCGGTCACGATTTGCATATGACAATTGCACTCGGCATTATTGATCATTTTGTTCACCACCCAGTCAAACATGATTTGCTTTTTCTGTTTCAGCCGGCAGAGGAAGGGCCTGGCGGTGCGGAACCAATGCTTGAGAGCGATGTATTAAAAAAATGGCAGCCTGATTTCATCACTGCCCTTCATATTGCTCCAGAGCTTCCGGTAGGCACCATTGCGACAAAAAGCGGCCTTCTATTTGCGAATACATCAGAGCTAGTCATCGATCTGGAAGGCAAAGGGGGACATGCGGCATATCCGCATTTGGCTGAGGATATGGTTGTAGCAGCAAGTACACTTGTCACCCAGCTGCAAACGATTATCTCTAGAAACACAGATCCGCTAGACAGTGCTGTTATTACAGTTGGTACCATTACCGGAGGCTCGGCACAAAATATCATTGCAGAAACGGCCCACCTGGAAGGCACGATCCGCACGCTTTCTGAAGAATCGATGAAACAAGTAAAGGAACGGATTGAAGATGTAGTGAAAGGAATCGAAATCGGATTCCGCTGCAAAGGAAAAGTGACATATCCGTCTGTATATCACCAAGTTTACAATACGAGCGGATTAACAGAAGAATTTATGTCTTTTGTTGCTGAACATCAACTGGCGACAGTAATTGAAGCAAAAGAAGCAATGACTGGAGAGGATTTTGGCTACATGCTGAAAAAATATCCCGGCTTCATGTTCTGGCTCGGCGCTGATTCTGAACATGGGCTTCATCATGCTAAGCTGAATCCCGATGAAAATGCGATAGAAACAGCGGTTAATGTCATGACAGGTTATTTTTCTGTTTATGCCAATTAAGTACAAATGAAAGAATAAAATTCCATAAAATGAGCACTCTAGTAAACGGAGGTGTTCAAAAATGGCTAAAAAAATAGGAATTGAACAATCATTATCAGATGTAGAAGCTGCTTTAAAAGAAAAAGGATATGACGTTGTAATGATGAAAAGCCCTGCTGATGCTCAAGGCTGTGACTGCTGTGTCGTAACAGGTCTTGATAATAATGTGCAAGGGATAGCCGATACGGTAACACAAGCACCTGTCATTACAGCTTCCGGGATGACGGCTGAAGAAATTTGCAGCGAAGTTGAAAGCAGAATTCAGTAATATAAAAACCGAAGCAAAAAGCTTCGGTTCTTTTATTTATTCTGTTTCTTTAGGGAAAGCGCGGTCGAACGCGTTCTTTATTTCTTTTCTCAACACTCGTTCGACTCGCCACTGTTCCATATTTTCTGTTTTGGCAATGACCCTGATCACAATTTCAGAAGTCCCCAGTTCTTGAATCCCGATGACATTTGGGCCTTCTTTTATTTGTGGAAGAGCCGCTGCCGTCTCATCACAAACCTGCTGTAAAATATGAATCATTTCATCAATGTTTCTTTCAGCCGGCACTTTAATATCAACAAGAGCCTGCATGGTACCACGAGAATGATTACTCACGTTTGTGATGTTTCTGTTGGGGATGTAATGCAATGTTCCGTCAAAGCTGCGGATTTGAGTTGTTCTTAAGCCAACCTGCTCGACAATTCCGTCAAAGGTGGAAACGGTAATATAGTCTCCGACATCCAATTGTTTCTCAAGCAAAATAAAAAAACCTGTCACGATGTCACTGACAAGCCCTTGGGCGCCAAATCCGACAGCCAGGCCGACGATTCCTGCCCCCGCTAAAAGAGCGCTTGGATCATAATGAAACAAATCTAGAACCATGACGAAGAATATAAAAATCAAAGTATAAGCAAATATGTTAAGAGTCAGGCTTCGGAGCGTATGTGCACGTCCGATAGACAAGCTATTCTGCTCCTCGAATTTTGCAAACAGATGTTTAATGATTTTCATGCCTAATGATCGAACGATAAAATAGAGCAATATCATAATGGCGAGTTTAATGAGCAGAACACCGGCATTTGTAATCAGTCCCGCCCAATCATATTGTTTAATAAAGTCCATGTTGAGCTCCTTTTCTAATTGATTGCTGCACATTGAGGCTAGTTACCCTGTACATGACCATGTTAAACGTTTTATTTAAAAATGTCGAAGCCAAAGACATACATGATTTGTTAAAAATTGACTCAGGAAATCTGCTTTTATATAATGGCATTGCAATATAACTAAAAATGGTTAATAATCCTTTATTTTCATGCGATTTTGACCTTAAAGCCAAACAATAAATTGGAGGGATACATATGGCAGAACGTATGGTAGGTAAACAAGCTCCTCGTTTTGAAATGGAAGCAGTCCTTGCAAGCAAAGAATTCGGCAAAGTAAGTCTTGAGGAAAACATGAAAAATGACAAATGGACAGTGCTATTCTTCTATCCAATGGACTTCACTTTTGTTTGTCCGACAGAAATTACAGCAATGTCTGACCGCTATGACGAGTTCGAAGATCTTGATGCAGAAGTCATCGGGGTTTCAACTGATACCATCCATACTCATTTAGCTTGGATCAATACAGACCGCAAAGAAAACGGTCTTGGCCAGCTGAAATACCCGCTTGCTGCTGATACAAACCATGAGGTATCCCGGGAATATGGCGTTTTAATCGAAGAAGAAGGTGTGGCTTTGCGCGGATTGTTTATTATTAATCCTGAAGGGGAGCTTCAATATCAAACTGTTTTCCATAACAACATTGGGCGTGATGTTGATGAAACGCTTCGTGTTCTCCAGGCGCTGCAAACTGGCGGACTCTGTCCGGCTAACTGGAAACCAGGCCAAAAAACACTTTAATTCTTTCCAAGAACGAAAAGCGGTCTAGCATATTCGTTAGGCCTCTCTTTTAAAATAGGAGGGAAAAAGCAATGAAATTACGTCAGCCCATGCCGGAATTGACGGGAGAAAAAGCTTGGTTAAATGGTGAAGTGACGAGAGAGCAATTGATTGGGGAAAAGCCGACGCTTATTCATTTCTGGTCCATCAGCTGCCACTTGTGCAAAGAAGCGATGCCGCAAGTGAATGAATTTCGTGATAAATATCAAGATCAACTGAATGTTGTAGCTGTGCATATGCCCCGTTCCGAAGATGATCTTGACCTTGGTAAAATTAAAGAAACAGCCGCTGAACACGATATCACTCAGCCGATTTTTGTTGACAGTGACCATGCTTTAACCGATGCATTTGAAAATGAATACGTACCTGCGTATTATGTGTTTGATAAAACAGGACAGCTCCGTCACTTCCAAGCCGGCGGGAGCGGTATGAAAATGCTTGAAAAACGTGTGAACCGCGTTCTGGCTGAAACGGAATAGGTATCTGACTAAATAGTATTTCCTAAAAACCTGATCACATCAGGTTTTTTATTTGTGCAAAAAGCAATGGAAGAAGAGTAAGAAGCTTATTTTTCCAAATTTGGGTATAGGAATTGATGGTTTGTTTGATTGATACGCTAGAAAACACAGCTAATTTTTGATGTTTTTCCTCAATTTTAGATAAATCTCATATCTCATAACTCGAAAATTGTAGATATTACACTAAATTTCTTTAAAGAAGTAAGTAAAATATATATTTTCAACATTATACCAAATAAACTAGAAAGCCCCTTAATCCCTTGAGAATAAAGGACTCTTTTGAAAAATAAAACATTTTCAGAAAATAAGGAATTTTTCATAGAGTAAATATAATAGTAAAATGCTAAAATAATAGTTGATAAAATTACTTTTGTAATCTAATATCTTAATTAAAGATGTTAATTTTGATAGGGGGTACATTGAGGAATGTTTAATGAAAGAGAAGCTTTGCGCTTGCGGTTAGAACAATTAAATGAAGCTGAAGTGAAAGTCATTCGTGAATATCAAATTGAACGTGATAAAATATACGCAAAATTAAGAGAGCTGGACAGAAATGGAAGCCCTTCCGAAATCAAAAAGGATTTCCGTTCTGAAAAAAAACCTGACTCTCTGCCGGTTCTCGCTGAGCTTGCGGCTCAGGAAATCAGAAGCTATCAGCCGCAATCACAGCAGCAGTCTGTTCAGCCTCAGCTTCAATCTATTTCCTCTCTTCCTGCCGGTATACCAGACGGAACAACACGAAGAAGAAGAGGAACGGCAAGACCGGGATCAAAAGCAGCTAAGCTGCGTGAAGCTGCTATTAAAACATTAAAACGCCACAACGCGGCGATTAAGAGCTCGGAGCTTCAAAAAGAGATTGAAAAAGAAAGCGGTCTTGAAATCCCTAATATGACAACATTTATGCAAAGCTTAATTAAAATGTACCCGGAAGTGAAAAAGCCATATCGCGGGCAGTACATTTTAGAGGGTGAAATCGAATCTGCAGAATCAGCAAATGAATAAATATAAAGAAAAACTGCTTGGCATCGCTCAAGCAGTTTTTTTATTGAGGTTTTTTCTGTGAAGGTTTGTTTTCTTTTTCAAGATTAAGCTTATACACCCACTTTTGATAAGGCTTTTCTTCAGCGGCTCTGTTTTTCAACTCTTCGATTGTATGGCTCTTGGCCTGGTCTGATGATTGGGCGTGGGCAAGCTGTTTTTGAAGCACATGTATCTGTTTGGTGACATCTTCAAGGATAGTCTCTACATGATTTGGCTGCGCGTAGACCGCTGGAGCTTCTTCTTCCGTTTTTTCTTTTTGTTTCGTGCCGCCATCAATATCGGCAAAATGAGAAGCAATCCAGGCATCGCTTTCATCAAGCTGCCGTTTATACGATATAATAGTTTCGTGAAATAATTTTTCTTTCGTTTTTTCTATGTCTAGCAGTCTTTCTTTCGTTTCTATGATTCGATCTTTCATATGATCAACTTCTATTTTAATATGTTTTAGCTGATATTCTTTTTCTACCATTTGCTCTTTTAGACGCCCGTTTTCGGCTTTTATCAATTCGGCTTGCTGTTTTGCCTGAAGCAGTGCATTTTGTTCCTGCTCAATCGAGGCTTGAAGTTCGCTGATCCGTTTATGGAGATTTTTATTTTCTTCTTCGATTTTGACTTTAGCAATATGAAGTTTATGTTTTTCTTCGATTTCGGCTCTGCGTTTATAGGTTTCAGCAGATAGAAGCTCCTGCAAAACAACGATTTTATCAAGCAGTTCCGCTCTTATTTGGTGCAGGGTTTGGCTGGTGTGGGAGGCATGTTTTTCTTTTGTTGACATATGTGTTAATTCGGCAGACAGCTGCTGGAGTTTTTCTTTCATATCGGTATTTTCTTTGAGCAGTTTGTTATTTTTCTGATGGAAGTAGCTTGCTTCAAGTTCAGCAATCAGCTTATGGCACCTTGAAAGCTCGGATTTTAAATAAAGGTTCTCCTGAGACACGTCGTGGAAAAAAGGACCTGATCTTTTCATTCGAACCATCTCCCTCATGATGTTAACACTACAATATGCAAATACTGAACAGCTATTCCTCTTTAATAAACAGACAAGCAGTAGCGTTGAGCCTTTGCTTTTGCTATGCTTTTAACGAAACTAGAGGTGAGATGATATGAAGCATGTAAACGTACTGCTGGCAGGGGGAGCCTCGCGGCGATTTGGAGAACCGAAGGCGTTTGTCAAATGGAAGGGCAGGATGCTTTACGAATGCGCTAAAGAGGCACTTGGAGAACAAACGGTTATCATCAGCCGTCCCGAATTTATTGATAGATTTCAAGAAAACGGTGAAAATGAAGTGTATCAAGATGCTGAGCCATTTCAAGGCATGGGGCCATTGGCTGGTATATATACCGCTTTTAAAAAGACAGACGGTGATCTTTATACTGTTCTTTCCTGTGACACACCGCTGATACAAAGAAGGACGATGCTGGAGCTCAAACGTCTGATGACTGCCGGTGCGGACGCGGTAGTCCCAATCTCAGACGGACAAGTGCAGCCATTGATTGCGATTTACCACAAACGTATCATGCCAGTTCTATACGATCAGCTTTCTGAGAAGAGGTTGAGAATATCAGATTTATTAGGCAGAATTTCGGTTTGTTACGTACAGGCTGAAAATATCGGAGCAAACCCGGCAGAGTTTATCAACATTAATACACGTGATGATTTTAGCTGTTTGGAAGAAAAATCGAACTCCCTCAAGCGGGACTGACGGGGCAATAACATGATAAGATGACATAAAAGATAAGGAGAACAGGTTTGATGGAGGAACGTTATTCACGGCAAATCAGATTTAAGCAAATTGGGGAAGAGGGCCAGAAAAGACTGGCAGACAGCCATGTGCTGATTGTCGGAGCGGGAGCGCTCGGCACTGCAGGAGCTGAAGGGCTTTCGAGAGCGGGAGTCGGTACGATTACCATTATTGACCGTGACTATGTGGAGTGGAGCAATCTTCAAAGGCAGCAGCTTTATACAGAAAGCGATGCCAAACTCCGCATGCCGAAAGCCATGGCTGCCAAAGAGCATCTATCAGCGATTAACAGCGAGATACATATTGAGGCGTATGTTACCGAAGGAACAGCCGAAACGCTTGAGCCGCTGATTGAAAAAGCAGATGTCGTGATTGACGCGACAGATAATTTTGAAACCCGCATGCTGATAAACGATCTTGCCCAGAAAACAAAGACACCTTGGGTCTATGGCGCCTGTGTAAGCAGCCAGGGAATGTTCATGACTGTCATTCCCGGAGAAACCCCTTGTCTGTCTTGTTTGTTTGAGCAAATTCCTGTTGGCGGGGCGACGTGTGATACTGCCGGTATTATTCCGCCTGCTGTGCATATCGTTTCAGCATATCAGCAGGCTGAGGCATTTAAGCTGTTAACCGGCCAAATAGAAGCAATACAGCGGGGTTTTGTGACATTTGATGTCTGGAACAATTCGCATATGAAGATTAACGTTAATCATGTACGCCATGAGGAATGCCCATCTTGCGGAGCAAATGCGGTATATCCTTATCTTCAGGATTGGAACACACCAAAAGCTGCTGTACTATGCGGCCGTGATACAGTGCAGGTAAGGTCAGAATCATTAAAAAGAATCCCGAAACAGGAGCTCATTAAGCGGCTGAAAACAATCGGCAAGGTCGAGGCTAATGCGTTTTTGCTGCATATTTTTTACGAGGATTTCAGAATTGTCATTTTCAATGACGGACGGGCACTGGTGCATGGAACAAATGATGTGAAAGAAGCCAACTCCGTGTTGGCAAGAGTGATTGGACTGTAACAACAGGAGGGGTCAGAATGCTGGAGAAAAGAACACCGATACCGGTAGACGAGGCAGTTCGGCGTGTCTGCCATTTTCAAAAACAAGGTGAAACAGAATGGGTGGCGCTTGAAGACAGCCTTCATCGGTTTTTAGCCGAAGATATAACTGCGGATCACCACGTCCCTGCGTTTGACCGTTCGCCATACGATGGTTTTGCTGTCAGAGCGTGCGATACGGCAGAAGCTTCACGTGAAAACCCAGTTCGGTTTGAAGTTATTGACCATATTGGAGCAGGAGCAGTATCTGAAAAAGAACTTGGCCCGTTTCAGGCCGTGCGGATTATGACTGGCGCGCAAATCCCTGAAGGGGCAGATGCAGTCGTCATGATTGAATTGACTCAAACCTTTGAGGAGAATGGGAAGTCATTTATGTCTTTAAAACGCCGCTTTCAGACGGGGGATAATATTTCAAAAACAGGTGAGGACGCTCAAAAAGGGAGTGTTTTACTGACAAAGGGCACCCGGGTGACACCAGGAGTGACGGCTCTTTTGGCAACATTCGGATACGCATCTGTGCCTGTCGTGAGAAAGCCTGTAGTCGGGATTATCGCAACCGGTACCGAATTGCTGAATGTCAGTGATCCGCTGGAACCGGGAAAAATCCGCAACAGCAATGCGAGTATGGTATATGCGCAAGCGATAGAAGCAGGCGCAACACCGCTTTATTTAGGGAAAATCTCTGATGAACTGGATAAAAGCTTTGCTGCAGTTAAAGAAGCGATGAAAAAAGTGGATTTCCTGATCACAACTGGCGGTGTGTCAGTCGGTGACTTTGACTTTTTGCCTGCGATCTATGAAAAACTCGGAGCGGACGTGCTGTTTAATAAAGTTGCCATGCGCCCGGGCAGCGTGACAACGGTGGCGCATGCAAACGATATGCTGCTGTTTGGCCTTTCAGGTAATCCGTCGGCATGCTATGTCGGTTTTGAACTGTTTGTCAAACCGATAATCCAGACATGGCTGCTCAATGAAACACCGCATTCAATTTGTGCGGAAGCTGTTTTGACCAAGGATTTTCCGAAGCCGAACCCATTTACCCGATTTGTTCGTGCGCTCGTGCACCATCAGGAAGGGAAGCTGTTGGCGACACCCGTTGGCTTAGATAAGTCGAGCTCTGTCACATCACTTGCAGATGCCAATGCATTTATTATCCTGCCGGGCGGCACGCGAGGCTACGAATCTGGCAGAACGGTTCAAGTGCTGCTCATCAGAGAAGAGAATGGAAGTGAATGGCCTTGGTCCGTCCTTTCCCGATCGTCCAAGTTGTAGGATTTCAAAACAGCGGGAAAACAACGTTTATTGAGCGCATTCTTGAAAAAGCCTCTGAACAGGGAGTCCATTTGGGCTGCCTGAAGCACCATGGTCACGGCGGTGAACCGCAAACGCTCACGGAAGGAAAAGACACGGACCGTTACAAGGCGGCAGGTGCTGATGTAACAGCGGTAGAAGGTGCTGGTGTGTTACAGCTGACTGCCCGCCGCAATTGGGATTTGGCACGGCTGATCGAGTTATACCAATTTCTCGAAACAGACTGTCTTCTGATTGAAGGCTTTAAAAAAGCCCCTTATCCTAAAGTGGTTATCCTAAGTGAAAAGGAAGATCTGGAAGCGCTGCAAGCAGTAAATATAATCGCCATCATCTATAGAAAAAAAGAGCATATGACAGAGCATCAGGGATTACCCGTTTTTCATGCGGATGATCCGGTTGCCGTGGATTTTGTGCTTTCACAGCTGAAGGGGGAATCTGCATAATGGAACGGTTTGAGATTACGAAAACACCCATTAATACTGAAGACATCATTAAAAAAGTGGAGAAACGGGAAGCAGGAGCCATTACGACATTTATTGGTACGGTTCGGGAATGGACAAACGGAAAAAGAACGGTTCGGCTTGAATACGAGGCGTATGAACCGATGGCCGTGCAAATGTTTGCTCAAATCGGCGCTGAAATCGAAGAAAAATGGGAAGGTGCCTCTGTTGCGATCACGCACCGTATAGGTGTGCTCGATATCGGTGAAGCAGCGGTAGTGATTGCTGTATCTTCTCCCCATCGAAAAGCCGCATATGAAGCCAATGAGTATGCGATTGAACGCATTAAACAGATTGTGCCGATTTGGAAAAAAGAAATTTGGGAAGACGGTGAGCAATGGATCGGCGACCAGCTAGAAACAACAGCTTATCCGAACGGAAAACCAGACCTAAGCGAGGGAGAGCAGCATGATTAAAATTCTTTTATTTGCAGGACTGGCTGAACAGGCCGGTACACAAGCGATAGAAATAGATGTGGAACAAGCAACCACAGATGAAATAAAAGCGAGTCTAAAAGAACAATACGGTCTTGAATCTATTGATACGGCTATGATTGCCGTTAACGAAAGCTATGTAAAAGAAAATACCTCTGTATCTTCGGGTGACACGGTAGCCATCATACCGCCGGTCAGCGGGGGATGAAAACCGGACGGCATTTCAGCCGTCCGGTTTTTCTGTATTTCATTGGCATATCCCTAAGTATCCTCAGCATACAATGATTTTCTGTAAGCGGCGTTTATTCTACATATGTTACTCCCTATAAAGTAAGAGACTCATTCCATAATTAGACTGAAATTTTGAAAAATAATAGAAATTCATTTCAGGTATCGATATAGTAAAGATGATAAATGTTGGAAAGGTGCTGGATATGGAGATATTTAAAAGATTAAAAATGTATTATTGGCCGTACAGAAAAGTGTTTATGTGGTCGCTTCTAGCCATGCTTTTGATGACTGCAATTACTATCGTTTATCCGATTATCCTGCAAATTACGATTGATGAGATCGTGTTGGGACGGCAGTATCAGCTTGCGGCGTGGGTCAGCTTAGGATTTATTGCGGTAATGGTTTTGAAAGGAACGGCTACCTTTTTTCATCAGTATTTAGGTGATATGTTCGGGATCAAATCCGTTTATCGGCTGAGAAATGGGCTGTATGAAAAACTGCAGCGGCTTTCTTTTTCTTACTATGATAACGCGAAAACAGGAGATTTGATGTCCAGGCTGACTGCTGATGTTGAAGGGCTTCGTTTTTTCTTATCATACGGTCTCGCTGAGCTCATTCGCTTCGGCCTGCTGGTAGCCATCAGCCTGTCGGTTATGTTTTACTATTCTGTTCCTCTCACGCTTGTGACAATAGCTGTTCTGCCATTTCTCGCGGTTGCGGTATACCGGTTTGACAAAAGAGTCCATCCCGCCTTCAGAGGCATCCGCAAATCGTTTGCGAAACTCAATACAAAAGTTCAGGAAAATATCAGCGGCATTAATACGGTTAAATCTCTTTCCAGGGAAGATTTTCAGATCAGCACTTTCAATAAAGCCAATGCAGAATACAGGGCGCAGTATTTACAAACATCATCCATCTGGTCTGCGTATTTCCCTTTAATGGAGTTCATTGGTAACATTTGTATTGTAGCTCTCCTCTCATACGGCGGTTACTTGGTTATGCAAAATCAGCTCAATCCCGGCGAGCTTGTTGCTTTCTTCAGCCTTGTCAATTATATGATGTGGCCCATTATGAACTTAGGTTTTGTCATCAATATGTTCTCTCAAGCAAAAGCGTCAGGGGAACGCCTGCTCGACATTCTGGAAAAAGAAGAAGACATTACAGATCATCCTCATGCTTTGCATAAACAAAAATTAACCGGAGATGTCCATTTCAAAAATGTTTCTCTTGCATACGGAAAAGAACAAACAAACGCGCTGTGCAATGTAAGCTTTGAGGCAAACAGCGGGAAGGTAATCGGACTGTTGGGCCCGACAGGTTCAGGCAAAAGCTCAGTGACACAGCTTCTCACCAGATTTTACAGTCCTGTTAGCGGAATGATTACCATTGATCACAAACCAATCACAGATTATTCGTTAAAAACCCTTCGTTCCAATATCGGGGTCGTACTTCAAGAATCCTTCCTGTTTTCATCTACGATTAGATCAAATATTTCGTATGGGCGGCCGGATGCCTCAATGGAAGACGTCATCGAAGCGGCAAAAAGGGCGCAGGCTCATAACTTTATTATGGAGCTTCCTGATGGGTATGACACCATGCTGGGAGAGAGGGGAATGGGGCTTTCCGGCGGACAGAAACAGCGTATTGCCATTGCGAGAGCCATCTGCTTGAACCCGAGCATTTTGATATTGGATGATGCCACAAGTGCAGTAGATATGCAAACGGAGCACAGCATACAGCTTGCCTTAAAAGAAGTCATGAAAAACCGCACAACCTTTATCGTCGCTCACCGCATTTCTTCACTGAAACACGCCGATGAAATTCTCGTTTTTAATAAAGGACGCATTCGTGAAAGGGGAACACATCATGAGCTTCTTGAAAAAGGCAGCTACTATAAAAAGATTTACGATTTGCAATACCGTGATGTCAAAATGATTAATGAGCCGCATGAGGTCGGATAGGGAGGGGCCAAATGAAACAAGCGAAAAAACAGGGGATTTTAGAGCGTTTCTATTACTCTTCAGATGAAATCATTGAAAAGCCGTTTAACTGGGCTCAAATGTGGCGGCTGCTGAGCTATGTCAAACCATATCGAAAAACAATTTTGCCGCTTTCTTTTCTCACCGTATTAATTGGCACTGCTGTGAAGCTTGTGATCCCCATTTTGATCGGCGTTTATGTTCTTGATCAAGCGATTACAGGGAGAAACTCGGAGCTGCTGATTCAGCTCATTTTTATTATTAGCGGTTTATATGTCCTCAATTACGCCGCCAATGTGTTAAGAATCAGGTGGATGAATCAGCTTGGCCAGCATGTCATTTACGATTTGCGACAGCATTTATTTACCCATGTGCAGCGCTTATCCCATCGATTTTTTGATCAGCGGTCGGCGGGATCGATCTTAGTCAGGATCATGAATGATATTAACTCTCTTCAGGAGCTCTTTACAAGCGGAGTCATCAATTTGTTGACCGACTTGCTGCTTCTGGCCGGCGTGATTATCATTTTGTTTACGCTGAGCCCTGAGCTGACTATAGCCATCATGGTGACATTGCCGATTATGTTTTTTATTTCAACAAGTCTCAGAAAAAAAATACGCCGATCCTGGCAAACGGTACGGCTAAAGCAATCGAAGCTCAACTCTCATCTAAACGAAAGCATTCAGGGCATCCGGGTCACACAGGCATTTACGCAGGAAGAAGAAAACATGGCGTATTTTGACGGTGTCAATCAGGAGAACTACGAATCATGGTGGGAAGCAACTAGAAAAAATGCCATGTTCCGTCCGCTGGTAGAAATGACGAATGCGATTGGGACGGCTGTCTTGATTTGGTATGGAGCCACACTCATCATGAATGAAACCATTACGATTGGCGTCTTCGTTTCTTTTGCTTTCTATCTGGGAATGTTTTGGGAACCTATTTCGAGACTGGGTCAGGTCTATAATCAGCTGTTAATGGGGATGGCATCATCAGAACGGATTTTTGAGTTTCTGGACGAACAGCCAAATGTCAAGGAGAAGCCGAATGCCATTCATAATGAAAAGATAAATGGGGAGATCAGTTTTGAAGAGGTTGAATTTTCGTATGATGGAAAAACGAAAAGCCCTTTACGCCGTTTCTTTCTCTATTCCGGCGGGCTCGACGCTTGCGCTTGTCGGGCATACAGGGAGCGGGAAGACGACGATTGCCAATTTAATCAGCCGTTTTTATGATGCGACCGGAGGCACCATTAAAATAGACGGTATACCGATTAAGGATCTTTCCCTTGCCAGTCTGCGCTCTCAAATCAGCATTGTCCTGCAAGATACATTTATTTTCTCTGGGACCATCATGGAAAATATTCGTTTTGGAAGGCCAAATGCTTCGGATGAAGAGGTGATGAAAGCGTCCCAAGCGGTCGGAGCGGATGAGTTTATTTCTGATTTAGCAGAAGGATACGCAACAGAGGTGGAGGAAAGAGGCAGCGTACTGTCTGCCGGTCAGCGTCAGCTTATTTCCTTTGCAAGAGCATTGCTCGCCGATCCGGCTATTATCATCCTTGACGAAGCAACGGCAAGCATTGATACAGAGACAGAAGTAAAAATTCAGCAAGCGTTAAAAACGCTTCTGAAAGGGCGTACAGCAGTGATGATCGCTCACAGATTGTCTACGATCCGCGACGCCGACCGCATCATTGTTCTTGATCACGGCAGGAAAATAGAAGAAGGGAACCATGATCAGCTGCTCGCTAAAGGAGGCATTTATGCCGGGCTTGTGAAAGCGCAATACAGCACAGCGATAGAATAATATGAAAAGCCTTCAATATTGAAGGTTTTTGGAAATTTATTAGAAAAACATGAAACTTTTTGATATCCTTCCCGTACTATTTGTTAGATATTCTCAAGGAGGTTTTGAAATGGAAACGAATGTAGAAAAAAACAGCGGAACGGCGACTGAAAAGCCTTCACTTTTCGGAGTAATCACAAGTCCGTCCGTTCAATTTGAAAGAATAAGAGAAAGGCCGGCTGTATGGGGACCGCTTTTGATTGTTGCAGCAATTATCATCGTCGGTGCCGTGCTGCAATCACTCGGTACGGATTATAGTGAGCTTTTGAAAAGCCAGGATACGCAAGGGCTATCTGCTGAACAAATGGAAACTGTCGCAACAATAACCAAATTTGGCGGAATGGCAGGCGCTATTATCGGCGGTATCGCAGCATTATTTATTGCCCCTCTTATTTATTGGCTCTGTGTAAAAATATCAGGCGGAGTTACGACATATAAAAAAATGCTTTCTCTCGGTCTGTTTGTCTCTTTAATTAGCAGTCTCGGATTATTGGTTAATGGAATCGTTGCTTTTACGACTGACGTGAATCCTCTTTACAGCACGACGTCACTGGCAGGGATTATCCCATCTGACGGGGCTCTTGCCAGCGTGTTAAATACCTTTGAAATTTTCAGCATCTGGAGCTTTGTATTATTAGCAATCGGACTTCACAAAACGGGAGGCATCTCCAAAAAAGCCGGATGGATTTCAGCAATCATTCTATTCGGAATTTTAGTTGTATTTTCGCTCTTTTCAGGTTTAATCAATTCTGTGGCGGGTGCATAAGCTCATGAAAAAAGTCTGGATCGGAATTGGAATCGCAGTTATAGTCGCTCTTTTTATTGGAATCAATATATACCGGTCTGCCGCTCCGACAAGCGGCAGCGCCGGCAAGGAGATACAGAGGGGGAGCGTTGAAGAAAATGAAATCTCGTCAACGGTTATGGTTCCTGGCACGCTAAAATTTTCAAATGAACAGTATGTCTTTTATGAAGCTGATAAAGGGACATTAGAAGACATTAAAGTAAAGGAAGGCGATAAAGTTAAAAAGGGCACGCCTTTAGTCACCTATACAAATGAGCAGCTGAGCCTGGAAAAAGAACAGAACCAGTTAACGTCTGAATCCAATCGGCTTCAAATTGACCAAATTCAAGAAAAGTTAAAAGCCTTAGACAGCAAAGAAAGAGAACTGGAAAAACAGGTAGGAAAGAAAGAAGCAGAAAAACAAATCGAATCTGAACGAACAGAGCTTCAAATGCAGAAAAAAACAGCGGAGATCGAATTAAAACAAACCGAGCTTCAGCGACAGTCACTTGCCAACCGGGTATCAGATCTTGAAGTGAAAAGCGAAATTGAAGGCACCGTTATTTCTGTCAACCAAGAGGCGGCATCCAAAAAGTCAGATATTCAAGAGCCTGTCATACATATCGGCAACCCAAAAGACCTTGTCGTCTCAGGGAAATTGTCTGAATACGATACATTGAAAGTCAAAAAAGGCCAGAAGGTCACACTCACTTCAGATGTAATACAGGGTAAAACATGGAAAGGCACGGTTTCCGCAGTCGGGCTTGTTCCGGATCAGCAGGAGAGCGCTGCGGCACAAGGAACAGAACAGGCGGTCCAATACCCGCTTCAAGTGAAAATAAAAGGAAATCTTCCAGAAGGAAAGCCAGGCTTTAAATTTATCATGAATATTGAAACAGATAAACGGAAAGCAAATACGCTTCCTTCAAAGGCAGTCAAAAAAGAAGATGACCAATATTATGTGTATACAGTAAAAGACGGAAAAGCAAAGCGAGTTGATGTCAAAATCGGCGAAGTGACAGATGACCTGACAGAAATTAAAGAGGGGCTTACCCAAGATGATCAAGTCATTTTGAATCCATCTGATCAGGTGACTGACGGAATGGAAGTGAAATCTTAAATGATTCAGCTTTCTAATGTGCGAAAAAGCTACCAGATCGGAAAGGAAACGTTTGATGTTCTCCATTCTATTGATTTGGACATTCATCAAGGTGAATATGTCTCGATTATGGGGCCGTCAGGATCAGGAAAATCGACGATCATGAATATTATCGGCTGTCTTGATCGGCCGACTTCCGGTACATATCAATTGGACGGAGAAGACATTTCTTCATATAAAGATAAAGAACTGGCGGCAGTCCGTAACCGGTCCATCGGTTTTGTATTTCAGCAATTTCAGCTTCTTCCGCGGCTGAACGCAAAAAAAAATGTCGAGCTGCCGATGATTTATTCCGGGATAGGCAAAAAGGAACGTCAAGAGCGGGCTGAGAGAGCATTGGAAAAGGTCGGGTTAGCCGATCGAATGCTCCACATGCCCAACGAGCTGTCGGGCGGGCAGAAGCAGCGGGTGGCGATTGCGAGGGCGATCGTGAATGAGCCGAAATTGATTTTAGCTGATGAACCGACCGGCGCCCTGGATACGAAAACAAGCGAGGCGATTATGGATCAGTTTACAGCATTAAATGCCGAGGGAACGACAATCGTTCTGGTTACTCACGAGCCTGAAGTAGCAGATTGCACGAATCGGATCGTCATGGTGCGTGACGGAAACATTGTTCCTGCCAGCTCCGGACAAAGGAGTGTGGGAGAATGAGCCTGTTAGAAAACATCAGAATGGCTCTAAGCTCTGTCCTTGCCCATAAAATGCGTTCGATCTTAACGATGCTCGGCATTATCATTGGTGTAGGCTCTGTCATTGTTGTCGTTGCGGTAGGACAGGGCGGCGAGCAAATGCTGAAGCAGTCGATCAGCGGCCCGGGAAATACTGTGGAGCTGTACTATATGCCTAGCGACGAGGAGCTTGCAAGCAACCCGAACGCCGCAGCTGAATCTACGTTTACAGAAAACGATATTAAAGGTTTAAAAGGAATAGAAGGCATTAAACAAGTCGTTGCTTCGACTTCTGAAAGTATGAAAGCGCGTTATCACGAAGAAGAAACCGATGCTACGGTTAACGGAATAAATGATGGATACATGAATGTCAATTCTTTAGAAATCGAAAGCGGCAGAACATTTACCGACAATGACTTTCTCGCGGGGAATAGAGCCGGAATCATCTCTCAAAAGATGGCTGAAGAACTGTTCGATAAAACCTCCCCTTTAGGTGAAGTTGTCTGGATAAACGGACAGCCCGTTGAAATTATCGGTGTGCTGAAAAAAGAAACAGGCTTGCTTTCTTTCGGTTTAAGTGAAATGTATGTGCCATTTAATATGATGAAATCCTCTTTTGGCACAAGTGATTTCAGTAACGTATCATTGCAGGTCGAATCAGCAGACGACATAAAATCGGCAGGAAAAGAAGCAGCACAGCTGGTAAATGACAATCATGGCACAGAGGATTCGTATCAAGTGATGAACATGGAAGAGATTGCGGCTGGAATTGGCAAGGTAACGGCAATTATGACGACGATTATCGGCTCAATTGCAGGTATTTCCCTTTTGGTCGGCGGAATCGGTGTCATGAATATCATGCTCGTATCAGTCACAGAACGGACACGGGAAATTGGAATCAGAAAATCCCTCGGTGCGACGAGGGGACAGATTCTGACTCAGTTTTTAATTGAGTCAGTCGTATTGACGCTAATTGGCGGTCTGGTCGGGATTGGTATTGGATACGGAGGGGCCGCGCTTGTTTCAGCCATTGCGGGCTGGCCGTCACTCATATCCTGGCAGGTTGTATGCGGGGGCGTGCTGTTCAGTATGCTCATTGGTGTTATTTTCGGCATGCTACCTGCAAATAAAGCTGCAAAGCTTGATCCCATTGAAGCGCTGCGTTATGAGTAGCCTCATGCAACATGCATGAGGTTTTTTTATGTTTAGTGATTTCTACTATGAATATAAAAGACTTTTTTCATTAAAATAAGAAGAAAATGTCGTACAATTGTCCTTATTTTTGTCGAATTTACAGTTTACAAACCCTATAGACATACGTTAATATGGAGAAACGTGAAAGATTTTGATAGTTATTGAATGAATTTGAATGATTTTAGTTGCCTAAACCGAAAATAGCGTTTACAATGAAATTGTATTCAAAATGAATACGTTTTCATTAGGAGGTGAAGCATGCTAACTCCTGAACGGCATCAATTGATTATTGATCAAATAGAAAAGCATGATGTGGTAAAGATTCAAGAGCTTATAAATCTGACTAATGCTTCTGAATCAACAATCAGAAGAGATTTATCGACACTTGAAGAACGCGGTTTTTTAAAGCGCGTTCATGGTGGAGCGGCCAAGCTTTCTGATATCAGACTTGAACCCGATATGCTTGAAAAATCATCCAAAAACCTTCACGATAAATTGAAGATTGCTGAAAAAGCAGCTTCTCTTTTAGAAGAAGGGGATTGCATTTACCTTGATGCAGGCACGACGACATTGCACATGATTGATTTTATGGATAAAACCAAAGATATTGTCGTTGTCACAAACGGGGTAATGCATATCGATGCATTAATAAGGAAAGAAATTTCTTTTTATCTGCTTGGAGGATACGTAAAGCACAGAACGGGCGCGATTATTGGAGGCGCTTCATTGATTGCCATGGACCAGTACAGATTTGACAAAAGTTTTCTGGGGACAAACGGTGTCCATACAGAGGCTGGATTTACAACGCCGGACCCTGATGAGGCCCTTTTAAAACAGAAAGCGATCAAACAGGCAAAACACGCTTACGTCTTAGCAGACCCTTCGAAGTTCGGAGAAATTTCATTTTCGGCATTCGCCGGAATAGGCGACGCAACAATCATTACGACTGACGCTGAAGAGCTTACATTCGATAATTACCAAGAAAAAACTGTCGTAAAGGTAGTGAAACCATGATTTACACTGTAACACTTAATCCATCTGTCGATTATATAGTTCACGTTGAAGATTTTTCTGTAGGAGGCCTGAACCGTTCTTCGTATGATACCAAGTATCCAGGGGGCAAAGGCATCAACGTATCGAGACTGCTGAAAAGACACCATGTGGCGTCTAAAGCGCTCGGATTCGTCGGCGGATTTACCGGAGAATATATCAAAACATTTTTACGGGAAGAAAACCTGGAAACAGCTTTTTCTGAAGTAAAAGGGGATACCCGTATCAATGTAAAGCTGAAAACTGGTGATGAAACTGAAATTAACGGGCAGGGACCGACAATTTCGGATGAAGATTTCAAAGCCTTTTTAGAACAGTTCCAATCTTTGCAAGAGGGAGATATCGTTGTTCTTGCAGGAAGCATTCCATCTTCACTCCCTCACGATACTTATGAAAAAATCGCAGAGGCCTGCAAACAGCAGAACGCACGAGTTGTTCTGGATATCTCAGGCGAGGCTCTTTTGAAAGCAACAGAAATGAAACCATTTTTGATGAAGCCAAATCATCATGAGCTTGGAGAAATGTTCGGCACGGCCATTACATCTGTTGAGGAAGCCGTTCCTTATGGGAAAAAGCTTGTAGAACAAGGCGCTGAACATGTAATCGTATCAATGGCCGGAGACGGAGCGCTTCTGTTTACGAACGAAGCTGTTTATTTTGCTAACGTGCCAAAGGGGAAATTGGTAAACTCAGTCGGAGCAGGGGATTCCGTTGTTGCAGGTTTCCTTGCCGGAATTTCCAAACAGCTGCCGCTTGAAGAAGCATTCCGCTTAGGAGTTACTTCAGGCAGTGCTACCGCGTTCTCTGAAGAACTTGGAACAGAAGAATTTGTCCAGCAGCTTCTTCCTGAAGTTAAGGTCACACGTCTATAGAGGAGGAAACACAAGTGAAAATAACTGAGCTTTTAACGAAGCATACGATAAAGCTTAATATTGAGAGCAAAGAAAAAGAAAATGTTATTGACGAAATGGTCACTGTTCTTGATAAGGCTGGAAAGTTAAATGACCGACAAGCCTATAAAGAAGCCATTTTAAATCGCGAAAGCCAAAGCTCCACGGGTATCGGTGAAGGAATCGCTATCCCCCATGCGAAAACGGCAAGCGTTATCAACCCGGCGATCGCGTTCGGACGTTCAAAAGGCGGCGTCGATTATGAATCATTAGACGGCCAGCCGGCTCACTTAGTGTTCATGATTGCGGCGACTGAAGGCGCAAACAACACTCACCTTGAAGCATTGTCAAGACTTTCAACGCTGTTAATGCGTGAAGAAATCCGTAAGCAGCTCCTTGAAGCTGAGTCTGAAGATGCCATCATCGACATTATTAATCAGCACGATAAAGATGATGACGAAGAGGAAGAAGAAGAAGCGGCACCAGCACCTGCCGGAAAAGGAAAAATTTTAGCGGTTACTGCATGCCCGACAGGTATTGCCCATACATTCATGGCTGCGGATGCCCTTAAAGAAAAAGCGAAAGAGCTTGGTGTGGAAATTAAGGTCGAAACAAATGGGTCAAGCGGCATTAAGCACAAGCTCACTGCCCAAGAAATCGAAGATGCACCTGCAATCATTGTCGCAGCGGACAAGCAGGTTGAAATGGAACGTTTTAAAGGCAAGCGCGTACTTCAAGTTCCTGTAACGGCTGGTATCAGACGTCCGCAAGAGCTTATCGAAAAAGCGATGAATCAAGATGCGCCGATTTATCAAGGCAGCGGCGGCGGTTCAGCAGCTTCAAACGATGATGAAGAAGCGAAAGGCAAGTCTGGAAGCGGTATCGGAAACACGTTTTATAAGCACCTGATGAGCGGTGTCAGCAACATGCTTCCGTTCGTAGTCGGCGGCGGTATTCTCGTTGCGATTTCATTCTTCTGGGGAATTCACTCTGCTGATCCGAATGATCCTAGCTACAACACGTTTGCAGCAGCATTAAACTTTATCGGCGGCGACAATGCATTAAAACTGATTGTTGCAGTTCTGGCCGGTTTCATTGCGATGAGTATTGCAGATCGTCCTGGTTTTGCGCCTGGTATGGTCGGCGGATTTATGGCAACTCAAGCGAATGCTGGATTCTTAGGCGGCTTAATTGCCGGATTCCTTGCCGGTTATGTCGTGATTTTACTGAAAAAAGTATTTACGTTTATCCCTCAGTCACTTGATGGATTAAAACCTGTTTTGATTTACCCGCTGTTCGGTATTTTTATCACTGGCGTATTAATGCAATTTGTCGTCAATACACCTGTAGCAGCTTTTATGAATTTCTTAACAAACTGGCTTGAAAGCCTTGGTACTGGAAACCTTGTGTTAATGGGTATTATCTTGGGCGGCATGATGGCGATCGATATGGGCGGCCCGCTTAATAAAGCAGCCTTTACGTTCGGTATCGCCATGATCGATGCAGGCAACTATGCGCCTCATGCAGCAATCATGGCCGGCGGTATGGTTCCTCCGCTTGGTATCGCACTTGCAACAACCATTTTCAGAAACAAATTCACTCAGCGTGACCGTGAAGCTGGTATTACATGCTATTTCATGGGAGCTGCTTTCGTAACAGAGGGAGCGATCCCATTTGCTGCGGCTGATCCGCTTCGCGTCATTCCAGCTGCTGTAGTCGGTGCAGCTGTTGCCGGCGGATTAACTGAATTCTTCCGAGTAACGCTTCCGGCGCCTCATGGAGGAGTATTCGTAGCTTTCATTACAAACCATCCGATGCTTTACCTTTTAAGTATCGTGATCGGTGCTGTCGTGATGGCAATTATCCTCGGTATCGTCAAAAAACCTGTTACAGAAAAATAAGAAAAAAGCGTCCTTGGTTCGAAAGGACGCTTTTTCTTATCCGGCCGGCAGGGAGCGCGGTTAAGTTATGTATTTTATTCTTTTTTATGATAAAGTAAAAGAAGAGAAACAACTGACATAGCAATTGTCTAGGAGGAAACACTTTGACCGAGGAAAAAAATACGAATACTGAGAAAACGGCGAAGAAAAAAACCAATACGTACCTGGAATGGGGTAAAGCGATTGTCATCGCTGTTCTGCTGGCTCTCCTGATCCGTCACTTTTTGTTTGAACCGTATTTAGTTGAAGGTTCATCTATGTATCCCACATTACATGACGGAGAAAGGCTGTTTGTGAATAAAACAGTCAACTATATCGGCGAGCTGAAGCGCGGAGATATCGTTATTATTAACGGTGAAACTTCTAAAATCCATTATGTAAAAAGATTGATCGGAAAGCCTGGAGAAACCGTTCAAATGAAGGATGACACGCTTTATATAAACGGTAAAAAAGTAGCCGAGCCTTACTTGTCTAAAAACAAGAAGGAAGCAGAAAAACTTGGTGTCAGTCTGACAGGAGACTTTGGACCGGTTAAGGTTCCGAAAGGCAAATACTTTGTCATGGGAGATAACCGGCTAAATTCTATGGACAGCCGAAACGGGCTGGGACTGATCGCGGAAGATCGAATTGTCGGCACATCGAAGTTTGTCTTTTTCCCGTTTAACGAAATGCGTCAAACAAAATAAAAACGCCTTGCTGGCCTAGGACAGCAGGCGTTTTTATTTTGAAAAAGAAGCGACCAATGCAATGCATAAAACCGTGATGAACACTGAACCGATAATAGCTAGCACACTGAAGAAAAGGTGAACCTGTTTGTTCTCTTTTCCGCGCTTTTCTAAAAGCCGTTTAGAAAAGATGTGCGAAAATATGTAAATAAGGGCTATGCCTATATATAAGCCGATATCTTTGGCGGTAAAGCCTGTTACGGCAAGGTAAAAGCCCGTAAAAAAGATCAGTAAGCAATATTCAGTAAGTGTTAAAAGCCTCAACGTGTTCCTCCATGAGAGTGTGTAATTTTCCGAGCGGATGCATTCTCTCTCTTTAATTGTAACACAGCTGGCTGGTTTAGGTGTATAAGTGTTTTCTCTCTGTTTTATCAGGGAATCATTTCTCTTGCCCTGCATTCATGGTATACTTTTATTGATGATAGACATGATGGAGGATAATAAATGATTGCTGTAAATAATGTAAGCTTGCGGTTTGCGGATCGCAAGTTATTTGAAGATGTTAATATTAAATTTACCCCAGGCAACTGCTATGGGTTAATTGGTGCAAACGGTGCCGGTAAATCAACGTTTCTAAAGGTGCTGTCAGGCGAAATCGAGCCTCAGACAGGCGACGTGCATATGAGTCCTGGCGAGCGTCTTGCCGTCTTGAAGCAGAACCATTTTGAGTACGAAGAGTATGAAGTGCTGAAAGTGGTCATTATGGGCCACAAACGCCTGTATGAAGTCATGCAGGAGAAAGACGCTATTTACATGAAGCCTGATTTCTCAGATGAGGATGGGATTCGTGCTGCTGAGCTAGAAGGTGAATTCGCGGAACTGAACGGTTGGGAAGCGGAAAGTGAAGCTGCGATCCTGTTAAAAGGCCTTGGTATCTCAGAAGATCTGCACACAAAAAAGATGGCAGACCTCGGCGGTTCGGAGAAGGTAAAAGTTCTCTTGGCACAGGCATTATTCGGCAAGCCGGATGTTCTGCTGCTCGATGAGCCGACGAACCACTTGGACCTTCAGGCAATCCAGTGGCTTGAAGAGTTTCTGATTAACTTTGAAAACACAGTTATTGTCGTATCCCATGACCGTCACTTCTTAAATAAAGTATGTACGCACATTGCCGACCTTGATTTTAACAAAATTCAAATCTATGTAGGAAACTATGATTTCTGGTACGAGTCAAGCCAGCTGGCGTTAAAGCTTTCTCAAGAAGCGAACAAGAAAAAAGAAGAGCAGATTAAACAGCTTCAAGAGTTTGTCGCTAGATTCAGCGCCAATGCGTCTAAATCTAAGCAGGCTACATCAAGAAAGAAACTTCTCGAAAAAATCACGCTGGATGATATTAAACCGTCTTCCCGCCGCTATCCTTATGTTAACTTCACGCCGGAACGGGAAATCGGAAATGATGTTCTTCGCGTGGAAGGCTTAACAAAAACAATCGATGGCGTAAAAGTGCTTGACAATGTCAGCTTTATTATGAGTCGAGAAGATAAAATTGCTTTCACTGGCCGAAACGAACTTGCTGTTACTACGCTGTTTAAAATCATTTCCGGGGAAATGGAAGCTGACAGCGGAACGTTTAAATGGGGTGTTACCACATCTCAAGCGTATTTTCCAAAAGACAACAGCGAATATTTCGAAGGCAGTGATCTGAACCTTGTAGACTGGCTTCGCCAATATTCTCCGCACGACCAAAGTGAGAGCTTTTTACGCGGTTTCTTAGGACGCATGCTGTTCTCTGGAGAAGAAGTCCACAAAAAAGCAAATGTACTTTCCGGGGGAGAAAAGGTCCGCTGTATGCTGTCGAAAGCGATGCTTTCTGGCGCCAATATTTTAATTTTGGATGAGCCGACTAACCATTTAGACCTAGAGTCCATTACAGCGCTCAATAACGGCTTAATCAGCTTTAAAGGCGCTATGCTGTTTACTTCCCATGACCATCAGTTTGTGCAGACCATTGCCAACAGAATTATAGAAATTACACCTAACGGCATCGTCGATAAGCAAATGAGCTATGACGAGTTCCTTGAAAATGCTGATGTGCAGAAAAAATTGACTGAACTATACGCGGAATAAAAAAGCAGAGATTTCTCTGCTTTTTTTGATACCTAAATATGAAAGGAGATCACAACATGAAATTTTTAGTTGTCGGAGCAGGTGGAGTAGGCGGGTATATTGGCGCACGGCTTTCGGAGAAAGGAAATGATGTGACATTTCTTGTGCGCCAAAAAAGAGCTGAGCAGCTGAAAAAAACCGGGCTTGTCATCCATAGTGAAAAAGGGAATGTATCATTTCAGCCCGAACTAATCAGTGTCGGAGAAACAGGGCAATTTGATGTCGTTATCATTGCTTCTAAAGCATACTCACTTGGTCAAGTGATAGAGGATGTCAAACCATTTATCCATCAGGAATCTGTCATTATCCCTTTCTTAAACGGGTACCGCCACTATGAGCAGCTATTTGCGGCATTTTCAAAAGAACAGGTGCTGGGCGGCCTGTGTTTTATAGAAAGTGCTTTAGACAACAAAGGAGAAATTCATCATACGAGCACATCGCATCGTTTTGTATTTGGAGAATGGAACGGCGAGCGTACGGAGCGGATAAGAGCGCTTGAAGAGGCATTTTCAGGTGTGAAGGCTGAAGTCATCATTAGCGGGCATATCGAGAAGGACATTTGGAAAAAGTATCTCTTTATTGCAGCGCAAGCGGGGATCACAACGTTATTTCAACGACCGCTTGGCCCAATCCTCGCCACAGAAGCCGGACGTCACACGGCCCAAACTCTTATTGGGGAAATTTGCGCTGTTTTACGAAAAGAAGGTGTTCCGGCTGATCCGGATCTTGAGGAAGAGAGCTTTCGTACGATGACCAGCATGTCTTACCATATGAAGTCCTCCATGCTTCGGGATATGGAAAACGGCCAAACGACTGAAGGAGACCACCTGCATGGATTTTTGCTTGAAAAAGCAAAACGTTTATCTCTCGCTGCACCAGTATTAGAAACCGTTTATGCGAATCTGCAAATGTATGAAGCAGAAAAATAAAAAAAGGAGGCGGAAAAGCCTCCTTTTATTTACTTAAAAAGCCCAATTTCCGTTTCTGAAGATAGGCTCTCTTTTCCCGTCTGCCGTAATTCCGTCAATATTCATATCCTTAGAACCGATCATAAAGTCCACGTGTGTAATGCTTTCATTTAGGCCTTCTTTGACAAGCTCTTCACGAGACATCTGCTTTCCGCCTTCAATATTAAAGGCATAGGCGCTTCCGATCGCCAAATGATTTGACGCGTTTTCATCAAACAGCGTGTTATAGAAAAGAATGT
This sequence comes from Bacillus sp. FSL M8-0071, assembly GCF_037975455.1. Lineage (NCBI taxonomy): Bacteria > Bacillati > Bacillota > Bacilli > Caryophanales > Bacillaceae > Bacillus > Bacillus sp. FSL M8-0071. The sequence goes on from NZ_CP150256.1 coordinate 1,504,480, forward strand.
TTGATTGTGATATAGGTGAATCGTAAGGAACAAGTGCCACTTCACCTAAATAGTGAGAACCTTCATCTGTTTCCACCAGTTCTTTTAAAATATCCTCACCTTTTTCAGCTTTAATGTCGACTATACGGCCATTTTCAAACGTCAGGGTGAAATTTTCAATAATATTTCCGCCGTAGCTTAATGGTTTTGTGCTTGATACCACTCCGTCAACCCCGTCTTTTTGCGGCAGCGTGAACACTTCTTCTGTCGGCATATTGGCCATAAACTCATGGCCGCTTTCATTCACGCTTCCCGCACCTGCCCAAACATGCTTCTTAGGCAGCTTAATTGTTAAATCAGTTCCTTCAGCTTGATAATGTAAGGCAGCGTAATGTCTCTCGTTCAAATGGTCAACTTTTTCATGAAGATTTTGGTCATGATTGATCCACGCCTGAACCGGGTTGTCTTCATTTACGCGCGTCACTTTAAAAATTTCTTCCCACAGAAGGTGGATCGCTTCCTCCTCTGATTTGCCAGGAAACACCTTGTGAGCCCAGCCTGCTGATGCCGCACCTACGACAGTCCAGCTGACTTTGTCTGATTGAATATATTGTCTGTATGTATGTAATGCTTTGCCTGCTGCTTTTTGGAATGCCGCAATCCGTTTGGAATCTATACCTTTTAGCAAGTCTGGGTTTGACGACACAACAGAAATGAAAGCAGCTCCATTTTTGGCAAGCTCTTCTCTGCCTTTTGCTTCCCATTCAGGATATTCTTCAAATGCTTCAAACGGCGCAAGTTCGTATTTTAATTTGGCGACTTCGTCATCCTGCCAATTCACGGTGACGTTTTTTGCGCCCTTTTCATATGCGTGTTTTACAATTAAACGGACAAAATCCCGAACGTCTGTTGAAGCATTTACGACTACATACTGGCCTTTTTGGACATTAACGCCGACTTCTACCGCCAGCTGTGCATATGTATTTAATTTCTGTGAAAATGAATCCATGAATCATTCCTCCAAGCTTTTTTCTCATCATATCAAATATGATCCTATAAAGGAAAGAAGGAGCCCAAAGTGAAAAACCCAAAACGACACGTCTTGGGTTTTTCAATATTATGGATGATTCAGTTTTACAGTGCCGCCTGCAGGCGAATGGGGCATATTTGCCAAAGAAATGCTCATGCCTCCAAGAATAATTCCGCTTAAAATGGCTGCGATCGCTACTCTTCTTCCTAAATCTCTTAGCATCTGTTTCCTCCTTAACGTTTCTCCATTTCCCACAATATGAAGGAAGTGAGGAAAAAAGAAGCAAGAAATTTGCCGTGTGTGAGAATTTTGCGGGTAAAGACTATTTAATTGCCTTTTGCAGCTTATCAATCACTTCTAAAGAACGGCCTGTGCCGATTGCTACAGATTCAAGCGGGTTTTGCGCCACGTGTACAGGCACGACAATCTCTTCTGTGAGCCATTCTTTAATTCCATTAAGGAGCGCGCCGCCGCCTGTTAAAATAACGCCGCGATCAACAATATCTCCGCTCAATTCAGGCGGACAGTCCTCAAGTGTCGCTCTGATGGCTTCAAGAATATGCAGGAGGGATTCACGCATTGCATCTTGAATTTCGTTGGATTGAAGCATAATGGTTTTTGGAAGACCTGTCACGAGGTCACGTCCCCGAATTTCCATTGCCTCTGGTATATGTTCAATCAGAGCATGGCCAATTTCCATTTTTACCTGCTCAGCTGTGCGTTCGCCGATCAGCAAATTGTATTTTTTACGGACGAAAGAAACGATATCCTCATCAAGCTGGTCTCCGCCGATCCTGATAGAATGGCAGGAAACAACGCCACCGAAGGAAATAATAGCGACCTCTGTCGTCCCTCCGCCGATATCTACTACCACATTGGCAACCGGCTCATCAACCGGTAAATCCGCTCCGATGGCGGCTGCAACTGGCTCTTCGATTAAATGAACGTTTTTCGCGCCGCAATTTTTCACCGCATCACTGATGGCGCGGCGTTCTACTGCTGTTGAGCCTGATGGTGTGCAAACGACTACGTTCGGTTTTCTGAACGACATGCCGATGCTTTTTGCGGCTTTTTTCATAATGTGCTTTAGCAGGTCAGTTGTCATATCATAGTCTGCGATCACGCCATCTTTCATCGGTCTGACAGCGACAATTTTTCCCGGTGTTTTACCGATCATGTTTTTCGCGTCAGCTCCGATTGCAAGCACTGCTTTTGTCGTCGTATCCACTGCGACAACAGATGGTTCATTTAGGATAATCCCTTTATTTTTGCTGTAAACAAGTATATTAGCTGTTCCTAAGTCAATCCCAATTTCAGTTGATTGAAACATGTTTTCACCCAATCTCTATCCTAATTTAATATGATTCTACATTTAAAGTTTCTCAGAAATACTGCGATTTTTGGGGGTGTGTGTCGGTAAAGAAATGTTTTTGTAAAAAATCAAGGAACTGTGTAATAGAAGTAATACATTTTTCGGTTTTATGGAAAAAATATCTTGTAATTCTTATAGAAAGCGGGAAACTTTTTCAAAGTTTCATTCGTCTACGATATATTGAGGTACATCCTTAAAACATTACATGAGAAAAGAAACATTTAAAGGAAGAAGGGTTTTTATGAAATCAATAGGTGTTGTGAGAAAAGTAGATGAATTAGGCCGCATTGTCATGCCGATTGAGTTGAGACGGGCATTGGATATTGCCATAAAAGACAGCATTGAGTTTTTTGTTGACGGAGATAAAATTATCTTGAAAAAGTACAAACCTCATGGCGTTTGTTTAATGACTGGAGAAATCACTTCAGAAAATAAAGAATACGGCAACGGTAAAATTACGCTAAGCCCTGAGGGTGCACAGCTGCTTCTCGAAGAAATTCAAGCCGCTTTAAAAGAATAAAATTATGCTAAAAAAGGCGGAGTGATATCATCTCCGCCTTTTTTGCGTGCCAATTTTTGATTACCGCCGCCTAAGATAAGACATCAAGATATTTGGTAATGAATGATTTGGGATACTTTACATATTTTACTCAATTATTTGTCGAAGAATGGTACAATAAGTAGAGAAACACAAGCGGCAGGTGGTCATATGAGAAAATATCAAGCTCGTATCATTTCCATCATTTTGGCAATGATTTTTATAATGTTTTGGGATTATTTATTTTATTTTATAGGCAAAAACCCGATTAATTGGCCTGTTGATATTGTGTATACTGCAGTCACGCTGGTAAGTGTCTGGATGTTGGCTTATTATATTGATGAGAAACAGCAGCTGGTTAAGAAAATGAAGGATAACGAATGGAAGTATAAACAGCTTTCTGAAGAAAAAAACCGCATCATGGATAATTTGCAGGAAATCGTATTTCAAACGAATGCAAAAGGTGAAATTACATATTTAAACCAAGCGTGGGCATCTATAACCGGGTTTTCAATCAGTGAATGTATGGGAACAATGTATAACGATTACTTCATAAAAGAAAAGCACGTAGCCGACCACATTAACACCCAAATCCAAAACAAAGCGTCTTCTGGCATGTTTACGGCAAAATACGTGACAAAAAACGGCACGATTTTTTGGGGAGAAGTTCATTATAAACTTTACTATGACCGGGATGACCAATTTACAGGCAGCCTGGGTACAATGTCAGATATCACTGAGCGGAAAGAGGCTGAAGATGAGCTCATTGAGATTAATGAACGGCTGGCGAGGGAATCCCAGAAACTATCAATCACAAGTGAACTTGCCGCAGGTATTGCTCATGAGGTCAGAAACCCTTTAACATCTGTCAGCGGTTTCCTCCAGATTATGAAAACACAATATCCGGACAGAAAAGACTATTTTGACATCATCTTTTCAGAGATTAAAAGAATCGATTTAGTGCTCAGCGAGCTGCTGCTGCTTGCAAAACCGCAGGCAATCACATTTAAAACACACCAGCTTAATGAGATCTTGAAACAAGTCACGACATTGCTTGATACCAATGCAATTCTGTCCAATATCGTCATAGAGAAAAATTTCAAAGAGACAGATGGCTGTATGATTAATGGAGACGAAAATCAGCTGAAGCAGGTCTTTATCAACATCATTAAAAACGGAATTGAGGCAATGCCAAAGGGCGGTGTCGTAACCATTTCAACTGCTAAAACCGCCTCTCATGCAGTGATAAGCGTAAAGGATGAAGGAAACGGCATGCCGCAGGAAAAGCTGAAGCAGATTGGCAAACCTTTTTATTCAACAAAAGAAAAGGGCACTGGACTGGGACTTCCCATTTGTTTGAGAATCCTGAAGGAACATGACGGGGAATTGAAAATCGAAAGTGAAGCTGGAAAAGGCAGCGTCTTTCAAGTGGTTTTGCCTTTAAAATCAGACAGCTGAGAGGAGAAAAATAAAGTGAACTCGCTTCTGTTTGTATACGGGACATTAAGAAAGCATGAAAAAAACCATCATTTGCTGGCACAATCGGCATGTATCAATGAGCAGGCGAGAACAAAGGGAAGTTTGTTTGCTGCAAAAGAGGGGCCCACAGCTGTTTTCAATGATGAAGATGAAGGCTATATTTATGGCGAAGTATATGAAGCAGATGAATTGTGTATACATAAGCTCGATCAATTTTTTCAAGGATATCATAAACAAACGGTGTTTGTAGAAACGGATATCGGGATTAAAATTGCGCTTATTTATTTTATGAACAAAGACGGGTGTGCCGGTTTTACGAAAATAAGCAGCGGCGACTGGAAAGAACATCAGATGATCAGCAAATCGAAAAATCCCATTTATTATTTTGCCTATGGATCATGCATGGATAATGCCCGCTTTCAAAAAGCGGGAGTCGATCACTATTTTCAAGATCCAGTAGGAAGAGCTGTTTTAAAAGGATACACAACCCGCTTCACGCTAAAAAGGGATGACGGTTCAAGAGCGGACATGTTGGAAGACGGAGGAACAACAGAAGGCGTTTTATACCGTATTCCTTATTCTGCTCTCTCCTATCTATTTAAAAGGGAGGGCGTCGAATCTCTTACGTATCGGCCGGCATTTGTAGACGTTGAAGCTGGCGGAAGGCACTACAAAGACTGCTTAACCTTTCTCGTCCTCCAAAAAGAAGCGGAAATTGCCCCGCCTCAGCACTATCAGATTGAAATCGAACGCGGAGCGGAGCTGTATTTGTCGCCTGAGTTTACTGAAAAGCTCAAGCGGCATATGAATTCGCTGCCAAAAGGATAACACTGTAACAAAAGAATATGATAAAATTTGATCAATATCATGTCATATAAAGGAGCACCACGATGAAAAAAGAATTTGCGGTAATTGGGCTGGGCCGTTTTGGTGGCAGTATTTGCAAAGCATTAAGCGAAGAAGGCGTCGAGGTTATGGCAATGGATATCGATGAAGATAAAGTCAACGAGTATGCCAAGATTGCATCTCACGCAGTTATCGGTGATTCGACAGACGAATCTGTCCTGAAAAATTTAGGCCTGCGAAATTTTGACCACGTTATTGTAGCAATCGGGGAAAATATTCAAGCGAGTATTTTAACGACACTCATTCTGAAAGAACTTGGCGTCCATACGATTACAGTTAAAGCGCAGAACGATTATCACGAAAAAGTGCTGTCTAAAATTGGCGCGGATCACATCGTCCACCCGGAACGCGATATGGCAAAACGAATTGCGCATAATATCGTGTCCAACAATGTACTTGACTATTTGGAGCTGTCTGAAGAGCATAGTCTTGTTGAAATCGTAGCTAACAGCCGCCTGGCTGGAAATACACTTCTCGATTTAGATATTCGCGCGAAATACGGTATTAACATCGTAGCCATAAAAAGGGGCAAGGAAGTCATCGTATCACCGCTTGCAACCGAAGTCATCCACCAAGAAGATATACTCATTGTTATTGGATCAGTTACAGACATCTCCCGTTTCGAAAAAAGAGTTCTTCATACAAAATAGCAGTCAAATAAGCCGTCCTCAAAGGGCGGTTTTTCATATTATCAGAATATAACAACTTTAATGAACTGAGCGTCAAGTTCTTAAAATTTCATTGACTAAGCACAGGCGTTCCGATAGCATATTGTACCATATAATAAAAAAGAGGAGGGGCCTATTTGAATAAAGAAGCGCTAGTCAATAGGCTGAATGCTTCGGCCAAAAGACAAAAAGCTGATATCGTCATTAAGAACGGAAAAATCATGGACGTATATAATCAAGAATGGATATATGAAGATATTGCGATTACAGATGGAGTTATTGTAGGCCTCGGTGAGTATGAAGGCGAAAATACCATTGATGCAGAGGGACAAATGATTGTTCCGGGTTTTATTGATGGACATGTACATATTGAGTCATCAATGGTTACACCGATTGAGTTCGCTAAAGCAGTGTTGCCTCATGGCGTGACGACGGTCGTTACAGATCCGCATGAGATCGCGAATGTGTCTGGTGAAAAAGGGATTGTGTTTATGCTTGAACAAGCTCGGCATACACCGCTGAATATCCATTTTATGCTTCCTTCCAGTGTGCCTGCCGCAAGTTTTGAGCGATCAGGCGCAATTCTCAAAGCTGCCGATCTCAAGCCTTTTTATGAAGAAGAAGAAGTATTAGGGCTGGCTGAAGTTATGGATTATGTGTCGGTTCAGCAGGCTGAAGAAGACATGGTTCAGAAACTGCTCGATGCCCGTGTGGCAGGAAAACGGATAGACGGTCATTTAGCTGGTTTATCAACAGACCTCATTAACATTTACAGAACCGCCTTTGTCTTAAACGACCATGAAGTAACATCGAAGGAAGAAGCCCTTGATCGTATCAGAAGAGGCATGTATGTCATGATGCGTGAAGGATCAGTCGCCAAAAACACGCTCAATGTGCTGCCGGCGGTAAATGAAAAGAACGCACGTCGGTTCTTTTTCTGTACGGATGATAAGCATGTGGATGATTTATTGTCAGAGGGAAGTGTAAACCATCAGGTGAAAATGGCGATTCAAGCCGGACTTGATCCGTTTTTAGCCTATCAATTAGGAAGCCTCAATGCGGCCGAGTGCTACGGATTAGATACAAAGGGAGCGATTGCCCCGGGTTTTGACGCTGATTTGCTCTTTGTATCTGATCTGGAAAATGTCACTGTCACAATGACGATGGTAAAAGGGCAGACTGTTGCTGAAGACAGCAAAGCGGTCTATCAGGATCATGCTTCAACTGCAGCACCAGATCAGGCACTGCTTGATTCTGTTAAGCTTGCTGCTCCTCTTAACAAACAGGATTTTCATATGCCAATCGATTCAGAGCAGCAAATCAATGTCATTCAAATCATACCAAATCAGCTTGAAACAAGATTAGTACAAGTTCCGGCTCCTGATGCCCGCGAATTTGAGCCTGACACTGAGTTTGATTTGTTAAAGATTGCAGTTGTCGAGCGGCATAAAGGATTGAAAGAAACCGGACTTGGTGTTGTGAAAGGTTTTGGATTCAAGAGCGGAGCGATTGCCACAACCATTTCACACGACTCCCATAATATTATTGCTGTCGGAACGAATGATGAGGATATCGCGGCGGCAGTTAATAAGCTGCAGGAAATTGGCGGAGGATTAACGATTATAAAAAATGGGGAAGAGCTCCATTCAGTACCGTTGCCGATTGCAGGGTTATTATCCGACCAATCTGCAGAGCAAGTGAATCAAAGCTTGCTGACGCTTCATGATAAATTGCCGTTAATCGGTTTCACAGGCGGATTTAATCCATTTTTGACATTGTCGTTTTTAGCTTTGCCTGTCATTCCTGATATTAAAATGACGACTACGGGATTATTCGATGTAAAATCATTTCAACACATATCACTGCAATAAAAAGAGGCACTCCCTTAGGGAGTGCCTCTTTTTTTAAACCTCCATAATGATCGGCAGGATCATTGGACGGCGCTTTGTTTTTTCGTACAAGAAAGGCGCAAGAGTGTCTGTAATCTCGTTTTTGATTTCAGACCATTGAGTCGTTTTTCGTTCCATTACTTTTTGTAAGTGATTTGAAATGAGCTCTTGAGCGTCGTTGATCAAGTCGCCAGATTCTCTCATGTACACAAATCCTCTGGAAATCAAATCTGGACCCGCTGAAATCTTGAAGTCGTCCATGTCAATGCTGACAACAACGATGACAAGTCCTTCTTCAGAGAGAATTCTGCGATCACGAAGTACGATATTGCCAATATCACCGATACCGCTTCCGTCAATGTACACTGAACCGGACGGGATTTTTCCTGCAACTGAAGCCTCATCGCCTTTAAGTGCTAATACTTCACCATTATCCATGATAAAGCAGTTTTCCTCTGGGATGCCACAATCTGTTGCAAGCTTGACATGCATCTTTTGCATTCTGTACTCACCGTGAATCGGCATGAAGAATTTAGGCTTGATTAAACGAAGCATCAGCTTCTGTTCTTCTTGTCCGCCGTGACCGGATGTATGGATATCGTTAAGAGGGCCGTGAATAACCTCAGCACCCGCACGATACAGCTGGTTGATTGTTCGACTCACGCTGATTGTGTTGCCTGGGATAGGGGATGAAGAAAATACGACCGTATCCCCAGGATTGATTGAAATTTGGCGGTGTGTGCCGTTTGCAATTCTTGATAACGCCGCCATTGGTTCCCCTTGGCTTCCTGTACATAAAATTGTTACTTTATTAGCAGGCATACGATTGATTTCGTTATGCTCAATAAACGTATTTTTAGGACAGTTAATATAACCGAGTGTCTGTCCAATTTCGATAGCCGATTCCATACTGCGTCCAAATACGGCAACTTTTCTTCCATTTTGTACAGCAGCTTCAATTACCTGCTGCAAGCGGTGAATATTCGACGCAAATGTAGCGAAGATAATTCGGCCGTCCACCTTGCGGAAAATGTCATGAATGCTTTCTCCTACACGGCGTTCAGACATGGTAAACTCCGGATTTTCACTGTTTGTGCTGTCTGAAAGAAGGCACAAAACGCCTTCCTTACCGATTTCGGCCATTTTCGTTAAGTTTGCCGGCTCGCCGACTGGAGTAAAGTCGAATTTGAAATCCCCAGTATGTACGATGTTTCCGGGCGGCGTTTTTACAACAATGCCGTAGGAATCCGGAATACTGTGTGTTGTTCTGAAGAATGACACAGTCGTTTTGCGGAACTTTACAATATCATCCTCGCCGATAATGTTCAGTTTCGTCTGTCTCAATAATCCATGCTCTTCAAGTTTATTCCGAAGTAAGCCGATCGCGAGTTTTCCGCCGTATACAGGAATATTCACTTGTCTGAGCAGGTATGGAATACCACCGATGTGGTCTTCGTGCCCGTGGGTGATAAAAAGCCCTTTAATTTTATCTTCGTTTTTGACTAAATACGTATAATCAGGGATGACGTAGTCAATTCCGAGCAGTTCGTCCTCGGGAAACTTGATCCCCGCATCAATCAGTACAATTTCATCCTGGAATTGCACCGCGTACGTATTTTTACCGATTTCGCCCAAACCTCCGAGGGCGAAAACAGCAGTCTGATCATTTTTTACAAATTTCATACCGCTCATAACTCCAATACTTTAAAATTTTCGCTCTGTTGTTCATATTCTAAGAATGCACCATCAACAGGTGTAATAAACTCAATATTAAATTTCTTTTCTTTCAGCTTTGTTCTGACGTCACGCTCAGATACGCCTTCAATATAAAGTGAATCTGTCTTTTCCCGAACAGGTACTTCGTCAGCCTTCTCTTGATAAAATACCTTATAAATCATTCCAAATCTCTCCTTAAATGCCGTATGTTAGACTCGCTCATTCTATTATATTCGAAAACGGAATATAAGGAAAGCCTTGAGCAAAATAAGGATCTCTCAAAAAGTGAAAGATCCCTTGTCAGGCAATTGCTTTCTTACGGAGCATTCCGTTCCATTGTCTTCTGAGTTTCTTTCTTAATTTACGCAGCATTAGCCAGTTCCTCCTTTATTAAAATATTTGTCCCAGAGTTTTTTTATACAAATAGTATACGGAGATTGAGGAAGACTTTTCGTGGTTATTAATGGAATTTAATATGATTTTTGAACGAAATTGTTTGCTGAATGACAATCTTTTTGTATGATGAGGGTGGGAATTGCAGACCAAGACGATAAAGGGGAAGTTGCGATGGATTCTAAATTAATCTTTTTTGATATTGACGGCACAATATATGATCATGATAAGAATATACCGGAAAGTACGAGAAAAACCGTGGCGGAGCTGCAGCGCCAAGGGCATCATGTGTTTATTGCCAGCGGCCGGTCTCCATTTTTGGTTAAGCCGATTTTGGAGGAGCTGGGCATCCACTCATTTATTTCCTACAATGGACAGTTTGTTGTCTTTGAAAATCAAGTGATTTATAAAAATCCGCTGCCTGAAGATGCAATCAGGCGATTATTAAAGCAGGCGGATGAAGGCAAGCATCCTGTTGTGTTTATGGCTGAGGACACGATGAAAGCGACTGTTGCGGATCACCCTCATGTTCTCGAGGGAATCGGCAGCCTTAAAACCGATTACCCAGAGACCGATGACCTTTTTTATGAAGGAAAAGAAATTTTTCAGCTTCTTTTATTTTGTCAGGATGAAGAAGAAAAAGCTTATGCCGCTTTTCCTGAGTTTGATCTAGTTCGCTGGCATGAGCTATCGACTGATGTTCTGCCGCACGGAGGTTCGAAGGCAGAAGGAATCAAAAAAGTGATTGAGCGTCTTCCGTTTGATATCGGCGATACATATGCTTTCGGCGACGGATTAAATGATCTGCAAATGATTGAATATGTTGGGACAGGCGTTGCTATGGGAAATGCTGTTCCCGAACTGAAAGAAATCGCGGACTTTGTAACAAAACCGGTGGACGAGGATGGAATTGCATACGCTGTCAAAGAATTGGGCCTTTTAAAATAAAGAAATGGCTGGCATTGTGCCAGCCGTTTTTTCTTTTAGCGCTCAATTGCGATTGCATTTTCAGGTTCTTTGAAAGGATTTTCCTTGTCAATATGATCATAGAACATAACGCCGTTCAAATGATCGATCTCATGCTGAAACACAATAGCCGGAAATCCTTTTAAACGAATATCAATATTTTCGCCTTCTAGTGTTGTTCCTTTTACTCTGATGCGAGCATAGCGGGGAACATAACCGGGAATCGCTTCATCTACAGAGAGGCAGCCCTCGCCGCTTGTTAAGTAGCTTTTTTCAACTGAATGGCTGACGATCTTAGGATTAAACAGAGCATAGCTGTATAATTTACCGGAAGCATCTTCCGCATGAACGGCGATCATTCGTTTTTTGATATTAATTTGAGGAGCTGCGAGTCCTACGCCAGGGCGCAGCTTGTATTTTTCGGCTAATTCCGGATTTTGACTGTTTTTAACAAATTCGATCATGTCGGCCAGCTGCTGTTTTTCTGCATCAGTTGGAGGCAGCTCAACAGGTTCGGCAGTCTCTCTGAGGGCTGGATGGCCGTCACGTACGATGTTTTCCATAGTAATCAAGAAACTTCACTCCTAAAGCTTAATATGTAAATTATATCGGATTTCTTCACAAAGGTGCAACGAAACGAATGACCAGCCGTATATGGCTGGTCAATTTCATGCTGTGTGGTTAGCAACAGCCTCCGCCTAAATAAGCAGCTCCGACAATGATTAACAGAATGAATAAAACAACGATTAGCGCAAAGGTGCGGCCGTAGCCATATCCGCAGCCACCATATCCGTAACCACCATAACTGCAGCAGCCTCCGCCGTAACCATATCCATACATATTACATAACCTCCTCTTTTAATTACGCCAGAGCCTTTATAAGTAGGCATAGCGTCTAATATAACCTATGTAAAAACAAAAAAGTTGTATGGTCATCTGTCCTGATTTTTCACTTTTTTGATTTAATTTCAGTATTGCATTTATACAGCACGGCTATTGCCAAATGTCCCCATGGATTCTATAGTAGAAATTGTCAAGATTGGGGGATTTAACGTGAAAGACGCTATAAAACGGCGGCCTGGAATCAAGATCGGAGCTTTTTGTGCTATGGCACTGATATTAACAGGATGCATGGGACAGGACCCGGTTGATTCACTTCATCATTCATTAGAAAAAGCCGCGGAATCGGAAAAGCCGTTTCAAGAAGAACAAAACACACTCAAAGAATTAGAGGCCAAAGAAAATCAGCTTTACGATAGTGTTATGAAGCTCAATATGGATGATTATAAAAAAATTGTTGCTTTATCTAATAAGGCGCTTGAAAATGTCAGCAAGCTCGAAGAACACCTAAAGCTTGAAAATGACAGCATGAAAAAATCGGAAACAGAATTTGAGGAAGCAAAAACGTCAGCGGAACATATTAAGGAAAAAGACATAAAAGAAAAGGCCGATGCCGCAGCAAACCATATGGAGAAAAGATATACATCATATGGCACTATGTATAAAGAGTATAAAAAAGCGCTTGAGCTTAATAAAAAACTGTATATGCAGCTGAAAGACAAAGATTTGACAAGAGATGATCTGGATCAGCAGATCGATAAAGTCAATGCTTCTTATGAAAAGATCCTTAAATATAGCGGAGAATTTAATGAACAAACCGAAAAATATAATAAAGCCCGGGAAGATTTATATGATGCTGCAGGCTATCGTGTGAAAAAGAGCTGACTCGATCAGCTCTTTTTTTGAATGAAATGCGATTCGGATTTCGTTCAAAATTTTCATTTCTATTGTAGTACAGCATAGTAAGGTATACTAGTACAGTTTTGGGTGCGGTTGGCATCTGTTTTTTTGATGAAAATGTAAAGCGAATACATTTATTGAAAATCAGCGATGAAAACGATTGACGGTTCTTCTTTATTTGGTGTAAACTAATCCATGTTAAGCGGTGTTGTATTAGTTTTTTACAACTTCGAAATAATACAGTTCAAAGCAGAGTGTAACTATCCTACATAAAAGGTTTTGGCAAACTGGGGATCGGCTAAAATATAATACGACTTACTGCTGATACTTTAGGGTACCCTAAGTTTGTATGTATAAAAGGAATGCACGTCTAATGACTGTTTAAAAGAAAGGAAGAGGTGACTTAGTATGGCTGCAAAAACGAAAAAAGCTATCGTTGACAGTAAGAAGCAATTTGATGCCATTAAAAAGCAGTTCGAAACGTTCCAAATTTTAAATGAAAAGGGAGAAGTCGTGAATGAAGCGGCGATGCCTGATTTAACTGATGATCAATTAAAAGAGCTAATGCGCCGCATGGTATTTACGCGTGTGCTTGACCAACGCTCTATCTCATTAAACCGTCAAGGACGTCTCGGATTTTACGCTCCTACTGCGGGTCAAGAAGCTTCTCAGATTGCAACGCATTTCGCGCTTGAAAAAGAAGACTTTGTTCTTCCTGGATACCGTGATGTGCCTCAGTTAATTTGGCACGGCCTTCCATTATATCAAGCGTTTCTTTTCTCTCGCGGACATTTCAGAGGAAACCAAATGCCTGATGATGTGAATGCCCTTTCTCCACAAATCATTATCGGTGCTCAATACATTCAAACGGCCGGTGTTGCGCTAGGTCTTAAAAAACGCGGTAAGAAAGCTGTCGCAATCACTTACACTGGTGACGGCGGAGCTTCTCAAGGGGACTTCTACGAAGGAATTAACTTTGCCGGAGCTTATAAAGCACCTGCAATATTCGTGGTGCAAAACAACCGTTACGCGATTTCAACTCCTGTTGAAAAACAATCTGCAGCTGAAACAATTGCACAAAAAGCTGTAGCTGCCGGTATTGTCGGCGTACAAGTAGACGGAATGGATCCGCTTGCTGTATACGCAGCAACTGCTGAAGCACGCGAGCGCGCAATCAACGGCGAAGGTCCAACACTAATTGAAACACTTACATTCCGTTATGGCCCGCACACAATGGCTGGTGACGATCCTACTAAATATCGTACAAAAGAAATCGAAAATGAGTGGGAACAAAAAGATCCGCTTGTACGTTTCCGTGCGTTCCTTGAAAACAAAGGCTTATGGTCTGAAGAAGAAGAAGCAAAAGTGATTGAGGATGCGAAAGAAGAAATTAAGCAAGCGATCAAAAAAGCTGATGCTGAACCGAAGCAAAAAGTAACTGATTTAATGAAAATCATGTACGAAAAAATGCCTCACAACCTTGAGGAGCAATTTGAAATTTATACACAGAAGGAGTCGAAGTAAGCCATGGCGCAAATGACAATGATTCAAGCAATCACGGATGCGTTACGCACAGAACTGAAAAATGACGAAAATGTCTTAGTTTTCGGAGAAGACGTTGGTGTAAACGGCGGCGTATTCCGTGCGACAGAAGGATTGCAAAAAGAATTCGGTGAAGACCGTGTGTTTGACACGCCACTTGCTGAATCTGGTATCGGCGGTCTTGCCCTTGGTTTAGGCTTAAACGGCTTCCGTCCGGTAATGGAAATCCAATTCTTCGGATTTGTTTATGAAGTAATGGATTCAGTTTCTGGCCAAATGGCTCGTATGCGCTACCGTTCTGGCGGACGCTGGACTTCACCTGTAACAATTCGTTCTCCATTCGGCGGCGGTGTTCATACTCCTGAACTTCACGCTGACAGCTTGGAAGGTCTTGTTGCACAACAGCCTGGTATCAAAGTTGTGATTCCATCAACTCCTTACGATGCCAAAGGACTTTTAATTTCTGCGATCAGAGACAATGATCCTGTTGTCTTCTTAGAGCATATGAAGCTTTACCGTTCTTTCCGTCAGGAAGTTCCTGAAGAAGAATACACAATTGAGCTTGGAAAAGCTGACGTGAAACGTGAAGGTACTGATCTTTCAATCATTACTTACGGCGCAATGGTTCATGAATCGTTAAAAGCTGCTGAGGAGCTTGAAAAAGACGGCATTTCTGCTGAAGTTGTCGACCTTCGTACAGTAAGCCCACTTGATATCGATACAATTATCGCTTCTGTAGAAAAAACAGGACGCGCGATTGTCGTTCAAGAGGCACAAAAACAAGCCGGTATTGCTGCAAACGTAGTAGCAGAAATTAATGATCGTGCGATCCTGAGCTTGGAAGCACCTGTACTTCGCGTTGCAGCGCCAGATACAGTATTTCCTTTCTCTCAAGCGGAGAGCGTATGGCTTCCAAACCATAAAGACGTTCTTGAAACAGCAAGAAAAGTGCTTGAATTTTAATCAAACTGCATAATCGAGAGGGAAGATGAACGTTTTCCCTCTATTATATATCTGTTTTCAATGCTTACGATGTAAACTTTAAAATTGCTTAATCAAACTAGGAGGTCGAGAACTGTGGCATTTGAATTTAAACTTCCAGATATCGGGGAAGGTATCCACGAAGGCGAAATCGTAAAATGGTTTGTCAAGCCTAACGACGAGGTAGACGAAGATGATGTACTGGCTGAAGTCCAAAATGATAAAGCAGTAGTAGAAATTCCTTCACCTGTTAAAGGAAAAGTATTAGAATTAAAAGTTGAAGAGGGAACGGTTGCAACTGTTGGACAAACGATTATTACGTTTGATGCACCTGGTTACGAAGATCTTCAATTTAAAGGCAGCGACGAGTCTGACGATGCGAAAACTGAAGCACAAGTTCAGTCAACTGCAGAAGCTGGACAAGACGTTGCGAAAGAAGAGCAAGCTCAAGAGCCTGCAAAAGCTACTGGCGCAGGACAGCAGGATCAAGCTGAAGTTGACCCGAACAAACGCGTGATCGCTATGCCTTCCGTACGTAAATATGCTCGTGAAAAAGGCGTAGACATCCGTAAGGTTACTGGTTCAGGCAACAACGGACGTGTTGTAAAAGAAGATATCGACAGCTTTGTAAACGGAGGAGCGCAAGAAGCTGCACCGCAAGAAACAGCTGCACCACAAGAAACAGCTGCTAAACCGGCTGCTGCACCAGCTCCAGAGGGCGAATTCCCAGAAACACGCGAAAAAATGAGCGGTATCCGTAAAGCAATTGCAAAAGCGATGGTTAACTCTAAACACACTGCTCCTCACGTAACGTTAATGGACGAAGTGGACGTAACAAACCTTGTTGCACATCGTAAACAGTTCAAACAGGTTGCTGCTGATCAAGGAATCAAGCTGACTTACTTGCCTTACGTTGTAAAAGCTCTTACATCTGCACTGAAAAAATTCCCTGTTTTAAACACGTCAATTGACGATAAAACAGATGAAGTCATCCAAAAACATTACTTCAACATCGGTATCGCTGCTGACACTGAAAAAGGCTTGCTTGTACCGGTTGTGAAAAATGCAGATCGTAAATCTGTCTTTGAAATTTCTGATGAAATCAATGGCCTTGCAACAAAAGCTCGTGAAGGCAAGCTTGCTCCAGCTGAAATGAAAGGCGCATCTTGCACAATTACAAACATCGGTTCTGCCGGCGGACAATGGTTCACTCCGGTTATCAACCATCCAGAAGTTGCGATTCTTGGTATCGGACGCATTGCAGAAAAAGCGATTGTTCGTGATGGCGAAATCGTAGCAGCTCCAGTCTTAGCTCTTTCTCTCAGCTTCGACCACCGTATGATCGACGGAGCAACTGCGCAAAATGCATTAAATCACATCAAGCGTTTACTGAACGATCCACAATTAATTTTAATGGAGGCGTAATGTTATGGTAGTAGGAGATTTCCCTATTGAAACAGATACTCTTGTAATTGGTGCGGGACCTGGCGGCTATGTAGCTGCCATCCGCGCTGCACAGCTTGGACAAAAAGTAACAGTCGTTGAAAAAGCAACTCTTGGAGGCGTTTGTCTGAACGTTGGTTGTATCCCTTCAAAAGCGCTGATCAATGCAGGTCACCGTTATGAGAATGCAAAACATTCTGATGACATGGGAATCACTGCTGAGAATGTAACAGTTGATTTCACAAAAGTTCAAGAATGGAAAGCTTCTGTTGTCAACAAGCTTACTGGCGGTGTAGCAGGTCTTCTTAAAGGCAACAAAGTAGATGTTGTAAAAGGTGAAGCTTACTTTGTAGACAGCAATTCAGTTCGTGTGATGGATGAGAACTCTGCTCAAACATACACGTTCAAAAACGCAATCATTGCTACTGGATCTCGTCCTATCGAATTGCCAAACTTCAAATATAGTGAGCGTGTCCTGAATTCAACTGGCGCTTTGGCTCTTAAAGAAATTCCTAAAAAGCTCGTTGTTATCGGCGGCGGATACATCGGAACTGAACTTGGAACTGCGTATGCTAACTTCGGTACTGAACTTGTTATTCTAGAAGGCGGAGATGAAATTCTTCCTGGCTTCGAAAAACAAATGAGTTCTCTCGTTACACGCAGACTGAAGAAAAAAGGCAACGTTGAAATCCATACAAACGCGATGGCTAAAGGCGTTGAAGAAAGACCAGACGGCGTAACAGTTACTTTCGAAGTAAAAGGCGAAGAAAAAACTGTTGATGCTGATTACGTATTGATTACAGTAGGACGCCGTCCAAACACTGATGAGCTTGGTCTTGAGCAAGTCGGTATCGAAATGACGGACCGCGGTATCGTGAAAACTGACAAACAGTGCCGCACAAACGTACCTAACATTTATGCAATCGGTGATATCATCGAAGGACCGCCGCTTGCTCATAAAGCATCTTACGAAGGTAAAATCGCAGCAGAAGCTATCGCTGGAGAGCCTGCAGAAATCGATTACCTTGGTATTCCTGCGGTTGTTTTCTCTGAGCCTGAACTTGCATCAGTTGGTTACACTGAAGCACAGGCGAAAGAAGAAGGTCTTGACATTGTTGCTGCTAAATTCCCATTTGCAGCAAACGGCCGCGCTCTTTCTCTTAACGAAACAGACGGCTTCATGAAGCTGATCACTCGTAAAGAGGACGGTCTTGTGATCGGTGCGCAAATCGCCGGAGCAAGTGCTTCTGATATGATTTCTGAATTAAGCTTAGCGATTGAAGGCGGCATGACTGCTGAAGATATCGCGATGACAATTCACGCTCACCCAACATTGGGCGAAATCACAATGGAAGCTGCTGAAGTGGCAATCGGAAGTCCAATTCACATCGTAAAATAATTTTCATATCAAAAACAGCCCTCGCTCAAAGCGGGGCTGTTTTTTTTATTTTGACAGCACATGCTGTAATGGTTTAATGATGTCTTCTTTCTTTTTCACACATCCCTCGATTTTCACCACGACATGGCGCTGATCAACAACCATAAGGGTAGGGACAGTTTCAATCTCATCTTCCCAGCCTTCTTTTTTATCATAGACCTTCATTTTATCTATTTGCTCGGGATAATCTTTTTCTAAATCAAGCAGTGCATCGTAATAAGGCGCTTCCTGGTCTATTTGGTTCTCATCAGAAAAAAACAGGATTTGTGTATGATGAATGTTGTCAATCCGGCTTTTTTTCATCGGATTGATGGTGGAAAGCGTACAGCCCGATAAAGCAAATACTATTATCAGCATGGGGAATACCGCGCGATATCGCATCTATCTTCTCCTCTGTATAAACAGTAGTTAACTAGCTTTAGTTTATCACGAGAGGCGGCTTAATCTGCTTCTTGTTACCTAATTGTTATATAATTGAAACCGTTTTTAAAGTGAGATTACATATTATATCAATCGTTTAAAATAGCAACCTGGGGTATATTGAATTTTTTGCTGCATTCTTGGATGAAAGTTCAAGAAAACGTGAAATTACATTATGTGCTGTGGCATATATATCGAGTAAAGCTTCTGTATGAAGAAGATATTGTATGAGGGAAAATGGAAAAGCACGGTCTATATGATGATCTAAAATTAAATGTGTTATACAGTTTATTGTTGACATTTTAAATGTGACATATTAATATAATAACAACAAAAGAAATTAAGCGTTTTCAAATTTCAAAGAAATGGGGAATAAGAGATGGGTACGATTGTTTGCCAAGATTGCAACGAAGCCATTCATTACTTTGAAGATGAGAAAGTGACAACATTATACGGAACATGCTGCGGACAATGTCAATGTCCTGTTGATGAAGAGTAAAAAAAAGCATGCGGCTTTAAGCCGCATGCTTTTTATTTTTTATTGAATTGCTTTTTGTTCTTTGATGACCCGGATCATATGTAAAGTCGAGTCCTCAGGTCCTTGAACAGGGAGGCCTGCGTCAAGGTTTTTAAAAATGTAGCTGATGTTTTCTTCTGTAATAATTTCTCCTGGAATGAAGATTGGAATACCAGGCGGATATACCATGACAAATTCAGCAATAATCCGTCCGGATGCTTCTTTTAATGGGATGACTTCCGTATTTGCATAAAAAGCATCACGCGGAGTCATTGCCAATAAAGGTATTTCTGGAAGCAGAACCTCAGTTTTCTGATGTGTTACATCTTGTTCTGACATTTGCTGTGCGATCTCAGTTAAAGCCTCTACAAGCCGGTCTGCATCATTTTGGCTGTCACCAGGAGTGAAAATACACAAAATATTGTACAGATCAGAAAGCTCCACCTCAATATTAAAGGATTCACGAAGCCATTTTTCCACGTCATGTCCTGTCAGGCCAAGACTTTTCACAGAGATAATCAATTTTGTCGGATCATAGCTGTAAGCTGCTTTCGAACCAAGAATCTCAGAACCGACACAATAAATGCCTTCAATCTGGTTGAGGCGATCTCTCGTCTGATTGGCAAGCTTTAGTGTTTCCTCAGCAAGCTGGTGGCCTTCTGTTGCAAGGCGTTTTCTGGCAACATCCAAAGAAGCGAGAAGCAAGTAAGAAGTTGACGTAGTTGTCAGCATGCTCAGGATGGATTGCACTCTGTCTTTAGATACAAGGCCTTCTCTCATGTTTAAAATAGAGCTTTGTGTCAGTGATCCGCCCAGTTTGTGGACACTTGTCGCTGCTATGTCTGCTCCTGCCTGCATAGCTGAAAGCGGCAATTCATCGTGAAAATGAATGTGAACGCCGTGTGCTTCATCCACAAGCACTGGCACATCAAACGAATGAGCGAGTTCTACGATGCTTTTTAAGTCGGCTGCAACACCAAAATATGTCGGGTTGATGACGAGAAGCCCTTTTGCATCCGGATGTTCGGTAAGCGCCCGTTTAGCAGATTCAAGTGTAATGCCGTGGGAGATGCCCAATTCATTGTCAATTTCAGGATGAATAAAAATTGGAATCGCTCCGGAAAATACAATAGCTGTCATAATTGATTTATGAACATTTCTTGGAATAATAATTTTATCGCCAGGTCCGCAAACAGCCATTACCATTGTCATAATGGCGCCGCTTGTTCCTTGAACAGAAAAAAATGTATGATCCGCTCCAAATGCTTCAGCAGCCAGATCTTGTGCTTGTTTAATAATGCCTTTTGGCGCGTGCAGATCGTCTAATGGTTCAATATTAATCAAATCTATGCTTAACGCGTTTTCACCGATAAATTGTCTGAATTCTGGGTCCATTCCTGCCCCTTTTTTATGGCCGGGAATGTGGAATTGAACAGGCTGTCTGCTTGCATGCTTTTTCAGTCCTGTGTATAAGGGTGTTTCATGTTGCGACAATTGTTTTCCCACCTTTGTAATCATACCTATGCATAATAGTGTGTATTAAAATCAGTTTCTCAACCGTTTTTTAGACGTAAAACAAATGAATTATATTATGAACTTGAAAGAATGTAAAGAACAATTTATGATCAAATGAAGATGCTTTCTCTTAAGGGAAGTAAATCTATAAGGAGTGAAGAAAATGGAGTATCAATATCCGATGAATGAAGATTGGACAACCGAAGAAGCAGTGGATGTGATTGCATTTTTCCAGCAGGTTGAGCTTGCATATGAAAAAGGGGCGGATCGTGAAGAACTGCTTAAAGCTTACCGCCGTTTCAAGGAAATTGTACCGGGGAAGGCCGAAGAAAAAAAGATATGCGGCGAGTTTGAGGAACAAAGTACATATTCTCCTTATCGCACGGTCAAACAGGCGAGAGAATCTGATCACGCGAAGATTAAGATGTAAGAAAAAGAGCCGGGGGATATCCCGGCTCTTTTTTATGCTTGTGATACTTTTTGGGTGAGACGGTACAGAAAAGCAAGCTGCTTAAAGGCATCGTCGATACGCTGAAGGAATTCCTGGTTATTCATATTCAGCACTTCTTCTTTTTGGAGCTGGATGCCGCATAACAGCTCAGCTTTCTTTACAGTCTGCAAACGCTCAAACAGTGTCTTCAGTTGTTCCTTGTCCATTTCAGACTGTTTATGTACGCCCGGTTTTGTGTGATCTGCAGACCAAACGAAGCTGTCAGGGATATTTTTCGTAATGGTTTCTTGGTTCACTTCAAGCAATTTGCCGTATTCTTCTTTGATAGGGGATTCATAAATAATCGCGAACCACACAAAGACGTGACTTTCCCATAAACCAATTTGGAAATGCGGCAGTTTTTTATAGCCTCTTTTGCTGTTTGCGAACGCCACCCAGCTGTCAGCCGGGGGATTGACGGATCTTCTTGCGTGCTTCGCCACATGCGGAAACATTTCATCTCCGGTTAAAGCTGATAAAGTTGGGGCAAAATGTTCGCCTAGAGCTGTAAGCTTCGGACGGACCGTCTCTTTTAATACTTCCATGCGCGCGTCTAAGCCTTCTATTGTAAATGTGTTAAAGTCTTCTTCAGTGAAACGCATTTGTGTCATGATTTTCCTCCTTCATGCTAAGTATACATATTTTATCACAGTTCATACGAGCTTCAAAAAGATTGAGCGCGTTTGAAGTAAGGAGAAATGTGGTAATAAACGAGTAGGTAAACACACAATTTTCAGAATCATGTTGCGCGTAAATAGAACAATCATACGATATAAGAAGTAATCATTGTTGAATGGCAAAATGGGATGCTTTTTTACAAACAAATGATCTCTGGAAGGGGCGAAAGACAATGAGGCAAGTTGTAAAAGAGGGATTTAAGGAAGAGAAAAACAATCGTGTTGCTGTCTGGAGACTAGAGGTTGATTATGAATTGGCAACCCTATATGAAGCAATGCAGAAAGAAAATGAAGAGCAGATTGAACAAAGCAAAAACAAACTTGAGCGACTTAGAAAAGAATGGATTCGTCTTAACGGGTAAAAAAGCGATAGTGAAAACGAACCGCATGAATGGTTCGTTTTTACGTGAGAAGGGATATTTTTCATTTTCCTTGCTTTTTCATTGCCGTTATCAGTATCCTATAAAATAAAAGGTCTACATAGAAGAGAGGTACGAACGAATGACAAATTGGACGGAAATTGATGAGATTGCAAAGAAGTGGATAAGAGAAGCAGGCGCGAGAATTAAACAATCCATGCATGAAAGCCTGACAATTGAAACGAAATCAAATCCGAATGATTTAGTCACCAATATTGACAAAGAAACCGAAAAGTTTTTCATTGATCGAATTCAAGAAACATTTCCGGGACATCGGATACTCGGTGAAGAGGGGCAAGGAGACAAAATCCACTCACTTGAGGGAGTCGTATGGATTATTGATCCGATTGATGGGACGATGAATTTTGTGCACCAGCAAAGAAATTTTGCGATTTCCATTGGGATTTTTGAAAACGGTGAAGGGAAAATCGGTTTAATTTATGATGTGGTGCACGATGAGTTGTATCACGCATTTAGCGGCAGAGGAGCTTATATGAATGAAACGAAGCTGGCTCCATTAAAAGAAACCGTCATTGAAGAAGCGATACTTGCCATTAATGCAACATGGGTAACGGAAAACAGAAGAATTGATCAAAGTGTGTTAGCGCCACTTGTGAAAAGAGTAAGAGGCACACGCTCCTACGGTTCTGCCGCTTTAGAGCTGGCAAATGTCGCGGCAGGAAGAATAGATGCTTACATCACGATGCGGCTTGCGCCATGGGACTACGCAGCCGGCTGTGTGCTGTTAAATGAAGTAGGAGGCATCTATACGACCATTGAAGGAGAGCCGTTTACCTTTTTAGAAAACCACAGTGTGCTAGCCGGAAATCCATCTATACATAAAACGATATTTGAAGAGTATCTTCATGCTGGGAAGTAGGCCATTTGAGCAGGATGATCTCAGCTTGTTAGAAAAGCTCGCGGAGGCTCATCCTGTATGGAAAGAGGAGGAGTTTGGAGATAAAGATGCAGAAGACTATATCATTTCCTACTCCATGTACAACGGTTCATGGCTTGTATGGGAAAAAGACGGTCTGCCTGTTGCCGTCAGCTACCATCTCGAGTGGTCTCCTTCAAACGGTAAGCCGTGGCTCGGAACGGTCCTGATTGACCCGGCTGAAGAAAAAAAGGGACATGCGAAGATGATCATTGAACAGATCAGCAAATTGCTTAGAGCGAAACACAAAGCGATGTTTGCGGGAGTTCCCATTGAGCGCAGTGAATGGATACTGTTTTTAAGCCAATGCGGCTTTGAACAGCTGAAAACGGAAAAAGATGAGAAAGGCAAATCATTTATGATCTTGGTGAAGCCTTTAGCAGAAGCTGCCGTATGATAACGACAGCTTATTTGCTGCATGCGGGTTCAATAAAAAGCCTCTCAAACATTGAGAGGCTTCTGATAATTTGAAAATTATTTTTTTACCGCATGAATATAATGAATCGTTTCAAACGCTGACAAATTGTCTTTTCGATTACTAAACAAAAGGTCATTAATGTCGTCTGGTGATAGATGTTCATAGATCAGTAAACCAGATGACTCTAACAGATGTTCAATCTCTTGATAAGTGAAACATGATTTCATCGGTTCCCCGCTTGCGGCAGCCATCTTCACCATAGCTTCAACTCGATTTGACGTCCCTTTTGCTGTAAAAAGTGTTTCGTCCGCATAATCAAAAACAATAGAGCTTCCAGGCGGGACATAAGAAAATAAATTGCTGATCAAGCTTGCATTTTCTTCCCGTGTTACATAATAAGACACTCCGAGAAGGCTGAAGAATGTTTTTGTGTTCTTAAATCCTTCATCTAAGAGAGGATCATACGAAAACGTTTTGGTGAAATCCATAGGAACAAAATGAAGATGACCCGGAATTGTCAGATTTGCATCCTTCAGCTTATTTTTTTTGAATTGCTGTGTAGCCGGATGGTCAACCTCGAAAACCTGTAAGCTGTTTTCTAATTCTGGATGCCGAAAGCAGAAAGTATCCAGCCCCGCTCCAAGAATGACATACTGTTTTGTCCCCAGGATTATTTCGTTGTGCAAGACTTTTTCACAATAAGAAGCACGTGCTAGGGGCGTGGGAGACAGCTGGATTTGTGCAACCCATTTTAATATTTTTTCAGGATCATTTTGAAGACGTTCGGCGATCTCTTTGTTGAAAAACGATATTCCTTGAATCATATTTTTACTGATGTCGATAAACTCTTTTTCGTTAATGAGATCTTTTGCGATAAAATCATCAAAAATAAGAGGTGTGTCATATCGGCTGTGATATGCACGGGCAAAAGCTGAAATTAGAGACGTTAAGCTGGACTCATTTTTCCTCATGAAATGATCCTCCACAAAAAATAAGATTCCCCTGGCCAGGAGAATCTTATTATACATACAAATATATTAATAGTAAATTTTAGCACAAATAAATTTTTTTGTCAATGTTTTTGCTCTTAACTGGACGCGCGATCCTTCACATAGCCACGTGACCTGTAGCAGAATTCGTCTATCAATTATGTGGACTGAATCATTAGCTTTTATAAAATGCGCACTTGCGGCTGCATCCCTCTTTTTGCAAATCAGAAGCCGTTTCTGTCTCATGGCAGCATCTTTTCGTCATTGCTGCTGAAGAGAGTAATCAAGATATATAACGAAAAAAAAGCCTGAGAAATCTCAGGCTTTTTCTAATATTACAATCCAACAGCATTCCAGGCTGCTTCAACTTTAGCGGCATCAGTTGAGCCGTAGAGGTCACGGGCAGACTGAATGAGAGCTGCCTTTGCATCTTTGAACGTGGAAGAAGGCGTGAGGTACGTTGTTAACGCACGGTAATAGATTTGCTGTGATTTAGATACACCAAGTTTTGTGATGGTGTTGTAAGCGGCTTTGTTTGGAATTCCGCTGTTTGTGTGTACACCGCCATAATCGCCTTCATCTGTGTTTGGAAGGTTTCGGTAATTGGCGTAATTGTCAGGCTGGTTGTATTTTGTAGGGTTGGACAGGCTGCGAAGAGCAGGCTGGCTGACCGTAATGTCTTCACCGATGTCCCAGTCTTCTGTATCGTTAAAATACCCGAATACGTCAGAGAAAGACTCGTTTAATGCACCTGGCTGATTTTCATAAATCAAGTTGGCTGTTTCTTGGGTGACGCCATGTGTCATTTCATGCGCTGTCACATCTAATGAGCCGGAAAGCGGAGAGAAGAATGAACCGTCGCCATCACCGTAAATCATCTGGTCTCCTGTCCATGCAGCGTTATTGTATTGAGTGCCGTAGTGAACGGAAGAAACGATTTTACTGCCTTTGTTATCATAGCTGTTTCGTTTAAAGTTTGAATAAAAATAATCGTACACTTTACCGAGGTTATAGTGTGCGTCAACGGCTGCCCGCTGTGATGAAGATGTAAATGTTTTCGTTGTGCTTGAGACAAGCGTGCCCGGAAGGCGGCTTTGTCTGTTTTGCAAATCATATGTGATGATTTGGGTGCCTGTTGGTTTTGAAAGATCTCTTAGAACATATTTTCCGCCTTCATAAGAGATGTTCAAAGGAACAGTTGCGCCCTTTAGCGTTGTTCCGCTTCCAGTGGCGGCGGCATGTTCTACTTTATTTTGCTGTTTTAAAATGCTGCCTGTTTCGGCGTCAACTAAGACTTCCCAGTTTGCAGGTTCAGGCTCGACATAGCGAATCGTCACGTCGTAAGCAAGACGATAGCTGCCGTCTTTTGTTTCTATCGCTTTTAATTCGGCTTTATTGCTGTTTTTGGCCGCTCCGTTAGAAACAGCGTCTGGTGATTTGCCGATAGCTTTGAAAGCGAGTGCCAGCGCTTTTTCAGAAGAGACTTTTTGGCTGTTATCTGTTTTTGCAGCAGATTGATTGTGTAATTCACCATTGACCGCATAGACATTATCGGATTTATCGACGTGAACGATCACTTGCGAATCTTTAATTGGCACTCCGTTAACGACAGGCGCATATCGAAAGTGCTTGTATCCAAGGGCATCAGTCGTGCTTTCAACAAGCTTCAGCCTTTTGGAAGGGTCACCTTTAAAAATGTTGCTGTTCTTTTTCAAAAACTGCTTGACAGCCTTGTCATTTGGTGCAGAGAGTTCTGATTGCGCAATCGCGTTTTTGGAGAGGAAATTTGTTTGATTCTCTTTAAGCTGATGACCTTCAGCAGCCTGAACACCTGGCAGGCTGATTGATAAACTCATAAACGAAGCAGCGACAGCAACAGACAATTTCTTACCTAAACCCACAATAAATCCCCCTTTTTGAAAATACTGAAAACTTTATATTGTTATATTAAACTAGCATTCTGGAATACTCAACAAAAACTAACATAACTAGACAAAATTGATAGTATTGTCCTGTGTTTGTTTTTGTTGAATAATATCAAGATGAGTCAAGTGTCATGTGGTGGTTCATTCAAGAGTTATGTTTTTTACATATCAAGGGGAAGATGAGATATTTTTGTTTCATCTTGAAACTTTTTGAAAAGTCCGCTGTCTAACCGAATGAGGCCTTAATAAGAAGTAAAGGATTGTTGTTCGTGTTGGAGTTATTCAGTCATTATGTATTGCATTTCGAACGTTATTTTATATTAAGCAGACAAAGCACCCTGCTGATTCAATGGTCAATTGTTGTTCTGGCGGGCTTATATCTTTTGGTGCATCATCCCAAAATAAACCGGCAGCGCACAATGTTCTTGGCGGGTGTTATATTGCGGATTGTGCTGCTGGCGGGAGTGTCTGTTGAACTTATTCACCAGGTGCAATCAACAAACTTCACCAGCGCTTACTTAAGAGAGGACGGAAAAGAACTGCTGCCGCTGCTGCATTTTTTGTTATACGGATATGTGCTGCTGACGGCTTTTCACTATATGCTGATGCCGCGTGATCATGGCGGAAAGGGTAAGTTTTATACGTTCGACCTTGCCGTTGTCAGTTTGCCGATCGTACAAATGATTTTTAGTTTCTTTTCGTATTGGAAGGAATACCCGGATGGGATGGAGCCGATTGCATTCGTGTTTCTGTTTTTCATCATCACTCTTCCCATTGCGTTGAATGTAGTGTTTTTCAAGCTGTATTGGAGAACGGATAAGATCTTACTAGGCTTATTTTATACGCTGATTATCGGACTGCTTGTCTTGCTGCTTGCGCCATATCCCAATCAAATCTCAAAAGATTATGGTGCAGTAATGCCATATACGATTTATTTGGCAATGGCGGGATTTTTGATGAGCTATCATCTGTTCCAAAAGTCAGGAAAGGTTTATGTGCGTGTGAATAAGTGGGTGACGATGGCTGTCATGGTGTTTTTTGTCCTGCTGTTAAATCCGATATATAACATAGGAACGGCTGCTTTCGCTGTATCAAAGCCAGCAAATGTCCATGATTCATTCAATTTTGTCGGGGAGCACATTTCATCAGAAAAAGCGGAACAGATACTAAAGTCATTTTTTCCTACGGATGAAACACTTTATTTGCATGATACAAACATGGATGTGCATTATTTCTACTCATTTGAAAGCAAAGGTTACAAAGCTGAGGTAGATGAAGTATCGCAGCTGATTCGTAATTATGAATACTTACAAAAAGCACATGGGAAAAAGCTAACGAATCAGGAGTACAAGCGGAAGTCCATCGCTTTCCTTGAGCGACACGGACGTGTGTTACATAAGGATCATATCGAAACAAAGGTATCAAATGAGGACGGCCAGACAGTCGTACGTATATACCTGAAAAACCAGCTTCATAAAAAAGATCATGCTGATGATGGCGCGGTATTTTATTGGGAAAAGGAAACCTTAATGGGTTTTAGTGAAGATCCATCGATTTACCAGCTTGACTCTCTTCTGCATGTTCATATAACGGAACAAGACATTCAAGACAAAGTGGAACAAATGTTTACAGCGCTGAACATCTCAAAACAGCCTTATCAGATCACTGATATTGAAAGCAATAGCCTGCTCGGAAGCATGGTGAGAGTGGAAACAAAAGGTGGAATTGTTTTGGAATTTGAGGGCGAATCAGGTTGTTTACATAGTCTTTCGCTTCCGATGAAAAAGAATATCTCAATGGCTAACAGCCGGATGCAGCATCAGATATTATCGATCTTCGATGCTCGTGGATCAGAAAAGAAGAAAAAAAGCAGTCAGGGTGACATGGTGATGTATACTGATTCTTCTAAAACATATGAGTTTTTTGAAGATCAAGGTCAGCTAAACGTTTATGTATACAGCGATACACCTGATCAGTCATTCCCTTATACGTATCGTAATGGAACATTGGCTTACGAAAAGGTAGCTTCTCTATATCAGGATGTTATTTACAAAAAGCGTATGCGTCCGATTATCGTTCAAAGAGGGGATGAACGGCATTATGCATGGCTGATCATTATTCAGCCGTTTGGTTCAAATCGCCATGATGCCTATGTAGTGGGTGGAGAAACACAAGAGGTGAAAAGTCTTTATGAATCATAAAGAAAAAGAGTCTGTTTTTGTAGACTTATACGACCTGTATAAAGAAGGAGAGCTAGAGGATGAATCAATGGAATGGATGAAACAGCATGAATCCCTATTTCAAAAGAATTCGGAAGACTTAAAGAGTAAAACTTGTTTAAAGAGAAGTCCCGGTGCTGAAGAAGAAAGCCAAATCAGATATATGAAAGTATACCTGTCTTCCATGTATATCTGTTTCATTTTATTGGCCATTTGGATGACGGTGTGGTTTTACTTTTAATGAAGCATAGGGATTCCATTGAGGACTTGTATCGGCAGTATTATCAAGAAATTTTAAATTATTTATTCAGAAGGACTCATCATCTTGAAACAGCCAAGGACTTAGCGCAGGACACGTTTGTAAAAGCTCTTAACGGTCTGGCTTCGTTTAGGGGGCATTCTTCCATCAGAACATGGCTCTACACCATTGCGCATCATACCTTTATCAATTGGTACCGAAGGGATGTCAATACCAATTTACTGAAATCAGCAAAAATGAAGGGTTAACGCAAACAACTTATGACCAGCCTGAACAGTATCTGTCACGGACGGTGAAAAGCGAAACACTGCGGCAGGAGCTCCTGAAGTTAAAAGATCAGCATCAATCCGTTTTGATTTTAAGAGAATTCCAAGAGCTTTCTTATGAAGAAATCGCTGAGATATTGGGATGGAGTCTTTCTAAGGTGAAAACCACATTGCACCGGGTTAGATTAGAGCTAAAGAAAAACATGACGAAAAGTAGAGAGGAGGAGCGGATATGACCTGCTTTCTAGTAAGAGACCTGCTTCCTCTGTATCTTGAAGGTGATTGTAAAAGAGAAACGGAACACGTTATAGAAGAGCATTTAAAAATGTGCAGCAGCTGCAGAGACATGTATGACACGATGGCTGAGCCATTTGAATTGGAAAGCGAACAGGCCGTTGAGGAGGCTTATCTGCCGGAAGAAGAACTGCGTTTTAAACAGAGGTACTATGGATTACTGATCATGAAAGCTGCCTGCTGGTTTGGAGCGGCGGTTGCCATGATGCTGATCATCAAACTGCTGATATAAAAAAAGCGCTTGTCCGATTCCGGCAAGCGCTTTTTTACATTAAGCCTGGGGATGAATCATATCGTAAATAGCGGCAAGCTGTTCTTGTGACAGGGCACTGAAGAGTTTTTCATAAACGTCAGCTTGCAGTGGCGTTGCACCTGCTTGTAGCGCTGCGTCTTTATCATAGCTGTACACATCATCTTGTAGCACAATGGCTGCTTGAAGAATGTGAATCTTGAGAGAAACAGCGGAGAAAAATTGTTCAAGTGCAAGTGCTTCTTTTTCTGTGAAGCCAAGTTCAACTGCTTTTTCTGTATCAAATTTGTAATTTCCATCCTCGAGATACACACATTGTGAAACAATGCTGAAAAATTCTGATGTCGATTCCCAGAGTGTAGCAATTACCTGAGCCTCTTCTTTTGTCATTCCTAACTCGACAGCTTTTTCGCTGTCAAAATAATATACACCGTCTTGTTCGTAAATACATTGATTTAATATATCAATGAATGTATTGAGATCTTCGTTAGTGCTCGCCTGATGCTGGAGTTGAACAGCAGTGTTATCAACCGGTGTTTTTGCGCTGGCTGCATCAGGACCGAACGTTAATAGAGCAGCTGAGGTCATTGCGGCAGTCGTTAACATAGCTTTTTTTACAAATGTTTTCTTCATGTTTCTTCTCTCCCTTTTATGAATTGTGCTACAAATTCCATTATAGGGAGTAGTTTCCGGTGAAGGAATAGGCGCTATGGTATTTTATGTGTATCGTTGCCGCACTACTTTTTGAAGGCTGCACGTGTGATCGTTAGAACGATTGTCTATGTATGAAGGCTGTTTTGCATCTTCCTGACTAAGAAACAGGGGAGATAAGGCTTAAAGAAATGAAAAACACCGCTTTCTTTGCGGTGTTTTTTGATTACAATGTCGCCGGCGGGGCAATGCTTTTAATCAAGCAAGCCTTGTTCGCGCATTTTCTTTTTTAATGTAAATCCGCCGCCCATGACAGCGCAAACAAGTACAATGCTGGCGATAATGCCTGCAGGGCTTTTTTCAGCGATAAAGACGCCGATCAGCATAATGCTGAAAACCGCTGCAAATGCAAATAATAGTAAAAGCCAATTCATTTTTTTCATAAATTCCATCCCCTTTTACGTCTTATATTAAGTTTACAGAAAAACGTGACGCTTTTAAAGAGGATGTGTGATATAATATGAAAGTTATCTAATTTTTTTAGGAGATGAAAAAGTGAAACTTCGAAATGATCTTCGCAACATCGCGATTATTGCCCACGTTGACCATGGGAAAACGACTCTAGTCGATCAGCTTTTACATCAGGCTGGTACGTTCCGTGCCAACGAACAGGTTGCTGAACGCGCAATGGACTCTAATGATCTTGAACGCGAACGCGGCATTACAATATTGGCGAAAAATACTGCGATTAACTATAAAGATACACGTATCAATATTTTGGACACCCCTGGACACGCAGACTTTGGGGGAGAAGTAGAACGGATTATGAAAATGGTTGACGGCGTAGTGCTTGTCGTTGACGCATATGAAGGCTGTATGCCTCAAACTCGTTTTGTTCTGAAAAAAGCTCTTGAGCAAAACCTGAACCCTGTAGTTGTTGTAAACAAAATTGACCGTGACTTTGCTCGTCCAGAGGAAGTTATCGATGAAGTTCTGGATCTGTTCATTGAGCTTGATGCTAATGAAGAGCAGCTCGAGTTCCCAGTGGTATATGCTTCCGCGATTAATGGAACAGCGAGTCTTGATCCGAAACAACAGGATGAAAACATGGAAGCTTTATATGAAACCATTATTAAGCATGTTCCGGCACCTGTTGATAATGCAGAGGAGCCGCTTCAATTCCAAGTTGCCCTTCTTGACTATAACGACTATGTAGGCCGTATCGGAATCGGACGCGTATTCCGCGGCACAATGAAAGTCGGACAGCAGGTTTCTCTTATGAAGCTTGACGGAACGGCAAAGTCATTCCGTGTTACAAAGATTTTTGGTTTCCAAGGCTTAAAGCGTGTGGAAATTGAAGAAGCAAAAGCGGGAGACCTCGTTGCGGTTTCCGGGATGGAAGATATCAACGTTGGTGAAACGGTATGTCCTGTAGACCATCAAGATCCGCTTCCGGTCCTTCGCATTGATGAGCCGACACTTCAAATGACATTTGTCGTGAATAACAGTCCGTTTGCAGGCCGTGAAGGCAAATATGTAACGGCCCGCAAAATCGAAGAGCGTCTTCAATCACAGCTTCAGACGGATGTGAGCTTGCGTGTTGAGCCAACAGCTTCTCCTGATGCTTGGGTTGTTTCAGGACGCGGTGAGCTGCACTTGTCAATTTTAATTGAAAATATGCGCCGTGAGGGCTATGAGCTTCAAGTGTCAAAACCTGAAGTTATTATCAAAGAAATCGACGGCGTACGCTGTGAGCCTGTTGAACGTGTGCAAATTGATGTTCCTGAAGAGCATACTGGCTCTGTCATGGAATCAATGGGTGCCCGCAAAGGCGAAATGGTTGATATGATCAACAACGGAAACGGCCAAGTCCGTCTCATCTTTACAGTTCCTTCCCGCGGATTGATCGGTTACTCTACAGAATTCCTATCATTAACACGCGGATTCGGTATTTTGAACCATACGTTTGACAGCTACCAGCCGATGCAGGCAGGCCAAGTCGGCGGACGCCGTCAAGGTGTACTTGTGTCAATGGAAAACGGAAAAGCAACATCATACGGTATTCAAGGAATTGAAGACCGCGGTGTCATCTTCGTTGAGCCGGGTACTGAAGTATACGAAGGAATGATCGTTGGAGAGCATAACCGTGACAATGACCTTGTTGTTAACGTCAGCAAAATGAAACAGCAAACAAACGTCCGTTCCGCGACAAAGGATCAGACAACTACAATTAAAAAAGCGCGCATCATGTCTCTTGAGGAGTCTCTAGAGTACTTAAACGAAGATGAATATTGTGAAGTAACACCTGAATCCATCCGTTTAAGAAAGAAGATCCTCAATAAGAACGAACGTGAAAAAGCAGCTAAAAAGAAAAAAACAGCAGGATTGTCTTAATCTCGTGCAGAATTTGAAAAGATAGAACCCGTACGTTTACAGGGGAGGGAATCTTTTTGAATGACGTAAGCGAACGTCTGTCGTTCTTCGCCGCTCTATATCAAGTAGACCGGCAGCCTGCGGCAGGCATGTGGCTGCTGTACGGCACGATTTTTGTGTTGGCCGTTATTGTATTTAAGCTTGGATTTGCTAAACGGCTTCCTGTATTAAAATCTGCAGTGGTGTATGTATTTTTGGCTTTGGGCTGCACTGTTTTGACTTTTTTAGGGGTGTTTTTGCCCGTGGCAGAAGGATTGGTCGTCGCTGCGCTGATTTTAATCATTTACAAAATCCGGCTGTATCAGTCGAAAAAAGGACAGTCTGCAAAATCATAAAAGACTCAGCTGAAAGCTGAGTCTTTTTTGTGTTCTGTATGGTTAAGCGGCCGCTTTATTTTTTGACTTTTTCTTTTTTCTGCTGTCCCGGGTGAAAAGTAAATTTTCCCGTTTTCAGCCGTTCCTCTGTTTTTTTGGCAATCCGATCGTGGCATTCCTGGCACATATATGTATGGATCGGGCGGTTTCGAAGCCGTTTCGCGATCAGGGTATCATCATCAATTGTTTCAATTTTATCGCAAATAGAACATTTGACCCTCATCATATCACCTCTTTCACTAACATGTATTATAGCACGGATCAGAAGCTGTCCAAAATAAGAAAAAGCTAAAGCGCAAGGCTATAGCTTAGTCATTGTTGTTCTTTTTCATATGATGATCAGATTGATCGTTTTGCTCCTTCTCCATTTCCTGCTGCTGTTTTCTATTTAATTGGTCATTTTGCTGCTTTGTTTGCGGTTCGTCTTCATTGTCAATCACGTCGTTAGGCACTTCGGGAAGCACTCGGCCGACAATTGCAGCTAATTCATCCAGTATGCCTGTTACCGGATGGCCCTCGCTGATTTCTCTGCTCATTTCACGAAGGCGGCTGACCGTATCGGGATCAGCAATGACCACTGCGTTTGCGCCATATCGATCATTCTTTAGCGCCTGAGCTACAGAATATTTAATGGTTTCCACTTTGCTTCTGTCCAAAGTATCATCGACATCAATCCCAACAACAGCATAGCCTCCCAGCACAACGGCTGTTGCATCCTTGACGTCGGGGTTTTTTTCAGCAACGCTGACAAGATGCTTGGCAATATCGGTTCTTGTTCCATTGTCTTTTGTTTCTTGAGTTGTGTCCTTTACGTGAATCGGTTTAGTCTCCTGCTGTCTTGTTGATTCTTTTTCAACATTCTGACCCTGTTTTCCTTGTTGATAGGCACAAGCGGACAGGATAAGTGTCAGCTGTATGATAATGAAAAGAATTCGCACTTGCGGGTTCCCTCCTTAAAATGCTTTCATTAATTTTATTGTTGAATTAACCTTCTATCTTTATGCACAAAAACATATATTTTAGCAGGCATTCACCTTTTTCATCAAAAGAGAAGCAGGAAGAACTTTGACCCTTATATCAGGAGGCTGAGACTTGAGTAAAATTTATGTGTTAGATACGAATGTGTTATTACAGGATCCTAACGCGATATTTTCTTTTGAAGAAAATGAGGTTGTCATCCCTGCTGTCGTTTTAGAAGAGGTTGATTCAAAAAAAAGGTATATGGACGAAGTTGGGAGGAATGCAAGGCACGTATCTAAGCTAATCGATGCGCTAAGACAAAAGGGCAGGCTGCATGAGCATGTACCGCTTGACACCGGCGGCACACTGAGAATTGAACTGAATCATCGTTCGTTTCACCAGCTGCAAGAGATCTTTATTGAAAAGACGAACGATAATCGCATATTAGCCGTTGCGAAAAACTTAAGCCTCGAGGAAGAAACCAAGGAAAATGGCAGGCCGGTTATCCTCGTCAGTAAGGATGTACTGGTCAGGGTTAAAGCCGACGCAATCGGACTGCTTGCTGAAGATTTCTTGAATGACCGGGTTGTGGACAATGATGAAATGTACAGCGGCTATAAAGATTTATATATCAGCCAGCAGCTGTTCAGCTCTTTTTACGGAAAAAATCAAATTTCAGTAAACGATGTGAAACAGCATGCGTTTTATCCGAATCAGTTTGCTTTAATGAAGGATGAGCTAGGAGGGTCCTCCTCGGCAGTCGGAATTGCAGACAAAACCGGAACGGTATTAAAAAGACTCGTATTTGATGATGAACATATATGGGGAATCAGGCCGAAAAATGTACAGCAGACAATGGCATTAGAGCTTTTGCTGCGGGAAGATATTCCGCTTGTCACCCTGATCGGCAAAGCGGGAACCGGCAAAACGCTCTTAGCTTTGGCGGCAGGGCTATTACAGACAGAAGACTTGGGAATATATAAAAAGCTGGTCGTCGCAAGGCCGATTGTTCCTGTTGGCAAGGACATCGGGTATTTGCCAGGCGAAAAAGAGGAAAAGCTAAAGCCTTGGATGCAGCCGATTTTTGACAACTTAGAGTTTCTGTTTAATGCGAAAAAACCAGGGGAGCTTGATGCTATTTTGGCGGGAATTGGCTCAATTCAGGTAGAGGCGCTGACTTATATCAGAGGGAGAAGCATTCCAGATCAATTTATTATCATTGATGAAGCGCAAAATTTGACCAGGCATGAGGTGAAAACGTTGCTGACGAGAGTCGGTGAGGGCAGTAAAATTGTCTTAATGGGTGACCCTGAACAAATTGATCACCCATATTTAGACAGTCTGAACAATGGTTTAGCCTATGTGGTTGAGCGGTTTAAAGGACAACCCATCTCAGGCAGCGTGAAGCTGTTAAAAGGTGAGAGATCAGGTCTCGCCCAGCTCGCAGCTGATTTGCTGTAACATTAAATGATTTCGATCTCTTTTACGTCGGTAATCGGCTGTTTGTGATGAACCGGGTCTTCAAAGTAAATATGCACGGGGCCGCCTTCTTGAATCGGCTTGCCTGCCTCACTGAAATGGACAATACTGTTCAGAGCGGTTTCCAGAGAAACGGCGGCCTTTCCCGAACTTGTGACAAATACACATTGTGTCGCAGAGCTGTTCGGCTCAGCATTTTTCAGGACAGTCCCAAGTCTCATTGCGAAACTGCCGTTCATCAGTTTTTGCTTCTCATATTGCTTTTCCGTCTTTAATGTAGGCGGCGCGATTCGCCCCTCTCTGATGACGCGTTCCGGATCAAGGTCGGATTCATCCCCGGCTGATTGTAAATATGTGTCTTGACTGTCCCCTTTGCGGTCAAACGAAAATTTGCGATCATCAAAAATCCATACGCTTGGATCAATGGTAATTGGATATGTAACATTGCCTTTTACTTGGATAACGCTCATGATATGACCCCCTTCTCTCAAAATTATAAAAGTTTTCGCATGAATTGTCACTTTGTGTACAAATTATGTGTATTGAAATGCTGAGGGAACGAGGGTGTTTGCATGGTATGCCGGCATAATGATGAGCTTGAAGCCTTAGTGAAAAAGGCGAAAAAAGTAACGGACAAGGGGGAGGTAGCCAGCTATATTCCCGCCTTGGCAAAAGCTGATAAACACGACCTGTCAGTGGCGATTTATTATTCCAATAATGTTTGTCTGTCAGCAGGTGACGTAGAAAAAACATTTACGCTTCAAAGTATATCGAAAGTCCTTTCCCTTGCTTTGGTGTTAATGGAATACGGCAAAGATAAGGTCTTCAGTTATGTTGGACAGGAGCCGACCGGTGATCCGTTTAACTCAATTATCAAGCTCGAAACGGTGAATCCGAGCAAGCCGTTAAACCCTATGATTAATGCCGGGGCATTGGTAGTGACAAGTCTGATAAGAGGAAGAACGGTGAAAGAGAGACTTGATTATTTGCTTTCTTTTATCAGAAGGCTGACAAACAACCAAGAGATTACATACTGCCGGGAAGTGGCTGAATCTGAATACAGCACTTCAATGATTAATCGGGCGATGTGTTATTATATGAAGCAGTACGGCATTTTTGAAGATGATGTAGAGGCAGTAATGGATTTATACACGAAGCAATGCGCGATTGAGATGAACAGCTTGGATTTAGCGAAAATCGGATCTGTATTTGCATTGAACGGCAGACATCCAGAGACTGGGGAGCAAGTCATCTCAAAAGACGTCGCTAGAATTTGCAAAACATTTATGGTGACGTGCGGAATGTATAATGCAAGCGGGGAATTCGCAATTAAGGTCGGAATTCCTGCGAAAAGCGGCGTATCCGGCGGGATTATGGGCATTTCGCCTTACGATTTCGGGATCGGCATATTCGGCCCCGCATTAGACGAAAAAGGGAACAGCATTGCAGGTGTAAAGCTTTTGGAAATAATGTCTGAGATGTACAGGCTGAGTATTTTTTAATTTATGTCATATGCTTAAATCCTCTTGCATTTTCTGTTGATACCCTTTATGATAAATAGAAGAATTAGGTACTCGCCTGGGGAACGGAGGGATACTTTTGGCTTCAGAGATGATAGTTGACCATCGGCAAAAAGCTTTTGAACTCTTAAAAGTGGACGCTGAGAAGATTTTGAAGCTGATCCGAGTACAAATGGATAACTTAACGATGCCTCAATGTCCTCTATATGAAGAGGTTTTAGATACTCAAATGTTCGGGCTTTCGAGGGAAATCGATTTTGCTGTCCGCCTGGGATTGGTTGATGAAAAAGACGGTAAAGACCTTTTATACACATTGGAACGCGAATTGTCTGCTTTACATGACGCGTTTACAGCTAAATAAATGATAAAACTCAAACTTATTAACAGTTTGGGTTTTTTTATAACCGCTATTTTTCTCTCATCTCATAAAAGACGGTCTTTTTTTACACATTCCTTCCGAATCGTATAGAGATTCTTCGTCTCGTTTGATAAATTGTAGTAAAATAAAAAAGATAAATACATAAAAACCATAGATAATGGAAGTTAGAAGCAGGGAAGAGGATGTTATGTTAAAAAAAATGCTAAAATCTTATGATTACTCACTGATATTCGCAATCGTTTTATTATGCGGATTCGGTTTAGTGATGGTATACAGCTCAAGCATGATTACGGCTGTCTCCCGGTATGGAGTAAGCAGTAATTTTTTCTTCATGCGGCAGCTGTTTGCTTTAATTGCGGGTGGCGCTCTATTTATTCTCATGGCGTTGTTTCCTTATAAAGCACTGGCCCATCAAAGGTTTCAGAAGGGGATACTGCTTGTATCTGTTCTTGCGCTTATCTCACTGTTTGTATTCGGACATGTTGCCGGAAACGCGCAAAGCTGGTTTAAAATCGGCGGAATGAGTATTCAGCCGGGGGAGTTTGTGAAACTGGTCGTGATTTTATACCTTGCAGCCGTATATGCCAAAAAACAAAGCTATATTGACCATCTATTAACAGGTGTGGCTCCTCCCGTAGTCATGACGCTTGTGATTTGCGGGTTAATTGCCATGCAGCCTGATTTCGGTACAGCCATGATTATAGGGCTGATTGCGACGTGCATGATATTGTGCTCCGGCTTCAGCGGAAAGACGCTGGTGAGGCTGCTTTTGCTCGGCGGAATTGTTTTCATTTTAGTCAGCCCGATTATCTATTTGAATCAGGACAAAATTTTAACTGAAGGCCGTTTAGCGCGTTTTGAGAGTCTTGAAGACCCATTTAAGTATGCAAATTCATCAGGTTTGCAAGTGATCAATTCTTATTATGCGATCAGCTCAGGCGGCATTTTCGGCCTGGGGCTCGGTGAAAGTATCCAAAAATACGGATATCTGCCTGAATCACACACTGACTTTATTATGGCTGTCATTGCTGAAGAGCTCGGCATTTTTGGGGTATTGTTTGTGATTTTCTTATTGGGTTTTGTCGTCATAAAAGGTTTTTATATTGCCAGAAAATGCGAGGACCCGTTTGGAAGTCTTCTGGCGATCGGCATTTCAAGCATGATTGCCATCCAGTCGTTTATTAACCTTGGCGGTGTCAGCGGATTAATTCCGATTACAGGGGTTACGCTGCCATTTATCAGTTACGGGGGCTCTTCTTTGGTGCTGCTGCTGGGGAGTATGGGGATATTAGCGAATATCAGCATGTTTGTGAAATATTCAGAGAATAAGAAAAAGAAAGAGCCCTTGGCTCCGAAGGGAATGAAAAAGAAACAGCTCAAAAAAACTGTTTATCAGTAAAAAACAAGTGTGTACAGGGGAAGGATATTCCGCTATGATAGATTATATTCCATTCGGGTAAGGGGGAGAAAAGTTTGTCTCAGCAATCGATACAAAAAGTATTAGTAGCAAACAGGGGAGAAATTGCAATCCGAATATTCCGGGCGTGTACCGAGTTGAATATTCGTACAGTTGCGGTCTATTCAAAAGAAGATTCCGGTTCCTACCATCGGTACAAAGCGGATGAAGCATACTTGGTCGGTGAAGGGAAAAAACCGATTGATGCTTACCTGGATATTGAAGGTATCATTGATATTGCGAAAAGAAACAAAGTCGATGCAATTCATCCGGGATACGGTTTCTTATCTGAAAATATTCATTTTGCGAGACGATGTGAAGAAGAAGGCATCGTATTCATAGGGCCAAAATCCGAGCATCTCGATATGTTTGGTGACAAGGTAAAAGCGCGTGAGCAGGCAGAAAAAGCGGGAATCCCCGTGATTCCGGGAAGCGACGGTCCTGCCGAAACGCTTGAAGCCGTCGAACAATTTGGACAAGCTAACGGTTATCCGATCATCATTAAAGCCTCGCTTGGCGGAGGCGGCCGCGGTATGCGGATTGTCAGATCTGAAAGTGAAGTCAAAGAAGCATATGAGCGTGCTAAATCAGAGGCGAAAGCAGCCTTTGGCAATGATGAAGTTTATGTAGAAAAATTAATTGAGAATCCGAAACATATTGAGGTTCAGGTCATTGGAGACAAGCAGGGAAATGTCGTCCATCTTTTTGAGAGGGATTGTTCCGTTCAAAGACGCCATCAAAAGGTCATTGAAGTGGCGCCGAGTGTCTCGCTGTCACCTGAATTAAGGGATCAAATTTGTGAGGCGGCAGTTGCGCTTGCTAAAAATGTAAACTATATAAATGCGGGGACGGTCGAATTCCTTGTTGCAAACAACGAGTTCTACTTTATTGAAGTAAATCCTCGCGTACAAGTTGAACACACGATAACAGAAATGATTACTGGTGTCGATATTGTTCAAACTCAGATCCTTGTTGCCCAAGGGCATAGCCTTCACAGCAAAAAAGTAAATATTCCTGAGCAAAAGGACATTTTTACAATCGGCTATGCCATTCAGTCACGGGTTACGACTGAGGATCCGCAAAATGACTTCATGCCTGATACAGGAAAAATCATGGCTTACCGCTCAGGCGGCGGTTTTGGTGTCCGTCTTGATACCGGAAACAGCTTCCAGGGCGCCGTGATCACACCATACTATGATTCACTTCTCGTTAAGCTTTCAACTTGGGCTTTAACGTTTGAACAGGCAGCTGCCAAAATGGTACGAAACCTTCAGGAGTTTAGAATCAGAGGCATAAAAACGAACATTCCGTTCCTTGAGAACGTTGCAAAACATGAGAAGTTCCTGACAGGGCAATATGATACGTCTTTCATTGATACAACGCCTGAATTATTTAAATTCCCTAAACAAAAAGACCGCGGAACGAAAATGCTCACTTACATCGGCAATGTGACAGTGAACGGCTTCCCTGGAATCGGGAAAAAAGAAAAACCGGCGTTTGACAAACCGTTAAGCGTAAAGGTAGACGTTGATCAGCAGCCTGCCAGAGGAACAAAGCAAATTCTTGATGAAAAAGGTGCAGAAGGGCTTGCAAATTGGGTTAAGGAGCAGAAATCTGTCCTTTTAACTGATACGACATTCAGAGATGCCCACCAATCGTTATTGGCAACTAGAATCAGATCGCATGATTTGAAAAAAATCGCAAATCCGACGGCTGCGTTATGGCCTGAACTATTCAGTATGGAAATGTGGGGAGGCGCGACCTTCGATGTAGCCTACCGATTCCTGAAAGAAGATCCGTGGAAGCGTTTGGAAGATCTTCGCAAAGAAGTGCCGAATACCTTATTCCAGATGTTGCTTCGCTCATCAAATGCGGTCGGCTATACGAATTATCCGGACAATGTGATTAAAGAATTTGTGAAGCAATCAGCTCAATCCGGTATTGATGTGTTTCGTATTTTCGACAGCTTAAACTGGGTAAAAGGGATGACGTTAGCCATTGATGCTGTTAGGGATACCGGCAAAGTGGCAGAAGCTGCGATTTGTTATACGGGAGATATCCTTGACAAGAACCGGACGAAGTACGACCTTGCATATTATACATCGATGGCGAAGGAGCTTGAGGCGGCCGGAGCCCATATTCTCGGGATTAAAGATATGGCAGGGCTGTTAAAACCGCAGGCTGCATATGAGCTCGTTTCTGCGTTGAAAGAAACGATCGACATTCCGGTTCACCTTCATACGCATGATACGAGCGGAAACGGTATTTATATGTATGCGAAAGCTGTTGAAGCCGGCGTTGATATCATAGACGTGGCGGTCAGCTCAATGGCGGGATTAACGTCACAGCCTAGCGCGAGCGGATTTTATCATGCGATGGAAGGCAACGACCGCCGTCCGGAAATGAATGTCCAAGGCGTTGAATTGCTGTCCCAATATTGGGAGTCGGTGCGTAAATATTATAGTGAATTTGAAAGCGGAATGAAGTCTCCGCATACTGAAATTTATGAACACGAAATGCCAGGGGGCCAATACAGCAACCTGCAGCAGCAAGCCAAGGGAGTAGGCCTTGGCGACCGCTGGAACGAAGTCAAGGAAATGTACAGACGCGTGAACGATATGTTCGGTGACATCGTCAAGGTAACGCCTTCCTCAAAAGTTGTCGGAGATATGGCACTTTACATGGTGCAAAACAATCTGACTGAAAAAGACGTTTACGAAAAAGGTGAATCTTTAGATTTCCCTGATTCTGTCGTGGAGCTTTTCAAAGGAAATATCGGCCAGCCTCATGGCGGATTCCCGGAAAAACTGCAAAAGCTGATCTTAAAAGGACAGGAGCCGATTACAGTCAGACCGGGCGAACTGCTTGAGCCGGTGTCATTTGAAGCGATCAAACAGGAATTTAAAGAGCAGCATAACTTGGAAATTTCAGATCAGGATGCTGTGGCGTATGCCCTTTATCCTAAAGTCTTCACTGATTATGTGAAAACGACAGAAAGCTATGGAGACATCTCGGTATTAGATACACCGACATTCTTCTACGGTATGACATTAGGTGAAGAGATAGAAGTTGAAATTGAGCGCGGCAAAACGCTGATCGTTAAGCTGATTTCAATCGGTGAGCCTCAGCCTGATGCCACCCGCGTCGTTTATTTCGAACTCAACGGGCAGCCGCGTGAAGTAGTCATTAAAGATGAAAGCATTAAGTCTTCCGTTCAGGAAAGGCTGAAAGCAGACCGGACAAATCCAAGCCACATCGCAGCTTCTATGCCTGGAACAGTTATTAAGGTATTGGCTGAAGCAGGCACAAAAGTCAATAAAGGTGATCATTTGATGATTAATGAAGCGATGAAAATGGAAACAACGGTTCAGGCGCCTTTCTCAGGAACAATCAAGCAGGTTCATGTGAAAAATGGTGAGCCGATCCAAACGGGAGATCTGCTTCTCGAAATTGAAAAAGCATAAAAAAAACAAGAGTGTATATCAATGATATACACTCTTGTTTTTTTATAGAAAATGTGGAGTGAAACAGATGGTTAGAAGAGATATAAGGGGACTTCAGAGATTATAGAGTACTGTCACAAGCCCAAAATAAAAAGAGGTATACCACCAATTTTTTAGATGCTTTGTAGTAGTCCATGCATATTTCTTTAAGCACTATCTGATTTTCCAATGGCCAAAAGGCTTTAATACTTATGTTCGCGGACTATAGATGCATATGAAATTTCTATAATCACGATGAGAAAGGGGACAGACCGAAGTGAGCCGCTCACTGATCATCAAGTTCAGTGAAGGCTGGCCATTGAAACAATAAAGCACCAAAACAAGACATGAAAAAGACCAAAGCCGTCTAAGGCTTTGGTCTTGAGTCCTTATGATTGCCTGGATTCATAACGGAAACGAGCAATCAATAATAAGAAGTAGCATAGAACGCCAAACAGACAGGCAATAAAGAACGAGTGGGCAAGTGCAAAACCCAGAGCGAGTTCAGTGTATACGATCATAATACCGGACAGTGCCTGTAATGTAATAAAAATAAGACATGAGATCCAACCCCAAAAGATTTGTTTTTGATCTTTATAGGAAGTAATAGCATGAACAGCGGCAACAATAATCCATACAAATAACAGTAAGGCTGCTGCTCTGTGGCCCATTTGCACCCATTCATGGAATTGGGTCGGAAGCCCATTGTTCAGCGGGCTGCACAGCGGCACATCAGGACATGCCAGACTTGATTCAGT
Source organism: Bacillus sp. FSL M8-0071 (assembly GCF_037975455.1). NCBI lineage: Bacteria > Bacillati > Bacillota > Bacilli > Caryophanales > Bacillaceae > Bacillus > Bacillus sp. FSL M8-0071. The sequence goes on from NZ_CP150256.1 coordinate 1,547,647, forward strand.
GTGTCTTACATATGCGCCTGTATACACAACGATATAGGAATATATTAAAATTCCTATCATGTGAAATTGCATCTTTTTGCCGATTTGAAGCGGCTTAACCAGTGTTCTGACTGATTTATCAGCTTCAAATATGAGCAATGTTAAAATAAGCACTGAAGCAAAAGAAATTAATGAGATGCCGAAGTGAAGCGCCATAATCAGCGCGTTCGAACCGAATACGACAGCCAATGCGCCAAGCAATGCCTGAAGAAATAAAAAGATAATTGACATGATCGCGAGAAACGTTGTTTCACGAAAAATCGGCGTGATTTTTCTCCATGACCAAAACGCAAGGCTTAACACAAGGACAATAGAGATTCCGCTTGCGAATCGGTGGCTCCATTCAATAATTGAAGCCGGATTCAGTTCAGGGAAAAAACGGCCGTGACACAGCGGCCACTGTCTGCCGCATCCTTGGCCGGAACCTGTTTTTGTAACGAGGGCACCCCCGATTAAAACAATTAGCATGACAAATGTCGTCAGAACACCGAGAGCTTTTAATGCTTTATTCATACAATATTCACCTTCTCAACATACTGCTGCAATTTTATATACGTTCCAAGTGTAAGCGAATATGTGTTTTGTGGCAATTCCCAGAGCCTTTTGTTCACAAAAATATAATAGAATGACGGCTTCTGGAAAATGTACACTTGATTATTCATGCCGGGTCTGATAGAAATAAGGTAAACGCAATGCCGATTTGGAGATTGCCTTCATCTTTGGTAAAATTCATAAAAAGTTCACAAATAAATTCCTGTTTGTCGTTTAATATTTAATAGGATGTTTTTTTACAAGATGTTATCTTGTATGATAGAGTTGCAGGTTATTTTATTCTCCTGCGTTAGGTTTGTAAGGGAGGTTTACGTTATGGCTAACTCCAGAATCTTAAATGATACAGCTATAGACGGACAAATTGAAGAAACAACGGCATGGAAAGATTTTCTGTCCCTTATTAAAATAGGGATCGTCAATTCTAACCTCATCACGACTTTCACTGGAATGTGGCTTGCACTGCATATTTCCGGTTTGAGTTTTTTAGGCAATATAAACACCGTTCTTCTTACGTTAATCGGGTCTTCACTGATTATTGCGGGCTCCTGCGCGATCAATAACTGGTATGACCGGGACATTGACCATCTTATGGAGCGTACGAAAGTAAGACCGACGGTTACGGGTAAAATTCAGCCGAGTCAGGCGTTATGGTCTGGAATTTTGCTGGTTGCTTTAGGATTGATCATGCTGCTGATGACAACTGTCATGGCTGCTGTTATCGGTTTTATCGGAGTCTTTACGTATGTTGTATTGTACACAATGTGGACGAAACGCCGCTATACGATTAACACAGTAGTAGGAAGCGTTTCCGGTGCAGTGCCGCCGCTTATTGGATGGACGGCAGTGGAAGGGAATATCGGTGTCGTAGCATGGGTGTTATTCATGATTTTATTTATTTGGCAGATTCCTCACTTCTTAGCATTGGCTATTAAGAAAACTGAGGATTACAGAGCTGCAAATATTCCGATGCTTCCTGTCGTATACGGATTTGAAGTGACAAAAAGACAAATTATTGTGTGGGTTGCGTGCCTGATGCCGCTTCCGTTTTTCCTTGGTAGCCTGGGTCTTCCGATTGTCATTCTCGGCTTGCTGTTAAATATCGGCTGGCTGATTCTTGGCTTAATGGGATTCCGCTCCAAGAATATCATGAAGTGGGCAACGCAGATGTTCGTTTACTCGCTTAACTACATGACAATCTATTTCGTTGCCATGGTTGTCTTGACGCTTTTCTAAAAAATAGATATGATGCTTGTTTTATCGCTTCAAAATAAACGATGACAACTAGTAAATGCCGCCTTGACCTCTTGTTTAATCAGGCGGCTTTACTTTTATACATAGATGGCATTTTGAGTAAAAAAACTCATAATTTAAGAGAAGAGGAAATGTAAGTGCTTTATTGGTGATAGGTTGGATGGCGATAGATTTCGATCCGCTTTCCGCCTTTGTATTGACCAGAAAAGGGGTTGGGTGAAATGGTAAAGCATTGGCGTCTTATTTTATTATTAGCCTTAGTGCCGCTTCTATTAAGCGGATGTGGAAAACCTTTTTTATCCACGCTCAAGCCTGCTGGCGAGGTGGCTGATAAACAGTATGACCTGACAGTGCTCAGCACATTGATTATGGTGGTTGTTGTTGCAGTAGTATCTGTTATCTTCTTTTATGTGATTGTGAGATTCAGAAGATCACGGGTCGGTGAGAACACGATACCGAAACAGGTAGAGGGGAATAAATTTTTAGAAATCACATGGACCGTGATCCCGATTTTGCTGCTCATTATTCTTGTGATTCCTGTTGTATTATATACGCTGGAGCTAGCGGACACATCACCAATGGATAAAAAAGGCCGCAAAGCTGAGGATGCTCTTGTAGTCAATGTTAGGGCAAATTTATACTGGTGGGAGTTTGAGTACCCTGATTACGGCATTATCACAAGCCAGGAGCTGATTGTACCGACAGATCAGCGTGTATATTTTAATTTAAAAGCCTCTGATGTAAAACATTCCTTCTGGATTCCTTCAGTTGGAGGAAAACTTGATACGAATACGGATAATGAAAATAAGTTCTTCCTGACATTTGATTCAAAACGAAGCAAAGAGGCAGGAGATATGTTTTTTGGGAAGTGTGCAGAGCTTTGCGGCCCTTCACATGCGCTGATGGATTTTAAGGTGAAGACAATGTCTGCAAAGGAATTTCAGGGCTGGACAAAAGAAATGAAAAACTATAAATCTACAGCAGAGAGCGATTTGGCTAAGCAGGGTGAAGAACTGTTTAAAGAGAAAAACTGCCTGAGCTGCCATGCGGTAGAGCCGAATGATAAGCGTGCAGAAGCCGCTAGAACGGCACCCAACTTGGCGACCTTTGGTGAAAGGACAAAAGTGGCAGGGGTGAAAGAGGCCAACAAAGAAAATGTGAAGGCTTGGCTGAAGGACCCTGACAGCATAAAGCCGGGGAACAAAATGACAGGCACATATCCAAAGCTCTCAGACAGCGAAACAGATGCGCTTTATGAATACTTAAAAGGCTTAAAAGCGGAAAGCAAGTAGGGAAGAAAGGGAGATATTGGGGGAGGTCACATATGTTGAATGCGCTTACAGAAAAGCGGACGCGCGGATCTATGCTTTGGGATTATTTGACGACGGTGGACCATAAAAAAATCGCGATTCTTTATTTAGTGGCAGGGGGATTCTTCTTTCTTGTCGGGGGAATTGAAGCGATGTTTATCAGGATTCAGCTTGCAAAGCCGGAAAATGCGTTTCTCAGTGCTCAAGCGTACAATGAAGTAATGACTATGCACGGAACGACGATGATCTTTCTGGCTGCGATGCCGCTCTTATTTGCCTTGATGAATGCGGTTGTGCCTTTGCAGATCGGGGCTCGGGACGTTTCGTTTCCATTTTTAAACGCGCTTGGTTTTTGGCTCTTCTTTTTCGGGGGCATTTTCTTAAATCTAAGCTGGTTTTTGGGCGGAGCGCCAGATGCGGGCTGGACGTCATATGCCTCACTTTCGCTTCATTCTAAAGGGCACGGCATAGACTTTTTCGTCCTCGGACTCCAAATATCGGGGCTCGGGACGCTGATAGCCGGGATTAACTTTTTGGCCACGATTATCAACATGAGGGCTCCGGGCATGACGTATATGAGGCTGCCTTTGTTTACATGGACGACATTTGTGGCCTCGGCATTGATTTTGTTCGCGTTTCCGCCGCTTACGGTTGGATTGGCTCTCATGATGCTGGATCGGCTGTTCGGAACCAATTTCTTTAATCCGGAGCTTGGCGGAAATACGGTCATTTGGGAACATTTATTTTGGATCTTCGGCCACCCGGAAGTTTATATCCTAATTTTGCCTGCATTCGGTATTTTTTCTGAGGTCATCCCTGTGTTCGCCAGAAAGCGTTTGTTTGGCTATTCTTCAATGGTTTTTGCAATCGTGCTCATTGGCTTTCTGGGCTTTATGGTTTGGGTGCACCACATGTTCACGACTGGTCTCGGCCCGATTGCAAATGCGATTTTTGCGGTTGCAACAATGGCTATCGCGATTCCGACCGGGATTAAGATTTTTAACTGGCTGTTGACGATTTGGGGAGGAAATGTGAAGTATACAACCGCTATGCTGTATGCTGTCTCATTTATTCCATCCTTTGTGCTCGGCGGTGTGACGGGAGTCATGCTGGCAGCTGCTGCGGCTGATTATCAGTTCCATGATACGTATTTTGTGGTTGCGCACTTCCACTACGTCATTATTGGCGGCGTTGTATTCGGCCTTTTAGCCGGTGTTCATTTCTGGTGGCCGAAAATGTTCGGTAAAATTCTGCATGAAACGATGGGGAAAATTTCATTTGTATTGTTTTTTATCGGCTTTCACCTCACGTTTTTCATTCAGCATTTTGTCGGCTTAATGGGGATGCCGCGCCGGGTTTATACGTTTTTGCCAGGACAGGGTCTGGAAACCGGCAACTTGATCAGTACAATCGGGGCGTTTTTTATGGCGGCAGCTGTTATTCTTCTGCTGGTCAATGTCATATGGACATCGGTAAAAGGTGAATATGTAGGTGCTGATCCATGGCATGACGGACGTACGCTGGAATGGACCGTTTCTTCACCGCCGCCGGAGTATAACTTTAAACAGCTTCCTTTTGTCAGAGGACTTGATCCGCTTTGGATCGAGAAGCAGGCAGGGCACAAATCAATGACGCCGGCGGAACCGGTTGATGATATTCATATGCCAAACGGCTCAATCCTGCCGCTCATCATTTCCTTCGGCCTTTTTGTCGCAGCGTTCGGGCTGCTGTACAGAAGTGATTACGCTTGGGGCCTGCCGGTGATCTTTATCGGGCTCGGCATCACATTTATTACGATGCTGCTTCGTTCAGTAATTGATGATCACGGCTATCATATTCATAAAGAGGAACTGCCGAACGATGATAAAGGGGTGAAGGCATAATGCAAGTTCAAGAAAAATTCACCGCAGAAACCTTTCCAGCTTCTCCTGAAAAAGTAACCCTGGAAGGGAAAAATAAATTTTTAGGCTTTTGGCTTTTTCTTGGCGGAGAGACTGTTCTGTTTGCGTCTCTCTTCGCCACGTTTCTTGCGCTTCGGAATTCAAATGCCGGTGATCCGCCTACGACGGAAATGTTCGATGTGACACTTGTATTCATTGCCACAATGCTTCTATTAACGAGCAGTTTAACGAGTGTGTACGCGATGTACCACATGAAGAACTTTTCCTTCGGCAAGATGCAGCTTTGGCTGGGAATTACGATTTTATTGGGGGCGGGCTTTTTAGGACTGGAAATCTATGAGTTCAAGCATTACACCCATGAATTTGGCTTTACCATCACAAGCTCTGCCCTTGGTTCTGCGTTTTACACGCTTGTCGGTACACACGGCGCCCACGTGGCATTTGGGCTTATGTGGATCAGCACGCTTATGATCCGCAATGCCAAGAGAGGGCTGAATCTGTATACGGCGCCTAAGTTTTACGTTGCCAGCCTTTATTGGCACTTTATTGATGTCGTGTGGGTCTTCATCTTTACCGTTGTATATTTAATGGGGATGGTGGGATAAACATGGTCGATAAAAAAAGCAGAGGGCATATCAATAGCGACCTTGAATTTAAGAAAAAAAAGCATGCCCGGGAGATGAAATATCAAGTCCTGTCTTTTGGTTTAATGATCGGTCTTACGATTGTTGCATTTCTGACTGTGGCCACGGACGGTGTCGGCAGCTGGTTTACGATTCCTTTCATTATTTTGCTAGCTGCAATTCAAGTCATTTTTCAGCTGTATTATTTCATGCATATGAATCAGAAAGGGCATGAGGCGCCGGCACTGTTTTTGTATTCAGGGGTGTTTGTCGCGTTTATCACTGTGCTTGCGTTTGTGACAATTATATGGTGGTAATTTGAACAGCCGCCGGAGGTGAAGAAATGAATCAGTTGGAGATATTTGGGTTTCGCGCGATGTGGAGCCCTTATCTTTTTTGTATCCTGTTAGGCATTACGGCGCTTTATCTCTATTTTTACAGGCGAATGTCTTCAAAGCCGAATCGAATAACTGGTAAAGAGATGGTGTGCTTTCTGTCGGCGATGCTGTTTTTATATGCAGCCGAGGGAAGCCCGGTTGATCTGCTCGGACATATTATGTTCAGTGCGCATATGGTGCAGATGGCCGTCCTGTATTTGGTTGTCCCGCCGCTTTTGATCGCGGGGATTCCTGCATGGCTCTGGGAAAAAATCATTTTCAGGCCTTCAATCAAACCGGTTTTTTCCTTTTTTACGACGCCTTTAATTGCTTTGCTTTTGTTTAACGGCATTTTTTCTTTATATCATGTACCGCTTATATTTGATACTGTCAAAACGGATCCGTTTTACCATACATTAATCACTTGGCTTATCTTTGTGCTTGCGTTCTTCATGTGGTGGCCGCTTGTTCATAAGGTTGAGCGTCTACGGCAGCTCAGCGGTTTGATGAAGCTGGGTTATATTATGGCGGACGGTATGCTGCTCACACCTGCTTGCGCCTTGATCATGTTCAGCGGTGCACCGTTATACGCCACCTATACAGATCCGGCTTTATGGGCTGAGGCAATGAGGCTTTGTGTGCCAGCGGATATGATGGGGCAGGTCCCATTAACAGGGCCAGAGATGCTGAATACACTGCCTTTGTTAGAGGATCAGCAGCTCGGAGCAGTCATGATGAAAATCATTCAGGAAATTGTGTACGGTACTTTTTTGGCCATTATTTTTTTCCAATGGGTGAAGAAAGAAAGGGAAAAGGACGGGCAGGAGGAGCCGCCGTATATTCAGCAGACGATATCATAAAAGGTACAGCAAAATATGCTGTACCTTTTCGTTACATTTGAACTGTTTTTAACATGTTGGCTATGTCCTGAATCAGTGCCTTGCTTTTTGTCACAACCTGTACGGGAAACTCTTCCGTTTCTCCATATTCTACTCCATGAGGGTAGTAATGCTTTCCTAGGAGAGGGGACATTAATTGAATCACGGCGCGCCCGCTTCCGACATCGCCTTCTGCCGCAATACCTTGTATCCGCAGGTAAAACGTACCCTCAATCGTCGAAAACTTCTTGTCATAGGTGACTCTCTCGTAATCCCATTGACCCGCTCTAATGAGACCTTTGCTTTCCATTAAGTCGTCTAGCCAGCTGAGCTCAGCCTTAACCCCTTCAAGTCCGCTTTCAGTAAACTTCAACACTGACCCCTCCTTATAAAAATTACCTTTCCTGACAATCATAGTATGAAAGCGTTAAACTTTCAATGAATCTTCTTCTTTTGAAAGTATGCAAAAATTAAATTTTGACGACAATAGCACTAGACTAAAGGAGGTTAAACGGATGACAAAAATAAAAGATCTGATGACAGCCGACTTGCAATATTGCACGGTATTAGATAATGTATATGAAGCTGCAGTAAAGATGAAGGACGCAAATGTAGGAGCGATTCCGGTAGTTGATGAGGACGGGGAAACATTGGTCGGCATCGTAACCGACCGCGATCTCGTATTAAGAGGAATCGCCATCAAAAAACCGAACTCGCAAAAAATCACTGACGCGATGACCGAAAAACCTGTCAGTGTGGAGGAAGATGCTTCAGTCGATGAGGTTCTTCATTTGATGGCATCGCATCAGCTCAGAAGGATACCAGTTACAAAAAATAAAAAACTGACTGGAATTGTCACGCTTGGTGATCTTTCTTTATCTGAGCAAACGAATGAACGTGCCGGCAGCGCCTTATCGGATATTTCCGAAGGTGATAATAGAGAAGAAGGCTTTTTTCATTAACACATAAATCTTTGACATGTTAAATAGGCTGTATTGTAATGGGATGTAAGCAAAAGATTGTGAATCGCCACGGGGGTGATAGATTGAAAAATATATTGAGAGCAATGGTTATCCTTTTGATTATCTGCGGAACTTACGTTCTGTTTATTCAATATGGATCTGTTCCTGAAAAGAAATCAAATGACAGCGAGCCTCAGGTGTCGAATGAGGAAGCGCAAAGCGGCAAACGAATACATATGCCGACTTCAGGGTTATTGTCCTTCATGGGCAAGCCCGCCGATGAAGTAACGAAAAAGCTTGGGGAACCTGAACGTATTGACCCTTCGGCTTATGATTACGATTGGTGGGTATACAATCAAGGTAAGGATCAATATATCCAAATCGGGGTATTAAACAATAAAGTGGTCACATTATTCGCGGCGGGTAATGATATTAACGCCAAGCCTTTCAAAATTGGAGAATCAACTGGCGAAGTATTCAAGACCACCCAGGTGGCACCATTTGTGAATGTAGAGTATAAAGGAAATTCCTATCGGTTTGAATTTTCTGAAGAAGATATCAATACAAGACCGACTGTAAAGGTAGGAAAGATGTATGTCCAGCTGTATATGGACAAATTTGAAGGGAAGCTATCCAGCATCAGGGCGTTTGATGCGCAGACCTTTGTAAAGCAAAGACCTTATGAGGTAGTGTACCGCGGGGAATTAATTAAACCGAAAGCCGTTTCAGATGAGAAATGGAAAAAGATCCAAACAACGAGCGAAAAGCAAATCCTTGATTTGACGAATGTCATACGCGTTAAACATGGACTTGCGAAGCTTGAGTGGGATCAGCCAACGGCGGAAGTGGCATTTGGGCATAGTGAGGATATGAAGGAAAATAATTATTTCTCCCATGTCTCTAAAAAATACGGCTCGCTGAAAGACCGCTTAGAAGAAGGGCATGTTGACTTTCAGCAAGCTGGAGAAAATATCGCATACAATTATGTGGACGGTCCGGCTGCTGTAGAAGGCTGGCTGAATAGCGAAGGCCATCGAAAAGCGCTTCTGAATTCAGATTATACGCATCTTGGTGTCGGAGTAGACCGGAAATATTACACCCAAAATTTTATTAAGCGATGGTAATGAAAGCCGCGGACGAATGGTTCCCGGCTTTTTCTATTTCCATACAAGCTGGTCTGAATGAATGTGCTGATAGCTTACAGATAAGGCCGTTTCCCATCCCTTCAGTCAGGCTTTTTCACCAGTGTATAGGGATATCGCTAAAAATTCATTTGGGAATGAATATAGGCGAACACAATGCCCGACAAAACGATACATTGTAGTAGGTAACGATTTTCGGAGGGGGTGAGGATTGTGGCGAATCAACATGCCAATCATTCAATCAATGACTTTAAACAATTCGTCAAAAAGCATCCCAAGCTGATAAAAGAAGTGCGCAAAGAACAAAGAAGCTGGCAGGACGTATATGAAAATTGGGTCCTCTTCGGGGAGAGCGACCCGATTTGGGATCCGTATCGGGAACCGGAAGAAGCTTCTGAAGCTGTGCCTGAAACACCGCAAAAAAATGATTTTGTCTCGAAAATGGTGACAGCGGTGAAAAAGATGGATGTCAATCAAATGAACGAACAAATCAATAAAATGAGCCAGTCGATCTCATCGTTGCAAAGCCTTCTTAATACATTTTCCGGAAGCGGACAGAAGCATTCTCAGCCAGGCTCTGGACAGCATCCTTTTTCTTTTCGAAAGGATTAAAAAAGGGGAGCTCATATGCGCAAAGAGGTTCAGGAATATATTTTAGCAAACGAAGAACGGAAACGATTCATCAGAGAACAGCCGATATGGTACCGCAGGCTTTCAAGAAAACCGGATGATCTGTCCTCCTTTCAGCTTGAAATGATGAATTTTTATGAAAAAACCATTCCGCATCGGGTGAATCAGTTTACGAACGGGATTCAAATGGCGCAAATGATGATGCAAATGTTTCAAGCGATGCGGACAAAAGATTAAAAGGCCCCGAAAAAGGGTCTTTTTTCATGCGGACATAAGGTTTTGTATACGGCTGCGGTTAAGCATTTTCCAATTGGCTGGTTTCATGGTAAACTAACAACTGGAGGTGCATGTTATGTATGCGACGATGGAATCCGTGCGGCTTCAAAGTGAAGCTCAGCAGCTTGCCGAGATGATTCTGCAGTCGGAGACGGCTGAGAACTACCGCAATTGTTACAAGCGTCTCCAGGAAGATGAAGAGGCAGGTCGGATTATTCGTTCTTTTATCAAAATAAAAGAGCAGTATGAGGATGTACAGCGTTTTGGCAAATATCATCCTGACTATAGAGAAATATCCCGGAAAATGAGGGAGATCAAACGTGAGCTGGACCTGAACGACAAGGTGGCTGACTTCAAGAGAGCTGAAAATGAGCTCCAGTCCATTCTTGATGAGGTCAGCGTCGAGATTGGGACAGCTGTTTCGGAGCATGTGAAAGTTCCGACTGGGAACCCTTATTTTGACGGTTTGTCTTCATGCGGAGGCGGCTGCGGTTCAGGCGGAAGCTGCGGATGTAAAGTGTCCTGACGAGACTGGCCGTCTCGTCTTTTACATATAAGAGAAAACAGGCAGGTGATTGTATTGGAGAATAGGCGCCAGGGCATGGTTGTGTATCTGCACTCCCTAAAGCAGAGCAAAATGCTGAGGAAGTTCGGGAATGTGCACTATGTATCAAAACGATTAAAATATGTCGTACTGTACTGTGATATGGACCAAATTGAAAAAACAATGGACAAGATTGCGTCTTACTCATTTGTGAAAAAAGTGGAGCCTTCTTATAAACCGTTTTTAAAATTGGAATTCGAGTCAAAGCTTGATAAGGCAAAAGAATACGATTATAAAATCGGCATATAGCTATAAAAAAATCCCCGCAGGCATCTGCGGGGTCCTTCTATTCCTTAATATGTTAAGGAGAAGGCAAAGGGAGAGGAGAAACCGGAGGAAGAACTTATGGGGAAACGTAAGTCTTCTCCGCGGTTGGCAACAACATCCTCTAGATGCTGTTGCTTATAGTATGGACAAGGATCATGCTGCCTATACACCTGTTTATCAAGATTAGCGTTCATTGTTTGGAAGAATGCTTTATGTTAAGATAGGATTGATTTTTTTCTATGTACATAGCGGCGTCCGGCCGAATAAAGAAACAAAATAGCTTTTAGAAAAAGTGGTGTGGAACATGAGAGTAATTTCTGGATCAAAAAAAGGCCGTTCACTAAAGGCTGTACCCGGAACATCAACAAGACCGACAACCGACAAAGTGAAGGAATCCATTTTCAATATGATCGGCCCTTATTTTGACGGGGGCAGGGGACTTGACTTATTCGCAGGGAGCGGAGGTCTTGGAATCGAAGCGCTTTCACGCGGGTTTGAGCATTGTATATTCGTTGACCGTGATTTTAAAGCGATTCAAACAGTAAAATCTAATTTGAAAACGCTGGAGCTTACAAAACATGCACAGGTATACCGCAATGATGCGGAACGTGCTTTGCACGCTGCTGCTAAAAGAGAAACCGGCTTTCGCGGAATTTTTCTCGATCCGCCGTATAAGGAACAAAAGCTGAAAGCACTTTTAACGCTGATTGACGAATATCAAATGCTGGAAGAAGACGGCTTTATCGTCGCTGAGCATGACAGAGAGGTCGAGCTTCCCGAAACCGTAGGAGATCTTGTGATGACAAGAAAAGAAACCTATGGGTTAACAGGTGTGGCGATTTATAAAAAGAGGGGGTAGTGAGGTGGCGAGTATAGCTGTCTGTCCCGGCAGTTTTGATCCTGTGACCTACGGGCATCTGGACATCATCAAACGCGGGGCGCATATTTTTGAACAAGTGTATGTATGTGTGCTGAATAATTCTTCAAAAAAGCCTTTGTTCAGTGTGGAAGAACGGTGTGAGCTTCTGAGAGAAGTGACAAAAGACATTCCGAACATAACAGTTGAAACATCGCAAGGCCTGTTAATTGATTATGCAAAAAGAAAAAATGCGAAAGCGATTTTAAGAGGCTTGAGAGCTGTATCTGATTTTGAATACGAGATGCAGGGGACGTCAGTAAACCGTGTGCTTGATGAATCCATCGAGACATTTTTTATGATGACAAACAATCAATATTCGTTTCTAAGTTCAAGCATCGTAAAAGAAGTGGCGAGATACAACGGCTCGGTATCAGAGTTTGTACCGCCGGAAGTAGAGCTGGCGCTTCAGCAAAAATTCAGACAAGGATGAGGGTTTTGACTCATCCTTTTTTTGTTCCGTTTGTCAGTCTGTAAGAAAAAATGATAATGTACGTAAACAGCGCGCATAGTGTGACAGCAGGTCCGATCTGCACAAGCAGATTCCAGCCATTTATAAAGGCAGTTGGCATGTCACTGCTGTTAAGAGATTTAAATACATACTGATATGGATCATGCCATGCCGTGTAAAGAGGTTTCCATAAAAGCATGACGAAGACAGCGGCATAAACGCCCTGCAGCAAACGTGCGATAAAGAATGGTTTAAATCTAATGTCGGTTTCCGATAAAATACCTGCCACCTGAGCTTGTACGGAAAAGCCGCTAAACCCAAGAATAAAGCTGACGATAATGGCTTTTTGCAGAAGAGAAACATCTGTCTCGCTGACAAGCTTGCTGCCTAATGTAATTTCAAACATCCCTGATAAAAGCGGAATGTCCAATTGAGTCGGAAGCTGAAACAAAGTCAGTGCTCCTTTTGTGAAAACAGACAAAACATCAGTCAGCTGGACCACTGACAACAGCCGATTGAAGACAGAAAATAAAATAATAAAGCCGCCTACCATAAGAAGCGTTTGAACAGAAGACGTCACGGCGTCGCCTAAAATTTTACCTAAGGGCCGTTTTTCTGCAAGTCTGGCGGTATGAAGAGCGTGTAAAGCATCTTTGACTGAAGGGAAAGGTATCGTTTTCTTTCTTCTGAGATGCTGCTCTTCCTTGCGGCCATAGGAGCGCATTGTTAAACCGACGGCAAGATTCCCCAAATAGTGTGCAGAAGCTAATAAAATGCCTAGTGATGCGTTTTGAAAGAAACCGACGGCAACAGCGCCGAAAATAAAGAGCGGGTTTGAAGAATTGGTAAACGACGCGAGCCGTTCTGCCTCTACTCTTGAAATCTGATTTTCCTGCCGCAGACGGGCAGTGAGTTTTGCGCCCGCTGGGTTTCCTGATGCCATTCCCATAGCAAGAACGAAGCCGCCGACACCCGGCACGCGAAAGATCGGCCGCATAAAAGGCTCAAGCAAAACACCGACAAACCGCACAATGCCAAAGCCGATTAAGAGTTCGGACAGAATAAAAAATGGCAGCAATGACGGAAACACAACCTCCCACCACATAGACAGCCCGGTTTTAGAGGCTTCGAATGAGGCCTGTGGATGTGAGATGACAGTCGCTGTTAAAAAAATAAAAAATGAGGCAATCAAAAGTGTATTAATCTTCGACAAGTTCATTCTTACCTCCCCGATGCTAAAAATGCCCAATGACATGTATATCATGATAAAATAATGTATGATGTAAAACGGCCAAGCAGTACCTGTCCTCTTGATTCTTTGTACTAATATACGAGCATAGGGGTTCAGTTTAGACCATAGAATTCGGTATACAGGGAATTCAGGCAGGAGGTTAACGCTTTGGCCAAACCTAAAATCGGGTTAGCGTTAGGATCGGGAGGGGCCAGAGGGCTTGCTCATCTCGGTGTGCTTTCCAGTTTACATAAGCACCAAATTGAAGTGGATATGATTGCAGGAAGCAGCATGGGCGCTTTGGTGGGCAGTTTTTATGCCGCCGGACATGACGTGGCAACGATGAAAAAAGTAGCCAAAGCCTTTAAACGAAGGCTTTATGCTGATTATACGGTGCCGAAGCTCGGTTTTTTAAAAGGTGACCGCGTCAGACAGCTTGTGCATGCTTATACATTCGGAAAACCGATTGAAGAGCTCCAAATCCCGCTGGGCATTGTTGCGTGTGATTTACAGACGGGAGAAAAGGTTGTGTTCCGAAAAGGATCAGTGTCAGATGCAGTGAGGGCCAGCATCAGTATCCCGGGTATCTTTATTCCGCAGCGGCTGGATGGACGCCTTCTTGTAGACGGCGCGGTCGTCGATCGAATTCCGGTTTCTGTTGTAAAAGACATGGGAGCTGATATTATTATCGCTTCGGATGTTTCCAGGGTTCGAAAAACTGAAACAGCAGTGCATATTTTTGATGTGATTATGCAAAGTATGGATATACTGCAAAATGAATTAGTGCGGCATCAAACAATTGCCGCAGATATCATGATTCGCCCTTCCCTTGAAACATACAGCTCAAGCTCGTTTGCCAATATTGAAGAAATGATATCGGCAGGCGAAGAGGCGACAAACCGAATGATCAGCAAGATAAGAAAAGAAATAGAGAATTGGGAGGGCTCATAATTTGCTACGTAAAAAACATTTTAGCTGGATGCTCGTCATCCTCATACTGATCGCCGTTTTATCATTTATAAAACTTCCATACTATATTACAAAACCGGGAGAAGCGACAGAGCTTGCTTCATTGATAAAAGTGGAGGGAGGCTACCCGGAAAAAGGAAGCCTGTCCTTAATGACTGTTAAAGTGGGACCGGCTAATCCGTTTACATATGTGTGGGCAAAGATGCACCCTTATTATGAAATTGTTCCTGATGAGAGCATTAAGGAGGAAGGCGAGTCAGATAAGGAGTATATGAAAAGACAGCTCCAAATGATGAAAAGCTCGCAAGAAAATGCGGTTATAGCCGCCTATCAAAAGGCAGGAAAAAAAGTCAGCTATTCCTTTAACGGCATATACGCAAGCTCTGTTGTAGAAAACATGCCGGCAAAAGGGAAAATAGAAGTCGGTGATAAAATCATCAGCGCAGACGGCAAAAACTATCAGTCTGCTGAAAAGCTGATTGATTATATCAGCAGCAAAAAAGCCGGAGATAAAGTCACGTTAAAGATCGAAAGAGAAGAAAAAGAAAAGCGTGTCACTCTTACGTTAAAACAATTTCCTGATGAGCCGGATCGGGCAGGAATCGGAGTTTCGCTTTATACAGACAGAAACGTGAAGGTAGAGCCTGATATTGATTTTGAAATCGAAAATATTGGCGGCCCGTCAGCAGGGTTAATGATGTCTCTTGAAATTTATAATCAGCTGACAAAACCAGACGAAACAAAAGGCTATGATATTGCGGGAACAGGTACGATTGATGTTGACGGAAAAGTAGGCCCGATCGGCGGCATTGATCAAAAAGTCGTCGCCGCAGACAAAGCCGGAAAAGACATTTTCTTCGCGCCAAATCAAAACGGCGCCAGCAATTCCGATTATAAGAACGCAGTAAAAACAGCAAAAGATATTGATTCAAATATGAAGATTGTGCCTGTTGATACCATGCAGGATGCGATTGATTATTTGAATAAGCTGAAAGCGAAAAGCACCTGATTCTCAGGTGCTTTTTCTATACATTTAAAAAGTGTTGTTCATCTTCGTCATATCGAATCGGTGCATGTCCGTATTCCTGCAGGTCAAACTCAGTTCTCAGCGGCTCTTCTATCGGCAGGCTGTAAATCCTGCTTGCTTTTACGTCCAGATCGAGAGCTGGATGGGAGAAAGAGGACAGTTTGCTGACAAGCGGAACAGACAGTGCTTTTTTCTTTTCGGATAAATAAGCCTGTCCTTTTTTCGTCATGCCGAGAAGCCTGATATACGGCGCCTTATCGTTGTCAAGCAGCTTTTGCATATCCTGTTTTTTTGTTCTGGTTAAAATGTGTGTATTCATCCGCTGGAGCCTTGTCCACGTATAGCGTTTTGTTTTCAGCAGTTCCATAAATTCCTGATAGGAGCTGGATTTTCTGATCGAACGAATAATTCTGTGCTCTAAACCTTCCTCTACCTCGTATATTTGCTGTAATTCCTGTGCCGTTACAGTTGAAAGGCTGTATTTTAAGTAAGAAAAGTAGCTTTCAGGTGTATGCCACAATCCGAAAGATTTGCGGTAAGCTGCTAATTCACGTGCAGATGCAGCAGGGAGAAAACGAAGGCAGGCTTCGAGATTCTGGCCAGTCATCGCTTTTCTGATGCTTGTGGCGCTTGCGATGTGGTTTTCGCCTTCAGGGAGATCGGCATCATGATAGTCCGAAGAGATCCGTGCCGTAGTATAAGGTTTCATAGGATATCCCCCGGTTAGAATCGAGTTCACATACTGGTATCCCAAAATGTTATTTGGTTTTGACAAGTCAAGTGCACTTTCAGTATGCAAAATGGAGCTGAAGGCGCTAGCCGCCGCTGCTGGGTAACTGGCCCCCTTTTTAAGTTCTTCTTTAATTCGGTCATTCAATATATGTTTATGCTCATCAATAAGCTGTGCTGTTTCTAAAAAAGGCTTGATATCCCCATTTTCACTCCCGAAAAACAGCGCCTCACATTCAAGTTCGTTCAGGATGGAAACACTGCCGCGTGCAAAAATGTCTGCTTTTTGCACGGCATAAAGATAAGGCAGCTCAATGACAAGATCAACTCCGCTTTGCAGCGCCATTTTTGTTCGGGCCCATTTTGATACAACAGCGGGTTCCCCGCGCTGTAAAAAATGTCCGCTCATGACCGCGACAGCCGTGTCACATCCGGTTTGCAGCTTTGCTGTTTGGGCATGATAAAGGTGACCGTTATGAAAGGGATTATATTCAACCACCAATCCGACAGCTTTCATATTTTTTCCGCCTTTCTTGCTATGTTTAAAAACGTATGGTACATTTGCAAATGAAAACTCTTACGCCTTATTTTTGTTTTAAGTGTATGCATAGCATATTCCGCTGTCAACGATACTTCAATGGCAGCATTATGCTGTAAAGAAAAAATATTGACAAAAACAATCTTAAAAGCTATAATCATGTTTGTTGCTTTCCTGAGGTGATACAAATGAAATGGACGATTTATCAGCTGCATCAAATGCCAAAACAAAGTTTTGAGTTTGATGAAACAGTTGAGTTAAATGAGCTGACAAAGCTGAATTCTGACATTCGCCGCATTTCTCCCGTCCGGGTGAAGGGCAGAGCGGATATCAAATCCAAACAGGTTTCGTTTGATTTTACAATTTCAGGCGAAATGATTTTGCCATGCTCAAGAACACTCGTTGATGTCCCGTATCCATTTGAAATTTCAACAAAAGAACTGTTTATATTTCATCACACGGATGATATAGAAGATGATGACGTTCATATTGTTGAGGACGATACTATCGACTTAACTCCGATCGTGAAAGAAGAAATTCTTTTAGAAATCCCTATGCAAATCTTTTGTGAATCTGAACAAGAAAAAGGAGCTGCTCCTCAAGAAGGAAAGGATTGGCAAGTCATTTCGGAAGAAGACAAGAAGAATCAAGTTGATCCGAGACTTGCAGCCCTTGAAAAGCTCTTAAAACAAGATGATGAATCTTAACTCTTTAAGGAGGTGGGAATAATGGCTGTACCTTTTAGAAGAACTTCTAAAATGAAGAAAAGATTGCGCCGTACACATTTCAAACTTAATGTACCTGGTATGACAGAATGTCCGTCATGCGGAGAGATGAAGTTGTCTCACCGTGTATGCAAAGCATGCGGATCATACAACGGCAAAGACATAAATGTAAAAAGTAACTAATAAGAAAAGCGCGGGGTGAAAGCCCTGCGCTTTTTCTTTTTCTCTTCCTGTCAGCTTGCGGAAAATTTGTGAGTGCAAATAGTCTATCTAATCTATTACCGGCATATGTATGAGATAAATAAGCTGACATGGAGGGAGATTGAATTTGACCATTACAAGACAAGATGCTTGGACTCAGGATGAGGATTTGCTGCTGGCAGAAGTGGTGCTTCGTCATATTCGAGAGGGAGGAACACAGCTTTCAGCCTTTGAGGAGGTTGGGAGGGCGCTGACCAGAACCACGGCAGCCTGTGGTTTCAGGTGGAACTCGTATGTGAGAAAACAATACCAGTCAGGTATAGAGCTTGCAAAAAAGCAAAGGAAAGAACTGAGAAAGCAAATCGGCGTTCATTCGGTCAATATGCCGAATTCCATGAAGCAGACTGCCTCGGCATCGTCAGAAGGAAAACGAGATTTGTCCATTCAGGATGTCATTCAATTTCTCGAACAATTCAAAGAAGCACCGTCTGCACAAGAATTTCAGCTTGAAAGGGAAAAATTGAAGGAGCAAATCCAATCGCTGCAAAAAGAGCTTGAGGATTTGCGGAGTGAAAATCAGACATTGCGGAATCAGCTAGAGATGACAGAAGAGGATTACAAGGCACTGATCGATATCATGGATCGGGCCAGAAAAATGGTTGTTTCGAAGGAAGACGGAAGAATGAAAAAAGCGGCTCAAGAAACGTAAAGAAACGCCTGAAATGAACCGGCCCTATAGTAAGAATAGGCCGGTTGTTTTTATTTCTATGCAGACTCTCCCGGTGTCATTTCATGATCCATATCAGGATGCCAGATGAGCGGGTTTTCCCCTTTGTCCCGCGCCATATCATACTTAACAGTTTTAAAGTTCATTTTGTTCCAAAATTCCGCTGATTTCATTCGCGGATTTGTCCGGATCGGCATTTTGAATGATTTTGCAAATTCAACCAAGGCTCTCCCGTATCCCCTGTTCTGGTAGCCCGGAAGAACCTCAAGCTTCCACAGCTCCAAATAATCCTGGCGGTTGTCAAAATAGGGATTCGATTTGCCGTTAACTTGATACAGACTCATTCGTGCTACAAGTTTATCGCCAAAATAAATCCCGTAAAAAGGCGAAGTGCTGTCATTTTCAATAATATTATCCTGAAGTTCTTCAAGCATAGAAAGCTCCTGAATGCCGTATTCTTTGAATTTCTTGAATTCTTCCAGCGTTTTATAGTTGATAAGCAGACGTTCTACCTTTGTCAAACAAATCTCCCCCTTTGTTGTTTCTACATATATTGTAAACGCTTTATTTAAAAAATCCAAATATTTAAACTTTAATTTTAAGCACATGGGATCTTTGAGAAGTAATTTCTTCTTACTTCTGCTATGATAATACGTAAATGCTAAATTGGGTGTGACATCATGAAAATTGGAATTATCGGAGGAGGCTCCGTCGGTCTTTTATGCGCCTATTATTTGTCACTTTATCACGACGTGACTGTTGTGACGAGGCGGCAAGAACAGGCTGCGGCCATTCAGTCTGAAGGAATCCGGCTTTATAAAGACGGGGAGGAATTCAGGGCTGATTGCAGTGCGGACACGAGTATCAATTCGGACTTTGACCTGCTTGTCGTGACAGTGAAGCAGCATCAGCTTCAATCTGTTTTTTCGACGCTTGAACGGATCGGGAAGACGAATATATTATTTTTGCAAAACGGCATGGGGCATATCCACGACCTAAAAGACTGGCACGTTGGCCATTCCATTTATGTTGGAATCGTTGAGCACGGAGCTGTAAGAAAATCGGATACAGCTGTTGATCATACAGGCCAAGGTGCGATAAAATGGAGCGCGTTCGACGATGCTGAACCAGACCGGCTGAACATCATGTTTCAGCATAACCATTCGGATTTTCCGATTTATTATGAGACGGATTGGTACCGTCTGCTGACGGGCAAGCTGATTGTAAATGCGTGTATTAATCCTTTAACTGCGTTATTGCAGGTGAAAAATGGAGAACTGCTGACAACGCCAGCTTATCTGGCTTTTATGAAGCTGGTATTTCAGGAGGCATGCCGCATTTTAAAACTTGAAAATGAAGAAAAGGCTTGGGAGCGGGTTCAGGCCGTTTGTTGGCAAACGAAAGAGAATCGTTCATCAATGCTGGTTGACGTCATTGGAGGCCGGCAGACGGAAGCTGACGCCATTATCGGGTACTTATTGAAGGAAGCAAGTCTTCAAGGTCTTGATGCAGTCCACCTAGAGTTTTTATATGGCAGCATCAAAGCATTGGAGCGAAATGCAAACAAAGTCTTTTGAGCTTTTTCGGTAACATGCTATACTCATTTCGGATCACTAACTATTTATTGGAGAAAGGAAGTTCTAGAAGATGCAGCTAACTGAACTTTCCATCAAAAATCAGAATGTGTTTGTACAGCACTATATAGATGGCAAAGAAGAAATGTCTTCTTTTTTTGATTACAGTATTCATCATAAGGACATGTGGCGCGAAAGACTGGAAGACTTATCTTCCCGGTTTTTCGCAAGAGAGGAATTGGCGGCGTACTTAACCTCTTACCATAATAAATTCGGTTCAAGTGCGATGCAGTCTGCTATTGAGAAGCTGAAGGACCCGTCAAGTGCCGCTGTAGTCGGCGGACAGCAGGCAGGACTTTTAACAGGACCGCTTTACACCATACATAAAATCATTTCAATCATTGTTTTGGCAAAGCAACAAGAAAAGGAACTGCAAGTGCCTATCATACCAATCTTCTGGGTGGCTGGAGAAGACCACGATTTGGATGAGATTAATTTTGTTCACACATCTGAAGAGAATGGGCCTGTGAAAAAAAAGCTGCCTCAGTCTTATTGGAAGAAATCATCAGCAGCGAGTACATCGCTTGATCAGGAAAAGTGTGCCGCGTGGATAGATGATGTTTTTGCCGCTTTTGAAGAAACAGACCATACGAATACACTTCTCGACAATGTGAAACGATGTTTAAGGGAATCTGTTACGTTTACTGACTTCTTTGAACTGCTGATCGCGGATTTGTTCCAAGAAGAGGGCTTAGTTTTATTAAATTCTGGAGATCCGGGGATTAAAAAGCTGGAAACGGCCATGTTCCAAAAGATTCTTCGAGAAAATGATGAACTCGCCCGGGCTGTATCAGATCAGCAGGCCTTCATGCGTCAAGCAGGCTACAAACCGATTATCGAGTCCGGAAAAGAGCAGGCGAATCTGTTTTATGAATACGAAGAAGAGCGTTTTCTAATTGAAAAAGACAACGGCCGATTTGTCATCAAAGAGCTTGATCTAGGATGGACGAGGGATGAACTTCATACACATATGGAAGAACATCCAGAGCGTTTCAGCAACAATGTTGTAACGAGACCGTTAATGCAGGAATTTCTCATTCCGACTTTAGCATTTATTGCAGGGCCTGGGGAAATCAATTATTGGGGCGAGCTCAAACAGGCATTTGCGGTGATGGGCTTCAAAATGCCTCCTGTCATGCCAAGGCTGAACATTACGATACTTGAGCGGCATATTGAGAAAAAACTGGTTGAACGGAATATCTCATTACAAGACGCGATTGAGCGCGGAACGGAGAATCAAAGAGAGACATACTTCGAGCGCCAGATTCCGGAAGAGTTTACGGCGGTGATGGATCAGGCGAAAAGCCAAATTGAAGCGATTCACAAAACGGTCCGGCAGGAGGCGTTAAAGGTTGATCAAAGCTTGGAACCTTTACTCCTGAAAAATGCCGCTTTTATACAGGATCAGCTTCAATTCTTAGAGCGCACGGTGATGAAGCGAATTGAAGAAAAAGAAGGCTACGTCTTGAAGGATTATGAAAGAATTCAAAATAGCATTAAGCCGCTTCTTGCGCCGCAAGAACGGATTTGGAATATCATGTATTATTTGAACAGGTACGGTCCAAAATTCTTCACGACATTCAAGAATCTGCCATTTTCTTTTCAAAATCAACATCAAGTTGTCAAACTTTGAAATAAAGTTTTAAAGAACCCTGACTAGTTCAGGGTTTTTTTTTATGGGTAAACAGTGTAAAATGAAGTTGTGGAGCGAAGTGGTGAATAGTGGTGAGTTAAGGAGAGAAAGTGGGGCAAGAGATCATGTTTATGGGTGAATATCAGCATACCATCGATGCGAAAGGCCGCATGATCGTACCCGCTAAATTCAGAGAAGGCCTAGGTGAGCAATTTGTGCTGACTAGAGGACTTGACCAATGTCTCTTCGGCTACCCTATGCACGAATGGAAACAAATTGAAGAAAAACTAAAAGCTCTTCCTCTCACAAAGAAAGATGCCCGCGCGTTTACCCGTTTCTTCTTTTCAGGGGCGACTGAATGCGAACTGGACAAGCAAGGCAGGGTAAATATCGCATCATCTCTATTGAATTACGCCAAACTGGAAAAAGAATGTGTTGTTATCGGGGTTTCTAATCGAATTGAATTGTGGAGTAAAGTAATTTGGGAACAATACACAGAAGAGCAAGAAGATTCATTTGCTGAAATTGCTGAAAACATGATTGGGTTTGATATATAATGATTCTTCGTGTATAACACTCTAAAAACAATTTCAATTCATCCTGATAAAAGGTGGGACCAACACAATATGTTTCAACACAAGACAGTACTTCTTCGTGAAACCGTAGACGGACTTAATATTAAACCAGACGGTACATATGTAGACTGCACACTCGGCGGAGCTGGGCATAGTACATACTTATTGCAGCAGTTATCCGAGAAGGGGCGTTTAATCGCTTTTGACCAAGATGATACGGCATTACAGCATGCTAAAGAAGTGTTGTCCGATTATAAAGGACAGCTCATTCTGATTAAAAGCAATTTCAGGTATTTAAAAGAATGTTTGAATGAACAAGGCATTACAGAAGTAGACGGTATTTTATTTGATTTAGGGGTGTCCTCTCCGCAGCTGGATACACCGGAGCGCGGATTCAGTTACCATCATGACGCACCGTTGGACATGAGGATGGACCAGTCGGCTACGCTTACGGCGAAAGAAGTCGTTAATGAGTGGCGCTATGAGGATCTCGTCCGTATTTTCTTTAAATACGGAGAAGAGAAGTTCAGTAAACAGATCGCCAGAAAAATTGAGGAGGCAAGAATGAAGTCTCCTATTCAAACTACGGGCCAACTGGTCGATCTAATAAAAGACGCGATTCCCGCTCCAGCGAGAAGGAGCGGCGGACATCCCGCTAAACGCGTGTTTCAGGCAATCAGAATTGCCGTAAACGATGAACTTAGGGTGTTTGAAGAAGCTTTGGAGCAGGCAATTGAGGTTCTGAAGCCAGGGGGCAGGGTATCAGTCATTACCTTCCACTCGCTAGAAGACAGAATTTGCAAAACCACTTTTAAAGAAAAGTCGTCGCTTCCGGAACTTCCTCCGGGACTTCCTGTTATACCGGAAGAGTTTGAACCGGAGCTGAAGCTCATCACACGAAAACCGATTACGGCATCTCAAGAAGAGCTTGAAGAGAACAACCGGGCTCGTTCTGCCAAGCTTCGGATTGCTGAAAAAAGAAAATAACGAAACGCGAACGCAAAATTAAAAGGAGGTCATCAGCCTATGAGCAATTTAGCTTACCAACCAGAGAAACAGCAGCGGCATGCGATCAGTCCTGAGAAAAAAGTGATTGTCAAGAAAAGGGCTTCCATTACTCTCGGAGAAAAAGTGCTTCTTGTCCTCTTTGCGGCGGCGGTGCTCAGCGTATCGCTTTTGATCGTATCGAAGGCGTATGCGGCATATCAAACCAATATTGAGGTGCAAAAGCTTGAGGAGCAAATTTCATCCGAAAATAAGCAAATTGGTGACCTCGAAAAAAGCGTTGCTGATTTAAGCAAACCGCAGCGCATTATGGACATTGCGAAAAAGAACGGCTTGAATTTAAAAGATAAAAAAGTGAAAAACATACAGGAATGATTCAAATGCCAAAAAAGAATAAATTTATGAATAGAGGAGCAGCGATTCTAAGTATTTGTTTCGCTCTCTTTTTCTTTGTCATCCTGGGGAGAATGGCATATATTCAAATAACCGGAAAAGCGAATGGCGAAGTGCTTGCGACAAAAGCGACAGAGCAGCATGAAAAGAAACGGACCATCGAAGCGAGCCGCGGCTCGATTTTAGACCGAAAAGGAAAAGTCATTGCAGAGGACACAGCGACGTATAAACTGATTGCGATTCTCGATAAAAAAATGACCACTGATGTCAAGCATCCTCAGCATGTTGTAAACAAAGAAAAAACGGCAGAAGCATTGTCTAAAGTGATAAACTTGGACAAGGCCGACATCCTTGATATCTTAAATAAGGAGAATGCAAAACAAGTCGAGTTTGGCTCAGCTGGCCGGGATATTACGTATTCACAAAAGCAAAAAATTGAAAAGCTGAAACTCCCGGGCATTTCATTTTTGCGGGATACAAAACGCTACTATCCAAATGGTATTTTCGCATCCAATTTAATCGGCTATGCCGAGGTTGATCAAGACACAAATGAAATTTCCGGCGCGATGGGGTTAGAAAAAGTGCTGGATAAGTATTTGAAGGAGCGGGACGGATATGTGACATATGAAAGCGACAAATCCGGCTGGGAGCTCCCGAACAGCAAAAATAAAATTACAGCGCCAAAAAATGGTGACAATGTATATTTAACCATTGACCAGAAAATTCAAACCTTTTTGGAAGACAGCATGACAAAAGTGGCGCAAAAGTATAATCCGAAAAAAATTATGGCCGCAGTTGTCGATCCGAAAACGGGCAAAGTCCTTGCCATGGGACAGCGCCCAAGCTTTGATCCGAACAAGCGCGATGTGACAAACTACTATAATGATTTGATTTCATATGCGTATGAACCCGGGTCCACGATGAAGATCTTTACACTCGCTGCTGCGATGCAGGAAAACGTGTTTAATGCGAACGAAAAATATAAATCAGGGACATTTGAAGTTGGCGGAGCACCTGTTAAGGATCACAATAACGGTGTAGGCTGGGGTCCGACAACATATCATGACGGCGTCCTAAGGTCGTCGAATGTCGCTTTTGCGAAACTGGCGAAAGAAAAGCTGGGATATGACCGCCTCAATCAATATTTGCACAAATTCAATTTTTACCAGAAAACAGGTATTGATTTGCCTGGAGAAGTCTCCAGCAAAATCAACTTTAAATATGAATTTGATAAGGCGTCAACTGCATATGGCCAAGCGTCTGCGGTCACACCAATTCAGCAGATTCAGGCCGCAACGGCAATTGCAAATGACGGCAAAATGATGAAACCTTATGTCATTGACCATATCGTTGATCCCGATAAAGATAAAACCGTCTATCAAAATAAGCCGGAATCAGCCGGAACTCCAATTTCTGCAAGCACAGCGAAAAAGGTGCGGGATATATTGGGAGAAGTCGTTACATCGAAGATCGGAACAGGACAAGCTTATAAAATCGAAGGTTTTGATGTTGCCGGGAAAACAGGTACTGCACAAATAGCCGGTAAAGGCGGATATTTAGACGGAACAGATAACTATATTTTTTCGTTTATGGGTATGGCTCCAAAAGATGATCCTGAGCTTTTAATTTATGTTGCTGTACAGCAGCCGCAACTAAAAGCAGGACAAAGCAGTTCAGAACCAGTATCTGAAATCTTCAACCCAACAATGAAAAACAGCCTGCACTACCTGAACATTGAACCAACTGAAAAATCTGACTCAGATAAGGAAGAAACAAAAGCGCAGACAATGCCTGATTTAACAGATCAAACGGTAGCTGCTGCTCAAAAGAAAGCAAAAGAGGAGAATCTCACACCAATTGTCATCGGCAGTGATGTCGCTGTAAAAGAACAGTATCCGAAAGCGGATGAGGAAGTTCTCACCAATCAAAAGGTCTTCCTGAAAACGGGCGGCAAAATCAAAATGCCTGATATGACAGGCTGGTCGAGAAGAGAGGTTCTGCAGTACGGCGAGCTCGCGGGAATTCATATTGAAGTAAGCGGACAAGGCTACGCTGTCAGCCAAAGTGTTAAGAAAGACAAAGAAATCAAAGACAAAACCGTAATCAAGGTTAAGTTTAAAAATCCTGATTAAAAAGAAAGCCTGCGTTATGCAGGCTTTCTTTTTTTATGCCTTCAGAGGAGCATCGTTCTACCTGTCCAATTTCAGGCATAAAATGAAACAAGCCTAAATAAGGAGTGAACGGTCTCTTGCGCGTCTCGAATGTAACGGTTAGAAAACGTTTATTATTTGTTTTGCTTTTTGGCGTGATCGTGTTTCTGATCATTGATACAAGGCTGGGGTATGTTCAGTTTGTGATGGGCGAAAAACTGACTTCGCTGGCGAAAGATTCCTGGAGCCGGAACTTGCCGTTTGAGCCGGAGAGAGGCGAGATTCTGGATCGGAACGGTGTGAAGCTCGCAACAAATAAAAGTGCGCCGACCGTATTCGTCGTGCCGCGCCAAGTTCAGAATCCAATGAAAACGAGCAAGCAGCTTGCGGCGGTGCTCAATATGTCAGAAGAAAAAGTATATAAACATGTGACAAAAAAAGCGTCAATCGAAAAGATCACTCCTGAAGGGAGAAAAATTTCAAATGAGAAGGCGAAGGAAATTAAAGCGCTTGATTTAAAAGGTGTGTATGTTGCGGAGGACAGTATCCGTCATTACCCGTTCGGCAGCTTTTTATCTCATGTGCTTGGATTTGCAGGAATTGACAACCAAGGACTCCTTGGATTGGAAGCCTATTACGACGATGATTTAAAAGGGGAAAAAGGTTCTGTCAAGTTTTATACAGATGCCAAGGGTAAAAAAATGCCTGATGAAGCGGATGACTATACGCCGCCTAAGGATGGGCTTGATATGAAGCTGACGGTTGATTCAAAGGTTCAGACGATAATGGAAAGAGAGCTTGATAACACTGAGGCCAAATATCATCCGGACGGCATGATTGCCGTAGCCATGAATCCGAAAAACGGAGAAATTTTGGGGATGTCTAGCAGGCCTGACTTCGACCCTGCTGATTACCAATCTGTTGATCCGTCCGTCTACAATCGAAATCTGCCAGTATGGAGCACGTATGAACCGGGATCTACCTTTAAAATTATTACACTTGCAGCAGCCCTTGAAGAGCAAAAAGTAAATTTGAAACGGGATCAATTTTATGATAAAGGGCATGCTGAAGTGGACGGAGCGAGACTGCGGTGCTGGAAAAGAGGCGGGCACGGGCTGCAGACGTATCTGGAAGTTGTGCAGAACTCCTGCAACCCGGGGTTTGTTGAATTAGGCGAGCGCTTAGGAAAGAAAAAGCTTTTCAAATATATCAAAGACTTTGGTTTTGGACAAAAAACGGGGATTGATCTCCAAGGCGAGGGAACAGGCATCTTATTCCCGCTTGAGAGAGTGGGCCCGGTGGAGCAAGCAACTACGGCTTTCGGACAGGGAGTATCCGTCACGCCGATTCAGCAGGTTGCAGCAGTATCCGCCGCTGTAAACGGAGGAACGCTCTATACACCTTATATTGCAAAGGAATGGATCGATCCTGTTACGAAGAAAACGGTCAAAAAACAATCACCAATCGCAAAGAAACAAGTCATTTCTGAGGAAACATCCAAACAAATCCGCTATGCTCTAGAAAGCGTCGTCGCAGAAGGAACCGGCCGCAATGCATTTGTAGAAGGATATCGTGTCGGAGGAAAAACGGGAACTGCACAAAAGGTTAAAGATGGAAAATATCTTGAAAACAACCATATTGTATCATTTATCGGTTTCGCGCCAGCTGATGATCCGAGTCTAGTCGTCTACGTTGCGGTGGATAACCCGAAAGGCACGATTCAGTTTGGCGGAACGGTGGCAGCGCCTATTGTCGGAAATATTATGAGAGACAGTCTGCCGGAACTTGGTGTGAAGCCCCGGAAAAATCAAATCGAGAAAAAATACCAATGGAACGACACAAAAACAATAGAAGTTCCGAATGTTGTAGGGATGTCTGTCTCAGATCTTGAGTCACTATTGGTGAATCTCAATGTGGATGCTTCCGGGAAAGGGAGCAAAATCGTTAAACAATCGCCAGCTGCCGGAACGAAAGTAAAAGAAGGCTCAAAGATACGCGTGTATTTGACTGAAGAAGATGAAAAGGAGGCAGCCGATTGATTCGGGCTGCCTATTCTTTTATTGCAGAAAAAATGCTGATATCTTTCAAGATTAGCTGGATGTATCCTTTTATTTACGCTAAAATATGAACTGTATGCTTAAAATCATTACCACATCATTTGATGTGACTTCAATGATAAAAAGAACGAATTAGAATGTTGAGAGGTTTGATACGATGAAACTTACAAAGCTGCTTACATACTTAACAACCGAACCTTCTGTAAACGACTCACAAGACCCTGAAATAACTTCAATTGAGATGGACTCCAGGGAAGTAAAGAAAGGGAGTCTTTTTGTATGTGTAAAAGGGTATACGGTGGATGGCCACGATTTTGCGCAAAAAGCAGTAGAAAACGGTGCAGCGGCTATTGTGGCAGAAAGAGAGGTCGATGTGAATGTTCCTGTTATTATTGTCCGGCAGTCACTTCGCGCGCTCAGCGTTTTGTCTGATGCGTTTTACGGACAGCCGACGAAGAAGCTTCAGCTGATTGGGATAACAGGGACAAACGGCAAAACATCAACGACCCACATGGTCGATGAGATTCTGAAAAAAGCGGGAAAACGCACAGGCTTGATCGGTACAATGTACATGAAAATCGGAGACGAAACACTTCCTGTTAAAAACACGACTCCGGAAAGCGTCACGCTGCAGAAAACGTTTAAGAAAATGAATGACAAGCATGTTGACACTGCAATCATGGAGGTTTCTTCCCACGCTTTGTCTTTAGGACGCGTCCATGGCTGTGATTATGATATTGCCGTGTTTACGAATTTAACACAGGACCATCTGGACTATCATAAAACGATGGATGAGTACCGGCATGCAAAAAGCTTGCTCTTTTCCCAACTTGGCGGGGCTTTCAACCATGAACATCCAAAGCGTGCCGTCCTGAATGCTGACGATGAGGCGAGCGCTTATTTTGAAAAGGTAACAGCTGCGCATATCTCTACATACGGAATTAAAAACGATGCTGATGTGATGGCGAAGAACATCAGTATCACTGCACAGGGCACAAGCTTTGATCTCGTGACAAACAAAGGCACGAAGCACATCACGATGTCTCTCGTCGGACAATTTAATGTGTATAACGTGCTGGCCGCTGTTGCGACATGTATTGCAGCAGGCATACCGTTTGAAATCATCACTGAAGCTGTTGAAGAATTGCATGGTGTAAGAGGACGTTTTGAATTGGTCAATCAGCAGCAGGAGTTTCCAGTCATTGTAGACTACGCGCACACACCGGACAGCCTTGAAAATGTGCTGGAGACATGCAGAGACATGACGGAAGGAAAGCTATTTGTCGTTGTCGGCTGCGGAGGAGACAGAGATAAGACGAAGCGCCCGAAAATGGCTAAAATTGCTGTGGAGCTGGCTGACGAGCCGATTTTCACGTCAGATAACCCGAGAAGCGAAGATCCTCGCGCGATTTTAAGAGATATGGAAGCCGGAGTAGAGAACGCATACTATCACAGTATTGCAAACCGCGAGCAGGCGATCTTTTTCGCAATTGCCAATGCCAAAAAAGGCGACGTTGTCCTCATTGCCGGAAAAGGACATGAAACCTATCAGCAGATCGGAAATGAAACTTTCGATTTTGATGATGCTGAAGTAGCGGCGAGAGCCATTGTTGAACTCAATAAGAATAAGACGAATTCATAGGAAAGAGATGTTACTAAATAATGGAGCTTGAAAAGATTTTTCATATGGAAAAAAATCATGAATATGATAACTACGTATGTCGTTTGAAAGAAACAGGAGGAGAAAAGGACAATGCTTGAGCAAGTCATTCTGTTTACAATTTTAATGGGGTTTTTAATTAGTGTTCTGCTCTCTCCGATTCTTATTCCGTTTTTAAGAAGATTAAAATTCGGCCAGAGTATTAGAGAAGAAGGACCGAAATCACATCAGAAAAAATCAGGGACACCGACAATGGGCGGGGTCATGATCATACTTTCTATCATAGTGACAACAATTGTTATGACACAGAAGTTTTCAGAAATAAGCCCCGAAATGGTGCTGCTTCTGTTTGTTACGCTAGGCTACGGTTTGCTTGGCTTTTTAGATGATTACATCAAGGTTGTCATGAAGCGCAATCTTGGATTGACATCAAAGCAAAAGCTGATCGGACAAATTATTATTGCGGTTGTATTTTACGCCGTGTATCATTACTACAATTTTGCGACGGATATTCGCATTCCTGGAACTGACTTATCATTTGATCTTGGCTGGGCTTACTTTATTCTTGTGCTCTTTATGCTAGTCGGCGGATCAAACGCAGTTAACCTGACTGACGGCCTTGACGGGTTATTATCCGGTACTGCGGCGATTGCCTTTGGCGCCTTTGCCATTCTGGCATGGAATCAGTCTCAATATGACGTAGCGATTTTCTCAGTTGCCGTTGTCGGTGCAGTTCTGGGCTTCCTTGTATTTAATGCTCATCCGGCCAAAGTTTTTATGGGAGATACGGGATCGCTTGCATTGGGAGGAGCCATCGTTACCATTGCCATTTTAACGAAATTAGAGATCCTGCTGGTTATCATCGGCGGTGTATTCGTTATCGAGACATTATCCGTTATTTTGCAGGTCATCAGCTTTAAAACGACAGGTAAACGAATCTTTAAAATGAGTCCGCTTCATCACCATTATGAGCTTGTCGGCTGGTCTGAATGGAGAGTAGTCGTGACGTTTTGGGCTGCGGGACTTTTGCTTGCCGTTTTAGGAATTTACATCGAGGTGTGGTTATAAGTGGAAAATGATCAATTTTTACAGAAACAGCATTTTTTAATCCTTGGGCTTGCGAAAAGCGGATATGCGGCGGCCTCCATTCTTCATGAAAAAGGCATTTATGTTGCAGTCAATGATCAAAAGCCTTTTGAAGAAAATGAACCGGCACAAAAGCTTTCTGAAAAAGGAATCGAAGTTGTTTGCGGAGAGCATCCAGTTTCTCTGTTCGATCAGCATCAAATCACGATTCTGATCAAAAACCCGGGAATTCCTTATGAAAATATTATGGTTCAGGAAGCGGAGAAACGAGGCATTCCGGTTTGGACGGAAATTGAGCTCGCTTACTACCTGACCAGCGCCAAGTTTATTGGGATTACCGGATCGAACGGTAAAACGACCACGACAACGCTAATTTACGAAATGCTCAAAGCTGGCTCGCAAAAAGCACTGATTGCCGGAAACATCGGCACAGTCGCAAGTGAGGTTGCCTATCATGCTGATGGAGATGAATGGATCGTTACTGAACTGTCTTCGTTTCAGCTGATGGGAACACACGCTTTCAGACCGGAAATCAGCCTGATTTTAAATGTATTTGACGCCCATCTGGATTATCACCATACGCGCGAAAACTATGAAAAAGCGAAACAGAAAGTGTACCTTCATCAGACTGCTTCAGATAAAGCTATTGTCAACCAGGATGATGAAACCGTCGTGCGTCTTGCTGAAGCCGGAAAAGCCGAAATCGTCCCATTTTCAGTCAGCAAAACGCTTGAACAGGGCGCATATGTAAAAGACAGTATGATTATGTTTAACGGCGAAGCCATTCTTCCTCTGGAAGAGGTTGTACTGCCCGGTGCTCATAACCTGGAGAACATTTTAGCAGCTATTGCAGTTGTGAAAACGGCAGGAGCATCCAATGAGGCGGTTAAAAAGGTGCTGACAAGCTTTACTGGTGTGAAGCACCGCCTCCAATATGTCACAACTGTGAATGGCCGCAAATTTTATAACGACAGTAAAGCAACAAACATTCTGGCGACAAGCAAGGCGCTTTCAGCTTTTGATAAGCCGGTCATTCTGCTTGCGGGCGGACTGGATCGCGGAAATGGTTTTGATGACTTGAAACCTTATATGAAGCATGTCAAAGCAGTGCTTACATTTGGCCAGACGGCGCCAAAACTCGAGAAACTCGGCAATGAACTGGGAATACAACATGTCAAACGTGTCGATAATGTTGAACAAGCAGTATCTGCGGCGTTTGCGCTCTCAAATGAAGGAGATGTCATCCTGCTGTCACCCGCGTGTGCGAGCTGGGATCAATTCAAAACATTTGAAGAACGCGGTGACATGTTTATAGATGCCGTGCATATGCTTAAGTAAGGGCTTGTCTTGAAGTAAATCGGCAGCCCTAATGACTTTAAGCTTGGGGTGTCGATTGCTTTGACTACTAAAAAAACATCGCCTGATTTGTTATTGGTCATCATTACGTTATTATTATTAACAATCGGATTAATTATGGTGTACAGTGCGAGTGCGGTATGGGCGGATTATAAATTTGACGACTCATTCTTTTTCGCGAAACGGCAGCTTTTGTTTGCGGGAATCGGCGTCATTGCTATGTTTTTTATCATGAATGTTGATTATTGGACTTGGAGGACATGGTCCAAATTGCTGATGGTTATCTGCTTTTTCCTTCTGGTGCTTGTTTTGATACCGGGCGTCGGAATGGTGCGGAACGGTTCAAGAAGCTGGATCGGAGTCGGAGCATTCAGCATACAGCCTTCAGAGTTTATGAAGCTTGCGATGATTGCATTCCTTGCTAAATTTCTCTCTGAAAAACAAAAAAACATCACATCGTTCAGACGGGGGTTCGTCCCTGCACTTGGCATCGTGTTTTCAGCATTTTTGATTATCATGTGCCAGCCTGACCTCGGAACGGGGACAGTTATGGTCGGAACTTGTATTGTCATGATTTTTGTAGCCGGCGCACGGATCGCCCATTTCGTCTTTCTCGGGCTGATCGGCCTCAGCGGATTTGTCGGGCTCGTACTATCGGCTCCATATCGGATAAAGCGGATTACCTCATACTTAAATCCATGGGAAGACCCGCTCGGAAGCGGATTTCAGATCATTCAATCGCTTTATGCAGTGGGGCCCGGCGGGTTGTTCGGAATGGGGCTCGGACAAAGCAGACAGAAGTTCTTTTATCTGCCTGAGCCGCAAACAGACTTTATTTTCGCCATCTTGTCAGAGGAGCTGGGCTTTATCGGGGGAACACTTATTTTGCTCCTCTTCAGCGTCCTGCTGTGGAGAGGAATCAGAATTGCGCTTGGTGCGCCTGATCTGTACGGAAGCTTTGTCGCAGTCGGCATTATTTCAATGATTGCCATTCAAGTCATGATCAATATCGGCGTAGTCACGGGCCTGATTCCTGTAACAGGCATCACGCTCCCGTTTCTGAGCTACGGAGGCTCTTCATTGACTCTAATGCTGATGGCAGTTGGTGTGCTGCTGAATGTAAGCCGCTACTCGAGGTATTAACGAATGTATTTCCAAGCCTCCTGTCTAACATGAAGCTTGGAAACAATTGATGCGATAACCCTGTCCAACAAAACAGGGTTATCGTTATGTTATAGAGAAACTTAGACTGGGGGAAAAGAAATGCGAATTGCAATAAGCGGAGGCGGTACAGGGGGACATATTTATCCTGCGCTTGCTTTTATTAAAGAAGTGCAAAGACGTCATCCTAATGTGGAATTTTTATATATCGGAACAGAAAACGGGCTGGAGAAAAAAATTGTTGAGCGGGAGAATATACCGTTTCGTTCAATTGAAATTACAGGATTTAAAAGAAAATTGTCATTTGAAAATGTCAAGACTGTGATGCGTTTTCTGAAGGGCGTCAAAAAGAGTAAATCGTATTTAGCGGAATTTAAGCCCGATGCCGTAATTGGAACGGGCGGTTATGTATGCGGGCCGGTTGTCTATGCCGCTGCGAAAATGGGAATTCCGACTATTGTCCATGAACAAAACAGCCTGCCGGGCATCACGAATAAGTTTCTTTCAAAATATGTTAATAAAGTAGCGATTTGTTTTGAAGAAGCGAAATCACATTTTCCTAGCGAGAAAGTTGTATTTACGGGAAACCCGAGAGCCTCTGAAGTCGTCTCAATAAAGACGGGACGATCAATGGCTGAATTTGGGCTTTCTGAAGACAAAAAAACGGTCTTAATTTTCGGCGGAAGCCGAGGCGCTGCACCGATTAACCGCGCTGTCATTGACATGCAGGATGCGCTGAAAACAAGAGACTATCAAGTGCTGTATATAACCGGTGAAGTTCACTATGAAAAAGTAATGAATGAGCTGAAAAGCAAGGGTGCCGCTGATAATATGGTCACAAAGCCGTTTCTTCATCAAATGCCTGAGTATTTAAAGGCCATTGATGTCATTGTGGCCAGAGCCGGTGCGACAACGATTGCCGAAATTACTGCTCTCGGAATCCCAAGTGTTCTGATCCCAAGTCCATATGTGACAGCGAATCACCAGGAGGTCAATGCGAGATCTCTTGGCCAGCATAATGCGGCGATTGTACTGAAAGAAACAGAGCTCAGCGGGGAGAAGCTGATTGAAGCGCTAGACCGGATTGTACTGAATGAGCAAACGTTAAAGGAAATGAGCGAACGAACAAAGTCACTCGGTGTTCCTGACGCGGCTGCCCGTTTATACAGCGTACTCGAGGAATTAAAAAAATAGTAGAAAAGCAAATGGAATGCGGAGGTTTACGATGGAGAAAGTGATACAGGAATTAAAAGAACGCGAAGTCGGCAAGGTTCTTGCAAATGAACCGCTCGCGAATCATACAACGATGAAAATCGGCGGACCTGCGGATGTATTGGTCATTCCAAGCAGTATAGATGCTGTTAAAGACATCATGGACGTGATTAAAAAATATGATGTGAAGTGGACAGTCATCGGCCGCGGATCAAATCTTCTTGTTTTAGATGAAGGAATTAGAGGCGTAGTGATCAAGCTGGGGGCGGGTCTTGACCATTTGGAGCTTGAAGGGGAACAAGTAACAGTCGGAGGCGGTTATTCAGTGGTCCGCCTTGCTACATCATTGAGCAAAAAAGGCCTGTCCGGTTTGGAATTTGCTGCCGGCATTCCAGGATCAGTCGGCGGAGCGGTTTATATGAATGCCGGCGCTCACGGTTCTGATATGAGCGAGATCCTCGTCAAAGCGCATATTTTGTTTGAAGACGGAACGATTGAGTGGCTGACAAATGAGCAGATGGATTTCAGCTACAGGACATCTGTACTGCAAAAGAAACGCCCGGGCGTTTGCCTTGAAGCTGTTTTGCAGCTGGAGCAGAAGGATAAGGAATCAATCGTTCAGCAAATGCAAAGCAATAAAGACTATAGAAAAAATACACAGCCGTATTCAAGCCCTTGTGCGGGAAGCATATTCAGAAATCCGCTTCCGAATCATGCCGGGAACCTTGTAGAAAAAGCAGGCTTGAAAGGATATCAAATCGGCGGTGCAAAGATATCGGAGATGCACGGAAACTTCATCGTCAATGCGGGAGGAGCATCAGCAAAAGATGTGCTTGATCTCATTGACCATGTGAAAAAGACAATCCGTGAAAAATACGAGATTGATATGCACACAGAGGTTGAAATCATCGGCGGAAATCGCTGATTCAAGTTCTGACTGAAGCTGTTCATATGATATACTGTAAGCAAACGACAAACGGCATCATAGTATGCCGTTTGTTTTGGAATAGACAGACTTTTAACAGCTGTTTCATTTGAATGAGGTGAACAGGCAATGAACCCGGGTCAAGACCGAGAAAAAATCGTTAACATTGAAGAGCGGATCCCTAAAATTAAAGAGCAGAGGAAACAAAAGGCAAACCGCCGTCTCATTTCATTTATTATGCTCTTTTTTATTATGGTGCTGATCATTGTGTACCTGCAAACACCAATCAGTAAAGTATCAACAATCTCTGTTACAGGGAATGAAAATGTATCAAAAAAGGAAATTATCGACCTTTCCGATATTAACAGCGGAGATACTGAGTTTTGGAGTTTGGACAAGCAAAAAACAGAAAAGAAGATTCAGCAAAATAAATTAGTGAAAAAAGCGGAGATCAGCAAATCGCTTCCTAATAAAATCAACATTGCAATCGAAGAATATAAAGCGATTGCTTATTTAGAAAAAGACGATGTGTACTATGAAGTGCTTGAAAACGGCTCAGTTCTGCCAAACGAAGTAACGCCGGATGATGCCGGACCGATTTTAGTGAATTGGACAAACGCGAAGAAGCGGTCTCAAATGGCCAAGCAGCTCGATGCGTTGTCAAATTCGTTAAAACAGTCGATTTCAGAAATTTATTATACGCCTGTAAAAATGGATGAAAACCGTATTAAGTTGTACATGAACGACGGTTATGTTGTCACTGCATCTATTAAAACGTTTGCAGACCGAATGAAGACGTATCCTTCTATCATCTCACAGCTAAGCAGCAATAAAAAAGGAATCATTCATTTAGAAGTTGCCACCTATTTTGAAGAGTTTGGAAAAAACGATAAAGCTGCTAAAAAGGAAGATGAAAATTGAGGGGCAAATCAGCAGTCCTTCTTTCCTTGATTATGCTTATCGCAGGCTTTTTGATTTCATTTTCTTTTCAAATGACAAAAGAAAACAACAAAAGCGCGGCTGAGACGGAAGAGTGGAAAAAAGAATATGCGCTGAGAGATGAACTTCTGAAACAAGAGAAAGAAAATAAGAAGCTTGAAAAAGAATTATATCAAAAGCAAAACAAAGTCCGCCAGGCGGAAAATAAGCTGAAGAAAGAGAAGACGGAATACTATAATGTCCTCGAAGATACAGAAAAATACAGGATGTATATTGGGGAAGTCGGTGTGCAGGGAGAAGGCGTTGAGGTAACATTGGAAGATGCATCATACATACCGGAAGGGGAGAATGTGAATAGTTACATCGTTCACGAAAGCCATATCTTCCAAGTAGTAAACGAACTGTATATCTCAGGAGCGGCGGCTGTCGCCGTTAATGGGCAGCGTTTGACGCATGATTCGTATATCAAATGCAATGGTCCTGTGGTAACGGTAGACGGGGTGCAGCATCCCGCTCCGTTTACGGTATCCGCTATTGGAGATCCAGATGTCCTGCTGCCCTCGTTAAATATCGCTGGAGGCCTAATTGATCAGCTGTCAATGGATCATATTTCTGTTTCGGCAGAAAAAGAGAAAAACGTACAAATGAAACCGATTCTGAAAACGAAGGAATGACTGAAAAAGCGGGTGAAATAGATTGAAAATAAAGCGTTCCTTCATAAGCATCAGTGTGCTTATGGTCATCTTCGGCCTGATGATATCTGTTCAGTTTAATTCGTTAAAGCACCCCAAAGTCCGGGATACAAGAGATATGTGGGATATTAGGGAAGAGCTGACATCAGAGCAGAAGAAGCAGGAAAAGCTGCTGTCTGAAATAAACAAATATGACAAACTTCTGAATAGCTATTCGCAAACGAAAGAAATGACAAAAGAAACCGCGCTAAATAATACCTTGCAATCCTTAAAAAAAACAGCCGGCATGACCGATATAACAGGTAGCGGAATTGTCATTACGATTTCCCCGCTTTTTTCTGAAAGCTTAACAGGAGAGCCGGTCGAAAATCCGCCTCCGGATTTGCTGAAAAAGCTGATTAATGAACTCAACTCATACGGTGCAGAGCATATCTCGATTAACGAGCGAAGAGTTGTGAATCATACAGTCATCAGAGATATAAACGGCACTACAAAAATAGACGGATACGCCCTTGACGATTATCCTTTAACAGTAAAAGTGCTTGCCAAAGATCCGGACATGTTACACAGCAGAGTGAAGGGGTCAGGCCTTGAGGATCTTTTTGCATCTGAAAATTTAGCATTAAAAGCCGGTAAATCTGAAAGCAAACTAACATTAAAAGCATATGACAGACCACTGGACGTACAACAGCTGAAACTGCTTAAAGACTGAAAAGGAGGAGAATTGTCATGTGGCTGCCCGTGTTGGGACTGGTGCTCGGAATAGCGATTGGACTAATGACAAACTTAACGATACCGAGTGAATACTCAAACTATTTATCGCTTGCGGTGCTTGCCGCACTTGATACATTAATCGGCGGAATCAGGGCGCATTTACAAGGTACATATGATGAAATGGTATTTGTTTCCGGTTTCTTTTTTAATATTATATTGGCAATAAGTTTAGCTTTTCTGGGAGTCCATCTTGGTGTAGACTTGTATTTAGCAGGTATATTCGCATTTGGAGTCAGATTATTTCAGAATATAGCCGTTATCAGAAGAAATCTACTAACAAAGTGGACTCTTTCTAAAAAAAATAAAAAAAATGTGATATAAAAGAGGATATACATAGGATATAACGAATATTTTCAATAAACATAAAATGTGAAAAGCACATAAAAATATTCTGTTGTTATTTTTTGTTACACACTTGTAAAGCCACATTCATTGTATTGTTGTTCCGCAAATAATAGAATAGAAATGATCGAAATGTGAGGAGGTGCCATAGAATGAACAACAATGAACTTTACGTCAGTCTTGACATCGGTACGTCCAATACAAAAGTGATCGTCGGAGAAATGACAGATGATTCCCTTAATATTATCGGTGTGGGAAATGTACCGTCTGAAGGGTTGAAAAAAGGCTCAATCGTTGATATAGATGAGACCGTTCATTCTATAAGAAAAGCGTTTGACCAAGCTGAAAGAATGGTAGGTTTTCCGCTTAGAAAAGCTATTGTCGGCGTTAATGGAAATTATATCAATATTCAAGATACAAACGGTGTTGTAGCAGTTTCCAGTGAAAATAAAGAAATTCAGGTTGAAGATGTACGCCGTGTCATGGAGGCGGCACAGGTTGTTTCAGTACCGCACGAACAGCTGATTGTTGACGTCATTCCTAAACAGTTTATCGTAGATGGAAGAGATGAAATCACCGACCCGAAAAAAATGCTGGGTGTGCGTTTAGAAGTAGAGGGCACCTTGATCACCGGTTCAAAAACAATCTTACATAACTTACTCCGCTGCGTTGAAAGAGCTGGTATTGAAATAACTGATATTTGCCTTCAGCCGCTGGCAGCCGGTTCTGCTGCATTATCAAAGGACGAGAAAAACCTTGGTGTGGCTCTCATTGATATAGGGGGAGGGTCAACAACCATTGCCGTATTCCAGAACGGACATCTCACTTCTACCCGTGTCATTCCTCTCGGAGGCGAAAATATCACCAAAGATATCTCCATCGGATTGAGAACGTCAACAGAAGAAGCAGAACGCGTGAAAAAGCAATTTGGACATGCCTACTATGACGAAGCCTCGGAAGATGAAATATTTGAGGTAACCGTTATAGGCACCAATCAAAAACAAACATTTACACAGCAAGAAGCAGCGAATATCATTGAAGCGAGAGTAGAAGAAATTCTTGAAATTGTTTCAGAAGAGCTTCGCAGTATGGGAATTACCGATCTGCCGGGAGGCTTCGTGCTGACAGGAGGACAAGCAGCTATGCCGGGTGTCATGTCTTTGGCACAGGATGTGCTGCAAAACAATGTCAGAGTGGCAAGCCCGAATTATATCGGTGTAAGAGATCCTCAATATATGACGGGAGTGGGCCTGATCCAATTCGCCTGCCGGAATGCAAGAATCCAAGGCAGAAAAATAGGCTTTAAGATGCCTGAAGAAGCGATACAGGAAATCGCAGTCTCATCATCTGAGGAACAAGAGCAGCATCATCACCAAAATGAGGTGCAGCAGCGGCCAAAAGGAAAACAAAAAACACAAGCCGAACATAATAAACAGAGCAAAATGAAAAAACTATTAAGCATGTTTTGGGAATAGATAGATAGTCATTCGGCAGATTAGGAGGATTTAGCATGTTGGAGTTCGAAACAAACATAGACGGCTTAGCATCAATTAAAGTAATCGGAGTAGGAGGCGGCGGTAACAACGCCGTTAACCGAATGATTGAAAATGAAGTGCAAGGAGTAGAGTATATCGCGGTAAACACGGACGCTCAAGCTCTTAACCTGTCAAAAGCAGAAGTGAAAATGCAAATCGGCGCAAAGCTGACTAGAGGATTGGGAGCAGGTGCGAATCCGGAAGTCGGGAAAAAAGCCGCTGAAGAAAGCAAAGAGCAGATTGAAGAAGCACTTAAAGGTGCTGACATGGTATTCGTGACAGCTGGTATGGGCGGCGGAACAGGAACAGGTGCCGCACCGGTTATCGCACAAATCGCGAAAGACTTAGGCGCATTAACTGTCGGCGTTGTGACAAGACCGTTTACCTTCGAAGGACGCAAAAGACAGCTTCAGGCTGCAGGCGGAATCTCGGCAATGAAAGAAGCGGTGGATACACTGATCGTGATCCCGAACGACCGTATCCTTGAAATTGTTGATAAAAACACACCGATGCTTGAAGCATTCCGTGAAGCGGATAACGTACTTCGCCAAGGGGTTCAAGGTATTTCTGACTTGATTGCTACACCTGGTCTTATCAACCTTGACTTTGCTGATGTGAAAACAATCATGTCAAACAAAGGATCTGCTTTGATGGGTATCGGTATTGCTACTGGGGAAAATCGCGCGGCAGAGGCAGCAAAAAAAGCAATTTCCAGCCCGCTTCTTGAAGCGGCCATTGACGGTGCGCAAGGCGTCCTCATGAACATCACTGGAGGAACAAACCTCAGCCTATATGAGGTTCAAGAAGCAGCAGACATTGTCGCTTCGGCGTCTGATCAAGACGTAAACATGATTTTCGGTTCTGTTATTAATGAAAATCTAAAAGATGAGATTGTGGTGACAGTGATTGCAACCGGCTTTATCGAACAAGAGAAGGACGTGACGAAGCCTCAGCGTCCAAGCTTAAATCAAAGCATCAAAACACACAATCAAAGTGTTCCGAAGCGTGAGCAAAAACGTGAGGAGCCTCAGCAGCAGAACACAGTAAGCCGTCATACTTCACAGCCGGCTGATGATACGCTTGACATCCCGACATTCTTAAGAAACCGTAATAAACGCGGCTAATGTAAAGGACAAAATCGTTTTCGATTTTGTCCTTTTTTGTTTTTCTCTTCACACTTTCCTTCTTATAAAGTCTTTTTCCCTATTGCTTCCTTCGCTTAGTAACAAAACAGATAATTAGACCTATTTATTTTCGTGACATTTTTATCATTTTCATATATATGGAAATCGAATGACATGAAACGACAATATCTGTAATTCAGATTGTCTACAGTTAATATACAGCGATGTTCTGACAAACCATTCATTATTAAAAGGAGGGACGACACTTTTTTTAAAAAGCATGTTGAAAAAGGGGGATGAAAATGAAGAAAAAAACGAAAAACAGACTCATCAGCTCTGTTTTAAGTACAGTTGTCATCAGTTCACTGCTGTTTCCGGGATCAGCCGGGGCAAGCAGTAAAGTCACCTCACCTTCTGTTAAAAAGGAGCTTCAATCTGCGGAATCCATTCAAAACAAGATTTCGAGTTCATTAAAGAAAAGCTTTAAAAAGAAAGAAAAAACGACTTTTCTGATTAAATTTAAAGATCAGGCTAACACAGAAAAAGCGGCAAAAGCGGCTGTTAAAAAAGCGAAATCGAAGAAGCTGTCTGCCGCTAAGGCGGAATATCAAAAGCGTTCTGCTGTTGTGTCAGCTTTAAAAGTCACAGCCGATGAATCCCAGCAAGATGTCCTAAAATACTTGAACACCCAGAAAGATAAAGGAAATGCAGACCAAATTCATTCTTATTATGTGGTGAACGGGATTGCTGTTCATGCCTCAAAAGAGGTTATGGAAAAAGTGGCGCAGTTTCCCGAAGTGGAAAAGGTGCTTCCTAATGAGAAACGGCAGCTTTTTAAGTCATCCTCCCCATTTAATATGAAAAAAGCACAGAAAGCTGTTAAAGCAACTGACGGTGTGGAATGGAATGTAGACCAAATCGAAGCTCCAAAAGCTTGGGCACTTGGATATGATGGAACTGGCACGGTTGTTGCGTCCATTGATACCGGGGTGGAATGGAATCATCCGGCATTAAAAGAGAAATATCGCGGATATAATCCGGAAAATCCTAATGAGCCTGAAAATGAAATGAACTGGTATGATGCCGTAGCAGGCGAGGCAAGCCCTTATGATGATTTGGCTCATGGAACCCATGTGACAGGCACGATGGTGGGCTCTGAACCTGATGGAACAAATCAAATCGGTGTAGCGCCTGGCGCAAAATGGATTGCTGTTAAAGCGTTCTCTGAAGATGGCGGCACTGATGCTGACATTTTGGAAGCTGGTGAATGGGTTTTAGCACCAAAGGACGCGGAAGGAAATCCCCACCCGGAAATGGCTCCTGATGTTGTCAATAACTCATGGGGAGGGGGTTCTGGACTTGATGAATGGTACAGAGACATGGTCAATGCCTGGCGTGCGGCCGATATTTTCCCAGAGTTTTCAGCGGGGAATACGGATCTCTTTATTCCCGGCGGGCCTGGTTCTATCGCAAATCCGGCAAACTATCCAGAATCGTTTGCAACTGGAGCGACTGATATCAATAAAAAGCTCGCTGACTTTTCTCTTCAAGGGCCATCTCCATATGATGAGATAAAGCCGGAAATATCTGCACCGGGCGTTAATATTCGTTCATCCGTTCCTGGTCAGACATATGAGGATGGTTGGGACGGCACATCAATGGCAGGGCCGCATGTATCCGCTGTTGCTGCACTGCTGAAACAGGCGAATGCCTCACTTTCTGTTGATGAGATGGAGGATATATTAACCAGCACGGCTGAACCGCTCACGGATTCAACATTTCCTGATTCACCGAATAACGGATATGGCCATGGTCTGGTGAATGCTTTTGATGCTGTATCCGCTGTTACAGATGGTTTAGGCAAAGCGGAAGGACAAGTTTCTGTAGAGGGGGATGACCAAGAGCCTCCTGTCTATCAGCATGAGAAAGTAACTGAAGCTTATGAAGGTGGTAGCCTGCCACTGACTTTGACAGCTGAAGACAATGTGAGTGTGACATCTGTAAAGCTGTCCTACAAGCTTGATCAAGGTGAATGGACAGAAATAACGGCTAAACGAATCAGCGGTGATCATCTAAAAGGAACGTATCAGGCAGAGATCCCAGATATAAAAGGAACTAAACTAAGCTATAAGTGGATGATTCACGATTTTGGCGGTCATGTCGTTTCGTCTGACGTATACGATGTAACAGTGAAACCAAGCATCACGGCGGGATATAAGCAGGACTTTGAAACTGCACCCGGCGGCTGGGTTGCGAGCGGAACAAATAATAACTGGGAATGGGGAGTTCCGTCAACTGGCCCAAATACAGCAGCATCCGGAGAAAAAGTATATGGAACGAATTTGACAGGAAATTATGCCAACTCAGCAAACATGAACCTTGTTATGCCTCCTATTAAAGCACCTGATTCAGGAAGTCTGTTCCTTCAATTTAAAAGCTGGCACAATTTAGAGGATGATTTTGATTACGGCTACGTTTTTGTTCTTCCGGAAGGTGAAAAGAATTGGGAGCAGGCTGGTGTCTATAACGGAAAGACATCAAGCTGGACGGACGAAGAAATTGATTTATCGGCTTATAAAGGCCAAAACATTCAAGTGATGTTTAACCTTCAATCTGATGAAAGCATTGCAAAAGAGGGCTGGTATATTGATGATGTAGTGCTTTCTGACAAATCAGCCGGAAAAACAGTCAAAAAGAATAAGCTGGGCGTCGAAAAGCCGTCTGGAAAGCAAAAGAAAAAGCCAGTAAATCCGAAAAAGGCTAAGCCATCTGCAAACACAGCGGTAAAACATCAGAACAAGGCTATACAGCCTCAAGTTTTGCCGCTCAGGGCACAAGTCAGTGTAGTGGAAACAGGAAAATCAACATATTCAGATCAATCCACAGGGCAGTACACGCTGAAGCACAAAGCGGGAGACTATACGCTTATGGCAGAAGCATATGGTTATCAGTCGAAAACACAAAAAGTATCTTTAAAGACGGATCAGACGACACAAGCTAATTTTACGTTAGAAGAGATGAAGAAGGGCACATTAAAAGGCACGGTCATCAATAAAACGACAGGAGAGCCGGTAACAGGCGCTTCCGTTTATGTTGTAGAGGATGCTGCTGTGGAACCGGCTATGACAAACGACAAAGGTGAATATACGCTGGAGGCCTATGAAGGCGCTTATACGATTAAAGTCGCTGCACCGGGTTATTACAGTGATGAATTTTCCGTTGAGTTAAAAGGTGATGTTACAAAAGAAACTGCATTGAAGCCTTTCGTCGGTTATCCGGGTGAAATTGCATATGATGACGGAACAGCGGAGAATGCCAATTCCTATTTTGCTGCCGGTAACGGATGGGCGGTAAAAATGACGCTCGCTGACGGCAAGGACAAAGGCATGCTTACAGGAGGGCTGTTTAGATTCTGGGATACAGAGTTCCCAGATCCGGGCGGCACAGAGTTTAAGGTTGAGGTATACGATGCCACAGGAAAAGACGGAGCACCGGGCAAGAAAATTGCCGGGCCATTTAACGCTGAAGCTCTTCGCAATGGCGAGTGGACTAAGGTAGATCTCAGTTCAAAAGGGATTATGGTCGATAAAGACTTTTATCTCGTATATATCCAGTCGAAACCTGACCCGTATTCACCTGGACTGGCAATGGATGAAACCGGCAAGAATTCCGGCCGCAACTGGCAGTATATAGGTGGACAATGGGAGCCGGGTGACAAAGCAGACGGCAACTATATGATTCGCGCATTAGTTGATTACGAAGCTGCTGTACCTGAGATTACTTCACCGACAGACAAATCATACACAAATAAGGATAGCGTCACTGTAAA
This sequence comes from Bacillus sp. FSL M8-0071, assembly GCF_037975455.1. Lineage (NCBI taxonomy): Bacteria > Bacillati > Bacillota > Bacilli > Caryophanales > Bacillaceae > Bacillus > Bacillus sp. FSL M8-0071. The sequence goes on from NZ_CP150256.1 coordinate 1,592,055, forward strand.
AGGAAAAGCTTCTCCTGGTACAACGGTACACATTTATAATGGAGAGAAAGAGGCAGGAGAAACGAAAGCCGCTGCGGATGGCACGTTCCATGCAGGCATCACACTCAACAAGGGTGAAAATGAGCTGACGGCAACTGCATCAACTGACAACGGAACAACAGATGCCTCCAGCCCAATCACGGTCACGCTTGATCAAGAAAAGCCTGAGTTAACGCTGGACAATCCAAAGGATGGCGGGAAAACAAATAAAGAAACGCTGACTGTCAAAGGGGCTGTATCCGATGACAATCTGAAAGACGTCAAGGTGAATGGCAAAAAAGCAACAGTAGCTGATGGTTCATACTCAGCCCGTATTCTTTTGGAAAATGGAAGAAATGAAATCAAGGTGATTGCTACAGACTTGGCAGGCAACAAAACCACGAAAAAGACAGTCATTGATGTGAACTTTGACAAGCCTGTCATTTCCGGCTTAATTCCGGGAGAGGATAAAAACTTAAAAGTCGGTGAATCTGTGAAAATCGCTTTCTCAAGCGCTGAGGATTTGGATGCAACGTTTATCATTCGTATGCCGCTGACGAATGCAAGAGCGAGTGTGCAAAACGCCACCGAGCTCCCGTTAAGAGAAATTTCTCCGGGGAGATATGAAGGCTATTGGACAGCCACTTCTTCTATTAAAGCAAAAGGAGCAAAAGTAGAAGTGATCGTACGAGATGATTATGGAAATGAAACTAGAAAAACTGCGAATGGAAAACTTAATATCAACACAGAAAATTAAGTGGAAAAAAGCTGCCGTCATTGGCAGCTTTTTTATATCCTCTCATTACACTTCCTCGACAAATTAAGCAGATTTCCCTGAAAAATTGTATTTTCCTCTCAACATTAATTGACAGACTTTCCCACAGAGCTTGCTTTATACTTATGAAGCAAGCAGGGGAACAGCGTGAGGCAAGAAAGAAAGGAGTCAGATGTGAAAATCTATTTAGATGTCATTTGGCTGTTAAACTTTTGTTTTGATGCACTTTTGCTTTTGCTCACGGCATTTATTTTAAAAAGGCATGTAAAAAAAAGAAGACTGGTAGGCGGAGCGTTCATCGGTTCCAGTATTGTCCTTTTGATGTTTACTCCTTTTTCGCCGATTGTTGAACATCCGGCTGGGAAGCTAGCTTTTTCAGTTGTGATTGTGGTGGTGACATTTGGCTTTAAAAGATTTCGGTTTTTCTTTCAAAATTTGTTTTCCTTTTATTTTGCCACTTTTTTAATGGGGGGAGGAATTATAGGAGCCCATTCTTTGCTGCAGTCAAATTCTATTGTTCAAAACGGTGTCATGATTACCAATCAAACAGGGTTTGGAGACCCGATCAGCTGGTTGTTTATTGTTGGTGGCTTTCCAGCATTATGGTTTTTTTCTAAAAGAAGAATTGAAGATATTGAAACAAAAAACATTCAATATGAGGAACGAGTCAGCGTGCAGGCAGATTTGGGCAGCCAAACACTTCATGTCAGAGGCCTGATTGATTCCGGTAATCAGCTGTACGATCCTCTTACAAAAACACCGGTAATGATCATTTACATTGATAAATTGGAGCCGATTTTCGGAACAGCCGAAACGATGATCATTCGAAACACAGACCCATTGGAAGCCATCGAACAGCTCGATGATTCCTTTCGCTTTTTAGATAAAATGAGGTTGATTCCATACAGGGGAGTTGGTCAGCAAAATCAATTTTTATTATGCGTTAAACCGGATCACGTAACGATTATGACAAAAGAAGAAATGATTTCTGCAGATAAATGTTTAATCGGTATCAGCACAACAAAGCTGTCGGCAGATGGAGAGTTTGACGCGATTATTCATCCGAAAATGCTTTCGGGCAAGGCTGTAAAACACGTTTCATAATGTTCGCAAATGTCCGTTACTTATCATACTCAAATGGCGTGACATTTAGAAGGGAGAGGAAGATGAAAAAACTGAAATTACGGTTGACGCACCTCTGGTATAAGCTGCTGATGAAACTTGGGCTGAAAAGTGATGAAGTCTATTACATAGGCGGGAGTGAAGCCCTGCCGCCTCCATTATCTAAAGATGAGGAGCAGGTTTTGTTAATGAAGCTCCCAAACGGCGATCAGGCGGCGCGCGCCATTCTAATTGAACGCAATTTGCGTCTGGTCGTATATATCGCCCGTAAATTTGAAAATACGGGAATTAATATAGAGGATTTAATCAGCATCGGTACCATCGGTCTAATCAAAGCTGTGAATACATTCAATCCAGAAAAGAAAATCAAGCTTGCTACCTATGCCTCCCGGTGTATAGAAAATGAAATCCTGATGTATTTAAGAAGAAATAACAAAATCCGTTCAGAGGTTTCCTTTGATGAACCGCTTAATATTGATTGGGACGGCAATGAGCTTTTGCTTTCTGATGTGCTCGGCACTGACGATGACATCATCACTAAAGACATAGAAGCTAACGTCGATAAAAAGCTTTTGAAAAAAGCGCTTGAACAGCTTAATGAGAGAGAAAAGCAAATCATGGAGCTGCGGTTTGGGCTTGTCGGTGAAGAAGAAAAAACCCAAAAGGATGTAGCGGATATGATGGGGATTTCTCAGTCTTATATTTCGCGGCTTGAGAAAAGAATTATAAAAAGGTTGAGAAAAGAGTTCAACAAAATGGTGTAAAAAATTTTATGGTTAGAACCCCTTGATTTTACAGGGATTTCCTGATTTCGACAGTTTTTCGGTCTGAGTGCAGTGCATATTTTTCCCACCCAAGGAGATACTTAACGTTGTACAGCAGCTCCTGTAGGGAGGGAAAAAAGTGTCGAGAAATAAAGTCGAAATCTGCGGGGTGGATACCTCCAAATTACCAGTACTCAAGAATGAAGAGATGAGAAAGCTGTTTAGGCAGCTGCAGGATGAAGGCGATGATTCAGCAAGAGAAAAGCTTGTAAACGGGAACTTGCGTCTTGTCTTAAGTGTCATTCAACGATTTAATAACAGAGGGGAGTATGTTGATGACTTATTTCAAGTCGGCTGCATCGGACTAATGAAATCCATTGATAATTTTGACCTAAGCCACAATGTTAAGTTTTCAACATACGCTGTACCTATGATTATCGGAGAGATCCGCAGGTATTTACGCGATAATAACCCGATCCGTGTCTCAAGATCACTCCGGGACATCGCTTACAAGGCGCTTCAGGTAAGAGAGCGGTTAATCAGTGAGACAAGCAAGGAGCCGACTGCAGAAGACATCGCAAAAGTTCTTGAAGTACCGCATGAGGAAATTGTATTTGCGCTTGATGCCATCCAGGATCCGGTTTCTCTATTTGAACCGATCTATAACGACGGCGGAGACCCGATCTATGTGATGGACCAAATCAGTGATGAGCGTAACACAGATTCACAATGGATTGAAGAGCTGGCTTTAAAAGAGGGCATGAGAAGGCTGAATGATAGGGAAAAAATGATTTTGAGAAAGCGATTCTTCCAAGGGAAAACCCAAATGGAAGTCGCCGAGGAAATCGGAATTTCTCAGGCGCAGGTGTCCAGACTTGAAAAAGCGGCTATCAAACAAATGAATAAAAATATTCATCAATAATGAAAAGCCTTTAAAACGATGTTGTTTTAAAGGCTTTTCTATTGATTACGGATGGTTTACGTTTTGGAAAAAGTAAGGTATCCTAGTTCGTACAAAGTTTTATGAAAATTAAAACAATTATAAAAGGCAATAAAGAGGAGGACCACGATGATTTTGCAGCTTGACAATGTCTCACTAAAACGGAATGGGAAATGGATACTGAGAGATATTCATTGGAAGGTGGAAGAAAAGGAAAATTGGGTGCTTTACGGCCTAAATGGCGCCGGGAAGACAGCGCTGTTAAATATGCTTTGCTCATATTATTTTCCAACATCAGGCGAGATGCAGGTGCTTGGCCATGAATTTGGCAAAACAGAGCTTGGGGAAAAGCTCAGACGTAAAATTGGCCTCGTCTCAGCAGCTCTTCAGCAAAAATTGTATCCGGCAGATTCAGCCTTTGAAATTGCTTTGAGCGGAGCTTACGCTTCGATTGGGTTATATGAAACGCCAAGTAAGGAAACCAGGGAAAAAGCGATTGGTTTGTTAGAGGACTTGGGAGCAATTGAATATGCCGATCGCCGCTATGAAACCCTTTCTCAAGGGGAAAAACAAAGAGCGTTGATTGCTAGAGCACTAATGGCCGATCCGGAGTTGCTGATACTGGATGAACCAGTCACAGGGCTGGATTTTATTGCCCGGGAAAAGTTGTTAGATACGATTACATACATTGCAAACAAAGAAAATGCACCATCTATCCTTTATGTGACTCATCATGCTGAAGAAATTCTGCCTGTCTTTGATAAAGCCCTTTTATTAAAACAGGGAGAGGTCTTTGGATCCGGAGAAATAAAGGAAATGCTTACTGATCAAATACTTTCCGCTTTTTTTGATACGCCAATCCATGTATTATGGAATCAGGATCGGCCGTTTTTAACAAGAGCTGAGCCGATAACGAATGCCTGACAAACATATATAGATTCATCCTAGGGGTGCTTTGCGAAGCTGAGAGAGACTTTGTCTCAACCCTTTTGACCTGATCTGGATCATGCCAGCGGAGGGAAGCGGTGAAAAGCGGAGTACATCGGACTTCGTTTGTTTTTATTAAGCCGTTTCATCACATTTGAAACGGCTTTTTTGATTTTAAAGAATAGGAGCGGATTTACATTGGATCAACAAATAGACTCTTTGCAAAAAAAAGTGGAAGAACAAAAGGAGGAGCTTATTCAGCTTGCTAAAACACTGATTTCTTATCAAACACCCGCTCCGCCTGCAAGAAATACAGAGGGCATTCAGTCATGGATTGCGGGATTTTTAAATGAATTGGGATTCTCGATCGACAAATGGGATGTGTACCCTGGAGATCCCAATGTTGTCGGCAAGCTAAAGGGAACAGATTCAGCAGATTATTATAGCCTGATTATCAATGGTCATGTAGATGTGGCAGAGGTAAAAGAGGATGAAGAATGGAAGCACGATCCGTTTCATCCCATTGAAAAAAACGGTCTCTTAATCGGGCGAGGCGCTTCCGATATGAAGGGCGGAATGGCTTGTGTGCTGTTTGCTGTCAAATTAATTCGTGAAGCCGGCATTGAGCTTCCAGGTGATCTGATTCTGCAATCGGTTATTGGGGAGGAAGTTGGAGAAGCCGGCACACTTGAATGCTGCAAGAGGGGCTACCACGCTGATTTTGCAATTGTCGCGGATACGAGCGATATGCATATTCAAGGCCAAGGGGGTGTCATTACAGGCTGGATCGAAATCAAAAGCAGTCAAACATTTCATGATGGAACGAGACGGAATATGATTCACGCAGGCGGAGGAACATTCGGAGCAAGCGCAATTGAAAAAATGGCAAAAATCATTGCGGGGCTCGGTGAACTTGAGCGCCACTGGTCTATTATGAAAAGTTATCCCGGTTTTAAACCAGGCACAAATACGATTAACCCGGCAGTTATAGAAGGCGGCAGACATGCGGCTTTTATAGCGGACGAATGCCGGTTGTGGATCACAGTCCATTTTTATCCGAATGAAACCCATGACCAAGTGGCAGCGGAAATAGAAGATTACGTCAATCGGCTGAGTGACAGTGATATTTGGCTTAGGGAAAACCGCCCTGTATTCAAGTGGGGAGGCTCATCTATGATAGAAGACAGAGGAGAAATTTTTCCGGCATTGGAAGTTGACCCTGGCCACCCAGGCGTCTTAGCGCTAACTGCCTCTCATGAGAAAGTGAAACGGGAGTGTCCAATTATTGACGTTTCTCAATCAGTTACAGATGGCGGATGGCTGTATGATGCCGGTATTCCATGCGTAATATACGGTCCTGGAGATCTGCACAGTGCACACTCTGTGAACGAGAAGGTATCGATTGAGCAGCTAGTAGAGTATACAAAAATTTTACTCGATTTTATCATCAGCTGGTGCAGCCGGAAAAAAGAACAATGACATGAAAATTTCTTCTTGCTGACAAGGTTCAGCCTGCCCGTTCATATACTTGAACAAAAGGACGGAAAAAGGACGTGATGGAATGATCAGCATTTCAGAATTTCAGGTAAAGGATGTCGTCAATGTCTCAAACGGAAAAAAGCTGGGGAGTATTGGTGATATTGATATCAATGTGACCACTGGAAAAATTCAGGCGATCATACTCGGAGGAAATGGGAAAGTTCTCGGATTTTTTGGAAAAGAAGAGGAATTGGTCATTCCATGGCGAAATATAGTAAAAATCGGGGAAGATGTAATCTTAGTCCGATTAAGTGAACCGCATGCATAAACCTGCTTGTCTGCCGCAGATTGGCAAATGCCGGAAGTCTCGATTCTTCCGGCACATTTCATTTAGAAATATGCAAATCGGCGCTCAACGAATGCAGTAAGATGTGGTAAAATAAGTGGGAAATTCCGCTTTTTTAAATGTTTGTCGAAAGGTTGGATCATCATGAATACATATCACCCATTCAGTCTTACCACACCCTCGACACTCATGATACAAGACTGGGCTCAAACGAATCAAAACAACAAAGAGGTCATTGCCGGATTTACGACAAAAAACGGCGGTGTCAGCCAAAAGCCTTTTGAATCGTTAAATACAGGATTGCACGTTCATGACAAAGATGCAGATGTAGTTAAAAATCGTGAATATATTGCCGATATGTTTAATACTGATTTGCAGTCTTGGGTATTCGCTGATCAGACACATGATAATCGCGTTCAGAAAGTGACGCAGAGGGATAGGGGAAAAGGCGCCCGTGAGTATCACACGGCTCTAAAAGCAACGGACGGGCTCTATACAAATGAAAAAAATGTATTTTTAGCATTATGCTTTGCTGATTGTGTGCCTCTTTTCTTTTATGATCCGGTTAAGTCGCTTGTCGGAGTCGCCCATGCCGGGTGGAAAGGCACCGTCAAACAGATTGGCAGAGAAATGGTGAAGCAATGGACTGAGAAGGAAGGTTCAAATCTCTCAGATATTTACGCTGTTATTGGCCCGTCTATCAGCGGAGCATGCTATACGGTAGACGACCGCGTCATGGATGCTGTCCGCGCATTGCCGGTTTCAGCAGACCTTGTCGTTAATCAGACGGCAAAGGCACAATATCAGCTTGATCTGAAAGAGCTGAACCGTCTTATACTGATGGACAGCGGTTTGGCAAGTGAACAAATTTCTGTCAGCGGTTTATGCACGGAAAGCGAGCCGTCTCTTTTCTATTCTCACCGCCGCGATCAGGGGAAAACTGGACGGATGATGTCCTTTATCGGAATGAAGGAGGCATAAAAGATCTTGCGTGTTGTTGATAATTTACGACATATAAACGAACGAATAAACGAAGCATGTAACAGATCGGGCCGCAGCTCCGATGAAGTTACGGTTATTGCAGTCACTAAATATGTATCGCCTGAAAGAGCACAGGAGGCAGTAGATGCTGGCATCACCTGCCTCGGAGAGAATCGGGATGCGGAACTGCTCCGCAAACAGGAATTGATGAAAGGGAATCCGGAATGGCATTTTATCGGCAGTCTGCAATCAAGAAAAGCAAAATCTGTCGTCAATGCGGTTTCCTATATCCATTCCCTAGACCGGCTCTCATTAGCGAAAGAAATTGAAAAACGGGCTGAAGGTACTGTACGATGCTTTGTGCAGGTCAATACCTCTCTTGAGCCTTCTAAACACGGCATGAAAAAAGAAGAAGTCATTCCATTCATACAGGAGCTTTCCGGTTTCGAACATATCCTTGTTGCCGGGCTGATGACAATGGCTCCGCTGACTGATGATCAAGATCAGATCAGAAGCTGTTTCAGGTCGCTGAGAGAACTCCGTGACCAGGTTCAGAAGCTGAACCAGCCGAACGCTCCGTGTACTGAACTGTCGATGGGCATGTCAAATGATTTTGAAATTGCAATTGAAGAAGGAGCTACTTATATTAGAATCGGCTCATCGTTAGTCGGAAATGAAACAGGGGGTGTACAGCAATGAGTATGAAAAATAAACTGAAAAACTTTTTCTCAATGGAAGATGAAGAATACGAATATGAATATATTGAGACAGAGCGGGAATCTCATGAGGAGCATGAGCAAAAAGAAAAGCCGGCTTACAACGGGAATAAACCTGCGGGCAAACAGAATGTAGTGAGCTTGCAAAGTGTTCAGAAATCCTCTAAAGTGGTGTTGAGTGAGCCGCGCGTTTATGCGGAGGCGCAGGAAATAGCCGACCATTTGAAGAACCGGCGGGCAGTTGTCGTCAATCTTCAGCGGATACAGCATGACCAGGCGAAGCGGATTGTTGACTTTTTAAGCGGAACCGTTTATGCCATTGGCGGCGATATTCAAAGAATCGGCTCAGATATTTTCCTCTGCACGCCTGACAACGTAGATGTATCAGGCACAATTTCTGAGCTCATATCTGAAGACGAACATCAGAGGTGGTAAAGCGAGATGATCCTTTATCAAGTTTTTTCGGTTTTAAGCTTATTAATCACAATATACTCATTTGCCCTGATCATATATATTTTTATGTCATGGGTGCCGAGTACGAGGGAAACAGCAGTCGGGCGTTTTTTGGCTTCGATTTGTGAACCATATCTCGAACCATTCAGAAAAATCATCCCTCCGATTGCAATGCTGGATATTTCACCAATCGTAGCAATACTTGTGCTTCGGTTTGCGACAACCGGCTTGTGGGGACTTTATCGCATGATTGCGTTTTAATGTGACAGTTTGATAGGGGCTTGGCAGCAGCCAAGCCTCTTTACATAGAAGGGAAAGACGATGAGCGATATATATCAGCACTTCAGAAAAGACGAGCGGGCCTTTATTGATCAGGCGCTCGAATGGAAAAGAATTGTCCAGGAGCAGTACCGGATGAAGCTGACCGACTTTTTAGATCCCCGAGAGCAGGTCATCCTCTCTGCTGTTACGGGACAGGCTGACGTCGGGCTTGCTTTTTCCGGCGGCTATAACAGAGCGGAGCGGAAACGGGCGATTCTGTATCCAGAGTACATTACTCCGGAAGAATCGGATTTTGAATTGCAGGCGTTTAACGTCCGTTATGCTGACAAGTTTGTCTCAGTAGATCATCGTTCTCTGCTTGGTGCATTAATGGGCATAGGATTAAAGCGGCAAAAATTCGGTGACATCGTGTTTTCTGAGACAGCAGTGCAATTGATTGTCTCAGCCGATACCGCTGATTTTGTGGCTGCACAGCTGACCCAAGCAGGCAAAGCGGCGGTCAGCCTAGAGAAAATTGACTTGTCAGACCTTAACATTCCAGCAGTTGATGTCGAAATAAGAGATGACACGGTTTCTTCTTTAAGGCTTGACGCCGTCTGCGCCTCTATGAGCAGGCAATCCCGCCAGAAATCACAGACGCTTGTGAAAAACGGCCTTGTGAAAGTGAACTGGAAGGTGGTTGAAGATCCTTCATACATAGTCGCGGAAGGGGACATGCTGTCAATCAGAGGTTTTGGCCGGTGCAGCTTAACAAAAATCGAAGGAAAAACCAAAAAAGACAAATGGAGAGTTACGTTTGAACGACAAAAATAGTCGGTTTTTCAGTTTTTTTCTCCATCTGTGCGAAATTTGTTTTATAATGTGAACTAGATAACCGTACTGAAATGTAAAAATGGAGGTGGCATCATGCCATTAACGCCAAATGATATTCACAACAAGACGTTTACAAAAAGTTTTCGCGGATATGATGAAGATGAAGTAAATGAATTCCTAGCCCAAGTCAGAAAAGATTACGAAATTGTTCTCCGCAAGAAAACTGAGCTTGAAGCGAAAGTCAATGAGCTTGATGAAAGAATCGGACACTTTGCCAATATTGAGGAAACATTGAATAAATCAATTTTAGTTGCTCAAGAAGCGGCTGAAGACGTAAAACGCAATTCTCAAAAAGAAGCAAAGCTGATCGTTCGGGAAGCGGAGAAAAACGCTGATCGCATTATCAACGAATCGTTATCAAAATCAAGAAAAATTGCAATGGAAATTGAAGAGCTGAAAAAACAGTCTAAAGTGTTCAGAACACGTTTCCAAATGCTGATTGAAGCTCAGCTTGATCTTCTGAAAAATGACGATTGGGATCATCTCCTTGAGTATGAAGTCGACGCTGTATTTGAGGAAAAGGAATAAATTCTTTGATTATCTTGACATTTTCTTAGCTTGTCGAATATAATACGTTCATAAATTCAGATGAAAAAACGGTTGAAAGGGACAGTCATGTTTCCTTCAGGCCTTCATAGCGACCCGGAGATGGTGAGAGTCCGGGATGGCCGGAATCATGTAGATCAGCCCTTTAGTTTCCTTGCTGAACTCACAGTAGGTTAGGACGTTCATCACGTTACGATGCTCAAGAGGAAAAAGTGTATGCTTGCTTTTTCTAAAAGGGTGGTACCGCGAGATAAGCTTTCTCGTCCCTTATGGGATGAGAGGGCTTTTTTTATTTTCTGAAAAAATGCAGTGGAGGAATGAAAATGGATTTTAAAGACACGCTCTTAATGCCGAAAACAGATTTCCCGATGCGTGGAAATTTGCCAAACCGTGAGCCTGACATTCAAAAAAAATGGGAGGAAGAAGATATCTACCGTCTTGTTCAGGAACGGACGAAAGACCGCCCGAAATTTGTTTTACATGACGGACCTCCGTATGCAAACGGCGACATCCATATGGGCCATGCACTTAACAAGATTTTAAAAGACTTCATTGTCCGCTATAAATCAATGAGCGGCTACAACGCACCGTATGTGCCGGGCTGGGATACACACGGATTGCCAATTGAAACAGCTCTGACAAAAAACAAAAAGGTCAACCGCAAAGAAATGTCAGTAGCGGAATTCCGCAAACTGTGCGAAGAGTACGCTTGGAAGCAAATCGAGGGACAGCGTGAGCAATTCAAACGTCTTGGTGTCCGCGGTGACTGGGAAAACCCATATGTGACATTAAAACCGGAATACGAAGCGCAGCAAATCCGCGTATTTGGTGAAATGGCAAAACGAGGCTACATTTACAAAGGCCTTAAACCGGTTAACTGGTCGCCTTCAAGTGAGTCTGCTCTGGCTGAAGCCGAGATCGAATATCAAGACAAACGTTCAGCATCTATTTACGTCGCTTTTGGTGTAAAAGACGGAAAAGGCGTTCTTGAAAACGGCGAGCGCATCATCATTTGGACAACAACGCCTTGGACAATTCCGGCGAACCTCGGAATCTCAGTGCACCCTGATCTTGAGTACAGCGTGATTGCAGTAGGTGAAGACCGCTTTGTCGTAGCAAGTGCCTTAGTCGAAAATGTTGCATCGGCATGCGGATTTGATCAGTATGAAGTGACAAGAACGGTCAAAGGAAAAGACCTTGAGAACATTATCGCTGAACACCCGCTATATGGCAGAGACTCTCTCGTTATGCTTGGTGAACACGTAACAACTGATGCCGGAACAGGCTGTGTTCATACAGCGCCAGGACATGGGGAAGATGACTTTATCATCGGCCAAAAATACGGTTTAGATGTGCTTTGCCCGGTCGATGAAAAAGGTGTAATGACAAGCGAAGCTCCTGGCTTTGAAGGCATGTTCTATGATGATGCAAACAAAGCGATCACACAGCAGCTTGAAGAAAAAGGCGCACTTGTGAAGCTTGAATTCATTACTCACTCTTATCCGCATGATTGGAGAACAAAAAAACCAACCATTTTCAGAGCGACAGCGCAATGGTTTGCGTCTATTAAAGATTTCAGATCAGACCTGCTGGATGCCATTAAAGAAACCAAATGGGTGCCTGAATGGGGCGAGCAGCGTTTGCACAACATGGTTCGGGACCGCGGAGACTGGTGTATTTCCAGACAGCGTGCGTGGGGTGTGCCGATTCCGGTATTTTACGCTGAAAACGGAGAACCGATTATTACAGATGAAACCATTGAACATGTTTCTGAATTGTTCAGACAGCACGGATCAAACATTTGGTTTGAAAAAGAAGCAAAGGATCTTCTTCCGGAAGGCTTTACGCATCCTGGCAGCCCGAACGGCACATTTACAAAAGAACAGGATATCATGGATGTTTGGTTTGATTCAGGCTCTTCACATCAAGCAGTGCTTGAAGAACGTGATGACCTCGTTCGCCCGGCTGATTTATACCTAGAGGGATCTGACCAATATCGCGGCTGGTTTAACTCTTCTCTTTCTACAGCAGTAGCGGTAACAGGGAAAGCGCCGTATAAAGGAGTGCTCAGCCATGGGTTCGCACTGGATGGAGAAGGACGCAAGATGAGTAAATCAATCGGTAACGTTGTTGTTCCGGCTAAAGTCATGAAACAGCTTGGTGCCGACATCTTAAGATTATGGGTATCTTCAGTGGATTATCAGGCGGACGTTCGTGTGTCTGACGCCATTCTAAAGCAGGTTGCGGAAGTATATCGTAAAATCCGCAACACGTTCCGTTTCCTTCACGGCAACCTTTTCGATTTTGATCCAAAAACAAATGCGGTGGCTGTCGAAGATCTTCGTGAAGTGGATCAGTATATGCTGATTAAGCTGAACAAGCTGATTGATAAAGTGAAAAAAGCGTATGATGAGTACGAATTTGCGGTTGTGTATCACAGCATTCATAATTTCTGCACAATCGAATTGAGCTCATTCTACCTTGATTTTGCAAAAGATATTGTCTACATCGAGCATGCGGATCATCCGGATAGACGCAGCATGCAGACAGTATTCTACGAAACGCTTCTTGCATTAGTGAAGCTTTCAGCGCCTATCCTTCCACATACGGCAGACGAATTGTGGTCTCATTTAACATTTGTTGAAGAGCAGAGCGTTCAGCTGACCGATATGCCGGAAACAATCGCGGTTCCAAACAGTGAAGCGACTGAAGAAAAATTTGACCGCTTTATGGCTCTTCGTGATGACGTGTTAAAAGCATTAGAAACTGCGAGAAATGAAAAAATTATCGGTAAATCTTTGGAAGCAAACCTGAAGTTGTATCCAAACAAAGAAAACAAGGAGCTCTTGGCTTCCATAAAAGAAAACCTTTCTCAGCTGTTTATTGTGTCTGAACTGACAATCAGCGAAGAAAATGAAGCGCCGAACGATGCGCAAAGCTTTGCGACGGGTAAAATCGCTGTCGAGAAAGCGGAAGGCGAAATGTGTGAGAGATCTCGTGTGATTTCAAAAGATGTAGGGGCAAATCCGAAATATCCTACACTTTCATTACGCAACGCTGAAATCGTTGAAAAATACTATCAAAAATAATGCAAAAGAGCCCGGCGTAAAAGCCGGGCTTTTTTTGTGCCAAGAGTGACATCCTTTAGAACGAAAGGAAAAATCTTATGGGCTTTAGATCATCATTCATAGGCAACAATAAAGGTACTACGTTAAGAGCAGGAGTTGTGAAGAATGAATGATCAACTGACCGCAATTTATACGGAACTTCTTCTGATGAAAGAAGAATTACAGTCGAGATTATTTGAGTATTCTTGCTTTCAGGTTTCTACAAGCCCGCAAGCAGCAATCAATCATAAACAAAAAGCAACTCTGATCTATCATATTAAAGAAGAGCTTCAAGACGTTCTCCTTGCATTGTCCAAAATCGAAAACGGCACATTCGGATACTGTGAAGAAACCGGGGCTCCCATTCCTCTTTCAAAGCTGGCAGTGCTGCCGACGGCCCGAACAGCAAACGATTTTCTTTATTCTGTCCAATTTGAGAAAAAAACGCTTCCGATATGGAAATCAACGGATATCGAATATGGTCAGGCACTGTATGAATAACAGTGTCTGGCCGGTTATTATGCCTGATATTTCTTTACTCCAGTGCTTTTTATTGATAAAATGCATAATGGATTAAAGTAACCGTAAACTGGAGGAACGTTTGTGCTGTATTATATGATTGCACTACTTATTATTGCAGCCGATCAATTGACAAAATGGCTAGTTGTTAAGAACATGGAACTTGGCCAAAGCATTCCGATCATTGATCAGGTATTCTATATCACCTCCCATCGCAATACGGGTGCTGCATGGGGGATATTAGCGGGTCAGATGTGGTTTTTCTACCTCATAACAACCGCTGTTATTATTGGTATTGTTTATTACATACAGCGTTATACAAAGGGACAAAGGCTTCTTGGCGTTGCCCTCGGACTTATGCTTGGCGGTGCCATCGGCAACTTTATCGATCGGGCTGTCAGACAGGAAGTTGTGGATTTTATCCATGTTATTATTGTCAATTACAATTATCCGATATTTAACATCGCGGACTCTTCACTATGTGTCGGCGTAATGCTTTTATTTATACAAATGCTGTTGGACAGCAGGAAAAAGAAAAAGGAGCAATAGCATGAATCAAATTGATATAACCGCTTCAGAAGAACAAAAAAGTGAGCGGATTGATAAATTTTTGGCATCGACTGAGAATGATTGGTCAAGAACCCAGGTTCAGCAATGGGTAAAAGACGGACAGGTTGTCGTGAACGGAAGCGCGGTGAAAGCGAATTATAAAATTCAGCCGGGTGATCAGGTGACCGTCACTGTACCCGAACCGGAAGCGCTCGACGTCCTGGCAGAGCCTATGGATCTGGATATTTATTATGAGGACCAGGATGTGCTGGTTGTCAATAAACCTCGCGGAATGGTTGTTCACCCAGCACCCGGGCATCTTACGGGCACACTTGTAAACGGCCTTATGGCTCATTGCACAGACCTTTCCGGAATAAATGGCGTGATGCGTCCGGGTATTGTTCACAGAATCGATAAGGACACGTCCGGTTTATTAATGGTGGCGAAAAATGATATGGCGCACGAGTCACTTGTAAACCAATTGGTCAACAAAACGGTCACGCGGAAATATACGGCAGTTGTCCACGGGCTTATTTCTCACGATGATGGCACAATTGACGCGCCGATCGGACGAGATAAGAAAGACCGTCAAAGCATGACTGTGACACGTGATGGCAAAAACGCTGTCACTCATTTTCATGTACTAGAGCGTTTTCAGGATTTTACGTTAGTGGAATGCCAGCTTGAAACAGGGAGAACCCATCAAATTCGTGTTCATATGAAATATATCGGATTCCCATTAGCAGGCGATCCGAAATACGGCCCAAGAAAAACAATTGACTTTAATGGCCAAGCGCTTCACGCGGGAGTTTTAGGTTTTGACCATCCACGAACAGGAGAATATGTCGAATTTGAAGCGCCGCTTCCTGAGGATATGGCAGAATTAATCGAAAACCTCAGAAAAAACGGTTGACAGAGGGTTTCTTTTCTGAAATAATAAACGAAGCTGAATAGATTCTTTAAAACAGTCCAGAGAGGCTGAGAAGGATAACGGATTGACGGGATGCGTGTATAGGCGCGCACCTTGTCCTAAAACCCCTCTATGCTCTGGCAGGAGGGGTTTTTTCTTCTATATGAACTGTGAGGTGTCACACATTGAATCAAAAAGCTGTCATTCTCGACGAACAGGCAATCAGACGGGCGCTGACCAGGATTGCTCACGAAATGATCGAACGCAATAAAGGAATGAATAACTGCATCCTTGTCGGCATTAAGACAAGAGGGATTTACCTGGCAAAACGCCTTGCGGAACGCATTGAACAGATTGAGGGAAATCCTGTTACAGTCGGTGAAATTGATATTACTCTTTACAGAGACGATCTTTCTAAAAAAACGAGCAACGATGAACCGCTTGTAAAAGGTGCAGATATTCCGGTAGATATCACAGATCAAAAAGTCATTCTCGTTGATGATGTTCTGTATACCGGAAGAACAGTCAGAGCAGGAATGGATGCGCTTGTTGATGTAGGCAGACCTTCCTCCATTCAGCTTGCAGTGCTTGTGGACAGAGGACACCGGGAGCTGCCGATCCGAGCGGATTATATCGGGAAAAACATCCCGACATCAAAGTCAGAAAAGGTTATGGTTCAGCTTGATGAGGTAGACCAAAACGATCTCGTCGCCATTTATGAAAACGAATAATAGATCACCTTTTTAAGGGCAATCCAGAGAGGTTGCAAAGAGGTGCACAACAAAGGCCCAAAAAGTATTCGGCAGGTCTTTGTATGCCTCTTTGCGTAAAAATGCAAAGAGGTTTTTTTATACAGTCATTGAGTCATCCTAAAATGAAAGTCAACAATCAGGGGGAAATCATCATGAGTAAGAAAAAAGTAAATTTAGGGGTCAGGGATGTCCCGACACCTTTCTCTTGGGTTTCATTCAGCCTTCAGCATTTGTTTGCCATGTTTGGCTCAACCATTTTGGTTCCGAAGCTCGTCGGAATGAGTCCTGCTGTGGCGTTGGTGACAAGCGGCATCGGAACACTGGCGTACCTTCTTATTACGAAAGGGCAAATTCCGGCGTATCTCGGTTCGTCCTTCGCCTTTATTTCTCCGATCATTCTGGTAAAAGCGACCGGCGGGCCGGGAGCGGCAATGGTTGGGGCGTTTCTTGCAGGGCTGGTGTACGGGCTGATTGCCTTATTGATTAGGCAGCTTGGAACAGGATGGCTGATGAAGATTCTCCCGCCTGTAGTCGTAGGGCCTGTTATTATCGTCATCGGGCTGGGACTGGCAAGCACTGCGGTAAACATGGCGATGTATGCTGATCCAAACGCGAGTGAGTTGGTCTACAGCTTAAAGCACTTTAGTGTCGCAGGAGTTACGCTGGCAATCACGATTATTTGTGCGATTTTCTTACGAGGATTTTTAAGCCTGATTCCGGTTCTGATCGGAATCATCGGCGGATACTTGTTCGCCCTTACTCAAGGGATTGTCAACTTCCAGCCGGTGCTTGACGCGAAATGGTTTGCAGTGCCTGAATTTATCATTCCGTTCAAAGATTATTCACCGTCAGTTACACTCGGCATCGCAGCCGCAATGGTTCCTGTCGCATTTGTCACAATGTCAGAGCATATCGGCCACCAAATGGTGCTGAGCAAGGTTGTCGGACAAGACTTCATTAAAAAGCCGGGACTGCATCGCTCCATTATGGGTGACAGCGTGGCGACAATTCTTGCTTCTCTGATCGGCGGCCCTCCGACAACGACTTACGGAGAAAACATTGGCGTGCTGGCCATCACAAGAGTATTCAGCGTCTTTGTCATCGGAGGAGCGGCAGTGATTGCCTGTTGCTTCGGCTTTATCGGCAAAATTTCAGCGCTGATCAGTTCAGTGCCGTCAGCGGTCATGGGAGGCGTCTCCTTCCTGCTGTTCGGAATCATTGCTTCAAGCGGCCTGAGAATGCTGATTGACAACAAAATTGATTATGAAAACAACAGAAACCTCATTATTACATCAGTAATCCTTGTCATCGGTGTAGGAGGCGCTTTTATCCAAGTATCTCAAGGCGGATTCCAAGTGTCAGGAATGGCGCTTGCCGCAATTGTCGGTGTCATCTTAAACCTGATTCTTCCGCAGGCGAAGGAAGAGCAGGCAGACACATCTGAACAACATCATATCTAAAACCTTTTAATGAAAGTCCAGAGAGGCTTGGAAGGGTTATGAAGAGAAGGAAGCTTCAATGCTGCCCTCTATTTAACCATACCCCGAGTCTATCTTAGACCGGGGTTTTTTTTCAGCCTTAAGTTGAAAAGAGAGGGGAAAGAACATGAAGCATTTAACGACGATGAGTGAACTCAGCACTGAGGAAATCAAAGATTTGCTTCAAACAGCACAAGAGCTCAAAAGCGGAAAAACAGACAATCAGCTTACAGGAAAGTTTGCCGCAAACCTATTTTTCGAACCGAGCACGAGAACGCGGTTCAGCTTTGAGGTCGCAGAAAAAAAGCTGGGCATGAATGTGCTAAACCTTGATGGAACAAGCACAAGCGTGCAAAAAGGCGAAACCTTATATGACACGATCCGGACGCTCGAATCAATAGGTGTGGACGTCTGCGTCATCAGGCACAGTGAGGATGAGTATTATGAAGAGCTTGTCAGCCAGGTGAACATTCCGATTCTGAATGCGGGAGACGGATGCGGCCAGCATCCAACACAATCACTGCTTGATTTAATGACGATTTATGAAGAGTTCAATACGTTCAAAGGGCTTACCGTCTCCATTCACGGCGACATCAAGCATAGCAGAGTGGCAAGGTCAAATGCGGAAGTGTTGACAAGATTGGGTGCCCGGGTCCTATTTTCCGGCCCTTCGGAATGGCAGGATGAAGAAAATACATTCGGCACGTATGTCTCAATGGATGAAGCAGTTGAGTCTTCCGATGTTGTCATGCTGCTGCGCATTCAAAATGAACGACATCAGTCCGCTGTCAGCCAGGAAGGCTATTTAAACAAATACGGCTTGACCGTAGAACGGGCTGAGCGTATGAAGCGGCATGCGATCATCATGCATCCTGCTCCGGTAAACAGAGGAGTGGAGATTGATGACAGCTTAGTAGAAAGCGAAAAATCAAGAATCTTCAAGCAAATGCAAAATGGCGTATTTATCAGAATGGCAGTGATACAGCGTGCCTTACAAACCAATGTGAAAAGAGGAGAAGCAGCGTATGTCATATCTCATTAAAAACGGCTGGATACTAAACGAAAATGGTGAAAAAACAGAAGCGGATATCCGAGTGACTGGAGAAACCATCACCGCAATCGGCAAGCTTGATGCAACGGATAATGAAACGGTAATTGATGCAAAAGGTTTGCTCGTTTCACCTGGGTTTGTTGATCTCCACGTGCATTTCAGAGAGCCGGGCGGAGAAAAAAAAGAAACTATTGAAACCGGGGCAAAAGCAGCGGCACGCGGCGGCTATACTACAGTAGCAGCAATGCCGAATACGCGGCCGGTTCCTGATACAAAGGAGCAGATGGAATGGGTGCAAAACAGAATTAAAGAAACATCATGCGTCAGAGTTCTTCCATATGCATCCATTACGATCAGGCAAATCGGCGATGAAATGACAAACTTTGAAGCGTTAAAAGAAGCCGGGGCATTTGCTTTTACAGATGACGGCGTTGGTATACAGACAGCAGGCATGATGTATGAAGCGATGAAACGGGCAGCCGCAATTGACAAGGCGATTGTTGCACATTGCGAGGACAACTCCTTAATTTACGGAGGAAGCGTACATGAGGGGACATTCTCCAAAGCGAACGGGCTAAACGGCATTCCTTCTGTGTGTGAATCGGTTCATATTGCCCGCGATGTGCTGCTGGCTGAGGCGGCAAACTGCCATTATCATGTATGCCATATCAGCACGAAAGAATCTGTCAGAGTTGTACGCGATGCGAAAAAAGCGGGAATCAGAGTGACAGCAGAAGTGTCGCCGCATCATTTGCTGCTTTGTGATGAGGATATCCCGGGGCTGGACACAAACTATAAAATGAATCCGCCGCTCCGCAGTGCAGAAGACAGAGCTGCTTTAATTGAAGGTCTTTTAGACGGAACAATTGATTTTATCGCAACAGACCATGCACCGCATACGGAAGAAGAGAAAAACACAGAAATGAAACTGGCGCCATTCGGAATTGTCGGCTTAGAAACAGCATTCCCGCTTCTTTACACACACTTTGTCAAAAATGGCAGCTGGTCGCTGAAGCAGCTGATTGACTACATGACAATCAGGCCATGCGAAGCGTTCGGTCTCCCATATGGAACATTACAAACGGGGCAAGCTGCGGACATTACGTTAATCGATTTAGAAAAAGAAGCAGTTATAGACAAAGACACATTTTTATCAAAAGGAAAAAATACACCATTCAACGGCATCAGCTGCACCGGCTGGCCGGTCGCTACAATTGCGGCAGGGAAGCTTGCTTATGAAGAGGGGAGACTTGTCAAATGAAGAGACGATTAGTACTGGAAAACGGAACGGTATTCGAGGGAGAAGCCTTCGGAAGCTTAGAACACAACATGGGAGAAGTCGTTTTTAATACTGGGATGACAGGCTATCAGGAAATTTTATCTGACCCTTCTTACTGCGGACAGATCGTAACATTAACATACCCGCTTATCGGAAATTACGGCATTAACCGTGATGATTTTGAATCCATTACCCCTTTTGTAAAAGGGCTGATCATCAAAGAATTATGTGAGCTGCCTTCCAACTGGCGTTCAGCATACACCTTAGACGAGTATTTAAAAATGAAAAACATTCCCGGACTCCAGGGGATTGATACAAGGAAGCTGACAAGAATGATCCGCACGGCAGGCGCGCTAAAAGGAACATTCGCTTCATCTGATGAAGATATCGAAGCAGTGCTGAAAAGACTGAACGAAACGGAATTGCCAAGAAATCAAGTATCCCAAGTATCAGCAAAAACAGCATATCCGAGCCCGGGAAGAGGCAAACGCATTGTCTTGGTTGACTTCGGCACGAAACACGGGATTCTAAGAGAGCTGAACAAACGGAAATGTGACGTCATCGTTGTGCCTTACAACATTACAGCGGAAGAGGTGCTTCAGCTGAAACCGGACGGTATCATGCTTTCTAACGGACCTGGAGACCCGAAGGATGTGCCTGAAGCGATTGAAATGATTAAAGGTGTTCTTGGAAAAGTGCCATTATTCGGAATATGTCTTGGCCACCAATTATTCGCGCTGGCGTGCGGGGCGAATACTGAAAAAATGAAATTCGGCCACAGGGGCTCAAACCACCCGGTAAAAGAGCTGGCTACAGGAAAAGTTGCCTTAACATCTCAAAACCATGGATATACAGTTTCGTCTATCAGTAAAACAGAACTGGAAGTGACGCATATCGCAATTAACGACGATACGATTGAAGGGCTGAAGCATAAAACATTGCCGGCATTTACGGTTCAATATCATCCCGAAGCCTCACCTGGTCCTGAGGATGCCAACCATCTATTTGACAGATTCATCGAAATGATCGAAACAACAGAGAAAGAAGGGGAAGCGGTATGCCAAAACGCGTAGACATTAACAAAATTTTAGTAATCGGATCTGGACCGATCATCATCGGCCAAGCAGCAGAATTTGACTATGCGGGAACACAAGCCTGTCTTGCTTTGAAAGAAGAAGGCTATGAAGTCATCCTTGTCAACTCAAACCCTGCAACGATCATGACAGATACAGAAATGGCTGACCGGGTTTACATCGAACCGCTCACACCTGAATTCCTGACACGAATCATCAGAAAAGAGCGCCCGGATGCCATTCTTCCTACACTCGGAGGCCAAACCGGTTTGAATCTTGCGGTTGAGCTTTCTGAAAGAGGCGTTTTGGCAGAATGCGGCGTCGAAGTGCTTGGCACGAAACTGTCTGCGATTCAGCAAGCTGAAGACCGTGACTTGTTCAGAACATTAATGAATGAACTGAATGAACCGGTGCCTGAAAGTGAGATTATCCACTCCCTTGAAGAAGCAGAAAAATTCGTCAGTCAAATTGGATTCCCTGTCATTGTCCGCCCGGCATATACATTAGGCGGAACAGGCGGAGGTATCTGCTCGAATGAAACAGAGCTAAAAGAAATCGTTGAGAACGGCTTGAAATTAAGCCCGGTACACCAATGTCTTCTTGAAAAAAGCATCGCCGGCTATAAAGAAATCGAGTATGAAGTCATGAGAGACAGCCAGGATCACGCCATTGTCGTTTGTAACATGGAAAACATTGATCCAGTTGGAATCCATACTGGAGACAGTATTGTTGTCGCGCCGAGCCAAACGCTCAGCGATCGCGAGTATCAGCTCTTGCGGAATGTATCGTTAAAACTGATTCGCGCGCTTGGGATCGAAGGCGGATGTAACGTCCAGCTCGCCTTAGATCCAGACAGCTTCCAATATTACATTATTGAAGTAAATCCGCGTGTCAGCCGTTCATCTGCTCTTGCATCAAAAGCAACGGGATACCCGATAGCAAAGCTCGCTGCTAAAATTGCAGTCGGACTTTCATTAGATGAAATGATGAACCCGGTGACAGGAAAAACATATGCAGCATTTGAACCTGCTCTTGACTATGTCGTATCCAAAATTCCGCGCTGGCCGTTTGATAAATTTGAATCAGCAAACAGAAAGCTTGGCACGCAAATGAAAGCGACAGGTGAGGTCATGGCAATCGGCCGCACGCTTGAAGAGTCATTGCTGAAGGCAGTGCGTTCGCTGGAAGCGGATGTGTATCATCTTGAATTGAAGGACGCCGCTGACATTTCAGATGAGCTTCTTGAAAAGCGAATTAAAAAGGCCGGTGATGAACGCTTATTCTACTTAGCTGAAGCGTACAGAAGAGGCTACACGGTAGAAGACCTCCATGAATTTTCCGCTATCGATGTCTTCTTCTTGCATAAGCTGTTCGGAATCGTACAGTTTGAAAAAGAATTGAAGGCCAATGCGGGCAATACGGATGTGCTGAGACGGGCAAAAGAACTCGGCTTCTCTGATCAGTACATTAGCCGCGAGTGGAAAATGAAAGAATCTGAGCTTTACAGCTTGAGAAAACAAGCGGGGATTGCGCCGGTATTCAAAATGGTAGATACGTGCGCGGCGGAATTCGAGTCAGAAACGCCATACTTCTATAGCACATACGAAGAAGAAAATGAATCTGTCGTTACAGATAAGAAAAGTGTGATGGTGCTTGGTTCGGGTCCGATTCGAATCGGTCAGGGTGTCGAGTTCGACTATGCGACGGTTCACTCTGTATGGGCAATTAAACAAGCAGGCTATGAAGCCATTATTGTCAACAACAACCCGGAAACCGTTTCAACAGACTTCAGCATCTCAGACAAGCTGTATTTTGAACCGCTTACGATTGAAGATGTTATGCACATCATTTACCTCGAACAGCCAATGGGCGTTGTCGTACAGTTCGGCGGACAAACTGCGATTAACCTTGCTGACGAGCTTTCTGCGCGCGGAGTGAAAATCCTTGGAACTTCATTAGAAGATTTAGACCGTGCAGAAGACCGGGATAAATTTGAACAAGCGCTTGGAGAACTTGGTGTTCCGCAGCCGCTTGGCAAAACAGCCACATCAGTTGATCAGGCGGTAAGCATCGCGAGCGATATCGGTTACCCGGTACTGGTACGCCCTTCCTATGTACTTGGCGGCCGGGCAATGGAGATTGTGTATCATGAAGAAGAGCTGCTTCATTACATGAAAAACGCAGTTAAAATCAATCCGCAGCACCCTGTATTAATTGATAGATACTTGACTGGAAAAGAAATTGAAGTCGATGCAGTATCCGACGGTGAAACAGTCGTCATTCCGGGAATTATGGAGCACATTGAACGTGCGGGCGTTCACTCCGGAGACTCGATCGCTGTTTATCCGCCTCAGTCTCTCACAGAGGACATTAAGAAAAAAATTGAACAATACACGATCGCATTGGCTAAAGGGCTGAATATTGTCGGTTTGCTCAATATTCAATTCGTCCTGTCGCAAGGCGAGGTGTACGTGCTAGAAGTGAATCCGAGATCAAGCAGAACCGTACCGTTTTTAAGCAAAATTACGGGTATCCCGATGGCGAATCTCGCAACAAAAATCATTCTTGGTCAAAAGCTGGCTGCGTTTGGCTATACAGAGGGCCTTCAGCCTGAACAGCAAGGTGTATTTGTAAAAGCGCCGGTCTTCTCCTTTGCCAAGCTGAGAAGAGTGGACATTACGTTAGGGCCTGAAATGAAATCAACAGGTGAAGTCATGGGGAAAGATTCGACACTTGAAAAGGCGCTCTACAAAGCCTTGATTGCTTCAGGTATTCAAATCCCGAACTACGGTTCCGTGCTTTTAACAGTAGCTGATAAGGACAAAGAAGAAGGGCTTGCCATTGCTAAGCGGTTCCACGCGATCGGCTACAACATTTTAGCGACGGAAGGAACGGCAGGCTACCTGAAAGAAGCTTCCATTCCAGCGAAGGTCGTCGGAAAAATCGGTCAGGATGGCCCGAACTTGCTTGACGTCATCAGAAACGGAGAAGCGCAGTTTGTCATCAATACGCTGACAAAAGGAAAGCAGCCGGCAAGAGACGGATTTAGAATCAGACGTGAATCAGTAGAAAATGGTGTTGCCTGCCTAACATCTTTAGATACGGCAGAGGCGATATTGCGAGTGCTGGAAAGCATGACATTCCGTGCTGATCAAATGCCGGCAGTCAACACAAATCAGGAGGCGGCAGTCACTATATGAAAAAAGCGTATTTGACAGTATGTTCTAACCAGCAAATTGCAGACCGGGTGTTTCAAATGGTTCTGAAAGGGGAGCTTGTCCAAGGGTTTACAACCCCTGGACAGTTCCTTCATCTTAAAGTGAGCGAAGCGGTTACGCCTCTTTTGAGAAGGCCGATCAGCATCGCAGACGTCAACTTTGAAAAAAATGAAGTCACCATCATTTATCGGGTAGATGGTGAAGGGACAAGACTCTTGTCACTGAAGCAGCAGGGAGAACTTGTGGATGTCCTCGGGCCTTTGGGAAATGGCTTTCCTGTTAATGAAGTTCAACCCGGAAAGACGGCTTTGCTGGTAGGAGGCGGAGTAGGTGTGCCGCCTCTCCAAGAGCTGTCGAAACGCTTGATTGAAAAAGGGGTAAATGTCATCCACGTTTTAGGATTCCAATCGGCAAAGGATGTATTTTACGAGGAAGAATGCCGGCAGTACGGAGACACGTATGTGGCAACAGCTGACGGAAGCTACGGGGAAACCGGATTTGTCACAGATGTGATTAAACGGAAAAATCTAGAGTTTGATATCCTCCTCAGCTGCGGGCCGACACCGATGCTCAAGGCGTTAAAACAGGAATATGCTCATAAAGAAGTATATCTGTCCATGGAGGAACGAATGGGCTGCGGAATCGGCGCATGCTTCGCGTGTGTGTGCCATACAAACGAAAGTGAGACGTCCTATGTAAAAGTATGTCTCGACGGGCCTGTATTTAAAGCTCAGGAGGTGGCGCTGTAATGCTAGAGGTGAAATTGCCGGGACTTGATTTGAAAAACCCAATCATTCCTGCATCAGGCTGCTTCGGTTTTGGAAAAGAATTTTCACGTTTTTATGATTTGTCTTGTCTTGGAGCCATCATGATTAAGGCTACGACAAAGGAGCCACGCTTTGGGAATCCGACGCCGCGGGTAGCTGAGACTGGTGCTGGAATGCTCAATGCGATCGGTCTCCAAAATCCGGGGCTGGATAGTGTGTTGCATAATGAGCTGCCGTGGCTTGAGCAGTTTGATACACCGATCATTGCCAATGTCGCAGGTTCTCAAGTCGATGATTATGTTGAAGTCGCAGAACATATCAGCAAAGCGCCTAATGTCCATGCACTTGAATTGAATATTTCCTGCCCGAATGTGAAAACAGGCGGAATCGCTTTTGGCACGAATCCTGAAATGGCTGCCGATTTGACAAAAGCGGTGAAAGAGGTTTCGGATGTGCCCGTTTATGTGAAGCTATCCCCGAACGTGGCTAATATCACAGAAATTGCATTAGCGATCGAGGAAGCGGGAGCGGACGGTCTTACGATGATCAACACACTAATCGGCATGAGACTTGATTTAAAAACTGGCAAACCGATATTAGCGAATAAAACAGGGGGGCTTTCCGGCCCTGCTGTGAAGCCGGTTGCCATTCGCATGGTGTATGAAGTCAGCCAGGCGGTCAACATCCCGATTATCGGAATGGGAGGCGTGCAGACTGCTGAAGATGCCCTGGAATTTCTTCTCGCGGGAGCAAGCGCAGTCGCTGTCGGAACAGCAAACTTTGTGAATCCTTTTGCCTGTCCAGAGATTATTGAACAGCTCCCATCTGTTTTGCGCCAATACGGCTATCAATCAATTGAAGAATGCATCGGAAGGAGCTGGAATCATGAAAAACAACCTGCCCATCATCGCGCTTGATTTTGCATCAGCTGAAGAAACACTTGCGTTCTTAGCGTCTTTTCAGCAAGAACCGTTATTTGTAAAGGTTGGAATGGAGCTTTTTTATCAAGAAGGACCATCGATCGTGAAACAATTAAAAGAAAGAAACTGCGAGCTGTTTTTAGATCTCAAGCTCCATGACATCCCGACTACTGTAAACAAAGCGATGAAGCGCCTTGCCAGTCTTGGCGTAGACCTCGTCAATGTTCATGCTGCCGGGGGCAAAAAAATGATGCAGGCAGCTCTCGAAGGCTTAGAAGAAGGTACGCCGGCCGGAAAAAAACGTCCGTCACTTATCGCGGTAACCCAGCTGACAAGCACATCTGAACAAATCATGAAAGATGAACTGCTGATCGAAAAATCTCTGATTGATACGGTTGTGCACTACAGCAAACAGGCGGAAGAAAGCGGACTGGATGGAGTGGTCTGCTCTGTTCATGAAGCAAAAGCCATTTACCAAGCGGTGTCGCCTTCATTTCTGACTGTCACTCCGGGGATCAGAATGTCTGAGGACGCTGCGAATGACCAAGTCCGCGTAGCGACGCCTGCTATTGCAAGAGAGAAAGGTTCATCAGCGATTGTAGTAGGACGCTCGATTACAAGAGCGGAAGACCCGGTAAAAGCCTATAAGGCTGTCAGACTTGAATGGGAGGGAATCAAATCTTGAAACAAATCATCGCAAAACATCTATTAGACATCCAAGCTGTATTTTTACGCCCGAACGAGCCGTTCACATGGGCAAGCGGCATTTTATCTCCAATCTACTGTGACAACCGCCTTACGCTATCTTTCCCAGAGGTCAGAAACGATGTTGCTTCAGGTATCAGCAACCTTGTCAAAGAGCATTTTCCTGAAGCTGAAATGATTGCGGGAACAGCAACCGCCGGTATTCCTCATGCTGCTTTAGCGGCTGACCGTTTGAATCTTCCGATGTGTTATGTGAGGAGCAAGCCGAAGGCGCACGGAAAAGGCAATCAGATTGAGGGAGCTGTGCAAGAAGGGCAAAAAACAGTTGTCATTGAAGACTTAATTTCCACAGGAGGCAGTGTGCTTGAAGCTTGTGCAGCTTTACAAGCGGCCGGCTGTGAAGTGCTTGGTGTCGTCTCAATCTTTACGTACGGACTTCCTAAAGCGGAGGAAGCCTTCGCAAAGGCAGAACTGCCATACTACTCATTAACTGATTATGATACGCTCACAGAGGTCGCGCTTGAAAACGGAAATATTCATTCAGATGATCTAAAAAAGCTGCAAACATGGAAACGAAATCCCGAGTCAAAAGATTGGTTTAAAAAATAAAAAATAAATTCAAATGATATAAAGAGGCTTCAAAGCCTTGATGTACTTGAAAACAGGCTGTGAGGCCTGTTTTTTTATTAATCCTATAAAAAAAGTCGGGTTGACTTATGTTAGAATTGTGCTAAAATTTACTACAAATCTAAAAACTTATCAAGAGCGGCTGAGGGACTGGACCTATGAAGCCCGGCAACCTGCAAAGTTTGTAAGGTGCTACTTCCAGCAAAATGAATTCCATTTTGAAAGATAAGGGCTACATGCTGTTCCTGTCTTTCTTTCCGCCGGATTGAAAGTTTTTTATTTTAAGAGGTAAAAAGGCTATCTGTATATCAGCAGCCGCGAATCACATTACATGGGAAAAGACAACCGGCAGAAAGCTACTGTTTGTTTGTCTCCGAAAGGAGGAAAGAAGAAATGTTAACGTATGATAATTGGGAAGAACCAACGATTACATTTCCGGAAGACGATCCTTATAAAGGAGCGCTGTCAGTTTTAAAATGGGCATACGGCCATTACGGCGATCAGCTTGTTTATGCCTGCAGTTTCGGAATTGAGGGAATCGTTCTGATTGACTTAATTTATAAAGTGAAAAAAGACGCAGAGATTGTGTTTCTTGATACAGGACTTCATTTTAAAGAAACCTATGAAACAATTGAACGAGTGAAAGAGCGTTATCCGGGTCTTAATATCATCCTGAAAAAACCAGATCTCACCCTTGAGGAACAAGCCGAAGAACATGGTGACAAACTGTGGGAAAGAGAGCCGAATCAGTGCTGCTATCTTAGAAAGGTTGTTCCTTTAAGAGAGACGCTTTCAGGACATCCAGCCTGGCTTTCCGGCCTGCGCCGTGATCAAGGGCCAAGCCGTGCCAATACGAATTTCTTAAACAAAGATGAAAAATTCAAGTCAGTAAAAGTTTGCCCGCTTATCCATTGGACTTGGAAAGACATTTGGAGATACACATCCCGGAATGAACTGGACTACAATCCGCTTCATGACCAAGGATATCCAAGTATTGGATGTGCGCCTTGCACTGCTCCCGCTTTTACAGCAGAGGATTTGCGCTCAGGCAGATGGAATGGTATGGCGAAAACAGAATGCGGACTGCATGAATAAGGAGCTGCAAAATGGAATTAGCCGCTATTTTATTTAGCTTGTTTTTCGCGATGAATATTGGTGCAAGCGGTGCTGCAGCTTCGATGGGGGTTGCTTACGGCTCCGGAGCCATCAAAAAGAAAACCTACGCTTTGATCCTATGCGCAGTCGGTGTCTTTGCCGGGGCGGTCATTGGCGGAGGCGAGGTTGTAAAAACAATCAGCTCCGGCATTATTCCTGAGCAGACGATTACACTGACGATTGTTTGCATCATTATTGGAGCTGCTGCCCTGTCGCTCTTTACTGCTAATCTGCTCGGCATTCCTTTGTCGACAAGTGAAGTAACAGTCGGCGCGGTTGTCGGCGTGGGAGTGGCTTATAAAGTATTGTTTGTGAACAATCTTCTGATCATTGTGTCATTTTGGGTTTTTGTCCCGCTGTTCGCTTTCGGCTTCACCTATTTCGTATCTAAGCTGTTTCGTTATTTTAAGATTGAAGTAAAATCTTCTAAAAAACAAAAAATCCTCGGCATTGTTTTGCTAGTTGCCGGATTTTTCGAAGCATTCTCTGCCGGCATGAATAACGTGGCGAATGCTGTTGGCCCGTTAGTAGCTGCCGATGTGCTTGATGTCGGAAAAGGAACCTTGTATGGAGGAGCTTTTGTTGCTCTTGGCGCACTGTTATTAGGCCGGCGTGTGCTAGAAACAAACGGGAAGAAAATTACGAGATTCTCCAAAGGGGAAGGCATTCTCTTATCCGGTACAGGAGCAGGACTTGTGATCATCAGTTCTGTATTTGGGATGCCGGTGCCCTTGGCGCAAGTCACGTCATCGTCTATTATCGGAATAGGCATGGCAAAAAACGGTCCGAACGTGTTCCATAAACAAGTTGTTCAAACGATGCTGAAGGTATGGATCGTATCGCCGTTTTTATCTTTATCGATTTCTTATCTGCTTGTATCCTTGTTTTTAAAAGCAGATTATTATTCGATCTTTATCATGGTAAGTGTGCTTTTAGCGGCGGGCGGTGCCGTCAGCCTGACAAAGGCCATTCGTAAAGAGAGACGCTCAGTCCACGAACAAGGCGGGGGAATCTGATCATTAATCTGAGTAATTTTATAAGTTAACTAGGAGGAGATGGATGTTATGAGCTTAGCACCACACGGAGGAACATTAGTAAACAGAGTAGATGAATCATATGATGTGAGCGGCACTCAAAAAGAAATTGAACTTGATTTAATTTCTTTCGCGGATTTGGAATTGATCGGTATCGGTGCATACAGCCCGATTGAAGGTTTCTTTAATGAAAAAGATTACGTATCTGTTGTCGAAAACATGCGTCTTTCTTCCGGTGTTGTTTGGTCTCTTCCAATCACGCTTCCGGTCGATGCGCAAAAAGCGGCGGAACTGTCAGTTGGTGAAACGGTAAAGTTAACGTATGAAGGAGAAACATACGGCGTTATCCAAATCGAAGACCTGTACGTGCCTGACAAACAAAAAGAAGCTGTCAATGTGTACAAAACAGATGAACAGGAGCATCCTGGTGTTAAAAAGCTGTTCAGCCGCGGCAATACATATGTCGGCGGACCGATTACGTTGATTAAAAAAGCTTCAAAACAGTTCCCTGAATTTACATTTGAACCGTCAGAAACGAGACGCCAGTTTGCGGAAAAAGGCTGGGAAACCATTGTCGGTTTCCAAACAAGAAACCCTGTTCACAGAGCTCATGAATATATTCAAAAAACGGCTCTTGAAACAGTAGACGGCTTGTTCTTGAATCCGTTAGTAGGTGAAACAAAATCTGATGACATTCCAGCTGATGTACGGATGGAAAGCTACCAAGTGCTTCTTGATCATTATTACCCGAAAGATCGCGTTTTCCTTGGTGTCTTTTTAGCGGCGATGCGTTATGCAGGCCCGAGAGAAGCAATTTTCCACGCGCTTGTCAGAAAGAACTACGGCTGCACACATTTCATCGTCGGCCGTGATCATGCAGGTGTAGGCGACTATTACGGAACATACGAAGCACAGGAGCTGTTTGACACATTTAAACCTGAAGAACTCGGAATTACACCGCTGAAATTTGAGCACAGCTTCTTCTGTAAAAAATGCGGAAATATGGGAACAGCGAAAACATGCCCTCATGGCAGAGAGCATCACGTCATTTTATCAGGCACTAAGGTAAGAGGTATGCTGAGAGACGGTGTGCTGCCGCCTGCTGAATTCAGTCGAAAAGAAGTCGTAGAAGTGTTAATCAAAGGGATGAAGAAAAAAGAAGAAGTAGGCGTATCTTAAGGAGGACTGGCAGTGACAAATCGCGATATTGTATGGCATGAAGCCTCTATCACAAAAGAAGAGTACCAGCAAAAAAACAAGCATAAAAGCTCCATTCTCTGGCTGACAGGGTTAAGCGGCTCAGGCAAATCAACGATTGCCAACGCCGCTGCGAGAGAATTGTTTGAGCAAGGCTACCAAGTGATTGTGCTTGACGGGGATAATATCCGTCACGGCTTAAATAAGGATCTTGGTTTTTCTGATGAAGACCGAAAAGAAAACATCCGCCGAATCGGAGAGGTGGCAAAGCTTTTTGTTCAGCAGGGAACCATTGTGATTACTGCTTTTATCTCTCCTTTCCGCGAGGACAGGCAACAGGTTCGCGAGCTTGTGGAAGCGGGCGAATTTAATGAAGTCTACATTAAATGCGACCTTGATATTTGTGAACAAAGAGATCCGAAAGGACTTTACAAAAAAGCAAGAAACGGCGAGATTCCGTTTTTTACAGGAATTGATTCACCTTATGAAGAACCGGAAGCTCCAGAGCTCGTTCTTGATTCAGGACAGCATGACCGTGAAGCGTGTAAAAATCAGCTGATCGAGTTTGTTAAACAAAAATTGAGCTGAATATGATCTGCTGCGTTCTTCTCAGATGCCGGAATGCAAGCGAGAACATCATCACAGCGAATGCTCTGGAAGAACTCGAATAGATCGGGGGAAATACGATGGGGAAAGTATATATTGTAGGAGCGGGTCCCGGTGACCCTGATCTGCTGACAATTAAAGCGCTGAAAGCCATTGAAAAAGCTGATGTCATCTTATACGACAGATTAGTAAATAAAGAGATTTTACAATATGCCAAAGAGCAAGCAGACCTGATCTACTGCGGGAAGCTTCCAGATTTTCATACGATGAAGCAAGAAACCATCAATCGGTTTCTTGTAAAGTATGCGCAAAAAGGGAAAACCGTTGTCAGGCTGAAAGGCGGAGACCCTTTTGTGTTCGGCAGGGGGGGAGAAGAAGCGGAATGTCTCTCTGAAAACGGAATTCCGTTTGAAATCATCCCCGGCATTACGTCTGGAATCGCGGCAGCCGCTTATGCCGGGATTCCTGTTACTCATCGGGAGGCGGGCTCTAACGTCGCTTTTGTAACGGGTCATTATAAAAAAGAAGAAGATTTTGAGGAAAAGTGGAAAGCGCTGGCTACAGGAATTGATACACTTGTCATCTATATGGGTATCAAAAACGTGAAGCAGATTGAAAGAAAACTCCTTGAAAACGGCCGGGACGGTTCTACGCCGGCAGCCTTTATTCATTGGGGAACAACGGACAAGCAAAAATCTGTTTTTTGTACAGTTGACACCCTTTCAGAAACAGTGGTAAAAGAAAACATTACAAATCCGAGTTTAATTGTCATTGGAAATGTTGTAAATTATCACTATAAGCTGGAATGGTTTGAATCTGAACTGAAAAAACAAGATTTAAGCGAGGCGTTGTAAAAATGAAACAAGCAATTTTATATGTCGGCCACGGCAGCCGGGTCAAAAAAGCGCAGCAAGAAGCCGCAGCCTTTTTGGAAGGATGCAAGGCCCACATCTCTGTGCCAGTACAAGAAATCAGCTTTTTAGAGCTTCAGGAGCCGACAATTGAGACAGGATTTGAAGCATGTGTGAAGCAAGGCGCCACTCATATCGCAGTGGTGCCTCTGCTTCTTTTAACAGCTGCGCATGCAAAACATGATATTCCGGAAGAAATTGTCCGTGTTGCATCTCGATATCCATCAGTCCGTATTTCATACGGAAAGCCGATCGGGATTGACAAAGAAGTAGTCAAGGCTGTATATCACCGAATGAAAGACATAGGTGTTCCGTATGAAAATGCCAGAGTGGTGCTCATCGGAAGGGGAAGTTCAGATCCAGATGTCAAAAGAGACGTAACCGGAATTGCTAATCTTCTTCAGGAAATGGTTCCAGTGAAGGAAGTCATTCCGTGCTTTTTGACAGCATGCGGCCCGAATTACAAAGAGGTTTTTTCAGAACTTAAAAAAGATGACGGCATAACAACCTTTATCGTTCCATATTTGCTTTTTACGGGTATGCTGATGAATGAAATCGAACGAGAGGTTCAGAAATTAAAAGCCCATAATCCGAACGTCTACCTCTCTTCCTATATCGGTTTTCATCCTCATGTGAAAAACGCATTTTTGAACCGTGTGAGAGAAACTGCGGCAAATTCTGAGGGACAATTTGATTTTGATGGAGGTTCATATGCTTCCGCTGCACATTAGCCTGGAAAAGAAGAAGGTTGTGATTGCGGGGGGCGGAAGCATCGCTCTCAGAAGGCTGAAAACGGTGATTTCTGAGGGAGCTGATATAACGCTTGTCAGTCCGGATGTGGAACCGGAAATCAAGCAAATGGCAGAAGAGCGGCGTATCAAATGGGAAAAACGGACAATTGAAAAAGAAGATTATCTCAATGCTTTCTTCATTATTGCTGCGACGGATAATGCGGCAGTGAACAAAGAAATTGCCCAATCCGCTTCGCCTTTTCAGCTTGTCAATTGTGTCAGTGACGCTGAGCTTGGCAATGTATATATGCCGAAAATCGTAAAAAGAGGGCATGTCACTGTGTCTGTTTCTACAAGCGGAGCCAGTCCAAAGCACACGAAAGAGCTTGCTGAAAACGTGGATAAGCTGATTGACGGCGATTTTGTTGCTGAAGTGAACAGGCTTTATCAGGTGAGAAGAAAGAAATAAGCCAGAGCATACAAATGCTCTGGCTTTTCTTTATGCGGCTCAGCTTTTTTTGAGCTTGATGACAGTATCAGCATCAGGCGTGACAAAGACGGTATGCTGGCTGTCATAAGTGACGAAACCGGGTTTCGCGCCGTTTGGTTTTTTGACATGCCTGATTTTTGTATAATCTACAGGCACTGAACTTGAATCTTTAGCTTTTGAAAAATAAGCTGCAATTGTCGCGGCTTCCATGATTGTTTGCTCATCAGGTTCGCTGCTTCTGATCACAACGTGGGAGCCGGGAATGTCCTTCGTGTGAAGCCAGATATCGTCTCTGGCCGCCGCTCTGGTCGTTAAATATTCATTTTGACGATTGTTCTTACCCACTAAAATTGTCAGGCCTGAGGTGGATTCATATGTTTCTAACACCGGATTGTGCGGTTTTTGCTTTTTCTGGCCTTTTTGCTGCTTAGGGCGCAAATATTTGCCCTCAACAAGCTCTTCCCTGATTTCGCTGATATCCCGGGGAGAAGCGGACGAAAGCTGCTGAATCAGCTGATCAAAATATTCGATCTCTTCCTGTGCCAGCCTGATTTGCTCCTCGACAACTGCGACCGAATTTTTCGCTTTCTGATACTTCGTGAAATAGGCCTGTGCGTTTTCAGAAGGCGTTTTGTTTGGGTTTAAAGGAATCGTGATTGTCGGGCTTTCTTCATCATAATAATTGATGACCTCAGCCTGTTTATCACCTTTTTTCAGCATATATAAATTAGCGGTTAAAAGCTCTCCGTAAAGCTGAAACCCCTTCGCGTTTTCCGAATACTCCAGGGTTTTCTCTAATTTTTTGATTTTGTTGGCATTCTTCTTCCGTTCGTTCACAACAAAACGCTCAAGATCCTGAGCCTGTTGCTTGACCCGGTCTCGTTCAGCTTTTCCGAAATAAAAACGGTCGAGCAGTTCGCTTAATGAATCAAAACGGCGCGCTTCGCCCTTTAGATGAGTCAGCTCCAGTAAATAAAAATATTCCTTTCCGTTTACAGTCGTAATGTTGGGAATGAAACGGTGCTCTTTCACTTCGGCAAACAGTGCCAGCAACGCTTTTGGCAGTGTGACTTTGTTGGCAAGGCCTGCTCTGTGAACCGCTTCTTTGGCGAAAAGCGGAGACACGCCTGAAAAGTGGTCGACAATTTGTTTATCAAGCCTTCCTTCTTGAAAGCTGAGGTGACGCAAAATATCATCTTCTGACGCCTCAAGAGGCGATATTTTGTCCTGAGCAGGCGGAAGCTTATAATCTTGGCCGGGCAGTACTGTACGGTAGCTGTTCATTGACGGTGATAAATGCTTAAGTCCGTCGATGATCACATTTTCTGCTGCGTCAGTCAAAATGATATTGCTGTGGCGGCCCATAATTTCTACATAAAGCTTTCGTACGGTTTCATCGCCAATTTCGTTTCGGCTTTTGATATGAAAAATCATAATGCGGTCTAAGCCCGCTTGTTCAATTTTCTCAATGAATCCGCCTTCGATATGCTTTCTCAGCAACATGCAAAACATTGGCGGTTCGCTTGGATTTTCATAAGCTTGTGCCGTGATATGCACCCGTGAATAGCTCGGATGTGCCGATAATAATAGTTTTTGGTTTTTTCCCTTGGCACGGATGTGGAAAATCACATCGTGCTTATATGGCTGATGGATTTTTGTAATTCGTCCGCCCATTATTTTCTCGTTAAGTTCGTGTGTCATTCCGTATGTAAACATGCCATCAAACGACATATGCAATACACCCTCTCATTCTTCCTGCATTCGATAATTATAGCATGAAATGGGACGAGTCAGAATAAGCATGCTTATAGAGTGATATCTCTATAAGAGAGCAGGGGAGTGGACGAGCGGAATGAAGTTTCATGAAATGGGACAAACAGATTTACTAGAGGCAACCAATACGTCCATGAAACAAGGATTAACAGAAAAAGAGGTAAAAAAACGCCTTGACAAGCATGGACCAAACGAGCTGCAAGAAGGGAAAAAAACTTCAGCGCTTCTCTTGTTTTTCGCGCAGTTCAAAGATTTTATGGTGCTTGTGCTTCTGGCGGCAACGTTAATCTCAGGATTTCTTGGTGAATATGTAGATGCGGTTGCGATTATTGCGATTGTGTTTGTGAATGGCATACTCGGTTTCTTTCAAGAAAGGCGTGCTGAGCAATCTCTTCAGGCTTTAAAAGAGCTTTCAACACCGCACGTCATGGCACTCAGGGAAGGAAGCTGGACAAAGATTCCTTCTAAGGAACTGGTGCCGGGTGATATTGTGAAATTTACGAGCGGGGACAGAATTGGCGCAGACGTTCGAATTGTTGAAGCGAGAAGCCTTGAAATAGAAGAATCAGCGCTAACCGGGGAATCAATCCCGGTTGTGAAGCATGCTGATAAATTGAAAAAACCGGATGTTTCACTTGGCGATATTACCAATATGGCATTTATGGGTACGATTGTGACCCGCGGCAGCGGTGTGGGGGTTGTCGTCGGGACAGGAATGAATACGGCTATGGGGAAAATTGCCGACATGCTTGAATCAGCAGGGACATTGTCAACCCCGCTGCAAAGAAGACTGGAGCAGCTCGGGAAGATTTTGATTGTTGTTGCATTGCTTCTGACCGTACTTGTCGTTGCTGTCGGTGTTATTCAGGGTCATGATCTGTACAGTATGTTTTTAGCAGGTGTCTCGTTAGCGGTAGCCGCTATTCCGGAGGGGCTGCCGGCGATTGTGACAGTGGCGCTTTCGCTTGGTGTACAGAGGATGATTAAACAAAAATCCATTGTTAGAAAGCTTCCTGCTGTTGAAACGCTTGGGTGTGCGTCTATCATTTGTTCAGATAAAACAGGGACAATGACCCAAAACAAAATGACGGTGACACATGTCTGGTCCGGAGGGAAAACATGGAGAGTGGCAGGGGCCGGCTATGAACCGAAAGGAAGCTTCACACTAAACGAAAAAGAGATCAGTGTCAATGAACATAAGCCGCTTCAGCAGATGCTTCTGTTCGGAGCGCTTTGTAACAACTCCAATATTGAGAAAAGAGACGGCGAATATGTGCTTGACGGAGATCCGACAGAGGGAGCGCTGCTCACCGCGGCAAGAAAAGGCGGTTTTTCAAAGGAGTTTGTTGAATCAAACTACCGGGTGGTCGAAGAATTTCCGTTTGATTCTGCACGGAAAATGATGACTGTCATCGTAGAGGATCAAGACAGAAAGCGCTATATCATTACAAAAGGTGCACCGGATGTACTGATGCAGCGATCTTCCCGTATTTATTATGACGGCTCAGCGGCTCTTTTTTCAAATGAAAGAAAAGCAGAAACAGAGGCGGTATTAAGACATTTGGCATCACAGGCACTCAGAACGATAGCGGTCGCCTACAGGCCGATAAAAGCAGGCGAAACACCGTCAATGGAGCAGGCGGAAAAAGATCTGACCATGCTTGGCCTTTCAGGTATCATTGATCCCCCGCGGCCGGAAGTCAGGCAGGCGATAAAAGAATGCCGTGAAGCAGGAATTAAGACCGTTATGATTACAGGTGATCATGTAGAAACCGCTAAAGCGATAGCGAAAGACTTGCGCCTCCTTCCGAAAAGCGGCAAAATCATGGACGGCAAGATGCTGAATGAACTTTCTGAAGAAGAGCTTTCTCATGTGGTGGAGGATGTGTATGTATTTGCCCGCGTTTCCCCTGAACATAAACTAAAAATCGTAAAAGCCTATCAGGAGAACGGGCATATTGTGGCGATGACGGGAGACGGCGTCAATGATGCTCCTGCCATTAAACAAGCTGATATCGGCGTCTCTATGGGCATTACCGGGACAGATGTGGCCAAAGAAGCATCATCTCTTGTTCTCGTGGATGATAATTTTGCGACGATTAAATCGGCGATAAAAGAAGGCAGGAACATCTACGAAAATATCAGGAAGTTTATCAGATACCTGCTGGCGTCTAACGTCGGAGAAATCCTTGTCATGCTGTTTGCGATGCTGCTCGCCCTTCCTTTACCGCTCGTTCCGATTCAGATTTTGTGGGTCAACTTGGTGACGGACGGATTGCCGGCAATGGCGCTCGGCATGGATCAGCCGGAAGGAGACGTCATGAAGCGCAAGCCCCGTCATCCGAAAGAAGGGGTATTTGCCCGCAAGCTAGGATGGAAGGTCGTTTCCAGAGGATTTTTAATCGGAGTTGCCACTATTTTAGCGTTTATCATTGTGTACCACCGCAATCCGGAAAACTTAGCTTATGCCCAGACGATCGCGTTTGCCACATTGGTGCTCGCTCAGCTTATTCACGTGTTTGACTGCCGCAGCGAAACTTCTGTTTTCTCTAGAAATCCGTTTCAAAACCTGTATTTAATCGGCGCGGTATTGTCATCCATTTTGCTGATGCTTGTAGTAATCTACTATCCGCCGCTTCAGCCGATTTTCCATACTGTAGCCATCACGCCGGGGGACTGGATGCTCGTCATCGGTATGTCCGCCATCCCTACTTTTTTGCTGGCGGGGTCACTTTTAACAAGAAAAAAATAAATTCATATGATATAATCTTAGGGGTAATAGCGTGTCTATTGCCCTTTTATTATGAGAACAGGGAAGAATTGGGTGTTTTAAAATGATACGAAGTATGACAGGCTTCGGCAGTGCAAGCAAAACACAAGACGATCTCTCTGTAAGCGTTGAACTTAAATCTGTGAACTACAGATTTAAAGAAGTGAACGCTCGTTTGCCAAGGCCTTTGCTATATTTTGAAGATAAGCTGAAACAGACCATTCTGCAGCATATTCAGCGCGGAAGAATTGAGCTTTTCTTATCCGTTGACAGCGATATGCTTGTTGAGAAAAGGCTTGAAATTGATTGGCCGCTGCTCGATGAGTTTGTCGCAGCCGCGAGAGATATGAAGAAGCGGTATCAATTGTCTGCAGAGCCCGATGTAATGGATTTCTTTAAGCTTGATCATGTCGTCCAGGTTCATGAAGAACAGACGCAAAATGACAAGCTGGAGGCGTTGATCATCGATGCTGCAGAAGAAGCGGTAAAAGGTCTCTGTGAAATGCGTGAAAAAGAGGGGCTGCTCTTAGCGAAAGACTGCCTGATGCATATTGATCAGCTTGAAGAGCTGGTGAGAGAAACTGAATTGCTGGCTGCAGATGTCGTATCTCGTTACCGGGAACGGCTGTACGCCAGAATCAAAGAATGGACTGAAGACGTATTAGACGAGAGCCGGCTTGTAACAGAATGCGCTATTTTTGCAGACCGCTCTGATATCACTGAAGAGATTACAAGGCTGAAGAGCCACTTCGCCCAGTTTCGTGATATATTAGCTAGTGGCGGAGCTGTCGGGCGCAAACTCGACTTTCTTGTTCAGGAGCTCAATCGGGAAGCAAATACGATCGGCTCAAAAGCAAATGATCATCAGATCACAAAGCTTGTCGTTGAAATGAAAAGTTCTATTGAAAAAATAAAAGAACAAGTGCAAAATATAGAATAGTGACTGTGCGTATTGTTTACAGACGGTCTTACTAGGCTAAACTAGAGACGTCTATTTTACAGGGGGAACGTAGAAGATGACGATTAAACTGATTAATATCGGATTTGGCAATATCATCTCCGCCAATCGGATGATTTCGATTGTCAGCCCGGAGTCTGCGCCAATCAAACGGATGATTCAGGATGCAAGAGACCGCGGAATGCTAATTGACGCTACATACGGACGAAGAACCCGTGCAGTTGTCGTCATGGATAGTGATCACATTATCTTATCTGCCGTCCAGCCTGAGACAGTTGCACACAGACTTTCTGTTAAAGAAGAAATTATGGATGAAGGGCAGGGGTAATTGCCGCATGAAAGAAAGAGGGTTATTAATCGTTCTCTCAGGTCCCTCAGGAGTTGGTAAAGGAACGGTTCGACAAGCGATCTTTTCGCAGGAAGACACAAAATTTGAATATTCGATTTCAGTAACCACAAGAAGTCCAAGAGAGGGCGAAGTGAACGGAGTCGATTATTTTTTCAAAACAAGAGACGAATTCGAACAAATGATTGCGGACAACAAGCTGCTTGAATGGGCAGAGTATGTCGGCAATTATTACGGCACGCCAGTCGATTATGTTGAACAGACGCTTCAAGATGGAAAAGACGTCTTTTTAGAAATTGAAGTTCAAGGGGCTCTTCAAGTGAGAAATGCTTTCCCGGAAGGCCTGTTTATTTTCCTTGCGCCTCCAAGCCTTTCTGAACTGAAAAACAGAATCGTGACACGAGGCACAGAAACAGACGCTCTGATTGAAAATCGAATGAAAGCCGCAAAAGCTGAGATCGAAATGATGGATGCTTATGACTATGTCGTTGAAAACGATAATGTCGAAACGGCTTGCGATAAAATCAAAGCAATCGTTCTTGCTGAACATTTGAAGCGTGAACGCGTTGCACCAAGATATAAGAAAATGCTGGAGGTTGAATAATCAATGTTAGATCCGTCAATTGATTCTTTAATGAATAAATTAGATTCAAAATATACGCTGGTGACTGTTTCTGCGAGACGCGCACGTGAAATGCAAATCAAAAAAGACCAAATGATTGAACATACGATTTCACACAAATATGTAGGCAAAGCTTTAGAAGAAATTGATGCAGGCCTGCTTTCGTTTGAAAAGGAAGACCGCGAATAGTAGCACAAGTAGCAACCTATATCACATGTAGGTTGTTATTTTTTTCCGTGCGGTTTTGTAAAGTGCAGAGGGGGAGAATTCATTGCTAAACAATCGAAATGTGTTACTTTGCGTGAGCGGAGGCATCGCTGTTTATAAAGCCTGTGCGTTAACGAGCAAGCTGGTTCAGGCAGGAGCAAATGTCAAAGTGATTATGACTGAGTCCGCTTGCCGATTCGTTTCACCGCTGACATTTCAGGCATTGAGCCGCCACGAAGTCTATACAGATACATTTAAAGAACAAAATCCAAGCGTTATTTCTCATATTGATGCCGCAGACTGGGCCGACTTGATTATCGTAGCGCCGGCTACGGCTAATGTGATTGGAAAACTGGCAAACGGCATCGCTGATGATATGCTGACGACAACATTGTTGGCAGCAACGGCTCCCGTTTGGATCGCGCCGGCGATGAACGTTCATATGTATGACCACCCGGCAGTCAAACGAAACATTTCTGTTCTTTATCAGGACGGTTATCGTTTTATTGAGCCAAGTGAGGGCTATTTAGCATGCGGTTACGTAGGAAAAGGCAGATTGGAAGAGCCGGAAAACATCGTAAAGCTGGCCGAAAAACATTTTGCTGAAGAAACATCCGCTCCTTTAGAAGGCAAGCATGTGGTCATTACAGCCGGCCCAACGCGGGAAGCGATTGATCCTGTCCGGTTTTTTACCAATAAATCGACGGGCAAAATGGGCTACGCACTAGCGGAGGCTGCTGTTCAGCTCGGCGCACGGGTAACCTTAATTTCTGGGCCTGTTTCACTTGATCAGCCTAAAGGTCTTGCTGAGTTTATCCCTGTTCAATCGGCTGCGGATATGCGCGAAGCTGTGCTCTCTGTGTATGACGCAAGCGATATAGTCATTAAAACAGCTGCGGTAGCCGATTTTACGCCGAAAACAGTATTTGACCATAAAATGAAAAAACAAGACGGCGGCATGACCTTAGAACTGAAAAGAACAGTCGATATTTTGAAAGAATTGGGCGAGAAAAAGAAAGAGCAGATTTTGGTCGGATTTGCCGCCGAAACACAAGACATTGAACACTATGCACGTAAAAAGCTCGCCGCTAAAAACCTTGATTTGATTGTGGCAAATGATGTGAAAGCAAATGGGGCCGGTTTTGGTGCTGATACGAATATCGTGACAATCTTTTTCAAAGACGGGCATAAACGCGAACTCCCGATCATGTCTAAGCTCGATGTTTCTTTTGAAATCCTTCAGGAGATCGCAGCCCTCTCAAAACAAATCGGAGAGCGCTCATGAATTTTGCAGAAGTCATCGTTGATGTCAGCACCAAAAATATAGACAGGCCTTTTGATTATAAAATCCCAGACCATCTGAAGGGCATGATCAAAACGGGGATGCGGGTCATTGTTCCGTTTGGCCCCCGTAAGATTCAAGGGTTTGTGACAGCAGTCAAAGAAGCATCTGACCTATCGGGAAAATCTGTCAAGGAAGTAGAGGATTTATTAGATCTTACACCTGTTCTGACAGAGGAGCTTATGATTCTGTCATCATGGCTGTCAGACAAAACGCTGTCTTTTAAAATAACGGCGCTTCAAGCAATGCTGCCTGCCGCCTTAAAGGCGAAATATGAAAAAGAATTAAAAATTGCACACGGAGCCGATCTTCCGCCGCAAGTGGAACGGCTGTTTTCTGAAACAAAGACGCTGCTGTATTCAGATATACCCGATCATGAGACGCTGAAACTGATTCAAAGGCATGTTCAAAAAGGGGACATTGACGTGACGTATAAAGTCGCACAAAAAACCAATAAAAAAATGGTCAGGCATATTCAGGCAAATGCGAGTAAAGAAGAGCTTGCTAAGCAGGCTGAGGGATTGTCCCGCCAAGCAGCAAAACAGCAGGCGATTCTTCACTTTCTCATCTCTGAGCCGGAAGGTGTGAAAATTCCTGCGGCGGAATTGTGCAAAAAAACGGACACGAGCTCTGCAACCATCAAAACCCTTATCCAAAAAGGGCTTTTGAAGGAAAGCTATGAAGAGGTTTACAGAGATCCCTATCAGGACAAAATGTTCAAAAAAACAGAGCCCCTGCCGCTGACAGACGAACAGAGGGCTGCCTTCGAGCCCATACGCGAGACATTGGACAGCGATGAGCATAAAGTGTTCCTCCTTCACGGCGTGACAGGAAGCGGAAAAACCGAAATTTATCTGCAATCAATTGAAAAAGTACTGGCGAAAGGAAAAGAAGCCATCGTCCTCGTACCGGAAATATCGCTGACGCCGCAAATGGTCAACCGCTTCAAGGGCCGCTTCGGCTCCCAGGTGGCAGTCATGCACAGCGGTTTATCCACAGGAGAAAAATATGACGAGTGGCGTAAAATCCACCGGAAGGAAGTACGGCTTGTCGTCGGTGCCAGATCCGCCATTTTTGCTCCGTTTGAAAATCTCGGAATGATAATCATCGATGAAGAGCACGAGTCTTCCTATAAACAGGAAGAAATGCCGCGCTATCATGCGAAAGAGGTGGCAATCAAGCGGGCTGAGCATCACAGCTGCCCGGTTGTATTAGGGAGTGCTACGCCGACATTAGAATCATATGCTAGAGCGCAAAAGGGCGTATACGAGCTTCTTTCACTGAAGCACCGTGTTAACCACCGGGTGATGCCTGAGGTTTCGCTTGTCGATATGAGAGAGGAGCTTAGAAACGGCAATCGCTCGATGTTTTCAGTTGAATTGATGGAAAAGCTTGAAGAAACGATTGCCAAGGGTGAGCAGGCGGTGCTGTTTTTAAATAAGAGGGGCTATTCTTCCTTTGTGATGTGCAGGGATTGCGGCTATGTCCCGCAATGCCCGCACTGCGACATTTCCATGACGTATCATCGTTACGGCCAAAGGCTGAAATGCCATTATTGCGGA
This sequence comes from Bacillus sp. FSL M8-0071, assembly GCF_037975455.1. Classification (NCBI taxonomy): domain Bacteria; kingdom Bacillati; phylum Bacillota; class Bacilli; order Caryophanales; family Bacillaceae; genus Bacillus; species Bacillus sp. FSL M8-0071. The sequence continues at coordinate 1,634,936 of NZ_CP150256.1, forward strand.
CATGAAGAGCCTGTTCCGCACACTTGTCCTGAATGCGCAAGCGAGCATATCCGCTTTTTCGGAACGGGAACACAGCGAGTGGAGGAAGAGCTGACAAAAGTGCTGCCAAGTGCGAGGGTGATTCGGATGGATGTTGACACGACATCACGGAAAGGCGCCCATGAAAAATTACTGTCAGCTTTCGGAGAAGGAAAAGCGGATATTCTTCTCGGAACGCAAATGATCGCGAAAGGGCTTGATTTTCCGAATGTCACGCTTGTCGGAGTGTTAAGTGCTGATACAACACTTCATATTCCTGATTTCAGATCGGCTGAAAAAACATTTCAGCTGTTAACGCAAGTCAGCGGCCGGGCAGGCAGGCATGAAAAGCCCGGCCATGTCATCATTCAAACGTATACACCGTCTCATTACAGTATCCAGCTGACGAAAACACACGATTATGAAACGTTCTATCAGCATGAAATGGCGCACAGGAGAGAGCAATCCTATCCGCCATACTACTATTTGGCTCTTGTGACTGTTTCTCATGAGGAAGTGGCGAAAGCAGCGGTTACAGCTGAAAAGATCGCTCATTTTTTGAAAGCAAACTGCGGAGCTGACACGAAAATTCTCGGACCAAGCGCGTCGCCGATAGCCAGGATCAAAGATAGATATCGCTATCAATGCGTGATAAAATACAAACAGGAAACCCAGTTATCCGCTTTATTGAAGAAGATACTGGAACATTATAAACGCGAAATTGAACAAAAACATGTAATGATTTCAATTGATATGAATCCTTATATGATGATGTAAGATCTCACGTCTTGGAGGGTAACAAATTGGCAGTAAAAAAGGTCGTCACACATCCTGCGGAGGTTTTGGAAACACCTGCGGAAACCGTGACTGTTTTTGATAAAAAGCTAAAAAAACTGCTTGATGATATGTACGACACCATGCTTGAAATGGATGGTGTCGGACTGGCAGCGCCGCAAATCGGCATTTTAAAAAGAGCGGCCGTCGTAGATATCGGGGATGACAGAGGGAGAATTGATCTCGTTAATCCTGAAATTTTAGAAAAAAGCGGCGAGCAAACCGGAATTGAAGGATGCTTGAGCTTTCCTAACGTCTATGGTGATGTCACACGTGCCGATTATGTCAAAGTGCGTGCGTTTAACCGTCAGGGAAAACCGTTCATTCTGGAAGCGCGAGGCTTTTTAGCAAGAGCCGTGCAGCATGAAATGGACCACTTAGACGGTGTGCTGTTTACATCTAAAATAAGTAAATACTATACAGAAGATGAACTAGCGGATATGGAAGGATGATTTGATGACGAGAATCGTATTTATGGGAACGCCGGATTTTTCAGTTCCTGTTTTAAGAACCCTGATAGAGGACGGATATGAAGTAGTGGGGGTCGTCACACAGCCGGACCGTCCGAAGGGCAGAAAAAAAGTACTGACACCTCCTCCGGTAAAGGAAGAGGCATTGCGCCACGGCATCCCGGTTCTTCAGCCGGAAAAAGTCAGATTGACAGAAGAAATTGAAAAAGTGCTGGCATTAAAGCCTGACCTGATTGTAACGGCGGCATTCGGACAAATTTTGCCTAAAGAGCTTCTCGACAGTCCAAAATACGGCTGCATTAACGTTCACGCATCCCTTTTGCCGGAACTGCGCGGCGGTGCTCCGATCCATTATTCCATTCTGCAGGGAAAGAAGAAAACCGGGATTACCATTATGTATATGGTAGAAAAATTGGATGCGGGCGATATGATCTCAAAAGTGGAAGTGGACATTGAAGAAACCGACAATGTCGGAACACTGCACGATAAATTAAGCGTTGCTGGCGCGAAGCTATTGTCTGAAACGGTTCCAAACGTTATTGCCGGCAGCATATCACCTGAAAAGCAGGATGAAGAGAAAGCGACGTACGCGCCTAACATTAAAAGAGAGCAAGAGCTGCTCGACTGGTCCAGAACGGGCGAAGAGCTTTACAACCAGATCCGCGGCTTAAATCCATGGCCTGTTGCTTATACGACTCTAAACGGACAAAACTTGAAAATATGGGCGTCGAAAAAAATAGCGGCACCAACAACAGCTGAGCCCGGCACAGTCGTTGCAGTTGAAAAGGAAGGAATTATCGTTGCCACAGGTAACGAGACGGCTCTGTTATTAACCGAACTCCAGCCGGCAGGCAAAAAACGAATGAAAGGCGAAGACTTTGTGCGAGGCGCTCATGTTGAAGCCGGTGATGTGTTAGGAGTAAACAATGAAAAAAACTAGTGTTCGTGACATCGCCCTTGAGGCGCTGATCAAATTAGAACAAAACCAGGCATACAGCAACCTGCTGCTGAAATCGGTCATTAAATCAAATGAACTGAGTGATCAGGACAGAGGGCTTTTGACTGAACTTGTCTATGGTACATTACAAAATAAGATCGCGCTTGATTATATGCTTAAACCGTTTATCAATAAGCCTCAAAAGGTAAAGCCGTGGGTGATTCAGCTTCTTCGCCTATCCTTATATCAAATGGAGTATTTGGAGAAGATTCCAGACAGGGCAGCCATTCATGAAGCGGTTGAGATTGCTAAAATCCGCGGACACAAAGGCATTGCTTCATTTGTCAACGGCGTGCTCCGTTCTATTCAGCGCGAAGGTGTTCCATCCTTTGACGCGATCGAAGATCCTGTCCGCCGGCTGGCGACAGAAACAAGCCATCCGGAATGGCTTGTGAAAGAGTGGGCGGATGCGTATGGATTTGAAGCTGCGGAAAAGATTTGCCGCATCCATCTCATTCCGCCGAAACAGACGCTGCGTGTCAATCAAATGAAAGCAGACAGAGCTGAGCTGCTTGACCAAATGGCTGCTGAGGGAATCGAAGTTGAAAAAGGCGACCTCGCTGAAGATGCTGTGAAGCTCTTAAAGGGAACAATTGCCGGAACTCATTTCTTCCAAAACGGCGAAGTTTCTATCCAGGATGAGAGCTCCATGCTCGTCGCCCGCGCCCTTGATCCTAAGTCAGATGAAACAGTGCTTGACGCGTGTGCGGCGCCTGGCGGAAAGTCGGCTCATATCGCAGAATTAATGAAGAACAAGGGGAGCGTTACGTCGCTTGATCTTCACAAACATAAAGTGAAGCTGATCAAAGAAGCGGCAGATCGGCTTGGCCTGACAATCATTCATGCGGAAACAATGGATGCTAGAAAAGCGGGGGAAACGTTTGAAAACGAACAGTTTGACCGAATATTGGTCGATGCCCCGTGCTCAGGTTTCGGTGTTATCAGAAGAAAGCCGGACATGAAATACACGAAAAAACCTGACGACAGCGCCCGTCTAGCTGAAATCCAGCTGTCGATCTTGAGGGAAATCGCACCATTAGTAAAAAAAGGTGGCACTCTTGTCTACAGTACGTGTACAATGGACCGGACAGAAAATGATGAAGTAATACATGCGTTTATACAAGAACATCCTGATTTTGAACCCGATTTGTCTCTTGAAAAGCGGCTGCCTGAAAAGGTGAGACCCTTTGTTCGGGATGGAAGGCTTCAAATCCTTCCTCATTATTTCGGAACAGATGGTTTCTTTATTTGCAGCATGAGAAAGAAGGGATAAGCAATGGCAGAACTTAATAAAACAAAAGTAAGAAAAGAATTGCGGACAGAGCGTCCGTCTATTTATTCTTTTGAATTAGATGAAATCAAACAATGGCTGACAGACAATGGAGAGAAACCGTTCCGTGCAGCCCAGATCTTTGAATGGCTATATGAAAAACGCGTATCTTCTTTTGAAGATATGACAAACCTCTCAAAGGATCTGCGTGAGAAATTAAACACTCACTTTGTGTTAACAACGCTGAAAACGGCTGTTAAACAAACCTCTCAAGACGGTACGATGAAGTTTTTGTTTGAGCTTCATGACGGTTATACCATCGAAACCGTTTTAATGAGACACGAGTATGGCAATTCTGTATGTGTAACGACACAAGTCGGCTGCCGTATTGGCTGCACATTCTGCGCGTCAACGCTTGGAGGCTTAAAACGAAACCTTGAAGCAGGGGAAATTGTCGCTCAAGTAGTCAAAGTGCAAAAAGCTCTTGATGAAACGGATGAACGCGTCAGCTCTGTCGTGATCATGGGAATCGGCGAACCTTTTGATAACTTTAACGAAATGCTCGCTTTCTTGAAAATCATTAACCATGACAAGGGCCTGAATATCGGTGCTCGCCATATTACGGTCTCTACGAGTGGAATCATCCCGAAAATTTACGAATTTGCTGATCAGCAAATGCAGATTAACTTTGCAATTTCTCTGCACGCGCCGAACACAGAAATCAGAAGCCGTTTGATGCCGATTAACAGAGCATATAAACTGCCTGATCTAATGGAAGCCGTTAAATATTATATTAATAAAACAGGACGCCGTATCAGCTTTGAATACGGGCTGTTCGGAGGCGTAAACGACCAGGTGGAACACGCCGAAGAGCTTGCCGACTTGCTGGAAGGAGTCAAATGCCACGTGAACTTGATTCCGGTAAACTACGTGCCTGAACGGGACTATGTGCGCACACCGCGTGATCAGATTTTTGCTTTTGAAAAAACGCTGAAATCCCGCGGAGTAAATGTCACAATCCGAAGAGAGCAAGGACATGACATTGACGCAGCCTGCGGTCAGCTTCGCGCGAAGGAGCGTCAAGACGAGACGAGGTGATGAGGGTTGTTAACAGCCTTAAAAACAGATACAGGAAAAATCCGCCAGCATAATGAAGATGATGCGGGGATATTCAAGGGGAAAGATGAATTTATATTAGCGGTTGTCGCTGATGGCATGGGCGGCCATCTTGCTGGAGATGTTGCGAGCAAGATGGCTGTGAAAGCCATGGGGGAGAAATGGAATGAAGCAGAGACGATTCCAACTGCGCCCTCGGAATGTGAAAAATGGCTCATTGAACAGATTCTTTCGGTAAACAGCAAAATATACGATCACGCTCAAGCCCACGAAGAATGCCAAGGCATGGGGACGACGATTGTATGTGCGCTTTTTACGGGGAAAACGGTTTCTGTTGCCCATATCGGAGACAGCAGATGCTATTTGCTTCAGGAAGATGATTTCGTTCAAGTGACAGAAGACCATTCGCTTGTAAATGAACTGGTTCGCACTGGAGAGATTTCCAGAGAAGACGCTGAACATCATCCGCGAAAAAATGTGTTGACGAAGGCGCTTGGAACAGACCAGTCAGTCAGCATTGACACCCGTTCCTTTGATATAGAACCCGGAGACAAACTGCTTCTATGTTCTGACGGACTGACGAATAAAGTGGAAGGCACTGAGTTAAAAGACATCCTGCAAAGCGATTCAGCTCCTCAGGAAAAAGTAAACCTGCTTGTGGACAAAGCCAATCAGAATGGCGGAGAAGACAACATAACAGCAGTTTTGCTTGAGCTTGCTTTACAAGTTGAAGAGGGTGAAGATCAGTGCTAATCGGCAAGCGGATCAGCGGGCGTTACCAAATTCTCCGCGTTATAGGTGGCGGGGGAATGGCCAACGTGTATTTAGCTGAGGATATCATTCTAGACCGTGAAGTCGCAATTAAAATCCTGCGGTTTGACTATGCAAATGACAATGAATTTATCAGACGTTTCCGCAGAGAAGCCCAATCCGCATCAAGCCTCGATCACCCGAATATTGTCAGCATTTACGATTTGGGCGAGGAAGATGATATTTATTATATTGTCATGGAATACGTTGAAGGCATGACGCTTAAAGAATACATAACAGCAAATGGGCCGCTTCACCCTAAAGAAGCGCTGAACATCATGGAGCAAATTGTCTCAGCCATCGCTCATGCCCATCAAAACCAGATTGTTCACAGAGACATCAAGCCGCATAACATTTTGATTGATCATATGGGAAATATCAAAGTAACGGATTTTGGAATTGCGACGGCACTAAGTTCGACCACAATCACCCATACCAATTCAGTTCTGGGCTCGGTCCATTACTTATCACCTGAACAGGCCCGAGGCGGCTTAGCCACAAAGAAATCGGATATTTATGCGCTTGGAATCGTTCTATTTGAGCTTTTAACCGGCCGTATTCCGTTTGATGGAGAGTCAGCAGTCAGCATCGCCTTGAAGCATCTTCAAGCGGAAACTCCTTCGGCAAAAAGGTGGAATCCATCGGTCCCCCAAAGCGTTGAAAACATCATACTCAAGGCAACTGCCAAAGATCCTTTTCATCGCTACGAAACGGCTGAAGACATGGAAGCAGACATAAAAACAGCTTTTGATGCCGACAGACTCAATGAAAAGAGATTTACGATTCAAGAAGATGAAGAAATGACAAAAGCGATACCTATCATTAAAGATGAAGAACTCGCTAAAGCTGCTGGCGAAAAAGAAGCTGAAGTGACAACCGCACAAGAAAACAAAACAAAGAAGAACGGCAAAAGAAAAAAGTGGCCGTGGGTTTTGCTCACGATATGCCTCGTTTTTATCACAGCTGGAATTCTTGCTGTCACTGTTTTTCCGTCGCTTTTCATGCCTAAGGATGTCAAAATACCTGATGTCTCCGGAATGGAATACGAAAAAGCCGCAGGGCTCTTGGAAAAAGAAGGTTTACAGGTTGATTCCGAGGTGTTGGAAATCTCAGATGAAAAAATTGAAGAGGGCCTGATGGTAAAAACGGATCCTAAAGCGGATACCACAGTCAAAGAAGGCGCCACGGTCACCCTTTATAAGAGCACCGGAAAAGCAAAAACGGAGATCGGTGATGTGACAGGCCAAACGGTCGACCAGGCAAAAAAAGCGTTGAAGGACCAAGGGTTTAAACATGTAACGGTAAATGAAGTGAATGACGAGAAAAACGCGGGCACTGTCATTGACCAAAATCCTTCAGCAGGGACTGAGCTTGTCCCGAGTGAAGATCAAGTCAAACTTACAGTCAGTATCGGACCCGAAGACATTACGCTTAGAGACTTGAAAACCTACAGCAAAGAAGCAGCATCTGGATATCTGGAAGACAACGGATTGAAGCTTGTAGAAAAAGAAGCATACTCAGATGATGTTCCAGAAGGACAGGTTGTCAAACAAAAACCAGCAGCAGGTACGGCAGTAAAGCCGGGAAACGAAGTTGAAGTGACATTCTCTCTCGGACCAGAGAAAAAACCTGCGAAAACAGTGAAAGAAAAGGTCAAGATCCCCTATGAACCAGAAAATGAAGGGGACGAGCTTCAAGTGCAAATCGCGGTTGACGATGCGGATCACAGCATCTCTGACACTTACGAAGAATTTAAGATAAAAGAGCCGACTGAACGAACGATCGAACTAAAGATTGAACCCGGCCAAAAAGGGTACTATCAAGTAATGGTAAACAATAAAGTTGTCAGCTACAAAACCATTGAGTATCCGAAAGATGAATAACAAGGAGGGAAAATATGCCTGAGGGCAAAATTATTAAGGCGCTAAGCGGCTTTTACTATGTACTGGATGAATCAGAGGATTCAGATAAAGTAATACAATGCAGAGGAAGAGGCATTTTCAGAAAAAACAAAATTACCCCTCTTGTCGGTGATTACGTTGTGTATCAAGCTGAAAATGACAAAGAAGGATATCTAATGGAAATTAAAGAAAGAACCAACGAGCTTATCAGGCCGCCAATTTGCAACGTTGATCAAGCGGTCCTTGTTTTCTCAGCGGTTCAGCCTTCTTTTAGCACGGCATTGCTCGACCGCTTCCTGGTTCTCGTTGAGGCCAATGATATTCAGCCGATTATATGCATTACTAAAATGGATCTGATTGAAGATCAAGATACAGAAGATACGATACGAGCCTATGCAGAAGACTATCGGAATATTGGTTATGACGTATACCTTACCTCCTCTAAGGACCAAGATAGTTTAGCGGACATCATCCCGCATTTTCAGGATAAAACAACGGTATTTGCCGGTCAGTCCGGTGTTGGGAAATCCTCGCTTCTCAACGCGATCAGTCCGGAGCTCGGATTAAGAACAAACGAGATTTCCGAGCATTTGGGCCGCGGGAAACACACAACCCGCCACGTGGAGCTGATTCACACGTCCGGAGGTTTGGTTGCAGATACACCGGGATTCAGCTCGCTTGAATTTACAGACATTGAGGAAGAAGAGCTGGGCTATACCTTCCCTGATATCAGAGAAAAAAGCGCTTCATGCAAATTTAGAGGCTGTTTACATCTGAAAGAGCCGAAATGTGCGGTGAAACAAGCTGTTGAAGACGGGGAATTAAAGCAGTATCGCTATGACCATTATGTTGAATTTATGACGGAGATTAAAGACAGAAAGCCGAGGTATTAGCATAATGATAAAGGTTGCACCATCTATTCTTTCCGCTGATTTTGCCGCTTTAGGCAATGAGATTAAAGATGTAGAAAAAGGCGGAGCCGATTGTATTCATATTGATGTTATGGACGGCCATTTTGTCCCGAATATCACAATCGGTCCGCTGATTGTAGAAGCAGTCCGGCCGGTAACGGATCTGCCGCTTGATGTCCATTTAATGATAGAAGAGCCGGATCGTTATATCCCGGCTTTTGCGAAAGCAGGCGCAGATATCCTGTCTGTGCATGCTGAGGCATGTCCGCACCTGCACCGTACCATCCAGCTCATTAAAGAGCAAGGAGTGAAGGCCGGAGTAGTTCTAAACCCGCATACTCCTGTTCAAGTCATCGAGCATGTTTTCGACGATCTTGATCTTGTTCTTTTAATGACGGTGAACCCGGGCTTCGGCGGGCAGAAATTTATTCATTCAGTCCTTCCTAAAATAAAAGAGGTTAAGCGAATGGCGGATGATAAAGGAAAAAAAGATCTGTTAATTGAAGTAGACGGCGGCGTCAACAAAGAAACCGCTCCGCTCGTCATTGAAGCGGGCGCAAATTTACTCGTTGCCGGTTCAGCTGTTTATGGCCAGCCTGACCGCAAAAAAGCAATTTCTGAAATCAGAGGAAGTAAATAAGCAGCTTTAGAAAAGAGCTGGGCATACAATAGCCTAAGCTCTTTTTCCTGTATGCAGAGAAAGGAATCAGAGATGAAAACAATTAATATCGTTGCGGGAGGCCCGAAAAATCTCATTCCCGATCTAACCGGCTATACGGATGAACACACGCTTTGGATCGGTGTTGACAAAGGCACCGTCACTCTCTTAGATGCCGGGATCATTCCTGTTGAAGCCTTCGGAGATTTTGACAGCATAACGGAGCAAGAACGCCGGCGAATAGAAAAAGCCGCTCCCGCCCTTCATGTGTATCAAGCAGAAAAAGATCAAACAGATTTAGACCTCGCCCTTGATTGGGCGCTGGAAAAGCAGCCGGATATTATTCAGATTTTCGGCATTACAGGCGGCAGAGCTGATCATTTTTTAGGAAACATTCAGCTTCTGTATAAAGGTGTAAAAACGAACATAAAAATTAGGCTGATAGACAAACAAAATCATATTCAAATGTTCCCTCCTGGTGAATATGATATTGAGAAGGATGAAAATAAGCGATATATCTCCTTCATACCGTTTTCCGAAGACATACATGAGCTGACCCTGACCGGTTTTAAATATCCTCTAAATAATTGTCATATTACGCTCGGTTCAACACTATGTATTAGTAACGAACTCATTCATTCACGAGGTACTTTTTCGTTTGCAAAAGGCATATTAATAATGATAAGAAGCACGGATTAAGCATGTGCTTTCATTCAATTGCTGAAAACAATGAACAAGGCGGTTACGGGACGTTATAGGAGGGGACAAAAATGAAATTTTACACCATTAAATTGCCGAAGTTTTTAGGAGGAATTGTCCGGGCGATGCTGGGCTCATTTAGAAAAGATTAATGCCCAGGGGTTCAAAGCCCTCTTTCACCACATAAAAACGCCTGCCACATATCGGGGCAGGCGTTCATTTTGTTATACACGCTCAACTTTACCGGATTTCAAAGCTCGAGCAGATACATATACTTTTTTAGGTTTTCCGTTCACAAGGATACGAACCTTTTGAAGATTCGCGCCCCAAGTGCGCTTAGAAGCGTTCATTGCGTGAGAACGGTTATTCCCAGCTGTTGTTTTTTTACCTGTGATAACGCATTTACGTGCCATTTGTTTCCCTCCTCACTTGCACAAAACATCTACTTTTTAACATTCATATAATCTTAGATGCTTTCGATATGGATACTTTAAATAATTTACCACAGCTAAAAAACGTTTGCAACTATTGTTTCATCATCTTTCAAGAAAATTCACTTGACATCTTGCGGAAACAGCAGCGCTATAGTATATGTAGAGGTACGGCCAGCGATTATTGCCTGGTCTTTTCATAATGGAAACCATATAGTAGAATAGCTGTAACTCTATGCATTCGAAGGAGGAACTAGTGTGTCCATTGAATTAAGAACGAAGTACGGACAGATTGATATATCTAATGAAGTCATCGCGATGGTTGCAGGAGGCGCGGCGGTTGACTGTTACGGCATTGTCGGCATGGCCTCTAAAAACCAGATTAAAGACGGACTGACTGAAATCCTTCGGAAAGAGAATTTCAGCAGGGGTGTCCAAGTTCGCCAAGAAGGAGAACAGATACATATCGACATGTATATCATTGTCAGCTACGGCACGAAAATTTCTGAAGTGGCACATAATGTCCAAACAAAAGTAAAGTACACAGTAAATCAAACCATCGGACTGGCAGTGGACTCTGTCAATATTTATGTCCAAGGCGTACGAGTGACGAACCCGTAGTTAGGAGGAGTAGGATTGTCTATCAGAACATTAAACGGCAGAACCTTTGCCGAGATGATTCTTGCGGGAGCGCAGAATCTGTCTCAAAACGCCAGTGCAGTTGATGCACTGAACGTGTTTCCGGTGCCGGACGGTGATACGGGAACAAATATGAACCTGTCGATGACTTCCGGAGCAAGAGAAGTTGAACAAATGGATACGGATGATATCGGGAAGGTGGGTTCCGCGTTATCTAAAGGGCTGCTCATGGGAGCACGCGGAAATTCAGGAGTTATCCTATCCCAATTGTTCCGCGGATTTAGCAAAAGCATTGAAACGAAAAAAGAAATTAATGCACTTGAGTTTGCCGCTGCGCTGCAAGCAGGTGTAGACATGGCGTATAAAGCTGTCATGAAACCTGTAGAGGGCACCATTTTAACAGTTGCAAAAGACGCTGCAAAAAAAGCGATGATCTTAGCAGAAAAAGAAACCGATATCACTGCGCTGATGATTGCAGTGACAGAAGAAGCAGAGGCGTCTTTAAACCGCACCCCTGAATTGCTACCTGTCCTAAAGGAAGTAGGAGTTGTCGATAGCGGGGGCAAAGGCCTGCTCTGTGTGTATGAAGGTTTCCTTGCTTCATTAAAAGGTGAAACTGTACCTCAGAAAGCAGTTCTTCCGTCACTTGACGACATGGTCAGCGCAGAGCATCACAAGAGCGCGCAAAGCATGATGAATACCGAAGATATTGAATTTGGATTCTGTACCGAAGTGATGGTTAGGCTTGATCAGACAAAAAGAGAGTTCGACGAAGGCACGTTCAGGCAAGACCTCAGCCAGTTCGGAGATTCTCTGCTTGTGATTGCGGATGAATCGCTGGCGAAGGTTCATATTCATGCTGAAGAGCCGGGAAACGTGTTAAACTACGCCCAGCATTACGGTGAATTGATCAAAATAAAAATAGAAAATATGAGAGAACAGCATACCTCTATCATCAGTCAAGAAAGCAAACCTGCAGACAACGAAATACCGCCGGCAAAACAGCCGTATGGCATTGTGACTGTGGCGATGGGAGAAGGAATTTCAGACCTATTCAAAAGCATTGGCGCTTCTGTTGTGATTGAAGGCGGCCAGACCATGAACCCAAGCACTGAGGATATTGTTGATGCCGTGAAGTCTGTAAATGCAGATACGGTATTTATCCTGCCTAACAACTCCAACATTATCATGGCTGCTAACCAAGCGGCCAGCGTAGTGGATGAACAGGTTTTTGTCATTCCTGCTAAAACGGTTCCGCAAGGGATGTCAGCCCTGCTGGCTTTTAACCCGGATCAAGAAGCTGAAGCGAACGAGGCCAATATGCTAAGCGCCATTCAGCAAGTAAAAAGCGGACAGGTGACGTTCTCAGTCAGAGATACTCATATTGACGGTAAAGATATTAAAAAAGGCGACTTTATGGGCATTCTGAATGGAACGATTATCGGCACTTCTGAAAATCAGCTGTCAGCCGCGAAAATGCTGCTGTCAGAAATGATCGGAGAAGATGATGAAATCGTGACCATTCTATATGGTGAGGATGCGTCTCAGGAAGAAGCTGAGCAGCTTGAAGCGTTTCTCAGTGAAAAGTACGAGGAGATTGAGGTTGAGATCCACAATGGGAAACAGCCTCTGTATTCGTATATAGTTTCTGCAGAATAGAAGGGCAATTTGCCCTTCTATTCTTATGTCTGCTTTTAAGTGCGGCAGCGCTGTAACGCGCCCGCTTGCCATTTTATATCTGATCAATTAGTCTAGAAGCAAAGCGCTAATAAGCTCTGGTTCATAAGGAGGAATAGCATGAAATACAGAAGCGTTTTTGATATTATCGGCCCGGTTATGATCGGTCCGTCCAGCTCTCATACAGCGGGAGCTGCTAGAATCGGGAGAGTGGCCAGAAGTTTATTTGGCAGAGAGCCTGAGCGCATCATTGTATCTTTTTACGGCTCGTTTGCGGAAACGTATAAGGGCCACGGCACAGATGTCGCGATTATCGGCGGATTGCTTGATTTTGATACATTCGATGAACGGATTAAAACCGCTATACAAATTGCAGAAGCTAAAGGAATTGATATAGAGTTTCGGGTAGAAGACGCAGTCCCGGTCCACCCGAACACAGCAAAAATCACCATTTCTGATGAAAAGGGTGAGCTGGAACTGACGGGTATTTCGATTGGCGGAGGAAAGATTGAAATCACAGAATTGAATGGTTTTGAGCTCCGGCTGTCAGGAAATCATCCGGCCATATTAGTTGTTCATAATGACAAGTTTGGCACAATTGCCGGTGTTGCCAATGTTCTGGCGAAATTTTCAATCAACGTAGGACATATGGAAGTAGCCCGGAAAGATATCGGCCAGCTTGCGCTGATGACAATAGAGGTCGATCAAAATATTGACGACCACATTCTCGACGAGCTGTCGAAGCTGCCGAATATTATTCAAGTGACAAAGATTGCTGACTAGCGAAAAGGGTCAGGAGGAGCCAGTTATGTTTCGTAATGTAAAAGAATTAATTGAGATTACTAAAGAAAAACAAATATTGATCTCTGATGTGATGATAGCTCAAGAGATGGAAGTAACAGAAAAAACAAAAGAGGACATTTTTCAGCAGATGGATCATAACCTGTCTGTTATGGAAGCGGCGGTTCAGAAAGGACTCGAGGGAGTTACGAGCCAAACGGGCTTAACAGGCGGAGATGCCGTTAAATTGCAGGCCTATATTCGATCAGGAAAAAGCCTGTCTGGCCCGCTGATTTTAGATGCTGTATCGAAAGCCGTTGCAACAAATGAAGTAAATGCAGCCATGGGAACCATCTGTGCGACACCGACTGCAGGTTCTGCCGGTGTGGTGCCCGGTACGTTATTTGCTGTAAAAGAAAAGCTGAATCCAACAAGAGAACAAATGATCCGCTTTTTGTTTACAGCCGGGGCTTTCGGATTTGTCGTGGCCAATAACGCAAGCATTTCCGGCGCCGCCGGAGGATGTCAGGCAGAGGTTGGATCAGCTTCAGGCATGGCGGCTGCGGCTATTGTTGAAATGGCAGGAGGAACACCCGAACAAAGCGCGGAAGCCATGGCCATTACATTAAAAAATATGCTAGGCCTCGTGTGCGACCCTGTTGCAGGGCTTGTTGAGGTGCCTTGCGTGAAACGGAATGCGATGGGCGCGTCAAATGCGATGATTGCCGCTGATATGGCATTGGCGGGCATTACAAGCCGTATTCCATGTGATGAGGTTATCGATGCCATGTATAAAATAGGCCAAACGATGCCAACTGCACTTAGAGAAACAGGCCAGGGCGGTTTAGCGGCAACACCGACAGGAAGAGAATTAGAGAAAAAAATTTTCGGAGGAGCGCTAGGTTCACGTGAAACAACATCAGCAAACTAGTATAGCTAACATTAAGGGTATTGGGCCGGAAACAGAAAAAACATTACACGAACTCGGTATTTATGACATTTCTGATCTTCTGAATTATTTCCCTTATCGCTATGATGACTACGAGCTGAGGGATTTAGAAGAAGTAAAGCATGATGAAAGAGTCACAGTCGAAGGGAAGGTTCATTCAGAGCCTTCTCTTACCTATTACGGAAAAAAACGAAACAGGCTGACATTCAGGCTTCTGGTCGGCCACTATTTAATCACAGCCGTATGTTTTAACCGGCCTTATTTGAAGAAGAAGCTTTCGCTCGGCTCTGTGGTGACGGTTTCAGGTAAATGGGACAAGCACCGCCAAACCATCTCTGTTCAGGAGTTGAAAAACGGGCCGCATCAAGAAGACAAAAGCATTGAACCAGTGTATTCTGTGAAAGAAAATGTTACCGTCAAAATGATGAGGCGCTTTATTCAGCAGGCGCTGACCCAATATGCAGACTCACTTCCTGATCCTCTTCCGGAAAAGCTAAGAAAAAGCTATAAACTGCCTGACTATTATCAAGCGTTAAAAGCAATGCACCAGCCTGAAACAAGGGAAGCATTAAAGCTTGCCAGACGGCGGTTTGTTTATGAAGAATTTTTGTTGTTTCAGTTGAAAATGCAGGCGTTCCGAAAGGCGGAAAGAGAGCAGACACAAGGGATACGGCAGCGTTTTTCAAATGAAGAACTCATGAGATTTATCAAAAGCCTCCCGTTTCCCCTCACAAACGCCCAGTCACGCGTTCTTCGCGAAATAACAGCAGACATGTCTTCTCCATACAGAATGAACCGTCTTCTTCAAGGGGACGTTGGATCAGGAAAAACGGCAGTCGCCGCCATTGCACTGTATGCCGCGATCCTATCCGGATACCAAGGAGCGCTCATGGTGCCGACAGAAATTCTGGCCGAGCAGCATGCTGATTCGCTCGTTTCGCTATTTGAAAAATGGGACGTCAGCGTTGCTCTTTTGACAAGCTCTGTTAAAGGGAAGCGGCGAAAAGAACTGCTTGAGCGTCTTGCGGCGGGTGAGATTGATATTCTTGTAGGAACCCACGCTTTAATCCAAGACGAGGTGGAGTTTAAGGCGCTGAGTCTCGTTATTACTGATGAACAGCACAGATTTGGAGTTGAGCAGCGCAAAAAGCTTCGGAACAAAGGGCAGGATCCCGATGTTCTCTTTATGACAGCCACTCCAATCCCAAGAACATTAGCGATCACAGTGTTCGGTGAAATGGATGTATCTGTCATCGATGAGATGCCGGCTGGACGAAAGAGAATCGAAACCTATTGGGTAAAACATGACATGCTGGATCGTATATTGGCATTTGTCGAAAAAGAATTAAAGCAAGGCAGGCAGGCTTATATCATCTGTCCGCTGATTGAAGAATCAGACAAGCTTGATGTGCAAAACGCCATTGACGTGTACAATATGCTTTCTGATATTTTTCGGGGGAAATGGAATGTCGGCCTTATGCATGGAAAGCTGCATTCCGATGAAAAAGACCAGGTCATGAGAGAATTCAGCGCAAATCACTGTCAAATTCTCGTATCAACCACTGTTGTGGAGGTTGGCGTGAATGTTCCGAATGCAACAATTATGGTGATTTATGACGCCGACCGTTTCGGGCTATCACAGCTTCACCAGCTGCGCGGCCGTGTTGGACGGGGTGAGCATCAATCTTTCTGTATTCTGATGGCTGATCCAAAATCAGAAACAGGGAAAGAACGGATGAGGATCATGTCGGAGACCAATGACGGTTTCGAGCTGTCTGAAAAGGATCTGGAACTGAGAGGTCCCGGTGATTTCTTCGGGAAAAAACAAAGCGGAATGCCGGAATTTAAAGTGGCGGACATGGTTCATGATTACAGAGCGCTTGAAACGGCAAGGCAGGATGCTGCGAATCTTGTGGCTTCTGACGCGTTCTGGAAGGAGCCGGAATACGCTGTGTTAAGAGATGAATTGCTGAAGAGCGGAGTAATGGACGGGGAAAAATTAAGCTGAGTATCAGAAGTTTTTGGTGTTCAGCCAGAAACAATCGTTGCATTCCAATCTATGAAATTATATACTACTATTAGTACCTAGTCTTAATTGTCCGGATGGTGTTTAGATATGAGAAGAAATAAGAGAGAACGCCAGGAATTACTTCAGCAGACGATTCAAGCAACCCCCTTTATTACAGATGAAGAATTAGCGGGTAAATTCGGGGTGAGCATCCAGACGATACGTTTGGACCGCTTAGAGCTTTCCATACCTGAACTGAGAGAAAGAATTAAGAACGTGGCAGAGAAAACACTTGAGGACGAAGTGAAGTCCCTGTCACTTGATGAAGTTATCGGAGAAATTATTGACCTTGAGCTGGATGATCAGGCGATATCCATTTTAGAAATAAAACAGGAGCACGTGTTCAGCCGGAATCAGATTGCGAGAGGACACCATTTATTTGCACAGGCGAATTCTTTGGCCGTTGCAGTCATTGATGACGAGCTGGCGCTGACTGCAAGTGCAGACATCCGCTTTACAAGACAGGTAAAGCAGGGTGAACGTGTCGTAGCAAAAGCGAAAGTGACGGCTGTCGAAAAAGAAAAAGGAAGAACGGTTGTCGAAGTGAACAGCTACGTTGGCGAAGAAATTGTTTTTTCTGGACGCTTTGACATGTATCGTTCAAAACATTCATAAAGGTGGAGCATGCATGAGAATAGCTGTAGATGCAATGGGAGGAGACCACGCTCCCAAAGCTGTTATTGACGGAGTTATAAAAGGTATAGAGGCATTTGATGATCTCCATATCACACTTGTCGGTGACAAAACAACGATAGAATCACATTTAACAACTACATCAGATCGCATCACGGTGCTGCACGCAGATGAAGTGATTGAGCCTACGGATGAACCTGTCCGTGCCGTGCGAAGAAAAAAGAACTCATCTATGGTTCTTATGGCGCAGGAGGTTGCGGAAAACAGAGCTGACGCCTGCATTTCCGCAGGAAATACCGGTGCATTAATGACAGCCGGTCTCTTTATTGTCGGAAGAATTAAAGGAATTGACCGTCCGGCGCTTGCCCCGACACTTCCGACTGTTTCGGGAGACGGATTTCTTCTCCTTGATGTCGGCGCCAATGTCGATGCCAAACCGGAGCACCTCGTTCAATATGCCATCATGGGTTCTGTTTATTCTCAGCAAGTGCGCGGTGTCACTTCACCGAGAGTCGGACTTTTAAATGTCGGAACAGAAGATAAAAAAGGAAACGAACTGACGAAGCAGACGTTTCAAATTTTAAAAGAAACAGCAAACATCAATTTTATCGGAAACGTGGAAGCGCGAGACATTTTAGATGATGTGGCGGATGTTGTAGTAACAGACGGCTTTACCGGGAATGTTACACTCAAAACGCTGGAAGGCTCTGCGTTGTCAATTTTTAAAATGATGAGAGACGTAATGACGTCTACTTTGACATCCAAGCTTGCAGCAGCTGTGCTGAAACCAAAATTGAAAGAAATGAAAATGAAAATGGAGTATTCGAATTATGGCGGAGCAAGTCTTTTTGGCTTAAAAGCGCCTGTGATCAAGGCGCACGGCTCTTCAGATTCAAATGCTGTATTCCATGCGATTCGGCAAGCAAGAGAGATGGTCAGCCAAAATGTGGCTGCGCTCATTCAGGAAGAAGTGAAAGAAGAAAAAACAGATGAGTAGTCTGGAGGTTTTTACATCATGAGTAAGATTGCATTTTTATTCCCGGGTCAGGGATCACAATTTATCGGCATGGGAAAAGAGCTTTATGAGCAGGTGCCTGCTGCAAAGCGTCTGTTTGATGAAGCCGATGAAACGTTAGAAACAAAACTCAGCTCGCTTATTTTTGAGGGGGCTGCTGAAGAATTAACACTTACATACAATGCGCAGCCTGCTTTGCTTACGACAAGCATCGCTGTTCTTGAGAAATTTAAAGAATCTGGCATTACACCTGATTTCACAGCAGGACACAGCCTTGGTGAATATTCTGCACTGGTTGCGGCTGGCGCTCTGTCTTTCAAAGATGCTGTTTATACCGTCAGAAAGCGCGGAGAGTTTATGAATGAAGCAGTGCCGGCTGGCGAAGGAGCAATGGCTGCGATTCTCGGCATGGATGCTGAAGCATTAAAGCAAGTAACCGATAAAGTCACAGAGGAAGGCAACCTTGTACAGCTTGCGAATCTCAACTGTCCTGGCCAAATCGTCATTTCCGGAACAGCTAAAGGGGTTGAGCTTGCATCTGAACTGGCAAAAGAGAACGGAGCAAAACGCGCAATTCCGCTTGAAGTAAGCGGTCCGTTCCATTCCGAACTGATGAAACCGGCTGCTGAAAAGCTGAAAGAGGTATTGGACGCCTGTGACATAAAAGACGCTGACGTTCCGGTCATCTCAAATGTTTCTGCTGACGTGATGACTGAAAAAGCAGATATCAAAGAAAAACTTATTGAGCAGCTTTACTCTCCGGTTCGTTTTGAGGAAAGCATTAACAAGCTGATCGCAGAGGGTGTTACGACTTTTATTGAAATCGGTCCCGGAAAAGTGCTTTCAGGCCTTGTGAAAAAAGTGAATAGACGGTTAAAAACAATTGCTGTATCAGATCCGGAAACGATCGAGCTGGCAATTCAAACGCTTAAGGAGGAGAATGATAATGCTTAATGATAAAACGGCTATTGTCACTGGCGCATCCCGCGGAATCGGCCGCTCAATCGCCCTTGATCTGGCAAAAAGCGGAGCAAATGTTGTCGTGAACTACTCCGGCAATGAAGCGAAAGCAAATGAAGTGGTAGATGAAATCAAATCAATGGGCAGAAAAGCAATTGCTGTAAAAGCGGATGTATCAAATCCCGAAGATGTACAAAACATGATAAAAGAAACATTGTCTGTTTTTTCTACGATTGACATTCTGGTTAATAATGCGGGAATTACAAGAGACAATCTCATCATGAGAATGAAAGAAGACGAATGGGATGACGTCATTAACATTAACCTGAAGGGTGTTTTCAACTGCACAAAAGCTGTTACAAGACAAATGATGAAACAGCGTTCAGGCCGCATTATTAACGTATCGTCTATCGTCGGCGTCAGCGGAAACCCTGGACAAGCCAACTACGTGGCTGCAAAAGCCGGCGTCATCGGTTTAACCAAATCTTCTGCTAAAGAGCTCGCCAGCCGAAATATTACGGTAAACGCAATAGCGCCAGGATTTATCTCAACTGATATGACAGATAAACTTGCAAAAGACGTTCAAGACGAAATGCTGAAACAAATTCCGCTCGCGCGCTTTGGTGAACCTAGCGATGTCAGCAGTGTTGTCACGTTCCTAGCTTCAGAGGGAGCCCGTTATATGACAGGCCAAACGCTTCATATTGACGGCGGAATGGTGATGTAAGTTTTTTCTCGAAAATTTCATCGTAGTTTCTCTAGTTTTTTAAAAACGAATCCACTATAATACTTGAGGGGAGGTGAATTGCTATGGCAGACACATTAGAGCGTGTAACGAAAATCATCGTAGATCGCCTTGGCGTTGATGAAGCAGACGTCAAACTTGAAGCTTCTTTCAAGGAAGACTTAGGTGCTGATTCCCTAGATGTAGTTGAGCTTGTTATGGAACTTGAAGACGAGTTTGATATGGAGATTTCTGACGAAGATGCTGAAAAGATTGCAACAGTCGGCGACGCTGTGAACTACATACAAAACCAGCAATAAGCTGATGCTAAAAGTCCCGCCGAAACGCGGGGCTTTAGCCCTTTATTCGTGCAGTTATTACAGCATGCCGCTTTTACGCGCGCTGTATCCGGTTTAGTCAGAGAAGCGCGGTGAACCTGATGTGCCTATGGAGGTTACTATGTCAAAACACTCACATTATAAAGATAAAAAAAAGTTCTATAAAAAAGTAGAACAATTTAAAGAGTTTCAAGAACGGATTTCGGTTCACTTTCAAAATGAAAAGCTTTTGTATCAAGCATTTACACATTCATCTTATGTGAATGAGCATCGGAAAAAGCCGTATGAAGATAATGAAAGGCTTGAATTTTTAGGTGACGCTGTTTTGGAACTGACGATCTCCAGATTCTTATTTGCCAAATACCCGGCTATGAGTGAAGGAGATTTGACGAAATTGAGAGCCGCAATTGTTTGCGAACCGTCTCTCGTTTCATTGGCTCACGAGCTGTCATTCGGCGATCTTGTCCTGTTGGGTAAAGGCGAGGAAATGACAGGCGGAAGAAAGCGTCCTGCTCTATTGGCGGATGTTTTTGAGGCATTTATCGGAGCCTTGTACCTTGACCAAGGATTAGAGCCGGTCGAAAGTTTCTTAAAAGTTTATGTGTTCCCTAAAATTAACGATGGTGCTTTTTCTCATGTGATGGATTTCAAAAGCCAGCTGCAGGAATACGTGCAGCGGGACGGCAAAGGCTCTCTGGAGTATAAAATCTCCAACGAAAAAGGACCTGCGCACAACCGTGAATTTGAAGCCATCGTATCTCTAAAAGGTGAACCACTCGGAGTCGGAAACGGCCGTTCAAAGAAAGAAGCCGAACAGCACGCTGCTCAGGAAGCTTTAGCTAAATTGCAAAAACACCATACGAAACAATAAAATCCCCCTTATGACTCAGGGGGATTTCAGTATGTATGCCGTCTTATTTGACCAATGTTTATGATAGAATTGAAATACTTATTACATAAGGAGGATCGCTATGTTCCTCAAACGTTTAGACGTTATAGGATTTAAATCATTTGCAGAACGGATTTCCGTAGACTTCGTTAAAGGCGTGACAGCAGTTGTCGGGCCGAACGGAAGCGGAAAAAGCAACATCACGGATGCCATTCGCTGGGTTCTCGGCGAACAATCGGCACGCTCTCTTCGCGGCGGAAAAATGGAAGACATCATTTTTGCCGGGAGTGACTCAAGAAAGCGATTAAATCTAGCTGAAGTTACGCTTACTCTTGATAATGATGATCATTTCTTGCCAATTGACTTCCACGAGGTGAGTGTCACAAGACGTGTGTACAGATCAGGTGAGAGTGAGTTTCTGATTAACAATCAGCCGTGCCGCTTGAAGGATATTATTGATTTATTTATGGACTCTGGCCTTGGTAAAGAAGCATTTTCTATTATCAGCCAAGGGAAAGTGGAAGAGATCCTGAGCAGCAAAGCGGAGGATCGCCGCAGTATCTTTGAAGAAGCGGCCGGGGTGCTTAAATATAAAACGAGAAAGAAAAAAGCAGAAAATAAACTGTTTGAGACACAGGACAATCTAAATCGGGTAGAAGATATATTACATGAGCTTGAAGGACAGGTTGAACCTCTTAAAATTCAAGCTTCAATAGCGAAAGACTACCTTGAGAAAAAGAAAGAGCTGGAGCATGTTGAAATTGCGCTGACTGCCTATGATATCGAAGAGCTGCATGGTAAATGGTCGACTCTTAAAGAGAAAGTGCAGATGGCAAAAGAAGAAGAGCTTGCTGAATCGTCTGCTATTTCTGCGAAAGAAGCAAAGATTGAGGATACAAGGGACAAAATACAAGCGCTTGATGAGTCAGTAGATGAGCTCCAGCAAGTTTTACTGGTAACTAGTGAAGAGCTGGAAAAGCTTGAAGGCCGTAAAGAAGTCCTGAAAGAACGAAAGAAAAACGCTGTGCAAAACCAAGAACAGCTTGAAGAAGCCATCGTTCAGTTCCAGCAAAAAGAAACGGTTCTGAAAGAAGAGCTTTCGAAGCAGGAAGCTGTCTTCGAAACGCTTCAGGCTGAGGTGAAGCAGTTAAGGGCGCAAGTAAAAGAAAAACAGCAGGCTCTCAGTCTTCACAATGAAAATGTCGAAGAGAAAATCGAGCAGCTGAAAAGTGATTATTTTGAGCTGTTAAACAGCCAGGCTTCGATACGCAACGAACTCCAGCTTCTTGATGACCAGATGTCCCAATCCGCTGTCACATTGCAGAGACTCGCGGACAACAATGAAAAGCACCTGCAGGAACGGCGTGATATTTCTGCGCGTAAAGCCGCATGTGAAACGGAATTTGCCCGAATTGAGCAGGAGATTCACAGTCAAGTCGGTGCATATCGTGATATGCAGACAAAATATGAGCAGAAAAAGCGCCAATACGAAAAAAATGAATCCGCTCTGTATCAGGCATACCAATACGTTCAGCAAGCGAGATCAAAAAAGGACATGCTTGAGACGATGCAGGGAGATTTCTCCGGCTTTTATCAAGGTGTTAAAGAAGTGCTAAAAGCGAAAGAGCGCCTTGGCGGAATTCGCGGAGCGGTTCTTGAGCTGATTTCTACAGAACAGAAGTATGAAACGGCCATTGAAATAGCGCTCGGCGCTTCTGCTCAACACGTCGTGACCGACGATGAACAATCTGCCCGAAAAGCGATTCAATATTTAAAGCAGAATTCCTTCGGCCGGGCGACGTTTCTGCCTCTTTCTGTTATTAGAGACCGCCAGCTTCAAAGCCGTGACGCGGAAACAGCCGCCCGGCATTCATCATTTCTCGGGGTTGCAAGTGAACTTGTCACATTTGATCCTGCGTATCGAAGCGTCATCCAGAATCTTCTTGGAACCGTTCTGATCACAGAGGACTTAAAGGGTGCAAACGAGCTTGCGAAGCTTCTCGGGCACCGGTACCGCATCGTAACCCTTGAGGGAGATGTTGTGAACCCCGGTGGTTCAATGACGGGCGGCGCGGTTAAAAAGAAAAATAACTCCCTCCTCGGAAGAAGCCGGGAGCTAGAAGATGTGACGAAACGGCTCGCTGAAATGGAAGAGAAAACAGCTCTGCTTGAACAAGAGGTCAAAACCCTTAAACAATCCATTCAGGATATGGAGAAAAAACTGGCTGACTTAAGAGAAACCGGGGAAGGCTTAAGGTTAAAGCAGCAGGATGTGAAAGGCCAGCTGTACGAACTTCAAGTTGCCGAGAAAAATATCAATACCCATTTAGAGCTCTATGACCAAGAAAAATCTGCTCTGTCAGAAAGCGATGAAGAGAAAAAAGCGCGCAAACGCAAGCTTGAAGAAGAGCTCTCTGCCGTATCTGAAAAGATGAAACAGCTTGAAGAGGACATAGACAAACTGACAAAACAAAAACAAACGCAATCCTCAACGAAAGAGTCTCTTTCCAACGAGCTTACTGAGCTGAAGATCGCTGCGGCCAAAAAAGAGCAGGCATGCAAGGGGGAAGAGGACAACCTTGCCAGATTAAAGAAAGAGCTCACTGAAACAGAGATTGCGTTAAAAGAAGCAAAAGAAGACTTAAGCTTCTTAACGTCAGAGATGTCATCTAGCACCAGCGGCGAAGAAAAGCTGGAAGAAGCAGCAAAACATAAATTGAGTGACAAAACGAAAACGATCGAACTGATTGCATTAAGGCGCGATCAGCGCATCAAGCTTCAGCATGGGCTTGATACGTATGAGCGTGAGCTGAAAGAAATGAAACGCCTGTATAAACAAAAAACAACGCTCTTAAAAGACGAAGAAGTCAAACTCGGACGAATGGAAGTCGAGCTTGATAATTTACTCCAATATTTACGGGAGGAATACAGCTTGTCCTTTGAGGGGGCAAAAGAGAAATATCAGCTTGAAACTGATCCAGAGGAAGCCAGAAAGCGCGTGAAGCTGATTAAACTCGCAATTGAAGAGCTGGGTACCGTGAACCTCGGAAGCATAGATGAGTTTGAGAGGGTCAACGAACGGTACAAGTTTCTGTCGGAACAAAAAGAAGATTTAACAGAAGCGAAAAATACCTTGTTCCAAGTGATTGAAGAAATGGATGAAGAAATGACGAAGCGCTTTAACGACACATTCGTTCAAATCCGCTCACACTTTGATCAAGTTTTTCGCTCCTTATTCGGAGGAGGGCGAGCTGAACTGAGGCTCACCGATCCTAACGATCTGCTTCATTCAGGAGTCGAGATTATCGCTCAGCCGCCGGGGAAAAAGCTGCAAAACTTAAACCTCCTGTCAGGCGGAGAGCGTGCGCTTACTGCTATAGCGCTCTTATTCTCAATCCTAAAGGTTCGTCCAGTGCCGTTTTGCGTCCTTGACGAAGTAGAGGCTGCGCTCGACGAAGCGAATGTGTTCCGGTTTGCGCAGTATTTAAAAAAATACAGCAGTGATACCCAGTTTATTGTGATTACCCACAGAAAAGGAACGATGGAGGAAGCGGATGTGCTTTATGGCGTAACCATGCAGGAATCCGGTGTTTCCAAGGTAATCTCCGTTAAGCTGGAAGAAACAAAAGAATTCGTTCAGTAACGAGGAAAGAGGTTAAAAGATGAGCTTTTTTAAAAAATTAAAAGAGAAAATCACAAAACAGACAGATTCCGTATCTGAAAAGTTTAAGGATGGCCTTGAAAAAACAAGAAACTCCTTTCAAAACAAAGTGAATGATCTTGTATCCCGTTACCGTAAAGTGGATGAGGATTTCTTCGAAGAGCTTGAAGAGGTTCTTATCAGCGCGGATGTCGGTTTTACAACCGTTATGGAATTAATAGATGAGCTGAAAAAAGAAGTCAAACGCAGAAATATTCAAGATCCAAAGGAAGTCCAGTCAGTGATTTCTGAGAAACTGGTCGAGATTTATAACAGCGGAGATGAGCAAATTTCAGAACTGAACATCCAGGATGGGCGTTTAAACGTAATCCTTCTGGTAGGTGTAAACGGTGTCGGGAAAACAACAACGATCGGAAAGCTTGCTCATAAAATGAAACAAGAAGGAAAATCTGTCGTACTTGCCGCCGGAGACACTTTCAGAGCGGGAGCCATTGAACAGCTGGAAGTATGGGGAGAGCGTACAGGAGTGCCTGTCATTAAGCAGACGGCCGGAAGCGATCCGGCAGCTGTCATCTACGATGCTGTTCATGCTGCGAAAGCAAGAAATGCCGATGTATTAATTTGTGATACGGCAGGGCGTCTCCAAAACAAAGTAAATCTCATGAAAGAGCTTGAAAAAGTGAAACGTGTTATCGAAAGAGAAGTTCCTGAAGCTCCGCATGAGGTGCTGCTTGCCCTTGATGCCACGACCGGCCAAAATGCAATGGCTCAGGCAAAAGAATTCTCTAAAGCAACAAATGTTACCGGCATTGCTTTAACGAAGCTTGACGGTACGGCAAAGGGCGGTATCGTCCTTGCGATTCGCAACGAGCTTCACATCCCGGTTAAACTAGTCGGTTTAGGAGAAAAAGTTGATGATCTTCAGGAATTTGATCCAGAATCCTATGTGTACGGACTCTTTTCAGATTTAGTGGAAAAAGCCGACGATTAAGAAAAAGGCCCCAACATCTTGGGGCCTTTTCTTTTTTATCTTCTTACTTGATAGGCGAAATGATAAAGGCTGTTATCAGTGGATACCAGTCTTGCCTCACCAGAAAAAACTCTGAATGGGATGATGTCATAGTAATGAACGGAAACAGATGTGTAATACGTATAGTAACCAGCAGCTGGCCCCAAATACATCGGAACCTCAAATGTTCCGTTTGCATCAGTCGTTCCTGAAGCAGTTTGTGTTGTGTTTCCGACCTTCGTGTCCGCTTCAAATCTTACGGGCGCGTTTGGCACTGGCTGTCCGTTTTGGTCGAGTAATTTGCCGCTTACTGTAATATTGTACTTGACTCGCCAATATTGACCTTGTCCGTAATTGATTTTACCGTATACCCCTCCATCTGTGCTGATATTTGTGATTGAGGCCTTATAAGGTGCCTCAGCAGCGTCTGCTTGCTGTACCGGGAAACCTATTGTAAACAGGGCTGCCAGACACAACATAAATAATAAACTGATTTTTTTCATAAAAATCCTCCTTAAAATAGGGTTCATATACAATATCGGAATAAATTGGATGATATTTAGCGTATTTTGGAAAAAGTTAATCGCCGCTTTGACAAGATAAAAACTTGACAGTGTCATTAAAACCGTGTAAACTAAGTTATCGTAAAGGGATTTGACTTAACAAAGGGGAGAGCTCAAATGTCACTCGAAAAGACAACGAGAATGAATTATCTGTTTGATTTTTATCAGTCGTTGTTGACGTCAAAACAGAAGAGCTATATGTCGCTTTATTATTTGGACGATTTCTCCCTAGGCGAAATAGCCGAAGAATATGAGGTTTCAAGACAAGCTGTTTATGATAACATCAAACGAACAGAAGCGATGCTTGAACAATATGAAGAAAAGCTGCTCCTTTTGAAAAAGTTTCAGGAGCGTAAAGAGATGTTTAATAAGCTGAAGGAGCTTGCTTCCGGTTCAAAAGAAGAGGAAGAAATTACAGCTCTGATTGAAGCGCTTGAGAAATTAGATTAGGAGGCGGCAAACTATGGCATTTGAAGGATTAGCCGACCGACTGCAGCAGACGATTTCTAAAATCCGCGGAAAAGGGAAAGTCAGCGAACAAGATGTAAAAGATATGATGCGTGAGGTTCGTCTTGCGCTGCTTGAGGCTGACGTTAACTTTAAAGTAGTCAAAGATTTTGTCAAAAAAGTAAGTGAACGCGCTGTAGGCCAAGACGTCATGAAAAGTCTGACGCCCGGCCAGCAGGTCATTAAAGTTGTTAAAGAGGAACTGACTGAGCTGATGGGCGGCGAAGAGAGCAAAATCGCCGTCGCAAAAAGGCCGCCGACTGTTATTATGATGGTCGGTCTCCAAGGTGCCGGTAAAACGACAACAAGCGGTAAGCTTGCGAATCTGCTGCGCAAAAAGCATAATCGCAAACCGATGCTGGTTGCTGCCGATATTTACCGCCCAGCCGCAATTAAGCAGCTGGAAACACTCGGCAAACAGCTTGATATGCCTGTTTTTTCTCTTGGCGATCAGGTCAGTCCTGTAGAAATAGCTAAACAGGCTATTGAGAAAGCCAAGGAAGAACATTATGACTATGTCATTTTGGATACGGCAGGCCGCTTGCATATCGACCATGAACTGATGGATGAACTGACCAACGTCAAAGAAATCGCGAATCCGGAAGAAATCTTCTTGGTTGTCGATTCCATGACCGGTCAGGACGCTGTGAATGTTGCCAAAAGCTTTAATGAACAGCTCGGTTTAACCGGTGTTGTGTTGACTAAGCTGGATGGAGACACACGCGGCGGGGCAGCGCTTTCTATTCGCGCTGTCACAAACACGCCAATTAAGTTCGCAGGTTTGGGCGAAAAGCTTGATGCGTTAGAGCCGTTCCATCCTGAACGCATGGCATCAAGGATTCTCGGCATGGGCGACGTGCTGACATTGATTGAAAAAGCACAGGCCAGCGTTGATGAAGACAAAGCCAAAGAGCTGGAACAAAAAATGAGAACGATGAGCTTCACATTGGACGATTTTCTGGAGCAGCTCGGGCAAGTCAGAAACATGGGGCCGCTTGATGAGCTTCTGCAAATGATGCCGGGTGCAGGTAAAATGAAAGGCCTGAAAAACATCCAAGTTGATGAAAAACAGCTGAATCATGTGGAAGCAATCATCAAATCAATGACTGTTCTTGAAAAAGAACAGCCGGATATTATCAATGCCAGCCGGCGGAAGCGGATTGCAAAAGGAAGCGGGACATCCGTACAGGAAGTCAACCGTCTGCTTAAGCAGTTTGATGAAATGAAAAAAATGATGAAGCAGATGACAAACATGTCAAAAGGCAAGAAAAAAGGGTTTAAGCTACCTTTTATGTAATCGGTTATACATGATAAAACCGTTGTTAAGAAAAAACACTTTACAAACACTTTTATCATTGTTAATATACTATCTTGTTGAAATATTTTCGGAGGTGCTAGTAAAATGGCAGTAAAAATTCGTTTAAAACGTATGGGAGCAAAAAAATCTCCTTTCTATCGTATTGTTGTAGCAGATTCTCGTTCACCACGTGACGGCCGTTTCATCGAAACAGTCGGAACTTACAACCCGGTTGCAAAACCAGCGGAAGTAAAAATTGACGAAGAGCTTGCTCTTAAATGGCTTCAAACTGGAGCGAAACCATCTGATACAGTTCGCAACTTGTTCTCTAGCCAAGGAATCATGGAAAAATTCCACAACGCTAAACAAGGCAAGTAATGACTGATCAACACTTGGAAGATTTGATTGTCCACATTGTGACGCCGCTTGTTGATCATCCAGATGACATTCGCGTCATAAGAGAAGAAACCGATCAAAAGATTGCGCTGCGCTTATCTGTCCATAAGTCAGATACCGGTAAAGTTATCGGAAAGCAAGGCCGGACTGCAAAAGCGATTCGAACAGCTGTATTTGCAGCTGGCGCACAGTCTTCTAAGAAAGTTCAATTTGAAATATTTGACTAAAAGGGAGAGGGCCGGCACCTCCCCTTTTTTTACACGCAAAAAAAGGGTAAACTGATAGAAGCTTAGGCAAAATAGAAAAGCCTGGGCGAGTAAAAGTTTTAAAAGCGGGGAGCTTGGTGCGATGCAAATTATTCACCGTGTAGCCGTTATGCAAGTCTTAACCGAGCGCAGTAAAGAAAAGCTTTTAGCTTCTTTTGCCGAAAAGAAACAAATGCTTGAACGAGAATGCAGCCAGCTCTATTTTCAGCTTAGAAAACATGAGAAAGAACAGCAAAACCCTGATATGATTGAACAATTTAAAAAGGCAATAGAAAAGCGAAAAGATGATATAAAAATCATCGATTTTCAAATTGCTCAAGTACATACATTGCCGCTTGGCAGTGAGCTGAAAGAAAAGGAAGTCGATGCGCTGCTGACGATTGAAGCCGGGGATGACTGGCATGAGAAAACAGCAGCGAACACCATCGTCATAAAAGATGGAAAAGTAATTGAAATTCGCCAGAGGTGATCATATGACAAAGCGATGGTTTAATGTAGGCAAAATCGTAAATACCCACGGAATCAAAGGCGAAGTGCGGGTGATTTCAAAAACAGATTTTGCCGAAGAACGATACAAGCCGGGAAACACGCTGTATTTGTTTATGGACGGCCGTAACGAACCAGTGGAGGTAACGGTAAACACACATAGACTGCATAAGCAATTTCATCTCCTGCAGTTTAAAGAAAGACAAAACCTAAATGAAGTAGAAGAGCTGAAAAACGCAATCATTAAAGTTCCTGAAGAAGAATTAGGAGAGCTGAATGAGGGTGAATTTTATTTCCACGAAATCATTGGGTGTGAAGTATTTACTGAAGAAGGCGAACTCATCGGAAAGGTCAAAGAAATTTTGACGCCTGGGGCCAATGACGTTTGGGTCATCGGACGAAAAGGAAAAAAAGACGTACTCATTCCTTACATTGAATCAGTGGTCAAACATATCGATGTCAGGGAAAAGAAAATTGAGATTGAACTAATGGAAGGGTTAATAGACGAATGAAAATCGACTTTTTGACGCTGTTTCCCGAAATGTTTGAAGGTGTGCTCGGCTCATCGATTCTTCAAAAAGCCCAGGAAAAAGATGCGGTGCAGTTTCAAGTCGTAAATTTCCGGGAGTACTCTGATAACAAGCACAACACTGTTGATGATTATCCTTATGGCGGCGGCGCAGGCATGGTTATCAAGCCTCAGCCTGTTTTTGACGCGGTCGAGGACCTGACATCAAAGGCAGCCGCTGCTCCGCGTATTATCCTCGTATGCCCGCAAGGTGAGCGTTTTACCCAAAAAAAAGCCGAACAATTAGCAAAGGAAGAGCATTTGCTGTTCATTTGCGGCCACTATGAAGGCTATGATGAACGCATTCGCGAGCACTTGGTAACGGATGAAATATCAATTGGCGACTTTGTTCTGACGGGCGGTGAGCTCCCTGCAATGATGATCGCAGACAGTGTGGTCAGACTGCTTCCGGGTGTACTGGGTAAAGAGGCTTCCCATATTGAGGATTCATTCAGCACCGGACTCTTAGAGCACCCGCATTATACAAGACCGGCAGATTACAAAGGTTTAAAAGTGCCTGAAACACTCTTGTCAGGAAACCATGCAAAAATTGAAGAATGGCGGAATAAAGAATCGATCAGAAGGACCTACCTAAGACGTCCGGATCTGTTGAAAGACTACCCGCTTACAGAGCAGCAAAGAAAGTGGATTTCTGAATGGGAAAAAGAATAGATTTTATTGCATAGGCTATGAAATTGTGATAAGATACTACTTGTGGCTTAAGCGGGCTTATCCGCTGCAAGCTTGAAAACGATGTTCCGCTGTGCCGGTTTTTGTGGCCAAGAGCATCTGTTGGAAGGAGTTGAAAACGATGCAAAAACTAATTGAAGATATCACAAAAGAACAGCTTCGTACTGATCTTCCTGCGTTCCGTCCTGGTGACACTTTACGTGTACACGTTAAAGTTGTTGAGGGTAACCGTGAGCGTATCCAGATCTTTGAAGGTGTTGTGATTAAGCGTCGTGGTGGTGGAATCAGCGAAACGTTCACAGTTCGTAAGATTTCTTACGGTGTTGGCGTTGAACGTACTTTCCCTGTACACACACCAAAAATCGCGAAAATCGAAGTTGTACGTTACGGTAAAGTACGCCGTGCTAAACTTTACTACCTGCGTGAACTTCGCGGAAAAGCGGCTCGTATTAAAGAGATCAGACGATAATGATAACGAACGAAAAGAGCTTGTTACCTGTAACAAGCTCTTTTTTTATACAGAATTTGAAAATGCCGGACAGGCATCGTAAAATACATAAAGGACAACAATGAATCATGCATACTGAAGATAAAGGCGGTGTTCGTGTCACATGACAATTCAATGGTTCCCGGGCCATATGGCAAAAGCAAGAAGGGAAGTAACCGAAAAATTAAAATTAATCGATATCGTATATGAATTGGTAGATGCCAGAATTCCAATGTCATCAAGAAACCCAATGATTGAAGATATTCTAAAAAATAAGCCGCGAATTATGCTGTTAAACAAGGCTGACAAAGCAGATGCGGCAGTTACACAGCGGTGGAAAGAGCACTTTGAGAACCAGGGGATCCGCTCTCTGTCCATTAATTCTGTAAACGGGCAAGGTTTAAATCAAATTGTGCCTGCATCAAAAGAGATCCTCCAAGAAAAATTTGACCGGATGCGGGCGAAAGGTGTGAAGCCGAGAGCGATTCGCGCTTTGATTATCGGCATTCCAAACGTCGGAAAATCAACGCTCATCAACCGGCTTGCAAAGAAAAACATAGCAAAAACGGGAGACAGACCTGGTATTACGACTTCTCAACAGTGGGTCAAAGTTGGGAAAGAATTAGAGCTATTAGATACACCGGGAATTTTGTGGCCTAAATTTGAGGATGAGCTTGTCGGTTTGAGACTGGCAGTTACCGGGGCTATTAAAGACTCGATTATCAATTTGCAGGACGTGGCCGTGTTTGGTCTTCGTTTTCTCGAAGAACATTACCCAGAACGGCTTAAAGAGCGTTATGGCCTTGATGAGATCCCAGAGGACATTGCCGAGCTGTTTGATGCAATAGGTGAAAAGCGCGGCTGTCTCATGAGCGGTGGGCTCATTAACTATGATAAGACGACTGAAGTCATCATTCGCGATATTCGCACTGAAAAGTTCGGCAGGCTGTCATTTGAACAGCCGACGATGTAAAGGCGCGCAGAAATGCGGGTCTTTATTTTTTCTTGGCTGAACCGATACATACAGTAAGGGAGAAGAGAAAGTGAATACATTAACCGTAAAGGACATTAAAGACCGTTTGCAGGAAGTGAAGGATGCACAAGACCCATTTATTGCCCAATGCGAAAACGACCCGAGAAAAAGCGTTCAAACGCTTGTAGAGCAATGGCTTAAAAAGCAAGCGAAAGAAAAAGCGCTGAAAGAACAATGGGTGAATATGACTTCCTATGAAAGGCTGGCAAGAAACAAGGGATTTCGCTTGATTGCAGGTGTTGACGAGGTCGGCCGGGGACCATTGGCAGGACCAGTTGTCGCCAGCGCAGTCATCCTTCCAGAGGAATGTGAAATACTTGGGCTGACAGACTCCAAAAAGCTTTCAGAAAAAAAGCGTGAGGAATATTACGAGCTTATTATGAAGGAAGCACTGGCGGTCGGGATAGGAATTGTAGAAGCTACTGTGATTGATGAGATCAATATATATGAAGCTTCAAAAATGGCAATGGTGAAAGCGATACAGGATTTGTCGGATACACCTGATTATTTGCTTGTTGACGCAATGACACTTCCGCTCGACACGGCTCAGGCGTCAATTATAAAAGGCGATGCCAAAAGCGTGTCTATTGCGGCAGGTGCGTGTATCGCAAAAGTGACGAGGGACCGAATGATGAGCGCTTATGCCGAAACGTATCCCATGTACGGCTTTGAAAAAAATAAAGGCTATGGGACAAAAGAACATTTGGAAGCTCTCGCTGCATACGGCCCAACTGAATTGCACCGCAAAACTTTCGCTCCTGTTCAATCTTTCAGATAAATCACCATGGACAAGGAGGCACCTTTTTAAAATGAACATACGAAATGATGTGCAAAAGGCGCTGCAGCACCTTTTCGGGCGTACAGCCGTCCCGCAGGAAACATCAAAAGTAAACGAAGCGCTAAACGGGGAGAAGCGTCTCCTCTTAGGAAAAGTGCTTCGTTTACTAGGAGATCAGCATGCCCTGATCCAAGTCGGCAATCAAACTGTTCAGGGAAAACTTGAAACTCAGCTTCGTCCTCAGGCATACTATTGGTTTTCCTACGAAAAAAAAACGGCAGAGCAAACAGGCCGTCTTCAGGTCGTTCAAAGCTTTGATCAAAATCCTAAAACCATTCAGGATGCAGCTGGCAAGCTTTTAAATGCCATGTCAGTGAAGACGTCAAACGCAGCTCTCATGATGACAGGAGCGATGCTGAAAAGCAAAACACCCGTAACAGAAAATGATATCAAAACAGCTGTCCGGTGGATGGACACGCTGCCTTCGCAAGACACAAAAAAAGCAGTTGAAACGGTTCTCTTCGCTTTAAAGCGTGATCTTCCCATTCACTCCGAGATTTTGAATGGTGTTCACGCAGTGAAATCGCCTGTTCCGTTGCATCAGCACGTATTCCAGCTGCTTCAGGCAATCGACCAAAACCCTCAGCAGAGCCAAATGATGTCAAAGCTAAAGGAAGCAGTTACGGTGCTTTTAAATAGTGAAATCGATGTCCATGCAGAACGGCTGATTGATAAGCTTATTTCTTTAACCGACAATACGAAAGCACCTTCTCCGGCCAATACTGCTGGAAGCAGGGAGCTTAGCACACCAGCTGGCTCCCCCGGAAAAGCCAGCCTGCCGATTGCAAATCACACAGCAGAACAGAGAAGCATACAAGAAGAGTCTGTTAAAACAGCAGCAGACATTCCAATTAAAGAAGCCCGCCAGCTGCTGATGAAGCTGACGGAATCTGCTGAAAAAAACAGTCTCCAAATTGTGAAAGAAGCAGCAAATTGGATTAAAGCGGCTGCTTCATCGGGTGATAGTAAGTCACTTGCAGCTTCAGCTGTTTTACAGGCGGCACAAGTCACAGACCAGGAAGCCGAAGTCTTTTTTAAGGCTGTTCAGCAGACAGCACCTCATTTGGCGGATAAAGCAGATGTTCTTTCTTTCTTATCCAAAGTGAAAACGGCAATCGGTGCAAGGGACGAGGTTGCGTTCATTAAAGCGTTTGAACAA
Source organism: Bacillus sp. FSL M8-0071 (assembly GCF_037975455.1). Taxonomy (NCBI): domain Bacteria; kingdom Bacillati; phylum Bacillota; class Bacilli; order Caryophanales; family Bacillaceae; genus Bacillus; species Bacillus sp. FSL M8-0071. Next base: position 1,668,683 of record NZ_CP150256.1, read on the forward strand.
GGAAGTGCAGTCACATCTGGCGAAATGCAATCCATCAAGCTGGCTCTTTCTGCCTTAAGAGCATCGCATGAGGTAGCCGAACCAGTCAAACAAGAAGCCGATCAGGTTTTTCATAAATTAAATGGCCAGCTTTTCATGCAGCAGGACCATCCATCATACAGCCAAATTGTAATGTCATTTCCGATGTTTTCGAAGTCAGGGGTTCAGGACATGACTGTTCTGTTTAAAGGAAAGAAAGAAGCGGATGGAAAGCTTGATCCTTCCCATTGCCGCCTTTTGTTTTTGCTGCAGCTTGATACACTAAAAGAAACCGTCGTTGATTGCTTGGTACAGCAAAAAGTCATGACCATTACAATAGAGACTGATTTCGAGCTGCAGGCTGCGATCGATCCGATGGTGCCCGCGCTTAAACAGGGGCTAAAGGAAATGGGGTACAGCCTTTCAGGGGTAAACGCTAAAAAAAGGGTTCACACCGAAGAAAAGGCTTCAATCGATCAATATATAACAAGTATCAGTGATCAGGAAGTGGATGTGAAAATATGAAAGAGCAGACACCGATCAGAAAAGCTGTTGCTCTCCATTATGACGAACAAAAAGACAAGGCGCCGAGAGTGATTGCCACAGGAAAGGGCCATGTAGCTGACAACATTATCAAAGAAGCAAAAAAAGCAGGGGTCCCGATTCAAGAAGATCGGACTCTTGTCGAATTAATGCGCCATTTGACGGTAGATGATCAAATTCCTGAAGCTCTTTATGAAACGGTAGCCGAGATTTTTTCATTCATTTACAAATTGGACGAAAGCGTAAAAAACAAAAAATAGCTAAAATATTCCCCATCCTCCTTTGAAATTTATGTTTTTAATAAAGTAAAAGTTTGAATGTTTAGAAGGATTAAAAGATTTTGCATCGAACTGTAGACAATTCTTCCAGTAATATTATAGAATGAAAGCGCAGTCTATTTTAGTTTTGTTACATAAGTTAGGAGGATGGGAAATGAATATCCATGAGTACCAGGGAAAAGAAGTCCTCAGAAAATATGGGGTATCTGTTCCTGAAGGTAAAGTGGCTTTTACAGCAGAAGAAGCAGTTGAGAGTGCAAAGAGCTTATCCAGCTCGGTTTATGTCGTAAAGGCTCAAATTCATGCTGGCGGTCGAGGCAAAGCTGGTGGGGTAAAAATAGCAAAATCATTAGACGAAGTAAAAGCGTATGCCGAAGAACTATTAGGGAAGACCCTAGTTACACATCAGACGGGTCCGGACGGCCAAGTAATAAAACGCTTACTTATTGAAGAAGGCTGCGATATTAAAAAAGAATATTACATCGGTCTAGTGCTTGACCGCGCCACTTCAAGAATCGTTTTGATGGCTTCTGAAGAAGGCGGAACGGAAATTGAAGAGGTTGCGGAGAAAACACCAGAAAAAATCAAAAAAGCTGTCATTGATCCGGCTGTTGGCCTTCAAGGCTATCAAGCCAGAGAAATTGCATTCGCTATTAATATTCCAAAAGAGCTCGTGGGAAAAGCTGCTAAATTTATGCTTGGACTATATAAAGCGTTTGTTGAGAAAGACTGCTCAATCGCCGAAATCAATCCGCTTGTTGTGACTGGCGACGGAAATGTGATGGCGCTTGATGCAAAATTGAATTTTGACAGCAATGCGTTGTACCGACAAAAGGACATTATGGAATACAGAGATTTGGATGAAGAAGATCCGAAAGAAATTGAAGCGTCCAAATATGATCTAAGCTACATTTCCCTTGATGGAAATATCGGCTGTATGGTAAACGGCGCGGGACTTGCAATGTCTACGATGGATATTATCAAGCATTATGGAGGAGAACCGGCCAACTTCCTTGATGTGGGCGGCGGTGCAACCGCGGAAAAAGTCACGGAAGCATTTAAAATCATTCTTTCTGATCAAAACGTTAAAGGGATTTTTGTCAACATTTTCGGCGGCATTATGAAATGTGATGTCATCGCAGAAGGGGTTGTTGAAGCGACTAGACAAGTTGGTTTGACATTGCCGCTTGTCGTCCGTCTTGAAGGCACAAACGTGGATCTAGGGAAGAAAATCCTTAGTGAATCAGGATTAAACATTACATCTGCGGAATCAATGGCTGACGGCGCGCAGAAAATCGTATCCTTAGTTTAAGAAAGAATGAAAGGCAGGGGACCAAATAATGAGTGTTTTCATTAATAAAGATACAAGAGTTATTGTGCAAGGGATTACAGGTTCTACCGCTTTATTTCATACGAAGCAGATGCTTGAATACGGCACAAATATCGTTGGCGGTGTAACACCTGGAAAAGGCGGAACAGAAGCGGAAGGTGTTCCTGTATTTAATACAGTGGCTGAAGCAGTTCAAACAACCGGCGCTAACGCGTCTGTTATATATGTGCCCGCACCGTTTGCAGCTGATGCGATTATGGAAGCGGTAGATGCGGAGCTTGATCTCGTGATTTGTATCACAGAACATATCCCGGTTTTGGATATGGTGAAGGTCAAACGCTTCATGGAAGGCAAGAAAACGAGACTGATAGGGCCGAACTGTCCTGGTGTCATTACGCCTGAAGAATGTAAAATCGGCATTATGCCCGGATACATCCATAAAAAGGGTCATGTAGGCGTTGTATCACGTTCAGGAACATTAACATACGAAGCGGTGCACCAGCTCTCAGAAGCGGGTGTAGGGCAATCTACAGCTGTTGGAATCGGCGGCGACCCTGTAAATGGAACAAACTTTATTGACGTTTTAAAAGCGTTTAACGAAGATCCTGACACACACGCAGTCATCATGATTGGCGAAATCGGCGGTACGGCCGAAGAGGAAGCGGCAGAGTGGGTAAAAGCCAACATGACAAAACCGGTAGTCGGTTTTATTGGCGGTAAAACAGCACCTCCTGGGAAGCGCATGGGGCATGCAGGCGCCATTATTTCCGGCGGGAAAGGGACAGCTGATGAAAAAATCAAAACCCTTAATGCATGCGGAATCGAAGTTGCAGAGACACCTTCTGTCATGGGTGAAACCTTAATCAAGGTGCTGAAAGAGAAGAACTTGTTCGAAACTTGTAAAACGCATTAATAAAAAAGGGACAGCCGTCAAGGCTGTTCCTGCTTTTTCTAACAAAAGGAGGTCAATCTATTGGATCAGGCCGCTGTCTGCCTAACGATTTGCAGAATCAATCAATTATTATCCCCATCCCTTCTATTAAAATGGTGGAAAGCCGATCCGTCTATGTCGCTGACATCACCCGTGTTACAAACGGTTACTCGTGATCAAATAAAAGCAGCTGCATTAAAAAACGAAATAGAACAATTTTATCCAAAGCTCCCGCGTGTACTTGCTGCTTATCGTGAGCAAGGCATTAACACCATCCCTATTTCTTCAAAGCAATATCCTTTCTGGCTTAAAAGCATTTATGATCCCCCTGCCGTACTGTTTGCAAAAGGTGATATGACTCTTCTTTCGAAAGGGAGAAAAATTGGAATTGTAGGCACAAGAAATCCAACAGCTTATGGGAAACAAGTTGTCAATCATCTTACAAAAGAGATCTGTCGTAAAGGTTGGGTGATTGTCAGCGGACTGGCGTCTGGGATAGACGGAATGTCCCATGCTGCAAGTATTAAGGCGAAGGGGCGGACAATTGGCGTCATTGCAGGCGGATTTCAACACATTTATCCCCGAGAAAACCTTCAGTTAGCAGATCACATGGCTAAACACCATATCCTGCTGTCAGAGCACCCACCTGAAACTAAACCCCAAAAATGGCATTTCCCTATGAGAAACCGTATTATCAGCGGACTAAGTGAAGGCGTTATTGTCGTTCAGGGCAAAGAAAAAAGCGGTTCGCTGATTACTGCCTATCAAGCATTGGAACAAGGGAGAGAGGTATTTGCCGTACCCGGTTCATTGTTTGACCCTTACGCCGGAGGTCCTATAAAACTGATCCAGCAGGGGGCTAAAGCCATATGGTCAGCAGAGGATATTTTCGAGGAACTTCCTGAGAGAAACGTTCAATATACGGAACCCTTTTGAATTATCGTTTGACAAACGGTATTTAAATATTTAATAATAGTGAGGATTTAAAGTTGCATATTGTTTTCTATTTAATTAATGACGTTCATGATAAAGAATGAAATGTTGAAAGCCAAATAAAGACAGCTGCAAAAATAAAATTGAAATATCTTGAAAAGAGAGAGAACACCTCTTGAGGGGGATGAAAATGTCTGATTATCTAGTCATCGTGGAATCGCCCGCTAAGGCGAAAACGATTGAACGTTACTTAGGTAAAAAATATAAAGTAAAAGCATCAATGGGACATGTCCGGGATCTTCCAAAAAGTCAAATGGGAGTTGACATAGAACAGAATTTTGAACCGAAATATATTACCATTCGAGGTAAAGGCCCGGTATTAAAAGAGCTGAAAACGGCTGCGAAAAAAGCCAAAAAAGTGTATCTCGCAGCCGACCCCGACAGAGAAGGGGAAGCGATTGCATGGCATTTGGCACACAGTCTTGATTTAGATCTCAACTCAGACTGCCGTGTGGTGTTTAACGAAATTACAAAAGACGCTATTAAGGAATCGTTTAAGCATCCCCGCATGATCAATATGGATTTAGTGGATGCACAGCAAGCGAGACGTATTTTAGACAGGCTTGTCGGATATAAAATCAGTCCAATCTTATGGAAAAAAGTCAAAAAAGGGCTTAGCGCAGGACGCGTGCAATCCGTTGCCCTCCGTTTGATTATTGACCGTGAAAAAGAGATTAACGACTTTAAGCCTGAGGAATATTGGACAATTGACGGTACGTTCTTAAAAGGTCAAGAAACCTTTGAAGCGAGCTTTTTCGGGAAAAACGGCAAAAAACTTCCTTTAAATAGTGAAGCTGATGTAAAAGAGATTCTTTCTCAGCTCAAAGGGAATCAATATACAGTTGAAAAAGTAACCAAAAAGGAACGCAAACGTAATCCTGCTTTGCCTTTTACCACTTCTACCCTGCAGCAGGAAGCGGCTCGCAAGCTCAATTTCAGAGCGAAGAAAACGATGATGATTGCACAGCAATTATATGAAGGAATTGATTTAGGAAGAGAAGGAACGGTTGGTCTGATCACGTATATGAGAACGGATTCAACCCGTATTTCAAATACGGCTGTTGATGAAGCAGCTGCATTTATTGATCAGACATATGGAAAAGAGTTCCTAGGCGGAAAACGGAAGCCTGCGAAAAAGAATGAAAATGCCCAGGATGCCCACGAAGCAATTCGGCCGACATCAGTTCTTAGAAAACCAAGTGAATTAAAAGCAGTCCTCGGCAGAGACCAAATGAGACTGTATAAATTAATTTGGGAGCGTTTTGTTGCCAGCCAAATGGCACCGGCTGTTCTCGATACAATGAGTGTCGACCTGACAAACAACGGTTTGACATTTCGTGCAAATGGAAGTAAAGTCAAGTTTTCCGGGTTTATGAAGGTGTATGTTGAAGGAAAAGACGATCAAATGGAAGAAAAAGACCGGATGCTGCCTGACTTACAAGAAGGCGACACGGTATTATCAAAAGATATAGAACCTGAGCAGCATTTTACCCAGCCGCCTCCGCGATATACTGAGGCCCGGCTTGTTAAAACCCTTGAAGAACGCGGTATCGGCCGTCCATCCACATATGCTCCGACACTTGATACTATTCAGCGGCGCGGCTACGTGGCATTGGATAATAAACGTTTCGTTCCGACTGAATTAGGTCAGATCGTTCTTGACTTGATCATGGAGTTTTTCCCTGAGATCATTAACGTTGAGTTTACAGCTAAAATGGAGCGAGATCTTGATCATGTTGAAGAAGGAAATACCGAATGGGTCAAGATTATCGATAATTTCTACACCGATTTTGAAAAACGCGTGAAAAAAGCCGAATCGGAAATGAAGGAAGTTGAGATTGAACCTGAGTATGCTGGAGAGGATTGTGAATTGTGCAGTTCTCCAATGGTATATAAAATGGGACGGTACGGTAAATTCTTAGCTTGCTCCAACTTCCCTGACTGCCGGAACACGAAACCGATTGTGAAACAAATCGGTGTGAAGTGCCCGAGCTGCGGAGAAGGAAACATTGTTGAGCGAAAATCGAAAAAGAAACGGGTGTTTTACGGCTGTGACCGTTATCCGGACTGTGAATTCGTATCATGGGACAAACCAATTGAACGAAAATGCCCGAAATGCGGAAAAATGCTCGTCGAGAAAAAACTCAAAAAAGGCATACAAGTCCAATGCGTGGAATGCGATTATAAGGAAGAACCACAGAAGTAGCGGTGAGCAGGGTCTTGCTCACCTTCTTTGTGTGTTAAAAGAAGGCCTTGAATAATAAACTAGGAGATGTGAAAGATGAACCAACAAACAGTGAATGTAATCGGAGCCGGACTCGCAGGAAGTGAAGCAGCATGGCAGCTTGCCAAACGTGGGATTCAAGTCAAATTGTATGAAATGCGGCCAGTTAAACAAACGCCTGCGCATCATACAGATAAATTTGCTGAGCTTGTCTGCAGCAACTCTCTTCGCTCTAATACACTTGCTAACGCTGTCGGTGTATTAAAGGAAGAAATGCGTGCGCTTGATTCAGCCATTATCGCTGCGGCTGACGAATGTTCGGTGCCTGCCGGGGGCGCTCTTGCAGTAGACCGTCATGAATTTGCCGCAAGTGTGACAAATCGGGTGAAAAATCATCCAAACGTAACCGTTATTAATGAAGAAGTGACTGAAATTCCTGAAGGCCCTACTATCATCGCAACGGGTCCGTTAACATCTGAATCGCTGTCTGCCCAGCTGAAGGAGCTGACTGGAGAGGACTATTTATATTTTTATGACGCAGCGGCGCCAATTGTAGAAAAAGACAGCCTTGATATGGATAAAGTGTACCTAAAATCCCGTTATGATAAAGGTGAAGCAGCATATTTGAACTGCCCGATGACAGAAGAAGAGTTTGACCGTTTTCATGAAGCATTAACATCAGCAGAAACAGTGCCGTTAAAAGAATTTGAAAAAGAGATTTTCTTTGAAGGCTGCATGCCGATTGAAGTTATGGCAAAACGGGGTAAGAAAACAATGCTTTTCGGTCCGATGAAACCGGTTGGTCTAGAGCATCCTGTTACAGGAAAACGCCCTTATGCCGTCGTTCAGCTCAGACAGGATGATTCTGCGGGAACACTTTATAATATTGTAGGATTCCAGACTCATTTAAAATGGGGAGACCAAAAGGAAGTTCTCAAGTTGATTCCAGGACTTGAAAATGTAGAAATCGTCAGATATGGCGTGATGCACAGAAACACATTTATTAACTCTCCAAGCCTGTTAAAGCCGACTTATCAATTTAAAAACCGCAGTGATCTGTTCTTTGCAGGCCAAATGACGGGAGTAGAAGGATATGTGGAATCAGCTGCCTCAGGACTTGTAGCAGGCATTAATGCGGCGAAGCTTGTATTGGGAGAAGAGCTTGTGATCTTCCCTCAGGAAACAGCAATTGGCAGTATGGCACATTATATTACAACAACAAACCAGAAGAACTTCCAGCCGATGAATGCAAACTTTGGGCTTTTGAAAGAATTGCCAGTTAAAATTAAAAATAAAAAAGAACGAAATGAACAATACGCGAACCGTGCGATTGAAACAATTCAAACAATTTCGAAAACAATATAGGTATTGATTGCAACCTGAGCGCGATTTGTGATACCATTTAAAAGCCCTTCCTGGGGAGGTATTAGGCATGGAGAATGTTAAGAATTTCGTAAAGTTATTCGTTGAATATTTACAAATTGAAAAAAATTATTCACAATATACTATTGTGAATTATGTGGATTCAATTGAAGAATTCGAGACTTTCCTGCGCGTTCAAGGTATAAATGGATTTGAAGAAGCATCATATCAAGATACTAGGATTTTTTTGACAGAAGCCTATGAAAAAGGTTTATCGAGAAGAACAATAAGCAAAAAGATATCTGCATTAAGAAGCTTTTATAAGTTTCTGATGCGGGAAAAGCTTATTGAAGAAAATCCGTTTCAGCTTGTTCATCTGCCAAAACAGGAGAAACGGATACCGAAGTTTCTATATCAAAAAGAGCTTGAGGAGCTGTTTGAAGTTTCAGATATAAGCCAGCCGGCCGGAATGAGGGATCAAGCGCTGTTAGAGCTGCTCTATGCCACTGGAATGAGGGTCAGTGAATGCTGTTCCATAACTATTAACGACGTTGATTTATTTATGGACACTGTGCTTGTTCACGGTAAAGGCAAGAAGCAGCGCTATATCCCCTTTGGGTCTTATGCCCGCGAAGCGTTGAAGGTATACATGAATAGCGGAAGACAGTGCTTGCTGATGAAGGCAAAAGAACCTCATGATCTATTATTCGTAAATCAAAGAGGCGGACCGCTTACAGCCCGTGGCATCAGACATATTTTAAGCGGGCTTGTTCAAAAAGCGTCAAGCACTTTACATATCCATCCGCATATGCTTCGACATACGTTCGCCACGCATCTGTTAAATGAAGGAGCGGATTTGAGAAGCGTTCAAGAACTGCTCGGGCATTCCAATCTGTCTTCTACACAGATATACACGCACGTTTCGAAGGAAATGTTGAGAAACACATATATGTCTCACCATCCAAGAGCATTTAAGAAAAATTAAAGGAGGCCCTTTATGTCATCTTTTCATGCGACCACAATATTTGCCGTACAGCATAAAGGACGAAGCGCTATGTCCGGAGACGGCCAAGTAACATTTGGTCAGGCTGTTGTCATGAAACACACGGCACGGAAAGTGAGAAAACTGTTTAACGGCAAAGTTCTTGCTGGTTTTGCGGGATCTGTTGCAGACGCTTTCACTTTATTCGAAAAGTTTGAAGCTAAGCTTGAAGAATATAACGGCAACTTAAAACGGGCGGCTGTTGAGCTTGCGAAGGAATGGCGCAGTGATAAAGTGCTAAGAAAGCTCGAAGCCATGCTGATTGTTATGAATCAGGATACTTTGCTTCTCGTATCGGGAACAGGCGAGGTGATCGAACCAGATGACGGCATTCTCGCGATTGGATCAGGAGGCAATTACGCTTTGGCAGCGGGAAGAGCACTGAAAAAGCATGCCGGTGAAAGCATGTCTGCAAGTGAGATTGCCAGAGCCGCGTTAGAAACAGCAGGCGAAATTTGTGTTTACACGAACGATCAAATCATACTGGAAGAGCTTGAATAGAAAGGACTTGAGGCGCATGGAAAAAAAACCGTTAACTCCTAGACAGATTGTAGATCGGTTAGACCAATATATTGTCGGTCAGCAAAATGCGAAAAAAGCTGTCGCCGTGGCATTAAGAAACCGCTATAGAAGAAGTCTTCTGGATGAAAAGCTGAAGGACGAGGTCGTTCCGAAAAACATTTTAATGATGGGTCCTACCGGCGTCGGGAAAACTGAAATTGCCAGACGAATCGCTAAGCTTTCAGGTGCGCCATTTATCAAAATTGAAGCTACTAAATTTACCGAAGTCGGCTATGTAGGCAGAGATGTTGAATCAATGGTCAGAGATCTTGTGGAGACTTCTGTTCGGCTTATAAAAGAAGAGAAAATGAATGAAGTAAAGGAACAGGCAGAAGAAAATGCAAACAAACGCATTGTTCGTCTGTTAGTTCCTGGGAAGAAAAAACAATCTGGCGTTAAAAATCCGTTTGAAATGTTTTTTGGAGGCAGCCAGCCGAATGGTGAAGATGAGGCGGAGAGCCAGGAAGAAGCAAACATCGAAGAAAAAAGAAAACGAATGGCGCATCAGCTGGCTTTAGGAGAGCTCGAAGACTACTATGTAACAGTAGAAGTCGAAGAGCAGCAGCCTTCTATGTTTGACATGCTGCAGGGCTCGGGTATGGAGCAGATGGGTATGAACATGCAGGATGCGCTGAGCGGATTAATGCCAAAGAAAAAGAAGCGGCGCAAAATGACAGTCAGAGAAGCCAGAAAAGTCCTGACGAATGAAGAAGCAAGCAAACTCATCGATATGGATGAAGTCGGCCAGGAAGCTGTTCAGAGAGCAGAAGAGAGCGGGATTATCTTTATCGATGAGATTGATAAAATCGCAAAGAACGGCGGTGCATCTTCTTCTGCCGATGTTTCAAGAGAAGGCGTTCAGCGGGATATCCTTCCGATTGTTGAAGGTTCTACCGTTGTCACAAAATATGGTTCTGTAAAAACAGACCATGTATTATTTATTGCAGCAGGAGCGTTTCATATGGCCAAACCGTCTGATTTGATTCCTGAGCTGCAGGGGCGTTTCCCGATTCGTGTAGAACTGAACAAACTCACGGTAGACGACTTCGTGAGAATTTTGGTTGAGCCGGATAATGCGCTGCTGAAACAATATCAGGCATTATTGCAGACAGAAGGTATATCTCTTGAATTTTCTGACGAAGCTATTCATAAGATTGCTGAAGTTGCTTATCATGTGAACCAGGACACAGATAATATCGGTGCGAGACGCCTTCATACAATACTTGAACGCCTATTAGAAGATTTGTCGTTTGAAGCTCCAGATGTAACGATGGAGAAAATAACGATTACACCACAGTATGTCGAAGAAAAGCTCGGAACGATAGCCAAAAACAAAGATTTAAGTCAATTTATATTGTGAAAAATTTAATATGAGGAATGTTTAGGAGGATTATTTATCATGGCTTTATTACAAAAAACAAGAATTATTAACTCCATGCTGCAAGCTGCGGCAGGGAAACCGGTAAACTTCAAGGAAATGGCGGAGACGCTGCGGGATGTAATTGATTCCAATATTTTCGTTGTAAGCCGCAGAGGGAAACTCCTTGGGTATTCTATTAACCAGCAAATTGAAAATGATCGTATGAAAAAAATGCTTGAGGATCGTCAATTCCCTGAAGAATATACGAAAAATCTGTTTAATGTCCCTGAAACATCTTCTAACTTGGATATTAATAGTGAATATACTGCTTTCCCTGTTGAGAACAGAGACCTGTTTCAAGCTGGTTTAACAACAATTGTGCCGATCATCGGAGGCGGGGAAAGATTAGGAACACTTATTCTTTCGCGTTTACAAGATCAATTCAATGACGATGACTTAATTCTAGCTGAATACGGCGCAACAGTTGTCGGAATGGAAATCCTAAGAGAAAAAGCAGAAGAAATTGAAGAGGAAGCAAGAAGCAAAGCTGTCGTACAAATGGCTATCAGCTCGCTTTCTTACAGTGAACTTGAAGCAATTGAGCACATTTTTGAGGAGCTTGACGGAAATGAAGGTCTTCTTGTTGCAAGTAAAATTGCTGACCGTGTCGGCATTACCCGTTCTGTTATTGTGAACGCACTCAGAAAGCTGGAGAGCGCCGGTGTTATCGAGTCTAGATCATTAGGAATGAAAGGTACTTATATCAAGGTACTAAACAACAAATTCCTAATTGAATTAGAAAATCTAAAATCTCATTAATCACAAAAAGAACCCTTTTTGAGGGTTCTTTTTTTATTTCAAATAAAGGAAATCAATAAGCTTTATTTCCTGGGTTGAAAGTCTTTCTATGTAATAATTTTAATAAATTTTGCATTTTTCTTCAAAAAGTTTCAAAAATGCCGAAAAGAAAGGAGAAAAAACAGAAATTCTGCTATTTTCAGGCTTATATCAAGGCGAGAAATGTAGTTCTAACAATCTAGGACTTTATACCTAGTTGCAAAATAGATAATTGTGAGGACATTTTTTTACACGAACTTCATAGACTTTATGCCTGTTATTTCTTACAATAAGCATATAGTTTTACAATTCTCGACAAGGATATTGAGGGTGAAAAAAACTGAAATGGAGGTAAGTGGATTTGAGCTTATTTTCTGGAACGATACAAAATCTTGAAAATGCCTTGAGTAGAGCGGATATTAAGCAAAAAGTCATAACTAATAATATCGCCAATATAGATACACCGAACTATAAGGCAAAAAAAGTCTCTTTCCAAAATTTATTAGATCAAGAATCCTCGCGTCTTGAAGCGATAAAAACAGACTATCGTCATGTTGATTTTTCTGATACTGATTCGAATTATTCAATTGTTGCGAGCGGAGATACATCGTATCAGCAAAACGGAAACAATGTTGATGTTGACAAAGAGATGACAGAATTGGCGCAAAATCAAATCAACTATCAAGCTTTGGTTGAAAGAATGAACGGTAAATTTAATTCGCTGAAGACCGTATTAACAGGAGGAAAATGATGACAGCTTTTCATAGCTTAAATGTTTCAGCATCGGCTTTAACAGCTCAGCGAGTCAGAATGGACGTTGTATCATCTAACTTAGCAAATATGGATACGACAAGAGCTAAGCAGGTGAATGGAGAGTGGGTGCCTTACAGAAGAAAAATGGTTTCCCTTCAGTCAAAAGGTGAATCGTTCTCTTCTATTCTCAATTCTCAAATGAGCGGAAGCGGGAATGCTGGAAACGGTGTGAAGGTTTCAAAAATTACGGAGGATGATTCAGATTTTAATCTTGTCTATGATCCGACAGACCCTGATGCAAACGCTGAAGGATATGTACAAAAGCCTAATGTTGATCCATTAAAGGAAATGGTTGATCTTGTCAGCAGCACCAGATCATACGAGGCGAATGTCACGGCGATGAATGCCACAAAGGGAATGCTGATGAAGGCGTTAGAAATCGGAAAGTAGGTGAATGAATGTGATTAATGCAATTTCTCCTTTTCAGGTTCAAAATACTCAAAACACTCAAAATGCAACAAATCAAGTAAACAATAGCCAAAAAACAGATTCCTCAAATCAAACAAGCTTTTCGGAGCTTTTAAAAAACTCTATTAGTTCGTTAAATGAGTCCCAAGTAGCTTCTGACAACATGACTAATGCCTTGGCTGCAGGAAAAGATGTAAATCTTGATGAGGTCATGATCGCTGCTCAAAAAGCCAGCATCTCTCTAACTGCAGCAACAGAGTTCCGCAATAAAGCTGTGGAAGCTTATCAGGAGATTATGAGAATGCAAATGTAGGGGGTCTGACGATTTAGAGAAAGAGTGGAATGACCGGGGGTTAACATGAATCGTACTCTAATGCAAATGAAAAACAAAACGAGTGAGTTTTGGAAAAATAGATCTAAATTACAAAAGATTTTAATGGTTAGTGCTTTAGCGGCAATTATTATTATTGGAATTATTATTAGTGTTTTTGCTTCGAATTCTAAAATGGCGCCGCTGTACAAAGATTTGTCTGCCGAAGAAGCAGGACAAATCAAAGAAGAATTGGATGCAAAAAAAGTGCCAAACGAACTTTCGAATGGCGGTACAGTGATTAGTGTTCCGGAGGATCAGGTTGATTCTTTGAAAGTGCAGATGGCTGCAGAAGGACTTCCTAAAACGGGATCAATTGATTATTCGTTTTTTGGACAGAATGCCGGCTTTGGTTTGACAGACAATGAGTTTGATATGGTGAAAGTGAAAGCTACACAGACAGAACTGTCAAACTTGATCAATGAAATGGACGGTATTAAAAATTCAAAAGTAATGATTAATCTCCCGAAAGACGCTGTGTTTGTCGGTGAGGAGCAATCTGCAGCATCTGCATCAATCGTTTTGCAGATTCAACCGGGTTATACACTTGATCAAAGCCAAATCAACGGATTATATCATCTGGTATCTAAAAGCGTGCCAAACCTAAAAGAAGATAACATCGTCATCATGGACCAAAATTCTACATACTACGACAAATCAGACAGCGATGCAGGGTCCTACGCGGATAGTTATTCTTCTCAGCAAGGAATTAAGTCTCAAGTTGAAAAAGACATTCAAAAACATGTACAGTCATTGCTGGGTACGATGATGGGCCAAGATAAAGTCGTTGTCTCCGTTACAGCAGACATTGATTTCACAAAAGAAAATCGGACAGAAGACATTGTCGAGCCTGTGGATAAAGAAAACATGGAAGGTATTGCAGTCAGCGCTGAAAAGGTATCTGAAACATATCAGGGCGACGGTGCAGCCAACGGCGGAACTGCCGGAACCGGCGAGGAAGATGTTACAAATTATAAGGCTGACGGTGAAAATACCGAAAGCGGGAACTATGAAAAAAACAGCAACAAAATCAATTACGAGGTTAACCGAATTCATAAAGAAATCGCTGAAAGTCCTTATAAGGTCAGAGATTTAGGGATTCAAGTAATGGTAGAGCCGCCTGATGCCAAAAACACTGCGTCGCTATCAACTGAAAGACAGGATGATATACAAAAAATCCTTTCAACTGTAGTCAGAACATCTTTGGATAAAGATGAAACGCAAAATCAGAATTTATCTGATGCTGATATCAATAATAAGATTGTTGTTTCCGTTCAGCCATTCGACGGAAAAGTCAATTTGGATACAAATACGGAAGAATCCTCAGGTATCCCGCTGTGGGCATATATTGTAGGCGGTGTTTTAATCGCAGCGATCATTGTTCTGATCATTATGCTTATCAGAAAGAAACGGGCGCAAGAGGATGAATTTGAGGAATATGAGTATGAGGTTCCTCAAGAACCAATCAATTTGCCTGATATCAACGAAGAGGAAAATGAAACAGCGGAATCAGTCAGACGAAAACAGCTTGAAAAGATGGCGAAAGACAAGCCGGAAGATTTTGCAAAACTGCTGAGAAGCTGGCTGGCCGAGGATTAGGAGGAATTAGAAATGGCGAGACGTGATCAAGATAAGCTTACAGGAAAACAAAAAGCAGCCATTCTCATGATTTCCTTGGGGTTAGATGTGTCAGCTTCTGTCTATAAGCACTTAACCGATGAAGAAATTGAAAGGCTTACTCTGGAAATATCAGGTGTTCGAAGCGTCGATCATCAAAAAAAGGATGAAATCATAGAAGAATTTCATAATATAGCCATTGCGCAAGATTATATTTCTCAAGGCGGTTTAAGCTATGCAAGACAAGTTCTGGAAAAGGCGCTTGGAGAGGATAAGGCGGAGAACATTCTAAACAGGCTGACTTCTTCTTTGCAGGTTAAACCATTTGATTTTGCCAGAAAAGCGGAGCCTGAACAAATTTTGAATTTTATCCAGCAAGAGCATCCGCAGACGATGGCGTTAATCTTGTCTTATTTAGATCCAGTGCAGGCTGGGCAGATTTTATCCGAGCTGAATCCTGAAGTACAGGCTGAGGTTGCGAGAAGAATCGCGGTTATGGATAGAACATCTCCAGAAATAATTAATGAGGTAGAACGGATTCTGGAACAAAAATTATCTTCTGCATTTACTCAGGATTATACACAAACAGGCGGAATTGAAGCTGTTGTGGAAGTGTTAAACGGGGTAGACAGAGGGACAGAGAAGACGATCTTGGATTCATTGGAAATTCAGGATCCCGATCTTGCTGAAGAAATTAAAAAGCGGATGTTTGTCTTCGAAGATATTGTCACACTTGATAACCGTGCCATTCAGAGAGTCATTCGCGATGTTGAGAACGACGATTTGCTCCTTTCATTAAAGGTTGCAAGCGAGGAAGTCAAAGAAATTGTATTCAACAATATGTCACAGCGTATGGTTGAAACCTTCAAAGAAGAAATGGAATTTATGGGCCCTGTACGCTTGAAAGATGTAGAAGAAGCTCAATCGAGAATTGTAAGTATCGTCAGAAAGCTTGAAGAAGCCGGTGAAATTGTAATAGCAAGAGGCGGAGGGGATGATATTATTGTCTAATATCATTAAACAAGAATCATCTATTTCTCCACAAAAGGAAAAAAGAAAACTTTCTATACAAGAGGTGCGTATTGATCATTCTCACCTTTTGCAGGCTGAAGAGAACCCGGAGGCGCTTATGGCCCGAGTGAAAGAGGAAGCTGATCGGATTTCTGAGCAGGCAAACAGTCATATAGAAAATATTCGCCGTCAAATTGAACAGGAGAAAAACGATTGGGCGGCTGAAAAACAGAAGCTTATTGAAGAAGCAAAAGCCGAGGGCTTTGAACAAGGAGTAGCGCTGGGCAAAGCTGAGGCAATGAAACAGTATGCAGAACTGATCGGCCAAGCAAACAGTATAACTGAAATGTCCAGAAAAGCTGTTGAGGACAAGCTTGAAGACGCTAATGAAGAAATCGTTGAGCTTGCCGTTGCCCTAGCAAAAAAAGTTTGGCAGCAAAAGTCTGATGATAAAGAGGCTTTCCTCCTGCTTGTACAACAGGTTATAAACGAAGTGAAGGAATATGACGATATATCAATTTATGTTGATCCATATTACTATGAGACAATCTTTCAGCAAAAAGATGAAATCCAGCAGCTTCTTTATAAAGAATGTCGGCTTGGCATATATGCTGATGAAAAAGCTCAAAAAGGAACCTGTTATATTGAAACTCCTTTTGGCAGGGTAGATGCGAGTGTTGACACACAATTGATGCAATTGAAAGATAAACTTCTGACAGCGCTGGAAGCAGGTGCAGCTGAATGAAGACACAGAGTCTGATAGATTGTATAGAAATGACAGACTCGTATAAACGGTACGGAAAAGTCAAGCGGGTCATCGGCCTGATGATTGAATCAAAAGGGCCAGCAAGCTCAATTGGCGACGTGTGCCTGATTTATGCAAAAGGACAATCTGGGAAAGTCATTAAAGCTGAGGTAGTCGGCTTCCAGGAAGAAAATATTTTGCTTATGCCTTATTTAGAGGCTGCGAGCATTGCACCTGGCAGCATTGTAGAAGCTACTGGGGAATCACTTCGGGTTAAAGTTGGAACCGGACTGATTGGACAAGTCATCGATGCTTTTGGAGAACCGCTTGACGGAAAACTTCTGCCTAAAGGGCTTTCGCCTGTATCAACGGAGCAATCACCGCCCAACCCGATGAAACGGCCGCCTATCCGTGAAAAGATGGGTGTTGGAGTCAGATCAATTGACAGCTTGCTGACAGTCGGTAAAGGCCAGCGGATTGGAATTTTTGCAGGAAGCGGTGTCGGAAAAAGCACCTTAATGGGGATGATCGCCAAGCAGACAGAGGCTGACTTAAACGTCATTGCACTTGTCGGAGAACGCGGACGAGAGGTTCGGGAGTTTATTGAAAAAGATCTGGGGAAAGAGGGGCTGAAACGATCGATTGTAGTCGTTGCCACCTCAGACCAGCCAGCATTAATGAGATTGAAAGCGGCATATACAGCGACTGCAATTGCCGAGTATTTCCGAGATAAAGGCCAAAATGTCATGTTTATGATGGATTCTGTTACAAGGGTGGCAATGGCGCAGCGAGAGATTGGACTGGCTGCAGGAGAGCCTCCGACGACAAAAGGTTATACACCTTCAGTGTTCGCTATTTTACCTCGTTTACTAGAACGAACAGGTGCAAACGAGCATGGAACCATTACGGCATTTTATACAGTGTTGGTAGACGGGGATGACATGAATGAGCCGATTGCCGATACTGTACGCGGAATTTTAGACGGACATATTGTGTTGGACAGGGCGCTTGCCAATAAAGGCCAGTTTCCTGCAGTTAACGTACTAAAAAGCATCAGCAGGGTGATGTCAAACATTTCAACAAAACAGCATCTGGATGCGGCAAATAAATTCCGTGAACTTTTATCGACATATCAAAATTCGGAAGATCTCATTAATATCGGAGCTTACAAAAGAGGATCATCCAGAGAAATTGATGAAGCGATACAATTTTATCCGCAGCTTATTCAATTTTTAAAGCAGGGAACAGACGAACCGGCTTTATTGGAAGAAAGCATTGCTGCATTAACTAGTTTGACAGGAAATGAGGAATAAACGTGGCTTATCAATTTAGATTCCAAAAGCTGCTGGAACTAAAAGAAAATGAAAAAGACCAATCCTTATCCGAGTATCAGCAATCAGTTTCTGAATTTGAAAACGTTGCTGAAAAATTATATGAGAATATGAGCAAAAAGGAATTGCTGGAACAAAATAAGGAAAAGAAATTAAAAAGCGGCATGAGTGTACAAGAAATGAGGCACTACCAACAATTTGTCTCAAATCTTGATAATACGATCTATCACTATCAAAAGCTTGTCATTATAAAAAGAAATCAAATGAATCAAAAACAAGAAATTTTGACAGAGAAAAACATTGAAGTGAAAAAGTTTGAAAAAATGCGTGAAAAACAGTTTAAAATGTTTGCTCTTGAAGATAAAGCTGCAGAAATGAAAGAAATGGACGATATTTCGATTAAGCAGTTTATGATTCAAGGCCATTAGGAGCGAATGTAATGTCCGGCAAAAAGAAAGAATCAGGTAAGTTCCGTTCGGTTTTGCTTATCATTATCCTCCCGCTGATGTTTCTATTAATCGCAGGGGGGATTGTTCTTTGGGCTGCTGGTATCAATGTCATAAAGCCGATACAGGATGCTGCGGCAAAAACGCCGGTTCTTAAAGAATTGGTCCCTGAAACCGAAAATAAAAAAGGCGCAGCATCAAGTAAGGATAGCGGTAATACGGCAGCTCTGGAAAAGACCATTAAGGATCAAAAAAGTGAAATCAGTATATTGAATAAAGATTTAGAAACAAGTAAATCAGAAATCGATAGGCTCAATCAAAAGATCCGTTCACTTGAAAAGACGGCTGAGGATCAAAAAAAGTCATCAGAAGATCATACTGAAGGATCAGCAGACTCGAAAGCTTCTTCTGAAAATGACAAAGTGATCAGTGTGTACAAAAGCATGGACAGCGGAAAGGCTGCTAAAATTATTGCCCAATTAAAGGAGCAAGAAGCACTGAAAATATTGAATGGCCTAAGCAAAAAGCAGCTTGCTGACATATTGGCGAAAATGACTCCTGAGCAAGCAGCAACCTATACAGAAAAAATTGCTGCCAGCCAAGAATAGGGGGAATGAAAGGTGAAGCTGCTTGAATTAGCCGGACCTTTGCTGCAAACCACAACGGGTTCTGCCGCTAAAAACATGAAAAGTAGCCAAGGAGTTTTTCAAAACTGGCTTATGTCTGAGGCTGGATTGAAGGAACTTTCAGAACAAGGAAAGGGTACTCCTAATTCCGAAGATCAGCTTTTAGCAGATGCGCTTAAAAAGATCGGTGACTGGCTAAATGCAAGTCCTGAAGATCAAGACAAACAAAATGCGGATCTTTTGCAAACATTAAGCAAACTGACAGGGAAGCAATTGGATGCGAATGCTCTGCAAATGTTGCAAAATCTTTTGCAAGCAGTTGAATCAAAAATGTCAGGCGGGACGGATCAATTGCTCACAGAAACGGAGAAAATCTTTTCAGAAGCTAAAACGGCTCTGAGTGCCAATGCTTCTGCTTCTGACATTAATGGAGCACTGAAGTCTGATACAGAGCAATCAAATCAGGAAAATGAAGTATCCGAGCCTGCTAAAGAGCTTATCTATATCCAGATGTTCATTAGCCAGCTCGTAGAAGGGAATAAGCTGACTGATCGCGGGAATGGCAATGAAGCTCATGCCATTTACCAAAATGGAGATCAATTCCTTTCTGCATTAGAAAAGAAGGGTGTATCTCAACAACTAATTCAGGATCTTAAACAGCAAATATTCACTAAAGCTGAGTCAAGTTCAAAACTTTACTCGATGACAGCGTCAGAGCTGAAAAGTTTTCAAAGCTTAATGGATCAAATGTCTATGCTTCCTCAAAAAGGGACCAAAGAATGGAGTTTAGCTGAAAGCCAGCTGAAAGCCTTCTTGTTATCGAAATCATCCGAATCATCACAAGACTTTGGGAAGAGTGTTCTCACACCGCTCTCGCAGAGTTCATCCAGCAAAAATGCATCGGATGTTTCTGGAAGTATTCAGCCTGTAGATAGTAAATCAGGACTCCAAATGCTGTTTTCGGGGTATCGGGGCATAGGAGGAGTTCAAACACTTGATCTGCAGCAGATGTCATCTGATATACCAAATGCCGAAACAAAAACGGTGGCTGATCAAGTGATTAATGCGTGGAAGCAGATGAAATATACGCCTTTCGGCAGATCGACGGGAAGTTTCACTATTCGGCTGAACCCTGAACATTTAGGATTTGTCACAATCAAGCTGACAAATGAAAATGGAATGTTTCAGAGTAAAATCATAGCATCTAGCCAATCAGCAAAAGAATTGCTTGAACAGCATCTTCCTCAGCTGAAGCAATCATTGCCGAATATGGCCGTCCAAATTGACCGTTTTACTCTTCCGGTCCAAAGCGGGGATCAGCCGATATACGGCCAGCTTGCTGATGAACAGAAACAGCAGCAAGAGGGGCAGAGACAGCAAAGACAGAAAAAGCAATCAAATGATTTTGGCGATCTGCTCGATGAAGTGTCGATGGTTGAAATGGAGGAAGAAGAATGACTTCTATAAGTTCAGAATATAAACTGCCTGAAAAAACGAACACTGTGTCGACGAACAACAGCAGCTTGGGGAAAGACGAGTTTTTAAAAATATTAATGACTCAAGTTCAAAACCAAGATCCGCTTAACCCGATTGACGATAAAGAATTTATCAGCCAGATGGCGACTTTTTCAAGCTTGGAGCAAATGATGAATCTGAATACGACAATGACTCAATTCGTTGAAAACCAAGATCCGTTTACAACGTATGTTGATTGGATGGGAAAAGAAGTATCTTGGACTGATGGTAAAAGTGCAACAGATAAAACAGGCACAGTAAGCTCTGTTAAACATTTTAAAGGAAATTATTATCTCGTTCTTGATGATGGGACCGAGATCAGTCCTGCGAATGTCATGTCTGTGGGACAATCATCTAAATAAAAACATCTGGGGGAATATATTATGTTACGTTCACTTTATTCTGGAATCAGCGGTATGAAGAACTTTCAAACAAAGCTTGACGTAATCGGTAACAACATTGCCAACGTAAATACAGTAGGATTCAAAAAGAGCCGTGTGACCTTTAAAGATATGGTAAGCCAAACCATTGCCGGCGGTTCTGCTGCTGGTGCAACAATCGGCGGAACAAACTCTAAGCAAATCGGTTTAGGTTCATCATCTGGCACAATTGATACAATTCATTCAACAAGCGCGACACAAAGCACAGGAAGAACACTTGATTTAGCAATTGACGGCGACGGTTACTTCCGAATTGATACAGGTGACGGGACAGCTTATACAAGAGCAGGGAACTTCTATTTAGATAATACTGGAACACTGGTTACAGGTGATGGCTACCATGTACTAAATATGAATGGCGGAACAATTAAAATTCCTACTGATGCTCAAAGCTTTAGCATTGGTTCTGATGGAAAGGTGTCAATTGTTGATGCTGAGGGGAAAACACAAGACGGGGGACAAATCGGGATTGTTACTTTTGCCAACAGTGATGGATTGGATAAAATCGGAAGCAACTTATACCGTGAATCTTTAAACTCTGGAACGGCCAGTGCAGCGAACCAGCCTGGTGACGGCGGAACTGGTGCTCTTAAATCAGGATTTCTCGAAATGTCTAACGTCGATTTAACTGACGAATTTACTGAAATGATCGTAGCCCAGCGCGGATTCCAATCAAACTCAAAAATTATTACAACATCTGATGAAATCCTTCAAGAACTGGTTAACCTTAAACGTTAAGGAGGGAGGGGAGGCGAGTAATCGCTTCTCCGCTGTTTTATGATTAAAGTAACCCGTTTGAACGGGCAGCCCTTTACACTGAATGCGCTATTTATTGAACAGATTGAATGTTTTCCGGATACTACAATTACTCTGTCAAATGGTAAGAAGTTTGTAGTAAAAGAAGATGAAGAAGCTGTTCTGGAAAAGATCGCAGCTTTCTACCGAAAAATACAAATATTTGCAATGGATCAAGGAATAGAGGAACCGGAATGAAGAAAAAGTTAATGATCATATTACTAATTATTCTTATCGTAATTGGTGCTCTCGGGGCGGCGGCTTATTTTGTTTTAGGCGGAAAGTCCGAAAAAAGTGAAGCGAAAAAAAGTATTGATGAAATCGTTGCGTCTTCTGTTGATGTAGAAGAGATCACAACAAATTTAAAGTCTGATAACATTATCCGTCTTGCTATTAAACTTGAAACTGATTCTGATAAATCAAAAGAAGAACTTGAGAAACGTGATTTCCAAGTGAAAGACGCTGTTATATCACTGCTGGCTGATACGAATGCTGATCAGATTGAGGGAGACAAGGGAAAAGAAACCTTTAAGAAGGAACTAAAAGATAAAATAAATAGCTACCTCCAAGAAGGAAAAGTAGAAAAAGTGTATATTACCTCCTTTAATCTGCAATAAAGCATAATTTGACAGAATACGGAGGTGAGGAAAATGTCAGGAGAAGTTCTCTCCCAAAATGAAATAGATGCACTGCTCTCTGCAATATCAACTGGTGAAATGGACGCTGAAGAGCTGAAAAAAGAAGAAAAAGAGAAGAAAGTCAAGGTTTATGATTTCAAACGTGCGCTGCGGTTTTCTAAGGATCAGATCCGCAGTTTAACGAGAATTCATGACAATTTTGCAAGACTTCTTACCACTCATTTTTCTGCTCAGCTCAGAACCTATATTCACATATCTGTCAGTTCTGTTGATCAGGTTCCGTATGAGGAATTTATCAGATCGATTCCAAACATGACGATTCTGAATCTATTTGATGTTCATCCGATGGAAGGAAGAATTATGATGGAGGTCAACCCCACGATAGCTTATACGATGATGGATCGAGTCATGGGCGGGATTGGAATCAGTCATAACAAGGTTGACAGTTTGACAGAAATTGAAACAAAAATCATTTCTAATTTATTTGAAAATGCACTGGGTAATTATAAAGAAGCTTGGCAGTCAATTGCTGATATTGAACCGGAAATGACTGAGTTTGAAGTGAATCCGCAATTTGTTCAGATGGTATCTCCTAATGAAACAGTCGTGGTGATCTCGCTCAATACTCAAATTGGTGAAATCAGCGGTGTCATTAATCTCTGTATCCCGCATATTGTACTCGAGCCGCTCATACCGAAGCTTTCAGTCCACTATTGGATGCAATCAGACCGAAATGAGCCAAAGCCTGAGGAAACAAAGTCGCTTGAAAAACGTATCATGACAGCACAAATACCTGTCGTGGCCGAGCTCGGCACATCTGAACTGACGATAGAAGAGTTTTTAAGTTTAGAAGTCGGAGACTGCATAACTTTGGACAAATCAGTCACGGATCCTCTTACTGTATTGGTCGGAGATAAGCCGAAATTTTTAGGACAAGCCGGCCGGGTGAATCGAAAACAGGCAGTGCAAATTTTAGATCACGACATAAGAGGTGAACAAGATGGAGAATAATAGATTATCTCAAGATGAGATTGACGCGCTTCTTAACGGTACTGGCAGCACGCTTGATGAGCCAGAGATTCCGGAAGTAGATGACTTATCGGAAATGGAGCGTGATGCGATCGGTGAAATCGGTAATATTTCATTCGGCAGTTCTGCGACAGCACTGTCAACGCTTTTAAATCAAAAGGTCGATATTACGACTCCAAGCGTAACGGTCATTCCAAGAAGTAAAATCAGCGATGCGTTTCCTGAACCGTATGTAGCGATTGAAGTGAATTATACGGAGGGCTTCAGCGGAAGCAACCTGTTAGTCGTGGAACAAAGTGACGCGGCGATCATTGCGGACTTAATGATCGGGGGAGACGGAAAAGGTGCGGACCCTTCACTGGATGAAATCCATTTAAGTGCGGTTCAAGAAGCAATGAACCAAATGATGGGATCGGCTGCCACATCAATGTCTACTGTATTCAGTAAAAAAATTGATATTTCACCTCCTCGGGTTGAATTGCTGGATGTTACTGAAGAAAAGGGTACAGACCGTATTCCTGATGATGAAATGCTGGTGAAAGTTTCTTTCAACTTAAAGGTGGGAGAATTAATAGACTCCAGCATTATGCAACTTTACCCATTGACATTTGCGAAAGATTTAATTTCAAGCCTTATGAACTCAGAAAGTGCAGAGGAAGAAGAAACGGTGCAGCCTGAAGTTACATACGAACAGCCGAAAGAGCCTGTGACGCCAGAGCCGCGTATTGAACCGAAGCAACAGCAGCAGCAGCCAAAAAGGCAGGGAACAGCAAAAAAAGCAGCGCCAGTTCAGGTTTCACCGGTGGAATTTTCCGCGTTTGATCCAAACGAAGCTGTACAAGCCCCTATTCATAATCTGGATATGCTTTTGGATATCCCGCTTTCGATTACTGTTGAGCTTGGCAGAACGAAGAGAAGCGTAAAAGAGATTTTAGAGCTTTCTGCCGGAAGTATTATCGAGCTTGATAAATTAGCCGGTGAGCCTGTAGATATTTTAGTTAATCAGCGTATCGTTGCCAAAGGCGAGGTCGTTGTCATTGAAGAAAACTTCGGAGTAAGAGTCACTGACATTTTAAGCCAGGCAGAGCGCATTAATAATTTAAAATAACGAAACACAAGGAGAGAGATAGATTATGGCACATAGAATTTTAATTGTAGATGACGCAGCATTTATGCGAATGATGATTAAAGATATTTTAGTTAAAAATGGTTTTGAAGTTGTGGCGGAAGCTGAAAATGGAGCACAAGCGGTAGAGAAATATAAAGAGCATTCACCTGACCTTGTTACTATGGATATCACGATGCCAGAAATGGATGGTATTACAGCATTAAAAGAAATTAAACAAATTGATGCGCAGGCAAGAATCATCATGTGTTCTGCTATGGGACAGCAATCAATGGTTATTGATGCCATTCAGGCCGGCGCTAAGGATTTCATTGTGAAACCTTTCCAGGCTGACCGTGTGCTTGAAGCAATCAACAAAACATTAAGTTAAAGGGTGTACGACTGTTGAAAAAGAGTCAATATTTTATCGTTTTTATTTGTTTTTTCGTTTTATTTAGTGTACATCCGATTGCTGCTGCCGCGGCAGACTCTGATAATTCAACTGTAAACGAATGGTTTCAAAAGAAAGATGAAAAAACTGCAGATCAATCAGAGCAAAAGAAAGAAAAAACAACAAAAACTGCTGATGAGACGGAGGGAGCGGCTGCTCCTTCTGTCTCAGCTTTTGATTTTGTAAAGATGATTTTCGCTTTACTGTTTGTTATCGTGCTGATTTACGGGCTGGTTAAGCTCATGAACAAAAGAAATCGGCTCCTAAAGCCTTTTCAATATGTTGAAAATATTGGCGGCACATCGGTCGGCCAGAACAGATCCATACAATTGATCAAGGTCGGGAAAAGTGTGCTCGTCGTCGGTGTAGGAGAGACGATCCAGCTGCTGAAAGAAATTGAGGATGAAAAAGAGATTGAAGTCATTCTCAGTCAGCATGAAGAGGCAATGTCAAGCAAAATAGAGTGGCAAAAGTTTGTGAAGCCGCTTAAGAGTTCTGAACATCAGCCGCAGCAAAAACTGCCTTCATTTTCAAAAGCATTAAAAGAGCAACTTGAAGAGTTAAAACAAAACCGTTCTGAAGGAAAGAAGAAAGGCCCACGTCATCATGAATGAGTTTATAAATATTTTCAGTTCAAGCGATCCGGAAAACGTAAGTTCAACTGTTAAATTACTATTATTGTTAACTGTATTTTCAGTGGCGCCTGGAATATTGATTCTTATGACTTGTTTTACTCGCATCGTCATTGTTCTGTCATTTGTCAGAACTTCACTTGCGACGCAATCTATGCCCCCAAACCAGGTTCTTATCGGGCTTGCGCTGTTCTTAACATTTTTTATTATGGCTCCTACTTTTTCAGAAATTAATAAAGAAGCGCTGACCCCATTAATGGACAACAAAATCAGCTTGGATGAAGCGTATACGAAAGCTGAGGAACCGATTAAAGAATTTATGAGTAAACACACAAGGCAGAAGGATCTGGCGCTGTTTATGAATTACGCGAAAATGGATAAACCTGAATCATTAAAGGATATTCCGTTAACAACAATGGTTCCGGCTTTTGCCATATCGGAGCTTAAAACAGCATTTCAAATAGGTTTTATGATTTTTATCCCTTTTTTAATTATAGATATGGTAGTGGCGAGCGTCTTGATGTCAATGGGGATGATGATGCTGCCTCCAGTTATGATTTCTCTGCCCTTTAAAATATTACTTTTTGTTTTGGTAGACGGCTGGTATTTAATTGTGAAATCTTTGCTTCAGAGCTTTTAGGGTAGGTGCTAAACGTGAGTTCAGAATTTGTAATTTCTATGGCGGAAAAAGCCGTATACGTAACGCTGATGATCAGCGGGCCATTATTGGCTATTGCTTTACTGGTCGGTTTAATTGTCAGCATATTTCAGGCCACAACTCAAATCCAGGAACAGACTTTGGCGTTTATTCCGAAAATCGTGGCGGTTCTCCTGGCTCTCATTTTTTTTGGTCCGTGGATGCTGTCGACGATTCTTTCATTTACAACAGAGCTGTTTTCTAATTTAAATCGTTTTGCAGGGTAATGTAGAGATGAATTCAATTATTGACTTATTTCCTGCTTTTTTATTGGTTTTTATTAGAATCTCTGCTTTTTTTGTAACGATTCCGCTATTTGGACATCGAAATGTGCCAGCTGTTCATCGCATAGGTTTTGCTTTTTTTCTTGCGGTCATTTGTTTCAGCACCATTGATAAACCGCCCTCTTTGGAGATAGATGAGCACTATATGCTCTTGGCGTTTAAAGAAGCTTTGGTCGGCCTATGTCTGGGTTTAATTGCTTATATGATGATTGCCGCAGTGCAGATTGCCGGCTCGTTTATTGATTTTCAAATGGGGTTTTCAATAGCAAACGTAATTGATCCGCAAACCGGTGCACAAAGTCCGTTGATTGGCCAGTTTATCTATACGATGGCACTTTTGTTTATGCTGAGTGTCAATGCCCACCATTTGCTGCTGGACGGTATTTACTACAGCTTTCAGTATATTTCAGTTGATCAAGCATTTCCGAATTTCGGCGATGAAAAGTTTGCCTATTTTATTGCGAAAAGCTTTAATGCAATGTTTATTATCGCTTTTCAAATGTCAGCGCCGGTTGTGGCCAGTTTGTTTCTAGTTGATTTAGCATTAGGTATCGTGGCTCGAACTGTTCCGCAGTTAAATGTATTTGTGGTCGGTCTGCCTTTAAAGATCGCTGTCAGTTTCATTATGCTCATTGTATGTATGTCCGTTATCTTCGTCGTTGTCCGGAATGTTTTCAGTTTAACGATTGAAACGATGCGGAATCTTTTAGCATTGGTCGGTGTTTCTTAATGAAGCTTAGAGTTGACCTGCAGTTTTTTGCGGGAGAGAAGACAGAAAAAGCCACTCCGAAAAAACGGAAGGATACGCGAAAAAAAGGGCAAGTAGCCAAAAGCTCGGATGTCAATACCGCCGTTTCTTTACTGGTAATATTCCTTTCGCTTATTGCAATTGGTCCGTATATGAGAGACAGGCTGCTGTCATTCATAGAAACATTTTATACCGAATCGCTCACAATGAAGCTCTCAGAATCAAATGTGCATACATTGTTTGTCAGCTTATTAAAGGATATGGGCATGATACTCGCACCGATCTTGCTTGTTGCTCTTGTTGCAGGA
Organism: Bacillus sp. FSL M8-0071; assembly: GCF_037975455.1. NCBI lineage: Bacteria > Bacillati > Bacillota > Bacilli > Caryophanales > Bacillaceae > Bacillus > Bacillus sp. FSL M8-0071. Next base: position 1,696,171 of record NZ_CP150256.1, read on the forward strand.
GTCGTAAGCAACTATATGCAGGTTGGGTTCTTATTTTCTGCTGAAGTGATACAGCCTAAGCTTGAAAAACTGGATCCGATCAAAGGCTTTAAACGAATATACAGTATGAGGGCGATTGTAGAGCTGATTAAATCAATTTTGAAAATCGTAGTCGTTGGTTTTGCGGCTTTTGCTGTGCTTTGGCTGCATTATGGAGAAATTCTCCGGCTTCCTCTCCTGACACCCGAAGAGGCACTTTCTTTCGTTTCAAAACTCACTTTGTGGATGGGACTAAGCGGTGCAGGTGCATTGTTGATTCTTGCTGGTCTCGACTATTTATATCAGAGATTTGACTATGAGAAAAATATCAAAATGTCAAAACAAGATATAAAAGATGAGTACAAAAAATCTGAAGGAGACCCGATTATCAAGTCTAAAATTAAACAAAGACAGCGGGAAATGGCGATGAGGCGGATGATGCAGGAAGTTCCAAAAGCAGATGTCATTATCACAAACCCGACTCACTATGCGATTGCTTTGAAATATGATGAAGAAAAAATGGACGCACCTTATATTGTTGCAAAAGGCGTCGACCACCTTGCGTTAAAAATCAGGAAAATTGCTAAAGAGCATGATGTCATGATGGTAGAAAACAGACCGCTTGCCCGTGCGTTATATGATCAGGTGGAAATTGACCAGGCAGTGCCGGAAGAATTTTTTAAAGTTTTAGCAGAAATTCTGGCTTACGTATATAAAACAAAACAAAAAGTATATTGAATTTTTCGATTTAAAAGGAGAGAAAAAACAGCATGTCAACAAGAGATTTATCCGTTTTAATAAGTGTTGTCCTCATTGTGGCGATGCTGGTGATTCCATTTCCTCCATGGCTGTTAAGTATTTTGATCATTATTAATATTTCTCTTGCGTTGATCGTGCTTCTCACCACAATGAATATGCAGGAAGCGCTTCAGTTTTCGATTTTTCCGTCACTGTTGCTGCTTTTGACCCTATTTCGTTTGGGCTTGAACGTCTCAACTACCCGTTCAATTCTTTCACACGGTGAAGGAGGTAAAGTCGTCGAGACTTTCGGAAATTTCGTTGTCGGCGGAAATGTATTAGTTGGACTCGTTGTATTTATCATCCTTATTATTATTCAGTTTATCGTCATTACAAAAGGTGCTGAACGTGTTTCCGAGGTTGCAGCAAGGTTTACGCTGGACGCAATGCCTGGGAAGCAGATGAGTATTGATGCTGATTTAAACGCAGGGATGATTACCGAACAGGAAGCGAAGCATCGCCGCGAAAAAGTGGCAAGAGAAGCAGACTTTTATGGAGCAATGGACGGTGCCAGTAAATTTGTAAAAGGTGACGCCATTGCCGGAATCATCATTGTGATGATCAATATTATTTTCGGAATCGTGATCGGGATGCTTCAGCAGGGCATGTCCATTCAAGAGGCTGCTTCACACTTTACGATGCTGACTGTAGGGGATGGAATTGTTTCGCAAATCCCGGCACTGTTAATTTCTACGGCTACGGGTATTGTGGTCACAAGAGCTGCCTCTGAAGGAAACTTAGGGCATGACATTACAGGCCAGCTGTTTGCGTATCCAAAGCTTTTATACGTCGCAGCAGCTACGATCATGCTTTTAGGTATTTTCACTCCGATCGGCATCCTTCTGACGGGGCCGCTTGCGGGATTGCTTGCTTTTGGCGCATATACACTATCTAAATCAGGTAAGGAAAAAGAAGAAGTGGATGAGATTCTTGAGGAAGAGGCTGAGGTGGACGAGCTTAAAAGCCCTGAAAGTGTTGTTCAGCTTCTGCATATAGATCCGATAGAATTTGAGTTTGGATATGGCCTGATACCGCTTGCTGATGCCAATCAAGGCGGTGATTTATTAGACCGAATTGTTATGATACGCCGTCAGTTGGCTTTGGAACTCGGGCTTGTCATTCCTGTCGTGCGAATCAGAGATAATATAGCGTTGCAGCCTAATGAATACCGATTGAAAATTAAAGGAAACGAAGTAGCAAAAGGCGAGTTGTTGCTTGATCATTATTTAGCGATGTCGCCTACTCCTGAGGACGATCTCATTGAAGGGATTGAAACAGTGGAGCCTTCATTCGGGCTGCCGGCTAAATGGATTAGCGAAGCGGTAAAGGATGAAGCCGACATGCTTGGTTATACAGTAGTTGATCCTGCATCAGTCGTTTCAACGCATATTACGGAGAAAATTAAGCAGCATGCCCACGAATTGATCGGAAGGCAGGAGACAAAACAGCTGATCGATCACTTGAAAGAATCGTATCCAGTCCTGGTTGAAGAGGTTACGCCGAATCCATTGTCTGTCGGTGATATTCAGAAAGTGCTTGCTAAGCTTTTAAAAGAAAAAGTTTCAATTCGAAACTTAGTAACGATTTTTGAAACACTTGCTGACTATGGGAAATTAACAACAGATTCTGATCTTTTGACAGAGTATACAAGACAAGCGCTTGCTAAACAAATTACAGCCCAGTTTGCCAAAGAAAATGAAGTGTTGAAGGTTGTTACTTGTTCCGGCCGTGTAGAAAAAGCAATAGCAGACGGTGTGCAGCAGACGGAACACGGGAACTATTTATCACTTGAACCAGATATTTCAGAAAGTATAGTGCGCTCTGTCGCCAAAGAAGCTGAACAGCTCTCATTACGTCAGGAAACCGCGATTCTTCTTTGCTCGCCGCCTGTCAGAATGTATGTGAAGCAGCTTCTGGAACGGTACTTCCCTGATCTTCCGGTACTCTCTTATAACGAACTTGAGGCGAATGTTGAGGTACAAAGCATTGGAGTGGTGGATATTTAATGAAAATAAAAAAATTTACTGCTGCTTCAATGCAAGAAGCGGCACTTCTCATCAGAAAAGAGTTAGGTAATGAAGCGGTCATATTAAATTCGAAAAAAATTAAAAAGCGAAAATGGTTTGGCCTCGTCAACAAGCCTGCTGTTGAAGTAATCGCCGTATTGGATCAGGACTTTCTTGAGAAAAAAACGCCTCAGAAGGCAGCTGAACCGAAACAAACATTAAAAACTCCGGTCAGCAGTCCAAAAATAGAGGAGAGAACATATCCCCCTCAAATTCCGGCGCAACAGGAGCTAGGTGATTTTTCAGCATATCAATCTGTACTTCCTGAGCCGCTGCGAAAAGCAGAAAAGCTTTTGCAAGAAACAGGGATCAAAGAGTCTACGAAAACGAACACTCTGAAAAAATTGCTTCGCTTCTCTGTTGAAGCAGGCGGCTTGACTGAAGAAAATGTTGTCGGCAAACTTCAGGAAATACTATGCGATATGCTGCCCTCAGCAGACAAGTGGCAGGAGCCAATTCATTCAAAATATATCGTTCTCTTTGGTTCAACAGGGGCTGGTAAAACAACTACACTGGCTAAACTCGCAGCCATATCTATGCTTGAAAAACATAAAAAAATCGCTTTTATTACAACAGATACGTATCGTATTGCAGCTGTTGAACAGTTGAAAACATACGCTGAACTGCTGCAGGCTCCTCTGGAAGTTTGCTATACAAAAGAAGAATTTCAGCAGGCGAAGGAGCTATTTTCTGAGTATGATCATGTGTTTGTTGATACAGCTGGAAGAAACTTCAAAGACCCGCAATACATTGATGAACTGAAAGAAACGATTCCTTTTGAGAGCAGCATTCAGTCATTTCTTGTTTTATCCGCGACTGCAAAATATGAAGATATGAAGCATATTGTCAAACGGTTTTCATCCGTCCCTGTCAATCAGTATATTTTTACGAAAATAGATGAAACGACTTCCTTAGGTTCTGTATTTAATATACTGGCAGAATCAAAAATAGGTGTCGGGTTTATGACTAACGGCCAGAATGTGCCTGAGGATATACAGACTGTATCTCCACTTGGTTTTGTGAGGATGCTGTGCAGATGAACAGATATGACCAAGCAGCAACTTTACGGGCGAAAATGGAAAAACGTGAGCGCGTTCTGCCAATGGTTTATTCACAAAAAGCGAAGACACTTGCTGTCATCAGCGGCAAGGGCGGTGTCGGAAAATCCAATATTACCTTAAATATGGCACTTGCGCTGCAGGATAAAGGTAAGAAGGTGCTGCTCATCGACCTTGATATCGGGATGGGGAACATTGATATATTAATAGGAAATTCATCGTCTGCCACGATAATCGATGTTTTAACCGATCGTAAGCCTTTGCTGCAGTCATTATCCGTTGGCCCAAAGGGTTTGCGGTATATATCAGGGGGAACCGGTCTTGATGTGATGTTTCAGCTCGATCAGAGAAAATGGACGTTTTTTGCCCATGAACTTTCTCATGCATTAAGCCAGTTCGATTATGTGCTGTTTGACATGGGAGCAGGCTTATCAAAAGATCAACTGCCTTTTATTTTATCAGCAGAAGATATTTTGATTATTACAACTCCCGAGCCGACGGCCATTATGGACGCATACAGCGCTGTCAAGCACTTGGTTTTGACAGAAAATAAGCTTTCAATGAAGGTGGCTGTCAATCGGTGCCGTGACCAAAAGGAAGGGCTTGACGCTTTTGCCCGCCTCTCCCGTACAATTCATATGTTTTTGGATGTTCAGGTTCAGTTTGCCGGTTCCGTTTCTGACGATGTGATCGTGAGCAAAGCGGTTGTCGAACAGGTTCCTTTTTTCATAAAAAGCCCTCAGGCAAAAGCCAGCCGGTCAGTCCGTATTTTAGCGGACGCCTTGTTTGAAAGAGAAGAAACGAGACACAAAGAAGACAAACAGACATTTATTGAGAAATTATCTTCTTTTTTAATGAGGAGGGCTTAATTTGATTCGTGTGCTTGTAGTTGATGATTCAGCTTTTATGAGAAAAATGATAAGTGATTTTCTGACCGAAGAAAAGCAGATAGAAGTAATCGGAACTGCGAGAAACGGAGAAGAAGCGCTTAAGAAGATTGAATTATTAAAACCGGATGTTATTACTCTTGATGTTGAAATGCCGGTCATGAATGGGACAGATACGCTCCGCAAAATTATTGAGATTTATAACTTGCCGGTCATTATGGTGTCTAGCCAGACCGAGAAAGGTAAAGAATGCACAATTAATTGTTTGGAGATCGGTGCCTTTGACTTTATCACAAAGCCATCAGGCTCAATATCTCTGGATCTATACAAAATTAAAGAACAACTAGTTGAGCGTGTCGTCGCGGCAGGACTTTCCGGCAAGCGGAAACGTCCTGTTTCCCAGACAGTTCGGCCCGAACCTATTGTGCGTGCTGTCGTTAAGCCTGAATTAAGCAAACCGAAACCTGGCACGGGCAGACAAATTGTGTGTATCGGCACATCAACAGGCGGTCCACGGGCGTTACAAAAGGTGATACCGAAGCTCCCTAAGGATTTGAACGCACCAGTGGTTGTCGTTCAGCACATGCCTGAAGGGTTTACTGCTTCTTTGGCTGATCGGCTGAATCATTTATCTGACATTCAGGTAAAAGAAGCAAAAGATGGTGAAGCAGCTCTTAACGGCTGTGTTTACATAGCACCGGGCGGAAAAAACATATCCGTTATTAAAAACAGCGAAGGACTCCAGGTTGTGCTTGATAACCATGACACACCAAGCCGTCATAAACCATCTGCTGATTATTTATTCCGTTCTGTCGGGAAACTGACAGATTATGAAAAAGTAGCGGTTATCATGACCGGAATGGGCAGTGACGGCACTGCTGGACTAAAGGACATGCTAACAGCCGGCAATGTGAAAGCCATTGCGGAGTCTGAAGAATCTTGTGTCGTATACGGGATGCCAAAAGCTGCTGTTAAAGCGGGTCTCATTCATGAGATTAAACATGTGGAAGATATCGCAGCATCCATCACAAGCTGTGTGAAAAAAGAGAGGGTGTGATTCAAATGGATATGAATCAGTATTTAGATGTCTTTATTGATGAGAGTAAAGAACATTTACAAACATGTAATGAAAAGCTTCTTCTTTTAGAGAAAGACCCGACTGATCTTCAGCTCGTACATGATATATTCAGGGCTGCCCATACATTAAAAGGAATGAGCGCAACGATGGGCTACACGGATTTAGCACATCTTACCCATCTGCTTGAAAACGTGCTGGATGCAATCCGAAACGGAGACATGGAAGTCACCTCAGACTGGCTGGATATTTTGTTTGAAGCTCTGGATCACCTGGAAGCAATGGTTCAGTCTATTATTGATGGCGGGGATGGTAAAAGAGATATCTCAGAAGTGAGTGCCAAGCTTGATGTGAATGGTGCGCACGCTGAATCCGCTGCCTCCGCTGAACCTGCAGAAGCACAGAGTTCAGCATCTGATTGGGAATATGATGAATTTGAACGCACAGTTATACAAGAAGCGGAGGAGCAAGGCTTCAAACGATATGAAATCAAGATTTCTCTGAACGAAAACTGTATGTTAAAAGCAGTTCGTGTCTATATGGTGTTTGAAAAACTAAATGAAGTCGGAGAAGTAGCCAAAACAATTCCAAGTGCTGAAGTGCTTGAAACAGAAGATTTTGGAACTGACTTTCAAGTTTGTTTCTTAACACATCAATCAGCGGAAGACATTGAACAATTAATCAATGGCGTGTCGGAAATTGAGCATGTTGAAGTCATTCAAGGGGCTCCTTTAACATCAGCTGAAAAGCCTGAAGAATCTAAGCAAGAAGATTCACCAGCAGCAGCTGTACCTGCGAAGCAGGAGAAACAAAAACAGCCTGCTAAAAACGATGAACAGGCGAAGCATTCAGCCGGCGGATCTAAAACAATTCGTGTCAACATTGACAGGCTTGATTCTTTAATGAACTTATTTGAAGAGCTTGTCATTGACCGCGGGCGTCTCGAGCAGATTGCGAAAGAGCTTGAGCATAATGAACTGACTGAAACGGTTGAACGAATGACGAGAATTTCCGGAGATTTGCAATCGATTATTCTGAATATGAGAATGGTCCCGGTTGAAACTGTTTTTAACAGATTCCCGAGAATGATTCGCCAGCTTCAGAAAGAGCTGAATAAAAAAATTGAACTCTCGATCATCGGTGCGGAAACTGAACTGGATCGTACAGTAATTGATGAAATCGGAGATCCACTCGTTCACTTGATCAGAAACAGTATTGACCATGGTATCGAGGCGCCGGAAACACGTTTGCAAAAGGGAAAACCGGAATCAGGAAAAGTTGTGCTTAAAGCTTATCACAGCGGCAACCATGTCTTTATCGAAGTAGAGGATGACGGCGCAGGCCTTAATCGAAAAAAAATTCTGGAAAAAGCGCTTGAGCGCGGGGTCATAACGGAAAAAGAAGCTGAAACCTTAGAAGACAACCAAATTTACGAATTGATTTTTGCTCCGGGGTTCTCAACTGCTGACCAAATTTCTGATATTTCCGGCCGCGGTGTAGGACTTGACGTTGTAAAAAACAAACTGGAGTCTCTTGGCGGTTCAGTCAGTGTGAAATCAGCCGAGGGTCAAGGCTCTCTATTCAGCATCCAGCTGCCGCTTACCTTGTCTATTATTTCAGTTCTGCTGATTAAGTTGGAAGAAGAGACATTTGCCATTCCGATTTCTTCAATCATTGAGACAGCAGTTATTGACAGAAAAGACATTTTGCAAACGCATGACCGTGAAGTGATTGACTTTAGAGGGCATATTGTCCCTGTCGTTTATTTAAAAGAAGAGTTTAAAATAGAAGATACAAGAAAAGATGCGGAACAGCTCCATATCATTGTCGTGAAAAAAGGCGACAAACCTACTGCATTTGTGGTGGACTCCTTTATTGGCCAGCAGGAAGTTGTGCTGAAATCACTCGGAGATTATTTAACAAACGTCTTTGCAATTTCCGGAGCTACTATTTTAGGAGACGGAGAAGTAGCGCTCATTATTGATTGTAATGCACTGATTATTTAACCATTCGAGGAGGTGTCTCACATGACTGCAGAAATTAAAACAGGCGAAAAAATGATAGTCTTTATGGTAAATGGCAAAGAATATGCCATTTCCGTCACTCAGGTGAAATCAATTGAAAAATGGCAAAAGCCAACGAGGGTACCTGGCGTCGAACCATATATTTGCGGGGTAATCAATTTACGCGGGGTGGTGACTCCGGTTATTGATTTAAGAAAACGCCTGAATTTGCCAGAGTATGAAATTACAGATGAAACACGAATTATCATTATTGCTTATCGTGATATTGAAGTCGGCTGGATTGTGGATGAAGCGAATGATGTGATTACCGTACACGAAAGTGAAATAGAATCTGCTCCAGAAGGCGTTCAGAAAGATACGGATGTGTCGATCGAACAGATTGTGAAACAAGAGAACAGACTCTTAAATATTATTGATGCGAACGCGGTTTTGGATAAAGAATCATCTCAGTCCGCTGTGCCCGATCAAGCTTAATCTTAAAGGGGTTATGACATGAGTGTTTTTAATGGAATCAAAGAAGAGCAGATGGACATTTTGCGGGAAGTCGGCAATATAGGCGCCGGCCACTCCGCCTCTGCAATGGCCCAGCTGTTAAATAGAAAGATAGATATGGAAGTCCCATTTGCAAAGCTGCTGTCTTTTGATGAGCTTGTTGATTTTTTCGGCGGCGCCGATGTCCCGGTTGCCAGCATCTTTTTAAGAATGGAAGGCGATTTAACGGGTTCAATGTTCTTTATAATGCCTTTTTTTCAGGCGGAGCAGTTTATCAGAGAGCTGATTGGAAACCCCGATTTTGACATAGAGGACTTAGGTGAAGACCACATGAGCTCATCCGCTTTGCATGAACTGGGCAATATTTTAGCGGGGTCATATTTAACAGCTTTGGCGGATTTGACGAAACTCCAGCTCTATCCAAGTGTTCCTGAAGTCTCATTGGACATGTTCGGAGCAGTGATCAGCGAAGGGCTGATGGAGCTCAGTCAGGTTGGAGAACACGCCATTGTTGTCGACACGTCAATTTTTGACCAAAGCCATCAGCAGGAGCTGAAAGCGCATATGTTTATGCTGCCGGACTATGATTCATTTGAAAAGCTCTTTGTCGCCTTAGGTGCATCATTATGAGTACAACTGAGGCTGTTGTTATAAAGGTTGGGATTGCTGACGTGAAGATCGCCCGCTTCCCGGATACCATCCGGACCTCTGGTTTGGGCTCATGTGTGGGGCTGGTGCTTTATGATAAAGAAAAGCAAACGGCGGGTCTTGTTCATGTCATGCTTCCGGATTCGACGTTATCGAAAACTGCCGAGCTCAACCGGGCTAAGTACGCTGACACCGCCGTAAAGACCACGATTGATATGCTGATAGAAGCGGGATGCCGGAAATTTGCATTAAAAGCAAAGCTGGCCGGCGGATCAGAGATGTTTAAATTTAAATCGACAAATGATTTGATGAAGATCGGACCGAGAAATGTATTAGCGATAAAAGAACAGCTGTCTTTATTTAATATTCCTATTATTAGTGAAGATACGGGCGGCTCAAGCGGCCGGACGATAGAATTTGAACCGAAGTCCTGCATGCTGCATATTCGAACTGTTAAACAAGGTGAAAAAACGATTTAATTAAGGTATTAGGGGGATAACAATGCAATCCTTGAATTATGAAGATCAGGTGCTTTGGACGCGCTGGAAAGAGTGGAAAGATCCTAAAGCCGGTGACGACTTAATGCGCCGTTACATGCCGCTTGTCACATATCATGTAGGCAGAATTTCTGTCGGGCTGCCGAAATCAGTGCATAAAGACGATCTTATGAGCCTTGGTATGCTTGGTTTATATGATGCCCTTGAAAAATTTGACCCCAGCCGGGACTTAAAATTTGATACCTACGCCTCGTTTAGAATTCGCGGCGCAATCATAGACGGGCTTCGTAAAGAAGATTGGCTGCCCAGAACCTCGCGCGAAAAAACAAAAAAGGTTGAAGCAGCAATTGAAAAGCTTGAACAGCGGTATCTTCGGAATGTATCGCCCGCGGAAATTGCAGAGGAACTCGGAATGACGGTACAGGATGTCGTGTCAACAATGAATGAAGGTTTTTTTGCAAATCTGCTGTCAATTGATGAAAAGCTCCATGATCAAGATGATGGGGAAAACATTCAAGTCATGATCAGAGATGACAAAAATGTTCCGCCTGAAGAAAAGATTATGAAGGATGAACTGATTGCACAGCTTGCGGAAAAAATTCACGAACTCTCTGAAAAAGAACAGCTGGTTGTGAGTTTGTTCTACAAAGAGGAGTTGACACTGACAGAAATCGGACAAGTATTAAATCTTTCTACGTCCCGCATATCTCAGATCCATTCAAAGGCATTATTTAAATTAAAGAATCTGCTGGAAAAAGTGATACAATAATGAATTTCATGGTTAGCGAGTGAAAAACATGTCAACACTATTATGGCTTTTAAGCTTTACGCTCCACGGCGTTCTTCTGTACGCTGTCATTATCCTGTATACGAGGCTCGCTGCAGTGAAAGAAACAGAAAAACAGCAAAAACAGATACTTGAAGAGACGGAAAACACCTTGGCGGCATTTCTGCTTGAATTAAAAGAAGAAAATGAGAAACTGATAGAAAATAAAGCTTCATCTGCAAGTCAATCAGATGAAGAATCCCAAAAGCCAGGCCTTCAGCACTCTGAAACATATCAAGAGCGGGATCCAGTTCAAGAGGCAGAGAATCTTCCTGAACATATTGAAGGTCTGATTACAGAGGTTGTCCGTCGGGAAGAGATCGTAAACAGTGAGGTCCAATCATTTGAAGACCAGGTCATAGAATTATATGAACAGGGATATTCGGCAAGTCAAATTGCCCAGAAAATGAAGAGCGGAAAGACAGAAATCGAGCTATTTTTAAAATTTCGCTCCAAAGGTGTAAAGGATTCTTGATTGTCGGATAAAGCTGTGTTATATTATGTCTTGGTGTTAAATACACACGCTTAACGATTTATGCAGAGGGTGCTGCAGGCGGCAGTTCTGCACAAAAATGACCTAAGCGGAGGAAAAAAACCATTATATTAGGAGGAAATAACATGTCAGTCATTTCTATGAAGCAATTGCTTGAAGCTGGTGTTCACTTCGGTCACCAAACACGCCGTTGGAACCCAAAAATGAAGCGTTACATTTTCACGGAGCGTAACGGAATCTACATCATTGACCTTCAAAAAACAGTCAAAAAAGTAGAGGAAGCTTACAACTTCACTAAAAATCTTGCTGCTGAAGGCGGAAAAATCCTTTTCGTCGGAACAAAAAAACAAGCTCAAGATTCTGTTAAAGAAGAAGCTCAACGCTCTGGCATGTACTATGTCAACCAACGCTGGTTGGGCGGTACATTAACAAACTTTGAAACAATCCAAAAACGTATTAAACGTCTTAAAGACATTGAAAAAATGCAAGAAAACGGTACGTTTGATGTACTTCCTAAAAAAGAAGTCGTTCAATTGAAAAAAGAATTAGAGCGTCTTGAAAAATTCCTAGGCGGAATTAAAGATATGAAGGATCTTCCTGATGCATTATTCATCATCGATCCTCGCAAAGAGCGCATCGCTGTTGCGGAAGCTCGCAAATTAAACATCCCTATCATCGGTATCGTAGATACTAACTGTGATCCAGATGAAATCGATGTTGTTATCCCAGCGAACGATGACGCTATCCGCGCTGTTAAACTTCTAACTTCTAAAATGGCAGATGCAATCTTAGAAGCGAAGCAAGGCGAAGAAGAAGCGGAAGTTGCTGAAGAAACTGCACCAGAAACAGAAACAACAACTGCGTAACCTATTCAAAAGGTGATAAGAGGGACTGCCTTTTATCACCTTTTTTCAAGAAAAATGTGTAATATACATACTCTTGTTTAAACATATAAGGAGGAATACAAATGGCAATTACTGCACAGCAAGTAAAAGAACTGCGTGAAAAAACTGGCGCGGGCATGATGGATTGTAAAAAAGCGTTAACTGAAACTGACGGAGATATGGACAAAGCAATTGACCTTTTAAGAGAAAAAGGAATTGCAAAAGCAGCGAAAAAAGCTGACCGTATCGCAGCAGAAGGTTCTACTCTTATTAAAACTGACGGCAACAAAGGCGTTATCCTAGAAGTAAACTCTGAAACTGATTTCGTTGCGAAAAACGAAGGTTTTAAAGAGCTTCTTAACACTTTAGCTGACCACCTTCTTGCAAACACGCCAGCTGATGTTGAAGAAGCAATGGGCCAAAAAATGGAAAATGGCTCAACTGTTGAAGAGTACATCACAAGCGCAGTTGCTAAAATCGGTGAGAAAATCACTCTTCGCCGCTTTACAGTTCTTACAAAAGACGACAGCTCTGCATTCGGTGCGTACCTTCACATGGGCGGCCGCATCGGTGTATTAACTGTTCTCAACGGTACAACTGATGAAGAAACTGCGAAAGATATCGCAATGCACGTTGCTGCAGTTAACCCTCGTTACATTTCTCGTGATCAAGTATCTGAAGAAGAAACAAATCATGAGCGTCAAATCTTAACTCAGCAAGCCCTCCAAGAAGGCAAACCTGAAAACATCGTAGCGAAAATGGTTGAAGGCCGTCTGAACAAATTCTTCGAAGAAATTTGTCTATTAGACCAAGCGTTCGTTAAAAACCCAGATGAAAAAGTGAAACAAGTTATTGCAGCGAAAAACGCTACTGTTCAAACTTTTGTCCGCTATGAAGTTGGAGAAGGCATCGAAAAACGTCAAGAAAACTTTGCTGAAGAAGTAATGAACCAAGTGAAAAAATAATGGTGAAAAGATTTCGCGGCTAAGTCGCGTCTTTTCAGGCAGTATAGGGGACACATTTTGTGTTCCCTATTTTTAAAACTATATTTACAAACCTTTTTTTCTCTTGCATAATAGAAAACGGCAATGTTTACACTTGGAGGTTATCATGGAAAAACCAAAATACAAACGTATCGTATTAAAGCTTAGCGGGGAAGCATTGGCAGGAGAACAGGGAAATGGAATTAACCCGACTGTCATTCAATCCATTGCAAAGCAAGTGAAGGAAATCGCTGAGCTTGAAGTCGAAGTGGCTGTTGTTGTAGGCGGCGGCAACTTATGGCGCGGAAAAACAGGAAGTGATCTGGGCATGGACCGCGCGACTGCTGACTATATGGGAATGCTGGCGACAGTAATGAATTCGCTTGCTCTTCAAGACAGCTTGGAAACACTCGGAATCCAGTCCAGAGTGCAAACATCCATTGAAATGAGACAAGTTGCTGAACCGTACATAAGAAGAAAAGCGATACGCCACTTAGAGAAAAAACGTGTCGTTATTTTCGCTGCGGGCACAGGAAACCCATATTTCTCAACTGATACGACAGCTGCACTGCGGGCTGCTGAAATTGAGGCAGACGTTATTTTAATGGCTAAAAATAACGTTGACGGTGTGTATAATGCTGATCCTAGAAAAGATGAATCAGCTGTTAAGTATGAATCACTTTCTTATCTTGACGTTCTTAAAGACGGCCTGGAAGTCATGGATTCAACAGCTTCCTCTTTATGCATGGACAATGACATTCCGCTTATCGTCTTTTCTATTATGGAAGAAGGAAATATCAAACGTGCCGTTATCGGTGAATCAATCGGAACGATCGTGAGGGGGAAATAACGTGTCAAAAGAAGTATTAACTCAAACAAAAGAAAAAATGGAAAAAGCAATTGCTGCTTATCAGCGCGAATTGGCTACTGTACGCGCAGGCCGTGCAAATCCATCATTATTAGATAAAGTAACGGTTGAATATTACGGAGCGCAGACACCTTTAAATCAGTTGTCTTCTATTAACGTGCCTGAAGCTCGTATGCTCGTTATCACACCATACGATAAAACAGCAATCGGCGATATCGAAAAAGCGATTTTAAAAGCTGATTTAGGTCTTACACCAACAAGTGACGGCAATATGATTCGAATTGCAATTCCGGCACTAACAGAAGAGAGACGGAAAGAATTAGTGAAAGTTGTAAAAAAATATGCTGAAGAAGCAAAAGTAGCTGTTCGTAACGTTCGCCGTGATGCTAACGATGATCTCAAAAAACTTGAGAAAAACGGAGACATTACTGAGGATGAACTGCGTGCTTCCACTGAAGACGTTCAAAAACTGACAGATGAATATGTGTCAAAAATTGACAGTGTCACAAAAGACAAAGAAAAAGAAATCATGGAAGTTTAATGAAAAACTATGTACAATAGATAATAGTGAAAAGACCCTCTCATGTTTACAGGGGGTTTTTTTGTTAATACTGTTGATTACATTGATTATCAGCAGGGAATGTAACCTTTTTGGGTGACGGAGGAATCTCATGCTCAACATACTCAAAAATTGGAAGAATCAGCAAACTGCGGCTTCCAACTTAGAACGTTATACAAAAGAAGACATACTTAAGGGAGAAATTCCCGAACACATCGCCATTATCATGGATGGAAATGGCCGTTGGGCTAAAAAACGCTCTCTTCCCAGAATTGCAGGCCACCATGAAGGGATGAAGGTGGTAAAAAGGACCACGAAGCTCGCAAACGAATTAGGTGTCAAAGTACTGACATTGTATGCATTTTCAACAGAAAACTGGAAAAGACCGAAAATGGAGGTCGATTTTTTAATGAAGCTTCCGGAAGAATTTTTGAATACGTATCTTCCAGAGCTTGTTGAGGAAAATGTACAGGTTCGGATCATTGGGGATGAAACGGCTTTGCCGGCGCACACATTACGTGCGATTGAAAAAGCTGTACAGGACACGGCGCAAAACGACGGAATGATCCTTAATTTTGCTCTTAACTATGGAGGCCGTACTGAAATTGTCAGTGCTGCAAAATCACTCGCGGAAAAAGTGAAGGAAGGCTCTTTGAATATTGAAGACATTGATGAATCGCTTTTTTCTACTTATTTGATGACTGAATCTTTGCAGGATCCTGAACTTTTAATTCGAACGAGCGGCGAGATAAGGCTGAGTAATTTTATGCTATGGCAGGTTGCCTACAGTGAATTTGTCTTTACTGACGTCTTGTGGCCTGACTTTAAAGAAGATCACTTCTTGCAGGCGTTAGGAGAGTTTCAGCAGAGAGGCCGGAGGTTTGGCGGAATTTAGAGGATGGTGGACATGAAACAAAGAATTTTGACAGGTGTTCTGGCAGCAATTGTATTTTTATTTTTGGTTATTGTCGGGAAATTGCCGTTCACCATATTAATTTATGCTATGAGCAGTGTGGCGCTTTTTGAACTTTTACGGATGAAAAAGCTGAAGCTGGTTTCACTGCCTGGTTTGATCGGTCTTTTATTATTGTGGATGTTCTTATTGCCAAGCCAGTATTCGTTTTTTGAAGCGGACGGGATTTCCAAAATGGAAATAGCTTTATTTGCGGTACTGCTATTGCTGACTTACACAGTGTTGGTCAAGAACACCTTTACTTTTGATGAAGTCGGGTTTATTACGCTTGCAGCAATTTACATCGGAATGTGTTTTCATTATTTTATCGAAATCAGAAATCT
Organism: Bacillus sp. FSL M8-0071; assembly: GCF_037975455.1. Classification (NCBI taxonomy): domain Bacteria; kingdom Bacillati; phylum Bacillota; class Bacilli; order Caryophanales; family Bacillaceae; genus Bacillus; species Bacillus sp. FSL M8-0071. The sequence goes on from NZ_CP150256.1 coordinate 1,711,643, forward strand.
TGACCAATACGGATTAACATACATTTTTTATGCGTGTGTTGTCATTTGGTCCACCGATTCCGGTGCCTATTTTGTCGGTAAATCGCTTGGAAAGCGGAAACTGTGGCCTGAAATCAGTCCGAATAAAACAGTGGAAGGGTTTGCAGGCGGAATTGTCATCGCACTTGTATTGGCGACGATTTTTCAGCTTGTTGCACAACTTCCGATCCCGTATATCTATCTGCTGTTGATCACGCTGTTTTTGTCTGTTTTTGGACAACTGGGAGATTTAGTGGAATCCGCCTTGAAAAGACATTACGATGTAAAGGATTCTGGGAATATTCTTCCCGGGCATGGCGGTATATTAGACCGTTTTGACAGTTTCTTGTTTGTCATGCCTTTCTTGTACTTTCTGCTTGCCCTTTTTTCATAAAAAAGTCTAATATGAATATGAGACTGATCATGCAGCAATAAGAATAGGAGTAGTGGCAACTTTGAAAAATATTTGTCTTTTAGGAGCAACAGGATCAATCGGCGAACAGACTCTTGATGTACTGCGTGCACATCAAGACCAATTTCAGCTGGTATCTATGTCGTTTGGCAGAAATATTGATAAGGCCGTTCCAATGATTGAGGTCTTTCAGCCGAAGTTTGTCTCTGTCGGTGATCTGGATACATATCATAAATTAAAACAAATGTCTTTTTCTTTTGAATGCCAAATCGGGCTGGGAGAAGAAGGACTGATAGAAGCAGCAGTGATGGAGGAGGTTGACATTGTTGTCAACGCTTTGCTTGGAAGCGTCGGTCTTATCCCGACATTAAAGGCAATTGAACAGAAAAAAACAATTGCGCTTGCAAATAAGGAAACTCTTGTCACTGCAGGGCATATAGTAAAAGAACATGCTAAGAAATATGATGTTCCGCTGCTGCCTGTTGACAGTGAGCATTCAGCCATTTTTCAAGCTCTTCAAGGCGAACAGGCTAAAAACATTGAACGCCTCATCATTACGGCATCCGGCGGAAGTTTTCGGGACAAGACGCGGGAGGAGCTCGAATCAGTAACAGTTGAAGATGCATTAAAACATCCAAACTGGTCAATGGGTGCAAAAATTACAATTGATTCGGCTACAATGATGAATAAGGGATTAGAGGTGATCGAGGCACACTGGCTTTTCGATATACCTTATGAACAAATTGATGTGGTTTTACATAAGGAGAGCATCATCCATTCAATGGTTGAGTTCCATGATAAAAGTGTGATCGCACAGCTCGGAACTCCGGATATGAGAGTCCCCATTCAATATGCGCTCACTTATCCTGACCGATTGCCATTACCAGATGCGAAAAGGCTTGAATTATGGGAAATCGGCAGCCTTCATTTTGAGAAAGCTGATTTTGACAGGTTCCGATGCTTACAATTTGCTTTTGAATCAGGTAAAATAGGAGGAACAATGCCGACAGTGCTAAATGCGGCAAACGAAGTAGCTGTCGCTGCCTTTTTAGCTGGCAAGATACCGTTTTTGGCTATTGAAGACTGTATCGAAAAGGCACTAACCCGCCATCAATTACTGAAAAAACCGAGCCTGGCGGACATTCAAGAAGTGGACAAAGATACCCGGGGATACGTCAATTCAATACTCACATAAGGTGGTATGTTCGTGAATACAGTTATAGCGTTTATCATTATTTTCGGAACGCTCGTTTTCTTCCATGAACTGGGCCATTTATTGCTAGCCCAAAGAGCGGGAATTCTCTGCCGTGAATTTGCGATCGGCTTCGGTCCAAAGATTTTTTCTTTCAAAAAAAATGAAACAGTTTATACGATCAGGCTGCTTCCGGTCGGCGGATTTGTTCGTATGGCCGGCGAAGATCCGGAAATGATTGAGGTGAAACCCGGATACACGGTCGGGCTTCTGTTTAATAAGGAAGATCAAGTTGAGAAAGTCATCATCAATCAAAAGGAAAAATATCCGGATGCATTAGTCATTGAAGTGGAAACAGCGGATCTAGAGCATGACATGAAGATCACCGGTTATGAACAGGGGAAAGAGGACGAACTTTCCAGCTTTACTGTCAGCGAAACATCCTTTTTTATTGTAGACGGAGAAGAAGTGCAGATTGCGCCGTATAATCGCCAATTTGGTTCCAAACCTGTATGGCAGCGGATTAAAGCAATTGCTGCAGGGCCGATTATGAACTTTATTTTAGCTTACGTCATTTTAGTGATGCTTGGGCTGATTCAAGGCGTACCGTCAAATGAACCTATGCTCGGGCAGCTGACAGACAATGGACGGGCGGCTGAAGCAGGGCTAAAAGAAGGGGATTATATCCAAAGCATTAACGGAGAGAAAATGAGGTCTTGGACTGACATTGTCTCCGCTGTAAAAGAAAACCCGGAGAAAGAAATGGACGTTGCAGTAAAAAGAGATAACAAAACGCTTCATATTTCGGTGACTCCGGAAGCTGTTAAAGATGAGAACAAAAAAACAATCGGACGTTTCGGTTCCTATGCGCCGACTGAAAAAGGCGTACTCTCAGCGGTTGCTTACGGCGCGACATCAACAGTTGATGTCACCAAAGCCATTTTAACCAATCTGAGCAAATTAGTAACAGGCCAATTTAAACTCGATATGCTGTCAGGTCCTGTCGGCATATATGACATGACAGACCAAGTGGCGAAAACAGGGATAGTGAACTTATTTCAGTTTGCGGCGTTTTTAAGCATTAACCTTGGGATTGTCAACCTGCTTCCGATTCCGGCACTTGACGGAGGAAGACTGTTGTTTCTATTTATTGAAGCGATTCGGGGCAAACCGATTAACAGGGAAAAAGAAGCATTTGTTGTGTTTATCGGCGTAGCTTTCTTAATGCTTCTTATGCTGGTTGTCACATGGAACGATATCCAGCGGCTGTTTTTGTAAACGAAAAGTAAATCAATCAGAGGTGCGAAGAAATGAGACAAAGCTTGACGCTTATTCCTACGCTCCGTGAAGTTCCAGCTGATGCCGAAGCAAAAAGTCATCAGCTTCTTCTGAGAGCAGGATTTATCAGACAGAATACGAGCGGGGTATACAGCTATATGCCTCTTGCGTATAAGGTGATTCAAAACATTCAGCAGATTGTTCGAGAGGAAATGGAGAAAATTGATGCCGTAGAAATGCTCATGCCCGCATTGCAGCAGGCAGAGACATGGCAGGAATCAGGCAGATGGTATACGTATGGTCCCGAACTGATGAGACTAAAAGACCGTCATGGCCGTGAATTTGCTTTAGGGGCAACGCATGAAGAGGTTATCACTTCGCTTGTTCGCGATGAGGTTAAATCTTATAAGCGTCTCCCTCTGACTCTTTATCAAATTCAGTCTAAGTTCAGAGATGAAAAACGTCCTCGCTTCGGTTTGTTAAGAGGCCGCGAATTTATTATGAAGGATGCGTACTCTTTCCATGCATCTGCAGAGAGCCTGGATGAAACGTATCAAAAAATGTACGAGGCCTATTCTAATATTTTTGCCCGCTGCGGCATTAATGTAAGACCTGTTATCGCTGATTCAGGCGCAATGGGAGGAAAGGATACGCACGAATTTATGGCACTTTCTGCGATCGGAGAGGATACGATTGCGTATTCTGATGAATCACAGTACGCGGCTAATATCGAGATGGCTGAAGTTCTTCACCAGGAAGTTCCTTCAGATGAAGAGCCTAAAGCTCTAGAGAAGGTTCATACGCCTAACGTGAAAACAATCGAAGAACTGACTGCGTTCTTACAGGTTTCGGCTGAAGCGTGCATTAAGTCAGTATTGTTTAAAGCTGATGACCGTTTTGTCTTAGTGCTTGTAAGAGGGGATCATGAAGTTAACGATATTAAAGTGAAAAACTTGCTTCATGCAGAAGTTGTAGAGCTTGCTACACATGAAGAGGTCATTCAGCAGCTCGGAACAGAGCCAGGCTTTGTAGGCCCTGTCGGTATTCATCAGGATGTGGAAGTATATGCCGATCAAGCTGTGAAAGCAATGGTTAATGCTGTTGCCGGGGCAAATGAAGGAGATCATCATTATAAAAATGTCAATGTGAATCGTGACGCGCAAATTAAAGAATTTGCTGATCTTCGTTTTATTAAAGAAGGTGATCCTTCACCAGACGGCAAGGGAACGATCCGTTTTGCTGAGGGAATCGAAGTCGGACAAGTCTTTAAGCTCGGAACACGCTATTCAGAAGCGATGAATGCGACATATTTAGATGAAAACGGACGCGCGCAGCCAATGCTGATGGGCTGTTACGGAATCGGTGTGTCAAGAACGCTTTCTGCTATTGCTGAACAGCATCACGACGAAAAAGGCTTAATATGGCCAAAAAGCGTTGCGCCGTACGATCTTCATATTCTTGCTTTGAACATGAAAAACGATGGGCAAAGAGAGCTTGCTGAAAAGCTGTATGCCGATTTAAAAGCGGAAGGCTATGAAGTGCTCTATGATGACCGTGCTGAGCGTGCCGGCGTAAAATTCGCTGATTCAGATTTAATCGGCCTTCCAATCCGCATCACTGTCGGAAAACGAGCTGACGAAGGAATCGTCGAAGTGAAAATTCGTCAAACTGGTGAGTCAACTGAGATTTCAGTAGACGAATTATCTGCGTTTATCAGCAAGCAGTAATCACCATAACGATTTATCAAAAAACATGTTAAAATAGAAATAATAGAAGGTACCTCATTGCCTGAGGTACCTTCACTTATGATGTTTTTAGGGAGGGATACTGTCTTAATGGAACAGTTATCAGTAAACAGAAGGCAGTTTCAAATTCTTCTGCAGCAGATTAATATGACAGATGATACCTTCATGACATACTTTGAACATGGCGAGATTAAAAAGCTGACAATTCACAAAGCTTCTAAGTCTTGGCATTTTCATTTTCAATTTAAATCTTTGCTGCCTTTTCAAATATATGACACATTAACAACGAGGCTGACGCAATCGTTTGCCCACATAGCAAAAGTGACATCTTCAATTGAAGTTCAGGATGCCGAGGTCAGTGAAAGTATCGTTCAAGACTACTGGTCACGCTGCATTGAAGAACTGCAGGGCATTTCGCCGCCGATTATCAGTCTTTTAAACCAGCAAAAACCGAAGCTGAAGGGCAATAAACTGATTGTCAAAACCAAAACGGATACAGAAGCGGCTGCGCTAAAAAACAAATACAGTTCCATGATTCAAGCAGGCTACCGTCAATTTGGCTTTCCGGATCTTCAGCTTGATGCTGAAATATTTGTATCCGAGCAGGAAGTTCAAAAGTTTCGGGAACAAAAGCTTGCGGAAGACCAAGAGCGGGCGATGCAGGCCTTGATTGAAATGGAGAAGAAAGATAAAGAAAGTGATGAAGACCAAGCACCATCTGGTCCTCTTGTTATCGGTTATCAAATTAAAGATAACGAGGAAATCCGGACACTTGACAGCATCATGGACGAAGAACGGAGAATTACGGTCCAAGGTTATGTGTTTGATGTGGAGACGCGCGAGCTGAAGAGCGGGCGCACGCTGTGTATCTTCAAAATTACAGACTATACAAATAGTATTTTGATCAAAATGTTTGCACGTGAAAAAGAAGATGCGGCACTGATGAAGTCTCTGAAAAAAGGAATGTGGGTAAAAGCACGCGGAAGCATTCAAAATGATACATTTGTCAGAGACCTTGTCATGATCGCAAATGACGTAAACGAAATAAAAGCAAAAACCCGTGAAGATTCAGCACCTGAAGGAGAAAAAAGAGTGGAATTGCATCTTCATTCCCCAATGAGCCAAATGGATGCTGTTACGGGTATCGGAAAGCTTGTCGAACAGGCGAAAAAATGGGGGCATGAGGCCATCGCTTTGACTGACCATGCTGTCGTTCAATCCTTTCCTGATGCGTATTCTGCGGCAAAAAAGCATGGAATTAAAATGATTTACGGGATGGAAGCGAATCTCGTGGATGATGGCGTGCCAATTGCTTATAATGCCGCACATCGTCTGCTCGAAGAAGAAACATATGTTGTTTTTGACGTTGAGACGACAGGATTGTCTGCTGTATACGATACCATTATTGAGCTGGCTGCAGTAAAAGTAAAAGGCGGAGAAATTATTGATAAATTTGAGGCGTTTGCGAACCCGCATCGTCCGCTTTCCGCCACAATCATAGAGCTGACAGGGATCACTGATGATATGCTACAAGACGCTCCGGATGTCGTAGATGTAATAAGAGATTTCAGAGAATGGATTGGCGATGATATCCTTGTCGCTCATAATGCAAGCTTTGATATGGGATTCTTAAATGTAGCCTATAAAAAGCTTCTTGAAGTCGATAAAGCTAAAAACCCAGTCATTGATACGCTTGAACTTGGACGTTTTCTCTATCCGGAATTTAAGAACCACCGGTTGAACACACTTTGTAAAAAGTTTGATATCGAACTCACACAGCATCACCGTGCGATCTATGATACTGAGGCAACCGCTTATTTGCTTCTGAAAATGCTGAAAGACGCAGCTGAAAAAGGCATTCAGTACCATGATGAGTTGAATGAAAATATGGGTCAGTCCAATGCTTATCAAAGATCAAGACCGTATCATGCAACATTACTTGCCGTGAACAGCACGGGACTTAAAAATTTATTTAAGCTTGTGTCACTTTCTCATATTCATTATTTTTACAGAGTGCCGCGTATTCCGAGATCTCAGCTTGAGAAATACAGGGAAGGGCTGCTGATCGGTTCTGCCTGTGACAGGGGAGAGGTTTTTGAGGGAATGATGCAAAAATCGCCTGAAGAGGTGGAAGATATCGCGTCATTCTATGATTACCTTGAGGTTCAGCCGCCTGAAGTGTATCGTCACTTGCTGGAGCTTGAACTGGTCCGTGATGAAAAAGCGCTGAAAGAAATTATTGCGAATATCACGAAGCTGGGGGAAAAGCTTAATAAACCGGTTGTTGCTACGGGAAATGTTCATTACTTGAATGATGAGGATAAAATCTACAGAAAGATTTTAATATCCTCACAAGGCGGGGCAAATCCGCTGAATAGGCATGAACTGCCGAAAGTGCATTTCAGAACGACAGACGAAATGCTTGAAGCTTTTTCTTTCTTAGGTGAAGAAAAAGCGAAGGAGATCGTAGTCACCAATACCCAAAAGGTTGCTTCTTTAGTTGATGACATCAAGCCGATTAAAGATGATTTATATACGCCGAAAATCGAAGGCGCCGATGAAGAGATCAGAGAAATGAGCTATCAGCGTGCAAGAAGCATTTACGGGGAAGAGCTGCCTGAAATTGTCGAAGCGCGGATTGAAAAAGAGTTAAAGAGTATTATTGGCCACGGATTTGCTGTTATTTACTTGATCTCTCACAAACTTGTAAAACGTTCACTAGATGACGGGTATCTCGTTGGTTCCCGTGGTTCCGTAGGATCTTCATTAGTTGCGACACTTACTGAGATTACTGAGGTAAACCCGCTGCCGCCGCACTATGTTTGTCCTGAGTGTCAGCATTCTGAGTTCTTTAATGACGGTTCTGTCGGTTCTGGTTTTGACCTGCCTGACAAGACATGTCCTCATTGCGGAACGCCTTTGAAAAAAGACGGCCATGATATTCCATTTGAAACGTTCTTAGGATTTAAAGGGGACAAAGTACCTGATATCGATTTGAACTTCTCAGGGGAATATCAGCCGCAAGCACACAATTACACAAAAGTATTGTTCGGAGAAGACAATGTATATCGTGCGGGAACAATAGGCACGGTGGCAGAAAAAACAGCCTACGGTTATGTAAAAGGCTATGCCGGAGACAACAATCTTCATATGCGCGGTGCCGAAATAGATCGGCTCGTACAGGGATGCACAGGTGTAAAACGTACAACTGGACAACACCCTGGCGGTATTATCGTAGTTCCGGATTATATGGATATTTATGATTTTTCACCGATCCAGTTCCCGGCAGATGCCACAGGTTCAGAGTGGAAAACGACTCATTTTGATTTCCACTCCATCCATGACAACCTGTTAAAACTTGATATTCTCGGACACGATGACCCGACTGTTATTCGGATGCTTCAAGACTTAAGCGGAATAGATCCGAAAACAATTCCGACGGATGATCCTGAAGTGATGAAGATCTTCCAGGGAACCGAATCACTCGGTGTGACTGAAGAACAGATTGGCTGTAAAACGGGCACTCTTGGAATTCCTGAATTCGGAACCCGATTTGTCCGGCAGATGCTTGAAGATACAAAGCCGACCACTTTTTCTGAGCTCGTTCAGATTTCAGGCTTGTCTCACGGAACTGATGTATGGCTTGGCAATGCACAGGAGCTCATCCACAATAATATTTGTGAGCTGAGTGAGGTTATCGGCTGCCGTGATGACATTATGGTTTATTTAATCTATCAAGGCCTTGAACCGTCCCTTGCCTTTAAAATCATGGAATTCGTGCGTAAAGGAAAAGGATTAACGCCTGAATGGGAAGAAGAAATGAAAAATAACAATGTCCCAGACTGGTATATTGATTCCTGTAAAAAGATTAAATACATGTTCCCGAAAGCCCACGCCGCGGCATATGTCTTAATGGCAGTCCGCATTGCTTACTTTAAAGTGCATCATGCTCTTTTGTATTATGCGGCTTATTTTACCGTTCGTGCAGATGACTTTGATATCGATACAATGATCAAGGGCTCTACAGCAATCAGAGCGGTAATGGAGGATATAAACTCTAAAGGACTTGATGCTTCACCGAAGGAAAAGAACCTTCTGACTGTTTTAGAATTAGCGCTTGAGATGTGTGAGAGAGGCTATTCATTCCAAAAAGTCGATTTATATCGCTCCAGCGCCACAGAGTTTATTATTGACGGCAACAGTCTAATTCCGCCGTTTAACTCTATTCCAGGGTTAGGGACGAACGCTGCTTTGAACATTGTAAAAGCTCGCGAAGAAGGCGAATTCCTCTCAAAAGAAGATTTGCAAAAGAGAGGGAAAGTATCAAAAACGATTTTAGAGTACTTAGATCGCCACGGCTGTCTGGAATCACTGCCTGATCAAAACCAATTGTCACTGTTCTAATATGGAATGCAGAATTTCTCAGAAATTCTGCTTCTATGCATACATAAGCGCAAAAAGTGCCATCGTAATATTAGAGTTTCTGTCACTTGCTTAGGTATGAAGGTAAGCGTATATCCATTTGCAATAAAAATATGGTTATGGTATAGTTTTATTGGAAATGCTAACGATTACCGAGGCAAAGAGTGGGGAAACCCGCTCTTTTGTATTGAACAGGAGAATTTTGTCTCGACATGTTCATCGTTTACTTTTTAGCCCCTGCTCTTTTGAAGCAGGGTTTTTATGCAGAGTGACGAGACGAATATGAGATCGACAGCACAAGGAGGAAGAACATGAGCAAAAAAGTGACTGACACCGTTCAAGAAATGGCTCAGCCAATCGTAGACAGCCTTCAGCTGGAACTCGTTGACATTGAATTTGTCAAAGAGGGCCAAAGCTGGTTCCTTCGCGTGTTTATTGATTCCGATGACGGTGTGGATATTGAGGAATGTGCCAAAGTAAGCGAAGCTTTAAGCGAAAAGCTTGATGAAGCAGACCCAATCAGCCAAAATTACTTTCTTGAAGTCTCATCTCCAGGAGCTGAGCGTCCGCTAAAGAAAAAAGCCGATTTCGAAAAATCACTAGGAAAAAACGTATACATTAAGACGTATGAGCCTATTGACGGCGTAAAAGTGTTTGAAGGTGAACTGGCTGAATTTGATGGACAAACAGTGACAGTTGAGATCACGATCAAAACAAGAAAGAAACGGATCAATATTCCGTATGAAAAGATAGCTAATGCAAGATTAGCTGTTACATTCTAATGAATACAAATGTTTTAAGGGGGGAGACCGTTAAATGAGCAGTGAATTATTAGATGCTCTCACGATTCTTGAAAAAGAAAAAGGCATCAGTAAAGAAATTATCATCGAAGCAATCGAAGCTGCGTTAATTTCTGCTTATAAGCGGAATTTTAATCAAGCGCAAAATGTACGGGTGGATCTAAACCGTGAAACTGGCTCCATCCGTGTATTTGCAAGAAAAGATGTCGTTGACGAAGTATACGACCAGAGATTAGAAATCTCAATTGAAGAGGCACAGGGCATCCATCCGGAATATATGGTCGGCGATGTCGTCGAAATCGAAGTTACACCTAAGGATTTCGGGCGCATAGCTGCTCAAACAGCGAAGCAGGTCGTCACACAGCGTGTGCGCGAAGCTGAGCGCGGTGTGATTTATTCTGAATTTATCGACCGTGAAGAAGACATCATGACAGGGATCGTCCAGCGTCTGGACAATAAATTTATCTACGTGTCTTTAGGCAAAATAGAAGCCTTGCTGCCGGTTAATGAGCAAATGCCGAATGAAAGCTACAAGCCCCATGACCGCATTAAGGTATATATCACAAAAGTAGAAAAAACAACGAAGGGCCCGCAGATTTATGTGTCAAGAACACATCCAGGCCTGTTAAAGCGTTTGTTTGAAATTGAAGTGCCTGAAATTTATGATGGAACTGTCGAGCTAAAATCTGTTGCCAGAGAAGCCGGCGACCGTTCAAAAATTTCTGTTCGCACAGATGATCCTGACGTTGATCCTGTCGGTTCATGCGTAGGGCCTAAAGGCCAGCGTGTGCAAGCAATCGTCAATGAATTAAAAGGTGAAAAAATTGACATTGTCAACTGGTCCAGTGATCCTGTAGAATTTGTCGCGAATGCGCTCAGTCCTTCCAAAGTGCTTGATGTCATTGTTAATGAAGAAGAAAAAGCGACAACTGTTATTGTTCCTGATTACCAGCTGTCTCTGGCAATTGGCAAAAGAGGACAAAACGCACGCTTAGCTGCTAAACTGACAGGCTGGAAGATTGATATTAAGAGCGAAACGGACGCAAGAGAACTTGGAATCTATCCGAGAGAACTTGAAGAAGATGATGAGCCGCTCTTTACGGAGCCTGAAACTGCTGAATCGGATGAATAAGAGGTGACTTTAGGTGAATAAACACAAAAAGATCCCATTACGCAAATGTGTAGTGACTGGTGAAATGAAGCCTAAAAAGGAACTGATCCGAGTTGTACGGTCGAAAGAAGGCGAAATCTCAGTAGACCCGACCGGAAAAAAGAATGGGCGGGGTGCTTATTTAACGCTGGATAAAGAGTGCATCTTAGCAGCAAAAAAGAAAAACACTTTGCAAAATCAATTTCAATCACAAATCGATGACCAGATTTTCGATGAATTGCTGGAACTGGCGGAAAAGGTGAAAAAATAAAATGTCTGGAATGGAATGGTTTCCCTTGCTGGGTCTGGCCAATCGAGCTCGTAAGGTCGTGTCAGGCGAAGACTTGGTAATAAAAGAAATCAGGAATGCGCGTGCAAAGCTTGTCCTGCTTACAGAGGATGCATCATCTAACACAGCAAAAAAAGTAACTGACAAGTGCAATTATTATAAAGTCCCTTATAAAAAAGTCGAGAGTCGCGCGGTTCTTGGACGCTCTATCGGTAAAGAAGCCCGTGTCGTTGTCGCCGTCACTGACCAAGGTTTTGCGAATAAGCTGATCAGCTTGCTCGATTAATATTTTTGGGGGTGAACGAATGGCTAAAATGAGAGTATACGAATATGCAAAAGCGTTAAATGTTTCAAGTAAGGAAATTTTGACCGCACTGAAGAACATGGATTTAGAAGTGAATAATCACATGGCCATGCTTGAAGAAAAGGCCATTAAAAAGCTAGATGCCAAATATAAAAAAGGCGGCGCAGCTGCTAAATCTCAAAAGCCAGCAGAAACGAACAAAAACAAACAGCCACAAGGGGTTAATCAGCAATCAGCTGGAAATCAACCAAATAAAATTCGAGACGGAAAGAAGAATGACGTGCAGAATAATCAATTTAACAAAAACAAGAAGAATAACAACAACAAAAAAAATAAACGCAACAACAACAATAATAAAAACCAACATCAGCAAAAGCCTGTAAAGCCGAAAAAAGAGCTTCCTGAGAAAATTACATTCTCTGGCACTTTAACAGTTGGCGCACTTGCTGAAGAGCTTGGCAAAGAGCCTTCAGAAATCATTAAAAAGCTGATGCTTCTTGGCGTAATGGCAACCATTAACCAAGAGCTTGATAAAGACACAATCGAACTCATTGCATCAGAATATGGTGTTGAAACAGAAGAGGTCATTGTGCTTGAAGAAACAGAGCTGGAAAAATACGAAGAGCCTGATAATGAAGAGGATCTTGAAATTCGTCCTCCTGTCGTGACAATCATGGGCCACGTTGACCATGGGAAAACAACGCTTCTTGACAGCATCCGTAAAACAAAGGTTGTTGAAGGAGAAGCAGGCGGAATCACTCAGCATATCGGCGCTTATCAAATTGAAGAGAACGGCAAGAAAATCACGTTCTTGGATACACCGGGCCACGCCGCATTTACAACAATGCGTGCACGCGGTGCAGAAGTAACTGATATTACGATTCTTGTCGTAGCTGCCGATGACGGTGTCATGCCGCAAACAGTTGAAGCGATTAACCATGCAAAAGCAGCAGAGGTTCCAATCATCGTTGCTGTGAATAAAATAGATAAAGAATCTGCAAACCCTGACCGTGTAATGCAAGAACTGACGGAATACGGACTTGTCCCTGAAGCTTGGGGCGGAGAAACCATTTTTGTGCCGCTTTCCGCTTTAACTGGAAAAGGCATTGATGAGCTCGTTGAAATGATTTTGCTTGTCAGTGAGGTAGAGGAACTGAAAGCGAATCCGAACCGTCAGGCAAAAGGAACGGTTATTGAAGCTGAACTCGATAAAGGCAGAGGGTCAGTTGCGACGTTGCTCGTACAGACTGGAACACTGCATGTCGGTGATCCGATCGTAGTCGGCAATACATTTGGCCGTGTCCGTGCAATGGTCAACGACATTGGCCGCCGTGTGAAAACTGCCGGCCCGTCAACTCCGGTTGAAATTACCGGTTTGAATGATGTCCCTCAAGCGGGAGACCAATTCCTTGTCTTTAAGGATGAAAAAACAGCTCGTTCTGTCGGTGAAGCCCGTGCTTCGAAACAGCTTGAAGAGCAGCGCAGCGATAAAGCGAAGCTCAGTCTTGATGATTTATTCGAGCAAATTAAGCAAGGTGATGTAAAAGACATCAACCTCATCGTAAAAGCTGACGTTCAAGGATCTGCTGAAGCTTTAACGGCTGCGCTTCAAAAAATTGAAGTAGAAGGCGTTAAAGTGAAAATCATCCATACAGGCGTTGGTGCGATTACTGAATCTGACATTATCTTGGCATCTGCTTCCAATGCAATTGTTATTGGGTTTAATGTGAGACCGGACGGAAATGCTAAGAGTACGGCTGAAGCTGAAAATGTAGATATTCGACTTCACCGTATCATTTACAAAGTAATCGACGAGATTGAAGCTGCCATGAAAGGTATGCTTGATCCTGAATATGAAGAAAAAGTAATTGGTCAAGTAGAAGTACGCCAAACATTCAAAGTATCTAAAATCGGTACAATTGCCGGCGGATATGTTACTGAAGGAACCATTACGCGCGACAGCGGCCTCCGTTTAATTCGTGACGGCGTCGTCATCTTTGAAGGCGAAGTAGATGTTCTGAAACGCTTTAAAGACGATGTGAAAGAAGTTTCACAAGGCTATGAATGTGGTATTACAATTAAGAAATACAATGACATTCGTGAAGGTGACATCCTAGAAGCGTTTGTCATGCAAGAAATTGAAAGAACGTGATCGGATTTGCGGAGTGTGAATGCATCATTTATGATGCAGGATCGCTAAAAGAAAAGCGTGCCGTTCTGAAGCGGATTTTAACCAGGGTTCAAAACAAGTTCAATGTTTCGATTTCGGAGATTGGCTATCAGGACACCTGGCAAAGAACCAGCTTCGGAATCGCCGCTGTTTCTTCCTCTCGCGTTCAAACAGAAAAAGAACTGCAGCGCGTCCTAGCGTTTATCGATTCTTTTCCTGAAATTGAACGGACGATCACTAGGACAGAGTGGTTTTAACTTAGAGGTGATTGAATTGAGTATGAGAGCAAACCGTGTCGGCGAGCAGATGAAAAAAGAACTCGGTGATATTATCAGCCGCAAGCTGAAAGACCCGAGAATTGGTTTTCTGACAGTAACGGATGTACGTGTATCAGGTGATTTGCAAATTGCAAAGGTGTATATCTCGGTTCTCGGTGACGAGAAAAAACGGGAAGAAGCGCTGAAAGGACTGGCAAAAGCGAAAGGATTTATCCGATCCGAAATCGGCAGCCGCATCAGACTTCGAAAAACGCCTGAAATTGAATTTGAGTTCGATGAATCAATCGATTACGGGAATCGGATCGAAACACTGATTCACGAATTACATTCAGAGAAACCATCTGAATAAAAAATGAGAGGATAGGCGTATATCGTCTGTCCTCTTTCTTCGTTTAAAAGAAAAAAGTTAAAAAAGAAGGAGTGAAAGGCAAATGGTTAACGGATTTCTCCTTTTACATAAACCTGTTGGCATGACATCGCACGACTGTGTCATGAAGATCCGAAAGCTGTTAAAAACAAAAAAAGTAGGACATACAGGAACGCTCGATCCGGAAGTGTCAGGCGTGCTTCCGATTTGTGTAGGAAGAGCGACAAAAATAGTCGAATACTTAACTGAAAAATCTAAAACGTATGATGCAGAAATAACGCTTGGCTTTTCAACCACAACAGAGGATCAAACCGGAGAAACGGTGGAAACAAAGCCTGTCAATCACGACATTGATAAAGCGGATGTAGAAAAGGTTTTAAACAGTTTAAAGGGGAAACAAGAACAAATTCCGCCCATGTATTCCGCTGTAAAAGTAAACGGCAAAAAATTATACGAATACGCAAGAGCGGGGATTGAAGTAGAACGTCCGAAACGTATGATAACCATTGAAGACATTGCCCTGACGACAGAGATTAAACATCATGGAGAAACCGCAAGCTTCCGGTTTACAGTGACTTGCTCCAAAGGGACCTATGTAAGGACGCTGGCGGTCATGATCGGAGAAAAGCTCGGATATCCGGCTCATATGTCTCATTTAATCCGTACGGCATCCGGAGATTTTTCTCTCGACGAATGCTTTACTTTTGATGAGCTCGAAGCACAGGCCCAATCCGGAACCGTGGAAGAGCATACAGTTCCTATTGAACGTGCGCTCAATCATTTGCCGAAATGGATCATAAGTGATACATTAGCTAAGAAAGTAGAAAATGGGGCTTTGCTTGAGACGCCCGAGCAGTTTTCTGAAATGACAAGTGAAGACCGTATCGCCGTCTTTACTGAATCCGGAACCTGTTTGGCGATCTATTTCCCTCATCCTGCAAAAAAAGGGCTGTTAAAGCCGGCAAAAGTATTGATGCAAAAAAGCGAACAATAGAAAAAAGGTGACCGTTCTGTGAAGACGATACATATTACACATCCTCATCATTTAATAAAAGAGGAGCAGGCAAAATCAGTGATGGCGTTAGGATATTTTGACGGCGTTCATCTCGGGCATCAAAAGGTAATCGGCACAGCGAAGCAAATAGCCGAAGAAAAAGGTCTGACATTGGCTGTGATGACCTTTCACCCCCATCCTTCCCACGTGTTGGGCAGAGATAAGGAACCAAAGGATCTGATTACGCCTCTTGAAGACAAAATAAACCAAATTGAACAATTAGGCACAGAAGTTCTGTATGTCGTTAAATTTAATGAAGTGTTTGCTTCTCTTTCTCCTAAGCAGTTTATAGACCAGTATATTATCGGTCTTAATGTGCAGCACGCAGTGGCAGGCTTTGACTTTACGTACGGCAAATACGGCAAGGGGACAATGGAGACCATGCCGGATGATTTAGACGGAAAAGCTGGGTGCACAATGGTAGAAAAATTGACGGAGCAGGATAAAAAAATCAGTTCTTCGTATATCCGTACCGCGCTTCAAAACGGAGATGTTGAATTGGCGAATGTCTTGCTTGGACAGCCTTATTTTATTAAAGGAATTGTCATTCATGGTGATAAAAGAGGGCGGACCATCGGGTTTCCGACAGCAAATGTGGGTTTAAATAACAGCTATATCGTTCCGCCCACAGGTGTATATGCCGTAAAAGCGGAAGTGAACGGCGAAGTTTACAATGGTGTTTGCAATATTGGCTATAAGCCGACGTTTTATGAAAAGCGCCCTGAGCAGCCTTCCATCGAGGTCAATCTGTTTGATTTCGATCAGGAGGTATATGGAGCCGCTATAAAAATCGAATGGTATAAACGGATTCGGAGCGAGCGGAAATTCAATGGCATCAAAGAATTAACTGAGCAAATTGAGAAAGATAAGCAGGAAGCCATTCGTTATTTCAGCAATTTGCGGAAATAACTTGCAACGCACGCAAATTTTATTCTAAAATATTTGCATATAGGCACGATTTTTAGTATGATAGTTTTCGTAGTCTTAAAACCATTGCTTGGCAATCCGAAGTCACCGACGGTTGCTAGGTAACTGGGGCTAAATATGATTTGGAGGTGAAACAGGATGGCAATTACTCAAGAGCGTAAAAACCAACTCATCAATGAGTTCAAAACACACGAATCTGATACTGGATCTCCAGAAGTTCAGATCGCTATCCTAACTGACTCAATTAACAACTTGAACGAGCATTTACGTACTCACAAGAAAGACCACCACTCACGTCGCGGTCTTCTTAAAATGGTAGGTAAGCGTCGTAATCTTCTTACGTATCTGCGTAATAAAGACGTAACTCGTTACCGTGAGTTAATTAACAAACTAGGCTTACGTCGATAATCGTAAAAAGCGGGAGGATTCCCGCTTTTTTATCGTATTAAAGCGAAATTTCTTATAACAAATCATTGAAATCCTTTTACATACTACTTTGACATTGATATGTTCAATTCATTTCGTTCATAATAGGAGTAATTGATTATTTCACACAACGAAGAGAGGAGTTCGTAATTGTATGGGACAAGAAAAACATGTCTTTACCATAGATTGGGCCGGAAGAACGCTAACTGTTGAAACCGGCCAGCTTGCCAAACAGGCAAATGGTGCTGTGATGATCCGCTACGGTGATACAGCAGTACTTAGTACAGCAACCGCTTCAAAAGAACCTAAACCGCTTGATTTCTTCCCTCTTACTGTAAACTATGAAGAAAGATTATATGCGGTAGGGAAAATTCCGGGCGGATTTATTAAAAGAGAAGGACGTCCAAGTGAAAAAGCGGTTCTTGCCAGCCGTTTAATTGACCGTCCGATCCGTCCTTTGTTTGCCGATGGATTCCGTAATGAAGTTCAGGTCATCAGCATTGTCATGAGTGTTGACCAAAACTGCTCTTCAGAAATGGCTGCCATGTTCGGTTCATCTCTTGCACTTTCTGTATCGGATATTCCGTTTGAAGGACCGATTGCAGGGGTTACTGTCGGACGCATTGATGATCAATTTATCATTAACCCGACAGTCGATCAGCTTGAAAAAAGCGACATCAATCTTGTCGTTGCCGGCACGAAAGATGCGATTAACATGGTAGAAGCGGGAGCGGACGAAGTTCCTGAGGAAATCATGCTTGAAGCCATTATGTTCGGCCATGAAGAGATTAAACGCCTGATTGCATTCCAAGAAGAAATTGTTGCAGCAGTCGGCAAAGAGAAATCTGAAATTAAGCTCTTTGAAATTGATGAAGAGCTTAATGAAAAAGTAAAAGCTTTGGCAGAAGAGGATCTGCTGAAAGCCATCCAAGTTCATGAAAAGCATGCCCGTGAAGATGCCATTAACGAAGTGAAGAACGCAGTTGTGGCAAAATTCGAGGATGAAGAACATGATGAAGACACAATCAAGCAAGTGAAGCAGATTTTATCCAAGCTGGTGAAAAATGAAGTTCGCCGCCTGATTACTGAAGAGAAAGTAAGACCGGACGGCCGCGGTGTCGATCAAATCCGCCCGCTCTCTTCAGAGGTTGGCCTCTTGCCAAGAACGCACGGTTCAGGTCTATTTACAAGGGGACAAACTCAGGCCCTCAGCGTATGTACGCTAGGTGCTCTGGGAGATGTGCAAATCCTTGACGGCTTAGGTGTCGAAGAGTCGAAACGGTTTATGCATCATTACAACTTCCCGCAATTCAGCGTTGGGGAAACAGGACCGATGCGCGGACCGGGACGTCGTGAAATCGGACACGGAGCACTGGGTGAGCGTGCGCTTGAGCCAGTTATTCCGTCTGAAAAAGACTTCCCTTATACTGTCCGTCTTGTTTCAGAAGTGCTTGAATCAAACGGTTCTACATCTCAAGCAAGCATTTGCGCAAGCACACTTGCAATGATGGATGCCGGTGTACCGATTAAAGCGCCAGTTGCTGGTATTGCGATGGGTCTTGTCAAATCAGGCGAACATTACACTGTCTTGACTGACATCCAAGGCATGGAAGACGCGCTCGGAGATATGGACTTTAAAGTAGCGGGAACTGAAAAAGGCGTAACGGCCCTGCAAATGGACATTAAAATTGAAGGCCTTTCCAGAGAGATTCTTGAAGAAGCGCTTCAGCAGGCGAAAAAGGGCAGAATGGAAATCCTCAACAGCATGCTTGCAACATTAAGCGAATCAAGAAAAGAGCTTTCTCGATATGCGCCTAAGATCTTAACAATGACCATTAATCCTGATAAAATCCGCGATGTCATCGGACCAAGCGGGAAACAAATCAATAAGATCATCGAAGAAACCGGTGTTAAAATTGATATTGAGCAGGACGGCACAATCTTTATTTCCTCTACAGATGAAAGCGGCAACCAAAAAGCGAAAAAAATCATCGAAGACCTTGTTAGAGAGGTTGAAGTCGGCCAACTTTACCTAGGTAAAGTGAAACGGATTGAAAAATTCGGGGCTTTCGTTGAAATTTTCAGCGGAAAAGACGGTTTGGTGCACATTTCAGAGCTTGCGCTTGAACGCGTAGGGAAAGTTGAAGATGTTGTGAAAATCGGAGACGAGATTCTTGTCAAAGTCACTGAAATTGATAAACAAGGACGAGTGAATTTATCCCGCAAAGCGGTGCTCCGTGAAGAGAAAGAAAAAGAAGAACAACAATCTTAAATGAAAACATAAAAGGAGCCTGGGAGACCCGGCTTCTTTATTTTGAAGCTTTTCAAAAGCAGGCGGGTTCTACCTTGTCCCTCTCCTTCATAATGTGAAATGAGGGGGGACAGAACATGTACAAAAAATTTGTACCGTTTGCCGTTTTTTTATTTCTTTTTTTTGTCTCATTTGAGATGATGGAAAATCCGCATGCACTTGATTATATAGGGGCAATGAAAAAAGATACGGTGACTGTCACGGCGTCAAAAGACCAATTATATGAAGAATTGCTTCAAAAAGCGCCGGAATACGAAGTTAAGCCCCAGAATGCAAGAATTGATAAAGTGTGGAAAAGCATTCCAGGCTACAATGGATTAAAGGTCAATATTGAACAATCATATAAAAAAATGAAAAAGCATGGTGAGTTTCGGGAAAAAGATTTGGTGTACAGTCAAGTAAAACCAAGTGTTCATCTTGAGTCACTTCAGCCTGAGCCTATTTATAAAGGAAATCCTGACAAACCGATGGTGGCTTTTTTAATCAATGTGGCATGGGGAAATGAGTATTTGGAAAAAATGCTCCCTATTCTGCAAAAGCACCAGGTTAAAGCTACGTTCTTTTTAGAAGGCAATTGGGTGAGAAACAATGTACAGCTCGCTAAGAAGATTGCAAAAGACGGACATGAAATCGGAAATCATTCATACAATCATCCGGATATGAGCAAACTGACTACAGGAAGAATTTCCGAGCAGCTCGACAAGACTAATGAACAAATAGAACAAACGATCGGCGTTAAGCCAAAGTGGTTCGCTCCGCCGAGCGGAAGTTTCAGAAAAGCGGTTATCGACATTGCAGCAGAGAAACAGATGGGAACAGTCATGTGGACAGTTGATACAATCGATTGGCAAAAGCCGGCTCCGTCTGTACTTCAGACGAGAGTGTTAAGCAAGATACATAATGGTGCTATGATTTTAATGCATCCGACTGACCCTACGGCGGAAAGTCTTGAAGCGCTGATTACAAAGATAAAAGACAAAGGGTATGCGCTTGGAACAGTCACTGAACTAATGGATGAAACAAGACTATTGAAGTAACAGATGAAGGCAGCTTGTCTTTGAATAGGAGGAACAAATTTGATTAAACGATATACGTGTCAAAATGGTGTAAGAATTGTGCTGGAAAATAACCCGACAGTCCGTTCTGTTGCGATCGGCGTATGGATCGGCACAGGTTCGAGACATGAAACGCCGGAGATAAACGGAATTTCTCACTTTTTAGAGCACATGTTCTTTAAAGGGACGAGCACAAAATCTGCACGCGAGATAGCAGAATCTTTTGATCGTATTGGCGGCCAGGTCAATGCGTTTACTTCAAAGGAATATACCTGCTACTATGCAAAGGTGCTTGACGAGCATGCGAATTACGCGCTGGACGTATTAGCAGATATGTTCTTTCATTCAACGTTTGATGAAAACGAGCTGAAAAAAGAGAAAAATGTAGTATATGAAGAAATTAAAATGTATGAAGATGCGCCGGACGACATTGTACATGATTTATTGAGCAAAGCCACTTACGGCAATCATTCTTTAGGCTACCCAATTCTAGGCACGGAAGAAACGCTTGCTTCCTTTAACGGTGACTCTCTCAGACAATACATGCATGATTACTATACGCCGGACCGAGTGGTGATTTCGGTAGCGGGCAATATATCTGACAGTTTTATCAAAGATGTAGAAAAATGGTTCGGGTCATACGAGGCGAAAGGTAAAGCAACAGGCCTTGAGAAGCCTGAGTTCCACACGGAAAAACTGACGAGAAAAAAAGAAACAGAGCAGGCTCATTTGTGCCTTGGATTTAAAGGCTTAGAGGTTGGCCATGAACGTATTTATGATTTAATCGTCCTCAATAATGTGCTCGGAGGCAGCATGAGCAGCCGGCTGTTCCAAGATGTGCGTGAAGATAAAGGACTTGCTTATTCTGTTTACAGCTATCACAGCTCATATGAGGACAGCGGAATGCTAACGATTTACGGCGGAACGGGGGCAAATCAGCTTCAGCAGCTGTCGGAAACAATTCAAGAAACCCTTGCCACATTAAAACGTGACGGCATTACCTCGAAAGAACTGGAAAACAGCAAAGAGCAAATGAAGGGAAGCTTAATGCTGAGCTTAGAAAGCACAAACAGCAAAATGAGCCGAAACGGAAAAAATGAACTGCTGCTCGGCAAACATAAAACATTAGATGAAATCATCAATGAATTAAACGCCGTGAACTTAGAGCGTGTTAACGGCCTTGCCAGACAATTGTTTACCGAAGACTATGCATTAGCACTTATCAGCCCTTCCGGCAATATGCCGTCTTAAAAAGGAAAGCCTGCTCCATAATGGAGCAGGCATTTTTTAATCCCTTTCATCATACATAGTACAAGGGGGTGACAGACATGCGGCTCAGTGAATTATCAGGAAAGGAAATTGTAGACATCAAAAGAGCTGAACGGCTCGGAGTGCTCGGCCAGACCGATTTGGAAATCAATGAACAGGATGGACAGATTACAGCACTCCTCATTCCCACAGTTAAGTGGTTTGGTTTGAGAAAGCAAGGTCATGACATTCGTGTCCCATGGCACCATATTCAAAAGATCGGTTCAGATATGATTATATTAGATGTACCTGAGGAAATGCCTCCTCGACAAGAGTAAATAGCCCAATTGCCTGTGAAGCGGGCTCTAAAGAAAACATCTGAAACATCGGCTGCCGGAGCCGATGTTTTTTTATATGGAAAAAGCGCATCTTTTATATTCACCGGTATTTCCTTTTGATCATAAGATGAAGGGGAGCTTAACAACTAGAGATCCAGTATATACAAAGAAGGTGAACGTTTAGAATGTTAACCGGATTGAAAATTGCAGTTATCGGCGGTGACGCAAGACAGCTCGAAATTATAAGAAAGCTCACTGAACAGCAGGCTGACATCTATCTTGTCGGTTTTGACCAATTGGATCACGGTTTTACCGGGGCAGTAAAATGCAATATTGATGAAATTCCTTTTCAGCAAATAGACAGCATCATTCTTCCAGTATCCGCGACAACAGGAGAAGGTGTCGTATCAACTGTATTTTCTAATGAAGAAGTTGTGTTAAAACAGGACCATCTCGACAGAACGCCTGCACATTGTGTCATTTTCTCAGGAATTTCTAACGCCTATTTAGAAAACATTGCAGCTCAGGCAAAAAGAAAACTTGTAAAACTGTTTGAGCGGGATGACATTGCGATATACAACTCTATTCCGACAGTAGAAGGAACGATCATGCTGGCTATTCAGCACACGGATTATACGATACACGGATCACAGGTGGCCGTTCTCGGTCTGGGGCGCACCGGGATGACGATTGCCCGTACATTTGCCGCGCTCGGGGCGAATGTAAAAGTGGGGGCAAGAAGTTCAGCGCATCTGGCACGTATCACTGAAATGGGGCTCGTTCCTTTTCATACCGATGAGCTGAAAGAGCATGTAAAAGATATAGATATTTGCATTAATACCATACCGAGTATGATTTTAAATCAAACGGTACTTTCTAGCATGACACCAAAAACCTTAATATTGGATCTGGCCTCACGTCCCGGGGGAACGGATTTTAAATATGCCGAGAAACAAGGGATTAAAGCACTTCTTGCTCCCGGGCTTCCAGGGATTGTCGCTCCTAAAACAGCTGGGCAAATCCTTGCAAACGTCTTGAGCAAGCTTTTGGCTGAAATACAAGCTGAGGAGGGGAAATAAGGATGTCGTCATTAAAAGGAAAAAGAATCGGGTTTGGGCTGACCGGGTCGCATTGCACATATGAAGCGGTTTTCCCGCAAATTGAGGAGTTGGTCAACGAAGGAGCTGAAGTCCGTCCGGTTGTCACATTTAATGTAAAATCTACAAATACCCGATTTGGAGAGGGCGCAGAATGGGTTAAAAAAATTGAAGACCTGACTGGATATGAGGCCATTGATTCGATTGTAAAGGCAGAACCTCTTGGGCCGAAGCTGCCCCTTGACTGCATGGTCATTGCGCCTTTAACAGGCAATTCAATGAGCAAGCTGGCAAATGCCATGACGGACAGCCCGGTGCTGATGGCGGCAAAAGCGACAATCCGGAACAATCGGCCTGTCGTTCTGGGTATCTCGACAAATGATGCTCTTGGTTTAAACGGAACAAATTTAATGAGGCTCATGTCAACAAAAAATATCTTTTTTATTCCATTCGGGCAAGATGATCCATTTAAAAAACCGAATTCAATGGTAGCCAAAATGGATCTGCTTCCGCAAACGATTGAAAAGGCACTCATGCACCAGCAGCTTCAGCCGATTCTAGTTGAGAATTATCAGGGAAATGACTAAATTTACAGAAAATCTTTCCCAAACTAAAAAATTCGGTCATCACCCGCATATTCTATGGTAAAATAAAACGTAAAATCATAGTCAAATCAATTCAATGAAGCTGATTGGCGGAAGGAGTTTTACAGATGGGAAGAGGTTTACACGTAGCTGTTGTCGGAGCGACAGGGGCTGTGGGACAACAAATGCTTAAAACACTTGAAGACAGAAACTTTGAAATGGACACACTTACATTGCTATCTTCAAAACGCTCTGCGGGGACAAAAGTCACGTTTAAAGGCCAAGAGCTGACTGTTCAGGAAGCTTCTCCTGAGAGCTTTGAAGGGGTAAATATTGCTTTGTTCAGCGCCGGCGGAAGCGTATCACAAGCATTGGCACCAGAAGCTGTAAAACGCGGCGCTATTGTTATAGATAATACGAGTGCGTTCCGCATGGATGAAAATACACCGCTTGTTGTGCCAGAAGTGAATGAGGCAGACTTGCATGAACACAACGGCATTATTGCCAATCCAAACTGCTCTACAATCCAAATGGTTGCGGCACTTGAACCGATCCGCAAAGCATATGGCTTAAACAAGGTCATCGTATCAACTTACCAGGCAGTATCAGGAGCGGGTAATGAAGCTGTAAAAGAGCTTTACAGCCAAACACAGGCGATTTTAAATAAAGAAGAAATAGAGCCTGAGATCATGCCTGTAAAAGGTGACAAAAAACACTATCAAATCGCCTTCAACGCGATTCCGCAAATCGATAAATTCCAAGATAACGGCTATACGTTTGAGGAAATGAAAATGATAAATGAAACGAAAAAAATCATGCACATGCCTGACCTTCAAGTAGCGGCTACATGTGTGAGACTGCCAATCCAAACTGGGCACTCAGAGTCCGTCTACATCGAAATAGACCGTGATGACGCTACAGTTGAAGATATTAAAAATCTATTGAAAGAAGCTCCGGGCGTGACACTTCAGGATGATCCAAGCCAGCAGCTTTATCCGATGCCTGCTGATGCTGTCGGCAAAAACGATGTGTTTGTAGGCCGCATCCGCAAAGACTTGGACAGAGCAAACGGTTTTCATTTATGGGTTGTTTCTGATAACCTATTAAAAGGCGCGGCATGGAACTCTGTTCAAATTGCAGAAAGCCTGAAAAAACTAAACCTCGTATAAAAGAGAGAATTTTCTAAAGACGAATAGAAGAGAGTAAGGCGCTATCAGCCTGCTCTCTTCTGTTACGTCCGAATAATTTGGAGTGAAAACAGTGAAGATAATTGTTCAAAAGTTCGGCGGAACATCAGTAAAAGATGATAAAGGCCGCAAACTGGCTTTAGGGCATATTAAAGAAGCAATCAGTGAAGGATATAAGGTTGTCGTTGTCGTTTCAGCGATGGGCCGAAAAGGAGACCCGTATGCAACAGATTCTTTGCTCGGGCTGCTTTACGGCGATCAGTCAGCGATTTCTCCTAGGGAGCAGGATTTGCTTTTATCTTGCGGAGAGACTATTTCCTCTGTCGTCTTTACAAGCATGCTGCTTGATAACGGTGTGAAAGCAGCTGCGCTGACAGGGGCTCAGGCTGGCTTTTTAACGAATGATCAGCATACCAATGCGAAAATCATTGAAATGAAACCGGAGCGTTTATTCAGTGTGCTCGCCAATCATGATGCGGTAGTCGTCGCAGGCTTCCAGGGCGCAACTGAAAAGGGTGATACAACAACAATCGGCAGAGGGGGCAGCGATACGTCTGCAGCCGCACTCGGAGCAGCTGTTGATGCGGAATACATCGATATTTTCACCGATGTAGAAGGCGTGATGACTGCTGACCCAAGAGTGGTGGAAAATGCAAAACCGCTTCCTGTTGTGACGTATACGGAAATCTGCAACCTGGCGTATCAGGGGGCCAAGGTCATTCATCCACGTGCTGTGGAAATCGCAATGCAGGCCAAGGTTCCGATCCGCGTCCGTTCGACTTATTCGAATGATAAAGGTACATTGGTGACATCACATCACTCTTCCAAGGTCGGCAGTGATGTTTTTGAAAGGCTGATTACGGGAATCGCCCATGTCAAAGATGTCACGCAGTTCAAAGTGCCTGCGAAAATCGGCCAGTATAACGTTCAGACTGAAGTGTTCAAGGCTATGGCAAACGCTGGAATCAGTGTCGATTTCTTTAACATTACACCTAGTGAAATCGTCTATACGGTAGCCGGAAATAAAACAGAAACAGCTCAGCGTATTTTAATGGATATGGGCTATGATCCAATGGTGACGAGAAACTGCGCGAAGGTATCGGCGGTCGGCGCGGGCATTATGGGTGTTCCCGGTGTTACGTCCAAAATTGTATCGGCTCTTTCAGAAAAAGAAATTCCGATCCTTCAGTCGGCTGACAGCCATACGACGATATGGGTGCTCGTCCATGAAGCGGATATGGTTCCTGCTGTAAACGCTTTGCATGAAGTGTTTGAACTTTCGAAGTAAATGTGATTGAATCATGATGAGGTGAATAAAATGAATTTCGGAAATGTGTCTACAGCGATGATTACACCCTTTGACAATAAAGGGAACGTAGACTTTCAAAAACTGTCTACACTGATTGATTACTTGTTGAAAAACGGAACGGATTCTTTAGTAGTAGCGGGAACAACTGGAGAATCTCCGACCCTTTCAACTGAAGAAAAAATTGCGCTTTTTGAATATACGGTAAAAGAAGTAAACGGACGGGTGCCCGTTATCGCTGGTACTGGAAGCAACAACACGAAAGATTCCATTAAGCTGACAAAAAAAGCTGAGGAAGCGGGCGTGGACGCTGTTATGCTTGTTACCCCGTATTACAATAAACCTTCTCAAGAGGGAATGTACCAGCATTTTAAAGCAATTGCGGCAGAGACATCTCTTCCGGTTATGCTCTATAATGTTCCTGGCCGTACGGTTGCTTCTCTTGCTCCTGAAACGACGATTCGTTTGGCTGCGGACATTCCGAATGTGGTTGCGATTAAAGAAGCGAGCGGAGACCTAGAAGCGATTACAAAAATTATTGCAGAAACACCGGAAGACTTCTATGTCTATTCAGGGGATGACGCTCTGACGCTTCCTATTCTTTCAGTTGGAGGAAGAGGAGTTGTATCAGTGGCGAGCCATATTGCAGGCTCTGATATGCAGCAAATGATCAAAAATTATACGAATGGGCAAACAGCTAATGCGGCACTGATCCATCAGAAACTGCTGCCGATTATGAAGGAACTGTTTAAAGCGCCTAATCCTGCTCCAGTCAAAACAGCGCTTCAGCTGAGAGGTCTTGATGTCGGTTCTGTGCGTCTGCCTCTAGTCCCGTTAACTGAGGATGAACGTCTGAGCTTAAGCAGCACGATCAGCGAACTGTAAGAAAATTTCATACAGTGAAACAAACGCGGTCATTCTCACATTCAGCTGAGTTTGACCGTTTCTTTTACATATTGGTTTTCCCTAAACCTTCTGCTTTATCTTGTTTTCTAAATTTACTTTCAGTTATAATAGGAACAAGTGATGATGGACGGGTATGAGACTAGGAGGATATAGATTTTGAAAAAGAAAAATACAGAAAACGTTAGAATTATCGCCCTTGGCGGTGTCGGAGAGATTGGGAAGAACCTTTATGTCATTGAAATTGACTCAGACATATTTGTCGTTGATGCCGGCCTTATGCATCCAGAAAACGAAATGCTCGGTATTGATGTAGTGATTCCTGACATATCATATTTGATTGAACGGGCTGACCGCGTCAAGGCAATCTTTTTAACGCACGGGCACGATGAAAATATCGGCGGCGTTTTTTACTTATTAAACAAGCTGTCCGTTCCAGTGTACGGAACAAAATTGACGCTTGCACTGTTAAGAGAGAAATTAAAACAATACGGACATAACCGAAAAACTGATTTAAGAGAAATTCACTCCAAATCTGTCATTACATTTGAATCAACAAAAGTATCGTTCTTTAGAACGATTCACAGCATTCCTGATTCTGTAGGTGTGAGCTTTAAAACATCACTTGGATCTATTGTATGCACGGGAGACTTCAAATTTGACCAAACACCTGCACTTAATCAGACGTGCGACATTGGCGAGATCGCCAAGATCGGCAATAGCGGCGTGCTCGCTCTGCTTTCTGACAGTGCAAATGCGGAACGGCCGGGTTACACCCCTTCGGAAGCGGCTGTCAGCGGAGAAATTTCGGATGCGCTGTATAATTCACAGAACCGGGTGATTATTGCTGTTTTCGCATCCAATATTAACCGGATTCAGCAAGTCATTCATGCAGCGGCTCAAAATGGCAGAAAGATTGCCGTAGCCGGAAAAAATCTTCAATCTGTCCTGCAGCTGGCGAGAAAGTTAGGATACATTGAAGCAGATGATGAATTGTTTATTTCTGTACAGGATGTCAAAAAATATCCGAAGCGCGAAGTGGCTATTATTACAGCCGGAAGCCAAGGTGAACCATTAGCTGCTTTGACAAGAATGGCAAACAAAGCTCACAAACAGCTGAACATTGAAGAAGGGGATACGGTGGTCATTGCGTCAACTCCGATTCCCGGGCAGGAACTCATTTACTCTAAAACAGTAGATCTTCTTGCGAGAGCCGGTGCACAAGTCATCTTTGCCCAAAAGCGTGTTCATGTATCAGGCCACGGCTCACAAGAAGAGTTAAAGCTGATGATCAACCTGCTTAAACCAAAATATTTGATTCCTGTAAACGGCGAATACAGAATGCAAAAAGCTCATTCAAAAATCGCTGAAGAAACCGGCATGAAGCGCAGTGACATCTTCTTAATTGAAAAAGGCGACGTCGTTGAATTCCGCGGCCAAAACGTAAAAATTGGGGATAAAGTTCCTTACGGCAATATTTTAATTGATGGTTTAGGTGTCGGTGATATCGGCAATATCGTATTGAGAGACCGCCGCTTGCTTTCACAGGACGGAATTTTAATCGTTGTCATTACACTTGATAAACAAAAGAAACATCTTGTATCAGGACCAGAAATTATCACTCGCGGCTTTGTTTATGTAAGAGAGTCTGAAGGTCTTATCGTACAGGCTACTGAGCTTGTTCGGTCCATCGTGACAGAAGCGACTGAAACATCAAATGTCGAATGGTCAACGTTGAAGCAGGCAATGCGGGATGCTTTGAACCAATTCCTTTATGAAAAAACGAAACGTAAACCGATGATCATCCCAATTATTATGGAAGTATAATGACTGACTAAAGACCGGAGCTGCTCCGGTCTTTATTTTTTGTCCTTCAAGCCGGGATTGAATGAAGTATCTTTGTTCATAATACAAAGAGAAACTCGGAAAGGATGAAAGCGAGATGGATCATCGTATGGAAAACACAGAAGAAGAGCGTCCTGAAAAAAATGATGCG
This sequence comes from Bacillus sp. FSL M8-0071, assembly GCF_037975455.1. Taxonomy (NCBI): domain Bacteria; kingdom Bacillati; phylum Bacillota; class Bacilli; order Caryophanales; family Bacillaceae; genus Bacillus; species Bacillus sp. FSL M8-0071. The sequence goes on from NZ_CP150256.1 coordinate 1,740,500, forward strand.
AAGGACAGCATTATGAATAAAATACAGCAGCTTGGTGAAACGACGCTTCCGCAGCTGCCCCAAGATACAAATATTCATTGTCTGACCATTATCGGACAAATTGAAGGCCATGTTCAGCTTCCTCCGCAAAACAAAACAACAAAATATGAACATGTCATCCCGCAGATTGTGGCAATTGAACAAAATCCTAAAATTGAAGGCTTGCTGATCATATTAAATACTGTCGGAGGAGATGTTGAAGCTGGTCTTGCCATAGCGGAAATGCTTGCATCTTTATCGAAACCGACCGTTTCTATCGTGCTTGGCGGGGGACATTCCATCGGCGTTCCGATTGCTGTATCCTGTGATTACAGCTATATCGCCGAAACAGCAACGATGACGATTCATCCAGTTAGGCTCACCGGGCTGGTCATCGGGGTGCCGCAAACGTTTGAATACCTGGATAAGATGCAAGAAAGAGTTGTTAAATTTGTGACAAGCCATTCCAATATAACCGAAGAGAAGTTTAAAGAGCTAATGTTTTCAAAAGGAAACTTAACACGCGATATCGGAACAAATGTGGTCGGTAAGGATGCAGTTAAATACGGATTGATCGATCACGCAGGCGGTGTCGGACAGGCAATCAATAAACTGAATGAGCTCATCGATGAAGCAAGGAAAGAAGAAGGACGGATGATTCAATGATTCTTTATACCGTGATGCCGCAGGAAATTGTGTTTGCAGAACAGAACCAAGAGAAAAGCGCACATGAGCAAATTGAATATAAAGGTGTACCGCTTCTAGTCGAAATGAAAGGGAATGAAGCGGAAGTCATTCAAATCATGAGCACCAATCCAATGCATTTTCTGCATCCGGACATTTCACCGGGACAAAAGCTGAAATTAAACGTATAAGAATCCAACCCTTTTTTAAGGGCAAAATATGCTATAATAGGGGAATCCTACAGAAAAAACGCAGCCTGTAAACGGCTGCTTTCTTCATTATGTATGAACTTACATTTTTTAACGCAGTAAGGTGATGAGTGTGGCAAAGAAAAAACGAAAATCAAGAAAAAAACAGGCGAAACAGCTCAATATAAAATACGAGCTCAACGGATTGCTGTGTATAGCCATTTCAATTATCGCAATCTTGCAGCTGGGGGTAGTCGGGCAAACGTTTATCTATTTGTTCCGCTTTTTTGCTGGAGAGTGGTTTATTTTATGCTTGTTAGGTTTATTGGTGTTAGGAGTCTCACTGTTTTGGAAGAAAAAAACCCCAAGCCTTTTAACGAGACGAAAGGCCGGGTTGTACTGTATTATCGCAAGCATATTGCTGCTTTCTCACGTGCAGCTATTTAAAAATTTGACGCACAAAGGGTCTATTGAGTCTGCAAGCGTGGTGCGCAATACGTGGGAATTATTTTTAATGGACATGAATGGCAGCTCTGCTTCACCTGATTTAGGCGGAGGGATGATCGGTGCGCTGCTGTTTGCGGCTTCACACTTTTTGTTTGCGTCGACTGGTTCTCAGATCATGGCAATTGTCATGATTTTGATCGGAATGATTTTAGTAACAGGACGCTCGCTACAAGAAACGCTAAAAAAGTGGATGAGCCCGATTGGACGTTTTATAAAAGAACAATGGTTAGCATTTATTGATGATATGAAATCCTTCAAATCAAATATGCAGTCATCGAAAAAAACGAAAGCGCCGAGCAAAAAACAAAAACCGGCCCGCAAAAAACAGCAAATGGAACCGGAGCCTCCTGATGAAGAGGGGGATTATGAAACAGTATCGCCTCTTATTCATTCAGAGCCGATTATCTCAAGCTTTTCTGATCGTAATGAAGAGGAAGAGTCTCCAGTTATAGAAAAGCGCGCCGAACCTGTGTCGAAGCCGCTTCAGGACATCCAACCGGAGACAGGTGATCAGGAAACTGTTTCTGCTCCTCCTATGACCTTTACAGAGCTCGAAAATAAGGATTACGAGATGCCGTCACTGGATTTGCTGGCAGATCCGAAGCATACCGGCCAGCAGGCTGATAAAAAGAATATTTATGAAAATGCGAGAAAGCTTGAACGCACATTCCAAAGCTTTGGCGTAAAGGCGAAAGTCACACAGGTTCATCTCGGACCGGCCGTAACAAAATATGAAGTATATCCTGATGTCGGAGTGAAGGTTAGCAAAATTGTCAATTTAAGCGATGATTTAGCGCTTGCGCTTGCTGCGAAGGATATCAGGATCGAAGCGCCTATACCAGGCAAATCAGCAATCGGAATTGAAGTTCCAAACGCAGAAGTGGCAATGGTTTCGCTGAAGGAAGTGCTGGAGTCTAAATTGAATGACAGACCGGATGCGAAGCTGTTAATTGGACTCGGCCGCAATATTTCAGGTGAAGCTGTATTGGCTGAGTTAAACAAGATGCCCCACCTTTTGGTCGCAGGCGCAACCGGTAGCGGGAAAAGTGTCTGTGTCAACGGCATTATTACAAGTATTTTAATGCGGGCGAAACCGCATGAAGTGAAAATGATGATGATCGATCCTAAAATGGTAGAGCTAAATGTCTACAACGGGATTCCGCATTTGCTTGCTCCTGTTGTAACCGATCCGAAAAAAGCGTCGCAGGCTTTGAAAAAGGTTGTCAATGAAATGGAGCGGCGGTACGAATTATTTTCTCATACGGGTACAAGAAATATTGAAGGATACAATGATTATATAAAACGCGCCAACAATGAAGAAGGAGCGAAACAGCCAGAGCTGCCCTATATTGTTGTCATTGTGGACGAGCTTGCCGATCTCATGATGGTCGCTTCATCTGATGTGGAAGATTCGATTACGAGATTGTCCCAAATGGCGCGGGCTGCCGGCATCCATCTTATTATTGCGACACAGCGGCCATCGGTGGATGTTATCACAGGGGTGATCAAAGCGAACATTCCGTCACGAATCGCGTTCAGCGTATCTTCACAGACGGATTCAAGGACCATTCTTGACATGGGTGGCGCTGAGAAGCTTCTTGGCCGCGGCGATATGCTGTTTTTACCTGTAGGGGCTAACAAACCTGTCCGTGTGCAGGGAGCATTTTTGTCGGATGACGAAGTGGAGAAGGTCGTCGACCATGTGATTACACAGCAGAAAGCGCAATATCAAGAAGAAATGATTCCTGAGGAGACGACGGAAACTCATTCCGAGGTTACTGATGAACTTTATGATGAAGCTGTTGAATTAATCGTCGGCATGCAGACGGCATCTGTTTCAATGCTGCAAAGAAGATTCAGAATTGGCTATACGAGAGCGGCGCGCCTGATTGACGCAATGGAGGAACGCGGTGTTGTCGGACCGTATGAAGGCAGCAAACCTAGGGAAGTATTATTATCAAAAGAGAAATATGATGAGCTCTCTTCTTAATGAAGGGAGTTCCGCTTTCTATAGTTGTCAATAATGATATTATGTAAACTGATCACCTTTCTATTTATTTTTTCGACAAAACATGATATAGTTGTCCCAATTGTTCAATAATTTTTATCGAAAGTGGTTTACGGAGGGGAAACATGTCTACAAAAGCTGATAATCGGCACTTGTATTTGAAAGTAATTGAACGAATTAAAGAGGATATAAAAAATGGGATCTACACTGAGAAGGAAAAGCTGCCTTCTGAATTTGAGCTTTCCAAAAAGCTTGGTGTCAGCAGAGCGACGCTAAGAGAAGCCTTGCGGATACTGGAAGAAGAGCATGTGATTATCAGAAGGCATGGTGTAGGCACTTTTGTCCATTCTAAGCCGTTATTTCTTTCGGGTATTGAACAGCTGAACAGTGTAACCAAGATGATAGAACAGGCGAATATGACCCCTGGCACGATTTTTCTATCATCACAAGTGCTTATGCCGTCTGAAGATGATACGAAGAGATTTCACTTGGCAGAAGGGCAAGAACTTTTTTACCTTGAACGAGTCAGGACAGCTGACGGACAGCCGATTGTGTATTGTATAGACAAAATTCCGATGAATATTTTGCCGAATTCTTTTTCTCATCAGCAAGAATCTATGTTTGACCTGCTTGAGAAAAATTCAGGCTCCGTAATCAGCTATGCAGTAACTGATATAGAACCGATCGGCTATCACGATACCATTTCTCCAGTGCTTGAATGCGATCCGGAAACAGCTCTTTTGCTGTTAAAACAAACCCATTACGATCAGCACGATAAACCGGTGCTTTATTCTTTAAATTATTTTAGAGCGGATAAATTCAGATTTCATGTTTTGCGTAAACGATTCTAAAAACGGACGCCTGTATGTGTCTGTTTTTTTATTTGCACTGATTCATGTTTCTTTGTACATACTTTCATTCCGGTTAACGCAATATATAAGAGATGACAAGAAAGTGAATGGGTGAAAATGTTGAGAGAGAAAAATGGAATGAAAAATATTATTGCATTGTCTTCCGTCCCGCTTGTGATGACACTCGGGAACTCCATGCTGATTCCTGTTCTTCCGATGATGGAGAAAAAGCTGTCTGTGACTTCATTTCAAGTGTCTTTAATCATTACTGTATACTCAGTAGTAGCAATTATTTGCATTCCGATTGCCGGATATTTGTCGGATCGTTTCGGGAGAAAAAAAATATTGCTTCCATGCCTCCTCATTGCAGGATTGGGGGGAGCCGTAGCTGCTTTTGCCTCGACCTATATGAAAAATCCTTATGCTATGATCTTGGCGGGGCGGGTTCTTCAAGGCATTGGTTCTGCAGGTGCCGCTCCGATTGTCATGCCGTTTATCGGCGACCTGTTTAAAGGAGACGATGAAAAGGTCAGCGCGGGTCTTGGCGATATTGAAACCGCCAACACGTCAGGGAAGGTACTGAGTCCCATACTTGGAGCCTTACTGGCTTCTTGGTATTGGTTTGTACCATTTTGGTTTATTCCGTTTTTCTGTTTGATCAGCTTTTTGCTCGTATTGTTTTTGGTGGCCAAGCCTGAAGAAGATGAAGATGCGCCTGCTGTTTCTGAGTTTATTAAGAGTGTGAAGAAAATTTTTAAACAGGATGGTCGCTGGCTTTATACGGTCTTCATTATCGGGTGTGTCATTATGTTTTTGTTATTTGGCGTATTATTTTATTTATCAGATACGCTGGAGAACAAGTATGCTATTGACGGAGTAGCTAAAGGCGGATTACTGGCAATCCCACTTTTGTTTTTGTCAACCAGTTCTTTTATAGCTGGCAAAAAGATCGGTAAAGATAAAGGCCGAATGAAATTTTGCGTTGTTACAGGAATGATTCTGTTAACCCTTTCGTTTATTGCCTTGTGGTGGAACCACAGTTTTTATTTTTTATTTGTCTTTTTAAGCTTTGGCGGGATTGGGATTGGAATGGCTCTTCCTGCTTTAGATGCATTAATAACCGAAGGGATTGAAAGTGAACAATGCGGAACCATTTCCTCCTTCTACAATAGCATGCGCTTTATAGGAGTAGCTCTCGGTCCACCTGTTTTTGCTGCATTAATGTCTAATGCAAACTGGATTATTTTCATACTCTCGGCGTTTTGCAGCATCGTTTCTTTATTTTTAGTGCTCTTTACTGTAGATGCTAAAAAAAGTGAAGAAGAAGAAAAAAACTTAGGGACGGTCTAGCCAGCCGTCTTTTTTTTGCGCTTCCTTGCACAGTTTACAACTGTACCTATACAGCATGCGGAGGTTATTGTTTCCTTATAAATCCTACAGTTGCTATAATTACATGAAAGAGTGTTTCTGCGGATGCTGAAAATTGGTCATAATACATACTAATTAAGAAATGAACGAAGGAGGTTCCATATGTCATATGTTAATGAACTCAAATCAAAGCACGGCGGTTTAACCGCACATATTGTAAAAACAGAAAAATTCAAAACCGTCTCGCTTATTTTTAAGATGCTTGCGCCGCTGACAAAGGATCAAGTCACCAAAAGAGCGCTTCTCCCGCATGTGCTTCTTCGCGGAACGAAAAGCCATCCGAAAACCGCAGAATTGCGTTCATACTTGGATGAGCTGTACGGCACGTCAGTATCGGCTGATCTTACGAAAAAAGGAGAGCGGCACGTCATTACGTTCAGGCTTGAAATTCCGAATGAAAAATATTTAAAAGACCAAACGCCGCTACTTGAGAAAGGGCTCCAGCTTCTCGCAGAAATCGTCTTTTCACCTGCTTTAGAGGGAGACGCTTTTCAGTCACAATATGTGGCTCAAGAAAAACGGACGCTTAAGCAAAGAATCCAAGCCGTCTATGATGATAAAATGCGCTATTCGAATTTAAGGCTGATACAGGAAATGTGCAAAAATGAGCCTTACGCGCTTCATGTCAATGGTGAAATCGACGATGTTGATGACATTACGGCAGAGCAATTATACGAAACATACCAAAGCGCTATCCAAAAAGACCAGCTTGATCTATATGTTGTTGGCGACGTGGACAGTAACCAGGTACAATCGGCAATTGATAAGTATTTCAAAACAGAAGAGCGCACTCTTGGCACGATTGAAAACAATCACGCTGATGAAAAAGTTCAGCCAAAAGAAGTAATTGATGAAGAGGATGTCAAGCAAGGAAAACTGAATATCGGCTACCGCACCAGCATCACTTATACAGATCAGGATTATCCTGCTTTACAAGTGTTTAACGGATTGTTCGGCGGATTCTCTCATTCTAAACTTTTCATTAATGTTCGGGAAAAAGCCAGTCTTGCTTACTACGCGGCTTCGCGTATAGAAAGTTTTAAAGGCTTGTTAATGGTGATGTCAGGCATTGAAGTGAAAAATTTTGAACAGGCTGTTTCGATTATTGCTGAGCAATTCCAGGCAATGAAAAATGGCGATTTCAATGAGCAGGATATAGCACAGACAAAGGCCGTTATTCGAAATCAAGTGCTGGAAACGATTGATACAGCATACGGTTTATCTGAGTTTTTATATCAGCAGGCCGCTGCTCAAGTCGAGATTCCTATCGAAGACTTTCTTGCCAATATTGAGAATGTCACAAAAGAGGATATCATTAAAGCCGGCGAAAAGATTCAGCTTGATACGACTTATTTCTTAAAAGGGACGGAGGGTGCATCTTGATCAAACCAATCGAATATGAACAGCTTCAGGAGACGCTGTACCATGAAAAAATGTCCAACGGCCTTGATGTTTACGTTTTGCCGAAAAAAGGCTTCAACAAGACATATGCAGTCTTTACAACAAAGTACGGCTCGATAGATAACCGGTTTGTCCCTTTAGGTAAAAACGAGATGGTTCACGTGCCGGACGGGATTGCGCACTTTCTTGAGCACAAGCTGTTTGAGAAAGCGGACGGAGACGTTTTTCAAGATTTCAGCAAACAGGGGGCTTCTGCCAATGCGTTTACGTCATTTACAAGAACGGCTTACCTTTTCTCAAGCACATCAAATGTTGAACGCAATTTAGAGACGCTTATCGATTTCGTACAGGACCCATATTTTACTGAAAAAACGGTTGAAAAGGAAAAAGGGATTATCGGGCAGGAGATTAATATGTACGACGATAACCCTGATTGGAGGCTTTACTTCGGGGTCATTGAAAACATGTACAAAGAGCATCCTGTCAGAATTGACATAGCGGGAACAGTGGAAAGCATTTCACATATTACAAAAGACCTTCTTTATGAATGCTATGAAACGTTTTATCACCCGAGTAACATGCTCCTTTTCATTGTCGGCCCTGTAGATCCTGAAGCGATTATTTCTCAGGTAAGAGAAAACCAGGGGAAAAAGCCGTATACTGATCAGCCGGAGATCAAACGAGAAGAAGTGAAAGAGCAAGAAGCGGTTTTCCGAAAAGAAAAAGAGATCAAAATGAACGTGCAGGGACCGAAATGTCTTGTTGGGCTGAAATCCAAAAATCCGTTTAAATTAGGCAAAGAGCTCTTAAAGCATGAACTTTCAATGAACTTATTGCTTGAAGCTCTTTTTGGCAAAAGCTCTGCCCAGTATGAATCACTTTATGAAAAAGGATATATTGACGAAACGTTCAGCTTTGATTTTACTGCTGAATATGGGTTCGGTTTTGCGGCGATCGGCGGAGATACGCCTGAGCCTGATCAATTGGCTGAAGACATTTCAAGCATGCTTTTGCGCGCCGGTGAACTGATTACTGCTGAAAAGATTGAACTTGCCAGAAAGAAAAAGATCGGCACATTCTTAAAAGCGCTGAATTCCCCTGAATACATCGCCAATCAATTTACCCGTTATGCGTTCTTGGATATGAGCCTGTTTGATGTTGTAACGGTACTCGAGCAGATTACCCTCGAGGATGTCCAGAACGTAATACAAGAGGAAATCGCTGCAGACAGACTGACTGTCTGCAAGGTTGTTCCTAAATCATAAACAAAACATCCCTCCAGTGTGAGGGGTGTTTTTCTGCGGAAAGAAGGAAAGAGGATGAACAAAACAGCACTAATCACCGGAGCAAGCGGCGGCATTGGCAAAAGCATCAGCGAAACCCTTGCAGCTAGAGGATACAATCTGCTGCTGCATTACAATACAAATCAAAACGCGGCAGCGGAGCTTGCTGAAAAACTAAGTCAGATGTTTGGCGTAAATGCGGAGATATTACAAGCTGACCTGTCCGCGCAAGATGGAGCAGATAAGCTGACAAGTTCAATTGTTCAGCCGATTGATGCGATTGTTTTAAACAGCGGACGAAGCCATTTTGGGCTGATTACGGATGTAGATAACGCAACGGTCCAGGAAATGGTTCAGCTTCATGTGGCGAGTCCGTATATGCTGACGAGAAACCTTCTGCCAGGCATGATTCGGAATAAATCGGGAGCGATTGTGGCTGTCAGCTCGATTTGGGGAGAGACTGGAGCATCCTGTGAAGTGTTGTACAGCATGGCAAAAGGAGCTCAGCATTCATTTGTAAAAGGATTGGCTAAGGAGCTGGCGCCAAGCGGAATCAGAGTAAACGCCGTAGCGCCGGGTGCAGTTGATACAAATATGATGAATCAATTTACCCCGGCTGAAAAAGAAGAGATCGCTGATGAGATTCCGATCGGCCGGCTGGCCCGGCCGCAAGAAATTGCGGATGCAACAGCTTTTCTCCTGTCTGAAAAAGCGTCATATATCACCGGCCAAATTCTGTCGGTGAATGGCGGCTGGCACTGCTGATCCGAAAATATTCGGTGTATAGTTTCTTTTGCGAAGGACACAATAATCTTGTAACTTCACATGAAATGGAGGAAACAAGCATGTCAGTATTAGAAAACTGGGATAGCTGGAAAAACTTCCTTGGCGACCGTCTGAACTATGCGCAAGATAAAGGTATGAGCCAGGATACGATTACAGATCTTGCGACAGAAATCGGCAGCTACTTGGCTAATGAAGTGGAATCTAAGAACGAGCAGGAAAAAGTGCTGGCAGATCTTTGGAGTGTAGCATCAAAAGATGAACAGCACGCCATTGCCAATATGATGGTTAAGCTTGTTGAAAATAACAGCACTCACTAGGAAGAGAGGGGATTTTTCCTCTCTTTTTTATGTTTTCCTCATCACAGCAACATTCTTCTTTCTAATTAGAGAAAAATGCTTTATGATAAAGGAAGGTAAAATTTTGCCACAATGAAGGGGGTATATCATTTGGCAAAGCTCGAATGGTATTTTGAATATGAAATTCAAGTGAACCGCCCCGGACTGCTCGGGGATATTTCATCTCTTCTTGGGATGCTTTCTATCAACATCGTAACGATAAACGGCGTCGATCTTTCCAGAAGGGGAATGCTCCTCAGGTGCCGCCATATAGATCAAATTAAACGATTAGAATCAATCTTAAAAACGATGGAAACAATTAAAGTAACGAAGCTTAGAGAACCGAGGCTTCGCGACCGTCTTGCCGTACGCCACGGCCGTTATATTCAACGGGATGCCGATGACAAGAAAACGTTCCGCTTTGAACGGGACGAGCTTGGCTTATTAGTCGATTTTATGGCCGAATTGTTCAAAAAAGAAGGCCATAAATTAATCGGAATCAGAGGTATGCCGCGTGTCGGGAAAACGGAATCGATTGTAGCCTCTAGTGTGTGTGCGAGCAAAAGGTGGCTGTTTGTGTCATCAACCTTGCTGAAGCAGACGATAAGAAGCCAGCTGATTGCCGATGAATACAGCACTGAAAATGTCTTTATCGTTGACGGAATTGTGTCAACACGAAGAGGGTCAGAACGCCATCTCCAGCTGGTCCGAGAAATCATGCGGCTGCCTGCAACAAAAGTGGTGGAGCATCCGGACATATTCGTTCAAAATACAGAGTATACACTAGATGACTTTGATTATATTATTGAACTGAGAAATGACCCTGATGAGGTTATTACATATGAACATGCCGAGGAACCCCAAATGTTTGATCAATCCGGGTTTTCAAGCTTTGATTTTTAAAATTGGAAGGTGTTTGTTGTGACTGAACTAGGAATCCGGCTCAAAGAAGCCAGAGAGGAAAAAGCAATGTCATTGGATGATCTCCAAGCGGCAACAAAGATTCAAAAAAGGTATTTAACCGCCTTGGAGGAAGGAAACTATGACATTATTCCGGGGAAGTTTTATGTTCGGGCATTCATCAAGCAATATGCAGAAGCCGTTGGGCTTGATGCGGATCAGCTGTTTGAGGAGCATAAAAAAGATATCCCTAATACGTATCATGATGATGTGTCTGAAAAGATCTCCGGCATGAATCTTCAAAAGGAAATGCCAAAGCCAGCATCTAAGGCGCTGGAGCTGCTGCCAACAATACTTGTTATTCTCGGCGTGATTGTCGTGATTGCCATTGTGTACGCGATCATTCAATTTGCCAATCACAAAAACAGTGATGATCACAATGCGGCATCAGAAAAAGCAATTACGCAAAGTGAGAGCAAGTACGAAATCCCTAAAGATTCAACGCTGAAAGAGAATCAAAATAACAGCTCTGAAAAAGAGACAGACACTAAAAAAGAAACGAAAGAAAACGAAGATAAGAAAAAAGAAAATGACAGTGAGAAGCTGGAGATTAAAGCTGCTGGCACTGAAGGATCGTTAACGACTTATGAAGTGTCCGGCGCTGATAAAATCGAGCTGGAACTGAAGGCATCAGACAGCTCCTGGATTAGAGTGCGCGATGAAAACAGCAGCTCTTTAAAAGAAGGAACGCTGAAAAAAGACGAAACCTATAAAAAAGACATAACTGATCAGAAACAAGTTGATATCCGCACCGGATATGCACCTAATCTGAAAATAAAAATCAACGGTAAGGTTCTTTCATATGAACTTGATCCGAAAAAAGTGATGGCACAAACCATAAAGATTGTAAATAAAAAGGAAGAAAAGTCATCTTAATTACCAGATGACTTTTCTTCACGTCCGAGTATGAAATTGGAGGGGCTTTATGTTTAACTTACCAAATAAAATCACACTAGCTAGAATCGCATTAATCCCAATCTTCATGATTATCATGCTGGCGCCGTTTGACTGGGGCAGGCTCGAAGTTGGAGACGAATCCATCCCGGTCGCACATTTGGCGGGGGCCATTCTATTTATTATTGCATCTACAACAGACTGGGTGGACGGGTATTATGCCCGAAAATTAAATCTCGTAACAAACTTCGGGAAATTTCTTGATCCGCTTGCGGACAAACTGCTCGTATCCGCAGCGTTAATTATCCTTGTTCAATTTGATCTCGCTCCAGCTTGGATGGTCATTGTGATTATCAGCAGGGAGTTTGCCGTGACAGGTTTAAGGCTTGTCTTAGCCGGAACAGGAGAAGTCGTAGCTGCTAACATGCTTGGTAAAATCAAAACCTGGGCACAGATTATTGCGGTATCTGCATTGCTTCTTCATAATCTTCCATTTGAACTTGTGTCATTCCCGTTTGCAGACTTGGCGCTGTGGGTAGCCGTCTTCTTTACTGTCGTCTCAGGCTGGGAATATTTCTCTAAAAATTGGGAAGCGTTAAAAACATCTAACTAAGAAAGAAGGACTTCGTCATGGAATTTCCAAAAAAAGCAGAAATAATTGCAGTCGGTTCAGAGTTGCTGCTTGGTCAAATCGCCAATACAAATGCTCAATTTATCAGCAAACAGCTCGCTGAAATCGGGGTCAACGTATTTTATCATACAGCGGTCGGAGATAACCCGGAGCGGCTGAAGCAGGTCATCCGCATTGCTGAAGAACGCTCTGACTTCATTATTTTTTCAGGAGGGCTTGGACCCACAAAAGATGATCTGACGAAAGAAACGATTGCAAATACGCTGGGACGTCCGCTTGTGTTAAATGATGAGGCATTCCAATCCATTGAGGACTATTTCAAACGAACAAAACGCACGATGTCACCTAATAACCGAAAACAGGCGCTTGTGATCGAAGGCTCTGACGTGCTGGCGAATCACTTTGGAATGGCCCCGGGAATGCTCACAGAGCATGAATCGCGCTATTATATGCTTCTTCCTGGACCGCCGAGCGAATTGCGTCCAATGTTTGAAAACGAGGCAAAGCCTCTTCTGCTGAAAAAGATGGGTTCAAATGAAAAAATTGTGTCAACTGTTCTTCGCTTTTTCGGTATCGGTGAATCTCAGCTTGAAGCCGATTTGGAAGATATTATTGATGCACAAACCAATCCGACAATTGCGCCTTTGGCGGCTGATGGAGAGGTGACGCTGCGTCTGACAGCCAAACACGCCGATGAAAAGGAAACAGAGCGTCTGTTAAAAGAAACAGAGGCCGTTATCTTAGAGCGTGTCGGTGAATTTTTCTATGGTTACGATGATACTTCTCTTGTAAAAGAGCTATCTATAGCGTGTAAGGAAAAAGGCATAACAATTTCTGCGGCAGAAAGCTTTACCGGAGGGCTGTTTTCTGAATGGCTGACGGATCATAGCGGTGCCTCAAAATTATTTGCCGGGGGCGTTGTTTGCTATACAAACGACGTGAAGCAGAATGTGCTTGGTGTCAAGAAGGAAACATTAGATCGTTTTGGGGCGGTCAGCAAGGAGTGCGCATCCGAACTGGCTAAGGGTGTTCAAAAACTCACTGGCAGCGATATCGGCATTAGCTTTACTGGTGTAGCAGGACCTGATGCTCAAGAAGGGCATGAGCCTGGGCATGTGTTTATCGGCATTTCCGCAAATGGTAAAGAAGAGGTTCACGAGTTTCACTTTGCGGGCTCCAGAACGGGGATCAGAAAACGCGGCGCTAAATACGGCTGCCATTTAATCTTAAAGCTTTTAGAGCAAAAATAATATTTTCAGCACATTATCCTCCTAAGAAAACATGATTTCTCTGATACATTATGATATTTTGATAGGAATCACGCCAAGAAAAAATCCGAATATGCGTTCGCTTTTTTCTTGGCAAATCCCTTCAAACAGGGTATAGTATATGTAGTGGTAACATAAAGGAGGAAAAAATAGAATGAGTGATCGTCAGGCAGCCTTAGATATGGCTCTTAAACAAATAGAAAAACAGTTCGGCAAAGGTTCCATTATGAAACTGGGAGAAAAGACAGATACAAGAATTTCTACTGTACCAAGCGGCTCCCTCGCTCTTGATACAGCACTGGGAATTGGCGGATATCCTCGCGGACGGATTATTGAAGTATACGGTCCTGAAAGCTCAGGTAAAACAACTGTGGCGCTTCATGCGATTGCTGAAGTTCAGCAGCAGGGCGGACAAGCCGCGTTTATCGATGCGGAGCATGCGTTAGATCCGGTATACGCGCAAAAGCTCGGTGTTAACATCGAAGAGCTTTTACTGTCTCAGCCTGACACAGGCGAGCAGGCGCTTGAAATTGCGGAAGCATTGGTTCGAAGCGGGGCAGTTGACATTGTCGTTGTCGACTCTGTAGCCGCTCTCGTTCCGAAAGCGGAAATTGAAGGCGACATGGGAGATTCGCATGTCGGTTTACAAGCACGCTTAATGTCTCAAGCGCTTCGTAAGCTTTCAGGGGCCATTAACAAATCGAAGACAATCGCGATTTTCATTAACCAAATTCGTGAAAAAGTCGGTGTTATGTTCGGGAACCCGGAAACAACACCTGGCGGCCGTGCGTTGAAATTCTATTCTTCCGTGCGTCTTGAAGTGCGCCGTGCTGAACAGCTGAAACAAGGCAACGACGTAATGGGGAACAAAACGAAAATCAAAGTCGTGAAAAACAAGGTGGCTCCGCCGTTCCGTACAGCCGAGGTTGACATTATGTACGGAGAAGGCATTTCAAAAGAAGGCGAAATCATTGATCTAGGAACTGAACTTGATATCGTGCAAAAAAGCGGTTCATGGTACTCTTATGAAGAAGAGCGTCTTGGCCAAGGCCGTGAAAATGCAAAACAATTCCTGAAAGAAAATAAAGATATCATGCTGATGATCCAGGAGCAAATTCGCGAACATTACGGCTTGGATAATAACGGAGTAGTGCAGCAGCAAGCTGAAGAGACACAAGAAGAACTCGAATTTGAAGAATAAAAATAAAATAAGTTTCAAATGATACAAAAGGCTGAGTGAAAAACTCAGCTTTTTTGTATTTTGCAAAAAAATGATAAAAATATTGCTTTTTTTGACAACTTTTTTAGGGCTTTATTCGTCTAACAAAACGTGTGCAAAATGGAATTTATTTTGGGAGGAAAAAATGAATGACAAGCCCAACCCGCAGAAGAACTGCGAAACGCAGACGGAGAAAACTAAATAAAAGAGGAAAACTGTTGTTTGGTCTTTTAGCAGTGATGGTTTGCATTACGATTTGGAATGCTCTTCATCGAAATAGTGAAGAAAACGAACCATCTCAAGAAACTGCAGCGGTTTCAAATACCGATCAGAAAAAAGAGGTCAAAAAGAAAACTGCCAAAAAATCAGAGGAACAAATCAAAACAGTGGATCGAAACCAAAAAATCAGCAATTATTTAAAAGAGATCGGTTTCAGCGGAACAGCCATGATTGTCAGAAATGGAGAAATCGTAACAAATAAAGGTTTTGGCTATGCTGACCGTAAACACTACATTCAAAATAATCCATTGACATCTTTTTATGTCGGTTCATCACAAAAAGCGCTGATTGCAACTGCTATTTTGCAGCTTGAGGAAAAGGGGAAACTTCAGACAAGTGATCCGGTAAGCACGTATTTACCTCATTTTCCCAACGGACAAACGATTACTTTGAAGAATCTGCTTACACATACATCGGGGATAAACGGACATATTGAAGGAAACGGCGCCATTACTCCGGACGATTTAATAAAAGATATAGAACTTCAGGGAATCAAACGTCAGCCGGGCGTATGGGACTACAAGGATTCCAACTATTCTGTTCTTGCTTATATTATTGCTGAAGTAAGCGGTGAGCCCTATGAACAGTACATAAAGAATCATATTTTTAAACCTGCGGGAATGACGCATGCAGGCTTTTACAAAACATATGAAAAAGAACCTTATCCTGCCGTCGGGTATAAGATGGAGGGCAGCAAAACAGTTACACCGTATATACCTGATTTATCCCAGCTGTATGGAGCGGGTGATATTTATATGAGCGCTATAGATATGTACAAATTTGACCAAGCGCTGATAGACGGAAAACTGTATTCGCAAAAAAGCTATGAAAAGATGTTTACGCCAGGGAGCAGCTCCACATACGGCATGGGATTTTATGTTGCTCCAGGAAGCTATTCAAACCATGGTGTTATGCCGGGCTTCAATATCTTGAACAGCTTTAGCAAATCTGGGCAAACCATTGTTATTTTGTTCTCAAACATTCAAAATAATGCTAAATTGGGCCAAGTGAACAATAAAATATACCAGCTTCTAAATCAAGAATGATTGGCGATCTTCTTTTGGATGAATTGCATTCGGCACGTGAAAAGAAGACTGGCCTGCAAACGTTAAGATGGCAAGCTTGACAAGTATTTCCGACACATTTACAATGAAGTTGTAACATTTGTTTTTTTAACATGATTGTTAAACCATTTAAACTTGACAAGGGCGATGAACACACTCATTCCCTGTGAAGGTTCTGTATGTTGAGAAAACTAGACAATGTACATGCCGACACTTTTTAAGCAACAACCAAGTTCATAGCAAGAGGAGGTGAAAGTATGACCCCAATTATGATGGTTCTCATCTCCATTTTGCTGATTCTACTCGGTTTAGTTGTTGGCTACTTTGTTCGTAAAACCATTGCCGAAGCGAAAATTGCGGGCGCACGCGGTGCAGCCGAGCAAATTCTTGAAGATGCGAAGCGTGATGCTGAAGCACTGAAAAAAGAAGCTCTGCTTGAAGCAAAGGATGAAATCCACAAACTTCGAATAGATGCTGAACAGGAAGTTCGTGAAAGACGAAATGAGCTTCAAAAACAAGAAAACCGTTTACTCCAAAAGGAGGAAAACCTTGATCGCAAACATGAGGGAATTGATAAACGGGAAGCGATGTTGGAGAAGAAAGATCATTCTCTGAATGAACGACAACAACATATTGAAGAGATGGAAAGCAAAGTGGATGAGATGATTCGTATGCAGCAGTCTGAGTTGGAACGAATTTCGAGTCTAACTCGTGACGAAGCGAAACAAATCATTCTTGAGCGGGTTGAAAACGAGCTTTCACATGACATCGCCATCATGACAAAAGAAACTGAAAACCGTGCGAAAGAAGAGGCGGATAAGAAAGCGAAAAACATTCTTTCACTCGCCTTACAGCGCTGCGCAGCGGACCACGTTGCCGAAACAACGGTATCAGTTGTCAATCTTCCAAATGATGAGATGAAAGGACGTATCATCGGACGGGAAGGGCGTAACATTCGTACGCTTGAAACGCTGACAGGAATTGACCTGATTATTGATGATACGCCTGAAGCTGTCATTCTTTCCGGATTTGATCCGATCAGACGTGAGACAGCCAGAATTGCTCTTGATAAACTCGTTCAGGATGGCCGTATTCATCCGGCACGGATTGAAGAAATGGTTGAAAAATCTCGCCGCGAGGTCGATGACTATATTCGTGAGATGGGTGAGCAAACGACATTTGAGGTTGGCGTTCATGGCCTCCACCCAGATCTCATCAAGATCCTCGGCCGCTTAAAGTTCCGTACAAGCTACGGTCAAAATGTGCTTAAGCATTCCATGGAAGTCGCATTCTTGGCCGGTCTAATGGCATCGGAGCTTGGTGAAGACGCAAAGCTTGCTAAACGTGCGGGTCTTCTTCACGACATCGGGAAAGCAATTGACCATGAAGTAGAAGGAAGCCACGTTGAGATCGGGGTAGAGCTTGCGACCAAATATAAAGAGCACCCAGTCGTGATTAACAGTATTGCATCACACCACGGGGACGAGGAGCCGACTTCCATTATTGCTGTACTGGTAGCTGCAGCAGATGCGCTTTCCGCTGCAAGACCTGGCGCAAGAAGTGAGACGCTCGAGAATTATATTCGAAGACTTGAAAAACTCGAAGAAATTTCTGAGTCCTACGAAGGTGTTGAAAAATCATTTGCCATTCAGGCTGGACGCGAAGTGCGAATTATGGTGAAGCCGGATTCAATTAATGATCTTGAGGCTCATCGACTGGCGCGAGATATCCGCAAGCGAATTGAGGACGAGCTCGATTATCCAGGTCATATTAAGGTGACAGTAATCAGAGAGACTCGAGCCGTAGAGTATGCAAAATAAAGTGATGCGCTAAGCATCACTTTATTTTTTTGACGGCAAGGAATTTTCAAGAAGAAAGGATTTACAAAATGAGAATTTTATTTATCGGAGATGTTGTCGGTTCACCGGGCCGTGACATGGTCAAAGAATATGTACCAAAGCTAAAAACAAAATATAAGCCTCACTTTACCATTATTAATGGTGAAAACGCCGCACATGGAAAAGGCCTGACGGAAAAAATTTATCACAGCTTAATCCAGTCCGGCGCAGATGCAATCACAATGGGGAACCACACATGGGACAAAAAAGAAATATTTGATTTTATAGATGACGTTCCGAACTTGGTTCGCCCGGCAAACTTTCCTGAAGGAACACCGGGGAAAGGGATCACATATGTGAAAGCAAACGGCAAAGAACTAGCAGTCATTAATTTGCAGGGACGTACGTTTTTGCCGCCGCTTGATGACCCGTTTTTAAAAGCGGATGAATTGATCGCAGAAGCTGCGAAAAGAACACCGTACATTTTTATTGACTTTCATGCCGAAGCGACAAGTGAAAAGCTCGCACTTGGCTGGTACACGGATGGACGGGCATCGGCTGTAGTAGGAACTCATACACACGTGCAAACAGCGGATAACCGCATTTTGCCGAAGGGAACGGCATATATTACTGATGTGGGAATGACTGGCCCGTATGACGGTATACTGGGGATGGACAGAGAGACGATTATTAAGCGATTCAAAACGAACCTTCCAGTCCGGTTTACTGTCGCTGAAGGAAAAACAACGCTCAGCGGAGTTGTCATTGACATTGACGATCAAACGAAAAAAGCCGTGAAAATTGAGCGTATTTTAATCAACGATGATCACATGTTCTTTGAATAGTTGAACATATGGTTATTTTATAAAAATATTAAAAAGAAAAGCAGGAATATAGCAACTCCTTAGTGAATATAGTAAAAATGGAAGGTAGCCCGCTATTTTTGAAAAGCATTGTGGGGATGGCTTTTTGGATAGCAACATCTAATAATGATTGTTCTAATGAACACTCACTTATCCATTGTAAAACTAAGGGGGAGCAGAAATGGAAATCTTAAAAGTTTCAGCAAAATCGAGTCCAAATTCAGTGGCAGGTGCGCTTGCAGGCGTGTTGAGAGAGCGAGGAGCCGCCGAGATTCAAGCGATCGGAGCGGGTGCATTAAACCAGGCTGTAAAAGCTGTGGCGATTGCCAGGGGATTTGTGGCGCCAAGCGGCGTTGATTTGATTTGTATTCCGGCTTTTACAGATATTCAAATCGATGGGGAAGAAAGAACAGCGATTAAATTAATCGTGGAGCCTCGCTAAAAACAAATAAAGCATTCTCAACCTGTTTGCGTAATGCAAACAGGTTGTTTTTCATTTATTGTGATATTTTCTCCCGATAGTATTTTTAGCACATAAATGAGCGAATATACAAAATCAGAAATGAGCTAAAACGTTTCAAAAAAAATTTCCGCCCATTTTTCAAGACAGATACTTTTGTCCTTCTGGAAAAGACAGTTCTGTTTACGCTTATTCCATATCATGGTACAATCCGAATATAACAAGAATTTTTCAAGGAGGATTGTACATGCAGAGTGGAAAGATGAAAGCTCTAATGAAAAAGGACGGGGCGTTCGGTGCTGTGCTGACTGAAGTTCCCATTCCTGAGATTGATAAACATGAAGTCCTCATAAAAGTGAAAGCCGCTTCCATATGCGGCACGGATGTCCACATTTATAATTGGGATCAATGGGCACGTCAGAGAATCAAAACACCCTATGTTTTCGGCCATGAGTTCAGCGGCATCGTAGAGGGCGTGGGAGAGAATGTCAGCAGTGTAAAAGTGGGAGAGTATGTGTCTGCGGAAACACACATTGTCTGTGGTGAATGTGTCCCTTGCCTAACAGGAAAATCTCATGTGTGTACCAATACTGCTATAATCGGAGTGGACACGGCAGGCTGTTTTGCGGAGTATGTAAAAGTTCCAGCTGATAACATTTGGAGAAATCCCGCTGATATGGACCCGTCGATTGCTTCCATTCAAGAGCCTTTAGGAAATGCAGTTCATACCGTACTCGAGAGCCAGCCTGCAGGAGGAACGACTGCAGTCATTGGATGCGGACCGATTGGTCTTATGGCTGTTGCGGTTGCAAAAGCAGCAGGAGCTTCTCAGGTGATAGCGATTGATAAGAATGAATACAGGCTGAGGCTTGCAAAACAAATGGGAGCGACTTGTACTGTTTCTATTGAAAAAGAAGACCCGCTCAAAATTGTAAGCGCTTTAACGAGTGGAGAAGGAGCAGATCTTGTTTGTGAGATGTCGGGCCATCCCTCAGCGATTGCCCAAGGTCTTGCGATGGCTGCGAATGGCGGAAGATTTCATATTCTCAGCTTGCCGGAACATCCGGTGACAATTGATTTGACGAATAAAGTGGTATTTAAAGGGCTTACCATCCAAGGAATCACAGGAAGAAAAATGTTTTCAACATGGCGCCAGGTGTCTCAGTTGATCAGTTCAAACGTGATCGATCTTGCACCTGTTATTACCCATCAGTTTCCATTAGAGGAGTTTGAAAAAGGTTTCGAACTGATGAGAAGCGGGCAGTGCGGAAAAGTAATTTTAATTCCATAAAGGGGGATAAACATGACGAAGGAATTTGAGTTTTTAAAAGCAGAGCTTAATAGTATGAAAGAAAACCATACATGGCAAGACATAAAACAGCTTGAATCTATGCAGGGCCCATCTGTCACAGTGAATCACCAAAAAGTCATTCAGCTATCTTCTAATAATTACCTCGGATTCACTTCACATCCTAGACTCATCAACGCCGCACAGGAGGCCGTTCAGCAGTATGGAGCCGGCACCGGATCAGTGAGAACGATTGCGGGTACATTTACAATGCATCAAGAGCTTGAGAAAAAGCTGGCAGCCTTTAAAAAAACGGAGGCGGCACTTGTATTCCAATCAGGCTTCACAACAAACCAAGGCGTACTTTCAAGTATTCTATCAAAAGAGGACATTGTCATCTCAGATGAATTGAACCATGCCTCTATTATTGACGGAATTCGACTGACAAAGGCGGATAAAAAGGTGTATCAGCACGTCAATATGAGTGATTTAGAGCGGGTGCTGAGAAAGTCAATGAATTATCGGATGCGTCTGATTGTGACAGACGGTGTATTTTCCATGGATGGCAACATAGCTCCTCTGCCTGATATTGTAGAGCTCGCTGAGAAATATGACGCATTTGTGATGGTGGATGACGCCCATGCATCCGGAGTACTTGGCGAAAAAGGCAGGGGAACGGTAAATCACTTCGGTCTTGACGGCAGAGTGCATATTCAGGTCGGAACATTAAGCAAGGCAATCGGAGTGCTCGGCGGCTACGCTGCAGGTTCAAAGGTGCTGATCGATTATTTGCGCCATAAAGGCCGTCCATTTTTATTCAGCACATCTCATCCGCCGGCTGTCACTGCAGCTTGTATGGAAGCGATTGATGTCTTGCTTGAAGAGCCGGAGCATATGGAGCGCTTGAGGGAGAATACTGCCTATTTTAAAGCAATGCTTGTGAAAATGGGTTTGACTCTCACAGAGAGTCAAACGCCGATTCTTCCTATTTTAATAGGTGATGAAGGTGTGGCAAAGCAATTTTCAGATCAGCTCCTTTCTCACGGTGTTTTTGCCCAAAGTATCGTTTTCCCGACTGTAGCAAAGGGAAAAGCCAGAATTCGCACGATTATAACAGCAGAGCACACCAAGGATGAACTGGATCAGGCGCTTGATGTCATCGAAAAGACGGCAAAGGAGCTCCAGCTATTGTAACAAGAGGAAGAGTTTACTCTTCCTCTTTTGATTCCTTATTGATTATTATTCTCAATGAGTGTACAATGATAGGTTGCCAGTTGTGCAGAGCTTCAATAACCTTTATACTGAAGGGTGGAAGTTTGGTTTGAAAGGAGAAAATATGACATGAATGAAAAACAAAAATTAGAGAGCGGACAAGTTAATCCATCGGACAAAAAATCCGAGAAGGATTACAGCAAGTACTTTGAAGCTGTTTACATTCCGCCTTCTTTAAAAGACGCGAAAAAACGAGGCAAGGAAGCCGTTACTTATCATAATGACTTTAAAATTTCTGAACAATTTAAAGGATTGGGAGACGGAAGAAAGTTCTATATCCGTACGTACGGCTGCCAAATGAATGAACACGATACAGAGGTTATGGCAGGGATCTTTATGGCGCTAGGTTATGAAGCGACAAACTCTGTTGACGATGCCAATGTCATTTTGTTAAATACATGCGCAATCCGTGAAAATGCTGAGAACAAGGTGTTTGGTGAGCTCGGGCACTTAAAAGCACTGAAAAAAAACAATCCCGATCTGATTTTAGGTGTGTGCGGCTGTATGTCCCAAGAGGAATCAGTCGTGAACCGTATTTTGAAAAAACATCCGTTTGTCGATATGATTTTCGGAACGCATAACATTCATCGCCTGCCGGAGCTTTTGTCAGAAGCATACCTTTCAAAAGAAATGGTTGTAGAAGTTTGGTCTAAGGAAGGGGACGTTATTGAAAACCTTCCGAAAGTCCGAAATGGAAAAATTAAGGGCTGGGTCAATATCATGTACGGCTGTGACAAATTCTGTACGTATTGCATTGTGCCTTACACACGCGGAAAAGAAAGAAGCCGCCGCCCTGAGGATATCATTCAGGAAGTGAGAAGGCTCGCAAGTGAAGGCTATAAGGAAATTACTCTGTTAGGCCAAAACGTAAACGCGTATGGAAAAGACTTTGAAGATATGACGTACGGACTTGGTGATTTGATGGATGAACTGAGAAAAATCGATATCCCGAGAATCCGTTTTACAACGAGTCATCCGCGCGACTTTGACGACCGCCTCATTGAAGTGCTGGCAAAAGGCGGAAATCTGCTTGATCACATTCATCTTCCGGTTCAATCAGGAAGCTCAGAAGTTCTCAAGCTGATGGCCCGCAAATATGACAGAGAGCGTTACATGGAGCTGGTGCGAAAAATTAAAGAAGCAATGCCAAACGCTTCTTTGACAACGGACATTATCGTCGGATTTCCAAATGAAACGGACGAACAGTTTGAAGAAACGCTTTCTCTATACCGTGAAGTGGAGTTTGACAGCGCCTATACGTTCATTTACTCTCCGCGTGAAGGCACTCCGGCTGCTAAGATGAAAGATAATGTACCGATGCGTGTGAAAAAAGAACGCCTGCAGCGTCTAAACGCACTGGTGAATGAAATTTCTGCTAAAAAAATGAAGGAATACGAAGGCAAGGTTGTCGAAGTATTAGTTGAGGGTGAAAGCAAAAATAACCCTGATATTCTTGCGGGCTATACTGAAAAAAGCAAGCTTGTCAATTTCAAAGGGCCGAAGGAAGCCATCGGCAAAATCGTCCGCGTGAAAATCCAGCAAGCGAAAACATGGTCGCTTGACGGAGAAATGGTAGGAGAAGCAATCGAGGTGAAATGAGATGACGCTCTACTCAAAAAAAGACATTGTGCAGCAGGCTCGAAACCTTGCAAAAATGATTTCTGAAACAGAAGAGGTTGATTTTTTCAAACGGGCTGAAGCGCAAATCAATGAGAATGACAAAGTGTCCACAATCGTTAATCAGATTAAAGCCCTGCAAAAGCAGGCTGTCAATCTGAAGCATTATGAAAAGCATGAAGCGCTCAAACAAGTAGAAGCAAAAATTGACGCGCTGCAAGAAGAGCTTGAAGAGATTCCTGTTATCCAGGAATTCAGAGACTCGCAGATGGAAGTAAATGACCTATTGCAGCTCGTTGCACACACCATTTCCAACCAAGTCACAAATGAAATCATCACATCAACCGGAGGCGACCTGCTGAAAGGGGAAACCGGTTCAAAGGTGAAGCATTCAAATAACAGCTGTTCTCTCTAAACACGGTGCCTTTACAGGCCCGTGTTTTTTTATCATTTGTGCGGTTAAAAATGAACTAAATAATCTATGTACCAAATGTTCAATTGGTTTTTCTGTGCTCAGCCGCGTATAAACTTTATCGCACTTATAAGTAAAGTTTCTAGGCACCCCTGCATACAATGGAACAGAAACTTTGTATTTTTATATTTTATTTATAAAAATGCACACTAGACAAATGCCCAGCATAAGATAACACGAAGAAGAACAAGGAGGCATGCCGGAATGTCTGAATACAGGGAAATTATTACGAAGGCAGTAGTAGCGAAAGGCCGAAAATTCACCCAATGCACCAACACCATCTCGCCTGAGAAAAAACCGAGCAGCATTTTGGGTGGTTGGATTATTAACCACAAGTATGACGCTGAAAAAATTGGAAAAACGGTAGAAATTGAAGGGTATTATGATATAAACGTATGGTACTCTTACGCGGACAACACAAAGACAGAGGTTGTCACAGAACGGGTAAAATATGTAGATGTCATTAAACTCAGATACAGAGACAATAATTACTTAGATGATGAGCATGAAGTGATTGCCAAAGTGCTTCAGCAGCCAAACTGCCTTGAAGTGACCATTTCGCCGAATGGAAATAAAATCGTTGTGCAGGCAGAAAGAGAATTTTTGGCGGAAGTGGTAGGGGAAACAAAGGTAGTTGTTGAGGTCAATCCTGACTGGGAAGAGGATGACGAGGAAGATTGGGAAGATGAGCTTGATGAAGAGCTTGAAGACATCAACCCGGAGTTTTTAGTGGGAGATCCTGAAGAATAAAAAAGGGACTAGGGGAGACAGTACCCCCAAGTCTCTTTTTTATATTGATATATCATTCTTTTATCACTTTTTGTTTATGTTATAATGAAGGTTGGAAAATAGAAACGTTGATACATAGTGAGGGATTAAACAATGGCCGGTTATACGCCTATGATACAGCAATATTTAAAAATAAAGGCAGAGCACCAGGATGCCTTTTTATTTTTTCGCCTGGGTGATTTTTATGAAATGTTTTTTGAGGACGCCAAAAAAGCGTCACAAGAGCTGGAAATTACGTTAACGAGCAGAGATGGCGGTGCGGCTGAAAAAATACCGATGTGCGGTGTGCCGTATCATTCTGCTTCCGCGTATATCGAACAGCTTATTAAAAAAGGATACAAAGTGGCGATCTGTGAACAGACGGAAGATCCGAAAGCCGCAAAGGGCGTTGTGAAAAGAGAAGTGGTTCAGCTGATTACGCCCGGAACTGTAATGGACGGCAAAGGCATCCATGAATCGGAAAATAACTTTATCGCATCTGTTTCAGCCTGCTCGAACGGATACGGACTTGCGCTGTCTGATTTAACAACGGGAGAAAATTTGGCTGTTTTGATTGAACGGCTTGAAGACGTCATATCAGAAATTTATTCAGTCGGCGCAAGGGAAATCGTGGTTTCAGGAAGCTTGGATGCCGATACAGTGGCACAGCTGAGAGAGCGGTGCGGTGCAACGATTTCAATTGAAGACGGAGAAACAGACGAACACGTAACGATCATTGAGCACTTAAATAATGAAGATATAACAAAAACATTTCTGCGCTTATATACGTATCTGAAAAGAACCCAAAAGCGCAGCCTTGATCATCTTCAGCCCGTGCAGGTGTATGAGCTTGAGGAAGCGATGAAAATTGACTTGTACTCAAAGCGTAATCTGGAGCTGACCGAAACGATCCGTTCGAAAAATAAAAAAGGCTCCCTTTTGTGGCTGCTGGATGAAACAAAAACGGCAATGGGAGGCCGGCTGCTTAAACAGTGGATTGACCGGCCGCTTATCAGAGTCAATCAAATCGAAGAGCGCCAAGAAATGGTGGAAACATTGATGTCCCATTTCTTTGAACGGGAAGATCTGCGTGAACGTTTAAAAGAAGTATATGACTTAGAACGCCTTGCCGGACGCGTTGCATTCGGAAATGTCAATGCCCGGGATTTGATTCAGCTGAAGGAATCGTTAAAGCAAGTTCCTGGCATCAAACAGCTGGTTGCTTCACTGGCTCATGACAAGGCCAAGGAACGTGCAGAGCGCATTGACCCTTGCGGGGATGTACTTGAACTGCTGGAAGAAGCGCTGTACGAAAACCCTCCTTTATCGGTAAAAGAAGGGAATCTGATTAAAGATGGTTATAATCAAAAGCTTGATGAATATCGTGATGCAAGCAGAAACGGAAAAGACTGGATTGCCCGCCTGGAACAGCAGGAGCGGGAATACACAGGCATTCGTTCTTTAAAGGTTGGCTTTAATAAAGTTTTCGGTTATTACATTGAAGTGACAAAAGCAAATTTGCACTTGCTTGAGGAAGGGCGTTATGAGCGGAAGCAGACGTTAACCAATGCAGAGCGCTACATTACACCTGAATTAAAAGAAAAAGAAGCGCTCATTTTAGAGGCGGAAAATAACATCTGTGAACTGGAGTACGAGCTGTTTACCGAGCTGCGCGAGAAGGTGAAGCAGTATATTCCGCGGCTACAGCAGCTTGCAAAACAGATGAGCGAGCTGGACGCACTGCAATGCTTTGCGACAATCAGTGAAAATCGTCACTACACGAAACCGGAGTTCTCTAAAGATGAAGTCGAAGTGATTGAAGGCAGACACCCGGTTGTTGAAAAAGTCATGGACAGCCAGGAATATGTCCCGAACAACTGTATGATGGGCGATAACAGACAAATGCTTCTCATTACAGGTCCAAACATGTCAGGGAAAAGCACGTATATGAGACAAATCGCGCTCATTTCCATTATGGCGCAAATCGGCTGCTTTGTACCCGCGAAAAAAGCGGTGCTTCCGATTTTCGATCAAATTTTTACGCGAATCGGCGCTGCAGATGATTTGATTTCCGGACAAAGTACATTTATGGTAGAAATGCTTGAAGCGAAAAATGCGATTGTCAACGCGACGAAAAACAGCCTCATTCTGTTTGATGAAATCGGGCGGGGAACGTCCACTTATGACGGCATGGCGCTGGCACAGGCGATTATTGAATATGTTCACGATCATATCGGCGCCAAGACGCTGTTCAGCACACACTATCACGAGCTGACCGTTCTTGAGGACAAGCTGCCCCAGCTGAAAAACGTTCATGTTCGCGCTGAAGAATATAACGGAACGGTTGTCTTTCTTCATCAAATCAAAGAAGGTGCCGCTGATAAAAGCTATGGTATCCATGTAGCTCAGCTTGCCGAACTGCCGGGAGATCTGATTGCCCGCGCCCAAGATATTTTAAAAGAGCTTGAGCATTCAGGAAACAAACCGGAAGTGCCGGTGCAGAAACCTCAGGTGAAAGAAGAGCCGGCACAGCTGTCCTTTTTTGACGAAGCGGAAAAGCCGGCTGAAACACCAAAGCTTTCAAAAAAAGAAAAGCAAGTGATCGATGCCTTCAAATCACTTAATATACTGGATATGACACCGCTTGAAGCGATGAATGAAATGTACAAGCTGCAAAAGAAATTACATTAAAACGGGGTGATGAATGTGGCAAAAGTCATCCAGCTGTCAGATGAGCTTTCGAATAAAATAGCGGCGGGCGAGGTTGTGGAACGGCCCGCCTCAGTCGTCAAAGAATTGGTGGAAAATGCGATCGACGCTGACAGCACAGTCATTGAAATCGATATTGAGGAAGCAGGCCTTGCATCCATTCGGGTCTTGGATAACGGCGAAGGAATGGAGAATGAAGATTGTAAGCGTGCTTTCCGCCGCCACGCAACGAGTAAAATAAAAGATGAAAATGATTTATTCAGGGTGAGAACGCTCGGTTTCAGGGGAGAAGCCCTGCCGAGTATCGCGTCAGTCTCTCATCTGGAGATTACAACAAGCACTGGTGAAGGAGCTGGGACGAAGCTCGTCCTCCAAGGAGGAAACATCATTTCCGAATCGCGTTCCTCAAGCAGGAAGGGAACTGAAATTGTCGTTTCCAACCTGTTTTTTAACACACCGGCCCGTTTGAAATATATGAAAACCGTTCATACAGAGCTTGGAAACATTACGGATGTGGTTAACCGTATTGCTCTGGCGCATCCAGAGGTATCGATCCGCCTGCGCCATCATGGGAAAAACCTGCTTCAAACGAACGGAAACGGAGATGTGCGCCATGTACTGGCAGCGATTTACGGCACGGCTGTCGCCAAAAAAATGCTTCCGCTGCATGTGAGCTCCTTGGATTTTGAAGTAAAGGGATATATCGCCCTCCCAGAGATTACACGGGCGTCGAGGAACTATATGTCGTCTGTGGTCAATGGCCGTTACATTAAAAATTTCCCGCTCGTCAAAGCGGTTCATGAAGGCTATCATACGCTTCTGCCGATCGGACGCCATCCGATTACTTTTATAGAAATTACGATGGACCCGATTTTAGTCGATGTCAATGTGCATCCATCGAAGCTTGAGGTCCGGCTCAGCAAGGAAACAGAGCTTCATGACTTAATTCGTGACGGAATTAAAGATGTATTTAAACAGCAGCAGCTGATTCCGAGTGCCCAGCTTCCGAAAAAATCGCCACCTGTTATCAAAAATGAGCAGCAGTTCATAACCTTTGATGAAAAGCCTCCGGAAAGAAAAGTACCGGAAAAAGCGCATGCGCCATCTTATTCACCAATGAAGCTCAGCTCAGTCGTGAAAGAGCCGATTGATGCGGAGGAAGAATTGCCTCCTCTCCAATTTGATGCTCCTCCTATCGTTGATCAGGAACAAACCCTTGAGGTGTCCGATGTTTCAGAAGAACTGCCTGAAACATTTGAGCAGGAATGCCATGAGGAACCGCAGCAGCCAGCGTCTGAGCGGGTTCCGATTATGTACCCGATCGGCCAGATGCACGGGACTTATATATTGGCACAAAACGAAAACGGCTTGTATATTATTGACCAGCACGCCGCCCAAGAACGTATTAAATATGAGTACTTTCGTGAAAAGGTGGGGGAGGTTGAGCCTGAGGTACAGGATATGATTGTACCGCTGACGTTCCACTACTCCACAAATGAGGCTTTGATTATTGAACAGCACAAACAAGAGCTCGAAAGCGTCGGTGTCTTTTTAGAGTCATTCGGCTCTAACAGTTACATCGTCCGCTGCCACCCGGCCTGGTTTCCAAAGGGAGAAGAAGCAGAGCTCATAGAAGAAATCATTCAGCAGGTGCTCGACTCCAAAAATATAGATATTAAAAAACTTCGCGAGGAAGCGGCGATTATGATGAGCTGCAAAGGCTCCATCAAAGCAAATCGCCACCTCAGAAACGATGAAATCAAAGCGCTTCTGGACGACCTCCGAAGCACATCAGACCCATTTACATGCCCGCACGGCCGCCCGATCATCATTCACCACTCGACATATGAGATGGAAAAGATGTTCAAACGCGTGATGTAGCGGGGGTGGTAGGCATTGATCCATTCTCTGAATGGATCAATGCTTTTTTTGTACTCCTTCGAGTGTCAGATTATAAGAAACGGTTGTAAACGTGTGAGCAGTGTTAACGCATTATACTTCATGGTTCCTCCGTATAACAAAATTTCCATTTACAGGCAATTGGGATTAATGTATATTTTGGGTGAGGGGGTGGAAACATATGGCATGTGGTCCGAAGATCATTATCTTTTTGGATGAACTTGATGATCCAAATGTGAGAATCATTTTAGAATGCAGAATTTAAATTACAACATTGTGTTTTGCTCCCTGTTCGTGTGAACAGGGAGATTTTTTCGTTTATATAACTGGTGATGTCCAAATATAGGGTGTTATGAATTTTCCATATCTGCCATCGGCTTTAAGCTGCTTCTCTATTAGGCTGGTTTTCAAAAGCAAGTTCAATGATAGCCATGAAAGCTGATATCACAACAAGCAAGACATCTGGAATATAAATAGACTGCATAAAGTAATCTGCAAAACAGATCGTTATAAGATTGCTGATAAAATACAGTATAAAAGCAAAAAGTGCAGTCTTTTTCAATGAAAGTGATTTTGCCAAAATGATAGAGATAATCTTTGTGAGTGGGTCTATGATTAAACCTACAGCAAAGCAGGCTAAAATAAATAAAGCTAATGTTTGATTGGAAGCGTATGTGATGCCAAGTATGGAGAATAAGCCTTTCATCCCGAAGAAAAAGCCGCCGAAGATGACTGCAAGCGCGATGGCCGCGATAAAAGTAATAGATACAATTCCGATTAATTTTGATCTCAGGTTAAAATCTTTAGAGTGCTCGTTCTGTTCTTTTTGGTTCATGTATGACACTCCCTTCACCTGCTTACTCATACAAACAGCACCCTTGAATCAGCCCAAAATATCTATAAGTCTGTTTTCTGACGAAAATAGTATAGCATATTTTAACAAAACCAAAAAAGGCCCTTTCCACTGGGGAAGGGCCTTTTTCATCATGTTAACTCCTGAGATTCGCCGAAGCTTTCTCTTTTTTTGGCCAAATAAAATAGCTGGCTGTAATGAGAAAGTCAATTCCTATAATGACAGTCCACAGTTTAAGAATGCCGCTCAATGCTTCGGTTCGGGCAGAGTCATTGATAAAATAGATCATCCCTGCCAATAGTCCCGCACCAATTAAGTAGGCCAGCACATGTCTTAGCCAGCCTTTCGCACCGTGCTTGGCATGGTCCATTCCAAAACGTTTCAGCGGTTTTGCGCCTTTTTTTGTCACATAATATTGAAATTTTTCATCTGCCCATTGAATCATTTGTTTCCCATAAGCGATCGATATACCGATGTAAACAGCTGCAATCCCATGGGCTGCGGTCGCTGAGGCTCCGCGGTAAAGGTCCACACCAGTTGCCGCTAACAAGATCAAATCAATAACTGGAGTTAAGGCAAGGAATAGCAGTCCTAATGTATGTCGTTTGAATACGTAGCGTACAGCAAGCCCCAAAACAATGACAACCCAAAACGCAATTTCACAGAAAACAATCATCCATGCGATACCGTTCAATCCATTCCCCTCTTTTCAATACAGTTGTATTATTTAAATAATATGTTACCATCTTTGTTTTTGTAACACAACTGTATTATAAAAATTGCTCTCTCATTTTTTTCTTGTTACAATAAAGCTATGCCAAAACAAATTGACCATGAGAAAAGAAGAAAACAAATTGCAGAAGCAACGTGGCGCGTCATTTTAGAACGAGGAATGGAGGGAGCATCAGCCAGAAATATTGCAAAGGAAGCAGGATTGTCATTAGGTGCGCTGCGCCATTATTTCTCTACACAGGATGAATTGCTTGCTTTTGCAATGAAACTTGTCCAAGAAAAGGTGACGGCCCGAATTAAGGACATTACAGTGAGGGATTTGCTCCCTAAGGAAAAAGTGTTGCAAATTTTGCTTGAAATGGTCCCAACGAATGAAGAAACGATTAGAGAGATGGAGGTTTGGTTTGCTTTTACTGCTTACGCCAGACATAAAAAGGATATGTTTGATGCGAATCATGACGGGATTTTCAGCGGCATGCGGAATCTGATTGCCTATTTAGATGAATCCGATTTACTGAAGCAGAATGCTGATAAAGACATTGAAACTGAGAGACTTTACGCGCTTGTTGACGGCTTGGCTTTACATGCCATGCTTGACCCTGTGCGAGTGAATAAAGACCGAATTAAGCGGGTCATTATGCAGCATGTAGAGTCAATTTGCGTGGAAGATACACGTGAGACACAAAAACGACATCCTTAAGGCACTAGTGCGAAAAGCGATTCTTGTTGGGCATGCGTCCAAAAGAGTCGCTTTTTTATTTTCAAAGAACAAGGATCTCTGAAAAAAATGGAAAACAATCATGCTGTTTGGTAAAGTGGAATGAAAGACGGACTGAGGGATGAACACTGGTCCATCGTTTAAGAACTTTACATGATAGGGATGGTATAAATGAATCTTACTTACAAGGTGCATCCAATTAAAACAAGGTATCAGGGCTGGACGAATTATTGCTATATCATTGAAGATATTGTAAGCAGATCTGCAATTGTTGTTGATCCCTCATGGGAATTGAGTAAGATAACCACTACACTTTCCGAACTTGAAGCGGAATTAAAGGCAGTCGCATTGACACACTCTCATTATGATCATGTAAATCTGGTAGACCCGCTGACGAAGATGTTTAACGCTCAAGTTTATATGTCAAAAAAAGAAATTGATTATTATCAATTCCGATGCAGAAATTTAATTAGCCTAGATGATCATCAGACAATCAGCATAGGAAACACAAGAGCACAATGCCTTCTCACACCGGGGCATACAGCCGGCGGAATGTGTTATTTGTTTTCTGAGAGTATTTTTACCGGAGATACGGTGTTTACAGAAGGGTGCGGCATATGTGAGGATGATGGCAGCTCTGCGGAAGAGATGTTTGATAGTATTCAAAGAATAAAGTCGGAGGTTTCACCCCATGTACGGGTGTATCCTGGTCACTCATTTGGCAAATCGCCCGGCCATTCGATAAAGGATCTTTATCAGCATAATATTTACTTTCAAATTGATAAGAAAGAATATTTTGTGAAATTTCGCACTCGTAAAAACCAAAAAGGTATTTTTGATTTTAAATAATCCTTCTGAATCTATTATCCTATTTTTCTTCGAATATCTAAATGATTTTTATTTTCGAAAATGATTATATAGAAGGTGTTATTTATTTTGAAAACTCATTTGAAAGAAAATGAAGCGTATTATCATGATATGGCGCCCTATACGTAATCCGGGTCTTTTTTCTTATGTTCTGTTATATCTCCTGATCCTTTATTCCTCAATGGAAAAAAGCAGAAAAACAATGGAGCAAACTGTAGGAAAAATTAACTTGACGGATAATATTTACAGAGGTTACCATCAACATGAACATGCTACTATTTATCCGGTCATCACTATTATAAAATCATACAGAAGTGAAACACATTTACTAATCGGAAGGGTGGCTTTGAGAGAATGATCACATATGTTTTTCCAGGTCAGGGTTCACAAAAACAGGGAATGGGCAGCGGCCTATTCGATGAATTTAAAGAACTGACGGATCAGGCAGATGAGATCTTAGGATATTCTATCAAACGTCTTTGCCTGGAAAATCCTTATTCCAATTTAAACAAAACGCAATTTACTCAGCCGGCGTTATATGTGGTAAACGCACTAAGCTATCTGAAAAAAATCAAGGATGAAGAAGTTAAACCTGACTTTGTCGCCGGGCACAGCTTGGGTGAATACAATGCGTTATTTGCAGCTGAAGCCTTTGATTTTGAGACAGGGTTACAGCTTGTCAGAAAAAGAGGCGAGCTGATGAGTCTGATAAGCAACGGCGGTATGGCAGCTGTTATGGGACTAAATGAAGAGCAGGTTGCAAAGGCTCTGAAAAAATATCATTTACATGATGTTGATATCGCTAATGTGAATGCCCCATATCAAATTGTAATTTCAGGAAAAAAAGATGAGATTGAAAAAGCCGCATCTCTTTTTGAAACGATGACTGAAGTTACAATGGTACTCCCCTTAAACGTAAGCGGCGCGTTTCATTCCAGATACATGAATAAAGCAAAAGAAGAATTCGATGAGTTCCTTCATGCCTTTTATTTTTCGCCTCCGTCTATCCCGGTTATTTCTAATGTGTATGCCAAACCGTATACATACGAATTCATGAAACAGACGCTGGCTGATCAAATTAATCATTCAGTGAAATGGACTGACAGCATAAGCTACTTAATGAAAAAAGGCCATATGGAGTTTGAGGAGGTAGGGCCTGGAAATGTTTTAACTGGGTTAATTCATCGCATAAAGAAAGATGCGGAAGCAATGCCCCGCTAAAGCATTTGCCCCTATGGCCGTGTACCTCATCA
This sequence comes from Bacillus sp. FSL M8-0071, assembly GCF_037975455.1. Taxonomy (NCBI): domain Bacteria; kingdom Bacillati; phylum Bacillota; class Bacilli; order Caryophanales; family Bacillaceae; genus Bacillus; species Bacillus sp. FSL M8-0071. The sequence goes on from NZ_CP150256.1 coordinate 1,773,913, forward strand.
ATCAGGTTTAAACACAGATTTCCTTTCATTTAGGGTATAAAGTTTTAAAGATTCAATCGTTCGATTGACACTGTTTCTAATTGAATAACTTTATATACTGTTACATAAAGAGGCTGATAAATTAAGTTAGACATTTGAACTATGTCAGCCGGTCTGTCAAACCATCGCTCCCACATCTAGATGGTCCATTTTTTAACCGCACCCACCAATCATAGAGTCGATGTTCTTTGCTGATCCTGTTATTATGTTACATCAATTTTGAGATATCAACATACATCTACGATCACGTCATAAATGAACCGCATCCAGAGCACCAATAGCAATCCTTCCAAGTTGAATCTCCTTTACTTTTTCACATATGTCTTTTCCATTTATTAATTTCATTTCAATCGCTGCTATGTGCTTTTACAACATACATGGAAATAAGAAATCCAATAGCCGTCATAAATATAAAAAAAGAAGGTTATACACATGAATGAACCGCTTGTTTTTATGTTTTCCGGGCAAGGTTCCCAATACTATCACATGGGGAAAGAACTATTTAAGGAAAATACCGTGTTTCGCCAATCAATGCTTGAAATGGATGCCATTGCAGCACGGCGAATCGGCACATCCATTGTTGAAGAAATCTACCATCCAGGTAAACGTGTGTCAGATCCGTTTGACAGTATTCTTTTTTCCCACCCCGCCATTTTTATGATTGAGTATTCCTTATATAAGGTTTTGGAAGACAGGGGAATTTATCCTGATTACGTATTGGGATCAAGTCTGGGAGAATTCGCAGCAGCGGCAGTTTCTGGTGTGTCAGACGCAGAGGATATACTGGATTGCATACTTGAACAGGCTATTATCATCCAGAATTCCTGCGATAAAGGAAAAATGCTGGCCATTCTTGACAAACCGCAATTGTTGAATGATCATCCGCAACTGTTTGGAAATAGTGAACTCATTTCTATCAATTATGATTCGCACTTCGTCATTTCTGGTGAAGAAGATCATATAAGGAAGATTATGGAGGATTTAAAGGAGAAGCAGATTCTTTGCCAGCTGCTTCCTGTGTCCTATGCCTTTCATTCTTCGCTTATTGATCCGGCAGAGAGTGCCTATGCAGAATTTTTAAGATCAAAATCTTTTCAAAAACCGTCAATACCGATTGTATCGAGCTTAACGGGAAGCTGCCTTCACGTAATGGACGAGAATTTCTTTTGGAATGCGGTCAGAAAGCCAATGATGTTTCGTGAAGCGATTCGATATTTGGAAAGCCAGCATACATGCAAGTTTATCGATTTAGGGCCATCCGGCACCTTAGCTGCTTTTGTGAAACAGCTGATTCCGGGTGATTCAGCTGACCGTTGCTGCTCAATCATAACACCATTTCATCAGGAGCTGAAAAATCTGAATACGGTTGAGTATTTCCGTACACCAGAAAGGAAGTTTACAAGATGATTACATATGTCTTTCCAGGGCAAGGCTCCCAGCAAAAGGGGATGGGACAAGGCCTATTTGAACAATATCAGCATTTGACTGATCAAGCAGATCAAATATTGGGCTATTCAATAGAGAAGCTATGTACCGAAAAATCATATCTGGATGTAAATCATACTGAATACACGCAGCCGGCTTTGTACGTTGTTAATGCACTCAGTTACTTGAAGAGAGTGGAGGAGACCGGCAGAAAACCTGATTTTGCGGCAGGACACAGCTTAGGAGAATACAATGCGCTGATGGCAGCCGGTGCATTTGATTTTGAAACCGGATTAAGGCTCGTCAAAAAAAGAGGAGAATTGATGGGACGAATTACAGGGGGCGGAATGGCTGCTGTGATCGGCCTGAGTAAGGAACAAGTTACAGCCGTTTTAGAAGAGCACCGTCTTCATGACATTGATGTGGCAAATGAAAATACGCCCCGGCAAATTGTGATTTCTGGCCCGAAAAAAGAGATTGAAAAAGCTCGGGCTGTTTTTGAAAACACCAAGGATGTAAAGCTGTTTCATCCATTAAATGTGAGCGGAGCTTTTCATTCCAGATATATGAATGAAGCCAAACAGGTATTTAAGCAATATATTGACTCATTCCAGTTTGCACCTTTGGCGATCCCGGTTATCTCCAATGTCTACGCAGAGCCATACCATCAAGACAGATTAAAAGATACATTATCTGAACAAATGGACAACACAGTGAAATGGACGGACAGCATTCGTTTCCTGATGGGAAGAGGAGAAATGGAATTTGAAGAGATTGGGCCTGGAACTGTTTTAACCGGTCTCATTCATCGGATTAAAAATGAAGCTGAACCATTGACATATATACCGAAAAAGAACCCCGCGATCAGTGCGCATCTAAAGGAGCAACGCAATGTTCAAGCCGGGATTACGGCAGAATCTTTAGGAAGTGCTGAATTTAAACAAGATTATCATCTTACATATGCTTATCTTGCAGGAGGAATGTACCGCGGCATTGCTTCGAAAGAAATGGTAGTAAAGCTGTCAAGAGCGGGAATGATGGGGTTCTTTGGCACAGGAGGTCTGAGCCTGAAAGAGGTTGAAGATGCGATCCATGCTATACAAGGTGAATTAGGGGAAGGACAAGCCTACGGCATCAATCTGGTCCACAATATGAAACATGCTGAATCAGAAGAAAAAATGATCGATCTTTTATTGAGGAATCAAGTGAGCATTGTGGAGGCTTCAGCATTTTTAAGTGTCACTCCTGCATTAGTAAGGTACCGCGCAAAAGGAGTGAAACGAAATCAAAATGGTGACGTTATATGCTCAAATCGTCTCTTAGCAAAAATATCACGGCCGGAAGTTGCAGAATCATTTCTGAGTCCTGCGCCTGAGAATATGCTGCAAAAGCTTTTAGGAGAAAATAAAATCACTATGAACGAAGCTGAGTTGTTGCGGTGCATTCCGATGGCTGACGATATTTGTGTAGAAGCTGATTCAGGCGGTCATACAGATGGCGGTGTGGCATACAGCCTGATGCCGGCGATGACATCTTTAAGAGATGAAATGATGAAAAAATATCAATACCGGAAAAAAATAAGAGTTGGTGCAGCTGGAGGAATTGGAACACCTGAGGCAGCGATGGCGGCTTTTATGCTAGGGGCTGATTTTATTCTAACAGGCTCAATCAATCAATGTACGGTTGAGGCGGCAACAAGTGATAAAGTAAAGGATTTGCTTCAGCAGATGAATGTACAAGATACAGCCTATGCGCCTGCAGGTGATATGTTTGAATCGGGCAGTAAAGTGCAGGTGCTAAAGAAAGGCGTGTTCTTTCCCGCACGGGCAAACAAGTTATATGAACTGTACCAGCGGTATGGGTCTATACGTGAGCTGGATGCAAAGATGCTGGCGCAGCTTGAGGAGAAATACTTTAAACGCAGTATAGAAGACATATATAAAGATATTGCATTGCATTATCCCGCGGCAGACATTGAGAAGGCTGAACAAAACCCGAAGCATAAAATGGCTTTGATTTTCCGATGGTACTTCAGATACAGCTCAAAATTGGCAATCAGCGGAAGCGAACATTCGAAGGTCGATTATCAAATTCACTGCGGTCCCGCGCTGGGAGCCTTTAATCAATGGGTTAAAGGGTCGCAATTTGAAAATTGGCGAAACCGCCATGTGGATGAAATCGGGAAAAAATTAATGACAGAAACGGCAGTATTGCTTCATGAACGGATGCAATCGATGTATCAGCCGTCGCATGCAACAGACAACATAAAAATAAAAGTTTGAATATTATGAAAATATACCTATAAAAATCATCCCTCGAAGGAGAGAGCGCATTATGGATAAACAGAGAATCTTTGAAGTACTAATCACCAATATTTGCGAGGTGCTTCCTGAATTAGACGGACACAGATTTGAGCCTGAAGATCAGTTAGTTGAGCTAGGAGCTGACTCTGTAGACAGAGCTGAAATTATCACGATGGTGCTAGAGGATTTATCGCTAAAAATCCCTCGCATTGAGCTATCCGGGGTGAAAAACATCGGTGAATTAGCTGAGGTGCTTTATGACAAAGTGCAATCTGCCTGAGGTGGTGGTGACCGGTGTAGGCGTTACGGCCTCTATCGGTCAAGGGAAAGAGGACTTTGCTTCCTCGCTGCTGTCCGGCAGACATGCCTTTGATGTCATGAAGCGTTCAGGCAGACAAAAAGACAGCCGGTTTATCGGAGCCGAAATTGCGTCATTGTCTTATCCTGACCGACTCTCTAAAAAAATGTTGCGAAAAGCATCATTCTCCAGCCGCGCTGCATTGGTAACTCTCACAGAAGCTTGGGAGGAGGCTGAATTGGACGATGCAGATTCCTCACGTATCGGACTGGTTGTTGGTGGGTCAAATTTTCAGCAGAGAGAAAACTTTGAAGTTTATGAAAGGTATCAAGACCGCTCCGGTTTTATTTCTCCGGCGTATGGCCTGTCTTTCATGGACAGCGATCTTTGCGGGATATGTACAGATCAGTTTGGCATCACGGGATTAGCATATACGGTGGGAGGAGCCTCGGCCAGCGGCCAGTTAGCGGTCATTCATGCGATTCAGCAAGTCCTTTCAGGCGAAGTTGATACTTGCATTGCACTTGGTGCTTTAATGGATCTTTCTTATATGGAATGCGAGGCGCTAAGGGCTTTAGGCGCTATGGGGACGGACAAATATGCTGATGAACCTGAAAAAGCGTGCCGTCCCTTCGATCAAAACAGAGACGGGTTTATCTATGGAGAATCGTGCGGTGCATTGGTAATAGAACGAAAGGAGACGGCTTTACGAAGAGGTCTCAAACCTTATGCAGCATTGTCTGGCTGGTCAATCAAACTGGACGGAAACCGGAATCCTGATCCTTCATTAGAAGGAGAGATTCATGTCATCCAGAAGGCACTGGAGCGTGCCAGGCTTTTACCAGAAGATATTGATTATATTAATCCTCATGGAACAGGCTCTTTTATTGGAGATGAAATAGAATTAAAGGCGCTCCGTGCATGCCGGCTTTCCCATGCTTATATCAATGCAACAAAATCGATAACCGGACACGGGCTTAGTGCGGCGGGCATCGTAGAGATTATTTCTGTTTTGCTGCAAATGAAAAAATCTGCCCTGCATCCGAGCAGGAATTTGGATCATCCAATCGATGATTCCTTTCATTGGGTAAATGAGAAATCGATTTCATACCGCATCAAAAATGCGCTGAGTTTAAGCATGGGGTTTGGCGGAATGAACACCGCGGTTTGTATACAAAACATTGAGAAATGTGGAGGCGAATCATAAATGGTTTCAGCCGGAATAGAAGCGATGAATGTCTTTGGCGGAACGGCATACCTTGATGTCATGGAGCTGGCCAAATACAGACACTTAGATACTGCGAGATTTGAAAACTTATTAATGAAAGAAAAAGCGGTAGCACTGCCTTATGAAGATCCCGTGACCTTCGGAGTCAATGCAGCTAAGCCGATTATTGATGCTTTATCTGAAGCAGAGAAGGACCGGATTGAATTGCTGATCACTTGCTCTGAATCCGGGATCGACTTTGGGAAATCGTTAAGTACATATATCCATGAATATTTAGGTCTCAACCGCAACTGCCGTTTGTTTGAGGTTAAACAGGCGTGTTATTCAGGGACAGCGGGATTTCAGATGGCGGTGAATTTTATATTATCCCAAACTTCTCCGGGTGCCAAAGCACTGGTTATCGCCAGTGATATTTCACGTTTTTTAATCGCTGAGGGCGGAGACGCTTTAAGCGAAGATTGGTCTTATGCGGAACCGAGCGCCGGAGCGGGAGCGGTGGCCGTTTTAGTTGGCGAAAATCCCGAGGTGTTTCAAATAGATCCCGGAGCAAATGGTTATTACGGCTATGAAGTGATGGACACGTGCCGCCCCATTCCCGACAGTGAAGCGGGAGATTCTGATCTGTCTTTAATGTCATATTTGGATTGCTGCGAACAGACCTTTCTGGAATATCAAAAGCGTGTACCGGGTGCCAATTATCAGGACACGTTTCAATATCTTGCTTACCATACGCCCTTTGGCGGGATGGTGAAAGGTGCGCACCGGACAATGATGCGTAAGGTGGCGAAGGTGAAAACATCCGGGATTGAGACGGATTTTTTAACTCGGGTAAAACCAGGTTTAAACTACTGTCAACGAGTTGGAAATATTATGGGGGCAGCCTTGTTTCTGGCATTGGCCAGCACGATAGACCAAGGGAGATTTGATACGCCTAAACGAATTGGCTGTTTTTCCTACGGATCCGGCTGCTGTTCTGAATTTTACAGCGGAATTACAACTCCGCAAGGCCAGGAGCGTCAGCGAACATTTGGTATTGAGAAGCATTTGGATCGCCGGTATCAGCTCTCCATGGAAGAGTATGAGCTATTGTTTAAGGGGAGCGGGATGGTGCGGTTTGGGACGCGCAATGTAAAGCTGGACTTTGAGATGATACCGGGCATCATGCAGTCCACTCAAGAGAAGCCGCGCTTGTTTTTAGAAGAAATTTCTGAGTTTCATCGGAAGTACAGGTGGATCTCGTGACCTATCAAACGATAAAGGTCCGCTTTCAAGCGTCGGTTTGCTATATTACCTTTCACCGTCCTGAAGCGAATAATACGATTAATGACACGCTGATAGAAGAATGCATGCAAGTGTTAAACCAATGTGAAACATCAACGGTGACGGTTGTCGTTTTAGAGGGGCTTCCCGAGGTGTTTTGTTTCGGAGCGGATTTTCAAGAAATCTATCAGGAAATGAAAAGGGGCAGAAAACAGGCAAGCTCCCAAGAGCCTCTCTATGATTTGTGGATGAAATTGCAGACCGGCCCTTATGTCACGATTTCGCATGTCAGGGGAAAAGTGAATGCCGGCGGTCTTGGATTTGTATCTGCCACAGATATTGCCATTGCTGATCAGACGGCGTCATTCAGTCTCTCTGAGCTGCTATTCGGCCTGTACCCTGCTTGTGTTTTACCGTTTCTGATCCGCCGTATCGGCCGGCAGAAAGCGCATTATATGACGCTTATGACAAAGCCGATTTCCGTTCAGGAAGCCAGTGAATGGGGGTTAATAGATGCTTTTGATGCTGAAAGTGACGTGCTGCTGAGAAAGCATTTATTGCGTTTGCGGAGGCTGAATAAAAAAGGAATCGCACATTATAAACAGTTTATGAGCTCACTTGATCATCAAGTCAGTCGTGCGAAAGCCACCGCTTTAACTGCAAATCAAAATATGTTTTCTGATCCTCAAAACCAAATGGGAATCATCAGGTATGTTGAAACAGGACAATTCCCATGGGAGGATCAGTAACCGTTTCAATCAGAACCATTAGGAGGACATCATGACGCATTCTGTTGTAGAGCTTATCGAAATTGAATCCGCCATTATTCAGGTAAAGATGCAAGATCGCACTCATAAAAACGCGTTTTCACAAGAACTTACAGATGGTTTAATTCAAGCGTTTGAATACATACGGCAGAACCCCAAATACAAAGCGGTTATTTTGACAGGATATGATAATTATTTTGCTTCAGGAGGAACGCAAGAAGGACTGCTTCGAATTCAACAGGGATTGACCAAGTTCACTGATGACAATCTTTATTCTCTGGCGCTGGATTGTGAGATTCCAGTTATTGCGGCAATGCAGGGCCATGGAATTGGAGGCGGCTTTGTCATGGGGCTCTTTGCTGACATAGTCATTCTGAGCAGGGAAAGCGTGTATACGGCTAATTTTATGAAATACGGATTTACTCCTGGAATGGGCGCTACCTTTATCGTTCCTAAAAAACTGGGTTTCAGCCTGGCCCAGGAAATATTATTGAATGCGGGCAGCTACCGTGGAGCTGATCTTGAAAAAAGAGGGGTTCCCTTTAAGGTGCTGCCCCGTGCAGAAGTGTTAGATTATGCAGTGGAGCTGGCGCAAGAATTGGCGGAAAAGCCGAGAAACTCACTGGTTACACTGAAAGATCATTTGGTTGCCCCGCTTCGCGATCAGCTGCCGCGCGTCATTGAACAGGAATTGATGATGCATGAGAAAACATTTCATCATGAAGAAGTCAAAAGTAGAATCAAAGGTTTATATGGTAATTAACTGAAAATATATATAAATTTTGCAGGTGAAATGGAGGCAGCGTGATGAGAAATAATGATAATATCCGCATATTAGCTAATCCTTCTGTCAGTCATGGTGAGCCTTTACATATATCTGAAAAGCAGCCGGCAACAATACCTGAAGTTTTATACAGAACGGCGGCGGAGCTTGGGGATACAAAGGGAATCATTTATTTGCAGCCGGATGGAACTGAAGTTTACCAATCATACAGACGATTATGGGATGATGGACTGCGCATTGTGAAGGGGCTTCGCCAATCAGGCCTGAAAGCAAAACAAAACGTGATTTTGCAGCTTGGTGACAATTCACAGCTTCTCCCTGCGTTCTGGGGGTGTGTGTTAACAGGGATTGTTCCGGCTCCGTTAGCCGTTCCGCCAACGTATGCTGAATCGAGCAGCGGCACTCAAAAGCTGAAAGACGCATGGACGCTTCTTGACAAGCCGGCGGTGATTACGGACCGGGGGATACACCAGGAAATGCTCGATTGGGCAAAAGAACAAGGGCTTGAAGGGTTCAGGGCAATTGCTGTAGAGGATCTGCTCAGCGCTGAAGCGGACTCAGATTGGCATCAATCCAGTCCTGAAGACTTAGCGCTTTTATTGCTGACTTCAGGCAGTACGGGTACGCCCAAAGCAGTTATGCTTAATCATCGTAACATTATGAGCATGGTGAAAGGGATTATTCAAATGCAAGGCTTCACCAGAGAGGATATTACGTTTAACTGGATGCCGTTTGACCATGTCGGAGGGATCGGAATGCTACATTTGCGGGATGTTTATCTTGGCTGTCAGGAAATTAACGTCTCAAGTGAAACAATCTTAATGGAGCCGTTAAAATGGCTGGATTGGATTGATCATTACCGTGCTTCTGTTACGTGGGCGCCGAATTTTGCGTTTGGTCTGGTTACTGATTTTGCAGAAGAAATAAAAGATAGGAAATGGAATCTGTCTTCAATGCGATACATGCTCAATGGCGGTGAAGCAATGGTAGCCAAGGTAGGGCGCAGAATACTTGAGCTTTTAGAACCACATGGACTGCCTGCTGACGCCATCCGACCTGCATGGGGAATGTCCGAAACTTCATCGGGTGTTATTTTTTCTCAGGAATTTACCCGGGCTGGAACAAGTGATGATGATCATTTTGTTGAAATAGGCTCTCCAATCCCCGGCTTCTCTATGAGAATTGTGAATGACCATAATGAATTGGTTGAAGAGGGCGAGATCGGCCGTTTTCAAGTCTCGGGTCTTTCTGTTACTAGCGGTTATTACCAGCGACCTGATTTGAATGAGAGTGTGTTTACAGAAGACGGCTGGTTTGAAACCGGAGATCTTGGCTTTTTGCGAAACGGGCGCTTAACCATAACAGGCCGTACGAAAGATGCAATTATCATTAACGGCATTAATTATTACAGTCATGCAATTGAGTCTGCAGTTGAAGAATTATCTGAAATTGAAACTTCTTATACTGCTGCTTGCGCTGTCCGTCTGGGCCAGAATTCAACAGATCAGCTGGCTATCTTCTTTGTTACTTCCGCAAAATTAAATGATGAGCAGATGTCTCAGCTTCTTAGAAACATACAATCCCATGTCTCACAGGTGATCGGAGTCACCCCGGAATATTTGCTGCCTGTACAAAAAGAAGAGATTCCAAAAACGGCTATCGGAAAGATCCAGCGCACCCAGCTAAAAACTTCATTTGAAAATGGAGAGTTCGACCGCTTGCTACATAAACCCAATCGGATGAACGATGCGGTCCAGGATGAGGAGATACAGCAAGCAGACCAGGTGAAAAGAGTAAGGGAAGAAATACAGAAGCATCTGCTCACCTGTTTGACTGAGGAGCTGCACGTTTCCCGCGATTGGGTGGAGCCAAATGCAAATATCCAAAGTCTTGGTGTGAATTCTATCAAGTTGATGAAGCTCATTCGATCGATCGAGAAAAACTACCATATCAAACTAACAGCCAGAGAGATACATCAATATCCTACAATTGAACGCTTAGCCAGCTATCTATCAGAACATGAAGACCTCAGCAGCTTGTCTGCTGACAAAAAGGGCACGGATACATATAAAACCGAACCGGAAAGGAGTCAGGCAACTTTTCAGCCTCTCTCTGAGGTTCAAAAAGGATTATGGACATTGCAAAAAATGTCACCCGAAAAAAGTGCATATCACGTACCTCTCTGTTTTAAATTTTCGTCAGGGCTTCACCTTGAAACATTACAGCAGGCTTTCGGCCTTGTATTGAATCAGCACCCAATCTTAAAGCACGTCATCCAAGAGAAAGACGGAGTGCCATTTCTTAAAAATGAGCCAGCACTTTCAATTGAAATCAAGACAGAAAACATCTCAAGTATGAAAGAGTCTGATATTCCTGCTTTTCTTAGAAAGAAAGTAAAGGAACCGTATGTAAAGGAAAACAGCCCGTTAGTGCGTGTCATGAGCTTTTCCAGATCTGAACAAGAGCATTTTTTATTAGTTGTCATTCACCATTTGATTTTTGACGGAGTTTCGTCTGTCACATTTATACACAGTCTGTTTGATACCTATCAGCTTCTTTTAAAAGGACAGCAGCCGGAAATAGCTGTTTCTCCTGCCATTTATCATGATTTTGCGGCATGGGAGAAAAACATGCTTGCCGGCAAAGACGGTGTGAAGCATCGTACATATTGGCAGAAACAGCTATCGGGAACTTTGCCGAATCTTCAGCTGCCTAAGGTCAGCGCAAGTTCAGTGTCTGAGTTTAGAGAGGATACATACACCAGGCGGCTGTCCAGCGGCTTCATGAATCAGGTCAGAATGTTTGCGAAAGAGCATTCTGTAAATGTCACGACGGTATTCTTAAGCTGCTATATGATGCTGCTTGGCCGTTACACCGGCCAAAAGGAACAGATCGTCGGCATGCCGGCCATGGTGAGGCCGGAAGAAAGATTTGATGATGCCATTGGACATTTTCTCAATATGCTCCCGATTCGGAGTGAGCTGAACCCGGCAGACACTTTTTCTAGCTTTATATCAAAATTGCAATTAACGATATTGGATGGGCTTGATCATGCAGCATATCCTTTTCCAAAAATGGTGAGGGATCTGAATATTCCTCGCAGTCAAGCAGGTTCACCGGTATTTCAAACCGCTTTTTTCTATCAGAATTTTCTTCAATCCGGAAGCTATCAAAGCTTGCTGAGCCGCTATGCTGACTTCTTTTCTGTCGATTTCGTTGAGTATATTCACCAAGAGGGCGAATACGAATTAGTATTTGAACTGTGGGAAACAGAAGAAAAAATGGAGCTGAACATCAAGTACAATACTGGGCTGTTTGATGCGGCTTCTATATCCGCCATGTTCGACCATTTTGTTTATGTAACAGAGCAGGCGATGTTGAATCCTTCTCAGCCTTTAAAAGAGTATTCTTTATTACCTGAGGCAGAGAAGCAGATGATTCTCAAAACATGGAACGCCACAGGAAAAACGTATCCATATATAACTTTTCATGAGTTGTTTGAGCAGCAGTCGAAAAAGACGCCTGATAGAGCGGCTGTCAGCTATGAAGGTCAAACATTGACGTATCGGGAGCTTGATGAAAGAAGCACACAGCTGGCCATTTATTTGCAGGCGCATGGAGTGGGTCCTGACCGTCTGGCGGGGATCTATGTGGATCGATCGCTGGACATGCTAGTGGGTTTATTAGCGATCCTCAAGGCTGGGGGAGCGTATGTGCCGCTAGACCCGTCCTATCCGGCTGAACGATTAGAATACATGCTTGAGGACAGTGAAGTTTTCATTACACTGACGACATCGGAATTAGTAAATACGTTGAGTTGGAACGGTGTCACAACAGCTCTTTTAGATCAAGATTGGGATGAAATTGCTCAAACAGCCTCTGATCGAAAAGTGCTTACACGCACTGTCACGCAAGAGAACTTGGCATATGTCATTTATACATCCGGCAGCACAGGAAAGCCAAAAGGTGTCATGATACCGCATAAAGCTTTGACAAACTTTCTCGTTTCGATGGGGGAAACACCAGGTCTTACGGCAGAGGATAAAATGCTTGCTGTCACAACCTACTGTTTTGATATCGCAGCTCTGGAATTATTTTTGCCTTTAATAAAGGGCGCACACTGCTATATTTGTCAAACGGAGCATACAAAAGACGTTGAAAAACTGAAACGGGACATCCGCACGATCAAACCGACAGTGATGCAGGCAACCCCCGCTACGTGGAAGATGCTCTTTTATTCAGGCTGGGAAAATGAAGAGAGCGTGAAAATTTTATGCGGTGGCGAAGCATTGCCTGAGACATTAAAACGATATTTCTTAGATACGGGCAGCGAAGCCTGGAATATGTTTGGGCCAACCGAAACAACTATCTGGTCAGCGGTTCAGCGCATTAACGTTGAATGCTCTCATGCCACGATAGGAAGGCCAATCGCCAATACACAAATCTATATTACGGATTCTCAGCTCGCGCCAGTGCCGGCAGGTGTCCCAGGTGAGCTGTGCATTGCAGGAGACGGTGTGGCGAAGGGCTACTACAAAAAGGAAGAATTAACGGATTCTAGATTCATTGACAACCCTTTTGAGCCTGGGTCTAAGCTTTATAGAACGGGAGACATGGCCCGCTGGCTTCCGGGAGGGCGAATTGAATATATAGGCCGCATCGATAATCAAGTAAAAATCCGCGGATTCCGTATTGAACTTGGTGATATTGAAAGCAGGCTTAGTGAGCATCCCGGCATTCTGGAATGCGTTGTGGTCGCAGATATGGATAACCTAGCTGCCTATTATACAGCTAAACATGCAAATGCTTCTCTCACAGCGAGAGAGCTGCGTCATTTTGTGAAAAACGCTTTGCCTGCCTATATGGTGCCTTCTTATTTTATTCAGCTTGATCATATGCCGTTAACTCCGAACGGAAAGATAGATAGAAACAGCCTTAAGAATATCGATTTATCAGGGGAGCAGCTAAAGCAAAGGCAGACCTCTCCTAAGAACATTCAGGATACTGTTTTTACCATTTGGCAGGAAGTGCTGAAAACGAGTGACATTGAATGGGATGACGGATTTTTCGATGTGGGCGGGGATTCGCTTCTCGCGGTCAATATGGCTGATCGCATCAAACATGAACTATCCTGTGAGTTTTCTGTCACAGACCTGTTTGAGTATTCAACGATTAAAAATATCAGCCAGTACATCACTGAACAGCGAATGGGCGATGCAAGTGACCATGTGCCGATAGAACCGCCAGCTCATATAGAAGATCAGTCTAACGAGATGAGTGATCTCCCGGACTATTATGACGATAGTGTGGCGATTATTGGCATATCGTGTGAATTTCCAGGGGCAAAAAATCATGATGAATTTTGGGAGAACCTCAGAGACGGCAAGGAAAGCATTGCGTTTTTCAATAAAGAAGAGCTTCAGCGCTTTGGCATTTCAAAGGAGATAGCGGAGAATGCCGACTATGTCCCTGCTAAAGCTTCAATTGAGGGGAAAGACAGATTTGATCCAAGCTTCTTTCAAATCTCTCCTAAAGACGCTGAATTTATGGACCCTCAGCTTCGGATGCTGCTGACTCATTCATGGAAAGCAATAGAAGATGCCGGTTATGCTGCGAGGCAGATTCCGCAAACCAGTGTTTTTATGTCGGCAAGCAATAATTCTTATCGCGCGCTGCTGCCGTCAGATACAACAGAGAGCTTGGAGACGCCGGACGGCTATGTTTCGTGGGTGCTTGCACAGAGTGGGACGATTCCGACAATGATTTCTCATAAGCTCGGGCTGAGAGGGCCAAGCTATTTCGTTCATGCCAACTGCTCATCATCTCTGATTGGATTGCATTCTGCCTATAAGAGCCTCCTGTCGGGTGAATCTGATTATGCTTTAGTTGGCGGTGCAACGCTGCATACCGAGTCAAATATCGGATATGTGCATCAGCCGGGGCTGAACTTTTCGAGTGATGGACATATTAAAGCTTTTGACGCTTCAGCTGACGGAATGATAGGCGGTGAGGGCGTTGCTGTTGTATTGCTGAAAAAAGCAGCTGATGCAGTAAAGGACGGGGATCATATCTATGCCTTGCTGAGAGGCATTGGTGTAAATAACGACGGCGCTGACAAAGTCGGCTTTTATGCTCCAAGCGTTAAAGGCCAGGCTGACGTGGTCCAACAGGTCATGAATCAAACGAAGGTACAGCCTGAATCCATCTGCTATGTAGAAGCACACGGGACCGGAACGAAGCTGGGGGACCCGATCGAGCTGGCGGCTTTAACAAACGTTTACAGGCAATATACAAATAAAACGCAATTTTGCGGCATTGGGTCGGTGAAAACCAATATCGGACATTTAGATACAGCCGCCGGTCTTGCGGGCTGCATTAAGGTCGTGATGAGTCTTTATCATCAAGAGCTTGCACCGAGTATTAATTATAGGGAGCCGAATCCAAATACAGACTTAGCCAGCTCTCCTTTTTACGTCGTCGATCAAAAGAAAACGTTAAGCCGTGAGATCAAAACGCACAGGGCTGCACTTAGCTCGTTCGGGCTTGGCGGGACAAATACCCATGCCATTTTTGAACAATTCAAAAGGGATTCAGATAAGAGAAAGATAGACGGAACCTGCATCGTCCCGATCTCGGCGAAAAATAAAGAGAGGCTGCAAGAGTATGCAGAAGACATTCTGGCCTATTTGGAAAGAAGAGGGCTTGAGAACAGCCAGCTGCCTGATTTTGCGTATACCCTTCAGGTGGGGCGCGAAGCGATGGAGCATCGCGTTGTCTTTATTGCCGATCATGTAAATGAGTTAAAACAGAGGCTCACAGATTTTATCAATGGAAAAACAGCGATTGAAGGCTGTTTTCAAGGAAGTAAGCACAATGCCAGGGAGGTTTCATGGCTGACGGAGGATGAGGACAGCGCTGAACTCATACGTAAGTGGATGGCCAAAGGAAAAGTAAACAAGCTTGCAGAAATGTGGAGCAAGGGAGCGCATATAGATTGGATGCAGCTTTACAAGGGTGAGCGCCCAAACAGAATGAGTCTGCCGACTTATCCATTTGCAAAGGAACGATATTGGCCGTCGCAGGATGACCGCAAACCGGTGGCGCAGATATCCGGAAATCAGACAGGGATCGGCTCTATTCATCCATTGCTTCATCAGAATACATCTGATTTTTCTGAACAGAAATTCAGTTCGGTTTTCACTGGTGACGAATTCTTCCTGAGAGACCATGTGGTAAGAGGAAAGCCTGTGCTTCCTGGTGTTGCGTACCTTGAAATGGTGTACGCGGCTATAAACCAGGCGGCAGGAAGTGAAATTGGCCAAGATGTCAGAATCAGATTGAATCATACAGTCTGGGTTCAGCCTGTTGTGGTTGACAGACATTCAGCTCAAGTGGATATCAGTCTCTTTCCTGAAGAAGATGGAAAAATCACCTTTGACATTTACAGTATACAGGAAGACGGGGACGACCCTGTTATTCATAGTCAAGGCAGTGCGGAGCTGGCATCTGCTGCCGAAACGCCAGTCGCAGATCTCATTGAAATATCACGCCGCTGCGGCAAAGGAAAGATGTCGCCTGATCAATTTTACGAAGAAGGCAGAAGCAGAGGAATGTTCCATGGCCCGGCCTTTCAAGGAATTAAGAATGTGAATATAGGAAACAGAGAGGTTTTGGCGCAGCTGCAGCTTCCAGAAATCGTTTCTGGAACGAATGAACAGTTTGTGCTGCACCCAAGTATCATGGACTCCGCCTTGCAGACAGCAACAATATGCATCATGCAGGAATTGACGGATCAAAAGCTGATTTTGCCATTTGCGCTTGAGGAGCTTGAGGTGATCAAAGGGTGTTCTTCTTCTATGTGGGCTTATGCTCGCTTAAGTGACAGCGATCACTCCGGAGGGGTTGTTCAGAAAGCGGATATCGATGTCATTGACGAGGGTGGAAGCGTATGTGTCAGGATCAAAGGATTCTCAACGAGAGTATTAGAAGGGGAGGTTCATCCTTCAAAGCCTTCAACACGGCACGAACGCTTAATGCTTGAACCGGTGTGGGAAAAACAGAATGAAGAACGAGAGGACGAAGATCCTTCGTACACGGAGCATATCATTGTTCTCTTCGAAACTGAACGAAGTGTCACAGACAGCATTGCCTCCCACATGAAAGATGCCCGTGTGATTACTCTAAACGAAGCTGTAGGACATATTGCTGAACGTTATCAATGTTACACTCAGAACATTTTTGAACTCCTGCAAAGCAAGGTCCGTGAGCTTTCTGCAGGCCGTATCATCATTCAAGCGATTGTTCCGCTGGAAAAAGAGAAGCAATTGTTTGCCGGCGTTTCCGGTCTGTTTAAAACAGCAGAAATAGAGTTCAGCAAACTGACTGCTCAGATCATCGAAATTGAGAAACCTGAAGAGATGATAGACCTTCACCTCAAGCTGAAAGACGACAGCCGGAGACCATTTGACAAACAGATTCGATATGAGGCTGGACACCGTTTTGTGAAAGGCTGGAGGGAAATGGTGCTTCCTTCAGCTGATACGCTTCACATGCCGTGGAGAGACGAAGGTGTTTATCTAATCACAGGCGGAGCAGGAAGCTTAGGCCTTCTGTTTGCAAAGGAAATTGCCAATCGAACTAGCCGGTCTACTATTGTGCTGACGGGACGATCTGTTTTAAGTGAGGATAAGGAAAACGAACTGGAGGCTCTTCGAAGCATCGGAGCGGAGGTTGTCTATCGAGAGGCTGATGTAAGTGATCAGCATGCGGCTCGTCATCTTTTTGAGGAAATCAAAGAAAGATATGGCACTCTCAATGGAATTATTCACGGTGCAGGCAGCATTAAAGATCGCTTCATCATTCATAAAACGAATGAAGAGTTTCAAGAAGTGTTGCAGCCAAAAGTGAGCGGGTTGTTACATGTAGACGAATGCAGCAAGGATTTCCCATTGGACTTTTTCATTTTCTTCTCATCTGTTTCGGGATGTTTAGGAAACGCTGGACAAGCCGATTATGCGGCAGCCAATTCGTTTATGGATGCATTTGCTGAATACCGCCGTTCTCTTGCGGCATCAAAAAAGAGATTCGGCTCCACCATTTCCTTCAATTGGCCGTTATGGGAAGAAGGCGGTATGCAAGTCGGCGCTGAAGATGAAAAGAGAATGCTGAAAACCACGGGAATGGTCCCGATGCCGACAGATAGTGGCTTGAAAGCATTTTATCAAGGGATAGTATCTGATAAGCCGCAAGTTTTTGTGATGGAAGGACAGCTTCAGAAAATGAAGCAAAAACTGCTTTCCGCAGGATCGAAAGCCAAGCGGAACGATCAGAGAAAGGCGGATCAGGATCAAGGACAAACTAGAAAATTGGAAGCAGCCTTAATCCAAATGGTTGGCGCAATTTTGAAAGTAAACACTGACGATATCGATGTCAACACAGAGCTGAGTGAGTACGGATTCGACTCAGTTACATTCACTGTCTTTACAAACAAGATCAACGAAAAATTTCAGTTGGAGCTAACACCGACCATTTTCTTTGAATATGGCAGCGTCCAAAGCCTGGCTGAATATGTAGTTGCTGCGTATCAGGGCGAATGGAATCAAGATGCTACTGCTAAAGGCATAGATGAAAGAACAAACTCATTGCACAGTTTAAACAGCCTGGAGGCATCATTAAGCAACATGGTCAGTGCAATTTTAAAAGTAAATAGTGAAGATATTGATGTCAATACAGAGCTGAGTGAATACGGATTTGATTCCGTTACATTTACGGTCTTTACAAACAAGATTAACGAAGAATTTCAGTTGGAGCTAACGCCGACCATTTTCTTTGAATATGGAAGTATCCAAAGCCTGGCTGAGTATTTGACTGCTGAACATGAGGACACCCTGGTTCAGGAGCGCGAAAAACCAGAGGGGCAGGAAGAGTTACAGACAAAATCCCCTGAAGCGCCGAAAATCACATCACGTAGAAAGCGCCGCTTTACACAGCCTGTTATTGCAAAAGCAGAAAGAAACAAAAAGCAGGCTGCCGATTTTGAGCCGGTTGCAATAGTCGGCATCAGCGGCCGATTCCCTGGCGCTATGGATATAGATGAATTTTGGGAAAACCTAGAAGAAGGGAAAGACAGCATCACAGAAGTTCCAAAAGATCGATGGGATTGGCGGGAGCATTATGGAAACCCAGACACTGACGTCAATAAAACCGACATCAAATGGGGCGGATTTATTGACGGTGTCGCTGAGTTTGATCCGTTGTTTTTTGGTATTTCGCCGCGAGAAGCTGATTATGTAGACCCTCAGCAGCGCTTGTTAATGACATACGTGTGGAAGGCACTGGAAGATGCGGGTTGCTCGCCGCAAAGCCTTTCGGGTACAGGGACCGGTATCTTTATCGGTACGGGAAACACCGGTTATAAAGATCTATTCCATAGAGCGAATCTTCCAATTGAAGGCCATGCTGCTACAGGTCATATGATTCCTTCGGTAGGCCCGAATAGAATGAGTTATTTTTTAAATATTCATGGTCCGAGCGAACCAGTAGAGACGGCCTGTTCCAGTTCTCTTGTAGCCATTCACCGTGCTGTGACTGCGATGCAAAACGGTGATTGTGAGATGGCGATCGCTGGAGGCGTGAATACGATCTTAACCGAGGAGGCGCATATTAGCTACAGCAAGGCGGGTATGCTCAGCAAAGACGGCAGGTGTAAAACCTTCTCCGCCGATGCGAATGGCTATGCCAGAGGCGAAGGGGTCGGAATGGTCATGTTGAAAAAGCTGGAAGATGCCGAGCGCGACGGAAATCATATTTACGGCGTTATTCGGGGGACAGCGGAAAATCACGGCGGAAGAGCCAATACCCTGACATCGCCTAATCCGAAAGCACAAGCTGATTTGTTGGTGCGTGCATATCGCCAAGCAGGCATAGATCCAAGCACTGTCACATATATCGAAGCACATGGAACAGGGACGGAATTGGGCGATCCGATTGAAATAAATGGGCTGAAAGCCGCGTTTAAGGAACTATCCAATATGAGAGGCGAGAGCCAGCCGGATGTTCCGGATCACCGTTGCGGCATCGGCTCAGTTAAAAGCAATATCGGTCATTTAGAGCTAGCAGCAGGTATTTCCGGTTTGATCAAGGTGCTTTTGCAAATGAAGCATAAAACGTTAGTGAAAAGCCTGCATTGCGAGACGCTTAATCCTTATCTTCAGCTGACTGACAGTCCGTTTTACATCGTTCAGGAAAAACAGGAATGGAAGTCTGTCACAGATTGTGACGGAAACGAGCTTCCACGCCGTGCGGGAATCAGTTCGTTTGGGATTGGCGGAGTAAACGCGCATATTGTGGTTGAAGAATATATGCCAAAAGCCAATTCAGAACACACGGCTACAGAACAGCCAAACGTGATTGTACTGTCGGCTAAAAATAAAAGCAGGCTGATGGATCGTGCTTCGCAATTGCTTGAGGCGATTCGCAATAAAAAATATACAGATCAGGAGTTGCACCGCATCGCTTACACCCTGCAGGTCGGGCGCGAGGAAATGGATGAGCGTCTGGCGTGTGTTGCGGGGACGATGCAGGAACTTGAAGAGAAACTGCAGGCGTTTGTTGACGGTAAGGAAGAAACAGACGAATTTTTCCGGGGACAGTCTCATCGAAATAAAGAGACCCAGACTATTTTTACAGCGGATGAAGATATGGCGTTGGCACTTGATGCTTGGATCAGAAAAAGAAAATACGCCAAACTTGCTGATTTATGGGTCAAAGGGGTCTCAATCCAGTGGAACACATTATACGGAGAGACCAAACCGCGCCTGATCAGCCTCCCTTCATATCCGTTTGCGAAGGATCACTATTGGGTGCCGGCAAAGGAACATTCAGAAAGAGACAAAAAAGAACTGGTTAATGCGATTGAAGATCGCGCCGCATGCTTTTTGACGAAACAATGGAGTTTGAGTCCAATTGGATCAGCAGTGCCGGGGACAAGAACTGTTGCCATCCTGTGCTGTCAAGAGACAGCAGATTTAGCAGCAGAAGTGTCTTCGTATTTTCCGAATCATCTCTTAATAGATGTGAGCCGGATAGAAAATGATCAGTCAGACATTGATTGGAAAGAGTTTGACGGCCTAGTGGATGTCATCGGATGCGGTTGGGATGATGAGGGCCGGCTGGATTGGATTGAATGGGTGCAAAGACTGGTTGAATTCGGGCATAAAGAGGGGCTCAGGCTGCTTTGTGTGACGAAGGGGCTCGAATCGTTTCAAAACACATCTGTCCGGATGGCTGGCGCCTCACGGGCTGGGTTGTATCGAATGCTCCAATGCGAGTACAGCCATCTTATATCAAGGCATATGGATGCTGAGGAGGTTACTGATCATCCCCGTCTCGCGAAGTTGATCGCTGATGAGTTTTATTCCGAATCTTATGATGCGGAGGTTTGCTACAGGGATGGTTTACGGTATCAATCTTTTCTAAAAGCTCATCCGGAAACAGGTAAGGCCACGGAACAGAGCGCGGTCTTCCCGAAAGATCATGTGCTTCTCATTACAGGCGGCACACGAGGCATCGGACTATTATGCGCCCGTCATTTTGCAGAGTGCTATGGAGTGAAAAAACTGGTGCTGACCGGACGAGAACAGCTTCCTCCGCGAGAGGAGTGGGCGCGTTTTAAGACATCAAACACATCATTGGCAGAGAAAATCCAGGCAGTGAGGGAGCTGGAAGCGAAGGGTGTACAGGTGGAGATGCTGTCGCTGACGTTATCTGATGATGCTCAGGTTGAGCAAACGCTGCAACATATCAAGCGAACATTAGGACCGATTGGCGGTGTCATTCATTGTGCAGGTCTGACGGATATGGATACGCTGGCATTTATCCGAAAAACTTCAGATGATATCCAGCGGGTGATGGAACCTAAGGTGTCAGGTCTTACAACGTTATATCGCCATGTGTGTAACGAGCCTTTACAGTTTTTTGTCTTATTTTCTTCTGTTTCAGCCATTATTCCGGAGCTTTCGGCGGGACAAGCTGACTATGCGATGGCCAATAGCTATATGGATTATTTTGCAGAAGCACATCAGAAACATGTGCCGATCATCAGTGTTCAGTGGCCGAACTGGAAAGAAACCGGTATGGGTGAAGTGACAAATCAAGCGTATCGGGAAAGCGGCTTGTTCAGCATTACGAATTCAGAAGGCTTACGTTTTCTAGATCAAATTGTATCGAAAATGTTCGGACCGGTTGTTCTCCCTGCAATGGCGAATCAAACAAACTGGGAGCCGGAACTGCTGATGAAGAGGAGGAAACCGCATGAGGGCGGTTTGCAGGAAGCTGCTTTACAGAGCCCGCCAGCCAGAGACATTGAAGAGGCCGATGAAGTTTCCAAATGTGATGGATTATTATCTGAAACACAGTCTTGGCTTATTGATCTGTTTACCGAAGAGCTGAGAATAGATCGTGAAGACTTCGAGATTGACGGGTTGTTTCAGGATTATGGCGTGGATTCGATCATTTTGGCACAGGTGCTCCAGCGTATAAACCGCAAATTAGAGGCAGCGCTCGATCCATCGATTCTATATGAATACCCGACAATTCAAAGATTCACAGATTGGCTGATCGGTTCTTATTCCGAAAGGCTGTCCGCTTTATTCGGAGGCAGGATATCGGATGCATCAGCACCTTTGGAGAACAAAATAGAGGTGGAGGCACCTGTTCCTGCGAAGGATCGAGCTCTTACACCTCAGATTCAGGCACCAGCGATTTTGTCACCGGACTCTCATGCAGAAGGTATTGCCGTTGTCGGACTCTCTTGCCGATTCCCTGGGGCAGAGACATTGGAGTCATATTGGTCGTTACTATCCGAGGGGCGTTCGTCAATCGGCCCGATTCCGGCAGAGCGTTGGGGCTGTAAGACACCATATTATGCCGGCGTGATTGATGGCGTCAGCTATTTTGATCCTGATTTCTTTTTGCTTCACGAAGAAGACGTAAGGGCGATGGATCCGCAAGCACTGCTCGTGTTGGAAGAGTGTCTGAAGCTCTTGTATCACGCCGGTTATACACCTGAGGAAATAAAGGGCAAGCCCGTCGGTGTTTATATCGGAGGCAGAAGCCAGCACAAACCTGATGAAGACAGCCTTGATCATGCCAAGAATCCGATCGTGACAGTCGGCCAAAATTATTTAGCCGCTAATCTTTCACAATTTTTTGATGTCCGCGGCCCAAGTGTTGTAGTTGACACTGCATGCTCGTCAGCTTTGGTCGGCATGAATATGGCCATTCAGGCGCTGCGTGGCGGAGATATTCAATCCGCCATAGTCGGCGGTGTCAGTTTGCTGAGCTCAGATGCCTCTCACAGGCTGTTTGACCGGCGCGGCATTTTAAGCAAGCATTCATCCTTCCATGTGTTTGATGAGCGTGCTGACGGAGTTGTGTTAGGTGAAGGCGTCGGAATGGTCATGCTAAAAACCGTAAAACAGGCACTGGAAGACGGAGATACCATATATGCTGTCGTCAAAGCGGCCTCGGTCAATAACGACGGAAGAACGGCGGGGCCTGCAACACCTAATCTTGAGGCGCAAAAGGAAGTCATGAAAGATGCGCTTTTCAAAAGCGGAAAAAAACCAGAGGACATCAGCTACCTTGAGGCAAACGGGTCAGGTTCAATCGTAACCGATCTCCTTGAGCTAAAAGCGATCCAATCAGTGTACCGTTCTGGGCACTCATCGCCTCTTTCTCTTGGCTCAATCAAGCCGAACATCGGGCATCCGCTATGTGCTGAAGGGATCGCCAGCTTCATTAAGGTTGTGCTGATGCTGAAAGAGCGCCGCTTTGTCCCATTTTTATCAGGTGAAAAAGAGATGGCGCATTTCGATCAACAGAAAGCGAACATCACGTTCAGCCGAGCCCTGGAAAAATGGACAGATTCGCAGCCTACTGCGGCTATTAACTGCTTTGCCGATGGGGGGACGAATGTCCATGTCATCGTAGAGGCGTGGGAAAAAGATGAAAAACACGCCATCAAGCGCAGTCCAAAATCGCCTCCTCAATTAAAGAAACGAATGCTTTCGCCAGGCGAGACAAAGCTGGAAGCGGAGACTTCGAAAATGACTGCGGCAAACATATGGGATACTTATGAGGTGGAGGTCTAACGTGAAAAAGATAACGAAACAACTCACATTATCGTTAAAAAATCCGTTTATTTATCACCATGTGGTTTACGGACAAAATGTCCTGCCGGGATTGGCTTATATCGATATAATCTACCAGATATTCAGAGAACACGGCTTCTCCTGCTCAGAGCTTCAGCTGCGGAATTTATCCATCTATCAGCCATTGAGGGCGGAACAGGATGCAGTAATTGTTCTGAATATCCAATGCGCGGAGAAAAAAGAAGGAAAGTGGCAAATCACAGCCAAGGGAATTGAAAAACGTGATGGGAAAGAAGTTTCAGAAGAAAAGCTCTATATGAAGGCTGACATGCACGCAGACTCCCCAGCCATATTTGAAGAAACACTGGATCTCAGTCAAATCAAAGCATCTGCACAGAACGTTGTTCAGCTTGATGATGTATATGAACAATGCAGACGTCAGGAATTGGTGCACAGCGAATATATGAAAGCAAGTGGCTGCATCTATGAAGAGGAAGATGGCGTCCTTCTTGAGCTTTCTCTCGGTTCGGAAGCCATGCTTCACGCAGAAGGCTTTATGTTTCACCCGACTCTCATAGACGGGAGCGGGGTGGGTGCCAATCATTTGCTCACATCTTTGCTTAAAGGAGAACAGAGGCTGTATTTGCCTCTGTTCTATGAATCCTTTTCCGCTTCTGCACTTTTGCAGTCGGATTGCATGACGAGAATTAAGCGCTCCTCCGTCCGGCGGGAAAAAGAGCTGATTTATGTAACACTTGAATTTTTTAATGCGTCGGGAGAAAAAGTGGCTGAGTTGAAGAACTTTACAAGCAAATTGGTGCGAGAAGCGGAGCTGATTAGCGGAAAACATCAAGGTGCACAGGAGACACAGATGACAAGAGCGGACACTGCTGAGCGTGATAAACCTGCTGACATGGTATCTTCTCCCGTTAATTCCTATAGTGAGGCTGAACAGTTCGTAAGCCAATTAATCGCAGAGAAAATCAATAAGCCGGTAGGACAAGTTGAAAAACAGGTCGGTTATTACCAAATGGGACTGAATTCATCGGGCTTGCTTGAGGTGGTAGAAACGATCAGTGATAAGATCGGTGAGAGCCTTTCGCCGACTCTTCTGTTTGAGCATACCACCATAGCGGAACTGTCAGCGTTTCTTGCCGAGGAATATGCTGAGCATTTTAGTGCCGCTGGTTCTCTTGGCCAGAATGAAAGAGCACGCGTTTCCGACAGCATAAACGACCATAAGACTGTTGAAGGCTCTCGTCCTGCACCTATTGAGGCAGCAGGCGATATTGCGATTATCGGCTTGGCGGGCAGGTATCCGAAGGCAGCCAATATTCATGAATTTTGGAACAATCTGAAAGAGGGAAAGGACTGTGTTAGCGAGATTCCTGAGTCGCGCTGGGATTGGCAGCGACTTGAAGGAATCACATCTCCTTCGGGTAAGGACATTTCCAAATGGGGAGGATTTATTGATGACCCCGACTGCTTCGATCCTCAATTTTTCAGAATCACGCCAAGAGAAGCGGAGACAATGGACCCTCAAGAGCGGCTGTTTTTAGAAACATGCTGGGAAACGATTGAGGATGCGGGCTATACGCCAAAGACGTTGGCGAAGCCTAAAGGACGAAATAAAAGGCAGCATGTAGGAGTTTTTGCCGGTGTCATGCACAAGGATTATACATTAGTCGGAGCTGAAGAAGCATCAGCAGAAAACGTGTTTCCTCTCTCGCTCAACTATGCGCAAATCGCCAACCGTGTTTCTTACTTTTGTAATTTCCACGGTCCGAGTATGGCTGTCGATACGGTATGTTCATCCTCTTTGACCGCAGTGCACTTGGCGTTGGAAAGCATACGTCACGGTGAGTGCGATGTTGCGTTAGCAGGCGGAGTGAACCTGTCTTTGCACCCGAATAAATATATGACATACGGGGTCTGGGATATGTTTTCCACTGACGGGCACTGCCGTACGTTTGGAAAGGATGGGGACGGTTATGTGCCTGCCGAGGGTATAGGCGCGGTTTTATTAAAGCCTTTGCGCCAGGCGGAGAAAGACGGAGATCGCATTTATGCAGTTATTAAAGGAAGTGCTGTGAATCATGTGGGCACTGTAAGCGGCATTTCAGTGCCGAGCCCTGTTTCTCAAGCTGATCTGATTGAGACATGCTTGGAGAAAACGGGAATCGACCCGCGGACGATCAGTTATGTGGAAGCCCATGGAACCGGCACGTCCTTAGGAGATCCGATCGAAATACAGGGATTAGTGAAAGCGTTCCGCCAATATACGCAGGATCGGCAGTTCTGTTCAATCGGTTCTGTAAAGTCAAACATTGGGCACGCCGAATCCGCCGCGGGGATCAGCGGTTTAAGCAAGGTTGCCCTTCAGCTTCACCATCAAAAACTTGTGCCTTCTTTGCATTCGGAAGAACTGAATCCGTACGTTGATTTTGAAAAGTCTCCATTTTATGTACAGCATGAAACAGAAACGTGGAAGCAGCCTGTTATCAAGGAGAATGGGGAAGAGGTCCCTTATCCGCGGCGGGCGGGTATCAGTTCCTTCGGAGCAACTGGTTCAAACGCACATATTATCCTTGAGGAACATATTCCTCAAACAGCGGAGCAGGACGTTTCTTTGTCCTCAGATTCTGACATATCCGCAGTTATTCCGCTTTCTGCCCGTAATCAAGAACGTCTTCGTGTATATGCAAAACGTCTCTTGGATTTTCTTCATGATGGGATTCAGATTAGAGATTTGGCGTATACATTGCAGGTAGGCCGTGAACCGATGGAAGAACGGGTTTCTTTCTTAGCATCCGGAATTCAAGAATTGAGCGACCAATTGAAGGCTTTTATAGAAGGACGAAAAACCATTCAGCATTGCTGGAAGGGCCGCGTGTCAAGAGGAAGCGAACCATCGCGTCCCGCCGAATCGGTACATAAATTGCTGGAGCAAAGAAAACTTGATCAAATTGCGGAGCAGTGGGCGAACGGATCTGGTGTTGACTGGAAGCTGCTTTACGAGGGAAACAAACCAAAGCGGATCAGCCTGCCGACTTACCCATTTGAGAGGGTGCGTTATTGGGTGCCGAAAGCGGAGAAAAAGACTGATCGTTCAATACAGGAGCGGTACATCCTGCATCCTCTTCTGCATCAAAATGTGTCCGACATATCGGGTGTCCGCTTCCGTTCAGCGTTTACAGGCCGTGAATTTTTCTTGAAGGATCATGTCATAAAGGGCGAACACGTTTTACCTGGCGCAGCTTTATTGGAGATGGTTCGGGAAGCTGTGGAAAGGGCAGCTGCGGATCAGTTCCCGACAGGATTCCGGCTCCGGAATATCGTCTGGGTCCGGCCGTTCGCCGTCACGGAACAGCAGAAAGATATAGACGTACGTCTATATCCTGAGGACAATGGTGAGATTACATTTGAAATCTGCCGGGACCCTGAAAGCGCAGAGGAGTCGCCGATTGTATATGGGCAAGGGAGTGCAGTGCTTTGTGAGGCTGGTGAAAATCCGGTTATCAACATTGAAGAATTGAAGGCAAGCTATAATGGCCGGACGCTGTCACCTTTTGATTGCTACGAGGCTTATACAGAAATGGGTATTCATTATGGTGACAGCCACAGAGCGATCGACAGCCTATATGCCGGCGAAAACGGAGTTCTAGTGAAATTGACGATGCCTCCTGTAATCTCTGATACAGAAGACCATTATATTCTGCATCCGAGCATGATAGATTCGGCATTTCAAGCATCTATCGGTTTGAGGCTGGGAGGAGCTACGAGTTTAGAAGACAGAAAGGCAATGCTGCCTTTTGCCATACAGGATGTCCAAATCTTCAAAGGCTGCGAGGCATCTATGTGGGCGCGGATCACATATAGCGAGGGCAGTACAGCTGGGGATCGTATGCAGAAGCTTGATATCGATTTATGCAATGAAGAGGGGCAGGTTTGCGTGCGATTGACGGGCTATTCTGCAAGAGTGTTAGAAATAGATCAAGAAGGTTCTTCTGAAGCGACTGACACGCTATTGTTCGAACATATTTGGGAAGAACGTGCTGCAGAGAGGCAAGAGCTCATAGAGTACGACACACATAAAGTCGTTGTCTGTGATGTTGGAGAACAAATGGAAAGCCTCCAAAATCATCTTGACTGTACAGTTCTGCAGCATGATACAGAGACAATTGATGAACGGTTTGAAGGTTATGCCATACAGTTATTTGAAGAAATCAAACAGCTAATGCACTCAAAAACAGGGGGACATACATTCATTCAAGTGGCGGTGCCTGCGTTGGACGAGCCTCAGCTATTAAGCGGCTTAACTGGATTGCTCAAAACGGCTGAACTGGAAAATCCAAAACTGACAGGACAGTTGATCGAAATAGAAACCGGGATGTCAGCTGGTGACCTATTCGAAATATTGGAGGAAAACAGACGCTATCCGCGTGACACGCATATCCGGCACTGGCAAGGGAAGCGATTTGTAAGCAAGTGGAAAGAAGTGTCTGGTGAGCACCTAAGTGCTGACATGCCATGGAAGGATAAAGGCGTGTATCTGATCACAGGCGGTGCGGGCGGTCTTGGATCCATCTTTGCAACTGAAATTGCAAACCAAACGAATGATGCGGTTGTGATCCTGACAGGACGCTCTCCGCTTGATGAAAGGAAGAAGAAGAAGCTTAAAGCCTTACAGAAACTTGGCATCCAAGCGATTTACAGACAAGCTGATCTGGCTGACAAACAAACGGTTGATGCCTTATTAAAAGAAACCCAAAACGTTTATGGAGACTTAGATGGCATCATTCACAGCGCCGGTTTAATAAAAGATAATTTCATTATGAAGAAAAAGAAAGAAGAGGTTCAAACCGTTCTTGCTCCAAAGGTAGCAGGACTGATTCACCTTGACGAAGCAACGAAAGATATTCCGCTCGATTTCTTTATCCTTTTTTCCTCAGGTGCCGGAGCAGTAGGAAGCGCGGGACAGGCTGATTACGCAATGGCCAATGCATTTATGAATGCATTCAGCGAATATCGCAATGGCCAAGCAGAGCTGCACAAGCGTTACGGAAAAACTCTTTCAGTGTGCTGGCCGCTGTGGAAAGACGGGGGCATGCAAATTGATGCGGAAACTGCAAGGATGCTGAAAAGAGAAACAGGCATGGTGGCCATGGAAACAGATCGTGGGATTCAGGCGCTATATCATGGCTGGACGTCAGGAAAGCCGCAAGTGTTAGTTGCTTCCGGTGTTACTGATCGGATTCGTGCATTTTTACATGAAACGGGACATGGCAAAGGCCAATCTCACGATATCAAAAAAAGCAGTCTCAATCAGGAGGCAGAAAAAGCAGACATGATCGGGGAAATTGATGAAGAGATACTA
The DNA here is from genome assembly GCF_037975455.1 of Bacillus sp. FSL M8-0071. Lineage (NCBI taxonomy): Bacteria > Bacillati > Bacillota > Bacilli > Caryophanales > Bacillaceae > Bacillus > Bacillus sp. FSL M8-0071. The sequence continues at coordinate 1,802,546 of NZ_CP150256.1, forward strand.
AGAGAAAAAGCGGAGAACTATTTTAAACAGGTGCTTTCTTCGGTGATTAAGCTGCCAGCCGGCCAGATTGATGCTGAAGCTCCTCTCGAGGATTACGGGATCGATTCTATCATGATCATGCATGTAACGGGTCAATTAGAAAAAGTATTCGGTTCTTTGTCCAAGACGTTGTTCTTTGAATATCAGGATATTCGCTCATTAACACGGTATTTTATTGATTCCCGCAGAGAAAAACTGCTGGACATCTTGGGAATTGAAACAGGAAAACCTTCTGTTGAAAGAAAATCAGAACCTGAAAAACAAGAAATCCCAGTTACCCTAAGAAAGTCTGGATTTCTTCCTTTGCGAGATAAAGAGCAGAAGCAGTTAAGAGAGAAGGAAACGGAAGAAATCGCGATCATCGGTATCTCAGGTCGCTATCCGCAGGCAGACAACATTAATGAATTGTGGGAAAACCTGAGAGACGGTCGAGACTGTATTACTGAAATTCCTGCAGACCGCTGGGATCACAGTCTTTATTATGATGAAGATAAAGACAAGCCTGGAAAAACCTACAGCAAGTGGGGAGGCTTCTTGAAGGATGTAGACAAGTTTGATCCGCAGTTTTTCCATATATCGCCGCGTGAGGCAAAATTAATGGACCCGCAAGAGCGTTTATTTTTGCAGTGCGTGTATGAAACGATGGAAGACGCAGGCTATACAAGAGAGCACCTCGGCCGTAAGCGTGATGCTGAGCTTGGCGGAAGCGTCGGTGTTTACGTCGGTGTCATGTACGAAGAATATCAGCTGTACGGGGCACAAGAGCAGGTGCGGGGAAGGTCTCTGGCTTTAACGGGAAATCCATCATCCATCGCGAACCGGGTATCTTATTATTTTGATTTTCACGGACCGAGTATTGCATTAGACACCATGTGTTCTTCTTCTTTAACGGCTATCCACTTGGCCTGCCAAAGCCTGCAGCGCGGAGAGTGTGAGGCGGCATTCGCGGGCGGCGTGAATGTGTCAATCCATCCAAATAAATATTTGATGCTCGGGCAGAACAAATTTATGTCCAGCAAAGGCCGGTGTGAAAGCTTCGGACAGGGCGGAGACGGCTATGTGCCGGGGGAAGGCGTTGGAGCAGTGCTTCTGAAGCCATTGTCTAAAGCAGTTGAAGATGGTGATCACATTTATGGAATCATTAAGGGGACAGCCATCAACCACGGGGGAAAAACAAACGGGTACTCAGTGCCCAATCCGAATGCCCAAGCAGATGTCATCAAAAAGGCGTTTGTGGAAGCGAAGGTTGATCCGCGGACAGTCAGTTACATCGAAGCCCACGGCACGGGAACCTCTCTCGGTGATCCTATTGAAATCACAGGGCTGTCCAAAGTGTTTACGCAAGAAACCGATGACAAACAATTTTGTGCAATAGGGTCAGCCAAATCAAATATCGGGCACTGTGAAAGTGCGGCAGGTATCGCAGGAGTAACGAAGGTATTGCTCCAAATGAAATACAGGCAGCTTGCGCCTTCCCTGCATTCAAACGTGCTGAACCCGAATATTGATTTCCTTAACTCGCCGTTTAAAGTACAGCAAGAGCTAGAAGAGTGGAAGAGGCCGATCATCAGTGTCAATGGCAAAGACATCGAATTACCGAGAATCGCAGGAGTCTCTTCATTTGGTGCCGGGGGTGTGAACGCCCATATTTTAATAGAAGAGTATGCTCCGGAACCTGTGGAGGAACGTTTACCAGCGAGGAAACAGCCGGCTGTCATTGTGCTCTCAGCAAAAAATGAGGAAAGACTTCAGAAACGCGCGGAGCGATTGCTGCATGCCATTCGTGAACAAACATATGTTGAAGCAGATTTACACCGAATTGCCTATACGCTGCAAGTCGGCCGGGAAGCGATGAACGAACGGCTGGCGTTCGTTGCGGAAACGATGCAGGAGCTTGAAGAAAAGCTGTATGAATGTATCTCCGGAACAGAAAATCGTGAATATGTCTATCGCGGACAAGTAAAGAGCAACAAAGAAGCCATTGCTGCTTTTGCTGCTGATGAGGATATGTCAAAAACAATTGAGGCATGGCTGCAAAAAGGAAAATATGCGAAGGTTTTAGACCTGTGGGTAAGAGGTTTGCGAATCGACTGGAGCACGCTATATCAGGATCAAAAACCGCGGCGCATCAGTTTACCTGCCTATCCTTTCGCAAGAGATCGCTATTGGATAGACGTACATGCAAAGGCTGAGGAAAAAAGACCGGAGGAGCCATTCGTCCCGGTACAGCCTGTCATTCCAAAGCCGTCTGTAGACAGAGAAGCCAGTGGCAAGCCTGCCAATATTACGTTACAGCCTTTAATGACCAATCAGGATCGTTTGGAGCGGACAGCATCTCTGGTTCCATCAGATACAGAAACAGAGACGATCACGGCGGAAGCCTTGTGCGATGAACTGACAGCGGGCTTAGCGGAAGTGCTGTACATGGACCAAAACGAGATTGATCCAGACGAAGCATTCATAGATATCGGTATGGACTCGATTACCGGGCTCGAATGGATAAAAGCAATAAATAAACAGTATGGCACATCACTAAATGTCACAAAGGTATATGATTATCCGACAACACGTGATTTCGCTGTTTACTTAGCACACGAGTTAAGCACACAGGCTGGGGAGAAAAAACAAACGGAGACGTACACGCCGATCAGACAAAAAACAGCGGTACCTGCTGCTAAACCAGCTAATATATCTCTGCAGCCGTTAGAACATCATCAGCCAGTGCAAGAGGAGGCTGAAGAAACGATTCAATATGCAGCGGCAGAAATATCTGCATCAAGACAATATACTGTAGCAATTGAAACGCTGCATGAAAACTTGAGGGAAAGCATAGCAGACGTGTTATACATGGAGCCATACGAGGTGGATATTGACGAAGCGTTCATAGATATCGGAATGGACTCGATTACCGGACTCGAATGGATAAAAGCGGTGAACAAGCAATACGGAACGTCTTTTACGGTAACCAGAGTATATGATTATCCAACGATACGTGATTTTGCCGAAATGCTAAAGTCCGAGCTTGGAACTCATCTTGATAGAAAGATAGAGCATACTGACTCTTTCGAAGCAGCCCAGCAAAAGCCAGCAGCACCATCTAATCCAAAGCCGGCAGAACGGCCGCTACAGCCTGTTCAACATCCAAAAAAGAAAGAACATGTGAAGAAAACGGTTCCTGTTCATCAAGACCGCCCGGAGGATGCGATAGCGATTGTCGGGATGTCGGGAAGATACCCGGGCGCTCGTAATGTAAGAGAGTACTGGGATAACCTGGTTCATGCGAGAAATGCCATTCGGGACATTCCAACATCACGGTGGGATGTTGACAAATACTATGATCCTGTCCTCAACAAAAAAGGGAAAGTCTACTGCAAATCAATGGGGATGCTGGATGATATTGAACATTTTGATCCATTGTTTTTTAATATTCCGCCATCAGAAGCGGAACTGATGGACCCGCAGCATCGAATCTTTTTGCAGGAAGGCTATAAAGCCTTTGAGGATGCCGGATATAATGCCCGAACATTAAATGAGAAAAAATGCGGCGTTTATCTTGGGATTATGAGCAATGAATATGGAGTTATGCTGAATCGGAAGGCAAGAGCAAATGCCACCGGGAACAGCTTTGCGATCGCTGCGGCGCGTATTCCATATTTTCTTAATTTAAAAGGGCCTGCGATTCCTATTGACACCGCTTGTTCATCTTCATTGGTCGGCACACATTTAGCGCGCCAGGCACTTATAAACAAAGAAATTGATATGGCGCTGGTCGGCGGGGTCAGCTTATACCTGACGCCGGAATCTTACATGAGTATGTGTGAGGCCGGCATGCTTTCACCTGATGGACAATGTAAAGCATTTGACAATAGCGCGAATGGTTTTGTGCCCGGCGAGGGTGCGGGTGCGCTGGTTCTGAAAAGGCTGAAAGATGCAGAAGCGGACCGTGACCATATTTATGGCATTATCATTGGCTCGGGTATTAATCAGGACGGGAAAACAAACGGAATCACGGCACCGAGTGCAAAAAGCCAAATGGATCTGGAAAGAGACATATATGAAACATACGGCATACATCCTGAGAGTATCAGTTATGTCGAGATGCACGGCACAGGAACAAAACAAGGCGATCCAATTGAATTAGAAGCTCTGTCCACCGTATTTCAAGAAAAAACAGACAAAAAGCAGTTTTGCGCAATCGGTTCCGTCAAAAGCAATATTGGTCATACATCCGCGGCGGCAGGAGTAGCCGGGGTTCAAAAAGTGTTATTGTGCATGAATCATAAAACACTTGTGCCGACATTGAACTTCACGACACCGAATGAGCATTTTGAATTTGAGCATTCTCCTTTATACGTAAATACGGAGCTTAAGCCTTGGGAAATGGCTGATGAAAAACCGCGGAGAGCATGTGTGAGCTCTTTCGGATATAGCGGAACGAATGCCCATATTGTGATAGAGGAATATCAGCCTGACAAGAGGAACGATCCATTAACAAAGCAGCACCGCTCAGCATTATTTGTACTCTCAGCGAAAAAAGAGAAGCAATTGAAGGCCTATGCGGAAGCAATGAAAGATTTCGTAACTTCCAATGAAGATATCGATCTGGAGGATATGGCATACACACTTCAGACGGGCCGGGAAGCAATGGATTATCGCATGGCGTTTTTGGCGGATTCGAGAGAAATGCTGATCAAAGCTTTAGATGATTATTTGGCTGAAATGCCGAACGGCAGCATATTTGCTGCTCACGTGAAAACGAAGAAGAGCGAAATCAAGCTGTTTGAAACGGATCATGATGCCAAAGCATTGCTGCAAACATGGATAGAGAAAAAAAGGCTGGAGAAAGTAGCGGAACTATGGGTGAAAGGGCTGCAGATAGATTGGAACAAGCTTTATGGGGAATACACGCCTCGCCGAATCAGCCTGCCTGCTTATCCGTTCGCGGAAGAGTATTACTGGCTGCCAACTCAAGAAGGTGAACCCGAAACCATTGCTACAGCTCTGCCTCAATCCGAACTGATGCCAAAGCGCTGCTTTCTGCGTAAACAGTGGCAGCCTTGTCCGATTGAACCGGCAGAAATGACGAATCAAACCGTCGCCATTTTGGCAAATGAGGAGACAATGGCATTAGCGGAAGAGCTTTCGACGTATTTCTCGACATACCGTATATTTGACAGCCAAGAGCTGGATCGGGTATCTGCTGCTGACTATGAACACGTTGCTGGAGCAATCGATCTGATCGGGTGCGGAACGAGCCATGAGCATTCTATGGGCTGGATAAACTGGCTCCAAAAGCTGATCGAGCAAGGACGTGCAAGCAAGCATCATTTGACGATCTTGGGTGTAACAAAGGGGCTGGAGGCCTACGCAAATGAGGGTGTTCTTTTGTCTGGTGCTTCACGGGCCGGTTTATACCGCATGCTTCAAAGTGAGTACAGCCATCTTACTTCAAGACATGCAGATATGGAATGCGAAGCCTCTCATGAGGAGCTGGCCAGACTGATTGCAGTTGAATATTATGCCAAGAGCACAGAATCAGAAGTCTGTTATCGAAACGGACAGCGATATCGCGCATATTTGACAGAGCAGCCAGCAGAAGCCGCTCTAAGTCATAAGCAAGTATCGTTTTCAACAGACAAAGTCCTGCTCATTACAGGCGGGACAAGAGGTCTCGGCTTGCTGTGTGCGCGGCATTTTGTGAAAACATACGGCGTTAAGCGGCTGGTCCTTATCGGCCGTGAAGAGCTTCCGCCGCGTGACCAGTGGAATTCGGTAAAAATGGCCTCGTTTGCCGAGAAAATAAAAGCCGTTCAAGAGCTAGAAGACATGGGTGCGCAAGTTCAGGTGCTGTCTCTGGATCTCACAGACAGGGTTGCTGTCGAACAGAGCCTGAAGACAATACACGAAACAATGGGGGCGATTGGCGGAGTCATCCATTGTGCCGGGATGGTGAACAAACAAAACCCGGCTTTTATCAGAAAATCACTAGAAGAGATCGGACAGGTGCTTGAACCGAAAGTCGAAGGTTTGCAAACGTTGTTTGACCTGCTTCAAGATGAACCATTGGCGTTTTTCACCTTGTTTTCATCAGTATCAGCGGCCATCCCTGCACTAGCAGCAGGACAAGCTGATTACGCGATGGCAAATGCTTTTATGGATTATTTTGCGGAGGCTCATCAAGATAAATGTCCCATTGTAAGCATTCAGTGGCCTAACTGGAAGGAGACCGGTTTAGGCGAGGTTCGAAGCAAAGCTTTAGAACAAACTGGATTGATCAGTTTGACAAACGACGAGGGATTACAGCTGCTTGACCAGATTCTATCAAACAGACAGTATGCTGTCGTGCTGCCGGCAGTACCAGATACAAACGTTTGGAAGCCGGATAAGCTGATGCAGCCGTCACTGCCTGTCGAAGCTCTCTCGCATCCTGAGACGAAAGAGCAAACCGGTACTCGCAACCTGTTCCCTGAAACAGTCGACTGGCTCGTAACTCTTTTTTCAGATGAACTGAAAATAGCTGCAGAAGACTTTGAAACGGATGAACCTTTCCAAGAATACGGAATCGACTCGATTATATTGGCCCAGCTGGTACAGCAGATGAACCAACAATTAAATGGAGATATTGATCCGTCAATTTTGTTTGAATACCCGACAATAGAATCCTTTGCACACTGGCTCATTTCGAAATATGACATATCAGCTGTTTTACAGCCATCTGTTCCTGAGAAACAGACACCTTTCAAGCCGCAATCAGCAATGAAACAGAAGCCGGTGCCAGAACAGCGGCCGCAACAGATAAGCCATGAAAAAACGGCACTTCTTGCTGAGGACATCGCTATCATCGGTCTTAGTTGCAGGTTCCCAGGAGCGGAAATCCTAGAGGAATACTGGGATTTAATACGTGATGGACGGTCTGCGATTGCGCCTGTTCCGCCTGAACGATTCGGTAACTCTAGCTCAAATTACGCGGGCCTCATTGATGAAATGAACCGATTTGATCATGATTTCTTCATGATGTCCGAAAACGATGTCAGAGCGATGGACCCTCAAGCTTTGGCTGTATTGGAGGAAAGCTTGAAGCTGTGGTATCACGCCGGTTATACAGAGAAAGAAGTGAAAGGCATGAGGGCTGGTGTTTATATAGGAGGCCGCAGCCAGCACAAGCCTGATCCGGCCAGTCTTTCAAAAGCAAGAAATCCGATAGTCGCTGGCGGACAAAACTATTTAGCGGCTAACATTTCACAATTTTTTGACTTGAAGGGACCGAGTATTGTTCTGGATACCGCTTGTTCCTCTGCGCTGGTGGGGCTGAATATGGCCATTCAGGCTCTGCGAAGCGGAGATATTGAGGCAGCGGTTGTAGGCGGCGTCAGTTTGCTTGATGCTGATGCGCATCGAATGTTTTATGAGCGCGGACTTTTATGTGACAAACCGTCATTCCATATTTTTGATAAGCGGGCAGACGGTGTCATTTTAGGAGAAGGCGTGGGCATGGTTCTCGTCAAAACCGTCAGCCAAGCGCTTGAAGACGGAGATTCCATATATGCAGTTATTAAAGCCGCTGCGATTAATAATGACGGAAGAACGGCTGGCCCATCATCTCCGAATCTCGAGGCACAAAAGGACGTCATGCTGTCAGCGCTTGAAAAAAGCGGCAAAAAGACTGAAGAGATCAGCTATCTCGAAGCGAACGGATCGGGGTCGGCAGTAACAGATTTACTTGAATTAAAGGCAATCCAGTCCATTTACCGTTCTGAATCAAAGGCTCCGTTAGGGCTGGGATCGGTGAAACCTAACATCGGCCATCCATTATGTGCAGAGGGGATTGCGAGCCTGATTAAAGTAGCTTTAATGCTGAAGCATAGACAATTGGTTCCGTTCCTGTCAGGTAATGAAAATATGCCGTATTTTGATATAGAAAAAACAGATTTGTATTTCAGCAGATCGCAAGCCGAGTGGAAGGAGACAACGCCGGTTGCGGCAATTAATTGTTTTGCAGATGGCGGAACGAACGCCCATCTCATTATAGAAGCCTGGAATGAATCGGTTGCTCGTCCAATTAGAAGAAAACCTCTGCCTTTGCCGGAATTAAATAGGCAGCCCGTTTTATTCAAACCATCAGCTCAAAACGTGCAGGAAAAAGTGCATTCAGACACAGGGGCTTCTAAAGATATGTTTTGGAAAACTTTCAAATAAGAGAGGAGTGGGAAAATGATAACTGAACAACTGCACATTTCATTAAATAATCCAATCATGTCCAACCACAAGGTATATGGACGAGCGTTATTACCCGGCCTTGCTTATATAGATTTAATCTACCAAGTATTCCAGGAACATGGTTATGCATACCAAGAGCTTGAATTAAAAAACCTGACCATTTTTTACCCTTTGATCGCAGATGAGTCATATGACATTGCCCTGACCATTCACGTGTCTGAAAGAAAGGAAGGGACATGGTCCATCATCATCGACGGACAAAAACAGCATGGAGAATCACTATCTGACAAGAGACAATATGTGACTGCTGACATGCATCGTAATGAGCAAACCGCTTTTGCCGAATCAATAGACCTTAATCAGTGGAAAAGTACAGCTGACAGGATTCTGAATTTAGATGAAATCTATGAACAATGCCGTTCTCAGGAGTTAGTCCATACCGGCATGATGAAGGCAAAAGGGCGGATTTATGAAACCAAAGAGGGTGCTTTAATTGATTTAGCAGTTGGACAGGAAGCCCTGCGCCATTCTGAAGCTTTTCTGTTTCATCCGACGCTTATTGACGGCAGCGGCATAGGTTCAAGCTGCCTGATCTCAGATCAAACGATGTACCTGCCATTGTATTATGAATCGTTTTCTGCTTCAGAACGATTGCAAAAAGGATGTACAGCACGGATCCTCTCCTCATCTGTGCACCAAAAGAAAGAACTCACTTATATGACGATTGAATATTTTAATTCAGCAGGACAAAAAGTGGCCGAGCTGAAACAATTTGCAGGCAAGTCTGTACGGAATGGATCAGCCTTTCATTCTTCAAGAGAAATTCAAGAAGAAAGAGATGCTGTCTCTCAGAACATCAGTCGGGACTATCCCGCATTTGAAATGTATTTGCGTCAGCTGCTTGCTAAGCAGCTTGAAAGGCCGGCAGACCAAATGGATATCCACGCTGGGTACTATGAGCTTGGTCTGGATTCTCCGTCATTGCTTACCGTGGTTCAGGAAATTGGAGATAAGGTTGGAGCGGATCTTGCTCCGACACTGCTGTTTGAATTTACAACAATTGCAGAACTAGCTGCTCATCTTGCTGATAACTATTCAATTGGAGAGGCGGACGATGCTGTCCGCCAATCTCCTTCACCAATTGATGGTGTTACCTCTTCACCTGAGATCGGGGAGGACATAGCCATTATCGGAATGGCGGGACGCTATCCTAAGGCGAAAAACATACAGGAATTTTGGGAACAGCTTAAAGTGGGTACCGACTGCATCACAGAGATTCCAAACTCACGCTGGGAATGGAAAGAAAACAATGGACTGGATTCACCTTCGGGCAAGCCATTGTCAAAATGGGGCGGGTTTATCGAGGATGCTGATTGTTTTGATCCTCAATTTTTCAGAATCTCTCCGCGTGAAGCGGAAATGATGGACCCTCAGGAACGGTTATTTTTAGAGACGTGCTGGGAAGCTATTGAAGATGCGGGTTATACACCAGAGACGATTGCTTCACCGCAGGGAGAAAATAAAAGACAGCATGTCGGTGTGTTTGCCGGCGTTATGCATAAGGACTATTCCCTTATAGGGGCTGAAGCTCTATCAGAACACAATCCATTTCCTTTATCGCTGAATTATGCGCAAATCGCCAACAGGGTCTCTTACTATTGTAATTTCCACGGCCCAAGCATGGCGGTGGACACGGTCTGCTCTTCCTCATTAACTGCGGTTCATCTGGCAATAGAGAGCATCCGGAATGGAGAATGCGAGGCCGCGCTTGCCGGAGGCGTCAATTTGTCACTGCATCCGGCTAAATATATCAGCTATGGCAGTGTAGGGATGCACTCAAGTGACGGCTATTGCCATACTTTCGGCAAAGGCGGGGATGGCTACGTATCTGGAGAAGGTGTCGGCACAGTATTGCTAAAACCGCTGCGAAAAGCTGAACAGGACGGTGACCGAATCTATGCTGTCATCAAAGGCAGTACGATCAATCATGTAGGGAAAGTAAGCGGAATTACAGTACCGAGCCCGGTAGCTCAAGCTGATGTTATCGAAGCGTGTCTAGAAAAAACAGGAATTGATCCGCGCACCATCAGCTATGTTGAAGCCCATGGCACTGGCACCTCATTGGGAGATCCGATTGAAATACAGGGGTTAGTAAAAGCTTTCAGCCGCAATACGCAGGACAAGCAATTCTGTTCAATCGGTTCTGTTAAATCGAATATTGGCCATGCTGAAGCTGCAGCCGGCATTAGCGGCTTAACGAAGACTGTCCTGCAGTTGCATCATAAAACCTTGGTGCCCTCATTACATTCAGAAGAGCTGAATCCTTATTTGAAGCTTGATCAAACCCCATTTTTTGTCCAGCATGAAACAAAGGAATGGGAGCAGCCATCTTTTACAGAAAACGGGGTGGACGTCACATATCCCCGCCGTGCCGGTTTAAGTTCGTTTGGCGCTTCAGGTTCAAATGCGCATCTTATTTTGGAAGAATATATTCCGGCAGAGAGCCATTCAGAGACGATTTTAACGAAAAATGAAGAAATAGTTATACCTTTGTCTGCGAGAAACAAAGATCGTCTGCAGGCTTACGCTCTTAAACTTCTTGATTTTCTTAGCGAGGACGTCAATCTTTTGGCGTTAGCTTATACCATGCAGGCAGGACGGGTTGAAATGGAGGAGCGTGCGGCCTTCATTGTAAAAGACATAAAAGATTTAACGGCTAAACTTCGGGCGTTTGCCAATGGCGAAGAAGAGATCGAGGGCTGCTGGACCGGACGAGCCAAGGAGAATCAGGAGGCGGCTGGGCTAGCATCGGTAAATGCGCTGAATAACAATTTGATAACAGACAGTGAAATGATGGAAATGGCGAAAGCATGGGTTCAAGGAAAGCGGGTCACCTGGGACGACCTATACGGCGATCGCAAGCCGCTTAAGATCAGTGTTCCGACCTATCCGTTTGCAAGGGAGCGCTACTGGATCCCGGTTCCTGAAATGAAAACCAGCACTGTGAATCATATCTTACATCCGCTGGTGCACCGCAATACATCAGACTTTACTGAGCAGCGCTTTAGCTCTGTATTTACAGGCACGGAATTTTTCCTTTCTGATCATGTTGTACAGGGACAGAAGATTTTGCCGGGCGTTGCCTATTTAGAAATGGCAAGGGAAGCAGCGGAAAAAGCTGCAGGCGATCTGGACGGCGAACAAAGAGTGGTGTCGCTTAAAGACATTGTGTGGGTGCGTCCTATCACGATTGAAAGTGAACCAAAAGAAATACATATTGGCCTTTTTCCTGAGGATAACGGGGAAATCTCCTTTGACATTTATAGCAGCTCTGAACATAAAGAAGAAGCCCTGACGATACACTGCCAAGGCCGCGCTGTCATTTCAGATGAAGCGGACACTTCCATTTTAAACCTTTCATCAATACAGACAGAATGCAGTTTGGACACAGTGACGTCAGAACAATGCTATGCAGCGTTTCGAAAGATTGGGCTTGACTATGGAGAGGGCTATCAAGGGATTGAAAAAGTCTATGTCGGCAAAGATCAATTGCTTGCAAAAATCTCGTTACCCGCTTTTCTAAAAAACGACAAGCAGCATTTTGCGCTCCACCCGAGTTTGATGGATTCCGCGTTCCATGCCACAGTCGGTTTTATCGTTAGCTCAGTCAATGCCGCTGGACAAGCTCAGACGCTGTCTCTTCCATTTGCGTTGCAGGAGGTTGATATTTTCAGCCCATGTCCAGAGAAGATATGGTCTTATATTCGATACAGTTCAGACAGTAAAGCGGAGGACAAAGTCAGAAAGTATGATATTGATTTATGTGATGAGAACGGACACGTTTGTGTGCGAATGAAGGGTGCCTCGATGCGGGCACTTGATGGAGAGCGGCATTCAAGGTCTCAACTAGTAACTGATTCTCAGCTGACCGGGCATACGATGATGATCCCCGTCTGGGAACCAGTCTCTCTAGAAGCGGAGGATAATGCTTCGTTTGCTGGTAAAAGAGCTGTTTTATGCGGAGCTGCTGAAGCTGATCGGACTTTCATAAAGCATCATTATCCGCAAATTTCCTTTGTCGATATCCGCCCTGCAGATGACATTGAGGCAATAGCGGACAAACTGCAAGCGTACGGAAGCATTGACCATGTTTTGTGGATTGCCCCGTCACACCGGGGAAGTATAGGTAGTGATGGACAAGAAGAAGCTGTTCTTCACTTATTTAAGCTTGTGAAAGCATGCCTGCAATTAGGCTATGGCGAGAAACAACTTGAATGGTCTCTTGTGACCGTCCAAGCGCAGCCGGTTACGCAACATGAGGCAGTACAACCCGCTCATGCAAGCATTCATGGGCTTGCCGGCACAATGGCAAAGGAATATCCACACTGGAAAATCCGTCTTCTCGATCTTGAAAAAGGCTGCACATGGCCGGTAAATCACATGTTTGCGCTCCCAGCTGACCGCCTTGGCCATGCTTGGGCCTATCGTAATCAGCAATGGCATCAGCAGCAATTGATCCCATATCGGCACTCACTGTCTGGCGACACGCTATATCGGAAAGGCGGAGTCTATGTGGTCATCGGAGGAGCCGGGTATATCGGAGAGGCATGGAGTGAGTACATGATCCGCCGCTACCAGGCGCAAATCGTTTGGATTGGGCGAAGTCAACTTAATGCTGCCATCCAGTCAAAAATAGACCGACTTTCGGCGCTTGGCCCTGAGCCTTTCTACATTGCAGCCGATGCAGCCGATAAGCATTCATTGCAGCAGGCTTATGATCAAGTGAAAATGCGCCATCCTCATATTCACGGGATTGTTCACTCTGCGATGGTTTTATTTGAGCAAAGCCTGGAAAAAATGAAGCCGGAAGAATTCACCGCTGGACTGGCGGCGAAGATCGATGTCAGTATTCGGTTGGCCCAAGTGTTCCGCCAGGAGAATGTAGATTTTGTTTTATTCTTCTCTTCGCTTGTAGCCCATATAAAAAATGTGAAGCAAAGCCATTATGCCTCTGGCTGTACATTTGCAGATGCTTTTGCTCACCGGCTTTCTCAGAGCTGGGCATGCCCTGTAAAAGTCATGAACTGGGGATATTGGGGGAATAGTGAAGCGGCTGAGGATGAACATTATGTACAGCTCATGAATCAAATCGGCTTAGGTTTAATTGAGCCTGCGGAAGCTATGAAGGCGCTGGAAGCCCTGCTTTCTGGGCCAGTCAGCCAAACAGCTTTCATTCATACGACAAAGCCTGTAGCAGTCGAAGGCGTGAATCAGAATGAATTCATCGCTCTTTATCCAGAGCAACCTTCAGCAGATGCAGAGAGCCTGATGGAGCGTCTGCCGACTACGGCACGATTTCAAAGAGTGACACATGAAGAGCTTGATGATCTTCTTTACAGGCTGTTGTTAGGACAGCTTCAAACAGCCGGGCTGTTTGATGGTTATACATTATCGGTTGAACGTCTTCAACAATATAAGACTCGTGAATTTTATGGAAAATGGATTCGGCAAAGCAGCGAATTTCTCTTGCAGCATGGCTATCTTAAGAAAGTTGGAGATTCATTGGTGAGGAAGGACCAAGCAGAGGATATCGAGCTGCTTTGGCAAGAATGGAATGCGAAAAAAGAAAAGTGGCTTAAAGACAGCGAGACAAAAGCGATGGTTGTCTTAGCAGAGGCCATGCTGAAAGCATTACCGGATATTTTGACAGGGAAAGTCCCTGCAACAGATATCATGTTCCCGCATTCCTCGATGGAACTGGTGGAAGGCATTTATAAGCATAACCAAGTGGCAGATTATTTTAATAAAGTGCTTGCCGATACATTATTAGCTTATCTGGATGAACGTCTGAAGCACGACCCTGAGGCATCGATTCGCATTATGGAAATAGGCGCAGGCACAGGCGGCACGAGTGCCGGAATCTTTGAAAAACTGAAACCATATCAAAAGCACATCAATGAATATTGCTATACAGATCTGTCTAAAGCATTTTTGCTGCATGCAGAAAAGGAATATGGGGCGGAAAATCCGTACCTGACATATCAGCTTTTTGATGTGGAAAAACCGATTGATCAGCAGGAATTTGAAGCGGGAGGCTATGATGTCGTCATTGCCGCTAATGTCCTTCACGCAACAAAAAATATCCGTCAAACACTGCGGCATACAAAAGCGGTAATGAAAAACAACGGGATGCTGCTGCTGAATGAAATGGCGGGAAACAGCCTGTTCCCTCACATCACCTTTGGTCTTTTGGAAGGCTGGTGGCTGTATGAAGATCCTGCAGTGCGGATTCCCGGCTGTCCAGGCTTACATCCTGACAGCTGGAAAGCGGCACTTGAAAGCGAAGGCTTTGAATCTGTCTTTTTCCCGGCTGAGGCGGCACATGATCTGAGTCACCAAATCGTCGCAGCCTCAAGCAACGGGCTGGTTCGCCGTATGATGAAAAATGTGATCTTGCCGGAGAAGGTTGTTTCACAAGCGTCTAATCAGGAGCCATCCTACATTCATACCATAGATTCAGAGGAAGCTGGACAATCAAAACATGCTCTCCTAAGAGAAAAAAGCACAGAATATATGAAAAAACTAATCGGGGAAACGTTGAAAATTCCTGCAAGCAAAATTGAGTCAGCTGAACCGCTTGAAAAGTACGGGATTGATTCTATCGTCGTTGTCCAGCTGACAAATACATTACGTAAAGAATTTGACCATGTAAGCAGCACTTTATTTTTCGAGTACCAGACCATTGACGCATTAGTTGATCATTTCATCAAAACAAAAACAGAAGCGCTGATGAAATTAACAGGTCTTGACCGTCAAGTTCAACAACAGACACCGGCCGAAAGCAGAACCCAATCCTCACAGAAACCTGATCAGGCCGCTAAAAGAACACGGCGCTATCGCAAGCTTGGCTTCAGCGGGGAGAAAGAAACACCGACAAACACTCTTGCAAGTCGTGACGTTGCCATTATCGGCATTTCTGGACGCTATCCTCAGGCGGAAACAGCAGAAGACTTTTGGAACAACCTAAAAGAAGGAAGAAATTGTATTGAGGAAATTCCGAAAGATCGCTGGGATTGGAAAGCTTATTACGATAAAGAAAAAGGAAAAGAAGGATCAATTTATACGAAATGGGGCGGATTTATCAAGGATATGGACAAGTTTGACCCATTATTCTTTCAGATTTCTCCGCTTGAGGCAGAAAGAATGGACCCTCAGGAGCGATTATTTCTGCAAACCGCTTATGCAAGTATTGAAGATGCGGGATACACGCCTGACTCGCTCTGTTCAAGCAGAAAAATCGGCGTCTTTGCCGGAGTCATGAACAAAAATTATCCGACCGGCTACGGCTATTGGTCTATCGCCAACAGAATATCCTATTTACTGAATTTCCAAGGCCCGAGTCTTGCAGTCGATACAGCCTGCTCATCCTCCCTGACAGCGATTCATTTAGCGCTGGAAAGCATCTATAGCGGATCGAGTGATTGTGCCATTGCCGGCGGTGTCAATTTAGTTGTCGACCCGGTTCACTATCAGAATTTATCTGTCATGAATATGCTCTCTGCTAGTGATACATGTAAATCATTCGGCGATGATGCAGATGGATTTGTCGACGGTGAAGGCGTAGGCGCCATTGTGTTAAAGCCGCTGCAGCAAGCAATAGCGGACGGTGACCATATTTACGGTGTGATAAAGGCAAGTGCCATTAATAGCGGAGGAAAAACAAATGGATACACGGTTCCAAATCCTCATGCACAGGCACAGGTAATTAAAGAAGCAATGGAGCGCGCCGACATTCCTGCCCGAACCATCAGTTATTTAGAGGCGCATGGAACAGGCACTGCATTAGGAGATCCGATTGAGATAGCGGGGTTAACAAAAGCATTCGAGAAAGATACGCAGGAGAAACAGTTTTGTGCGATCGGCTCCAGCAAATCAAATATCGGTCATTGTGAAAGTGCAGCCGGAATTGCAGGGCTGACAAAAATACTTTTTCAGTTTAAATATGGCCAAATTGCACCATCATTGCATGCTCAGCGGTTGAATCCGAACATCGAGTTCAGCCATACGCCATTTGTCGTTCAGCAGCAACTTGGTGAATGGAAACGCCCGGTGATTGGCGGGCAAGAGGTGCCTAGGCGCGCTGGCTTGAGCAGTTTTGGCGCCGGAGGGTCCAATGCCCATATCATCCTGGAAGAATATATTCCAAGAACGGGGGCGCAAACGCCGAAAGACCATCCTCCAGCGCTGATTGTGCTGTCGGCCAAAAACATGGAACGCTTGCAAGAAAAAGCGGAACAGCTGCTTACAGCCATCAAACAAAAAAGGTACCGCGAAACAGACCTGATCAGGATTGCCTATACCTTGCAAACAGGCCGTGAAGCAATGGAGGAACGGCTGGCCTTTATAGCGGAATCACTAGAGGATCTTGAGAGAAAGCTGAACGATTTTATCGAAAACAAAGCAGACAGCCTGTATCTGGATCGTATCGATGATAACAAAAAAGCGTTAGCAGTCTTATCAGCGGATGAGGATACGGAAAAAATCATAGAAGCATGGATGAGCAAAGGGAAATACACGAAACTGCTGGATCTTTGGGTGAAAGGCTTGTCTTTCGACTGGGGCATGCTGTACGGCACCCAAACGCCTGTCCGGATCAGTCTTCCGGCATATCCATTTGCAAAAGAACGTTACTGGGCACCAGGCGCGGCAAAGGCTCCGGCGTCTATAGAACAGGATCATGATCAGCAAACAGAAGAACCTTTCAAGGTTATGACTTTTCAAGAAGTGTGGAAAGAAGAGCCGGCGACTCTCACATCGAAACGTATCAAAACGCTCATCTGTTTTCTGACTGAAAGAGAAAAGCAAAACGCATTTGCTTCAGCCCTGAAAAACGTTGATCAAGACACCAAGGTCATTTTTATATCACAGGGCGAAGTGTACAGCAAACAGTCTGAATATAGCTACCAGATTGTGCGGCAAGAACCCGTTACTTTTGAAAAGGCCTTCCAGAGCATTAAAGAAGAACTTGGAGAGCCAGATGCAATCCTCTATATGTGGCCTATGGAAGACAAGTGCTGTATAAAGGACCATTCCTGTATTGTTTACCTATTACAAGGTATGTCCGCAGCAAAGCTTCATCCTTCACGGCTGCTGCTGGCAGGATGTTTTGAAGATGGTCTTGACAGAAGCTATCTGGAATCATGGATTGGCTTCGAACGTTCACTCGGGCTTGTCCTTCCGCACACAAAAGTGACTGGAATCTTTCAGCCGGCGGAACAAGGATCGATGGATGATTGGACACGTAAAATATGGGCAGAATTACAGGCTTCAGCTGAACAAACGGTTTTGTATCAGAATGCGAAACGATATGTAAATCACATTGAACAGACAACGATACAACCGGACGACAGCAAATTGAAGTCTGGCGGTACTTACCTGATTACAGGCGGTGTAGGAGGGCTTGGTTATTTATTTGCCAAGCATTTGGCCAAAAACTATGCCGCAAACCTGATTTTGACAGGGCGGTCGCCTTTTAATGATGAAAAGCAAAAGCAAATAAAAGAATTAAAGGATCTAGGCGGCGAAGCGATGTATGCAGAAGCAGATGTGTCTGATCCTATCGCAATGGGAGACTGCGTAAAAAGAGGGAAAGACCGATTCGGTGCCATCAACGGTGTCATTCATGCAGCCGGAATCGAAAGCGACTCTGCTATTTTTGACAAAAAGATCGAAAGCTTCCAGCGCATCATTGAACCGAAAATCAACGGCACGATAGCGCTTGATGAATGGCTTAAAAATGAAGACCTTGATTTTATGTGTTATTTTTCTTCTTCTTCTGCGGTTTTAGGGGATTTTGGATGTTGTGATTATGCGATTGGCAATAGGTTTCAGATGGCTTACGCACAATACAGAAATGAGCTGCATAACGGTAAAACGTTTGTCATCAACTGGCCTGTATGGAAGGATGGCGGAATGAAGATCGGTGATGAGGAAACAACGGATATGTACCTGAAATCAAGCGGCCAACGCTTCCTAGAAGCCGAGGAAGGCATCCGTATGTTTGAGCACATCCTAGCTCAGCAGGATGCTCAGCATCTCGTGATAGCCGGTCAGCCCAGCCGTGTCAGCAGATTTTTAGGAATGACTGAACCAGCTATTCCAGAACCGGCCACTCAAGCCCCTCTAGCACAAGAAAACAAGGATGAGGTAAAAACGTTAAGCATTGAAAAGCGTTTAGAACACGACTTGAAAGAGCATATTCACACATTGCTTAAGATTTCAAAGGACAAGCTGAATTTGAACAAAAATTGGGCCGACTTCGGATTTGATTCAATCTATTTGGCTAAATTTTCGAATGTGTTATCAAAGCATTTCAACATCGAAGTGACACCGGCTTTATTTTTCGGCTATTCGACTTTACAAGAATTGATCGGCTTTTTCTTAACCGATCATAAAGAGCTGATTGAAGCATTTTACCGGGATGATGCATCAGAGGCGCAAAAGCCCCCTGAAGCTTATGCAGCAATTCCTGTAGCTTTAGAACCAGAAGCCAGTAAAAAAAGCATTCGGCAGGTTCACGATGAGCCTATTGCCATTATCGGCATGAGCGGCAGGTTCCCTCAAGCTGATTCGGTCCATGAGCTGTGGGATAATCTGAAAAAAGGTAAATCGTGTATCTCTGACATCCCGGGCGAACGCCGGGACTGGGGGAGAGCTAACAGAGATCCAGAAAAAGCAGTGCCAAGGTGGGGGGCATTTTTGAAGGACATAGACCGGTTTGATCCGCTGTTTTTTCAAATATCGCCTAAAGAAGCCGAAAGCATGGACCCGCGCCAGCGCATTTTTCTAGAGGAAGCATGGCACACGTTTGAAGACGCCGGCTATATGGGAGATCGGATAAAAGGAAAATCCTGCGGTGTTTATGTAGGTGTGGAAGAAGGGGAATATGCGCATCTAACCGGAGATACGGATTACATTAACGGAACACAAAACGCCACATTGTCTGCGAGAATCGCATACGCATTGGATTTAAAAGGGCCTAATATGGCTTTGACAGCAGCATGTTCATCTGGACTGGTAGCGATTCACCAGGCATGTTCAGCTCTGCGTCAGGGGGATTGTGAAATGGCTTTAGCCGGCGGCGTCAGCTTGAATATTTCTCACATGTCTTTTGAGGCGCTGACAAGGGCCGAAATGCTGTCTCCGAACGGACAATGCAAAGTGTTTGACCAGGATGCCAATGGTCTTGTGCCAGGTGAAGCGGTGGCTGCTGTTCTCTTGAAACCATTATCAAAGGCAATTGAAGATAAAGATCATATTTATGGCTGCATCAAGGCTAGCGGCGTGAATTACGATGGCAAAACCAACGGCATTACTGCGCCAAATCCTTTTAGCCAGGCAGAATTGATCGAAAACATTTATGAAAAAAATGAAATCAATCCGCTCGATATTCAATATGTGATGGCGCACAGTACCGGCTCGAATCTTGGTGATCCGCTTGAGGTCCAAGCGTTAACGAGCTTGTTCAGCAAATATACGAAGCAGAAGCAATTCTGTATGATCAGCTCAATTAAACCTTTAATCGGACATACATTTGCAGCGTCAGGAACGGTTGCTTTAATCAGTATGCTGATGGCTATGAAAAACCAGATCATTCCGGCCACTCATCACTGTGAATCGGAAAACCCGTATATTCCGTTTAAAGAAAGCCCATTTGTGCTTTGCAAAGAAAACCATTCGTGGATCAGGAAAAATCAGAAGCCGAGGATGGGAACGATCAGCACGACTGGAATCAGCGGCACCAATGCACATGCAGTCATTGAAGAATACATTCCGGATAATCAGCCGTCCACACAGCGGCATCAAGGGTCACCGCAGATCATTGTGCTTTCAGCCCAAAATGACGATCGGCTTCAGGATGCTGCCTGCCGCATGATTGCGTATCTGGAGCAGAATCATAACCTTTCTTTACCTGATGTGGCATATACGCTTCAGGTTGGGAGAAAAGCCATGGAAGCAAGGCTCGCGATCGTTGCAAACAATCAGAAGCAATTGGTGCGAAAATTGAAGGAATATGTGGAAGCAATGAAGAATGGTGGGGTATCAGGCCAACAGAGATCCCTTTATACAGGATATACAGAAGGGATTTTAGAAGAACAAGATGAAGCAGTTCTGCAAGCTCTCGCAAAAGAAAGAAATTTGGAAAACATCGCGGAATGCTGGGTGAAAGGATATCAGATTCCTTGGGAACTCCTTCATGATGGCGATCACGTTCGGATGGTTTCTTTACCTGGTTATCCATTTGCAAGGGAACGGTATTGGATTTCGTCAGGCACTCAGCAATCAGAGGCCGTTAAACAGCATTCACAAGATATGAAAACAGAGATTGACGAGCCGAATGGCAAAACCCATATTCAAAAGATCATTGTTCAATTTTTAGCACGAGAATTGGGCATATCTGAGGATCGAATCAATTTCAAAAGAAACTTCCTGGATTATGGGATGGATTCAATTCTTGGCCGAAAATTGATGCGGCATATCGAAAAAACCACGCAGCTGAAGATGGCCGGCCGGGAAATCCTTGAATGTCAGACAGTCCAAGCTCTATCTGACCATTTGGCCTTAAAAGCGGAAAAACAAAATCATAGCGCAGCAGCACATCACATAAAGGGCACGTATACAGACGAGCAAATCATCGGATTGATGCAAGAGGTGGCGCTAGGGAAATTGGATTTTAAGAGTGTGCAAAACATCATAGAAGGGAGTAAATCGTATGAATCATAAAGAAATTCTCGATGCCTTCAGATCAGGAGAATTAACCATTTCTGAGGTGGAAGAACATCTTAAAGGCATGAAGCGGCAGTTGAAAAGCCCGCTTTCAGAAGGGCAAAAAGGGCTGTGGATGCTTCAAAAAATGTCTCCTGGGATGAGTGCATATAACATTCCTTTATGCTTTCGCTTCAGCAAACCAATACATGCAGAGACGTTCAGGAAAGCCCTTCTGTTTGTACAGAGACAATATCCGGTCTTAGCCAGTGTGATTCAAGAAGAAAATGGCATTCCATTTCAATCGGTTCAGTTATCAAAGGATCTTTATTTTGTGGAAGAGGATATATCAGCAATGAAATCAGCAGATATTTTGCCTTTTCTAAAAGAAAAAGCAAAAGAACCTTTCCAGTTGGAAGCTGGTCCGTTATGGCGCACACACCTTTTTCATCGGTTAGAAGAATGCATTGTTCTTATAACAATTCACCATATCATATTTGATGGTGTGTCGATGCTGACATTGATATCGGCGCTATTCGAAGCGTATCAACAATTGCTGAATGGGATTGAACCCTTGCAGCAGCCATTAACAGCTGATTATTACGATTTTGTCGATTGGGAAAATCGAATGCTGACTGGCAGAGAAGGGGAAGAGCATCTCGCTTACTGGAAAGAACAGTTGTCTGGGAGTCTGCCAGTTCTTGATTTGCCTGCTGACCGTCCGCGGTCTTCAGCACGAAAATTTAAGGGGCAAGCTTATAAAAGCTTGCTCCCTCATCACCTGAGAAATCAAATTAAATCGTTTGCCCGCACCAATCATGTGAATGAATCGGTTGTGTTTCTCTCCATTTACAAAGTACTGCTGCATCATTATACAAAACAAAAGGATATCATTGTTGGCGTTCCGACAATGGGTCGGCAAGAAGACAGATTTGAAACCCTAATCGGTTATTTTATCAATATGATGGCTGTTCGGAGCAAGAATATCGGATCTCAGCCATTAACAGCATTTATTCGGGAACTGCAGCTGACAGTGGCTGACGGCCTGGATCATGCGGCGTTTCCGTTCCCTGCATTGGTAAGAGAGCTGAATGTAGACCGCTCGGCCGCGGATTCTCCGGTTTTTCAAACAGCTTTTCTGTACCAAAACTTTTTTCAGGCAACAGGCTTGCAAAAAGTGCTTGAACCGTATCAAACGCTTGGCATCGAATATATTGAAGACATTCGGCAAGAGGGTGAATTTGAGCTGGCGCTCGAAATATATGAGCAAGAAAATGAAACAGTGCTTCATCTTCTGTACAACCCTGATTTGTACGAACTGTCCTCCATTGAAAGCATGATGGAGAACTATATGAAGCTCGCGCAGCACATGATGGAGGACCCGTCTTTGCCGCTTGAAGCCTACTCTTTGCAATTAAATCAAGAACAAACTAGTTTGCTGGAACAATGGAATGCGACAGGGACAAACATCGCAAATGACAAGTGTATACATGAGGTGTTTGAGGAAAAAGCGAAACAAACCCCCGATGCGGTTGCTGTGATGTTTGAAGACAGATCACTTACATATAAAGAAGTAGATGAAAAAAGCACATCTGTTGCAGTCTACCTTCAACATCAGGGTGTTGGACCTGAACAGCCCGTTGGCATTTGTGCAGAGCGTTCGTTTGATATGATCATCGGAATTTTAGGAATACTGAAAGCTGGCGGAGCGTATGTGCCGTTAGATCCAAGTTTTCCGCAAGAACGATTAGAGTACATGCTCAAAGACAGTCAGGCATCCATTGTCCTCACCCAACCTAACGTTCATGATAGGATCAGCGGATTAACTGGCAGCCATGTAAAAGCGATCAATATCGAGTTAGCTTGCCGAAACGATTATACAGACCAGCAAAGCAGCGGTTTAAAGCGGGAAGTAAAACCGGAACACCTCGCTTATATTATTTATACATCGGGAAGCACTGGAGAGCCTAAAGGGGTTATGGTAGAGCATCGGAGCATTATGAATACCCTGAATTTTCTAGAATCTCACTATCCTGTAACGGCTGAGGATGCATATTTATTGAAGACGAACTATGTGTTTGATGTATCGATCTCAGAATTATTCGGATGGTTTATTGGAGACGGCCGTCTTGTGATTCTTCCGCCTAATGGGGAGAAATCACCGCAGCTTTGCATGGATTATATTGAAACATATAAAGTGACTCACATTAATTTTGTGCCGGCCATGCTGCATGTTTTTTTAGAAATGGCGAAAGACAACAAGCGATTCACAGAGGACGGTCCGCTAAAGTATATGATGGTTGCAGGTGAAGCCTTCCCTAAAGAATTAGTGAAAAAGGCGGTATCACTCTTTACAAACTGCCGTGTTGAAAATATATACGGACCGACGGAAGCCTCCATTTACGCTGCGTATTTCGGATGCGGAAAAGGAGATATTGCAAGTCACCATACACCGATTGGAAAGCCTGTCTCCAACACGAAAATTTACATTGTGGACCAGCATTTGAAGCCTGTCCCGATCGGAAAGCCTGGTGAGCTTTGCATCGCTGGAGCCGGTTTGGCAAGAGGCTACTTTAAAAAGCCGGGGCTTACGGCTGAAAAATTTATTGATAATCCCTTTGAACCAGGGACGAAGCTATATAAATCGGGTGATTCAGCAAGATGGCTTCCTGACGGCAACATAGAATACTTGGGACGGATTGACAGCCAAGTCAAAATACGCGGTTTTCGCGTCGAGCTGGGCGCAATAGAAACAAAGCTGAGTGAATTTCCGGGCATTTTAGATCAAGCGGTAGTGGTGAAGCAGCTGGAGGGCCATCAACAGCTCGCTGCTTATTATACAGAGGAAAGCGGACATGTCTCTGCCAATCCAAAAGATTTGCGCCTTCATCTAAAATCGAGTCTGCCGGAATATATGATACCTTCACACTTTATCCGCTTAGATGAGCTTCCATTATCGCCCAGCGGAAAAGTGAACCGTAAAGAATTAGAAAAACGCGAGATCGTGTTCAACAGAAGGAAACCAAATCACTTGCAATTAACGGAAATAGAGGATCAGGTGCTGCGCATTTGGGAGGAAACGCTCAAGGTCAGCGGATTTGGGCCAGAAGACGGATTTTTCGATGCGGGCGGCGATTCGCTTCTTGCTGTAGCTGTGGCTGAACGAATCAAAAAAGAATTCGATTGTGAGTTTCATGTTACTGAGCTGTTTGAGTATTCCACGATCCGTGCAATCAGTGAATACATTTTGGAGATGAAAAACTCAGATCTAGCCGGGACACAAAATGAAGATGATCATGATGACAAAAAAGATGGAAAATACACGAAACAGAAGATTCCCCCTTATTTTGACGACAGTGTTGCGATTGTGGGGATATCTTGCCAGTTCCCGGGTGCGAAAAATCATCATGACTTCTGGAACCACATCAAAGAAGGCAAAGAAAGCATACAATTCTTTTCTGAAGAAGAGCTTCGCGCAAATGGAGTTCCCGAAGAATTGATACAGCATCCTGACTATGTGCCGGTGCAATCTGTGATCGAAGGAAAAGACTTATTCGATCCCGGTTTCTTTCAAATCTCGCCAAAAGATGCTGAGTATATGGACCCTCAGCTCCGCCTCTTATTGCTGCACTCCTGGAAAGCGATTGAAGATGCAGGATATGTGGCTAAGGAGATTCCGGCAACAAGCGTATATATGTCTGCAAGCAGCAATTCATATAGAACGTTATTGCCGAAGGAGACAACAGAAGGACATGAATCACCGGATGGCTATGTCTCATGGGTTTTAGCCCAAAGCGGAACCATTCCCACAATGATCTCACATAAGCTCGGATTAAAAGGGCCAAGCTATTTTGTTCATTCTAACTGTTCTTCATCACTAGTCGGTTTATATCAGGCATACAAAAGCCTGACATCGGGCGAATCACAATATGCGCTTGTCGGAGGAGCAACATTGCACGCACAATCAGCGATCGGCTACGTGCACCAAAACGGGTTGAATTTTTCAAGCGACGGGCATGTAAAGGCGTTCGATGCTTCGGCGGACGGAATGGCCGGGGGCGAAGGCGTAGCAGTCATCCTGCTGAAAAAAGCTGTGGATGCCGTAAAAGACGGAGACCATATTTATGCGATTATGCGCGGAATAGGCATCAATAATGATGGGGCAGAGAAGGCAGGCTTCTATGCGCCTAGTGTAAAAGGCCAAACAGAAGTGATACAGCATGTATTGGATACAACCAAGATCCATCCTGAAACGGTCAGTTATATTGAAGCGCACGGGACGGGAACGAAATTAGGCGATCCTATTGAAATGTCTGCGCTAAATAAAGTGTACAAGCAATACACAGACAAAACACAATTTTGCGGAATCGGTTCAGTGAAAACGAATATTGGCCATTTGGATACAGCTGCGGGGTTAGCCGGATGCATTAAAGTTGCGATGAGTTTATACCATAATGAACTTGCACCGACCATCAACTGTACGGAGCCGAATCCGGATATAAAGTTTGAAAGCTCTCCTTTTTATGTTGTCCGTGAACGAAAATCGTTAGAGAAACACGCAGGTGTCCATCGGGCGGCTCTGAGCTCATTCGGCCTTGGCGGAACTAACGCCCATGCAATATTTGAGCAATATGAAAACATTTCTGATGCAGGTACCGAAAACGAAGGCAATCAGCCTTACATCATTCCTATATCAGCAAAAAATAGTGAACGGCTCCAAGTATACGCGAAGGAAATGCTGTCCTATATCAGTCAAGACGAGCAAAGGCATTTCTCTTTAAGAGATATTGCATATACCTTCCAAGTCGGCCGTGAAGCAATGGATAACAGGATTGTTTTTATAGTGAACGATCTGGAAGAATGGACACATCAGCTGGAAGCTTTTGTGACTGGAAAGCCGCTCGCAGAAGGCTGTATTCAAGGAGAAAAAACGAGAATGACATCCGCTGAACAGCTGCTTGGAAATGCTGAAGCAGATGATATGGCTTCATCGCGGATATCAAAAGAAGAATTGAGAAAGCTTGCCGAGATGTGGGCAAATGGCTTTCACGTTGAATGGCGCAGGCTCTATCCAAATACAAAGCCACGCCGCATCAGCTTGCCGACATACCCTTTTGCCGAAGAACGATACTGGCCTGAAAGCAGCACCGGCGCCATCACAACAATTGAACCATCTCGTTTGCATCCTTTGGTGCACCATAATACATCGGTTCTGTCAGAGCAGCGTTTCAGCTCCATTTTCACAGGACAAGAGTATTTTATTGCCGAGCATATCATTAAAGGCATGGCGATTTTGCCGGCGGCGGTCACGCTTGAAATGGCAAGAGCCGCTATAGAACAAGGAATTGGCGGATTGGAGGATCATGAAACTGGAATCAGGCTGAAAAATGTCGTGTGGGTTCGCCCGGTTGTAGCAGGAAGTGAGCCGGTTCAGGTAAATATCGGACTTTACGATGAAGATGGCGGACACATTGCTTATCGGATGTATGGTGATCCGGAATCCGCTGATGCAGAACCAGTTGTATATAACCAAGGTATAGCGGAATTGATTCAGTTAAAGCGAGAAAAAGCACTGGATCTTTCTAAGATCAAGAAACAATGTGATCAAAGCAAAATGGATGCTGCCTCGTTTTATGAAGGGATGATCGGCGCCGATTACGGTCCAGGTTACAAGAGTGTAGAGGCCGTATATAAAGGCGACGGCCAGCTGCTTGCAAAATTATCACTGCCGGAATCTGTTGCACATACGTTGGGCGATTATGTTCTTCATCCAAGTGTAATGGACGGGGCGTTACAGGCGGCTGAATATTTGCAAAATGTCGTCAGAGCGGAACTTTCAGACACTGAAGACTTTAAGGCAGCACTGCCATTTGCCCTGGAGGAACTTGAGGTCTTTCGTCAGTGCGTTTCTGACATGTGGGTTTATGTTCAATTCAACTCGAAAAACAAACCAGGAGATTTGATACAGAAAGTCGATATTCACCTATGTGATGAGCATGGCATGATCTGCGTGCGGCTGAAAGGATTTTCGACGAGAGTGATGGAGGCAGATATACAAACCGAACCATCAAAAATCAACGCTGAAACTTTATTGCTTCAGCCCGTTTGGCAAGAACAAAAGGCAGCTGAAGGCGCGGCAGCAAAAAAATATGCAGAGCATCTCGTATTCCTATGTGAATATGATCATGAGACGAGAGAACAAATTGAAGCAGCCATCGAAGATGTCCATGTATACAGCCTGGAAGCAAGGCCTTCTTCAGTAGATGGGCGTTTCCATTCTTATACAGAACAAGTGTTTAAAAAGGTACAAGAGATCATTCGTACGAAACCGAAAGACGGCATTCTCGTTCAGATCGTAACCTCTGCAGAGGGAGACCAGCAATTGTTTTCAGGGTTGACAGGACTGCTGAAAACAGCTTGTCAGGAAAATGCCAAACTAACCGGCCAAATGATTGAAGTCAGCAGTGAAGAAAGTGGAGGAAGCATTGCTGGCAAACTGTTAGAAAATCAAATGAGCGGCGATTCATATGTCAAATATCAAAACGGGACACGGTATATTGCTGATTGGCGTGAAATCAAACAGGCAAAAGGCGACGGCAGCAAACCGTGGAAAGACAATGGCGTTTATCTCATTACAGGAGGTGCCGGCGGACTAGGTCATATTTTTGCAAAGGAAATTGCGGAACAAACGAAAAATGCGACAGTCATTCTGGCAGGCCGCTCACCTCTTAGCGAAAGCAAAAGCAAAAAGCTGAAAGAGCTTCATAGCAAGGGGGCTGACATCACCTACAGGCAAACAGATGTTACCAATAAAATTGAAGTCTATCAGCTCATTGACGACATTCAAAAAAGATATGGCCGTCTGAACGGTATTCTTCATAGTGCCGGAATCATCAAGGACAGCTACCTGGTTAATAAACAGGCAAAAGATCTGCACGATGTACTGGCGCCTAAAGTAAAAGGGCTTGTTTATCTAGACGAAGCGAGCAAGGATTTGCCTTTAGACTTCTTTATTCTCTTTTCATCTCTTTCAGGAAGTTTAGGGAGCATTGGCCAGTCTGACTATGCGACAGCCAATGTATTTATGGATATGTATGCAGGCTATCGAAATAGGCTTGCCGACCTCAGCCAGCGGCATGGGAAGACGCTTTCTGTAAACTGGCCTTTATGGAGAGATGGAGGCATGCAGGTCGATCAAGAAACTGAGAAAAGGCTTGTACAACTTGCCGGTATTGTTCCTATGAGGGCAGAAAAAGGAATTCAGGCATTATATCAAGCACTTCATTCAGAGGCAAACCAAGTAATGGTGATCGAAGGCGATGTGCAGAAAATAAAACAAAACATGCTGGCCAAAAACGCCTCAGCACCTATGGAAAAGAAGGAAGCAGAACACATGACTGAACAAATAAATAGCATTGATACAGACAGTTTGCTGGATAAAGTAAAGGCGATGTTAAAGCGAGAGATCGCCAAGCTGTTAAAGGTCAAGCTTGAAACAATTGATGATCATGCCGAGATGACGGTGTATGGTTTTGATTCTATCTCCATGACTGAATTCACCAACCATATCAATCGCGTCTATCAGTTAGAGCTGACGCCAACCGTATTTTTTGACCACCCGACGATTCATGCGTTTGGCAAGCATTTGTCAGAAGAATATCAATCGGTATTTGCGAAGACATTTGCTGTGCGCGCTGCATCGGCTCAGCTTCAGCCTGCTGCGAAACAGGAACAAGCCGTGCGTGCCAAAGCTAAAAGACGCAGAAAGCAGCAAGTCATGCTGCCAAACGCCATACAGAGTGATGCAGGGCCTGAGCCAATTGCCATTGTGGGCATAAGCGGGATTTTCCCTATGGCGAAAGATGTTGAGGCGTACTGGAACATCTTAAAAGAGGGCAAAGACTGCATGACGGAAATCCCAAAAGATCGCTGGGATTGGCGTGAATATGAAGGTGATCCGGCGAAGGAAGTCAATAAAACGAACGTGAAATGGGGCGGTTTTATTGACGGTATTGCAGATTTTGATCCATTATTCTTTGGCATTTCCCCGCGTGAAGCTGAACAAATGGAACCTCAGCAGCGCTTACTGCTGACTTACGCCTGGAAAGCGATCGAAGATGCAGGATATTCGGCGAAAAGGTTGTCAGGCACAAAGACCGGCGTCTTCATCGGAACGGGAAATACAGGATACAGCTCTCTTCTATTTAAAGCGAATTCGGCAATAGAAGGATCAGCGGCAGCCAATACGAGCCCATCGGTCGGTCCGAACCGGGTCAGTTATTTCCTTAATCTGCATGGGCCGAGCGAACCGATTGATACAGCGTGCTCAAGTTCACTAGTGGCGATCCACCATGCCATCTCTTCAATTGAGGAAGGCACTTGTGACATGGCATTAGCCGGCGGTGTAAATACGATTATCCTTCCTGAGGTGTATATCAGCTTTGATAAGGCGGGAGCACTGAGCAAAGAAGGAAAATGCAAGACGTTTTCAAATCAAGCCGATGGTTTTGCGCATGGGGAAGGTGCCGGCATACTGTTCCTGAAAAAATTAAAAGCGGCTGAAGAAGCGGGAGACCATATTTACGGAGTCATAAAAGGCAGTGCAATCAATCACGGCGGCCGTGCAGCCTCTTTAACGACTCCCAATCCGAAGGCGCAGGCAGATGTTATTCAGTCGGCATATCAAAAAGCGGGAATCGATCCGAAAACCGTGACCTACATTGAAGCCCACGGAACCGGGACGGAGCTTGGAGACCCGGTTGAAATTAACGGTTTGAAATCAGCTTTTAAAGCATTGGGTGTAAATGAAGGAGACACATCAGCCAATCCTTACTGCGGATTAGGGTCTGTAAAGACAAACATCGGCCACTTATCGCTGGCAGCCGGTGCAGCAGGAGTTATTAAAATATTATTGCAGCTTAAGCATAAAACCTTAGTGAAAAGTCTGCATTGCGAAAACGTGAATCCATACATTCAGCTGAAAAACAGTCCGTTCTATATCGTACGGGAAACGGAAGAATGGAAAGCGCTGAAAAATGAACGGGGAGAAGAGCTTCCTCGACGGGCAGGTGTCAGTTCATTTGGAATCGGCGGGGTAAACGCCCACGTGATTATCGAGGAATATATTCCGGAAGCATCC
The DNA here is from genome assembly GCF_037975455.1 of Bacillus sp. FSL M8-0071. Taxonomy (NCBI): domain Bacteria; kingdom Bacillati; phylum Bacillota; class Bacilli; order Caryophanales; family Bacillaceae; genus Bacillus; species Bacillus sp. FSL M8-0071. Next base: position 1,832,706 of record NZ_CP150256.1, read on the forward strand.
GATGAGAATATACCATCCATCACGCCGGAACATCCGGGTATCTTCGTTTTATCGGCTAAAAATGAAGCGCGGCTAAAAGAACATGCACAGCAGCTGGCAGATGCGCTTGATAAGCAAACATATAGTGACGTAAATCTCGCCCGAATCGCTTATACACTGCAAGCCGGACGGGATGCGATGGAAGAACGTCTCGGGATTATTTCGGGTTCCATTGAGGATGTACAGCAAAAGTTAAAACACTTTGCAGCAGGCAAAAGCGGTGTGGAGGATGTATTTAAAGGCAGGATTGATAAAGGCACACTCCAAATGCTGACAGAGGACGAAGAGATTCAAGAAGCCGTCGAGAAATGGATGGAACGGGGAAAGTATGCAAAATTGCTTGAATTATGGGTAAAGGGGCTTGATGTAGACTGGAGGAAATTGTATGGCGAGAATCTGCCAAAGCGCATCAGCTTGCCGACGTATCCTTTCGCAAAAGACCGTTATTGGATTTCTGATCATATTGAAAAAAGCAGCAGCATTGATGCAAATCAAGCAGCCTCCCGCCTTGGCGGAGCCGTGCTGCATCCATTAATGCATCAAAACACATCGAATCTCTCGGAACAAAGGTTTAGCTCTATTTATACGGGAGAAGAGTTTTTCCTCGCTGATCATGTTGTGAAAGGCCAACGGATTTTGCCGGGAGTGGCTCATCTTGAATTGGCGCGGGCAGCTGTTGAGCAGGCCGCAGAGGTACAAGGTGTACCGCGCACCATGAAGCTAAAGAACGCGGTGTGGGTGCGGCCTATTGTTGTAGAGGATCAGCCGCAACAAGTACACATTAGGCTTTTACCGGGGGAAAATGGTGAGATCTCTTATGAAATCTATGGTCATTCAGACGTTACTGGCGAACAGTCAATCGTCTACAGTCAAGGCAGCGCGGTATTGAATCCTGCTGAAAATCTGCCGGCGGTTGATTTGCAATTTCTGCGGGAGCAGTGTCAGGAAAGCCATTTCAGCGTAAACGAAGTATACGACACCTATCGAATGATTGGATTTGAATATGGTCCTGCTTATCGCGGAGTGAAAAAAATCTATACAGCTGAACAATTTGTTTTGGCAAAATTGTCATTGCATCCGTCAGCTGCAGATACGCTCAGCCAATACAAAATGCACCCTGGGCTGATGGATTCTGCTTTGCAGGCGTCAAGCATTTTGACAGGCGCCGGGGATAACCAGCTGACACTGCCTTTTGCGGTCCAGGAGCTTGAAGTCTTCGGAGCATGTTCGTCAGAAATGTGGGTATACGCAAGATACAGCCAAGGCAGCAAGGCAACTGATAAGGTGCAAAAGCGCGATATTGATATTTTAGATGAGAGCGGCAATGTTTGCGTACGGATGAAAGGATTATCTTTCAGAGCAGCGGAAGGCGGCTCTGGATCGGCGGAATCTGATCAAACGCTGGAAACCCTGATGTTTGAAGAAAAATGGGTGCCTAAGGATTTTAAAAAAGAAAGTCCTGAGCCTCATTACGAACGGCACATTGTCATGCTTTGCGACATGAATGGCCTCTCAAAAGATCGCATTGAATCAAGATTGACAGGAGCGGAATGCATCGTTTTGGAGTCATTCCGCGAAGGACTTGCAGAGAGGTTCCAAGATTATGCCGAACAAGCGCTTGAGACGGTCCAGGGTCTTCTCAAAAGCAGACCTCAGGGCAATGTTCTGATCCAGCTGCTTACCTCTGCACAAAGAAAGCAGTACTCATTCTCAGGGCTATCGGCGCTCCTTAAAACCGCCGGCCTGGAGAATAAAAAACTAATCGGCCAGACGATTGAAATCGATTCACATGAAAATATTGAAAGTGTAATAGAAAAACTGAAAGAGAATAAAAGGCACACAGAAGATCAGCACATCAAATATGAAAAAGGCAAACGGTACATCAATGATCTGGATGAAATGCAAATAGATGATCGGGAAATAAGCATGCCGTGGAGAGATAAAGGTGTTTACCTCATCACGGGCGGCGCAGGAGGACTTGGGTTTATTTTTGCAAAAGAGATTGCTCGCCAAGCCGAACAGCCTGTGCTCATTCTGACAGGCAGATCCGCGTTGAATGCGGATCAGCAGGCGGAGCTTAACGAACTTCAGCAATTAGGGGCTCGCGCAGAATACAGGCAGGTTGACGTGACACAAACGGAAGCAGCCTCCGAGCTTATCACAAGCATTACGTCTGATTACGAAGACTTGAATGGTGTCATTCACAGCGCTGGGCTGATTAAAGATAACTATCTTATGAGCAAAACCAATGAAGAGCTGACACAAGTTCTCGCTCCTAAGGTGAAAGGGCTTGTGAATGTGGATGAGGCAACCGAGCATCTTGCGTTAGATTTCTTTATCCTCTTTTCTTCAATATCAAGTGTTGCCGGCAGCGCGGGACAGGCCGATTATGCAATGGCTAATGCATTTATGGACAGTTATGCTGCTTATCGAAATGCGCTTGTAACCGCCATGTATAGGCACGGACAAACGTTGTCAATCAATTGGCCGCTCTGGAAAGAAGGCGGCATGCGCGCGAATAAAGAAATTGAAAACATGACGTTGAAAAACACAGGTGTGACTCCAATGCGGACCGAGACCGGCATTCAAGCGCTGTATAAAGGTTTGGCATTTGGCAAAGATCAAGTCATCGTCATGGAAGGAATCAAAGACATGATGAGGGAAAAGCTGACTCAAAAGCCGTCTTCTGATGATGTACCAATGAAAACAGTGCAAGTACCGGTGACATCTGAAGCAAGAATGGATCAAGGAAATATGTTCGACCACATTCAAGAAGTTTTAAAGCAAACAATCTCTCAATTGCTCAAAATCAAACCTGAAGAGATTGACCAGGACATGGAGTTTAATCAATATGGATTTGATTCGATTACGTTAACTGAATTCGCAAATACACTGAATGAGAAGTACAAGCTGGATCTTACGCCTACGATCTTCTTTGAGCACGCAACTGTTTATGCATTTGCAGGGTATCTGTCAGAAGAATATCCAAATGCTTTTACAGCTCAAACGCCTGCCAAAGCTGAGGTGCCGATGCAGCCTGTCGAACAGAATATAAAAAATATGAGATTTTCGACTGAAAACCGCTTTGTAAAACCTTCGGTAACACCAATGCAAAAGGAAGCTGATCACAAGCCTGAGCCTATTGCGATTGTTGGGATGAGCGGCGTTTTCCCAAAGGCAAAAGACGTTGAGGAATATTGGAAGAACCTGTCATCGGGCGCAGATTGTATTACAGAGGTTCCAAAAGACCGCTGGGATTGGCAGGAGTATTACGGAGACCCTCTGAAAGAAGCGAATAAAACAAACGTCAAATGGGGCGGTTTTATTGATGAAGTAGCTGACTTTGATCCATTGTTCTTCGGCATATCTCCGCTGGAGGCTGAGCAGATGGAGCCTCAGCAGCGCCTGTTAATGACCTATGCGTGGAAGGCGGTAGAAGAAGCGGGACACTCAGCGAGAAGCCTGGCAGGAACCAAAACGGGCATCTTCATCGGGACAGGAAACACAGGGTATAGTTCACTTCTGTCAAATGTAGACATCGAAGGCTCAGTTGCTGCGAATATGAGTCCTTCTGCAGGACCGAATAGAGTCAGTTATTTCCTGAACATTCATGGGCCGAGTGAACCGATCGACACTGCGTGCTCAAGCTCTTTGGTCGCCATTCATCATGCGGTTTGCGCCATTGAAAATGGAAACTGTGAAATGGCGATTGCGGGAGGGGTCAACACGGTCGTAACTCCGCAAGGCCATATCGCCTATGATAAGGCCGGGGCACTGAGCAAAGAAGGAAGATGCAAAACATTTTCTGACAAAGCCGATGGATTCGCAGTCAGTGAAGGTGCCGGCATTCTCTTTCTGAAAAAGCTGACAGCGGCTGAACGAGACGGTGATCATATTTACGGTGTCATTAAAGGAAGTGCGGTAAACCACGGTGGCCGCGCAAATTCTCTAACGACTCCTAATCCGAAAGCTCAGGCGGATGTCGTAAAAACAGCATATGAAAAAGCGGGAATTGATCCAAGAACCGTAACTTATATTGAAGCGCATGGGACTGGAACCAAGCTGGGCGATCCAGTAGAAATCAACGGCTTAAAAGCGGCATTTAAAGAGCTGTATGAAAAAACGGGGGACCCGGCTGTTCATGGCAGCCATTGCGGACTTGGATCAGCGAAAACAAACATCGGTCACTTATCACTGGCGGCCGGTGTGGCGGGTGTCATTAAAGTGTTATTGCAGCTCAAGCATAAAACGCTTGTCAAAAGTCTGTACAGTGAAACTGTTAATCCATATATCAAACTGGATGACAGCCCGTTTTATATTGTGCAGGAATCGAGAGAGTGGCAGGCGCTTCGGGATGAAGCCGGCCGAGAGCTGCCGCGCCGCGCAGGCATCAGTTCGTTCGGGATAGGCGGCGTCAATGCCCACGTGGTCATTGAGGAATATATTCCGAAAGAAACAACCCATCCTGCAACAGCACCAGCTGTGACAGCACAGCACCCGGGCATCTTTATTTTGTCGGCAAAGGATGAAGATCGTCTGAAAGACCAAGCCCGGCAATTAGCAGACTTTATCAGCAAGCGATCTATCACTGCTCGTGACCTCACTGATATTGCTTATACACTCCAAGAGGGGCGTGATGCAATGGAGGAGAGATTAGGGATTATCGCTGTCTCGACTGGGGACTTGCTGGAAAAACTGAACCTCTTTATAGAAGGGGGCACCAATGCGAAGTACATGTACAGAGGCAGAGCAGAAAAAGGTATCGCACAAACATTGAGATCAGATGACGAAGTACAGAAAACGCTCAACAATAGCTGGGAGCCTCACATATATGAAAGACTTCTTGATTTATGGGTAAAAGGCATGGAAATAGGCTGGAGCAAACTGTATGACGGCAAACAGCCGAAACGCATCAGCCTCCCTACCTATCCATTTGCGAAAGAACGCTACTGGATAACGGATACGAAAGAGGAGGCAGCCGCCCATCAAACAGCTTTAAAAACAGTCGAATCAGCAGCTTTGCATCCATTGATACATGTCAACACATCTGATTTGTCAGAGCAGCGTTTCAGCTCGGCCTTTACAGGTGCTGAGTTCTTTTTCGCCGATCATAAGGTGAAGGGAAAACCGGTTATGCCGGGCGTGGCATATCTTGAGATGGTTCATGCTGCCGTTATAAGAGCAGTGAGAAGAACCGAAGATCAACAATCTGTTATTCACATCAAAAATGTTGTGTGGGTGCAGCCGATTGTGGCGGACGGCCAGCCTGTTCAAGTGGATATCAGTCTAAATCCCCAGCAGGACGGCGAGATTGCTTTTAACGTCTATACAGAGGCTGCACACAATGATCGAAAGATACATTGTCAAGGCAGTGCTTCAATCCGCGGGGCAGGAGACATTCCAGTCCAGGATATCAGCGTGCTTCAAGACCAATGCAGTTTAAGCACACTCTCACACGACCAATGTTATGAATTGTTTAAGGCGATCGGCATTGACTACGGACCTGGTTTTCAAGGGATAGATCGGCTTTACATCGGCCGCAATCAAGCCTTGGCAGAGCTTTCTCTGCCTGCTGGTGTAACTCACACACTGAATGAATTCGTTCTTCATCCAAGTATGGCCGATTCTGCTTTACAAGCGTCGATCGGGCTAAAGCTGAATTCCGGTGACGAGCAGCTTTCTCTGCCTTTTGCACTGCAAGAGCTAGAAATATTCAGCCCGTGTACAAATAAAATGTGGGTGTCTGTGACATCTCGTCCTAATGAGGACAAAATACAGAGACTGGATATTGATTTGTGTGATGAACAAGGCCGAGTGTGTGTAAGAATCAAGGGGATTACCTCAAGGCTGCTGGAAGAAGGCATACAACCGCCAGACGGGCCGACATCACTAGGAAACTCCAAAGCAACTCTTAACGGAGCGCTTCTTATGGCGCCGATATGGGATCGAGTGCAGCTGGAGAAGAGGATCATTTCGCCTGCTGATGAGCGTGTTGTCATCCTCGGAGGGGATGACATCAGCAGAAAAGCTGTTCAAAGGGAGTTTCCGTTTGCCAAGGAGCTGTACATTGAGCCGAACGCATCAATTCATAGAATTACAGGCCAGCTTGAAGCACTCGGATCGTTTGACCACATCGTGTGGATGTCTCCTTCTCGTGTGACAGAGTGCGAAGTCGGCGATGAAATGATTGAAGCCCAAGATCAAGGCGTCATTCAAATGTATAGGCTCATTAAGGCAATGCTTTCTTTAGGCTATGGACAGAAGGAGATAAGCTGGACGGTCGTGACGGTGAACACACAATATGTTGATCAGCATGATATTGTCGACCCGGTCGATGCCGGGGTGCACGGCCTGATTGGTTCAATGACAAAAGAATATCCAAATTGGCAGACAAAGCTGATCGATGTTAAAAAATACGAAGACCTGCCGTTATCTCAACTCCTTTCCTTGCCTGCCGATCAAGAAGGGAATACGTGGGCCTATCGAAACAAGATTTGGCATAAGCTTCGTCTAATTCCAGTACACAACAATCAACCGGTGCACACGAAGTATAAGCACGGAGGTGTTTATGTTGTCATAGGCGGAGCTGGCGGTATTGGTGAGGCGTGGAGTGAATATATGATCAGAACATATCAGGCGCAGATCGTTTGGATTGGCAGAAGGAAAAAGGATGCAGCCATTCAAAGCAAGCTGGACAGACTTGCACGTCTAGGGCCAGCCCCGTATTACATTCAAGCAGATGCGGCTAACCGAGAGGAATTTGAACGCGCGTATGAAACAATGAAACAAACGCATCGTGAAATCAACGGCATCATCCATTCTGCGATTGTCTTACAAGATCAAAGCCTGATGAATATGAGTGAGGAATGTTTCAGAAACGTTCTTGCTGCAAAGGTTGATGTAAGCGTGCGAATGGCCCAAGTTTTCCGGCATGAACCACTGGATTTTGTTTTGTTTTTCTCTTCCGTACAATCGTTTGCAAGAGCTTCCGGACAAAGCAACTACGCTGCGGGCTGCAGTTTTAAGGATGCTTTTGCACAGCGGTTGTCTCACGTATGGCCTTGTACAGTGGCCGTGATGAATTGGAGTTATTGGGGAAGCATTGGTGTTGTTTCATCACCGGATTACCAGAAGAGAATGGCTCAGGCAGGCATAGGCTCTATTGAAGCCCCTGAAGCAATGGAAGCTTTGGAATTGCTGCTTGGGGGACCGCTGAAGCAGCTAGTGATGATGAAAATGGCAAACGAAACGAATGATGAAGCGGAACAGACAGACGAAACGATTGAAGTGTACCCGGAAACTCACGGCTCCGCCATTCAAAAGCTGCGAAGCTATCACCCGGGTGACAGCACAAAGATTCAACAACTGTTATAGGAGGGGAAGCGCCAATGCTGAACACAGAAGACATTCTCTGTAAAATGCTTTTCGCACAATTACAGTCCATAGGGTTTTTCACAGAAAGTAAATCCCAGCCGGTATTGGAGGAATTCTATGGCAGATGGTTTGAAGAAAGCCAATCGATTTTAGAACGGCATCAAATTCTCAAGCTAACGGAGAACGGATATGTTCCAACACGCTCAATAGGCACCATGAGCGAGCTGTGGAAAGAATGGAATGAACAAAAATCTGACCTGCTTCAAGATCATAATATGAAAGCCATGGTGACATTGGTGGAGACAGCACTTAAAGCCTTGCCGGAGATTCTGACCGGCAAGGCGTCAGCCACCGATATCCTGTTTCCGAATTCATCTATGGATTTAGTAGAAGGGGTCTATAAAAACAATCAAGTCGCAGACTATTTTAATGATGTTCTTGCAGATACGTTAACAGCCTATCTGCAAGAACGTCTGAAGCAAGAGCCTGAGGCGAAGATTCGAATATTAGAAATCGGAGCAGGGACCGGCGGGACAAGCGCGGCTGTTTTTCAAAAATTGAAAGCATGGCAGACACATATAAAAGAATATTGTTATACAGATCTGTCTAAAGCTTTTTTAATGCATGCAGAAAATAAGTATGGTCCTGACAATCCATATTTGACATATAAACGATTTAATGTCGAGGAGCCGGCGTCTGAACAGCATATTGATGCGGGAGGCTACGACGCGGTCATCGCGGCAAATGTGCTTCATGCCACAAAAAATATCCGGCAGACATTGCGAAATGCAAAAGCAGTTTTGAAAAAAAACGGGCTGCTCCTTTTAAATGAAATAAGTGATCATAATATATATTCGCATTTGACGTTCGGCCTTTTAGAGGGCTGGTGGCTGTATGAGGACTCTGATCTCCGCATACCGGGCTGCCCGGGCCTGTATCCGGATACTTGGAAAACGGTGCTTGAGAGTGAGGGATTTCGCTATGTTTCCTTTATGGCTGAACAATCGCATCAGCTCGGCCAGCAGATCATTGCCGCTGAAAGTAACGGAGTCGTCCGTCAAAAGAAGAGAACGGGAACGGAGGCAGAAGAAGATCCAAGCCATATACAAATGAATGCTGAAATCGATCATTCTCAGGAAAGCGATTCTCTCATCGAACAAACGGCACAATTTGTGAAGCATACGCTGGCAAAATCAATCAAACTATCACCAGAACGTATTCACGAAGATACGACATTTGAGAAGTATGGAATTGATTCGATTTTGCAGGTGAATTTCATTCGTGAATTAGAAAAAGTGACGGGAGAGCTTCCAAAAACCATTTTATTTGAACATAACAACACAAAAGAACTCGTCGAATATTTAGTAAAGGGGCATGAAAATAAGCTCCGGACAGCATTGTTAAAGGAAAAAACGAAGCCTGCAAAAAATGAAGCTCCACTTCAAACAGAGCGTACAGATCCTAATAAGCCATTTACTTTTCATACACGCCGCTTTGTTACAAAGCAGGAAGTCACTGAAACTCAGCTAGCAAATACCGAACCACTAAAAAAAGAAAAGACAAGTAATTTGCAAAGAACACATTTTAATGATTCTAGTACAGAAGATATCGCAATAATCGGGGTAAGCGGGCGCTATCCGATGTCTAACAGTTTAGAAGAGCTTTGGGGGCATTTAATCGCCGGAGACAATTGTATTACAGAGGCACTGGAATCCAGATGGCGCACATCTTTATTGAAAACATTATCAAAAGATCCAAAAAAGCCTGCAAATAAGAAACGCTATGGCGGATTTTTACAAGATATAGAGGCATTTGACCATCAGCTTTTTGAGGTGGAGCAAAACCGGGTGATGGAAATGACACCGGAACTCCGTTTATGTTTAGAAACCGTCTGGGAAACGTTTGAGGACGGCGGCTATACGCGAACCCGGCTGGATAAATTGCGGGATGATAACGGAGTAGGTGTTTTTATAGGGAATATGTATAACCAGTATTTTTGGAATATCCCATCTTTAGAGCAGGCAGTCCTCAGCTCAAATGGGGGAGACTGGCACATTGCAAATCGCGTTTCCCACTTTTTTAACCTGACCGGACCGAGTATCGCTGTCAGCTCAGCATGCTCTAGTTCATTAAACGCCATACATCTTGCGTGTGAAAGCCTGAAATTGAAAAACTGCTCAATGGCGATTGCTGGAGGCGTCAATTTAACACTCGATCTCTCTAAATATGATTCTTTGGAGCATGCCAATCTGCTGGGAAGCGGCAATCAAAGCAAAAGTTTTGGCACAGGAAACGGGCTTATTCCCGGGGAAGGCGTCGGAGCTGTCCTGTTAAAACCACTTTCGAAGGCGATGGAAGATCAGGATCATATTTACGCTGTGATCAAAAGCAGTTTTGCCAACCATAGCGGCGGAAGACAGATGTATACAGCTCCAGATCCGAAGCAGCAAGCAAAGTTAATTGTCAAGTCGATTCAGCAGTCGGGCATTGATCCAGAGACTATCGGCTATATTGAATCGGCGGCAAATGGTTCGGCGCTGGGCGATCCTATTGAAGTAATTGCCTTAACAAACGCGTTTCAACAATATACAAACAAGAAACAGTTTTGTGCGATAGGCTCTGTCAAATCCAATCTGGGGCATTTAGAGGCGGCTTCCGGTATTTCTCAGCTGACAAAAGTGCTGCTGCAGATGAAGAAAGGGACGCTGGTGCCGACAATTAACGCGCTGCCTGTCAATCCAAATATTAAGCTGGAGCACACGGCTTTCTATCTTCAGGAACAAACAGAGCCATGGCATCGCTTGAATGATCCTGAAACTGGAAAACAATTGCCTCGCAGAAGCATGATCAATTCCTTCGGAGCGGGGGGAGCCTATGCCAATCTTATTATAGAAGAATATATGGAGACGGCCCCTGAGAAAGAACATATCGCTCCCCGCCAGCAGGAATTCACTGCCGTTTTTTCAGCCAAAACAAAATGGAGCCTGCTTAGCTATCTAGAAAATATGCAATTGTTTTTAGAGAAGGAAGCTTCTCTGGATATTGAACCCGTTGTACAGGCTTTACACAGGAGAAACCATAATTTAGAGCATAGGGCTGCATTTACAGTGACATCAACTCAAGAGCTGATCGAAAAACTAAAGATATTCCGAACATCAAGAGAAAGCTCACTCCAGCAAGGTATCTATACATCATTCGATTTACAGCCATGTCCGGAATCAGCATCTAAGGATAGAGAAATAAACGCAGCAGAGCAATGGGCACAAGGGGCATCGATTGCTTTTAAAGAAGCTGATATAGGGAACCGATCAGGCTGGATTCATCTACCTCACTATGCATTTGATCATAATACATCATTTCATTTCGATGTATCGTCTATCAATGAGAAATCGTCAGATGTTGAAGACAATATCAATCAACCGGTCATTCAAGATCAATTCACTTATGATGAGCCTTACGTTCAAGGACACGTCTTCAACAATGAACGGGTGCTTGTCGGTGCCACATATGGCAGTCTGGCCATTGAAGCATTTTTTAACCTGTTCCCTGAGGAAAACAGCGGCAGTATCAGCAAATTAAGTTATATCAGTCCAATTGTCATCAAACAAGGCGAGACCATTGAAATTCAGGCAAAGCCGCTGCAAAAAGATCAAGTCATAGAACTGCAAATCATGTATCGCGAGCCGTCCTCTGGTTTGTGGAAGCCTGCCGCAATCGGACAATGCGGAATCGGTTCTTTTGATCCAAAAAAAGTCAATATCGAGAACGTTAAGCATTCATTAACTAAGCTTCATCACATCGATCAGATGTATAAAACCGGAAACGGTCCTGAATGGGGAGAGTTATTTAAGACAATTACTCATCTCTACAGAGATCACAAGTCTATACTGGCAAAAATTCGCCTGCCCCAAAGCGGGCTGGCAAACGGGCACCATTACACTGTAAGCCCATTGATGACAAACAGCGCGTACTTGGCTATCCTCAGTTTCTTAGAGCAGTTTGACATGACAGGCGGCTTCCTGCCATTTGGAATCAATGATATCCAGTTTACAAAGCAAACGATAAAAGGGGATTGCTGGCTTTTGATTACATTGGTTAAGAATACAGGTGACATGCTGCTGTTTGATGTAGATGTGATCAATGAGTCGTCAGAAACAGTGCTGCACTACTCGGGCTACTCGCTTAAACAGCTTCGTATTTCGAATCAAAGAGGAAATCAAAATAAGGCCATCAAAGCCAGCAATCTGAAAGATCGTATCAGAAGCTATGTAACAGATAAACTGGCAGTATACATGGCCGATCCGTCAAAATTGTCTCTTGCAAAAGCGCATATCATGGATTTTGGAATCGATTCTTCTCAATTGGTTGCACTGACAAGGGAGATGGAAGCAGAGACAAAGATCGAATTAAATCCGACTCTGTTTTTTGAATATCCGACTATTCAAGAGTTAATCGACTTTTTTGCGGACAAACATGAAGCATCTTTTGCTCAGCTGTTTGGTGAAGCTCATCAGCAGGAAGAGCGCCCAGCTCAAATCGAAAACCAAATGAAACAGATTCCGGCATACGAGACGAACACGGATAAAACAATCGAACACGCGGCAGACGGCATAGCCATTATCGGCATGTCGGGACAGTTTCCGAAAGCAAACAGTGTAACGGAATTTTGGGATAACCTTGTCCAAGGAAAGAACTGTGTCTCTGAAGTGCCGAAAGAACGCTGGGACTGGCGCAAATATGCCGCAGCCGATAAGGAAGGGCAATCAAGCCTTCAATGGGGCGGTTTTATAGAAGGAATAGGTGAGTTTGATCCCCTGTTTTTTGGCATATCGCCTAAAGAAGCGGCGAATATGGACCCACAGGAGTTTCTGCTCTTGATACATGCATGGAAGGCGATGGAAGATGCAGGCTTAACAGGGCAGGTTGTATCCAGCCGCCCGACAGGAGTATTTGTCGCAGCCGGCAATACGGATACAGCTGTGGTTCCTTCCCTAATTCCAAACCGTATATCCTATGCACTTGATGTAAAAGGGCCAAGTGAATATTATGAAGCTGCCTGTTCCTCAGCTCTAGTGGCTTTGCACAGAGCTATACAATCCATTCGAAACGGCGAATGTGAGCAAGCCATTGTCGGGGCTGTGAATTTGCTGCTTTCACCAAAAGGCTTTATTGGCTTCGACTCAATGGGCTATTTGAGTGAGAAAGGACAGGCCAAATCCTTTCAAGCAGATGCAAATGGCTTTGTCAGAAGTGAAGGAGCAGGAGTTCTCATCATTAAACCATTGCAAAAAGCCATTCAAGATTCTGATCATATTTATTCGGTTATTAAAGGTTCAGGTGTATCGCATGGCGGCAGGGGAATGTCACTTCACGCGCCAAATCCGGCCGGCATGAAGGATGCAATGCTGAAGGCTTATCAAGGAGCGCAAATTGATCCCAAAACGGTGACCTATATAGAAGCGCATGGGATCGCCTCTCCATTGGCAGACGCGATAGAAATAGAGGCGTTAAAGTCAGGCTGCAGTCAGCTCGAATTGGAACTTCCACAGGAAGTACGGGAGGAAGCGCCATGTTATATCAGCAGCTTAAAGCCGAGCATCGGACACGGTGAACTCGTCTCAGGCATGGCTGCTCTTATGAAGGTCAGCATGGCGATGAAGCATCAAACAATACCAGGCATATCCGGATTTTCGTCTTTGAATGACCAGGTGTCATTAAAGGGCACCCGTTTCCGAGTGACTGCCGAGAATCAGCAATGGAGGGATTTAAGTGACGATGCAGGCAAAAAAATTCCGCGCAGAGCGAGTATCAACAGCTATAGCTTTGGAGGCGTAAATGCGCACGTCATTTTAGAAGAATATATTCCTTTACCAAAACCACCGGTTAGTATGAGTGAGATTGGTGCCCACATTGTAGTTCTTTCTGCAAAGAATCAAGACAGGCTAAAAGCAATTGTTCAACAGCAGCTTGACTATCTGAATAAACAACAAGAACTGTCATTACAAGATTATGCTTATACACTCCAAACCGGCCGAGAGGAAATGGAAGACCGCCTGGCGCTCGTCGTCCGCAGTAAAGAAGAACTGGTAATCGGCTTGCAAGACTGCTTAGCAGAAAAAGGCAATAAGCCGAAGAGTTCTGTACCTGTCTTTAGCGGAAATGCAGAAAATGGCTCGTCAGATCTCGAAGCCTTGCTGGATGGTCCATTAAGAGAAATGGTGATCGAGACTTTGTTGTCTGAAAACAACCTTGAAAAGATCGCGTTTTGCTGGACAAAAGGGGTGCAAATCCCATGGGAGAAGTTTTATCAAGGAAAAGGTGCCCGCAGAATACCGTTGCCAACCTATCCATTTGAAAAGAGAAGCTGCTGGAACGGCTTTCAAGCAGTAGAGAATACGCCTTCTGTTTCACAGGATGAGCGTATCAACAACAGCAGCGATCATCACATATTAGCAAATGTACTAGGGATGGCTCCGGATGAACTGCAGCCTTATAAGCCATTGCAGCAGTATGGATTTGATTCAATTTCTTGCATACAGTTATTACAGCAATTGCAATCAAAGGTGGACCCTCTCATTGCCTTGACGGAGCTTCAAGCATGCCATACTGTTCAGGACATGATGGACTTGATCGCAAAGAAACAGGAGGATACATCCTTACAAAATGATCAAGCTCGCACGTTTCCGGAATTGATACCGTTAAATGACGGCAAGCGGGGGCGCCCTGTCTTTTGGTTCCATGGCGGAGTAGGAGGAGTTGAAATCTATCAGCAATTTGCACAAAAGAGCCAGCGCCCTTTTTACGGCATTCAAGCCAGAGGATTCATGACTGATTCTGCTCCTTTGCACGGAATTGAACAAATGGCTTCCTATTATATAGAGATCATTCGATCCATACAGCCTGAAGGTCCTTATGATGTAGGCGGATATTCCTTAGGCGGGATGATTGCATATGAAGTCACTCGCCAGCTGCAAAGCCAAGGCCTTGCTGTCAAAAGCATGGTGATGATTGACTCCCCATATCGTTCTGAGACAAAAGAGAATGAGGCATCTATGAAAACGTCAATGCTGCAAACAATTAATACGATGCTGGCATCGATTGCGAAACGGGAAAAGTTTACGGATGTTCTCATCAGCCGTGAAGAGGTGGACATCAGCTTAGAGGATGAAGAATTCCTGTCTGAGTTGATTGACTTGGCAAAAGAACGAGGGCTAAACAAACCAGATAAACAAATACGTGCGCAGGCTCAGCAAATGATGAAAACACAGCGCGCCTATGATTTGGATTCGTACACTGTTAAGTCTCTCCCTGATCCTGAGACGGTAAAATGTTATTATTTCCGCAACAAAAGCAGGTCTTTCTTTGGTGATTTAGACACTTATTTCACTTTATCAAATGAAAAAGAACCGTTTGATCAAGCTGCCTATTGGGAGGAATGGGAGCGGCAAATTCCCCATTTCCACCTGGTGGATGTCGATTCAAGCAACCACTTCATGATACTAACCGAACCGAAAGCGTCAACAGCCCTGTTAGAATTTTGCGAAAAGCTCTATTCAAACAGGGGAGTAGTGAATGCGAATTTCCTTAAGGCTTTCCGGAAGAAACATGAAGCGAGGGAAGAAAAAGAAACAGATGAATTGGTGAAGCGCTGAGAAAACACAAACGCCCCCTCTTTTAAAAGGGGGCGTTTTGAATGTTATTTTGAAAGTGAAACAGGGAGACTTTCTAATCCTCTTAAAAAGACATTTTTTCTCCATTGAATGTCTTCAGTTGCAACCGCAAGTTCAATATCAGGAAATCTCTTCAGAAGTGCGTTAAATGCAATGTGGCCTTCCAGCCTGGCAAGAGGCGCTCCTAAGCAGAAATGAATGCCAAAACCGAAAGAAATATGTCTGTTAGGCGACCGATTTATATTTAATATTTCGGGGTTCTCAAAAAAATTCGGGTCGCGATTGGCAGATCCGATCCCTATAAAAATCATGTCTCCTCTTTTGATCGAATGCCCCTTATATGTAAAGTCTTCAATGGCCCACCGATTTGCCATCATAATGACAGGTGAGGTGTATCGCAGCAATTCTTCAACCGCTGTAGCGATCATTTCAGGCTGCTGCTTGAGCTTCTCACATTCCTTCTTGTGCTGCAGCAATGCGAGGGTGCCTGAGCCGAGTAAGTTAACAGTTGTTTCAAGGCCGGCTACAACGAGCAAGAACAGCATCGAATAGAGCTCTTTTTCGCTTAACTTGCTGCCGTTTTCCTCAGCATGCACAAGTTTGCTGATTAAATCGTCTTTTGGCTTTATTCTTCTGTCATGGATCAGCTTGGCGATATAATCTTTAAATTCACGAAGAGCCTGATTTGTCAGCTCTCTATTACCTTCAGAGGTATCAACCATCGCATTGGTCCAGATTTGAAACTGTGACCGATCTTCTTTTGGGATTCCCATCAATTCAGATATAACAATAAAAGGCAAAGGGGAAGCGAAGGATTTCATGATATCCGCTTTATTTTCTTTTTCCATTTCATCTAAAAGCTGTTCAGCAATTTGTTCAATGCTGCCGCGCAGATTTTCAATGGTTCGGGGAGTAAATGCTTGATGAACAAGTGATCTCAGGCGGGTATGGTCAGGTGTGTCTTTTGCCAGCATATGATCGGATACAAAATCGATATCTTCACTAACGTTGAGCATTTTGATTTGTTCTTGGTTCATCACATTTTTTACGTCTCTTGTAATTCGATTGTCTTTTAAAAAGGCCATACAATCATCGTATCGGGTAATTAACCAGGCCGGATATGTGGCTCCGAACCGTTTTAATTCAAATCGGTGAATGGGCTCTTCCTCTCTAAATCGTCCTAAAACTGAAAAAGGATTGTGATGAAACTCTTTACCATGCGGATGAAACATCAATTTTTCCATTTGCATTCTCCTCGCCTAATAGGGTAAATAGATGAATCAAATTGCTGAACTAGTTTACAAAAAACAGAATGATTTGAAATGTAATCCTGTCTCTAAAACTATATATCTATTTTAGGAGTCATTCAATAGGGTGAAGAACGAAAAAAGTGAAAAAACGGCTCGATATAAAGCAGCGCCTTTGAACGAAAGCTCAAAGGCGCTACGCTGTATTATTTTGATGAAAGTGGCTTTCAGCTGTGCTGGATATCAATTGTATATACTGCACGATCTGTTACGACCTTCAATCCTTCGTTTTCTTGGTGAATATGAATGTCACCTAATAAAGGAATCTCATAGGCATTTTGCGGAAGCGGTACGTTTCCGTCCTCAGTGAATGTTGTTCCTTCGCCTTCTAAAACCAGCTCTTCTTTCGCAACATAATCATCAGGATGATTCGTACTGCGTATAGCCACTTTTTGAAGGTGGAGAACTATCTGATCCAAGTCTGATATCTCTTCATTATGGGTCAATTCACCTTTTCTAATATCAAGCGTCTGGCCGACTTTTGATTCCAGCCATTGAGAAAGCTGTGTATTCGTGTGTGCCATCAATATTCCTCCTTTTGATCTACACGATACTATTCCCAATTGCTGCATCTTTTACACGGAAAAGAGCCGCCTCACTCTTTATGTATGAAACAATTCCCTGTTGAGAGCCTTGATATAGCGTACGGCAGAACGCTGGACCGCTTCGCCGGCATTTTCTTTGACAACTTTAGAAAAAGCATTGTAAAGCCGGTTGAATTGAAGCGGTTTTACTTTGGCTGCTATTTCTTCAACTTTGGAGGCGGGAAGGGGAATGAGGTTTGGGTAGCTGTACATAAAGCTGACCCAGTTTCGGTCCGCCGCAACCGTAATGATATCTCCGGTCAATAGACAGCCTTTCCCTTCATTTCCCTTGCTCCAATGCAAAACAGCACCGCCTTTAAAATGTCCGCCCAGTCGGTAAAGGTCCAGTCCCGGCTTCACGTTGAGCGTTTCCCCTGACCAGAAGTGAATGTGATTGCTTGGCCTTGTCACCCATTCTTTATCATCCTCATGGATATAGATCGGCGCCTGAAACGCTTCAGCCCACTCAACCTGAGTAGAGTAATAATGCGGATGAGACAAGGCGATGGCTTGAATACCGCCTAATTCGTTGATTTGGTCAATTGTCTTTTGGTCAAGATATGTCATGCAATCCCACAGCACATTGAAGCCCTTATGCTGGATAAGATGGGCTGTTTGTCCGATCGCAAACTCTGGTTCAGTTTTGATGCTGTAAAGATGCTCTTCTTCCTTTTTAAGGATGTTTTGAAGGTTTCCTTTCTCACGCATGTCTTCAAGGGTTGTCCAAGTTTGTCCATCGGGATGAATATACTGTCTTTCATCCTCGCAAATCAGACACGAGTTGGGCGGATCTACAGTCTGTGCATGTTGCACACCGCATGTATTGCAGATATAATATGGCACTTTCTTCACTTCCTTCATCTATTTTCCATTATTTTACCTTATGATTATGAATATTCAAACGAAAAAACCGGCAGTTCTGCTGAGAGAGAATTGCCGGCTTTTGATGATGTTTATTGGCCGGGAACGGAATTTTCTGCGTTGACAGCGCCCGCTCCGTAGATATTCGGATCTTCATCTTTCCATTTGTCCGTGCCGTTTTTCAAAAGCTCTTTTACTTCATCAGGGGTAAGATCCGGGTTTTGCTGAAGAATTAAAGCTGCGATTCCTGCGCAAATCGGTGTTGCCATCGAGGTTCCTGACATTGTAAAGTACTGAGACCCTACACGGCTTGACTTTTGGAGCTTATCAATATAAGAATTCGGAGAGCGAAGGGAAATAATATTAACACCCGGCGCTAAAATATCGGGCTTTTCTTTCCCATATACTGTCGGGCCGCGGCTTGAGAAGGAAGCGACAGTATCATCATCGCTGCTTGCAGTATTGTTATCGTCAAGCGCACCTACTGTAATCACCTTTTCGCTCACGCCCGGGCTTGCAATGGTCTGCGAATCAGGGCCTGAGTTTCCGGCAGCGACACAGACGACAATCCCTGCGCTCCACGCTTCCTCAACCGCTCTGACTAACGGATCTTCCTGTTCATGATCATATCTAAGGGCATCGCCCCCGAGCGACATGCTCATAATATCAATCGGTTCATCGGGGTTGTCCTCATTGTATTGAATACACCACTCAACACCCTCTATAATATCTGCTAACGTTCCTGAACCCTGCTTGTTTAATACCTTTACGCCGATGAGATTGGCTTCCGGTGCAGGTCCGCGGTATTGACCGGAAGAGGATGCACCGCTGCTTGCGACATCACCTGCACAGTGTGTGCCATGACCATTATCATCGTACGGCTCTGTTTTTTGATTGACCATGTCCGCGAATCCGATAATTCTTCCTTCTAGATCAGGATGCGGGTAGATTCCTGTATCGACAACAGCGACAGTAACACCTTTTCCTGTCAGGGGTTGCCCGTTTCTGACGACTTCCTTCGCATGGCTTGCTTCGGTTGCCGTGTCTAAAAGCGCTTTGACTTCGCGGTTTAAATACACTTTACGGATATTGCTGCATTCAGAGAGTAGGGAATGTAATGCTGAAGGAGTAACCTCGGCGCTGCAGCAGTTGATTTTGTTGAAGCGGCTTTTTAACTTGCTGCGTTTTTCTTTTTGCAGCACCTCTCCAGCCATTTGAAAGCCGGTCTCGTGACAGCCTTCCTCAAATTCGATAATGACTGACATTTTTTTTCTGTTTTGCAATTTGGTTTCGAAAAATTTATGCAAGAAGCAAGGAGTCCATTTGAAGGGCTTGTAAAGCTGCAATACGGTTTCCCGTAACGGCCAATCTAGCTTGTGAGCATTTGCTCTCACCATTTGTACCATAGAGTACCCAAACATGTATTTTCCTCCTATTATAAGGTTCTCTGTATACTCTATGAACAGATGATAGGTTTGGTAAGTTTGTTTGTCCTCTGTAAGAGACAGACAAGAGTTTGTTTTTCTGAATCTTTCGCATTAGATACGATAGATTCAGAAGCTGAGGAAATCATTGGGGATTGAAAAAGAACGTTTGTTCGTATTATAATGTGATCATATCAAACTGGGAAGGGGAGAGCAACCGTATGAATTTCTACTTGCACCGATCTTTGGAAAGCCAAATGCCAATCAGCATTATATATATGAAGAAAGACGGAACGATTAGTAAAAGAACGATTATTGTGAGACAGAAAAGCAAAACGAAAATCAAAGCATTTTGTTTTTCGAAACAACAGATCAGAACATTTTTATTGGACTCTATCCTCTCCTGTGATTTTGTGAGAACAAATAAGCAAAATCTCTATTCTGCAGGCCGGTAACAGCTGTCCGTCTCAGCAACCGGGCAGCCTGTTACTAAAACCCTCCTTAAACCTATATACATTTATTTGCCAAGTGAGGTTGTTCCTACCTTTTTTGTCTTTCCTCTCAACCTTTTTTCACTCTTATTTGAAATGAACCGCTAATAACCGTGACAATCAATTGATTTTTTGAAACCGGGAACTTTTTCACTGATGATATTGTGTATACAATGGTAAGATAAAACCTATTGGCTAAACCTCATATAATGAACCGCGCCATTCTTATGAAAGGAGTTAAACATGAGAAGATTTTTACTAAATGTCATATTAGTCTTAGCCATTGTCTTGTTCTTGAGATATGTTCATTACTCATTGGAACCAGAACCATCAAATCAGCCAGATACATATTCAAATTTCAGCAGCTTGGCAGAGAATGAGAGCCCAGCCGATTACGATATTTCATATAATGAGAAAAAAGGAAGCAAAGTCTTAATTATGTCTCCGCATGGCGGAAGAATTGAAGGCGGAGTAAGTGAGCTTGTGCGTTATTTCAATAATGAATACTCTACATACCTATTTGAAGGGTTGAAGTCCCATGATAACCAAACACTGCACATTACAAGCACCAACTTTGATGAGCCATTGGCAAAAAAGAAAATCAAGGAGCATCAATATGTGGTGGCTTTTCACGGATATAAAGGAGAGAACAAGAATACCCTTGTAGGGGGAACAGACCGAAAGCGGGCGAAAATGATTGTGAGAGCCCTTGAGCGGAGAGGGTTTTCCGCTGAGTTAGCGTCGTCTAAAAGCGGTCTTGCTGGATTGAATGCCGAAAACATTAATAACCAAGGGGAAACGGGGCTAAGTATCCAGCTGGAAATCAGCCGTGAGCAGAGAGAAGCATTTTTTGATGATTTTTATTATAAAAATAGAAAATACACAAAGAACAGTGAATTTTATGCTTATGTCAGTGCGATCAAAGGTGTCCTGGAAAAAGAGTATTCGTAACAAGCAGATCAGAAGACAAAATAAGAGAAGATCAGTAGACTGAAATAGGATAAAAAAGGAGGCAAAACAATGGCAGATCATCATTTTTATTTAAAAGCGAACTGGCCGGGTAACCGTAATGATGTCGGTACGATCGAAAGCGGAAACCTGATCACATCGATTTCCATTCCTAAAGAAATGGATGGCCCGGGAGAAGGGACCAACCCAGATGAAATGCTTCTCGGGGCGGCAGCGACCTGTTACATTATTACACTTGCAGCGATGATGGAGAGAAGCGGGCTGGAAAAAGAAGGCTTACAGATGGAGTCAGAAGGCATTGTCGACGTCACAAAAGGAGTCTTTACATACAAAAAGATCATTCACCGTCCCTCTGTCGTGCTTAAACATGATGCTTCACAAGACGACGTCGCATTGGCGCACAAGCTTTGTAAAAAAGCGGAGTCGTCATGCATGATTTCGCGTGCAATTCAAGGAAATGTCGAGCTGCAGCTTGAAGCCTCTGTGAAACTGGGTGGAGAATAAAGAAAACAGACGGTCACTCACAGGCCGTCTGTTTTTTATCTTCAGCGTGGGCTTTCGATTGATTTAGCACGACCACGCCTGCAATGACAAGCGTGAGACCGAATACACCTTTTAAACTGATGGTTTCGCCAAAAAGCAAAAACCCGACAATTGCTGTAAGCGCGGTACCAACGCCCGACCATGTTGCATACGCGCTTGATAAGTCAATTGTTTTTAAAGAAAAGCTTAGAAACGTAAAAGCAGAAAGAAATCCGACTATGACTCCGGCAATGGGCCAGGCTTGTGTAAATCCTTCTGAAAGCTTCAACATCGTGCTCCCAAACACTTCAGATACAATGGCGAGAGCCAAATAAAGCAATCCTCTCATCTTCATCACTCCTTTACGGCCAATTAAGTAACACGACCCCTGATAGTAATAAAAGAATCCCGATAAGCCCTTTGGCATTCAGATCTTCCTTGAACCATTTTACTCCGATCACTGTCGTCAGCACCGTGCCTGCCCCGCTCCAAGTCGCATAGGAGAGGCTCAGGGGAATATGGTTTAAAGTCAGGGACAGCATATAAAAGGCGAGGGAATAGCCAATAACGACCAAAGCACTTGGCTTCCACTTTTTGAAGCCATCAGATACTTTCAGCATGGCTGCTCCTATCGATTCCGAACATATGGCAATCGTGAGGAATATATATCCTATCAACATCATGAATTCTCCTCACTATATTTTTAGATTAGAAAAAAAACTTCAGCTAGAAAAATATTAGTGTATGCCTATGTATGAGTCAAGAGATTCATTTTCACACACTTAAAAAGACCCCTTTTTAAGGGGCCTTTTGCGTTTAATAATAATAAGGGAACGGGGCATACGGATAATAGGGGTATCCGCCATAAAAATAAGGATTAAATAAAGCGCTTCCTATAAGCCCGCCTGCAAGGCCGCCGATAAACGGTCCTCCAAAAAATCCGAATGGCCGGCCAAACCCATAACCAAATCCGGGTCTTCCAAACCCGTAACCGAACCCGAACGGTCTTCCAAACCCAAATGGTCTCCCGAATCCGAACGGTCTTCCAAATATTCTTGTATCTTCAGGGCTGAAATGCTCTAACTCGTTCATGTTTTCTTTCCTCCTGTAATAAAGTGTAGATGATGCAGTGTATTCACCCTGCCCGGATTTGATTGGGCGAATCGAGAAAAAGGAGGATGTGAACACATTGGGCCTGTATCAGTCTGACTGGTCAAAAGCACCGCCCCACGCACATGCCTATCATGTCAAAACAACGAGAGAACAGGGCCATTATCATCTCATTGAAGGGTTTACTCAGCCGGCAAACGGATCAAATACCGATCAGCATACACATTACTATACAGGGATCACTTCATTTGAAAACGGCCATTTTCATCGGTATTACGGAATCTCAGGGCCGGCGATTCCCTTAGCAGATGGCACACATTATCATGAAATCGAAGAAACGACATATCTGGCCTATAACGAGCCGATTGAGATCCAGTACGGAGGGGTTGTGTACGATCCCGGAGATGACAGAAGAAAAACGCATCGTCATACCCTGAAAGGAAAGACAAGGGAAATTGTCGGCAATGAGCCGCTCGGCTGGTAGAAGGATGTTTACCGATGCAAAAAAAGGGCAAAATGGATAGGTGGTTGTCCATGTTGAATGCTATAATGGGGGGAGATTTATAAAAGAGAGTGATACATATTGAATAATACGAAGCAGCCCGTTGTCATTTTAGTCGGACCGACGGCAGTGGGGAAAACCAATTTAAGTATTCAGCTAGCCAAATCCTTAAACGCGGAAATTATCAGCGGAGATTCGATGCAGATTTATAAAGGGATGGATATTGGAACAGCTAAAATTACCGAACAGGAGATGGAGGGAGTGCCCCATCATCTGATTGACATTTTAGATCCCCAAGACTCTTTCTCTACTGCCGATTATCAAAGCTTAGTAAGAAATAAAATCAGTGAGATTGCAAATAGAGGAAAGCTTCCGATGATTGTCGGCGGTACAGGGCTTTATATACAATCTGTGCTTTACGATTATACATTTACGGAAGAGGCAAATGATCCCGTGTTTCGAGAGAGCATGCAAATGGCCGCTGAGCGGGAAGGCGCTGACTTTCTTCATGCCAAACTTGCTGCAGCAGATCCCGAGGCAGCAGCTGCGATTCATCCGAATAATACAAGAAGAGTCATTCGCGCACTGGAAATTTTACATACGTCCGGAAAAACGATGTCCCAGCATTTGAAGGAACAAAAACGAGAACTTCTGTACAATGCAGTGTTAATTGGCTTGACAATGGATAGAGACACGCTTTACGAAAGAATTAATCAGCGGGTCGATTTGATGATGCAGTCAGGCCTTCTTCCGGAAGTGAAACGCTTATACGACAAGAACGTGAGAGACTGTCAATCAATACAGGCGATAGGCTATAAAGAGCTGTATGCATATTTTGACGGTTTTGTGACACTTTCCGATGCTGTCGAACAGCTAAAGCAGAACTCGAGGCGGTATGCGAAACGCCAGCTGACGTGGTTTCGCAACAAAATGCAGGTCACATGGTTCGATATGACACCGCCTGTTGATATGGAGCTGAAAAAAAAGGAAATTTTCACACATATAGCAGGAAAACTCGAACTTTAATCGAAAATGTATGATATAGAGAATCAAGGAGGACGAAACATGAAACCGATTAATATTCAGGATCAGTTTTTGAATCAAATCCGGAAAGAAAATACGTATGTCACTGTTTTTTTGCTGAACGGCTTTCAGTTGCGGGGCCAGGTGAAAGGCTTTGATAACTTTACCGTATTGTTGGAATCGGAAGGTAAGCAGCAGCTTATATATAAACATGCGATCTCAACGTTTGCGCCGCAAAAAAACGTCCAGCTTGAACTCGAATAGATCAAAAAATGCCATGTCAAGACATGAGGAAAGGCTGCCGGGGGTTCCCGGCGGCCATTTTTAACATGAATCCACTTTTGTTCCAAGCTTTTTGTGTAAGCTGACCATGCCAAGGCACGGTCTTTTTTTATGAGAACAACATACGGAAGTAAAAATGGTATATTATGTATAAAATGAATTTGGGGGTGATCGACCTTGTTTGAAAGTGAAGCAGAACTGAGACGAATCAGGATTGCACTTGTATGGATAGCTGTCTTTTTACTGTTCGGGGCGTGCGGGAATCAAGATACCATTATTGAAACAGACAGCGGCAATTCAGACTATGAAACGCCTCAGCCCACCTCGTTTCCACTTGAACATAACCATTTTGGCGTGATGGAGGACGGCTATATCAAAATTTATGAGTATAATGAGTCCCGCAATGAGGTAAAGCTGAAGAAAGAATACGCGGATGATGAGCTTGAATAAAATTCACAAGCATTCGAATTTACAAAGCGGATGCCAGCCGCTAAACTAAATACAGACACAGATCAAACAGAGGGTGAAAACATGAAGCATAAAGTGATCGTGAATCATTGGGAAGAAATTTGCGAAGATGATTCTTGCTATGAATACGGAACAAGTATCATTGTGAACGGAAAAGAATTAATCAGAGAAGCGTCAATTATCACTGCTTTGAAGGCGGTTTTAGAAGAGATCGGCGCGGATGTTGAAATAGAAGAAACAGTAGAGAGCGAAAAATGCTGTGATAGCTTAAGAAAAAAAAATCTAGACTACTAAGCAGTTTTTTTTCATGTTATGATATACATCGGCTAAAAACGACACCCCGAGTAGGACGAGAGATGATTCTCGTTCTGCTCTCTTTTTTGGGCCCTAATGAGTCTGTCCATTTGCCTGATTTGATCAAAATATGAATTTTTCATAAAAACGAATCTATATATTGTGTTTTTGCTAGAGGGTAGTATACTATATATAGTGTTAGTGATGAGAGATTCATATTTTTTGATAGGTCGTGATAAAACGTGGTACAAATCATATTTGATTCGAAAACAGGGAATGTTCAGCGGTTTGTGAATAAAACAGGCTTTCAGCAGATACGCAAGGTGGACGAAATGGACCACGTGGACACTCCGTTTGTTTTGGTCACCTACACGACAAACTTCGGCCAGGTACCGGCATCAACACAATCATTTCTCGAAAAATACGCCCATCTCTTATTAGGAGTCGCTGCGAGCGGCAACAAAGTATGGGGCGATAACTTTGCAAAAAGCGCCGATACCATTTCAAGACAATATCAGGTGCCGATCTTGCACAAATTTGAACTCAGCGGCACATCTAAAGACGTTGAATTGTTTACTCAGGAGGTAGAAAGAGTTGTCACAAAATCAAGTGCCAAAATGGATCCAGTTAAATAACGAAATCATGATCCAAAAAGATGGAAAATTCCAGTTTGATAAGGATAAAGAGGCTGTACATAGCTATTTTGTAGATTATATCAATCAAAACACAGTCTTCTTTCACGATTTAAAAGAGAAGCTGGATTATTTGGTTGAAAACCAATACTACGAAGAGGAATTCTTAAGCCTTTATTCTTTTGAAGACATTAAAGAAGTGTTTAAGACAGCTTACGCTAAGAAGTTTCGTTTTCCTTCCTTCATGAGTGCGTTTAAATTCTATAATGACTATGCTTTGAAAACGAATGACAAGAAAAAAATCCTCGAGCGTTATGAGGACCGGATCTCAATTGTTGCGCTGTTCTTCGCTAACGGCGACACTGAGAAAGCAAAAGAATATGTAAACCTGATGATCAATCAAGAATATCAGCCGAGCACACCGACATTTCTGAACGCCGGCAGAAAACGCCGCGGTGAACTTGTGAGCTGCTTCTTGCTGGAAGTCAATGATTCCTTAAATGACATTTCAAGAGCGATCGATATCTCCATGCAGCTTTCTAAGCTTGGCGGCGGGGTTTCTCTTAACCTGTCCAAGCTTCGCGCGAAAGGTGAAGCCATTAAAGATGTTGAGAATGCGACAAAAGGCGTTGTAGGCGTCATGAAGCTTCTTGATAACGCGTTCCGTTACGCTGACCAAATGGGACAAAGACAAGGGTCCGGCGCGGCGTATTTAAACATTTTCCACCGCGATATCAATGATTTTCTTGATACGAAAAAGATTTCTGCGGATGAAGATGTACGTGTCAAAACGCTTTCGATCGGTGTTGTCATCCCGGATAAGTTCGTTGAGCTTGCACGCGAGGACAAAGCGGCTTATGTATTCTACCCGCACACGATTTATAAAGAGTACGGCCAGCACATGGATGAGATGGACATGAACGAAATGTACGACAAGTTTGTCGACAACCCTCGGGTGAAAAAGGAAAAAATCAACCCGCGGAAACTGCTTGAAAAATTAGCGATGCTTCGTTCTGAATCAGGCTATCCATACATCATGTTCCAAGATAACGTCAATAAAGTGCATGCGAATAACCATATTTCCAAGGTCAAATTTTCTAATCTTTGCTCTGAAGTGCTGCAGGCATCTCAAGTTTCTTCATACACAGACTATGATGAAGAAGATGAAATCGGTCTGGATATTTCCTGCAATCTGGGCTCGCTTAACATTCTCAATGTCATGGAGCATAAATCAATCGAAAAGACAGTCAAGCTTGCGACAGACTCTTTAACACACGTGTCTGAAACAACTGACATCCGTAATGCGCCTGCTGTGAGACGGGCAAACAAAGCGATGAAATCAATCGGCCTCGGTGCTATGAACCTTCACGGCTACCTTGCGCAAAACGGCATTGCGTATGAAAGTCCGGAAGCGCGTGATTTTGCAAACACGTTCTTTATGATGGTGAACTTCTACTCCATCCAGCGTTCTGCGGAAATCGCAAAAGAGAAGGGTGAAACGTTTGATCAATATGAAGGCTCAACCTATGCGACAGGTGAATACTTTGACAAATACGTTTCTACTGATTTCTCACCGAAATATGAAAAAATCGCTAATCTGTTTGAGGGTATGCATATCCCGACGACAGAGGACTGGAAAAAGCTAAAAGCATTTGTGGCTGAACACGGTATGTATCACAGCTACAGATTATGCATTGCGCCGACAGGCTCTATCTCATACGTCCAATCAAGTACGGCGTCTGTTATGCCGATTATGGAACGCATTGAAGAACGAACATACGGCAACTCAAAAACGTACTACCCAATGCCTGGGCTTGCATCTAATAACTGGTTCTTCTATAAAGAAGCCTACGATATGGACATGTTCAAGGTTGTGGATATGATCGCCACTATCCAGCAGCACATTGATCAGGGAATCAGCTTTACATTGTTCTTAAAAGACACAATGACGACCCGTGATTTAAACCGAATCGATCTGTATGCACATCATAGAGGAATTAAAACCATTTACTATGCAAGAACGAAAGATACTGGGCAAGACAGCTGCCTTTCTTGTGTTGTTTGATTAAAGGAGAGTTTATAGTGACAAAAATTTATGACGCAGCAAACTGGTCAAAGCATGAAGACGATTTTACCCAAATGTTCTATAACCAAAACGTGAAACAGTTCTGGCTTCCGGAAGAGATTGCTTTAAACGGCGATCTCCTCACATGGAAGTACCTCGGAAAAAATGAGCAGGATACTTATATGAAGGTACTGGCCGGACTTACGCTTCTTGATACAGAGCAGGGGAATACGGGGATGCCGATCGTGGCTGAACACGTAGACGGCCACCAGCGGAAAGCGGTGCTGAACTTTATGGCGATGATGGAGAACGCTGTCCATGCGAAGTCGTACTCTAATATTTTCATGACCCTTGCACCGACTGAAACGATCAATGAAGTATTTGAATGGGTTAAACAAAATAAATATTTGCAGAAAAAAGCGCAAATGATTGTCGGGCTTTACAACGCCATTCAAAAAGATGATGAAATTTCACTGTTCAAAGCCATGGTTGCTTCCGTCTATCTGGAAAGCTTCCTTTTCTACAGCGGTTTCTATTATCCGTTATATTTCTACGGACAAGGAAAACTGATGCAAAGCGGTGAGATCATTAACCTGATCCTTCGTGACGAAGCGATTCACGGCGTGTATGTCGGTCTCCTTGCTCAGGAAATTTATAATAAACAGACAGAAGAGAAAAAAGCAGAGCTTCGTGAATTTGCGATTGACTTTCTGAATCAGTTATATGAAAATGAGCTTGAGTATACAGAGGACTTGTACGATCAAGTCGGACTCTCACACGATGTAAAGAAATTCATCCGCTATAATGCGAATAAAGCGCTGATGAATCTTGGATTTGATCCATACTTCGAAGAGGAAGATATTAATCCGATCGTATTAAACGGATTAAACACAAAAACAAAATCGCATGACTTCTTCTCTATGAAGGGGAATGGTTATAAAAAAGCGACAGTTGAGCCGCTCAAAGATGATGACTTTTATTTTGAAGATGAAAAAGAGCAGATATAATATCTGCTCTTTTCGGCTTGAAGGTTCAAATGAGGAGGACGCAGTACCCATGGGAAAAATGGACGAAATGATTTTAGTTGCCCCGCGCGATGATGTGTTTAAGAAAGAAAGCTTAACCTTCCAGGGCGTGTACAGTGAAGATAGCAGAGTAGCCGAAATCATGGCTCAGATTGAAGCGGCCTATCGTGAAATGAGAAGAGGGGACGCAGAAGAAGATCCGCGTTTCAAGCAGCCGATACCTTATGTCGTCATTAAGCGTGAAGATGAAGTTTTTCTTTACGAGCGGCTGGCTGGCGGCGGTGAATCACGACTGCACAACAAGCTTTCTCTCGGCTTTGGCGGTCATATGAACGCCATCGAAGGGGCAGCTTCATTTGCTGAAGTCTTAAAGCTGAACACAGACCGTGAGCTTGAGGAAGAACTGCAAATAAATGAAGAAGATAAACAGGCGATTGTCACACTGGGATTGATCAATGATGATGAAAATAGTGTTGGCAAAGTGCATATCGGTATTCTTTCTGCGCTTCAATTAAAGCCTGGCGCACAAGTGGAAGTGAAGGAGAAAGAACAAATTGCGGGTAAATGGATGAAAGTTTCTGAATTAAAACAGGATGACATCTACAACCGTCTGGAAACATGGTCACAGTTTGTTGTTGATATTCTTGAATAAAAAAACCCGGTTTCTCGCGATGAGGAGCCGGGTTTTTTTATGAGACGCTCGTCCCAGTCTCGGCTATGATTCTAGGATCACAATAGCGTCAAAGCCGGCATTTTTCGCTCTGACAGCCAGGGTGTCTGCATTGTCTTTGGATGAAAATGCGCCAATCTGCACTTTGTATAATCCGTCCTTTAAAAGGACAATCGAGTCAAAACCTTTGGCTTCGGCTTTACTTGCGAGCGAGTCGGCATTCGCTTTGACTTTAAATGCGCCGATTTGAACCTTATATAACCCTAAGCTGGAAGTCTTTTTAAGGTTAAAGGCTTGCTCCAGCCCGTTTGCATGTCCTCTCGCTAAGCTTTGAATAAAACTGCTCGTTTTCAGCTTATTTGCATCGGCAACGGTATCAATGAAGCCGTTCTCGGTCAAGAGGGCAGGCATTGCCGACTCCCTTAGGACGTGGAAGTTCGCCGTTTTTTTGCCGCGATCGGCAAAGTCGACAGCTTGTATCACTTCAGAGTGAATTGCCGATTGATAAGTCGTCGTCGGGGCTCCTACACCTGGATAAATATAGCTTTCAAAACCTGTGCCTCCCCCGGAATTAACGTGAATGGACAAAAAGAAATCTGCTCCCCAGTTATTTGCGGCATTTGTCCGGTCGTTTAAGCTGACATATTGGTCGCTTGTCCGGCTCAGCAGCAGAGAAACGCCTTCATATTCATTAGTTAATATCGTACGTAAGGCTAAAGCGATTTGCAGGGTTAACGTTTTTTCCTGAAGGCCATTACCTGTTGCGCCTGGATCAGACCCGCCATGGCCAGGATCAATAAAAATTTTAACCATTTTTCATCACCTCATTACAGGATATGAAAAAACACGGCTTCTGCTTGTACGATTATCATTCAACTGAAAAATGAGGAAATAACCCTTTCACATCCAGAAATTATTTCTCGGGAAAGCGCACAATTCAACATGAAGCGACAACAGATACGGTCCGACATGAAATCTGTGCATACGCCATATGTTTGTATGTACTTTGAGTTCGGTTAACCTGCACTGATTCCTGTTGGTTTTAAGCTTTGCGTTCATATTAAATCAAGCATTTGAAACGTAAATTGATGAGAAAAGCTCCTTTCATTAAAGACACCACTTTATAAATCGAAAAAAAGAAAAACACTTCAGGTATCTTACGGCGGGTAATACGCTTCGTACAAAAAACAGCCCGTTACATGAAAAAAGGATTGGCGAATGGGGATAATAATGAGAAAAAGAAGCTCACTATAATACTCTGACAAAATGATTAAAAACAAAATCTCATGGTTTGTCCACCCCATGTCCGTGAATACAATAAGAAATAAAGTATTTCTCGGGAAAGCGCAGGATTCCTTATTGTTCCCGAAAAAAGCAATTGTTTCGACACATGATAGGCGTTTGTCACAATCGGCATCCGCTTGAATATCATATAGAGAGAACAGAGAGGTGAAGATGTTGGAGCGCGCTGTGACTTATAAAAACAACGGACAGATCAACATTATTCTGAACGGGCAAAAGCAGGTGCTGACGAATGCTGAGGCAGAGGCGGAATATCAGGCTGCATTGCAAAAAAACGAAGCAAAGCACGGCATTTTGAAGGAAATCGAAAAAGAGATGAGCGCATTAGTTGGGATGGAGGAAATGAAACGCAACATCAAGGAAATATACGCCTGGATTTTTGTGAACCAAAAACGCGCGGAGCAAGGCTTGAAGGTTGGAAAGCAAGCGTTGCACATGATGTTTAAAGGAAATCCGGGAACGGGAAAAACGACGGTTGCACGGCTCATCGGCAAGCTGTTCTTTGAAATGAATGTCCTGTCAAAAGGCCACTTAATAGAAGCGGAGCGGGCTGACCTGGTCGGGGAGTATATCGGACACACCGCCCAAAAGACGAGAGATTTAATCAAAAAGTCATTAGGTGGCATTTTGTTTATAGACGAAGCCTACTCGCTGGCAAGAGGCGGCGAAAAGGACTTTGGGAAAGAAGCGATCGACACACTTGTCAAGCATATGGAAGACAAACAGCATGAGTTTATTTTGATACTCGCCGGATATTCACGGGAAATGGATCATTTTCTCTCGTTAAATCCCGGACTCCAATCAAGATTTCCCATCTCCATTGATTTTCCGGATTACTCTGTGACCCAGCTCATGGAGATTGCGAAACGAATGATCGATGAAAGGGAATACCAGCTCAGTCAAGAAGCTGAATGGAAATTGAAAGATTACTTAATGACAGTGAAAAGCACGACAAGTCCCATTAAATTCAGCAATGGACGTTTTGTCAGAAATGTGATCGAAAAATCGATCAGAGCACAAGCCATGAGGCTTTTAATGGGAGACCAATACTTAAAAAGCGACTTGATGACCATCAAAAGCCAAGATCTTTCCATTAAAGAAGAAGCATCTGGATCTGCATAGACCTCTCTGTTTTTGAGAGGTCTGTTTTTTGCTCGTATTTCCGCTTTTCAAAGCAATCGATTTGTGGTATACACATGCAGGGTTTGGTATGATAATACTACTGCCCAATATGCAAAAGAAAGGAACATCCATTTGAACGAACAAGAAACGATTCAGGAGAAAGCCATTTTAGTCGGATGTCAGCTGCCGCATATCACGGATGAGCATTTTGAAAATTCTATGGAAGAGCTAGCATCTCTGACGAAAACAGCAGACGGAAAAGTACTGACCAGCGTCACACAAAAACGGAACAGGGCTGACGCCGCTACATATATAGGAAAAGGGAAGGTAGAAGAGCTGAAGGCACTGGTGGAAGAGCTTGAAGCTGATCTCCTCATCTTTAATGATGAACTGTCGCCAAGTCAGCTGAAGTCATTGGCAACAGCAATTGAAGTGAAGATGATTGACCGCACGCAATTGATATTAGATATTTTTGCAAAGCGGGCGAGAACGAGAGAAGGCAAACTTCAAATTGAGCTGGCTCAGCTGCAATATGCACTGCCGCGTCTGACGGGACAAGGGATCAACCTTTCCCGGCAAGGCGGTGGAATTGGGGCAAGAGGTCCCGGGGAAACGAAACTGGAAACCGACCGCCGCCATATCAGAAATCGCATTCATGAAATCAACACACAGCTTTCCACTGTCATTCGCCATAGAAGCCGATACCGTGAAAGAAGAAAGAAAAACGGTGTGCTTCAAATTGCGCTTGTCGGCTATACAAACGCAGGGAAATCAACATGGTTCAACCGCCTGACGAGTGCTGACAGCTATGAAGAAGATCTCCTGTTTGCCACGCTGGACCCGATGACCAGAAAAATGGTCCTGCCAAGCGGCTACAGTGTTCTTCTTTCAGATACAGTAGGATTTATTCAGGATCTTCCGACGACATTGATTGCTGCATTCCGCTCAACGCTTGAGGAAGTAAAAGAAGCGGATTTGATCCTGCATTTAATTGATTCTTCAAATGAGGATTATGCGGGACATGAAAAAACAGTGCTTCGGCTTCTCGAGGAGCTTGAAGCAGATGATATCCCGATGCTGACGGCTTACAATAAACGTGATCAAAAACTGCCTGATTTTATACCGTCCGCCGGAAGGGATCACATTATGGTCAGTGCGAAATTTGAGGACGACGCTGCAGCCTTTAAAGAAGCGATTCAGCGCTATTTGCGCCAAGAACTGTTAACGTCTTTTGGAGCACATGTGCCGGCAAGTGAAGGGAAGCTCCTTTCCAGAATCAAATCGGAAACGATGGTAGACCGCTTCTATTTTAATGAAGAAAATGAACAGTATGACATATCCGGCTATGTCCAAGAAGAGCAAAGTATCATCGGTGAATTAAAGAAGTATATGTAGGAAGGAAATATAAAGACATGTTTGACACATTAACACACGGAGAATTATTGAAGAAAACGGCAATGGAAGTGGAAGCGGACATTGCCGGCATTCATAAACAAATAGAAGAAATCAGCGAGCGAAATGAGTGGAGAGTGCTTCAAAGCTATAGAAAACACAAAGTAAGCGACACTCATTTCACGCCGTCTACTGGATACGGCTATGATGATATCGGAAGAGACACGCTTGAAAGCATATATGCGGATGTGTTTGGCGGAGAAGCGGGGCTTGTAAGGCCGCAAATCATTTCAGGCACACATGCCATCTCAATTGCTTTGTTCGGTGTCCTCAGACCGGGGGACGAGCTCCTTTATATCACGGGCAAGCCGTATGATACGCTAGAGGAAATTGTGGGCGTCAGGGGTGGAGAAAACGCTGGTTCGTTAAAGGATTTTCAAATCGGCTATAATGCGGTTGATCTGACGAAAGACGGAAAGATAGACTATGATGCAGTCGCCGCTGCGATCAATCCGAAGACAAAAGTAATCGGCATTCAGCGCTCAAAAGGATATGCGAATCGCCCTTCTTTCTTAATTAGAGAAATAAAAGAAATGATCCGTTTTGTAAAAGAAATCAATGAAAATCTGATCGTCTTTGTGGACAACTGTTACGGAGAATTTGTGGAAGAGCTTGAGCCTTGCCATGTCGGAGCCGACCTGATGGCGGGATCTCTCATTAAAAATCCCGGCGGCGGCCTTGCGAAAACAGGCGGCTACCTCGTCGGAAAAGCGAAATGGATTGAAGCTTGCTCATACCGTATGACGTCACCCGGCATCGGCAGAGAAGCGGGGGCATCTCTTTACTCGCTCCAAGAAATGTACCAAGGCTTCTTTTTGGCGCCTCACGTTGTGTCTCAAAGTTTAAAGGGAGCGGTGTTTACAGCGAGATTCCTTGAAAAACTCGGCTTCACTTCAAACCCGAAATGGGATGCGAAAAGAACGGATTTAATACAATCCGTTGAGTTTTCTGACAGAGAAAAGATGATTGCTTTTTGCCAGGCTATTCAATTTGCATCGCCAATCAATGCTCATGTGACGCCTTATCCAGCCTACATGCCTGGATACGAGGATGATGTCATTATGGCAGCAGGGACGTTTATTCAAGGAGCAAGCATCGAATTATCAGCTGATGGCCCTATCCGCCCGCCGTATGTAGCGTATGTTCAGGGAGGATTAACCTATTCGCATGTGAAGAATGCCATATGCAGTGCAGTGGATTCATTGATGCAAAAGCAATTAATTTAAATTTTTTAAAAATTTCTCTGTATTTTGATGTTAAGAATCCTTACATCGTATTGACACAAAATATAACATCACCTATAATGAAACTAAGTTAAGAAAAGGAGGAAATTGAGATGAGTGATAATATTCGCCGCTCAATGCCTTTATTTCCAATAGGAATTGTCATGCAGTTAACTGAGTTATCAGCAAGACAAATTCGATATTATGAGGAAAATGGACTGATATTTCCAGCCAGAAGTGAAGGGAATAGACGATTATTTTCATTTCATGATGTAGATAAACTGTTAGAAATCAAGCACCTGATAGAACAAGGTGTAAACATGGCAGGAATTAAACAGATTCTGGCGAAAGCCGAAGCTGAGCCAGAGCAAAAACAAAGCGAGAAGACGAAAAAACCAATGAAACATGATCTGTCCGATGACGAACTGAGACAGCTCCTGAAAAACGAGCTCATGCAAGCCGGCCGTTTTCAAAGAGGGAATACATTCCGTCAAGGCGACATGTCCCGCTTCTTTCATTAATCCGTTAGCAACTGTTTTGCTATATACATTTACCTTTTAAGAGGAGGAATTTTACCAAATGGCAAAGTACACTAGAGAAGATATCGAAAAATTAGTAAAAGAAGAAAACGTGAAGTATATCCGCCTTCAATTTACTGACATTCTTGGAACAATCAAGAATGTTGAGATTCCTGTAAGCCAGCTTGGAAAAGCGCTTGATAATAAAGTCATGTTTGACGGTTCTTCTATTGAGGGATTCGTTCGTATCGAAGAGTCAGACATGTACCTGTATCCAGATCTAAATACATTTGTTATCTTCCCATGGACAGCTGAAAAAGGTAAAGTAGCACGTTTCATCTGTGATATTTACAATCCGGATGGCACACCTTTCGAAGGTGACCCGCGAAACAACTTAAAACGGATTCTGAAAGAAATGGAAGACCTCGGCTTCAGTGATTTCAACCTTGGACCTGAGCCTGAATTCTTCTTATTCAAATTGGACGAAAAAGGCGAGCCAACGCTTGAACTAAACGACAAAGGCGGATATTTCGACTTAGCTCCAACGGATTTAGGAGAAAACTGCCGCCGCGATATCGTGCTTGAGCTTGAAGAGATGGGCTTTGAAATCGAAGCATCTCACCACGAAGTAGCACCTGGTCAGCACGAAATTGACTTTAAATATGCTGGAGCAGTCCGCTCTTGTGATGACATCCAAACATTTAAACTAGTTGTCAAAACAATTGCCCGCAAACACGGCCTGCATGCGACATTTATGCCAAAACCATTGTTCGGCGTGAACGGTTCAGGTATGCACTGCAATCTATCACTCTTCAAAAATGGTGTTAACGCATTCTTTGACGAAAACGCAGATCTTCAGTTAAGTGAAACAGCGAAACACTTCATTGCAGGTATCGTGAAGCACGCAACAAGCTTTACAGCAGTAACAAACCCGACAGTAAACTCTTACAAACGTCTTGTTCCTGGCTATGAAGCACCTTGCTATGTAGCATGGAGCGCGCAAAACAGAAGCCCGCTTATCCGTATCCCGGCTTCTCGCGGCATCAGCACACGTGTTGAAGTACGCAGCGTAGACCCAGCTGCAAACCCATACCTTGCACTTAGCGTATTGCTTGCTGCAGGATTAGACGGAATCAAAAACAAACTGGAAGCGCCGGCTCCAATCGACCGCAACATCTATGTGATGAGCAAAGAAGAGCGCATGGAAAACGGTATCGTTGACCTTCCAGCAACACTTGCGGAAGCACTAGAAGAATTCAAATCAAACGAAGTCATGGTCAAAGCGCTGGGCGAGCATCTATTCGAACACTTCATCGAAGCAAAAGAAATCGAATGGGATATGTTTAGAACACAAGTACATCCTTGGGAACGCGAACAGTATATGTCTCAGTATTAATCTCTCAATCCCTTGGCACTATTGGTGTCAGGGGATTTTTTATGTTAATAGGTAATAAATTATGGAGCGGCACTGCTAAAAAGCAGGGTCACTTTTATCTATGTCACTAATAATTCTATGTCTAAATTTTCAATTAGGAAAATAATTCCATCCTTAAGGAAAGCAATACGCATAAATAATTCGACAAACTCTGTGATAATTCCATTGTTCAATACTTCTACCGGCAATAATAAGATGAGCAAGGCGGATGTTTATCATTGACATCATAACCAAATAAATCCATAATTGCGTTGAAATCTAAATCAATTTTCAAAAAGGAGATTTCTATGAAAAAATTGACTATCTTCTCCGGGGGATTAGGAGTGGTTTTTTCTGTACTGGCTCAACTGTTTGCGGTTATAGATGACTCTTACACTTTGGGGAATTTATGGTTTTTAGGTGCTTTGGCGGGAATTATAACCATGCTTGCTTCAATCCAGACAAATAATAAACCAATCTTCAGCATTTTATTAATTTCTAGTTCAGTAATAGGTCTACTTGGAACTGGTCTTGTATACATCATACCAACACTGTTCAATATAATAATAATTTATAAATTTTCAAAAGTAAGCCAGTAAGCCAATGGTAAAATAAAGGTTCTTTTTTTATTTAGCATCCCTTTGACAAGGTCGGTAATGAATCGCAGAATGCTTATGCTTGCAACTGATCCACACAGCTGGGGCTTCCGTGGGCATGATTATCGAACGCCATGTTTCTAGGATACCGGAATTGAAACATTTGCTGAGACATTTCGTGAAGCTGATCACCAAATGACCATTTTCATAGAGGCACGTCTAAAGAAGCTATCATAGGAGGACAATACTGTGTGGAAAGCTTTAAGTCAATTACTCAAGAAACAGAAAAATCAAAGTCCAAGCGATGAAGATTATATACAGATTCCAGAATTAGAAGTAAAAGTTTTGGGGATGCTTCACAGTATCAATATAGACTTGGTTAATTTAATAGCTCAAGCAGAAAAGTCTAAGGAGTTTATAGGATAAATCGAAGGCATCTGGCATTCTATAGAAAATCAATTTTATTCACTCGCCCAAGGGTTTGAGAATGAGGATATCAATAAGCTTTCTGCGGATCTTGATCATGCTGCCGCCACTTGGGAAACTGTTGCTAATAAAGCAAAAGAGTTTGTAACAAATTCATACCAAGGGTAAAAGAAAAATAAGGGCCTGAAAGGGCTCTTTTGCTTATAGTCATATTTCCCGTAAGTATAACTTTTTGGATTTATTAAATTTTAAAGCGTGTTTGTTTCACTGAATTCATAGTCAAAAGGGGAATGTTTTTATGCTTGGAATCAACGTTGAAAAATCAAATGAAAACTTAATTATCAATTGGCAGCGATCCAAAATTGAAATTCCAATCAAAGAAATCAATGATGTATTTCTTGATCCAAACTATGGGGGAGAGGAGAAAAGCGCAGTAAGGATTGGGTTTCCTTATGGCTCAAAAGATAGGGTAGTAATTAAAACAGCATATAACACTTACATTTTGTTCACCACTAATCCTGCTTTAATTATGAGTAAAATTGTTTCTTAATAAACAGTTTATGTCCCTTTTAAATTTATCTTAATGTTCTGTATGGTAAAATTTAGTGAGATGATTTAAGGAGGAGGAGCATTTATGGAAGAAGGAAAGTTAGTTCACATGACATTAGATGGTATTAAGAAAGCAGTTACTAAATATGGTACATTTCCTGTGTTCCATCATGGGGGCTATGTCTTGGAAGATGCTACTTTTCATTTCAAAAATCCAGCAACTCCTCAAGAAATTAGCGGCTTAGAAAAGAAATTAGGTGTTACTTTTCCTAATGACTTTAAAGAGTTTTTGTTACAACACAATGGGATGGAAATGTTTGATGGCATTGAAATACTTAGCTTAGAGGGAATCGTTGAATATAATGAGGTTCAAGATTTCCCAGAGGGATACTTATTAATAGGATATCATTTTGATGGAAGGTATGTCATAGACACAAACAAATCAAAAAAAGGATTAGGTTATATGTTATATCTAGACTCAATTGACGATATTGAAGATGCGATTAACTTAAATTCTAATTTCGAGATATGGTTTGATATGCTAGTGTCTTCTAATGGAACGAAATATTGGGAAGTAAATCCGAATCTCCAAGAGTATTATAAACTGGTTTCAGAATAACACTTCGGCAAAAGAAAAAATTATGACTAATTTCAACAACCAAAGAATCTGCTATTTGAGGGAAGTATAATGACAATTTACGAGCAAATTAAAGATGCTTTGAAAAATAAGATCAATGAGTTGGTTTCACCTCAAGAAGTAAAGAAAACCCTTCAAGAAAAATACGGAACTAATCCGGATAGCATTATTTTATCAGATTATTGTTATAACCGGTATAATAAGGGGATTTCTTTTAATAAGCACCTCTTTGAATATGTGAATAGAAGTTCTTACAAATACTTAGGTGAAAACTCTCTTTATACAGGACTTATTTTCAGAAAATCAAAAGGGGAAGATAAGGAAGTTATCGTAGGCAAATGGGTAAACGGTGTTAAATCACTCCGAGAAGCTTTTATTACTAATAACCAAATAAATGATCAAGCCGAAATCATTAGTAAAGAACAACTTGTAAACCTTTATAATGAATATAACCAAATCCTGAGATATGAAATGAATGTATTGAACTGTAAGCCTACAGAATTGAGGCATTTAATTGGCAGAATCGGTGAATTCATTTGTGCAATCCAAACCAACGGCACTCTGGCACGTCAAACTAATCAGCATGGATTTGATGTTGTGAGTGATGGCAGACGGATTAGTGTAAAAACAACAGCTCAATCAAGTGGTTTTATTTCGATAAATAAAAATACATTTCATGATTTTGATGGTTTTTTTTGTAGTTCAATACGTAAATGATGATTTTAAAGTTATTTTCTTCGGATCAAAGGAAGAAGTGCAAAAAATAAGCAGAGTTTATGGAAGTCAATACGAAGTTGAAATTTCACATCTTAAAAAGATTAACAAGGAATACCAATTAAATTAAACAATCTTGTTGATAACAAAACATCCCCTTACTTATTGTAAGGGGACGTTTGTTTAATCCTCATATATTTTATCTTCGCACTCTGGCTTACGAGTTGCATCCACAGTAAATGATCTTACTTCGTCTTTAGTTTTGTCCTAAATTCCCCGTATTACTTTTTTCTATTTAGATAACAACCATTGATTTCAATGCCGCCCATTGGATTTACCTCATAATCATCAGTGTAATCAATTGATTCAAAATCTTTATCGTTTGTTTTAATAAAGTCATTAGCCAAAGAATACAACTCTTCTTTTTACAGAACTACTCGAACTTCCGTTTTTTTACCATATTGTTCCTTCATAATTATCCCTCAGGGAAAGGTAAGGGAATTATTTTTGAGAATCATATTCCATTGCTTGTTCACAGTCAGAAATCCTTGAGTTGTTCTAGCAAGAGGCAATATTGTTGAATAAGGATAGTTTTAAAGAGGTTATTGTTGTCTTCATATTGAAATAAAGATTAAGTATATTAGAGGGGAGTTGCTTTAATGCACATAACAACAAAAAGGTTATTGATACGTGAATTTGAATTCAAAGATTGGCAAGCTGTATATGAGTATACATCTGATAGTAATGTAATGAAGTATATACCTGAAGTGGTTTTTACTGAAGAAGATGCAAAGGCATTTGTAAATAAAAACAAAGGTGATAACGCTGAAAAATTCCCTGTCATACTAAGAGATCAAGACTTTCTTATAGGCCATATTGTTTTTTATAAGTATTTTGGTGAACATACATATGAAATTGGGTGGGTGTTTAATCCCAATTATCAAAATAAAGGGTATGCTTCTGAGGCAGCCCAAGCTATCTTGGAATATGGATTTAAAGAAATGAACTTACATAGGATTATAGCTACGTGTCAACCTGAGAATATTCCTTCATACCGAGTTATGGAGAAGATCGGAATGAGAAGAGAAGGATTTTTTAAAAAATGTATTCCGAAAGGCAATGAATGGTGGGATGAATATTATTACGCTATTTTAGAGGAAGAGTGGAATTGTAAGAGGGGTAATGCAGGAATTTGAAACCATAACAGCTATAGAACGTATAGTGATAGTAGGGCTTATAGTGCTTAATATGAATGATGTGAGAGGGGTATCCAAATGCAAATTCATCTCACCAAAAGCGGAAAACAAGACAATCATCATAAATGGTTAGGAACTGTCTTGCTCAGTTGGGGAACATTCGTATTTGCTTTGTTTTTTGCTACTTTAGTCGGTTCAATGGCTAGCCAAGCAGGAGCTTCCAAGCTTTTGAAGCAAGGCATCCAAGCAGGTTTAGTCACATTAATAACTGTCCCGTTGCTCTACATTCTTCTTAAACGGATGTCTAGTAGACCCTTTTATTCTATAGGACTGTCTGAGTGGCGGCAAGCCATTCCGAAAGCCATAATAGGAGCAATATATGTGATTGTATTATCCGGGTCTGGTTTCGCTATCGCCCATTTATTAGGCTGGATCAAAGTTACACAATTTCACTTCTCTGTCCATTTAGTGACAGCATTGCTCCTAAATATGATTATCGCATTCTTTTATGAAGCTTTTCCAGAGGAATTAACTTTTCGTGGGACGGTGTACTATGCTCTAAATAAGCGTTGGAACTGTTTTATGGCCTTACTCCTACAACCAATCCTGTTTGTGCTTGCACCAATAATTGTAAGTGTTTTGCAATATATAGCTGGAATTGAATCACCTGCTATCACATTAGATTACATCGTTTTATTGTTGACTTTTGGATGCATCCTTCAACTCCTGCGTATTGTAACAGGAAGCTTATGGACGTCTATCGCTTTTCATCTAGCCTTTCTTGAAAATTCTCGGTTCTTCGTCCTGCAGGGGAAGGAGCGCTTTATTACCTATGAAGAAATTGTTCCGGGAACAGGTGCGCTGTTTGTGATCTTTTTTATGTTGCTTATTGTCGGTACTCTACTATTAATACCTGTTGCGATAACTCGCCGAAATACTATTCAATGGCGGAAGAATGAGAAATGCGACCAAGATGTTTAATTTCTGAGTAGAACAGTAGTTTTAAAGTGATTTTAAGGAGGATCTAGACAATGTTGAAGAAGCATTCATTTAGAAAGAGGTTATAAACATGCAAGTTTTAAGGATCATATTTGTTCATGTCTTGTCCGCGTTATCAGCTGCTGTTGTTTATGTTTTTGGCATTGGTTATGACGGCTACATACCATACTTCCTAATAAGTGTTCTTCTCTTTATCTTTTATTTAATCTTTGCTGCACCTGTTCAATATTTCTTAAATCGCAATCCAAAAAGGTTTAACACGAAATATTTACTCATATACATATTCTTTTCCTTCTTAGTATGGTTATTCTTCGCTTTCATTACTGATCCAAAAAACACCTTAAACTTTCTGATGGGATATGAAGTTTACTTGTTTAGCGTCTCATTTGCCGTAATATTTTGGATCTGGGACTCGGTTTTCCTGCAAAACATTGGGAGGGTAGCAGCGTAGCTTAAATCATCACAATCCTTTTCCTTATGCACGGTCAAAAAGCCCTTTTATTTACCGAATTATGCCATAAATGGGTAAGGGAGAGAGGGATGAAAAGGGTTAATCGTTTAACTTTGGTTTGCTTAGGCTTAGTCTCAAGTTTTACTCTTCCGAATGCTGAAGCAAAGCTAACGGTGGATTAAACAAATGTAGACTTTGTTTTGATCGACCGGAATTTTGACCTCACTTGGTTATAAATTCACAATACACAATAATAAAGACTGTACTCTAAATATGAAACTTAGCAGAATAGCTCTAACTGATGGATATTATCAAGGAGCGAGAAAGAATTCACAGGAAGTTATTTGGACTACAGTGCAGCAGACCGAGTAGAAGGTGATCAGTTGGAAATAACAAAAAGTCCAGGCTGCGGCGATGTGTGGATAAAAGGTACTTATGGATTTGAACATGAAGAGCGGGATTATTAAATTCAGCGAGGTCAAGGATCCATTATAAACTTAATGATCATTTTAAGTGATCAAAAATAACTAAAAGGTGAGAATATGATTAAATCAAAGTTAAAAACGATTATAGACCAAAGAAAGATCAGTATCCGGAAACTTTCCAGAGATATTGATCATGAGTATCCAACTGTCAGAAAGCTATATAATAACGAAATGGAGCGGTATCCGAGAGAGCTGTTTGATAAAGTCTGGCCCTATCAAAACATCGAACTGCATGAGTTGTTGATATTCCAAAAAGATCATATTCCTAAAGTGAGAATGTCTAAATGA
Source organism: Bacillus sp. FSL M8-0071 (assembly GCF_037975455.1). Lineage (NCBI taxonomy): Bacteria > Bacillati > Bacillota > Bacilli > Caryophanales > Bacillaceae > Bacillus > Bacillus sp. FSL M8-0071. Next base: position 1,875,390 of record NZ_CP150256.1, read on the forward strand.
AGATAATGAAGTATATGGAGGAAAGGTTTCAAAACCTCGAATTCATTCCTAGCATCTATAATCAATGGGGCATAGGAATCCATTTTTGTCTTGGGGAAAATATCTATCAACTCAAAGAGAAAGAAGAATTGAATCTTAAGAGGTTCCAAGTTGTATATGAGCAAATAACAATCATTTTTAATGAATTATTTGAACAAAACGATGACATATTTCTTGTGACGAATATGTATAAGCACAAGAAAGAGAAATGTATAAGAAAATTAAAGGTCTATCAACCGTTTCTAAAGTGTAAAAATCATTTGAATCAAATTCTGGTGAAGACATATCCCTACCCTTTCGAAATCAATAACGCTGAAGAATACGAGATGCAACAATTTTCCTTGTTATGCAAACCTCGAGACTTACGTGTAACTGAATTACTTAAAGCAGCCAGTAATGAAGATTTTCCATTGAAACCGAAATTCGGAGGCTATTCTATTGATTACCCTGATGTTTTCTTTGTGAACATTACAAAAGACATTATTTTCTTTATCTATGATGACCGTGGATGTGAAGTCATAGCTCTTGATTTCAAACGAATACGTCCACTTTATGAAAAATATCACGACTGGGTAGAAGAGTATAAGTGCATGTAATACTCTTTCATAAAACGATTTATACCAGAAAAAGCAGAATTAGATTATGGGGGCCTTACATACTAAACGGTTATTGAAACTAAGAAACTTAGAATTTTTTCAGTTGGTATTGATGATGAGAGATCTGCATTTTTATTAGTACTTGATGAAAGATTAGTAGATTTTGATTCTCAAGGTGGAAACCTTATTAGTGTTTATTTAGTTACTCACTTTGAGTTATCTGATCAATCGTATTCTTTTGGGTATGAAGCATAACTGTTCGTATGCAATGGATATTCTAAGCGTTAAAGAGGAATTTGATTTCGATTTCCCATTTAATATGCTTGCAATAAAAAGCTACGTACAAGAATTAATAAAAAGGTTAGGGATTGATATCACTCTGCCTGAAATGAAAGAAAGAGATTTTGACAAACTTTCTCAAGACTAAATAAAACTACGATTTTAAAGAGAACGGAGACTTGCTTTCAATATGAATGTTAGAAAAGCTGCAGCTATTTTTTCAATCACGATTCCAATTATCTCAGCTATCTTAATTATTAATTTTTTTACGGGAGTTATGTCAATTCCATGGCAAGGAATGCCGGTGTTTTTTCCATTATTACTTTCTCCTATAGGAATCATTTTAGCGTTCGTTTCAATAAAGACAAATAAACGGTGTGCTGTATATGGGATTGTCTTAAATGCAATTATGTTTCCATTTCCTTTTTTCTGGTTTATCGGAGGGACTTTGTTATTTGGAGTTTAATCCATTAGGCATTACGCTTATACATTGGTATTTTCGAGCTTGTCAAAAGAAGGAATAAAAAATTTTCAGAATTGCTTGGCTTTACTTTATGATGAAAGGGGTCGAGTAAGATGGATAAAAAAAAGGATGAAATACAAAGAAAGTATAGGGAGCAAATGAGGGAGAAGAAAGAACGAGAAAAAGAAGATGGCAGTTCACATACTTTTGAAATTGTTGTTGTGCTAGCCATTATCATATTGATGTTTTTCTTTAATTCAGTATTTAAGGCTTTTTAGATATTGTACAGATGACTTTCAGGATTATTGAAAAAATAACCCTTTGAGGTATTAGTATTGAAGGACTTATGAAAATTCAAGAGGCAGTTGAATCTTAAATAATTAATTACCAAATATCGGGGATGGAAAATGAAATTGTATAATGAATTTATCAATATAGCTAAAATTTTTAATAAAGAGCTAGACATCATTCCATTATTATATGGCTCTTTAGGTCTTGAAAAGGTAACTGGGTTGGGCTTTTCCCCAGAAGATATTGATATCCTTATTCCTTTAATTTTTTTAGAGGAAAAGTGGGGAAAACTAAAAAAAGTGATGGAACTGCATGGATACAAAATGGTTGATTTACATGAGCATGAATTTAAGAAAACTAATACCAAAATAGGCATTGCTTACATTGAGGATTTAAAACCATTTGCAGATGTAGACTATAATAACCTAGAGGTTTTTGAAGATGACGGAGCGAAATATCATTTGCTAACGATTGATGATTACCTCAAGGTTTATAAAAAGTCTTTATTAGATGGCTATAGAAGAAGGAAGAAGAATCATAAAGACCAAAGTAAAATTAACATATTGAATAAATTAATACAGAATTAATTTCTGTATTCTCTTTTGTTTTCACCCTCAATTAAATTTTTAAGATTAAAATAAGTTTGGATAAATCATAGTGTTTAACACAGTCTTTAATCCTCAGACAGTCAAATAGCCATTTCTACTCCTGTTGAAAGCTTCTCTATTTTTGCTTCTTATTTATTCCTGTATTGATATAAGTATGTAGGGTTGGACTTATAACATAAACTACTCTGGCCATTCCTTTTCTTTCTACTCATGACCAAGTTTGCCATCAGCATAAATCTACGATAACAGTCTCCATACATCCTGTTATCACCTTTATCAAACTGTTAATGCAGCTTACCACTAACCAATTCCTTATTTCGCATAGATCATCTTTGTCATGTGGTTACACAAGAATCTGTTTTCGGACTGATCGTTGTTAAATGATACATGACATTCGCAAATATTTGAAACACTGAATATAACGAAACATTCAAAAATCAATATTTAATTCATTCTGTTTAAACTTTCTGAAGAATATGTTGAAAAAGTTGAAAGGATTTTATAATATTAAATCAAGTTAGTTTGTTCGATCAACAAACTAATAAGATGAACTTTCATTGTCCACAAGATAAGGTCTTACTGAATATGGATGGAAGGAGGATAAGAGGATCGATTTAATGGAGCTAAACAATATAAGAAACGAAAGAATGAGGCTTTTATCCTTTTCCAGGTATATAAGGTATGACGAGAAAAGATGAATTTTTTGCTTGCTGATCACCATATTTTTTCGCACTGTTTTGAAAGCGCTTTTATAAAAGTTAACTGACCGTAAATTCGAGAAATTGTTATACCTTTCACACTGTTCCATATTAAAGGGTCGAAAAGGGGAGAAATCATGCTCAGTGAAAATGTAAAGAAGATTAGCATGGTTGAAAAAGTTGGATATGCGTCTGGAGATTTTGCTTGTAATTTAATTTATGCAACAGTGTCTACGTATCTTTTGTTCTTCTATACAGATGTTTTTGGTTTATCGGCAGCAGCAGCCGGTACTATGTTTTTAGTGGTTAGAATAATCGACGCTCTCGCTGATCCTTTTATCGGAACAATAGTTGACAGAACGAACAGCAGATTTGGACGCTTTAGACCGTATCTTTTATTCGGAGCTTTTCCATTTGTCATACTGGCAATACTCTGTTTTACAACACCAGACTTTTCGGATATGGGGAAATTAATATATGCCTATATAACCTATGTTGGCTTGTCGCTTACATACACAACGATAAACGTTCCATATGGCGCGTTAACTTCTGCAATGACTAGAAATAATCAAGAAGTGGTTAGTATAACTTCTGTTCGCATGTTATTTGCGAATCTTGGGGGACTTGTCGTTGCATTTTTTGTTCCCTTACTGGCTGCTTATTTAAGCGATACTTCCGGCAACGAGTCTCTTGGCTGGCAACTAACCATGGGTATTTTGGGAATGATAGGCGGGTGCCTTTTAATCTTTTGTTTTAAAAGCACAAAAGAGCGGGTCACTCTTCAAAAATCCGAAGAAAAAATTAAATTTACGGATATATTTGAGCAGTTTCGTGTTAATCGTCCACTTGTTGTATTAAGTATTTTCTTTATTATTATTTTTGGAGTGAATTCCATCAGTAATTCGGTTGGCATTTACTACGTAACGTATAACTTAGAAAGAGAGGATTTGGTGAAGTGGTACGGTTTGATAGGAAGTTTGCCCGCTTTGGTCATTTTACCGTTTATTCCAAGGCTTCATCAATTTTTGGGGAAAAAGAAATTACTAAACTATGCATTATTACTGAATATTATCGGCCTCTTAGCTTTACTGTTTGTTCCGCCAAGTAATGTTTACCTCATACTTTTCTGTCGATTAATCGCTGCTGCTGGAAGTCTCACTGCCGGGGGATATATGTGGGCGCTTATTCCTGAAACAATAGAATATGGAGAGTACAGGACTGGAAAAAGAATGGGTGGGCTCATTTACGCTATAATCGGATTTTTCTTTAAGTTTGGTATGGCCTTAGGAGGAGTTGTTCCGGGTCTGGTTCTTGATAAGTTTGGATATGTGGCAAATCAGGCACAAACCCCGGCGGCATTAACGGGGATTTTAATTACAACAACCATTATTCCCGTGTTCTTGCTGGTTCTAGCTTTAATTGATATTAATTTCTATAACTTAGATGAGAAAAAATATAAAAACATGGTTCGAGAATTAGAGAATAGAGACAAAGTTTATTTGGATCATATTGATGATTTCAAAGCTTAAAAAAGAAAATAAACTGAGGAGGAGTCCCAAATGAAGATTACCAATCCAGTACTTAAAGGATTCAATCCCGATCCAAGTATTTGTAGGGCAGGAGAGGATTATTATATCGCTGTATCTACATTTGAGTGGTTTCCGGGAGTCCAGATACACCACTCAAAAGATTTAGTAAATTGGCACTTAGTTGCACATCCATTACAGAGAGTTTCACAATTAGACATGAAAGGAAATCCAAATTCAGGTGGGGTTTGGGCACCATGTTTAAGCTATAGTGATGGGAAGTTTTGGCTGATCTATACGGATGTTAAGGTAGTAGATGGCGCATGGAAAGATTGTCACAATTATTTAGTTACTTGTGAAACGATTAATGGTGATTGGAGTGAGCCGATTACATTAAATAGCTCGGGATTTGATGCTTCTTTGTTCCATGATAAGGATGGAAAAAAATATTTATTAAATATGTTATGGGATCACCGTATTGATCGGCACTCATTTGGAGGAATTGTTATACAGGAATATTCTGATAAAGAGCAAAAATTAATCGGTAAACCAAAAGTTATATTTGAAGGAACTGATAGAAAACTGACAGAAGCTCCGCACCTTTATCATATCGGGAACTATTATTATTTATTAACTGCAGAAGGAGGAACACGGTACGAACATGCTGCTACAATTGCCCGTTCTGCAAATATTGAGGGGCCATATGAAGTTCATCCCGATAATCCAATCTTAACGTCATGGCATGACCCAGGAAATCCATTGCAAAAATGTGGTCATGCATCCATTGTTCAAACACATACAGATGAGTGGTATTTAGCTCATTTAACGGGACGTCCTATTCATCCTGACGATGATTCAATTTTTCAGCAGAGAGGATACTGTCCTTTGGGCAGAGAAACAGCTATTCAAAAACTTTACTGGAAAGATGAATGGCCCTATATAGTAGGTGGAAAAGAAGGAAGCTTGGAGGTAGATGCACCTTCTATACCCGAAACAATATTTGAAGCAACGTACCCGGAAGTTGATGAATTTGAGGATTCAACATTAAATATAAATTTTCAAACTTTAAGGATTCCATTCACGAATGAATTAGGTTCATTGACTCAAGCGCCAAATCATTTACGATTATTCGGTCATGAATCATTGACCTCGACATTTACTCAGGCATTTGTAGCCAGACGCTGGCAAAGTCTCCATTTTGAAGCCGAAACTGCTGTTGAGTTTTATCCGGAAAATTTTCAACAAGCCGCTGGATTGGTGAATTACTACAATACAGAGAACTGGACGGCTCTTCAAGTAACACATGATGAAGAACTTGGCCGCATTCTTGAATTAACAATATGTGACAACTTTTCTTTTTCACAGCCATTAAATAATAAAATTGTTATTCCTCGTGAAGTAAAGTATGTATATTTAAGAGTAAATATTGAAAAAGACAAATATTATTATTTCTATTCTTTTAACAAAGAAGATTGGCACAAAATTGACATAGCACTGGAATCGAAAAAATTATCAGATGATTACATCCGTGGGGGAGGATTCTTCACAGGGGCCTTTGTAGGGATGCAATGCCAAGATACCAGTGGTAATCATATTCCGGCCGACTTTAGATATTTTCGTTATAAAGAAAAATAATTGGCACATGAAAAAGGAGATTTCTATTTTAGAACTCCTTTTTCATATGAGAAGGTGCCTATGTCACTATTGCTTCAGAAATACCCCTAGAATTAAAAAACTCATCTTTAAAGATGAGCTGTCCATTCCATAAAAAATTACATTGTAATCATGTCCAGAAAATGATCAATCACAATGGAGGACATTCCTAATGCCGGTGCATTCTGTCCTAAGGAAGATGGCAATAATTCATAGCTATTGCCTAATTGGGAATAAACCCTTGACGACACTTCACTTCTCATTGAATTTAAAACCATAGGATGCGATTCAATTATGCTATTTCTTAAAATTACGGCCTGTGGGTTGAAAGTATTTAAAATATTGGTAAGGCCTATTCCTAAATAGAATCCAAAATTCTGTAATGCGTTTAAGGTTCCGATATCATTCAGATGGGCGAGGTCTATGATATCTTGATAGGACAGTTTTTTCTCTTTGGTCTGAAGAGATTTTAATAAAGCCTTCTCTGAAGCATACAATTCCCAGCAGCCTCGGTTTCCGCAACTGCATTTAGGACCATTAAAGTCTATTGTCATATGTCCCATTTCTCCAGAGAAGCCGCTTACTCCTCTATATAAATGATTGTTGATAATAACACCGATCCCTATTCCTGTGCTGATACTTACGTAAATAATGTTATCGTGATTTTTTGCAGCTCCAAATACTTTTTCTCCATATGCGCCAGCATTTGCCTCATTTTCAATAAAAACAGGCACATTGTACTTCTCTTGTATAGAAGATTTTAAGTCAATATCTCTCCAGTTGGAGTTCGGAGTGAAAACAATTTTTTGATCTTTATCAATGAGTCCAGGCACGCAAATACCTATACCAATAAGCCCGTACGGAGATTGGGGCATATGCGTTATAAAGTGATGAATCATATCAATCAAAATGTCTTTCGTTATTTCTGGAGAATTGGATTCCAAATGACGGTATTGATCAAGAACGATCGTTCCTTCAAGGTCTGTTAAAATGCCATTGATATAATCCACACCAACATCTATTCCTACGGAGTATCCTGCCTTTTTATTAAAAACAAGCATGACAGGTCTTCTTCCGCCACTTGATTGTCCTTGACCTATTTCAAATACCAGATTTTCTTTCATTAACGTGTTTACCTGTGATGAAACAGTTGATTTATTTAATCCAGTCATTTCAGATAATTTTGCTCTTGAAATAGGTGAATTTTTAAGGATTTCTTTTAATAATAACTTTTGATTTACTTTTTTGACAAAGGTTTGATCAGCGATATCCACTTCATCCACTCCATTTGTTTAATCTTTAAATTAAGTATAAACATAGTACATAGCGAATCTTCCCTTTATTATATCTAATGCGTTCATAAAAAACTAAAAAAATATTGAAAATACTGATGAGGTTATATAAGATGAAAGTAAGTTAGTTTGTTTAAACAACAAACTAATAGGTAACTTACAATATGAAATAAAATGCATTTGTATTTGAATGATCAGGTTTTGAATTTATTTTTAAGGGGGAAATCACATGGCTCAATCTCATTCCAGTTCAACCAACTATTTTGGAAGCGCAAACAAAGTGGTTTACGAAGGGAAAGATTCGACTAATCCTTTAGCATTTAAATATTATAATCCTCAAGAAGTAATCGGCGGAAAAACGATGAAAGAGCATTTGCGATTTTCTATTGCCTATTGGCATACATTTACTGCTGATGGTACAGACGTTTTTGGAGCAGCTACGATGCAAAGACCATGGGATCACTATAAAGGCATGGATCTAGCGAAGATGAGAGTAGAAGCAGCATTTGAGATGTTTGAAAAACTAGATGCACCATTCTTTGCTTTTCATGACCGGGATATTGCACCAGAAGGCAGTACGCTAAAAGAGACAAACCAAAATTTAGATATGATCGTGGGCATGATTAAAGATTACATGAGAAATAGCGGCGTTAAGCTATTATGGAATACCGCAAACATGTTTACGAATCCCCGTTTCGTCCATGGTGCCGCGACTTCTTGCAATGCAGATGTGTTTGCGTATGCTGCAGCACAAGTGAAAAAAGGGTTAGAAACAGCAAAAGAGCTTGGCGCTGAGAACTATGTATTTTGGGGCGGCCGTGAAGGATATGAAACATTGTTAAATACCGATTTAAAATTTGAGCTTGATAATTTGGCTAGATTTATGCATATGGCAGTGGATTATGCGAAGGAAATCGGGTACACAGGGCAGTTTTTGATTGAGCCAAAACCAAAAGAGCCGACCACCCATCAATACGATACAGATGCAGCAACAACCATTGCCTTTTTGAAGCAATATGGCTTAGACAATCATTTTAAATTAAATCTTGAAGCCAATCATGCCACATTAGCCGGGCATACATTCGAACATGAATTACGCATGGCAAGAGTACATGGTCTGCTTGGCTCTGTTGACGCAAACCAGGGTCATCCTCTTTTAGGCTGGGACACGGATGAATTTCCGACGGATTTATATTCTACGACATTAGCAATGTACGAAATCCTGCAAAATGGCGGCCTAGGAAGCGGCGGATTAAACTTTGATGCGAAGGTCAGAAGATCTTCTTTTGAGCCTGATGATCTAATATATGCCCATATTGCAGGGATGGATGCGTTTGCAAGAGGATTGAAAGTTGCCCACAAATTAATCGAAGATCGTGTGTTTGAAGATGTGATTCAACATCGTTACCGCAGTTTTACTGAAGGGATTGGTCTTGAAATTATAGAAGGAAGAGCTAATTTCCACACACTTGAGCAATATGCGCTAAATCATAAATTAATTAAAAACGAATCTGGAAGACAGGAGAAATTAAAAGCGATATTGAACCAATACATTTTGGAAGTATAACAGGATAAGCTCCAGATCCTGCTATCAATACCAAGTCACTGAATTACCCGTCATGATTCCTTTCCTATTGCTTGTTGTTATGACGGGTAACTTCTATAATTAGGATTTATTTAGAGTGAATGGTTTTTAAAAGGGCAAGGAGTGAAAAAATGAAGTATGTCATTGGAATAGATCTTGGAACGAGTGCTGTTAAAACCATTTTAGTTAACCAAAACGGCAAGGTTTGTGCAGAAACGTCCAAAAGGTATCCGCTCATCCAAGAGAAGGCGGGATATAGTGAGCAAAATCCTGAAGACTGGGTGCAGCAAACAATTGAAGCATTGGCTGAATTGGTTTCTATATCCAATGTTCAAGCCAAGGATATTGACGGGATAAGCTATTCGGGACAAATGCATGGATTAGTACTGCTTGACCAAGATCGTCAGGTGTTACGTAATGCAATTCTTTGGAATGATACCAGAACAACGCCTCAATGTATAAGGATGACCGAGAAATTTGGCGATCATCTTCTTGACATCACAAAAAACCGTGTTTTAGAAGGGTTTACATTACCTAAAATGTTATGGGTAAAGGAACATGAACCTGAACTTTTTAAAAAAACTGCTGTGTTTTTGCTTCCGAAAGACTACGTGCGATTCCGTATGACCGGTGCCATTCACACCGAATACTCCGATGCAGCAGGAACTTTACTTTTACATATTACTCGCAAGAAGTGGAGCAATGATATTTGCAATCAAATTGGTATTTCTGCAGATATTTGTCCTCCGCTTGTTGAATCTCATGATTGTGTAGGGTCGCTGCTTCCGCACGTTGCCGCCAAGACCGGGCTATTAGAAAAAACAAAAGTGTACGCTGGGGGAGCAGATAATGCTTGCGGCGCTATTGGAGCAGGTATCCTTTCTTCCGGAAAAACATTATGCAGTATTGGGACGTCAGGGGTCATACTTTCCTACGAAGAAGAAAAAGAAAGAGACTTTAAAGGGAAAGTCCACTTTTTTAATCATGGAAAAAAGGATTCTTTTTATACGATGGGCGTCACGCTCGCTGCAGGATACAGCTTGGACTGGTTTAAAAGAACGTTTGCACCAAACGAATCGTTTGAGCAATTATTGCAGGGGGTGGAAGCTATTCCGATAGGAGCCAATGGACTGCTATACACTCCTTATTTGGTTGGTGAAAGAACGCCGCATGCTGATTCTTCTATTCGGGGAAGCTTGATCGGAATGGATGGAGCCCATAATAGAAAGCACTTTTTGAGGGCAATAATGGAAGGTATCACATTCTCTTTACATGAATCAATTGAGCTATTCCGCGAAGCGGGAAAATCAGTTCATACTGTTGTTTCTATTGGTGGAGGAGCTAAAAATGATACGTGGCTGCAAATGCAAGCTGATATTTTCAATGCGAGGGTAATTAAGTTAGAAAATGAACAAGGGCCAGCTATGGGGGCTGCAATGCTGGCTGCCTTTGGAAGCGGTTGGTTTGAATCACTTGAAGAATGTGCAGAGCAGTTCATTCGTGAGGCTGCTGCATTTTATCCAAAGGCACAAAATGTACAAAAATATAAAACACTATTTGATTTATATAAGAACATTTACACTCACACAAAGGATCTCAATACAGCTTTGAAGAGCTTTCGAAAAAACTAATGATGTTATTGTCTGGAGATCAACCGAAGAACAATTAATGATCAATCATCATTAAAGGCCTTTGATGACATGGCTGCCTTCTTTTGAAAAGATGGTGAGAATAAGGTATGGCAACCTTTAAACAGTATTGGAGTGTCCAGCAGACAAAACGAACGAGCGGAACCGTATTCTGTCAGCGAACACTTCAAGAAGTGAGAAAGCTTAGGAATGCCAATGGGTAAGATATATGAAACCGCGCTAACGACGGTAGAGGGATCTCTTGATTTATGATGAAATAGGAAGGATGTTTACACACAAATAACCCCCTCACATTGACGTGAAGGGGTGTTTTTTATTGTTACTATACAGCGGGAATTTTACAGGCTAGTTGCATGATTTTAGCTTGATAAGCAGAATGGAAACTAGACACGCCATCATCTCTTTCTAATTCTTTGGAAACTGCATTCTGCTAGGTTTGCTGCTTTTTTTAACAAACAGTGTTTTTCTATTTCACACAGCCATTAAATCCTCTGTTTGTCACATAACCGCTCTTACTCCAAATTGACAGTTTATCTGATTTTGCTTCTTGCTCATCTAGTCTGAATTGGTCTATGTATTTTGTGTTAGGCTCATATACATATGCTACTCTGGCCAATCCCTCTTTCAATAATGTCTCTTGAACAGATTTGCCGTCAACATAAACGTATGCTAACAGTCTTCCATACTTATCTCTGCGATCGCCTTTATCAAATTCCAGCTGTAGCTTACCGCTGTTGACCAATTCTTTATTTCGTTTCGACGCATCCTCACCGTATGGTTGAACACAAGAATTTGGTTTCTTCGTCTCAGGTGTATCAACGAGCAAGTAGCGAACTGTGTCTTTCTTTCCGTTGTAAATAACCTTAATCGTATCTCCATCTATTGCTCTATCTAATGTAACATTGACCAATTTCTTCTGCTTTTTTGAATGAGGCGTGCCGGCCTTTTGTTCTGTCTGATTATATTCATTAGATTGAGTATCTTGAGAGACTTGCTCCGTCCCATTAGAATCTGAATGGTTTTTGGCTGCGTGATGTGATCCGCAAGCTGCCAAAGTAATACTTAAAACGATTGCGATCATACTGATCAAAATCTTCTTCATATTGATTCCCTCTTTATCATTTTCTCTTTTCGCGATTAAACATCATCATTATAACGATATGGACATTTTTTGTGAATGGAAAACTTCAAGGGAACTTATAACACTCAAATTGCCAATAGTTAACTTCACAACGAGATGATCAAAACATCACCATCACATAGCGGAAATAAATAATCCTGAAAATAATATTGACTGAAAATGCTTTTGGAATTATGATAATATGAGAAATGACAATAATGTGACAAAAACATTACTACAACATAACAACTAATAACTTAGGTTTATTCTATTGGCTAAAAATGTAAACAGTTACAAATCCAGAGGCGAAAATCTAAGATAGAGATGACTTTAGTTTTGACTCAATATCCACACTGAAAGAGCTTATTAAGTATTCTTAATAAAGGCAGGGGAAATGGATATGAATGAACATCGAAATCGAAGGTTGAAATTAATAATGATTTCAGCAACTTTTGGAGGGCTTCTCTTTGGATATGACACCGGAGTTATAAATGGAGCTTTACCTTTTATGGCAAGGCCAGATCAGCTTGATTTAACACCGGTTACAGAAGGGCTTGTTACGAGTATTCTATTATTAGGTGCCGCGTTTGGAGCGTTGTTATGCGGAAGATTGGCTGATCGATATGGCCGCCGTAAAATGATCCTTAATCTTTCCTTTTTATTTTTCCTGGCATCACTGGGAACAGCGTTAGCACCTAATGTTTTCATCATGGCGGCCTTTCGTTTTTTACTGGGGCTGGCTGTTGGAGGAGCCTCGGCGATGGTGCCGGCCTTTTTAGCAGAAATGGCACCGCATGAAAAGAGAGGGCGTATAGTAACCCAAAATGAACTAATGATTGTTGGCGGGCAATTTTTAGCATATGTTTTTAATGCGATCCTCGGTGTAACAATGGCAAATACGGGACATGTTTGGAGATACATGTTAGTCATTTGTGCTGTTCCAGCTATCATGTTATTTGCCAGTATGCTTAAGGTACCAGAAAGCCCCCGATGGCTAATCTCCAAAGGCAAAAACAGTGAGGCGTTGCGAGTTCTTAAACAAATTCGAGAAGATAAACGTGCAGAAGCTGAATGTAGAGAAATTCAAGAAGCGGTAGAAAAAGATACAGCACTAGAAAAGGCATCACTCAAGGACTTTTCTACACCATGGCTGCGCCGTCTTTTATGGATTGGAATCGGTGTTGCCATCGTGAATCAAATTACAGGTGTGAACTCGATTATGTATTATGGCACACAAATCCTTAAAGAATCTGGTTTTGGTACAAAAGCGGCTTTAATCGCTAATATTGGAAATGGGCTGATATCAGTTATTGCAGTTATATTTGGGATTTGGCTGGTCGGAAAAGTGAGACGGCGTCCAATATTATTGATTGGTTTGGCGGGGACGACTACAGCGCTCCTATTGATTGCGATTTTCTCAATTGTGCTTGATGGATCTATGGCACTTCCTTATGTAGTGCTTTCTTTGACCGTTTTATTTCTTGCCTTTATGCAAGGGTGTGTAGGACCTGTGACTTGGCTTGTCATAGCGGAAATATTCCCTCAAAGGTTAAGAGGACTTGGTTCTGGGATAAGTGTTTTTTTCCTTTGGATATTAAACTTTGTGATCGGTTTTGCTTTCCCGATCTTGCTTAGCTCTGTAGGTTTGTCTTTTACATTCTTTATATTTGTGGCTTTAGGTGTATTGGCAATCGGTTTTGTATACAAATTCATGCCGGAAACAAAGGGGCGGACACTTGAAGAATTAGAAGAGCATTTTCGTTCTCGACACGATCATAATACTCCTGAACAATCAGTTATTGAGGTATAAATATGTTGAAAATCTCTCTTCTTATAGGAGGGATTTTTTTAGTTTCAGAAAAAACAAAATCCCTCTGGTAGAGGGATTTTGATTCAGCATTTTAAGATGTTCTACACGTATAATACTGGAGTTGATACTTTAAAAATCTCGCCATCTCTTATATAAAAACGAGGGATGCGGCGGCTTAATGTAGACACGACTTCATAGTTAATCGTATTGAGCATTTCAGCCACTTCATCAACGGAAATCTCGGCTTCTTTTTGCTTACCGTAAATCACGACTTCTTCTCCTTGTTTACCTTCACCGTTTTCTCCTAAACTGACCATGATCATATCCATTGTTACTCTTCCCGCCACTGGCACTCGTTTTCCGCGATGAAGAACAAACCCGCGATTGGAAAGGGCACGAGAATAGCCGTCAGCATAGCCAATCGGGAGTGTAGCAATTACTTCATTAGGTTCTGCGATGTATGTAGCACCATAGCTAACGGTTCGGGGTTCTGTCCGCATGGTTTTCACATAAGCGATGCGTGCCTTTAAACTTAACGCAGGTTCAAGCTTAACGAGATTTAGTTGTTTAATATAGGCTGAAGGATATAAACCATATAAGCCGATACCTAAACGGATCATATCAGCGCTAAATTCCGGAAATGCGATAGCTGCAGCTGTGTTGCACATATGCACGGTGGGCAGCTCAATCCCTTGTTCTTTTAAAAAGCTGAGAAAATTGATGAATTTTTCGTGCTGCAGCTTTGTGAGTGTTGTGTCTGGTTCATCAGCTGTTGAAAAATGTGTAAAAATCCCTGTCCATCTGAGAAATTCGCTTGCCTTTAGGGTTTTCACTACTGCTAAAAGCTCTTCCTTTGTGCGTACACCTAATCGTCCCATGCCGGTATCCACGTTAATATGAATAGCCAGCCGATCAGTACTTGCTTCTTTCTCCAATATCTCGTTTGCTTCTTTTATCCAATCAACCTGAAATGCTGATAATGTTATATTCCAAGCCGCTGACTTCTTCACACAACTAAGGGACGTAAAACCAAGCACAAGGATAGGTGCTGTAATCCCCGCTTTTCGTAAAACGATTCCTTCCTCCACGCTGGCAACAGCAAGCTCACTCGCCCCGTGTTCAAGTGCATGACGCGCCACTTCTATAGACCCGTGACCATAACCGTTCGCTTTTACGACAGCCATAATTTTGCTCTTATGTGGAATATGACGGCGGATCGCTCGCAAATTCTTTTTAACGGCATCAAGATTGACTTCGATCCAAACTTCTCGGCAAAGCTTTATCATCAACGCTTCCTTCCTTCTTATGGATTGTAACTACCACCTATTGCCGCAAGAATAAATGTTAATTGTTGGATGATTCGATCTTATTTTATTCAACTTTATTTGAAATCATTCAACAGCAAATCCATGTGATACGAGAAGGTGCTTATCAATGTTCGAATAGCAAGTACGGGATACATGAGGCTTGTAAGTGGGGTGTTAATGGGTACGGCGACCGAGGATTACAAAAATGATTATTTGTTTCGGGACATTTTTTTCTAAGGCTAGATGATAACGAGAAATCTAATCAGGAAATACTTACCGTTGTTATGAACATTGGAAGAACCTTTTAAATGAGAAGGGCTGAGGAAATTCTGTAAAAGATAATCGGTTGAAAAGGCAGTCGATTCCTTGTTCCATAAACCTAACATCAGAGTATATAATTAAACTCGTATTCACAAAAATCGTTTAAGTAAGGGGTATACATGAATAGGGGAGTTAGTTTTCAAATACCGAATGAATATGGGGATTTTCTATGGAGAATACTGCGGCCGGTAGAAATAGCTAATTATAGGTGGCAAACGAGTGGGGAATCTTATTTTGTTGTAGAAGGAGAGCTCGATGATGAGGAGCTTTTTCATGACTACGCAATTGTTGAAGGGGCAGTTTTTGAGCAACAATTAAAAACGAATCAGTACTATACCATTTTCGTTGAACTGAAAGCATTTCCATATGGAAAAATGGTGAATCAAGTCAATACATATGAAGAGTTTGCTGACAGTGATTGCGAACTTGTCCTTTTGATAGCAGATAATAGCTACGTTTCGATTTACTGTAAAAACAAAAATATCATTGAAAAACTGTACTTCAATGCTTTACAGAATGATTTTGAAGACGTGCAATTTATAACTGATGAAAATGACACAAGAACAAGCCTTACTGTATGATAGTCAATAAAAATTAAAGGAGCTAGTACATGACAATGCAAATTAAAATCAAGTATCTAGATGAAACACAAACAAGAATCAGCAAAATTGAGCAGGGAGACTGGATTGATCTTCGGGCAGCTGAAGATGTAACAATCAAAAAAGATGAATTTAAGCTTGTCCCATTAGGTGTTGCAATGGAGCTGCCTGAAGGTTACGAAGCACATGTCGTCCCTCGTTCAAGTACATATAAGAACTTTGGCGTTATTCAAACAAATTCAATGGGTGTTATCGATGAGTCATATAAGGGAGACAACGATTTCTGGTTCTTTCCTGCTTATGCATTGCGTGATACTGAAATTAAGAAGGGTGATCGTATCTGCCAGTTTAGAATCATGAAGAAAATGCCGGCGGTTGAATTGGTTGAAGTCGAGCATTTGGGAAACGAGGATAGAGGAGGACTCGGTTCAACAGGTACGAAGTAAACAAAATAAATCCTTGGCTGTCTTCATGCTGTGTGATTGATCAATGGAGGTTTCAGCCAAGGTACATATAAATATTATGTATAAAATGAATATTTTAATACGAAGGATTTAATTAAAAACAAAGTTTAAAAAGGGAAGTTTTGAAAAAGTGAAATAGTAATAACTAAAGTCGATAAAGAACCTAAAGATGTCAAAGAAACAATTTTTCTGGTGCTTTGCTTTTTTGAAGGTTTACTTAGCTCGTGGATAACTGCCCCCCATAAAAGCATGGATGCTAAAATTATAATACTTATATACATAAAGATGCTCCTTTTATTATATTTACAGTTTTTACATTTTTATCGATTTTACCACATTTAGGATTGAGTTGTCGATGAAACAAGCATCTCTATAAAGAAATACTTTTATCTAAATTTTTATAAATAGGGGAAGGCAACTAAAAACTAGTAATGCCACTAATAATAAGCCAAGTTAAATGACATGTGTTCATTAATAATTGAATTTACAGCAGCCATGAGAACAAGTTCAAAATATAAAATGAAATGAGACATAAGACTTCACAAAAAAATCTGAGTATCGTCGATAAATATCATAAAAAAGCCCCCGGTATGTCGCCGGGGAATAAATAGACGTTTAAGAGATTTAGTGATGTTTTTTATATGATTCGACAAAATCATAATAATGATCATCGTCATCATAATACTTTTTTTCGTAATGATAATCGTGATCATCGTAATACTTTTTATCATGGTCATAATACTTTTTATCATAATCATAATGTTTTTTATCATGATCATAATACTTGTCGCAATCATAATGCTTCTTATCATTGTCGTAATACTTTTTGTAATATGTTTTTTTCCAAGTGTAATACTCTTCTTTATATTTTTTATAATAACCCAATTAAATTCCTCCTTTATGTTATTCGAATTTAATTTATGAAGTTTAAATGATATGGTATGGTCAAATAAAATAAGAATAGTAAAAAGAGGCTGTTTAAAACACTTTCTGAAAAACAAAACGGATAGCTGTTTAAGAGCGAGAGAGAGCACTCAATCACTGTAAAATAATAGTAAAGTGTATAGAGAAGATTAGTATACGTAAAAAGGGACTTTCTCATTGAAGAATATTTGAATGTTATGGTTAAGATTCAAGAGCTCTATGATGTGATTTTTAACACTGCTTTTGAAGGGTTTAGAGTTAGACATCAAAACAAACATCAAAACCGGTTAGAAACAGATCATATAAGTAATGAACCGCTGCCAAATATCATAAAAAAAATGAATGAAATTAGAGAGAATTTATTTTAAAGAAAGCCCAATTGCACATGGACAAATGACAATTGATATTGAGGTAAAATACAATGCATTAAATCAGAAAAAGCTATTGGAGGATTTAATGTGTTTAGACAATTTCCAATTTGGTATACACAAACACCTGACTATTTGAATTTTTATGTGCCGCAATATCAAACCATTTCTTATAATCCTCAACAATGTTATCAACGGTGTATGTACCAAACTGGCGGTAACTATGAGCTATGTGACAGACTATGTTATGGAGAAATACAGGTGTAAAAGAGGGGGTTATTAACTCCTCTTTAAACACACAGTGAGTGGAATAAGAATCTCATTTTATCTGCGAGTGCTTAGTATTTGCGATAATATTGCATTCGTAATAAATTATGCTTAGCAACTGAAAATGAAAGAAGGATATGAATAGTCATGACGCAATTCGATAAACAATACAATTCAATTATAAAGGATATCATCAATAATGGAATCTCAGACGAAGAGTTTGATGTGAGAACCAAGTGGGACTCAGATGGAACACCGGCTCATACTCTAAGTGTAATCAGTAAGCAAATGAGGTTTGACAACTCAGAGGTTCCGATTTTAACGACAAAAAAGGTTGCCTGGAAAACAGCCATTAAAGAGTTGCTCTGGATTTGGCAGCTGAAATCTAATGATGTTAATGATTTAAACAAGATGGGCGTACATATTTGGGATCAGTGGAAACAAGAAGACGGCACCATCGGACATGCATATGGATTTCAGCTGGGGAAGAAAAACAGAAGTCTAAATGGAGAAAAAGTGGATCAGGTAGACTATCTTCTTCATCAATTGAAGAACAACCCGTCTTCACGCAGACATATTACAATGCTGTGGAATCCTGATGATTTAGACGCAATGTCCTTAACGCCATGTGTATACGAAACTCAATGGTATGTGAAGCAAGGTAAGCTCCACCTCGAGGTAAGAGCACGGAGCAATGATATGGCGTTGGGGAATCCATTCAATGTATTCCAGTACAATGTGTTGCAGCGCATGATTGCTCAAGTGACTGGTTATGAGCTTGGTGAATATATCTTTAACATTGGGGATTGCCATGTGTACACACGTCATATAGACAATTTGAAAATTCAAATGGAAAGAGAACAGTTTGAAGCACCTGAACTATGGATCAATCCTGAAGTGAAAGATTTTTATAACTTTACCATTGATGATTTCAAATTAATCAACTATAAACATGGGGACAAGCTTTTATTTGAGGTAGCGGTTTAATGCTGCCTTTTTATTGTGCAGTGAATGGATAGCAGGTATCCTAATTTCATTAAGCAATCTGGAAGATGAATAAAAATTGAAGGACAAACACGTATAATACATAAAAAAGATTAACTCTACAGTTAATTTTTTTTATTCAGAAGAAAATATCCTAACTTTGAAACTAAATACAAAGTAAAAGCAATCATTACAGTTCTAGATATTACAATTCCATGAATAGCTAAATCATATCCAGCAGGTACCAACGCATTTGTATTACACATAAAATATATAGATATTAGAAGTGCTACAATAACTAAAATCATTCCAAAAAGACTTGATTTTTCATATTTCATACCAATTTCCACCCTTATTAAAGTTAGGTTTAAACAAAAGAGCTGAAGAAACGAACTATGACCAGTATGCTCCAATGAAAACCGCCAGACAATGCTGGCGGCTTTTTGCTGCTTCGTTTATTTATGAACAGAGATCGTAACGTTATTTCCTGCAACTGAAACCTTTGCGAAATCCTGTGTATCTACCACAGGAGTGACGGCTTTATTGTCGATTGTGATGTTGTTAAAAGATGTCGAAAAGGTTGCTTTGATCGCATCACGCTGGCTTTCATACGAAACAGCCGCGGTAGCAAGGGTTTTCCATTTTGAAATCGTGCCGATGTTGGTTCCTTGAATTTCTGTGATAATCCGTCCGGTGTAGCCGTCATTGTTCGTTCCCCAAAGGGTCATGCGCGTATTGCCGCTTAAATTTTTATAGATTGTCATTTGGACTGTGCTTCCAGGGCGGAAGCCTTTATTGTATGTGAATTTGTCTTTTCCTTCGATGTACGTTTCTTCATTTTTGGACCCAACCTTCATGAGGGGCTTCCAGACGTTGTATTGTTTGCTGTACTGAAGCCCGATATCGGCTTCAGTTCCGCTTGTTGCCCTAAAGCCAGAATAAATATAGGGAGTAGAGACCGAGTCGTTGTTTTTGACAGTTTCAGGAAGTGTGATTTTAGCTGTAAAAACGGCGCCCGTACTGTTCAGGTAGACACGGCCGCCGATTCCGTTAGGCAGCTGGGATGCTGCTTTTGCGACTTGAGCGTCTGCCGCGGGTAAGCCTGGTATACCTGATGAAAGGGTTCCGAAAAGAACTGCTGTTCCTACTGCACCTGCAATCAATACTTTTTTCACCAAAATTCCCCCTTTTGATAGTGGTTTCGCCATTTATTATACCTTATTTTGGAACTGGATTGATGTATATAAATCGACAAAATATTTCATTTTGAATGGGACGAAAAGCTTCTCCAATCTGAAAGCTATGTAACTTTATCAGAGGAAAGAACGAGATCACAATCGTTTTATCCGATTTGAAATTTTCCTCAAAATAAAAGTACAAATGCTTAAAGAAACGATCATTAAAAGAATGCCCGCTATCGTTTCCCAGCCTGTAAAAAAGAGGTGACGTTTCATCAATGTCTGTCCTTGTAAAATGATAAAAGCACAGATACCGACTAAGAAAAGAAAACAAATACTTAGGATTGCTAACGCTTTACGTGAGTATGTTTTCATGTCGTCTTTAAGGTATAGCAATACGAAAACAAAGCAGATAACATTGGCTATTGTGCTTATCACCTCAAAGCTTTTCATGACAACTGATATAAATAGACAAAGTAAAATGAGATAAAATACGATGTTTCTATACAAAAAACCTCTCCTTTTATGTATGATCCTCAAAGAGTTTATAAAAGTTTCTTTGTAACTGCAATAAACTGAATGCGCTCACTTATGAACTAACTAAACTATGTACTAAATTTTCATTATCGTTTTTTAGATTCAGTCACCAAGGTTTTCATAGAAAGGGAAGATTCAGAAATATACATATAGTGCATAAACAAAAAAGACCCGGCAATAGCCGGGGGAAAGTAAAAACGAGGAGATGTTAATGGCGTTTAGTAGTGTTTTTTATGCTTTTTATACTCTACAACATAATCATAGTCTTTTTTATCGTGATCATAATATTTTTTATCATAGTCATCATATTTTTTGTCGTAATCACAGTCATCATATTTTTTATCATGGTGGTCATAGTATTTTTTATCATATTCGTAATACTTCTTATAATACGTTTTTTTGACCGTATAATACTCTTCTTTGTATTTTTTGTAATAACCCATATATACTCCTCCTTTATTTTTACTACGCTTTATTATACGGCGAGTAGATTTTGCGGCTTGGACAGTTAAAATCATAGAAGGAAAAAAGGGCTGTCCAAATGATTAAAAAAAGACAGATGACACAAAAACAAATCAAAATAAAGAGCCGATTTTTCATCGGCCCAAACGATTTATCCTACATTTGTTTGTCTTCTTTGTTTTCTGAGTCATTTTTTCTGACATCCTGAGTCAGTCCGCTTGTTGCTTGTTTAAATTCTGATAAGGCTTTTCCTGCTGCACGGCCAAGCGCCGGCAGTTTATCAGGCCCAAATACTAAAAAACCCACAAACAAAATAACGAGTATTTTTGTGAAGCTTAATTCCATATCCTTTTCCCCCTGATTGAAGTACAACCTTTTAAACAAATTATAAGAGATAGCAGTACAAATGGGAATGCATTTATTTTGAACATTTTAAAACCAGCACAAAGGCAGATTCATAAAACGGCTGCTGCTGAATATAATGTCCAATGCCACCTGCCTAAGAAGCAGGGAGGCAGGCTGGATCAATTATGTAGCTCTGCCGAAAATGATACAAACGTATCTGCGGCTATCATTGAAATAGAGGAGTGGTGTAGCTGATGAGATTCACTAAGGTAGTTGGATTTTTGTCTGTTTTAGGGTTGGCTGCGGTTTTTCCATTAACGGCACAAGCAGAAAAAGCCGGAACTGCGGGGGCTGGAGAGTGGGATAAGTTGGGGACTTACACATATACTTACTCAAGTCCGACGGTATACTCGACCGGAGGAGATTTTAGAGTGTGCCTTTCAGGAAGCACTCCTTTTTCTGTTTCACTGCACTTATATGAGGATGATCCCGGTGACAATCCTGATGATTATGTAGGGGCAAACTATTTTTCACCCGGAGAATGCCACACCTTTGGCAGTATTGGAAAATTTGTAGATGGGAGCAATAACAAGGCCGAGTTCTTTGTTACCGATTACTCTGGTAAATCTAAAACTGTTACGTTTTATGATTGATGGACTCAAATTGTGAAGTATAACCCTTGAAAAAAACAAAAAAGAGAGATACTCTCTCTTTTTTATTCTTCGATAGCCTTACGAAGCCGTTCATTTACAATGCCAGTCCAGCCGCCATCCATCTTGCCGCGAACGACGGAGCTTTTCTCGTTTGCTTTGCCGATCACTTCATTCGGCTCTTTCCAGCCGCTGTGAATAAGGGTAAACCCTGTCTTTTCCCCCAAGTCTTCTAATTGAAAGGTAACGACCCATCCTTCTGTATCCCATTCAAAAGAAAGTTCAGTTGGAGCTTGAACAGCCAAAACTTTACAAGGGGACGGCCCAAACGGTGATTGTAAGTGAAATTCTTGTCCTTCTTTGAGCTGAAAGTCATTGGGCATAAACCACTTGGCAATGCCTTCTGAAGTAGAGACTGTCTCCCAGACTTTCTGAATGGGAGCCTCTAGGGTAATACTTTTTGTAATATCTGGTAATGTATTTTCGTTGTTTTGAGCCATTTCGTTTACCTCTTGACATATGATGTTTTTTCAATTCAATCATATAATAACTAATAAGATCATGTCCATAGCGTGCATTATTTATGCTAGAGCTGCTGTTCAACAGCGTGTCAGTCGCCAGTCTGATCTGTGAATGGGAGAATTCTGCATGTTCGAGAAAGAGAGAGACGTGTATGTTGTCATTTCGTTCATGCTTGTTTGCTCAGCCGCAACTGTTATGTTTGAACTGGAATTCCTGTTCAGCCAATTTATTTTGCGATTTTTGTTTTAATAGTAAATGAGCCATTTTCTAAAACAGGAGGTTTTTTATGCTTGGAAAAATCAAAGCAGCCATTGATAACAGTCCAGGGAAGCCGGCCAGAATTTTAGTTAGTGAAAAAGCGTTTCAGCAATTAGAGGAAGAAATGCGCTTTGTTTACGTTTCCAAACCGAAAACGATAATGGGGATTCCTGTGGAAGTTTCAGATCAGGCAGAAAGCTTCAAGATGGAATTTTAGTTTTCCCAGACTGCTAAAAGGCTCATTTTGTGTTAATTATGCAAAATGGTCAGGTTGATTTCTTTAAAAGCATGATGAAATGTTCATCATGCTTTTTTTATTGAGAAAAAAGACGAACATAAAAAATAGGTATACGGGAAAAATAATCCTATTAGAGAGAGGGGAAATGACAGATGGATAACATGATATCAACACTTACTGATTGGAATGTGTGGTTTCAAGCGTTAGTAGTATTTCTCGTTCCATATGTAATCTATAAAGTGTTTACTTGGATTCATGTATAAGAAGGTGCAATGATGAGGTGGCGGAACAATCAGTACAAAACACCGAAGCAGCATAAATCAGATTATTCGACAGCTGAAAAGCAGGATCAGGATGTGTTAACCGGTAACATCGGATACGACTTAGAACATGTAAAAAGAAAAATAGGACATAACGGGGACGTTCATTTCCGTGAGCTTGAAATCACTCAATTACATGTGAAAGCGGCATTGATCTTTGTTGAAGGACTGTCTGATCAGAACTTGATTAATAAAGGACTATCAGTGTTAGTCATGAATCAACCTAATCAGGTAAGCGATGAAATTTCTCAATCCGGCAAAGGTATTTTAATTTCGAAACAGATAAAAAATCAAATCGTATCAATCGGTGATGTCATAGAATCAGAGAAAATCAGTGATATCGTGTTGAATGTTTTCATGGGGTCGACAGCGCTTCTCATTGATGGAATACCGCAGGCCTTTCTTCTGGGAACTGTAAAAAAACAAAATCGAAGTATCGAGGAGCCGCTTTCAGAAGCGCTTGTCAGAGGGCCGCGCACAGGCTTTACAGAAGAGTTGAGTACGAATACAGCTCTTTTGAGACAGCAAGGAAAAAATGATCAATTAACATTGCAGAGATTTGAAGTAGGAACACGATTAAAAAAGGATTTAATCATCGCTTATATGAATGACATTGCAGATCCAAAAGTAGTCGAGGAAGTAAGAAAAAGAGTGAGAGGGATTGAGATCGATCATCTGCCGGAGTCAGGCTACGTTGAACAGTTAATTGAGGATAATTATTTGAGCCCGTTCCCGCAAGTACAGAGTACAGAACGTCCTGATCGCGTCATAAGCGGATTAATGGAAGGAAGAGTAGCCATTCTGCTTGACGGCACTCCGTTTGCTTTGATTGTTCCAGTCACTTTCAGCATGATGCTTCAATCGCCTGAAGATTATTATGAACGGTGGTTCCCGAGCTCGCTCATCAGATTGCTGAGGTTCATCGCAGCAATGATAACGTTATTCGCACCCGCTTTATATATATCATTTATTTCTTTTCATCCGGGGTTAATTCCGACCAAGCTGGCGATTTCAATTTCCGGGACGCGCCAAGGTGTTCCGTTCCCATCCCTGATTGAAGCCTTATTTATGGAAGTCGCGATTGAAATTTTAAGAGAGGCGGGGCTTCGTCTGCCAAAACCAATTGGACCCGCAATAGGCATAGTTGGCGGATTAATCATCGGGGAAGCAGCTGTGCAGGCGGGGATTGTCAGTCCAATCATGGTCATTGTTGTTGCGCTCACAGCAATTTCTTCATTTGCCATCCCGCATTATAGCACAGGTATAGCACTTCGGATGCTTCGGTTTGGCGCGATGTTTTGTGCGGCGGTGTTTGGATTGTTTGGAGTCATTATGTATTATCTGCTGCTAAGCAGCCATGTCGTAAAGCTAAAGAGCTTTGGTGTGCCATACGCAAGTCCGGCAGTGCCCTATCACTTAAAAGATTGGAAAGACTTTGTTATCAGAATGCCTCTTTTAGTCATGAAGCGCCGGCCTAAAATGATGAATACAGATAATACAAAACGGGTGAAGTGATGAACTCGACAGGATGGTGATAAAGTCTCATGTTCAGCCCAACCAGTAAAATCACAACCGCTCAGGCAACGATTATCATCATTAATTATATGCTTGCTGCCGGAGTTCTTACGCTCCCTCGGACAGTAACAGAACAAACACAATCTCCTGATGGATGGATTTCAGTTTTATTAGGCGGGGTTCTAGCGGTAATAGCCGGGATGATTATAGTTAAATTAAGCCAGCAGTATCCTAAGGAGACCTTTTATGAATACTCCCGACATATTGTAGGAAAATGGCTCGGGCATCTGATCAGTATTGTTTTTATTACTTATTTTCTGGCACTCGGTGCATTTGAAGTCAGAGTCATGTCCGAAATCGTGGATTTTTTTCTCCTCGAAGGGACACCGTCTTGGGCCATCATTATGACAGTTCTTTGGATTGGGCTTTATTCAATTACACAAGGCCTAGATCCGATTGCACGGCTTTTTGAAATGATTTTTCCGATTACGGTCATCATCTTTTTAACGATAGCCCTCATGAGTTTAGGCATATTTGAGATCAACAATTTGCGTCCTGTATTAGGTGATGGAATCATGCCGGTTCTCAGAGGAGTAAAGACAACGAACCTTTCATTTACATGTTCAGAAATTATGCTCATTTTAGTAGCATTTATGAAAAAGCCGAAAAATGCGGTGAAAGCGGTTGTGATCGGGACAGGCGTTGTGACCAGTTTTTATATGATTACGCTAATTATGGTAATCGGTGCACTATCAGTTGAGGGAGTTGTGACGAGAACATGGCCGGGGCTTGACCTGATGAGAAGTTTTGAAATACCTGGTTTAATATTTGAACGGTTTGAATCATTCCTGCTTGTGATTTGGATTATGCAGCTTTTTGCTACGTTTATTATCACTTTTTATGCAGCTTCCCTGGGAGTCTCACAAGTTTTTAAAAAGAAACCCCTTTCATGTATGTTTGTGCTGCTTCCTGTTATTTATATCCTCTCTTGCATGCCGAAAAATGAAAATGACGTCTTTATATTGGGCGATACGGTCAGTCATATCGCTTTGTATATATTTGGCGCTTTGCCGATTTTGCTGTTAGTCATTTCGAAATGGAGGAAAAGAGGTGAAAAGTAAACTAAAACGTCAATTGCCTGCTATGGTCATGGTATGTCTGCTGATGATTTGCGTAACAGGATGCTGGAGCAGTCGGGAAATAGAAGATCTGGGTCTCACATTCGCTATCGCAATTGATAAAGGAAAAGAAACGAACACTGAAAAAGAGTTAAAAGAAGAGGGCGGGAGCTATCCGAAAAAAGACAACATTACGCTGACCTATCAATTTGTTAATGAAAAAGCGGCAGGCGCGGGCACAAGCGGGGGAGGCGGTAGCGGACAAGGAGCGCAAAAAGCGTACATTAATATAAGTGAAACAGGGGATTCATTACAGCAGATCGGAAGTGAGGTTGCATTAAGACGGGACCGAGAAGTGTTTAGCCCGCATTTAAAAGTTGTTGTCATGAGTGAAGATGTGCTGCACACATTTCCTATCGACGAAATGCTGGATCAATTTTTTCGTGATAATGAAATCAGGCTGAGCTGTCTTGTTTTATCTGCTAAAGGGGAAGCAAGAGACGCTCTCCAGCTGAAAGAGAACGGAGAAATTCCGGCATTTCGGCTGATTGGATTAGGTGAAAATGAACATAAAGTTTCCAGAATTCTTCCCCCTATGACACTCGCGAAACTAATTGGAAAACTGCATTCTGGCAGCAGTTTTTTACTGCAAAATGTGGTTGCGGCCAATGGAGCGGTCAAGTATTCCGGAGCAGCTGTAATCAACGGAAAATCGAAAAAAATGATAGGCACTTTAAATGAATATGAAACTGAGGGAATTACATGGATTAGAGGAGAAGGGAAAGGCGGAGTTGTCAAAAGCCATGATAAAAAGAGCCAACAAACGATAGCGTACGATATCAATAAAATTAAAAGCAAAATTCAGCCAATCGTAAAAGGGAAAAATATTTCATTCCATGTCGATATTGAATCAGAAGGCGATTTGGTTGAAAACTGGAACACAAAAGAGGCGTTGGACACCCAGTTTATAGATCGTCTCGAAACGACTATTGAAAACGAAGTAAAGAAAATAGTTGGTCAGGTATTAAAAAAAATTCAGCGTGATTATAAAGCAGATGTTGCGGGTTTTGATGAATCTTTAAGACTTACATATCCCCACTTATGGAAAAGGGTGAAAAATAACTGGGATGACACCTTCAGTAAAGCCGACATCACATACAGTGTGAACGTCACAATTACTCATTACGGCACGGTTAAAACTCAGTAATGAATCCCAGGGAAGAGAAGGAAACCTCTCTTCTCTTTTTTATACTTTTTTTGGAGAGATATACACTTTTCAAATCGACCAATATGCTAATATAGGAATTGCTTGAAATAGAAGGGAGAAGGGGCTGTGAGGCAGAAACAGATTTATGTAGAAATCGAAATGAAATCTGATCTGGATACACTCTGGGAATATACACAAAACCCATCACTGCATAAGGAATGGGATCTCCGGTTTTCAAATATTACGTATTTGAATAGACAACCATGCGAAAAACAGAAGTTTCTTTACGAAACAAGGGTAGGCTTTGGATTAAAGGTGTCAGGTACAGGAGAAACCGTCGGTGTTTTCAACAAATGTTCATCTGAAAGGTCTTCTTCACTGGCTTTTGGCTCTAATCATCCGTTATCTCTGATTCGGCATGGAAGCGGCTACTGGAAGTATATACAGAGAGAAAATGGGAAAATGACGTTTTTAACACAGTACCAATACAAAACAGCCTACGGACTGCCGGGAAGATGGATCGATCGTTTATTATTTCGACCGCTGCTTGGCTGGGCGACTGCCTGGAGCTTTGATGCATTAAGGCTTTGGGTAGAGCAAAATAAACATCCGAAGCGCTTTATTCGATCCGCTATTATCTATGTGTTCATGTGTCTGTTTTTCAGCCTGTTTTGGTTCTATCAAGGCTTTGCAGGTGTTGAGACAAGCATATTGGCAGGAACAGCGGAGATAGGCTTAGCTATTTTGTGGCTGATTCCTTTAAAAAGAAAATGGATCATTCATGGTGTCCAGGCTTGTATTTTTGCTGGGTTTGCTTGTCTAGGTTCCGAAATATTCATGTGGGTTCTATTGAGTGTGTTTTCCGCTGCAAGCGGCGCTCTTAGCCTGCAGCTCCCCAGTGCCAGGCGCACAAAACGAAAGAGAAAGAAGTGACATTGTGAGTTCGATTTATGAAAAATCAATTATTAACTATCATTTGCTGCATCCCAAGCTGCAGAAACGGTACCAATTAGACGGGTCTCATACATTCAGCGGGACGGGAACGATGTCAGAAATAAGCGGAGGCTCTTTTCTGGTTAGAATGCTGTTAAAGCTAGGTGTTTTTTTCAGATGCTTCTTTTCAGAAAGAGGCAAAGACATTCCATTTACAATACAAAATAGAACTTGTCTTTTGAAATCACAACATACAGGGATAGAATGGAATCGTACATTTTTCTTTAAAGGCAAAAAACGTTTCTTTGACGCGATAATGATATATGACGAGAAAAAAAATAGAATACTTGATTTCTTCGGCAAACCTCATCTGCTGTTGTCTGTTTTGACGTTCGAGGCATCTCTTGACGGCTCTCTTACAATCACATCGGGAAAGCAATGGCTATTGATATTTGGAAAAAGAATCCCGTTGCCGAAATGGCTGACCGGTACATCCGTAGTTTGCGAAACGTTTGATGAAAAAAGAATTGTTTCACCATTGAAGTGCATGTGCAAAATACAATTCTTGGCACTCTTTTCTTTTATAAAGGAACGTTTCAGGAGGAAGAGAGAGAATCATGAAACGAAATGGCATAGTCAGTGCGCTTTGTTTTATAGGATTTCTTGCAGCGGAAGCACCGGATATTTCAGTGGCAGAGGCACTCGTTTTGTTATCCATTCTATTTTTTGTGCCGGGAATTTTCCCTTTTGTTTTTCGTCAATCGCCGGTTCGTGCTGCTCAGTTTATGGAATATGGGCTAATCCAGTGCTATCCGGTAGCCGCATTCTTTGCGGTGCTGGCTCTAGTGACGGAGGTTGGAGGTTTCGCGCTAATCTGGTGGATGTACACAGTTTTTATTGCATTGTATGCGATCCTCCGCCTTTGGGAAACAAAGATACATAGAATCGAAGAGACATCAGTTTTGTTCGGTCTTATTTATTTGGCGGGAGGAGGATTTTGGTTTTTTGCTTATGCTGCCCATTTGCAGATCATGCAATTTGGCCCTCTCATCATTTTGCTTACTGCTGTCCACTTTCACTATTCTGCTTTTCTGATCCCGATCTTCAACGGATTACTCGGCAGAACCATTAGAAAACATCGGATGTTGTATAGTTGGATAACATGGGTGATTTTGCTTTCGCCCCTTCTTATCGCACTGGGCATCACATATTCAAAAACACTTGATGTCATTGCGGTTAGCATTTATATGGCGGCGATTTATCTTCATGCATTTTTGGTGTTCACGGCAGCTTTTCGCACCAAGACGGGGACATTTCTTATTTGGGTTTCTTCCGCTGTTTTAATGATAACGATTGCTTTCTCGATGATTTATTCATTTGGTGTATTTCGGCAAGAAGTTACATTGACCATCAATCAGATGATTTGGATTCACGGTTTTGTCAACGCGTTTGGTGTTATCTTGCCCGCTCTCATAGGGTGGATAATAGAGGATCCGAAGTCTTTTGATACAGACAGTGTAAAGACATTCAGCCGTATCTACGGAAAAAGAAAGATTGGAGAAGAATTTTTAGCTAGCATTCAAGCTGAAAATAACGCTCGGTACAGCGGACTTGTGGATGATATGGGCAGCCTGCGTTCAAAAGCTTTTTCACCAGAAAAACTGGCGCAGCTCATTCTTTCGTTTTATGAACAAACCATCGAATACAATATTAAAGCAAAAGTAACATGGAGCACGTGGTTTCGGCCGCTTGCAATTATTTACGAATGGTTCAGCAGAAGAATCGGCCAAATACATCTTTCGACGAACCCTGACTGGTATAGGATGTACAGCAAGATAAGAGGTGTTCATTCTAAAAAAGACGGAAGGGAAAGAGTACGTGCCTGGATTAGAACAAATGAAAAAAACGAAACCATTTTTACCGCTCTTTATTCAGTGTATCGTTCAAATGGAGAGGGGTATATGAATATTTCTTTACCGCTTCCATTCAGCAGCATGACAGGTATTTTAAAACCATATCATCATCAGGAGAAGCTGGTTTTAACAAGCAGGCGGAGAAAAAGCAGAGCGGGGGATGAGGGGATTTATCTGCAAACAAGAGCGGGAACTTGTCCGCTTCCTTTATCTGAAACCTTTCTGATAGAAGCTGCACATGACAACAAATTAACCGCTGTTCATCATATGTGGCTGTTTGGAATAAAATTTCTAACTGTTCATTACAGCATTACACATATTAACCAGCCTATTGAAAGAACCTAACACAAAGAAGAAGCTTCGTCTGCCAGTTGTAATGAGATGAACTGTTTTAAAATTCTGCGCCGCATCAAGACAGGAAAGGAAGGGTTTATGGTGTTTTATATCAGTTTATTTCTGATTCTTTGGCTGGCTGCTGGGTTTGCAGTGGGAATGAAACAAGTGTATGTCGATCAGCTGTTTGATAAAACTGTGATCGAAAGGCTGGAAAAAGAAGCGAATGATCATGGACAAGCTGACCGGATGATCAAACAGCGCGTCCTTTATATTGCAGCAGTGACATTAAGCGGGTTTATTTCTGTTTATTATGAAATGAAAACAATCCCGCAAAGGCGAAACATAAGAAAAATTGAAAAAAACATCATGAAATTAAATCAAGCAAAAAAACGAAGAATGAAGAGAAAATAAAAAATGCACAGGCCAAAGAGCAGGTGCATTTTTGTTTTGTATGGAAATGGGGGAGGTGGTGCCAGCTTACTTTTCATAAATTCAAAAATGAGAAGAACAGCGCCCGGGCTAATGGTATATAATATTGTGAATTTAACAAAAATTTAACAAGGAGGACAAGAGAATTCGTGCTAAAGCCTCAAAGAGACCTACATCCTGTTGATTTGGACTTAGAGGCGGAGTAGATGAAACCGGCCAAAGTATCCCTGCTCCGCCGTTTGCTCCATTCCTTGAAGCATGTTGATTGTAACATAGCCAAACGTTTTCCATCAACTATTAAAATTGTAAAATTATTGTTGATTTTTATGGTGTTTACTCCGATTTCTTCAATTTATGCTGAAGATGTATATCAGAATTTTGAGGAATTAAAAAACAATGAAGATCCTTCTGATTACGGCGTTGTTACGAAAGAAACCGGAAGCCCTGTTCTTGTTTTAGCTATTCACGGAGGAGGTATTGAAGGCGGGACAAGTGAAGTAGCGAGAGAGCTCAGCAAAGAGTACTCGATGTATTTATTTGAAGGCTTAAAATCGACAGGAAACTCAGTCCTGCACATTACGAGTACGCACTTTGATGAACCTCGGGCCCTTAAAATGACGGGAAACCATGAATATGTCATTTCATTACACGGGTACGCAGAAGAAGATCAGCAGATCGAAGTCGGCGGTACAGATCGCGTAAGAGCGGCAGATTTAGTTGAGAAATTGCAGCATGCCGGTTTTCCTGCTGTATTGCTCAATATGGACCATCCGCATGCGGGCGTTAGTCCGAATAACATTGCAAATAAATCAAAAACAGGTTTAAGTATCCAGATAGAAATGAGCACAGGCTTTAGAAAGTCTTTGTTCGGCATCTTTTCTTTAAAAAGCAGAGCTGTTACTCAAAATGAGAGGTTTTATGAGTTTACAGAAGTGATGTTCCGTTTTCTCAAAAATAGCTACTGAAAAATAGGAGGCGATAAGACAGCCTCCTATTCCTTATGTTTCTCTTTCGTTTCGGGAAACAGCTCGTCCGCGGCTTCCGTTTGATACTGCAACGCGTTATCTCTCGTTGACAGTTCATTTCGGAAATTTTCATCAAGCACATTTTTCAGTAAATACCGATGAAAAAAGTATTCAAAAACAGTAAGACAGGCAGCGGAAAGGAGAGCCGCTCCAAATGGTGAGAAATCGTTTCTTGTTTGGGTTAAAACAAATACCCAAAGAATAACGAATGAAAGGCCAAAGTCAGCCAATGAAGCTGTAATATTGTTTGTTCTGGGTAAGACGAGCATGTCACCAGAAAGATAGGAAACAAAACCTAAGAAAAGTGCAATAAACATCACACTTAAAAAGGATGCGTGATAGACTCTGTCCAAAATCACATATAAAAGGGCGAGAGTGAAAGCAATCTTTGAAGCAAGCGCAATGATATGTTTCATTTGACCACCTAAATTGTTATTTTTTGAAGAAAATTCTTGGGCGTAAACAAATGATAAATAATGCAATTCAAAACCATTCATAATGGTCATGTTACTATTTTAAACAGTCCGTTTTTGTTTACACTGGTATTTTTTTCAGCTGTATGAAACTTTCTTATGAAAAAAGTCGTATATGTGGATGATCAGCTATCAAGGGGGGGAATGATTTGTGGAGATAAAAGGAATCAATCACTTGCTATTTTCAGTTTCGCATTTGGATACATCGATTGATTTTTATCAAAAAGTGTTTGATGCAAAGCTTTTGGTAAAGGGAAGAACAACTGCATATTTTGACATGAACGGCATCTGGCTAGCGCTTAATGAAGAACCAGACATCCCGAGAAATGACATTAAGCTTTCTTATACCCATATTGCTTTTACAATTGAAGATCATGAATTTGAGGAGGTATCAGCTAAATTAAAAAGACTTCATGTCAATATTCTGCCTGGCAGAGAACGAGATGAACGCGATCGAAAATCAATTTATTTTACCGACCCTGACGGCCACAAATTTGAATTTCATACCGGAACCCTTCAAGACAGGCTTCGATATTACAAACAAGAAAAAACGCATATGCACTTTTTATGATGAAACTTTTGATATCACAACCATATTTCATATAAGGTTAAATTTAAAGAAGGGTGTTGGTGGAGACTTTATGTTTGGGGAAGGTTTCTACCCGACTTGTTCAACGATGCCATATCTTTTGAACTGCACAAGTGATTGGGTGAAGGTGAAATTGAAATACATATTACATTTTATATGAAGAAAGCGAGCTGTTTTATCAGAATGTTGAACTAATTAAACTATGTACTAAATTTTCAGTATATTTCAATTGCTTCGCCCCTTAAGAAATATGAAACCGTATCCTTCCACGACCTAAAAAATGAAACGTTTTTAAGAAGATGGCGTCTAATATTTTAAATGTTCATATTTTGATAAAAGTTTCCTAAAGGAAAGAAAATTTCTTGACTTCAACAATCTTTTGGTGGATAATTATGGTGTAAACATGATGTTCTTTTTCCTCCTATTCAGGCTCGCACCCAAAAGTCAGGGCGAGCCTGCTTTTTTTGAACAACAAACCCCCTCTCCGTAAAGGAAGAGGGGGTTATTTTATGCATCTGATAGATCAATAGATTAATGGACGGTTCTGAACACGCCAATCACTTTCCCTAGAATGCTGACATTCTGCAAAATGATAGGTTCCATCGTTGGGTTCTCAGGCTGCAAGCGAATGTGGGTATCCTCTTTATAGAATCGTTTTACAGTTGCTTCATCATCTTCTGTCATCGCAACTACAATTTCCCCATTGTTCGCTGTGTTTTGCTGTTTAACGATGACATAGTCCTTATCGAGAATACCAGCATCTATCATACTGTCTCCCATAATCTCCAGCATAAATACATGCTCGTCTGGAGGAACCATGCGGTCAGGGAGCGGAAAATATTCTTCAATATTTTCTACTGCAGTAATAGGAGATCCCGCCGTGACTTTCCCGATGACCGGTACATTAACGACCTTGCTTTGCGGAATGTCTACTTCTTCATCAAGAATTTCTATTGCTCTTGGTTTTGTCGGATCCCGTCTGATCAGCCCTTTTGTTTCCAAGCGGGCCAAATGGCCGTGGACAGTAGAGCTGGACGCAAGCCCGACAGCCTCTCCGATCTCTCTCACGGAAGGCGGATATCCTTTTGATTTAACCTCTGCTTTAATAAAACGGAGGATATCAAGTTGCCTTTTTGATAGCTTCGTCATTTTTCGCACCTCAAAACGTCGATTTTAAGAAGATTATAGCATGATTTTCCTTACAGTACAAACATAGGTTCGAAAAAACAATTGACAGAAACGTTTGTTCGTATATACTGAAATTATAAAAATGCGAACAAACATTCCTGTTGGAGGTTATGATCATGAGTAAAGAATCTATTATTTTTGTCGGTCTGTTCACAGTGATTTTGAGCGCGGTTATCCTTATGCTGTCATATACAAGCAGCGGCCAAGAGCTTAATCAGTATGTTAAAATAGAAGTCCAGCAAGGCGACACACTCTGGTCAATTGCTGATCAGGTAGCAGATACAAAAAAGATAAACAAAAATGATTTTATTGAATGGGTAGCTGATAAAAATCAACTTCAAACCTCTGATATCCAGCCGGGTGATGAGTTAGTGATCCCATTGAAAAAGAAGCATCAGGATGCATATGAATTAGCAACTGTAAAATAGAGAGGAAAGAGAGATAAAATGAAAGCACTCATTTATGCCCGTGTAAGCACAAATAAAGAACAGCAGGAAACGTCATTAAAGCGGCAGGAGGAGGAGCTTACGGCCATTGCAGCGGAGAACGGCATGGAAGTGGTCAAAGTGATTTCAGAAAAAGCCAGCGGATATGAAATGGATCGGGATGGTGTATTTGAGCTGCTTGATGAGATTAAGAACGCTGGAATTGATGTCATTTTGGTTCAGGATGAGACAAGGCTCGGACGGGGAAACGCAAAAATCGCACTGCTTCATTGTATTTATAGAGAAGGTGTGAAAGTCTATACAACGGCTCATAGAGGTGAACTGGAGTTATCGGAGGCTGACTCAATGGTCTTGGAAATCGTCAGCATTGTGGAAGAGTATCAGCGAAAGATTCACAACATGAAAATCAGACGGGGAATGAAACGTGCAGTAAAAAACGGTTTTAAACCGCAAAAAAACTTAAAAAACCAACATGAGAACAGTGGAAAAGAAAAAATAGAGGTGCCAATCTCTGAGATCGTCCGCCTGAGAGCGAATAAACTGACGTTTGCTGAAATCGCGGCTACTCTAAGAGGGTTTGGCTATGATGTCTCTAAAGCAACCGTTCACCGGCGTTTTCAGGAATACATAGAGAATGAAGAGACAGCAGAGTGAATCAGTTGTAAAACTTTTTTTGATCTAGTACTATATAGACAAAATGCAATAAAGGAGTTTAACATGATTTCAAACGCGAAAATTGCCAGAATTAATGAACTTGCTGCCAAAGCTAAAGCTGGCGTTATTACAGAAGAAGAAAAAGCCGAACAGCAAAAGCTCCGTCAAGAGTACTTGAAAGGTTTTCGTTCTTCTATGAAGAACACGTTAAAAAGTGTGAAAATCATTGACCCAGAAGGCAATGATGTTACACCAGAAAAGCTAAAAAGAGAACAAAGAAATAACAAACTTCACTAATATAAGAGGAATACGGCAATATCGTATTCCTCTTTTGCATATACTATAATCAAAACTCTTATGTGACAAAATTCAACAAGTTTCTCTCAAATTTAAGCTGAAACAGTTGAGAAAAAGTCGTCAGACATTTATGATGTAAGGGTACAACACATAAGGAAGGGGATTTTTATGGATACAATTGAAAAGAAATCAGTTGCTACCATTCGCACACTGTCAATAGACGCTATTGAAAAAGCAAATTCTGGTCACCCAGGGATGCCGATGGGAGCCGCTCCAATGGCATACACGCTGTGGACAAAATTTATGAACGTAAGTCCGGCAAACCCTGGCTGGTTTAACCGTGACCGTTTTGTTTTATCTGCTGGACACGGGTCAGCACTATTATACAGCATGCTTCATTTAAGCGGATTTGATCTTAGTATTGAAGATCTTAAGGGATTCCGCCAGTGGGGCAGCAAAACACCAGGACATCCGGAATTCGGACATACTGCCGGTGTTGATGCTACAACAGGTCCGCTTGGCCAAGGAATTGCCATGGCAGTCGGTATGGCAATTGCTGAACGCCATTTAGCGGAAACATACAACCGCGATTCATTTAACGTAGTCGATCATTATACATACAGTATTTGCGGTGATGGTGATTTAATGGAAGGTATTTCTTCTGAAGCCGCTTCACTCGCAGGCCATCTTCAGCTTGGCCGTCTGATCGTACTATACGATTCTAATGACATCTCTCTTGATGGAGACCTCGACCGTTCATTCTCTGAAAACGTGAAACAGCGTTTTGAAGCAATGAATTGGGAAGTTCTTTATGTTGAGGATGGAAACAATATTGAAGAATTAACAGCGGCTATCGAAAAAGCACGCCAAAATGAAAAGAAACCTACATTAATTGAAGTGAAAACGACAATCGGATTCGGTTCACCTAACCGTGCCGGTACATCCGGTGTTCACGGTGCGCCGCTTGGTAAAGAGGAAAGCAAATTAACAAAAGAAGCTTACGCGTGGACATATGAAGAAGACTTCTACGTTCCGTCAGAAGTTTATGAGCATTTCGCTGCAGCTGTTAAAGAATCAGGTGAGAAAAAAGAACAAGAATGGAATGCTCAATTCGCTAAATATAAAGAAGTTTATCCTGAACTTGCTGAACAGCTTGAACTGGCAATCAAAGGAGAGCTTCCGAAGGACTGGGATCAAGAGGTTCCTGTGTATGAAAAAGGAAGCAGCCTGGCATCCCGTGCATCTTCCGGTGAAGTTCTCAACGGACTTGCGAAAAAAATTCCTTTCTTTGTCGGAGGTTCTGCTGACCTAGCGGGATCGAACAAAACGACTATTAAAAATGCCGGTGATTTTACAGCGGTTGATTACTCAGGCAAAAACTTCTGGTTTGGTGTACGTGAATTTGCGATGGGTGCAGCCTTAAACGGTATGGCGCTTCATGGCGGTCTTCGTGTATTCGGCGGAACTTTCTTTGTCTTCTCTGATTACCTGCGTCCTGCGATTCGCCTTGCAGCGTTAATGGGCCTTCCTGTGACATATGTCTTCACACATGACAGTATTGCGGTTGGTGAAGACGGTCCGACGCACGAGCCTGTTGAACAGCTTGCTTCACTCCGTGCGATGCCTAACCTTTCTTTGATCCGTCCAGCAGACGGCAATGAGACAGCAGCAGCATGGAAGCTTGCAGTGCAAAGCACTGACCACCCAACAGCGCTAGTGCTTACACGTCAAAACCTTCCTACCATCGATCAAACAGCTGAAGAAGCATTGGCAGGAGTAGAAAAAGGTGCATATGTCGTTTCTAAATCTAAAAACGAAACACCTGACGCTCTTCTCATCGCTTCCGGATCAGAGGTAGGTCTTGCAATTGAAGCGCAGGCTGAATTGGCAAAAGAAAATATCGATGTTTCTGTTGTCAGCATGCCTTCAATGGACCGTTTTGAGAAACAATCTGATGAATACAAAAACAAAGTCCTTCCTGCAGATGTGAAAAAACGTCTTGCAATTGAAATGGGCTCATCATTTGGATGGGGCAAATACACGGGGCTTGAAGGTGACGTTCTCGGCATAGACCGATTCGGTGCATCTGCTCCTGGTGAAACCATCATTAACGAATACGGCTTCTCAGTTCTGAACGTAGTGAATCGAGTTAAGGCATTAATCAATAAGTAAGCTTTTGAAAGAGGATGAGTCAAATCATCCTCTTTTTCTTGTTTATCCGACAAAAATAGTATTGGCTGTTTAACAGTAATAGACAATTCTTTCTTTTCTTCTTTTGTATAATAGAGAGCAAATGAAATGCTGCTGGAAAAGGGGATGAAAAGATGGAACGTCACTACTATACGTACCTGATCAAAGAGGAATTTGCCAATCACTATTTCGGCCGGGAATCGGTTATGTTTGAGCTGTTTCAAGACTATCATTGGACAAGCCTTGAAAAGCAGCAGTATGAAATGACAGAGAAACAGATTCAATATATTACACAACCAATCCCTATTTTACATATGCATCAGCGGTTAAAAATGAATTTAAACAAGACGGATTACAGGCAGCTGGATTATATTTATAGAATAGCTTTGCCGAAAGCAAAAGGCCACGCGACGTTTATGATGAAGGAGCACATGATAGAAATTGTGGCTTCGGGAGATTACGAGGCAGAAACGATATTCTTTGAAGTGTTAAGAAAAGTAAGCCCTTGCTTCTTAGCAATGGATTTCAATTCGAAGCGTTACGGATGGCTAAATCCGGTGAAAGAAAGAAATTTTGTCT
The DNA here is from genome assembly GCF_037975455.1 of Bacillus sp. FSL M8-0071. NCBI lineage: Bacteria > Bacillati > Bacillota > Bacilli > Caryophanales > Bacillaceae > Bacillus > Bacillus sp. FSL M8-0071. Next base: position 1,913,635 of record NZ_CP150256.1, read on the forward strand.
AAAACCGAAGAAAAAGAGATGTAAATGTTGTATAATAGCTTTTGGTTTAGTACACTTTAAACTAGACAACATGAAGGAGGAAATAAAATGACTTTATGGGTTGGCATCCTAGTGGGCGTTGTTGCATTGCTCATAGGTGTTGCACTCGGGTTTTTTATTGCTCGTAAATATATGATGAGCTACCTGAAAAAGAATCCGCCTATTAATGAACAAATGTTACGCATGATGATGATGCAAATGGGAATGAAACCTTCTCAAAAGAAAATCAATCAAATGATGAAAGCCATGAATAATCAAACGAAATAATACGTAAAGATTATGATATAGAGAAACATGGTTATAAAATAAAAAACCCTTATACGGGTTTTTTATTTTGCAATCATTCATCACCCGCTACTGCTCGAAGGCGCTGCTTTTGATATTGTATGAGAAGATGGTCAAGCTCCTGACTGAGCTCTATCGTAATATGAGATGTCATTCCGTTCGCCATGACAATTTGCAGCAGCTCTGCTCTTTTTTTTTCAATTTCTTTTAATAGATGCTCTCTAATCACAGGGATGTATCCTTTCATACATTAGATCTTCAAAGTGAATGTTTATATTATATCCATATTTATACTAATTTTCAAATGAGAAGGAGTATAATGTCTCAATGTCAAATTAAATTATATAAGTTTTTTCTGAAAATAGAAATCCTTCAAGTGAAAGTGTTAAAAAAATGAAATGATTTTGTCATAACTTGAAGGAATGTCAAATCATGAAGGGATGATGACATGGGAGACGTGAATTATTTTTTGACATTCGGAGCGGGGTTTTTATCCTTTATTTCGCCTTGCTGCCTGCCGCTTTACCCAGCTTTTTTGTCATATATTACAGGGGTCAGCATGGACGATGTAAAAACTGAAAAGCTGCTGCTGCAGAAAAGAAGCCTGTTTCATACTTTGTGTTTTTTGCTTGGCTTTTCAGTCATTTTTATTGCTTTAGGCTATGGAACATCTTTTATTGGCAGCCTGTTTAGGGATTATCACGATGCGATTCGGCAAATTGGCGCGTTGCTTATTATTTTGTTCGGTTTCATTACACTCGGTGTGTTCCGGCCTGAGGCTATGATGAAAGAGCGGAGAATCCATTTTAAGCATAAACCAAGCGGGTTTTTAGGGTCGGTCTTAATCGGAATGGCATTTGCAGCTGGATGGACACCATGTACCGGTCCGATATTAGCTGCTGTTATCACACTTGCAGGCACCAATCCGGGCTCAGCGGTGCCATACATGATGTTATATGTACTCGGTTTTGCGGTACCGTTTCTTTTATTGTCTTTTTTTATCACAAAGCTGAAGTGGATAAGGAAGAACCAGCTTTTCATTATGAAAGCTGGTGGCGTTTTGATGATTGTGATTGGTGTGCTGTTATTCTTTAATTGGATGAGCCTGATCATTATTTTGCTGTCAGATCTTTTTGGAGGCTTTACTGGTTTTTGACGGTAAATTACTTTCGTACTACTACTAATCCTTTTGTTTTTGGTACAATAAGACTATTATCTGTGGAAATCGATTGTTGGAGGGGAATATGACAAGAGTTTTAGTTGTAGACGACGCCAAGTTCATGAGAGTGAAAATCAGAGAGATCTTGGAAGAGGCAAATTACATAATCGCAGGCGAAGCGGCGGACGGTGAACAAGCAGCGGACCTGTATAAAAAACTGCGCCCGGACCTTGTGACAATGGATATTACAATGCCGGTGAAAAACGGCATAAAAGCGCTTCGTGATATCTTAACCTTTGATCCTAAAGCGAAGGTCATCATGTGCACCGCCATGCGCCAGCAAAGAATTGTAACGGAAGCAATTGAGCTGGGGGCAAAGGATTTTATTGTTAAGCCGTTTGAGGAAACAAAAGTGCTGGAAGCTGTAAGCCGCGTTATGGGACATTAAAGTCATTTCTTTTCAAAATGGTTTTTTTTATTGTTTTGGAGTATAGTATATAGTATCAACACTCCGAGAAACAAAGGAATGATAAGTATGATGATTATAGTTTCATCGATTATTGCTGTGTTAATGGCTGTAGCTGTGATGGTGGTCAGAATAAAGTCCTCTGACAAGCCTGTTTCACCAAAAAAAATCATTCTTCCGCCGATTTTTATGAGTACGGGAGCGTTAATGTTTTTATTTCCGGTATTTTGGGTAACTGGTGCAGAGTTTTTGGAAGCATTCACTTTAGGTGTGATTTTCTCTATTTTTCTAATCAAAACTTCTAAGTTCGAAATTAAAAATAATGAAATTTACATGAAACGCTCTAAAGCATTTGTTTTTATATTAGTCGGTCTTTTGGTGATCAGAATCGTGATGAAATCGATCTTGAGCACATCAATTGATTATGGTGCACTGAGCGGAATGTTTTGGATTCTGGCTTTCGGTATGATTGTGCCTTGGAGAATCGCCATGTATTTATCATATCGAAAACTTCATAACGAGCTGCAGTCATCTAATATTCAAATGAATTAAAAAACCTTTCCTCTTGTCAGGAAAGGTTTTTTATTTGAGAAGGGTCTGATAAGGTTCCAAATCGATTTTTTTGTCCCGCAGATGCCTTTTTAAGAAGGTATGGTCTCTTTTAGGAGTTGCGAGAATATAGCCTTTGATCATAAGTTGCTGATCAATCTTTGCTACCTTTTCTTTTATTGCAAGCTCACCGATTTTGCCTGCGATTTTGGCTTTTGCTGCATCTCTGAACAGCTCTGGCACCGGCGCAGTCAATTCATCTAGAAACTGTTTGTTTTCATCGTTCCATAAATGTCTGCTGTTTTCAATATAGTAATCCTGCCAATCAAGCTCTGATCTGCCGTCCTCTTTTGGTAAACGCTTTAAAAACTTTCGAAACATGAAAAAACCGCCGATTGATAATAAGACTACCATCATGATCACCCAAAACAGAATAAACCATAAAAACCATCCTTCCAGCATCAATCATTCCCCCTTATTCTAACCATATTGTATACGAAGAGAGATTAGAAGAACACAGTAAAAAAAGAATAGAAAAAAGTGATAGACGTCTAGTCAAAAGAGATAGTAGATCATATTCTATTGTATAGTGAATCTGCTATTTGGCCATGGGAGAGTCACTAGAGGGTATTTGACGATAAATGGACGGAAAAAAAGTCACTTTCATAATAGGGGATGAAAGTGACTTTTTATGTTTAGCTGAGAGGAAATTGAAGAGAAAAAGAAGAGCCATCTTCTGTTTCTTTATTGACGGCGACTGTGAGTATTTGATTTTCGCATTCGGCTTGAATGGTTTTGTCATTAAAATAAAAAGGAAGCATCATTTGTTTTTCAAAAGTCTGTCCTGACGATTTGACAGTTAAGATGAACTCGCATCCAGAAAGGGTAACTGTTACTTGTGTAGGCTGTAAAAAAGTCAGGTCCGCTTCTATAATATACTGCTGACTTGTTTCATATAAATCAATAGGCAATGTTTCGTCGTACCAGGCGAAGGGGTCTTCAAAAAATTGCCGAAGCCATTCATCCATACTATCGAAATCATTCGCATCGTTGCGTTTTGAATGGTTCATGGAAGCATTCCTCCACATATCAACCTTGCTTTACATCATATGCGGTGGATTATAAATGGGTGAACGCATAAAAAAACAGACACTAAGGTCTGCTTTTCTTACATATCATGGCTTGAGTTGTGCTTTTGTCTTGTATGGTTTCGGTTCTTTACTTTTTTGCTTCCGCTTAGAGGCTCAGGTTGGCCGGGATTGTGTCCTTTAGGGGCGTTTTTATGCATATCTTTACTTGTATTCTTATTGGTCATAAAATGAGAACCTCCTTAAAAGAGTTCGGTGTTATTGATTGGTTTTTCTTTTTTTGTTATTTTGGCGTTCTGCTTCAGTCAGTACAAGCTGGTCGTTTTCAATATAGCCGGCGCCTTTGCCTTGGCTTTTTGCGTCATTCATTCCGTTAATGACGTGATTCGCTTTTCTTTTGACCATCATTATCACCTCAATCATAATATGGCTTCTTTTATTGTGTTATATGAGAGAGCGTAAACAGTAAAAATTACCGGTACATTTTTCTCATAAGTCGAACTTATTGTATTTAATAAAAACATTGATATTTACTTATGTATGATTTTGTTTTAATATGAAATTGTGAGAAAATTGTGATGGAATGTAATGTTCATCTGAGAATGATCTGATCTGAAGGGGGATTTTGGAGAATGGCAAACGAGCAAAAAACTGCAGCAAAAGACGTTTTCCAAGCGAGAAAAACGTTTACTACAAATGGGAAAACATATCATTACTACTCTTTAAAAGCGTTAGAAGATTCAGGTATAGGAAAGGTTTCGAAGCTTCCTTATTCCATCAAAGTTCTTTTAGAATCAGTATTGCGTCAAGTTGACGGCTTCGTTATCAAAAAAGAACACGTGGAAAATTTGGCAAAATGGGGAACTGCCGAATTAAAGGATATCGACGTTCCGTTCAAACCGTCTCGTGTTATTTTACAAGACTTCACAGGGGTTCCGGCAGTAGTAGATCTGGCTTCACTGCGTAAAGCAATGGCAGCTGTCGGCGGAGATCCTGATAAAATCAACCCTGAAATTCCTGTTGATCTTGTTATCGACCACTCTGTACAGGTAGATAAAGCGGGTACAGAAGATGCATTAGCAGTAAATATGGACTTGGAATTCGAAAGAAATGCAGAGCGCTACAAATTTTTAAGCTGGGCAAAGAAAGCGTTTAACAATTATCAGGCAGTACCGCCTGCAACAGGTATTGTGCACCAGGTCAACCTTGAGTTCTTGGCAAGTGTTGTCCATGCCATTGAAGAAGACGGCGAGCTTGTAACGTATCCTGATACGCTTGTCGGAACAGACTCACACACAACAATGATTAACGGTATCGGTGTTCTCGGCTGGGGTGTCGGTGGAATTGAAGCTGAAGCGGGAATGCTTGGACAGCCTTCTTACTTCCCAGTTCCAGAGGTAATCGGCGCGAAACTTGTCGGCAAGCTTCCGAACGGAACAACAGCTACTGACTTGGCGTTAAAAGTAACACAAGTGCTGCGTGAAAAAGGCGTTGTCGGTAAATTTGTTGAATTCTTCGGACCGGGAATTGCTGAACTGCCGCTTGCAGATCGCGCAACAATTGCGAATATGGCTCCGGAATACGGTGCTACATGCGGATTCTTCCCAGTAGATGAAGAAGCGCTTAACTACCTGCGCCTGACTGGCCGTGATCCTGAACATATTGATGTTGTTGAAGCATACTGCAGAAGCAATGGCTTGTTCTACACTCCAGATGCGGAAGACCCTCAATTTACTGATGTGGTTGAAATTGACCTGTCTCAAATTGAAGCAAACTTATCGGGTCCAAAGCGTCCTCAGGATTTGATCCCGCTATCTGCTATGCAGGAAACGTTTAAAAAGCAATTAGTCAGCCCTGCAGGTAACCAAGGATTCGGTTTAAATGCTGAGGAAGAAAATAAAGAAATTAAGTTTAAACTCCTTAACGGCGAAGAAACAGTTATGAAAACGGGTGCGATCGCCATTGCTGCGATTACAAGCTGTACAAATACATCAAACCCATACGTTCTGATCGGCGCCGGACTGGTAGCGAAAAAAGCGGTTGAGTTAGGGCTTAAGGTGCCTAATTACGTGAAAACGTCACTTGCACCGGGTTCTAAAGTTGTTACAGGATATCTTGTGAATTCAGGCCTTCTTCCATACATGAAAGAGCTTGGCTTTAACCTCGTTGGGTACGGCTGTACAACATGTATCGGGAACTCAGGTCCGCTTTCACCGGAAATCGAAGAAGCGGTTGCGAAAAATGATCTTCTGATTACGTCTGTCCTTTCCGGAAACCGTAACTTTGAAGGACGTATTCACCCGCTTGTTAAAGGCAACTATCTTGCTTCACCGCCGCTTGTTGTGGCATATGCGCTGGCTGGAACGGTAAACATTAACTTAAAAACCGATCCAATCGGTGTGGGCAAGGATGGTCAAAACGTATACTTTAATGATATTTGGCCGTCAATGGACGAAATCAATGCACTTGTTAAGCAAACTGTTACGCCAGAGCTATTCCGCAAAGAGTATGAAACAGTATTTGATGACAACAAGCGCTGGAACGAAATTGAAACAACAGATGAAGCTTTATATAAATGGGATAGCGAGTCAACTTACATTCAAAATCCGCCATTCTTCGAAGAAATGTCTGTTGAGCCAGGCAAGGTTGAGCCATTAAAAGGACTGCGTGTTGTCGGTAAATTCGGCGATTCAGTCACAACTGACCATATTTCTCCTGCGGGGGCAATCGGAAAAGATACGCCTGCCGGAAAGTACTTGCAAGAAAAAGGTGTTTCTCCTCGCGACTTTAACTCCTACGGTTCCCGCCGCGGAAACCATGAAGTCATGATGAGAGGAACATTTGCAAACATTCGGATCAAAAACCAAATTGCACCGGGTACAGAAGGCGGATTTACGACGTACTGGCCGACTGGTGAAGTAACATCCATCTATGATGCATGCATGAAATACAAAGAAGATAAAACTGGTCTTGTCGTATTAGCAGGAAAAGACTATGGTATGGGATCTTCACGTGACTGGGCTGCAAAAGGAACAAACCTTCTCGGCATCAGAACGGTCATTGCAGAGAGCTTCGAAAGAATTCACAGAAGCAACCTTGTATTCATGGGTGTGCTGCCGCTTCAGTTTAAACAAGGTGAAAATGCGGATACACTCGGCTTAACGGGTAAAGAAGTCATCGAGGTAGATGTTGATGAAACAGTTCGTCCTCGTGACCTTGTGACTGTAAGAGCAATCAATGAAGACGGCAATGTAACAACTTTTGAAGCAGTCGTCCGCTTTGATAGTGAAGTTGAAATTGATTACTACCGCCATGGCGGCATCCTTCAAATGGTGCTTCGTGAAAAAATGAAGCAGTCCTGATGAATCAATAGGAAGAGAAGGCATTTCGCTTTCTCTTCTTTTTATGACACAATGTGCTGCGGAGGTGGCATATGCTGAAAAAATGGCTCGCAGGGATCCTGCTTATCATGCTAGTCGGTTATACGGGATGGAATTTATATCAAACATACAGCAAAAAAGAAGTCGGAATTCAAGAGGGGCAACAAGCACCTGATTTTTCTTTGAAAACGCTATCAGGAGAGAAAAGCTCTTTACAGGATGCAAAAGGCAAAAAAGTGCTGCTCAATTTTTGGGCAACTTGGTGTAAGCCGTGCCGTCAGGAAATGCCTGCGATGGAAAAGCTGCAAAAAGAGTACGCCGACAAACTTGCGGTTGTTGCGGTAAATTTCACTTCAGCTGAGAAAAGTGAGAAACAGGTCCGAGCGTTTGCTGATACTTATGACTTAACGTTCCCCATTCTGATTGATAAAAAAGGGATCAATGCTGACTATAACGTGATGTCATATCCAACGACATATATCTTAGATGAAAAAGGTGTTATCCAAGACATACATGTTGGCACCATGACAAAAAAAGAAATGGAACAAAAACTGGATCTTGATTAGATTCAGTTTTTTTTTATGCTCAGATATGCTTACAAGTTTTCAGAATTGGAAAAAATAAAAGAATATGCGGAGGTGAGAAGCGTGAAGAAGATGAGAAAACGTTCTTTTCATGAGCTCGTCATGGAAAACAAAAAAGAGCTGATGACCAATACAGAGTATTTAAATCAGCTTGAGGAAAAGCTTGAACAGCGATTTAAGCAAAAATAACCTTTAATTTGTATTCATGTTTACCCCTCCTTTTGAGAAACCTATCTGTTGAGGAGGGATAAACATGGGAAACAACAAGAAAAACGGTCAGCCTCAATATGCTCCAAGCCACTTGGGTACAAAGCCTGTAAAATATAAAGCCAATAAAGGGGAAAAAATGCATGATACTTCAGGACAGCGGCCGATTATCATGCAGACAAAAGGCGAGTAGCGAAAATTCGAGTTTATTTCTAGGAGGTACATCCGAATGACAAAGAACCAAAATCAATATCAGCAGCCTAATCCTGATGATCGTTCTGACAATGTGGAAAAATTGCAGGATATGGTTCAAAATACAATTGAAAATATAGAAGAAGCAGAAGCATCAATGGAGTTTGCTTCAGGAGAAGATAAACAGCGTATCAAAGAAAAAAATGCAAGGCGCGAACAGAGCATTGAAGCGTTTCGTAATGAAATACAGGACGAATCTGCAGCGAGACAAAACGGATACCGTTCTTAAAAAACCAGGGAAACCTGGTTTTTTTCTTTCTGATTTGATTATGGTAAAATGGGGCTAAATTGACGTTAAGGGAGCAGAGTAATCTTGCATGTATCAAAAAAAGAAATAGAAGTGCGTTATGCAGAAACAGATCAAATGGGAATTGTCTATCACGCTAATTATCTTGTGTGGATGGAGGTCGGCAGAACGGCCTTAATTAAGGACTTAGGCTTTTTATATAGTGATATGGAAAAAAGAGGCGTTCTGTCCCCAGTCGTTGATATCAACATTTCCTATAAAAAGCCGCTTCATTACGGAGAAACCGCGGTTGTACATACATGGATAGAGGAATATAACGGCTTTAAAACCGTCTATGGTTATCACATTTATAATCCGGCCGGTGAGCTTTCCATCAAAGCCACCTCATCTCATATTTGTGTGGATAAAGAAAGCTTTAAGCCAATTCAATTCCGCAAAGCTTTTCCTGATTGGCACACAGCATATGAAAAGGCCAAAAAATAGGGAAGTGAATGGGATATGGCGTTTGGTGTGAAACGAGAGGAACTTAACCGGTGGAAACAAGCAGTGAAAAGAGGAGAAATCGCATTTTTAACACATTACTGGCTGGATGACCGATTTCCAGAAGCAAGGACCGTGACAAAAGCCGGCTGTGCAGACATTGATAAGCTGGTTCAGTGGGGAGCGGCGTACGGGTTAAAAAAAGAATGGATCCATAAGAAAAGTGAATTTCCCCACTTTGATCTGCTGGGTGAAACACAAAAATATATTTTGGAACAAGAAAACCTAACCGATCATCTTATACGATTTCATTTGTAAAAAAAGAACGCACATGATGTGCGTTCTTTTTTATTGGTATTCAAAAACCGGTTCATCAGCGTCTTCTGAATAGCTGACGAGAAGGTCGTGGTTATCAAAGTACCATAAATCACTTTCTTCAATAAAGAAGGTAATGCCGTCAGCTTCTGCAGTGACTCCAGCCTCTTGTGGGGCATCTTTCGCTACACCGAGAGAAAAACCCTTTTGAACGTTGCTGCAGCCTCCATAGCGGACGAAAAAGCGAACCTGGTCTCCGCTTTCCAAATCGAGTTCTTCTTTATACCAGTTCAATGCGTCTTCGTTAATTGTCATATTCATAACAGAACACCCCTTTGTTCTTCATTTGAATTTTCTCTATTATAAACGTATTAGGCTATTCTGTGTCAAAAGAGAAGTTTTTTAAGCTTATAACCATTTTACTTTAGGTTCTGTTTTATTGATAATTCGTTTAATGTTCGCTCGGTGTCTGTATATCACAAAAATAGTGAGCAGGGTAACGACAATCAATAAATACGTATCATGGACAAAGAAACTATATATAACAGTATAGATCCCTGTTAACATCGATGAGAGAGAAACAAATTTAGTCAAGTATAAAAAGATGAAGAATACCGCAACCATCGTGATAAATAACAGGGGTGCGTAAAATAGCAAAACGCCTCCTGATGTCGCCACGGCTTTACCGCCTTTAAATTTGGCGAAGATGGGAAACACGTGGCCTAAAACCGCAAAGACTCCTGCAAGAAGCGGGTGAATATCAACATGCATGAGAAAAGGCAATGCAGTTGCCAGTGTCCCTTTCAAAATATCTCCGGCTATGACGACCGAACCAGCTTTTACACCCAATGTACGGAATGCATTGGTAGCGCCTAAGTTGCCGCTTCCGTGCTCCCGAATATCAATTCCCTTGGCAAGCTTGCCCACAATTAAGCCAGATGGAATGCTGCCTATCAAGTAGGCCAAAATAATCAATAAAGCAATTAACATCTACATTTCTCCTTTTTCAAATTCCCTTCTTTTTATTTTAACATGAGATGTCATGATCTGATGATAAGTTTTTTTGTAAAGTTTGCTTACAATCCAATCAAACATGCATCATATTTTGATTTCTCCTGTTTTGATCGTGTAAAATAAGTGGAAAAGGAGTGACATACGATGCAAAACCCTTCTAAAGCGGAAATTAAAGAGATTCTTCAAAGAAGCAAACGTATAGCCGTAGTAGGGCTTTCAGACCGTCCGGATAGAACGTCACATATGGTTTCAAAAGCAATGCAGGACGCGGGTTATGAAATTATCCCTGTGAACCCGACAATTGATGAGGCGCTAGGTGTCAAAGCCGTTTCATCTTTAAAAGAGATTGACGGTCCGATTGACATCGTAAATGTATTCCGGCGCTCAGAACAGCTTCCTGGAGTGGCGGAAGAGTTTTTAGAGACAGATGCGCCAGTATTTTGGGCACAGCAAGGGCTAGTTAATGAGGAAGCATACCAGATGCTAAAAGAAAAAGGCAGAACGGTTATCATGGATCTGTGCATAAAAGTGGCACACGCTGTAACAAAATAGGTGCAGAACTGCAAAAATCCTTGTAAATTCAAGGATTTTTGCTTTTTAATTTTAAGATATTGTTTGCGTATTACGGTGAAACAGATACAATAAAGCTTGAACAGCTTTTTTTGAATACCTTGTCCAGCTGGGTTTGGCCGTTCGATTTGCGAAGGTCTGCTGCTTTATATATAATAAACAAACATACGTTCTCATAGTGTAAATACAGCACTAGCCGATGTTTTGAGAAGAACTGATTCGTTAGCTCTATGTTGCGATTGCAAACATATTGGTTATAATGAGGAGTCCAAGGCAGTACTGGCTCGAGGCGAGGTTTATAAAAAATATCTTATATACAAATGATGTGTAACACTGAAAAAGAGAAAGACAATGTTAGTTTTTGAAAGGGGTTTGTACGTTTGGCTAGAAAACAGCAATTTGATTACAACGAAGATGCCATACAGGTGCTCGAAGGCCTTGAGGCTGTCAGGAAAAGGCCGGGTATGTATATTGGCTCTACTGACGCGCGAGGTTTGCACCACTTGGTTTATGAAATTGTAGATAACTCTGTCGACGAGGTGCTTGCCGGCCATGGAGATCACATAATCGTCAAAATACATAAAGACAATAGTATTTCTGTACAGGATAGAGGCCGCGGCATGCCGACCGGAATGCATAAGCTCGGCAAACCAACCCCTGAAGTGATTTTAACGGTGCTTCATGCCGGAGGAAAATTCGGCCAAGGCGGCTATAAGACAAGCGGCGGGCTCCACGGAGTTGGTGCATCAGTCGTGAATGCTTTATCTGAATGGCTGACGGTTACCATTGAGCGGGACGGTTTTGTCTATCAGCAGCGATTTGAAAATGGAGGAAAACCGGTTACATCTCTCGAAAAGATCGGCAAAACAAAAAAGACGGGAACTCTTACACACTTTAAGCCAGATCCAACGATGTTCAGCACAACCACTTATAATTTTGAAACGCTCTCTGAGCGCTTAAGAGAGTCTGCGTTTTTGTTAAAAGGATTGAAAATTGAGCTGATTGATGAACGCAATGACCAGCATGAGGTCTTTTATTATGAAAACGGCATAGAAGCGTTTGTTGCTTATTTAAATGAAGAAAAAGACGTCTTGTCTGAAGTGGTCTCGTTTGAGGGTGAGCATCATTCTATAGAAGTGGACTTTGCGTTCCAGTTTAACGATGGTTATTCTGAAAATATTTTGTCGTTTGTCAACAATGTCAGAACAAAAGACGGCGGGACGCATGAGTCAGGTGCAAAAACTGCGATGACGCGTGCTTTTAATGAATATGCACGAAAAGTGGCTTTGCTGAAAGAAAAGGATAAGAACCTTGAAGGCACCGATATAAGGGAAGGGCTTTCAGCCATTATTTCTGTCCGCATTCCTGAGGAGCTTCTTCAATTTGAGGGACAAACAAAAGGAAAGCTCGGTACCAGTGAAGCAAGATCAGCGGTTGATGCGATTGTTTCAGAGCAGCTTGCTTACTTTTTAGAGGAAAATCGGGACACCGCAACGCTTCTTGTCAAAAAAGCAATCAAGGCGAGTCAGGCGCGCGAAGCGGCACGCAAAGCCCGTGAAGAAGCAAGAAGCGGCAAAAAACGAAAAAAATCAGAAGCGACTTTAAGCGGAAAGCTGACGCCTGCGGGTTCAAGAAACCCGGCAAAAAATGAATTGTATCTCGTTGAGGGAGATTCAGCAGGCGGGTCAGCCAAACAGGGAAGAGACCGCAGATTCCAAGCGGTTCTGCCTTTACGCGGTAAAGTTATTAATACAGAAAAAGCTAAGCTTGCTGATATCTTTAAAAATGAAGAGATCAATACGATCATTCATGCGATCGGCGGGGGAGTCGGAGCAGATTTCTCAATCGATGACATCAACTACGACAAAATCATCATAATGACCGATGCCGATACTGACGGCGCCCATATTCAAGTGCTGCTTCTTACCTTTTTCTATCGCTATATGAAACCGCTCATTGAGCATGGCAAGGTGTTCATTGCGCTGCCACCTTTATATAAGGTCAGTAAAGGAAGCGGGAAAAAGGAAATCATTGAATATGCATGGTCTGATGAAGAGATGGGTGATGTCCTGAAAAAAGTCGGCAAAGGCTATACCATTCAACGATATAAGGGTCTTGGAGAGATGAACGCAGACCAGCTGTGGGAAACGACGATGAATCCGGAGTCCCGCACACTTGTTAGGGTCAAAATTGACGATGCGGCACGTGTAGAGAGACGTGTAACGACGTTAATGGGAGACAAAGTAGAGCCGCGCAGAAAGTGGATTGAGAAAAACGTCGCTTTCGGCTTAGATGAAGAAAGCAATATTTTAGAAAATGAAAACTTATCGGTCGCTGAGGAGGTTTAATGATTGTCACAGCCAGAATTATTTCATGATTTACCATTAGAAGAGGTGATCGGCGACCGTTTTGGACGCTACAGTAAATATATTATTCAAGACAGGGCGCTGCCCGATGCGAGAGACGGATTAAAGCCGGTACAGCGCAGAATTCTGTATGCAATGCATACAGATGGAAACACGTTTGATAAAAACTTCAGAAAAGCGGCCAAAACGGTCGGTAACGTCATCGGTAACTATCATCCGCACGGTGACAGCTCGGTTTATGAAGCAATGGTGCGGATGAGCCAGGATTGGAAAGTTCGTAATGTGTTAATCGAAATGCATGGAAACAATGGAAGCATCGACGGAGATCCCCCGGCAGCCATGCGTTATACAGAGGCACGATTATCTCCGATAGCATCTGAGCTTCTTCGGGATATTGACAAAAACACGGTTGAATTTGTGCCGAACTTCGATGATACAAGCAAGGAGCCTGTCGTACTCCCGGCGATGTTTCCTAACCTATTGGTCAACGGATCTACCGGGATTTCAGCAGGATACGCGACCGACATTCCCCCTCATCATCTGGGAGAAGTCATTGATGCTGTCATTAAGCGTATTCAAATGCCTTCTTGCTCTGTTGATGAACTCATGGAAGTCATTAAAGGGCCTGATTTTCCGACAGGCGGTATTATTCAGGGCGTTGAAGGGATAAGAAAAGCTTACGAAACCGGAAAAGGAAAAATCATTATCCGCGGAAAGGCTGAAATTGAAACAATCAGAGGCGGACGAGAACAAATTGTCATTACTGAAATTCCATTTGAAGTAAATAAAGCAAACCTTGTAAAAAAAATGGACGAGTTCCGTATTGATAAAAAGGTTGAAGGCATCTCAGAGGTTCGTGATGAAACGGATCGAACAGGGCTGAGAGTGGTCATTGAACTGAAAAAAGAAGCTGATGCCAAAGGTATTTTGAATTTCTTATACAAAAATACTGATTTGCAGATCACATATAACTTCAATATGGTAGCTATCCATAACCGCCGTCCGATGCTGATGAGCCTGCCGTCTATTTTGGATGCATATATCGGACACCAAAAGGAAGTTGTCACAAATCGGTCCGTTTATGAGCTTCAAAAAGCAAAAGACAGACATCATATCGTAGAAGGGCTCATGAAAGCTTTGTCTATTTTAGATGAAGTGATTGCAACAATCCGTTCTTCTAGCGATAAACGTGACGCTAAAAACAATTTGATCGCGAAATATGAATTTACGGAGCCTCAGGCTGAAGCCATCGTGTCATTGCAGCTATATCGTTTAACCAATACAGATATTACAGCGCTTAAGGAAGAGGCAGAAGAGCTCGGTAAAAAAATTGAAGAGCTCGAATCTATTCTGAGCAATGATAAAAAACTGCTAAAAGTGATTACAAACAGCTTAAAAGCACTGAAAAAGAAATATGCAGATACGAGACGCTCCGTGATTGAAGAAAAAATTGAAGAAATTAAAATCAATCTCGAAGTCATGGTTGCATCTGAGGATGTATATGTAACCGTTACGAAGGATGGTTACCTAAAACGGACGAGCCAGCGCTCATTTGCCGCTTCCAACGGTCAGGACTTCGGAATGAAAGATACGGACAGGATGCTGCATCAGTTTGAAATGAATACGACAGACGTGCTGCTGCTCTTTACGAACAAAGGAAGCTACATCTATTGTCCTGTTCACCAGCTGCCTGATATCAGATGGAAGGACATGGGCCAGCATTTTTCAAATCTGATCACTATTGACCGTGATGAAACGATTGTAAAGGCTATACCGATAAAAGAATTTGATCCGTCGGCATATCTTCTATTCTTTACGAAAAACGGGATGGTGAAAAAGACAGAGCTCACCCATTATAAAGCACAGCGTTATTCTAAGGCGCTTGTAGCCTTAAATCTGAAGGGTGAAGATGAACTGATTGATGTACATGTAACAAATGGGGAAAGCCAGATCTTTATGGCCACTCACTTAGGGTATGGTCTATGGTTTGGAGAAGACGAAGTGAATGTAGTTGGCGCGCGTGCGGCAGGTGTCAAAGGGATTAACTTAAAAGAGGATGACTTTGTTGTCTCCGGTGAGATCCTTCAGCAATCTGATTCAATTGTCTTGTTCACACAGCGGGGAGCGGTAAAACGCATGAGTCTTTCTGAGTTCGAGAAGACATCCCGCGCAAAACGCGGTGTCGTAATGCTAAGGGAACTGAAAAAGAATCCTCACCGTGTTGTAGCACTGTTCGCTTGCGGTCTTGAACAGCGGCTAATGGCAGAAACAGAAAAAGGCGATAGAAAAGAACTGCAGGCAAAAGAGTTGCGGACAAACGACAGATACAGCAATGGCTCTTTCTTTTTTGATGAAGAGGAATCAGGCAAGGTTACAGCTGTTTGGCGCCTTCATACAGAACAATAATAAAAAACCCGCTCATACTATATGAGCGGGTTTCGTTTGTTTTTTATCAGCTTTCATGGTTGGTGAATAGATCTGTTACAGCATGAATGACTTCAATCCCCTGCCATACAAATAAATTCAGCGCTGTGAAAGAAAATAAGCCTAAAATCACCATTCTTAAGATAAACAACATGTTTAACAGCCTCCCCATATTTTCGTTACATAATCGGGTGATGTTGAACATGAAGTTTGCCGAAATAAGACGATTGATAAAATTTGGCCAGTATAAAGCTTTTTTTCCGCTGACGTCTGCGGGAGTATCCCGTACTTTTGCTTTCAGCGGTCAGCAGCAGAACAGCCATTGCCCATAAAGCGGTCAGCGTAAATGCCCCTGTGATGGATTTCTTCTCATCATCAGCATTTTGGCCGGCTTTCATTTCATGCATTTCCTGCTGGTCGGCTACGGCTTTATAATGATGGCCGATATCAAAGGCGTGGGGAATTGAGAGCAAATGAAAACTGGCAATCGCCAAGAATAAGATGGATGCTTTCAATATCGTTACTTTTTTCAAATGATCTCCCCCTCCTTTAATATTACTGAATATTTTTATAATAATACCCCAATCCATCCTAAAAGTAAACCTGATTTATTAAATTTAAAAATAAACTTAACTTTGTTAAGTATATATCTTTTTGCTTATTTTTGAAAGAGAAAACTTCTTTTATTAGCGTATGTATACCCGGTTTATGGTGTGAATAAAAACATATTTTAAATGATATGTTTGTTGTTTAGGATTTATTACTTTATTTATGTGTAAATCAAAGAGAAAGGCAAGAGAATGGGAAGAAATGATTACATTGTTAATAGGGTACTCTTTTTTTAAAGCCAGCTTGCAAGGAATGTTTTTATTCGTAGGAAAATAATAGAGAAGGGGTCGACAGAGTAACATCTGGCTATGACAATATTCTTCTCGAAAAAACTTCCTAATTCGTCATATTGTGATATAATAAAACTCGTTATGTTAAAAAATCTAACATCAAAATCGAATTCGTATTGAATTGATGAAAACGGGAGGTAAATATGGAGTCTTTTTTCAATAGTTTGATTAATATTCCAAGTGATTTCATCTGGAAATACCTATTTTATATTTTAATAGGGCTTGGATTATTTTTTACCATACGTTTTGGTTTTATCCAATTCCGTTATTTTATTGAAATGTTCAGAATAGTAGGGGAGAAGCCGGAAGGAAATAAAGGTGTTTCATCTATGCAGGCATTCTTTATTTCGGCCGCATCCCGAGTCGGCACAGGGAATTTGACTGGTGTAGCCTTAGCAATTGCGACAGGCGGACCAGGCGCTGTATTTTGGATGTGGGTAGTAGCTGCAGTAGGCATGGCTTCAAGCTTTGTTGAGAGTACGTTAGCGCAGCTTTATAAGGTGAGAGACGGGGAGGATTTCCGCGGAGGCCCGGCTTACTATATTCAAAAGGGTCTTGGTGCCAGATGGCTTGGCATCGTTTTTGCAATCTTAATTACCGTCTCATTCGGCTTGATTTTTAACGCTGTTCAAACAAATACAATTGCTGGAGCATTGGATGGCGCATTCCATGTGAATAAAATAGTTGTAGCCATAGTTCTGGCGGTTTTAACTGCGTTTATCATTTTCGGCGGTTTAAAACGTGTTGTCGCTGTTTCACAGTTAATTGTGCCGGTTATGGCAGGCATTTATATTTTTATCGCTTTATTTGTTGTCATCACGAATATTACGGCTTTCCCTGGCGTTATCGCTACAATTGTTAAAAATGCTTTAGGTTTTGAACAAGTCGTCGGCGGCGGAATAGGCGGCATCATCGTTATCGGTGCGCAACGCGGACTTTTTTCAAACGAAGCAGGAATGGGGAGCGCACCAAACGCGGCTGCGACGGCTCATGTATCCCATCCGGCAAAGCAAGGCTTTATTCAAACATTAGGCGTATTTTTCGATACATTTATCATATGTACGTCCACAGCATTTATTATTTTGCTGTACAGTGTAACGCCAAAAGGCGACGGCATCCAAGTCACACAGGCTGCTCTTAACCATCATATTGGAGGCTGGGCGCCGACTTTCATCGCAGTCGCAATGTTCTTGTTTGCATTCAGTTCAGTTGTCGGCAACTATTATTATGGCGAGACAAACATTGAATTTATTAAAACAAGCAAAACATGGCTGAACATTTACCGTATCGCTGTAATTGCTATGGTTGTGTATGGATCTTTATCAGGCTTCCAAATCGTTTGGGATATGGCGGACCTCTTTATGGGTATCATGGCGCTGATCAACTTAATTGTGATTACGCTGCTGTCAAACGTTGCCTACAAAGTGTATAAAGATTACGCGAAACAGCGTAAACAAGGACTTGATCCTGTATTCAAAGCGAAAAACATCCCAGGGCTGAAAAACGCTGAAACATGGGAAGATGAGAAACAAGAAGTATAATATAAATATAAAACAAAGCTGCATTCAATAGTTGAATGCAGCTTTTTCATTATTGGAAATAAATTTAATTTTTCGACTCGAATGAAAAATGACGTGTAAAGTCCCAATTCAGTCCAGTTTTCTTTGTTCTATATGTGTCATGTGTGTCTTATTCATTGGAGGTAGAGCAAATTGACAGGCTTTTAAACCTCCCAAAAACAAGAAATTAGGTTGATAGACAATCATGAGAAAGATTTTTACAATGAGTTCGTGCTCATAAGAAGTGTAGAGCCAAAATGATGCGAAGGAGGAAAAGATCAGATATGAAACGGTCAATCTCTATTTTTATTACGTGTTTATTGATTACGTTATTGACAATGGGCGGCATGATAGCTTCGCCGGCATCAGCAGCAGGGACAAAAACGCCAGTAGCCAAGAATGGCCAGCTTAGCATAAAAGGTACACAGCTCGTTAACCGAGACGGTAAAGCGGTACAGCTGAAGGGGATCAGTTCACACGGATTGCAATGGTATGGAGAATATGTCAATAAAGACAGCTTAAAATGGCTGAGAGATGATTGGGGTATCACCGTTTTCCGTGCAGCGATGTATACGGCAGATGGCGGTTATATTGACAACCCGTCCGTGAAAAATAAAGTAAAAGAAGCGGTTGAAGCGGCAAAAGAGCTTGGGATATATGTCATCATTGACTGGCATATCTTAAATGACGGTAATCCAAACCAAAATAAAGAGAAGGCAAAAGAATTCTTCAAGGAAATGTCAAGCCTTTACGGAAACACGCCAAACGTCATTTATGAAATTGCAAACGAACCAAACGGTGATGTGAACTGGAAGCGTGATATTAAACCATATGCGGAAGAAGTGATTTCAGTTATCCGCAAAAATGATCCAGACAACATCATCATTGTCGGAACCGGTACATGGAGCCAGGATGTGAATGATGCTGCCGATGACCAGCTAAAAGATGCAAACGTTATGTACGCACTTCATTTTTATGCCGGCACACACGGCCAATTTTTACGGGATAAAGCAAACTATGCACTCAGCAAAGGAGCACCTATTTTTGTGACAGAGTGGGGAACAAGCGACGCGTCTGGCAATGGCGGTGTATTCCTTGATCAATCGAGGGAATGGCTGAAATATCTCGACAGCAAGACCATCAGCTGGGTGAACTGGAATCTTTCTGATAAGCAGGAATCATCCTCAGCTTTAAAGCCGGGGGCATCTAAAACAGGCGGCTGGCGGTTGTCAGATTTATCTGCTTCAGGAACATTCGTTAGAGAAAACATTCTCGGCACCAAAGATTCGACGAAGGACATTCCTGAAACGCCATCAAAAGATAAACCCACACAGGAAAATGGTATTTCTGTACAGTACAGAGCAGGGGATGGGAGTATGAACAGCAACCAAATCCGTCCGCAGCTTCAAATAAAAAATAACGGCAATACCACGGTTGATTTAAAAGATGTCACTGCCCGTTACTGGTATAAAGCGAAAAACAAAGGCCAAAACTTTGACTGTGACTACGCGCAGATTGGATGCGGCAATGTGACACACAAGTTTGTGACGTTGCATAAACCAAAGCAAGGTGCAGATACCTATCTGGAACTTGGATTTAAAAACGGAACGTTGGCACCGGGAGCAAGCACAGGGAATATTCAGCTCCGTCTTCACAATGATGACTGGAGCAATTATGCACAAAGCGGCGATTATTCCTTTTTCAAATCAAATACGTTTAAAACAACGAAAAAAATCACATTATATGATCAAGGAAAACTGATTTGGGGAACAGAACCAAATTAGTTAAGCTTTTTTTTGGCGGACATCAGTAACGATGTCCGTTTTTATCATCTAATAGGAGGTTTGCGTTGTGGATGAAATACTGAAACAGTATATGGTGCTGTATAAAAAAATGAGTAATATGATAAATGGTCCCGACTATCCAGGTAAGGAAAAAGACATCCAGCATCAAAAAGATCAGATCGAAGTTTACGAAAAACAGCTGCAGCAAGGATTTTCTACAGATTATGACTATGATGTGTTTGCTGATTCTGTTATCAAATGCGCATATGGCGATATGACGCTGGAAGATTTAGAAGCCGTTTATTATGGATTGACAACACCATTTTTTTGATTTGTCATTCAGCAGTAAAATTTCAATTTCTGTCTCACTAACTTAAGTATACTTTGATATTGAGACAGAAATTTATTTATTTTGTTTACTTCCTAGAATATATATTATGTAAACTAGAAAAGATGAAGAATAAAGCTTTGCTGTTTTTATGTACATCCTTTCTTCTTCCTGTAATTCAGCAACAAAATAAAAAAGCGATTTCCCAATCGGAAAATCGCCAATTCAGACACTCTATTATTTATGTGTGTCTTTGTGCTCTTAACGATTTACAACAAATGTTGTCACGCTTTGAGCTGGAAGATGAGCCCAAAAATGATTGCCTGATACAGTGAGATTCGTTCCAGGTTGTAGATTGCTGCTGCTGCTCGTGATCCATCTAGATACGTTTGAAGCAGATCCATTCTGCAAAACAAAGTTTTGGTTGACTCCTGTGTTGCTTTTATTGATGGCAACAATAACGACCTTGTTGTCACCTTTATAGGCTGACACGTAAACGTTCGCATTAGGGTTTTTCGTTGCATCAATCCTTACATAGCCGGGACGCACAAACTTTGAGAAATGAGCCATATTGTAGCCGCGTTTGCTGATCGTACCATCTTCTTTCATAGGTCCATATGATCTTCGGATGTACCACCATACATAAGCTTGAAAGTCCCCCTCTACCATCGCATTGTGAATATGCTGTGAAACATCCAATGCCTCAGGCCATCGATCCGCCGAGTTGTTATCACTGTTTGGATAGTATACTTCCGTCATCCAAAGGTCCTTCCCCGCTCCTTTTTGTTTGAAAAGAGGATAAGGGAATTGGCTGACCTGTGTGCCGTACAGGTGAGTTCCGAGAATATCCATATTGGCAAGAGCCTGCGGATCGTTCAAAATCGGGTCCGACAAATTCTTCAAGTATTGAAATGACTCAGGCGCAATGACGCGGGCATTGATTGAGCCGGCGTTTTCTCTCATAAAGCGAAGTATTTCTTGCGGCGTCCACCACGTCCACTCGTGAGCGTAATCAGGCTCGTTTTGTACCGAAATCGCGTAAAGATTCACACCATTATTCTTCATGAAGGTAACAAAATCGTTAAGATGCTGCGCGTATGCTGCGTACTTGTTGTATTTCAGCCGTTTAGCCGATGTGTCACCATTACGATTAAAGGTCTCAACCATATCACTTGGAGGATTCCAAGGAGAAGCAAAAACGATTGCTCCATGTTTGACCGCACTCTTTGCAGTCTCCACCTCTTTATACCAATTATTTCGATTTTCATCTACATGAATTCTTAAGATTGAAAATCCTAACTGGTTCTGTCCATTGCCAAAAGCAGTTTCTCTTTGAGCTGCTGTAAGATCCCCAATCCAAGCCGGGTGATTCATCCCTCCAAAACCGCGAATCACTTGTTTCTCTGCAGATACATTAACTGTTACATCACTGGCTGCCAAAACTTCAGTAGCGCCTGGCCCTAACATGACTGGCAACATAGTGAAACATACTAATAATACACAAATTGTTTTTTTAATGCGTGGAATCATTTATTCCTCTCCTTCGTCATGTGTCTTTTACGGTATTAAAAAATCTGCATGGCATATCCATAATGGCGGGCTGTTCCGGTGATGGCTCGTACTTCACCCGCCTCGTTTTTAAGCGGTCCCATTACGAGTGCTATCTTTGCGTAAACTGCCAGTAATCAAAATTAAACAAGTTTCCTGTACCTGTTCCGGTAAATACAAAGAATACTTTGTGCACACCGGTTGCCCCGCTTACTGCAGTTTCTATTTCTCTCCACGTTTGCGCTCCGCCTGTTGAAGGCACATTCAGAGTTCCAACAAGCTTACCGTCTGCACTATCGAGGCGCACTTCTATTTTCCCGCCTAAAGTGGATGCTACATTTGCTTTAAATGACCTGGCACCGCCCGCTCCGAAGTCTGCATTTCCTACAGCAATCCAGTCTCCATTTTGAATGCTTGTTACATGCTGATTATTTACTGGCCCGCCGGGTGCTGTGGACTTCTCTGTCAAAATGCGTCCATTCCAAGCAAACGTTTCAGCTTCTACCCGGTTATAAGGATTCAAATTGGAAAGCTGTGTTACACCTGCATAATTTGCTGCTACCTCTTGGATGGATCCATCTGGGTTATGCACCAGCTTATTAATATGGGGAGAACGGTATCCTTTGCCGGCCCCGAACAGAGCGGAACTGACAGTTTGCGCGTGGTACACCACATACCACTCGTTTTTAAAATTGAAAACAGCATGATGGTTGTTTCCGCCGCCTCCGAAAAATGCACCCGGATTTTTCAGGAAGTGCCCTCTATATGTAAAGGGACCCATGGGATTTGAACTGGTCATGTAGCCGATCTCACCTGGGGGTTTATCGGCCGGGTGCATGCCGCCGAAATTGATGCAATAGGAATAGTAGTATGTTCCGTTATACTTGTGCAATCCGGAATCTTCAAACATGAAAGGCGCATCAATTGTAGATGCACTTCCCTCAACACTCGTCATATCAGGCCCTAATTTTATGACCCTTGCCGTTTTAGGATTGGCCCATTGTCCCTGCGTTGGATTTGAACCGCCAGGAACGCCTCCGCCGGCATACAGGTAACCGGTTCCGTCGTCATCTACAAATACTGCCGGATCAAAAAGCCATACAACACCAGACATTCCTGGCGTACTAGGCGTTACGAGCGGTTTTCCGATTGGATCGGTCCATGGACCAATCGGGCTGTCTGCGGTGAGAACCCCGATACCTCCGCCGCTGTTTGCGAAATAAAGGAAGAATTTATCCTTGCCATTGATTTTTTTTACTGCGATTGACGGTGCCCATGACGCACCTGCCCATTTTGCAATTCCACGGCCTCCATTAGCTCCATTGGCACCTGCTACCGGAATGGCTCCGTGGTCTGTCCAGTTCACCATATCCGCTGAAGATATGACGAATACTCTATTCAAATTGGCAAATGAATTATCTTTAATTGTTCCGTTGCTATTATATTCATAGTCATCACTTGACATATAGATGTAGACTCTTCCGTTATAGGTCAGCGCAACCGGATCCGCTCCCAAATGATGGTCGATAAGCGGGTTTGAATTCCCTATATGTTTTGCAATTGTAGTACTAGTGGCAGCATACGCAGACTTCCCAGATAAGCAGCTCAATAATAAAACTAGAATCCATAAACATACGCTACACTTTTTCCTCATCACTTCACATCCTCCTTTTTCCTTAAAATGGGGGATTTTCTTTTGGAATTTGATAACAACAGGTCACGAAGATTGCACGCATAAAGTAGCCGGAAGCTGTTTAGCAATGTTCCCAGTTGTTCTGAAAGCTCATCTTCATGTGTCTCCATTCTCTCTTTTCTTCGAGGAGATCGCACCACTCCTTCAAAATTGTTCAAAAAAACTTCTCCATTCCTAGCGACCATTGTCCAGAAAATAAAAAGACAGGATTGTTCATGGCCTCCCACTAATCACATTGAACGGAGATTACATCATTATCCAAGATATCCCTTTATCTAACATCCTACATCATTAAAAAAATTGTGTATAGAAACTTTTGGAGGAGTTAGTGTTCGATTCTACAAAGGAACTGGATACATTTATTCATTGATAAGATGGGGCTAACACTCCGTTTATATTTGTATGTTTTCAGACACAAAAAACAGCCGTTCAATGCGGCTGTTTTTTTCAAGAGTATAAGACTATTGAGCGGTATACCCGCTTTTTCATGTTTTGTTCATATTTTATTAATTGTTTATTCAACACTGTCCGCTATAGTAATCCATATCAACAAATATGACTGCCACTCGCATCTTTTATGAAGGGAGGTCCGTTACGCTGAAAGAAAAAATAAAGACCTTAGGCCGTTTTTGCACCGTAGGCGTCGGCAATACGCTGATAGATTTTGGTGTCTTCTTTCTTCTTACCGCTTGTCATGTCTCTTATCTGCCGGCGCAGATCTGCTCCTATACTGCAGGTATCGCCAACAGCTATGTGTGGAACCGGAATTGGACGTTTTGTGTGAAACGTAAGGCTGACGGGAAAGAGGTCGTGCGTTTTCTCATGATTAATATTGCCGCGTCGGGGATCACCTTTTTGCTACTTTATTTGTTTCAAAATTGCGGCTGCTCGCTTTTGGTGAGTAAGCTCGCCGCCACTATCGGCGGAATGATGATGAATTTTATCGGAAACCGAATCTGGGTATTTGGAGATTCGCTGAAAAACATACAGGATCAGGAGTGAAGATGAATGAGAAAAAAAGTGAGAAAAGCGGTTATACCCGCAGCGGGTTTAGGAACGAGATTTCTGCCGGCGACAAAGGCGCAGCCTAAAGAAATGCTCCCAATCGTCGACAAACCAGCAATCCAATATATTGTAGAAGAGGCCGCAGAGTCAGGAATTGAAGATATACTGATTATTACAGGGAGAAACAAACGCTCGATTGAAGATCATTTTGATCGGTCGGCGGAATTGGAATTCAATCTCCGGGAAAAAGGCAAGACGGAGACACTTAAGGAAATGCAGCAGATTGCCGATTTGGCCAACATTCATTACATCCGCCAGAAAGAACCGCTCGGATTAGGCCATGCGGTGCTGTGTGCGGAGCATTTTATCGGAGATGAGCCTTTTGCCGTTCTCTTAGGTGATGATATTATGGTGTCTGAAACACCGGCTCTTCGGCAATTAATGGATGTATATGACGTTTATGGCACAGAGGTTGTCGGTGTACAGTCAGTTCTCCCTGAGGATGTCAGCAAATATGGTATTATAAATACATCAGGGTCTCAAGGGCATGTATACGAAGTGAACGATTTAGTGGAAAAGCCTTCTCCTGAAGAAGCACCTTCGGAAATCGCAGTAATGGGACGTTATGTGCTGAATTCTTCGATCTTCTCCGTTTTGAAGACAATTGGCAGAGGCGCGGGCAACGAAATTCAGCTGACAGATGCGCTTCGTGAGGTTTGCCGTAAGGAGCCGATCCATGCCCGGTTGCTGGAAGGAAATCGATATGACATTGGCGATAAGCTGGGCTGTTTTAAAGCGAGCACCGAAATCGGCTTAATACGTCCCGAAATGAGATCTCAGCTTTTGGCCTATTTAGAAGATGTGATCAAACGGGAAACGAAAGAAATGCTGCGGTAAAAAAATTGTAACCATCTTGCTCGTCAATCAGTCATATAATAGTGAAAAAGATTAGGACAGGTTGTGAAGAATGTGGGCAGTTTGATAAGCGAAATTTTAACATGGCTGACGAACATGGGATATGCGGGTATTGCGATTGGGTTAATGATTGAAATCATTCCGAGTGAGATTGTATTAGCTTATGGCGGCTATATGGTATCGGAGGGCACGATTGGATTTATTGGCGCAATTATTGCGGGTGTTATCGGGGGCACCATTGCCCAGATCTTTATTTACTGGATCGGCCGCTATGGCGGCAGGCCATTTCTGGACAAATACGGGAAGTATTTATTGATTAAAAAGCATCATATCGACATGTCGGAAAACTGGTTTCAGAAATACGGCGCCGGAGTTGTCTTCTCGGCTCGTTTTATACCGGTTGTCAGACATGCCATATCCATTCCGGCAGGTATTGCCAGAATGCCTTTTCTCAAATTTGTGGTACTGACTGTGCTTGCTATCATTCCATGGTCTATTCTGTTTGTTTATTTAGGCATACAGCTAGGAAGCCAGTGGGATGATGTTGAGAATATAGCGGGCACTTATACAACACCGATTATGATATTGGCTGTTGTCGTGATAGCCCTTTATTTTGTGATTAAGAAACGTACAGCCATATTTAAACGATAGCTAGCGGATATGCATAGGGGTGACTGACGCTCCCCTATGCATATTTTTTTACTTGCGATGTTGATTTGCCAGCTTCAGATTCTCCGCTAAAAATGCAACAAACACTTCATCCCGCACAAGCGATGCGGCATAATTTCTCTTAATAAACCATTCTGCTTCTTCAAACGCTGCGAATGTTTCGTCTTGGGTTTCTCCGTTAATTTGAATATTCCATTCGTTGTCTAAAGGGAAAAGAAAAAATCTCATTTGTGCGCGATTTTCATATAATGATCCATTCGCAGATCCCTTTAGATTATAGATGTTACGGAAGGCATCCGGCCGTACAGGATCAATGCGGAAAGCTTCAGCTACAAACAACTCGTATACTTCATCGGTTATTGAACAGCCGGACGCTTTTGCATGCCCTCCGCCGCCATATCGGCCGGCGATTTCTGACACATCGATGTAATCATGAATGGTGCGGAGACTGACTCGTTTTGACCCCATGCTCAAAATCGCAATGTAATCGAGGTGCGGGTTATCTTTCCCTAGCCTGTTCCCCAGCTCTGAATGGTACGATTCAGCGTGAACGATGCCTACACAGTGTTCGTGAACAAAGGTTTGTACCATTTCCCTTTTCTTTCTGCGGAGGTAGCGCTCGATTTTTTCGTCTTCTAAATCAAGCAGTTTTTCTTCAAAATCATCGAAGAAAAATTCGTCATGCGTGGAAAGGCGCTGGATCATTTTTGCTTCAAATTCATCGATTGACAGCAAAAAGAAAAGATCATTAAGCCGCTTCGCCTGTTTTTGATCGTACCGCTCCCACTCCCATGTATCGTATTGGCGGACGAGCTCTGTGAATTGATCTAAGGCGTTTGTCGGTTTCATGAAGCCATTTTCAACGAGATAGCCATATAAAAGCGATGTCGCGGATGTGAGCCTTCCATCATCGTATTCCACCTGGACAAATCCCCATTCATGCTCATTCAAATGAAGGGCTGTTTTATGATGGTCAATGAGCTTCACTTTGCCCCCTGCATGAACATACTCATTCAATCTCTCTTCGTTTTCTTCATTGACGGCGAGATCGGTGATGAATAACGCGTCCTGTCTGTTGCTCTCCTTCGCTTTTTCTAAAAAGTACTGCACCTGTGCGTTTAAGCCGTTGACAGAGTTATACCGGACCTCTACGTCTTTTCCGAACGCTAATTTTGCTACGATTCCGCACCCTACTCCGTCCAAGTCGTTATGTGAATATAAATGATACATAATGTGGGCCCCTTTTTATGATAAACTGACAATTGCCGCTAGAGGTGCGGCAGCCTTTATTTACTATTCTAAAAAACCAAGCGTTTTATGCAATGGTAATTAGTTTACATAATGTTGTTATTGTAAATATATAAAGGAGCGCTTTTTTTGCGCTCCTAAGTTCTTGCTTTTACACTGGATAAACCGGATGCTTTCGATTGGTAAATGTCATTTCCTTTGTCATGTATGCCTTGAGCCGTTTGGCCAGCTCATCACGCAGCGAATTGGCTGGGATAACAGCATCAATGATCATTTCTGAAGCCAGACGGTAGATATTGATGTCCTCTTTGTATTCCTCCCGTTTGCTGCTGATAAATGCGGCTCTCTCTTCTTCTGGCAGCTCGGCGATTTTTTTAGCGTAGACAGCGTTTACAGCGGCCTCAGGGCCCATGACGGCGATTTGGGCGGTTGGGAGCGCTAGACAGCAATCCGGTTCAAATGCCGGCCCTGCCATTGCATACAACCCCGCCCCGTAAGCTTTTCGGACAATGACAGAGAGTTTTGGAACAGTTGCCTCCGACATCGCAGAAATCATTTTCGCTCCGTGTCTGATAATCCCAGCCTGTTCTACTTTTGTGCCAATCATAAAACCGGGGATATCGGCTAAGAACAGCAATGGGATATGAAAAGCGTCACATAAGGTAATAAACTTAGCCGCTTTGTCTGCTGAATCGTGGAATAAGACGCCTCCTTTTACCTTCGGCTGGTTTGCAACAATGCCGACAGGCTGTCCGTGGATTCGTGCGAGGCCCGTCAATAATTCCGGTGCAAATAAGGCTTTGATCTCAAAAAATGAGTCTTCATCTATGACCCGCTCAATCAGCTCATGCATATCAAAAGGTGCGTTTTGATTTTGCGGAATGACGTCGGCAAGCGGAGTGTCGAAGTGTTTTGGCGGGCGTTTCTCATGAATGGGCGCTTTTTCTTGAAAATTTGCCGGAAAGTAAGACAAATAAGCCCGCGCCAGCTGTATGGCTTCTTCTTCAGTTTCTGCAAGAATATCTCCGCAGCCGGAGATTGAGCAATGCATACGGGCGCCACCCATTTCTTCAAGAGACACTTTTTCTCCAATAACCATTTCCGCCATCCTTGGCGAGCCTAAATACATGGAGGCGTTACCGTCTACCATAACGACGATATCACAGAAGGCCGGAATATAAGCGCCACCTGCTGCAGATGGTCCGAAAAGCAGACAGATTTGCGGAATGCGTCCCGATAATTTGACTTGATTGTAAAAAATTCTTCCTGCACCGCGTCTCCCTGGAAAGACATTGATTTGGTCGGTAATTCGGGCGCCTGCCGAATCGACTAAATAAATGAGCGGACAGTTTAATTTTTCGGCGGTTTCTTGAATTCTGATGATTTTTTCAACTGTTTTTGCTCCCCATGACCCCGCTTTCACTGTTGAATCATTCGCCATGACGCAAACGGTTTGGCCGCCGATTTTGCCAATAGCGGTTACAACTCCGTCAGCGGGAAGCCCGTCTGACATACATTCCGCAAAAAAAGCGTCTTCTAGCTCAATGTCATCGTCAAAGAGAAGGGAAAGCCGCTCTCTGACAAAGAGCTTGCCTTTTTCCCGATTGCTTTGATGATACTTTTCCGCTCCGCCTTTTCGAATCCGTTCAGCCCGTTCTGTTCGTTCCTTTTCATAATCCATGAGCATTGCCTCCCTTTTATATTCCCTTGTATACGGCCCGTCTTTTTTCTTGAAAGGCCTGAAGCCCTTCTCTCCTGTCTTTTGTCGGGATGGTTTGTTCATACGCTTTTTGTTCAATCGCAAGACCTGTAGCGAGATCTGTCTCCAATCCTTTATTGATTGCAAATTTAGCCTGACGGACAGCGATCGGCCCGTTGGCAGAAATGGCTGCGGCCAGTTCCTCTGCTTTTGGCATAAGGTCATAAGGAGCCGTGACATGCTCTACAAGGCCGATTTCTTTTGCTTCGTGTGCGGTCACGCGTCTGCCTGTATAAATGAATTCTTTTGCTTTTCCTCTGCCAATCAGCCGGGGCAGCCTTTGGGTCCCTCCAGCGCCCGGGATAATAGCTAACCCTGTTTCCGGAAGTCCCAGCACAGCTGATTCAGTTGCGATTCGAAGGTCGCATGCCAATGCCAATTCTAGTCCGCCGCCTAATGCGCTTCCATTTATCGCAGCTATGACCGGCTGCGGCAAGGCATCAAGTAAAGCCGCCGTTCTTTGAATGAGAGATACACTTTCCAGAACCTGATCTTCTTTCAGTTTTATCCGTTCCTTCAGGTCTGCCCCTGCACAAAACGCTTTTTCACCGGTGCCTGTGAGGATGACACAGCGGATGTTTGAGTTGAATTCAATTTCCTGAAGAATCATTTGCAGGTTTCTAAGCATTTCCGCTGAAAGAGCATTTGCTGCCTGAGGCCTGTTTAAGGTGATCAACGCCATATGTTCATTTTTAACAGTAAAAAGAATAGAGTCTCCCATTGTATGCGTCCTCCCTTTTATCAAGATGATTTAAACACCTGTAAATTTCTGCTCGGCAGCGGTTTGCCCATTTTTTCTTCTATCCATTTGGCCGCAGATAGCAGTTTTTCTAGCTTTACATTTGTTTTGATATCCATCTGTTCAAGCATGTACACGATATCCTCAGTTGCGGCGTTTCCTGATGAACCTGGCGCATATGGGCATCCCCCAAGCCCGCCTGCCGAGCCATCGAACACCGTGATGCCCATTTGGAGTGCTGTGACCATGTTGGCCAGAGCGGTTCCTCTCGTATCATGAAAATGCAGGGCAATTTGATTAGCCGGGAATCGTGCCAAAAGAGCTTCAAGTACAGTTTCCACTTGGGCGGGATTAGCCGCTCCAATCGTATCTCCAAGCGACAGTTCAGAAATCCCGAATTCAAATAGAGCTTCTGAAAGGCGAATGACTTGTTCAATGGGGACATCTTTTTCGTACGGACAGCCGAAAACAGTCGAGAGGTAGGCTCTTGTTGTGAGGTTTGCTTTTTTTGCGTCGTTGTTTACTTGTTTGAGTATATGAAGGGATTCAGAAGTGGATTTATTGATGTTTTTTCTGTTGTGCGTCTCGCTGGCGGACATAAAAACGCAAGCTTCGTTAATGCCTCCTTCAAGCGCATTCTCCAGTCCTCTTTGATTCGGGACAAGTGCCGCGTACGTTACCCCTTTTTCACGGTCGATGCCTTTTGCTACGTCGATAGCATCTCGAAGCGCCGGAATCCATTTCGGGTGAACGAAGGATGTGATTTCAATATACGAAAGCCCTGTCCGGGAAAGCTGGTTGATCCAGGTTATTTTATCCTCTGTTGCGATCCATACGGGCTCGTTTTGTAAGCCGTCACGCGGGCCGACTTCTTTGATTGTCACTTTTTTAGGATATGACATGGTCTTCCTCCAAATTATTGAGTGGAATTGCTCAGTTCGAGCAGTACGTCTCCTTCATTTACAAAGTCGCCTTCATTTTTTTTGACTTCTTTTACGATTCCGCTTCTATCTGCAACGATCGGGATTTCCATTTTCATCGATTCCAAAATGGCTACCTCCTGGCCCTTTTCGATTTGGTCGCCGGCTTTGACGTGGACTTTCCACAGGTTTCCTGCCATTTGTATGCTAACCGTCATGACAACTGCCTCCTTTATAGGTGTTGTTTCAAAAAGTCAGTCGTGACATCCCCTTCTTTAAATGCCTTTGTTGCCGCAGCCTGTATGAGAAGCGGAAGATTTGTTTTGATTCCCTCTACACGATAGTCGCGAAGCGCTGTCTCTAGTTTTTCAATTGCTTCTGTTCTGGTTTGGCCTTTGACAATCATCTTAGCAATCATCGGGTCATAAAAAGGGGTAACGGTGCTGTCTTTTGCTACCGCACATTCGTGTCTGACTCCTTTTTGGTCAGGAAGTGAAAACGCAGTGATCGTACCTGGTGACGGGAAGAAGGTCTTGGGATCTTCCGCGTATATTCGAACCTCTATCGCATGCCCGTTCCGTTGGATGTCTTTTTGGGAGAATGTGAGTGTATGGCCCGCAGCAATCCGCAGCTGCTGCTCAACTAAGTCCAGGCCAGTTATTTCTTCAGTCACGGGGTGTTCAACTTGCAGTCTCGTATTCATTTCGAGGAAATAAAAATTTTGCTTCTGGTCAACTATAAATTCGATGGTGCCTGCGTTCGTATAGCCGATTGCCTTCGCTGCTTTTACCGCTGTTTGCCCGATCTTCATTCTTAGTTCATCGTCTACAAATGGAGACGGTGCTTCTTCAATGACTTTTTGGTGGCGCCTCTGAACAGAGCAATCACGTTCAAACAGATGTACTGTATGGCCGTGTTGATCGGCCAAAAGCTGAACCTCGATGTGACGCGCATGTTCAATAACTTTTTCTATATACATCGACCCGTCACCGAAAAAATCTGCTGCGCGTTTTTTGTTTCCCTCGTACGCTTTTTTTAATGCTTCTTCATCTTCAACACGCTGCATTCCGATGCCCCCTCCGCCCGCTGAAGCTTTCAGCATGACAGGATAGCCGATTTGACTTGCGGTGCGGCAGGCTGCCTCTATATCTCCGAGGGATTCAGAAACGCCCGGCACCACAGGGACACCTGCAGCCTCCATTGCTTTTCGCGCTTCAATTTTGCTGCCCATCTTTGCGATGATATCAGGGGAAGGTCCGATAAACACGATTTTTTCTTGCTTGCAGCGTTCAGCGAACCGGCTGTTTTCTGATAACAATCCATATCCCGGGTGGATCGCGTCGGCTTTTGCTTTTTTCGCCGTCTTTATGATTCTCTCTATATTTAAATAACTTTCACTGACTCTCGATTCCCCGATCAAATATGCCTCTGTAGCGGCTTTTGTATGGGGCGCGTCCTTGTCTGCTTCTGAATAAACAGCGACCGTTTTAATGCCGAGACGGCTGCATGTTCGGATAATTCTCATTGCAATTTCTCCGCGGTTGGCGATCAGTACTTTTGTAAACATGATTTCACCTCATTGACTTGATGATAGGTTGAACATTTCAATCGTTTTTTCTCGCAGTTTATATTTTTGAATTTTGCCTGAGGCCGTCATCGGATAGTCATCCGTAAAAATAACATAACGCGGAATTTTGTGGCGGGCGATTTTCCCTTTGCAATAGGCTTTAAGCTCATCAGGTGAAACGCTTTTACCGTCTTTCAGTTTAATCCAGGCTGCAGCTTCCTCCCCGAATTTGGCGTCAGGCACACCAACGACCTGTACATCTAAAACAGCGGGATGCCGGTATAAAAATTCTTCAATTTCCCGCGGATAAATGTTCTCGCCGCCTCTGATGAGCATATCTTTTAATCTTCCAGTGATGCGGCAGTACCCGTCTTCATCCATGACAGCAAGATCTCCGGTAAACAGCCATCCGTCATGATTGATTGCTTTTCTGGTCGCTTCTTTGTCTTTATAATAGCCTTTCATGACGTGATAGCCGCGGGTGCACAGCTCTCCCTGCATGCCTCTTTGAACTTCTTGACATGTCCCGGGTTCTACAATTTTCACTTCAGTATGTGGCAGGGCACGGCCGGTAGTTTCGACTCTTCTTATGAAGGAATCATTTGCTCTCGTTTGTGTAATGACTGGCGAGGCTTCGGTTTGTCCATAGGCGATCGTAATGTCTTTCATGCCCATCCTTTCAATCACAGCTTTCATCACTTCACTTGGACAGGGAGAGCCGGCCATGATTCCTGTTCGGAGCGTCGATAGATCATATGCATCAAAATCCGGATGATGCAGCTCGGCGATAAACATGGTAGGCACACCATGGAGCGCTGTGCATTTCTCTTTTTCTACCGTTTTAAGGACGGTAACGGGATCAAATTCTTGCACGGGTATCATGGCTGCCCCGACGGATACACATGCCAAAACCCCAAGGACGCATCCAAAGCAGTGAAAAAACGGAACAGGGATGCACATGCGGTCTTGAGAGGTTAAAGCCATACATTCAGCGATATTAGCAGCGTTATTGATGACATTGAAATGGGTCAGCATCACGCCTTTTGGAAACCCTGTCGTTCCTGATGTGTATTGCATATTAATCACATTGTCTTTATCCAGGCTGTTCATTCTCTCTTCAAGCTCAGCATCTGTCACTGTTTTCGCCAATATCTCTGTATCGTCCCAATGATACATGCCAGGCAACCGTTTATTGCCAATATAGAGCAGCGTTTTTAAAAAGGGATAGCGTTCAGATTTCAGTTGGCCGGGCTTTGCTTCTTGCAGTTCTGGAATTAAACTGTTCACGATGTCTGGATAAGAAGTGCCCCTGTATGAATCCATGATAATAAGCGCGGCGGCATCCGATTGCTTTAACAAGTAGTCCAGTTCGTGTGCTTGATAATTGGTATTGACGGTTACGAGCACGGCTCCGATCATCGCAGTTGCGAACTGGACGGCAAGCCATTCAGGGATATTAGAAGTCCATATGGCGACGTGGTCTCCTTTTCCAATCCCCATCCGCATGAGACCTTTAGCGGTTTGACGGCACAGACTGTCAAATTGAGCGTACGTATAGCGGATATTTCGGTCTGGATACACAACAGCATCTCGATCGGGATACGCATCAGCTGTTTGTTCCAGCAGCCTGCCGATTGTGGAATGGATGAGTTCAGCCATTCATTGTTCCTCCTTTCTTAATGATAGGAAAGCGTTTACATTTTTATTTTAAAAGCTGTCTGGCGATCACGAGACGCTGAATTTCAGATGTGCCTTCACCGATTTCCATTAATTTTGCGTCCCGCAGCATCCGTTCCACCCCATACTCTTTCATATAGCCTGAACCTCCATGGATTTGAATGGCTTGATTGCAAGCTCTTGTCGCCATTTCAGATGCGAATAGCTTGGCGTACGCCGCTTCTTTGGTGAACGGGCGGTTATGATCTTTCAGCCAGGCGGCTTTTAACACCATTTGCCGTGCCAGATCAATTTCCATCGCCATGTCAGCAAGCTTAAATTGAATCGCTTGAAATGAAGAAATCGGCTGTCCAAACTGCTTTCGTTCTTTCGCATATGCCAATGATGCGTCAAGGGCCGCTTGAGCAATGCCGACTGCAAGAGCAGCGATGGAGATTCGACCACCGTCCAGCGTATATAGAAACTGTTTAAACCCTTTTGTTGGATCGCCAAGTAAGTTGGCCGCAGGCACTCTTACATCCTCAAGCAAAATTTCCGCTGTATTCGAACCGCGTACGCCCATTTTATCGTACGGGCTCGTAATCGTAAGTCCTGGTGTGTCAGTTGGCACGATTAATGCGGAGATGATGTTTATTCCGTCTTTGTTTTTGCCTGTTACGGCGGTTACAATAACTGTGCGTGCGTAGCTTGCATTAGTGATCCAGCACTTTTCGCCGTTGATTACATACTCGTCACCATTTGAAATCGCTTTTGTTTGAGTGCCTCCTGCATCTGAGCCGGCATTTGGCTCCGTCAGGCCGAATGATCCGAGTGCTGTGCCTGAAGCCAGCGGCGTCAAATGCGTCTGTTTTTGCTCTTCTGTTCCGAAGTAGTAAAGAGGGCTTGCGCCTAGCGAGACCGCTGCAGCATAGCTTAATCCAGTACTGCCGCAGGCTTTGCCGACTTCTTCAACCGCTAAGGCATATGAAATCGTATCACCGCCAGATCCGCCGTATTCTTCTGGAAATGGAATACCCATCAGGCCGAGTTCACCCATTTTTTCAAATGTTTGCATCGGGAACTCGCCTGTTTGATCTACATGTTCAGCGTGAGGAGCAATTTCTTTTTTCGCAAAATCTTTTACCATTTCACGCACCATTTGTTGTTCTTTTGTCAGCTCAAAATTCACATCGTTTCCTCCTTCACATCTTTGTAACATCCTATTAGGCGAGTTCTATAATCATTCCCTGACAAGAAAAGTCTGAAAATTAAAACTGGATCATTTTTTATGTGATAATTTCAGCGGAATGAGCAAATACATGCAGTAAGCGCATACCATCCATATCGCAAACGCAAAAACTTGGCCCTTTGATAAAGCCGGGAAGATGAGGGGAGATTCCAAAGGGAAATCGTATCAATCAATAAACCGACCGCTGATCCGCATATATAGCTTGATCACCGCGAACTGTGATTGATCGAGTTTTTGATAGAGAAAGAACACAAGGCATAAAACAAGAGCGGTGCCCGCTTCCAAGAGAAGAAAGTTCGTCAAAAAGGCTTCTTCAGCCGGATCAGTCAACACAGCATCTCCGAACAGCACAAAAAATAATGTGGCACCTAACCAGACTAGAAATGAAAACGTAAAACACGTCCTGTACGTGTTTCTCTTCGATTTTACTTAGTACTAGTTTCTCAGATTCCAATAATGGAAAATGTCCAAACACCGCCTCCATATTCATGTGAATCTCACCTTTGTTTTTTTAAAAAATACAGCGGTTTACCATCGTTTCCTGTCTCCAAAATCACTAAAAAAGACGACTTAGAAAGCCGTCCTTCTCATTTCTTATTTTGTTGTTCGTTTGGAAGCTTTGCTTTCGTTATGAAGCCGGTCTGCTGAAGTGACATAATACGTATATTTCTTGTTGGGATCTGCCGTGTTATCTAAGAAGGTTTGCTGCTCATGTGTTTTTCTTTGCGTTGCCAGCAATGTTCTCTGCTTTTTCCCTTCGGCTCTGTATATCGCATAATAGGCTGTTTCTTTCGTTTTTTGATTTGATGGGTGATCTTTAATCTGCAGAAGATTGCCGTTTTTGTCTTCGGTGACTTTCGTAAGCTTCGGTTTTTTTGGGGCGGTATTGTCAAGCCAAGGCATTTGCGGAACCAGTGCCGGCTTGCTGTAAAGATCGGCGATAAGCCTGTCTTTGATGCCAAGCGGATTTTTGTTGAGATCCTTGAGGCTGAAATGCATGCTTCCTTTCACCAGTTCAAGCTGGCGGTTCAAAGTGATTTGCCGCACATATTCCTCAGGGTCGGACCAAGGCGGATCAAAATTGTTATTGATTTTATATGCTGCCTGGCCAATATATAAGTGAACAGGCCTATTTTTGACTTCATTGCTCCACCAATCAGCCAGCACGTCGTACGCCGCTGCGTTAAAGCCGATACTCCAATAAATTTGCGGAGCAATATAATCGATGTCGCCTTCTTGGATCCAATGCCTTGTGTCTGCATATAGATCGTCATAATTTCTGACGCCTGCTTTTGTATTCGATCCGGTCGGGTCATCTGCGGCGTTTCTCCATACTCCAAAGGGACTGATGCCGAATTTGACATACGGTTTTGCAGCTTTAATTGTTTGGTTGATTTGTTTGACAAGCTGGTTCACATTGTCCCGCCGCCAGTCATCGATATTAGAAAAAGCGTCTTTTCCGTATTGTTCATACTGTGCTTGATCAGGAAATTCCTGTCCTGCTATTTTATAAGGGTAAAAATAATCATCCATATGAACAGCATCGATATCATAATGTTTTACGACTTCTTCAATGCCTTTGACGATAAAATCTCTCGCTTCTGGAATGCCTGGATGATAATACAGCTGGTTTCCGTAGGCGGCAACCCAATCTGGATGTTTTCTTGCCGGGTGACTCTCAGACAATTTATTAAGATCTGTATGATTCATTGTAATACGGTAAGGGTTAAACCACGCGTGAAATTCCAAATTTCGTTTATGGGTTTCTTCAATCATAAATGCAAGAGGATCATAGCCCGGGTCTTTCCCTTGGACACCTGTTAAGTATTCAGACCAAGGTCCGTAAGCGGACGGATAAAAGGCATCAGCCGTCGGTTTAATCTGAACAATAACGGCATTCATTCCCATTTTTTGCACATCATCCAGCAGTTTGCTATACTCCTGCTTTTGCTTTTCAACCGATAACCCTTTTTTTGACGGCCAATCAATGTTCAATACGGAAGCAATCCATACGGCTCTCAGCTCCCTGTCAGACTGCGCATTGGCCATAAACGGAACGGAAATGACAAACGTTCCGATGATCAAGCTGACAAGGAAACGGACAATCGACTTTTGGCAAACCTTCATTCTGTTTCTTCTCCCCCATTACATCACTTTCACTATTCGCTATTACGGTATTCCCGGGCTTTAAAAGGGTGATTAACAGAATGTCTATCTCACTAAATAAACGAAAAAAGTCCTAAAGCATGTTGTGAACCGCTTTTAGGACTTTTTATCATTCATCATGGTTTGCAGACTTTTTAACACATCAATAAGTTTTACGCCGACACCGACAGCCGTTTCAAGGATCGCTTGTGCTCCGGCAATGGCTAAAATAAAGATCAGCGGTATTGCAATACGAGGCAAAAAAAGATAGCCAAGTCCGATCAAGATGGCACACCAAACACCGGCACACCAGTAGCAATTGAGCATGTATCCAAAGTTAGAAGCCGGCACGCTTTTTTCATCTACATGCCCGTTTTGATCAACAATCCTTTTCTTTTTCATAAAAGGTTTTCGGATAAATTCTGTGATTTTGTCGAATACAATCAAATGTGTCAGCCTGTAACTGGCTAGAATCAGCATGATAAACGTAAGAAAAGATAAATGCTCCATGACAAGCCTCCAAGAAAAAGGATGATGTTATCATTCCCTAGTGTCATCGATCCATTCTTTGATACAAAAAGAAGCGGACAAAGAATGCTTTTGTCCGCGAATCCGCTCTATTGTTTGTGCGGGATTGCTTTATTTGAAGTGATCTTTTCTAAAATGTCGAGGATGATGTCAGCATTCTTTTCAGCATATGTTCCTTCCAGCATGTCTTTATGAGCGCCAAAACCCGTGTACTCA
This sequence comes from Bacillus sp. FSL M8-0071, assembly GCF_037975455.1. Classification (NCBI taxonomy): domain Bacteria; kingdom Bacillati; phylum Bacillota; class Bacilli; order Caryophanales; family Bacillaceae; genus Bacillus; species Bacillus sp. FSL M8-0071. The sequence continues at coordinate 1,951,487 of NZ_CP150256.1, forward strand.
CTATAGTTTCCGCAGGCGCCTTCCCATTTCGTTAAGCCTGTATGCCCGCTGGTTTCGGGGTGGATTCCAGCTTCGATGAAATGAATGCTTGCTTTGATGTGGCCTTCATTCAGCAATTGTGCCCAATATTCCTGATAGTTTCTTTTTTTCTTCATCACCTTTTCTCTGACTGCTTCAGGCAGATATGCTGCAGATTCGTCATTCCCGGTATCGATAGGCAAAGGCTGTTCTTTTAGATAAGCGTCCACGATAATGAAGTCGCTGACTTCCAATCCTTTGCGCTCCATAGCCTGTGCCACTTCAAAAGCCAGGTTTCCGCCAGCAGAGTAGCCTAATAAAACGTATGGGCCCTCAGGCTGTATGTCCGTCATGCAATTAACATATTGTTCAATGCGGGTGTCTTGTTCAATAAAGTGAAACCCGTATACGGCTGCCTTCTCATTCAGTAATAAAGCAAGGTCTTTAAAATAAATGCCAAATCCTGATATCGGCGGGAAGCAGAAAAGATTTTGCGCGCCGTGCTGGTTCAGTTTGATCACATGCTGTTCATCTGCCGCTCTCAGCTGTTTAGAATAAAGTTTTTCGGCAAGCTGAGCGATTGTCGGATGTTCGAACAAGAAATCAATCGGTATGTCAATGTTCTGCTGATGTTTTAGTGTATGTATGACTTGCAGTGCTTTTAGTGAATGTCCGCCAATAGCAAAGAAGTCATCATCAATACTGATTGTGTTAACACCGAGGACTTGCTTCCAAATGTTCGCCAATTCTTCTTCAACCAAGTTTCTTGGCAATATGATGTTCTGTCGTTTGGCAGGCTTATTTTCTGGAATAGGCAGCGCGCTGCGGTCTATTTTTCCGTTTCCGGTAAGCGGCATCCGCTCCACACGCACCCAGTGCTGCGGGATCATATAGTCTGGAAGCACACGCGCCAAATCGGCGCGAAAATCCGTATCTGTTTTTTTGTGATCACCGACGTAATGAGTGTACAGCTGCGCCTCTCCATCTTTTTCTCTCAATGTCACTGCTGCTTCTTGAACGCCTTCCATTTCTAACAGGCGCGCTTCTATTTCGGCAGGCTCAATTCGTTTTCCGCGGATTTTCATTTGCCTGTCAATTCTGCTGATGTATTCTAAGTTTCCATCAGGCAGCCAGCGTGCCAAATCACCGGTACGGTAAATTCTTTCTCCAGGCAAGAAAGGATGAGGAGAAAAAACAGTATTTGTCATGTCATCTCTGTTCAAATAGCCTTTAGCGACCCCATCACCGCCAACACAAAGCTCGCCGGGAACGCCTATTGGCAAAAGACGTCCTTTTGTATCTAAGATGTAAGCGGTGCTATTGCTGATTGGTTTTCCAATCGGAATCGGCCCCGCATAGTCTCTCTTCATTTCAAAAAAGGTTGAAAAAGTCGTGTTTTCCGTAGGCCCGTAAATATTATGAAGCGCGAGATCTGGACAGGCGTGCCTGACAGCATTCATCAGGGCAGGAGAGAGTGCTTCTCCTCCGACATATAACGTATGGAGTCCGCGAAACATGTCAGCTCGTACCTGTGCCAGCTGATTAAAAAGAGCCGTCGTTAAAAATAGCACTGTGATGCCATTTTCAAGCAAATACGCTCCAAACCGATCAGGTGTCAGCATTGTCGATTTATCAATGATATGAAGGCTTGCGCCATTTAAAAGCGCCCCGAACATTTCAAAGGTGACGGCGTCAAAGCTGATAGATCCAGTCATAATAAACCGGTCATCACCGGACGCAGACGTGTAATTGCTGTTGCTGATAAGGGACACGACATTGCGATTCGTGATCATGACCCCTTTCGGCCGGCCTGTTGATCCTGAGGTATACATGATATATGCAAGATCATCTGGACTGGAGATGGTGTTGATAGGAAAATGGTTCTCTCCCATCAATGCCTGCGCATCTGCAATCATACATGTTCCTGAGAACGTAGCATTTTGCTCCAGCCCCTTTTGAACAATCAGCATTTTTGCTTGCGTTTCCTCAAGCATAAAGCTGACTCGTTCAGGCGGAAGCTCCGCATCAAGCGGGAGGTATGCTCCCCCTGCTTTTAATACGGCGAGCACACTGATCATGAATTCGGGAGAATGTGCAGCCAATATTCCGGCTGTCTCGTTTTTCCGAAATCCCTTTTGAATTAACTCTCTGGCGAGCGCATTAGAGCGTTTATCAAGCTCTTTATACGAAATAGACATATTGCCATACACAAGTGCGGTATGGTCTGGCGTCTTTTCTGCTTGTTCGCGAAATAAATCGATAATTGTATGATTCTTTGGATACTCCGTTTTTGTATTGTTGAACTGTGTGACAATCTGCTCTTTTTCTGTTGCATCAAGAAAAGAAAAATCAGCAATTGGCATATGAGGGTGCTGTGCAGCTGTGCTAAGCGCTTGCGTAAATTGCCTCTTGATACAGCTGATCCAGGCAGCATCGTAAACGAATGCATTATAGCTGAACTTGACGACAAGCTCTTCGCCGGGAGCAACGACAAGATTAAAGTTATATCCTGATTGCTCGGATACTTGAACTTGATCGATTTGCAGCGGTGAATCGGTTTGATCAGCGGAATCGGCGATTTTCTGCTGTAACGGATAGTTTTCAAAGACGATAATGTGATCAATCAGTTCCTGTTTTAATGCGGTGTTTGCCTGAATATCAAATAAAGGCTGGCAGGTAAACGGCTCAGCTTCCAGCATTTCTTTCTGGCATCGTATGAGCAGTTCTTGAAACGTTTCGTCTTGATGTGTTTTAATTCGAATCGGTATGGTATTGATAAACAACCCTATCATTTGCTCCACGCCCGGGATTTCTGACGGTCTTCCTGATACAACTGCGCCAAACACAACGTCGTCTGTGCGGTTATATTGCTGCAGCATCACACCCCAGACCGCCTGAATTAGGGTAGCGAGCGTGACGCCGTGTTGTTTTGCAGTCTCTTTCAGCTTGTCTGTCAGTGGTTTATTTAATGAAAATATCAAATCTTCACGGTGATAACCTTCTTTTGTTTCTTTATCAGACACACGAGGCAGAGGTGATGGAGTGCTGTAGTTTTTTAAATAGGTATCCCAGTAGGCTGCTGCTTTTTCTTTGTCTCGGTTTGTCAGCCAGGAAATATAGGTGCTGTACGGACGGACAGGGTCTAATGAAAGCGGTTTTCCTGCATGAATTGATTGATAAATTTGCATAAATTCCTGCATAACAATACCTAGGCACCATCCGTCCATTAAAATATGATGGTGACTCCAGATACAGACATGCTCATCTTTAGCTGTTTTGAATAGAGAAATCCGCATCAGCATGTCTTTTTGCAGATCAAAGCCTTTTTGCTTGTCCTTCTCCTTAAAGCGTTCAATATACTCATTCTGGTCGTTTGTTGGCAGATGAGAAATGTCTTCGCTGTACAAATGGAATTCACGTTCTGTCATCACGACTTGCCGAGGTCCCGACAAATGCGGGACGTGCGGCAAAAACACAGTTCTGAAAATATCATGGCGGTCGATAATGGCTTGAATGCTGCGCTGAAACCATTCATAGCTGAGGCTTCCTTTAATGGTGAAGAGCGACTGCTCAACGTATGCCCCCTCCTCTTTACGGAGGAAGGAATGAAACAGCATTCCCTCCTGCATATGACTCAGAGGATAAATGTTCTTGATTTTTTTGATGTTATCCATAGTGTCTGCACCTTTCTTCACGGATTCATTAGTGAAAACTGAGCATATCAGCGATCTCTTGCAGCGCGTCCTCGGTTAGTTCTTGATCATCAAAATCACCGATCGTCTTTTCTGTTTCTCTTTTGTTCTGGCAGTGTTCGATCAGCTGTAATAAAAATTGACGGCATGTTTCGCTAAGCTGTTCGATGGTTTTGCGCTGAAAGCGGGCATTGTCATAAGTCATATTGACAGTCAATTTTCCTTCTGCAGCGATTGCGCTGATATCCAGCGACTGTTCACGGTTCCATGTTGTGCTGATATCACCTCCGGCACCAAGCGGAGAGAATGAGAAGGCGTCCTCCTCAGGTACTTCAGCTGAGCGGCCGCTTTCAAATTGACCAAGATAATTAAAGCTGATTTCTGGTGCACCTGTGAAATTGATGTCTTTTTTGCCAGGCGGCGTCAAATATTTGATGACACCGTAGCCGAATCCTTTGTCAGGTACACGTCTCAGTGTATCTTTTGTTGTTTTTAGAACATGAACCATGTATTCTTCCGAATCTGGCAAGTCTGCGTTCAATTTAACCAATAACGGATAAATGGCGGTAAACCATCCAACCGTCCGGCTCACATCTATTCCTTCTAATACATCCTCTCGCCCGTGGCCCTCTAATGATAGTTTGAAGGCGGATTGATTGGTCCAATGGCGCAGCGCAAGAATGACAGAAGCGAGCAGCATGTCCTGCGTATCAGTGTTATATGCGCTGTTGGCGTCTTTTAAGAGTGCTGCTGTCTCTTTCTCGTTTAAGGTAAACGAAATCGTGGACCGTTGTCCCTCGTGTGCTCTAGTGCCATCAATGTGATCAAAAGGCAATGCCTCTGTTTGATACTCTTCGGCTTCGCGCCAATACTTGAGCTGTTTCATTAGCTGCTGGCTTTCAGCGTAGTCAGAGAGCTTTTTCGTATACGCTTTAAATGAGCTTGTTTTAGGAGGCAGTTTGATATCCTCCCCGCCAGCAGCTTGGCGATACCCTAAAGCCAAATCTTCAAGCAGAACCCGCCATGAGATGCCGTCAACGACGAGGTGATGAGCCGATAAAAATAAGAAATCACCGTCAATTGTGTGGAAAAGACCGGCTTGCAGCAGCGGACCATTCTTCAAATCCATTTTCTGCTGAATATCAAGTACATGGCGTTTGATAATAGGCTCATACGCTCTATTTCCATCAGTGCCGTCCGGAGCTGATAAATCAATCATCTGAAGGCCGTACAACGCGTCGTCCGAATGACTGAGCGGCCGATTATATTGATCCCACTTTCCTTGTTCATTCTGTGTAAACACCATTCGCAGCGCATCATGATGACACGTTATTGCTTTTAACGTTTTGCGCAGTGCGTCTTCTTGTACAGAGGTGCTTCGATGCAGCATTACGGACTGATTAAAATGGTGTTTTTCTTTTATATCTTGAGAAAGAAACCATTTTTGAACAGGCGACCATTGTACGTCTCCCTCAACCGCAGCTTGGCTGGAACTTGTATCTGAATCACGGATATAAGCTGCCAATTCTTGAATGGTCGGATGGCTAAACAAATCTTTCACTGCCATTTGCTTGCCTAACCGGTGAAGCCGCGCAGATACCTGTAACGCTTTGATTGAATCTCCACCAAGTTCAAAGAACGAATCAGCTGTTCCGATCTTTTCTGCCCCCAGTACTTCTTTCCATATATCTGCCAGTATTTGTTCCATTTTGCTGGCTGGCGGGAGGAATGGACGTTCAGCTCCGCTCTTCGATACGGGTTTCGGTAGTGCTCTGCGATCCAGCTTGCCGTTTGATGACAATGGAAGTGAATCCAGTCTTTCAATAAACGCAGGGTGCATAAACACCGGCAGCTTGTTTTGTAATTCTGAGCGTACAGCATTTGTGCTCAACTCTGGTTTTGCCACCACATAAGCACTTAATTCGGTTTGTCCTGACGCTGTTTCATGAGCAACTACTGCGGCGTCTTTTACACCATTTATACACCGGATGACCGATTCAATTTCTTTCGTTTCTACACGGTATCCTCTGATTTTGACTTGATCATCGATTCTTCCGAGATATTCGAGTGTACCGTCGGCCATCCATCTGGCGGCGTCTCCTGTTCGGTACATTCGTGTTTCGGGTTTAAATGGATTCTGCGTGAATGCTCTCTCTGTCAGTTCTGGAAGATTGACGTACCCTCTTGCAAGCCCTGTTCCTGCTATACAAAGCTCTCCCGCAACACCGATTGGCTGAAGCTGATGATTGCTATTTAAAATCAGCACTTGAGTCCCGTCAATCGGCTGGCCGATGCTTACGTATGCCTGCTTTTCCATATGTCTCATGACGGTAGTCGCCACGCTGTTTTCTGTCGGTCCATATTCGTTGGCGAGTTCGGTATGCGGACATATAGCTAAGCTGCGGTCGATCAATTCGCGGTCAGCCGCTTCTCCCGCCAGTGTGACGACTCTAAGCGTCTTTACATCTTCCGGCTGCACTACGTCCAAAAGCGCTCGATATAAAACAGGCACAATAATCATATGTGTAATCCGTTGACGAGACAGCTGATGCTTAATGGCTAGAATATCCTTCGCTTCCTCTTCATGAAGCAAAACGGCTTTTGCACCTGACAAAAGTGGTGTAAACATACTAGTTAAAAAGCCGTCAAATGAGAAAGAAAAGAGCTGCAGGATGGCATCTGTCTCGTTGAATGCATAAGCGTTTCGCCGCCACAGAAGCGTGTTGGCAATCCCTTTATGCTCGACCATCACCCCTTTTGGCCGGCCCGTCGTTCCTGAAGTATAAATGATATAAGCCAAATGATGGGCAGACGACACTTGCGGCAGCGGCGATTTGTTATATGCCTCCGCGCTTTCTATCGTCAAGATCTCTCCTTCAAAGTCAGCAAGTACTCCCAGATCCGCTTCATTTATTGTCATCAGCAGTTTCGTTCCGCTGTCGCTGAGGATATAGCGTTTCCGTTCTTTCGGGTATTCAGGATCAATGGGAACGTAACAGCCTCCGGCTTTCCACACACCAAGTATGGATGCTATCATACTGAACGAACGATGCATCATGATGCCTACTGGCGTGTCCGGCTTAACACCTCGGTTGCGCAATGCACGTGCGATTCCATTGGACCACTCGTCCAACTCTTGATACGTCAGTGTTTTGTCTCCGCTGACAAGTGCAGAAGCTTTTGGTGTTCGTGCAGCTTGCTGCTCAAACAATTGACTGATTGTTTGAACTCCGTATTGATTCGCTTGCCCGGTGTTAAACTCATTAAGCAGCTGGTGCCGCTCTTCTTGGGTCAGGATGTCGATATGGTTGAGTGTCACCTCCGGGTTTTTACCAATGATGCTAAGTACATTTGTTAAATGCGATGCCCAGCGTTCAATGGTGGTTTTCTCGAACAATGCGGTTGAATATTCAAAAAGGAAATGAATGTTTCCGTCGCCCTCAGATGCCTGTAGTGTCAAATCGAATTTAGAAACGAGATGAGAAACTTGTGCCGGCTTCATTTGCAAATCATGAAGATGCAATCGCTCGTAATCATTATTTTGAACAACTAACATCGCATCAAACACTGGATTCCGGCTCATATCCCGTGTCAATTCAAGCTTATCGACAAGTTCTTCGAACGGGTAATCCTGGTGCTCAAAGGCTTCCAATGCTGTCTCGCGCACTTCCTGCAAGTACTGTACAAACGGCTTCCCGCCCTCCGGGCGCGTCCGAAGCGCCAGCGTGTTCACAAACATGCCGAGTATCGTCTCAAGATCCTTGTGCGGCCGGCCGGCGATTGGCGAGCCGACGATGATATCTTCCTGTCCGCTTAAGCGTGACAAGAACGCGGTGTAAGCCGCAAGGAGCACCATGTACAGTGTGCTTCCGTTTTCTCGTGCCAGCTTGTGAAGGCCTGATGCAACCTCTGGTTCCAGCGTAAATGAGACCTTGTCACCCGCGAAGCTTCGCACCGGCGGGCGGGCATGATCAGCCGGAAGATCCAGCACAGGCAGCTCGCCCTCGAGCTGCTTCAGCCAGTACGCCTCCTGCGTTTTGTACGCGTCTCCAGTTTTAAATTCTTCTTGCCATACGGCATAATCTTTATATTGAATGCGCAGCGCCGGAAGCTTCCGATTATTGTACAGCTCGCCGAATTCCCGAATCAGAATGTTGACGGAAACACCGTCTGAAATGATGTGATGCATATCAACCAGCAACAGGTGCCGCTCATCTGATACCTTTACGATTTGGGCACGGAACAGCGGCGCTTGGCTGAGATCAAACGGTTTGATAAATGCGGCTGCGGCCTCCTGTTCGGTTCGTGCGCCGAGAACTGTAGTCTGTAACGTAAACGGCACCTCGTCATGGATGCGCTGAACCGGATCGCCTCCTGCGTCCTGTTCGAAGGAGGTCCGAAGCGACTCGTGGCGCTTGATCAGCTCTTTGAAAGCTCTGTCCATCCTTTCAGGGTTGAGCTTCCCTTCGAGCTCTAATACAGCCGGCATATTGTAGCCTGTCCCTCCGTCCTCCAGCTGCTGAAGGACATAAATCCGCTTTTGGGCAGAGGAAACCGGATACGTTTCCTGCTTTTCAGCCGGTTTTATCGCTTTATATGGACTGTCCGTTCCTTCATGGATAACGGCCGCCAGTCCTTCTACCGTCGGATGGGCAAACACATCTTTTAGCGGCACCTGTACATCGAATTCTTTGGTGATCCGTGAGACAAGCGCCGTTGCTTTTAAGGAATGTCCCCCGCGGTCAAAAAAGTTGTCGTGAATCCCGACAGGGCCATTTTTCAGCACGTCCTCCCACAGCTGAGAAAGCTTCATCTCAGTCACGTTTCTCGGCGCTGTGTAGGTCTCCGCATCTGCCGCTCCGCCAGGAGCTGGCAGGGCGTTTCGGTCGAGCTTTCCGCTTGGCGTAACCGGCCACTGTTTCATTTCTATCATATAGGCTGGGACCATGTAGCCTGGCAACAGTCTCTCAAGCTGTGCACGCACTTCGTTTCTTTGGAGCCCTTCTATATAAGCGCATAATTCCGGCTCCCCGCTGTCTGTCCGTACGGTAACAGCCGCCTCTCTTACACCTTCTATATTTCTTAGTGCCGCTTCAATTTCTCCCGGCTCAATCCGGTAGCCGCGGATTTTTACCTGATCATCCGTGCGCCCGAGGAATTCAACATTCCCGTCAGGGAGCCAGCGCGCCACATCCCCTGTTTTGTACATGCGTTCCCCCGGGTAAAACGGGTCTTCTAGAAAACGCTCCTCCGTTAATGCCGGCCGATTCAAATAACCTCTGGCAACACCCGCTCCGGCAATGTATAGTTCACCGATACATCCAACAGGCAGCATCCGCTGATTCTGATTCAGGATATATAATCTGACATGATGAACAGGTTTTCCAATTGGAATCCGTTCAAGTTTTTCTTGCGGCGGACAATCAAAGAATGCAGCTTCTACGGTTGCTTCCGTTGGCCCATAGGAATTGGTTATTGAAACATTTGGAAGCAACTCGTAAAATCGGGAGACAAGATGGGTCCCCAGCTGTTCTCCCCCAGAAAACACTCGCTTGAGTCTGTTTGTCTTAATCGGTACAGAGCGATATTTTATATGTTCTAAAAATGCATGGAGCATTGAAGGCACAAAATGCATAGCTGTGATCTTTTGTTCTTCTATGGCCTTCGCGATCACTTCAGGTTCTTTTTCGCCTCCCTGAGGAAGCAGATAAACAGAAGCTCCGGCATAAGGCCACCAAAACAGCTCCCATATTGAAGCATCGAATGAATATGATGTTTTGTGCATAATCATATCTGAATGCTTTAGCTGATAGCGGGACTGTAGGGAATTCAAAAAATTCACCGCTGATCGATGTTCAATTTCAACACCCTTAGGCATCCCGGTAGAGCCGGATGTATAGATGACATAGGCTAAAGATTGCGGGAGAACGTTCACATTCGGATTGGACAAACGATGTACCAGTCCGCTATTTGTCTGATTGAGATAGACAATCTCTCCTGTAAATGCCGGAATATGAAGGCTGGCAGACTGAAGCAGGAGAATGTTTGTACCGCTGTCCTCCAGCAGAAAGCTGATTCGTTCTTCCGGATAATCCGGGTCGATGGGCAGATAAGCGCCGCCAGCTTTAAGAATGCCATAAATGCCAAGCAGCATTTCAGGTGAACGCTTTCCTATAATGGCAACAGTCGTTTCGGGTTTTACCCCCCGTCCGATCAGCTCCCAGGCGATACGGTTAGCCTGTTCGTTCAATTCTTTATAGGTCATCACTCCATCTTCAAAAACAACAGCCGTCTGATCAGGCGTTTTTGCTGCCTGCTGTTCGAGTGCATAGTGGAGCGTTTGATTCATTGAATAGCCCGTCTCCTCAAACAGATGGCATGATTCAATGAAATCTCGCTCTTCTTCTTTTGTTAAGATTGGAATATTGTCCAATTCTGTTTCAGGACTGGCAGCTGTATGTTCCACAAGCGTGGTGAAAAGGCTGGCCCACCTTTGGATGGTTTCTTTCTCAAACAAAGCTGTACTGTATTCAAACTGACAGAAAAGCTCGGAATCATGTTCTGTAACGTATAGGGAAATATCAAATTTTGATATTGGGTGCACCAAGTCGTTCCACTGAAGCTGTACATCATTCATTTTTAGCTTTTGCTGTTCCATATTCTGAAGGACTAGCGTTGTGTCAAACAAAGGATTCCGGCTCATTTCCCGCTGCACACCGAGTTTGTCCACAAGCTCTTCAAACGGGTAATCCTGATGCTCATACGCTTCTAGTGCCGTCTGTCTGACTTCTTTCAGAAATTCCTCAAACGTCTTATTACCCGCCGGGCGTGTGCGGAGAGCCAGTGTATTGACGAACATCCCAAGAACAGCTTCAAGGTCGGCATGGGGCCGTCCGGCGATAGGTGAACCAATCACGATATCATCCTGACCGCTTAACCGAGACAAAAAGGCTGAATACAAAGCGAGAAGCGTCATATAAAGCGTGCTTCTGTTTTTATGGGCGAGCCGCTTTATGCGGGCCGTGATCTCTTTGTCCAATTGAAAGGTTACTTTTCCGCCTATGAATTGACGTTCTGCCGGACGTCGTTTATCTGTTGGAAGCTCCAGTATAGGAAGATCCCCGCTAAACTGCTGCTGCCAGTAAGTCTCCTGCTTTTGGTACGAGTCTCCCTTTTTAAATTTCTGCTGCCATACGGCGTAATCTTTATATTGGATCCGCAATGGCTTAAGCTGCCGGTTTGCATAAAGATCGGTAAATTCTCGGATTAGGAGCTGAACGGATACGCCATCTGAAATGATATGGTGCATATCCACCAGCAATACATGCTTCTCGTTTGACACTTCTATAAGGCCTGCTCTAAATAATGGCGCCTGGCTGAGATCAAAGGGACGGACAAATCCCTCGATAGTGGTCTCTTTACTTAACGTAAACGGCACTTCGGTGTGGATACGCTGAACCGGCTCGTCATCAGCTCCGGATACAAAGGAAGTTCGAAGCGGCTCATGCCGGCTGATCAGTTCTTTACATACAGCAGACAGTTTGGCGACATCCAGTGCACCTTCCAGTTCTAAGACCGCAGGCATGTTATAGGCGACACCCTCATCAAGCTGTTGAAGCACATAGATTCGTTTTTGGGCCGAAGATACAGGATATGTATCCCTTTTTTCTGCTGGTTCAATTGCTGCATACGGATTTTGTTCTGCCTCTCGAATGATTAAAGCTAATCCTTCAACAGTCGGATGAGCAAAGATGTCCTTAAGTGAAACTTGCACATGGAATTCCTTTGCGATCCGTGACATAAGCACTGTTGCTTTTAACGAGTGGCCGCCATTGTCAAAAAAGTTGTCTTGGATGCCTACATGCCCATTCTTTAGCACATCTTCAAATAGTTGCGAAAGCTTTGCCTCTAATAGATTTCGAGGGGCAGTATATGGGTTTCCGCTGATTGAAGCATCTGGCTCCGGAAGTGCTGCGCGATCTACTTTTCCGTTTGGGGTAAGAGGTATGCTGTCAACCCATACCCATTTCGCCGGAATCATGTATTCTGGGAGCTCACTAGCCATATAACTGCGTAAATCTATTGCATTCAGCTTTTGTACACTGCAATAGTAAGCGCATAATTCATGTTCACCGTTTTGATCTTGCCAGATGAGAATGGCAGCCTCACTAATGTCCGGATGATTCATTAGCGTGACTTCGATTTCTTGCGGCTCAATTCGATAACCTCTGATTTTCACTTGATTGTCTGCCCGTCCGATATATTCGATGTTGCCGTCTTCAAGCCGTCTGGCCAAATCACCTGTCCGGTACATAATCACACCAGGCCTGAATGGGTCGGATGAAAATTTGTCGCTTGTCAGTTTATCGTGATTGACATATCCTCTGGCAACACTTGCGCCGGAAATATAGAGTTCGCCTGGTACGCCGCATGGCTGAAGCTGTTTTTGATGATTCAAAATATATAGATCAGTACAGCCTATCGGTTTACCGATTGGCGGAAGCTCAGGAATAGGGTCTCCAGGATGAATGGTATACGTAGATACCACATGAGTTTCTGAAGGTCCGTAATGATTGTGCAGGTGTATGCCGCGTTCACGCAACACATTTTGGAAAAGGTCTGAAATCATTAATTGTTCCCCGGCTGCGATCAGGTGTTTGACGCCATCAGGAAACGAGTTCGCAAGTTCTCGCTCGCTGAAAATCATTTTGATAAAAGCAGTTGGGAGAAACACAATATTCGTCTGATGCTTGTTTATAAATGCAAACAGCTGAGGCACATCTCTTTTTATGTCTTCTGGAACGATGTGGAGTGTGCCGCCTTTCAGAAGCGCAGAAAATATTTCTTGATAGCAGACGTCGAAGGAAGGTGTCGCAAATTGCAGAACATCTGCTTCAAAGTCAATGCCGGAGTGAGTATATTCGAATTTCAGCAAGTTAGCCATGTTTCGATGCTCAAATTGAACACCCTTTGGTTTACCTGTTGTGCCTGATGTATAAATCATATACAGCAGATCGTCAGCATCGTTGACTGACTTTATGTTACTGCCGTCTACTTTGCTTTCGATTTCTTCTGGATGAGTGATAATGTAATTGTCTTCTAACGATGAGGAAAGATGCGCTTGTGAAACAACATGCGAACAGCCGCAATCATGCAGAATATAACGGATTCTGTCAGCCGGGTAATGCGGATCAACGGGAACAATGGCGCCGCCTGCCTTTAAGATTCCAAGAACGCCGGTGATAAACGCCGCAGAGCGATCCATCATAATCGCAACGGGTTCCTGTCTCACAACGCCTTTCATTCGTAAATGCCGTGCCAATCTGTTAGCCGCTTTATTCAGTTCTCTGTATGTTAATGAGCAGGCTTGATCAATTACAGCATGAGCATCTGGTGTCTTTTCCGCTTGCTTTTCAAACATGGCATGGATGGTTTCGTAAACTGGTGTTCGATCTGTGATTTCTCCAATCAGCTGCCGCTTTTCAGTATCTGTCGTGATATCGATTTCTTCAGGTGGAAGATTCGGATTATTTAAGATTTGTGATACAGCATTCAGAAGATGCTCTTTGACAGAGAGCACAAAAGACCGATCGTGCTGCTCCGCATCATAGTTCATTTTGATATGAATTTCTTCCCCTGGCGCCACCATAAGATAAAAGCTGTAGTTGGTTTCATCTGCGACAGTGAAATTATGAATCTGAAAAAGATCAGTAGCATGTTCCTGTTTGTTCAGCATTTGAATCTCTTGCTGCACCGGATAGTTTTCAAATACGAGAATATGATCAATCAGCCCTTGCTTAATAGCTGAGCGGGATTGAATCTCATATAAAGGGTGGTAGCTGTACGCTTCAGCGGCAAGACGGTCTTTTTGCATATCTTTTATAAGTTGAAGAAATGGCGTTTTTGCCCCCTGCACCCGAACCGGCATCGTATTAATGAAAAGACCTACCATATGTTCAATGCCTTCGATTTCTGCGGGTCTTCCTGAAATAACAGAACCGAATACGGCGTCATCGTTATTATTATATTTTTGCAGCAGAATGCCCCAAATAGTATGGAAAATCGTACTGAGTGTCACTTCTTCTCTTGCAGCAAGCTCTGAAAGTCTGCTGCTTTCTTCCTTAGAGAATGAAAATGTAACGTGTTCCTGCCTGCTTCTTCCCTTTGTTTTTTTCTTCTGCTTCGGGAGCACGGTTTGCTGTTCGTGGCCGGAAAGATAATGGTCCCAATAAGAAACCGCCTGCTCTTTGTCTTGCTCCATCAGCCATTTGATATACTTTCCGTATGGCTGGACCGGCTCTAATGTTATAGGGGATGCATTTACATAAGATGCGTAAATATGCAGAAACTCCTTTAGCACAATGCTGAGGCACCAACCGTCCATCATGATATGATGAAAGGTCCAAATGCAAGAGTACTGGCTCTCTCCTGTTTGAATCAGAGCGATGCGCATGAGCACATCCTTTTGCAAATGAAACCCCCGGTCCCGGTCCTTTTCTTTCCATTGCTCGATAAACTGTGATTGCTCCGCCTCGTTTAAATGAGTAATGTCTTCTTCCAGGACGATGATATTTCGTTCTCTCAGAACAACCTGCTGGGGGGAGGAAACATTTTGGCTGATAAAAATCGTTCTGAAAATATCATGTCTTTCTACAAGAGCGTTGATGCTGTTTTGAAAAAACTGCGGGTTGACTTTTCCTTCTATTGTAAAAGAAGCTTGCTCAACATACGCCTGTGAATCTTTTTGCAGGAGGGAATGGAAAAGCATCCCTTCCTGCATGTAAGACAGCGGATAAATATCCTGAATTGAATTCGCTTTTGTCATGTTCATGTCTCCCTGTCACGATTTTCTACAATTCTTCCACCAAGCTGGATATGCTGTCCAAGTCCTCTGCCGTTAATGATTGACTGCTGAAATCGCTCAGTGTCTTTTCTGCTTTCTGTTGACCGGCGCAGTGTTTCATAATGTCCAGCAAAAAGTGTTCAATCCTGTTAATAAGCTGCTCCATTGTGTTTTTGTGAAAGCGGGCTGACGGATAACTAAGATTGAAATGGAGCTTTTTGTCTGCTGCCATTGCGCTCATCTCGATGATTTGCTCACGCTTCCATGTATGAGTGATATCCTTTCCGCTACCAAGGCTTGATGGGCGGAAGGTGTCCTGTCTTTCGATGTCGTTGAACTGGCCCAAATAGTTAAAGCTGATTTCAGGTGTTTTTGAAAACGTAATGCTTTTATTTTCAGGGTGTGTAAGGTATTTCAGCATACCGTAACCTACCCCTTTGTTTGGTATCCGGCCCAGTGTATCTTTAACGGTTTTTACTGAGGTTCCGAGCTCATCCCTATGATTTTCAAAGCTTATGAGGGCCGGGTACATGGATGTAAACCAGCCGACCGTCCTGCTGATATCTAACTCTGGCAGAATGTGTTCTCTCCCGTGTCCTTCCATAGCGATACGGAGCTTGCTTCCTCCTGTCCATTCACAAATCGCCAAGGATGCTGCGGTTAACAGAATATCTTGTGTATCTGTGCCATAGGCGTGATTGACGTTTTGCAGCAAGACGGCGGTATCTGCTTCAGTCAGTGAAAAGCTTAATGAGTCCCTTTTGCTGGTGTCCATGTTCAGATGCTGCGGTATTTCGTATGGCAGTTCTGCGGCTTGCTGTTCTTCTATACTTCGCCAATACGCCTCTTCGCGAATCAGCTTACTGCTTTGGGCATATTCCTGTATGCGTCTTGCGTATTCCTGGTAGGAATCCGTTTTAGGCGGAAGCTGGATCGTCTGGCCTGCAGCAGCTTGTTGATATCCGGCTGACAAATCCTCAAGCAAAATCCGCCATGAGACACCATCAACGACAAGGTGATGGATCGCAAGGAACAAGTAATCTCCGGTCAGTGTTTTAAACAAAACGGCGTGCAACAATGGTCCTTCCTGCAAATTGATGCTTTGCTGAAGATCTGCAACTTCTTGTTTGATTTGCGTCTCCCAGCCGCTTTCTGACTGTGAAAGATCAGAGGTTCTTAAGCTGTATAGCTGTGACTCATGAATGCCTTGGTTGATTTGAATCCATCGACTATCATCGTTGCGATAAACCATCCGAAGCGCATCATGATGCTCCGCCAGTTTTTTCAAGGCTGGTCTAAGGGCGTTTTCAGACAAACGTCCAGAATGGAATAGCATGACAGACTGATTGAAATGGTGTCTTTCTTCAATATCTTGTGAAAAAAACCATTGCTGAACAGGCGTCCAAGGAACGTCTCCCTGAATGGGTCCTTGCTCTATGATTCTCTCTGACTTACGGATAAATGGTGATAAGTCCTTTATCTTTGGATGACGGAATAAATCACTTACCTGCAAGCTTAGCCCATAGCGCCCAAGGCGTGCAGAAACTTGAAGCGCTTTGATTGAATCTCCGCCCAATTCAAAAAACGAATCCTCTATTCCGATCCTCTGGATGCCGAGAACCTCCTGCCAGATCAACACAAGTTGGTCTTCAAGGTCATTTTGAGGCGGAGCGTACGTTTGTTTAGATGTGAAATTTGGTTCAGGAAGTGCTTTTCGGTTCAATTTGCCGTTTGATGTGAGCGGAAGAGCCTCCATTTCAATAATGTACGCCGGGATCATATAGTTTGGCAGCGAACGCGCAAGAAGAGAACGCACTTGTTCAGCATTCGTGCCTGCTTTTACGCTGATATAGCCAAACAGCTCTTTGCTCCCTGACTGTCCTGTACGTGCCAACACCGCCGCTTCTTTGACTCCGTCTATTTGGCGAAGTGCTGATTCGATCTCACCCAGCTCCACACGATAGCCTCTGACTTTTACTTGATCATCAATACGGCCAACGTACTCAATTGTGCCATCAGGAAGCCAGCGCGCCAGATCACCTGTGCGATACAGTCGATCGCCAGGTGCAAATGGATGTGGGACAAATTTCTCTTTCGTTAAATCAGGACGGCCCAAATATCCTCTGGCGACGCCATCTCCGCCGACACAAAGTTCACCGACAGCTCCGACCGGCTGCAGCACTCCCCATTGATTTAAGATATAAGCGGTGGAATTACCAACCGGCCGCCCGATCGGAATGGAAAGTTCATATGTTTTTTGAATGTGAAGGCATGTCGAAAAAGTTGTATTTTCGGTAGGGCCATATCCATTCCATATAGATACTTCAGGGCAGACATTTCTGATTCGATTGACGTGGCTCGGCGACAAAGCTTCTCCGCCTATAATTAAATGTTTCAGCTGTGAAAATGTTTGTTCATTTTGTTCTGTCAAATGATTGAATAGAGAAGATGTCAGCCAAATCGTTGTGATTCCTTGATGTTCTATGTACCTCTTAAGCTGATGGGAATCGAGAAATGTTTGTTGATCGGACAGATGCAAAGCGGCACCATTTAGCAGCGGTCCGAAAATTTCAAATGACCCAACGTCGAAACCGATTGATGATGTCATCAGAAGGCGGTCTTCAGGTGTAAATGTAATATAATTGCTGTTTTTAACAAGACGAATTACACTTCGCTGCTCAATCATGACACCCTTTGGTTTACCGGTTGATCCAGAGGTATAAATGATATATGCGAGTGAATGTGGCCCTGCTGAAGAATCAACGTTCTTCGTTTTTCCTTGCTTTTGAATATCTTCGATTATGATTTGTTCACATTCAATGTCTAATAGTTGTTTTTCTGTTTTTTCAGATTGAAGGAGTAATGCCGCCCCGCTGTCTGACAGCATATAAGCTATTCGTTCAACAGGCAGATCAGAAGCAATAGGCAGATAGGCTCCCCCGGCTTTTAGAATGCCCAGCATTCCTGCAATGAGTTCTGGTGTTCTGCCTGTCAACAAGGCTACAACACTATCAGGCCCTACGCCCTTTATCTGTAGAACTGAGGCAATTTGATTTGCCCAGCTGTTCAGGTCCTCGTAAGTGAATACTTGGGTGTCGCTGACAATTGCTACAGCATTAGGCGTTTGTTCTGCCTGCATTTCAAAGAGTCTGCTGATGGTTTCATTTCTTGGATAATCTATTTTTGTACGATTGAGCTCGTGGATAAGGTAATGGGTCTCATCCTCATTCAGGATATTTATTGTTCCGAGAGCGGCTTTGTTGTCTTTGATGATGGAGAGTAACATATTGATGAAGTATTGAAGCCACTTTTCTATCGTTTTTTTCTTATATAAGTCAGTACTAAACTCCATTTGGAACGTCAGCAAACCGTGGGGCTGTTCCTGTGTATATAGGGTTAAATCAAATTTGGACGTTTGAAGCCCATTGTGTGCTGCAGGTTTGAGACAAAGTTCATTCAGCTCCAACGATTCCTGATCCATGTTTTGAAGAACAAACATTACGTCAAACAGCGGATTTCTGCTCATATCCCGTGTTAATTCAAGCTTATCGACAAGCTCTTCGAACGGGTAATCCTGGTGCTCAAAGGCTTCCAATGCTGTCTCACGCACTTCCTGCAAATACTGTACGAATGGCTTCCCGCCCTCCGGACGCGTCCGAAGCGCCAGCGTGTTCACAAACATGCCGAGTATCGGCTCAAGATCCTTGTGCGGCCGGCCGGCGATTGGCGAGCCGACGATGATATCTTCCTGTCCGCTTAAGCGTGACAAGAACGCGGTGTAAGCCGCAAGGAGCACCATGTACAGTGTGCTTCCGTTTTCTCGTGCCAGCTTGTGAAGGCCTGATGCAACCTCTTGATCCAGCGTAAATGAGACCTTGTCACCCGCGAAGCTTCGCACCGGCGGGCGGGCATGATCAGCGGGGAGATCCAGCACAGGCAGCTCGCCCTCGAGCTGCTTCAGCCAGTACGCCTCTTGCGTTTTGTACGTGTCTCCTGTTTTGAATCCTTCTTGCCATACGGCATAATCTTTATATTGAATGCGCAGCGCCGGAAGATTCCGATTATTGTACAGCTCGCCGAATTCCCGAATCAGAATGTTGACGGAAACACCGTCTGAAATGATGTGATGCATATCGACCAGCAACAGGTGCCGCTCATCTGATACCTTTACGATTTGGGCACGGAACAGCGGCGCTTGGCTGAGATCAAACGGTTTGATAAATGCGGCTGCGGCCTCCTCTTCGGTTCGTGCGCCGAGAACTGTAGTCTGTAACGTAAACGGCACCTCGTCATGGATGCGCTGCACCGGATCGCCTCCTGCGTCCTGTTCGAAGAAGGTACGAAGCGACTCGTGGCGCTTGATCAGCTCTTTGAAAGCTCTGTCCATCCTTTCAAGGTTGAGCTTCCCTTCGAGCTCTAACACAGCCGGCATATTGTAGCCTGTCCCTCCGTCCTCCAGCTGCTGAAGGACATAAATCCGCTTTTGGGCAGAGGAAACCGGATAGATTTCCTGTTTTTCAACGGGCTTAATTGCTTCATATGGACTGTCCGTTCCTTCACGGATAACGGCAGCCAGTCCTTCTACTGTCGGATGGGCAAACACATCTTTTAGCGGCACCTGTACATCGAATTCTTTGGTGATCCGTGAGACAAGCGCCGTTGCTTTTAAGGAATGTCCCCCGCGGTCAAAAAAGTTGTCGTGAATCCCGACAGGGCCATTTTTCAGCACGTCCTCCCACAGCTGAGAAAGCTTCATCTCAGTCACGTTTCTCGGCGCCGTGTAGGTCTCCGCATCTGCCGCTCCGCCAGGAGCTGGCAGGGCGTTTCGGTCGAGCTTTCCGCTTGGTGTAACCGGCCACTGTTCCATTTCTATCATATAGGCTGGGACCATGTAGCCCGGCAACAGTCTCTCAAGCTGCGCTCGGACTTCGTTTCTTTGGAGCCCTTCTACATAAGCGCATAATTCCGGCTCCCCGCTGTCTGTCCGTACGGTAACGGCCGCCTCTCTTACACCTTCTATACTTCTTAGTGCCGCTTCAATTTCTCCCGGCTCAATCCGGTAGCCGCGGATTTTCACCTGATCATCCGTGCGCCCGAGGAATTCAACATTCCCGTCAGGGAGCCAGCGCGCCACATCCCCGGTTTTGTACATGCGTTCACCCGGGTAAAACGGGTCTTCAAGAAAACGCTCCTCCGTTAATGCCGGCCGATTCAAATAACCTCTGGCAACACCCGCTCCGGCTATGTACAGTTCGCCGGCGACACCAGAAGGCTGTACGGCTAAATGCGGATCTAAAACATACAAACGCGCACCGGGTACGGGCTTCCCAATCGGAATCCGCAAACGATCTCTGTCCCGTTCTGGATCCAATACGTAAAATGCCGCGTCTACCGTTGCTTCTGTCGGCCCGTAACCATGGATTAATGATACCTGCGGCAATACAGAAGCAAAACGGGCTGCCGTACGCGGCGCAAGCGGTTCACCTCCGGCGAATACACGCTTTAGGTTTGTCCCGTCACCAAGCGCTAACATTTCCGCTTGATCGAGAAAGCTGTTCAGCATAGCCGGAATAAAATGAGCCGTTGTCACGTTTTCCTGATGAATGGCTTGTACGATCAACGCGGGGTCTTTTTCCCAGCCGGGCGGAAGCAGATACGCCGAAGCACCGGAAAGAGCCCACCAAAACAGCTGCCACACAGACGCATCAAAGGAAAAAGAGGTTTTCACCATGACAATGTCATCTTCTGAAAGCGGAAACTGGTGCTGCATGCCGGTCAGAAAGGAAACAGCCTGGCGGTGCTCAACGGCCACTCCTTTCGGCTGCCCGGTAGAGCCCGATGTATAGATGACATAGGCGAGAGAACCGCCATCAGCAGGAGTAAACTCATGGTTCTCTGCTTTTTCGCCTGCAAGAGATGTCATGTCCACTTCAAGCGTCTCTCCGGAAAAGTTCGGTACGGAACATTTCGGCTGCGTCAGCAAGAGTGATGCCCCGCTGTCTTTCAGCATGTAGCTCAGCCGCTCCTTTGGATACGCAGGATCAAGCGGCAAATAGGCCCCTCCGGCCTTCAATACAGCAAGGACAGCGATCAGCATGTCAGGTGAGCGTTCAGACAGGACACCGACGATACTTTCGTTTGTGACGCCGCGTGCCGCAAGGTGCGCAGCCAGCCGGCTGGCATACATGTCAAGCTCAGCGTATGTCAGCGAACCGCCTGAAAAGCGAATGGCCAGCCGCTCCGGTGTGAAAGCTGCCTGTCGCTCAAACAGCCCATGCAGGGTTGGGGCTTCAGGTGAAACTGATACTGTCCTGTTATTTTGAGAAACGATTTTCCGTGTTTTGTCCTCATCTAGCAACGTCATCTTTGACACAGGAAGAGATGGATCAGAGATGACGTCAGAGATCATGTGCTGTAAATAATCTTTTATTTCGGACATCATATTTGGTTGATAAGTGCCTGTATGAAAATGAATCCGAACGTACAAAGTACGCCCTGGGATCACTTTGACACTGCATCTATAATTAGTTACCTCTTCCATCTCAAAATCTTTCACGGAGAAATCAAATGATCCAGCTTGATTCAGCTCTTCAATCTCTTGTTGAGTAGGTGTATTTTCAAAGACGATAATATGATCGATCAGCTCTTGTTTAAGAGCGCTCTGCGCCTGAATATCATATAAGGGAAAGTAACTATAAGCTTCTACCTCAGTCATGTCCTTTTGCATTCTGCTGACTAGGTCAGAAAAAGACAGAAAATCACTTTGGACTCGAATAGGAATGGTATTGATAAAAAGTCCGACCATGTTTTCCACATCTTTTAGCTCAGAAGGTCTGCCTGATATAACTGATCCGAACACAGCATCGTCGCGGCGATTGAACTTTTGGAGCATGATTCCCCATAAAGCTTGGAAAACAGTGTTAAGTGTCGCACCACAAGCTGCAGCGATTTTCTGTAATTCGGAGGTTTCTTTTTCAGGAATGGTAAACGTGATCTGCTGTAATGTCCCATCCGACATTTGATCTGTTCTTTTAGGCAGAGGCGAAGCTTTTTCGAAATGCTGAAGCCTTTTTTTCCAATACTCAGCTGCTTCTTCACGCTCTTGCTGCATCAGCCATTTAATATACGTCCCGTACGGCTGTACGGGAGGCAAATCAGGAAATTGCCCTTTTCCAAGCGCTTGATAAATATGGAGAAAGTCTTTAATGACGATGCCTAAACACCAGCCATCCATTAAAATATGATGGTGGCTCCAGATACAGACATAATGATCAGGCGCCCATTTTAAAATAGATATTCTCATCAGTACATCCGTTTGGAGATCAAAGCCTTTTGATTTGTCCTGTTCTTTGAATGCCTCTGTACAATGTTCTTTATCTTTTTCATTGAGATGAGAAATATCTTCAACATGAACATGGCAATGACGTTGCTTGAGCACGACTTGACGAGGTTTGGCTACATTTTTATAGATGAATGCTGTTCGAAAGATATCGTACCTGTCAAAAACAGCATCCATACTTTTCTGGAAACGCTCCAAGTCAAGCTGTCCATTGATCGTAAAAGAAGCCTGTTCAAAATAAGCTCTCGACTGCTCATCATACAATGAGTGAAAAAGCATCCCTTCCTGCATAAATGACAAAGGGTATATATCCTGTATTTCAGGTTGCTGCGGCATCAGTGAATCTCCTCTCCTATAGTTTGTTGACGGCTCCCATGATCTCACTCAATTCATCAAGCGTTAAGTCTTCATCAGTGAAATCAGATGCGCTCCACTCTCGGTTTTCTTTGCCGGTACAATGCTCAATGATGTTTTCCAGAGTCTGTTTAAAATGCCTGGAAAATGTTTGGATTGTTTTTTCCTCAAATTGAACCCTGTTATAGATGATGTGCATGTTCAGGCACCCCGAAGAAACGGCGCCGCTGATATCCAGTGCATAAGGACGCTCCCAGTTCGGGCTGATCTCATTTCCTGGCTTGATGTCAGACACCTCAAAGGCATTTGATTGAATATCCTGATCAAACTGGCCTAAATAATTAAAGCTGATTTCTGGGCTGTTTTTCTGAGAGCCCCATCTTTTGCTGATATATTTCAGCACGCCGTAGCCTGCGCCTTTATGCGGTATACGGTGCAGCATATCTTTTGTCTGTTTAATAAGGTGGCCCAGCCGCTCTTCTTTGTCCTTATGATCGGAATCTCTCATATCAAGCCACACAGGATAAATGGAGGTGAACCAGCCAACAGTTCTGCTAATATCGATGTCCTCAAGATATGATTCCCTTCCATGGCCCTCCATGCTGATTTTAAATTGGTTATTTCCCGTCCATTTCTGCAAAGCAAGACCTAAAGCTGTCAGAAGGATATCATTCATCTCCGTGCTGTAAGCTTTATGTGCAGCCGTTAGTAGTAATTCTGTGTGATGGCGAGATAGCTCAAAATCAATCACTTCTGTATCTTTGAATGTGTTAGATGCTGCGTCATTGTCTTTTGGAATAGGCTGGATGTGACGGTTCTCGCACTCATCCCAGTACGCTGCTTCGCGCTGCACCTGGCGGCTTTTAGAGTAGTCAGCTATTCTTTGTGAATACGTTAAATATGAATCTGTTTTTTGCGGCAGTTTAATAGATTCTCCTGAGACTGCCTGTTTGTAAGCAGCTGAAAAATCCTCGAACAAAATTCGCCAGGAAACCGCATCAACAACTAAGTGATGAATCGTCAGAAATAAATGGTCACCATTCTCGGTTTTAAACAATCCAGCGTGAAGTAAGGGGCCGGTTTCCAAACGAATATGTTCTTGCATCCGGCTGGCTGCTTCCTCAATCGTGTACCGTGCTTCTGTTAGGCTATCCTTTACATCAAACAGTTCAAGTGCATATAGCTCCTCATCTGAAAGATCTATCCCTCTGTTTATCTGCACCTGCCTGCCATCTTCATGCCGGCATACGATTCTCAGTGCATCATGATGAGTCACAAGGCTTTTTAGTACTTTTCTAAGCGCAGCCTCATCAAATCGTTCAGCCCGGTAGATCATAACGGACTGGTTAAAATGATGGCTTTCCAGAGATAGCGAGAAAAACCACTGCTGGATAGGTGTCCAAGTAATCTCGCCTTCGACCGGGCCTTGGTCAATGGCGCGTACGTCTTTTCGAACCCGGGCGGACAGTTCACCAAGAGTCTGATGTTCAAACATCTCACGTACTGTCGTTTCAAATCCGCGCTGCTTCAGTCTGGCACAAACCTGCAGCGCTTTAATAGAGTCTCCGCCAAGCTCAAAGAAATTGGCGCCTACACCCAACTCATTCACATTAAGAAGCTCCTCCCAAATTTCAGCCATCACCGTTTCAATCTCATTTCTAGGACTGATATCATCAGCTGTATAAGCGTGTTTTTCAGGTTCTGGCAGGGCTTTCTGATCGAGCTTTCCATTAACAGTCACCGGGATGCTGTCAATTTGTATCATACGGGCAGGCAGCATAAAGTCAGGCAAGGCGTTTTTTAGGTAAGCCCGGATGTCTGATATATTCGCAGCCTGTTGATCTCTTATCACCATATAAGCATATATAGCTGTTTGCCCTTGCTCGTCTGCTCTGGTAATGACAGCCGCCTCTTTAATCATTGGATACTGAAGAAGTGCCGCTTGGATTTCGCCTAACTCAATACGGTGCCCTCTGACTTTCACCTGCTCATCAATGCGGCCTAAATATTCCAGCTCGCCATTTGACAGGCGCTTAGCAAGATCTCCTGTTCGGTATAATCTGTCTCCCGGAAGATAAGGATTGGATACAAAACGGTCAGCGGTCAGCTCATCTCTGTTGAGATATCCCCGTGTCACACCTTCTCCGCCTATATACAGCTCCCCTGGAACTCCGATAGGCTGCAGATTCATATGAGCATCCATCACATAAGCCTGCAGAGTTGAAAGCGGCCGGCCGATATTGCTTTTATTTTTTGCAATGTCTGCTGCGGACAATTTTTTGAATGTTACATGGACCGTTGTTTCTGTAATACCGTACATATTAATCAAATCAGTATGAGGATATTTTTCATTCCAGCTTTGAAGCAATCCGGGCTGTAAGGCTTCGCCGCCAAAAATCACGTAGCAGATGTTTAAATGATCTGTATGATTTTGATCTTCAAGCATCAAGCCGTAAAAAGCAGTCGGGGTCTGATTGAGTACAGTGACGCGCTCTTTTTTTAACAATAAACGGAATGCATGGGGGTCACGGGCTGTTTCTTTAGAGACCACGACTAATGTACCTCCGTTCAATAGTGCACCGAACATCTCCCATACAGAGAAATCAAAGCAATAAGAATGAAATAACGTCCAGACGTCTTCATGGTTAAATTCAAAAGGCAGGTTTTGATGCTTCAAGAGACTGATCACATTGCGGTGCTCGACAATGACTCCCTTTGGCTGGCCAGTCGTTCCAGATGTGTATATCACGTATGCGGGCTGATCCGTTACTATTTCTTGAATGTTTACATCAGCCGGAATTGAGTCGTTTTCACATTCATCGATATACAAAATTTGCCCGATGTAGTCTGCAGGTTTGTTTTGACCGCGCTCTGTCAGCAGCAGTTTTGCTCCGCTGTCATTGAGCATAAAGCTGATACGCTCCTTGGGATATTCAGGATCAATCGGCAAATAGGCCCCTCCAGCTTTTAAAATCGATAAAATGCCAATGATCATATCAGGTGACCGATCGAGCATCAGACCGACGATATCGCCAGTTCTGACCCCTTGTTTGATCAGCATAGCAGCTGCCCGCTCGGCTTTTTCATTCAGGTCTCGATACGTAAGCTGAGAATGGCCGCACACCACTGCGATATGCTCCGGATACTGAGCGGCTTGCTTTTCAAATAAGCTTACTATGTTTTCATTTCTCGGATAAGCCGCATACTGCCCCATTTTTTCAAGGAGCAACCTACGCTCTGCAGCAGGAAGCAATTGCATGTCCGAAATTCTCATCTCGGTATCCGCCGTTACCCCTTTCACCAATTCAATAAAATAGGATGCCCACTGCGTAATGGTTTCTTCTTCAAAAAGAGCAGTGCTGTATTCAAAACGGCAGCGTATTCCACTCGGATGCTCCTCAGCGTGTAATGTTAAATCGAATTTGGATATATCATGTTTAGGAGTGACAGACGAAATCGACAGACCAGGCACTTCGAACCGGAAATCTTCACTGCTTTGAAGCACAAGCATCGCATCGAACAGCGGGTTGCGATTTACCTCTCGATTTGTATCGACCTTATCTGCCAGCTCCTCAAAAGGATAATCCTGATGCTCATAAGCGGTCAGAGCCAAGTGGCGAATGTCCTGCAAATAGGAGCTGAACGTTTTGTGGCCCTCGGGCTTGCTGCGCATCGCCAATGTATTGACGAACATCCCGATGACGCGCTCCAGATCGGCGTGCGGTCTTCCGGCAGCAGGCGAACCGACAACAATATCCTCTTGCCCGCTTAGCTTAGATAACAAAATAGAATAGACAGCCAGAAGAATCATATACAATGTTGTTCCCGTTTCAGCCATTAAACGGTGCAGCTCATCAGTCATGTCTTTATCAATGTTGACTTCAATTGTTCCACCGCTGAAATCAGGGAGACGCGGCCTTGTTTTATCAAGCGGTAATTCTAGTGTAGGAAGACTCCCGCCAAGCTGACCGAGCCAGTAGGCCTCCTGTTTTTTGTATAGCTCTTTCGGGTACTTCTCTTGCTGCCAAACAGCAAAATCCTTATAATGCAGGTTTAAAGCTGGCAACTCTTTTCCGCAATATAAGTCAGTAAATTCTTGGACAAGAGTGCTCATCGAGACACCGTCGGCAATAATATGGTGCATATCGAGCAGCAAAAAGCCGCGATTATTGCCCATTGTAATGACACATGCTCTAAAAAGCGGACCGGATGATAGATCAAACGGTTTGATAAAGGTCTCGATTGCAGACTCAAGCATTTGTTCTGATTCCATTCCAAGCTCTTTTAGATCAAAAGCTATCTCTGGATAAATGATCTGCACAGGCTCGTCTCTGTCAAGCACAAAAACAGTCCGTAATGCTTCATGCCGATTCACTAGTTCTGTGAGAACGCTTCTCAACCGCTGGCGATTCAGATTACCGCGTAATTCAAGTACAGCTGGCATGTTGTAGCCTGTGCTGTCATCTGCCAGCTGATGAAGAGCATATAATCGTTTTTGCGAGAAAGACAGCGGATAGACATCTCTTTGATCCGCAGGTTCAATCTGTGTAAAAGCGTGTTCTTTTAAGCTCATCAATTTGACCGCCATGCTTTCAACCGTCGGATAAGAAAACACCTCACTGAGCGGCAGCTCGACATTAAGCTTTTTATGTATTCTTGATACCAGTGCGGCCGCTTTTAAGGACTGTCCGCCTAACTGAAAGAAATCATCACGAATGCCGATGTGCTGTTTATTCAGCACATCTTCCCAAATATGTGCGAGATCAGCTTCGATTAAGGTTCGGGGCGCCATATATGTGACACTCGTATTGTTTTCTGGTTCAGGAAGCGCAAACCTGTCAAGCTTGCCGCTGGATGTTAATGGCATCCTGCTGATGTTGATAATACTTGCTGGGATCATATAGGACGGCAATGTCCCGGCAAGATGCTGATACAAATCTGGGAGGCTGTTTCCCTTTTCGGGAACGATATAAGCAATGAGCTCCTTTTCCTCAGCAGAAACATCACGGGCCAGTACCGCGGCTTCCTTTACCCCCGGTGCTTGTCGAAGAACTGTTTCAATCTCTCTCAGTTCAATACGGTAACCCCTAATTTTTACTTGATCATCAAAACGCCCAATATATTCAATCGTTCCATCAGGCAAAAAGCGGCCTGCATCACCTGTTCGGTATAAACGCTCCCCTTCAAGGAATGGATGATCAGAGAATGCTTTCTGTGTCAGCTCTTGCTGTTTGTAGTATCCTCTCGCAAGACCCGCGCCGGAAATACACAGTTCACCCGCCGCGCCGATCGGCTGCATTTGATTTCCGTGCAAAACAAATACTTTTGTGTTTCTGATCGGGTGTCCGATCGTGATCCTCTCTTTTTCATTCAGATGCCGCAATATTGTTGTTGCCACACTGTTTTCTGTGGGCCCGTATTCATTTGCCAGTTCTGCAGAAGGACAAATCATTTGACTCAACTCAAGCAGATCAGGCGTGACCGCTTCACCCGCAAATGTCACAATACGAAGACTTTTTGCATCGTCAGCAGTCATCACTTCCAATAACACCCTGTACAGGGAAGGAACAATGATCATGTGGCTGACCTTATAACGAGCTATTTTTCGCTTAAGGGCCAGCACATCCTTCGCTTCGTCATCTGTTGTCAGCAGTACGCACGCACCAGATAAAAGCGGGGTAAATAAGCTCGTTACACAGCCGTCAAACACGTACGAAAACAAATGGAGGGATATATTCTGTTCGGTCATGCCATACTCTTCCCGTCTCCATTGCAATGTATTGGCAATACCGTGATGATCAACTAAAACCCCTTTAGGGCGCCCCGTCGTTCCCGACGTATAGATTAAGTAGGCAAGATCACCAGGCGGTACATCTGGAGCCGCTGTTTGGTGCCTTTCTGTACGTTCTATCGGTATCATATTTCCTTCATAGTGCGACGGGATGAATGACATAAGGTTTTCTTCTATCAGCAATTGAGCTGCTTGACTGTCCTTCAGCAGGAAAGAAAGACGTTCTTCTGGGAAATTTGGATCAAGCGGCATATAAGCGCCGCCTGCTTTCCAAATCCCAAGTAGAGCTGCAGGCATTTCCATTGACCGGTTCATCATCACAGCCACGATATCTCCAGATCCAACGCCTTTTTCTATCAGGGCGTGCGCAATCTGATTAGCTCTTATATTTAATTGGCGATAGGTCCAGCAATCGTCTCCCATTTTTAATGCAGCCGCTTCAGGTGTTTTGCGGGCTTGTTCCTCGAACAATTGGGATATCGTTTTGTTCACATAAGGACGCTCAGTTTCGTTAAACAATTGGATAACCTGTTGCTCCTCCGGCGGGACGATATTGATGTCACTGATGGCAACATCGGGATTTGTCAAAATGCAATCCAGTGCTTGCTTTAGATGCCCCTGAATCCTCAGCATCTCCTCCCGCTCGTAAACGTCTGCGTTGTAGCTGAATTTGATATAAAATGATTCTCCCGGAACGATAACGATATTAAAGTCGTAATTGGTTTGTTCCGACATTGAAATGTCACTCAGCTTCAGAGCGCCTTCGTCATTTGCACTCTCCACGCTTAATGCCTGATGAAGCTGTACAGGGTAATTTTCAAAAACAAAAATATGATCGATCAACCCTTGCTTCAATGGACTATGGTTTTGAATTTCATAAAGCGGATAATACCCATGCTGTTCAGATGATAAAATATCCTCCTGCACGGCTTTGACCAGCGAAGAAAACGTTATGCCTTCCGCAGATCGGATTCGCACTGGAACAGTATTGATAAACAAGCCGACCATTGATTCAATCCCGTCAATCGCTGACGGGCGTCCCGAAATGACGGAGCCAAAAACGGCATCATCTGCAGCATTATATCGATGGAGCAGCACGCCCCAAATACTCATAAACAGCGTGTTTAATGTCACTCCCCAGTTTTGGGCAGCCTCTGTCAGTTTCTCAACCATATCCGGCGCTAATGAAAAGCTGACCTGGGCGGCTTTATAATCCCCCTCTGCCGTGCGGCGCCTTATTCGGGGAATAGAAGCAGTATTGCCGTACTCCTTCAAATATTCGCTCCAGTAGGCAGCAGTCTCTTCTTGATCTTGTTCTCCGAGCCATTCAATATAACGGCTGTACGGCACCGTGCTGCCAAGCTGTACAGGTGAGTTATTTTTGAGCGAATCATACATGCTGAAAAACTCTTTAAGAATAATGCCGAGACACCACCCATCCATGATGATATGGTGATGTGTCCAGACACATGTATATTGGCTGTCTCCTCTATCAAAAAGGGCAAGACGCATTAAAGGATCTTTTTGCAAATCAAATCCTTTTTCCCGATCCTTAGTCATAAAAGCATCAATCAGCGCCTGCTGTTCTTGATCAGCCAGGCGAGAAATATCTTCTCTATATACTGTCAATTCCCGGTTTGATAAGACTACCTGCTGCGGACCTGTAAGATCTGGTACTTCTTTAATGAAAATCGTTCTGAAAATATCATATCTAGAAACAAGAAGGTTTAAGCTCTTTTGAAACGAGTCGACGCATAGATTCCCTGTGATCGTAAACGAGGTCTGTTCGATATATGCTTTCGAGCTGAAATCCATTAGTGAATGAAACAGCATTCCTTCCTGCATGTGCGATAACGGATAAATATCTTGAATTTGTGCCGATTGTGCCATCAATTCCACACACCTTTTCAAAAGTTAAAGATCTTTCACGAGATCTTCGATGCTAGATAATGCAGACAACGTTAATTCCTTATTGCTGAAATCGCTCAATGTTTTTTCGCGTGCTTTTTTCTGCGTACAATGCTCAATCGTCTCGATAAGATGCCTGTGAAAACGATCCATAAAGCACTCAATTGAGTGTTTGCTGAACACCTGGGTGTATACCGCTTTTACTTGAAGCCGTCCGTCCGTAATGAGAGCGTTGATGTCCAGCTCATACTCTCGTTCTCTTTCACCCGCTATTTCGTAACGGGGCTTGTAATATGATAATTGAAACGTTTCAGCTTCCTTCTCTTCGCTAAATTGACCGAGATAATTAAAGCTGACCTCAGGCTCTTTATGCCGCAGTTCTCCTATGTGTGTTAACAATCCGTATCCAGTTCCTTTGTTCGGTACTCTTCTCAGCATATCTTTTGTCGTCTTAATTCGGTATGCGAGCTGATCCTCGAAAGGCTCGGGAATACCCATGTCTAGCAGAATAGGATAAATGGAAGTAAACCATCCAACTGTCCTTGAAATATCAATGTTTGGCACATGCCCTTCTCTACCGTGTCCCTCAGTGCTGATCACGATTTGGTCATGCCCAGTCCATTCAGAAAGCGCCATTCCTAAAGCCGTAAGCAAAAGTTCGTTGGCATCAGTACCATAGGCTTGCTGGGTTTCAAACTGCAATTTTTCAGTCCAGTCCCCGGATAGTACAAACGCTGCTGCGTCGCTGTTCTTTTGGAGTCTGTCCGGCACATTTTCTATGTCCTTAGGAAGAAAAGCAGTGTGAGCGTCTAAAATCGTTTGCCAATACGTTTTCTCTGAATGCAATTGTTTACTTTCAGCTATTTGGGTAAGACCATCGGCGTAGGATAAATAAGAATCCGTTTTTGGCGGTAATTGGATTTCTTTCTTTTCTAAAGCCTGTTGATATGCTGCAGCTAAATCCTCAAGCAGAATTCTCCAAGAAACGCCATCTATCACAAGATGATGAAGTGCAATCAGCAAATGATCCCCTTCTGCCGTTTTAAACAAACCTGCTTGCAGCAAAGGCCCTTTTTCTACATTCATTTTGCTTTGAATGACGGTTTCCTCAGCGGCAAGTTTTTCATCAAGGTGAGCCCTTTCCAGCGATGCTTTTGTCCAATCTGAAATATAAAGGCCAAACAGTTCATGATCCTTGTGATTGATTCCGCGATTAAACTGAATGACATGGCCGTTTTGGTCACGTTGGAAAATCATGCGAATGGCATCATGATGCTCGGTTATTTTACGCAGCGCTAGATGAAGCGCGTTAGCATTGAATCCTTTTTCACTGAAAAGCATGACGGACTGGTTGTAATGATAGTGAAAAGCATGTACCTGTCCGAAAAATCTTCGCTGAATCGGGGTGAGTTCAGCTTCACCTTCCGCAGGTCCCTGGTCCGCTTGAGATGCCAATGGTGTGATATGTCCGCATAGTTCCTGAATCGTTGAATAACGGAATAAGTCGCGTATTGTCATGCTCCAGCCTTCAGCTGCCAGACGTGCTGCCACTTGTAATGCTTTAATTGAGTCTCCGCCAAGCTCAAAAAAGGAATCGTGAATGCCGACTCGTGACATGCTCAGTACATCTTCCCATATATACGCCATCGTTTTTTGCATGTCGTTAACTGGTGCGGTATATGGACGCGATAACACATTATTTGGAGCCGGCAAGGCATTTCTGTCCAGCTTTCCGTTTAGGGTTAGCGGCATGTTTTCTAAAGGAATCAGATGTGCAGGAATCATATACGCTGGCAGCTCCTTTGTTAAAGCAGCACGGAGAGCATTCGTATTGACGTCTGAAGGCACAATATATGCTGCTAAACCAGCCTGTCCATTTTTATCATGCTGAACGGCAACAGCAGCTTCTCTGACAAGCCCCGTTTGAAGCAGAACACTTTCAATTTCTCCTGTTTCAATTCTGTATCCATTTATCTTTACTTGATAATCCATTCGGCCAAGAAGCCTGATCGTTCCGTTTGGAAGCCAGCATGCTCGATCACCGGTTCTGTACAGCCTTTCTCCAGAGACAAATGGATTTTCTGTAAATTTCATTTGCGTTAAGTCAGGTTTATGATGATAGCCTTTCGCAACACCTGCCCCGCCGATGCACAGCTCGCCGGCAACACCGATCGGCTGAATTTGATCAGTCTGGCTGAGTACGTACATGTGTACATTCGGCAGCGGGCTGCCGATTGGTACGTTATCTCCCATACACTCTCCACCCATACTGGTTTCATAGCAGCTCGAATCAATGGTTGCCTCTGTGACACCATAGCTATTAATGATGCGCATGCTTTGACCAAAGCGATCTGTCAATGTTTTGAAATCTTGAGCTTTCACCATGTCGGAACCAAGAATCAGTATGTCTAAGTCAGGAAGCTTGAACTGATTACGGTATACATACTCCATCACCGGGATAATGAGAGCCGGTGTCGACTCCATCACCGTGATTCTCCGAGAGTTCATGATTTTATATATTTCAGCAGGTTCCAGCCGTGTTTCATCTGGGCAAACGATTAGAGTCCCGCCGTTGGTCAATGTTCTCGCCAAATCTCCTGAGAAGACATCGAATGAAAAGCTCGCGATTTGAAGCAGTCTGACAGGCTTCCGATCCAGTTCATAAATTTGACGCCAAGCAAGAGCAGCATGAGTAAAGTTCTGATAGGTGACAATAACACCTTTAGGCGCACCCGTCGTTCCTGACGTATAAATGATATATACCGGCTCTTCAGGAGCAGGAGATAAGTTAAGGTTGCAGTTACTTTCTTCAAAAGAGCCCTCATCGTCAAGGAAGATGTGAGACATTTCAGACTCAGGCGAGTTCGAAATCAAATGCTTCAACTCTCTCTGTAAAAGAAGAATATCTGCCCCGCTATCACGAAGAATGTATTCAATACGAGCTTTTGGATAATGTGAATCGATTGGGATATACACTCCGCCAGCTTTCATCACTGCCAGCACGCCAACAATTGCATCGATGGACCGCTTGGCTAAAACAGCCACAGTTGGCTTCGGTCCTTTTCTGTTTTGCAATGTTCGTGCCAGACGATTGGCTCTTTCATTTAGAAGCCGATAGCTAATCTCTGTTTCGTTATCAATAACAGCTATATGTTCTGGATTTTCTTCAGCTTTCGCTTCAAATATGCGATGAAAAGGAATATCTTTTTGAGCAAATTCAACTTGAGTTTTGTTAAATTCAAAGACTATTTTTTGTTTTTCTTTATCACTAAGTATGTTTATTTGTGCAAGGCTTGTTTCAGGGGTTGAAAGTGCCGCATGCAGAAATTCGGTAAAATGATCGGCCCAGCGTTCAATCGTAGCTTTCAGGAATACTTCTGTACTAAATTCCATTTCGCAGCAAATAGATCCATTTATTTCAGTAGCTATTAATGTGATATCAAATAAAGAAATGTGATGTGCGAAATTGGCAGGCCGGGCTTTTATTTCTCTCAGATCTATGTCCTGTTTTTCCACATTTTGAAGGATAAACATCGCATCAAACACTGGATTCCGGCTCATATCCCGTGTCAATTCAAGCTTATCAACAAGCTCTTCGAACGGGTAATCTTGGTGCTCAAAGGCTTCCAATGCTGTCTCACGCACTTCCTGCAAATACTGTACGAATGGCTTCCTGCCCTCCGGGCGCGTCCGAAGCGCCAGCGTGTTCACAAACATGCCGAGTATCGGCTCAAGATCCTTGTGCGGCCGGCCGGCGATTGGCGAGCCGACGATGATATCTTCCTGTCCGCTTAAGCGTGACAAGAACGCGGTGTAAGCCGCAAGGAGCACCATGTACAGTGTGCTTCCGTTTTCTCGTGCCAGCTTGTGAAGGCCTGATGCAACCTCTTGATCCAGCGTAAATGAGACCTTGTCACCCGCGAAGCTTCGCACCGGCGGGCGGGCATGATCAGCCGGAAGATCCAGCACAGGCAGCTCGTCCTCGAGCTGCTTCAGCCAGTACGCCTCTTGCGTTTTGTACGCATCTCCTGTTTTAAATCCTTCTTGCCATACGGCATAATCTTTATATTGAATGCGCAGTGCCGGAAGCTTCCGATTATTGTACAGCTCGCCGAATTCCCGAATCAGAATGTTGACGGAAACACCGTCTGAAATGATGTGATGCATATCAACCAGCAACAGGTGCCGCTCATCTGATACCTTTACGATTTGGGCACGGAACAGCGGCGCTTGGCTGAGATCAAACGGTTTGATAAATGCGGCTGCGGCCTCCTGTTCGGTTCGTTCGCCGAGAACTGTAGTCTGTAACGTAAACGGCACCTCGTCATGGATGCGCTGCACCGGGTCGCCTCCTGCGTCCTGTTCGAAGGCGGTCCGAAGCGACTCGTGGCGCTTGATCAGCTCTTTGAAAGCTCTGTCCATCCTTTCAAGGTTGAGCTTCCCTTCGAGCTCTAACACAGCCGGCATATTGTAGCCTGTCCCTCCGTCCTCCAGCTGCTGAAGGACATAAATCCGCTTTTGGGCAGAGGAAACCGGATAGGTTTCCTGTTTTTCAGCGGGCTTAATCGCTTCATATGGACTGTCCGTTCCTTCACGGATAACGGTAGCCAGTCCTTCTACCGTCGGATGGGCAAACACATCTTTTAGCGGCACCTGTACATCGAATTCTTTGGCGATCCGTGAGACAAGCGCCGTTGCTTTTAAGGAATGTCCCCCGCGGTCAAAAAAGTTGTCGTGAATCCCGACAGGGCCATTTTTCAGCACGTCCTCCCACAGCTGAGAAAGCTTCATCTCAGTCACGTTTCTCGGCGCCGTGTAGGTCTCCGCATCTGCCGCTCCGCCAGGAGCTGGCAGGGCGTTTCGGTCGAGCTTTCCGCTTGGTGTAACCGGCCACTGTTCCATTTCTATCATATAGGCTGGGACCATGTAGCCCGGCAACAGTCTCTGAAGCTGTGCACGCACTTCGTTTCTTTGGAGCCCTTCTACATAAGCGCATAATTCCGGCTCGCCGCTGTCTGTCCGTACGGTAACGGCCGCCTCCCTTACGCCTTCTATGCTTCTTAGTGCCGCTTCAATCTCTCCCGGCTCAATCCGGTAGCCGCGGATTTTCACCTGATCATCCGTACGCCCGAGGAATTCAACATTCCCGTCAGGGAGCCAGCGCGCCACATCCCCGGTTTTGTACATGCGTTCCCCCAGGTAAAACGGGTCTTCAAGAAAACGCTCCTCCGTTAATGCCGGCCGATTCAAATAACCTCTGGCAACACCCGCTCCGGCAATGTATAGTTCGCCGGCGACACCGGAAGGCTGTACGGCTAAATACGGATCTAAAACATACAAACGCGCACCGGGTACGGGCTTCCCAATCGGAATCCGCAAACGGTCTCTGTCCCGTTCTGGATCCAATACGTAAAATGCCGCGTCTACCGTTGCTTCTGTCGGCCCGTAACCATGGATTAATGATACCTGCGGCAATACAGAAGCAAAACGGGCTGCCGTACGCGGCGCAAGCGGTTCACCTCCGGCGAATACACGCTTTAGGTTTGTCCCGTCACCAAGCGCTAACATTTCTGCTTGATCCAGAAAGCTGTTCAGCATAGCCGGAATAAAATGAGCCGTTGTCACGTTTTCCTGATGAATGGCTTGTACGATCAACGCGGGGTCTTTTTCCCAGCCGGGCGGAAGCAGATACGCCGAAGCACCGGAAAGAGCCCACCAAAACAGCTGCCACACAGACGCATCAAAGGAAAAAGAGGTTTTCACCATGACAATGTCATCTTCTGAAAGCGGAAACTGGTGCTGCATGCCGGTCAGAAAGGAAACAGCCTGGCGGTGCTCAACGGCCACTCCTTTCGGCTGCCCGGTAGAGCCCGATGTATAGATGACATAGGCGAGAGAACCGCCATCAGCAGGAGTAAACTCATGGTTCTCTGCTTTTTCGCCTGCAAGAGATGTCATGTCCACTTCAAGCGTCTCTCCGGAAAAGTTCGGTACGGAACATTTCGGCTGCGTCAGCAAGAGTGATGCCCCGCTGTCTTTCAGCATGTAGCTCAGCCGCTCCTTTGGATACGCAG
This sequence comes from Bacillus sp. FSL M8-0071, assembly GCF_037975455.1. NCBI lineage: Bacteria > Bacillati > Bacillota > Bacilli > Caryophanales > Bacillaceae > Bacillus > Bacillus sp. FSL M8-0071. The sequence continues at coordinate 1,987,506 of NZ_CP150256.1, forward strand.
GATCAAGCGGCAAATAGGCCCCTCCGGCCTTCAATACAGCAAGGACAGCGATCAGCATGTCAGGTGAGCGTTCAGACAGGACACCGACGATACTTTCGTTTGTGACGCCGCGTGCCGCAAGGTGCGCAGCCAGCCGGCTGGCATACATGTCAAGCTCAGCGTATGTCAGCGAACCGCCTGAAAAGCGAATGGCCAGCCGCTCCGGTGTGAAAGCTGCCTGTCGCTCAAACAGCCCATGCAGGGTGAAAGCTTTAGGCGAAACAGCTTCCGTCTTGTTAAACTCATACAACAATTTTTGCTTTTCTCTTGTATTCGTCATATCTAATTCTCTTATAAAGCTGTGCGGATGTTGAAGGGCGTTTTCCAGTATGGTAAGCAGATGAGATTGTATTCGTTTAATATCCTCAAGAGAAAACAAGGTATTTTGATAGTCGAAATTTAATTGAATGGTTCCATTGTCTATCCGTTCTTGTATTTGAACTGAAAGCTCGTTCGCGGTGTATCCGCTGAAGTAAAGCGCTGTTTCATAGTCAAAATCATCTGCATTATGCCACTGAAGTGGCTGATACTGCATAGATATACCGATAAGGTTGTGTAAATCCTTCTGTTCATTTCTTAATTCATTTACAAGCAAATTATAAGGAAACCGTTGATGACGCATAACAGAAAGCTGTTCCCTGCCTATTGTGCGGACAAAGGAAAGAAAATCTGTGTCAGGATCAACCGTTATTCTGATTGGAAGAGAACTAACGAACATGCCGAGCATTTCTTTTTCAGCCTTTGACCCTCTGTTGCCATAGTAGGTGCCAATGGCAAGATCTTTTTTAGAAGTGATTCGGCTGATGCATATGTAAAATGAAGCCATAAATAAGGAAATGATATTGATCTTGTGTTCTTCGCAGAAGATTCGAATCGTTTGCTCTAGATCAGGTGAAAGAATGATGGTGTCTCTGGATGCAGATGTGCTCTGTTTTTGTAAGGACGTCTGGTCGGCTAACGAGTGGTATTCCAACGGGTGCTCAAAGGTTTGCGTCCAAAATAAACGGTCCTTTGCAAACCGCGGAGATTGTAGATATTGACTCTCTTTTTCGATGTAGCTCAAGTAAGAAGGTTCCGGCTGATCAGGTAAAGGATCTTTCTTTTTCATTTTTTGATAAAGATCTATAATTTGATTTCCCATCACATTTAAAGAGATTCCATCCATTATGATATGATGGAATTTCGCAAATAGCCAAACTTCATGAGAGTCAATTCTAAGGAGGTAAAATTGAAAAAGAGGCGAGTTGAACAGTTTAAATGGAATGCTCGCTTGATCCTGAATCCATTGCTCTATTTCTATCATTTCAACATTTGAAAAATCAATTATTCTAAGTGGATAATATTTATATTCAGTAAGGTGCAATCGCGGCTCAAGCTCTTCTCCTTCTAACAGCTGAAATCTGATGGCGTCGTTGCGGGAGATGGAATGATTCAGCGCTCCCTCTAGAGTATCAAGCTCAATATTGCCTTTGAATTTCACACAAGCTGTGAGATTGCAAATGCTGGTATCTGGCTCCAGCAGTTCAGTAAACCACACTCTCCTTTGGGCATGGGTTAAAGAATAAGTATGTTCGCTCAACGGATTCCCTCCAGTTCTCATAATAAGAGGATAAGAAAAAGTAGAAAAAAGCAGAAAAATGTCAATAAAAGAAATTATATGACTATATAATCCATATATGCACTATATTAACGGATATTTTTTAAAGTACAATAAAAAACATTAAATTTTTATAACATTTTTTTGAATATAGTATTATTTCTTTATTTTTCGTTTCTTTTTTTATCAAATTTCCGGATATAAAGTGATAAAAGTATTGTTTTACATAAGGTCTTATACACTACTTTTTAATCGGACTAATTTTCTTTTGTGCATGATTCTTCTAATTGTTGGAAGGTTCGACAAAGCGTTATTACAGACATAAAAAAAACCTGTTTTCTCTTGGAAAACAGGTCTGCCGCTATTATTGATTTGCCAAAATGACAGCGATTTGATCCTCAATATCTTTTCCATCCTCTTCATCAATCAATCCATTTAGAAGAATAGAGAAAACAAGTTTTTTTCCGCTCTTTGTTTCTGCGTACCCCGATAGAGAGCTTACCGTACTGAGCGATCCGGTTTTTGCTCTTACTTTTCCTTGTGCAGGAGTGTCTTTCATGCGGTTTCTCAGCGTTCCGCCCACCATTCTGTCAGGATTGCCCGCAACAGGTAAAGAATTTAGATAAGCCGAGAACCAACTCTGATCCTGAATGTCATATAACAGCTGTGAAAGTTGATCTGAGGATACAGCATCAATATGTGAGATTCCTGATCCGTCTCTTAAGACGAGTGATTTAGAATCAACACCAAATTCCGGAAGCGTACTGTTTAACACTTCGAGCCCCTTTTCCCAGCTCCCTTCTCCTTTTTTCACTTTCCCCATCTCTTTTACGAGCACTTCGGCATGTCCGTTATTACTTAATTTCATGAACGGCACAAAAAGTTTCCATAAAGGCATTGAGCGATGAGAGAGCAGCACATCTGAAGAACTAGGTGCTTCACCCGTCTTGATGTCCCCTTTCACAGTAATACCTTGTTTTTTTAGTGACTGCTTAAATAAATCTAAGGCATATCCGGCAGGCTCCCAGACAGAAATCCATTCCTTTGTCTTGTTTGCGTCAACCGGTACGCTCCCTTCAATTGTAATCGTGTTTGTTCCATGCTCTCTTTCGATTGTGAGGTCTTTCTCTGAACCGGCAGCAGTCGTTTTAGCATCGTTCTTTATCGTTATATAATCGGTTTTCGGAGAGACAGACACGGCAGGCTCTTCCCCTTCTTTTTGATTTGGGGTTACCTCAACAATCACAGTGCCTGCATCATAGTCTTCGTTTGGAGACGCTGTTAGAGCGGAGATTGGCGCGCCATAATATGTGTATTCATCGCTCCAAGGCATATCAGGTGATAATCGCATGTCATCATGCCACGTATCATCACCGATCAGATTGCCTTTAATTACTTTTACGTCGGAATGTTTCAATTTCTCAGCCATTTTGTCAAAATCAGATGGTAAAAGTGTCGGATCGCCTTTCCCTTTCAAATAAAGGTTACCATTCAGCTTTTTCCCTTTCAGTGTTCCATCCGTCCGGACCTCGGTTGTAAAAGAATAGTTCTCGCCAAGGACAGAAAGTGCCGCGGCCGCTGTCAAAAGCTTTAGAGAAGAGGCAGGCCTCATTCGGGTGTCTCCTGAATGTTCATATAGAACAGCACCTGTTTCCGCAGAGCGAACGGTGATGCCGGCCATTGCGCCTTCGAGGGCAGGATGATCAGCTAAAATCTTATCGATCTGCCCGGAAAGTGCATCTTGTTTTTCAGCGGCAAGCGCAGCCTGATGCATATAAGGCACCGAAGCAACGACGAAAAGCAGTAAAACAGCAACATAAAGCTTTATGCTTTTTTTCATTAATTTCCCCGCCTCTCTGCGCTTCATCATTGGCTATTGATGATTCAGTTCAATGGTGATACTGCTTTTAGCTGTCGTTTCTTCTCCCGGCTCCAGCACTTGAAAACCAGTGAGTGACGAAGGTAAATCAAGATTCACTGCGTTTGTCACCCATGTGTAAGGTTCAGGGCATAAATACCCTTGTTTTCCGTCCGCATTGTATACAACCCAATGTTTAAACTGTTCATCTGCCTTATAAATAATGCTGATATGTGCATGCTGATGATAAATGACTGCCTGGTTTTCTCCGCCCCTCTTCTGATAAGAAGATAAAAAGACATCATCCAGCTGCTTGTGGCGCAAATCCATTCCTTCATGCAAAGCTTCTTTATTCGGTACACCCATCAGTTTCCCGGTCGGCAGCAGGCGTTCATCCAACTCCCATTGCTGATCTGCTGTCAGGGAGAATAACGAGCTTTCTGCCGGAAATATAAATGTAGTATGATAACCAATTCCCCAAGGAAACGCTTCCTTTCCTTTGTTCATGACCGTCGCATGTTTAAATAGGGTATTCTCCTTGATTGTGTATGTCATCCGAACGACGGCATGATGAGGAAATTGCTTCTGCACATGGGGAAGCTCAGAAAGATCAATTTCTGTTTCAACAATCACTTCTTCATCAGTTTGCTTCGTGGTCACGACATTCCACTTTTCATGGTAAAGAAACCCGTGAAGATGGTTGTGTTTATCCTTCTCGTTGATATCAAAATGATACGTTCTGCCCCGGAAACTGAATGTACCGTCACTTATGCGGTTAGGCGGGAACAGGATTGGAATGCCATACAATGTTGGTGTGTCGTGAAAACTTTCTGCTGTTTCCGGTTCACGCAAAAGCTGGACATTTGTTGTTTTGTCCACGAGAGAAATGACTTTGCTCCCCCACTCAGGGACAACAATCATTTCTAGATGTTCGTTGCCCGCTTTGATGGCCGGTGTTCCCAAATAAGTCATTTTTTCAATAAAGTTTGCCATGTTTACTCAACCTCTCCTTGATTCATTGCTAGTATAAGAATTCAATGTACTGTACCATATTTCCTCCATTTTATATTTTCCCCTATCAAATAAAAAAACACCGTTCAAACTTATGAACGGTGTGATTCGGAGGCTATTGGATGAGACGTGTGATTTGTTTCTTTTTCCAGACGAATTGATAATACCCATAAATCAACAGCAAGCTGACGGCAAACGCAGCTGGATAACCAACCCAGACGCCGAGTATTTCAAGCTTTGTATAGTGAGAAAGGACGAAAGCAACAGGCACCTCTACTCCCCAGATTGCAAAAATACTGATGACGGTCGGCCATAAAACCGTTCCGCTTGCCCGCATCGTTGCAGAAATAATTTGGGCATTTCCAAACAGCAAATAGCTCCACAGTGTAATCATCAAAAGACGGTGCGCAATGTAAAGCGTCTCTTGCTCGGTTAAAAATAACGATAAAATCTGATGTGAAAAAACATAGATCAGAATGATCAGTACGCCGCCAATGATATAATTCAGCCAAATCCCAACGCGAATGACCTGCTTTAAGCGGTCAAACTCGTTTGCTCCGATCGATTGCGCAGCGAAAATAGAAACCGCAATACCAAGGCTGACGGCCGGCATCTGTACATAGCTGGCCACCTGGTTGACCACTCCGTATGCAGCTGTTGCATTAGAGCCGTAATGATTGACGAATGAAATAACCGCTATCTCTGATAATGAGACAAGAATCATATTGATGCTTGCTGGGACCCCAAGACGCAGCAGGAGAACCAGCAGTTCCTTATCCATTTTCAAATAACGACGCACTGTTTTATCAAATTGCAGCGGGTGTTTTCGCTTTCGTAAATACACCATTAACACGAGAAAAGTCGCAATCGTGGAAATGACAGTTGCATATGCCGAGCCGTATATGCCCAGTTTCGGAAAACCAAACATGCCAAGGATTAAAACAGGCAAAAGCGCGATGTTGATGACCGTGCTCACAATCAGCGTATAAAACGGTGTCTTGGAATCTCCTGTTCCGCGCAAAAAGGTAGTATATGCAAAATATAAAAACATAAACGGCATAGCATAAAATAAAATACGTGCATAGTTAGCGCTGACATGAATGACATTTTCAGGTGTTCCCATTAAACGAAGGATATCCAGGGTGAAAATACTGCCGATAACGGCTAACACTACGCCTAATAAAAATGTAAACGTGAGCGTCGTCCCGACAACAGCCTTTAGCCGTTCCTCATTTTTCGCTCCGTAAGCTTGTCCGATCAGAATCGAACTTCCTGAACCGATCCCAATTGTAAATGAGATTAAAAGAAAAAATAACGGGAAAAAGGATGATACAGCTGCCACTGCATCAACACCGAGCCATCTGCCTACAGCCATCATCCCGACTAGCTGGCCGACTGATTGCAGCACATTGCTCAGCAGAAGCGGCACTAAAAAGAGTGACATCGACCGCCAAACTGATGGTTTGCTTTTCTTTTGAGTTACAAGAGGTTCTTGTGATGTTTCCATATTAAAGGACTCCTTTATTTGAAATCGTTTTTAAACATGCCCTCTTTTTGACAAAAACAGGATATGTAACATGTTATTATTCATCACTGCACATATGAAACCCTTCCCGATTCTTCTAATTTTACACATCTTTTTAGCTTATGAAGAATAAACTAGCAAGTAATGGCGTATTTTTTGTGAGTAAAAGAATAAAAAAATAATTTATGCAAAAGTATTGTAATCTATCCGTAATTATTGTAACATTTGTAACATAAGAGAAAGAGATTTTGAAGGAGAGAGCGATAATGAAAAAATGTCTTCTATTTCTAACAACCATTGCACTTATTCTGTCATTAAGCACAAATGCATTTGCGAAAAATACATCAGGCGATTTATCACAAAAACAAGCATTACAGTTGGCATTATCCGCTAGAGAACATTTTTGGAACACCATGAGCGGCCACAATCCGAAGGTGAAAAAAGCAGTTTGCCCATCAGGCACATTCGAGTATCAAAATCTTCAATATGTATACATGTGCAGCGATCTAGGCACTAAAGCAAAAGCGGTGAATTACTTAACTCCTATTTTTACAAAAACAGCAATCGAAAAAGGCTTTATAGATTATCATTTCACTGTTTCAAAAGGAAAGCTTGCTGTTCCAATCGGTGACGGAGACAATCTTTTGAATTGGAAAAAATCAACTGCTAAACTGGTCTCTAAAAAAGGCGGCACAATCACATACGAATTTACCGTCCCTACATTAGACGGATCCCCTTCTGCAAAACGGAAAGTGACATTCGTGAAAGAAAATAAAAAATGGAAAGTCAATCAATTTGACGCAGTTATATAAGAAAAACGCCCGGTATAAGCGGGCGTTTTTTATTTGGTTTGCATAAAGAAAGACAACAGGCGAAAAGTGCCTGTTGTCTTTTTGTGAATATAACGCTCTAGGAGAGATTCGAACTCCCGACCTGCAGTTTAGGAAACTGCTGCACTATCCGCTGTGCTACTAGAGCTTTTGGTATTTATATAGTAGCTCTGATGATCAATATTTTCAAGCGATTTGTATTAAAGCCCTCCAAAAACCTTATATGCGGCTCTTGTCGTATCTTCATCAATACCGATATACCGCATTGTAATTGATGGTGATGAATGATTCAGTATTCTCTGCAGCTCGGCGATGTCTTTCGTTCGCTGATAAAAATGATAGCCAAACGTTTTCCGGAGTGTATGCGTCCCTATCTCCTCAAGTCCGCACGCCGCAGCAGCCTCTCTTAAAATTCTGTAGGCCTGAATGCGGGAAATCGGCTTCCTGGTCCGCACTGATTTAAAAAGATATTCGTTTTCCTTCATGTCTTTTGTATACTCGTATATTTCCTGTTTCAGCGATTCTAAAATAAGAATCTTTCTTTTCTTTTTCGTTTTGCTTTCAGTCGCCCATAAATGATCTTTATTTTGAACGTCCTTCACTTGCAGCGGCAGAATATCAGAAATGCGGAGCGCGCTGTTGATGCCGAAAATAAACAGAAAATAATCCCGCTTGTTTTTGTTAAGCAAATACTGTTTGACTTCTTGGATTTTCTCTAGACTGCGAATTGGCTGTACAATATGCATCAAAAAACTCCTTAAAAACCGTTATGTAACGTTTTGAGGTCTATGTTACTATTATATCTGAAAAACGTTGAATGTCAAAGTGCAGCGGCATTTATGTAACATAATATACATAGTGTTACATAAGCTTTTAAAAAAGCTTCTTCCAACCTTCACCCTATAAAATAAGCTTTAAAGCCTCTTATAAAGCTTTTAACCTCTTGGATACTTATCCCCCTACTAATCATCAAAAAACCTCTTAAAATGAAATCTGACACTCCCAATTTTCTGGAGCTTCCGCAAAAATATACAAAAAAAGACACAATTTCAAATTGTGTCCTAATCCTCATCCTTTACATCAATATCTTCCGGGATCGGTTCATTTAATATTTCCTGCACAAGTGCTTTGTAATTCTCCAGCTGTTCGAGATGCGTTTTGAACTGTTCCTTATAAATCAAAAATTGCTCCCCGTCATGAACGGCTCTGATTTTCCCTTCGAGCACCAAGCTTTTAATATAATCCTCTGAAAGATTTGTATATTCTGCTGTTTCTTCAATCGTTAAATACATATAGCAGTCCCTTCTTAATCCGTATGCTGATTCTAATATAGCACATGGCTCATATCAATATAATCAATTTTGCACAGAAAAACGGCATTATGCACTATATAATATACCATTTGTCACTTGTGAAAACGCTGTAATTTTTTTACGCTAAGATTGTAACAATACAGCTTCATATAGGAGGGAGAACATGAAAAGAACGTGGAACGTCTGTTTAACAGCTCTGCTTAGTGTTCTGTTAGTCGCTGGAAGTGTCCCTTTTCACGCGGAAGCTAAAAAACCGCCCAAAAGCTACGATGAGTACAAACAAGTAGATGTTGGAAAAGACGGCATGGTTGCGACCGCACATCCTCTTGCTTCTGAAATCGGTGCTGATGTGCTGAAAAAAGGAGGAAATGCTATTGACGCAGCGGTTGCCATTCAATTTGCACTCAATGTAACAGAGCCGATGATGTCAGGTATTGGCGGCGGCGGTTTTATGATGGTGTATGACGGAAAAACGAAGGATACAACGATAATCGACAGCCGTGAGCGTGCTCCAGCAGGCGCAACTCCTGATATGTTTCTGGACGAAAACGGCAAAGCAATTCCTTTCTCTGAACGTGTAACAAAAGGTACTGCCGTTGGTGTTCCAGGCACTCTGAAAGGGCTGGAAGAAGCCTTGGATAAATGGGGAACCCGTTCGATGAAGCAATTAATTACCCCTTCTATTAAACTCGCTGAAAAAGGCTTTCCGATTGATTCGGTGTTGGCAGAGGCCATTTCTGATTATCAGGAAAAGCTTTCACGGACTGCCGCAAAAGATGTATTTTTACCAAATGGCGAACCGCTTAAAGAAGGAGATACCCTTATTCAAAAGGATTTGGCTAAAACATTTAAGCTTATTCGCTCCAAAGGCACTGACGCTTTTTATAAAGGAAAATTCGCCAAGACGCTTTCTGACACTGTCCAGGATTTCGGCGGATCAATGACAGAAAAAGATTTAGAAAATTACGACATTACAATTGATGAACCGATTTGGGGAGATTATCAAGGCTATCAAATCGCTACTACTCCTCCTCCAAGCTCCGGCGGTATTTTCTTATTGCAAATGCTGAAAATCCTTGATCATTTTAACCTTTCACAATACGATGTCCGCTCATGGGAAAAATATCAGCTGCTTGCTGAAACGATGCATTTGTCATATGCCGACCGTGCGTCTTACGCAGGTGATCCCGAATTTGTAAATGTTCCTCTCAAAGGCCTGCTTCACCCCGATTATATTAAAGAACGCCAGCAATTAATCAACCTAGATCAAGTGAATAAAAAACCGAAAGCCGGTGACCCTTGGAAATACCAAGAAGGATCAGCAAACTATAAACAAGTTGAACAGCCGAAAGACAAAGTAGAAGGCCAAACAACCCACTTTACAGTTGCTGACCGTTGGGGAAATGTTGTTTCTTATACAACAACAATCGAACAGCTATTCGGAACGGGTATTATGGTCCCTGATTACGGTGTTATTTTAAACAATGAATTAACGGATTTTGATGCGATACCAGGCGGAGCTAACGAAGTACAGCCAAACAAACGGCCTTTAAGCAGCATGACCCCGACGATTTTATTTAAGGATGACAAGCCTGTCCTCACGGTTGGATCTCCTGGCGGGGCCACAATTATTTCATCCGTTTTGCAAACCATTCTCTACCACATTGAATATGGTATGGAATTAAAAGCAGCTGTTGAAGAGCCGAGAATTTACACAAACAGCATGAGCTCTTACCGTTACGAAGACGGAGTTCCTAAAGATGTCCTCAGCAAGCTAAACGGCATGGGCCACAAATTCGGCACAAGTCCGGTGGATATCGGAAACGTGCAAAGTATATCGATCGACCATGAAAACGGCACCTTTAAAGGTGTAGCTGATTCAAGCAGAAACGGCGCGGCGATCGGCATTAATTTAAAACGTAAATAAATAAAAAACTGTACTCGCTTCAAATGAGTACAGTTTTTTCATGCAGATCTTTAAAATAAAAACTGACAAACGTCTTTATTCTGCTAATGCACGTCTATCTTCATCTTTTCATTTCGTTTATCTCATCAAGAAATGTCTGAAACGCACTCGTAATAAAAAAGTCTTTCCTGTATATAAAGACGATCTCTAAGTCTTGATATGATGGTGGCAGCTGATGAATCCATACATTTGTACGATGCTCGGAGCCGTCAACAGCGGACTTTGGGAGCAGCGCCGTACCCATCCCGGCGGAAACACCTTTTATAATAGCCTCCAATGTGCCAAACTCTATGATTTTTTGATTGTGTATGCCTGCTTCCTCTAGTAATCTTTTGACCCTGTCACGATGAGAACAGCCAGCCCCAAAAAAGAGCATCGGCTGCTGAAGCATGTCTTCTGCCGTCCCTTCTCGTGATGAAATCAAAACTAATTCATCATGGGAGACATGGAGTTGTCTAACTGCAGCGTGTTCAACCGGCCCATATACAAAAGCGCCATCAACTTTATGATCAAGAACCTGTTGAATCAAATGATGCGTATCAGCTGTGTTCACTGATAAATCCACTTCAGGAAAACGCCTTAGGAAGGATGCTGCATGCTCAGGCAGATGCGTTACCGCCATTGTTTCCAGTGATCCGATCCGCAAAGGCCCTTTTGGTTGCCTGCTCATTCGGGTCGATTTTTCAGCTTGGTCTAACAGCGATAATACTTGATCTGCATATTGTAAAAGATTTTCTCCTGCAGCAGTCAGCTTCATTCCCCGATTCGTTCGATGAAAAAGCCTGATATTCAAATCTTCCTCAAGGTTATGCACTCTGGCTGTCACATTCGACTGAACATAATTCAGCATTTGGGCTGCTTTCGTTATGCTTCCTTCGCGAGCAACAGCCTGAAAAATCTTTAAATCTCCGCTTTCCACGCGCTCTCACCTGCTTGCTATGATGAAAAGTGATATTGGCTATCATATTTGTTCATTTTACTCGAAGAAAACCGCTATGTAAAATATGTAAAGATATGAAAATACAATTAATGAGGAGGCAGACAGCATGAAAGCTGTAATTCACAACGGAAAAGCCGGTCTTCTGGGGTTATCAGTTCAGGACGTTCCATCAACAAAGCCTGGATACGGAGAGGTAAAGGTTAAATTAAAATCTGCAGGCCTGAATCATCGTGACTTGTTTCTTATGAAAAACAAATCTGAACAAGATCCTCACATGATACTGGGTTCTGACGGCGCGGGTATCATCGAAGAGATTGGTGAAGGCGTGAAAAATGTTACTGTTCAGACAGAAGTAGTCATTTTCCCGACATTGAACTGGGATTTGACAGAAAATGTTCCACCTGTACCTGAGATTCTGGGAGGTCCTTCGGACGGAACACTTGCTGAATATGTGATCATTCCTTCACAAAATGCAATCAAAAAACCTGCTTATTTATCTTGGGAAGAAGCGGGCGTTTTACCTTTATCCGCTTTAACTGCATATCGGGCTCTGTTTACAAAGGGGCAATTAAAAAAAGGCGAGCATCTATTGATACCCGGCATCGGCAGCGGTGTAGCAACCTACGCTTTATTTATGGCTAAGGCGATTGGGGCAACAGTAAGCGTGACCTCCCGCAGTGAGGAGAAAAGAAAAAAGGCGCTGAAATTAGGTGCTGATTACGCATTTGACAGCTACAGCAATTGGGATGAGCAGTTGCAGGGAAAAAAGGCGGATGTTGTTCTTGACAGCATAGGACCTGCCCTCTTTTCGGAATACTTCCGCCATGTAAAACCAAATGGCCGTATTGTCAGCTTTGGGGCAAGCTCAGGGGATAATCTCAGTTTTCCGGTGCGTTCTCTATTCTTTCCTCAGGTCAATGTTTTGGGAACCTCGATGGGAAGCGGTGAGGAATTTCAAGCTATGCTCGCTTTCATTGACAAACATAAGCTGCGGCCTGTAATTGACCGGATATATCCTTTAGAAAAAGCATGTGAAGCATATAAAAGAATGCAGGAAGGCAGACAGTTTGGAAACATCGGGATCGTAATGGAATAAAAAAAGAAACCGGCTGGCAGCCAGACCGGTTTCTCTTATATGATAATCCCCTTTATTTACGGAAGAACTGAACTCCCCATCAAATATCGATCCACTTCACGCGCCACTTCACGGCCTTCATTAATCGCCCATACGATTAAGCTTTGCCCTCTTCTTGCATCCCCTGCGGCGAATACACCATCGATATTTGTTTGATAATCCCCATATGCTGCACTGATTTTGTTATTTACTGAATCAACACCGAACTGTTTCAACAGCGGCTGTTCTGTGCCTTCAAAGCCGATAGCGATAAAGACAAGCTGAGCAGGCCATACTTTTTCCGTTCCAGGCAGCTCGCGGAACTCGTATTTTCCATGCTCATTTTTCACTTTTTCCATTTGGATGGTATGAAGCTCTTTCAGCTTTCCGTTTTTATCCGCGACCATTTTTGTCGTTTGAATGGAGTATTCTCTCGGATCTCTTCCGAATTTTGCTTCTGCTTCCTCGTATGCATATTCAAGTGTAAAGACGTGTGGCTGTTCAGGCCACATATTGTCATTCGTGCGGGCTGGCGGAAGTTTCGGGTGTTTGCCGAATTGGTGCACGCTTTTGGCTTTTTGACGCAGAGCGGTAGCCACACAGTCAGCTCCTGTATCTCCGCCTCCGATTACGATGACATCTTTCCCTTTGGCATCAATGAATTGCTTGTCTTTAAAATTAGAATCTAAATAGCTTTTTGTTGCAAGTGTGAGGTAGTCCATTGCGTAATGGACTCCTTTTGAGTCGCGTCCTTCAATTAAGAGGTCCCGCTGTTTTTGAGCGCCTGTGCATAAGATCACAGCATCAAATTGCTCCTTTAGCTCATCAGCTGTAATGTCAACACCGATTTCTGTGTTCGTGACAAAATCAATTCCCTCTTGCGTCAGCAATTTAATTCGGCGTTCTACAATGCCCTTCTCAAGCTTCATGTTTGGAATGCCGTATGTTAAAAGGCCGCCCGCTCTGTCTGAGCGCTCAAAAACAGTGACAGAATGCCCCGCTTGATTCAGCTGGTCAGCACTCGCCAGTCCGGCTGGGCCCGACCCGACGATAGCAACTTTTTTGCCTGTTCGTTTTTTTGGAATTCTAGGTTGAATCCAGCCGTTCTCAAATCCTTTATCGATAATGGTCCGCTCGATGTTTTTAATTGATACGGCCGGGTCTGAAATCGCTAAAGTGCATGATCCTTCACAAGGAGCGGGACATACCCGCCCTGTGAATTCAGGAAAGTTGTTTGTTTTCAACAGACGTTCCAATGCTTCCTTCCATCTGCCCCGGTAGACAAGATCATTCCATTCAGGAATTAAGTTGTAAATCGGACAGCCGGATGTAAATCCGTTAATGTCCGCACCGATCTGGCAAAACGGTGTACCGCAATCCATACACCGCGCCCCTTGCCGTTTCGATGCTTCTTCTGAAAAAGGAGCAGAATATTCTTTCCAATCCTTTAAGCGAGTGAGAGGGTCCCGCTCCGCAGGTTTTTCTCGTTTGATCTCCATAAATCCAGTTGGTTTCCCCATGTTCCTCTCCCCTTCCTTACTGTACTACCGCTTGTTTTTGTCCCGATGCTGCTGTATTCTGCTTTGGCTTCGTGTTGGCCTCAAAAGCGAACATGATGGCTTCTTCATCTGATAAACCTGCAGCTTTTTGCTCTTCGATGCTTGCGAGCATTTGTTTATAGTTTTTCGGAATGACTTTGACGAATTTTTTCACACTGTCTTCCCATTGATCTAGCAGATCTTCTGCTTTTTGGCTGTTTGTATACGCAGTATGTCTTTCAAGCATTGCTTTGATTTGCTGGATTTCTTTCTCATCCTCTAATGATTCAAATAAAATCATCTCAAGGTTGCATTTGCGTTTAAACGCTTTGACATCTTCGGTCAGTACATAAGCGATTCCGCCGGACATACCTGCCGCAAAGTTTTTGCCTACATCACCGAGAACGACAACGCTGCCGCCAGTCATGTATTCACAGCCGTGGTCGCCGATGCCTTCTACAACTACGTTCACACCGCTGTTTCGAACGGCAAAGCGTTCACCAGCACGCCCGTTAATATATGCTTCTCCGCTTGTCGCACCGTAAAAAGCCACGTTGCCGATAATGACATTGTCATCCGAAGCAGAGTTGAATCCTTCTGGTGACTTGACGATGATTTTTCCGCCAGAAAGCCCTTTTCCGACGTAATCATTTGAGTCTCCGTCCAAATAAAGCGTCATCCCTTTAGGAACGAAAGCTCCAAAGCTTTGGCCGGCTGATCCGGTAAAGTGCAGCTTGATTGTATCTTCAGGAAGACCTTCTTCTCCGTAACGCTTTGAGATTTCACTGCCGGTTATCGTTCCGGCTACACGATTTGTATTATTGATTTCAATCGAAATATCAGCTTCTTTTCCAGATTCGATGGCTTCTTGTACGGCCGGGAGAATTGTTGTAATATCAAGTGATTGATCAATTTTATGATTTTGCGGCGATTGGAACGTCCGCACCCCTTCAGGCTGATAAAGAAGGGTAGACAAATCAAGCTGGCTTGCTTTCCAGTGCTCCTTTGCCCGTTCACTTACATGAAGTACATCAGTGCGGCCGATCATTTCATCAAATGTCTTGAAGCCTAACGCAGCCATGTACTCACGAACTTCTTCGGCAATGAACAGCATATAGTTCACAATATGGTCAGGATCTCCCATGAACTTTTTGCGAAGCTCTGGATTTTGTGTCGCTACACCGACAGGGCATGTATCCAAATGGCAGGCACGCATCATGACACAGCCGAGTACAACTAACGGAGCCGTTGCGAAACCAAATTCTTCGGCGCCGAGCAAGGCAGCCATCACAACGTCGCGGCCCGTCATGAGCTTTCCGTCTGTTTCTAATACAACACGGTCACGAAGTCCGTTCAGCATTAGTGTTTGATGTGCTTCTGCAAGGCCAAGCTCCCACGGAAGCCCTGTATGTTTAATACTGGTTTTCGGAGAAGCGCCTGTACCTCCGTCATAGCCGCTGATCACAATGACATCTGCAGTCGCTTTGGCAACACCTGCAGCGATTGTTCCTACACCTGCTTTTGACACCAGCTTTACGCTGATTCTTGCGTCACGGTTGGCATTTTTCAAATCGTGGATCAGCTGGGCTAAATCCTCAATCGAATAAATGTCATGGTGTGGCGGAGGTGAGATTAATCCGACACCTGGCGTTGACCCGCGGACATCGGCAACCCATGGATATACCTTGTTGCCAGGAAGCTGCCCGCCTTCACCCGGCTTAGCACCTTGAGCCATTTTAATCTGCAGCTCATCAGCATTGACGAGGTAATGGCTTTTGACACCAAACCGTCCGGATGCAATTTGTTTGATCGCACTTCTTCTATCATCGCCGTTCTCATCTGGAACAAAGCGTTTGGGATCTTCTCCGCCTTCACCGCTGTTGCTTTTTCCTCCAAGACGGTTCATTGCGATTGCTAAAGCTTCGTGCGCTTCCTTACTCAAGGACCCGAATGACATCGCACCCGTTTTAAAACGTTTGACAATCGATTCAGCGGATTCAACCTCCTCCAACTTCAAAGGCTTGCGGTTTCCGTCAAATGCGAACAAGTTCCGCAAAAATCCGATGCGTTCTTCATCAGCCGCTTTTGTATACTGTTTAAACAGATTGTAATCATTTCTGCGGCACGCCCATTGCAAAGTATGAATCGTTTTCGGATTAAACGCATGATGCTCTCCGCCATTTCTCCATTGGAAGTCACTTCCCGGTTCAAGCGTTTTGCTGTAATCATCCTGATACGCTTCCCGGTGGCGGCGCTGTGCCTCTTCTGCAATTGTTTGTAAATCGATGCCGCCTAGCTGTGATGCAGTACCTGTGAAATAGCGGTCGATCACATCGCGGCTGATTCCTACCGCCTCAAAGATTTGTGCGCCTCTGTAGCTTTGCACAGTTGAAATTCCCATCTTGGACATCACTTTTACGACGCCCTCAGTAATGCTTTTTCCATATTTGCTGACCGCTTCTTCATAGCTGATATCCAAACGGCCTTCATCAATTTCCTGCTTGTAGGTCGCATAAGCGAGATAAGGGTTAATCGCATCTGCGCCATAACCGATTAACGCTGCAAAGTGATGCACTTCACGTGCTTCTCCCGATTCCACAATAATGCTGACCTTAGTACGCAGCCCTTTGCGGATTAAGTGCTGGTGCAGCGCGCTTACTGCCAGAAGCGGCGGAATTGGTGTCAGTCGTTCGTTCATCTTTTTGTCTGATAAAATTAACAAACTTACGCCTTGGCTGATGGCTTTCTCTGCTTGTGTGAACATGTCCTTTAAACCGCGTTCAAGATCCTCTGAAAACAGCACATCAATTTTTTGGCTTTTTAAATCAGGATGAACAATCGTTTTCAATGCGTAAAACTGTTCATTGGATAAAACAGGTGTATACAGTTTAATCCGGCGAACATTTCGTTCACTTGGATGAAGAAGATCGCCTTCCGCACCGAGCCAAGTCATCGTTGAAGTGACAAGCTGCTCACGAATCGCGTCGATTGGCGGGTTCGTTACTTGTGCAAACAGCTGTTTAAAGTAGTTAAACAGTGATTGCGCTCGGTCAGAAAGTACAGCAAGCGGAGCGTCATTCCCCATTGAACCAAGGGGATCTTTGCCTTCTTTAATAACAGGAATTAGATACTTTTGGATATCCTCATATGTGTATCCGAATGCCTTCTGGCGAGTAAGAAGATCACTAAATTGTTCTTCTTCTCTTGACTCCGGATCAGGATTTACTTGTACAAGCTCTTCTTCAAGCCATTTTTGATACGGATACTCAGTTGCAATTTGTGTTTTGACTTCTTCATCGGAGATAATACGGCCTTCTTCCAGGTCGATTAAAAGCATTTTCCCAGGCTCAAGGCGGTTTTTATATAAAACGTTCTCCTGTTCAACTTCAATAACGCCTACTTCAGATGAGAAAATAATATAATCATCTTTTGTGACATAATAACGGGCCGGACGGAGACCATTCCGATCAAGGATCGCCCCGATTTGTTTACCGTCAGTAAAAGAAATGGCTGTTGGTCCGTCCCAAGGCTCCATCAGGGAGCTATGGTACTCGTAGAACGCCCTTTTTTCCTTGGACATATGCGTATTTTCCGTCCAAGGCTCTGGAATGAGCATCATTGCCGTATGTGCCGGTTTGCGTCCAGCCATCACAAAAAACTCAAATGCGTTATCCAAAATGGAAGAGTCACTGCCATCAGCATTAAGAATCGGCAAAATCTTATTTAAGTCCTCACCGAAGCTTTCAGATACAAATTGCTGCTCACGTGCTCTCATCCAGTTGATATTTCCACGAAGGGTGTTAATTTCACCGTTGTGAACCAAATAGCGGTTAGGATGCGCTCTTTCCCATGTAGGGAATGTATTGGTACTGAAGCGTGAATGAACGAGCGCAAAAGCAGAAACGAATGCTTCGTCTTGCAGATCAGAATAAAATGCATCAACCTGTTCAGGTGTTAAAAGGCCTTTGTAAACAATGGTCTGGCTTGAAAGACTGGCAAAATAAAAATCAAGACCTTCCGTTACTCCCCAATTTTCAGCCTGTTTACGAATGACATACAATTTTCGTTCAAAAGATAAATTGTCCTTTAGATCAGAACTTGCGCCGATAAATACCTGACGGACAAACGGACAGCTTTTTTGCGCCACTGTTCCGATTTTTCCGACATTTACAGGTACAGTTCTCCATCCAAGAACGACTTGGCCTTCTTGTTCAATCAGTGCATTGATTTGCTTTTCAATTTTTTTTCTTTCATCTTCTTTCTGTGAGAAAAAGACCATTCCTACCCCATAACGTTCTTTTTCTGGCAGATTGATGTCTTTGCACTCTTTTCTAAAGAAAGCATCAGGGATTTGAACCAGTAAGCCGGCTCCGTCTCCTGTATCCGGATCACTGCCTTGCCCTCCTCTATGGTCTAGCTGGCAAAGCATCTTAAGTCCTTGTTTGACAATGTCGTGAGTCTGCTTGCCCTTTAAGTGTGCATATAGGCCGATTCCGCATGCATCATGTTCAAATTCAGGACGGTAGAGACCTTGAGCTTTTGGCATTTGATTGTACGTCATAATTCCTCTCCCCCGATCAATTTCCGATAATACCGGTCATAAAATCTAACAACTCTATAATCATTGTAGGTTTTCAAAACGATATAAACAATATATAATTTAGATCAAAAGAATCTCAAAATGAGATAGATGGATGTGAGACAAACATGGAGCTGCGCCAACTGCGTTATTTTATGGAGGTGGCTGAAAGAGAACACGTTTCAGAAGCCGCTGATCATTTGCATGTGGCCCAATCAGCAATCAGCAGACAAATTGCCAATCTTGAAGAAGAATTAAATGTGACCTTATTTGAGCGTGAAGGGAGAAATATCAAACTCACGCCAATCGGAAAAGAATTTTTGATTCATGTGAAAACGGCGATGAAAGCCATTGATTATGCGAAAGAGCAAATTGATGAGTATCTTGACCCGCATCGCGGAACGGTAAAGATCGGCTTTCCTACAAGCCTCGCCAGCCAGCTTTTGCCGACTGTCATTTCAGCGTTTAAAGAAGAATATCCGCACGTCGAATTTTTGCTGCGCCAAGGCTCCTATAAGTTTCTGATCGAAGCTGTCAGAAACCGCGATATTGATCTGGCCTTATTAGGACCGGTGCCGACGAATTTCTCTGACATAACGGGAAAAATATTATTTACTGAAAAAATTTACGCGCTTGTTCCATTAAATCATCCGCTTGCTAAACAAAAAACGGTTCATTTAATTGATTTGCGCAACGACCAATTTGTATTGTTCCCGGAAGGATTTGTACTTAGAGAGATGGCAATCGATACTTGCAAACAAGCAGGCTTTGCTCCTCTCGTTTCCACTGAGGGTGAGGATTTGGATGCGATCAAAGGGTTAGTGTCCGCAGGAATGGGCGTTACCCTTCTGCCTGAAAGTACTTTTGCTGAAACAACACCTCGTTTTACTGTGAAAATTCCAATTGAGTTCCCTCAAGTAAAACGGACTGTCGGAATCATTAAACCGAAAAATAGAGAGCTTGCGCCTTCTGCGAATGATTTTTATGAGTTTGTCATTCAATTTTTCTCTAAGCTGGAGCAGTATCAATAAAAAAAATGAACCCGAGCTTCTATATAGAAGCTTCGGGTTTTTTTCTGCAAATTAATTTACAGGTAAAGAAAAATCCACATGGCAAACAAATGCTTCTTGATCAATTAGAGCTCTATTTGTCAGTTCCTTTTTCTTTTCCGGTTCTTGAAGCTGTACAGAAGAGTAATTGACGATTCCAAGGCCGATTTCCGTCCCTTTTGAATCCATCAGCCGAACAACTGAACCGCTTTTGAATTTCCCTTTAATCTTCTGTACACCGTCTAGGTATAAACTCGATTGTCCGTTTGTTATTTTTCGTGAACAATCATCTGATAAAATCATTTCACCTTCCGGACCGGAATTAAAAGCGATCCATTGCTCCTTTTGATTCAACGGAAGCGTTCCTTCTGCTTCAAAATAGGTGCCTTCCGCCTGTTCATGAACGGCGTGGTATAAAATATCGCCAGCATCTGCCTGACCTAGGAAACCTTTAATGCCAGACGCCATTACGATTTTAAACGCATCAAGCTTAGAGCGCATGCCGCCGGTGCCAACGATGCTTCCAGTGTCACCTGCGCATGCTTCGATGTCAGGTGTTATTTCACTCACCCGCTGTATCTTTTTCGCTTCTGGATTTGTGCGCGGATTGCCGTCATATAATCCGTCTATATCTGATAAAATCACAAGCATATCTGCATCAATCAATCCTGCGACTTTTGCTGCGAGCGTATCATTGTCGCCAAACTTGAGCCGATTGACGGTAACTGTGTCATTTTCGTTTATGATCGGGATGATGCCGCGCTCGAGCAGTACATTCATTGTATTCCTGACATTGTTGTATCGATATTCATCAGAAAAATCGCTTCTCGTAATTAAAATTTGGGATGCGACATAGCCGTGTGCCAAAAACAGCTTTGAATAAGCCTCCATTAGCAATCCCTGGCCGATTGAAGCTGATGCTTGTTTTTCTGGAAGCTTCTCGGGCCTTTGGATAAATCCGAGCTTCCGATATCCCGCCGCCACTGCGCCTGAGGAAACCAAAATCACTTCATAACCGGCGTCTTTGAGTTTGACGACCTGGTCGACCAACGCTTCTAATTTTCGAATGCTGATTTCTCCATGAAGGCTTGTTAATGAACTGCTTCCAATCTTCACAACGACTCTTTTCATGCTTGTATCAGGCGTCACTTTATCACTCCTGATAGCGGCGCTGCAGTTTTTTCGATATCTTCGCTGATTTCCTTTGAACGCTTAGCCGCATGCTTTATTGCTTGAGAAATCGCTTCTCCGCCGCCGCTCTTTTTCAAGGCTTGCAGCCCCGCTGCTGTCGTTCCGTTCGGTGACGTGATATTATCTCTTAAGATCTCAGGATGTTCTCCTGTTTCCATGAGCATTTTTGCGGCACCTAAAAGTGTCTGTGCGCCGATGCTTCGAGATAACTGTTTATCGAGGCCCGCTTCCTCGCCTGTCTTTTCAATGAATTCCATTAAATAATAAAAATACGCGGGTCCGCTGCCTGCAATTCCGGTGAATATATCCATTTGATTTTCTTGGATTGTATAGACTTCGCCCATGCATCCAAGCAATGCTTCGGCCAGCTTCTTCAGGTCTTCCGACACATATTTGCCAAGGGCAATAGCTGTTGCAGAAGCGCCAATCATACTGGAAGTGTTGGGCATCACTCTGACAACCGGCTGTTCATTAAGCAATGATTGTTCAATAAAAGAGGTGGTTATGCCGGCAAGGACCGACAATATTAATTGATGGGGTTGAATACGTGATTTTAGTGATGACAGAGCGTTTTCGGCGTCTTTTGGCTTCATTGCCAAAATGAGCACATCCATGTCTTCAATACATAGTTGGTTCGGCAAGTCGCCTTTGATTCCATATTGAAGTTCAAGTTCAGTTAATCGCTCTGTATTGCTGCGGTTTGTAACGCAGATGTTTTGTTTCGGGATTTTGTTGGCTCGAACGATACCTGATATCATTCCTTCCGCCATAGATCCTGCTCCTATAAAGGCTACTTTCTTTTGATCAAAGATCGGTAACATCTCCTTTGTTCGCTTTTTCGTTCGCATTTTCACACGTTTAAAATGTTACCACGTGAGGAAATGATGTCAAGTTTGAAGGCCATTATTGATTTGTATTGTTTCTTTTCGACAAATATGTATAATGAAAAGCAGAAAACACCCGGTTCACACTGCTGCGCCGGGTGTTTGTTTCTATTAAAAATTATCTGAGAGAGCTTTTTCAATCAGTTTTTTACAGCGATCCAGCTCTACCTTCAGCTGTTTTTTATATAGCTTGGCGGCTTCGTAATCTTTAAATTGATAGAGGACGACTTCCTGGAGCTTAGCCCCTTCTTTTTTTACTTTAATTTGTTTTAGTATCCCGTCATCAAGAAGTTCATGCAAAGACCGGTATACTTCTGTATGATTTGGTTTAAAACCAATCTCTTTAAATTCAGACCGAAGTACTTCAAGCAGCTTTAACCCATAGAGTCTCTCTTGCTCTGTCATCGTTATCATATAAAGCTTCAAAAATGCGCGCTGTTTCACTAAAAAGCCTGTTGAACTCCTTTTTTCTTCTTTCATCATATGCACTCCTTCTTCTGTCACTGACAACACTATGTACTAAATATTCAATTTTCTTTTATTGTTTTCCTTCTTTATATTAAAGACTGATAGTCCAGTCATTTCATATTTACTGATTATAGGTGTAGCGGAAAAAATAAATTTCGACTGAACATTTGGTACATAGTTTTCTTAGTTCTATTATAGCCTGCATTTACTGCTATCTTCAATTTAAACGATTGCCAGGGTTTACATATCTCATTTTACCGGTACGGATTTCATTCAAATAAAAAAACCTGTCGAAAGACAGGTTTTCATTTTTAAGGATTTGTTGACCATAATCCCGCTGTTTTGATGAAAATACGAGGATCTAATTTCAATTGTGCCACCATGTACTCAGCAAGATCCTCAGGCTGCATAACTTTTTCAGGATTACCGTCTGTTAAGTTCAATTCGATAGACATATCACTAGCGACAGTGCTCGGCGTTAACGCGCTGACTCTGATATTATGCTTTCTTACTTCTTGCATAAGAGACTCTGTTAACCCGAGAACGGCAAATTTAGAAGCGCTGTAAGCACTTGTTGCAGCAGCTCCTCTTTGGCCCGCTGTAGATGAAATATTAATGATGTCTCCGGCTTTGCGTTCGATCATTTCCGGAAGCACCGCGCGAGTGACATGGTACACACCCATTAGGTTGACTTGAATAATATTTTCCCACTCATCAGCTGACAGATCTAAGAAACCGCCAAATTTGCTGATGCCGGCATTATTAATGAGGATATCGATATCACCGAGCTGTTCCTTCACTTGAGCTACAGCTTGGTTAACCTGATCAGCATCTTTTACATCTGCAGCAGCAAATGCAGCTTTTACACCAAGCGCTTTGACTTCTTCAGCCACTTTTTCTACATTAGCGGAAGTCCGGCCAATTAACCCGATATTCACGCCTTCTTTGGCAAGCGCCAGAGCAGTAGCGCGGCCAATTCCTCTGCCTCCGCCTGTGATTAGTGCAGTTTTATGTTGTAAACTTTGCAATTGAAGCACCCTTTCTTTGTTTACATATGTACGATATCACATTATAAGTACAATACATCCAATACGCAAATCAAACGAACTGTGTAAATATCATTTCTTCTGATTAAAAAAACGGATACAGGGTAATGACATAAGAAAAGGAGTGAACATATGATTATAGTTTATATCAGTCTTGCAGTATTAGCAGTTTCTATTATCTTCTTAGGAGTTACCGTGATCCAAAACAAGAAAAAAATAGACCCCGCACTAAAGGAGCTCACTTCTGTTACACAGGCTATGCAAAAACAAATCGAGGGATTAAAAACAGAAGCAGAGCTGCTGACGCAAAAACAAAAGAAGATTCAGCATGATGTCCAAATGAAAAAATACGCGTTTCAGCAGACAGCAGCTGAAGTGAAAGAAGTTCCCCAAGCAGTCAAAGAGGTGTGGCAGGCAGGACATTTTAATAGCAGATAAGGATGAATGAGATCCCGTTGTTACGATCAGAATGGACAATGGGATATCATTTTTTGAGGAGGCTTTCGCATGATTGTAAACCACAGTTGCTTAAAGGAGTTCGCAGAAAAACTACATTCTCTTCCCTCTTCACTTACAAAGTCCGATTTACTTACTGATCCATTTCGTCTCCATCAAGAAAACGAACTTGGCATCTACTATTCACCTCATAATGAATTTATCAATCGGGATGCCTCGCTTGTGATTGCCGGGATCACGCCGGGTTTTTCCCAGATGAAAACAGCGTACGAAACAGCAGTCGAAAGTCTGCGGCAAGGCCGCACTCTTGAGCAAATGGCGGTAGATACAAAAATAGCAGCGGGTTTCTCCGGGTCGATGAGACATAACCTTATCACCATGCTGGATTTATGCGGGCTGCCGCAAGCTTTCGGCATTCAAAGCGCCGCAAAGCTTTTTGGAGAATTACGGTATATGCTCCATACAACTTCCGTTATTAAATATCCTGTCTTTATCCAGCAAAAAAACTATACCGGATACAAACCGGCTATCACTCATTCTCCTATCCTAAGCACCTATGCTTTTGGGCACTTCCCTGCGGAGCTTAACCATGTGACGGGACCAGCTCTTCTCATTCCGTTAGGAAAAGCGGCCGAAACAGTATGTGAAACATTGATCAGACAACACAGCCTCCAGAATTTGATTTGCCTTAACGGCTTTCCCCATCCATCAGGCGCGAACGGCCATCGTTTGAAACAATTCAGCAAAAACAAAGAGCAACTAGAAACACAAATTCGTTCCTTTGCTGCATTGGTTGATTTCGCTATAGAAAAGAGGAAATAAAAGGGATATGATAAACAAAAACACAAACGTGGGGAGTGGTTGAATGTTTCCTATATTAGAAACGGATCGGCTTATACTTAGGCAAATCACAGATCAGGACGCGGAAGCCATTTTTGCTTGTTTCTCAAACGATGAGGTGACACGCTATTATGGGCTTGAAAACATGGAATCTATAGAACAGGCCATTTCAATGATTCAAACGTTTGCTGCCCTCTATCAAGAAAAACGCGGTATACGGTGGGGAATTGAAAGACGGGACACTAAAGAACTGATCGGAACAATAGGCTTTCACGCTCTGGCCCAAAAGCATAGGCGCGCGGAAATCGGTTATGAAATCATCCCGGAGCATTGGCGAAACGGTTTTGCATCAGAAGTCATTTCAAAGGTCGTATCTTACGGATTTTCTGCCCTTGGACTGTCGCGTATTGGCGCAGTTGTATTTACTGCTAATGATGCATCAAATCGTCTGCTCCTAAAAATGGGGTTTCAAAAAGAAGGTGTTTTAAGACAGTACATGTATCAAAATGGTACTCCATATGATACAAATGTGTATTCTATTGTGAAACCAAGAGAATGACGGTATTCTCTTGGTCTGTGCCACATCCCTTTTCCTTTAAAATGTCCGATTCATGACCTGCATCAGCTATGACGTTTTGATTCTTGATCAATCCCTACAAGATTTTCATCTCTTAAAACAATGCTAATAACTTTTTTCCCCTACTCATAAATCCCTTTATTGGTTCTTCTTCTTGTGATAAAATCCCCAAGGAAACAAAACGTAGCCGACCACATCAAAATATAAATAACCTGAGTTTTGTATTCCCACATTGAATCCCCCATTTCTACCCCGTGAATGAAAGTCATATACGCTTTTTGTGGCAGTATCGCACAAAGGGCATTTAATATTGGATGATGTGGAGCAAAAGAAATAAAACAGCCTGACAATACACACGTGATCACACTGATACCACTCGTCATCAAACTGATGTTTCGATCCATCACAGAAGCCATAAAGATAGCGAATGCTGTTGCAAGCACTGTAAGAACACCCAGTAACCCAGCAAGAATATTTAAACGGAAACCAATTTCAGCATGAAAGAGTACATTTGTAATTAGGATGGCCAAGTAAGTGGGTATGTATAAACATAAAAAAGTAAAGATAAACTGAACCAACAAATATTTCCCCACATGCACGGGAGACACTAAAATCCTTTTGAAGGTTTTGAGCATCCGGTCTTCTGGATATAACGCAGCTAATGCCACACCTTGCATCAATACAAGCATCATGATAAAGCCTAATATATTCGTTCCCGTTCCCCGTTCCATCCTTAATTCATCCTCTCCCCGGTAGCTGCCTGGCATTTCTCCAGTCTCAAAAAATTGCTGAATCATTTTTTGATCCGCTTTACTTTTCAACGTGGTTACGCTGTAATCAAGTTGATTTTTTTCTACAATGGCTGCATATTTCCCTAACATCAGATCAGAAAACTTCGGCTTCTGATCTACCGTTACCACCCTAAATGCAGAATCACTCGGCAAATGATGAACTTCGTCCAGTTCTGTAACAAAAGCGATTGTTTCTTTGAAAACCGGCTTCCCGGAAAACATAATCGCAACGCCAATCATCAGAGGGATAATGATTAATGCAATGATAATAATGGCTTTTTTGGTCAGGATTCGCTCCCACCTGTTTTGGAATAAACTCAGCATATATATCCCTCCGGCTTAAATACAACATGAGAAACGGCAATACAAATGATTGAAGCCAATATTAGTCCTGACATAACAGGCTGCAGCATACTGAAATCATGATCATAAATGAGACGAAATGAACATTCTGTTACCCATTTAATCGGAGAAAGAATCGATATCTGATTGACGGTATCTCCAAATCTATGAATTCCGAAAAATACGCCACCAAAGAAAACAAAAAAAGCTATCGGAATTTGCATAATCCCATTCGCCTGTTCTTCATTCTTGAACAAACTGCAGAACATTGTGCCAAAACAGCAACCGAAAAATAAAAATACATACAATAAAAGCATGAAATACGTAAGATATTGTCCTCCAAAGTTCAAATGAAAAATCGTTTGGGCTATCAACACATTCATGCTGTACATAATGACACTGAATATAAAGGTTGATAGTAATTTAGAAAGATAAATACTAGTTGTCGAAACCGGCGCATACACAATACGAAGGTTCGCCTTCTTCACCTTTTCCTCCATAAACGTATTAGAGGTCGTCATAGCAATCAGAGCTGCAGTGAAAATCATCATATTCACTCCGTAATAATCATAAGAACTGACCCCGCCTGCTCCAAAGCTGCTTTTCGTAACAAAGCCCATGACCAGAATCAGAACAAAAGGAAAGACCGTATTGGCTATTACAAGAACCGGATTCCTTAAAATATTCATAAAATCAAATGTTATTAATTTTAACAAACTCATTTTGCTCTCCTAATCTCTTAAATTTCTTCCCGTCAGCTCTAAAAATACCGTTTCTAACGATGCCTCTTTTTTGTTCATGTTTAGGATACTGCAGCCTTGGGCACTCAATTCTAATATGATTTCACTCAGGTGATCTTGGTTCTTTTGAACGGTAACATTTAGTTGATGGTCAGAGAAATCAACTCCTGTCACTCCTATGATTTCTCTAATCGAGTTTTTATTTAATCGCTGAACATGCGCCAGTTGAAAAGCGTATGTTATTTCTTTATTGACTTCTCTGTACAGCTCTTCTTTTGTTCCATTGGCAATAATTCTTCCTTCATTCATGATCATAATACGATCTGAAATTGCCTCGACTTCTTCCATATAGTGTGTAGAGTAAATGATGCTTGCGCCTTTTGTTTTCAGCTCTTTTATCGATTCCAAAATGTGATGCCGGGATTGCGGATCGATTCCTACCGTGGGCTCATCCATGATAATCAGTTTCGGCTGATGGGCAATGGCGCACGCAATGTTTAATCTTCTTTTCATCCCGCCTGAAAACGTCTTTGGCTTGTCATCTTTCCGGTCATATAGCTGTACGAGCTCCAAAGCCTCTTTGACTCGGGCTTTCAGTTCTTCTCCTTTAAGAGAATAAAGACTGGCAAAAAAACGAACATTTTTCTCAGCGGAAATCTCCTCATAAATCGCGATATCTTGAGGCACAATCCCGATGCCTTTCTTCATTTCCTTGGACCCTTTTTTCACACTATGGCCCAATATCGAAACATTTCCGGAACTGGCCGACAATACTCCTGATAAAATATGAATGGTTGTGCTTTTCCCAGCACCATTTGGACCTAGTAAGCCAAGCACTTCCCCCTCTCTCACTTCGAACGAAATCCCATCTACTGCCGTTTTGTTTTCATACTGCATTTTCAAGTTTTCTACTGTTGCTACGTTGTTCATAGTTGGTTCTCCTTTTTACTTTCTCCGTTTTGCGAATTCCTGCAATAAATTTGTTTTCAAATTGTCTCGATTTTGTTCAATGTCAAAATCAGCAGCGTCTTCTTCAAAACCATCCTGTTCTTCTCCGTCAAAACTGTACAGTTTCTTCAATAAAACCCATAATGTTTCCAGCTCTTCCGTCGAAAAGCCTTTAAATAGATCGGCCATAAAATACACCGCTTTTTCACCGCATTCCTCCATGACACGCTTTCCTGAATCAGTAATCTTCACATTAACTGCACGCTTGTCGCGTTTACTTGGTACAGTGATGACATAACCTCTTTTTTCAATACCGCTGACAAGTCTGTTGATGTTTTGTTTTGAAGTGCCTAATTTTTTTGCAATGTTGTTGAATGTCGTTTCCTCTTCCGGTAAATGCAGTATGGCAACCATCGTCATAAATTGCCTCGACGTTAAGCTTTCATAATAATCGTCTCCGCGTGATTGGATTTTGTTTAAAGTGGAAAAAAATGTAGCGTAAGACTGTTGCATTAAAAATAAATCTTTCAGTTCCTTAGAATAATCCACGATGTTCCCTCCTTGAATGGACAACTTATTGTCTATACATCTTAACACTTCTCATTACATTGTCAATATGTTGTCTATTTTTCTTTAGACTCCCTCGATAATTTATAGAATAGTTATATACTGATCGATTCAGAAAGAGGTAATGTTGATGGCTCGTCATCGAGAATTCAATGAAGAATAAAGCATTGGAGACCGTTATGAATTTGTTTTGAGAGAACATTCGGGCGAGCTAAGACGTGAAATTAACGTGGAACAAACGGCTCAGACTTATATTCTGTTTCTTATCAGCTGACTGTTATGGTGAAATCCCGTCCAGATCAATCATTTTTGCGTCATTCCGTATCGGAAATCCTTACATTGCTGAACAAATGATAAAAAGCGCCCCGGAAAATGGGCGCTTTCTAATTAAGATGCATATTGAGGAGATGATTCCTCCTTAACTGCTTTTTCCTCAGGTATATGAATGCATTTCGTCATGATTGCACTCGCAACGTAAAGGACCGCAAAGATCCAGACGACGCCTTGCGCACCGACGAGACCGATGAACAACCAAGCAAGCGCGGGACCGACAAACGCTGATAAACCTGCAGCCAAATTCAATACAGACATGGCTGCCCCTTTATCTTTTCCTGCCACCGTCGGCACAATTGCACCAATCGGCACATAGCCTGCCAGCAAACCGCCCCAAATAAAGCCGATCACGCTGACAACCACTAAACTTCCGCTGGAGAAAACAGGTGCGTAGTATAATAAGACGGTGAAAATGCCGCAGCCGACTCCGCCGAACCAAATAACAGTATTTTTCCAGCCGAATTTATCGCCGACAATACCAAAGATAAGGTTAAACACAATGTTCCCCAGAAAAATCGTTCCCCAAATTTGCAGCCACACATTGGTTGAAATTCCATGCTGGGCCATGTGCATCGGCAAAAAGACTGGAAAACCATATGTACCAATGCTGTTGATGATTCTGATGATTCCGCCTGTAAGCACGCGCGGATTTGTAAATAAAATCGTAACCCCTTTTAAAAGCTCCTCGGCTGTTTCTGATCTTTTTCTTTTCTTCTTTTCAAAACGGTCTTTATTGATAAACAATGCAAAGAATGCACCGAGACATACCCAGAAAATAGAGCTCCAAAGCGTATTCAAATAACCGAACGCTTTGATCGCGTAGCTTGAGTACCAAGCGCCGAACACAAACATGCCGAGGCAATATGCTATCCAAAACCAGCCGACAGCAGTGCTCAGTTTGCTTTGCGGTGTTCTGTAAATGACCCATGTCAAGAAAGAATAAGCAAAAAGCGGGTAACCTAACCCTTTTACGAAGTAAGTCACATACATCACTGGCAGGTTCAGCTGTTCAAATCCAAATACGATAAAAGCAGCTGTACCGATCACATAAAACAACAGCCCCATAAACATCGTCCGTTTTGCGCCAAATGCTTCGAGACATACACCCGAAAACCAGGAAGCTATGGCAAGCGCAATTCCGTATATACTAAAAATGGAAGCGGACTGCTGAACGGTGAGCCCGTTTTCGATCAAAAAAGGACTGAGCCAGCCTTGTTCAAGGCCATCTCCCATCATAAACAAAACAACCCCTAAAAATCCCCAGGCAAGCCGCTTCGGTATTCCTATTTTATCCAACATATCTGTCTCCTCCTTAGATGCTAATATACATTACCGTATTACCTTATTAAAGTTGAAAATTAAATGATTCCTCAAAACAGCAGAAATGCCGCCTTAAATTAATACTTTGCTTTCTGATCCTGAAAAAAAGCGCTGTGTTTGCTTCCATTCCTCATATAAAGCCAATTCTATCTGACAGTCCTTCGGTTCGATCACCCGGACATTTGCTGACATCTCCTCCGTTAATTGAAAGGTTTCATTGCAAATGACTGCAGCACCGACGACAGATGCCTGATGATATCCCTCTTGGACATAGACCTTTTTTTGAAGAAGATCCGCGATATATTGAGTGAGCGCTTTGCTTTGGAATCCCCCTCCGCACACCCAAACATAGTCACGTTCAAACGGAGTAACCTCTGTTAAAATGTCAAAGTTCCATTTGATTGAAAATGCGATCTCTTCTAGCGCTGCACGTACAAAATGTGCCCTCTTTAAATGTGCTGACAGCGGGGCATCAAAAAGAAAACCGCCTCTCGTTAACGCATTCTTTTCAGCCGATAAATAAGAGCCGAGAGCCGCTACACATGCATGGTCTTCTTTTGCAAGTGCAGAAATCTCCTCCTCCATTACTTCGTACGTTTCATTCGGATAAAAAATCTGTTTTAATTTTTGATAATTCAATCCGGTAATTCCCGGATTCGTTTCCACAAGCCAATGCCCTTGATCTGCATGACAGTTCAGCCAGGCTTTATGTTTTGTGTCGCCATGATCCTCAGTAATTTTGGTTATTGGCGTTGTTGTCCCTGATACAATGACAATGTCCTCAAGTCCAGCTCCGGTGCTTTTGACAGCCAGCTGTGTATCCCCGCCCCCTGCTATAACCTTAGCATTTATTGAAAGGCCTAATTCGGATGCATATTCATTTGCTATCGTTCCAATTGCTGTTCCCGCTCTTACAAGAGGCGGAAGGATAGATGGAGAAAAGCCGAAAATGTCGCACATCTCTTCTGACCAAGTGTTTTGCTTCACATCAAACAGCAGGGTTTCTGTTGCCTGTGATGGTTCATATGTTAATATTCCGCTCAGTTGGTACGTCACCCAATCACTGATGCTTGTAAAGCTTGCAGTCTTTTCCCATAAAGAGGGCTGGCGCTGTTTTAATCCATAAAGCTTGAGCGCGGAAAAAAGTGCGGTTGGCAGGCGGCCTGTGCGGCTGTATATCTCTTCCCGATCGGGAATGCTCGCCTCCCACTCTCGGCCGCGGTTATCGATGTTCGGCAGCCCGAGAAAAGGATCGCCGTTTTGATCAATCAAAACAATCCCCTGTCTTTGGCTCGTCGATGTCAAACCAATGATGTCAATATCATGCGAACGGGATAGCGCACGTTTTGCCAAATTCATCACCTGCTTCCACAGCACCTGAGGAGAAAAAAAACGGCTGTCCGGGTAAAGCGTCTCTGTGGAATACACGATGTCCTCCCGTTCAACTGTTAGAACACTGCCAGTTACACTCACGACCGCTACCCTCGCATTGCCTGTGCCAATATCAAAAACGAGATAGCCTTTTTGTTTTTTCATTCTGTTAGCCTCCTTTCTTATCCCCCTGTTTTCAGTGCGTCCTTGTTATAAATTGTCAGAATATTAAGAGTTTTTTCGCCCTTCCACTTTTTGAGGGCTTTATTCAGTATCGTCACGTGATGATCCTCCACTTCAAATGTTGCTCCAGCGAGATGCGGTGTTGCCAGAACATTAGGCAATGAAATCAATTCATAATCTGATTCCTCTGGAGGTTCATGATAAAAAACGTCTAATATCGCACCTCTGATTTTATGTTCTTTTAATACAGATAAAAGATCTTCACGGTTTACAACAACTGCTCTTGAAGTATTGACGAAAATCGCACTCTGTTTCATCAGATCAAAATACTTCCGATCAATAAGTCCAAGTGTTTCCTCAGTACGAGGCAGATGGACAGAAACGATATCACTGTCTGAAAACACCGTTTTAAGAGATACTTTTTCATACAGCGGATGATCGTCTTGAATGTATGGATCGTAATACTTTATTTTACAGTCAAACGCAGTCAGCAGTTTTGCAATCCTTTGACCAACGGCGCCGAACCCAATCATGCCAACCGTTTTTCCTGATAATTCATTTCCTTTAAATTTGACATAAGCCTGCAGGTAATCACTGTCCCACTTTCCATCCTTCAGCCATTGATTCGAGGCGCTGGTATGGCGCAGAAAGGAAATCACATTTCCAATAAACATTTCAGCAACGGCTTGTGCATTCCGCCCTGGTGTATAAAAAACAGGTATGCCTCTTTTTGAGGCAGCTGCCACATCCACATTGGAGGGCATTCCCCTGCAAACACCGACAAATGAAAGTTCGGGAACAGAAGCAAATACGCTGTCTGTTACCTGATCAAGCTCAGTAATCAAGCCTGTCGCATTTGTTGCTTTTAGCAGCTGAATGAGTTCATCTTCCCGATATGCCCGGCCTTGTTCCTTCCAAGATTGATAAGCAACTGAGCCAAACAAGTTTTCTAGCTCTTTTCGTCCTTCTTCGTTGTACGGTGCTGTAACCAAAACCGTCATGGTGCAAAACATCCTTTTCATCGTATTTTTCATAAAAAAAATCTCTTTCCGAAGATGGAAAGAGATTCATATATAGGCGCGCTCTGTTACAGGCAGACGCCGGTATAAACCTTGCTTTCCTATCTTTCAAGCTGACGCTTGCTGGAATTGGCACAATAATGTTGCCGAGGTTTCATAGGGCCAGTCCCTCCACCTCTCTGGATAGAAAATGTTGAGTATGTAATTTTCAGAATAAAGAATACGTTTATCATAAAGAAGTCTCAGATTGATGTCAATCTCTTTTTTCAGAATTGACGTTATGATCCGAAATGTTATAATTCTTACAAAATATCTAACTAGAGAGAGGAACTGGGCCATGAAATCTTTTGCCACACAACAAAACGGCATTTTCAAATCCGTTTGCTCGCTGGACTGCCCGGATCAGTGCGGATTGTTAATACATAAAAAAGACGGGAAAATCGTAAAAGTGCAAGGAGACCCTGATCATCCTGTCACAGCCGGAAACATATGCAACAAAGTCCGGAATATGACGGAGCGCATCTATGATGAAAAGCGGCTGACTACACCGCTCAAACGAACAGGTGCGAAAGGCCAAGCGATATTTGAACCGATTTCTTGGGAAGAGGCAATCGATACGATCACCTCCCGCTGGAAACAGCTGATTGATGAAGAGGGAGCTGAAAGCATACTTCCTTACAGCTTTTACGGAAATATGGGGAAATTGACAGCTGAAGGAATGGACCGCCGCTTTTTTTACCGCATGGGGTCAAGCCAGCTTGAACGGACGATTTGCAGCAAAGCGGGATCTGAAGGCTATAAATATACAATGGGCATAAGCGCGGGAATCGATCCTGAGGAAACCATTCATACAAAACTATTTATTTTTTGGGGAATCAACGCGGTCAGCACAAATATGCACCAAATTACGATCGCCCAAAAAGCGCGAAAACAAGGTGCCAAAATTGTCGTGATCGATGTGCATAAAAATCAAACAGGACGTCTCGCAGATTGGTTTATTCCGATAAAGCCGGGAACCGACAGTGCACTTGCTCTTGGCATCATGCACATTTTATTTAAAGAAAACCTTCATGATGAAGCATTTCTGTCTGAGTACACGGTTGGCTATGAAGAGCTCCGTGAACACGTGAAACAATATGATCCTAAAAAGGTATCGACGATCACCGGTGTCAGTACCGAAGATATTTACCGACTGGCAAAAATGTACGGGGAAACCTCCCCTTCTTTTATCAGAATCGGAAACGGACCCCAGCATCACGATAACGGCGGGATGATTGTCAGGACGATTGCCTGTCTTCCGGCGATCACCGGCCAATGGCTGCACACAGGGGGCGGCGCAATTAAGCATAACAGCGGAATTTTAGAATATAACACAAATGCCTTGCAGCGGCCCGACTTATTGAAAGGGCGCACCCCGAGGTCGTTTAATATGAATCAGCTTGGCAAGGTGCTTTTGGAAACAGACCCGCCGATTCGCTCTCTATTTATTTACGGAACGAACCCTGCCGTCGTCGCACCCGAAGCAAACAAAGTCAGACAGGGCTTGCTGCGGGAAGACTTGTTTACTGTGGTTCATGATTTGTTTTTAACGGAAACGGCTGCATATGCGGACATTGTACTGCCTGCAACATCCGCTTTTGAAAATACTGATTTTTACACCTCCTACTGGCACCATTACATTCAGCTTCAGCAGCCGGTGATTGAGAGATATGGGGAAAGCAAGTCTAACACTGAGGTGTTCCGATTACTGGCTGAAGCCATGGGATTCACAGACCAGGAGCTTAAAGATTCAGATGAAGTATTAATCCGCCAGGCGCTTGACCATCCAGATAATCCGCATTTGGCAGAGATTGATTACGATGCACTCACTAAGCATTCATTTATGAAAGCAAAACGCGAAAAGCCGCTGTTTTCGGGCGAACTTCCAACGCCAAGCGGAAAAATAGAATTATATTCAGAAAAAATGAAACAAGACGGCTTCCCGGCTTTACCGACATATACACCTCTTGTAACCGATAATGAACATCCGTTTATGTATGTTCCGGGGCCAAACCATAATTTCTTAAACTCAACATTTTCCAATAATGAAAAACACATCAAGCTTGAGAAGACGCCAAAGCTCTTTATCAACACAAAGGATGCTGAAGAACACGGAATCGTTGATAGGGCACCTGTACGAATTTGGAACAGCCGGGGAGAATGCGAGCTGACCGCTGCAGTTGGAGAACAAGTGCTGCCAGGTGTCGTTGTCAGCCAAGGATTATGGGCGGATGAACAAGGAAAAAAACAGCTTGTAAACGCGCTAACCCCAGATCGCTTGTCCGATATGGGCGGCGGCGCCACCTTTTTTTCAGGCCGTGTACAGATTGAAAAGGTTTGAAAAATAATGAAACCCGGAGTATGCCAAGCCCGTATAACATAACATCGACATAATGGAGGCATACACATGGACGTTTTTTTAGGAATTGGTATTGCTTTGGCTGGATATTTTATCGGTGAAGGCTTAAAGCAGAGGAACCAAACCAAAGGTAATGAACAAAATGATATCTTCCTAATAAAAGAACGGGATATTTACTTTTACATTGGACTTTTTTTAGGAATAACAACGACTGAAGCAAAACAGTTAGCTGGAGACATGGCAGACCTGCCTTACATCGAAATAAACGGAAAAAAATATGTCCAGAAACATATGTTAAAAGATTGGACATTCACATTAGTTGAAAAACATCAGGGTGAATAAAACAAATCTGAGGAGAGCGAGATTCATTGTCACGCTCTCCTCTGTTTAGCTGTATGGATTGACCGCCACCAAAACTTTGTTCTATAAGCGCTGATAAAACGATAAACCACCATCTATGTTCTTTCCTCAAACAACTCAAGATGCCCGTTCCACAACAATAGTTTTTATATTCCTTTGATGACGTGATGTTCTTGATGAACGTATGTATCGTAAAACACTTAGAAAACCTATTCGGTTTGAATGTGTGCTCTCATTATGCCCCCATACTGCGCCTTTATCCGCGGAGGATTTTTTTAAAAAAATATGAAACCTAAAGCTTTTAGATCCTGAATTTTTATTGAACCTCCATATTTCTCCGATTGGTAAAAATTAGCCTATACACCGGAAGCTGTACGTTTATAAAGGATCAGAGAATCCCATAACCAGTAAATCACTGCAGCCGCAATACTTAACATATAATAAAAGTACGATTGCAATGTCCATGCTATTGACGCAGGTTCATTGATAACAAAAAACAGGAAAGCTGCGATAAAAGCAACCACACTGTAAATCAATAGGTACATGACATTGAATGTTCTCGCTTTTTTCTGCAACTTCATTTGGAGCGGAACAGCAAAAAGGCCATACACCACAAAACCGTATAATAAAGCAATTGCTGCCGTAAACAATGCAATTATCATATCGCCATACATAACGAAAGAATAAAACCCTAATAACAAACCAAATGTAAGGCTGGATAGCCCTAATGTCATTAAATAATATGATGCGATTTTTTTCATTTTTTCACCCCCCTTGTTTGATTTATTCACAGTGCTGTTAGTATAAATTCACAACCTTTGTATTAACAATGCGATGATAAAAGGTTTCAAAAATACGACTTTTTATTAAATAATACGACTGGCATGAAAATGCCTCTCCTGATTAGCCAAAGCGCGAATGAAAAAAGTGAATGAATACCTGATCAACAGACAAAATAAGAAGAGTTGATATTCAACACTTTTCGTAAAGGAGTGAAACCAATGAGTAAAAAGGGAATTCAAAATTCAAGTATTGAACAAATGAGAAATGACCATGAGACTGAAACAGCTTTTAAAGCAGATGATCCTAAAAAACATGGTTCTGATCCTAAAAGAACGAAATAAGTTCTTACCCCCACTAAAATATCAATAATCTGGAGGAAGTAAAGTGACTCAAAAAAACGGTGCAGACAGACCTGATGATTATAAAAGATTTTCTTCATTAGACAAGGAATATGATTTTCAGCAATCTATACGCAGCAATACTGAGACAGAAAGTGTAAACACTGAAACACAAACTCATAACAAAGAAAACAAAAATGACACAACAGATGTTGCCGGGAAATACTTTGAGCCCTCAGATTATAAAGGAAGCACGCAATTAGAAAAAGGATTGGCTGAAACTCATGAACAGGTCAGCGATGACTATTTTGAAGGGACAATCGATCAAAATTTGGACTAGCCATACAAACGGAGCTAACTTAAAAGAAGTCAGTTAGCTCTATTTGTAGAAACAACCACAGTAAAGTAGCAAACCCCCACCGAATAAGATGGGGGTTGCACGTAAGTAGCCTGTTTAATAGTTAAAACGATTAATGACGGTTTGAAGCTCTTCTGCCAACTGAGATAGAGATTCTGCGGCATAGGAGATTTCCTCCATTGAATGTAGCTGTTCCTGTGATGAATTTGCAACCGCTTCTGTATTAGCAGACGTTTCTTTTGTTCCAGCGGCCAATGTATGAACTGTGTGCTGAATCACTTCAACGCCTGATGTAAGCTGTTGAGTTGCCGCTGCGACTTCTTGTATTTGAGAAGTGACCTGTTCCACGAGGTTCAGTATTTCATTGAAATTTCCTGTTGCCTCTTGAGAAAGAACAATACCTGAGCTCACATTTTCTTGAACAACCTTAATATTATTTACCGTTTCTATCGATTCATTTTGGATGGTCGCTACCACCGATTGGATGTGGTTTGCAGATTTATTTGTTTCATCCGCCAACTTCCGAACTTCTTCTGCCACCACAGCAAATCCTTTTCCTTGCTCTCCGGCTCTGGCCGCCTCGATCGCTGCATTTAGTGCCAACAAATTTGTCTGCTCTGAAATCGTCGTGATAAGCGAAGAGATATCGCTGATTTCTGCTGTGCTCGCTACCAATGTTTGCAATCCATTGCCGGCTGAATCTACAGATTTATCAATGAATTTCATCTGATCTAACATCTTATTGACGGACTTAGAGCCTATTTCAGCCTTGTCTCTCATCGAAGAAGAAAGATCCGCTATGTTCCCTGTATTTGAAGCGACTGATGATATACTGTCTAATAATTCAGTGATGGATTCTGCGCTCTTTTTTGTCATTGAGCTTTGCTTCACATTGCTGTCGGCAGCCATCTGCATGGCTCGGGAAATATGTTCAGATGTTGATTTCGATTCTTCCGCGCTTGCCGATAATTCTTCGGAGGAAGCGGCGACTTGTTCAGATGAGCTGCTGATCTGCTTCACAATTTGAGTTAATGAATGAGTAAAAGAATTAAACGATTGGGCAAGCTGGCCAAATTCATCTTTATTTTTCACAATGACTTTTTTGGTTAAATCAGCGTCGCCGTGTGCAATTTCCTCCAGCTGCTTATTTATGCTTCTTAGGGGCACCATTATAGACTTTAACAGCATTATGCTTAAAACAACGCCTAATATAACTGATATCCCGGTGACAATGATGATGAGCCATTGACTCATTTTCCCATTGCCTCGTATTTCATCTTTTAGATCCTCCACCTCTTGATCCAGGCGATCAGACAGCTTATTGACAGCCGGATCTACGCCTTCTTTTCTTAGTGTTCTTTCTTCTCCAAAATGGATGGTTTCTGCTTTTTTCGGATTTGAAGAGTAGGCTGTTACTACTTGCTGATTCAAAGCTCTATACTGAGTAAAACTTGTCTTAATGTCTTCGATATTTGATTGATATCTCTCTTCATCAATCAAGTCATTAACCCGGTCAAGACCCTTTAAGACATCGTCTGCTTTTTCCTTCATACCCTCGTCGTATTCTTTGTCTCCGGTAATCAAGAAGCCTCTTTCATCATTTGATAACCCGGTCAATTCATATTGGATGTGTTTTATCTCTTTTTGGAATTCCATTTTGTCTTTAAGTTCTTCATTCTTTTTCACAGTAGAAGAAATCATAAATACTGAGGAGCCTCCAATTCCAATAATTGAAACAACTAATATTGATATAATCCCCAGCAATTTTGTTTTCACTTTCATGTGTCGTTTTCCCTTTCCGCACAATGTAATGGCTGAAATAAAATATGTTCAAGCGCGTTTGAATCCAATTCGCTTACGCCCATGTCCATAATATCGACACGGGTTTCAAGTTTTATAGTGCTATTTTCATATGAATAAGCAAATTCTTTACGGCTCTAAATCTTCAGAAAGGCTTCAAGAAAAATTGGCTGTCTTTTGTCGTATAAGTCACTCTTATTCTCATTTTCTATTAGGCATACAAAAAAGGCTTTTCCCACCTCAAATTGGCTGAACCGGCTGTTTTCTCGAAAATATAATACAATACGCAGCATAATATGAAGGAGCGAAACTTAAATGGGGATCATCAATGGTAAAGAATTCATTGACCGATTGAATAAACTAGAAAACGAAATATGGTATGATGGCGAAAAAATAAAGGGTAACATTTCTGAGCATCCTGCATTTAAAGGAATAATCAAAACAAAAAGCTCACTTTATGAATTGCAAACAAAGGATGAGTTAATACATGAAATGACTTATTGCCTTCCTGGAGATCATAACCGAATCGGCCTTTCCTATCTCCAGCCTAAAACCAAAAATGATTTGAAAAAAAGAAGGACCATGATTGAACATTGGGCTAGACATACTCATGGAATGATGGGGAGAAGTCCGGATTACATGAATACGGTTATGATGAGCTTTGCTTCGTCAGCGGAGCTTCTAAAAGATAAAGAGAATTGCTTTCCTGAACATATACTAGATATGTATGAACAAGCTGCTAAGCATGACCTTTCCTTTACCCATACATTCATTACTCCGCAAGTGAACCGGTCACAGTCCTATTTTGGGCTAAGTGAAAAACCGATATCTGCTAAAGTCATTGATAGAACCGAAAAAGGTTTAATGATCCATGGCGCACGACTGCTTGCAACACAAGGCGGGTTGACCGATGAAATCTTGGTTTTTTCAGCGCCTAAATTTTTCTTTGAAACAGATGAAGCTTATGCTTTTTCAATCCCTTCTAATACAAAAGGCGTAAAATTCATCACAAGAGAATCATTTGTATTAAGCGACTCTTCCTTTAATCATCCCTTAAGCTCCAGGTATGAAGAAATGGATTCAATTGTGGTTTTTGATCATGTGTTAGTGCCGTGGAATCGTGTGTTTTTTTACGATAATGTGGAAGCAGCTAAAGATTTTATGACAAAAAGCTCTTTTCATGCCTTTACCTTTCACCAGGTTGTCATTAGGCAAATGATAAAAATTGAATTTCTATTAGGTGTTGCACAGCTTCTTGTCGACACCATTAATGTTTCCGAATACCAGCACATCCAAGAAAAACTCTCAGAAATCATTGTGGGATTGGAAACAATCAAAGCGCTCATTGACAAATCGGAAAATGATGCTCAGTTAGATGAATTCGGCTATATGCGCCCCTCTTTAATTCCTCTTCAAGTCATCAGTACGATCATTCCTAAGTTATATCCTCGATTTACTGAAGTCATACAATTAATTGGAGCTAGCGGAATGGTGACATTGCCTACCGAAAATGCATTTGACTCAGAGATACGGGAAGATCTTGACCAATATCTTCAAGCAACCAATACAAATGCTGAAGAACGTGTGAAAATTTTCCGTTTGGCATGGGATTTAACAATGAGTTCATTCGGAACTAGACAAACTCACTACGAAAGATATTTTTTCGGAGATCCTATTCGGATTTCAAGCAGGCTGTATACCAGTTATCCAAAGCAGGAGCAGTTGAACATGATTAAAACATTTTTACATGCAGATGCAGAACAATGAAAAAACAGCGGGAAAAGATCCGCTGTTTCGTATTTTTTATTCAGGAAACTGAACATGGCCCGGTACTGTATAGGCTTTGGACGTTCCGCTTTCAGGCAGCTTTGGAATGGTGTCTTTCACAACTTTTCCGCGGATGTCAGTCATTCTGACTTTGAGAGAGCCAGTACCTAAATTCGTACTCACAAAATGGTTATAGTCCATTTTCTCCATGTTGATCCACTTACCATCCTTTTCATATTCCATTTTCATAACAGGATACTTGTGATTTCTGACTTGGATTGCTGCCCACCACCTGCTGCTGCCTTCTTTGATCCGGTACGTGAAATTGCCGGTGATTGGGGCTTTGACAACACGCCATTTAATATTGATTTTTCCGTCTTTCATATTGCCGATTTTACGGAAGGCATTAGGTGACAGATCAAGAGCTCCCCGAGCGCCTTCGGGATAAAGATCAGTAACATATACGGTTGTTTTCCCTTTTGGCCCTTCAACTTCCAAATAAGAGCCGGCAAGTGCCGCTTTTACTCCTCCGTAATTGAGATCCGCCGGATTTATTGCAGTAATCTCCATATCGGAAGGAATGGGATCCAGCAGGAAAGCTCCTCCTGAATAACCTGACCCTGTATACGTTGCATAACCTTCATGCAGGTCGTCATATGCTGCCGAAGCTTGCGGGGAAAAACAGAAGATCGTCAACAAAACCATACCAACAAATGCACTCATGATCTTTTTCATATTTGGTCCTCCTCAAACCAGACTTCAAATGAGAATCATTATCATTATAAGACTCAATCCATCTGGTTTGAAAGAGGAAATAGATTCATAGATGATTTTAAGGCAAATTCACTATCATTCATATATCAAATGTAGGTAGTTATGAAAAAGCCAATACAAATGAACGAATGTGCACTTCAGCCGAATGTCTTATTTTCCCCTCTCAAAATTCGCATTTCAATAACGAAATGAAACAGGCTGTTGGCCTGATAACAGCTATACAGGAAAAGCTATTTTTCCCGGCTCAGTTTCAACTTAGCTGTCATCATGATGCCAAAGATCAGTACAATCGGAACCCAAATAATGAAGTGATAAAAATCAGGCTCAGCCAGAGCAACAATAATAGCCCCCACACAATATAAAATAATAGCCAGTGCTCTTAACACAGTATCTCTTAAGAAAGTCTTCTTTTGCTTCTTAAAAAACAAACGGCCGGATATATCCTCTAAAAGAGAAGCCAAAGTGCCGGTCAACACAGTTGAAGAAATACCTGCGATCCCCAGTTTTTTTGCTGCTGTAGTTTGAATCCCCATAGAAATGCTCATGAGTATAATCAGAATGTGCACAGGAACAAATGCCCGATAAAAAGAAAGACAAGCAAAGACAAACAAAATGAATGCTTCAAGTGCGAGGGCTTTTGTCACAGCAGAAGGCCAAAGGGTATTTTCCGCCTTTCCGACCATCAATGTAGCAATGATCACGCCGCATATAAATCCGATTAGCGCAGTCAAGGAATTAAAAACAGTGACCTGAATGGATTTGCCGATAGCTAACCCCAATAATACAATGTTTCCAGTCATATTAGCTGTGAACACATGTCCCAGGCTTAAATACCCGATTACATCCACGATTCCAGCTGTTAAACATAAAAGTGATAGCAAGGTGTTTCGATAAGCTGCTGCAGTCAACGGTGTATCAATCCTTTCTTCTATTTCAATTGTTAGTATGTCTTTTGGCGCAATCTCTATTTTTTAAGTAACCCAACATTAATTAGGAAGATAGAACCTATCATTCCTTTCCATTAACTGTAATAATAATCCCCGCAAGGAAATGATTAAAATTGAAAGGAAGCATATTGTGATGAAACGACTTTGTTTATGGTTCACCGTCTTTAGCTTGTTTTTGGTTCTCTTGCCTGGAAAAGCATTAGGTGCAGTCGATTTTCCGAATACCTCAACAAATGGCCTTTTAGGTTTTGCCGGAAATGCCAAAAATGAAAAAGGCATCTCTAAAACGGGCACAACGGGTGGAAAAAACGGGCAGATTGTTTACATTCAAAGCGTAAATGATTTAAAAACCCATCTAGGAGGATCCACTCCGAAAATTTTAGTGCTTCAAAATGATCTTTCCGCATCTGCGAAAACAACAGTTACCATTGGCTCAAATAAAACACTCGTGGGCTCTTACGTGAAAAAAACGCTGAAAAATATTTATTTAACAACTTCATCAGCTTCTGGAAATGTCATTTTTCAAAATTTAACGTTTGAACACAGTCCGCAGATTAACGGAAATAATGATATCCAGCTTTATTTAGATTCCGGTATGAACTATTGGATTGATCACGTCACATTCTCAGGTCATAGCTATAATACAAGCGGAAGCGATTTGGACAAACTCGTGTATATCGGAAAATCCGCAGATTATATCACGATCAGCAACTCAAAATTTGCGAATCATAAATACGGTTTGATTTTAGGATACCCGGATGATTCTCAGCATCAATATGACGGCTACCCCCACATGACAATCGCCAATAATTATTTTGAGAACTTGTATGTTAGAGGCCCAGGTCTGATGAGATACGGTTACTTTCATGTTAAAAACAATTACAGCAATAATTTTAACCAGGCGATTACAATTGCTACAAAAGCAAAAATATATTCCGAATATAATTACTTTGGGAAAGGCAGTGAAAAAGGCGGCATCCTTGACGACAAGGGCACTGGTTATTTCAAAGACATAGGCAGCTATCCATCACTCAACAAGCAAACCTCTCCGCTGACTTCTTGGAATCCCGGGTCAAACTATAGCTATCGTGTCCAAACGCCTGAATATACAAAAGAATTTGTCACGAAATATGCCGGATCACAAAGTACAACTCTGGTATTTGGCTACTGATATAAAAGAGGCCCTGCGTTAAAAACGCTGTGCCTCTTTTTATACTATAGGCTATTTTTAAGCGATCCTTGTAATTCCATCAAGATCCAGCGTCGGTCAAACTAAAAAGCATATGTTCTTTTCCACAATAACTTCTTAACTGGCTTTCTTATTATACCAGTTTATCGCAAGTGAAAAGAAATCATTGTTCTGGACCTGTATTAAATGAACGTTCGTCCCACAAACTATTCAAAAACCCCTAAAAAGGATGATGGATATGTGCGGCAGGTTTACTTTGTACTCTGCATTTGATGATATTATTGACCAGTTTGACATCGATCAATTTTTTCCTAAAGGTGAATACCAGCCAAGCTATAATGCCGCACCATCACAAAACATCCTTGCAATCATCAATGATGGATCAAATAATCGCTTAGGCAAGCTTAGATGGGGACTTATTCCACCTTGGGCAAAAGATGAAAAGATCGGTTATAAAATGATCAATGCTCGAGCCGAAACAATTACCGTGAAACCGGCCTTTCGAAGACCGCTTGTCAGCAAACGCTGCATCATACCAGCAGACAGTTTTTATGAATGGAAACGGCTTGATTCCAAAACCAAAATCCCAATGCGGATCAAATTGAAATCATCTGCTCTTTTTGCGTTTGCTGGCTTATATGAAAAGTGGAGCACACATCAAGGATACCCTCTTTAT
The DNA here is from genome assembly GCF_037975455.1 of Bacillus sp. FSL M8-0071. Lineage (NCBI taxonomy): Bacteria > Bacillati > Bacillota > Bacilli > Caryophanales > Bacillaceae > Bacillus > Bacillus sp. FSL M8-0071. Next base: position 2,031,331 of record NZ_CP150256.1, read on the forward strand.
ACCTGCACCATCATAACAACTGAGCCTAATGAGTTCATGAAAGATATACACGACCGAATGCCGGTTATATTGGCCCATGATCATGAAAAGGAGTGGCTTAACCCCCAAAATACAAGCCCTGATTATCTGCAAAGTTTGCTGCTGCCTTATGATGCTGATGACATGGAAGCATACCAGGTTTCATCATTAGTAAATTCACCTAAAAATAATTCAGCTGAGCTTCTTGATGCAGAAAATCATATGTAGTGATTGAAATTCTCTAGCAAGAACTTGTCAAATAGCTTTGTTCCTTAGGTGCCAATCCCTCTAGTAATTATGAATATTTAGTACATAGATCAATTAGTTATTTTCAATATCAGTTTGAAATAATTTTATTATGTAAACTAAAATAAGCAATGTTATCCCTTTCATATAAAATAGTTTACATTTCTTATAAAATCGCTTCACTTTTCTATTTTGTCAGCAAAAAAACTGAACCACATTAAACTTATGAAACCTGCCGCACCTGTGATTGCAAATATGATATAAGCCCATATAGGTAAATCCATACACTTTCCCTCCTAAGAATTAAATGAAATTTCTTTCATCTTACATGAAGGTCTTCTTTCTTTTGTTTATCCAGTGTAATACTTAATAATATGTTGATGAATGCAGCTGGAAAATATATAAATCCCACTCCCAGAATGCCTAGTATCGTACTTAAACTTACTATGTAATTCTTTGTCATCGTTTGACTGTCAATCAATATTAGAAGTGAAATCAATCCAGCTAAAACACCTATAAACCAAGCATCGCCAACAGCATAAGAATCATCCAGCATCCCTAACCATCGCCCCAATATAGAGCTCCCAATGGCAGTCAAACTGGATAAAAATATGAGTGCTTTCATTTCTTCTCCTCCTTTAAAGCCAATCAAACTGGTAGAAATCGGCCATTGAATTCCCATTATTGAATGGTTACCATTTCCACATTAACATCTTAAAGCTCATTACAATACGATTCAAGCAGAAAAACCCTACATAACGTATATATAGGGATTTAATAAAACACAGGCCAAAATTCAGCTCTATCTACTTTAAAAAGATATGAAGGTGTGTGATCTGTTACGTCTTTACGTACCGGGATATTTCACAACAGGCACTTTCTTCTTACGCAGAGAATCAAGCATGACTGATCCAGCATTCAAGTTGCTTTGCACTAATTCTTTAGGCGTCAATGCCATCCACTGATTGAGTGACACATCTGCATAGCGGTTACTTTTGAACATTTCTAAAAACCATAATGTTTCTGTACCAGTGTTTTGTATATAGTGTCCGGCATTAGAAGGCACGTATCCAACGTCGCCTGCTCTATAATCAAATGTGCGGGCAGTCCCATTTCCGATAAATACCGTCATTCGTCCCTGTCCTGTTAGATAATATTGCCACTCATCGCTATTGGGATGCCAATGAAGCTCTCTCATCGCGCCAGGCTCAATCTGAACAAGTGCAGCGGCTATCGTTTTTGAAATTGGGAAGTTAGATGAATCCACAATTCGTACGCTCCCCCCTGGCATCTGAATTGGGGGTTGATTTAGCAACTCATGTTTAAAGGTCTTGGGTACTTTTCCATATGGTGACTGAATGTCTTCACTGTCGACTGATCCCGGTACATTCCCTTGGTAGATATAGACTTGCTCAGACGGAAGAGAGTTGAAAGCACTCTCCGGGACACCAAAATTCGCAGAGAGAACATCTTTTGGTGTGTGCGCAAGCCAATCAGAAATGGATAACGTTGAAAACTCAGAAAAGTTTCCATCATCGAATACGAGCAGAAACTCGCAGTGTTCTAATCCCTGTATGGAATGTGGAATTCCTGCCGGGAAGTACCAAAGGTCACCGGGGCCAACATCAGCAATAAAATTTCGTCCGTCTTGGTCAACAGCGGTGATGCGTGCCCGTCCCAAAAGCATATAAGCCCACTCCGCTTGCTTATGCCAATGAAGCTCACGGACACCTCCCGCAGTTAAGCTCATGTTTACACCTGCAATCGCAGTCGAAATCGGAAGCTGTCTGACGGTGATTTCTCTTGACCAGCCGCCATGATCTAATTTCATGGGAGCGTCTGAGAATGAAAATCTCAAGTTAGGAATCATACCTTCATCTGTAACAGGCGGAACAAGTATATTCGGATTTTGAATATCCCGCATCATATTTCGCGGGCCTGCATCAATAGCTCCAGCTCCATCACTTCGAATAGGCTGCGGCACGTTTCTGTCTTCATGATTGATTGGTTGTTGTTCCAACAGCATGCACCTCGTTTTAGAAATGAACAAGATTTTATTTCAGCCTATGCAGAATCTTAGATTGCTGTGCCTAGGAATCCGCAAATAAAAAAGTGACCACCAATGTGATCACAAATACATCAAATAAGCTATTTTTTATACCATAGCTTCTTATGTAATTTGATTTCTTCTGTCTGTTTTTTCTGGCCTGTCCTCCACTCCACTTTTACTAATACATCATGTCCTATCACTTCATCTTCAGGCATATAATCAAAGGTGGCAATATGGTCCTCCATGCGTCCCCCACCTGGCATTTCATCACCTGTGTATTCTGACAAATCATAATTTTCCCTGTCATCATACATTTTACCATCTATGTATAAGGTGATTTTTTCTATGACAGTCCTCTTTTCGTCCTTCTTACTCCCCTGCCAATACAGATTTAGAAAATAATTGGGTCCAATTGAAGTTTTTCCTGATTTTTCAAGGTTAGACATCCACAGTCCGCTTTTCCCGCTGCCCTCATATTTCACTTCGTTTCCTGACACCATTACAAATAATGTGGTGATGCAGATGATCAAGAATCCAGCAATGATCAATAGCCATTTCTTAATATTGTTCTTTTTTCTCATGTTTTTCCCCACTTTCCTAACTTTTTAGTAGGAAAATATGATCAAAATGTTACCGAAAAGAAAATAAAAAAGGGCTAATGATCTAACTGATGACTGTCTAAACTTTTGACTTAAATTAAAGTGCTCTCTAAAGACAAGATTAAAACGTATAACAGCTCTTAAATGCATTTTTTGTTTCATTGAGTCAAGAACCTTAAAATGGATTTTTATTATTAAAAATCAAGCTAGTGTATTAAGTAACTTTTCAAATTTATTTACACTCATGATCTCGTGAGTCACAAATCTCCCATCAAAAAAAACGCTAAAAGTTGTCCAAATAGCTGGTGACTTTTGTGCCTCTTCTTTCGATGATAACTGAATTGACTGAAATTGAACCCCTTTCTTTTCAGTCAATTCCCGCAAATCATTTATCATGCCCACTGCAAACGGACACTGAGCTGTATAGTATATCGTAATCCCCTTTTCATTGATAGAATCACTTTTCACCTGGCTCTTAAATGCAGGAGAAGCTGCAAGGCCATTCCAAGTCAAAGCCATTAATTGAAAATAAGGGGCAGCTTCATCTTGTAGAGTAAACCCCATATGCTCAAAGAAATGCTTATCACTTAAATAGGGCAGTTTTTTCTTGCCTGCGATATGGATAATGCCATCCATGCCGCACGCTTTCGCATCTGCTATACATTTGTCCAACAATCGTTTCGCATGACCGTTATTTTTATATCTGCCAGACACCCACAGACAATTAATGTACATAAAATTAGGCGCATTGACAGGCACCCATGCCTCATTCGCAGGTAGATATTCAATAAAGACTTTTGCCCGTTCATGTAAGCGATAGAACACCAATCCTTCATCCATTCGAGCTTTGAGCCATCTCTTCTTTTCATTAACTGCATGCTCATATTGTTTCGCGCCTAATGCACAGCAAATATGATTGTCTTCAATATTGTCCTTTGTGATTTCAATGTAGCACATCTCCTCTTTTCCCCCTTTAACATAATTTCATGGAATTCAACTTTCGCTGGCACACTTTACATGCCTAATAGAATAAATACCCGTTCCAACTTAAATACTTTTTCTTTTCCATTTTGCCAATTAACTGTAAAACCCTTCTTTTATTCAGATATTATCTTGATTCCTATATCACCCATTTCAAATCCAAAGTGTGTTCATCTTTGAGGATTAGATGCACTGCTTATGCTATAAATACAGTACACGAAGTTTATATTTGAAGTAATATTTGTTACGGGACAGCAATAGTAAATAAGTGATAAAAGGGGAATTAAACTTGGTGGAAAAATGTTATTCTTGTTTAATTTGCGGATACAAAGGATTAATTCAAAATCCTTTGTATAAAGGCGAGTATCAAAAAACGTTTGACATTTGTCCATGTTGCGGTTTTGAATTTGGCTACAGTGAGGATCATGATGTGAGGTTAGGTTTTATTGTAACTCCTGATCATTTAATTGAGGCTGCATTTCAATTGTATCGTAAACAATGGATTGAGAGCGGGATGGTAATTGCTCATCCGGAAGATATTCCAGAAGAATTGAAAAATGGCAATTGCTTAAAATTTGAAGTTTTGTTGAAACAATTGAAAAAACTAAATCTTGACATAGAAAATTTTGAAATTAGCGGTTTTTAATGATGAAACAGGTTGCACTTGTTTAGGTTTCACTGTCATTATCAGTAAAATGTTAAGTTGAAATGCGCAGTCAGTCACAAAGTCTCTATTCGTATTCAATAAAGACTTTGTGATCATCAACAAACATTTCACTCCCATCGGATAATGTATCCAAAAGGCCTCTGGTTCTTCTCTATAGTCATAAATCACAGTCACTTTAACATTTGACTCAGCTATGATTGGTTTTCCAACAATTATTTTCATTTTTTCCTCAGGCAAAGTAAGAGATCGAATCACCAAAGCCATTCCATCTTTACTGTCTAATTAACGCCATCTTCAGTGAATTTAAAGGTCTGTTTTAAATTGCGTCCTTCTTGCCCCTTCTGTGTCCAAATTATAACAACCTCTAATTCAGAGGCCTTATCTGCCAGCATAAAATGATTGAACTTCAGCAGTGAGCCATCATTTAAACTTTCAGCTAACATTTTAGAATCTTCTTTTGGTTTGACACAATTTGCATCGGGACATCCAAAAAGCGAAAACCTTGTGATTGAATTAGGGTCATTTCTATACAATTGCACATCCACTGTAGCTGCTTTTTCCCCTATATTTTTGACTTCCAAGGAATATACTTGATATTCTCCTTTTTGAGGTCTCGCAAATTCCTTTGCATTTTTTGCTTCACTTACTTTTACTGACCACTGGTCTGTTTTTTGTGTAATAGGCAACACCGTAAAAGTCAGGGCATGCGCTTTTGATTGGCCAAACGTAAATCCAACTGCTGTAAAAACAATTACAGAAAATAATACCCTTTTCACTTCATTTATCCCTCCTTCCTTTCACTGGCCGCTCCTTAAAGAATTGATTTTGAGCAATCTACAAGCTCTCTTAACCAAAACCTTACCTGAGGTTTTGTCTTTACTGCTCTGCATTTATTTCTTTCGGTATCCGAGATGGAGCTTTGGGGATTTTTCTCAATTTACTGTTAATCACATCAGAAGAGTATAGCGTAATAATCATACTTCCCCCATACCTTTTTGCCCGAATTAAGATTGGTTGGTTATATTGGTTTTGAAAGCGAAAGTCAGGACCTCCCCAGCTTACCGTCGCATCCCGTCCGGGCGGTACATATGGTACACTTCTAGTATGAGAATAGCGCTGAACGATCTGCAGTCCTGCACGATCGACTGCATTAAATAGAGTTGAGGACACCTGACAAATTCCTCCTCCTACACCTTCAGACAGCTCCCCTTTTACAATAATGGGTGCACTTTTATATCCTTTGTTCCGAGTTCTCATTCCCACAACTTGGTTAAACGAAAACGTCTCATTAGGGAAAACAACGTGATTGTCGATTGCTTTTGCAGAAAGAGAAATATTGTGTGAACGGCTTTTATTGCTTGAGTTAAAATACGTCACGTACTGACCAAGCTGCTGCGTACTGATGTGAGCTAACAGCTCGCTGTCAACTTTCGGATAAATGTTCATTTCCGGCACTTCTATCTTGGAGGGACCTTGCCCATAAAAATACGCATAAAACTTTTCCATAAACGCCTGTTGATACAGTTTGTAGCCAACCCTGCCCGGGACGATGCTTCCATGATCGTTAAGGACAGCATTTATCGGCTCACGGTACACTTTCTGATCAAGCTGTTTGATGAATTTACTGTATTTTTCATAGTCAACCATTGGAGTGCCGGGAAGAGGCATTGTAAAGTCTTCACGGTTAACAGTGGCAATCGTCCGTCCTTGCTGTGTGACCGTTAAACTGTCCTGCGGCTCACTCGGCTGAGCCAATAAAAAAAGACCAGTGATCAAAATTTGTATCATAAGTCGTTTTACCTCCCGATCATTAGTATGAACAGCCGCTTATCCTTTGATGTATTTCTTCCCATCGTTTGTTTGAATCTTTGACGTTGATAAAAACCTTCATAAAAGAGCTTAGCTTTATGTTCACACCGATCCCTGAGCTCACTGAGGGACACGGTTCATTCAGTCGGCAAGTTTGAAGTAGTTCAGCATCTCCCAATGATGAGGGATGCTTTTTTGTCTTGTCAAAAATGAAAAGGGTCTCCTATAACAATAACAAATCAATACATTTCAATATTTTTTTATTGAGAAACGATAAATTTTTTGTTACATTCAATTAGACAACAAATAAATGAGGTGCTTGTTATGAATCGAATGTCGACAATTTTTTTAAAGATAGCTTTGGTTCTTATTGGAATTCCAATTCTTGCTTTATGCATTTTTTTAGTGCCTAAGATTGCCAACTATTCAGCAGAATTATTTCCAAATATCGCTTATATAAAATATCTCGTTTTCATCTATTTGTATGTAACGGCGATACCTTTTTACTTTGCTCTTTATCAAGCGTTCAAACTTTTAAGCTATATTGACAAAAACAAAGCTTTCTCGGGTTTGTCTGTAAGAGCTTTGAAGAATATAAAATATTGCGCAGTCACTATCAGTATCTTTTACGCAGCAGGCATGCCTGTCTTTTATCTGATGGCCGAGATAGACGACGCCCCGGGTATCATTGTGATCGGATTGGTTATTATTTTTGCTTCAATGGTGATTGCGGTCTTTGCTGCTGTTCTTCAAAAACTGTTAAAAGAAGCGATAGATATAAAATCAGAAAATGACTTAACGGTCTGAGGTGATGACATGGCGATTATTATCAACATTGATGTGATGCTTGCTAAGAGGAAAATGAGCGTAACAGAGCTTTCAGAGAGAGTTGGCATCACCATGGCTAATCTTTCGATATTGAAAAACGGAAAAGCAAAGGCTATTCGATTATCAACTTTAGAAGCGATTTGCAAGGCTTTAGAATGTCAGCCCGGGGATATATTGGAATACCGAAGTGATGAAGACACAGGATTCGCAAAGAAAAAATATGAAGGATCAACAGAAAAATAAAGTGATTGGCGGTGAGCTTATGGACATAAACTTATATCCATCTAGCTGCTATACTAAGCGTCCCTTTCATACACGAAGAACACAACTATGGAGGAGGCATACATCATGAGAGCCATAAAACAAATCGTCCATTTTGGCTGGGAACAAGCCCTTTCATGTTTGTTTCCTGCCGTTATTTTTGCCTCTTTGGCTATTACGCAAATCATCCCACTGCCCTTCTTGCCGCGGTATGACTGGCTGCTCATTATCTGCGTTCTCATGCAATTGTGGATGGTGCGTTCCGGTCTTGAGACACGGGATGAATTAAAAGTGATCACATTATTCCACCTTATTGGGCTTGCTCTGGAACTTTTTAAAGTCCATATGGGCTCCTGGTCTTATCCAGAAGAAGGATACTCCAAAATATTTGGAGTACCTTTGTATAGCGGCTTTATGTACGCAAGTGTAGCCAGTTATTTGTGCCAGGCATGGAGAAGGCTTAATGTTGAACTGGTTAAGTGGCCGCCTTTTTTTGCAGTTGTTCCGCTTGCCGCAGCGATTTATTTGAATTTTTTCACCCACCATTTTTCTATAGACATTCGATGGTGGCTATCTGGGCTTGTCATCATTGTCTTTTGGCAAACATGGGTTACATACGAGGTGAATGGAGCTCGTTACCGTATGCCGCTCGCACTTTCTTTTGTACTCATCGGATTTTTTATATGGATAGCGGAAAATATCGCTACGTTTTTTGGAGCTTGGAAATATCCAAACCAAATCGATACATGGAGTCTTGTACACCTTGGAAAGGTAAGTTCATGGCTCTTGCTAGTGATTGTTAGCTTTCTTATAGTAACATCATTAAAACAAGTTAAGGAGCAGAGTCCCACAAAGGCAGAGATGGAGGAATCTTTTTCTTAGCATACAAGGTCCCAAATAGAGTGAAAAGCAACGTTCAAATGGTTGCTTTTTTCTTTTATGTAACTCTGCCGGTGAGTATTCATCTTCTTCAATTTCATCGCAACACGATAACTGATTCAGATTACAACTGCTTTCAACACTTTGACAAACTCATGCGCCGCCGGCGTTATCTCTTCAAATGAATGTACGATGACGCCAATATCGCGTGTGACCCTAGGAAAGATGTCCTTTTTAATCAATTGATGCGGGACGGATGAAAGTGTAAAGTTTGAAATGATGCCGATACCCAAGTTATTTTTGACCATATTAATCAAGGTTTCGGCATTTTGCACAGTTAAGTTTTCCTTTAATTCGATGTTGTATTGCGAAAATGCGTTTGACATCGCGATTTCATGACCGCCTTTACAAAAAATGAGGTCATCTTGATATGTTTCAAGGTCGACATGCTTTTCAAGTTTTAACTCGTCACGCTGCGGCGGGATGACAGCCACCATATAGTCGTTACACAATAGCTGATTTTCAAACGGTTCAAATGGAGATGCTGCGATCCCGATATCAACCGTCCGATCCTCAACCCATCCTTTTATTTGGTCAGAGGTTCCTTCGATCAATTCTATGCGGATCAGCGGGTAGTTTGATCTGAATGCAGCAATCGCCTGTGGCATGATATTTGTTGAAACTGCAGGAAATGAACCGATTTTCACCTTCCCGTTTAACAGCTTGTTTTCCCGGTTGGCTACTTGATATATTTTGCTTTCAATTCCCTTCATTTGCCTCGCAAGCAGCAATATTTCTTTTCCGATGTCAGTCAGCATTAAACCATGATGTTTATCCCTGATCAATAATTTGAGCTGCAGCGAGCTCTCCAGGTTTTTTATCGCTTTGCTTACCGCCGGCTGAGAGATGAACAATTCTTTTGCCGCTTCTGTAATATTCAATTTCTCCCCGACTTTTACAAATATGTGAAGATGGTTCATATTCATAACCATTTGGTTATACCCCCAATAATAAAAATGTATTTCAGTTATACATAAATGTAACATATGATAGAAACCAGCACGATATTTAAACAAGAAAGGCGGCTTCATTATGGTAAAAGTTATGCTGGGAATCATATCTGTCACACTTATTTGGGGTTATACTTGGGTTGCGATGAAAGTAGGAATTCATGACATCCCCCCGCTTTTATTTTCGGGTTTGCGCCTGTTCATCGGAGCGGTTCCTTTATTTCTCATTCTCTTCATCCAAAGAAAAAAGTTTTCAATTAAAAAAGAACATCTTAAAAGCTATATCATCATGAGCCTGTTGATGGGGCTGGGCTATATGGGGATCTTGACGTATGGAATGCAGTTTGTCGATTCAGGGAAAACCTCTGTTTTGGTATATACAATGCCTATATTTGTTACGGTGATCAGCCATTTTACATTAAACGAGAACATGAATGTGTATAAAACGCTGGGACTGGTCTGCGGCCTCTTCGGACTGTTATTTATATTTGGAAAGGAAATGCTCAATATCGATCAAAGCGCTTTATTTGGGGAGCTGTGCGTCCTTGCAGCAGCGCTTAGCTGGGGAATCGCGAATGTGTTCAGCAAGCTACAATTCAAGCATATCGATATTATTCACATGAATGCCTGGCACCTTATGATGGGAGCCGTCATGTTATTGGTGTTTTCCTTTATATTTGAGCCGGTCCCTTCAGCCGAGTGGACATATCAAGCGGTGTGGTCATTGCTGTTTAATGGCTTGCTTTCCACCGGCTTTACCTTTGTCGTATGGTTTTGGGTGCTCAATCAAATCCAAGCGTCAAAAGCATCCATGGCATTAATGTTTGTTCCCGTATTGGCCCTATTCTTTGGATGGCTGCAATTGCACGAACAGATCACCATCAATATTATCCTCGGCGCACTGCTGATATGTTGCGGGATTTTTATGAATACATTTACATTATCACGACGGAAAGTGTGAATGATATACATTTCCCCTGTCATTTGGGCTTCATGTGACAGGAGACGACTATTACGAGATAGTCTTCTAGAATCGTGACGACAGCCTATTAAACAATGAAAAAAGCTAATGTCTGCATGTAGACATTAGCTTGGCTGGCGTTTAGGCTGGTGAGAATCCAGATACTTTTTTATTACCATTCTGGCTGATCAAACTGAAAACCGTATAGACCTTTTACTTTAACATCTCCGCAATCTGGATCTTTTGTCAAAATCAAATAATGAGTCTTATAAGGCATCGTCTCAACTCGATCAGTTGCACTAAAATCAAAATGATCCCCCGAGAAGTTTTTTTCACTAACGGTTATTTCATATCCTGACAAAGTCATTCGCATGATTCTTGCGTTAATTGTACATCCTTCAGTATCGAAAATGGTGAATCTGTACCCAAAGTGAGATGTCCAATGGTTTGAATTTAGGTCATCAGACTTCATAAACCATTTTTCATTCTCTGTCATTGTAAAACTCACTTTCTCCTCATCTTTCACGATAACGGCCGAAGCTTCCCCTACATGGATAGTCAAAGCCAAAAGAAATGTAAAAGCTAACATCATCATCTTTTTCAAAAGAGTTCCTCCCGATATCTTTTACTTCAATATATTGGAAGGGTCTTTTCTGATCAAGACAGTCTTCTCCAAATGAATCTATAGCACCATGAAATGAGCCTTAATAAGAACAGTTTTAACCCAAATCAAACTCTATTCGAAATAAGGCCTACCAATCTATATTCTTTTTAAAAGTTTCTGCATTTCTTTATATAGCTCCTAGACACATATAAAAAATGCTCCCATAAGTTCAGGAGCACTACAAAAAACTGCTAAAGTGTTTTCTATCGATTTATTGTATTCATTAGCTCAAAAAAGTATTCAGGCTTTTGAGTCTTATATAGCTTATACCATGAACGCAATGTATCTGGTGCAAATACATCTAATTTTTTCAATACTTCTACCGCAAATTCCAGAGGAGCAATTCCTGATGCAGTAACCAAATTTTCATCAGATACTGCAGGCCCCTTTTCATATAATGTTTCTCCTTTGTAATTAGGGCAGACCATATTCATATAGTCTAGGTCATTGCTTGTGTGCTTTCTCGAATTTAAGTATCCTTCATTCGCGAGGCCTAAGGTTGCCCCACAAATTGCAGCAATAGTCGTGCCGAGCTTTAAAGCGTCGCCAATTTTTTTCAAGATCGGCTGATGAATATCTTCTCCCCAAGTGTTTCCTCCGGGTAAAATGATAAGATCTTGACTCTCAAGAGTACACTCATCAAGAGAAATATCTGGTTTTATGCTTAATCCTCCCAACGTAGTTATCATTTCTTTATTAACCCCTACTGTAACTACTTTTAAAGATGCTGCATCTTGTTTAAAGTATCTCCCTGAGTTTAGTTCCGCAATTAAATATCCATATTCCCAGTCTGACATTGTGTGAAATACGTAGAGATAAACTTTTCTCGTTTGCATCCAATAACACTCCAATCACAATTGATAAAGCTTTCTAATAGATGACTTTGCTGACAGCCATTGTCAGCATATGTATTCTGATTTGCCTATTCTTATATAATACCATGTAGGTGGGCAATTGCCCTTGTTCTCCCAACTTATTAAAAATATAAGATCAATTGATTCTATGTTTACTAGCGCAAAGGGGTTTGTTACACTAACTGTCATGGGAAACATTTCAAAGGTAATACAAAATCATTTGAATGAGGAGGCTTGATGAAGTTGAAAAATAAAGCGTCAATAAAATTCGGAATATGTGTTGGGCTTTTATGTTTAAGCATTACTGGTTTCACACCTTTTTACAGCTCAACGCATGCCGAAGCAAAATCCATAGAAGACACAAACATGGCAAGCTGTATAACGAATAAAAAATTTGTTCAACTTGAGAAAAAATTTGATGCCAGGCTTGGTGTTTATGCAATTGATACAGGTTCAAACAAGACAATCGCCTATCGGCCGAATGAGCGATTTGCTTACGCATCAACCTATAAAGTTCTAGCCGCAGCTGCTGTCCTGAAGAAAAACTCAATTGAAAAACTTAATGAAGTCATCCACTACAGCAAGGACGATCTTGTTACATATTCTCCAATCACAGAGAAACACCTAGATACAGGCATGAGCCTAAAAGAAATCTCGGAAGCGGCTATCCGTTACAGCGATAATACCGCTGGGAACATCTTGCTGCAACAGCTTGGCGGCCCTAAAGGTTTTGAAAAGTCACTGAAACAGATTGGGGATCATGTAACGAAAGCTAAACGATTCGAGACGGATCTAAACTCTGCGATTCCTGGTGATATTCGTGACACCAGCACCGCAAAAGCACTGGCAACCGATCTTAAAGCTTTCACTTTAGATAACACTCTCACGACTGACAAACGCACGATCTTAACCGATTGGATGCGAGGCAATGCTACTGGTGACGAACTGATTCGGGCAGGCGCTCCAATAGGATGGGAAGTCGGCGATAAATCTGGAGCCGGAAGCTACGGGACACGTAACGACATTGCTATCGTTTGGCCGCCTAACAGAGCTCCTATTGTTTTGGCAATTCTGTCAAACCGCTTTACGAAAGATGCTAATTATGATAATGCTCTTATCGCTGAGGCTGCAAAAATCGTCCTTAACGATCTCAAATAATATGTTTAGCCTTTTGCCACAAAGGAAAAGACATTACTTTTTTAACTCCTACCGTTCATTTTTTGATGAACGGTTCTTTCATAAGACCTCTAGAATCATATATTTAAACGCCACAAAATTAAACGTTATTATAATTAACGGCAAGTTTTCATTTTATGGAACAAGTAAAGTTTGACCTGACAAGAATTAAGACTAAGCACCCTAAAATCCGTTTTCTTCTCCTTCAAGTAAACATACAATGCAGACAACTCTCTTAAGTCTCTTATTCTGTGACCAATTTGTAATACTCATTGATATTCGGACTCTCTTCCCAATATTTCGTCTCGTTCGAAGACACTAACATATCAAACCACTTGAATTAACATAACTGAACTTGATATTGGTCACTGGCAGTTTCAATGCAATAGAACAACATTTGTTGTCTCAGAGGTTATCTATATGAGAATTCAACAATTTTTTTTATAATAATTCATATTTTTGTATCGTTGCACTTGGTGGATTTGACTCTTTTCGTGTATGGAACCACACTTTTATTTTTTCACCTCTTTTGAGATCATCTGTGTTATCAATCTCACTTAATCCTACAATTACTATGTTATTTTTAAACTTGTTCATAAGTTGTCCTTCAGAAAGATCGTAATCTTCTTTTACTGGAGTTTCTGTAGTGGTAATGAGAATTGCCCTATTATTGTCTTTAAGCACGACATAGCCTACTAGGCTCTGCATCTTTGTTTCGTCTCCGTTTTGTTCATTTTTATTGCAGCCTGCAAGGAAAATAATGAGCACTATCAAGCTTACTCCGATTTTCGGCAACCTTTCTCCCTCCCGTCATGTTTAACAATCTCACTCCATAACTACATATCAATAAACTGTAGTGTAAATCTATCCAGAAACTTCTTCATTTTCTCATATTGAATCTTTTACAAGCTGGTAATACACAAACTAAATCGGGTAAAAATTCGTAGAGGTGATTTCATTGAATGATGATCATAAAGTAACTCATTACTCTTCATTTATTTTTTCAACAATCATGGTATTGGCGGTCGCCATCTTTCCACAATACACTTCTTGGTTTGTAACAGTTTTCTTCTTGGGTTTTGCACTTATCTATACATTCGAAAAACATAAAACAAGTTCTTCAAAAGCAATATCTTATATTTCGTATTTTTTATTCATTGTTTCATTGACTTACACTTTAGTTAATATGTAAGGGACATTCACCAAACGGATCTACTTCTTTTTGTTCTTTCTCAAATGTTCGTATGTGGTTGCCTTCGAACCATACCCTTACTCTTATTCCGCTTTCAAACTCATTATTGTATGCTGCTTCTTTTTGGGTTCCAGCATAAATATACTTATCATTACTGTCGTCTACTATACATATATTTGCTCCCTTTAAAATCGAGATTTTTACTTTTTATGATCCATTATTCACTTTCAAAATAACTTCCAATTACAACATAATATATGTATAAATTGTAAATGGAGTTGATGTAATTGAAGATTAGGAAAATCTTAATGAGTTCTGCTTTATCCTTTGGCATGCTCATATCCGCGATTCCCGCATTGGCTGCTGGCACTTCGTCTGAGGTTGCAGTAAAAAGTGATGAATATGATTATGACACTATATACCGCATTAGTCCTCTGCCAATGGACTTCCAGCCAACAATAGAATACAACGGTTATACTTATACGCTTACACGACATTATTTTGATTACTCAATCGGGTTTTACACGGCTATTTATACAAAAGTTGTTTAAATTTATAAAGGAGCTTTTTAGCTCCTTTTTCTCTTGTTTTAAGCACAAATACAAGTTTAAATGCTGGTAATAAAAAATTCACTTTAAAGAAGCGCCGCCCGCAAAATGAGGCTTTTGCACACTACGCCAATTTTATATAGAAAAGCCAGACCTCCTCCAAGAGGTTCCAGCTTTTCTTAATGTGCTATCGATCTTCGTTAGTTCAACGGGAACTTTATCATTCGGTACAATTGCAGCCTCCCAACTTCTAGTTAGGGCTGATGGCGGAATATCTGATGGCTCTCTACACACATCAGACATTATAAAATTTCAATGTAGCCTTCTGTACCATGAACGCGAATTCGTTGCCCATCTTTTATCAGCTTGGCAGCATTTTCAACGCCAACAACTGCAGGTAAGCCATATTCACGCGCTATAACAGCTCCATGGGTCATCAGTCCACCAACTTCGGTGACTAAGCCTTTTATGGATACAAACAATGGTGTCCAGCTTGGATCGGTAAAGGAGGTAACTAATATATCTCCATCTTCTAAATCAGCATCTTCCATGTTTAAAATGACACGCGCTCGCCCCTCTATCACTCCGGAGGAAACAGGTAGACCTACAATCGCTCCGGCTGGGAGATTTTCTCGTTTATACTCACCTGTAACGATTTCACCATCAGACGTGATAACACGTGGTGGAGATAGTTTTTCATATAATGTGTACTCGTCTTTTCGTGCGCTGATGATTTGATAATCCAGTTTATGTGTGCGTACGACTTCGTGAAGTTCTTCAAAAGTGAGATAGTATATATCTTCTTTTTCATGAATAACGCCCGCTTCTATGAGTTGTTCGGCTTCTTTCAGTAAAGCCTGCTTATAAACGAAGTATCGATTAACCATGCCGTATTTTGGATATTCCCTAAACCCGCTGAAATTCCGGATGATATCTATCATTCGTTTTGTTTCTTTGGCTTTTTGTTCACCATCCGGTAATTGCTTCAATCGATCTAATAACTCTTGCTCTTTCTTCAAAGCTTCCTGTCGCCCTTGCTCAAATTTCCGATGGCTGGCATTAGGCCCACTGTTATTGATATTATTAAGAATCATTGGGATAAGTGTAGTTGGTTTTTCGCTCCATCGAGTTCTTGTAATATCAATTTCTCCGGTACATCGCATTCCGTATTTGCTGAGATAATCATAGATCGCGTCTCGGGTTTTGCTTCCGCCATCAAACTTAGCCAGTTCATCCAAAAAGTTATCATCTTTTACATGTTGTAAGTAATCAATTACCTCTGGATAAGGACGAATCACATCTGCGACGTCTAATAACGCAAGACCCATTTCTGAAGTAATATTATGGGGTACAGATTGAGAGAGTGTATCTGCTGCGTTTTTTTCACCTAACCACTCGTTCATTTTTTCGTTAATCCATAATGAAGCATTCATAGCAGTTCGAATCACAACCGAACTTTCTGGGTTAAATAAAATCTTCTTTAATTCCTGGATATCTTCCAGAATAAAACGAAATAAATCTGATCCTGATTTCGTTTGGATGTTTTGTTTTAACTCTTCTATCGATGTTTGACTGCTCTCAATCAAATCAGACACGATTGTCGGATCGTTTTCAACTTGAGCCGGCATATCTGCATTGCCTCTGCTGGGATTTGGTGCTGTTTTATCATTTGGTATCGACTTTATGAAATCTCGTCGCTTTATTATAGTCATAAGTGCGTCTTTTAAGAGCTGATCGTGCTGCCCCATGCCTTTTAAGAAAACTTCTCTGCTGTCAGGGGATGCTAGATGATGTGTGACATCAACAAATAGCCTTCCACCGGCTTTACGCATGGGTGCAGCAGTCGTCAACAGAAAAAAAGACAACCCCAGTGGTTTTATGGGATCCGTCATCATTTGTTGATGACCAACAGAAATATAGACGTGATTTTCTTGGTCACTCGCTTCAGGGATGGGGAATAAAGTAGTGATTGGACGACTCTGTACAATATAAAAAGTATCGCGGGCCAAACACCATTCGATATCTTGCGGCTGGCCGAAATGAGCTTCGATCTGTCTTCCAATGCGTTCCAGCTGTAAAATTTGTTCATCAGTCAGTGTTTGAGCCTTTTGCTGATCAGAATCGATCTGCTGTGTTTCTGTTCCGCCTTCTTTTCGTCCGTAGATAGCCAATTTTTTAGTTGCTATTCTCTTATCGATGATTTGCCCATCCTGTACTTTATAACAATCGGCAGACACCAATCCGGAAACCAGTGCTTCACCAAGTCCAAAACCGGCATCGATGGATAACACCTTTCGGCTTGAGGTAATCGGATCAGCGGTAAATAAAATTCCCGAAGCCTGAGGGAAAACCATCCTTTGAACGATAACGGATAAATAGACTTGGCTGTGGCCAAATCCATTTTGCATACGGTAAATAACCGCGCGATCCGTAAATAGGGACGCCCAGCATTTACTGATATGCTGCAAGATTGCATCGACGCCGATAATATTTAAATAGGTGTCTTGTTGACCGGCAAATGAAGCATGTGGTAAATCTTCAGCAGTTGCACTAGAACGCACGGCATAGGCATGTTCCTCGCCGAACTGGGAGAGATAGTGAGCCACTGCTTTCACAACATCGGAAGGAATGTCTACTTCCATAATGATTTGCCGAATCTTCCGGCTGATGTTACCAATCTGATCTCGGTCCTCAACTTTTAGCATCGCCAACTGATCCAACAACACTTGTAACGTTTCGTTTTGTTCGATGGCTTTTATATCCTACTGTTGTGACACAAAATCCTTCTGGTACTTGTATACCTTGAATTTTTGATAATTCCCCTAAATGTAACCCTTTTCCTCCAACGAGCGAAAGCTGTGTTTTTTCAATTTCATGTAAACCGAGAACCAAAGAACTCATTCTACATCTCCCCTTCAAAAAAATATTGACAAGAGCTTCCTAGCAGGATATAATAAAATTATAAGATGGATATCTATAACTTTTTAACTAGAAAGCGCACGTAGTATGATTATATCACCGTGTCTGTTTTTGTGCAATATAAAAAGAACCTGGGCAATTTCACCAGGTTCTTTTCTTAATTTCCATAGCTAGTCGCATTAAAAAACTTGGTTCGAGCTGATTCAATCCTCTAAGGAAATCCTAAAGTTGGGTTCTTTTTGAATTTACTTGCTTTGTTCGTAGAGTCCCCATTTATAAATTAGACTTTTTGTTCTTAACAGTCCCACCGTTAACTAGTATAAAGTTATGAGGATTCTGGTTAACTACTGAGATATTTTTATTTTGAGTAAGGCTTATGTTTTATAAAGAAGGGTTATGTAAAGGTGTCTGTTGTGAGCAAGCGCTGACTACAAAAAATTGATAGCATTCTCATTTAAATACCATTCTATTAACCTATAGGAAAAGTTATAAAACCAGATGGAGAATACCCTACCTCCAGCAATTCCAAGGCCGTTCACCTAGTAGAAAACAACCTTTAAGCATTACTAACGATTTTAATAATCATTGATTATAAAACTTCTCAAGGAACGATCAGCAGCCCGTTAGCTACCCCTAATTAAAGATGATCTGCTACCACACTGTTACGTTAGAACTTCCACTACTTTGATATCCTTCTGTCGCCATGACTTGGTAAGCCCAATTACTGCCCAGATTCATTCCATGGCTCTTCCATGCGTTCACATGATTGCTGAAAGTGATTGTAGCGTTGCTTCCAGTTGGTCTCTTCGTCTGGCGAACACTCCAGTACTGCGTAAAAGTAGTGCGATCGCCATCAATGGAAGGTGCGTTATAACGTGTAGTTGTATATATGTCATATGTACCCCCATCACTTTTTACAGTACCTTTATACGTTCCAGTAGGTCTATAAGTACCCCATGAATCCACTACATAATATTCTATGAGAGGTGATCTCGTCCAACCATATAAAGTTAAATATCCATTGCCATTCGGCGCCCAAACTCCGGCATTATAGTTTATCGTCCTAAATGGCGAACCTGTAGTCCAACCTTTACCAACAACAAAATTTCCGGTATTAGACCAATTAACACTGTAATTCCCGCCAGACCCATTGACAGCGTTTACTATACCGCCCCCATCAGTCCAATTTTGCCAGTAGTCTGTGCTAGCTGCGGAGGCGGTTGCCGAAAACAAGCTAATACTCATTAAAGCTGCCGATAATCCAACTAAGAAATTCTTTTTAAACTTAAACATATGTTACCTCCTATAAAATTTTTTTCCGACTTTGAGGTAGCACTCGTAATATATTTAAAACATTCTTAATTACTAACGCCAAAGCTTTTGATCGTCCTCTTCAGTATAATAACACGAATTCACGAGCGAATATTAAAAGTATTTGTAATTTAATTACAAATACCTAGAAACACATTATAAGTGGTCTTCTTCCACCATATCCTGATCCTTTTTTCGTAGGATCACAATTCTTGTTTCTAATTCAGATGGAGTAATATCTGTAATGAATTCCCATTGAATCATTTCAAATAAAGGAGATACACATTAGAGATTGTGAAATTATTGTAGCTGCCGCTTGTCTAATGAAGGGAAGCAAATTTATGAAGAATATGAAGAACTGAAGAAGAAAACAATTAAGGTTATACTAAGAAAGAACTGCT
This sequence comes from Bacillus sp. FSL M8-0071, assembly GCF_037975455.1. Lineage (NCBI taxonomy): Bacteria > Bacillati > Bacillota > Bacilli > Caryophanales > Bacillaceae > Bacillus > Bacillus sp. FSL M8-0071. The sequence goes on from NZ_CP150256.1 coordinate 2,050,705, forward strand.
CAATTAGAATTATTGACCAAAAATTTGAGGATGATAGCTTAGATCAGTTTTACAAAGAAGTTGCAAGATTTTTATTTGAAAGGGCTCTGAAAAAGAATTGACAATCAGGGTAACTGTGGGATGTAACCGAGCCTCCAATTCAAAATAAATATCTTTAAAATTCTTATTTTATTTAAAGAGGGACTGTATATCCCTCTTTAAAATTAAGCTTTAGATTGCTGCTGGAAGTAATAAAAATTGTACTTTTGATCAAACGCTTCTTCGCTTCCACAAAGAAAAATAATGAATTCAATAAATGCGATAATAGACGGAATACCAGTCCAGCAAAACAAAATATATAAAATACCTTGTCCTACTCTTCCCAAATAAAACTTATGTATTCCCAGACCCCCGAAGAAAAATGCTAATAATGCCGCTACAATTTTGTTCTTCTTGCTTACCATGACTTCCTCCTAGTTCATTGCTACCATTTTTAAAGTAATGCTTTCACATTATAATGCATTTTCCACCAGAAATCGTGAAAGTTTTGAAATTTTTTTGAGATTTTTTATTTTATGGAGAAATGAAAGCTCATATAATTGAACTAGATGGTTTTGGGAGGCGTTTATTCAAAATGTATGGCCAAAGATTACGTCAATTACGAAAGGCACACAAATTAACAATGGAACAGTTAGGTGAGAAAATTGGAATTGCAAAATCAAGTTACGGCGCGGTATAAAACTGAAAGAAAAAACCACCATTGGACAAGTTGATTATTTTAGCTAGGCTATATGATGTTACAGTTGATTACATACTTGGGTTAACGGATGATCTTGATCCTAAAGTGGAAAGAAAAACCTAAATAGAAAAACCTTATATCCACTGGGATGGATATAAACTTACACCTGCGATGTTAGATCCTATACGGAAAATTTTAAAATTGGTTACTGCAAACAACAATTAAAAAGAGCCCGCATAAGGGCTTTTGCCTAAAACAATTATATCATTGAATTTTCCGCCTCATTTTCAATAAGTTTATTCATGATGATAGCTAAACTTTCACCAGCTTTTTGTGGCTTCTCACCTGCTTTTATCAGCACTTAAAAAGTCCACTAAGCTATTTTGATTTATAGTAACTGTTTCTTTATAAGCTTTGTAAGCTTCCTCAAACTGATCAAATTGCACACCCTTCATAGCAAAAACAGCTAATTTATCAGAAATATTTCCATATGACTCTGTTACACTAAAAAATCTTTTGACATTGATTAGTAAGGTAACGCACTTTATATAATCATACCCCAGACCAATATGTAAATTGCCTGCAGCAAACAGCAAATCGTTCAAAACTGTGTACGGTTCACCATTCCTTGCAACTGTCTCAATCCCTTTGTATAAGTATAATAAAAAGACAAATGAATTTTTATCTGTGGAACGCTCAGGTAATAAGGACACTATAATAACTTACTTTAAACCAAAACATCCAAATAAAAAGGCTGGTTATAATTATTATAAAAATCAATAGGAACTATAAATATATAAAGAGGGATTGCTATGCCAAAATTATATACATGTTTAATTTGCGGATATAAAGGATTAATTCAAAACCCATTAAACAATGATGGTGAGTATCAAAAAACATTTGATATCTGCCCTTGTTGTGATTTTGAATACGGCTACAGTGAAGATCATGACGTAAGCTTAGGTTTTATTGTAACGCCAGATTACTTAATTGAAGCTGCAATTCAGTTATACCGAAAACAGTGGATTGAGAATGGCATGAAAATTGCAAATCCTAAATATATTCCAGATGAATTTAGAAACGGTGACTGCTTAAAATTTGAGGTGTTGTTAAACCAATTGAATAGCCTAAATCTCGATACAGAAAACTTTGAAATCAAGGGATTTAATGGTTATTAAGCAGATCCAAGCCCCCATATGGGGGCGTTCTTATTATTGTACAGTCTATCAGAACTATTTATAGAAAAACTATTTAATGTATTGTATAAATATCACTGACCTTTTCTTTCTCCATTCAACTTCCTTAACCCTCAACTGTTTGCTGCTGCATCACATTCCTCCTTTTTGATTTTTGTGTATCAAGCCTGTACAATATTCAAAAACCCTAAAGGATGATGAACATGTGTGGCAAGTTCACTTTATTTTCTGAGTTTGATGACATCATTGAGCAATTCAACATAGATCAATTCTTACCTGAAGGTGAATATCACCCTAGCTATAATGTCGCTCCTTCACAAAACATCCTGACAATTATCAACGATGGATCCAATAAACTTAGATGGGTCTTATCCCTCCTTGGGCTAAAGACGAAAAAATCAGTTATAAAATGATTAATGCTCGAGCTGAAACATTGGCCGAGAAACCAAGTTTTCGAAAGCCGCTCGTAAGTAAACGAATGGAAACGCCTTGATCCAAAGACATTGTATTGTCATTCTGGTCTTTTACATGAAGCCTGTGTTGTTCAAGATTAATGTAATGGACTCTGCCGGTGACATTTTCAACGAATCCATTGTTAAAGAGTTTGAATTTCAACTCTTTATTAAATTCAAGTACCTCAGAGACAACTAATCTGCCCTTGCATCAAAGGAGCTCCTATTTCTGATAAATCGATTCCATGAGCATGATAATACAACTGGTTTCCCATTATTCCGAACTTCTTTTCAAGCAGCTCTAAAGGAAATTTGGCTAACTGATCTACAGTCGATATTGCCATCCGATTTAGGTTTCTTTCCATCCTCCCTCCTATCCCCCACATTTTAGACAACGGGTGAACCTTCCAGAGTTTATTTGGCACATCCTCTTATCTCCAACGTGCAATGCCATTCTTTGTTTTCTTACTTTCCAGGTCAAGCGCAAGCTTACTCAGCAACATATTATCTCCAATGCCTACTGTGCACATCAAACCAAATTCTCTCCATATGCTGAAAGCTGTTAGATGCAGTGAATGGCCTTTTCGTCAATTTGTCTTTTTTTAAAAAAGGCCTATCTAAAAGCTCGGGAAAGAAATGCTTATCTTTGCTACACTGATCATATTTTCATAAACGTGCTTTATCTCATTAAACAGCCAAGGACACTCTTGCTCGCGACATTCTGTGTGTAGAATTTTTACAACCGGCCTTCTGTTCAAACAAGAAATTTAGTTTATTTACAGAAAACACACCTTTTTAATTTATCGAAAACCTTAAAAATTAATTTTTTACTTTATTTATTAAGTAACTAAATATATAATATAAAATTGAAGCGCTTTCAACATTAAATGATTAAAAGGAGGAACTGGTTTGCTGAAAAAAGGATGGATTTCTTTTACGGGTGCTTTCGTTTTATCTTCTTCTCTTCTTATGCCTTCCGCACAAGCCCAGGAGCAGATTATTAATCTTGTAGATGCTGAAGCATCAACGTCGACAAAACAGCTGTTTTCTTACTTGCAAAGTATTAGCGGCGAAAAAGTTTTGTTCGGCCAGCAGCACGCAACGGATGAGGGAATTACCGTTACCGGACCCGGTCTGCGGACAGGTTCTACCGAATCTGAAGTGAAAAACTCGGTCGGTGACTATCCCGCCCTCTTTGGCTGGGATACGCTCAGTCTTGATGGCTATGAAAAGCCGGGATCACGTGAACAATCTGCCGCCGAAAATCGAGCCAATCTGATCAAATCGATGAAAACCGCACATGAACTTGGTGGCATCTTAACGCTTAGTACTCATCCGCATAACTTTGTAACCGGCGGCGGCTTTTATGACACAAGCGGCCGTGTAGTCAAAAATATCCTGCCGGGCGGAAGCTATAATGCTAGATTCAATGAATGGCTTGACAACATTGCTGCTTTTGCAAATGATTTGAAAGACAACGAAGGCAAAGATATTCCTGTGATTTTCCGCCCGTTCCACGAGCAAACCGGCGGCTGGTTCTGGTGGGGAGCTCAAACAACTTCGGCTGCAGAATACAAAGAACTTTACCGATATACTGTAGAATACTTGCGTGATGTAAAAGGCGTCGATAACTTTTTATACGCTTTTTCACCAGGTGCATCTTTTAACGGAGATGAAGAGAAATACCTAAAAACCTATCCTGGAGATGATTATGTTGATGTTTTAGGATTTGATCAGTATGATAATCCAAACAATCCGGGGTCTGAAGGGTTTTTAAATACTCTCGTAGTAGATCTTGGCATGCTCTCAAAATTAGCAGACTCGAAAGGGAAAATAGCTGCTTTAACTGAATATGGACTTGGATTAAAAACAAACGGAAACCTTGACACACAATGGTTCACGAGAGTGCTTGATGCCATCAAAGCAGATCCCTATGCAAGAAAAATTTCTTATATGCAGACCTGGGCTAACTTCGGGCTTAATGGCAACTTGTTTGTTCCATACAAAAATGCACCAAATGGGCTCGGAGATCACGAGTTACTTCCTGACTTTATCAATTTTTATAAAGACCCCTATTCTGCTTTCTCGAAAGATGTTGGGAATATATACGGAGGAGCAGTACCGGAAACAGTTGCAGAAAAGCCGTTTATGCATATTGTTTCGCCAATTGACCGTAGTCTTTCGCTCCAAAAAGTTACACCAATCAGCGTTAGTGTGATTCAGGGTAAACCCAAAGATATTTATTATACCGTGAATGACAAAGCGAAGAAGTACCCTCTTGTCAAAGGTGATGGTTATTATTATGAAGGGTCTGCTGCTTTAAAAGGTGACAAAGCAACTATTCATGTAACAGCCGAATTTGCTGATGGAACCTCTCAAAAACAAACGATTAAGGTGTATTTAAAAGAGCCAGAAAAACAGCCACCAACAGTTGTTGATACATTTGAGACATATTATGGCGATGATGAACAGCTGCAGGCTGCCTTTGCTACTCAAGGTGATCCCTTAAAGCTATCGTTAACCAGTATCGTAAAAACGGAAGGTTCCTATGCATTAAAATATGACTATTCACTAGCTGGAGCAGGTTATACTGGCATGACCAAATCTCTAGATAGTGTTGACTGGGCTGAAGCAGATTCAATTGATTTCTGGCTGAAAGCAGACGGTGGAAATCAAAAAATGGTTGTTCAACTCAATGCCGGAGGAATCGCCTTCGAGGCGTATCCGTCACTTGCTTCTAAAACAGCCAGCGAGGTATCAATCCCATTTTCCGAATTTAAACCGGCCCCATGGGAATCTGCCGAACGGCAAAAAGAAACATTAACAGCTGAACACTTGAAAAGTGTAAGGGCGTTTTCTATTTATGTAAATGCTACGGGATCAGAACCTGTTAACGGCACGATTTACCTTGATAATATTCGTGTATCATCTTCTGGAAAAACAGACTTTACCGATATACCGGCCAGCCACTGAGCACATATATATAATGGCTACTATTCTGATTCGGGCCTATGAATGGAAAAACGGATCTGTTTCAATTAACATCTTTCCTTTATAATTCAGAATATATAGTGAAGCTGTTGGAAAAGCCCAACAGCTTCACTTAATAGGTGTCAAATGCTCTCCGCTACAACGACTTCGTATAGCTTCTCTTTGATTAGAAAACATTAAAATTACTTTGTGCAAAGCTTATTAACTTACTAATTTTTATTAAAACTATGATTGTAATAATTTGAATATAAAAAAGCATAGACAAGAGGTCTATACTCATTGGGGAGAGGCAGTTGGAGAACTGACAGAATCGCGGTAAATGATACGACCCTTTACTTGGACCCGACCAAATTTTTTAGAAGGATCGTTTACTTTTTCATACATAAATTGAACAGCGGTACGTGCCATTTCTTCCACATCGACAGCTACAGTTGTTAATTCAGGAAACCCGATTGTTGCATAAGCATCATTGTCGAAACCAACTACTGATACATCTTCCGGTACCTGATATCCGTGTAAGACGAGCTTATTAATCAAGAGGCGTGCTACCTGGTCACAGTTACAAACAAAGGCAGTTGGCATTTGGTCTGGCAATTGAATATCTACAAATTTCCCCTCTTCATTCCGGTCATTTAAAATATAATTGTCGTTTCTTTCTAACCTGTGTTCAAGGAGCGATTTATAATAACCCAAAAAGCGGTCTTGAATACTGCTTGTCGCGTATAAATTACCGACGTATCCGATTTCCTTGTGTCCTTTGCTGATCAAGTAGTTTGTTAAATCGTAGGCGCCATAAAAGTTATCCGTAATAACCGCATCCATATCTGTTTTCTCATCATAAAAATCCATAAATACTACTGGAATATTTACGGACTGCATCATCTCAATGTATTCTTTACTGACCTGCCCCAATATAATCAGACCATCTACTTTTTGTTCCGAGTAAATACGTGGCGGCACTAAAGTTTTTTCATCATTTGAACTTAAAATGTGAAGGATGCCGTAATAACCTTTTTGCTCCAGCGATTTAGACAGAGACTGATAGATGTTTAAATAAAATGACTGCGTCATGCCCGTAAATCGTTCTGGAATAGTAACACCAATATTATAAGAACGCCCGTCTTTCATGGCACGGGCTGATGTGTTGTAGCGATAACCCATTTCATCAGCTACTTGTTTGATTTTTAATTTGAGATCAGCACTGACTCCTTCTTTATCATTTAGAGCTTTCGATACTGTTACGCTGCTTACACCAAGCTTTTCTGCAATATCTCGCATGGTAATATTAGTTTTCAAATCCTCGCTCCTCTCTGAATTATTGTTAATCGATAACTTAATTTTATGGCTAATAAAATCTTTTGTCAATGAGGCTTACTGAAATCCACCCCGAGAGCGTGCACAGATTGGTACGTAAATTTTAATACAACAGCAGCGAATAGTATGAGCGGAACAATTAAAGCCTATATTCACTGTTTTTAATATAAACAATGGATATAGGCGGAGTATGGCAAATCATTAATTATCAACGTTTTAAATCTAGCACAAAACTATTATTTGTTTATAACTTAACCCCGTTTGAAGAAATTACTCCCTTAAACCAATCGAAGCTTTTCTTCTTATATCTATTCAAATCTCTTAAATTTGTTTCATCTCTGTTTACGAAAACAAAACCATAACGCTTCTTCATCTCACCTTGAGAGCTTAAAATATCCGTTGATCCCCACGAAAGGTATCCGATAACATCTACACCTTCTTTCATGGCCAGTTTCATTTGTTCAATATGTTCCCTTAGATAATCAATACGATACTGATCTTCCACTGTTTGGTTTTCGTCCAGCTCTTCTCTTACACCAATCCCATTCTCTGTTATGAAAATAGGCAGCCGATAACGGGCATACATATCTTTTAAAGCCACTCTTAAGCCAATTGGATCAATTGCCCATCCCCACTCATTGGTATCTAGTTTTGGATTCGGACATACACCTGAAATAATGTGTCCATCCGTTTCCGGCAGGTGCTTAACCGTTTGACTCTGATAATAGCTGAGGCTTAAGTAATCAACTGTGTTATCCTTAAGTAATTCAGCATCTCCCTCTTCAAACACCGGCATTATGTTGTTCTGCTCAAGATGACTGGTAACATAAGATGGATACTCGCCGTGCACAAATACATCAAAATAAAAGTCTGTCAATAACTCTTTTGCTTTCATATTTGCTATAGCATCTTTTGGATCACAGGTCGCTGGATACGTTGTTAGGTAGGTTACCATTCCTGCCATTTGTCCATTTGGCACTAACTCATGCAGAGCTTTTACCGCCTTAGCATGTGCAATAAAAGCATTGTGGCACACCTGATATCTTAAAGCCTCAACTGATTCATTATCAGCCAATGTAACTCCCCAATATTGCGGGTTTGTTAAAACAAGATTTTGCTCATTAAAAGTAAGCCAATATTTAACTTTTCCTCCAAATCGTTTAAATACTGTCCTTGCATATTTATCAAATAACTCTACGACTTTTCTGGAAGCAAAACCGTTATATTTTTCTGCCAACGCCAAAGGTAAATCAAAATGATAAAGAGTGATAACAGGCTGGATTCCGTTTGTCAGCATCTCATCAAATAATTCATCATAAAACTTTAAACCTTCTTCATTAGGTTCTCCTTCTCCATCTGGAAAAACCCTTGACCATGAAATGCTTGTGCGGTAGGCATTAAATCCCATTTCTTTAAAAAGCGCAATATCCTCTTTATAGCGATGATAAAAATCCACTGCTACCTTCCAATTTGAATGATTATTCTTTACCGGCCTTGCATCTACTATAGACGGGCCCTTTCCCCCCTCATTCCAAGCACCTTCAGTTTGAAAAGATGTTACCGCTCCTCCCCAGAAAAAACCCTCGGGGATAATATTCTTATTATTCATTTCTTTGCACTCCTTAATTGTGAAATAACATTGCAGGCTTACCTCAAGAACATTCTTTCAAGGCGTATGTTTAAGCGAAAAAAGAAATCTTATGTTGTATTACCTTATAATTATCGCTCTCCGCCATTCTGGTAGAGTTCTCTCCAGAATAGTTTTACTGCTTTTGCTGAGTCTTCCGCACAAACACATCTATTACGCACCACTATAGAGCAGGAACATAAAAAGCGGAAGCAGGCTACATTTGATAAACCTTAGGTGCATCCTGCAAACAAATAACGGTCTAAGTCAGATCTAGTATTCTTAGTTCAAAACTTCACTTTTGTAGATTTTTCTCAATATCATAGTCCCACACATAACATAGAGAGAAGGAGCAATGAATATAAGAAAAATTAAATTCATCTGACTTAATAAAACTATGACTAAAAATACAGCAAATAATAAAATAGATCGTACAAACCTTTTAAACATTAAATAAAAACCATAAAATAAAGCTTTCTTTACACTTAAATTCAACTTAACCAAGTTCCACGATACATATGTGAATAGCACCACTCCCAATAAATACAAATAAACAAACGCAAACTTTGTAAAAACTCCTATATCTGCCGGTACGGATTCAGGTAATGGAAATATGATAAACAGCCCTGTATAAATAAAAAAACAAAAAGTAAACAATGAAATTTTTTTATAACCTTTGTATTTTTGGCTTCTCTCTCGAAGTCCTTCCCTAATAGAACCCCCGTTCCCCAAAAGAACTTCATCCATCATTTCAACCAATGTACAGAAAGAAGCAACAAGACCAAATATAAAGAACTCTTTTATCAACGCTACCCAAAAGAATACACTCGTTTTAGCCAGGCTAAAGACCAAATCCATTATCCAGAAAACCTTGCTGTCTAAATACGTACTTTTATTCATCCGTTTCACCTTCTTGAAATAAGGTACTTGATTTAACAAGTACCTTTTCGTTATTATTTCAGGTTATATTCTTTGCGAATCTGATCCGCAATTTTTTTCAATTCTTTTTCCGCATCGAGATCCTTCAAATTAATATTGTCAATGACCGGCTGGATTTTATTTGCAATCTCGGCATAATCAGGTGTATACGGTGCATTCATAACAGTTTTGCCTTCTTGAAGAAGCGTTCCTAATGAAGCTGCATTCTCCGGCGCGTTTTTCATAGTAGTTATTTTATCTGCATGACGCTTTACCACTGGAATTGCGTTAATTGTATCAATCTGGATATCCTGCCCTTTACCGGTTGATAGGAACTTCAGCAACTCAAATGCTTCTTCAGGATGTTTTGTCCCTTTTCCAATACCGATTGGCAGATAAGAAGCTGCAGATACATTGCCGGCTTTTCCTGCTGGCATTGGTGCCACATCCCACTCAAAGGAAACGTTTTTCTCTGTATCTGCCCAGTCCCATGGGCCCATTAATTTCATGCCCGCTTTTCCAGTTAGGAACAAATTAGACATGCCCTGTGCTTGAGCTGAAGTTGGTTGAACTTTATATTTGTTGATAAGATCGGATCCAAACTGGATTGCTTCAATTGTTTCCGGCGAGTCCACTGTCACTGTCTTGCCATCTTGACTTATGTATGATCCCCCGTTTTGAACCAAAATTTCCCCAGTATAGTAGTTTTCAATTCCAAACTGTACTGTTTTTCCACCTTCAACTTTTGTTAATTTCTTCGCTGCATTAAGGAAGTCATCCCAAGTCCAATCATCTGAAGGATATGGCACTCCTGCTTCATCAAACATATCTTTGTTATAGCCCATCTGGAATGTCGCTGCATCACGAATCAGCGCGTATTGCTTGCCATCAACCTTACCCATTTCAAGAATGTTAGGCAAGTATTCATCTTTATTGATCTCTTTATCAGATAGATCCATCAATACATTTTTAGATACTAACTGTCCAAAGGCAGATGGTTGGATCCAAACTAAGTCTGGCTGGTCACCGCCGGCAGACATTGTTAGGAACTTGTCGTTAAACTTATCGTATGGAGCATAAACCATTTCAACATTGACACCAGGATTTTCTTTCTCAAATGCTTTAAAGATTTCATTTTCCAGTTTTGTACCTTCTGGATTGTTATTCCAAACTAATATACGGAGCGTCACGCCATTCTTTGAGTCCCCACTTGACGTATCAGATCCAGAACATCCCGACAAAAAGGCTGATAAAGCCAGCACAAGGGTTAAAAGGAAAACACCTAATCCTTTCTTCTTAAACATCGAATTACTCCCCCCTATTTATTTAGTAAAATATAGATAAGGAATAGATAAGGTTCCAGAAAAGGTCATTATCTAGCCTGACCCTTACTAATCAAACCTAGCTATTACTTTCCACCAGTAGTAGCGATACCTTCTATGAAATACTTCTGCCCAACAAAAAACATGATTATCAAAGGCAGAATAATAAGCACACTTGCTGCCATCATTGGTCCCCATTCTATCAATAATGCACCCTTGAATTGGAGAATCCCTAAAGCTAGCGTGAATTTAGAATCGTCATTGAGATAAATTAACGGTCCCAAGAAATCGTTCCAAGTCCACATGAAGCTCAGCAAGGCAACAGTAATGACTGCCGGAGTGGATAACGGAAGGACAATCCGCCAGAAGATTCCCAGAGTGCTGCACCCATCCAAATAAGCTGATTCTTCAAGCTCTTTTGGGATGGTTTTAAAAAACTGTCGAAGCAAGAAAATAAAGTAAGCGTTACCAAAAAAAGCAGGAACAATTAGCGGCAAAAAAGTATTTGTCCAACCAAGTTTCGCAAAAATCATGTATACAGGAATCATGGTGACTTGCGGAGGGAGCATCATAGTTGCCAACAACAAGATAAACCAAACATCCCGTCCTTTTCCCTTAATTCGTGCAAAACCGTAAGCTACCAATGTCGAGGATAAAACCGTCCCAATTACCGTTGCTACAGTAACAATGATGGAGTTTAAATAATATTGACCAAAGTCCACGATAGTGAATACGTCTATATAATTCGCAAAATCCCATACCTTCGGCAGCAAACTAGGTGGAAAAGAAATGGCTTCATTTTCAGGCTTTAGTGATGTCCCAACCAACCATAAAAATGGAAAGATGAAAACGATAGATAAACTGACAAGAAGTCCGTATGTCAGAATTCTTTCAAAAAGTTTACCTTTTTTTATGCTGCTCTCTTTTTTTATCCTCACTGCTTTGGTTTTTACTTTTGCGATTTCCACTCCACTTTCCCTCCCTCACTTATTCGTCATATTCATAGTAGACTTTTTTTCCAAATACCTTAAATTGAATCAGTGTGAAAACTAAAATGATGAGAAATAGAATCCAAGCAAGAGCGGATGCATACCCCATCTTAAAAAACTTGAATGCATCTTGATACAAGTAGAAAACATAAAATAGAGATTTATAATTTGGTCCACCGTTTCCACTGCTTACAACATACGCTTGTGTAAAAATTTGAAAAGCGCCGATGAGTCCCATGATTAAATTAAAAAAAATAACGTTTGATGTCATAGGTATTGTTATATTCCAAAACTTCGATAACTTCCCTGCTCCATCAAGCTCAGCAGCTTCATAGAGAGAGGCAGGCACATTTTGAAGGCCGGCCAGGTAGATAACCATTCCTCCACCTGCTCCCCATAGACTCATAATTATTAAAGAAGGTTTAACCATTGCCTCACTCAGCAACCAATTCGAGGTTGGCAGATGAAAAAATGAAAGGATCACATTCGCAATGCCAAAATCCGGCTGAAAAATCAAGATCCATAATAAAGAGCTGGCAACAGTGGGAACAAGAGACGGTAAATAGAATACAGTTCTAAAAAACCCCATAAACTTTACTTTTGCGTTTAAAAGGACCGCTAACAGATAACCAACTATCAATCCAAGCGGTACTGCAAAAACGGTATAAAAAAGTGTATTCCATAATGATTGCCAAAACAAAGGATCTTCTGTAAATATCTTTTGATAATTTTCAAATCCTACCCAATTTGCTGTTCCAAGACCTGAATAGTCAGTAAAGGACATATATAACGAATACACCATGGGCCCCGCTGTAAAAACAAAGAACCCAATCAACCAAGGTAAGATGAACATGTAGAACAAAAATGTTTTCGATTTATGCATTTTCCACCCCGCCTTATCTAATTTTTAATAAGGAACTCCACATGACTTTATCAAATATCCTGGGAATTCTCGAAAACCTTCAAACCCTTTAGATCAGTTTTCAAAAAATTCTTTGTTTTTCACTCCCTTTTAAAAAAATTAAATCACTAATCAGTTAACTTAATTATTAACTTAACTTAAACAATCGTTAATCGCTAACTTAATAAAATAATTATATATTCACCAGAATTAAATGTCTATACTTTTTTGAAATTTTCAAAAATAAAACAGAAAACGCTTACAAATCTTGATTTAATTCTAATTTGTTCCTAACTATCAAGAAATAACTAAGATTAGACACATGATTTGTGATGAGTTCGTTTGTTAAGTAATGGTTTAGTTTTAATTTAAGTTTATATTCTCAAAAAATAAATAGTTTATTTTGATAATTTTTGTTATAATTTAAGTCGCTTGCAACTTTCTTTTTATTTTCTCTATTATTTTGTAAGTGCTTTCTAAAACAAGGGTTTATTATTAGTAAGGAGTGGTGAATAGTAATGCCGATTAAGGTCAATGAGGAAACGAAAGAATTTCATCTTTTCAACCGAAATATTAGTTATATTTTTAGGGTGTTAGAAAAAAGCAAGCAACTAGAGCACCTGTATTATGGGAAAAAAATAAAACACCGGGAGTCATTTAAGCATCTTATTGAGCGCGAAATAAGACCTTCTTGCAATATGTTTGAAGGCGATCACACTTCATCATTAGAACATATAAAACAAGAATACCCAAGTTTTGGAACTACAGACTATCGATATCCCGCCCATATGATAACAAATGATGCAGGCAGCCATGTTACAAATTTTCAGTTTGAAAGCTATGAAATTATTCAAGGAAAGCCCCTACTCAATCAATTGCCTGCGACTTATGTAGAAAATGAGAGTGAAGCGGAGACCATCGAAATCACATTAGTGGATCATACTTTAAAGAGCAAATTAATTTTAAGTTATTCTATTTATGCGGATAGAAGTGTTATTTGCCGAAATTCTAGATTTATCAATACCGGTGAGGAAGCATTTTATCTTAATAATGCTATGAGCATGAATGTTGATTTCCCAGACGACAACTATGAAATGGTTCATCTAGCAGGAGCTTGGGCCCGTGAAGCTCACATGGAAGTGCAAAAAATATCAAAAGGAATCCAATCTGTCTATAGCACGAGAGGTGCCAGCAGCCATGTCCACAATCCTTTTCTTGCTTTGAAGCGGCCGGATACCACTGAACACACCGGTGATGTATATGGATTCAGCCTGGTATACAGCGGTAACTTTTTAGCCCAGGTTGAAGTAGACGCATATAGTGTAACCCGGGTAATGATGGGAATTAATCCTTTCTGTTTTAAGTGGAAATTAAATTCAAAAGAATTCTTCCAAACCCCTGAATGTGTTATGGTGTTTTCTGACCAAGGATTAAACGGAATGAGTCAAACATTTCATGAGCTTTACCGTACAAGGTTGGTTAGGGGAAATTGGCGTGATAAAGACCGCCCTATCTTAATTAACAACTGGGAAGCCACGTATTTTAATTTCAATGAAGAAAAAATCTTAACAATTGCCAAGGCGGCCAAGGACTTAGGAATTGAGCTATTCGTTTTGGATGATGGCTGGTTTGGAGAAAGACATGATGATACAAGTTCACTTGGGGACTGGTTCACAAACAAAGAAAAATTGCCAACTGGCATTAAAGGCTTATCTGAAAAAATAGATGTATTAGGGTTAAAATTCGGCTTGTGGTTTGAGCCAGAGATGGTATGCAAAGGTACAAAGCTATTAAATGAACATCCGAATTGGATTATCGCCACTCCTGGCCGCTCGCCTTCACATGGCCGCAACCAGTTTATTTTGGATTTTACAAGAGAAGAAGTGGTCGATCATATCTTCTCGCTCATGGATGAGATTATCACGGGTACAAAAATAAGCTACATCAAATGGGATATGAACCGGTATATTACAGAAGCTTATTCAATGAGCCTGGCTGCAGATCAACAAGGGGAGGTTTATCATCGGTATATTCTAGGAGTCTATAGTCTTTACGAGCGTTTAATCCAAAAACATCCACAAATTTTGTTTGAATCTTGTGCAGGAGGAGGAGCTCGTTTTGATCCGGGGATGCTATATTATGCTCCCCAAGCTTGGGCCAGTGATGACACAGATGCAGTTGAACGATTAAAAATTCAATATGGGACTTCTATGGTTTATCCACTAAATTCTATAGGAAGCCACGTTTCGGCTGTTCCGAACCATCAGGTCGGCAGGACCACACCGATTGAATCTCGGGCAAATGTTGCCTATTTCGGCACATTTGGCTACGAACTTGATGTAACAAAACTAAATGATGAAGAAAAAAGAAAAGTGAAAGAACAGGTTTCCTTCTTTAAAGAAAAACGCAATCTAATTCGTAACGGACAGTTTTACCGGCTGCAAAACCCTTTTGAATCCAACGAAGTGTCTTGGATGATTGTATCAGAAGATCAAAGAGAAGCAATCGTGGGATATTATAAGATCCTCGCAAAACCAAACGATAAATACTACCGTATTAAATTAAAAGGCCTAAACCCTGAGAAACTTTATCATATTAAAGAGCGGGGCAGCAATCATTACGGTGATGAATTAATGAATATAGGAATTATTTTAGCTGAGGACTACACAGACCGCGCTTATGAATATTGGCAAAGGGAGTTGCCAGGTGACTTCTCTTCCGAGATATTTGTACTGAAGGAAGTAGAAACTGCGTTGTAAAAAGGGGGATACCTATGAATAATTACATGGTTTTTGATATAGGCGGCAGTGCGATTAAATATGCTGTTATTAATGAAAATGGTGATTTTCTTACCAGGGGTTCATTTCCTTCTTCACCCCTTGATTTTGAAAAGTTCATCTCTGAATTGTTACAAGTAACGAGAAAAAATCAAGATAAGTACCAGATTTCCGGGATTGCTCTCAGCAGTCCTGGGGGAGTTAATAGCGACACCGGCATTATAGGGGGAACCAGTGCCCTTCCTTGTATACACGGCCCTAATATAAAAGAAATAATTCAAAACAAAAGCGGTTTGCCAGTTGAAATCGAAAATGATGCAAACTGTGCGGCTTTATGTGAGGTTTGGAAAGGTACAGCTGTAGGTAACAATGATGTTTTATTTGTAGTAATCGGTTCTGGAATCGGCGGTGCAGTTGTAATAGACCGAAAAGTTCATAAAGGAGCTAACTTGCACAGCGGAGAATTCGGCAATATGATCATGGATACTGTTGATGATATAAACAATATTTCTTTCCGGACATGGAGTGAATTAGCTGCAATAGGTGCTCTCGTTCGTCGGGTTGCAGAAATTAAAGGAATCGATGTATCGAATTTAGATGGAAAACAAGTATTTGCAGCAGCTGAAGCAGGTGATCGGGAGTGCATGAAAGCCATCGATGATTTTCATTTATCTTTAGCTAAGGGTATTTTCAACCTCCAGTATGTTTATGATCCGGAGAAAATTATTATTGGCGGCGCAGTCAGCAGCAATGAAAATCTTATCAAACAAATAAATAAAAAAATTGATATCATAATGAATTCATTGCAGGGTGCAAAAGTACGTCCAATAATAGAAGCATGCAAATTTGGAAATGATGCTAATCTTCTCGGTGCTTTATTCCATTACTTTCAGTGTCGAGATATAGACTGGAAAAGAACAATGCCTGATACTGACCATGAAACTTACGACAGAAGTCCTGCATAAATGCAGAGCTTCTTTTACGAAATTAGTTACAAGCCAATGGCTGTCCCCAAGACAATTGGGATAAAAACTATTCTTTTAAATCTTTATATTCCTTACAAATCATCCCTAATATTACCCAGTCAGAAAAAAATTTGCTCAAGAATCAGGTCACGAGACGTCATATTTTGAAGGTGTAGAACGAGGTGAATGTGTTATTAAGTATGGAACTTCTTGAATCAAAAGAAGCAGCAGATGAATATTTTAAGCAACTCAAGGACCAAATTATTTATTAAAATATAATTAATATTTAGGATTTATAAAAAAGATTCCTTGTCCAATTTTAATGGCCAAAATCTCTGATTTTATTAAAAGCTGATTTTTTGGCTTATTTTTATACTGTTGGATGAGTTTTTTAGGATTAGAAATAAAGAAGAACTTGCATTAAAGCACGTCCATTTCACATTGGTAATTTATTATGGAATTATAACGACAAGAACATTTATGTATAGTATATTTTTTCCTGTACATTAATTTTCTCACTCAAGGGAGTCTTGCTCATCCCCTATGAAAGAGGGTGAGGCTATGTCAACATCCAGGCATTAATGCTAATGCTTGCATTCGGGTCATTTGTAATTGCTCTGTTGACATATATAAATAAAAAATAGACCTCCTTGAGCCTAAGAACCTGAAGGGATAGGTCTACCAAGAAATCACATCGAGCAAGCCCTTTAGTGGGTAGCTTTAGTACAGAGACGGGGTGTTGATAGCACCCTAGTCTTTTTATTTTATGCATTTTTTATACCTTAAAAAGCATAATCCTTATCCTAATTATAACCATATCGAAATGTTATTTGAATACAATTGCTTTATGGATAAAACCATTATTTTATTTAGATTGAGGATGTGCAACTCAAGTGTATCTATTGAGCAATTGCAATATTTTTACTTAATCGTCCTAGTCTTCATCCTCTCCCCAATCATCTTTCGCTTCCTGAATCTTATTATAAAAAAATTCAATAAAGCTTTCTGCAACAGTATCTTGATAACCAACTACCCTATCCCATTCAACTACAGGGCATTCTCCGTCTTTCATTTTATTTGTATCTAGACAGTAAGCAAAGTAATCAACATCTTCAATAACCACAAGTCCATCAGTAAGGCCATAGTGTTCTTTATATTCATTAGTTCTATTTACAACTGATGCATGATCAAAGTTGTAGCCTAAAACCAAAACGCCGAATAAACCACCAGCACCGTATTTTTCTAAAAACCATTTATAACTGTTGGGGAGATCGCATTGGAGGTTTTCTTCAATGCGACCAATGTTTTCATGACTTGCACCTTCTGTAAATATAGCATTTTGTTTATTTTCATTAATAAAGTTCTCAACCTTCGAATAAATCATATAAACACCTCAATTCTCATTTTCAAATTGTTTCGCTCTCCATTTCCAATATCTCTTTCTAAAGCTCTCGTATTGTGCTTTTAAAACCTTATCATTTCTAAAACTTTCACCATCAGACTTAAGCTGATGAATGACATCACTATATTTTGTATGTAAGCTGTTCGGGATTTCAAGCATTGGGCCAGGTTCTTCTTGAATCAAGTGATGTAAATTAATCTGTGTACCGTCTTTTGCATAAGGGGCATTCCCGTTTTTCATTAGCTGAAGATTTGTAACACCGAATTCTGTTTTTTGATTAATATCAATATCTTTCATAGTATACACTCTACGGCTTACATCTTTAACTTTCCCCTTCGCCTTTACCTTCCCCTCTATTTCATATGCATCATACTTTTCTTTATTTAGCCAAGGGGGGCTTATCTTTTGGCCAGTAAACGGTTTTCTTGTTCCATCCGGTATTTTCTTCGCATTAGTCAAAAGTTCATTCTTAAGGTTTTGGCTATCAACCACATTGTATGGTATGTTATCAGCTAGAGCAAGCTTATACTTAGGGTTGTAAGGCAACAAATCTGAAATGTTGACATCCTTAATTTTCTTTCCTGCTTGACTTGCTTTATTTATTACCTTGCCCGCTGCATCTGCTTTGTTAATGGCTCCTGCACCTTTGGTTCCAAAAACAGCTACAGCCACTGAACCAACAGCATAGGTTACCCACCTTGATCTAGAATAGGCATCCACATTCACCATATCTTTTTGATATGACTCTTCTATTGCTGCTGAAATAGCGTCATATGTTTTCACTGGATGAATAACTGCATTCCCCAGTGCTGAGAGTGTTTCTCCCGGATCGGTGATGAAATCCCATATGCCAGTTTCAGTGTCTTTGCCAACATCATATAAGCCTACTCCTACACCTTTTACGATGTCCCAGGTGATTTCTCCTGCTCCTTCTAGCTGCTTTGCTTGTTCAATTTGCACTGCAAGCTGCACTTGAGTTGGCTCCAGATTCTCGTACCCTACTTTCTTAGCAATCTCTAAATATTCATCGGGGTCAGATACACCGTCATTAAGTTTTTTCTTTAATTCCTTGATTTCACGTTCCTTTGCTTCTTCTTTCTTCACACTTAAGTAAGCTTCAGAATGCTTTTCAATATCGCCTTTTTTCTTATGTATGTCACTTTCTCTGTACGCTTTAGCGTTATAGTGAATTGGTGTAGCGTTTTTTCCTTTGCCTGTTGATTCCTGCAGCTTTTTAAAGTCTTGCTGAATAAATTGTTCGTTTGGTTCTGTTTCAGCGTATTCTGTTTTTAAATCCTCATCAAGCTTGTTTAGCTTATCGATTGTTTTTTCACGTTTGTCATCTGCAGAAGAAAGTTTGTCTTTGAAGTCTTCTGTTGAGAATATTTCAATTGGAAGAATATCATTGATGTCATTCAGAATGTCTTTCATCGCTTTCTTTTGTTCAGACATAATGGATTTTGATTTTGTGTATGCATTTACAAGTTCATGTTCTAAAAAAGATTCTTCTATGTAAGCATCAGACATCTTCGCATCTTCAAGTTTTGCAGACATGCTGCTTAAGAAAGCAATTTTCATGTCAATTAAATCAATCTATTGATCTGTAACACCAACATGACCATGATAAAATGTTTTAATGTTGTCAGCACCCTTGCCTGAAAACTCACTGTCATCTAGGTCAGCTACTTCCTTAAACGCTTTTTTGAGCTTTACCATTTGCGACCTTAGTTCCTTATACTCTTTGGTTCTTTTATCCGCTTCAAAGAGTAATGAATCAGCCTCAAATACCTTCATATCATTCTCCTTCCCAGACTACTCTATGTAAATTTTACCACAGTAATCTAATTGAATAACAGAAAAAGACAGCCAAAATGACTGTCTTAAACATCACACACTATCTTGTTCTATAATAATTTTCTGCGGTATAGTAGCGCCAATCCCAAAAAGGTTCTCCATTGGCCAATATATACCGGTCTAAAAATATTTCAAAGTTTACATTTAATGGATTATATTCTAAACCACTTTCAAATATATAGAGATAGTTGGGATCACCTTCGTTCACTTTATCTTTATCGATCATTAAATGGCATTCTTCCAATAAGTAGCCAATTGGAATACCATTGATATCTTCAAACAAATCCTCATATTTTAACTCCTCTTCAATCTCTTCAAGGCTAAATAGCTGAAGTCCTCCACCTATATTCTCCCCATCAGAAAGAATTTCAAAAATTTTCGCACCGTTATGTAGTGTCATGAACTTCTGATAATCCTCTGGAAGGGTAATCTGATGTTTAGCTTCAAAACTTTGAATGTCGTTAAGGGTTGCTTTGTCCTGTGAAAATGTAACAAGGAACTCCATGATATCTCCTTCAGAACAAAACAATTGAATGGCTCCTTTTTCATCTAAAAGACTTTTCAAGCCATTTACCGTCTTATGAACAAAGTTAGTCACATACATCACCCCTTTATTTCCTTTTAACAATAACCTTTCAAATTCCAAAAGATGTGAACAGATCGTGATAGGTGCTCTTTTCAGTGAATATAATGCAATAAATTCTAAAAAGAGGTGCCTCCAAAAATTGAATTCTCTAATGAATGATGACATGGTAAAGATCATTAGAAATGGCCTTAGCGCATCGCAGCATCCAAAGCACATTCTTGTTATAGGAGCTGGATTGTCCGGGCTTGTATCAGCATCTTTGTTGAAAAATGCCGGTCACAGAGTAACAATTCTCGAAGCGAGCGGCAGAGCGGGCGGCCGTGTCTGCACTTTGAGATCTCCCTTTAGTGATGATTTGTATTTCAACGCTGGCCCGATGCGCATACCGAATAACCATTCGTTAACCTTAGAATATATCAAAAAATTCAAATTGCCAACAAATGTATTTATCAACAGAACCCCGATGGACATCATTTATGCAAATGGAATCAAAACACGTCTCCAAGTTTTTGAACGAGCTCCTGGAATATTGAGATATCCAGTTGCACCAAATGAACAAGGGAAAACGTCTGAAGAGCTGTTGCTTTCTTTACTGCAGCCTATTCTAAATTTTATCAATCAAAATCCAGCGAGAAATTGGCGGATTGTCGAAGAACAATACAAAAATCATTCGTTAAGCTCTTTTTTAAACACGTATTTTTCATATGGCGCGATCGATATGATCGGTGTACTTTTGGATATGGAAGCGTATATGGGGATGTCCCTTGTTGAAGTATTGCGGGAATCTATCTTTTTTTCATCGCCCGCTCACTTCTATGAGATAACTGGCGGTATGGATCTGCTGCCTCACGCGTTTCTTCCTCAATTAAAAACAAACATTCTATACCATCAAAAAATGATGAAAATGTCTCAGGGTGAAAATAGTGTTACGATCCATTGTCAGCATCAACAAACGGCAGAATTTGCATCGTTCACAGCAGATCTCGCTATTGTAACCATTCCTTTTTCAACATTGCGATTTGTAAAAGTCGAACCATACCATTCATTCTCTTACTATAAACGGAGGGCCATCCGTGAGCTAAACTATATCAGTGCAACAAAAATCGGCATAGAGTTTAAAAGCCGATTTTGGGAAAAAGCCGGTCAGCGCGGCGGCAAATCTATTACTGATCTTCCGATTCGTTTTTCATATTATCCAAGCAGAAATATTGGAGCAAATGGACATGCCGTCATTCTGGCGAGTTATACTTGGGCTGATGAGGCACTAATATGGGACAGTCTTTCAGAAGGAGAGCGTATCCAGTATACTTTACTGGATTTATCTGAAATCTATGGTGATATTGTGTGGTCTGAATTTGTGTCTGGCACTTCTTTTAGCTGGAGCCAGTACCCGTATTCTGCGGGAGGTTTTACAGCTTTCGAACCAGGACAAGAATTAGAGCTGTATCCCTATATTCCTGTCCCTGAGGGCAGAATTCATTTCGCCGGAGAACACGCCTCACTCACTCATGCGTGGATGCAAGGCGCGATTGAATCTGGAATACGTGTTGCTTATGAGGTCAATCGCTTACCTTAGTTCATGCTCACCTTCTGTACTAAAAGATTATTACATTTCATATAATAAGATCTTGATTAGACGGACAAATTCAATCACAATAACAAAGTAATCCTTGCATTCCTTCGCCCTCCATGCTATATTCATATAGCGATGAGCTGAATTGTGTAAGCCGATGTACATGCCTTACGGCACACACGAATGTGGCGTGTGGTGCATCGCCTCAATACGCAAAAGACGTTTGCCCTAGGCAAACGTCTTTTTTTGCGTTATCCGATTTTTGTGCCGTTTGGAACAGGCTGATCCGGCTGCAAAAGGACGACGTCGCCCTGGCCGGGTATGCCGCCGAGGACCAAGACTTCCGATTTAAATCCGGCGATCCGGCGGGGCGGAAAGTTCACGACTGCTATGACTCGCTTGTTGACGAGATCTTCCGGCTTGTAACGCTTCGTGATTTGTGCGCTCGATTGTTTTAAGCCGATTTCAGTCCCAAAATCTATCACAAGCTTGATTGCCGGTACTCTTGCTTCAGAAAATTCTTCCGCTTTTACAATTGTTCCCGTTCTGATATCCAATTTCTCAAAGTCTTCAATAACTGCCATATCAATAACTCCTTTTTCTCCTATTGTAAAGGAGATATACAATATTCTTTTAACTAAAGAGCCATCATTTTTTATCCGAATATAAGGTGTTTCGATACAGGCGGGGCGGCATTCCTGTGCTTTTCGTGAACCATCTTGTAAAAGAAGAAAGGTTTTGAAAGCCCAGCGCCTCGCTCACGACGGTAAGGGTTTCATTTCTCTCCATCAGCATTCGTTTTGCTTCCTCAAGGCGAAGGTCGGCAATATAGTTCTGCGGGGACTTCCCTGTCTGTTTTTTGAACCAGCTTGAATAGTAAGCTGGGTGATAATGCTCGATTTCTGCCAGCTTCTTAATCGTCAGCCGCTCAAATAAATGGCTGTGAATGTATGCAATTGAGGCATAGCTATGGGATTGAAGCTTTTCTTTTATGTATTGTACTAGCATATGAAGCGAGTTGGCTGTTCCGGCCTTTGCTTCCTCTGTCAGCAAATACCTGATCGAAGACCAGAAAGGATCGAGGGCAGCTTCAATTCCTGATCCTGCACGATACTCATCAATTTTCATTGCATGAAGCGGAACATCCAGTACAAGACATTCATTTCTTCCGATAGAACGGAAACGATGCTCACACTCCGGCGGAATATATAAAAAATGATCTGGCTTTAATTTCACCTGGCGCTCTTCAGTCTCAAGATCAATACTCCCTTCAAGCGGAAAAAGAAATTGGCTGTATGCGTGCTTATGTGAATGATAAAGGTGTGTGTATGTCCGTTTTTCGCAAATCATCTCTTGAAGCGAGTCCATCAGCAAACCCCTTCCTTTGGTCATCTTTTAATCCGGTAATGGTGTTCCGATATAGGCGAAAATCCGATTTTTTCATATAAAGAAACTGCCGCCAGATTTTCTTTCATCACTTGTAAAAACATGCGTTCCGCTCCGTTGTTTTTTGCCCATTCAGTCAACACCCTGATCACTTGGGTTCCTGCCCCTTTTCCTCTGTGCTCCTCAGCTACAACGATATTACTAAGTCCGCCATAACCATCAATGACAGAAACCGTGCCAAGCGCTGTCAGGCTTTCTTTGTCATACATCTTGAAAAAAGTTTTACACGGCGGCATGCGTTCGAAAATGTGTTTGTAACCTTTGTGACGCTCGGGTGAAAACCCTTCTAATTGAATAAATTCATCTATCCAAACAGATGATGGCTCTTGTTCCCACTTGTATGTAAATCGGCTGTTGTCATTTGTTCGGCTCATAATTGACCGGCACAATGCTGTCATCTGGAAGCACTCGTCTACCTTTTCATAACGGCTGTCTGCCAAAGCGTCATCAAGCCCTTTCGGTGATGCGTTGCTAATATGAAAACAAACAGGTAAGCCTAAACTTTGATAAAAAAGTTCGGCCTCTAGCTGAAAATTCCCTTCAGGCATATCCGCAGAAGTCCATACGCTATTTGCCCTTTTGGTTACGCCAAAATTCGCTCTGAGAAGCCATTGCCCTACGCTTTTTTGAAAATAAGCCGGCCATGAAGCTGCCGCTAACCGTTCAATCTTGTGAATGTCATCCATTGCATAATGCCTCTCCCCTATGTATACTCCCTTGATATTATACAATATTCAGAAATATAAGACATCTATTTATTTGTTTACATAATATTTTTATTGTTTACTAATAATCCTGACAAAAATGTCCGAATTGAAAATGACAGGCTTTCTAAAATGTCCTCCTCACGTTCAAATGCTTCTTTTGCGATTAAAACAGTAAAGCCATGCAGCAGGCTTCTGAGCCCCCTTGTCGCATGAATGGCAGTCTTTTCACTTGCATAGCCGTTTTCAATGAGCAGCTTCGTCACAAGACAGACAATTTGGTCAGAGACGATTTCCGTCCGTTTGTCCTGAACCTTAAGAAGAGCCGCTTCATAATATCCGGGATTTTCAATTGCAAAATCAACATATGCATGTGCTAAAGAAAGCATAGCGGAATCTCCCTTTCGTTCGGTTACGGAGTCCGCCATTTGATCAAAAAGCTTTGTCAGTCCTCTGACAGCAAGTTCTGTTCTGATCGCTTGCAGCCCGTTGATATGATTATACAGCGACGGAGAGCGCACATTCATTTTTTTAGACAGAGCGGCAAGAGTGACACTATTCAATCCTTCCTGATCGGCAATCTCTGCTGCAGCGTCTACAATCATTTTTTGGGTCAAACCTATTCTCGGTGACATGCTCATCATCCTTTCTTTGCTTTTTGGATCGCCTGTCTCATCCGCTCTGAAGGTGATCGCAGGAATTTTCCATGTCCGACAGCGAGACAGGAAGGCGCCTTATCTGCGAGCAATTGTGCACTTTTGATGGCCTCCTCCTTATTCCATGTGGCGAAAGCGGGAAAAGGAAACGTCCATTTTATCTGACCTGATACAGCGATTCCTCCGCGCAACTGAAACGCATCTCCTGCTATTAAAGTGCCGTTTCTTGTATCAAGAAATGACATGCTGCCCGGTGTATGGCCCGGTGTTGGAATGGCAAGCAGAGAACCAATTGTTTCACCGCCCGTCAGCAGTTGGTGAGGCTTTGTTTGTATGTGTTTCGGAATACCTCCTTTTATAGGCGTCTGCGGCTCATCTTGCCGCAAGGATGTGTCACCTTGGAGCAAGAATGAATCCCGTTCCGAGATCATGACCTTTGCATGCGGAAATGTTTGTGCCAATGTATCCAGTGATCCGACATGGTCCCCATGTGCATGAGTCAGTAAAATATGCTGAAGCGGTTTTCCAAGTTGATTCACAGCTTGAATAATCCCTTTATAGCTGCCTGGCAGTGCGGCATCAATAAGGGTGACTTCGTTTTCTTCCTCTACTAAATAGCAATTAACCGGAAACAATGCTGGAAAAAAAGTCAGCTGCCAAACCGTTTGGTACTGAGTCATTCTCATCTTTTTATTCCTCCTAACAAAAACTAATGGTGTTAGTTTTATTATTAACTAACACCATTAGTTTTTCAAGAGTTTATTATTTTTTTATCGCTACATAAATGTTAACTTGTGCTCGCTGTGGCACTGCGGCATTTTGATCATACATCTCAAAGTCACCTGTAAACGTGCGCAGATGCCGCTTATCCCAAGTCCAAATTTCCTTCCACGTTTCAAGCACAATCTCTTCAATAGGGCCGATTCTGGAAGTGAAAACGGCGTAAGCGGAAGCCGGCAAATCAATGTTTTCATATGGTCCCCGAAGAATGTTGTCGTATTCCTGAAACGTTCCGACTGAAAACGTATAAAACCCATTCGTCTCTTGTTCATAATTCGAATATAAGGCAATAATGCTCTGGTCTTTTTCAGCCTGTGATAAAAGAGCGCTCATATCCTGCTTCCAGAATTGATCCCACAGTGCCGGAATCCTCCTTTCTTCCGTCATTTCCAGTGCGTTGCTTGTCCGTTGTGACAGTCCGGCAAATCGTTTCCGGTCTAAGTGTGTTATATGTGAAAAGCCCATACGATCTCCTCCTTTTTTTAAGATTATAGACAAAGAAACCTGACAGCAGTGTGTCAGGTTTCATATATTTTTTGCATGTGATGAATGGTTTCTTTTACTTTATCCCGTATATGAAGAGGCTGCAGAACCTCAATATCCTTTCCGAACTGGAGCAAAAAACCGATCAGCCATTGATCTTCTGGAAGTGAAATCACCGCCTGGCAGATTTTATCTTCCTCACAACAGTGAAGGACATCATATCCGAACCATTCACCTATGCGCTGACGTGCTGCCGGCTGAACAAGAATAACCAATTCAGTTAAACGGTCCTTTTGGTACCAACTCTTATCCCATGGCAAAGTGTCCAGCTGAATGTCTTTTCTGATAAAGGTCTGATGTAAGATGGCCAGATCTTTCATCCGGTTTAGTTTAAAAAAACGAAAATCATTTCTCACCAAGCAATAAGCGTATAAATACCAGTGCCCCGCCTTGCAAACCAATGTATAAGGTTCAGTTTCACGAAGAAGAGTTTCCCCGCTTGCGCTTGTATATGTAAAAGATATCGTTGACAACCGATCGATGGCGGCGCTGATTTTCTCACGAAGCGTCTTTTGATCCTCGGTATGGCCCCATGCCGTCATGTCAATAAACCATTTTTCTGTTTGGTGCTTAAATGCTTGAGCAGATTGCTCAGGTATAAGGTGTTTGATTTTTTGATAGGCTGTGCTGTGAGAAACGGGTTCATACATAGATGAAACGCTTTGCAAAGCGGAAGCAATTGCAAACAATTCCTCCTCCTTCAGCCACTCTCTTTCAAGCCGATACGTTTCCATAATGCCAATTCCGCCCCCGGAACCCTGTGAGGTCACAATCGGAATACCAGCCCTATTGATCGTCTCAATATCACGGTAAATTGTTCTGACAGATACTTCAAACAGCTCAGCAAGCTCTGCAGCCTGCACTTGTTTTTTGCTGATCAATAACACAACCATCGCTAACAAACGTTCCAGTTTCATTCTGCGCACCTTTTCTTCTTGTATTTTCCAACAAAACAATCATAACATTTTGATAAAGCTTGGGCATATCTATTATGCGGCGGAATACACCTCGCATATGCTATGAAAACAGGGGTTTCCCCTTCTTTTTTGTGTTCAGTATTTATTTCAGCTACTATTTCTGACCGGATAAGCATACACTTCTCAACGGAGGGGATTTCACATCATGCATCTTACACTTCAGAGCGTTTATCCTGCCATGATCATCATCTTTTTTCTGTATAAAAAAATTAAAAGGTCCATCGGATACCAGCCGCTGAAGCCCCGCTGGCTGTTCACCCGTACCATTCTTTTCTCGCTGTTTGCTTTTGGCCTTTCAATCTTCAGCGCCATTCACCCTTTTTTATATGGATATCTCATTTTGGGCATTCTTGGCGGATGGCTCCTTGTCTTTTTCGCTAAGAAAAACATCTCCTTTGAAAAACGCAGAGGAAAGATCTATTTTCGGACTCATATTTGGGTAGAGGTGATTCTCTTAACTTTATTTCTATCAAGATTTCTGTATCGAGTGACGGAGCTTTATCTTACCTCACCTGATCTAAACAGCCTTGGATCATACAGTCAGTCAATCGGAACGGACCCTCTGACAATTGGCGTCTGTTTTCTGATAGCCGTTTATTATATCGGTTTTTCTTCTTTTGTCATCAAGCTCAGCAGAAACGAACTCGAACAGCACGAATACAATAAAGAAAAAGACATCCTTGCCCGCTAACAGCGAGTTAAGCAAGGATGTCTTTTTCAATCATGCTGTGTATGATGGATCATTTGCTGAAGAACATCTAAAACATGTTCATCCTCCGGAGAGTAATAAATCGATGTTCCTTCTCTGCGCGATTTGACAAGCCGAAGATTTTTCAAAAATCTAAGCTGGTGGGACACGGTGGATTGCAGTAAATTCAGCTTTTCTGCAATTCCGTTTACAGCATGCTCACCCTGGGACAATAAATGGAGAATCCTGATTCGGGTTGGATCAGAAAGCGCTTTGAATGTTTGCGCGACTAGAAACAGCGTCTCCTCGTCCAGATCAGCAGCCGATTGTTCCGTTTCTCTAAATTCAGTCATATGTATCACCTTTCTTTATTCATAGTTTTATCTTATAACAAATGCGCTTGAGTGCAAACCAGCCTGCTTGTATTCCATTTCAATCTCATAGTTTAAATTTATGTTTCAAATCAGGTTTTTACTTGGTCTGATATACCGTCTTATGTCATAATAAAAAAGGTCATACTGCTCCAAACATTGAGGGTGAAACACAGTGAAGAAAAAGAGAAAAGGCTGTTTCGCTGCTGCGGGTTTTATGATGATTTTTGTCTTTGTCATCGCCTCTTTTTTATTGGTCCTGCTTTTTTTCAACCGGGATTTAATCAAAGTACTTCCGATCGATACGAAAACGATTGTTTTGGAACGTTTAACCGATTACAAACCTTTGGTGGAAGAAGAGCTTGAAAGCCAAGGACTCTCTAATTATACATCACTCATATTAGGCATGATGTATCAGGAGTCAAAAGGAAAAGGCAATGATCCCATGCAGTCCTCTGAATCTCTGGGGTTAAAACGCAATGAGATAACAGACCCTCAACTCAGTGTTAAACAAGGCATCAAGCAATTTACCCTCATGTACAAGACCGGTAAGGAAAAAGGCGTGGATTTGGATACCATTATTCAAAGCTACAACATGGGGGCAGGTTACATTGATTTTGTAGCTGAACATGGAGGAACGCATACTGAGGAATTGGCAAAACAATACTCCGAGCAGCAAGTCAAAAAAAATCCTGATCTGTATACTTGCGGGGGAAATGCGAAAAATTTCCGCTATCCGTATTGCTACGGTGATTATACGTATGCAGAAAAAGTAAAAGAAAAAACAAAAACTGTTGAAGAATCTTTGCAGGTTGCAACACTTGAAACCATGGAATCCAAGGCTCATGAATAAGAGTCTATCAATTTACTGACAAAAGCCCAAAAATGAATTTGGGCTTTTGCCATGTTTACACGTAAAAAAGCCATACTGAGTATGGCTTTTAATAATACGGTGAAATCATCAAATATACAATAACGCCTGTAAGGCTTACATACAGCCATAGAGGCATTGTCCATCTCGCAATTTTTTTGTGGCGCTCTACCTGCATGCTGAAGCCTCTGATCAGCGTAAACAGCGCAAGCGGCACAATAATTGCAGAAAGGCAGATATGTGTAATTAAAATAAAGAAATAAATCGGGCGCATAATACCTTCTCCGCCATAGAGCGTGTTTTCCGCAATCGAGTGGTACGTCACATAGCAAATCAAAAATAGTAATGTTGTTGTGAACGCAGCCAAAATAAAGCGTTTGTGAGCTTTGATATTTTTCTGTTTAATCATAATCAGCGCGGCCAATAAGAAGATAAACGTAAAGCTGTTGAATATCGCATTCAGCATTGGCAAAATGTGAATATTCGCATGGCTGAACTGATCTAATTTAGGCATAAAAAACAGCACTGCGATTAAACCGTTAATCAGAACTGTCAGCGTAAGGACAATCCCCGTGTAATTTTTCGGTTTATTTTCTGTTTGGTTCATTTGGTGACCTCTCCTAATTTGTACTGGCTATCCAAATCGTATGCAAATTCAAAGAAGATGTCAACGGTTTCGATTGCTTCGTCAGAAATTAGACACACTTCAAAGGCCGGAGGCTATTAGCCCCGGCCTGTTAGGTTTACGCCTCTTTTATCAAATGTTCAATG
This sequence comes from Bacillus sp. FSL M8-0071, assembly GCF_037975455.1. Taxonomy (NCBI): domain Bacteria; kingdom Bacillati; phylum Bacillota; class Bacilli; order Caryophanales; family Bacillaceae; genus Bacillus; species Bacillus sp. FSL M8-0071. The sequence goes on from NZ_CP150256.1 coordinate 2,080,097, forward strand.
ACCTTATGTTCATTTTCATTCAGCAGGTTCTTTTGAATTTTCGAATGAATGGGTTTATTCATATGCTGATCCAAGATATCGGCCGTTTCTTTATCCCCGGCAATAACCATTCGTTCCCATCTTTTCGCGGCAGCTTTTTGATCAAGGCTGGCAGCCAGCCGCTTATACAGTCTCGATTGGTTCTCTGTTACATGTTCCCTCATCCGGTTCTCTTCAAATGGTGGCGCTTTGTCTACAGCGGAATGGCTATTCTTCCAAGACTCATTGATCATATCATACTCATAACGCTCCACCGCCTCAATTTTTCCTAAAACAGTTTCAATAATTTTCACTTCATGCTGCTGAGTTAAAATAAACGCCGTACTTGGGTATGCCTGGCGCAAACCCTTTAGCTGATCCAGGACAGCTGTTTCTTCCCAGTAAAATCTTGTATCTACAGGGACTTGAAGCTTAATAGGTTCCCATATGCCGCTGTCGGAAACAAAAAACACGAGACTGCGGGGCATGTCTTTTCCCATTGCATTCAAGTATTGATTCATTTTAGCCCTGATTCCATCCAGACACTTTTCCTCCTCTGGATCACTAGCTGCCAAATACTCTTTTAATCGGCTGAATCCTGACTTTAGGGCAATCTTCCATTCTCCCCCCTGCTGCTCTGGATCTCTCATGTCTGTATTGAGATACAGAGAGAGAATTTTATCCGGCGGTTCCAATTGGACATACTGTAATTTGTTAATCAATGAATCAATCGCCATTCCGATTCCTCCTTTTTCACAGGTTAGTTTTCTTTTTCCTCTCTTAAAAACGATCAAACCTGACTTTCCGCTAATTTCTAGTAATAATGGAATTGTTGTTTACAATACGCCTCTCTTCTAATACAATTGGTAACTGTGTTTCTAAGCTGATTTTTGAAAGGAGTTTGATCTTGTTTACTATTAAAGAAAAAAATCGTCAAGAGCTTGAAGAAGAATTAAATGATTTAGAATTTCAAATTTATCGCATGCAGGAGAATATGAAGGATTTATCTAAAGATGCCAAAGTGCTTGGTATTGATCAATCGAAACATGATGAGTGGATGATTGTTTCCTCGATTGATGATGGCCAAACATGCAAAATTATGCTAACTGATTGTAAAACGGCTTACCGAGGAAAAGGCTGTTTTTCACTTGTAGCGTCTTACAAGGACGATGCCATTCATATAGGCGATATAAAAGGCCCTCCGAATCACGGGTTTGGTTCCATTTGCATGAAATATTTAAAAGATATAGCAAGAGACCACAATATACCGAAAGTCACCGGAGACATCGCCAAACGGGATTGGAATCATGTAGACCGGCTGATTCACTTTTATGAAAAACATCAATTCAAAGTATGTATCGATAATGATACCCAATCCGGCAGCATTAAGTGGGTTGATTTGTAAAAAAGTCTGGAAGAAAGAGCCAATATATGCTGTAATGGTAAAAAACCATTGATGGAGGGTTCTATGTACGCCTCAAAACTGAAAAAGGGAGACGAAATCCGGATCGTGTCTCCCGCGACCAGCATGTCTATATTATCAAATGAAGCAAAAATCCAAGCAAAAACGGCGTTAGAACGCTTAGGTTATCGGGTAACCATCGCTGAACACGCAAATGAATGTAATGAATTTGATTCATCCTCTATCGAGTCAAGAGTCCATGATCTGCACGCTGCCTTTTTTGATCCAGGCGTCAAAGCGATTTTAACGACACTCGGAGGGTTTAATTCAAATCAGCTGCTGCGTTATCTTGATTACGAGAAAATCAAACGACATCCAAAAATTCTGTGCGGCTATTCCGATATAACCGCTCTTTGCAACGCAATTTATCGAAAAACGGGTCTTGTTACGTATTCAGGCCCCCACTTCTCAACATTTGCAATGAAAAAAGGGCTTGATTATACACAAGAGTATTTTCTTTCTTGCTGCGCTTCGGACGACCCGTTTGAAATTCTTCCTTCAAGTGAGTGGAGCGATGACCGCTGGTTTTTGGATCAAGAAAACAGGCGTTTTTATCCTAATAACGGCCCTGTTGTAATCCAAGAAGGTTATGCGGAAGGTACTTTAATTGGCGGAAACTTATGCACGCTTAATTTGCTGCAGGGAACGGAGTATTTTCCCGAAACAGAACATACTATTTTATTGATTGAAGATGATTATATGTCAGACATCCATATGTTTGACCGCGATCTGCAATCACTCATCCACCTCCCCGCTTTTTCACATGTAAAGGCGATTTTGATCGGCAGATTTCAGAAAGCATCAAACGTATCAATGGATCTTGTAAAAGCCATGATCGAAACAAAAAAAGAATTATCCGGCATCCCGATCATCGCAAATATAAATGCCGGACATACCTCGCCAATTGCCACGTTCCCTATAGGAGGAACATGCAGGATTGAAGCTATTTCGGGTACATCACGAATATGGATTGATAAACATTAATCAGCTTGTAAATTTTTTTACAAGCTTTTTTAGCGCAATCGGTTATGCATGCCGCACGAGACATGACAAATGTCATATAGGAGGCATGATGTGTGCTACTACAAAAGACTTCTCTCATTAGCGTATACTGAACCGAGACACACAATGAGAGGATACTTACTATGACTGAACAAACCATTGCACATAAACAAAAACAGCTGACAAAGCAAGTCGCTGCATTTGCTCAGCCTGAAACAAAAAACAGCCTGATTCAGCTTTTAAACACGTTTATCCCATTCTTCGGCCTATGGTTTCTTGCTTATCTCAGCCTCGATGTCTCCTATCTTCTTACGTTAGCATTAACGGTGATTGCCGCAGGTTTTCTGACAAGAATTTTTATCATCTTCCATGACTGCTGCCATCAATCTTTTTTCAAACAAAAACGCTATAACCACATTCTCGGTTTTCTGACAGGTGTCCTGACTTTATTCCCGTATCTTCAATGGCAGCACAGCCATTCGATTCATCATGCAACTAGCAGCAATCTGGATAAACGCGGAACAGGAGACATCTGGATGTTAACAGTAAACGAATATAAAGCTGCATCCAGACGAACAAAGCTTGCATACAGACTTTATAGAAACCCGTTTATCATGTTTATTCTCGGACCGATTTATGTTTTTCTGATCACGAACCGTTTTAACAAAAAAGGCGCAAGACGCAAGGAACGTGTAAACACATACCTTACGAATCTGGCAATTGTCGCGTTGGCTGCTGCTTGCTGTCTGATCTTTGGCTGGCAATCGTTTTTACTGGTGCAAGGCCCGATATTTCTGATTTCAGGTTCAATCGGTGTTTGGCTGTTTTATGTGCAGCATACCTTTGAAGATTCTTATTTTGAAGCGGATGAAAACTGGAGCTACGTTCAGGCTGCTGTTGAAGGCAGTTCATTTTATAAACTCCCGAAACTGCTTCAATGGCTAACAGGCAATATTGGTTACCACCACGTTCATCATTTGAGTCCAAAGGTGCCTAACTATAAGCTTGAAGTTGCTCATGAACATCACGAACCATTAAAAAACGTACCGACAATCACCTTAAAAACAAGCCTGCAATCACTTGCGTTCCGTCTATGGGATGAAGATAACAAACAGTTTGTGTCATTTCGGGCTATAAAACATATAGCTGTAAGCCTTCCGCCTGATTCACCAGAAAAACAGAAGCTGCGGAAGAATGCCTGATGATAAAGGAGGTCTTCTAATATACTAGAAGGCTTCCTTTTATTGTTTGAGGGTGCATTCTGGCTTTCACAATGATAAAGTTACAAGTAAGATGAAAAGCTGAAAATGAGGTAAGATCATGATTAAAAATCATTTTACATTTCAAAAACTAAACGGGATTACGCCCTATATATGGACGATATTTTTCATCCTCCCCTTCTACTTTATATGGAAATCATCATCTACATTTGTTATTATTGTCGGCATCATTTTGACGCTTTTATTTTTTTCGGTATATCGATTTGCTTTTGTCTCAAAAGGCTGGACCATTTATTTGTGGGGATTTTTATTAATTGGCATTTCAACCGCCTCCATTACTCTGTTCAGTTATATTTATTTTGCTTTTTTTATCGCGTATTTTATAGGAAACATTAAGGAACGCGTCCCTTTTCATATTTTATATTATGTCCATTTAATAAGCGCAGCCGTCGCAGCCAATTTCAGTCTCGTATTAAAGAAGGAATTCTTTCTGACACAAATTCCTTTTGTCGTCATAACCCTCATCAGCGCAATTTTATTGCCCTTTAGTATAAGAAGCCGCAAGGAGCGCGAACGGCTTGAAGAAAAGCTCGAGGATGCAAATGAACGGATTGCAGAACTGGTAAAATTAGAAGAACGTCAGCGAATTGCCCGCGATCTCCATGATACGCTTGGGCAAAAGCTTTCTCTTATCGGTTTAAAAAGCGACTTAGCAAGAAAATTGATATACAAAGATCCCGAACAAGCAGCTCGTGAACTGAAAAGTGTTCAGCAAACAGCGCGAACTTCTTTAAATGAAGTAAGAAAAATCGTTTCCTCTATGAAGGGCATACGGCTCAAGGATGAATTGATCAACATCAAACAAATTCTCGAAGCAGCTGACATTATGTTTATCTATGAAGAAGAGAAATGGCCCGAAAATATCTCATTGCTGAATGAAAACATTTTGAGCATGTGCTTAAAGGAAGCTGTCACAAATGTCGTCAAACACAGCCAGGCTAAAACTTGCCGAGTTGACATTCAGCAGCTCTGGAAGGAAGTTGTGATAACAGTGTCTGACGATGGAACATTCAAAGGAGAAGAAAATTCCTTTTCAAAAGGACATGGCTTACTCGGGATGAGAGAACGGCTTGAGTTTGCAAACGGAAGCCTTCACATCGATACCGAAAACGGGACCAAGCTTACCATGGCAATTCCTAATAATTCAAAATAAACATAAAGGATGGCTTATATGATTAGTATATTTATTGCAGAAGATCAGCAAATGCTGCTGGGCGCTTTAGGATCACTTCTAAACCTCGAAGACGATATGGAAGTCGTAGGCAAAGGTACAACCGGCCAAGATGCTGTTGATTTTGTCAAAAAACGCCAGCCTGATGTATGTATTATGGACATTGAAATGCCCGGAAAAACAGGGCTTGAAGCTGCTGAGGAGCTAAAAGATACAGGCTGCAAAATTATCATCTTAACCACCTTCGCCAGACCCGGTTACTTTCAGAGAGCTATTAAAGCTGGCGTTAAAGGCTATTTGTTAAAAGACAGTCCGAGTGAAGAGCTGGCCAACGCCATCCGTAGCGTCATGAACGGAAAACGCATCTATGCACCTGAGCTGATGGAGGACTTATACAGCGAAGCTAACCCTCTTACAGATAGAGAAAAAGAAGTGCTCGAACTTGTGGCTGACGGTAAAAACACAAAAGAAATCGCTCAGGAACTCAGCATCAAAAGCGGGACGGTGCGGAATTATATCTCAATGATTCTAGAAAAGCTTGAAGTGAAAAATCGAATTGAAGCCATTACCCGGTCAAAAGAAAAAGGCTGGTTTAAATAAAAAAGGATCTTGGCATCTGCCAGGATCCTTTTTGTTAACCTGAAATTCCCGTTTGAGAACCTCGTCGCAACCAGAATTAAATTGATCCATATCCTCGCTCCTACGCCCGCTGAACGATTGCTTGGTTAACAGCCCAATAAAAGACTGGATTGAATGATATCCCTGTTAAAATGGTCGGCCATTGCACATCAGCAGAATTTCTGATATTGATTATTTTGTATTTTCAGTATGACAAAGTTGTGCCACTTCGCTCCCGAAGCTGCCATGCCCAACTGCAAGAGCCTAATATCACAATAAAAAACCGTCTGAAATCAATCCGATTCCGTTCCGTAAATGGCATCTGCTACATCCAACTGCTTATTATCTGCCAAAAAAGATACAACACCAGCTCGTTTCGCTGATCAAAGATAGTAACAACCAGCTATAAATGTCATGATGCCGAATGTCTCTGTAATGTGGAACCAATCTTTTAACCCGAGATCCCCTGAATCGCACATAAAGAGAAAAACGGGACCACTTTCTTTTATCAGCATATGATATAAACAGCTCTAAGCAGAACAAAAAAAGACACAAGCCAAAAGCTCATGTCTTTTATCACAATCTATATTATTAGTTTAAGACTTTAACACTTACAGTTTTGACGCCCCAATTAGAAGCATCACTTTTACTTGGTACAAATACGTCGATTTTATTTCCTTTAATAGCGCCGCCAGTGTCTGCTGCTGTTGCTTCCCCGTAGCCTTCAACATAGACTTTAGAACCTAGCGGAATTACATTAGGATCAACCGCAATAACTTTCGCATTCGGGTTCTTATTTAAGTCAATGCCTGTAGCTGTAACGCCGGAAATGCCGCCGTCGTTAGCAGTGTAAGCAGTAGCAGTAACTGTTAGTTCTTTTGAAGCTTCTTGATTATTTGTATTTGATTGAACAGCCTTCTCCTCTGTGTTAACAGAAGTTTCTGCCTCAGCCTTTGTTTCTTGTTTAGGTTGCTGTTGTACAGCTTCTTGTTTAGGTTGCTCTTTTTGCACAGCCTCTTGTTTTGGCGCAGCTTGAGGTGCGTTTGTTTGCGCATTCTCAGTAGCTGTGTTTGCTGCTGTTGCCTGACCTTTTACTGAAAGAGTTGATCCAGCATAGATCATGTCAGAGCTTAAGTTATTCCAAACTTTCAGGTTGTTGACTGTCGTGCCGAATTTTTGAGCAATCTTAGAAAGCGTATCTCCCGCTTTAATTGTATATTGCCCAGTCGTGGTTGTTTCTTCTGAAGAAATGGTCAGTTTTTCTCCTGCAATGATTTTATCAGAAGTTAACTTGTTCCATTCTTTTAAGTCCTTTAGGTTCACTCCATTTTTCTGAGAGATTCCCCAGAGCGTATCACCCTTTTGCACCGTAATTTCTTTTGCAGAAGCGTGAGCTCCGAATGCAGTTGTTGAAAGTGCAGCAACTGCCACAAAGGACATAATCGTCTTCTTCATAAGTAAATCCTCCCTTGTTAGCTTTTTATTGGCGGCTAACAGGTGATATCGTAACACACGTAAATGTCAAATCAATAACAAAAAGATATGATTTAGATTACAGTTCCTTTACATGAAGGATTTCTCTCTGATGGAAAGACTTGCTGAACCCTTGATATAATAGGCTTCGCAGGTCTTTTTATTTTGAGGCGAAACAGAGAAAATAAAATGTGTTTTTTATAGAAAAAAAGATTGTTTTTCTGTTTTTTTAGTCTGTCATCCTTGCATAAGCTTGTATTTCTTGTAAAAAAAGCCGGCCGTATTTTGCTCTTTTTTGTTCTCCGACTCCTTTTATAGACAAAAGTTCATCATCATTTACGGGCTGTTTTCCTGACATTTCTTTTAACGTTTGGTCAGAGAAAACAACAAATGGCGGAACACCCTGCTCAGCCGCAATTTCTTTCCGAACCATGCGCAATCGTTCAAATAGCTCGTCATTTTCAGTAATCGCTGCCGCTTTTAACGCTTCTTTTCTCGCTACTGATAATTCTCCTTTCAGCACATTTCTTCCTTTACTGCTGACAAAAAGAGTCGGAAACGTTCCGTCTGACATCCTGATGAAGTCGTCAGAAATAAGAAATTCGATAAAATCACTGATTTCGCCAACGGATTGGTGTTTTAATATCCCGTATGTTGAAAGGTCTGAAAAGCCATTTTCAAGAACTTTTTTATTTTTGGAGCCGGCAAGCACCTGGGCAACCATCGTCTTGCCAAACCGTTCTTTCATGCGAATGATACAAGATAAGACCATTTGCGCCTCCCGCGTCACGTCATGGGCCGCTCTTGTATCGGTACAGTTTCCGCACTGTCCGCACGCATCAGGCTCCTTTTCTCCGAAATACATAAGGATAAAACGCTGCAGACAATCTTCCGTATGGCAGTAGTCGACCATTTGTCTCAGCTTTTTTAAATCCTGCTTTTGTTTCTCTTCATGTTCTGATTGCTCAATTAAGAAGCGCTGTACCATAATATCCTGCGGTGAAAACAGGAGAACACATTCACTGGCAAGACCGTCCCGTCCAGCTCGTCCTGCCTCTTGATAATAGCTTTCCATATCTTTCGGAATTTGTGCATGCAGAACAAATCTGATATTTGATTTATCAATACCCATTCCAAAAGCAGAGGTTGCCACCATCACTTGAAGCTCATCATTAAGAAACCTTTCCTGCTGCTCTTTTCTCACATCATCAGCCAAACCTCCGTGATACCGACCTGCCCTGACTTGATTTCGTTTCAATCTCTCATATATCCGATCAGCTTCTTTTCTGGTCGCGGTATAGACAATTCCTGCTTCATGCCTGTTGTTTTGCACATATTCGTCTATAAACCGATCTTTATTTTCTCCTTTTACTACTTTAAAGGTTAAATTCTCTCGGGAAAATCCGGTATATACCGTGTTTTCTTTTTGAATATGCAGCTGTTTGCAAATATCATCATGAACCTCGGGTGTGGCTGTTGCTGTTAACGCCATGATGACAGGCTTGTCGTGTAATTCACGGAACAAGATTTCAATATTCCTGTAGCTTGGCCTGAAATCATGGCCCCATTGAGAAATACAGTGCGCCTCGTCTATTGCGACCAAAGGAACATCTATGCCCTGCAAAATCCGGATAAACTCTGTGGACGTTAGTCGCTCTGGTGTAATGTAAAAAAGCTTATAAGCCCCTTCTTTGAGTCCGTTCAGCCTCTCATATATTTCCTGATTGGATTGTGTGCTGTTAATGTAGGCGGCGTTAATCCCCGCTTCTTCTAACGCATCAACTTGATCCTTCATCAAGGAAATCAACGGTGATATGACGATCGTCGTCCCTTCAAACATTAATGCCGGAATTTGATAGCAAATCGATTTGCCGCCTCCCGTCGGCATAATGCAGGCCGTATTTTGCCTCGCTTCCGTCACCAAGCGGATCGCTTCATCTTGGCCGCTCCGAAACTTCTCATAACCAAAATAATGAGCCAGAAGGGATTGGGCTCTATGTAACATAACGTGTAAACCTCGCTTTTCCTTGAATTTCTCCCATCATATCATAAAAAAGCGGCCTTCATTTCTTTCACACAAAAATGGAATATTCACTATACCAAACCTTTTTAGATAAAATAAAAAGCCATTTCCGAAAAGGAAATGGCTTTCGCTACGTCTTGCCGTATGCAAGTAAGAAAGTTTTAAACCACCACTCCTCAAAGTGGGTGTTTGCAGAAACGTTCCTGTCGTCCTCTGCAATGGAGGCATGACATTCCGGCTTCGATATAAAACTCCCTATTACAGCTTAAAGGTTAAAACTTAATTAACAATACGCACAAAGTAGCTTCTTTAATATAGTACACCATCAGGCGCTTTTAATCAAGAGGTCAGAACAATTGTTTAGAAAAACTTTTTCCAGTGAATAAAACTGTTTTTTCTCCAAAATACCTGACAATTCGACAAACAAAAAATATATTACAATAAAAAAAATAGCCTTTATTGCTAAAAGCGAATGATTATTTTCTTCTATATTAATGTGTATATACAAAAAGACTCCTATTTGTAACGATAGGAGTCTTGGCTTTATTAGAATTTTGCAGCAAGATCTTTTGCTTCTTGTAAACCTTTTTCAACGATTTCTTGCGCTTGATCAGGTGCTGCGTTATGTCCTTCGATGACAACTGTGTGCAAGTCTTGAACACCCCAGAAACCAAGAACTGTTTTCATGAAGTTTAATGACATTTCAAGTGCAGCCATTGGTCCTTCTGAGTAGACACCGCCGCGAGCGTTAAGAAGCGCAACTTTTTTGCCGCCCATTAAACCGACTGGTCCTTCTTGTGTGTATTTGAATGTAACGCCTGCGCGAGACAGATAATCAACATAAGTATGAAGCACTGCTGGCACTGTGAAGTTCCAAAGCGGGAATGCGAAAACAACTTTGTCAGCTTTTACAAACTGGTTCAGATATTTGTCAGCAATTGCTGCTTGTTTTTTCTCATCTTCTGTCATTTCCATTCCTTGACCTGCTTTAAATGTTCCGTTAATCATATCTCTGCCAAGGTAAGGAAGGTTTTCCTTATGAAGATCTAATTCAACCACTTCATCATTAGGGTTGTTTTCTTTATAAGCAGCTAAGAAAGCTTCGTAAAGTTTAGTTGAAACGCCTTCTTCAGCTGTACGGTCGCTTGATTTTACAAATAAAACTGTAGACATTTGTATTCCTCCCGGTAAACTTTTTATATTTACTTACAAATAGTATGTTACTTTCTTTTTTACGCAAAGTCAATCACTTTATTTTGAATATGAGATTTTTTTTCAAAAAAAAGCAAGTACATCTAATATCGGTGTACTTGCTTGCCATTTTTACTTCGAATCTTGTTCACGATCCAAGATTTCATACGTCTGCGAGCTTTTTTGATCAATTGTTTCTTTGTTGGATAAGTCTTTTACCTGTTCATGAAACTCTCTTTCATAAGAAGGAGCATCTGTCTCCAGATCATCCTCCACATCAGCTTGGGCCTCAACTGTCATTCTTGCATAAGGAACAGCTTCAAGTCTTTCGTAAGGAATCTCTTGGCCGGTTTTTTCACACACGCCGTAAGTTCCGTCTTTCATCTTTTGTAATGCACGGTTGACCTCCTCTAACAGCTCCCGGTCAATCTCTTTCACTGTTTGGTCTGTCATCCGGTCTGTGACGAGCGTCCCGTGGTCTGCCATATGGTTGTCAACCCCGTTGGAAAGCTCCCCCACTTCTTCCGTCATTGATTCTGTTTCCTTTTTCTCGCCAGACAATTCTTTTTGCATATCGAGCAATTTATGATAGAGATGCTGTGTTTGTTCTTTTGTCAGTGCCATGTATATCCTCTCCTTTCTATCCTGTTTCCCGTTTTGCCTTCTGTCAAACATGGAAACATCGATGGAAAGATGAGCTACTGCCTTTTTGAACGGATCGTGACCGCTGGCGTCGATGGTGCTTCGGGTTTTCGTTGGCACTTTTTGTCCTTCTCTTCTGGCGGTATATAATAGGTTGCGCCTATATTTAATCTGCCGCTCAGTTCATCAATGGTCAGCTCGCCGAATTCAAGATGATAGTCAACCTTTTCGACATTCAGCGTTTCAATATGTATATAGGTTTCTTCAGACTCTTGTTTGCTGCTTTGTTTTTGTTTCTCAATCACTGAGAGTCTTTCTTCACATTCACGCAGTTTGTCAAGTTCTGGTTTCAAGCAATGCCTGATCAGCGACCGGAACATTTTTTTCATGACATCACGACCCTTTGCATACTCCTCTTTCGTCTACATATATAATGAGGTATATCCCATAGAAAGGAGAGGTTTTCATGCTTCCAACTAACATCAATATTTCTCATCTCAAGACTAACTCGATAGGCACCGGCTCATCCCTTACCTTTGGTTCTGCGGAGTTAAGGAACAGGTGCTCTGCTATCAAAAGAAATAACGGTTTTGGGGAACAAAATGCAGATGTTATTGTTATGGTCATTCCGATTGAATCAATTGATGACCGTGATGGGGCAGATGCACTCAGTATGAAAATCAATCATCAATAACAATGGTTTTCGCTTGACCTTCGTCTTTTTGAATGGTGATGTATAGGATTCCGTCTTTAAAAATGGCATTCATCTTTCCATGAAGATGATCGGAAAGCGGAATTTTCTTTTCAAAACTTCCGTATTTCCCTTCTTTTTGGCGAAAGTCCTGTTCATTAAAATAGGAAAAGCGCTGCCCCTTCACCACTAAATAATCTCCGTACGATAATATGTGAACGTCTTGTTTACGGTAGCCTGGAAGATAAATTAAAAACTGCACTTCCGCAACGGTATCTACAATATCCATGCTCGGAAATGAAGCATCTCCTTTCCCTCGCTGATCTTGCTGCGCAAACGGAAACGGAGATTGGCCATTTGTCATAAAAGGGGTTTTTTGGTCTTCATCAAATACCTGTTTCCAAAAGTCACCGCCGTACATCTGCTGTGCGAATTCCATCCACTGCTTCATCTTTTCGAAATCCATTTGAAGCCCCCTGTCTTAACATACTTTATAACCGCCAGCATACAACTATAGAAAGGAGGTTTGCCTGTGGTTCAACCAACTCCGTATATCAATATTAATATTTTCATGCTGAAAATTAATTCCTTTGAAAATGCTTCAGCGGTTAACGTAGGACAAAATTTATTGGCAGAATGGCAAAATTCAGATAAAAAAAATCAAGGCTACGGACAGAATTTTGGAGATGCGAGCGGATTTATGGGCACGAGAAGCCATGTGGATGACAGAGACCAAATTGATTCTCCGGCCTCTTTTGAAAGTGAAGCGGTTAACTCCTCAATCAAAAGGAAGTGATGAGATGTTCTTTTCTCCCTCCGTCGTGAATGTCGGCGGATTTAAAATCAATACGATGGACCGTGGTTCCTCTTTAACACTCGGTCCGTATCAGCAGGTCGATTACTTTTTATCAGCTAAAATTAATCAAGGGTTTGGAGAAGAAAATGGCGACTTTACTCCTCTTGTCGTACCGATTTCAAATGTATTAGATGCAGATCTTGTTGATTCGAACTCAGCGAAAAACAGTGTGGTGTAATAAGAACAGGGCGCACATGCCCTGTTCTTGTTTTTATATAAAAAAAGCCTAACCATTTTTTGAACGGCTGGCTCATCAAATATTCAGCTGCACAAATGCTTTGTCAGCACCGCCTGAACCTCGCTTAAATCGGTGTCTTTCGCAAATTCTAATTCGAACGTTTTGCTTCTTGTCATCAATAAAAGCCCAGTGTCCGGATCAAACATTCCCGCTTCTTGGATGGCAAAGCTTTCAATTGTTTTATATGGAAGAAATACACGAACCTTCTTTTTAGAAAACATTTTATTGTCAAAGAAAATGATCCGCTTATTTGTAAAGCAAATTTGGTCCACTCGGAGCTTATAAATCGATTCTATTCTTTCCCCTTCAACGAGCAAAGCCTCAAGCTTCTTTGCGTCCGTTGATCTGCTAACAGAAAAAATACCCAATGAAGAACCCCTCTTTCTGCATTTATCTATTTGTTTTATCATTCACTACATAAAAATAAGTCCTTTATCCCTATATAAGAATACGACATAGAAGACATTTAAACCATTACGAACAGATTACATTTTTCAAATTTTTGATTTGTTTTTTGGCTTTTAAGCTGTTGTCATCAAGTAATACGCACATATAGAGAAAAAAGTTTCAATATTCAGCAATGTTTTTATAAAAAAGTGGTTTTTAATGATTTTTTTAATTTTGTTTTATATTTCCTGTTTTAACCACAAAAAAACCGCAGCTGAGCTGCGGTTTTATGTATCGACTGCTTTTAACAAAATCTGTTTGATGCTTCAAGGAAGCATTACATCTCTTCGAAGTATTCTTTATAATAGCCGCCGACTTTATTCGTATTGTCGACCACAAAGAGAAACTCCTCTGTTTCATTTTTTACTTCATATTCTTTTCCCGGCGTTAAAACGCGGTTTACGATATATTTTTTTGCGTTTGTCTGCACACACTTTACTTTTTTAATTGTTTCTTTTTCAAGCCAATTTTTATGAATCATGATGAAATCTCCTTTTCTTATCTATAAGCTTATTGTAGCTTTTTTCTTTTGTAAATTGCAATATCGGTTATTCATTGATTTTGCCTTGATTTCTATTATAGAATGTTTGTATACGCTTACGTTTGAAGCAACTATCACAGCTTATTTCTGCTATTCAATCCAGAAATCAATGTGCTATCACCAAGAATCTCAGAACAGACCATAAAAAATGACTGGAGGTTTGTTACGGATGAGTTCTTTAACGATGCAAGTGACGAAAAGGCTGGAGACATTTTTACAGGGAACAAAGAAGCTTTATATTGACGGAAAGTTTGTTCCGAGTGCCTCAGGGGCAACCTTTGATACTCCAAACCCGGCGACCGGCGAAACCTTGATGACGCTGTATGAAGCCCAGGCTGCGGATGTGGACAAAGCTGTTAAAGCTGCCCGGAAAGCCTTTGACCAAGGTGAATGGAGAACAATGTCTCCAGCTTCGAGAAGCAGACTGATGTATAAGCTGGCGGACTTAATGGAAGAGCATAAAACTGAGCTTGCTCAGCTTGAAACACTTGATAATGGGAAACCGATCAATGAAACGACTAATGGAGATATTCCGCTGGCTATTGAGCATATGCGCTATTACGCCGGCTGGTGTACAAAAATAACAGGACAGACGATTCCGGTTTCCGGCGCTTACTTTAATTATACGCGTCATGAGCCTGTCGGTGTCGTCGGCCAGATCATTCCATGGAATTTCCCGCTCCTGATGGCGATGTGGAAAATGGGCGCGGCACTTGCAACAGGCTGTACAATCGTCCTCAAACCGGCTGAACAAACACCGCTTTCAGCTCTTTATTTGGCAGAATTAATTGACCAAGCCGGTTTCCCTGCCGGTGTAATCAACATCATCCCAGGATTCGGTGAAGATGCGGGAGAAGCGCTGACGAACCACGAAGCGGTTGATAAAATTGCCTTTACCGGTTCCACTGAAATCGGAAAGAAAATCATGTCCACCGCAGCGAAAAGCATTAAGCGTGTTACATTGGAGCTGGGCGGAAAATCGCCTAATATTCTTCTGCCGGATGCGAATTTGAAAAAAGCCATCCCGGGCGCTTTAAACGGTGTGATGTTTAACCAGGGCCAAGTCTGCTGTGCGGGCTCACGTGTCTTCATTCATAAAGACCAATATGATGAAGTTGTTGATGAAATGGCGTCCTATGCTGAGTCACTCCGCCAAGGAGCGGGACTTCATAAAGATACTCAAATCGGGCCTCTCGTAAGCAAGGAACAGCATGAGCGCGTTCTTTCCTATATTCAAAAAGGAAAAGATGAAGGAGCAAAAGCAGTGACCGGCGGAAGCTGTCCTTTTGAAGCAGGATATTTTGTCGCACCGACTGTGTTTGCGAATGTTGAAGACGAAATGACCATCGCAAAAGAAGAAATTTTCGGACCCGTGCTGACTGCAATTCCGTACGAAACTGTCGATGAAGTTATTGAACGGGCAAACCATTCAGAATATGGGCTTGCGGCCGGACTATGGACAGAGAACGTCAAGCAGGCTCATTATATCGCGGACCGACTTCAAGCCGGAACCGTTTGGGTGAACTGCTATAATGTGTTTGACGCGGCGTCTCCATTTGGCGGTTATAAACAGTCAGGACTCGGACGAGAAATGGGATCATATGCCTTGGATAATTACACAGAAGTCAAAAGTGTATGGATAAACCTTGAAGACTAACATGTATGTTTAAAAAACTGCTGCCTGCCAGCAGTTTTTTTCTTTCTGTAATGGCAGTAAAAGACGCTGAATATATATGCTTCTGAAGGAGTTGAGCGTGATGGGCACACTTCAGGAGAAAGTGAGGCGTTTTCAAAAGAAAACCATTACGGAGTTAAGAGATAGGCAAAATGCTGATGGATCATGGACATTTTGCTTTGAAGGACCAATCATGACAAATTCCTTTTTTATTTTGCTCCTTACCTCACTAGATGAAGGCGAAAATGAAAAAGAACTGATATCATCCCTTGCAGCCGGCATTCATGCAAAACAGCAGCCAGACGGCACATTTATCAACTATCCCGATGAAACGCGCGGAAATCTAACGGCTACGGTCCAAGGATATGTCGGGATGCTGGCTTCAGGATGTTTTCACAGAACTGAGCCGCACATGAAGAAAGCTGAACAATTTATCATCTCACATGGCGGTTTGAGACATGTTCATTTTATGACAAAATGGATGCTTGCCGCGAACGGGCTTTATCCTTGGCCTGCTTTGTATTTACCATTATCACTCATGGCGCTCCCCCCAACATTGTCGATTCATTTCTATCAGTTCAGCTCATATGCCCGTATTCATTTTGCTCCTATGGCTGTAACACTCAATCAGCGATTTGTCCTTATTAACCGCAATATTTCATCTCTTCACCATCTCGATCCGCACATGACAAAAAATCCTTTCACTTGGCTTCGGTCTGATGCTTTCGAAGAAAGAGATCTCACGTCTATTTTGTCACATTGGAAACGCGTTTTTCATGCACCATTTGCTTTTCAGCAGCTGGGCCTACAGACAGCTAAAACGTATATGCTGGACCGGATTGAAAAAGATGGAACATTATACAGCTATGCGAGCGCAACCATATATATGGTTTACAGCCTTCTGTCACTTGGTGTGTCACGCTATTCTCCTATTATCAGGAGGGCGATTACCGGCATTAAATCACTGGTGACTAAATGCAACGGGATTCCTTATCTGGAAAACTCTACTTCAACTGTTTGGGATACAGCTTTAATAAGCTATGCCCTTCAAAAAAATGGTGTGACCGAAACGGATGGCTCTGTTACAAAAGCAGCCGACTTTTTGCTAGAACGCCAGCATACCAAAATAGCAGATTGGTCTGTCAAAAATCCAAATTAAGTTCCTGGCGGCTGGGGGTTTTCAAACATTAATACAAATAACCCTGACTGTGACGACACTGCAGCCGTTTTAAAGGCGATTCCCCGCAATCATTCTCCTGCAGCATGGGAGCGGGGGGTATCTTGGCTTTTATCGATGCAAAACAATGACGGCGGATTTTCTGCTTTCGAAAAAAATGTGAACCATCCACTGATCCGCCTTCTGCCGCTTGAATCCGCCGAGGACGCTGCAGTTGACCCTTCAACCGCCGACCTCACCGGACGTGTACTGCACTTTTTAGGCGAGAAAGTTGGCTTCACAGAAAAACATCAACATATTCAACGCGCAGTGAAGTGGCTTTTCGAACATCAGGAACAAAATGGGTCTTGGTACGGCAGATGGGGTGTTTGCTACATTTACGGCACTTGGGCTGCTCTTACTGGTATGCATGCATGCGGGGTTGACCGAAAGCATCTCGGTATACAAAAGGCTCTGCGTTGGCTCAAATCCATACAAAATGATGACGGAAGCTGGGGAGAATCCTGCAAAAGCGCCGAAATCAAAACATATGTACCGCTTCATAGAGGAACCATTGTACAAACGGCCTGGGCTTTAGACGCTTTGCTCACATATGAAAATTCCGAACACCCGTCAGTTGTGAATGGCATGCAATACCTTACCGACAGCAGTTCGCATAGTGCCGATAGCCTCGCGTATCCAGCAGGGATCGGATTGCCGAAGCAATTTTATATTCGCTATCACAGTTATCCATATGTATTCTCTTTGCTGGCTGTCGGGAAGTATTTAGATTCTATTGAAAAGGAGACAGCAAATGAAACGTGAATCTTATCAAACGGAGATGTTCAATTGGTGTGAAGCCCTGAAAGACCAGATTCAAAAGCGAGGTCAGCTTGACCAGTTTGAAGATCAAATCGACAAGATGATTGAGGCTCTTGAAGATGATCAAACAACAGAAGAAGATTGGTATAAACAGGCCGCTGCCCTTTATCGGGATATAACAGAATCAGATGATACAAGTGAAAGACGCGCTTATGTCCCTATAGGGAAACACGTGCTGCCAAAGCTTCCCTACAAATACTCCGCCTTAGAACCTTATATTTCACGCGATATTATGGTCCTTCATCATACAAAACATCATCAAAGCTATGTCGATGGCCTGAACAAAGCAGAATCAGAGCTTAAAAAAGCGAGAGCGACAAAGAATTATGACTTAATCACTCATTGGGAAAGAGAGCTTGCGTTCCATGGAGCAGGCCATTATTTGCACAGTATTTTTTGGTTTTCTATGCATCCAAACGGAAAACGGCGTCCTACAGGGGCATTGTTCCAAATGATAGACCTTTCATTTGGAAGCTATTCCGCTTTTAAAGAACATTTTACCCAGGCCGCTAAAAAAGTGGAAGGCGTCGGCTGGGCCATTCTGGTCTGGGCACCTCGATCAGGACGGCTGGAGATTTTAACGGCAGAAAAACACCAGCTCTTTAGCCAATGGGATGTGATCCCCCTTTTACCGCTTGACGTATGGGAGCATGCCTACTATTTGCAATACAAAAATGACCGGGCCAGCTATGTCGATCACTGGTGGAATGTCGTGGATTGGCGCGAGGCTGAAAAACGTTTTGAGCAGGCAAAAGAAGTCGTTTGGAAGCTCTATTAAAAAAAGCCCCCCTTTCTCCGGGGGCTTCGTGTTTTAAAAAATCCCTACCACATGCAAAAACACGATGATGATGGCAACAGGAGATAGATATCGAATGAGCAGCAGCCAAACCGCAAACCACTTTCGTTTGAGATTGGAACCGCTTTTCAGCTCGTCAAACAAATCCTGTTTCGGTATTTTAAGCGGGACAAAAATCGAAATCAGTAACGCACCTAACGGCATTAAAATATTGCTCACAAGATAGTCGGCCGCATCAAAAATAGACAGATGAAATATAGTGACGTCACTTAAGACACCGTATGATAATGCAGACGGCACACCGACAATAAAAATAGCAATTCCGCCTAACCAAGCGAATCGTTTTCTCTTATTGACATCGCCTTTCGAAAGTACTGCGACTAAAATTTCCAGCATTGAAAAAGCAGATGTCAATGCAGCAAATAAAAATAGAAGTAAAAATGCTAATAAAAAGATAATTCCGAACGGCATTTGATTAAACACAGTCGGCAGCACGCTAAATAACAGAACCGGGCCTTGGTCTGGTTTGAGGCCGAATGAAAAGACAGCTGGAAAAATCGCAATTCCGGCCATTACAGCAACAAGCATGTTCATAACAGTTACAGATACAGCGGACTGTACCAGATTTTCCTGTTTCTCTAAATAAGCGCTATACGTTACCATGACAGATACACCGACACTTAATAAGAAAAAGGATTGTCCCATTGCATATAAAATGGTATTGGCATCAATTGCAGTTAAATCAGGCATCAGGAAAAATTTGATTCCTTCCATCGCGCCATCAAGTGTAACCGAACGCACCATTAAAATGATGAATAATAGAAAAAGCGCCGGCATTAATACTTGGCTTGCTTTTTCAATTCCGCTGCTTACCCCTTTTGCAACAACTAAAATTGTTACCACCATAAAGAGCAGCTGGCCTCCTACAGCCAAATAAGGATTTGAAATGGTACTTGCAAATATCGTATCAAAACCAGATGTCTGCGATAAACCGCCAGTGAAGCCTTTTATAATATAAATTAAAATCCATCCGCCTACGACACTGTAGAAAGATAGAAGAATAAAGCACGTCACCATGCCTAAATAACCGATCCAATGCCACTTCGTTCCTGGAGCAAGTGTTTTATAGGACTGAACGGCATCTTTCTGTGTTCTTCTGCCTATGATGAATTCACCTAACAATAAAGGCAGTCCGATTAAAACCGTAAATAAAATAAAAATAAGTAAAAATGCGCCTCCTCCGCTGGTTCCGGCAACATATGGGAATTTCCATATCGCACCAAGCCCGATAGCTGATCCTGCCGCGGCTAAAATAAAGCCGAGCTTCGAAGACCATTGATTTGCTTCCTTCACCGTATCACTCCTATTTGATCTAACCATTATAAAGGTTCATTGTAAGAATATCTTCCTATATAGTCAAGAACATTTTAATTAGTTTACATCATATATCTATAGACATCTGCCAAAAACTAATATTGAATTATTCAGAAAATTATTTATAATAAGAGAATGTTATGAAATTTGTAAGAATTTCTGCTGAAGTTCTTGATAAGTGTGTTAGGAGTGTTTTTATGGACATCATTAGAAAAATAAGTCATTTTGCAGGACAAACCTTTGGCATATGGGTCATTGTTTTTGCAGTGCTGGGATTTTCTTTCCCATCTTTATTTACGTGGATCAGTTCTTATATTACGATTTTTCTCGGCATTATCATGTTTGGGATGGGCCTTACACTGCAAGCCGATGATTTCAAAGAGCTGGTCAGAAAGCCTTGGCAAGTTATTATTGGAGTAATAGCTCAGTATACGATCATGCCGCTCGTTGCTTTCGGCCTCGCATTTGGGCTTCATCTTCCAGCTGAAATCGCAGTTGGTGTTATTCTTGTCGGCTGCTGTCCCGGGGGAACTGCATCTAATGTTATGACATTCTTAGCAAAAGGAAATACTGCCCTTTCTGTTGCGGTTACGACAATTTCTACCTTATTGGCACCTGTTGTAACACCGTTGTTGATTATGCTGTTTGCCAAAGAATGGCTTCCTGTCTCGCCGGGGTCTTTGTTTATCTCAATCTTACAGGCGGTTTTATTTCCGATCATTGCAGGTCTGATTGTCAAAATGTTTTTCAGAAAACAAGTGGCAAAAGCCGTACATGCCCTTCCGCTTGTTTCTGTCATTGGCATCGTTGCGATTGTCTCAGCTGTCGTCAGTGGCAATCGGGAAAATCTGCTTCAATCGGGGTTGCTCATTTTTTCAGTTGTTATCCTGCATAACGGTATCGGTTATTTACTTGGGTTTCTTTGTGCAAAGCTTTTAAAAATGGATTACCCGTCTCAAAAAGCGATCGCAATCGAAGTCGGCATGCAAAACTCCGGACTTGGGGCTGCACTTGCCACGGCTCATTTCTCACCGCTATCTGCCGTACCAAGCGCAATATTCAGTGTGTGGCATAACCTTTCAGGTTCTATGCTTGCAACATATTGGTCAAAAAAAGTGAAAAAGAAACAAGCTGGATCCAAAAGCACCAATCTATCACTTTAAATATGCATCAAAAAAGGTACATCACTTTATCGTGATGTACCCTTTTTTATTATCCTTCTAATAAAAGCTGTTCAGGATCTTCCAGTAATTTTTTGATTGTCACGAGGAAACCAACCGCTTCTTTACCGTCTACAATTCGGTGATCATAAGATAAAGCGATATACATCATCGGACGGTTTTCGAAACGCTCTTCATCAATGGCTACAGGGCGCAGCTGAATCTTATGCATGCCCAGTATACCGACTTGCGGGCTGTTTAAAATTGGAGTTGACATCAATGAACCGAAAGTCCCTCCGTTTGTAATCGTGAAGGAGCCTCCCTGAAGCTCGCTAAGGGTTAATTTATTGTTTCTTGCTTTTTTCGCAAGCTCGCCGATCTCTTTTTCGATTCCTGCAAATGTCAGGCGATCCGCATCCCGCACAACCGGAACGACAAGACCTTCATCAGCAGCAACAGCGATTCCGATATCATAGAATTTCTTAACGATCAACTCATCGCCCTGAATTTCCGCATTCAACAGCGGATATTTTTTCAATGCAGCAACGACCGCTTTCGTGAAGAAAGACATAAAGCCGAGCTTCACTTCGTTTTGCTCAAAGAATTGATCTTTGCGGCGTTTTCTGAGATTCATAACAGCCGTCATGTCCACTTCATTAAATGTAGTCAGCATCGCCGATGTTTGCTGCACCTCTACAAGGCGTTTTGCAATCGTTTGTCTGCGGCGTGACATTTTTTGCACTTCGACAGGTTTATCAAAGCTTTGCTGTGCTTTTGGAGCCTGAGGCTGCTGCTTTTGCTGAGGAGCCGGTTTTGATGCCGGTTTTTCGTACGCTTCGACATCCTGCTTGCGCACTCTTCCAAGCGGATCTCCAGTTGGAACTTGAGACAGGTCAATTCCTTTTTCTCTCGCCAGCTTACGGGCCGACGGAGAAGCGATCGTTCTTGATTTTGCTTCAGATTGTGCTTCCTCGCTCACCTCTTGTGCAGCTGGTTCAGCCTGTTTCTCTTCTTTTACGCTTTCCTTGCTTTCTGCTTTCTCTGTAGGAGCAGGGGCAGAACTTTCACCCGCGCCTTCTGAAATCGTACCGATAATTTCTCCGACCTGGACGGTATCACCCGAATCTTTCAATACCTCTTGAAGTACACCCGATTCTTCTGCTGTCAATTCAACATTCACTTTATCCGTTTCTAGTTCAAGCAGATATTCACCCTGTTCTACATAGTCACCAGGCTGCTTTAACCATTGGGCTATTGTTCCTTCTGAGATTGATTCTGCTAATTCAGGTACCTTAATTTCCGCCATTTTTTCATTTCCCCCTTAGTTTTTGCGAGTCAAGCTATCAGATACAATACGTTCCTGTTCTTTTTTATGAACTGTCGGATCTCCCTCTGCAGGGCTGGATCGTCTTCTTCGTCCAATATATTGAACGCTTACTCCCTCTGGTGCAATCTCTGTCAAATACGGGCTGATATAACCCCAAGCCCCCATGTTCTGCGGCTCTTCCTGCACCCAAACGATTTCTTTCAGGTTCGGAAGTTTTGCAAATAACTCTTTGACTCCTTTTGCCGGGAATGGATACAGCTGTTCGATTCTCGCAATGTGAAGCCACTCTTTACCGTCTTCTAACTTATTAAAATGATCGCTAATGTCTATAGACACTTTACCGCTGGATAATACAAGTCTGGTTACTTTTTCATAGTCATGAGAAAGTCCCGACTGTTCATAAACAGGCTGGAAGCGGCTTTCGCTGAGCTCCTGCACTTCCGACACCGTATTTGGGTTGCGAAGAAGGCTCTTCGGCGTCATAATGACGAGCGGTCTGATTTCTTCACGAAGCAGCATTTTAGCCTGTCTTCTTAAAATATGGAAATACTGTGCCGCGCTTGTCAGGTTGGCAACCGTCCAGTTGTTTTCCGCTGCAAGCTGCAGGAATCGCTCGATTCTTCCGCTTGAGTGCTCAGGCCCCTGTCCCTCGTAACCGTGCGGAAGCAGCATGACTAATCCGGATTTTTGGCCCCATTTGGCGCGTCCGGCAGAAATAAATTGGTCAAAATACACTTGAGCTGCGTTGGCAAAATCTCCGTACTGTGCTTCCCACAAAACAAGCGTTTCCGGTGAATGCACGTTATAGCCGTATTCAAAACCGAGAACCGATCCTTCAGACAGCGGGCTGTTATGAACAGCAAATGATGTGCTGCAGTCAGATAAGTGATGAAGCGGCACAAATTCTTTGCCCGTCTCACTGTCATGAAGCACAAGGTTTCTTTGGGCGAACGTTCCGCGCTCGGAATCCTGTCCTGTTAAACGAATCGGTGTTCCGTCTTTCAAAATTGAAGCAAACGCGAGTGATTCTGCCAAAGACCATTCCACTTTTCTGTCATCATCGAACGCCTTGGCGCGTCTTTCTAAAATGCGTTTTAGCTTGCCGAAAACATTAAATGACTCCGGCCAGTTGATCAATTCGCCATTCAGCTTGCGGAGCACATCAAAATCAATCGAAGTGTCCACATCTGGGAAACCGTTTGATACAGGCTCTGGAAGTTCAATTTCACAGGCAGTGTGTTCCTTTTTAGACGGAACTTTCTGATATGCATCCTCAATGCGCTTCGTTACCGATTTTTCGATGTTTTGAACGACTTCCTCGGTAAGCACGCCTTCTTTTACCAGCTTTTCAGCGAAAATTTGTTTGACAGTCGGATGCTTTCTGACAGCATCATACAGCATTGGCTGAGTGGTTGACGGTTCATCCATTTCGTTGTGTCCATAGCGTCTGTACCCGATCAAATCAATCAGAAAATCCTTGTTGAATGTTTTTCGGTATTCGACCGCAAACTTAACAGCTGAAAGACAAGCTTCAGGATCGTCCGCATTCACGTGAACAATCGGAATTTCATAACCCTTGGCCAGGTCGCTGGCATATTTTGTCGATCTGGATTCAGCGCTTTCTGTTGTGAATCCGATCATGTTATTGGCGATAATATGAATCGCACCGCCTACTTGATACCCTTTTAAAGAGCTTAAATTCAATGTTTCAGCTACAATTCCTTCCCCAGGGAATGCAGCGTCTCCATGGATTAAAATGGCCAGCGATTTTGTTTCATCTTGTACCGGGTATCCGCTTTGTGTCCGCGTTTCCTGTGCCGCTCTAGTGCTGCCTTCAACAATCGGATTGATAAATTCCAAGTGGCTCGGGTTGTTCGCTAACGTAATGCGCGCTGATTTTGTTTCAGCGTCTTGAAGCTCCCGATTCGCCCCCAAATGGTATTTGACATCCCCTGTCCATCCGTAGCTGATTCCAATTGATCCCTCAGACGGGACAAGATCTTTATTCGGCGCATGCTGGAATTCAGAGAAGATGATTTCATACGGTTTGCCGAGCACATGTGCCAAGACATTCAGGCGTCCCCTGTGCGCCATCCCGATGTTGACACTTGTCGTGCCTGATTTGACAGATTGTGCAATAATGTCATCAAGCACTGGAACAAGAGCGTCCAGACCCTCAATGGAAAAGCGCTTCTGCCCGACGAATGTGCGGTGCAAAAACTGCTCAAAGCCCTCTACTTCTGTCAATCTTTCCAGCACAGCTGACAGCTTTTCAGCTGAGTTCTTCTGGAACAGCTCGCCAGATTCAATTTTTCTTGTCAGCCACTCGCGCTCTTTGAAGTCATGCACATGGTCAAATTCAAAAGAGATGGTTCTTTTATACGTATTTCGTAAATACTGAATGGCTTCTAAACCGTTCGTAATGTTTTTAGGAGCGTCTTTGCAGATGACAGACGCAGGTATTGCTTTTATTTCCTCTTCTGTTAGCCCGTAATCGGATAATGGAAAAAGTTCGCTCTTTTTCCCATCCTTTCTGAGCGGATTGACGGAAGCGTTCAAATGGCCATAGGTTCGGATATCTTCTGCAAGTCTGACTGCGGATGCGATCTTTTGAATCAGATCGGCTGTAACACGTCCCTTTTCTTTTGTTCCCGAGGCCTCTTTTATATCGCTTGGCGGAGCACCGAGCTCGTCGAACATTTCCTTCAAATCCGGGTCAATGCTGTTCGGATCCTGGGTATACTGATCGTAAAGCTCCAGCGCATAGCCGAGGTTCGGACCGTAAAAATCTTCCCAATTCATTCGTTGTTTCATACTATTTTGAAACATTTGAATATTACCCCCAACTTAAATAATCAAGTGATTGATTCACTATCTTGAAATAACTTTCGAACGCTGTGTCCAAAATTATGTAATAAAAACGCTTCCAACGATATTTTACCACTGTTTGCAATTTGATTCTACCTTGATTGTTCACAAAATAGTAAAAAACCTTTATAAAAAACAAAAAATTTAATCATTCGAAAAAACAAACGCCAAAAAGCATAGGATTAAGGGCTATCCTATGCTTTTATGAAGCAGTTTTTTCAGCAGCGGATACAAAACATCCGGTAGCTGATCAACATCCGGGACAAATATACTGAATTTTCCGTACATATCCTGGATCGTCTTCATTTGCGATTCTTCTATTTCTGAGTTGGAGAGAAAAACATTTATCACTTCTATTCCTCTTTTTCGGGCTTCGATAACCGCCTCACTTGTATCGACGATCCCATTTTGTTCATAGCCAAATGCGGCCGGCTCTCCATCTGAGAAAACAATTAAGAACTTTTGCGCCTCGCTGCGATGCAGCATTTTTTTCGTCATCTGCCTAATTGCGTACCCGTCACGGTTATCTTCTTCTGGCTCAAGCTGCATAATGGCCGGTCCAGACTCTTGTCTTAATGATGATTGGAAGGGAATAACCGTATTGAAATAGTTTGGCTGGCTTGTTTCGGTTGCATCATTTGTGTCCTCCCAGAACCCGACAATCTGATGCGGAACCGCTACCGATTTCAACGCTTCGTGAAACAGCACGATTCCTCGTTTTGTTTCGTCCATTTTGTCGAACATGCTGGCTGAACAATCGACCAGCAATGTAAAAACTGCGTCTATTTCTGAAGATGGTTCTTGCTTTTTGTAGAATAGGCGCGGATTTCGCTCAGTGAAGTAGCGAAGAAGCTTATTATTCAGTCTCCCGGCATGAAGATCTGTTCTCGGCAATGTTTTTTTATGCTCCAGCGTTTTTTGAATCATTTGTTTCAAACGCTTTTGATACGATTCAATCGTTTTTGCCTGCTGTTTATAAGAAAGCTCCTCTTCACTAGTTGCCGGCTGCGGTTCTTTATAAATTGGAAATGCATATTTATTTTCTTTGCCGTCAGCCATACCCGCTCCGTTCGGCTGGTCTTTTTGAGACTCCAGCGCTTCCAGCTTGGAATAGTCTTTCCGTTTCGTTTGTCTGGCTGATCCTTGAACAGAGCCAAGGGCCTGATCTCCATCGTCGCCTTCCCTTGAAGCATCTTTTCCTAAATCTGATTTTGCGCCGTGTTCAATATCAAATTGAAGGAAGCTTTTAGACGGTGCTTCTGTTTCCCGGTGCCATGTCGGCATTTCTTCTTCATGGATATCCTCATCACCGTCTGATTTTTTTGGAAGCGTGATGTCATCACTCAGCTTCGGCGCTTTTTTCTCTTCTTCAAATAACGGCTGTTCTGCAGCTTTTGCGTAGTCAAGCTCAGGCAAAAAGAAGTAGGTGTTCAACATGTCTTTATCGAGCACCTCTTCAAGTCCGTCCATGAGGTCCTCAACAATTTTCAGAACCTGCCGTGTCGAATCTACTTCATACACACGCAAGAGCTGCTGCTCAATAAACGGGCGCATCAGATCGATATCTTCACGCATGGATGGAAGGGTCTCGAGCGGCGATTCCGCTGTGAGCTTGACATAGATCGCGCAAAAGAGCGCATCGGTAAAAATGCTTCGTTCCAAATTTAAGGTCAGCTGGGTTGAGAAATGTTTTCTGTACATGTCTTTTCGCTTCGCAAATACATGTTTCGTACCCGGACGCTCACGTTTGATGCATTCTTCGATCCTAATGTCTTCAAGCAGCATAAAGAGCTGCTTGGCAAAACTTTTAAAGGTAAGATGACGATGGATATCATTCAAAAAGTTCGCAAACTCATGCAGCGAGCTATATCTTGTTCCGACTGAACGCAGGTAGACGTCGCTTTTCAGACCCGCTTCCATGTCCTCAGCTGCCCTGTCTTTCCAAAAGTGGCTCATATAGATTTTCTTTTCAAATGGATTGTAATAGGACTGAACGCCATACTCCACTTCTACCGCTTCACTCTTGGTGAGTGTTTTGGCCAAATCAGTCAGCATCATAAATAAAAATGAATCAATCGTGCTGTCGTTAAATTTGATAAATTTCATCGCAGCCCCCTCATTCAAACAGAGTTTCTGCAATATTTCGGACAGCCGCTTTTTCCCGATCATCATCAAGCTTTTCTACAATTCCCCGCTCAATGGCACGACGCGGCGGAATATAAGCAGCTAAATCACATGTATCGATTAAAGCTCTGATGGATGCCGCTTCTTCAGACACCTGTCCGTTATTGGCCTGAACGATCAAGTCAGAGGAAAGCGTGATAAATCTGTCAATCAATTTCTCGTCTTTCAAGGCTGACTGAGACATGAGCACTTGTTTCAGCAGCTCGCCTTTAATATAAGGCACATCAATGATGACAAAACGGTTTTTCAACGCTTCATTCAGAGGAACAGTTCCGACATAGCCTTCATTGATGGCTGCAATGACTCCGAAACCGCTTTTAGCCCGTATGACCTCGCCTGTAAACGGATTTGTCATCATTTTTCTGTAATCTAATACACCGTTTAAAATAGGCAGTGTTTCTGGCTTCGCCATATTGATTTCATCTATATAAAGAAAATGGCCTTCCTTCATTGCCTTTGTAACAGGTCCTGAAACAAACTCGATTGTCGCCTGGCCAGATTGATTTTCAATCGTTTTATAACCGACCAATGCCTCAGCGTCCAAGTCGACTGAACAGTTGACGCTGTGCATCGGTTTATGAAAATAGCTGGACAATGTTTCTGCCAACTTTGTTTTTCCTGAACCTGTAGGCCCTTTCAGCAGGACATTTTTCCCCATGGCTAATGCAATAATGGCGTCAAATAAAATGGCTTCATCCTCCGCCTCATAGCCTGATGTTCCTATAAGCGATTGAAACTCCGGGGAAATAGGCTGCTCTTT
The DNA here is from genome assembly GCF_037975455.1 of Bacillus sp. FSL M8-0071. Classification (NCBI taxonomy): domain Bacteria; kingdom Bacillati; phylum Bacillota; class Bacilli; order Caryophanales; family Bacillaceae; genus Bacillus; species Bacillus sp. FSL M8-0071. The sequence goes on from NZ_CP150256.1 coordinate 2,107,932, forward strand.
ATATGATAAAAGCTTTTGTTGTATATCTTCCGGCAATGTTAAGTGCTGTAGTTGAGTTGTCATAGACAGATTCCCTTTCCTATTCATATTCCATTAACGAGTATACTAAAAAAGCCCCTGTATGCTCAATACAAAAGGGCTTGGATGATATTACTGCTTCTCGTTATTTCCCAAAAGGGCTCCGCAGACAATACGCGCACCGGAATTGCCGCTTGGGTTTGTCAGATAATCGTCCGCTTGTTCATGAATAATAAATGCACTTCCGTCCTCGTCGAGAATATTTAGTTTACTTCCTTTTTTCAGTGAAGTGTCAGGCGCATTCATTATGACATCTACCTTTCCATCAGCACCGACTTCAAGGTTCGGCAGATCTCCGGCATGATGCCCCATCGGATTATTGAAGCCGTGTTCTTTGTTCAGTGGATTAAAGGGACCGCCCGCTGATTCAAAATCCGGCCTGACACAAGAACCTTTCTCATAAATATGAAAACCGAGAGAAGCACCTGGACGCAGGCTGTTTGCGGAAATATGAATATCGAGGCCTTCATCATCTGATTCTTTGATCTCTATAAAACCGACTGCTTTCCCTTCACGATTGACCAGCTGGACATGATGACCAAACGCTGATGTTTCAACCACTTTTTTTTCCGGCACCCGGTTAGGAGGGTCTGGAGTTTTTTTTTGTCCGCATCCGGCAACTCCCATTGCCGTCAGCATCATCAACAGCAAGAGACGGTGCATACTGTCTCCCCCTTGTTTTTTCTAACAGTGTGGTCAATCATTGTCTGGTATAAACAAAAAAGCCTATAAAAGGCTTTTTGTCATACTCATTTTTAAAAATAACTTCTTGCGCCCAAGTACCGCTGTTTCCAATACGAATTGCTGAGATTGGAAATGTCGACGCCCGATGAGCTTGCATGAATAAAATCACCGCCGCCTAGATAAATCCCCATGTGAGACGGGCCGGATTTATATGTGGTAAAGAAGACAAAGTCTCCTACTGACGGCTGGCTGACCTTCTGCATGACATTCCAATATCCTGCCGTACTCAATCTTGATATAGATGATACATTATTAATAAGGTAATAAATGAAGCCGCTGCAATCAAAACCGGCAGGCGTGTTTCCGCCCCATCGGTACGGCACTCCGACATATTTTTTCGCTTCCGTTATCATTCTGTCAATCTTCGAGCCTATTTGAATGTTTGACCCTGAGTTATCTTTTGGCTTTGTTGGCTTTGTCGGATTTGAAGGATTAGATTTTGATGCTCCCGAAATAGTCAGTACCTGCCCAATTTGCAGCACATCCGATGATAAATTGTTTTTATCACGGATGCTTTGGACAGTGACTCCGAGCCGATTTGCAATTTTCCACAGCGAATCGCCTGCTTTTACCTTGTACGTCGTTGTTTTTGAGGGATTGGAGTTTGACGGCTTTTTGGAGCCGCTGTTTCCGTTCTTAGGTGAACTGCTTCCTTTTATTTTGAGCACCTGTTTAGGATAAAGTGTATCTGATGTTAAGCCATTTAAGGTTTTTAATTCGGCTACAGTCATATTTAAGCTGTTTGCGATTTTCCACAGTGAGTCACCAAGCTTGACCGTATATGTACTTTTTGAAGAACCTGAAGAATTGGAACCGCTGTTTTTCTTTGATCCATTTGATCCGCTTGAACTGCTTGTCCCTTTGATCTTAAGCTTTTGCCCCGGACGAATCAGGTCACTGCTCAGGCTGTTTAAGCTTTTAAGCTCAGAAACACTCATTTTATGATTTTTAGCAATCATCCATAGGGAATCACCATATGCAACTGTGTATGTTGATGTTTTGCTTGAGTTAGATGGGGATGTCGTGCTTTTTTTGCTGCTTTCAGGAACCTTAAGGCTTTGTCCGACATAAAGCACCGTTGATTTCAATTTGTTTTCGGATTTCAGAGCTGATATTGTCGTATCATACTGGCGGGAAAGTTTCCAAAGAGAGTCACCGCTTTTTACTTTTATCGTTTTTGCTTCCGCGGGTGCTGCGGCCATCGACGACCCAACAACTGCAGAAACAGCCAAGCCGGCTACAATCTTCTTTTTCATTCATTCAACCTCCTAAACTGTTTTTTTGTAAAAACAGCTAGTATTTTGTTTCCAAAAATGGCACACAACTGTTTTATCGTCAATTTTTCAGCAAGTTAAACCCTTTTCAAACATTTGGCGCAGCATTTTCAGCATCGTTCGACCTTTAAACCTTCAAATAAACATCTAACATTTTACATAAGCACGATATGTTTTTCGAAAGTCTAAGGAACTATTTAAGCGGGGGTAAAAATGATGGTTTTCTATCGATGAACGAAGCAGTTTCTCCTCCTTTCTTGTCTATTTTTCTAATCAATTCTCTATCGGCGTGTCAAATCCCTTCCTCTGCATTCTTATGAAATGGCAAAAAGCCTGTTCTTTCGATAAGAACAGGCTTTTACACTATGCATTTGCTGATTGAGTTTTTTGTTTTACAGCTTCAAGAATGCTGTCGGCTGCTTTTTTAGAGCCGCCTGCCGCTTTCAGTGATTGTCCAATTTCTTTTGCCTTTTCAGCATACGAACGATTATTCATTACTTCTTGTATCGTCTCTTTCAGTAGGCTTTCAGACAATTCTTCCTTTTTAATTACTTTTCCTGCGCCGACTTTTTCTACCTGATCTGCGACAACAAATTGGTCGCCTCCCATCGGAATGACAACGAGCGGGGTTTCAAAATACAAACCTTCACTTGTGCTGTTCATTCCGCCGTGGGTCACAAATAAGCTGGCTCTTTTCAAGATCTCAAGCTGAGGGACATACGGGCGTACAATGAAATTCTCCGGAATGTCGTTTAACTCACTTGTTTTAATATGCTTGCCGATGGAAAGCACAACTTTACCGTCAAAGTCCTTACACACTTCAAGGCATTGATTAAAAAACTGCTTTTGATTATTAAAAATGGTTCCCATTGAAATAAACAGCACGTTTTCATTGTCAATCTGATCAAATGGGAAATCATTGTTTCCGGCTCTTTCTGTAATGGAAGGACCGACAAATACATATCGCTCGCCAAATTGCTCAGCCAGTGGCTGAAATCCCCTTGATGTAAAGACGATTGTCAAGTCACCATCAGCTAAAAAAACATCAAATGGCTTCTTGATCTCTGCTTGAAAATCAGCATTTAACGTTTCTGCAAGCTGCTGGTATGATTCATAATGAGGTGAATCTTCAAGTGATCCTTTCATGTACGCTCCCATCATTTCCTTCGCAAATTCCTCATTCATCGCAAAGGTTGTACACAATGAAAATCTTGGCAGCTTCAGCATGTTGGCAATGACTTTACCCGCGAGAAGATGGTGATCATATATGACATAATCATACGATTCATGTTTGACTTCCTCATAAATATGAGTCGCGATATCCTTACAGGCTTTCAAAAAAGCGCAGAGCATTTCTGTGAAATCTCTTTCTTCATCGCCGGTTGCGTTTTTCCCGAAGTAATCTCCCCTGAAATCATAATACTCACGAAACTCTATATCAAGAGCTGTGATTTTTTCTTTATATTCCTTCACTGCGTAGTACGTAATGTTTTCTCCCCGGGATTTCAGCTCCTTCATCACACCGATAGAGGGATTAATATGCCCTTCACCGGGGAAACCGATCATTAATACATTTGCCATGCGGCAGCACCCTTCCTTTGAAAATTTATATAATATTTTATACGGTACTATAAATACATAAACAGGTAAAGTATTTCACTTGATTAATATTCATCACATATAACTTTTCTACCAGTTTATATTCCCTGTCTTCAAGACAAAAAGCATTCAGCTTGAAGCGAATGCTTTAATAAAGATACGAATTCAGTCATTTTGTCTCATGATAGGATTCTTAATCAGGCCCTTTTTATTATTTTTACGTTCTTGGTGAAATTAACGGATATAATACACCGTCTTTGGCAAACGACATCTTCCCTGTTTCCTCTGAAACCACGAGCACCAGTGCATCCGTATAGCCCGACATACCGAGAGCCGCCCGGTGCCGGGTTCCCAAATGGATATCCACTTCCTTCGTCGTCAGCGGGAGCACATTGGCTGCTGACACGAGTTTGTTTTCCCTCACTAATAAAGCGCCGTCATGAAGAGGGTTTCCGGGAAAAAAGATGCTTTCAATTAATGAAGAGCTGATCTCGGCGTGTAGGGAGGTGCCTTTTTGAATAAAATGTTCAACCGGGTCTGCTCTTTCAATCACAATTAAAGCTCCATGCTTATGTTCCGATAAGGCTTTAATCGCCTTGGCCAGCTCAATAAATGCCGGCGTAAATTCCTCAATGTATGATTGCAAATAAAAGGAGGATGCAATCCCCTGCATGTCCTGAAATATGTGCCCCAAATCATCTAATTCACAAAGGAGACACTGGTCTTTTTCGTGAAGCGTTTTCAAGATTAGAGATGCATCACCTAATATTTGCTCTAGGTACACCTGTATTTTCCCCTTGAACGCATTTTCTGATATCTGCTCATAGCGCATAATCTTCATCTCCTGTTCAAATTTCCAACTTTTCACGAATGCTTATCTTATTGATGCACATTCTATTGGTAAAGGAGGGATGTAAAGAATGGAAATCGAAAGAATCATTCAGTATATTTGCACCTTTTTAGGCGTGATTTCGCTTTCTTTTATTTATGCCCAAATGTTTAGAAAAACGAAACCAACAAAAAAAGAATAGGCCCGGCGTTCATTGCTTTTTATACATAAAATGTTATAATTTCTCTCGTTATGAAAAAGAAACGGAGATCAATGTATGAAAGAAACTCAAAACGCCCGGGAAAAAATCAAACAGCTCTTGCACATTTTAATACCGATATTCATTACCCAGGCGGGGCTTTCTCTTATGACTTTTCTAGATACGGTGATGTCAGGGAAAGTCAGCCCCGCTGATTTAGCGGGTGTCGCGATTGGCTCAAGCCTTTGGACCCCTGTTTACACAGGACTTGCAGGTATATTAATGGCGGTCACCCCGATTGTCGCTCAGCTATTAGGCGCAGAGAAAAAACAGAAGATCCCCTTTACTGTTTTACAGGCTGTATACGTGGCCGCGCTACTTAGCATCGCCGTTTTATTGATTGGATATGCTGCAGTTGACCTTATTCTTGGCCGATTGAACCTTGATATTCACGTGCATCAGATTGCTAAACACTTTTTAGGCTTTTTATCACTGGGAATTTTCCCTTTATTTGTTTACACCGTGTTGAGATCATTCATCGACTCATTAGGAAAAACGAGAGTCACCATGATGATTACACTCAGTTCTCTTCCAATCAATTTTGTATTGAATTATGTATTTATCTTCGGGAAGTTCGGAATGCCGGGACTTGGGGGTGTAGGCGCGGGGCTGGCATCCGCGTTAACTTACTGGTGTATCTGCATCATCAGTTTTTTCATTATTCATAAAAACGCACCGTTTTCTGAATACGGGATTTTCCTTACCATGTATAAGTTCTCTTGGAAAGCATGCAAAAATTTGCTCAAAATCGGGCTGCCTATTGGGTTCGCCGTGTTTTTTGAAACGAGCATTTTCGCAGCTGTCACGCTTCTCATGAGCCATTTTCATACAGTGACCATCGCGTCCCACCAGGCAGCCATGAATTTTGCGTCTCTTTTATATATGCTGCCGCTTAGCGTGTCCATGGCTCTAACAATTGTTGTCGGGTTTGAAGCGGGTGCAGCCCGTTTTAAGGACGCACGCTCATATAGCTTAATCGGCATCATGATGGCGATCGGCTTTTCTTTGTTCACTGCCGCCTGTATCCTTTTATTCAGAGAGCAAATTGCGGGCATGTACACTTCTGACCCCGATGTGCTCCGGCTGACACAGCACTTTTTAATTTATGCGCTATTTTTTCAGCTTTCCGATGCTGTTGCCGCACCGATCCAGGGAGCACTCAGAGGGTACAAAGATGTGAACTATACGCTTGCGGCAGCTTTTGTCTCTTACTGGGTCATTGGCCTTCCGGTCGGTTATATGGTCGGTACGTTTACAAGCCTCGGTGCATTCGGCTATTGGATTGGATTAATAGCAGGACTCGCCGCCGGAGCAGTTGGGCTGTTTTTCAGGCTGGCAAAACTGCAAAAACGTTATTCGCAAAAACAACACATTTAAAAGAGGTGATCAATCATGGCAAAAAACAAAAAATTATTCGAGTATCTTTCCCAGCATGCGGAAACCATCAGTTCAACGTGGTATGAAACAATCGAGGAGACTGATCCCAATTCCATTTATGCCTCAACAGATCCTGTTGTCATTCACAATTTAAAGAGCCAGAATCTTGCCTTTAACTATAAAATAAACCGTATTTTTATAGATGATGAGGACGTATACTTGCCTATACTGAAAGAATGGGCCTTTGAAGTCACACAGGATCAAGAGCATTTAAAAACTCCTATCCACTATATTATTCGGGAGTTTGTCAGAGTGAGAGATTTATATGTTTCTTATGTGAAAGAATTTGTCCATCTCAATCAGGATACTGTGAAAAGCGAAGAAGCCGAAGACCTGTATCACGCCCTTATAAAAGCGTTTGATCTTGTGATTCATATTTTTATAGAAGAAATGTACAAAAACACAAGCCTTCAGCTTCAGGCCCAAAAAGATATGATTACTGAATTGAGCGCTCCGGTCATCGTGCTGTTTCACAGCGTCGGACTGCTGCCTTTAATCGGAGATATTGATACAGTCCGCGCCAAGCTGATTATGGAAAACACACTGCATCAATGTGCGAAAAAAAAGGTGACACAACTGTATATTGATTTGTCAGGAGTAGCTGTGATTGATACGATGGTTGCCCATCAGCTTTTCAGTCTGATTGAGGCACTTCGTTTAATCGGTGTTTCTTCAACTTTGTCTGGAATCCGTCCGGAAATCGCGCAAACAGCGGTTCAGCTAGGTTTGTCTTTCGAAGGTATTTCCTTGAGATCCACTCTCGCTTCAGCAATTGCATCGGACTTAAAATTAAAAAAGGTATAAGGCTTAAGGCCTTATACCTTTTTGATTAATCATTCCATTGATACGTCCAATATATTTCTTCTTCAAACCATGTTGCCATAACAGGTTCATTATTTTTCAATTTCTCTTCAAGCTCTCTGAGCATGCCTTCTGTTTGTGTGCGGTGAGCTCTTAACGCATTCATTTTAATATCAGCTACTTCTTTGATATCAAGTACGACATCAGCTTCGCCGAGAACCTCTTCTCTGTTGCGGGTAATGGCCATGCAGATTGTACGCGGACGGTCTTCTTTCTTTTTGCGGTATAATGCACGGATAACCGCTTCCCCGCATGCATCATGGTCAGGGTGCACACCGTGTCCGGGATAAAATGTGACAATTAAACTTGGTTTTACATCATCTATGATCTCTTCCATGATATCAGCTAAATACTCATCGTCTTCAAATTCGAGCGTTTTGTCACGGAGTCCAAGCATACGAAGGTCATTGATATCCATTTCTTTGCAAGCATTGATGAGCTCTTGTTTTCTTAGCAGCGGCAACGTTTCACGATTCGCGAAAAATGGATCGCCCATATTTCTGCCCATTTCACCTAAAGTGGCGCAGGCATACGTAACGGGAATGTCTTTTTTTCTGTTTAAGGCAATGAGGCCTGCCACTCCATATGATTCGTCATCAGGGTGAGGCAGGATTACTAGTACATGTTCTTTCATTATTATTCACCCTTTTCTTTAAACTGTGAACGGTTTTTCGCTGATTTGCAGAGAAATAGCCAGTTTACCGCCCGGCAGGTGTCCCGCCATTAATAAACGGTTTTCTTCATCTACCGTGTATTCAGTCAAGCCTTCAGCATAAATCCAGCCTTCTTCTGTTTTCAAGCCAACGCGGTAAGGCCCGTTGCCTTTGATTTTTGCCTGATGATAAGTGACTTTTGCATTGCGGATATACGCAACAACCGTCATGTTCTTTTCATTTAAGTGCGCTGAATAAGAACCTGTGGTGGTTTCTAAATGGATATATACAGGGCGGTCCGCATATCGTTCTAAAGATGCTTGCACATCTTCTTTTATGATCGCTTTCATGATTGCTCCCCTCTTTCTTCTTTTAAATACTCTGCACGTTCTGTATGTAATTTGACCAGCTGATATTTCACAGCCGGTTCGAGCTGTGAATTCACAATGCGCTGAATCGCGGCAAAATATTTTTCCAGCATCGGTTTTCGGAGTCTTGGATGTGTTCGTTTATCCAAGAGCTCAAGATCAATCGCCTCTGCTACCGCTTCTGCGTCATCATGTGCGAGAGATCGGTTATTCCAAAGTGAAGCATATGCTTTCACTATCTCTTTATCATTGTCCATCGTCTTGCTCCTTTATGTCTTACATACATGAAATGATTATACATAATATATGCATCAGCTGAAAAGCCAAAGGCCTCAATGGCTTTTTGACGCCCGTTTCCACTTCACTTGTGAAAACGTAAACAAGATCAGCGCAGCCCATATACAGCTGAATGTAAAAGCCTTCGAGCTGGAAAATGGCTCATTGTAAACAAACAGCCCGATCAGAAGGGTAATGGTCGGCGCAATATATTGTAAGATACCGACTTGATACAGTGGCAGCCGTTTCGCTCCTTCCGCAAACAATAAGAGCGGCAAAGCCGTAAACACACCGGCCAAAAAGAGAAGCAGCCACGTCCCTCCGCTTTCTGCACCCGCTGGCTGAACATGTCCGCTGAACAGCAAATACCCTAATGCAATCGGCATAATCATGAATGTTTCCAGCGTTAAACCGATGGCGCTCGGCAGGCTTGTTCTTTTTTTGCTTAACCCGTACAGCCCAAAGCTGAATGCGAGCAGAAGCGCAACATAAGGAATGGAGCCGTATTGGAACGCTGAGATGATGACACCGGCTGCCGCAATCGAAACGGCCACTAATTGCAGGCGATTCAGTTTTTCCTTTAAAAATAAAATCCCAAGGAGCACTGATACAAGCGGATTAATGTAATAGCCAAGACTAGCCTCAAGCAAAAAGCCATGGTTGACAGCCCATATGTATACAAACCAGTTGATCGAAATCAGGATAGAAGCAAGAAATAAAGAGAGGATCCCTCCGTTCTTTTTCAGAGAGCGCAACTCCTGCCATCCTATTTTCCATTGCCGCAAGAAAAAAAGTACGATACACATAAAAACAAAAGACCATATAATACGATGAGCCAAAATATCAAGAGCCGGCAGCTGTTCGAGAAGCTTCCAATAGAGCGGAAACAGGCCCCACATGATAAAGGAAACGGCTGTGTAAATAACGCCTTTTTTTGTTTCTGAATATTGCATTTATATCCCTGCCTTTCTTTAGAGCATCTTATATTATATCACGTGAAAGATCTGGCGGGCATATACTATTTTGTCCGTGAAGAAAGGATGTGAAGACAATGTTTGAGTGGAACAAGTACTTTCCTTTCCACAATCAATTTTCTAAAGAAGCATTAAAAAAAGCTGATCCGAAAGAAGTTGAAACGTATGTCAATCGTGTGATGGAAAGTGTGTTCGGCAGTGATTATGCGGCTCAATTTCCTTTCCGCGATCCTCTCCCCCAAAAAGAACATCCCGCCAAACCTGATGCAAAACCTGATGTCAAACCTGATATTGATATATTCGAAACTGCAGACCATGTGTTTGTAAAGGTGCCAATCAGCGAAGAATGGCTGGAACAAGTGAGAATCAAACACACATCTCACGAATTATGGTTGGAAAACTTCCCAAGAGCAGATCATCCGAAAAAAGTAAATCTTCCTTGTTTAGTCAAACGCAAAGGAACAAAAGCCGTCTATAAGGATGGCCTTCTGGAAGTCATGTTTCAAAAACAGCAAGACTACAATATGTCCGAGGTAGAAATCATCCGATAAAAAACGGCCTGCAATCGATGCAGGCCGTTTTTATTAATAGAAGCCAGGATATCCCCCGTATGGCACACCGGCACCAAAACCGTACGGTCCGCCTCCGTATCCATAAGGGCCAGGAGGATAGGCATAGGGACGAGAATAGTTAAACAACGCACTCCCGAGAAAACCGCCTAATAAACCGCCGACTAGAGGAGCGCCAAACAAAAAAGGACTACGCGCCGGATATCCGGCTGAACCTGGGATTCCGCGATAATACGAATGATGAGGGTACATGATTTTTTCCTCCTTTATGTCTGCCTATACGTAAAGTATTCAGCAAGGAAGAAAAACGATTGGGCTACGGACTGTCTATGATTGTTACATCACAAGCCCTACCAATAACACACAGCCGAGCCCTGTAACCGAAAGAACTGTTGTAAGCAACGTCCAGGTTTGAAATGTTTCTTTCATGCTCAAGCCGAAAAATTCCTTTACCATCCAAAATCCTGCATCATTTACATGACACGCAATGACACTGCCGGCTCCTGTTGCAAGCACCATTAACGCGGGGTTTACACTGCCAGCCTCCATAAGCGGAGCTGCCATTCCCGCTGTGGTAAGCGCAGCCACGGTAGCAGAGCCTAGACACAGACGCAGAACCGCGGCGACGGTCCATGCAACGAATAGCGGCGACATGTTTGTTTGACGGAAAAAATCAGCGACATAATCGCCGACCCCGCCGTCAATCAGCACCTGTTTAAACGCTCCTCCCCCTCCTATGATGAGCAGCATCATCGCAATTTGGGAAATTGATTCTGAAATAGATCTGCTGATTTCCTGCATAGATATTTTACGGGCATATCCCATCGTATAGAGTGCAAGCAACAGCGAAATGAGCATTGCCGTTCCCGGAGTGCCGATAAATTCTATAATGTCTTTTCCTTTTGAATGTTCACTCAATAATAAAGAAAAAACTGTTGCCATTGCCATAAAGATAACCGGGAATAAAGACGTGACAGCACTGATCGCAAAGCCCGGTGTTTCATCCAGCTGAAATTCTTTCCTCGGTCCTAACCCCGATAAGTTTCCATGCTTTTGATACGCACCAGGAAACCGTTTCATCGCAAATTTATTAAATAAAGGCCCGGCAATCACAGTTGTCGGAACAGCGATGATGATTCCAAAAAGCAGCACCTGGCCAATATGGGCACCGTATGCAACTGAGATAGCAGTTGGAGCAGGATGCGGGGGCAAAAATCCGTGAGTAACATTTAAGGCGGCGGCCATCGGGATTCCCAGATACAGAAAAGGCATTTTTAATTCTTTAGCAATCGCGTAAACAATCGGTATCAACAGAACAAGACCGACTTCAAAAAATAGGGCAATCCCGATAATAAAAGAGGCAACCACAACCGCCGCCTGTATTCGTTTCCTTCCGAATTTGTCAATCAGCGTAATGGCAATCCGGTAGCCGCCCCCAGCATCTGAGACAAGCCTCCCAAGCATCTGAGACAAGCCTCCCAAGCATCGCGCCAAGTCCAAACACTAAAGCTAAATGCCCCAGTTGCCCGCCAATTCCAGCCTCAATTGAAAGAACAATTTTATTGATATCCATTCCAAGTCCGATGGCTACTAAAAATGAAACGACAATCAGTGAGACAAAGGTATTTAATTTTACTTTAATAATGAGAAATAACAGAATCAGCACTCCGACAGCTACAATTAAAATCGGCATGGTACCCCTCCAAAAGTGTTTTATATGATTCTCGCGACAATGTTTTGGCGCTTTTCATGCCTAGATGAACAGAAAGCGCTTTCATTAATAACTAAAAACGTCTTGGTTATATGATTGTTATCTTTTGATCAACTAATATGTTCATACTAATCTCCTAATCAATGACTGTCAATCGTTTTTATGAGCTTGTCTCGATTACCTACCGCCTAACCCAATGATTTATTAGTTATATGTTGATTAACTTTTGGTTATATGTTATGTTTTTTAAAGTTGACTGCCAATCATTATATCTCTCCATTGTCTGGAAGCAAATGAGACAATATGAGAACAGACGGATAACAACTTCATAAGAGGAGGAGTACACATGCCATTATTGCGTTTTGATGTAATTGAGGGCCGTGATGAAAAATCGCTGCAATTGTTATTAGATACTGCTCACCAAGCGATGGTTGAAGCATTTGGTGTTCCGGAAAGAGACCGTTATCAAATTGTCCATCAGCATCCCGCAAACGAGCTTATAATCCAAGATACGGGATTAGGGTTTCAGAGAACCAAGGATCTGGTCATCATTAGTATGACAAGCAAAGCAAGAACCGAAAGCCAAAAGGAAAAATTGTATACTCTGCTTGCTGAAAGGCTAGAAGAAAAATGCGGAATTTCCCCTGAAGACCTCATGGTATCTATTACTGAGAATGGTGACGCAGACTGGAGTTTCGGTCTTGGTGAGGCGCAATTTTTGAATGGAAAACTATAAGATTTCGTCTCCCCACAAAAAAAAGAAGAGAGAGCTCCAAGAAGCTCTCTCTTTTTTTCATAAATGCGGAAGTCATCAGTCTAGAAGCATCCAGCAATACGAAAAACCTGGATCTCCTTTTAGATCCGGTTTAAATGCCAATTGGAAGCTGACTTTGGCCGAAAATATAAAATTTTGCTGATTTGCATAATAAGATACATCATAATCCCCATTTACAACAGGTTGGATGCTATAACTTATTGATCATTTCCATGAACATGACACTTTTGCCAATCCGGAAATGTCAGTCTGACAAATATAAAAAGTCATGTAAACGGGTGTGAACCGTACTTACATGACTCACCATGGAAACAAAGGCTCTTTTTCAGGTGCCGCTTTCCTTATTTCCTTCTTCACACACTGTGTCACCAGGCTCGCAAAATTGATCGGCCCATGCCTGCATTTCTTGAAATACAGCTTGAAGCGCTGTTCCTTTTTCAGTTAGCGTGTAGATGACTTTGACCGGCGTTTCAGGGAGAACCTGCCGTTCGACAATCTCGTTTTGTTCAAGCTCCTTCAAGCGCTCTGCCAACATTTTTTGGCTGATCATCGGTATTGTTTCCGTTATCTCTTTAAACCGTTTCGGCCCATCCATTAGCACATGGATGATCAGACCGTTCCATCGTTTTCCCAGCAATGAGAATGCGGATTCCATTTTAGGGCACATCGTATTTCCCACAAGTCTTCATCCCTTCATCTATTGATTGACATGTATTCAATGATCCATTACAATAATCTTTCAAGTTACATTTAGTAAGCTTCTAACTTTTCTATTATCATACCACGTTTATCCGAAGGAGGAAACACTATGACGAATACTCTGGATGTTTTAAAAGCACGTGCATCTGTAAAGGAATATGATACAAATGCCCCGATCTCTAAGGAGGAGCTGACTGAGCTATTAGACCTTGCCACTAAAGCGCCTTCTGCTTGGAACCTTCAGCATTGGCATTTTACAGTATTCCACAGCGATGAATCAAAAGCGGAGCTTCTTCCTGTAGCGTATAATCAAAAACAAATCGTTGAGTCTTCTGCTGTTGTTGCCATTTTAGGCGATTTAAAGGCAAATGAAAACGGTGAAGAAGTTTATGCTGAATTAGCAAGCCAAGGCTATATTACGGATGAAATCAAACAAACATTGCTCGGCCAAATCAACGGTGCTTACCAAAGCGAGCAATTCGCACGTGATTCCGCTTTCTTAAATGCTTCTTTAGCTGCTATGCAGCTTATGATTGCCGCAAAAGCAAAAGGTTATGACACTTGCGCAATTGGCGGATTTAACAAAGAGCAGTTCCAAAAGCAATTTGATATCAGTGAGCGCTATGTTCCGGTTATGCTAATTTCAATCGGAAAAGCAGTGAAGCCTGCGCATCAAAGCAACCGTCTGCCACTTTCAAAAGTATCAACTTGGCTGTAAGGATATGAAAAACCTTAGTCCGAAATCCGGACTAAGGTTTTTTTATACAATCGCCTCTTTGTACCATTCACGAGCCTGTTCAGCTTCATGCTGAGTCAGCTGATGGCCCCCGTCCTGCCAGAAAACGGAGGCTGATGCCCCGCTGTCACGCAAATAGCGGTAAAGCTCTTCTGATTCTTCCTTCGTGCAAAGAGGATCGTATTTCCCGGCACCGATAAAAACAGGGAGCCCCGCCATATCAGGCAGCTCGATACCCCGAATCGGAACCATTGGATGATGCAGAATAGCCCCTTTTAACACATCTTTATAATGAAAAAGCAGGCTTGCCGCAATGTTTGCGCCGTTTGAATAACCGACTGCAATCACTTTGCCGCGATCAAACTGATGCGTTTCTGCAGCCTCGTCGATAAAATCTTTCAATTCTCTTGTCCGCACCACAAGATCTTTTTCATCAAAAACTCCTTCACTCAGACGTTTGAAAAATCGCGGCATTCCATTTTCAAGCACCGATCCTCTGACACCAAGCAAATGGGCATTAGGGTCTATAAACCGCCCCAATGAAAGCAGATCGTGTTCATTACCGCCCGTGCCATGCAACAGCAAAAGTACGTTGTCAGATGTTCCTTTTTCATAAATATGCTTCATTATAAATTCCCCCTTTTAAAGTTCAGGTAAAATGTCTGTAATTTGGTGTCTATGTTTCTCCAGCCATTCAGGCAGTTTTAAGGAAGTCCCTAGCTCAGAAAACGTTTCATCTGTCATAAAGCCCGGTTCATCTGTGGCAATTTCAAATAAGATACCGCCTTTCTCCCTGAAATAAACTGATGTAAAGTATTCCCTGTCGAGAATTTCTGACGAAGGCAGATGGTTTTCAGCAATAATCGGCAGCCATTTCGCCTGTTCCTTTTTCTTTGTCCGAAACGCTACATGGTGTACCGTACCATATCCTCCGACTCCTCTTTTTTCAGGGTATAAATGGACATCAATGACACCGCCGACGGCCGCTGAGGTTGCCAGTCTGACAATCTGGTCTTCTTCGGCCACTTTGGTGTATCCAAAGCTTTCCATTAACAATTGTATGGTCGCCTGCGGGTCGTAGGAATATAGCAGCACACCTTTCATTCCCGTAATTGCTTCATTTGTTGTGATCCCGTCAGGCGTCCACTCGCTTTTGCCGCTTTTCGCATCCTCCATGATCGCCAGCGGAAGGTCTTCTGTATCATCAAAAATAAGACCTTTTTCACCAAACAACGTTTTTTCCTCTAGGCTCAGCCCGCTTTTCTCAAGACGCTCCTTCCAAAAAGACAGGGAGTCTGAGGGAACTGAAAAGTACACCCGGCCCGCTTGGCCTTTTCCTACCGTTCCCTGTCCGCTTCCTTGGAACGGAAAAAAGGTCATTATTGTACCGGGATCTCCGTTTTGATTCCCAAAGTAAAAATGATACGTTCCGGGATCATCAAAGTTTACTGTTTTTTTAACAAGCCTGAGCCCAAGCACTTCTGTATAAAATCGCAAGTTTTCTTGCGGATCTCTGGCGAATGCTGTGACATGGTGCAATCCTTCTGTTTTCATTTTCTCACTCCTATTTATCTCGATTTCAAGATATTTATTATTTTAAACCTTTATTGAAAAGGATGCAAACCATGTGTTTTGATTAAATAATTGAAAAAATCATTTTTTTCTAATAATTATCTTGTGATCTTTTCTTACAACTGCTATTATAGTGAGCATTATCATGTTTCAGGAGGAAAGTAAATGGTTAAAAAAGCACTTATTGTTATTCTCATTCTTTTGCCATTCGTTCAGCTCGCGCTTTTGCCGCTTGTGAATCGAATAGAACCGATTATGTTCGGCCTGCCGTTTTTCCACTTTTGGCTGCTGCTGTGGATTATTGTTACGCCGTTATGCTCGTTTGGCATTTATCAGATGCAAAAAAAAGATGGAGGACTTGAATAATGCAAGGGAATCTGACTGCACTTCTCATTACTGCTATTATTGTTTTAACCGTTGTCTGTATCGGCTTTCTCGCCGGAAGAGACAAATCCTCACGCACTTCTGTGGAAGAATGGTCTGTCGGCGGCAGACGCTTCGGCGGTCTTCTCGTCTGGTTTTTAGTAGGCGCTGACCTTTATACGGCCTATACTTTCTTAGGGTTGACCAGTACTGCTTTTACAGGCGGAAGTGTTGCATTTTTCGCCATTCCTTATTCTGTGTTGGCCTACTTTATCGCCTACTTCTTCTTGCCAAAACTTTGGAAAGTTGCGAAAATTCATAAATTAACAACACTCGCGGATTATGCCCGGGAACGTTTTAACAGTAAGCTTTTGGCAAGCCTCGTTGCCATCGTTGGGGTACTCATGCTTATTCCGTACATATGCCTTCAGCTGAGCGGCATTCAAGACACGCTTCAGGTTGCCGGCACTGGCTATATTAACGTAAAATTCGTTGTGATCATTTCATTTATTCTTGTTGCTCTTTACACATTCTTCAGCGGGATTAAAGGGCCCACATATACAGCCATCATTAAGGACATTTTAGTATGGGTCATTATGCTGTTTATGGTGGTGTCCCTCCCTCTCATTCATTTTAACGGCTGGACGCCAATGATTGACACGTTAGTGAAGGAAGCGCCGCAAATGCTGACGATACCGGCAGAAGGGCCAAAAGGCATCCCTTGGTTTATCACAGCATCTATTGTTTCCGCTCTGGCACTTTTTATGTGGGCACATGCCGCTACAGGTGTTTTCACGGCGAAAAGCGCTGATGCAGTAAGAAAAAACAGCATGTTTTTGCCGCTTTATAATATCGTGTTAATTTTGGTTATTTTTCTTGGCTTTATCGCCTTTCTTGTTCTGCCGGAAGATACAAATCCAAGACTGGCGCTGCTGCATTTGATTCAAACATCTTACGGCGGCGTGGCACAAGGCTTTGCATATGCCACTATCGCTCTTGCTTCATTAATACCTTGTTCCATCATGGCAATCGGGGCATCGAATTTGTTCGCCAATAACTTGTACCGCGACTTGATTCACCCGACTGTGTCGCAAAGCAAGCTGACCCTTGTCACACGTTCAATGGTGTTTGTTGTCATCGGTCTTGCGCTGCTGTTTGGAATGCTGTTCCCGACTGCCTTAGTGACACTCCAGCTATTAGGTGTATCCGGCATGGTGCAAATCTTTCCTGCGATTGCTGTCAGCCTGTTCTGGAAGCGTCAAACGAAAGAAGCGACAGTTATTGGATTATTAGTCGGCCTTGCGGTAACGTTTATTGTGTATACCACTCAATCCGCACATGGCATTTATGAAGGATTCTGGGGATTGGCCGCCAACATGATCGCTGTGGTGATCCTGAATCCGCTGTTCGTTAAAAACGCGGGATCCAATCCTGTCATTGAAGGTTTATTTGGCAAAAAACAAGACGCTAATCCAAATCAAAAGGGCGCATAAAAAAACCATACGCGGCAGCCGCGTATGGTTTTTTTTACATTTCTTTTTTCAGTGTTTCAATTGCCTTTTCCATTTGCGTATCATTATCAGACAGCTTCTTTTGAAGTTCTATCATTAATTTCGTTGTTGTATCGCCAGTCAGTATGCCTGTTTCATTCAGCTTCTCTTTTTTCTGGAACTGTTTGACGACAGATACAAAATCCTGGTCATACATACTGTTAACCTTTACCTTGTAACCAAGTGCTTTGAGCATTTTCTGAGCCACTTTGACGTTTGTGCCTGTATCACCTGATTTGTACGTTTTATCTGCGTCCAAATACGGCAGCTTCGCGTAATCAGGCAGCTCTGCTTTCACTTGAGGCTTGATGCCTTTTTTGTGAATCCATTCGCCATCAGCAGTCAGCCATTTGGCAACTGTCAGTTTGACGGTAGAGCCATCATCATATTCTTTTGCCGTTTGTACTGTACCTTTGCCGAATGTCGTCTCGCCGATTAACGGTACGTTTGACGATTCATGAAGGGCAGCGGCCATAATTTCGGCTGCGCTTGCTGTACCGTCATTTACTAAAACGACGGTCGGCTTGGTCACTTTCCGTTCTTTTTCGGCCTTCATGACTTCTTTTGAACCGTTTTTGTATTCAACCTGCATGATGTTTTTCCCTTTATCAATGAACAGGTTGCTCATCGTAATCGCCTGTTCCATTAAGCCGCCCGGGTTGCCTCTCAAGTCTAAAATATAGCCTTTGGCGCCTTTTTTCTCTAAACTGTCAATCGCATCTGTCAGCTCTTTAGCTGTTGTTTCAGAGAAAGAAGTGATTTGAATTTCTCCGATGTTGTTGTCTTTCATCTCTGAATAGACAGTCTCTACAGGAATGGTATCGCGCTTAATGGAAAGATCGATATTCCCCACTCCCGCTCTGTTCAGTTCAAGCTTCACCTTTGTGCCCTTTTTGCCTCGGATTAAAGCGACGGCTTCATTTACATTCATGCCTTTTACGCTTTTTCCATTTACCTTAATGATTTGGTCCCTCGGTTTGATACCGGCTTTTTCAGCAGGTGAACCTTTAATTGGGGATACAATAAGGATTTCTCCGTCTTTCTCCTCTACTTGGGCTCCGATTCCTTCAAAAGATGCTGAAATCGTCTCGTCGAATGATTTCGCTTGCTCTTGATCCATATATGTAGAATACGGATCATCCAGTGATTGAATCATTCCTTTAATTGCTCCGTCTACTAATTTGTCATCATCTGTTTTTTGGTAATAATCACTTTTGATTTGCTCATACGCTTTATTTAATTTGTCGAACTTGCTGTCTCCTGTGCTTGCTGATTTTTGGCCCAGGATACTGGAATTGCCCGTAATAAATAAAGTAAGCGCCGAAGCGACAACTGCAGTGATCAGCACAATAAAAAACAGTTTTAACTGCCGTTTCAATTAAACACCACCTTTTTCTTCTTACATTATTATCATGGACGAATTCTTATTCGTCAACTCGGAGCAGAAATGAAAGAGAAACGCCCTTCTTTTGCTTTTCATAAACCTATGTCTTTATACGACATATGATAAGGAAAAAGGAGGATTCGATATTGAGCCGATATTTAGAAATGCTGTCCTTATTCGGTGTCGCAGGGGCGCACCCAGGCGGGCTGGCTTTTTCAAAAGCGGTCTTGCAAAAGGCTGCGCCCTCCCCGGATCAGCCGATTCTTGATGCCGGATGCGGAACAGGGCAAACGGCGGCTTATTTAGGACATTTGCTGTATCCTGTAACAGTCGTTGATAAAGATCCTATTATGCTTGAGAAAGCGAAAAAAAGATTTGCGAATGAAGGGCTTGCCATCCCTGCATATCAGGCGGAGCTGGAACATCTCCCGTTTTCTGCTGAGTCCTTTTCCTGCGTCCTGTCAGAATCGGTCCTCAGTTTTTCACGCCTGACATCCTCTCTTCAAGAAATTTCAAGAGTTTTAAAACCCGGCGGGATGCTGATTGGTATCGAAGCTGCTTTAAAAAAACCGATGCCCCCTGCAGAAAAGAAGCAAATGATGGATTTTTACGGATTTACTTGCTTACATGAAGAAAGCGAATGGCATAAACTCCTAAGATCCTATGGCTTTCAAAAAACAGAAGCGATGACACTTCTTCCGGAAGACATGGAATTTGAACCAACCACAGAAATGGATTTATCGCAAACGATTGATCCCATCTATTACGATACGCTTCAAACACATTATCAGCTCATGCAGTTATATAGTGAGTACATGGGTCATTGTATTTTTATCGCGTACAAGTAAAACGGCGTATCGCCCCCTGTTTTCGTCCAACCTTTTTTTCCTATCTATCATATGCTGATAGAAAGTCAGGATAGGAGGGGAACAATATTGGAGAGATATTATCATCTTTGCAAAAACCATCAAGGTAAAGTCGTCAGAATTACAGAGAGAGGCGGGAGAGTTCACGTCGGCAGAATTACCCGTGTAACAAGAGACAGAGTTTTTATAGCTCCGACCGGCGGAGGGCCAAGAGGTTTCGGTTACGGATATTGGGGCGGTTATTGGGGATACGGAGCAGCTTACGGTATTTCCCTCGGTTTAATTACAGGGGTCGCTCTTGCTGGTTTATTCTTCTGGTAAGCATAGAACAAATGCTAGATTCACCAGACACAATGAAGCCCGCTTATCTAGTGTAAGCGGGCTTTTCATTTTAAATTTTCTTCACTTTTTCAAAGTACTCTTCAAGCGTTAAATCATTATCTTGGATGACCTTTGCGGCTTTTTTGCCTACATAGCGCAGATGCCATGGCTCATATTCATATTTCGTGATATCTTCTTTATTTTTCGGATAGCGAATGATAAAGCCATATTTATAAGCATTGTCCTGCACCCATTTCCCGTCTGCCGTGCTTCCGAACGCTTCATTTAGCTCAAAGCCATTGCTCCGGCTCGAAATGTCCATCGCAAGGCCTGTTTGATGCTCGCTTTCACCCGGGTAAGCGACCGCTTCCTTTGCCTTCTTTTCCCCTTTTAGGCTTACTTCATTGTCAAAAATAACTTTCTGTCTGTCATACGAACGGTACCCTGAGACAGCTGCCAGTTCATAGCCTTCCTTTTTGGCAGCATCGAACATTGTTTTTAATGCGTCGGCCGCTTCTTTTCTGATGTAACGTTTTTGAATCTTTTCTTCAAAAGAAAACTCTACATCTGGTATGACAAGATCGCTAGGTTCATAGTTTCCGGGCAGTGCATATTGTTTATTGACAAGCGCGAGTATATTTTCTGGATTTTGAATGGTTTCCAGACCATCGACTTTTTTAATATCATTGAAATACTGGCTTTCCAATGAAAACTCACTGTTTTGAGTGTTTGATTTTTTGCTGTCAGCTGTTTTTTGTTCTGTTTGCTTTGTTTCTGCTGTGGTTTTCGTATCCTTTTGAGCATCTCCGTTCGACATACTGCAGCCGGCTCCGACTATTGCCGTTACACTCAGAGCGGCAGCCAGTGAGAACCATTTACCGGACTTTTTCATATTACATTACCTTCCTTTTATCAATCGTTTCCGCATTCATAAAGAAGAGGCTGCCGGCACCCAGCACGCCTCTTGATATATTTTATTGTGATACGGAATGTAAAGCCACTTCTATCATATCATGAAATGTCGTTTGACGCTCTTCCGCTGTCGTTTCTTCTCCTGTTAATACGTGATCACTCACGGTGAGAATTGACAGGGCTTTTCTTCCGTGCTTCGCTGCTAATGTATACAATGCAGTTGTTTCCATTTCAACGCCAAGCACACCGTATTTTGCAAGTTTTTCAATTTGCGAATCGTCGTTGTAGAACTGGTCAGCTGTAAATACGCTTCCTACAGTCACCGGCACACCTTTATCCTTTGCGGCATCATAGGCATTTTTTAAAAGCTCGAAATCTGCGCAAGGCGCAAAATCAATGCTTCCAAAAGCGACTCTGTTAATTTGTGAATCAGTTGAGGAGGTCATCGCCAAAATGACGTCTCGCACTTTGACATCTTTACGAATAGCGCCGCAAGAACCGACTCTTATTAGATTTTGCACATCGTAGCTTTGAATTAATTCATTCACATAAATTGAAATAGACGGAACGCCCATTCCCGTGCCTTGTACTGAGATTTTTTTACCTTTATATGTACCCGTAAATCCATACATGCCTCTGACTTCATTGTAGCATTCTACATTTTCAAGATACGTTTCTGCAATAAATTTTGCTCTGAGAGGATCTCCCGGCAAAAGCACTGTATCCGCAATTTGTCCTTTTTCAGCACCTATATGTACACTCATCTCATATCCTCCTGTAAATCTAAATTATCATCCAGCCCGTCCATTTTACAACGAATGTCATGATGAAACAAACTTCAGCATTGATTATAAAGGAATATGTCGAAAAAAGAAATGTTCGAGGATCTGTTAGGCACTTCCTCAGAAAAACGGATAATCGGGGTGTTAATTTGAAAACCTAACCGCAGGAAGGAGGGGTAGGACATGGGTAAAAAACATCGTAACCGGATCACCGGCCAAAAAAAGAACAATCATATACCTGAAAAAGATATCATTGCAGCTGAAGAAGCACACGGGAAAGAATATTCTGCTGCCAAACGCAAGCCTTAAAACTGCAGAAAACTGCGGGTTTCCGCAGTTTTCTTTTCATTATGTCGTTTGTACAATCAGACGATTGATTTTCCTCCAGCCGGCGGGAAGCAGTTGATAATATGTTTTCCCTTTTCTGCCTTCATCAATCAGGATCACGTCCCCTGTGGCCATGAATCTTGCATCATAATCACTCGGAACAGTGTCGAATACATTAAACAAAGAGAATGCTCTTTTCAGCACGTCTTGATGATCGCTCCCGTTCAGTTCAGTTCGATAGACGGCTCTGTAGCCCTTTTTTTCGCCAAACCGGGGTGTCTGAAATATTGTCACGTCATAGGAACAAGACTTCTTTTTAAACACGGATAACATCATCAAGATCCCCTCCCTCTTATTTCTTTAACATATTGGCGTTTTTGCTGTGTTTTCCTCTCTCTATTTTTGTCGAAACCGCTTAATCTTTTCGTCAAAACCTTTTACCAGGAAAAACAGAAGCAAGCCGAGACTGAAGCCTCCTAACACATCCGTCAAAAAATGAACCCCCAGATAGACTCTGCTTATGCCGACCAAAACAGTAATTACACCGGCTATGATATATACCATTTTTTTATGCTTGGACAAAAACGGGAGGTGTTTCACTAAAAAGTAAGCAATAACAGGATAGACACAAGCAGCATTCATGGAATGGCCGCTCGGAAAACTGAAGGATGATTCATGAACCAGCGGTGCAAAATCAGGCCTCACTCTTTCGATCCATTCTTTTAAGACTTTGTTTAACAGCCGATCTGTGCCGAATACTAAGAGCATCAACAGGCCGTCCCATGTTTTTCTGTAGAAAAACATGCCTGCTCCAATGATGGCAATTAGAGGGAGCAGAAAAGAAGAAGCACCAAGATGCGTGATCCCCGTCATGACTTCATTAAGCCATGGCTGACGGATCAAAACAGCTGCCTTGCTTATTGCTTCATCTGCAGATTGAACAGCATTTGTATGAATGGCCGCAGCTAGAATGAGAAAGAAAAGAAACAAGCTAACGGGCTTGTACAATTTAACCACCTCAATTTTCACAGAAGTCATAGAACACGAATAATAAAACCGGAGCTGACCGCTCCGGTTTTAAGCCTCACTCATCTTCATCCAGCTCTTCATCTATCATACATTTTTCTATCAAATAATCAAAGGTAATATCAGCGATTTCAAACAGCTCATCCTCACTCGGTATGTAGCCCCGTCTTGCAAGCTCTCTGTAAAAAAATTCAGCGATTTCTTCCGTATCAATCACAAGATCTATTTCTTTCATCTCCGTACCGCCTCCTTTTTTATGTTTTATGAAAAAACAGGCTGAATTATACCCGGTGTTCTAAACAATTCTTTCAGTCATATATTGAATAAAAAACGAGCCATGGGAGGCTGACGCTATGATTGCTAAAATGATGGAAGCACTGGACGGAGAAAGATTTGATATCATAATGGAAAAAACGCTCAAAGGAATGACGCGTGTGATGATTTGGGGCTGTCTGCCATATTTTTTATATGTCTTGATCCGTATGTTCACAAATTAACTGAAATGCTCTTTTAAACTTTCCAAAACAAACATCATCATGTCTTTATATTCTTCATCCTGAAACATTTCGTACAGAATTTTGTAGTCATTATAAATATCCAGAAGCTCATCAACAATTGACACAGCAAGGATGTGAAGGGTATCTTGATCTTCATCATCGCCTTCAAACTGAAGAAGAGCAGACGATGCGATATCTTCGCCGATCTCATGGCCAGTTTCTCCGACATAATGGACAAACAACAGCTGATGCACAAACTGGTCCATTTCATATTTTCTAAGCACCAGCGTGAGATCCTCTTCCTCCGTTTCAAGCCACTCTCCATCCTTTAAACGGGTCAGCTCATAAATGATATCTTCCCAGCCATCTTCTAAATATCTCCAAATTTCTGTTCTATGGCCGATAATGCGAAAGAGTTCTTTTCCATAATCTTTAACATAAACAACGTCCCCAATAAGGAATTCATACTCAATATCAAGCTTCTCCATGTCGACAATGACACCCTCATAATCTTTATAAAGCTGAATAGATGATTCAAAGTATAAAACTTCGTTATGATTGACTTCATAAAGATAGTGTTTATCAATTTGGTGTACTTTTGTGATGGTGCCGACTGTTCCATACATAATGACGACTACGATATCCCCTACTTGGAATTTCGGTTTATTTTGCTTCATGGTGTCTCCCCCTCGCCGCAACATTTCTCATACGCTATCGTATGCCGGGTGAAGCCAATTCGCATGGGCATGAAAACCAAAGGAAATATCCAATTATGGTATGGGGGACATAAAAAAATCCGCAGTGATCTGCGGATGAAACAGCTATTATCTGCCGTGCACTTCAGACTCGTATTGATCCCAAGCTTCATCAAACGTCGCCATCGTGTGAAGGTAATCAGCATTCAGCTCCAAATATGAACTGATTTCATGATAATCGGTTGAAGTTTTTGGAAAGCTGTGATCCTCATACGCCTGATTGGCAAATTCACTGATGCTGTCCTTCGGCTTAGGGTGTCTGTATTTCAATAAATAGTGATAAAAGGATTTCATGGGTTTCCCCTCCTGGTGTCTGTCTTTTGTTGTTCTATTATACAGTTCAAGTGTAAAATTACAACAAAAGAATACTGAAACATGACTCAGGAGAAGTCAAAATAGTTGCGTTTCAAAATTCTTTCTGTCTCCATGAGCTGCTGATATGTCAGGCTTTCAGGCAGTTTTTTTGTTTGAATTAAAAGCAGCTGATCCTCAATCTCCTTAACCGTGTTTTCCTCTTGATAGGTCATACCGCAGGAAGAACATACCATGGCAGGAGTGTCTGTCAGTTCTATAGCCCTCGTTCCATCAGGAAGCTCCCAGTACACCGTGTTCCTGCCGGGCACCGCTTCAAGCTCGCCGCACCATTCGCATGTTTTCATGAAGAATCCCCTCCGCATTCAGTCTCTTTCTGTTTTTTCTGCTGCGCCAAAAATTTCTTTTCTTTGAGCTGATCTCTTTTCTCACGCCGATCTTTTAATGTTTCATGCTCCGGATTTGCGATGTATGCCTCTCTCCTTTTGATTCTGTCTACATTTTCAGGTGTAAACGAAACTTCTTTGTCAGCAAAAATGGCACTCAGCCCGATCGGCTCCTTTTTGTCAGCGGTTTCAGGGAAAACGGACTCAAAATAGGCGTCTGCCTGATTGGGGATATAATTCTCTGGTTCCGGATATGACGTAATCACACCTTCAAAATTTCTTAAGATCACTTTGTCAGGACTTTGTGACAGGACATAGTTTGGCTGCAGGGCGATTTTACCTCCTCCGCCTGGTGCGTCAACGACAAAGGTAGGAACCGCATAGCCTGAGGTATGACCTCTCAGCCCTTCAATGATCTCTAAACCTTTGGAAACAGGAGCTCTGAAATGCCCGATTCCTTCTGACAGATCACATTGGTAAATATAATAAGGACGGACTCTGATTTTTACCAAGTCATGCATGAGCTTTTTCATAATTGGAACCGAATCATTAATACCTGCTAATACGACAGCCTGATTTCCGACCGGCACTCCCGCGTTCACCAGCTTTTCACATGCCTTAACGGATTCTTCTGTCATTTCGATGCTTGTGTTAAAATGGGTGTTCAGCCAGACCGGATGATATTTTTTCAATATCTCGCACAGATGATCGGTAATGCGCTGCGGAAAGACGACGGGCGCTCTTGTTCCGATTCTGATGACTTCCAGATGCGGAATGCTGCGCAGCTCTTTTAAAATATATTCTAAAATTTGGTCGTTGATGAGCAACCCATCACCGCCTGAAATTAAACAATCGCGGATTTCAGGTGTTTCCCGGATATAAGCAATTGCAGCATCAAGCTGTTTTTTAGGGACGCCCATTCCGATTTGTCCGGAAAAGCGCCTTCTTGTGCAGTAGCGGCAGTACATGGAACATTGATTCGTGACAAGAAACAGCACACGGTCGGGATAGCGGTGTGTCAGACCGGGTACCGGTGAATCTTCATCCTCATGAAGCGGGTCTTCCAGATCGTATTTTGTTTTGTGCATTTCTTCAGAAAGCGGCACAGACTGCATGCGTATCGGGCATCTCGGATTGTCGGGGTCCATTAAAGAAGCATAGTAAGGTGTAATATTTAAGGGGATCGTTTTAGTAGAAATTCTGACGCCTTCCTCTTCATCCTCAGTCAGATTGATGACTTTCTTTAAATCATCTAACGTTCTTACAGTATGTGTCAGCTGCCAAAGCCAATCGTTCCATTTCTCTTCCGGAACGTCCTTCCATAACTCGATCTCCTTCCAATGCCGTTTCGGTTTATACCATTTGTTTTTCAAACGAATTCCTCCTCGCGCATATTTTGACTTACAGTTGCTTGCACCAAATATTCATGTTTTCAAGGCCTTCGGCTATAAAGCAATTATTGATCAGCCTTCCGCCATACTGATAACCTGAATGGTACAACACAGCATTCATCCCAAAAGACGAAGCACGGGCGAGAGAAAATACATGAAAGATATCCTTTCCAGCCATTTCTTTTTCTAACGCCTCGATTAAAAAGCTTGTTAACGAATGGCCGCGATATTCCGGCAGCACAGCGCAATCGGTTATTTCTGCATGCCCAAGCTCTGGATTGATTTCTGCGCTTGCTGCGCTGATCAGGCGGTCATGATCAAGCATGATATAATACACCGTATTTGCATTCATCGTCTTTTCAATATAAGCGGGGTCAAATACCGGTGTTGGGTACGTGCGGAATACTTTTTTATACAGCATCGATAGCTGGTACATGTCGTTTGTTTCTGCTTTTCTCATCGTAAAAACGGGTGTACTGTCGTTGCGAAGACGGGGCGCTGTGCGATATATGGCTTCGATGATCTCCTGTTCCTCTGTATAAGAATCTGTTTGTCTCCGGCTTTCTGAAAGGTAACGTACCATGACACAAGCCGAATGGCCGAGATAATAGCCCTTTAGATAGCCCTCCGGCGCAAATAATTGTTTGGCAAGCATTGGCTCATCATGCTGCTTCGCATAGACGATGATTTTTTCTGCATTCTCTTCTTTTGCCGCTGCCACGATATCCGGCAGGGCCTTCTCAATGGCTCCGTCATAACGGACCACTCTGATTCGTTTATTAAAACCGTCATGGTCCAAAACTGCTGTGACACCGCTACTCTTTATTGACTTGAGCATCCGCATCCTCCCCATCTGTATGAAGCCCGCACCAATCCATGACAAAAAGTGCAATAATTTTAGCAGATTCTATCATGGCTTCAACCTCAATGTATTCATTGGCCTGATGAGCCGTTTTTGTTTCCCCCGGCCCGAAAACGATTACTGGTGTATCTCCTGCATGGTACAAAAGCCCTCCATCCGTTCCCCACGGGGAAGCCTCAATAATCGGCTCTGTCTGTTTCATTTTTTGATAGGCTGATTGCAGCACAGAAATTAAAGGGTGATCATCAGGTAAATCATTCGGCAGCCATTGAGCGCCAAACCATTCTACTTGTACGGGATGACGTTTAAACCATTCGTCATGGTATTCTAAATCCTTCAGCCAGTTTTCCAATTCAAGTTTTACAGCTTCTGGTTTCTCATGGGGAGCAATTCCGCATCTCCCTTCTATGACGACACGGTCTGCAACTGAAGATGGCCAGGCACCGCCTGAGATGGTGCCGATATTCACCGGTACCGGTATTGGGATATTGTCATACAGCGGATCTGAAATTCTCGCATTGCGGACTTTCTCCAGCTCTTGTATCGCTGTGATAACGTGCATGCTTTTTTCAATCGCGCTTACCCCTTCATAGCGTGTGCCCCCATGTGCGGATAATCCCTTCACAGTGATCCGAAACCACATCGAACCCTGCTGCTTAATAAATAGTTTCATATTCGTCGGTTCAGGAATCAGCGCCCCGTCAGCACGATAGCCTCTCATGATGGCGGACAGTGTACCGGCGCCGCCGCACTCTTCATCTACAACACTCTGAAACAATACATCTCCCTTCAGTTTGACATCGCAGGCGTGCAGGGCTTCTAAAGCAAAAAGAAGGGCTGTATTGCCTCCCTTCATATCCGTTGAGCCGCGGCCGTATATTTTACCGTTTTCTTCGACAGCTTGATACGGTTCATACTTCCAATCCTTTACGCTTCCTTCAGGCACAACATCGATATGGCCGTTCAAAATCAGGGACCTGCCTCCGCCGGCTCCCGTTTTTTTAGCCACGATATTCGGGCTCTCATGAAAATCGGATCGGTTAGATTTAAAGTAGGGATGCTGCTTTAATTGCTTTATGCTTGGCTCCCATACATCAATGTCCATATGAAATTGCCGCAGCTTTTCAAGCACAACAGCTTGGGCGTTAAACTCTGACCCCAATGTGCTTTTTTCCCCAATCAGCCTTTTGAGAAGACGAATGGCTTTGGCCGAATGCTGCTCAAGCCACCCGATTACTTTTCTTTCAATGTCTTGCATCCTCATTCCCCCTCTTAAGAAAAAGGCATATCTATTTTGATTTCAGCTTCTGTCAGCCTCGTCACCTCATCGATTGTCGAGCCATTCATCAGCTCTTTTAAAATGAAGTGATGGCTATCGACCTCAAGAACCGCTTTTTCGGTAATAATCAAATCTACACAGCCTGCAGCAGTTAATGGCAGCGTACATCTTTCTGTTAATTTAGGCCTTCCCTTTTGATCTGTATGACTCATGACAACAACCACTTTTTTCGCTTTTTGGGCAAGCTCCATCGCCCCGCCCATACCAGGCACCTTTTTTCCCGGAACAAGCCAATTTGCCAAATCTCCTGATTGGCTCACCTGCAGGGCGCCTAAAATCGTAATGTCAATTTTGCCTTTTCTGATCATCGCAAAAGACATGGTTGCATCAAAATAAGAAGCCCCTTTTACAGCGCGGACAGGATATCCCGCGGCGTTGCATAAATGCGCATCCTCTTCTCCCTTTTCGGGACTTTCTCCAATGCCAAGGACACCGTTTTCCGCTTGAAACATGACCTGCATGTCAGGCTTCAAAAAGTTCGGTACCAAGGATGGGATACCGATACCGAGATTCACAATCATGCCCTGCTTAATTTCAGCAGCAGCGCGTTTTGCAATCTGTTCTCTTTCTGCTACTCCCAAGCCCATTTCCACTTCACTCCCTCGCTTCGTACAACCCCCTCAACAAAAACCCCCGGTGTGACAATCATTTCTTCAGAAATCTCACCTTTCGGAACGATACGCTCAGCTTCGGCAAAGGTTCTCCTGGCGGCCATTGCCATAAGCGGGTTCATATTGCGCGCGGTTTTGTCATACGTTAGATTGCCGAATTCATCTGCAATGTAAGCATTGATGAAAGCAAAATCAGCCGTCAGCGCCTCTTCAATCAAGTATCGTTTTCCCGCCACTGTTACGATGTCCTTTTTTTCGCAAACCATTTGATTATCAATGCCCACGTCGGTTAAAATACCGCCAAGCCCCGCTCCGCCGGCGCGAATCCGTTCCGCAAGCGTTCCCTGAGGTGAAAATTGAACCTCTAACGTCCCCTCTGTCATCTGTTTTCCGGCTACAGGATTGGAACCGATATGCGAGGCGATCAGGGTTTTGACCCGTTGATTAACAATAAGCGGGCCGATCCCGATATCCGGGAAACCGGCGTCATTGCAAATCACAGTTAAATCCGTTACACCGCTGTCCAATATCGCTTCAATCAATGAAGGAGGCGACCCGACTCCCCCAAAACCGCCAAACATCAGAACCGATCCATCCCGAACATCTGCAATTGCTGTGTCAATGCTGATTGCTTTTTGAAATGGCGCCATTTAATGTCAATCCTTTTTTAAGTTTTTTTCGACCGCTGCAACTGTTTCTGAAAAAATAGAGATAAGCTCTTCCATTTCACCGTCTGAAATAGTAAAAGGAGGAGCAATAATGACAGCATCTCCTTCTCCACTGTCTATTCCAGCTTTGGAAGGATAAACAATCAGCCCGCGTTTTTTCGCCTCGCTGACAATAAGCTGGGTTATCGCCTGCTCTGGCAGAAACACTTTCTTCGTTTTTTGGTCTGCCACAAATTCAATGCCTAATAGCAGTCCTTTTCCGCGCACCTCACCTATAATGCCGCTTTGAGATGCCGCCTCATCAAGCTTCTTCTTCAGCACAGCGCCCTTTTTTTCTGATTGTTTGATCAAGCCGTGCTTTAACACATATCGCAAAACTTCAAGAGCAGCTTTGGCTGAATAGGGATGTGCACTATATGTGTGACCGCTCATAATCACACCTGACCCTTGTTTTATGGTTTCAATAATAGAATCAGATACGACGGCAGCAGCAATAGGTGCATACCCCGCACCGAGTCCCTTCCCCAGTACAGCAATATCAGGTACGGTATCCCAATGCTCTGTCGCGAGCATCCTTCCTGTTCTCCCAAGCCCCGTCATCACTTCATCTGCAATAAAAAGCACATCGTGTGTGCGGCATACCTCACTTAATCTCTCATAATATCCCGGAGGCGGAGTAATCGCTGCTCCTGCAGCACCAATAATAGGCTCAGCCACAAAGCCGGCGATGAATTGGCTTCCGATTCTTTTGATCATGGTGTCCAGTTCATCAGCTGCAGTCTGAACAAATTCTTCTTCCGTCTCGTGATTCAGCCGATAAATATGTGGAGCTGAGATAGCTGGATACCGCTCAATGAGATGGGTGAACCGGTATCTCCTTTCATAAAAACCAGACAATGAAAGCGCTCCCAAAGTTATTCCGTGGTAACTGCTCCATCGAGACAAAAAGATGGATTTTTGTGTTTGCTTTTTTTCCTGCCAATACTGAATGGCGATTTTCATAGCTGTTTCTATCGCTTCTGACCCGCTGTTGACAAAAAAAGACCAATTCACATCTCCGGGCAGCTCCTGTGCCAAGAGAGCGGCTAATTGCTCGGCGGGCTCACTCGTAAACTGTGAGCGGTAAGCAAAAGACACCTGATCAAGCTGTTCTTTCAGCTTCTCAGTCACATCACGAACTCCGTGGCCGATATTACATGTCACCGCACCTGACGAGCCGTCGAGATATTTTTTTCCGGTCTGATCATAAACATATGAACCCTTCGCATAACTGACAACCGGATAGGCCGAGCTAAGCTCTGGCTTAATCAAATAACTGCTCATGCTCCCACCTCAAAACCCCTTTTACCATATTGTATGAGTGTCCAAATGGCGGCATGACGTTCCCCGCAAAAACTTTTTCACATAAAAAGAGCCTTCCTAATAGGGAAGGCTCTTTTGAAATTTCAGCATCTAGCAAATAAAAGCGGCTCCAACAATAATTAATAAAATGAACAAGACAACAATTAACACAAATGTATTTGTCCCGCAGCCAAATCCGTAACCGTACCCAGAGTATCCATACATGCTGTTTTCATCCTTTCTTATCACGATATACGGCATTTTATGCGGGCCAAGTCCCAAATGGTTTGTGCAAACGCCTATTTCATGTAAGGAAATAATGAAATACAGTATGCACCCGCTCATATTTTTTAAACGTCAGCTTTTCGTAAAACTGAGTTGCACCGTCAGTGCTTGCAGCCACTAAGTAGGCTGCTTCCATTCCTAGTGATTTGGCGATGGACAGCATTTCTTTCACTAAGATACTGCCGTAGCCCTTCCTTTGAAACTGATCTAAAATTGCCACTTCTTCGATTTTAGCCGTTTTCTCTTGATGATCGATAAACAGCTCGCCGCACCCAATGGGAACTTTCTGTGCCTGGTCGCTGTAACAAACAACAAGAATGATTATACCTGCTTCATAGAAAGGATATTTTCTTTTTAATTTTTGTTCAGCGATTGCTTCTCCAATATAAATGGAATCGTAAATTTTCATAATAGAAGATCCGTCGAAAAGACTTTTTGCCGTCCCCCATGCGGTTAAAGGATGTCCCATCTGCCCCTTCCAGTCACTAAGCTTCATGTCATATAGTAGCTCATCCTCGACGACAAAACCGCTTTTTACAAGCGACTGCTTCAAACCGAGCGGAAAAACATGCTGCGGCGACGCTTTTAAATGGAGATAATTCGCATCAAGCAGCTTTGGTACGGAGGGCAAAAAATTCAATAACCGCTCCAATGGAAACGTATCATGGAGCTGAACAAAGTTATGAGAAAAAATGTGTGGAAGCTGCGGATCTCTGTATACGCTGTAATGATCAAACGATGCCGATTCAGACGTTAACAATATATATTGATGTTCCGTTTTTGAATAATGTCCTGTCATGAACGTCTCCTTTTTATGACCTATACCTTTACTCTGTTGCAATATTCAATTTCTTTATAATCTCATCGTACACCGGATAAAACGGCTTTCCAATTGGAAATTGCTGAATATTTAGGAAAGAAGCGGAGATTGGCTTCTGATGTAAAAAAAACTTCCTTGTTACTTGTTCACTAATCGGGTGAAAGACGCCGTTTAGAAACAAAAACGGCTCGCGTTCGATGAAAAACAGACGTCGGCCAGGCGGATTTTTGATCAATTCAGATCGTTTCCACGTAATCGGCGGCCCTTCCGGAAGCGCCTCCATTTCTTCTTTTCCAATTGTCACTATGTCTTTTCTTTGAAATTGATAAAATTGAAACGCATACTGGTCCACAATTCGCCTTTTTTTTCCGGCTTCGATATAAAATATTGCAGGATGGTCAGCTTCCTTTACTAAAATATAATTCGGAATGTTTAAAATTTTGCCAATCCTATATTGGAATAAATATGGGTCTGGAACAGCGACAGTCCGATTTAGATACAAAAAACCCCACTTTTCTCCAACAGGATGCCTTACACCCTGATCAAAAAAATACACATTTTGATCTGAACCTTTTACAAAAGAGCCGTCAATCAAATCGGCGGGCAGAAACCGATATGCATTTTGAAATGAATCTGGGGTTTTATAGGTTGTGTCTAATACTTCATTTATCGGCAGAAATGGGGTAAAGTTGTTGAGTCTCGCCCAAAAAATTGCGTCGCCATGATTCCAATGCTTCATATCATCATCCCAGTAGCCTCCAAATTTATGGTGGATGAGATTAAGTAACGAATGGCGATGCATAACGGAGCAATGATCAACTTGAAAAGCGGCCTGATCAAGCACTGCATTGGCATTTCTGTAGAAATGTGAGATTTCCTCTCCCCTTTCGTTTACATGTACAACTTTTTGTTTTGAATAGACCGCCTGCGCTTCAGGCTTATGTGAAAACTCTTGCACCATACGGCTCAGCCGCTCAGGATGATAAACAGTGTCGTCAGTAAGATAGGAAATGTAATCGCCGTCTGCAAATGGGAGCGCACTGTTAATTAATGTGGCATAACGGGCTGTTTTTAATCGATCTGCAGGATGCACGAAACTGTTATGATATTGAATGCGCCGGTCATGGAGATACTTGTGAATCACCGCAGTTGTTTCTGCATTCGAATGATCATCCATGATAAAAAGCTCCCAAAGATCATGCGTTTGCTGTATCACGCTTTCGATCGCTTTTTGCAAATAATCGGGTTTGTTGTAACTTGTTAAAATAATAGACACTTTCTCTCCCATCTATACCGCCTCCCGCCGTCAAACATAAAAACGGCTCCGCAGCAAGCAGAGCCTCTGTCATCATTTAAAAAGCACCCCAGCTTACAACACTTGAGAGTGAAACATGAGATCTCGTGTTATTTAACGGGTTTTGGAAAATAACCAAATCAGTCAGAACTTCTTTTACGATGACATTTTGAAGTGTATCTCCGTTGATCAAATTGACTTTTGAAACCGGTACGCCCAGCTCTTTTGCAAAAACAAGCTGGCGTCTGAGGTCAGATGGATTTCCTTCAGAAGACGATTGACGTATAAGCAGAATCAGCAAAAGCAAAATAAAATGCAGATCATCTTGGTTTTCTTCTCGATCCACTTGTTTCTCTAAATCCAAATCATCCCTCTCCCTTATCCTTATCTCTGTTTCACAATATGTGCGACTTCGATTTATGGTATAGGCTATGTCCACTCCATTAAAAAATCAGCATTTTCCTTAAATAGATGAAAAATAGATCAGGTACGGCGTTCGACTCATACCAAATAACAGCCGGAAGAATATGAATAACGTGAGTTCACTATCGAATAGGAGGTGTGTGTAATGAGCTCTGAAAATGCACAGTTAAAAAAGGATTTAATTAAAGCCGTTTTAAGCCCTTTATTTCCAACTGCAACAGAAGGAGGAGAAAATATGGATAGTAATCTTAAAGCCTTGCTTGATGCTGCCATCGATCAAAAAGTAGATGAAAGTGAAACGGTTACGGCAGAATCTATTTTAGACCCTTCTCTTCCGGCAAGATGGATTTTTGCCAGAATTACGCCAGGCACGACAATCAGCATTGTGACTGATTCAGGTGACATGATCGGACCGGTTGTTTTCGTTGCTTTCGATCAGGTTCACGGGATCGTATTTGTAACACAGGAAAGCTCCGTCACTCCGGCAGGCCAAGCTACAACATTAATTGATGTAGACAAAGTAGAAAGCGTTACGTTCTTTTCATAACATCCGATGAAAGTCTTGTATATCCAGTCGGGATACGGAGGAATATACAGTTATTTTGATCGCTGGGCTGAAGAATGTTTTCAGAACACTCATACAGAGTATATGATTGCAGATAAACCTGAAGCAGAATCTTTGATGAAGATCGAAGCGTTTCAGCCGGATTTCACACTTATGATGGTTGGAGACCGCGTTCCTCACGACTGGCTGACCTGGTTAAAGGGTAAGGATATCCCCGTGTATGTTTGGCTGACCGAAGACCCATTTTATATGGATATCAGCCTTCAGGTAATTAAGCTTGCTGACGCCATATTAACGATAGAACAAAATGCAGCTCTCTACTATCAAGAGCTCGGCTACCAGAACGTCTATTATGTTCCGATACCAGTTAACCATCGGCTGTTTAAAAAAATGGGCACCGAACATTCCTATCATTCAAATCTGTTAATCATCGGCTATCCTTACCCTAATCGGGTTCAGCTTATGAAAGAAGCGGTCCATCTGCCATTCACGGTTCGGGTAATCGGCAAGGAATGGGGAAAATATCTGCCTAAAAAAGTGCTCAAACAGCCGCATATTGATGTCGTCAGCACATGGGTTCCACCCGAACAGGCCGTTCATTATTATAATGGGGCAGACATCGTAATTAATGCGCATCGTCCCTATCATTTTGCTTTCAACCAAAATACTATGCGCATCAAAAATACCAGTTTTAATAACCGAACGTTTGATATCGCTGCATGCGAAGCATTTCAATTAACAGATTTACCCGCGGCACATCCTTTTTCATCCTTTATTTCTTATCACGGCATGAACGACTTTAAGGAAAAAGCCGCTTTCTATATCTACCACCCTGAAGAACGGCAAAAAGCTGCAGCAGCCAATTATAAAGAGACCGTACCCGCATTTACGTTTGATGAGCTTCCTGCAAAACTAAAAGCGATTCATCTGGCGCTTTCTTGAAAAATCGTTCATTGCTATGAACGATTTTTTTATTCATAGAAAAAAGCAGCTGCACAAGCTGCTTTCTATTCTAGCCGTCAGAACGGTCTTTCAGCTTCCTCGGATTTACCTGTTTATGAAGATCAGGCATTTCGCCGAGATGCTGTGCAATTTGTTCCCACGATACAATTTTGAAATTTTGATTGACGGCTTGTCCGTTATCGATATTTTCGCCGTCCTGCGCCACAAAAATCCCGTATGGATATTTTGGGCCAAGTCCGAAACCGAGAACATCAATACCATCCGTGTCACTAGTACCGTCTATTTTCTCGCCATCTGTAATCTCAAAGTTGGCTACATAGCGATTTTTCCCCTGCCGTTCATACATTGCATAGCTGTTATTTCCTTGACTTGAAGCCATGAGATATCCTTTGCCATTTGGTGCATAATAGATTGTCAGTCCTTCAATATCAGCTGTCAAATGATCTCCTGTCGCACGGTCAACCACCTGCCCCTTTGATCCTCCGCCGGGCTCAGCGTTAAATTTCCAGATGGCCTCATCTTCCTCTGCTATGTAT
The DNA here is from genome assembly GCF_037975455.1 of Bacillus sp. FSL M8-0071. Lineage (NCBI taxonomy): Bacteria > Bacillati > Bacillota > Bacilli > Caryophanales > Bacillaceae > Bacillus > Bacillus sp. FSL M8-0071. Next base: position 2,143,925 of record NZ_CP150256.1, read on the forward strand.
AGGTTTCCGTACTCATCATCCGCAACAAGGCCTTCGGTCTGAGAATTCAACTTAAATTCACGCACCTTTTTCCCTGTTACATAACCCTTTCCACCATCAACAATTTCATACTGCTCAAATTCCCCTTGTTTGCCTGTCACTAATGCGTAAAATGCTCCTGTTTTCTGGCTGTGATACAAGCTGAATCCATAAACCTCAGAAATATTGGTGGAAATAGGATGGTTCGGATCTGTAATGCTTTTCAATTTTCCTTTATCCCCGTCTATTGCATATACTTCAATTGTATTTTTTCCTTCGGACCGGTTGGATGCTGCAGCAATATCAATTTTTTCGCCGTTCAATGGAAAATCATAGCGCAAATCGACATTATTGAGCTTGCCAAACTCATAAGAATGAAGCTGTTTTCCGTCTAAATCATACACAACGAGCCCTGACTTCTTATTTGTTGTAATCAACTTGCTTTTTTCCGGGTGTTTTTCATGAACCCAAATGGCCGGGTCATCTGCTGCGTCATCGCCAGATGCGACCGGATCTGTCTCCGTGTGTGCAGTCACTTTGAAAAGATGTTCCTCATTCACATAATGAGCCGACACAGAGGTTGCTGTCAGGCTAAGCAATAAACCCGCGGCAGTGCTTAGCAGCATTGTTTTTGAAACCTTCATTTGGTACCCTCCTCTTTTATCACTATCACTACTATTGTAAAATATATACAGGTGATTACCGTGAGGAAAATGAACCTTTTTTTATAGGGTTTCTGACTCATAAACAACTTATTCCCCAAAGAGGTACGTGAGATGACTTTGCCAGATTTGCTTTTGCGGATCGAAATAAAAATATGTTGAAAATTTAGTACATTGTTTATTTAGTTTTGTTGTTCCCTAGTTACGTCCGTTTTTCCATTTTCTATTAAAAAAGAACACTTTGTGACATGATCATTCCCCTAAATTTTGTTTTATTGGTTGCTTTCATTAATTCGATTACAAAGTTGAACATATGATGCATGGTAGAGAAACGAGAGTTGGAGGATAAGCCATGCCTAAACAGCAAACAGCAGAACTAAAACCATTTTTCCATAACAAAACAGTTTTAGTCACTGGCGGAACGGGTTCAATCGGGAGTCAAATTGTCAAACGCCTTTTGATGCTTACACCTAAACAGGTGATTGTATTCAGCAAAGACGACAGTAAACAGTATGTCATGAGCCAAAAGTATGCGGAGGATAAGCGGCTATTATTTGTACTTGGAGATGTACGCGATCACAGAAGGGTGAATCAGGTGATGAAAGGCGTCGATATCGTCTTTCACGCGGCTGCGCTGAAACAGGTTCCGACATGTGAGGACCATCCATTTGAAGCGATCCAGACCAATCTCATCGGCGGACAAAATGTGGTGGAAGCTGCCCTTTCACACCGAGTGCAGCATGTCATTAATATCAGTACAGATAAAGCTGTATCTCCTGTGAACACAATGGGTGCCACCAAGCTGTTATCTGAAAAGCTGTTTCATCAAGCAAACCGCCACGTCCAAAACAAAGGAACCTTGTTTTGTTCGGTCCGCTTTGGAAATGTTCTCGGTTCCAGAGGTTCGGTCATCCCCATATTATTTGAACAGATGATGGAGGGTGAACCCCTGACCATCACAGACAAAAACATGACCAGATTTTTCATGTCAATAGACGATGCAGCTACATTGACATTACAATCGGCTGCTATTACAAAAGGCGGAGAAACCTTTATTTTCAAAATGGAATCACTGAAACTTGAAGAACTGATTCATGGGTTTGAAGAATATGCATCGCAGCACGGGCTCCCGCGGCCGGCTGCAGTAGAAGTGGGCAAGCGTCCAGGTGAAAAGCTTCACGAAGAATTAACATCTCCACATGAAATTGAATCACTGTATGAATGGGGCAACCTTTATGCGATCCTTCCAGAGCCGGAAAAACATCCTGACTTTCGCAAAGTTAATCTGCCTGGGTATCAATCAGATCAAGCCCCGCTCATTACGAAAGAAAGAATTGCACAGATTATTGAAGAATTGCATCAAGAGAAAAAGGCATAAAAACAAGCCTGTCTATCCATTAGGCAGGCCTGTTTTTAACAGTTTATTTATTAAAGAGATGCAGATAGCTTTCGTATCCTTCTTCTTTTAGCTTATGCTTCGGAACAAACCGCAGCGCTGCTGAATTTATGCAGTAACGAAGTCCGTTTGGACCAGGTCCGTCATTAAATACGTGGCCAAGATGAGAATCAGCAGTTCGGCTTCTTACTTCTGTGCGAATCATGCCGTGGCTCGTGTCCAGTTTTTCTTCCACTTCTTCTTCTTCAATCGGCTTTGTAAAGCTTGGCCAGCCGCAGTGGGAATCAAATTTATCTTTGGATGTAAACAATGGCTTGCCTGACACAATGTCTACATACAACCCTTCTTCCTTATGATCCCAATATTCATTTTGAAACGGCGGCTCCGTGCCGTTATTTTGCGTTACTTCATATTGCATGCGATTTAATGACTTTATTTTTTCTTCTTTATTGTACGCCATTTATTTAGCCCCCCAATGCTCGCTGATAAATCCCGCTCGTCCGGAACCTGTCCGGTAGCGCTGATAATGTGCTGGATTCTTTTTATAAAAATGCTGATGGTAGCCTTCCGCTTCATAGAAAGGTTCAGCTTTTAAAATGTCCGTTACAATCGGATCTTTAAAGATGCCGCTTTCCGCCAGACGTTGCTTGGAAGCTTCCGCAAGCTCCTTTTGTTTATCATTATGATAAAAAATGGCTGCGCGATAGGAACTGCCGCGATCAGCAAATTGCCCTCCGGCATCTGTCGGATCGATTTGCTGCCAAAATAATTCAAGCAGTTTTTCATAAGGGAATACATCAGGATGAAACGTGATTTGAACGGCTTCACGATGTCCCGTCGTTTCACTGCACACCTCTTCATACGTAGGGTTTTCAGTATGGCCGCCTGTATACCCGGACACCACTTTTTCAATTCCCGGCTGTTCGTCAAAAGGTTTAACCATACACCAAAAACAGCCTCCTGCAAATGTGGCGATTTCTTTTTTTTCAGACATACTGGTGCCTCCTTTGTTAATACGTGGTATTATTATATTATAGCATGTAAAAATAGAATGAAAATGATTCTGCTTTTCAATAAAATCTATAGGTTTTAAGCAATATGCTTATGTAATGGAGGTTCACAAATTTGAAAGTAAGAACACAGATGATGTACGATATGGAAACTTTACTCCGTAAAGTCTTTAAACAAATACGCAATGAAATCAATGAAATTTTAGATAAAGAGCTGTCGCGGAATGAATTCACCATTCTTCGGATCCTCAGTGAACAAGGGCCTAAAAAAGTCACTGAATTTGCGCCTATTTTAGAGGTATCGGCAAGCCACATTACGGCTGTGACCGATGCGCTGGTAGAAAAGGAATGGATTACGAGAATCAGATCGAAGGAAGACAGACGCATCATCCGCATTCATATCACTGAAGCGGGCGAAAAAGTCCTTCAGCACTTTAACGAGAAAAAAACGGAATATTTCTTTAAACGCTTTGACTGCTACACTGATGCTGAACTTGCCACGTTAATCGAGCTCTTCAGCAAACTTGATAAAAAACGGTGAAAAAAAGCACATACCGATATATAGGTATGTGCTTTTCGCAGTGCTTCACTTATTTTTCAGTAAACAGCTTCATTGCTTTCCAGCGGCCATATCTATAATACAAAAATGCCGCGCAGCTGCTAAATAAAAAACTCATTCCGATTCCAAGCCCGATTCCTTTTTGTCCAAGCCAAGCTGAAAATAGAGCTGTGAAAGGATACCTCAACACCCAAAACGAGATCAAATTTAATACCAGAACCTGCAGCATCGCTCCCGCGGCCCTGACGATTCCGTTCAGCACAAAATTAATCCCAATAAAAGGGTAGAAAAACGCGATCCACTTCAAATATTGTTCACCAAATGCGACCGCATCAGGCTCACTGATAAATAACCTTATGAGATATTTACCAAATACCCAAATCATAACCGCAATCACCAGCATGCAGGAAATAACAGCTATCACACCTAGCCTTGCAATTGTTCCCACTCTTTTTTCGTTTCCGATTCCCATATTTTGCCCTGCCATACTATTGACGGCCGTACCGGCAGCCATTGCTGGAAGCGTGATGATGCTATCAAGCCGCTGCACCGCGCCAAAGCCTGATACCACGTGATCCCCGTATGAGTTAACAACACTCATAATCGCCATCATACCGCCTGTAATCACCATCATCTGCAGACCTGCCGGAATCCCGAGTTTCAAAATCAGCGCGGACTCTTCCCACTTGGGCATTCTCGGAATCGAGAATGGCACAAGCTTGTGTTTGATGACATAAAACAACCCATACAAAAACGCAATGCCCTGTGACAAAATCGTTGAATAAGCCGCTCCCGCTATTCCCATGCGGAACACAGAAATAAAGAGCGGTGCAAGCACTGTATTCAGTACAACAGCAAACGCAATAAACCGGAGAGGTGTCTTGCTGTCGCCCAGCGCACGAAGCACAGTACTGATAAAGTTATAACCAAACAAAAATAAAATGCCGATAAATTGAATCTGTAAATACGTCTCAGCAAGCGGTATCATTGACTCCGGCGTTTTTAGAAGACGCAGCAAAAGCTCTGAGAGAAAAAAACCGGCCGCGCCGAATCCGATGCTTAGGCCTGTTAATAAAACAACAAAAGCGTTAATATACGACGCCATTCCTTTTATATCATCTTTTCCTTTTTGCTGAGATAAAATGGTTAACGTCGCATTGTTAAGGCCCAAAATAAAAGACAGCACGGTCAAAACAATCGTGCTTGATACCGCGGCTGCCCCAAGGGCCTTTGCCCCCAGTAAATTGCCGATCCACAAGCTGTCTATAAATTGAAAGGAAACCTGCAATGCGTTTCCGAGCATAATAGGCATTGAAAACAGTACAAGCTGTTTCAGCACATTCCCCTGTGTAAAATCGTATGCTTTCATCTTTTCTCCTTGTGTTCTCAAATTTTCTTCGGACCGCACGAAAAAAGAGACGTTGTTTCATGTCTCTTTTTTCATGACTTATCGGTTTTTTTTCGGTCTCGCATACCGAATGTAAACACCATCACACTTAGGAACAAGGCACAATAGGAAACATTCAAATACATTTGATCCATGTCTTCAGCAGCCAGATGATGATAAGCAAGCCAGCCGAAATACAGGGAAAATGTAAAGGATAATAAACTGAAATACTGGTAAATCCGTTTCATTTTCAGTCACCTCTATTGTTTAGGATGGTAATAGGAAAACTCAATTTCATCTTTTTCTAAATTTATCTTATCCGCTTTGACATACATTCCATTCGTTAAAGGCATTTCTGACAAACGCACTTCAATGCTTTTATCTCCGGGGTGAACATGGACAAATGACGGCAATTCATAAAAGCTGTCCATATAATTTAACACAAAGCTAATTGGTATACTCAATTTCCCTAACGAAAATTTCGTGACATTCAGCTCTACATCACCGTTTTTTTTCACGGTCGGCTCAAAAGCGATAAACGCATCAATAGACGTGGAAAATGCCTTGATTTTCCCTGCGACATGAACATCATCATCAATCTCTACTTTATAATCAAGCTTGTTTGATGCTTTGTCGTTTAAATATGAGTTAACAAACGCAGCTAATGATTCTTTTGTGCTTGTCACTTGAAATCCATACTCGCTCTCAGATGAATCCTTCACCTGAGCCTGTTCCCCCGGGAGCAAAACAAGTGCCACAAACCCGGCGGCGAGGATAAAATTGATTGCAAGCAATATAAAAAACAGTCGCTTCCACTTATTCATACTGTCACCCTACTCTTTCGGTAATCCTTCTTTTTTAATGGCTTGATAGACGCGCTTTGCGATAAGAGAATAACCCGTACCATTAGGATGAAAATCATCTTCCTCGGAAATTCGGCTGCTGTCACTTTTTTGATTGAACAAATCTTCGATATGAACGATTTTTGCATGTTTATCTTTTTTCAGCTCTTTTTCAGCAATATGGTTCCAATCCGTGACGACACCATTTATTTCATTTAGTTCTGATAACGTAAACGTAAACGGATTGTACATGCTAACATAAATCAGCTCAGCGTGATCATTCAGCTCGCGAATTTCAGAAATGATTTTTTCAAAGCGCTTTTCGTACGGTTTTTCCGCTTCCTGAAACGGTTCAACGGTTAATTGCAGAAAGTTTTGGCGAAGGATTTTCATCAAATCATTACCGCCAATTGTAAAAAAGACATAATCTGCGTCCTTTATGCCTTTTTGAACCTTTTTATCTTTTAGTTTTTCTAATAAATCATCCGAACGGTTCCCTTTTACGGCATAATTTTTCACGTCGACCGTTTTGACTTGTTTATCTGACCGGATAGAATCCGCCACCTTGCCGACATATCCCTTTCCGTCGGGATCTCCGACTCCTTCTGTCAGCGAATCTCCGACAGCCGCTATGACAATGTGTTCTTTTGTTTTCGTTTCATGGGCTTTTTGTTTTCCCTCAGATGATGTACGTATGCTCGTACACGCAGTAAGAAGCAAAATCAAACTGGCCATGATTGAAAAAATGCGCAGCTTCAATCTTGTTGCTCCTTCCCATTCTACTAGTGGAAAGTGTATCATGTTTTAGAAGATTTGCAAATGCCTAGTCTCTTAGCTTACTTGAGTGTAGTGGCTGACTTCACATCGGAAATGATATCATCGTACGGTGTATTCTCTACTCCATTGTAATCTTTCAGCACCTTACCGTCCGGACCTACCAAATAAAAAGAAGATTGATGAATCACTTGGTCCTCTCCCTCCGGCTTCTTTACGATCGCTTTAAAGCTCTTAAGTGCGAACTCCTCAATCTCACTCTGGCTGTATCCCGTGAGAAAATCCCAGTTATCAAAAGATAATGGATAATTTGCGGCAAATTTCTTCAGCTGTTTCGGCTTATCGTTTTCTGGGTCAACACTAAATGATATGATGCGGACATCTATATTTTCGGCTTTCAGTTTTTTTTGCAGATCGGTCATATGAGCGGTCATTGGCGGACATACAGTTTCACAATTGGTAAAAATAAAATCCGCCAGCCATACTTCTCCTTTTAAACTCTCTAAAGAAACGTTCTTGCCGTCTTGGTTTTGAAATGTAAAAGGCTCCACCTCGTAATTGAGCGGATTTTTAATCTGCTGTCCTCCGCATGCACACAAAAACAGAAAAATCAGCCCAGCCGTTAACCCGTTGATAACCTTCATGACATCCACCCTTTCCAGCCATCATAAAAACGCTTTCTAAAACCGTCCTTACTGTCCCATGTTTGTATTCGATACTGAGCAAAAAAAATCCTGCATGCCTCCCATTAACGATTACAAAGGAGGGCATGCAGGTAAAAAACGGCATGTTACGCGTTGTGCTTTAACACCTCTTGATGAAATACAGCCTGATAATCTGCCCACTTCATCCGGCGCTTCATATAATGTCGGAAAGAATACACTTTTGCCCTGCTGTTTGATGAAAACACTTCTTTTAAGTAGAATTGCAAATGGTGATGTAACATAAAGAAATAGTGCTCATCTTCCTTTAATACAGGTATTTCTGTCACTTTCACCTGAATCCCGTCACCGCGTTTGAACTCTAGGCTTTTGAGTAACAAGCTATCAATCCTCTTTTTTGTTTTTCTTCTATTATATATGATGCCAGCCGGGCTGTCTGTCATTTTGCGCGGTTGTGTAAAAAAATTAGATCAGCAAATGGAACAAGTCCTCATCCTTGTTCACCTCTACATAATGAAACGGTTTTTTGTTCATCCGTTCAATCAGCGGCCCATAATCGGCTTTGTTCTGCAGCTCGATGCCGACAAGAGCAGGTCCATTGCTTTTATTATTTTTCTTCGTATATTCAAATCTTGTAATGTCATCATTCGGCCCGAGGACTTCGTCAAGAAATTCGCGGAGCGCCCCCGCTCTTTGCGGAAAGTTGACGATAAAATAATGCTGAAGACCTTCAAAAATCAAGGAACGCTCCTTCATTTCCTGCATTCTTCCGATATCGTTATTGCCCCCGCTTACCACACACACCACGTTTTTCCCTTTAATTTCATCCTTGTACAAATCAAGCGCTGCGACAGAAAGAGCTCCAGCCGGTTCAGCAACAACCGCACATTCGTTATATAATTCAAGAATGGATGTACATACTTTTCCTTCAGGCACAAGGAGAATGTCATCAACGACAGTTTCCAGCGTCCGGAAGGTTTCCTCGCCAATTTTTTTAACAGCCGCACCATCTACAAACTTGTCAATTTTATCAAGTGTGACGACATGCCCAGCTTTGTTTGATTCAAAGTAGGATGCCGCTCCCGCCGGCTCAACAGCAATTACCTTTGTATCAGGAGACACGTTTTTCAAATATGTACCTACCCCAGAGAGAAGGCCGCCGCCTCCGACACTTGCAAAAAGAAAATGCGGTTCTGTATCAATGTCGTTTAAAATCTCGACTGCGAGCGTTCCCTGTCCGGCCATCACATCCGGATCATCGAACGGATGGATAAACGTCCGAGATTCCGCCTCACAGCATTCAGCAGCGCTTTTATACGCGTCGTCAAACGTATCGCCTGTCAAAATAATATCGATAAATCCTTTTCCGAATAGTTCAACTTGAGATACTTTTTGTCTCGGTGTAGTAGACGGCATAAAAATTTTCCCGTGAATGCCAAGATGTTTACACGAAAATGCCACACCTTGAGCGTGGTTTCCGGCACTTGCACACACAACTCCGTTCTCTGTCTGCTCGCTGGAAAGCTGTTTCATTTTATGATAAGCCCCTCTGAGCTTAAAAGATCTGACAACTTGCAAGTCTTCGCGTTTTAAATAGATATTGCATTCATATCTCTCAGAAAGTCTGTCATTCCTCTGCAAAGGTGTGTGAATGACAACGTCCTTTACGTTTTGGTGAGCCTTCAAAATGTCTTTCACTTGGATGAGAGAGTTTTCTTTAAGCAACGGTTTCATGTACAGATTCCTTTCTTGTTTTAAATCCCTATTTAATATGCCATTATAACATGAATATTCAAAAAATAAGACAATTATTTTTATTTAATAATTAAAAAAATACAGACTATGTCCACCACATCTTGTGGTAACTTCTGTTCAACCATTATCCTGCAGAGCCAAGAAAAAAGATGATCGTAAAATAAAGGGTGTTTTCAACCAAAAGGCATGATATAATGAAACCAATTAGAACCAAAAGGAGCCAATTGATGAATAGTGCACCAAAACTCAATACATTTCAACATCTAATCGGAGAACATCAAACTTTCCTGGAAGCGAAGCGAATCGCCAAGCAGTTCTCGTTATCGGAGCTTCCTGTCTTAATAACAGGAAAAATCGGAACAGGCAAAAATCACTTCGCACATGCCATACACTTGGAATCTTCGAGAAGCAATGAACCGTTTATAAGCGTCAATTGCAGCACCCATTCGGAAGAAACCCTTATTCATGAGCTTTTTGGCCCTAACGGAAACACAGGTGTTTTTCAAAAAGCGGTACGAGGAACCCTTTTTCTTGATGATGTATGGCGCATGCCTGCTTCTGTACAAGCTCAGCTGTTAAAAGCGCTTGATTCAGACACGGAGAAACCGCGAATGATCTGTGCTTCTGCAGACCGATCCGTGGAACATACATTCAGGCAAGACTTATTCTACAGACTGAACATTTTAACGCTCACACTGCCCGAATTATCGGAACGAAAAAGCGATATTCCGCTTTTGACACAGCATTTTCTCTCAAATTCCGGTCAGCAATTGTTAATCGATCCCTCCGTTTTTCCGGTTCTTGAGAAGCATGCATTTGAAGGCAATGTCAGGGAATTAAAAAACGCTGCAGATTATATGGCGGCAGTATCAAGCGGAGGAACGATCCAGCCATATGACCTGCCGCCATATATTAGAGGCGCGATAGACGGAAAAACGTCGAAGAAAAAAGCGAAGCTGCTGACTTTAATGGAAAAAGCTGAGTTTTTGTTTATTTTGGAAACAATAAAAGTATTGAACGAAAAAGGAGAACCTGCCAGCAGACGGATCATTTCTGAACACAGCAAAAATACCCAAACCTCGTTAACTCCTCAGCAGGTCAGAAGCCGTCTCGACTATTTGGAGAAAAAAGATTATGTCACCAAAAGCCGCGGACGCGCAGGCACAAAAATTACCTTTGAGGGCTTGAGCTTTATAGAGACGTTAAAAAATCAAATGATCTAGCGATCGAAAGGAGAATGTACTTGTTTACAATCAAAGAAGAGATCGCCAATGCGATTACACACGGCATCGGTGTCCTCTTATCCATCCCAGCATTAGTGTTTCTAATCATATTTGCGGCTAATTACGGGTCTGCATGGGACATTGTCAGCTTTACAATATTCGGTGTCTCTATGCTGCTGTTATATTTGAGCTCCACCCTGCTTCACAGCATCACACATAAAAAAACGAAGGACATTTTGGAGATTATTGATCATAGCGCAATTTACGTACTCATCGCCGGAACCTACACGCCTTTTTTGCTTGGGCCGCTGAAAGGCACACTCGGCTTTACCCTGTTGGTTATCGTATGGTCACTTGCCCTAGGCGGAATCGTTTTTAAAATTTTCTTTGTGAAACGGTTTATCCTATTGTCAACCTTCGTGTATTTAGTCATGGGGTGGCTGATGATTATTGCAGTTAAACCTTTATATGCTTCACTGAGCGGAGCGGGATTCAGCCTCCTTTTTCTCGGCGGCATTTTATACTCTGTCGGAACCATCTTTTACATTTGGAAAAAGATCCCCTTCCATCACGCCATTTGGCACAGCTTTGTATTGGGCGGGAGCGCTGCCATGTTTTTCTGCGTGCTCTTCTATTGTGTAAAGGTGCCTTTCCTTTCGTAACAGTAACAGAAAAGCGCAGTCTTCACGACTGCGCTTTTTTTATGCACGTAATTGTTTTTCATTGGCAGGTATATAAGCTTTTGAAAAGGACAATTCAATGTCTGCCGGTTTTAAGCGTTTAAAAAACGAGCCCTTTTGCATGTTATCTGTTCCTTTCGTTTCCACCATCACCAACGGAAGATGATAGCGGGCCGCAAGTTCTACAGGATCAATAGAACCATCTGGTGAAAGAATCAGGCTTTGTCCCTTTTCCAGCTGTTTTGTCACATCTTCATATACCTTTTCTGAATCCCCGTCTGAAATCACATCCATCCGATCCAGCCATTGCCCGATAAAAGGCAAGCGGAACACTTTTGGGTTAGCGATAAAGCCGGCCGGTTCCTCAATATATCCAGCAATTAAGGCCAGTTCAGCCAAACGCAAACGGGGATGCACATACAAAACAGGACCGTGTGGTATTGGCTCTGGCTGATGGATCGTCACAACTGAACCGGAGATGCCGATACAGCCTTCTAAAAACGCCTTTGGCTGTTCGTACACAAGAGCCATCTGTTTTTTGTATGACAGACGGGGATCGAGCATTGTTTGATTAAATAATTGTTTCATATTTTTTAACAGCATATACACAATATAAACCACTAGAAGGCTGTAGCGAACCAATTAAAATCCTCCCGCTTTAGAAGAATTCTTTTTTTCATACATTAGAAATTCGTAATCATACGGGTTTTTTTCGTCTTTGGTCCCCTGCTCAGAAGAAACCAGCTTCCAATTGGATTCATCAAATTCAGGAAAGTGACGGTCACCCTCAAACTCGTGATGAATTTTCGTCATATACAGTCTGTCCGCATAAGGGAACAGGTCCGTATAGAGCTGAGCCCCTCCGATCACAAAGCATTCTTCAGGGCCTGAACAAATGTCCAGTACATCCTTTAATGAACTGACAACCGTGCATCCCGGAAATTCTGAATCCGGCGCTGAGGTAACGACAATATTTTTCCGATTTGGAAGCGGACGTCCGATCGATTCAAATGTTTTCCGGCCCATAATGATTGAATGGCCCGATGTTATTTTCTTAAAGTATGCAAGATCATTGGGCAAATGCCACGGCAAATCATTGTCTTTGCCGATAAGCCTGTTGGCATCCATCGCAAAAATGAATGAAATCATACGCTGACCGCCCCTTTTATATGAGGATGCGGATCATAATCCTCGATGATAAAGTCCTCAAATGCAAAGTTAAAAATAGAATCAACCTTTCTGGCGAAACGAAGCTGCGGAAGCGGTCTAACATCTCTTTCCAGCTGCAAATTGACTTGTTCAATATGATTTTGATAAATATGAACATCACCAAACGTATGGATGAACTCGCCCGGTTCAAGCCCAGTCACATGAGCAATCATCATGGTTAGGAGGGCATAAGATGCAATATTAAACGGCACACCTAAGAAAACATCGGCAGAGCGCTGATACAGCTGACAGGACAGCTTGCCGTCAGACACATAGAATTGGAACAGGCAATGGCACGGCGGCAACGCCATTTTATCAATTTCACCAACATTCCAGGCGCTGACGATTAAGCGTCTGGAGTTCGGATTTGTCTTAATATCTTCAATAAGACGGGAAATTTGATCAATGGTTTCTCCATCAGCTCCCCGCCAAGAACGCCATTGGGAGCCATATACAGGTCCAAGTTCACCGTTTTCATCAGCCCACTCATTCCAGATTCGCACTCCGTTTTCCTGCAAATAGCGTACATTCGTATCTCCTTTTAAGAACCACAGCAGTTCATGCGCAATTGATTTAAAGTGGAGTTTTTTAGTGGTGAGCATCGGAAAGCCTTCCCGTAAATTAAATCTCATTTGATATCCGAAAGTGCTGATTGTTCCGGTCCCTGTCCGGTCTCCCTTTTTCTCACCATGCTCTAAAACATGTCTGCATAAATCCTTATACTGTTTCATTTTTTTCATCCTTTAAAAGTAGTCTTCTAGTAGTGTAACACAATAAAAAATCATTTCTGAACCCAGAAATGATTTTTTTATAGTCAGCTGACGACAGGCTTTTCATCCTGTTCTTTTTCTTCATCTTGCAGATCCTGATGCGTATGTGCAATTCTGCTCGCCGCTGCTGCAGCAAGAGCTGCCACAATATCATCCAAAAAGGTGTGAATACCGTCTGGACTTTCATCAAGTTCCTTAATAATTCCAATCTTCTCTTTATCCAAATAACCGAAATTGGTCAAACCGATCGACCCGTACACATTAACGATTGAAAGCGGGATAATTTCATCTATGCCGTAAAGCGGTTCATCTGTTTCAACAAGGTGCTGCAGCGGTTCGGGGAGAAGCTTCTGTTCTGCAAGCTGATCGAGTGCAAGGCCTGTCAAAACAGCATGAATAATTTCACGTTTGTTCAGGACTCTTTCTACATTCTCCATGCAAACACTGAGCGGCAGATTTGGATTGTATTTTTCCTGAAGTTTTTGAACAATCCGTGCAATATCTTCTATCATAACGCCCCGTTTGTTCAGCATATCCTTTGTTATATCGACCATTTCATTCATTGTGTACTTTTTCATGTCTAATGGCATCTCCTTTAGGCACTCATCCAGTTGGGAGGCGTGTTGCGGTCCCAATAAATGCTCCCAAGCTCATGATGTGATTGAAATCCATCTTCTGCTGTATGATAATGAAAATTAAACCAGTAGCCGTCATGAGGCGGGTGGTCTCTTCGCACATGGAATCTGAGAAGATCTTCTCCAGTTGTCCGATTATAAACGTTGAAAATTTTTTCCGTTTTGCCCGCTGAAGGCATGCTTGAGATCACAACATCTTGGTACGCCTCATCATCTTGCAATGTCGCTAAATAATCACTAATCACATTTTCGATTTTTGGCAGGATCTCTTTCCGATAGTCATCCTCAATGACAGGAGCGATTCTGCTGCCGAATTTTAAAAAGGACTGATCCTCAGCGCTGTCAAGGAGCTGTTCCTTGTACGATTGAAAAAGCAGTTCAGGATCTCGCCTGTCATCCGACTCATCATCGTACAGGTCATGCTCATCATAAAAAGCGGTGTAATCATTCTGCTCAAGACTGCTCGGCTGTCCGGAAGGCTTGTCCGCCATAAGGGCAGCCGGAGGAGATACGAGCCCGAACGTTACAATGGTAAATAAAACCACAAGGGTCTTTCTCATCCACAATTTCATGACTGCTTATTCCTCTCTATTTTATTGTCATGTTTCTCTTATTTTAGCACATCCAAAACATGCAAGTCATGTACTATATGAAACTGATATGCAAATTAGGAGATTCGTTGCTATGCACTTTGTGTAAAAACGCTTACAATATTTCATGAAAGGAGGCTTTCCGCATGATTGACGCTCTGTTTGCCACAGTTTCACTCTTAACATTATTATACTTTGTCGTCATGGAGGTCACCGATTAACAGAAAGCCCGTGATATGAATCACGGGCTTGTTTGAATGACGCCATAATGGAACAGTGCTGTTTTTCTTTTCATGACGTTAAAACCAAACTGTTCAAACCGCGGGCTTTTCCAGTGGTCTTTTAGCACAACGCTTTTTCTGGCGACTCGTACCGCTTCATTGATACATCCTTCGTGCAAAACTGAATCCTCTGCCAAATCACGTAAAGGCGCGATGCCGTCAGAGGTTTCTACAGGTTCATGAAACATTGGATCGAAATAAACCACATCAACAGAGTTGTCAGGAAGCTGCTTGATGTGTTCAAAGCAATCACCATTCTTCACCTGGATTCTTCTCATCGCAGCTTGAAGCTCTTCTATACCCGTTTCCCATGAATGCAGCCCCGTCCTCACTAAAACAGACACAAGATGGTTTTTTTCAATCCCAACAACAGAACCCGTTTCGCCTACTGCCATACTTGCGATAATGGCATCTGACCCCAGCCCGAGTGTGCAATCTAAAAACGTATCCCCTTCAGATAAGCCGGCAGCCCGAAGCATAGGCTCTTGCTCTCCCTGTAAGAAGCGTTTGGCTCTAAACATCGCTGTATTCGGATGAAAAAAGAATTTGGCACCTTGTTTCGTATACAGCTCAAACCGCTCTTTGCCGACCACAAGCAAATCGCGTTCAGCTGACTTCAGCAGGTGTTCAACCGTTTGTTTATTCCGGCCGCAGTATGGCATATTTAGCTCTTTAGAAAGCTGCTTTGCGGTTTTTATGGTGTGTTCAGACGGTCTATAGCTTGTTGTTATCATCTTCTGTACTCCCAAAAAGAAAATGCCCGGAGAACGGGCATTTAGCAGTGCGCATCGAAGGCAGCAGTCAGATTTTTCATGATTTCTTCCATATCGTGTCCTTCAATTTCATGACGCGGAATAAAATGTACGACTTCTTTGCCTTTCAAAAGAGCCATTGATGGTGAAGAAGGCTCCTGGCCAGTAAAATACTCACGCATTTTCGCAGTAGCTTCTTTATCTTGGCCCGCAAATACAGTCACCGTATTGTCAGGTGTTTTGTCATTCTGGAGGACTGCCTGTGTAGCCGCAGGACGCGCAAGGCCTGCCGCGCAGCCGCATACAGAGTTAACGACTACAAGAGTTGTGCCCTCTGCCTTTTCCATAAAGTTTTCTACTTCTTCCGCTGTTGTTAACTCTTCAAAACCTGCTCCAGTCAGCTCGCGGCGCATCGGTACGACAAGCTGGCGCATGTATTCTTCATAAGCCATTGACATAAAAAAAGCCCCCTCTAGTATCCTTCATCTGAAGTAAAGGATACTATAGAGAGGGCCGGATTTCAAATGTTCACGCCTTAAAATAAAAGAAAGTGTCCCCAGCTATCTAGATTTTCATAATACCGCCGGTGTTGGCACTTGTCACAAGTTTAGAATAACGTGCCAGGTAGCCGGTTTTCACTTTCGGTTCAAAACCTTTCCAGTTCGCTTTTCGTTTTTCCCACTCTTCTTCTGGCACTTGTACATCCAAGATGCGTTTTTCAATATCAACGATAATATGGTCTCCGTTTTCAACAAAGGCAAGCGGCCCGCCCTCAGCGGCCTCAGGTGATACGTGGCCGATTGAGAGGCCACGGGAGGCTCCGGAAAAACGTCCGTCCGTAATCAATGCCACTTTTGGCCCGAGTCCCATTCCAACGATTTGGGATGTTGGCGCCAGCATTTCCGGCATGCCAGGTCCGCCTTTTGGCCCTTCGTATCTGATGATGACAACGTCGCCTTCTTTTACTTTTCGGTTGATAATGCCGTCAAGCGCCTCGTCCTGAGAATCGAATACGACAGCCGGCCCTTCGTGTCTTGTAATCCCATTCTGTACGCCGCCTGTTTTAATGATAGCGCCGTCCGGAGCTAGATTACCGAATAAAACAGCAAGGCCTCCCTTTTCAGTGAATGGTTGATCCAGCGGGTGAATGACGTCATAATCCTTTACTTCATGTCCGGCAATGGTTTCTCCAAGAGTTTTTCCTGTAACAGTCAGCGCGTCTAAATGAAGCGCTCCTTCTTTCTTGGAAAGCTCATTCAGAGCCGCTGACACGCCGCCCGCTTCATGAAGATCTTCAATAAACACATCCGATGCAGGCGCCAGCTTGGCCAAGTGCGGCACGCGCTCAGCGACTTCGTTAATGCGTTCTAAAGAGTATTCAACGCCGGCTTCGTTTGCAAGGGCAAGGGTATGAAGAACGGTATTTGTAGAACCTCCGAGCGCCATATCGAGTGCAAACGCGTTATCAATCGCTTTTACTGTAACGATATCACGCGGTTTGATATCTTTGCGAATCGTTTCCATTAATTGCGCAGCCGATTTTCTCACAAACTCTTTGCGTTCCGGAGATGTCGCCAGAATGGTTCCATTACCCGGCAAAGCAAGACCAAGTGCTTCTGACAGACAGTTCATTGAGTTCGCCGTAAACATGCCTGAGCAAGACCCGCACGTTGGGCATCCGAACTGCTCTAGTTCTTGAAGCTCGTTTTCGTTGATTTTCCCTGCTTGGTAGGCGCCTACCCCTTCGAATACTGAGGAAAGAGAGATTTTTCGCCCGTCACTTGTTCTTCCTGCCGCCATCGGTCCGCCGCTGACAAAAATCGTCGGAATGTTGATGCGCATTGCCGCCATAAGCATTCCCGGTGTGATTTTGTCGCAGTTCGGAATACAGACCATTCCGTCAAACCAGTGTGCGGATACAACCGTTTCCACAGAGTCTGCGATAATTTCACGGCTTGGCAGCGAATATCTCATACCGATATGCCCCATTGCGATGCCATCATCTACCCCAATGGTATTAAATTCAAACGGCACGCCCCCTGCTTCTCTGATTGCTTCTTTTACGATTTTCCCAAACTCCTGCAAGTGAACATGACCGGGAACGATATCAATGTATGAATTACACACCGCAATAAACGGCTTGCCGAAATCCTCTTCTTTTACTCCTGCTGCACGAAGCAAACTGCGGTGCGGAGCTCTATCGATTCCTTGTGTGATCATATTACTGCGTAATTCTGCCATGGTGATCCTCCTAAATTCTTTCAATTGTTTGATTGGATTTTATTTTGACAATTTTCAGTTTATTTATGAGCTGTTTTTGCAAATAAGATAAATTCAGGCCGCCCTCACCTTGTTTTGTTCTTTCGTGTTTTTATATTTATATAGCTTTCTTTCGATTTGAACCCTCCAACTATTAATATTGTTACTTACTATAAATAGTTTTCGGATATTTTTCAACAATATTCGAAATAATTTTTATAAAAAGTGAATTCACATAAAAAAGGTGCATGATCTGCACCTTTTTTATTTCTATTCGCCTTTTTTTCTGCTTTCCGTCATTTGTTTCCAAACAGAACCTTTTGCTTCTTCTCCATGCTCAATACGTTCAAGCGCCATTTTGACTTGAAGGCTGACCTCAAATTCGGGGTCATCTTCGGCAGCGCGCAAAGCTTCAATTGCACTTTCATCGCCGACTTCGTACAGGAACATGGCCGCACGCCAGCGAACAAGCTTGCTGGAGTCGCTTAACGACTTGATCATAGCAGGAATGGCTTGAGGATCGCCGATATCAGACAGGCAGTCTCCGGCCGTTCTTCTGACTGATACAGCTTTGTCCTCAAGTGCTTTATACAATAGAGGAAGAACATCAGGTGTTTCAATCATTCCTAAGTACACAACAGCCTGTCTTCTGATGGACACCTTTGGATCATCCAATGCCTTCTGTAAAACCGGGATATCCTCTTCTTTCGGATCCATCTGTTCCAAGTGTGCATAACGCTTTTTCCAGTCCTCATCATCCAGCATGTCAAGCGTTACTTTATACGCTTTGCGCTGTACAGCTTGTTTTGCTTCGCCCTTTCCTTGAGCGGCTGCTTCAGTCAGTCGTTTCAGCCGTTCATCACTGTATGCCGCCTGAAGCTCTTCTGTCACGTCATGGCCGATTTCATCAAAGTCACCGAATCTGACACCTTGTTCTTTCCAAGCCCGCTCAAACACAACATTGGAAGCTTCAGATCTAAGTTTTAAGATCGCCTGCTGAAAGCGTTCAGGTAAGCCGAAGCGTTCTTCCCGCTCTCCATCGGTTAATTTAACTTGCATAGGAATGCCGCTGAACATCTGCACAAAAACTTTTACCTCTCCAAAAGATTCTTGATCAGAACGATTTTCTTCTCCGCTTTCAGCACTTTCCATCCCAAATGCAGTGCGGACTTGCGGTAAAATGTCTTTCCAGTCGTATCTTGCATTCCGTTCAACAGCAAGAAAATCTGCGACGTGATAGACCCCTTTAACTCCATCTATTTTAAGGATTTCCGCTATAACAGGCGGTGCGCCTTCTGCTTGCTCAGGTTTATAGTTATTGCTTTTGCCCGCCGGAAGCTCTTCCGTTAAGATGACTTTCATTGTATTCGGGCTTGGTGTAGGTTCAATTGATTTTATCTTCATGATCGTCCTCCTATAGCATATCTGTGACTTATTCTATCATAGTCGCTCCAAGCCTTCTATTACGACGTTTTGGCATCAATCCCGGGTATGTCTTTTTCTAATTGGCGGACAAACTGAAGCATAAAATAGTGTCTTTCTTCTGCCAGTTCCCGTGCAGTGTCTGTATTCATCATATCTTTCAGCCGCAGCAGCTTATGAAAAAAATGAGCGTAGGCGCTTTGATCATCTCCATAAAGGCTATGCCCGTTTGCGCCCGCAAACATGAAAGCTCTCGCAATGCCGACAGCACCAATCGCATCAAGTCTGTCAGCATCCTGTACGGCTTTTCCCTCAATTGAGAGCGGCTCCTTCGCCAGCTTTTCCCTGTCTCGAAAGGACATCCTTGTTATAATATGAATCACTCTGTCAGCATTCTCTTTTCCTACTCCGAAAAAAACGAGCTGGTCATATACTTCGTTCACAGAAAGCCTGACCGTGTCAGGCAGCTTCACATCAATTAAATCATGAACCAAAGCCGCCATTTCAACAATGAACAAATCCGCTTTTTCCTTTTCTCCAATATACGCTGCAAGATCTGCTACTCTTGATACATGATACCAATCATGTCCAGAGCTTTCGTCAGTCAGGATAGATTGAACCCATGTCCTGATTTGCTCTGCCTGCTTCAATTCCTTCACAAAAACACCCTCTTTTTATTGCTCTAATAGCTTCACGATATCGTCTTCCAGCTCTTTCGGATTTGTATTTGGTGAATAACGGCCAACGATTTCTCCATTTCTATCCACTATAAATTTCGTGAAATTCCACTTGATCGCCTTAGTTCCCAGCACCCCTTTCGCATGTTCTGTCAAATACACAAACAGCGGGTGGGCGTTTTTCCCGTTTACATCCACTTTTGAAAACATAGGAAATGTAACACCGTAATTTGTTTCACAAAATTCCTGTATGTCAGCCTCTTCACCAGGCTCTTGGTTCATGAATTGATTGCAGGGGAACCCTAAGATCTCCAGCCCCTCCTGCTGATATGTATCATATAATTCCTGCAGCTGCTTCAATTGGGAAGTAAAACCGCACTTACTTGCTGTATTCACGATCATCAGTACCTTTCCCGCGAAAGGCTGAAGTGTCATGTCTTTCCCTGTGATTGTACGTACCTTCATATGATAAATAGACATGTAAGTCCCTCCTATGTCCCTGGTGCTGATTATTTTACCTTTTTTAAATCGCAATTCAAAATGTAAACATCAATTAAGAACTCATAAGAAACCTAACGATATAAGCGTCCGTTCATTATCAATTCATATGGCTCGTTTTTTATCTTATCATTCTATAAAACATTACAATTCCCTCTGACATCTTTGAAAATCATTTTACTGTGAAACCAAAAGGCGTGTCAGTGCGTTTTATTTAAAGAGTTTTCTGTTGTTTCCCCCTCAACACGTATAGATAGATTGAAAATTGGCGTGAAAATTCCTATAATGAAGAAAATTAAACGGGGAAATAATGGAGGTGGCACGTTGCCTATTAATATACCAACACACCTGCCGGCAAAACAGGTGCTTGAAAGTGAACATATATTTGTAATGGATGAAAGCAGAGCATTTCATCAGGATATCCGGCCGCAAAAAATTATTATATTAAATTTGATGCCGAAAAAAATCCAAACAGAGACTCAGCTTCTCAGATTGCTTGGAAATTCGCCTTTACAGGTTCATTTCACATTTTTAATCCCAAGCACACACACGCCGAAAAATACTGCGAGAGAACACCTTGACGAATTTTACACGACTTTTTCCAATATCCGTCACAAGAGGTTTGACGGCATGATTATCACCGGTGCGCCGATCGAGCATTTGGCGTTTGAAGAGGTTTCATATTGGGAAGAGCTCAAGGAAATCATGGAGTGGAGCAAAACAAATGTCACTTCAACCTTGCATATTTGCTGGGGTGCTCAAGCAGGTTTGTACTACCATTACGGTGTGGAAAAAATTCAAATGCCGAAAAAAATCTTCGGTGTGTTCGAACATACCGTTCTTTCAAAACACGAAAGATTGGTAAGAGGTTTTGACGAGCTATACTACGTGCCGCATTCCCGGCATACAGATATAAATATGGAACAGCTTCAAGCAGTGCCCGAGTTAAACATTCTTACCGCATCAAAGGAAGCCGGGGTTTGCTTAATTGTGTCCAAAGACGAAAAACAAGTCTTTTTGACAGGGCACCCTGAATATGATACAAATACGCTTCTTCAAGAGTATGAAAGAGATTTGGAACGAAACCTTTCTACTGTCGAGGCGCCTAAACATTATTTTGCAAAAGGCAGCAACGAGCCAGTGAATCGCTGGAAAGCGCATGCCACATTATTGTTTATGAATTGGCTGAATTATTACGTTTACCAAGAAACTCCTTATGAATGGGACTAATTTTTCTTTTTTTAGTGATACGCTGAGCAAAAAATATGATAAAATACATCTGATTCAGTCTGCGTATAACAAAAATTTAAAATACTGGAATCCAAATCATTTAAAATTAGCTTAACTTTTTCACTGCATTAATAATTCGATTATGTATTTGTGTTATGTTTATGTATAGACAATAACTCCTTACGATGCATGAAGCTTGCTTGTTGTTGATTACATTGAGGTGAATTTACTTGAATACCAATAAAAGAGTATTAATTTTGACTGCAAATTACGGAAATGGACATGTGCAGGTAGCCAAAACACTATATGAACAATGTGTACGGCTCGGCTTTCAGCATGTAACAGTTTCTAATTTGTACCAAGAGTCAAATCCGATTGTTTCAGAGGTAACTCAATACCTTTATTTAAAAAGCTTCTCAATCGGGAAACAGTTTTATCGTTTGTTTTATTACGGAGTTGACAAAATCTATAATAAACGTAAATTCAATATTTACTTTAAAATGGGTAATAAAAGATTGGGCGAACTTGTCGATGAACATCAGCCCGATATTATTATTAATACATTTCCGATGATCGTCGTGCCTGAATACAGACGCCGAACTGGAAGAGTCATTCCTACCTTCAACGTTATGACTGATTTTTGTCTTCATAAAATTTGGGTTCACGAAAACGTGGATAAATATTATGTGGCGACAGATTACGTGAAGGAAAAACTGCTGGAGATCGGCACTCATCCAAGCAACGTAAAAATCACGGGAATTCCAATCAGGCCGCAATTTGAAGAATCCATGCCGGTTGGCCCGATATATAAAAAGTACAATCTTTCACCAAACAAAAAAGTGCTTCTGATCATGGCAGGTGCTCACGGTGTATTAAAGAACGTAAAAGAGCTGTGCGAAAACCTTGTCAAAGATGACCAAGTGCAAGTGGTTGTCGTGTGCGGGAAAAATACGGCTTTAAAAGAATCTTTGAGTGCGCTTGAGGCGGAAAATGGTGACAAATTAAAAGTTCTGGGCTATGTGGAGCGCATTGATGAGCTATTCCGAATCACAGATTGCATGATTACCAAGCCCGGCGGCATTACTTTGACAGAAGCCACAGCCATTGGAGTGCCTGTCATTCTGTACAAACCCGTGCCTGGCCAGGAAAAAGAAAATGCAAACTTCTTTGAAGACCGCGGAGCTGCCATCGTTGTGAACCGTCATGAAGAGATTCTCGAGTCAGTCACTTCCCTTCTTGCAGATGAAGATACCTTGCATCGCATGAAGAAAAACATTAAGGACCTTCATTTAGCAAACTCCTCTGAAGTGATTTTAGAGGATATCCTGAAGGAATCAGAAATGATGACTGCCAAACAAAAAGCCAAAGCACTATCTTAATGGCGTACTTGAGAGCATACGAAAATCGTGTGCTCTTTTTATTTATATTCAGCCATTAATAAAAGCGGTTACATTTTTTTATGAAACTTACCCTTCTTTTGAAAAATAAGCCGTTTCGAAACTTGACGGGTGCTCCCAGATGGTGTATAGTTGAACCATCATTTAACAATGAATCAAAGTTAGATGATGACAAAATTTTTTTTAGCACATGAGTGCTACAGTACTAGGAGGAATTAAGCAATATGCAAAACGGTAAAGTAAAATGGTTCAACAACGAAAAAGGATTCGGCTTCATTGAAGTTGAAGGCGGAGACGATGTATTTGTTCACTTCACAGCTATCGAAGGAGATGGATACAAATCATTAGAAGAAGGACAAGAAGTTTCTTTTGAAATTGTCGAAGGTAATCGTGGACCTCAAGCTTCTAATGTTGTAAAACTCTAAACTCAATACATGATGATGAGATGACAAATAGAGGAGAGGCATTCGCCTCTCCTATTTGATTTTCATCTGGATTTCAATCGCCAAAATGTTTTGTTTACACCTCTGTTCAATCTCTTCAACATACTTTTCCATTGACGGTTTTCCTTTTTTCGCGATATCCGCCAGTTCTTCTAAATCACTGTATATTTCTATAAATGTTTTGTGAAGGATCAACTTCAAGTCTTTATCATCCATAGCTGCGTTCCCCTTCTCTATCAAGATACCTAAAATAGTAAAACAGTCCTATTTATTCTGGTTCAATAGTTATATCGGCTTATTTTTATTTTCTTTTCTATTTTGGTACATAAATTTCAAAAAAACTCTGCAAAATAATGGCGGAGGTGTTTTTTGTGACTTCAGAATTTCATAATGAGGATCAGACTGGCTTTACGGATAAGCGGCGGCTGGAACTAGCGGTGGAAACAGCGCAGAAAACAACAGGAGCTGCGACGAGAGGCCAAAGCAAAACATTAGTCGACTCTGCATACCAAGCCATTGAGGATGCTAGAGAACTGTCACAATCTGAAGAGCTGGCAGCTCTCGATGATCCTGAATTTGTAAAGCAGCAACAGCAGCTGCTAGATGACAGCGAGCATCAGCTGGATGAATTCAAAGAATAAAAACCGCAGCTTCTGCGGTTTTTATTTTTAGTGATTGGTTAAGACATCTCCGTATCGTTTCAACTTTTCACCAACCGTACATTTATTGATACAAAATGAATGCGCATAAGTTTTGCCAAATTCTTTGCGAAACTGCTTCTTAATAAAACAGTCCTTGCAATATTCATCGTGCAGTTCTGTCAGTTCTTTAAAGATCATTTTCTTATCCAATATCGTCATCTCCGTTACGGTCTAATTTCGTGTGGCTTTCTACGAATTGATGGGATAGAATTTTTTTAGCGAGGCCGTCAGCTTCCTGATTGTCTTTTCGTTGTATTGTTTCGTAGGTTGGAGTAAGCTTCAGCGATTCAAGGAGTGCTTCTATTTTGTCCAGCCATTCATTATGAGATGGATCATAACAAGGCCAGCTGCCGTCAAGCTGATTCAGCACAACAAGCGAGTCCCCTTTGATTGTAATTGAATTTCTGCTTGCCCCAAGCTCTCTTACTTCTCTTATTGCTTCATAAAGCGCTGCGTATTCAGCTTCATTATTGGTTTTCAGCCGGAAGCTTTTATTTTTTCTCAAGCGATGCCGGGTTCCTCCCAATGAATAATAGATGACGATCCCGAGACCGGCCAATTCGCTCTCCTTATCGAAACTGCCGTCAAAATAAACAGTAATGTCATCAGGCTCTTGAGCAAGCTCCTCTGTCAGCTTTTCCAAATCCTTCAGCGTCCAGCTGCCGCCTTTCTCGTCTTCGAACTCTAGCTCCTTCATGGATGGAAAACGGCCAAGTTCTCTGGCAAGCATACGTGCCTGCTGTGCTGTCAGCCAGTCTTCGCTAAAAAATGAGACGGATCCCGTTCCTTTTGCTTCTATTTTCAAATGCGGTCTGAGCTTCATTACAATCACCTTACCATTCATTAGTTGCCGGGCTTATGCTATAATCAAACCAATCTTACCCCGGAAAGGAAGCTTTTTCATCTTGTTTAATAATTCGTTTTGGATCTTTTTTGCGATCATTCATTTTATCATTGTTCTTTTATTTTATAAAGGATTTGGCAAAATGGGACTGTTTGTTTGGATCGGTTTTGCGACAGTCTGCGCCAACCTCCAAGTCGTCAAAACAGTCGAACTGTTTGGCTTAACAGCGACACTCGGGAATGTGATGTATGGCACAATCTTTTTTGCGACAGATGTGCTGAATGAAAAATACGGACCAGCTGAAGCCAGAAAAGCGGTATGGCTCGGATTCTCAACGCTCCTGACGCTGACTTTTGTCATGCAGGGCGTGCTGCTTTTCGAACCGGCTTCCAGCGACATATCACAAACAGCGCTGGAAACGATCTTCGGATTCCTTCCGCGAGTTGCGTTAGGAAGTCTGCTTGCCTTTATCTTCAGCCAAACGCTGGATGTTTATGTATATTCGGCAATTAGAAGGATATTTCCTTCTGATCGGCTTTTATGGCTCAGAAACGGCGGCAGTACAGCAGTCAGCCAGCTGTTTGATACATTCATATTCACTGCAGTCGCCTTTCTCGGCATTTATCCGGCAGGCGTGTGGCTTCATATTTTTATTTCTACATATTTGATTAAGTTTGCGGTATCTTTGATTTCATTGCCTTATGCTTATGCAGCCAAAAAAATGATACCTAAAGATGAAAGGAGTTCATAATGCCTACAGAAATATACGTAGACGGCGCAAGCGCTGGTAATCCCGGACCTTCCGGTATCGGCATTTTTATCAAACATGAGGGAACAGCAGAATCCTTCTCTATTCCAATCGGAGTGCATACAAACCAGGAAGCGGAATTTCTTGCATTAATTGAAGGGATGAAGCTATGTGCAACGCGCGGGTATCAATCAGTTTCCTTTCGAACCGATTCAGATATTGTGGAACGCGCCACTGAGCTTGAAATGGTTAAAAATATAACGTTTCAACCGTTTGTAGAAGAGATCATCCGATTAAAAGCGGCATTCCCTCTTTTTTTCATCAAATGGATACCGGGCAAGCAAAACCAAAAAGCCGATCTTCTGGCAAAAGAAGCGATTCGGCTGAATGAAAAGAATTAAATCTTGATCATTGGTTCATCCTAATGGCGAGGTGAACTAACATGAAAAAGAAAGATAAAGGCCAGCTGACCGGCGGTGTTACTCCGCAAGGCGACCTGGAAGGCAATACACATAATGACCCTAAAACAGAGCTTGAGGAGAGAGCAAAAAAAAGCAATACAAAACGCTAGAGAGGATCTAAACGATCTCTCTAGCGTTCAGCTTTTCAAGCATACGCTCAATTCCTTTAATTTGGTGGCGGCGAAGCATGTCAGCCGCCTGCTCCATTTGCAAAGTAAATAAAGCGTCTTTCAGTGTGCAGGCCAGCGGCACTGAGCAATGGATTTCCGCAAGCTTCCTCGACATCTCCAAATCGCTTAAACCTTGCTGAATTTTTCCCTGCTGTCCTTTTGGAAGAAGAGAAAGATTTTCCAATAAACGGTCAATCGTTTCGTATTCACGAATCAGTTTGTAGGCTGTTTTTTCTCCAATGCCTTTGACTCCGGGATAGTTATCACTGGAATCACCCATAAGCGCTTTAATATCAATCAAAGCCTTCGGCATTACGCCTGTTTCTTCATAAAAAGTCTCTTTTGTATAGACTTTATAATTTCCGATTCCTTTTTGAAGCAAAGCAACGCTTACTTTATCCGTTAACAGCTGAAGTAAATCTCTGTCCCCTGTTACCACCGTAATGTCCGCTTCATTCGCAAATAAATCGGCAAGAGTACCGATACAGTCATCCGCTTCATAGCCGGCAAAGCCAATATTCATGATTCCAAGCTCTGCGGCTGCTTCCTTTGCCAAATCAAACTGCGGAATCAGCTCCACAGGCGGCGCGCTGCGGTTGGCCTTATAATCTTGGAACAAGTCATTTCGGTACGTTTTGCTCCCCATGTCCCAGCAGCAGACGACGTGTGTCGGCTGGAATGTTTCCACAGCTGTAATCAAATGCTTTAAAAAGCCGTTGACGCCGTTCGTCGGCACCCCGCTGTCATTTATCATAAAGTTGCGATGTACGGCCGTGGCAAAAAAGGCCCGGAATAAAAGAGCCATGCCGTCAACCAGCAATAGTTTATTATTATTCATCAAATAACTCCCTTTTCTTTCATTCCTTCTATTTTATCATAAAGCAGCCCAAAAATAAAAAACAGTATCTCTTTAATTAGAGATACTGTTTGAATATTTATCAATCGTTGTGTCTTTTGTTGCTGGCGATCAGCTTTTCAGCTTCGCGTCCTGCGTAAGAGTCAAAATGGGTTTGAAATCCGTTTTTCTTTTTGGCATTGTTATTCGCCTGTGCATTTCTGTTTCCGAGCTTTGTTCTGCCCAACATGAATCCCCCCTTACGTCGGATGCATATAGTATATGCTTCCGGCAGGAGGTTCACTCGCGACAGGATCATCCAGCTTACATGCGGCTTACGTATTCTCTGACCATTTCTTTTGATACAAGCCGTCTTGTCGGGACGATGCCTTTTTTAGCGAGCTGATTCATTTGCTCGGTAATTTCATTAATTGCATCTGTAGTATAAGGCTCATCGTTTCTGCATTTAGCAACAGCTTCTTCAATCGCCAATTCACGCATATTTTCAAGACGCATAAATGCTTTGATATGCTCGTGCTGTTTTGATGAATGTGCTGAAATTGCTTTATGTACCTCTGACATTAATCGTTCATCTCGCTTTTTTCTATTTAGTCTATCATGACTTGAAATACAAGCCAACTGAATTTTACATTTTTATTGTATTGTCTGAATTTTTCCAGGAGATGCACGCCTGATACGCCATTTCAATCTCTTTCGCATGTTCCCCTTCCGCATATCCTCTTAAATATGTCTCTTTTTGATCCGTTATTTGCGCGATTGCTTTTTCACCCATATCTTCCTGTAAGCGTCTGAGGTGAGCAGTGTAATGAGATATCAGGCTTTCTTCTTCATTTTTTATCCATGCCTCTGTGATTTTCGTAAGTTTCATCCGTACAGCTTCGATAAAGGTCGCTTTTCCTTTCTGCTCAAAAAACTGCTTCGGTGATTTGATCTCTTTTAGTTCCTGCTCAAAAGCACGTTCTTCTATTTCCGGTTCAACTTCCTTCAACTGTATGCCGTTCGAATGCTGATCACCCGCATAAACGGAAAAATAACCGTCCTCGTTTAATGTTTTTTGAAAATGATCCAGCCATTCTTCATTGATATGCCGTTCGATGAAACCGCTCATGCGAACATCAAGCGTTTTGATTTCCTGAATATATTCAAATAGATATTCATGTAAGGCTGTTGTCATCGCTTTACTGACGTTCTTTTTCCAATCCCCGTTTTGCAGCCCGGGATGAAATGCCGATTTTAATAAATCATTTGCAAAATATGATAATCGCTGTGCAATGTGATATAGCTGCTCTCTTGTATCTTTTTTTACTTTTTCAATGATGGTTTTTGAGTTCCGCCGTTTCTCGATATCGGCCGCTGTCCGCTCAAATGACAGCATAAGGCACTGTTTCTGCGCTTCCTTCTCTTCTCGGGACTGATGCTGGGATTGGTGAAGCTGAAAAACAGTTTCGCATAGTTTGTCTGCCTCCGAACTGAGCTGCGCTGCTGACGCTTTTTTTACATCCACTTCGATAAACCGGTCTAAGTGTTTTCTTACTTTCGAGAACTGATTATAAAATGACTCCGGTTTTCCCACCAGTTCCTCCTTACTTGATACGGTAAAGAGCTGCGGCTCATAAACCCCTTCTTTTACAAGCTCTGCGCTGACATAATCGGTCACTGTTTCGAGCTCTGTTTTATCTTTTGCAAGGTCTGCAGCATTAATAATAAAAAACATTTTATCCATGCTGAGCGATTCTTTCACAAGTCCAAGCTTTCGCAAAAATGAACGGTCTCCTTTTGAAAAAGAGTGCTGATAATAAGTCATATAAAAAAATGCATCAGCATCTTTGATATATTGGAATGCCAGTTCTGTATGCCGTTTATTCATGCTGCTCGCGCCGGGTGTATCAACGATCGTAATCCCTTTTTCAGTGAGCGGGCATGTATAGTAGACCGTTACCTCTTTCACAGCACAGGCCGTTGTTTCCTCTGCTACATACGGCTTTAATTCAGAGAGCGGAATCGTTAATTTCTTCTGTTCCTGTATATACTGCTGATACTTCTCGTATGCAAGCAGGAAATTGCTGATCAATTTCACGTGTTCTTCCTGCAGCCTGTTTTTTTTGACTGCCTTTTCCCACTTCTCTGTGAAGGAACGGCCTGCCGGCTCCTTTGGTATTCCGGTGAGCTGCAAAATTTCAGCCGTTAAGTCATCCTCTGTCTTAAACACTACATTCGCTGTTTTGTTTAAGTTGCCATTGATTGGCTTTGTGATCTTGTTAATTGTCGCTGTGGTTGGCGTTGGTGAGGATGGCAGCACTCTTTCGCCGACAAGCGCATTGGCAAATGATGATTTCCCCGAGCTAAAGCCTCCAAAAAGAGCGAGTGTAAATTTCCGTTCCTCAAGCCTTTTCACCCTTTCACGAAACGCTGAAGTTTGCTTTAACAACATGCTGCATTCGCCTAAAATGTCAGACAAAGTGTAAAAGCGTTTGATTTGGTCTTGAAGCGGCATTTCTTGTTCCATTTTGATTTCTGATTTCGGCATCGGCTGCGCCGTCAGCTGGCTTCGGCCTTGTTTCTGCTCTGGAGCCGCCACTCTTGTTTTCTTCGATTTAAACCATTCTGTGTCTATATGCATTGGGCATGCGGACTCTTCTTCCCAAATGGCCCACAGGCGATCGGTTTTCTCTCGAGCATTATTCTCTAAACGCGCCTGTTCTTGAAGAAAGACAAGTTTTTCTGATTCTTGGACGAGCCGGTCGTTAATTGTTTGCACATCTTTGGAAACACGCTCTTTCACCATAGCGGAGAGCACCTTTATGATGTCTGCGGCTTCTCTTTTCGCCTCTTTCCGGATGAGCTCTGCCAAGTCTTTTGTATATTGCAATACATATTCAGAGGAAAAGGCTGCACCATACTTGACCGCGCGTTCAATGATGCTTATATCAAGCGGTGTGCGATAGGCCTGAATCAGCTTTTCACTTTCAGCGGTATAGACATCAAATACCTTGGCGAGTTTATGAAGCGTGTCTATTATATGCCAATCCGCTTCGGCCTCTGTTCGTTTTGCCACATCAGAGAAAAAAGCATTCCGCCTTTTATCTCTTTCCTGTGCAGTTTTCGCTTTAGAAAAGAAAAAGCCGGTTTTAAAGGAAGGCTCTTGTGATTCTAAAAATGCAGCCGCCAATTCACGCATTTCAAAAGGCGTCAGGTTGGCGTTTTTTAAAATACGATTGATTTCTTCCTGCATCCTCTTCTCTGCCTCAGTCATTTGTTTTTCGGCCTCATCCAATTGATCACGCAGCGATTGGACCAGTCCAGTATGGATATTAAGCTGTTCAGCGAAACTCGGAGCGCCTGTTTCGTCTTTCTTCAGCATTTCCGTATGTTCCTTTAGCAGATTACGGACTTTTTGTTCGGTTAAAGCCTGCATATTGCTTTTTGATTGCTGTTCTATTCTGCTTAACTCTTCTCTCAGGGCCCCCATCTGATTGAACGGGTGATCCGGTTCTGTTACTGATGTAAAATAGAGCGCTTCCCTTGAAATCCCTTCATTGCAAAGCATCTCCTCTACCTGCGCTTGATAGTCTCCAAATTTCGTCTCCGTCTCATCATGGCGGTCAATTTGATTGACGATAAAATACACATTCGGAATGCTTTCTTTTATTGATCTGAGAAACTTTACATTTTCCTCAGAGTGCACGTGATTATAGTGAACGACGTAAAACAGCGCATCCGCTTGGTGAAGAATAGAAGCAGCCGATAGAAAATGAGCATCATCTGTTGAATCTATCCCTGGAGTATCAATATACGCAACCCCGGAATCGATCTCAGTATACCTGTCAAAAATTTCGACGCTTTCAATCTGTTCCCCGTCTTTACAATATTGCTGCACCTTGTCTTTCTGGTAAGTCCCTTCCAGCTCAGCACACGCTCCGTCTGTTGTATGAAGCCGAACTCGCTTTTCCCCGTTTCTGATCACAACAAGGTTAGCGCTTGTCGGAATCGGGCTTGTCGGCAAAATATTCTCCATTAACAGGCAGTTCAGCAGTGACGATTTCCCCGCTGAATAATGCCCGGTAAACGCGATATAAACCTCTTCATCAGCCGCTTTTTTCATGACCGCAGCCAGTTTAGCAGCCCTTTGTTCATCTTGATTCTCAATAAATTGCTTATAAAGTTCCCCGGTTTTATGCAAAAGCTTTTTTCTGTTTTGATCTGTCATAAGTCTGAACCCCTTTGTGCCGTTTCAATTGTGAACCTTTTTCGAAAGATCTGAAATCATTCCCTTTTCATTTTACACAAGAATAAACCAAATTTCTTTAGGAGAATAGAAAAAAGCCGCCATTACGGCAGCTTCTATAAAAGAAAATCTGCAACTTTTACAAGTTCCAGATTCATCAAACAGATTTATTAGAGATTCCTTTTAATACAAAACCAATTAATACACTATATGTACAAACCGCTCCAAGCAAAAACAGCATTGTCATTTGCTTCACCATCCTGATTGAGAATCTTTTTCAAATCCATTTTAACATGGTTGAGAATGATTTTCAATCGCTATTTTACGCTGTATTCCTGTAATGCTTTGTCTTCTGCGCGAATTCTGACGCTTAACAACACGGCATTGAAAATGGAAAACAGACACATGGTGACGTATGCTTGATAAAGCAGCGGAATCAGCAAAATTTCGAGTATAACAACGGCATAGTTTGGATGTTTCATCCATTTATATGGACCTTTTTTTACAAGCTCTACACCTGGAACAACAAGGATTTTCGTATTCCAATATGCCCCTAAGGAACAAAGCGCCCAATACCGTACGATCTGTACGCTTAAAATAACTGCAGCGATACCGAGCCACCAGCTGGACGGCTGTTTATTCATCAGCAGCACCTCGGCAATTAAGGACAGGAAAAAAAGGATATGCATCGTAATGATATACGGATAGTGGCTCTCGCCAAATTCAATTGCTCCTTGCTTCTTTACCTTTTGTTCGTTTTGCCTGGCCACTGCCATTTCTGCTGCTCTTTGAACAATGAGAATGGCGATCAACAACCAAAACATGAGTCAAGCCCCCTTTTCCCAGCTGAATAACAGCAACTCTGATGAGAAACCCGGCCCTAATGCGCCAATCATTCCTCGTTCAGCTTCCTTTTTATGTCCGTTCTGCAGATGGTCTTTGATCACATACAAGATTGTAGCTGAAGACATATTTCCGTGCTTTTGCAAAATGCTTTGCGCAGATGAAAGCTTTTCTGACGACAGCCCGAGACTTTTGATGTATGCATCGATCACTTTTTTTCCGCCTGGATGCGCCAAAAAAACACTGATATCATGGAATGACAGCTTATGTTTGTCCAAAAAAATCTGTACATTTGTTTTGAGCCATTTTTCCACCAAGGTCGGAATGTCTCGTGAGAAAATGACTTTGAATCCTTGATCGGTAAAGTCCCAACCCATGACATCTTCTGATTGTTTCATCAAAACAGATTGGGCGTCCATTATCTTCGGCGCAAGCTTCAGCTTTGACATCCTGCGGTCCGCCTTCTCTCCGCATAATAAAGCTGCGGCAATGCCGTCACCAAAAAGCGAGGTGCCGATCAGATTGCTTTTTGTTTTATCTTCCGGCTGGAATGTCAGGCTGCACAGCTCGGCAGCAATGACAAGCACAAAAGCCTTAGGATACGCTTTACAGTATTCGGCTGCACGCGCAAGTCCGCTGGCTCCTCCTGCACAGCCAAGCCCCCAAATCGGAATCCGCTTCGTATATGGAGAAAACGGAAGTTCATTCATAAGCCGCGCCTCGATACTCGGTGTGGAAAGGCCTGTGCTGGAGACGAAAAAAACAGCTTCCACTTTCTCATAAGGAATGGCTTCTTGAAAAAATTCCGGATGAGAGAGGCACTCACGAACAGCCGCTCTGCTGTGTTTAAGTGTTTCTTCTATGTATATTTGATTTTTTTCTTCAAAGCTGTGCCCCTCTTTATACCATTCAATCGGCTTAACAAACTGTCTCGAATGGATTTGCCCGTTTTTAAAGGAGGATAACAGCCGGTCAATATCCTTAAAAGAATGCTGAAACATATAGCGGGCGAACTCGGCCGCTTTCTCTTGGTTTACATTATACGCAGGAAGACTTGTTCCAATGGATAAAATAAACGCCATGCGATCACCTCTTTGCATACATTGTGCCGCAACAATCTTTTTTATATGCAAAAAAACTCCGCCGCGGCGGAGTTAGACTGCTGTTTTTTGTTCAGCGAGGTCAGCTTCTTGTTCTGATTTTTTAGCTTTAGAAAAAACGTTATATACAATATTTAAGACGACTGCAGTAAAGCTGCCCGCCACAATGCCATTCGTTGTAAGCAGCGTTAAGGCACTCGGAAGCTGTTTGAAAATATCCGGCACAACGGTCACACCGAGCCCCAATCCCACTGAGCAGGCAACAATCAGCAGATTTTCCTGTTTCGCAAAATCAATGCGGCTGAGCATTTTAATTCCGTAAGCAATCACCATTCCAAACATCGCCAACATTGCACCGCCCAAAACAGCGGATGGAATAATGGTCGTGAAAGCAGCGATCTTTGGAAACAGCCCAAATGCCATTAGGATCACACCTGTGACCACAATGACGGCATTTTTTTTGATCCCTGTGAGCTGAACAAGCCCGACATTTTGAGAGAATGCCGTGTAAGGAAAAGCGTTAAAAATACCGCCCAGAAGCACAGCCAGTCCTTCAGCTCGATAGCCTTTAGACAGATCTTTCTCTGTCAAACGGCGGTTTGTCAGGTCACCTAAAGCAAAGTAAACACCAGTTGACTCCACAAGGCTGACAATTGCAACGATGGACATCGTAATGATAGGCGCTGCGTGAAAAGACGGCGCTCCGAAGTAAAATGGCTGAATCATTTGAACAACTGCCGCGTCCGAAACATTATCAAATTGAACTTTTCCCATAAAATATGCGATGAAGGTGCCAATCAAAATACCGATCAAAATCGAGACGGACTTGATAAAGCCTTTTGTAAAACGGTATAGAAGCACAATGATACTCAACACGGTAAAAGCAAGAGCAAGATTGGAGAGATCTCCGAAATCTGCACTTCCTTCTCCGCCGGCCATGTTATTCATGGCAACCGGCATCAGTGTAATACCGATAATCGTAACAACAGAGCCTGTCACGACCGGCGGAAAAAACGATACGAGCTTTCCAAAGAAAAATGAAATAAGAATGACAAGAATGCCTGAAGCGATAATGCTGCCGTAAACTGTTGAAACCCCATATTCAGATCCAATCGCTATCATCGGCGATACAGCTGTAAAGGTACAGCCAAGCACTACCGGAAGCCCGATCCCAAAAAATCGGTTGCTCCACACTTGCAGAAGTGTAGCCACACCGCACATAAAAATATCAATTGATACTAAATAAGTCAGCTGCTCGACGGTCAGTCCCATTGCTTTTCCGACAATCAGAGGAACAACAATGGCGCCGGCATACATGGCAAGAACATGCTGAATCCCTAAAGACAGCGTTTTGCCGAATCCATTTCTCATGAATGAACCTCCTGTACGAAGGACACTTTTCCTTCTTCTAAAGACTGAATTCTTGCCAAAGATTCCACTCGATAGCCCAGTTTCACAAGTTCATCTCTTCCCGGCTGAAATGACTTTTCAATAACAATGCCAATTCCCGCAATAGAAGCTCCCGCTTGCTTCACAATCGACACAAGCCCGTGCGCTGCCTGTCCATTTGCCAAAAAATCATCGATAATCAGCACATGATCCTGATCCGACAGATGGGTCCCAGACACTGCGATTTGGCTTTCTGTTTGCTTCGTAAAGGAATAAACAGACGCTGTCAGCAAGTTGTCGGTGAGTGTTAACGATTGATGCTTTCTCGCGAAGACAACTGGCACACCCAGCTTCAAGCCCGTCATTACAGCGGGAGCGATACCTGATGATTCGATTGTCACAATTTTGGTAATACCGTCTTTTGCAAACCTGGACGCAAATTCGTCACCAATTCTCTGCATAAGCAGCGGATCAATTTGGTGATTCAAAAAAGAATCCACTTTCAATACCTGATCAGATAATACGATGCCTTCTTCCTCTATTTTCCGTTTCAGTGCTTCCATCCTGTCTACCTCCGTTATGAGAATAAAAAAAGCATTGCCCGCTCAAATAAAGAGCAAGCAATGCTGATATCACAAAAAACCGTACACGTGCGGTTCCATTGCTCACCCATAGTCGGACATTTACGGTGCCCGGTAGAAACTTGCGTGCCATATCCACGCGATTATATGAGTGTTCCTATTATATTGTAATAAATTATATCAAGATTCTAATCTCTTGCATAGGCTGAAAATAAAAATTCCCGAACTTTAATTTTGTTTTTTTAGATATCATTCGTATTTCAAGGGGATTCGATATAAAAGAGCCTGACGACGCGCCGCCAGGCTTTTGATTATGACAGATAGAGATTTGAATATTTGTTTGATAAATAATCAATTAAATAGCGAACATTCAGCTCTTCTCCTGTTGCATCTTTAATAATGTCTAACGGCTTTTTCCGTTTTCCGTGAATGTGCACCTTTTCCGTCAGCCATTGCTTTATCGGATGGAACTCTCCTCTTTCCAAGAGAGCGTCAAATTCAGGGAGATCCTCAAGCATTTTTTGTTTCAGCTGAGCCGCATACATGTAGCCGAGCGCATAGGATGGGAAGTAGCCGAAATCTCCACCTGCCCAATGGACGTCCTGTAAAATCCCCTCTGCGTCGGTCTGCGGTGTAATCCCTAAATAATCCTGGTATTTTTGATTCCAAAGCGACGGCAGATCTTCCACAGACACTTCATTGCTAAAAATCGCTTTTTCAATTTCATAACGGATGATGATATGAAGAGGATACGTTAATTCATCCGCTTCGACCCTGATAAATGAAGGTTTTGATTCATTGATTGCCCGGACAAAATCATCCAGGGAGATGTCCTTGAACTGTTCAGGTGATGCCTCTTGAATCTTCTGATAGTACGGTGTCCAAAAATGCTTGTTGCGGCCGATAAAATTCTCGTAAAATAATGATTGCGATTCATGAATTCCCATTGATGCGCCGTCTGACAAGTTCGTGCCACTGAGTGCTTCATCAATATTTTGCTCGTAAATCGCGTGCCCGCACTCATGAATGGTGCCAAAGATCGCCGTCCGGAAATCTTTTTCATCATATCTCGTCGTGACCCGAACGTCTCCCCGATTCAGCGTAGTTGCAAACGGATGAACGGTTTCATCAAGTCTTCCGCCATCAAAATCGTAGCCAAGCTCCTGTAAAAAATACAGACTGAGCTCTTTTTGCTTTTCTTTCGGGAACGCTTTTGTAATAAAGCTTGTATCTGGTTTATTTCCGGAAGCTGTCACCTGTTTAACAAGAGGGATAATCGCTTCCTTCAGCTCAGCAAACAACTGATCAAGCACCTTTACCGTGACGCCGGGCTCAAACAAATCAAGCAATGCATCATAAGGATGCTCTTGATATCCCCAATACGTAATAAAACGTTTATTGAATTCAATCAGCTGTTCTAAATAAGGAGAAAACAAGCTGAAATCAGATTTTCCTTTCGCTTCCTCCCACGCTGTTTCTGCCTTTGAACACAGAATCACGTATTCTTTGTATTCAGCCTCAGGGATTTTCTTATTCTCTTCATACTCTTTTTTCGCCAGTTCCACTGCTTTTTTCGTATCTTCCGACAAGTCATCAAATCGTTCATACAGGACATCGATAAGCTCCTTCATTCGATCTGATGTTTGGATATTGAATATATCTGTTGAAAGCTGGCCGATACTTTCGGCACGATCCTCTGAGCCATTTTTCGGCGCGCCTGTTCTGGAGTCCCAGTGCATTAACGCAACTGCTTCGCTGTAATGTGAGATTCTTTTTAAAAGATCAAAAAATTCTTTTTCATATGTATGTATCTCCATATCCATTCCCTCCCTATTCTAGCCGTTCCATTACAGGCTAATGGAAGGGGGTATGAAAGTCAAATTGTTTGTATAAAAGGCTGCCGGTATGTTTTGTGGCAGCCTTTTTATTCAGTTGATCGTCATTTGATTTTTTGGCGGAGGTGTTCTCCGCTTTTTCTGCTTGATTTTTTTATCTACCCACACTGTTGCCAGCGGGGTTAAGAGCGAGGTGACAATAACGCTTGTCGCGATAATTGCAGTTGCCGACTCAGCAACTGGCGCAAATGAGGCATTCGCTTCCGCTAATGCATATGGCACGGCTACAGCCGCCCCTGCCGTAGAAGAAGCGGCCACTCCCGCGACACCATCTCCCCGCGCAATAAAACGATCAAGCAAAAACAAAGAACTGCCCGATAAAATGACGACAGAAACTCCGATAAAAATGCCAAGCAGCCCTGATTGGATCAGCATTCCAAAATTCAAGGTATTGCCGAGCGAAAAGGCGAAAAATGGAATGATCGCCGGCACAACCTTGCTGAATAAGTCTCTGAGATCGTGATCCAGATTTCCAAGTATACATCCAAGTAAAAACGGGATGACTGTCGCTGCCAGCGTTTCCCATGGGAATGCGGCAAGTCCCGTCACACCAAACGTCACCATGGTCATAAAAGGACCAGATTCTGTACTGATAAAGGCGAAAGCGCCCGCATCCTCTTTTCTTCCCATGTGATTCATGAGCGCCAAATACAGTCCGCCGTTCGTTTCATTCATTACCGCGACAATTGCTAAAACAGAAAGGCCTGCAAAAAAGCCGGATTGTATGCCTTCGTCAGGTATAAATTGCGCTGCGATCACGCCGAGCAGCGCCGCAAATCCGACCTTTCCCAATAATAATGTGATTCCTTTTCTTGCGATATAGCCTGAAGAACGAAAATCAATCGTTGCTCCTACGCAAAAGATAAAAACACCCAGTATCGGCAGCGTTCCGGTAATCAAAGCACCCGTAAACCCTCCAAAGAACTCCGCTGTTCCAGGCGCAAACGTGTTGAGCGCCGCTCCAAGAAATAGCGGAATAATCATCATTCCGCCAGGTACCCGTTCAATTGTCGCCTTGATTTTCATATTGTGGATTCTCCCATCCTCCGGTTATGAAAAAACAATTCCACTTACACTTGGAAAACAGCCTGCAAATCCTCTTTTGAACAGCTGCCCAACTGGCTGCCGACTCCGACGGCGCCAGCTCCGGCTCTAAGCCAATCAGGCACTTCAGACGGATGTATCCCGCCTGTCGGAATAAAGGTCACCTGCGGGAAAGGACCCGCTAAATTTTTCATAAACGGAATGCCAAACACACCGCTTGGGAACAGCTTTAATGTCGTGAACCCGAATGTCAACGCTTCCATAATTTCGCTCGGAGTCAAGACGCCGGGGATATAATGTGTCTTTACAAAAGATAGATGTTCAGCAAGATCAGCTGAAAAACCCGGACTGACAATAAACTGCGCGCCAGCCTCAGCAGCTTCCCCAGCTTGCTGCGCGCTGATGACCGTGCCCGCGCCAATTAAAATATCTTCCCTATTACGGAAGGATTCGATAATATCTGATGCCCCGGGGGTCGTATACGTCACTTCAACTGCACGAATCCCTTTATCTAATAAACTCTCAATCTGCTGACAGGCCTCCTGCTTATCCTTTGAACGAATGACTGCAATCAGCTTTGCTTCTTTCAGACGGTTTTCAACGACTTTGGACTCCATATTAATAATCCCCTTTCTTTTGGTGAACCGTTCTTTGAGCAGATAAAAAAGAAGCTAATTTCTCCCTGGTCGGCAAACCGTCCATATCCCCCGGTGCCTGCACTTGCAAAGCGCCAATCGCATTTCCCCTTTGCACCGCATCCTTGTACGACAAACCGTCTAGGATACCGCTGATTACACCTACTGCAAATCCGTCTCCGGCGCCGACCGTATCAACCACCCGGTCGACCCGGCAGCCTTCTAGAAATCCTTCACTTGTCCCCGTTTTAAAGTAAGCGCCTTCTTTTCCAAGTTTAATAGCAACAAAGCTGGCACCTTTTTTCAAATAATAGTCGGCAATGCCTTCAGGTGTTTTTTCTCCGGTCAATAGCTCTCCCTCTGCGATACCCGGGAAAAACCAGTCTGCAAGCCCAGCCAGATCATTGATTGTGTGTACCATTGTTGCTTGATCAGGCCAAAGCGAAGGTCTTACATTAGGGTCGAATGAAATGGTCTTCCCTGCGTTTCTCATGTCGTTCATGACATGATACGTGAAGTCTTTCATCTCGGCTGACAAGGCAGGCGGAATGCCTGTCACATGCAAATGGCCTGCGCATTGAAAATAATCTCTCGGATATTCAGCTGAAGTTAATGTGCTTGCAGCTGAGTTTTTCCTATAGTAGGTAACTTGCGGGTCGCCTTCTTTCACTTTTGACTTCAGCAGCAGCCCGGTGGGATTTTCGTCCTGCGAGCGGATCACGCGGGACACATCCACTCCCTCTTTTTTAAGTTCCTGTACAATAAACGTTCCGAGCTGATCATTGCCGACCTTGCTCATCCATCCCATTCGAAATCCGAGTCTGGCAAGGCCGCAGGCGACATTGCTTTCTGCTCCGGCAAGCCCTTTAGAAAAAGTGGATACTTCATGAAGGCCTCCATACTCATTTGCATAAAACATGGCCATTGATTCCCCGAATGTCACCGCATCAAGCTTCATCTCTTCCCAACCTCCTCTTAGTTGAGGGCACCTAGGATTAAAGTGACTTTCTCATGATGACTTTTGCCTCTAATTCAATGGTTTGAGGCGCTCCTTTGTCACCTTCAATCCTTTTTAATACACGTTCCATCGCCGTCCTGCCCATATCATGTGACGGCTGGGCGATCGTTGTAATGCCTGGACCGATCAGTTTATACCATTCCGTATCATCGAATCCTGCAATCCCTATATCTTGAGGGATGCGCAGGCCAAGCTCTTCCATACAGCTGATGATTTTCAGCATAATCAAGCCATTCAAAGCCAGAATCGCTTTTTTTTGCTCCGGCATTTCCTTGTGAAAAGAACGGAGCGCCGCCTTAAGCTGCTCCTTGTCCTTTACGTCAATTTCATGCAATCTGACAAGCCCGTTCACATTATGAACCAAAGCCATTTCCTGATACACAGCTGCTCTTTCTGCACGAGGGCTGATAGAGGAAATCGGTTCGGTAAACAGCGCGACATCAGTATACCCTTTGCTGTACACCTTCTGAAGAATCTCTTTTGTGATACATCTGTTGTCAGTCGTTACGGTATCAAGTTTCAGATCCGGCAGTTTCCGGTCAATTAAGATTGTTGGAATTTGCTGTTCAGCAAAAGCGCGCAGTACATCCTTGTTTTCCCCTGTTGCGTTTAAAATCAAGCCCTCAACCGAATGGGCTTCTAGCTTTAAGAGCATTTCCCGCTCTTTTTCAGGACTGTTATCTGTGTTGCACACCATAATGCTGTAACCATATTGATCACAAACCTCTTCGACTCCCCTGAAAGCAGCGACCGAAAAAGGATTTGTAATGT
This sequence comes from Bacillus sp. FSL M8-0071, assembly GCF_037975455.1. Lineage (NCBI taxonomy): Bacteria > Bacillati > Bacillota > Bacilli > Caryophanales > Bacillaceae > Bacillus > Bacillus sp. FSL M8-0071. Next base: position 2,184,337 of record NZ_CP150256.1, read on the forward strand.
CAGCTACAACAAATCCGATTAACTTGCTTTTTTTTATTTTCAAACCTTGTGCCATTTTACTCGGCCGATAATTCAATTCTGCGATTGCCTTTTTAATGTTTTTCACTTTTTCAGGAGAAATCGCGTCAATTTTTCCGTTAATATAGCGGGAAACTGTCGATTTCGAAACTCCTGCACATTCAGCTACATCTTTGATGGTTGTATGGCCTGTTGTTTTCTTTTTCATTCAAGTGCTCCTGTATCTCATATATTTGAAATCGATTTCAAAACCGTTACAACAAAAGAATACCATAATTTTAAAATTTGGGAAGAGTTTTTTTAATAATGTGTCAATTCATTATTTTTTCGTTGACTCTTTTCACTATTTATCCTAAAATTTTCTTTGAAACCGTTACCAAAATATTTTCATTCAAGTGATGCTGAAATCCTAACCAAGGGGGAAATATAATGGAAAATCGTTATTCTGTACATCCTGAACAAGTAAAACGCTTTACAACAGAGGAGCTTCGCACTCATTTCTTAATGGATTCTTTATTTACAGAAAACAAACTTACGATGTATTACTCACATGAAGACCGGGTTGTCATCGGCGGAGCGGCTCCAGGGCAAAGTGAACTGAAGCTTGATGCAGGTGATTTTCTAAAAACAGACTTCTTTTTGGAACGGCGTGAAATCGGGATTATTAATGTCGGCCAGCCTGGTGCCGTTAGAGTCGGCGATGATGAATATGTGCTTCAAACAAAGGATTTTCTCTATATTGGAATGGGCAATCAGGATGTATCGTTTTCAAGCCTGAACGGGGAAAAAGCGAAGTTTTACTTCGTCTCCGCTTGCGCCCACAAAAGCTATCCGACACAAAAAGCCGCCCTACCTGAACTGACACCCGACCGCCTTGGTGATGATGCAGCGTCTAATGTCAGAAGTCTGTACAAAGTTATTCATCAGGATGGCATTAAAAGCTGTCAGCTGATGATGGGAATAACGATGTTAGATCAAAACAACAACTGGAATACCATGCCAGCACACGTTCATGACCGTCGGATGGAGGCTTATCTTTATCTGGATCTTGAAAAGGATTCAAAGGTATTTCATTTCATGGGCCAGCCGGACGAAACACGCCATCTTGTTGTTGGAAATGAGCAGGCTGTCCTTTCTCCCGCCTGGTCTATTCATTCTGGCGCAGGAACATCAAACTATAGCTTTGTGTGGGCGATGGCTGGAGAAAATTACACATTTACGGACATGGATCTCGTTCCGATGGATGGGCTGAAATAAGATGGGTTATCTACATGACGCCTTTTCATTAGAAGGAAAAACAGCGCTGGTGACAGGCCCTGGAACAGGGATCGGTCAAGGAATTGCCAAAGCCCTAGCCGGTGCTGGCGCTGATATTATCGGCACATCACATACAAGCAGCCTGTCTGAAACACAGCAGCTTGTGGAACAGGAAGGCCGGATATTTACATCTTTTACATTGGACATGAGCAAGCCGGAAGCGATAAAGGATTCTGCAGCTGAGCTGTTTGAAAACAGGCAGATCGACATCCTTGTCAATAATGCCGGCATTATTCATCGGGAAAAAGCGGAAGATTTTTCAGAAGAGAACTGGCAGCACGTACTGAATGTCAATCTAAACAGCCTGTTTATTCTGACACAGCTTGCTGGCAGGCACATGCTGAAAAGAGGTCATGGAAAGATTATTAATATTGCCTCTCTCCTGTCTTTTCAAGGCGGCATCCTCGTTCCGGCTTACACCGCGAGCAAACACGCTGTTGCCGGTTTGACAAAATCATTTGCAAATGAGTGGGCAGCGTCGGGTATTCAGGTCAACGCAATCGCCCCAGGCTATATTTCTACTGCGAATACAAAGCCTATTCGGGATGATGAAAAGCGAAATGAGGACATTTTAAAGAGAATTCCTGCCGGCCGCTGGGGCCAAGCAGATGATATCGGGGGGACTGCAGTCTTTTTGGCATCACGTGCTTCAGATTATGTAAATGGACATATTTTAGCAGTTGATGGCGGCTGGCTATCCCGCTGACAAATAAAAAAAGCTGACGAACGATCGTCAGCTTTTTTCCATTACATCATGTGCGGTTCAACAGGCAAGACCTTTTTGACCTCATCAATGATGCGTTCATTTTCTCCGCCAGCGTAAATGTGAATCGAGCCGCTGTCTTGATTCGAGCGAATCAGGCGCCCGATGCCCTGCCGTACACGTAACAACATATATGGCAGATCAACTTCTTCGAACGGATCTTTTTTCGCTCCGTTGCGCTTCGCTGTAAATACAGGATCGTGTGGCGGGAACGGTAATGACCAAATGGTAACATTCTTCAATGCGTCACCGGGAATGTCGAGTCCTTCCCATAAGTGAACTGAACAAAGTACTGTTTCTTCTTCCTCTTGGAATTTCTCTACTAAGCTGCTGATTTCCTCATCACCTTCGAAGAAAATTGGATACGGCAGCTCCCATGCCGCCGACAGCTCTTTAAACTCGTTTAATTCTTCAAAAGAAGGGAAAAGCACCAGCGTTCTTCCTTTGTAACGTTTGATTGTTTCAATCGTTTCAGCCGTTTTTTGTTCAGCGGCCATATCTGTTTTTGCGTATAGATTAATACTCATTTGCTCGTCATAATCATAAGGGGAATCAACAGTTAATGACAAATAATCATGAATCCCAAGACTGTCGGCAATATAATCAAACGAACCGCCTTCTGACAGCGTAGCAGAAGAGAAGATATAAGGAATTTTCTTAGAAAACACTTTTTCGCCAAGTACTTCTGCTACCGTTCTCGGCATCACGACAAAAGTTGATTCTGCTTCCTTTTTCTCCAGCCAGCTGATCGCATCCTTTTGATATAGAGATAATGAATACGCCATTTGTTCAACATATTCTTCCACTACTGACAGCTCGTATTGATCAATCGTATACATTTCAGACTCAAATACAAGTGCCTCACCGATTTTATCAAGTAAACGGCAAAGCTCGTCCGCCGCCTTTTTGACACGATGGTCATTTTTTATTTCTAAACGGTGTGAACCGGCTACTTCCTTTGATTCTTCAGAAAGAACATAGAAAAATTCGTCGTTTGCGAGAAGCGCATCTTCAATCAATTCTGCAAACTCTTCTCTGATGTCATTTTGCAGCAAACGTTCTAAAAACAATTCAAGAGTAGACTGCTTCACTCTATAGGTTAGCGCTTTTTGCGCAGCAAACTCTAACAAATGCCCCTCATCAAATACAACTGCACTATGATCAGGCAAGAGCGGCAGCTGGCCCTCTCGTTTGCGTGATTCTTCCGTCCACACATGCTCCATATAAAAATCATGGGAACAAATGATTAAGTCCGTTGACTTGCGATAGTAATCTCTGGAAAGTGTCAGACCGCATCTGTGTCTCATATCACAAGTCAGACAGTCCTGAAACGAGTCGTAGCTTACGTCAGACCACTCTTCATTCGATAGATTTGCGTACTGCTTACGGTCGCCATACGGATAAAAGCGCTGCATCGCCTGGGACTCGTGGACAAATGACGGTAACGACTCATAAAGATCCAGCCATTTATCATCATCAGAACGCTGCATTGTTTTTTCAAGCTTCTTCAAGCATAAATATTGCTCATGTGATTTTGACAGCCTTGTATCAATTTTCAGGTCAAGATGCTCAGCCAGCTTAGAAATATCGCCCTCTTTTTTCACCAGCTGTTCAATTAATGTTTCATCCGCACAAGCGATGATGGCAGGTTTGCCGACATACCTTGCATAGCTGATTGCAAAAAGAAGATATACCAGCGTTTTCCCCGTTCCCACTCCAGCTTCGGCGAACATGACTTTTTTCTCTTTAAACGCCCGCTCCAGCTGAAAAGCCATAAATACTTGCTCGTCCCGAAGATCAAACCCTTTTTCGGGAAGGATATCGTAAAACACGTCACCAATCCAATTGTTCAATTCTTCATAAAAATTCTTTGTTTTCGTTAAAGAAAAAGGCAAACGTGATGTTGTCACCTAGTTCCAACCCCCAACTATTCGACATTCAGACCACCAATAATATCATTTTCCGCTGATGAATACAATAAAAAAACTTGGCAATGCCAAGTTTTTTGCAGTTTACTTACGATTGATCACATGCGACGATAAAAAAGGATGGTCTGTTGAATAAATATGTTCTACCGCTTTTTCTAAATCAGTTTGCGCATGCGAAATCACAGACGGAGACGAATCAGTCCCGAGCTCCTTCAGCTCGTTTGCTGTTGCGTCAAGCGCCCTTTGAATAAGATTAAAATGTTCGCTGTTCAGCATGAGATCACCTCTGATGGAAATAATCATCATTGTATGCGAACTTTTCATTTTATATACATGCTTTACCGCATGTTATCACCGAAACATGCACAAACTACACTTGATATTCCGTCTCCGGATTATCCGTCTTATCAACAATATTCTATCAGGGAGTGATGTTGACATGAGTTATAGAAACCGATTAGATCAGCATTCTGAACTGTTTCATCACAATTGGACGCGGCCTAAACGTTCTAAGTCTCAAGTAAACGGTCACACTGAAATGTCCCAAACCAACATTATATTGAGAAGCAACGCGAAAGCTCACCGTTGGTAACGATAGAATAGGGCTGAAAGATGAAAGAAGACGCATGCAGAGCGTCTTCTTTTTATGCGTTTTCTGTTTTCTTGCGCTGCGGTCTTACTTTTGACCAGTATTGATAATAATCCGTTTTAATAAACCCGTTAAAGAGTTTTCGTTTCTTCGTTGCTTTTCTGCCATATGCTTCCTCAAAGTTTTCATTTGATGTCAGCATATACACAGACCAAGTATCAAGCGGCTCGAACGCCTGCCCCATTTCTTTGTACATCTGCTCAACGGCTTTTTTCTCGCCGAGACGCTCTCCATATGGCGGGTTGCCGACAATTACGCCAAACTCCAGATTTGTGGTAAAGTCTTTGACCTGCATCTGTTTGAACTGGATTAGATCTCCCAGTCCTGCTTCCTCTGCATTTTCTTTTGCGATTTGAACCATGCGGTGGTCTATGTCGCTAGCGAAAATTGTAAGCGGCTGATCATAATTTGCCTTTTCTTCGACTTCAAGCCGCGCTTTGTTCCACAGATCTTTACCGATCCATTCCCAATCCTCTGATACAAAATCGCGGTTGAATCCCGGGGCGATGTTTTGGCCGATTAACGCCGCTTCTATCACGATTGTTCCGGAGCCACAGAAAGGATCAACAAACGGGCGGTCCGGCGTCCAATTGGTTAATTGCACCAAAGCGGCAGCAAGTGTTTCTTTAATCGGCGCACCGCCCTGATCGACACGGTATCCTCGTTTGTGAAGGCCCGTCCCTGATGAGTCCAGTGTAATCAAAGCCTGATCTTTCAATAAAGATATTTCCACTTTATACTCAGCACCTGTTTCTTCAATCCAATCATTGGCTTTGCCGGACTGCAGCTTGAGCTTTTCGACAATTGCTTTTTTGACGATCCGCTGACAGTCGGGAACGCTTGCAAGTGTTGATTTTACCGATTTTCCGATGACAGGGAATTTCCCGTTTTCAGGTATAAATGAGCGCCAGTTAATCGCTTTCGTTTTTTCAAACAGTTCATCAAATGTTTTCGCTTTAAAAGAAGCAACCTGAACCTTTATGCGGTCGGCTGTTCTAAGCCAAAGGTTCGCACGGCAGATGGCAAGTGCATCACCTTCAAAAATAACTTTCCCGTTATCAACCTTGCATTCGTATCCTAAATCTCGTACTTCCTTTGCGACAACAGCTTCAATGCCCATCGGCGCCGTTGCAATTAGTGTATACTTCGTCATCGTATCACCCTGTCTTTTAAAACTTTTCTCTTTTCAAGATAAAAGCTCTCCTTATACGGGAGAGCTTGTTTTCATCATTTTAAATGTAAGTGGTCTAACGTTCTGTAAGCCATGTTTTGTTCCGTCGTACTGCAAACGGCTCATCACCTCGTACTCAGGCGGCAATCATCTATCTACAGAAAGCATTCTGTCCTTCTCTCCGTTGAATTCCGTTAAGAAGGTTCCCCTACCAAAATTTGGGTTTCTCGCTCGAGGGGTTTACCGCGTTCCACTCTCACCATTTCTAGTGAGACTTCGTCACTGTGGCACTTTCAAGGATACTCAGCCATATCCGAAGGACGTAGGCTTTTTTCCTGCCGTCAGCCTCTAAAGGCTGCCCTAGCTTATGACTTCGCTAGGCACGAACACTACGGGCATCTCAGCACCGTGCGAGCATGGACTTTCCTCTACAGATTCAAGATCTGCAGCGATTACCCGAACGTTAAGAACATGAATTATTATATAACAACTGTTTACAATTTACAAGCGCCATTTTTTTCAAGCGTGATCAATCATAAAGCTTGCTGCCAAAAACGTGTTTTTCTAAGTTAGACAGCCGTTTTAAAATATCAAAGTTTGTTGTGTTAGATTGCACAGGCTGTTTTTTACTGGCTTCTTCAAGCTGTTTTTTCAGCTGCAGATTTTCCTGCTGCAGTTCTTCAATTTCTTGATGGAAGGTTTCATAATCCTTAATAATCATATCTAAAAATTTGTCAACGTCTTCTTGCTTGTAGCCTCTAACGCCTGTTTTAAATTCTTTTTCCAAAATTTCTTTCGCAGAAAGCTTTACTTTATCAGCAAGCATCTTTTTCACCTCGTATCGTGAATCATCACATATATTTTTTCAGAAATCTGTACGGTTGTCAAATTTCTCTTATTGCTATGAGTAGCTGTCTTCCTCTACTGTCACTCTCAAGTCATCCATTGTAATAAAGTAGATGGGATAGCCATCCTGTTCGCGCCTTTTTTCCGCTGTCCCAAGCATATACTTAGGGGAGCCTTCCTTTTCCGGGTCATATAAAAGCAGAAGCCCGTCGGACTTATCAATGAAGAACTGATTTTTTTGTTTGAATTGAAGCGGGCTTTCATAAGGACGGTGAGTCAGGCTTGCTTCATAGTCTGCCTGAGCCAGAACTGCTTCATACTGTTCCTTATTCGGTTCTTTCCAGTTCTTTTCCTGCTCGTAAAATGGTGTGATGACAGCTACCTTTAAGTCAGGGTATTCTTCCTGCAAATCATTTGCAGCTTCTGCCGCCCACAGCTCTGCTCCAAGCTGGCCCGAAATTAAAATCCATTCTAATCCTTCATCCAAAAAAGCAATCAGCCGGTTCTTAATGGCTTTTTTTATGTAATACAGCGCCTTGTCATCCTGCTTAAATATCCCGAGTTCAAACGGTTTATAGCCCGTTATTGCCAATACTTTCATCATTTCACCTGCTTTAAAAAATGGGGCTCCCGTGGGCCCCATTTGTTGTGCTGCATTGTTTACACCATCAAGCTGCACGTTTTCCATACTAGTAGTCGCAGCAAGGTTTTCCTGCTTGAAAATGCTGATGCGTAGCCGGGTCAACATTTGAGAAAGTGTGTGGAAAGTAGTGAACGTGCTGAAAATGCTGGTGGTTTACGTTTGTTGTATGCTGTGGGTGAATGTGCGGCACGATAGTCTTCGAAAACGTATGGTGTTCACAGCAATGAGTAGGATGGACAATTGGCGCCATCATATGCGGTCTGCAGTGATGCATGATAAAATCCCCTTTCCATAAACTTTATTACAATACTAAGCTATGAAAAATAAGGGGTACATGTTCTGATGCAAAGACCTATTTTAAAAGTGTGCAATTAAGCTGTCTTTAAAGTTTGAAAACACAAAAGCAATCAAAAATACCACAACAAAGAACAAGTAAAAAACACCCTTATACATACCAACTCTCCCTTTAAAAATAACTAACGTCATTTTACAGGATTCGCCGCTATTCTACAACAAAATCAATGTGAATTCAGCAAAAAAAATTCATGGCGAAACAAGTCGTCTTTTGCGCTTTCCCGGGGAATATTTAAGAGGAATATTTCCTCTTCAGACGGGCAATTCTCACATGCAGTTTTTCAGTTTCTTTTTCTGATAAGCATGCCGCATCACTAAGCAATTGCTCTGCTATTTGCAATGCTTTTCCGAATTCTTTTTTCTTATGCTCAAAATATTTCGCGAGCTCTATTACAGCAGCGTATCTGCACTTCTGGTTTTGCGAGCGGGACAGCTTTTCCCAAAGCGGCACTGCTTCTTCCAAGCGGTTTTGTTTTTTGTACAGGAGCGATAAATCCAGCCGTGCACTATCCTGGTCCTCAAACGATTTTTCTATAAGCCTTTCCAACTGCTTGATCGCTTGGTCCGTTTCTTTATGAGCCATAAACCATTTCGCCATAGCATAGGCTTCACTGTGTTCTTTTGGCGCATGTGATTCTGAAAGGATTTTTTTAGACATATGGATGTACAATGAAATGAGCGATAACACATCCATTTCATTATGATGCAGGACACCTTTTAAAAGATCCGGCTCTTGCGCCTTGATAAAATGAAAGTAAAGCATTGGCGCCAAGTAGCCCGGTGTGTCTTCTAATCTGCGGATGCCGAGCTCCTCTTTTTCAACCGTGCCAAGAGATACGCGGTCCATTTTGTGTTTCCACAGGCGTCTAGCTCCATGCAAAAGATCAAAGTGGCCAAACTCCGGAAGCTTCGGAAGTCTGTCACGGATCAAGGTGTGCCTTGTTTTCACCTGCGGCCAATCAAAGGCTTTGCCGTTGTAGGTCACAAGTGATGTAATGTCAACCTCGCTTAAAAAGCTTTGGTACAAGGCGACTTCGTTCCCCGGTTTGGGCAAAAGATGCTGTTTGACTGTCACTCGGTCTTCATATACTCTCGCATGCCCAAGCAAAAAAATGGTATTCCCAGCTCCACCCCCAAGACCGGTTGTTTCTGTATCAAAGAAAAAGAGGTTGTTTTTGTTATACCCTTTTGCTGACAATGTATGCGACAGGCCGCTTTGATTCCACAGTGTGATCACTTCCTCAAGCTCAGAAAAGCTGTATAACCCATGGCGGTGAGAAAGCGGATATTCCACTTCTCTGATAAGGCAATATTCATCTTCGAAGATGAAAGGCTTCATGCCAAAAGCCTCCCACTCTTCTAAAAACGGGATGTCATCAAAGTGGTTTTCTTGTTTGCCTGCTTCTATTTTTTGTTCTCCTTCATCGAGCACCATGTGCTTTTTCATCCGCTGGAGTTTCCCTTTTAATGACATATCCGGCCCCCCTCCTTACGACATTTGATCCAACAGCTGCAAAATTCTTTCCTTTGCTTTTATCCCTTCTATTTCCGTACCTATACAAGACGGACAGCCGTCATGACAAGGACAATGTGTAATCAGTTGTTTCGCCGCTTCATTAATGTCTGAAAAACATTTAAAGACTTCCTCCGCCAAACCGATACCGCCCGGATAATGATCATATAAAAATATGGTTGGCACTCCGGTATGGGCTGCTTTAATTTGAGAAACAACATGAACATCATTTCGATCACACATGATATACACAGGGACAATATGCTGCAGCACATTCGAGATGCCAAGAAGCAGCTGTTCCAGTGTCTTTTCCCCGATGTCTTCATCCGCTGTTTTGATTTCGAGCCAAGCTGCACTTGTATGCAGTTCTTCTTCCGGTAAATGAATAGGTCCAGACCCAATATTTTCAAAAGTGGTCATTTTTATTTTTTTAAAAATGGTCGGCAGGGCATTGACAGTGACGTCTCCGTAGTGCAATGACGTACGGCTTTTTTCTTTCGTTTTATCGATTTCTAATACCTTCAGCTGAACTGCCAGGTTTGCATCCGTATAATATTCGACATCGACTTTTCTGACATACGCCTTTTTATGGTCCCAATCGAGCTTCTCAACTTGATACTGAACACCTTCATGCAAATAAATTGCTTCATCATGTAAAAGCGTCATCGCGCTAAAACGGTCCATTTCACCGATAATCCTTACATTTGCTATATCCGACTGATCAACTATAACGACATTTTCCTGGGAGGCGGAACGCAAACTGATGTTTGAAGCAGGGAACGACTCACTTGCCCAATGGTACCGTTCGCCGTTGCGGTGAAGAACAGCCTCTTCCTGAAGATACTCAAGAATATCACTGACTTCCATGGCTCCAAATTCTTCATCAGCTCTAAAAGGAAGCTCATAAGCCGCACACTTTAAGTGGTCTACTAAAATAATCAAATTCTCCGGATTGATTCTTGCAGATTCCGGCGAACGATTAAAGAAATATTCAGGATGCCGCACAATATATTGGTCAATCGGTGTTGAATTGGCTACCATGATAATCAAAGATTCACCGTGTCTTCTGCCGGCTCGTCCCGCCTGCTGCCAAGCACTTGCAACACTTCCGGGATACCCCGTCATTACACACACTTGCAGCTGGCCGATATCAACACCAAGCTCTAAGGCATTCGTACTGACCACTCCTAAAATGTCGCCTTCTCTCAGGCCTTTTTCGATTTCTCTTCGCTCTTTCGGCAGATAGCCTCCCCGATAGCCTCTGATTGATTTTGTTCCAATCTCTTTTTTCACAAGCTCCTGAATATGGCTTAAAATAATTTCCACCCGAACTCTGCTTCTGGCAAAAACAATGGTCTGCACTTTGTTTTTAAGGAACTCTTTCGCCAGTTCATTCACTTCTGCGGTTGCGCTCCTTCTAATATTCAGCGGTTTGTTCACAATTGGCGGATTGTAAAACACAAAATGCTTGCGTCCGCTCGGTGCGCCGTTGTCATCGACCAGCCGCATCGGTTTGCCTGTCAGCTGCTCTCCCAATTCCTTTGGGTTGGCAATTGTTGCGGAAGTACAAATAAAAACCGGATCACTTCCATAAAACCGGCAGATCCGCTTTAGCCGCCGGATCACATTTGCCACATGGCTGCCGAACACACCTCGATACGTATGAAGCTCATCGATGACGATATACTTAAGGTTTTCAAACAAACTGACCCATTTCGTATGATGCGGTAGAATGGCAGAATGCAGCATATCGGGGTTTGTAATGACAATATGACCTGCTTTTCTCACCTTTTGTCTGATTGCCGGAGACGTATCCCCGTCATATGTAAAGCTTTTAATATCAATGCCCATTTCATCAATAATTTCATTTAGCTCGCTCTTTTGGTCTTGTGCCAGCGCTTTAGTCGGAAATAAATATAACGCCCGGTTTGTTTCATCTTGGGCGATGGACTGCAGGACTGGGAGGTTGTAGCATAACGTTTTTCCTGATGCTGTTGGCGTTACGGTAACGATGCTCTCTCCTTTTTGCACATATTGAAAAGCGGAATATTGGTGAGTATATAGTTCATCAATGCCCCTTTTCGAAAGGGCCGCTTTGATTCTCTCGTCTATACTTTCGGGCATAGGCCTTGTTTTTGCTTCCCGAGGCTCAATTTCATGCCAATTCACAACGTTTTCATTTCCTTTTAAATCAGAAATGAGTTCAGTCAGTGATTTCTTTTTCATTCTTTACACCTCTTTGTCAAGTACAGTTTACCGAATATTTGTTTGCATGGCTAGGTGCAAATTTTATACAGTTGAATAAAAAAAGCAAGGCATATGCCCTGCTTATTTCGCTTTTATTGTAAGGAGCTTTGATTCGCCTTTACGAGCAGCCTTTTCGCCTGCCGGTACCATTGATCCTACAGCCTCACCATTCATTATAACGATTGGGATGACTGTGCTGCTCGCTTTTTCTTTTATTAATTCCAAATCACATGTAATCAGCGGGTCACCGACCTTCACTTTATCCCCTTCTTTAATGTGGGCAGTAAATCCTTCTCCGTTCATATTGACTGTCTCCAGCCCGACATGAATTAACAGCTCAATTCCCGAGCGAGTCCGAATGCCAACGGCGTGTTTGGTGTGGAAAATCTGAATGACTTCACCTTCAGCGGGAGAAACGATTTCACCGCTAGAAGGTTCCACCGCTATTCCTTCTCCCATCATTTTCTGTGAAAAAACAGGGTCCGGCACATCTGACAGGTCCATTACTGTACCGTCTGCCGGAGAATAAATAACCTCTTCTGTCACCTTTTCCTGAATTTTGCCCATTCCGAATAATTTTTTCAGCAATGTATTTTCTCCCTTCTCATTCACTTCAACCGTTATCCCTTCATTCACCACTATTTAACCACACTTTCAATTTTGCTTCAATTTATAACAACATCTGGCATAGACGCATAATCTGGTTAAAAAAGGCGGTGGCGATATTGGAATTCCATGATGACAAAAAGAACGAACTGCAAAAGAAAGAAGAAATCATAACGGAGGCAATCGACACTCTTTTTCAATCCTCAGCGTTCGGCAACCTTATAAACAGATTTCAGAACCTAATCAACTCGAGTTTAAAGGATGTGCAGACGACCATACATGTCAGAGAAAGAGATACTGGGCTGTATATCGATATTACCATTCCGGCGACGTTTCGAGATGGCGAGATCGTCGTTGATGTTAAATCGAGGTATCTCCATGTAACACTCCAAGAAAAACAGAAACACCAAAATGAGGCTACCTTTACAAGCATGACAAGAACGGTTCAGCTGCCTTATGAAGTTCGCCAAGAAGATATGGAAACGTCTTGGAACGAGCAGACAATGACACTTTTCTTTCCAAAAAATAAGCATGAATGAACGATTCATTCATGCTTCTATCATTTAAAAAAGCTGGTAAATCCCTTTATTAAAGATCCGACCTGATTCATTGCACTCATTACTTGACCTGTCGTATCCATCATTTTATTAAAATCAAATTGCCCATTGGCTTTTTTGAACTGCGACATAATGCTTTGAAATTGCGAAGGCTGCTGTTGATTAGGCCTTGGGATAGGATAAGGGTTAGAAAATACAGGCGGCTGCATAGACATAGGCTGGATCGGAGCATAAGGCTGATAATAATCCTGCTGTCCATAATGCTGCTGAGGCAGTTGTTGCTCTAAATAACCGGGTGCAGCCTGCTGATAATATCCTTGCATATGCTGAGGATAATAATAGCCCATTTGCCGAGGATAGCTTCGAGAGCTCCCGTTCATTGCGATTCCCCCCTAAACACAACATATTTCTCTTCTATATATGTATGAATGACTTCTATTGTTTGTGTCACAAGTGATGATTAGCATTTGTCAAATTGTGTCGAAAGTTTAAATTTTTTAAAAACAGAAAAAAGTCGAATCATTATGGTACCATATTTTCAATACAGATGAGAGGGGATGCACCATAATGAACGTATCATACTTAAGCAAACGTTTTGCAGAAATGAAGAAATATGAAACAGACTGTATGAATAAACTGATGGACTTTGCCAAGTTCCTCTATATTCAAGGACATCTCAGCATAACTGAGTTTCGTAACAGTATGAAGGTTCTCGAAGCAAATGGAGCAGAAAGCCCGGCATATGAGATGAATTAACGTCCGGCCCCCTATAAAAACGAAAAGAAGACAGCCTTTTACCGGCTGTCTTCTCTTGCAATTTCATCCTTTACTGCGTGCAATGTATAAAGGACTGACTCAGTGATGTCCTTAAATCGTTTTTTATGAATATGATGAACATAAGATTGAAGGACCAATTCCAGGAAATTATCCTTTACGGCCTCAATTTGCTCTTTATGCACATATTTTGGCCGGCGGACTTTTATCAATTCAAGAGCACCCTCTGCCCAGCGAGCAGCCAGTTCATCATTCTCTTCAACTGCAGGCTTTATCGTCTCAAAAAAATCATAAGAATGATTACTGTTTTTTCCTTCCTGATACCGATCAGCGCCTTTTTCAGCAACTTCAATCATTTGTTCGGTCATTTCCAGCAATGTTTGTGATAGCAATACCTTTCACCTCAATGCCTATCGTACCAAATTTCACTCACAAATTCAGCCGATGCGGTATACCTTCTCAAACGCATACCTGTGTTCAGGTGATTGATACAGCTCATTTATACAAATATGAAGATCTATGATTTCTTCTTCGAGCACACTTAGGCGATCGTTTTCCGTTTCCCGCATCTCAGCCTCTAATGCATTTACAGAATGATTCAGGCTTTGCTCAGCTCGCGTTAATTCATCTTCTATATCAGAAAGCATACGGAGAATATCTGTCTTGCATACATAACCGGACATTCGTGTACCTCCCTTTCCTTGTCTCTCCCGGTTAACATTCTTTGCTCTCAAGGCTCTTTCCTTCCTCATGACAAAACTAGAAGCAAATCGCCAAACAAACAGGTATTCCACGAAAAGCTGAAGTTTTCGACAAAAACACCCGCAAAAATTGTATGATCCTCCTCGTTAATGCAAACGATACTTGTGAGGAGGTGCCGTATGAAAACAAGACCGAAAAAAGCCGGCCAGCAAAAAAAGACTGAATCAAAGGCAATCGATTCTTTAGATAAAAAATTAGGCGGCCCGAACCGCCCTTCTACGTAAGAAGCAAGGAATTTCCTTGCTTCTTTATTTTTTCAGCCACTGCTCCACCGCAAAAAGCGCATGAAGCTGGCGCTTTTTATGTAAATACCAGTCTGTCAATTCAATCTGCTTCGGCAATTCCTCGCGCCTAAAGAACGTTTTCTTTATCTTTCCATGAAACCAATCTGTTTTCGTTCCGTCTAATGAGTGGATTAACTCAGGGTAGCATGTCCTTAGCATAGGAGATGTTCTTTTTGTAATCCCGATCATCTTTTCCATATCAAAACGGGAACCTGAGTGCGGCACTGTGTGCAAAAAGTGATAAAAAGAGGAGAACAATTCTGGATTGAACAGCAATTGAGACAGCTGCTTACCCAGCCTTATCCTTTCCTCCGCCTTTGAAAAGCGTTTCACTGAAATGCCATAAAGAAACCCATTTGAGGAAGGAAAAATAACGGTGTTAAAATGAAACCAGTCACTTAAATAAAAAGGAATCGTGTCAAAAACATTCTTTTTAAACGAAGGATTTTGTATAATAGGTGTTTGGATAGTGTTTTGTTCATTTATAATGAGGGCATACATTAGCCGCTCCGTATTTCGCTCATGCCAAAAACGGGTCCATTCTTCCGACATAAATTGTGAGACGCCAAACACATGCAGAAGATGAAACAGCGGTTTCCCGACTCTTTTTGACCAGTGGTATAAAAGAAGCTGCGGATAGGCATCCGAAAAAATAAGCCAGTTCGCTCTTTCATAGGCTAAAAAGAACCATTCTTGCTGTCTCTCACGGAGTCCAAGCTGAAACAGACTGCCTTTTAAGTCAGTCATTGACCAGCCGGCATTACGAGAAACGAAAGAAGCCAAAAGCGACCATTTGATTTCCGGGTGACGGTCGTAAAATGCTTTATAAGCATTTGTTCTTGAAATGTTATCCGCGTTTTTTATTTTTGTCTGCCGCTCAATCCGGCTCAGAATCTTTCTGATGGCCTGTTGTTCTTGCACGTTCATTCACTTCCGTCATGATTAGTTTAATAAGGAGGATGAGAAAGTGATTCGGTATCCTAATGGAAAAACATTTCAGCCGAAACATTCGGTTTCATCCCAAAACAGTCAGAAAAGGGCCCCGTCTTACAGTAATCGCGGAATGACCCTCGAAGATGACTTAAACGAAACGAATAAGTATTATCTGACAAACCAAATTGCCGTTATACACAAAAAGCCGACACCTGTTCAAATTGTAAATGTCCATTATCCAAAAAGAAGTGCCGCAGTGATTAAAGAAGCTTACTTTAAACAATCATCGACAACAGACTACAATGGGATTTACAAAGGGCGGTATATTGATTTTGAGGCGAAAGAAACGAAAAACAAGACCTCTTTCCCCCTGCAGAATTTTCATGACCATCAAATCGAGCATATGAAGCAGGTAAAGGCTCAAGACGGTATTTGTTTTGTTATTATATCCGCTTTCGACCAGGTTTATTTTTTGGAAGCCGATAAGCTGTTTTATTTCTGGGACAGAAAAGAAAAAAACGGCAGAAAATCAATTCGAAAAGATGAGTTGGAAGAAACAGCTTATCCGATTTCTCTTGGATACGCACCCAGAATTGATTATATTAGTATTATTGAACAGCTTTATTTTTCGCCATCATCTGGTGCGAAAGGTTGATTAACGAAAGGTTGAGATGTTATGTCAGATCAATTTAACAGCCGTGAAGCTCGACGAAAAGCGAACAGCAAGTCGAGTCCTTCACCGAAAAAAGGCAAGAAACGAAAAAAGGGCGGATTGTTTAAAAAGACCCTTTTCACTTTACTCATTCTGTTTGTTTTAGGCGTAGTTGGCGGTGCTGTTACATTTGCCGTCATGGTTTCTGATGCGCCGTCCCTTGATGAAAGCAAATTGAAGACGCCTTATTCATCAACGATTTATGATAAAAATGGAAAAGAGATCGCCGAAGTCGGCGCCGAAAAACGGACCTACGTCTCGATAGATGAAATTCCCGATGTTGTAAAAGAAGCCTTTATCGCGACAGAAGACGCTCGTTTTTATGAGCACCACGGGATTGACCCTGTCCGTATCGGCGGTGCATTAGTTGCCAACTTTAAAGACGGCTTCGGGGCTGAAGGCGGAAGTACGATCACCCAGCAGGTCGTCAAAAACTCCCTTCTTTCACATCAGAAGACGTTGAAACGGAAGGTGCAGGAAGTATGGCTTTCGATTCAGCTGGAGCGCAATTACTCTAAAGATGAAATTTTAGAAATGTATTTAAACCGGATTTATTTTTCTCCTAGAGCATACGGAATCGGAAAAGCGGCGGAAGAATTTTTCGGCGTTACTGATTTAAGCAAATTGACTGTCGAACAGGCTGCGACGCTTGCAGGAATGCCGCAGAGCCCAACAGCGTACAACCCGGTCAAAAACCCGGATAAAGCGGAAAAACGACGGAACATCGTACTCAGTCTGATGAAAAAGCAAGGATTTATTTCTGATTCTCAATATAACAAAGCGAAAAAAGTGGCAGTGAAAGACGAAGGCGTCGTGTCACAGAAGGAATATGAAAAAGCAAGTACAAACAAATACAGCGCATTTGTTGAAGAGGTTATGAAGGAAATTGATGAAAAATCTGATGTCGATCCATCTGCTGACGGATTAAAGATCTATACGACATTAGATACAAAAGCACAAGATAAACTAGATGAATTAATGGACGGAGACACCGTCGGATTTACTGAAGGCATGCAGGGCGGTGTGACGCTTCTCGATACCAAAAACGGAGAAGTCCGAGCGATTGGTGCGGGACGCAATCAGCCTGTCGGAGGCTTTAACTATGCTACTCAAACTAAGGCACAGCCTGGTTCGACCATAAAACCGATTTTGGACTACGGACCAGTTATTGAAAATAAGAAATGGTCCACATACGAACAAATTGATGACTCAGCTTATACGTATTCTAACGGAAAACCGATTCGTGATTGGGACCGCAAATATCTAGGGCCTATCTCAATGCGTTACGCTCTGGCCCAATCAAGAAATATACCTGCTTTAAAAGCATTCCAGGCAGTCGGTAAAGATACTGCTGTAGACTTTGCAAATGGACTCGGGCTTGGTTTAACAAAAGATAATGTAACAGAGGCCTATTCTATTGGCGGTTTCGGTGGGAACGATGGTGTTTCTCCTCTGACAATGGCAGGTGCATACAGCGCGTTTGGAAATAACGGAACGTATAATGAACCGCATTTTGTAAAATCTATCGAATTTAACGATGGCACGAAGCTTGACTTAACACCAAAATCAAAATCAGCCATGAGTGATTATACTGCGTTTATGATTACAGATATGCTGAAAACAGCTGTGAAGACAGGTACTGGACAGCTTGCACAAGTACCTGGTGTAGAAGTTGCAGGAAAAACAGGAACGACTAACTTTGATGATAATGAAGTCAAAAGGTACAATATCGCTAGCGGTGGCGCCCGAGATTCTTGGTTCGTTGGCTACACACCGCAATATACAGCTGCCGTCTGGACGGGAATGGGAGAAAACGAGGCTGGAAAGAAATCACTTTCAGCTGAAGAGCAAAAAGTTGCAAAGCGCATCTTCGCCCAGCTCATCGCCGATGTCGATGACGGAAGCGGATCATTTGAGAAGCCTGACAGCGTAGTGGAAGCCACCGTAGAAAAAGGTTCTAATCCGGCAAAACTGGCAGGGCCAAATACGCCAAGCGATAAGAAGCTCACAGAGTACTTTGTTAAAGGCACAGCTCCTTCTACTGTTTCTAAAACATATGAGAAAGAAGAAAAAGAGGAAACAGCTAAACTGTCTGGTTTAAACGTGAAATACGATAAAGACAATCAATCTTTAACGTTAAGCTGGAATTACGACGGAGATGCGACCTTTGCTGTTAAGCAATCTGTTGACGGCGGCAGCTACTCGGAAATTCAAAACAGCTCTGCAAAAGAGGCAGTTATTTCGGGTGTGCAGCCAGGATCTGTATACAAATTCGAAGTAACAGCCGTCAGTGATGATGGCAAAAGTACAGCTTCCACATCTTATGAGGTGCCAAAAGCTGAAGACGATGAAGATAAAAAAGACCAGCAACAAACGGATGATGAAAAACAAGATGATGAGAAGACTCAGGATGATACACAAACTGATGATTCTCAAAAAGATGACGGTCAGACGGATCAAGATCAGACAGATGATTCAACAAACGATCAAGACAAAAAACAAGACAATACGAACACCAATCCGTCCGACAACAATAACCAAGACCAATCAAACGATAATGATAACGACAACAGTAACAACCAGGATACGTCGGATGGTGATTCGAACTCTGGTAAGAATGATTCAACAGGTTCTGACACGAATAAAAATAAAACAGACACATCTAATAAAACACAAACAAACTCATCATCCATTGAAAAAACAAATTAAACAAAAAAGCCGTCACCTTTGGGGTGATGGCTTTTTTGGTACACAATAAAAAACCTCCCGTTTTAACAGGAGGTTTTATCGATTCATCGCATGATATTTATAAAAATGCTTTTTCATTTCGGTAATCAGCTCATCAAGCTGAATAAAGCAATGGTATTGGGTCGGCTTAAGAAGAATAAATTCCACTCGTTCAGCCCAATTAATCGGCTTTGCGGGATATGATTTCTCCCTCAGTTCTTGCCAATCGAGCGATTTCACCGGCTCACCTGCTGTCCAATGTAACGAAGCCAGCAAACACACAATGCCCTTTAACATTTCGTTTTGGTCACATCTCGATTTTCGTGTTTGAAAGACTGGGAGAAGTGATGCTTTGATGTCATCCCACACTTCAAATAAAAGCGGAACGTATTTCCCGCTGTCCTCCCATGGCAAATCGCCTTGTAATTCCGTGCAGAAATCAAAATACACGGGATTGGTCTGCAAGGTTTTCTTCATATCCGAGGAACTCTTCTGGCCAAGACTGCGCAAGTATTGCTCATAGGAAGCCAACACTTCTTTTGCTTGCGTCATCGTTTCACCAGTCCTTTTTTATCCCTCTTCTGCCCTTCTCTGCACAAAGAAAGCAGCGGACACTCCGCACAGCGCGGAGATTGGGCTTTACAGTGATATCTGCCGAAGAAAATAAGCCGGTGATGCGTAACGGACCAATCTTCTTTGGGAACCTTGCGCATCAGCGTCTTTTCAACTTCCAGAACCGAGTCCTTCCACCGGCAAATGCCCAATCGTTTGCTGACTCTCTCCACATGGGTATCTACGGCTATGGCCGGCACGCCAAACGCAACGGATACCACTACGTTTGCGGTCTTTCTCCCGACCCCTGGCAGTTTGACAAGCTCATCGCGGTCTCTCGGCACTTCTCCGCCGTAATCTTCAATAATCATTTTACTCAGCTTTTGAATATTTTTCGCTTTATTACGATATAAACCGATTGATTTAATATCCTGCTGAAGCTCTTCCAGCGGAACAGCCAAATAGTCTTCCGGCCGTTTATATTTTTGGAATAATGTTTTGGTCACTCTGTTTACAAGTGCATCTGTACATTGCGCAGATAAAGCAACAGCCACCACTAATTCAAAAGGATTGGAATGAACCAGTTCACACTCCGCATGAGGAAACATGTCACCCATCTTGTCTAAACAGAATTCAATTTGTTTTAGATTTAACACGATTGTCACCTTTTCACTTTATTGTTCAAGCCAATTGTAAAAAGGAACCTGCCTTTTATACTCTTTTTGCGGTTCATTCTGCTTTGCTTGTACACGCCGGAATTTTTGGCTGTGTATTTTTGCCTGCTCCACAGTTTTAAGCCCGTTTTTCTTCCATTCAAACAAAATCCGGTCAATGTAGCGGAAACTGAGTTTTCCTGATAGTACAGCCTCTTTTAACGCGTGTTTGATCAGTTGTGCGTCATGCTGATCCTGGTCCTGCCAGATCGCCAGCGTTTCACACTCCAAAGGCGATAACGGCCTTGCGAACTCTTCCTCAAAAATGGTATAAAGGCTTTTTTGTTCCCCTTCTGCTTTTCTTTCCTGTGTTTGATTCTGTGCAAGCTGAATATACTCGTACAGCTTGCCCCATAAAGGCTGAAGAGAATATTTCTCAAATTTGATGCCGTTTTGATCCTCGCATTCTTCAATAAACAGAAAGCCTTTTTGAATAAACATCCGCAATCTGTTTGTACATTCTTCAACAGAAATTGACATACCTTCCTGCAGCTGATTCGGTGTAGGAAAATATGATCCTTTTTCTAAATGCATTTTAATTTTTAACAGCAGAATAAGTTCTGTTTCATTAAGCCCAAGCTGTTTATAATGCGTGAGCAGAAGATTGGGGATGGTTGATGTTCCCTGCTCCTGCATATCAATAAATTGCTGTTTTTTCATCGTCACACCTCTTACTGTAAAGGATTGTGATTGCCCCTTTACTGTAAAAAGTCTCCCTTGCAGGAGACTCTTTTTTGTTTCATTTGAATGTATTACGGATACAGACGGTTTAACAGTCTTGGGAACGGAATCGTTTCACGAACGTGAGGCGCTCCGCTGATCCAAGCTACTGTCCGCTCTAATCCAAGGCCGAAGCCGGAATGAGGAACTGATCCATATTTTCTAAGTTCAGCATACCATTTATATGCGTCAGAATCCAGTCCATGTTCTTTAAGACGCGATTCCAAAAGTTCCATATCGTGAATTCGTTCAGACCCGCCGATGATTTCTCCATAGCCTTCCGGCGCAATCAAGTCAGCGCAAAGCACAACGTCCTCACGGTCAGAAGCCGGCTGCATATAGAACGGTTTTAAGGACGTCGGATAGCGAGTGATGAATACCGGTTTGTCATAATGTTCAGCAATCGCTGTTTCATGAGGCGCTCCGAAATCATCTCCCCACTCGATATCGTCAAAGCCTTTTTCTTTCAGAAATTCAATCGCTTCATCATACGTAATTCTTGGGAACGGGGCTTTGATTTGCTCAAGTTTTGACGTGTCTCTTCCCAATGTGTTTAGTTCAATTTTGCAATTTTTAAGAACTGATTGCACGATGAAAGAAACGTAATTTTCCTGTACTTGGAGATTTTCTTCAAATTCTACAAACGCCATTTCCGGTTCGATCATCCAGAATTCGATTAAGTGACGCTTTGTTTTAGACTTTTCCGCTCTGAATGTCGGTCCGAAAGAGAATACTTTTCCTAAAGCCATTGCCGCAGCTTCCATGTAGAGCTGTCCGCTTTGAGACAGATATGCATCTTCATCAAAGTACTTTGTCGCAAAGAGTTCTGTTGTTCCTTCAGGTGCGCTTCCAGTCAAAATCGGCGGATCCACTTTTACGAAGCCTTCGTTATTAAAGAATTCGTAAGTCGCGCGAATGATTTCATTACGGATTTTCATGATCGCATGCTGGCGCTTTGAACGCAGCCATAAATGTCTGTGATCCATCAAAAATTCCGTTCCGTGTTCTTTTGGTGTAATTGGATAATCGGTCGCTTCGTGAATGACTTCAATATCTGTCACAGCAAGTTCATATCCAAGCGGAGAACGCTCGTCCTCTTTGACAATCCCTTTTATATAGAGCGACGTTTCCTGCGTCACTGATTTAGCTGTTTGGAAAATGCTTTCTTCCACTTCCGCTTTTACTACGACACCCTGAATAAAACCGGTACCGTCCCGAAGCTGTAAAAACGCAATTTTCCCGCTTGAACGCTTATTAGCGACCCAAGCTCCGATCGTTACTTCCTCACCTACGTGCTTGTACACTTGGTTGATTGTTGTTTTCAACATATTTCCCTCCAAAACAAGAAAGACATTCGGAAGCTCATTGCCCCGCGAACTCTTTTATCATCACTTTATTATACCCGCTCTTAACTAACCGGGTCAATGCAGATAAAAAGCGGCTTTTCTGTCAGCCGCTTTTTGATCTGTTAGCTATGTTTTTCTACAAAACGCTTGATTCTTTCAATGGCTTTTTCAAGAAGATCTAACGATGTTGCATAAGAAAGACGGACATTCTCAGGAGAGCCAAATCCGGATCCTGGAACAATCGCAACTTTTTCCTCCTCGAGAAGCGCTTTAACAAATTCATCTACATCTTTGAAACCGCAAGATTGAGCTGCCTCTTTTGCATTCGGGAACAAGTAAAAAGCACCTTCCGGCTTCACACAGCTGAACCCTGGGATTTCTATGAGCTTTGCATAGATCGTATTTAATCTATGTTCAAATGCTTCTCTCATTTCTTCCAATGGCTCAGAAGGCCCGTTATAAGCAGCAATCGCTCCGTATTGTGCGATTGATGTCGGGTTTGACGTGCTGTGGCTTGCAAGGTTCGTCATCGCTTTAATAATGTCTTCAGAGCCTGCCGCATAACCGATTCTCCAGCCTGTCATGCTGTGGGACTTCGATACGCCGTTTATAATGACCGTTTGCTCTTTCAGTTTGTCTGACAGCTGTGCAATGGAAACATGTTTCTTTCCGCCGTATGTAAGTTTTTCATAAATTTCATCTGACACAATCAAGATATCATGTTCAAGGCACACTTCACCGAGCGCAGATAGTTCTTCTTCCGTATACATGACACCAGTCGGGTTGCTTGGAGAGTTAATAACGATTGCTTTTGTTTTTTCCGTAATTGCATTTTTCAGCTGCTCAGGCGAAATTTTGAAGTGATTTTCCTCAAGCCCTTCTACATAAACAGGCTTTCCGCCAGCGAGTTTCACCTGCTCCGGGTAGCTTACCCAGTAAGGCGTTGGAATAATAACTTCATCTTCTTCATCCAAAATCACTTGGAAAAGGGTATACAGAGCATGTTTGGCACCAGTGCAGACAATAATTTGAGACGGTTTGTATTCAATATTCTGGTCGCGTTTAAATTTCTCTGCAATGCTGTTTTTCAGTTCAGCCAAACCACCGGAAGGCGTGTATTTCGTATGGCCCTCGTTCATCGAACGCACAGCGGCATCAATAATATGCTGCGGTGTATTGAAGTCAGGCTCGCCTGCTCCTAAGCCGATGACATCATGGCCTGCGGCTTTCAGTTCTTTCGCTTTCGCTGTGATTGCCAGTGTGGTTGATGGTGTTAATGCGGATACTCTTTTTGCCAGTTTCAACTTGAACTCCCCCTAATTCGTCTTAAGGCGTGATATTTTTGAGAATCTTTCCAGTTGTAAAGTCCACATAACTTAAACTGTATTGCCCTTCTTTGTCTAAGTACGTCACTTCCCAAAGCAGGACGTTTCCTTCTCTTGCCAGATGAACCTCTTTTTGCTTTGAAACCAGCCCTTCATCCTTTATGATTTTCGCCGCTTTGTCTTCAGAGATTCCCTCTTTCGCTTCTTTTGAGAGAATTTTTGCTTTTTTATCAGCAGGAACCCAGACATATAATGCAGTGCCTTTTTTATCCGTTCCCTTTACAACATAATATTTTTCTTTTCCGACAAATGTTTCGACTTGATCAACATGGGCGAGATCGGTTTCTTTTTTAGCTTCAGCAGCTGCTGCTTCGTGCCCCTCTTCCTTTTGTGCCATGGCTGATTTATAAATGCTTGCCGAGACAAGAAGTACTGCTAAAAAAATAATACCAAAAATGACGGTAAATATTAATGCTTTTTTTCTCATCTTCTCACCTACGTACGATAAATGGTAAAAACGGCTTGGTTTTTGTTTTCTTCATCCAGCGCAAGGCCGAACATCAGATTGTCTCTTTTCAGTGTACGATTCAATGTGTCCACAATTTTATACAGATCATCAGAATGCTCTACATTAATTGTTGAAAGAATTTCGATTTTACTTTCCATTTTTTCATCCTCCAGTTTGAACAAATATTGTTAGTCATACTCCATTTCAGGACACGCCATACTAGTATCACAGAGCGGGAAATCCGCTTTTAAATAAAACACCATCCTACTCCCACACCGCAAAAGCCGCTTTATGCGGCTTTTATTCTTTTTCCCCTGCAACATAAGCTTCAAGCTCGCTGTCAGTCATTTCGGATACTGAGGTTGTCGGCAAGGCATCAAGAAACAGCCGGCCGTAACCAGCGGTTTTAATCCGTCTGTCCAATATAATAATCGTTCCCTTGTCTCCCGCAGAACGCAGCAAGCGTCCGATTCCTTGCCTGAAGGTCAGCACAGCTTCCGGTAATGACACTGTTTGAAACGGATTCTTTCCTTTTTTGCGGGCAAGCTCACATTTTGCAGCATGAAGCGGGTGATCAGGGGACCGGAATGGGAGCCTCACGATCATTACTGTCGTCAGCTCATCACCAGGGAAATCAACGCCTTCCCAAAAATGATTTGTTCCGAGCAGGATCGCCTGATTGGATGTTTTAAAAGTCTTCATCAGTTTGCCGGGACTTCCGCCTGTAATCCCTTGTGCCAAGAGCTGAATGCCGGAAGCACTCATGTTATGCTTAAGCTCCTGGTGAACCTTTTTCAGCATATCATGGGATGTAAACAGCACAAGGATTTTAGGCTGTTTTTCCTTTGCCATCAGTTCGATATAATGGGCTGTATCCTGTATAAATTCAGGTTGCCCTGTATCCTGAATTGATTTCATTTCTTTTGGAATCATCACCTGCATACGCTCATCGTAAGAAAAGGGTGACTCAATTCTCATTGTCCGCGGGAAAAAGTCACTCAGTCCCAGTCGTTCAATCATAAATTGAAAAGAACCTTCGACTGTAAGGGTTGCAGATGTCAGCACCACACTATTTTTGCGCGCGAAAAACTGATCAGCCAGAAGTTCACCAGGTTCAAGAGGCTGTGCGTAAATGGCCACTGCATTTTTCGCACCCTTTGCATCTATTTCAATCCAAACCGCTTCATCGTCATCAGACCCAAAGAAGAGCTTCTGCAACGTCTGACAGTAATGCTGCAAGCCTTTCATGCTTCTTTGGTATTCATCGGCTAAAAAGACGGTTTTGCTCTTCATACCCTTCAAATGTTTTTCCATCAGGGATGACTGCGCCTCAAAAAGCTGCTGCAAATGTGTCAGCATGGAACAAAGCCTCTCCGCACCATCTGTTAAGATCGACCAGCTTTTATCCTGGCTTTCTTTGTTCACCTTAAACACTAGACGGTTTAAGTCTTCTTTAGGTTTTCTTCGTTTGACAAAAGAATGTACAGAGCTGAAGAAAGCATCACTTTCTGCTTGAACGTGCTGAAGCCACTCTTCCAATTCGAAAAATGAATCAACCGGCAGGCTGTTTCGCTGGAATAGCTGTCTCATCTTTTTAAGAAGTCCCTGCTCCTTCAGAGTGCCGATTCTGCTCAATTTCGTATGCAATTCTATGTACGTGGCTCTTTTCCCTAAATGTTCGCTTGCCGCACGTTCAAAATGGTGTGCTTCATCAATAATAAATGTGCCGCTTTCGGGAAGCCTTTTTTTCTGGCTGCCTTCATCGGTCAGCAAAAGGGAATGATTGGTGATCACCAAATCAGAGCGCATAGCAATCTGTTTGGCCCGCTCGTAAAAACCGATCACATGCTCACTGCGACTTCTTTTATAGGAGTCATCGTCATAAGCCAATCTGTCCCACAGCAATTTTCCGCCTGAAGGCAAATTGAGTTCCGCTACATCTCCTGTATTTGTCTCTGTCAGCCAAACAAGAAGCTGTGCCTTTGTCAGTACGGCATCATAATTATCATCTTCTTCATGAAGCACCTGCTCAAATTTATACAGGCATAAATAATGCGATTGCCCTTTTAAAATCGCCGCTGTTACCGGAAATGGAAACAGATCTTGGACAATCGGCAAATCCTTTGTGAGAATCTGCTGCTGTAAAAGCGTCGAATACGTGCTGATTATGACCGGCTTTTTTGATTTCTTGGCAAAAAGCGCAGCCGGAATCAGATAGCCAATCGTTTTTCCGATGCCTGGAGGAGCTTCAATCAGCGCATGCTCACGATTGGCAAACGCATCAGCCACCTCTCTCATCATCATCATTTGGCCGTCTCTTTTTTCATACCCAGGCATTAACTCTGACAGCGCTTTTTCATTTCCCGCTTCCCAGCTTTCGATCTCAAATGAGAAGTTCTCGTCCTCATTTATACGAACAGCGATAGCTTCAGGTTCTCTGACAGAAAACGAAGAAAAGCGCGTATAGCCCGGTATCTCGGTATGTCTGTTTTCATTAATGAACATATCCAACAAATGCGTCAGATCACTGATGAAATGCTGCGAAAGCCTTCTTAACTGCTTTAATGTCGGATAAGGAAGCTGCCGCAGCTTTTCAAGGATTTCCAAAAAAATAAGCCCTGTCACTTCAGCATCGCTGTCAGCCCGGTGCGGCTGATCATGCCGCAGCTGAAGCTCCTCGCTTAATTCCGTCAGCTTATACCCTTCAAATCCCGGAAAAACAATGCGTGAGAGCTCGACAGTATCAAGCACTTCACAATCTGGGAGCTGAAAGCCCGCCTTATGCAGCTCATACTTGACAAATCCAAGGTCAAAATGGATATTGTGGGCGACAAAATAAGCGCCGTCAAGCAATTGGAATACTTCTTCAGCAACTGCTTCAAATGGCTGTTCATTTTCTACCATTTGATTAGAGATTCCAGTAAGCTGCTCAATAAAAGCAGGGATTGATTTATTTGGATTAATGTATTTTGAAAACCGCTCAGTAATTTGTCCATTTTCGATTACAACCGCTGCGATTTGTATGATTTTATCGCCTTTCTTCGGCGAATTCCCTGTTGTCTCTACATCTATAACAACGAACCGTTGCTTATTCATTAAAATGGACACCTCAATTCTTGCATACGACAAAAGTGTAACACGTTTTGTACGGAAATGGAGCGGCAAAACCGTTTTACTCTCAAAATCTTAAAAGAAAACCCCCGATAAAGGGGGCTTTTCTTCTACAAAATTGTACGGGCGGGTTCGTTTCCCAGCATTTGTTCAATTTTGTTTTGATCATTCAGAACAGCCACTTTCGGCTCGTGGCTTGCCGCTTCTTGATCAGACATCATTTTGTAAGAAATAATAATGACCTTATCTCCTTCCTGCACAAGGCGTGCGGCTGCACCGTTTAAGCATATGACACCGCTTCCCCGTTTACCAGGAATAATATACGTTTCAAGACGTGCTCCATTATTATTATTCACAATTTGTACTTTTTCATTAGGAAGCATTCCCACAGCATCAATGAGATCTTCATCAATTGTAATGCTTCCCACATAGTTCAGGTTTGCTTCCGTAACAGTTGCCCTGTGAAGTTTGCCGCTCATCATTGTTCGATACATATTATATTCTCTCCATTTCTCGAATATCAATAATGATATTATCTATTAGACGCGCTTTTGAAAAAGCAACTGCAACAGCGAGAATCATCTTTCCAGCAATTTCATTCACAGGCTCGAGTTCCGGATAGGAATAAAGCTCTACATAGTCTATGGTTCCGCTAGTCGTTTCAATGATTTCTTTTGCAGCTTTTATCACCGCTTCAGGATCTCTTTCACCGGCTTGGATCAGTTCCGCACTTGTTTGAAGGGCCCGATACAGCTTAGGCGCTTCTTTTCTTTCCTCAGCTGTTAAGTATACATTGCGAGAGCTTTTGGCTAAGCCGTCTTCCTCTCTGACCGTATCGACAGGAACCAATTCAATATCCATGAAGAAGTCACTGATTAACCCATCAACAACAGCTACCTGCTGCGCATCTTTTAAACCGAAATAGGCACGAGTCGGCTTGACTAGATTGAAAAGCTTCGTCAGTACGATCGCGACCCCGTCAAAATGTCCTTCTCTTGAGCGCCCGCATAACACGTCTGTGCGTCTTTCTACATGAATCGTGACATTCTTTTCACCGGGATACATATCATGAGCATCTGGCGTAAAAAGAATATCAACTCCGGCGTTTTCTGCAAGAGCTGCATCCCGCTCAATATCGCGCGGATATGCTTCAAAATCTTCATTAGGGCCGAATTGTGCAGGATTCACAAAAATACTCATAATAACGGCGTCGTTTTCTTGTCTTGCTTTGTCTGCTAAGGTTAAATGCCCCTCATGCAGAAACCCCATAGTCGGAACAAATCCGATTGACTTGCCCTCTGAATGGTATTGTTTTATGGCTTCTTTCAGCTGTGAAATATCAGTAATCTGTCTCATCTTATTTTCCCCCGTACAAGCCGTCCAGCACTGTCTGGTTCATTTGAAAGGAATGCTTTTGTTCAGGGAAAGCACGATGTCTTACATCCTGAACATATCCGCTGATTGCTGTTTCGATAGTTTCATCAATGCGCGTATATTGCTTTACAAATTTAGGTGTTCTCTCAACACCGTGACCAATAATATCATGATAAACGAGAACTTGTCCGTCTGCTTTCACACCAGCCCCGATTCCAATGACCGGTATGCTTAGCGTCTCGGCAATTTTGGCTGTGAGTTCTGCCGGCACACATTCCAGCACAAGCATCATAGCTCCTGCTTCTTCGCATTTTATACTGTCTTCTATTAATTTTTTGGCGCTTTGTTCGTCTTTGCCCTGTACTTTATAGCCGCCCAATACGCCGACTGACTGCGGTGTCAAACCTAAGTGACTGACTACTGGAATGCCTCCAAGCGTTAATGCGCGAATGGATTCAAACACGCCTTCTCCGCCCTCAAGCTTCAGTGCGTCAGCTCCGCTTTCTTGAACGATAGCCGCTGCATTTTTCAGCGTATCTTCCTTAGACAGGTGATAAGACATAAACGGCATATCTGTCACAATAAAGGTATTCGGCGCCCCCCTTTTAACGGCTTTTGTATGATGGATCATGTCCGCAACTGTCACACCGACAGTTGAATCAAGGCCGAGGACGACCATTCCGAGTGAATCACCGACTAAAATCATGTCAACTCCCGCTTGTTCAGCAAGTTTAGCTGCCGGATAATCATAAGCGGTCAGCATGACAATCGGTTCTTCAGACTCCTTCATTTTTAGAAAATCCAGTTTTGTTTTCATGTTTTCTCCTCCTCATGTTTAGAGGAGATGATCTGCCGTTTTCTTCTACAAGCCAAAAAACCTTCCGTTACAACGAGAAGGATTCTTCACTTTCTAAAGTTCGGCGAGTTTCATCCCTCTGTCCCAGTCCTTTTTTGGATCAAGGCAGACTGCTGCAATGTCTATCTATTTTAATAATAGGTGCAGTTCGCAGGCGATACTGCCCAATGGAAGTATACCAAAATCAACGGGCTTGTACCAACACATTAGCCCAATTCGATATCGGCAGAATAGATTTTTTTAATGCCTTCGTTCGTTTCTAAAAGCAGAACGCCTTCATCATCTATACCTAACGCCTTACCGTAAAAGGTTCCGTTTAACGTTCTGGCTCTCATATTAGTGCCAATACCGAGCGCATAGCTTTCCCATAAAAGCTTAATCGGCGTAAATCCGTGCGTCATATAATCCCGGTACCGTTTCTCAAAGCATAGTAAAATATGCTGGATGACGCCGGCCCGATCAATTTTTTCCCCAGCAGCTTGGCTGAGGCTTGTCGCGATGTCCTTCAATTCTTCTGGAAAATCATTAGGCTGCTGGTTAACGTTAATGCCGATCCCAATGATCACTGAACGTACGCGGTCTTCTTCAGCCTGCATTTCCGTTAGGATGCCGACTGTTTTTTTTCCGTTAATCAAAATATCATTTGGCCATTTAATATCCGTTTGGATGCCTGCTGCCTCTTCTATTCCCTGCACAACAGCTACTGCAGCAAGCAGAGTCAGCTGCGGTGTTTTTTGGAGCGGAATGTCAGGCCGCAAAATCAGGCTCATCCAAACGCCGTTTCCTTCTTGAGAATGCCATACCCTAGACATTCGGCCCCTTCCGGCTGTTTGTTTGTCAGCCACCACGAGGGTGCCTTCCGGTGCGTTATTATTCGCAAGCTCATGAGCCGTTTTTTGCGTGCTTGAAAGAACGTCATGATAAATAAGATGCTGGCCCATCACTTCCGTTTTTAATCCAAAGCGGATTTCGCTTTCACTGAGTTTTCCGGGCTTTTTGATGAGCCGATATCCTTTTCTTCTAACGGCTTCTACTTCATAACCCTCTTTCCGAAGCTCTTCAATATGCTTCCACACAGCAGTTCTTGAACAGCCGAGAGCATCACTGATTTTTTGGCCGGAAATAAATTCATTGCCGGCCTGAGAAAATAATTCAATAAGGTCTTTTCTTAATGTTGACCGCATGTCTTCAGCCACTCCTCTATGTGTTTCTTTTGATTGGAGAGCTTCCCTGTCACAACAGCCTGCTCGATCCGCTGTAATTCTTCTGATACCCATTTTCCGGCCGGCCGGTTTCGAAGCGCAAGCAAGTCCTTACCCGTGATATCAAGATCCTTAAGGCTTTTGATCGGCAGGTTTTGATAAGCGTACTGAATGTCCTTCAGTTTCTTTTCATCCAGTTTTTCGTTTTGCCGAAGCTGCGATATTTTGGCCGCTGAGAGCAGTGCTTTTTCCCCAGCTCTGTACATTGTCATTGCGTCAAGGCTCTGGCCAAACGTATCGGCAATGTGAATGGCTTCCTTGATCACTTTTCCCGGGAGCTTCCATGCTTTCAGGAAAAGGGGCGCGTCTTTCAAAACTATGCCAAGGTTAATTAAAAGAGCAGCCCAAAGCTCCTCACGGGATGTTAAAGAGAAGAATGGAAACTCACTCGTTGAAATCAGGTTTTCTCGTTTATGATAAAAACCAGGAAGCTCTTCATACAATCTCGTTTGAATGAGTGTTTGAAGCGCCTGGCGAGAAGCTCTTCCCTGCAGCAATTTCTCGAACTCTATAGTTTTTCGTTCGACTGAAACATGGGAGAGGAGTGATTTTTCTTTCGCAATGGCTTCTTCTGTTTCCGGTGAAAGCGTAAAGCCAAGCTGGCTCATAAAGCGTACGGCTCTCAGCATACGAAGCGCATCCTCTTGAAATCTATCCTCAGGCTTTCCAACGGTTCGAATCACTTTCTGATCAATATCTTTCTTGCCGCCAAAATAATCAAGCACCTTCCCGTCCGCTGTCATGGCCATCGCATTGATCGTTAAATCTCTGCGTTTTAGATCCTCTTCTAATGATGAGATAAATTGCACTTCTGACGGTCTTCTGAAATCAACATAATCAGATTCAGTCCGGAATGTCGTGACTTCATAGGTTTCATCCTCCCAGAGCACAATAATGGTCCCGTGCTCTTTGCCTACATCAACAGTCCGCTGAAACAGCCGTTCTACTTGATCAGGTGCCGCATCTGTCGCGATATCGACATCTCCGATCGTTCGTTTCATATAGCTGTCACGAACTGCGCCTCCGACAAAATAAGCCTGATGGCCTGCTTCGATTAAGATGCGGAGCACGGGAAGTGCTTTGATAAAAACTTTTTCCATGTGATCACTCCGGTTCTGCTAAATCGGCATAAATCTGTTCATACTGGCTGACAATTTTTTTGGAAGAAAATTCATTTTCAAGCATCTCTATTGCCGCCTTTGTAAAACGATTGCTTAGCTGTTCATCTTCTAAAATGCTCATCGCGCGGGCTGTTGCGGCCCCAACATCACCGACGTCCACCAAAAATCCGCTCACATTGTTTTTAATAACCTCAGGGATACCGCCAATGTTTGTTCCGATACAAGGCACTCCGCAAGCCATCGCTTCAAGCAGGACAAGGCCAAAGCTTTCTTTTTCAGATAGCAGCAGCTTCAAATCGCTAATAGAATAAAGCTCTTCAACACGGTCTTGATTTCCAAGCATTAAGACTTGGTCTTCCAAGCCATATTTTCTGATAAGCTCACAGGCTGTCGATTTCTCCGGACCGTCTCCGACTAAAAGCAGCTTCGCTTTCGTTTTGCCAGCGATATTGCGGAACACACGGATGACATCCTGCACGCGTTTAACTTTTCTGAAGTTGGACACATGGATGACGACTTTTTCATCTGGTAAAATTCCATGTTTCTCTTTAATTGCTGCTGTGTTTTTCTTCAGATACACGCGCTCGTCTATAAAGTTATAAATCGTTTCAATTTTTTTCTCCGGTTTAATTAAATCGTATGTTTCAGCAGCAAGCGCTGAGGAGACGGCCGTCACCCTGTCTGATGACTCAATAGCAAAACGGATCAGATCTTTTAGAGACGGATCATAACCTAACACCGTGATATCCGTGCCATGCAAAGTTGTAACAATGCCGATATTGCGTTTCAGCATTTGTTTTGCAAGATAGGCGCAAACGGCATGCGGAAGAGCATAGTGAGCATGGATAATGTCTAAATTCTCCCGTTCCGCCACCTCAGCGATTTTGCTTGCCAATGTCAAATCATACGGAGGATATTTAAAAACAGCATATTGATTAACCTCAACTTCATGAAAATGAATATTGGGATGATATGTATTCAGTCTAAACGGAATGCTTGATGTGATGAAATGGATTTCATGTCCCTTTTCAGCAAGCTGCTTCCCCAGTTCTGTCGCAATGATACCTGAGCCTCCAACGCTCGGATAGCATGTGATTCCTATTTTTAGTTTTCTCATTGTTCGCCCCCAAGCACATCATGATCAAGCATCAGCATCCGTTTGGAAAAGAAACCTTCGGCATACTCCACGCCCGCTTCTTTACCGTAAAGCTTTTCTCTCGCTTCAACGATCTCGATATAACCATTCGTCAGAGGAGTAGAAACTGAATCCTTTGACGGGATAAACTGGCTTTTGTAGGCGTTGAGGCTTTGTTTCTTTGCCTCTATTGTATCCGAGATATCAATAACAAAATCCGGCTGATGAAAACCATTTATCATATAATAGTAAACCTTGCTGACTTTATGCGCCGGAAGGCTTTTTTCATCTTTATATTTATGGATTCCGGCGGAAAAGATCGCTTCTTCCACCAGTGCAGCCGCATTGCCGTGATCCGGATGGCGATCCTTTTTATACGGCATAAAAACCGCTTTTGGGCGGCAGGTTCTGATGACAGTGACAATCGACCGAATTGCCTGATCACTCATTATTAGGCCGCGGTCTGGAAGCGTCAGCTGAATTCTTTTATCTGCGCCTAATATGCGGGCTGCTTCAGCTGCTTCTTCTTTACGTAAACTGACCGTACCGTTAGAAGAGAGTTCCGCTTCTGTCAAGTCGCATATCATTACTTTTTTTCCCTGTTTGACAAACTTCGCTATTGTGCCGCCCATTCCGATCTCGACATCATCACTGTGGGCGCCAAAAGCAAGAACGTCAGCATTATACATTCGGCTCTTCTCCCCGAAGAAGGTCACGGAATTCGAAAACACCTTCATCAAGTGTGCGGACAAGAATTTCCGCAGTACCCATATTTGTGGCGAGCGGAATGGAATACACATCACATAACCGGATTAATGCCGAGACATCCGGTTCATGCGGCTGCGCGGTCAGCGGGTCGCGCAAAAAAATGACAAGATCGAGTGCATTGGCAGCGATCAATGCACCGATTTGCTGGTCTCCCCCTAAAGGGCCGGATTGAAAACGTTCAATTTGAAGACCTGTCGCCTCTTGAATTTTCAACCCTGTGGTTCCGGTTGCGTATAAATCATGATTCTTTAAAATATCCCGATAGGCAGTCGTAAATTGAACCATGTCCTGTTTTTTCTTGTCATGCGCGATCAAAGCAATTTTCATTGTTTATCCCCCCGTCTAATCAATGATATTTTCTAAACCGTACACAAGCTGATCAATCTTCATGACTTGTTCGACTGACAGTTTAACGCCTGACATGAAAGAAGCACGGTTATAAGAATCATGGCGTATCTGAAGCGTTTGGCCATCCATGCCGAACATGACCTCCTGATGCGCGATCAGTCCCGGAAGACGGACGCTGTGCAAGCGAATACCGTTTTGCTCCGCTCCTCTTGCTCCTGGGAGAATTTCTTTTTCATCCGGATGTCCTTGCTGCTTTTCTTTACGGACTTCTGAAATCATTTCCGCTGTTTTAAGCGCAGTTCCGCTTGGTGCGTCAAGCTTCTGGTCATGATGAAGCTCAATAATCTCAACATCCTCAAAATAGTTGGCAGCCATTTTTGAAAATTTCATCATCAGTATCGCACCGAGCGCAAAATTTGGCGCGATGATGGCTCCGATCCCTTTTTCTTCTGTTAAAGACGTGAGCTCTTTTAAATCAGCTTCTGAGAAACCGGTTGTTCCGACAACTGGACGGACTCCGTGCTCTAATGCAATTTTTGTATGTACTTTTCCGATTTCGGGCGTTGTTAAATCAATCAAGACATCCGGTTGTGTTTCTGTAAAGCAGGCATGGATATCTGTGTAAATTAAAGCATCTGACTCAACAGGCATCACATCAGATAATTTTTGCTGATCGTATGTATGGTCTATGGCCCCGACAAGGTCAAAATGAGGTGTTCGTTCTGCCAATTTAACAGCTTCCTGCCCCATTCTTCCGCGCGGTCCCGCAATGACTACTTTAATTGTTTCGTTTGACATCTTGATCTCCTCTACTTTCCTTCTTCTTTTCTGGTCCAGCGATCTTTATCTCTTGTATTAAATTTATGCATGACTCGGTCGTGGGCTTCCTCTAAAGAGATATCAAGGGAGTTGGCTAAACAAACCAATACAAATAGCACATCGCCCATTTCCTCTTCCATGCTTTTATCATCTTCAGTCGCTTTTTTTGGTTTTTCTCCATAACGGTGATTCACTTCTCTGGCAAGCTCGCCCAGTTCTTCAGTCAGCCTCGCCATCATGGCCAGCGGGCTGAAATATCCTTCTTTAAATTGGCCGATGTAACGGTCTACTTCAGCCTGTATGTCTTTCATTGTTTTATCACTCACTGAACGAAACCTCCTATCATCCTCTTACATGTTAGCTAATTCAGATACGTTTGACAAATGTTTAAGCACGTTTGCTGTTTTCTTTTTCATCCACTATAATATAAACGCTATCTAATGGAAGGAAAAGGGGTTTTGTGTGATGCTTGGAGAAATTAGATTAAGAAACATATTTTTTATTTTAATCGGAGCGGCAATTTTTTCATTTGGCTTGGTTCATTTCAATATGCAGAACAATCTGGCTGAGGGCGGTTTTACAGGTATTACACTTTTGCTTTATGCCCTTTTCCACATCAGCCCCTCTATCTCGAACCTGGTGTTGAACATTCCGATTTTTTTTATTGGCTGGCGTTTGCTCGGCAGGACAATGTTTGTTTATACCCTTGTCGGCACTGTAGCCTTGTCTTTGTTCCTCAGCATCTTTCAGCGATATGAAATCCATATGCCCCTTCAGCACGACTTAGCGCTCGCCGCTTTATTTGCCGGCGTATTCATCGGAGCCGGACTGGGTATTATTTTCAAGTTCGGCGGTACGACAGGCGGTGTTGATATCATCGCACGTTTAGTGAATAAGTATTTTGGGATTCCGATGGGCAGAACGATGTTTGCTTTCGATGCCTGCGTCATCATTTTGTCTTTGCTTACTTATCTCTCCTATAAAGAAGCGATGTATACGCTGGTAGCTGTATTTGTAGCGGCAAGATTAATTGATTTTATTCAGGAAGGCGGATACGCTGCTAAAGGCGCTACGATCATCTCTTCGAAAAACGACCTGATTCAGAAAAAGATTCTTGAAGAAATGGAACGGGGCGTCACCATTTTGAAAGGACAAGGTTCCTACACAAAAGAGGATATAGATGTACTTTATTGTGTGGTGCCGAAAAACGAATTGGTGATGCTGAAAAGCGTGATTAACTCCATTGATCCCCATGCCTTTGTAGCGGTAAGCGATGTTCACGATGTGCTCGGAGAAGGATTTACGCTTGATGAAAATAAAAATCCGCTTCCGCGCTGACATGTAATAGAAAAAAGGCGGCTGACCGCCGCCCCTCACCCTTATTTAGGGTAGTCCCTTTTTTTCAGCTTGTTTTTTTCCGCCTTGTACTTTCTGTAACCGACATAGGTAAGAGCAGTAATGATGATACTGCCGGTTGTAATCATCACCCAGAGTAAAGACGGATCGGCATCATCCTCCTCCACCCTGTCAAACACATTTTTCAGGTCATGCTGAAGAAGGGAAAGCCGTTCAAGCTTCGTGCTCTCTGTCATTTGCTGAAATTCCTCTTGCTCAATAACATCTATATGTTTTCCGACTGTTTCAAGCTGATCCTCTGATACATCGATTGTAAGACTGGGGTAAATCAAGTCATATAAACTGATAAATTCATTCCATTTTTCATGAAAGCTTGTGCTTCCATTCTTCTGGACATCTCGCTTCAGCTCAGTAAAAGCTTCCATAATCGGTTTTTCCAGTGAGCCCCAAAGCGGGTCAGACCGATTGTCAACCGCATCCATCAGCATTCTGAACTGCGCGGCTGCTCTGAGTTTTTGTGTGTCTGATGTATCAGCTTGCTTTAAACTCCGAACCATATCATTATAGCCCAATGTGATTTGACGAATTTGGGCTCCCGTTAGCATGGGGTCTTGCTGTTTTTTCTCAGCGGATTTTAATGTTTTTTCAAAATACTCCAAGACTTGAAGCGCCTCTTCATATTTCGCCTGTCGGGTCATTTGAAAGACTGTATCGGATAAATCATTCAATTCCTCGAGGCTTCCCCGCTCTGCAGCCTTGGCATTTCCATTATAAAAAATAAGTGCAATCAACAAACAGATCGTCAGCTTTCGTTTCATGCAGGTCCCTCCCACTCTCTCTCCTTACAGAATATGAAGAAAGGGACAAGGATAGACCAACATTGTCTTTACATCAGCTCAAGCTTCGTTTGTTTTTTTGAGACCACAAGAAAGTAAGCAAGCGCGATTGAAAAGATGCTTAGCCAAAATGTTCCGTATCCTATTTCAGTCATATAATCAGAAAGCATAGAGTATTGCGGCATCATATCAAACAAGTAGTCAATGACATCGTTATGCAGTGTCCAGACTGCAGCAATTGCAAGATGCCAAAATGAAAAACGAAAATACGGACTGTATAATACGCCTTGAACTGCCATTGCAAAATGCGAAGCAATTAGCATGTAGCCCTCCCACGGCAAGTCACCAGTTACTGCAAGCACAAGAAAATTCATAGCCACCGCCCATAGGCCATACTTTACGAGGGTAACTAGCGCAAGCGCCTCTAAAAGCGGAGCATTCCGTTTCATGAGAAAGGCAAGCAGCACAAACAGAAAGAAAAACGTTGCTGTCGGACTGTCCGGAACAAAAATCAGGAAACGGGCCGGTGTCTCCAAAAGCTGCGGCAAGTACCAATAGTAGCCGTAAACCGTTCCCAGAAAATTAATGGCTAAGACAAGAATAAGCATCGGCCGCTGCCCTAATACATATTGAAACCATTTCACATCGAATCAACTCTCAGTCTGTAAAAATAATATGTCCATATAAAAAAGCTGACGCCGGGTCAGCTTTTGATATTAAAAGTATATCCTTCCATTTGACAATTCACAATACGTTATTTTGCGGTTGTTTCAGAAATAAATTTTGCAAGTTCTTCGAGCTGCTTATCATTTCCTTTGAACACACCCGCCGGCATTTTGCCTTTCCCTTCTACAGCGATTTTTTTGATTTCTTCCGGTTTCAGCCCGCTGTCAACCAATGAAGGCCCAGCCGCTCCTCCCTGAAGGTTATCCCCATGGCAAGAAATACAGCCCTGTTCCTTAAAAACCTTATATCCTTCTGCATTGGTGTCAATGTCGGCTTCTTTTGTAATTTTCCCCTGTTCTTCTGCCTTGGCCCAGTCATGAGTAGCAACTGACTGCCACGTCAAAAATACAGCAGCGGAAATGGCAAGAAGCATCATACCGACAGCGACCGGACGCTTCCACGGCCTTCTTTCTGTCCCTCTGTCTAGGAATGGAGCCAAAAGCAGGGCCCCAAAAGCGAGACCTGGCATAATCATGGCGCCGACCACTGTAAAGCTTCCGGCGGCGTATTCATACTTCAACAGCTGGTATAAGAAAAGAAAATACCAATCCGGCAGCGGAATATAACCAGTATCAGTCGGGTCCGCCATCCGCTCTAAAGGCGGCTGATGCACAATCGTCAAAACGAGAAAACCGATGAGAAAGACAGCTCCAACCATCCATTCCTTTAACAAGAAATTTGGCCAGAAAGCCTCTGTTTTACCCGGATACTCCGAATAATCCTTCGGTATATTCGGCTTTTTTTCAGCCGGTATCCTTGAGTCGCCTACAAATTTCATCCCTTTGCCCCGGTGCATGTCATCCCCTCCCTTTTATTCGCAGATCAAGAGTTTAAAGCGGTCCTGAAATCCCCTGCTTCCGGATCATAATAAAATGTGCAGCCATCAGCCCGAACAATGCGGCAGGAAGAAAAAATACATGGATCGCAAAAAACCTAGTCAGCGTTTGGGCGCCTACAATATCCGGATGCCCTGCAAGGAGCGTTTTAACTTGCGTTCCGATCAAAGGCGTAGCTTCGGCGATCTGCAGCCCGACTTTTGTTGCAAACAGAGCCTTCATATCCCAAGGAAGCAAGTAGCCTGTAAAGCCAAGACCGAGCATAACAAAAAAGATCAGCACACCGACAATCCAGTTCAGCTCGCGCGGTTTTTTATACGCGCCTTGGAAAAAGACCCTCAGCGTATGTAAAAACATCATCACAATGACCAGGCTCGCACCCCAGTGGTGCATCCCCCTGACAATCTGGCCGAATGCCACTTCATTTTGCAAATAATATACCGATTCCCAGGCATTTTTGATATCAGGCACATAATACATCGTTAAAAACATTCCAGATAATACTTGGATAACGGTTACAAAAAACGTCAGTCCCCCAAAGCAATACACAAACGCAGAGAAATGATGGGCGGGATTCACATGTTCCGGTACTTCGTGATCGGCAATATCCCTCCACATCGGTGTAATATCAAGCCGCTCGTCTACCCAGTCATAAATTTTGTTCAGCATGTCACCCTTCCCCCTTAGGCTTTGCTTTTCCAAGATACAGGAAGCCGTCTTTTACTTCTTGCTCATAATGATCAAGAGGCGCAAGCGGCGGCGTGCCAGGGACATTGGTGCCGTCCTTTTCATAGAGTCCATAATGGCATGGACAAAAGAATTTATTCGGGTTTTTAGGATCACTATTCCAGTTCACCGTACACCCTAAATGCTTACAAATTGGCGAAAGTGCTACAATTTCATCCCCGTTTTTGAAGACCCAGGCTGATCTTGACTCTTCTGACTCATACCAGGCATCGACTTGATTAATTTTAAAATCAAAGCGCTGCGGCTCTTTTGTCAACTCATCAACGCTGACAACCTGAACCATATCCTGCTTCCCTGTCGATTTTAATACCGGGTCGAGTGCGAAGCGAACCATAGGCATGAGCATACTAGCCGCCATAAAACCTCCTACGCCTGTGAGCGTGTAATTCAAAAATTGACGTCTGGATATATCATGTTTACCGCCCATCTCTTCTCCCCCCTCTAGGTCACCCCTGCAAACTGACTAAAATAGAAAATATTGCAATAACTCTAGACACCCTCATAATATATGAATCTCTCAGCAAGGTCAATATAGCCAAAATATTGTTTATAAGGAAATGTAAGTGTTTTTATGAAGTGCTCCATAACTGTAACAAAACGTTCAAAATTTCAGCAGTGCGTTCATCCAATATTTTTCTTTTTAAAGAGTCATTTAAATGCTCTAATGGAACAGACGGTGTAACAATCATTTTGCCTAACGCATCCTCAGCTCTCCAACTTTCGTCAGATGTGAGCAGGACAACATGCGGAAATTCCGTTATCAGCTCTTCCCGCAAATCCTTAAGCCCTTGAACGGTTATTTCATTTCTATCAACATATGTATAAGGTGGAAGTAAATATACCCGTCCCTTTAACTGCCTTTCAAGTTCTTCTGAGAGAAGCTGCGTAAACTCGCCTTTCTCCGCCGCCATTTTAAAATGGTTATTAACCCTTATGTTAATTAATGGTATGACAGCGGTATCAATGTAATCCTTAGCTTGTAAATAGTCCTTGGCATCAGTGATTCTCCACCTCATCGTTCTCCCCCTTTACGGCAACAAGCCTTGCAATTCACTGCAAGGCTGGTCATATTATGTGAGCTGATTTAATTGGCGCGATAATTGTTCAAATGCCTCTTTATCATGACGATCTAACGCGTCGTCAATGTCTTTTAATAATTTTTCTCTTTGGAATGTGGAAATAGCGTGCTCTAAAATCTGTTCCGCCAATCCCTGATCTTTTTTATTCTCAAAAAGGTTTTTCGGAATATGCGGGTTGGACTCCAGCACCGCCGCATATTCAGGTGAGCTGTAAGCCGAACGGAAATTAAGCTGGATAAACAAATCCTGCTGTTTATTTAATCTAATATCATGAAAAGATTTTTCCGCGTCGGTAGTCATGACATTCTCTTTATAGAACCGGAACGGAACTTCTTCAACACAATGTGTTGACATTATAATGCCTCTCGGGCAAAATTCAGCCTGCTCCACAAAATGAACCTTCTCCATGAGAGAATCATGGCTCATTAAGTAGTTCAAGATCCAAACGCACTCTCGGCGCTTTAACTGATAATGGTTTAAAAACCAACGGATAAAATCTTTTTTCTCATTGACAGAAACAGGGGTCTGCATGTAATTCCCTCCTCTATCGTTCGTATAATCTATATACTTATATGTTCCACATGAATGGTTAATATTCCTGCTTATCTAGAAAATTCATCCTCGATTCGCAAAATCGTTTCTTCAAGCTCTTCATTGGCTCCGTCCATTTCAAGAACCTTTTTCAAAAGCGGCAGCGCTTCTTTTTGAAGGCCTTCTTCTAATAGGAAGCTTGCGTATTCATATAAGAAATCTCTATCCTCCCGGTAATGAAGATAGGCAGCCTCAAAGGATTGTTTTGCTTCCTCGTATTGCTCTAATTCAGTATATGCGCTTGCAAGATACCAATTGTATTTAGGATCTTCTTCACCGTAGCTTCGAACCTCTTGAATAAGATCAATGATCTGATCATAATCCTCTTCTTTGTGATACACGGCAAGAAGTGTATGAAGGGCCTCGACAAAGCCCGGATCAAGCGCAAGCGCCTCCTGAAGCAGCTTCTTCCCCTCTTCTGACTTCCCGATTTTCAAGGCCATTTTGGCGGCATAAAGGAAAAGTTCTTTGTTATATTCATCATATCTGATCCCCTCTTTTGCCGTTTTTAATGCCTCTTCATACATTCCTTCAGCTTCATAGCTTTTCGAGAGCGGCATATAAAGTGAAGTATAAGATGGATCAAGCTCCTTTAAATCAGACAGCTGCTTAATAGCTGTTTTCACAAGCCCCGCCTGTAAGGCTGTAAAACCATAGCCGAAAATCGTATTAGGATCAGGATTCTCATCGACAGCTTTCTCATACCATGGAATGGCATCCTCAAATTCACCTGAGGCACTTAACGATTCTGCCAGTCTTTGATGGACATTAACGCCCCCGATCTCACTCTGCTCCTCAGCCGTTGTTTTAAAATATTGAACCGCTTTTGCATAGGCTCCCTGAGCAAAGTAAAGTTCTCCCAGTGCAAAATCAATAACAGGTTCATTGTCCAGAATGGACTTTGCCTGGAAAAGCTTTTGTTCACTGACTTCGAATAACCCCTGCATCTGATAAAGATCCGCCATAAGCAGCAAACTTTCCGGATATGATGGATCTGTTTCCGGAATAGTCTCCAGCACAGCGAGGGCTTTTTCTTCTTCGTCAATATCTATTAAAAGTTCAGCGTAGAAATTCGTCAGTTCTGTTTCATTTGGATATAAATCATGTAGATCACTAATCAGTGAAATGGCTTTTTCTACATCGCCCCACTCGTAATAAAGCTGGGCTGCAATGGCTTTATCTTCATCATGCAGCTGTTTTTCAGCCTTCAAGAGCGTGTTGAGGCCTTTTTCTGTTTCACCTGCTTCAACTAATTTTATGGCTTCTTGAATCAATGTATTCAAATCGGACCGGTCCTTTCTTTTCCTATACAACATCAACCATACAAAAAAGCTTTATTTGTTCGGGTTAATCTTATCATAATTCAGACGAATGCCCCCGGCAAATAAGATGCTTCTGTACGGAAGGGAATTATTGAGTCTTATTAGTTTACCAAAAGATCTTGAGATAGAAAATGAAAAAAGGAAGATCGCCCTCTGTACAGTAAAGCAGCTCTTTGACCTGCCGGCTTGTAAGTAAAGCACATCCCCCCTTTTCGTTTTTCTATCCGTTCTATAAGACAAGCTATGTTTTTTCGCCTCGAATTATGATCTGCATAAAAAATCCTGAAGTAAAACTTCAGGATTTTTTCGAAAGCTTATTTAAATGCTCGAAGAAGGTTGGATAAGAAACGTGAATGGCATCCGTGTGCTCGATTTCAATCGGCTCCTCCGTTATACAGGAAGCAATACCAAGCATCATTCCGATTCGATGATCTCCGTGGCTGGACACTGCAGCGCCGCCTTTCAACGTTTGTTTGCCATAAACCTTCATTCCATCTGCTGTCGGTTCAATTTCAGCACCCAGCTTGCGAAGCTCAGAAACAACAGTATCAATACGGTTTGTTTCTTTCACTTTTAGCTCTGCCGCGTCCTTAATAACGGTGGTTCCTTCCGCCTGAGTCGCAAGAAGCGCGATGATAGGGATCTCATCAATTAAACGCGGAATGATATCTCCTCCGATTTCAACTGCCTTTAGAGATGACGTTTCTATAATCAAATCTCCATAAGGCTCTGCACCGCTATCAGCAGATGGTTTGATTTCAAGTTTTGCCCCCATGTTTTGAAGGACATCAATAATACCTGTCCGAGTCGGATTTAAACCTACGTTTTTCAATACAATTCTGCTGTTTGGAACCATCGCGCCAGCAGCAAGGAAAAACGCGGCTGAAGAAATGTCTCCAGGAACAAAAATATCAGCAGCTGTCAGTTTCTGGCCACCAGCAATGGAAACACTCGTTTGATCTTCAGAAAGCTTAACGCCAAAAGCAGAAAGCATCCGCTCAGTGTGGTCCCGAGATTTATGGGGCTCTGTTACAGTTGTTGTGCCCTCAGCCTGTAATCCGGCCAGCAAAACAGCAGATTTAATTTGCGCGCTTGCAACAGGTGATACATAATCAATTCCTTTTAATGAAGCGCCGCTCACTGACAGCGGTGTAAACTCTCCGCCGGCTCTGCCGTCGATTTTAGCCCCCATTTTTTTCAAAGGCTCAGTCACACGCTTCATTGGGCGCTTCGCAATGCTCTCATCTCCGGCTACCGCGCTGTAAAAAGGACGGCCCGCCAATATTCCGAGCATCAGGCGAATGGTTGTACCTGAATTTCCGACATCTAAAAGGCTTTCTGGCTCTTTCAGGGCATCGATTCCTTTTCCGTGAATCACGACATCGCTGCTGCTTTGCTCAATGTGAACACCCATTTTTCTAAAGCAATCGATCGTGCTCAGAC
This sequence comes from Bacillus sp. FSL M8-0071, assembly GCF_037975455.1. Lineage (NCBI taxonomy): Bacteria > Bacillati > Bacillota > Bacilli > Caryophanales > Bacillaceae > Bacillus > Bacillus sp. FSL M8-0071. The sequence goes on from NZ_CP150256.1 coordinate 2,228,035, forward strand.
AATCTGCTCCCGGCAGAAAGTTTTTAACTGTTGTTGTGCCTGCCGCTAGCGCGCCAAACATAACAGAGCGGTGAGAAATGGATTTATCACCGGGAATATGTATTTCTCCATGTAAGGTCTGCACCTTTTCTCGTTTCATTTTTTCCACCTCAATCAGCATAAAAAGTTTCATATTCCGCCCGGGCTTCAATGCATTGTTCTGCCCTTTTGCGGTCGTCATCAGACTGAAAACTGATCCTTAAAATCCCGTTAATATCCTCTCGTGTTTCGATAATGCGGATATTCGTGATACTGATGCGCTCCGCAGCTAAGATCGCTGTTATCTCGGATATTACACCCGGATGATCGGGTACATCCACATATAAATCATAAAATGCAGGTATCGCTCCCTTCTGCCGAAGCGGCAGCCCGTCGCGATAATCCTTGGCTGTTTTAAAATAACGAAATAGATTTTCCGCATCTTCTTGTTCTACATATGTACGGATCTTGTCAATTTCACGACTCCACTCATCAAAACGGTCTAAGATTTTATCTTTATTATGTAATAAAATATCCCGCCACATTGCCGGGCTGCTTGATGCAATTCTTGTAATATCTCTGAATCCGCCGGCAGCAAAACGCTTAACAAGCGGATACAGGTTTTCCGAATGATGGGTTTGGTGAACAAGACTGGCTGCTACAATATGCGGAAAATGACTGATTACACTTGTAACACCATCATGCTCCTCGGGCGACATTTCCACAAAATGGGCATTCGTCCCCTTCAGCAGGTTTTTTAACTGTTCCACAGCTTGTTTGTCCGTTTTCTGGCCTGGCGTTAAAATATAAAATGCATTTTCAAACAGGAACTCCTTCGCAGCGGCCACTCCTGATTTATGTGAACCCGCCATCGGATGCCCTCCGACAAATTGATAGCGGCTAGGCAGCACTTGATCAGCGTAATCAACCACTTTTTGCTTTGTGCTTCCTACATCCGTAATCAAAAGCTCATGTTCAATTCCTGAATGAGCCAGCTCTTCAAGCATAACCAGTGTTTGTTCAACAGGTGTCGCAATGATTACTGTAGCTGCCTCTTTCACACCGCTAATAAACGAATCAGCACGATCGTCTATCACGCCTAATTTTAATGCCGCTACCGCCTGTTCATCAGAGATGTCGATTCCGATAATCCGTTTGCCGGGATGATTTTTTTTGATGGCTAGGGCAATCGAACCGCCTATCAATCCGAGACCGGCGAGCAATATTGTATCTTTCATTTGATTCATACGTCATCACCTGGTTTATAGACTAAAGAGGTGATATTTGATCACCTCTTATAAAATTTCAGCTAAAATGGCAAGTATTTCTTCATTTTGCTCTTTTGTTCCGATCGTAATCCGGAGTGATGTCGGGAAACCTAATGCGTTTCCTGACCGGACGATATAGCCTTTTTCCAGCAGAGCCTGAAACAGTTCATCAGCAGGACGTTTAAAGTCAATTAACACAAAATTTGTCTGTGAAGGGTAGCACTTTAAACCATGAGTTTTCGCAAAATCATAATACTGCTGAAGGCCTGCATTATTTTGCTCGACACAGGAAGCAATAAACGCTTGATCATCAAGTGCTGCAATCGCCGCAGCCTGGCCCAGACGGCTGGTATTAAACGGCTCTCTCGCCGGCTCAATCTGGCGAATCAGGTTCTCGTCAGCAATTCCGTATCCGACTCTGAGCGCTGCCAGACCGTATGCCTTTGAAAATGTGCGCAAAATCATCAAATTGGAATACTTGCTTAAGAGCGGCACGGTTTCCGGGTAATCCTCTGCTGTTACATATTCATAATATGCTTCGTCAAGAACAACAAGGACACGTGAAGGAACGCGCTCCAGAAATGCGAGTAATTCTCCTTCAGATGTATAAGTGCCAGTCGGATTATTCGGGCTGCATATCCAAACGACTTGTGTCTGTTCGTCGATGGCTTCTAACATGGCGTCTAAATCATGTGAGCCGTCGGGACGAAGTGCAATTTCACGTACTTCAGCACCTTCAATGACCGCATTATGTTTATATTGCGGAAAAGTCGGAACAGCAGTAACCGTGTTTGTTTTATCGTTTAAAAATGCCCGGCAGATGATCTGTATGATTTCATCAGAACCGTTGCCGAAAATAAGTGATGTTTCGCTGACATTGAGGTGCTTACTGAGCCTTGTCCGCAAAGCGGCGCTATACCCGTCCGGGTAAAGGGCAAGCTGTTGAATCTCATGATGAAGCGCCTCTTTAGCAGCCTCTGAACAGCCGTAAGGATTCTCGTTTGAAGCAAGCTTCACCACTTTATCCAAGCCATATTCTGATTTCACTGCTTCAATCGGCTTTCCAGGCTGATAAGGCTTCAGCTGTTTTAAATGTTCTTTGATACGCAAATCAGTCACCTCATTTTAAACTGTACAAGCCGCTAAACGCCATTGCATAATCCTCAAACTCCTGCAGCGCCTGATTTCTCGTTTCAGCGCTGATGAGCCGGTCCTTTAATTCTTCTATTTTTCTGACGAGCGCACTTCCCACTACGACACCGTCACTAATTTCATTCATCTTTATGACCTGTTCACGGTTTGATATACCGAACCCTACAGCGACCGGAACAGTGCTGAGATTCTTCACTGTCCGAATGAACGGGTACACGGATGAATTGAACTCATTGCGGACACCGGTCACACCCAGAGAAGACACACAGTAGACGAAGCCCTCGGCTTGTTCAATAATGGTTTTCAAACGGCTTTCGCTTGTCGGCGCAACCAAAGAAATATACGTCACCTCATGGCTTTTACATTCCTCTTGAAGGCTGTTGCTTTCTTCTAGTGGCAGATCCGGAACAAGCAGACCGTCAATATGATTTTCCCGCAGTAAAGCGAAAAAGTATTCTTTGTTCAATTGTAACACAGGATTATAATACGTAAAGAGGATAATCGGAATATTCACTCCGTTTTTTTTCATTTCTCCGCCTAATTCGATTGCCTTTACGATATTCATTCCTTGATCAAGTGCCCGCTTTGAAGCCCTCTGGATCACCGGACCGTCTGCAAGCGGGTCAGAGTATGCAACACCAAGCTCCAATGCAGTGGCGCCTGCTTTTTGGAGTGACTTCGCCAGTTCAATCGAAACCTCAGGAACTGGATCGCCCGCCGTAATAAACGGGATAAACAATTTTTCTGTTGGTTGAAGATCCAATTTAAACATGGGCTTTCACCTCTTCTTCCAATACATTCATTAATGTGTTGACATCCTTGTCTCCCCGTCCTGATAAACAGACGAGAATGAGTTGACCGCGATCCATTCCTTTGGCGAGTTTGAATGCTTTCGCTAACGCATGGGCAGATTCGATTGCCGGCAAAATCCCCTCTTTTTCTGACAAAAGCTTTAATGCATCCACCGCTTCTTCATCAGTGATACTGTCATAAGTGACACGGCCGCTCTTATGCAAGTATGCATGCTCCGGACCGATTCCAGGATAGTCGAGACCGGCTGAAATAGAGTAGGGCTCAATAATTTGCCCGAACTCATCCTGAATGAGATAAGTCAATGAACCGTGAATAACCCCTACGGTTCCTTTCGAAATAGTGGCGGCATGAAGAGGCGTATCAATTCCTTTTCCTGCTGCTTCAGCGCCGATCAGTTCAACATCTTCATTTAAAAATGCCTGAAACATACCCATCGCATTGCTTCCTCCGCCTACACATGCCACTACTTTATCAGGCAGAGTGCCTTCAATACGTTTCAACTGATCCTTCGCTTCCTCTCCGATCATTTTTTGAAATTCACGGACCACTTGCGGATAAGGATGCGGGCCGACAACTGATCCAATCATATAAAAGTGATCCTCACAATGCTGAACCCAGTACCGGATCGCCTCATTTGTGGCATCCTTCAATGTTCCGTTTCCGCTTGTTACAGGCACTACCTCCGCTCCAAGAAGCTTCATGCGGAAAACGTTCAGAGACTGGCGGGCAACATCCTCTTCACCCATAAACACAGTACAGGAAAAGCCGAATTTGGCTGCAACTGTCGCAGCGGCAACACCATGCTGGCCGGCACCGGTTTCAGCAATGATTTTCGTTTTGCCCATTTTTTTAGCAAGCAGCGCTTGACCTAGCGCATTATTGATTTTATGAGAACCTGTATGGTTTAAATCTTCTCGTTTCAAATAGATTTTCGCGCCGCCTAAGTATTCAGTGACTCGATCAGCGTATGTTAATGCAGTCGGGCGTCCGGAATAGTCCTTTAACAGCTTATAATACTCTTCACGAAAAGCGGGATCATCCTTGATTTGTTTAAATGCTGTTTGTATTTCATCTAACGGCTGCATGAGTGTTTCCGGAACAAACTTTCCGCCAAAATCACCGTATCTGCCTATTTCATTCGGATATGGATACATATCGGTTCATCCTTTCTTCTAAAAGCCTCATCAGATTCTGATCTTTTTGTCCGTTTTTTTCAATTCCGCTGGCAAGGTCAATTCCTTCTGGCTGCCATTTCAATAGGCTGGTGATGCTATCCGGATTCACGCCGCCAGCGATAAAGCAACGTTTACCAATAGCCGCCTGCTGATATTCCGGCACACATTCCCAAGAAAATGCAACACCAGTTCCGCCTCTAGACCCTTTTACAGATGAATCAATCACAAAGCCGTCAACATTATCTTTAAAGCGGGCTATTTCTTGAGTTGTGTTATCTTGATGGTGAAGCGCCTTCCATATTTCACAGCCTGTCAGCTTGCGAAGAGCAGCAGCATCCGCCGGTTTTTCATCACCGTGAAGCTGAATGACGTCGAGCTTCAAGCTCTTGGCAATACGTGACATCGTCTCTATTGATTCATTAACAAAAACACCTGCAACCTGTTTTTCGACACGAGCTTGGTTCAGCCATTTTTTCACATCTTCCGGAGATACTTTTCGTTTGCTTTCAGCAAAAATAAATCCTAGGTAATCAGCCTGTGATTCCGCCGCAAGCTGCAAATCCTTTAGTGACCGAATACCGCAATATTTTAATGCCGGTTTCTTCACAACCTCACTCCCCAAACAAAGCATGGATTGCTTTACGCTGAGAAGTTTGTCTCATCAATGATTCACCGATAAGTACAGCTCGCGCCCCATGTTCATTGACAAATGTTAAATGTTCTAAAGAACCAATTCCGCTTTCGCTGACAAGCAAGGATTCTTTCGGAACGAGAGATGCGATTTGTTCTGTCTGCTTTACAGATGTTTCAAACGTTTTTAGGTTTCGATTATTTACGCCGAGAATGTCGGGTGTGAACACTTTCAATATTTGTTCTAGCGTTGATGCATCATGAACCTCCACTAACACGTCCATCCCCTTTTCACCTGCTTCAAGATATAATTCATGAAGGTGTAAGGGATCAAGCACCTCGCCGATTAACAATATGGCATCCGCTCCGATTCTTCTTGATTCCTCTACTTGAAGAGAATCAATAATAAAATCTTTTCTAAGTACAGGAATCGAAACAGCACGCTTTACGTCTGATAAATAGCTGTTTTCCCCTTGAAAAAACGGGGTGTCTGTTAAAACGGAAATCGCATCTGCCTTCGCAGCTTCATAGTCTTTTGCAATCTGAACAGGCACAAAATCCTCTTTAATAAGCCCTTTTGACGGCGATGCTTTCTTCACTTCGGCAATCAACCCGATAAACCGATTCGGGCTTGCCAGCGCCTCCTTAAATGAACGTTTCTCGAAAGGCTGCTCTACCGGCAAAACCAGTGTTTTCACTTCTTCTTTCTTTTGTTTGATGATTTTTTCAAGCATAGATCTCTTCCTCTTTCTGCTTTAGTCGTTCAAGCTGCGCGGCAGCGCCTCCGCTTGTAATCGTCTCTAACGCCAGCTCCGTTCCTTCCTTCAGTGAGGCGGTAATTCCCGCCGTGTAAATCGCAGCTCCCGCATTAAAAGCCGTAATAGATAAAGCGGAACTGCTGCTTTTATTTTCAAAAATATTCTGAATGAGATAGGCGCTCTCTTTCGGTGACTGCACCTGTAAATCTTCAAGTCTGCCATTTGTGAAACCGAAATCTTCGGGTGAAACGGTATATTCCCGGCGCTCTCCGTCCTTTAATTCAATCACGTCGGTCGGTGCTGTAATTGAAAGCTCATCTAAACCGTCACGGCTTGATACAAACATGACGTGCTTCGGCTGAAACGTCTCCATTGCGCTTGCCATCAGTCCAGCTTTTTCAACAGAATAGACCCCAATCACCTGACGCTTCGCCTGTAAAGGATTGCTGAGCGGCCCAAGCAGATTAAATACCGTTCTGAAACCTAGCTCTTTTCTAGTACCTGCTACATGTTTCATAGACGAATGGTAAAGCGGCGCAAAAAGAAATCCCATGTTGTTTGTTTCAATGCTGCTTTTGACCTTTTCGGGAGTGGTTTGAATAGAAACCTCTAGCTCCTCTAAAACATCAGCGCTTCCGCTTTTAGAAGAGACAGAGCGATTGCCATGCTTAGCGATTTTCGCGCCAGCTGCCGAGGCAACAATTGCCGAGGCCGTTGAGATATTAAAAGTGGAAATACCGTCTCCCCCTGTTCCGCATGTATCAACAATATCAGGAAGTCCATCGACTGTAAGAGCGTGTGCCCGCATTGCCTTCACAAAACCCGCAAGCTCATCTGGCGTCTCCCCCCGATGAGCAAGAATAGACAATATACCACCCATTTCAGAAGGAGTCATTTCCGCTGCCATCATCATATTCATCAGCGTTTCAGCCTCACCGGCAGTAAGGGTTTTTCCATCAACGCACAATTGTAGAAATCTGTTCATCAGCTTTATCCTCCTTGCTATGAAACATGTCTTCTGCAATATGAATCGTTTTCAGCAACGCACCGGCTTTATTACAGCTTTCTTCGTATTCGGCTTCCGGAACAGAATCAGCAACAATGCCAGCACCTGCCTGTATCGATGCAACGCCGTTCTTTACACTCATCGTGCGAATCGTAATACAAGAGTCGATATTCCCGTCAAACCCAATGTAGGCAATACATCCTCCGTATGTCTCTCTCGGTGTTGGCTCGAGCTCTTGCAAAAGCTGCATGGCACGGATTTTGGGTGCGCCTGTTAAAGTCCCCGCCGGGAAAGCAGACATCAGTGCATCGACAGGATGAACCCCTTTTTTCAATCGGCCTGTAACCACCGAGATAATGTGCATGACATGTGAAAAGGAAACAATTTTTGTGAACTCCGGCACAGAAACAGAACCATACTCTGCTACTCTGCCGATATCGTTTCGGGCAAGATCAACGAGCATGTAATGCTCCGCTTTTTCTTTTTCATCCTTCATGAGTTCAACCTTCAGTCTCTCATCTTCAGCTTTGTCTGCACCGCGTTTTCTCGTACCGGCAATCGGATGGATTTCTAAGTGCCCGTCTTGAACGTGTATTAACCGTTCCGGAGAGCTGCCGACTATTTCTCTGTCTAGCAGTTTCATATAATACATATACGGCGAAGGATTGACGATCCTAAGCACTCGGTATAACTCAAAAGCATCTGCTTTTATCGGCACCTCAAATTTTTGTGATAAAACACCCTGGAAGATATCGCCTGCTTTTATATAGCTTTTGATTTTTTCTACATCAGCCATAAAAGCCGATTTTTCATAATTAGAATATACCGTCTCAAAGCTGGGTGTCTTGTATGAATCAGCAGAGAGAAACAGCTCTTTTATGTTTTTTTGGTCCATCATTTTTTCGATGAGATTTTGGAGCTCCAGATGATTTTGATGGAATACATCCATTTTTTCGTTTTCTGTTTCCTCTCCATTAAGCCTTGCATATTGGATAAAGTGGACGTTTTTGGTTTCATGATCATACGCAATTAATGTCCGGCAAACAAACAGCATGCACTTTTCCATGTCTGTTTCTTTTGTATGCGAAGGAACAGAAGGCTCAATCAGCGGGATCATATCATAGCTTAAGTACCCGACAGCTCCGCCGACAAAAGGAATGCCAAGCTGAGGTGTTTTGATTTTGTATGTGGTATTCATCCAGTTCAGCACTTCTTTTAGTTCATTTGCTGTGTAAAGAGATTTGCTGTCCTGATCAGCGGCCGAAAAACGGCCCTGCTCTTCTTTAATTGTGAGAAATGGATTCAGGCCGATAAATGAATATCTGGACCAAGTGGATGTATCTTCCTTGCTTTCAAGAAGATACGTAATCTCCCTGTCAAGCTTCTCTATCATTTGAATGGGTGTCAGTGTATCGACTGTGAAGGTCTCCACAATCGGTATCGTGTGGTGGGACAAGCTGTCCTCTAAAAATGCGGAAATGTTTGATTGGAAATTCATTGCTCTCACTCCTTATGGCAAGGAGAATGAGAAGATGGCATGAGAGGATAAAATACTATATAACAAATAAACCCAAAAGAAAGACTTCTTTTGGGTAGAATAAACATAATGTCTCAGCTCAACTAAACTCATTCTCTGCTACCCTATTCTCTAACTCAACTCATTCTAATTGCTTTATACACACTCTTGTGTATTTCTAAGCTGTTCTTATCGTATTACAATTCAGTATTTTTTGTCAATGATAAATCGGGCCTCAATACGACAGCTTTTTCTAAATATACATGTCTGATCTGATCCTGAGGGACATCTGTCTGGACCGTCATCATGACTCTTATGCACTTTTTCAGACCGCCTGTTACGTCCATTTCCTGCATACATGTTACCGGTACATACTGCCATCCTGAAAGCTCGCGAACAGCTTTTGCCGGGAAAACAGCGTGCAAATCAGGTGTAGCCGACAGAAGCATTTGAACAACATCTTCCGGTTTTGTATGATTTTCTTCTATGATTTTCTCTAACAGCTGTTTAGTTTTTTGTAAAATTTCTTCTTCAGTATCCCGTTCAACTGTAGTTGCTCCGCGAATTCCGCGAATCATCATGATGTCTCCTCCAATCGCCATTTGTTCAGCCAGCTCTCAAGTTCATTTCTGGAAAATGTATGATCAGCAACTTTCCCTAATTCGTTGAGCACAATAAACTGAATCTTCCCGCCACGGGTTTTCTTATCATTCTTCATACGGTCCAAGAGAACCGAAGTTTCCGTCTCTTTTCTGATTTGACTTGGATAACCCAGGCTTTTTAGCCAGCTGACCAAACGTTTTCTGTCCATTTCACAGCCTACAGTCTTTTCGCTTATATATAAAGCAAACTGCATTCCGAGGGCTACGGCATCACCGTGAGTGATCTGCCCGTATCCATATTCCGCCTCAACGGCATGACCGAGCGTATGCCCGAAGTTTAAGTAAGCTCTTATCCCCTCTTCTTTTTCATCCTGCTGAACGACAGACGCTTTAATTGAAATGCCTTTAAAAATCATGTCATTCAGCTGATCATTAGTGATATCACGCAGTGAGTGGATATTCAGCAGCTCCTCCAGAAACGCTCTGTCATAGATAAAAGCGTGTTTAATCACTTCTGCCATTCCGGACCTAAGCTCTTTTTCAGGCAGAGAACGCAGGAAATCTGTATCATAGAGCACGGCTTTCGGCTGATAAAACGCACCGATTAGATTTTTTCCAAGCGGATGGTTCACGGCTACTTTTCCTCCGACTGCGCTGTCATGCGCCAAGAGCGTCGTAGGCATTTGGATGAAATCAATGCCGCGCATAAAAGTGGCAGCCACAAAACCGGCAAGATCCCCTACAACACCGCCACCGAATGCGATGATGCATGAGGAGCGATCCAAATGAAAACGAATCGCTTCACTCTGCAATTTTGTGTACATGTCCATGGATTTTGCCTGCTCTCCACTCGGTACCGTCACTTTTTTCACAGGCCATTTATCTTGCAGCAAATGGAGCATTTCATCACCATACAGGCGGTCCACTTCTTCATCCGTGACAAGCATAATCCTTGTTAAAGGCCTGTTTAAAGAGGTTAATAGTTCGCAAGCCTTTTTTCTGATACCTTGTCCGATAAAAACAGGATATGACGAGGAAGCAGTTTGAACATGCAGTGTCTTCATTAAAATTCCCTCGACAGTTTTCTCATATTCTCCACATTTTCTCTAATGCGGTCAATTTGATCTAATCCGAATTGTTCAACGACTGCGTTCGCAATTTCCCAAGCGACAGCCGCTTCAGCGACTACACTTGCCGCAGGAACAGCACAGCTGTCTGAACGTTCAATGCTGGCAGAAAACGGTTCTTTCGTTTCAATATCGACACTTTTCAGCGGTTTATACAAAGTCGGAATCGGCTTCATGACTCCGCGGACAACAATCGGCATCCCTGTCGTCATGCCGCCTTCCAGTCCGCCAAGTCTGTTAGTAGCACGGGTGTATCCTTTTTCCTCGTCCCAAATGATCTCGTCATGGACTTCGCTTCCATTTCGCCCTGCCGCCTCAAATCCGATGCCGAATTCCACACCTTTAAATGCGTTAATTGACAGTACAGCGGCAGCAAGCTTGCTATCCAGCTTGCGGTCATAATGGACATAGCTGCCCACGCCTACCGGCATTCCCTCGACAATGACTTCTACTATTCCGCCGATGGAATCTCCGTTTGCCTTTGCTTCATCAATGGCAGCCATCATTTTTTTGCCTGCCTCTTCATCGTAGCATCTGACAGGAGACTCTTCCGTTACGCGCTGCAGGTCTTCAATTGACGTATATTCTGTTTTTTCAGCTTTAACAGCGCCAATTTGCAACACGTGGCCCGCCACCTTAATGCCAAGCTCAGAAAGAATCTTTTTAGCTACAGCCCCTGCCGCCACTCTGACAGTTGTTTCCCTTGCTGAAGAACGCTCAAGCACATTTCTCATATCACGATGATTATATTTAATTGCACCGTTTAAGTCAGCGTGCCCAGGTCTAGGTCTGGAAATCTGGCGCTTCATTTCCTTTTCTTCATCTTCTGTAATTGGAGCGGCGCCCATGATTTTTGTCCAATGCTTCCAATCGTTATTTTCAACTACGAGAGCAATTGGTGAACCGAGTGTACGTGCATGGCGCACCCCGCTCATAATTTTGGCCTGGTCTTTTTCGATCTGCATGCGGCGGCCGCGGCCGTGTCCTTTTTGGCGTCTGGCAAGCTCAAAATTGATATCTTCCTCCGTTATGTAAAGCCCGGCAGGTACACCCTCAATAATGGTTGTCAGTTGGGGGCCGTGTGATTCTCCGGCTGTTAAATATCTCATGACTTCTTCTCCCTTCATCGCATTAACGCTTTTAAGTAAGACTACTATAACATATTTTTCAGCAAAAAGTCAGTCTATCTTTTTTGATAAAAGAATGTATCGGCTGGGACTAGGCCAAATTTCTCGGGATTGAAGATTTGCTCGGTGCTGCCGACAAAAAGAACTCCATTCTTCTTCAAGCTATGTGCCATTTTTAAATACAGCTCTTCCTTCGCGCTTTCTGTAAAATAAATAAATACATTGCGGCACACGATTAAGTCAAAGTCTTGTTCATAACGATCCGCCAGCAAATTGTGCTTTTTGAATGTAATATTCTTTTTGATTTCCGGTTTTACTTCATAACTTCTATTTGCGTTTTGCGTAAAATAACGATCTTTCACAGATAGCGGCACTTCCTGTAAAGACCGCTCCTGATAAACGCCTTTTTTCGCTTTTTCCAATGCTTTTTCATCAATATCCGTCGCCAAAATCTGATAGCCCGGAAGACCTTTTTGCTGGTCCAAAAGCATGGCAAGCGTGTATGGCTCCTCCCCCGTTGAGCAGGCGGCACTCCAAATCTTTAAAGGCCTAGAGGTCTTGATTAACGGCAGAATTGCAGTCTCAAGAACTTCCCACCTTTTATAATTACGATAAAATTCTGAAACATTGATCGTCATTCTGTCCAATGTTTCATTTAAGAGAGCTTGATCCTTTTCCAATGCCGCCGCAAAGTCCTTAAAGCTTTGGAAACCCTTTTTCTCATAAAGTGACGTTAGCCTTCTCTTCATTTGTGCTTCTTTATATAGTGTCAAATCGACTCCGGTTAATTGTTTCCATTTCGTTGTAAATACGCTGTATGTATCCATCTCTACTCTCCCAGTCTCGCTGTCTTTTTGTCCTAGTATAGCTTGTTTTATCAGGAAATTGTATTGTTTCAATAAAAAAATCAGCTTTTCAGCTGATTTTAGATCGTTGGGAAAGGCAGAGGTCTGATGCACACTGCCATTCAACCCTTTATTCACTTTAATGTAAACCTTTACAAAACAGATCAAAAACCGGCGGCGTTATATGATGCCGGCTCTGTTACTTATTTTCACAATGATTAATAGATCCAGCCTGCCATAAGCTGCTGATATGATACTAATTCTTCATTCTTAAAGAAAATGTTAATCTCGCGTTCTGCACTTTCGAGAGAATCAGAGCCGTGGATGATGTTTTTTCCGACAAACATGCCATAATCCCCACGAATCGTACCAGGTAAAGCTTCTTTAGGGTTTGTTTTCCCGATCAGCTGTCTCGTCACTTCAATGACATTTTCGCCTTCCCACACCATTGCGAATACAGGTCCTGAAGTAATAAACTCAACGAGCTCTCCGAAGAAAGGCTTTCCTTGATGTTCGGCGTAGTGTTTCTCAGCCATTTGTTCAGTCACTCTCATTAACTTGGCGCCAGCTAATTGTAAGCCCTTACGTTCGAATCTAGATAAAATGTCCCCAATGAGCTGACGTTGGACACCGTCTGGTTTCACCATGATAAAAGTCTTTTCCATCATATTCTCCACCCCATCATTATGTATGTATAGGCTTTCACACTGCACACCGAAATCGTAACATCTTTCTGATAATTAATCAATCCGGGGCGGAGAAATTTCTTAATATCTACAAAAATTAAAATTTTCTTTTACCGATATATTTTGCGATGGCTGCAAGAGACGAGCGTGCGCGCCCTCGAGGAAGCGTGTTTAATTTCTGAAAAGCTTTCTGCAGATACATTTCGCTTACTGCCATAGATGCTTCAATTGCATCTGTTTTTTTGATTTCTTCAATGATTGGTTCAAGCTGTTCCTGCGTTGTCTCACTGTTAATCAATTTAAGCTGGTTTTTTAATGCAGGATTTTTCAGGGCATACAGCACTGGCAATGTGACGTTTCCTTGAAGCAAATCTCCTCCTACGGGTTTACCCAGCTCTTCCTCAGTTGAAGTAAAATCAAGAATATCATCAATAATCTGATAAGACATGCCGACGTAATACCCAAACCAGTACAATGCCTTATGAATCTTCTCATCAGCTCCAGACGCAATGGCACCAAGCTGGCAGCTGACCGCGATCAAGAGAGCTGTTTTTCTTTTGATACGGCGGAGATACGTTCTGAGATTTTGTTCCATGTTGTATTTGTCTTTGATCTGCTCAATTTCCCCTAGACAAACTTCAACGATCGTCTGTGACAAAATCCTATGGGCTTTCGGTTCGTTAATTCTCGTCATCATTTCAAGAGATCCCGCAAGCATATAATCGCCTGTGTACATCGCAATACGATTGTCCCACTTTGCTTTGATTGTCGGTTTTCCTCGGCGAAGCTCTGCATCATCAATGACATCATCATGAACCAAAGATGCCATGTGAATCATTTCCAGAGTGACGGCGACATATTTAATCTTATTAATATCGTAATCGCCAAACATGCCAGAAAGCAGCACGAAAACAGGCCGAATACGTTTCCCTCCGGCCTGCAGCAGGTGAAGACCTGCCTCGCTTAAAAGCGGGTAATCGGAACGTACGGTTTGTTCAAGTTCTCTTTCGATTACATCAATATCGTCATTTAAAAAAGAGTAGGCCATTTTAAATTTCATATCATTCACCCAAACATCTGTGTTTTCATTTCCATCCGATATGCGTGGCAGCGACTCCGCCAGTAAACGAATGATATTTAACATTTTTCAGGCCCGCCTCTTCAAACAGGCCTGCCAGTTCCTTCATTCCAGGGAAATCTCTGGCTGATTCTTGAAGCCAAGAATATTCTTTATAGCTCTTCGCAAACAGTTTCCCGAAAAACGGCATAATATACTTAAAGTACATAAAGTAAGCCTGTCTGAATCCGAACATTTCCGGCTGGGACGTTTCCAGACATACCACCTGCCCGCCCGGCTTCACTACACGTCTCATCTCTTTCAGTACAGTCAAGTAATCAGGGACATTGCGGAGTCCGAAGCCAATGGTGACATAATCAAATGTATCATCATCAAAAGGAAGCTCCATCGCATTTCCGTGCAGCAGTTCAATTTGGCTGAATCCGCCGTCTTTTACTTTCTGCTCGCCGACACTCAGCATATTTTCACTGAAATCCAAGCCCTTGATCTCGCCGCTTTTGCCGGCCGCTTTTGCAAGAGCGATCGTCCAGTCAGCCGTTCCGCAGCAGACATCAAGTGCTTTTGCGCCTTCTTTTACATTCATGATGCGCATCGTTTTGTCGCGCCATTTTTTATGCTGCTGAAAACTGATGACAGAGTTCATTTGGTCATAGTTTTTATATATTTTTTCAAATACTCCGTGTACGCGCTGTTCTTTTGAGTCCTGCATAATGGTTTACCCTTCTTCCACTTTCTGATGATAGGTTTGATCTTGGCTGATTGTCTTCAGACGGTTTATTAAAATGTTCTGAATAGGTGAATTTAGAGGCAGAAGTGACTCAATGCTGTTTTTCGCTTTTTTAAAACAATCTTCTAATATCTCTTCTTTTGTTTTTCCCAGCTGTATAAAACTGCCGATCACATCCAGAAATGCATCATTTCCGTTCATAAGCCGCTTAAATACAAAAAAATCACTCGACAGCTTTTTCCAGCGCGGAAGGTTGAAGTGTTCCGCCACACGATGGAATAAAGCTGATTCAACGATGCCGACACTTTCGAAAAAATCGTTTTCGTCCTTGAAAGAACGGTCATATAGACGAATTTTATGTTCGTTGATTTCTTTAATGGCTGTAGCAAGCGTCCGAATCATGTAGATATCCTTCATTTCAGATAGTAAAGAGTAGTACAGCCCGCTGAAATAATCGCCCGCGAGAACAGTCAATTGGCGGTTTTTGTTTTCGTCTCGTTTTATGACTCTAGCTGTCGTCACTTCATCATGGGTATCAAGGGCGCTTTGTACAAGCATCGCTGTTACAATATAATTTTCTCTGTCGTTGTTTTTTATGTCGGCTTCTTCAAATAAAGCATGAAAAAGAAGAAGCTTATCCTCATCAATTTTCGGCGCAGAAATATGCTTCGCTAAATAAGGATGAGACAGCTTTTGTTTTAATTTCGTGTTCAGATTGGCTAAAGTTCCGTAGATGTCTTGCAAAAATATCACCCTTGTCCCCAAATTCACATTTATTTCTTAATCTATGTATGAGTTTTATCTTTTCATTCGCTTACGCAGGTATCATTATAGCATAAAAAAAAGAAATTGGCTGTATCCTCCCGCTGTTTGCGAGCATTTGCTTTTAACAGCGGGGACAGCCAGCTTATTTTTTTTCGCTTTTCATTTCTCCGTACGCGGTTTGAATCAGTGCCTCTCCTCTGACTTTAATGGCAGAAGTATGCTCTGTAAACTGAGCGATGATCACTTCTCCCTTGTCGAGTTTTTCGGAATGGTGAAACTTTGTGTCTGTTCCTCTTGTCAGGCCGATCACATTCACTCCGTCCTCAACGGCTTTAATGACGACAAAATCACTTGAATGCTTTTGGTTCATTTATAGCACCCTCTATCTTTATTAGTCCTGGCGTTTAATATGTTCCAATACTTCTGCACGGGCAGCGGCATCATCTTTAAAAACACCTCTGACTGCTGAAGTCACAGTTTTCGCACCCGGTTTTCTTACACCGCGCATCGTCATGCACATGTGTTCCGCTTCAACCACTACCATTACGCCATGCGGATCAAGCGTTTCTACGATGCTTTCTGCAATTGTAGAAGTGATGCGTTCCTGAAGCTGCGGGCGCTTTGCAACGGCTTCAACGGCACGTGCCAGTTTGCTGAGCCCTGTGACCTTTCCGCCTCGCGGGATATATGCAACATGTGCTTTTCCATAAAAGGGAACAAGGTGATGCTCACACATAGAATGAAATGCGATATCTTTTACAAGAACAAGCTCCTCATGGTTTTCACCGAAGATAGTATGGAAATGTTCTTTTGGATCTTCATTCAAGCCGGAGAATACTTCGGCATACATCTTTGCGACTCTTTTCGGAGTATCAAGAAGCCCTTCTCTATTCGGGTCTTCTCCGATCGCTTCTAAAATTTGACGAACAGCTTGTTCGATTTGCTCTTTATTAACTTCTTTCATGTTCTATGTCCTCCACCAATGAATACATTTAATTTCGATTCTAGCACATATGCCCCGCTAAAAGCAAAGTGAATGCCCTGTCAGGAAGCCCATGCTCTTGAAATATGAAAAGCCCCTTAGAAAGGGGCTTTTCTGTGAAGAAATAAAGTGTATGTAAGCTAGATGCATACACGATCTATATTCACAATTATTTTCCGGCAACTGCGTCTTTAAGCGCTTTACCTGGTTTGAAAGCAGGTACTTTGCTTGCTGGAATTTCGATTTCTTCACCTGTTTGAGGATTGCGTCCTTTACGTGCAGAACGTTCACGCACCTCGAAGTTACCAAAACCGATCAGTTGGATTTTATCACCGTTTTTAAGTGCATCTAAGATCGTATCAAAAACAGAGTCAACTGCTTTTGTAGCGTCTTTTTTAGACAATTCGCTTGCTTCTGCAACCGCATTGATAAGTTCTGTTTTGTTCATGCCTTTCACCTCCTCCCAAAAGGATACATTCAGTTCGTTTATTATCATTTCTTCACAGTTCAGTCTGATTCTAAACCTGTCTCAGAAAAAAATGAGAGCAAGTAAGAGAAAGACAATTAAACGGCTTTTTAAGAAAAACTGCACTCTGAGGAATGTTTGTCCAACAAAGTGAAGAATTTCTGTATGTAGAGTAACACATATAAAAAGCCATATCAAGCATTTTAAAGCGTCAATCCCTTGCTCGTCAAGGATTTAAGGTGATTTACCGAACGAATATTCCTTTTTTTCCTTTTTTCATCCTATTCCTTGATCCTTTTCCATTATTAAGAGCAAAGAAAAAAGACCTCCCATTCTATAAAGAGGTCTACCGGTATTACAGGATGATGGCGATTAAGCCGCCAGAGCCTTCGTTTATGATTCTTTCTAATGTTTCTTTTAATTTATACCGTGCGTTTTCAGGCATCAATGACAGCTTTGCCTGAATCCCTTCTCTCACAATTGAGCTCAGCGACCTTCCGAAGATATCGGAATTCCAGATGGAGAGCGGATCATCCTCAAAGTCCTGCATTAAATAGCGTACAAGCTCTTCACTTTGTTTTTCCGTTCCGATAATCGGGGCGAATTCGCTTTCGACATCTACTTTGATCATATGGATCGACGGAGCGACAGCTTTCAGCCTCACACCGAATCGCGAGCCCTGCCTTATAATTTCCGGCTCATCGAGACTCATATCAGCTAAAGCAGGCGCTGCAATGCCGTATCCCGTCTGTTTGACCATTTTTAAGGCATCAGACACTTGATCATATTCTGTTTTCGCATGGGCGAAGTCTTGCATGAGCTCAAGCAGATGGTCTCTTCCTCTGATTTCGACGCCCACAACTTCTTTTAGGATTTGATCATATAGATGATCAGGCGCGTACAAATCAATTTCTGCCACCCCTTGGCCCAGCTCAATTCCGGCTAATCCGGCACTTTCAATGAATTCAAACTCGCTGAATTGGCCGACAACCCTGTCTACGTCCCGGAGCCGTTTAATATCCTTAACCGTTTCCTTCACGGACTCCTGATAGCTTTCACGCAACCAATGGTTTTCTTTCAGCACCATTACCCAGCTTGGGAGATTGACATTCACTTCTAGCACCGGAAACTCGTAGAGGGCCTCTCTGAGCACACTCAGCACATCTGATTCCCGCATGCTCTCTACACTCATTGCCAATACCGGGATATCATATTTTTCGCTTAAATCCTGGCGCATGGCTTCCGTTTCCGGGTGATACGGCCTGACTGAGTTGATGACCATAATAAAAGGTTTGCCAACCTCTTTCAGCTCTTCAATGACTCTTTCTTCAGCCTCTATATAGTCACTTCTGGCGATATCTCCAATGGTGCCGTCTGTCGTAATGACAACTCCGATGGTCGAGTGTTCTTGAATGACTTTTCGTGTGCCGATTTCAGCAGCCTCATGAAATGGGATCGGTTCTTCGTACCAAGGCGTATTGATCATCCGCGGCCCGTTTTCATCTTCATATCCTTTAGCGCCGGGCACTGTGTAACCTACACAATCTACTAATCTTATATTCACATCGAGTCCGTCTGACACATGAACAGACATCGCCTGATTCGGAACAAATTTAGGCTCTGTAGTCATAATGGTTTTGCCGGCTGCGCTCTGCGGCAGTTCATCCTGCGCTCGGGCCCGGTCTGCTTCGTTACTGATATTCGGGAGCACCACAAGCTCCATAAATTTTTTAATGAACGTGGATTTTCCTGTACGGACAGCACCTACGACTCCTAAGTATATATCGCCTCCTGTTCGTTCAGCGATATCCTTGAAAATATCGATCTTTTCCAAGTGATCCCCTCCCGGACTTCCTATCCTTTTCAATTTTATTAAGCTCTTTCAATCAAACACAGGACACTATATGTGTATGACGTTGTCCTATTTGAATATGACATCTTTAGAAAATTTCTCATCCTCAATCTATTAATATAAAAAAACCTTTCTCCCTATTTGTATGCAAGGGAGAAAGGTTCATTCCTTTTTCATATCATTTTCTAAAAAAACAGGTTCCTGTTTGTCATTTACCGTATATTTTACAGAAAACGCGGGGACAAAGGGGGTTTCATGCCAAATCATATCCTGGATTTCAGTCCCGGGTTTAAACGTTTTTTTGCTTTTTTTGAGGCAAGAAGCCAGCTCAGTCCGGTAATCGGCATATATTTCTCCGTCTCCGTCAATCATAAGCGGCAAGGAATTCCCTGAGATTGGGCTTGTCACTGTAAGAGAGCTGCCATCCCCAAGCTTCTTCTCATCGAGTGTAAATAAATCACGAGATAGCACATCCTTGTAAGGCGGATATTGATGCTCCTGACGGTACATTTGGATGCGCAATTTCACATCGCGAATTTTTTCTGCCATCTTTAGATCAATTAATTTAACAGTCGGATCGTTCTCTACGTCAACAAGCACGTATTGATAGTCTCCCCCGCTTTCAAATGCCGTACTTGGAGGTTCAGCTATGTACCTTGGCGCTAACCGATTAAAGTCTATCGGATATTTTTGATATAGCGGTGTCGACATATCTTTGGTTTGAATGGGAAGCAGGCCTCCATTTGCCTTTTGAAATTCATCAACAGCAGATTGAACCTGCTTTAGCTGGTCTTGATAAGGAATGGCATGCACACTGCTTTTCCGTTCATTTGGATATAAACATCCGGATAAAAACACGACTGCCGCAAAAATAATTGCGCACTTCAGTTTACCCATACAGCACTTCCTTTTACAGCTTTATTCATTGACAGGGCCGCTAAAAACCACGACAAACACAATAATTCCAGATATGAGCATACACATGTATGCGAATGATGAAATCGCAATCTTCAAAAAACGGTTTTGGCACTTAAAGCGGCTTAAATAGATGGAAGCTACAGCCAAAAACATCAGACCCATGGACCCTAGAGCAAACCACATTTTCATCAATGCCAGACTCAATGACGTGCGCCTCCCCGATATGTATGATGTAAGCGTTATATTATATTTTAATATACAGCGCCGGAAAAGATCAACCAGATTTTCCATCCTTTGATAGAACAAAAAAAACTGAAGCAAAGAGGGGGACCTTCGCTTCAGTCAACTTGACTATATTCACCTGCACGTTTAAGAAACACTCTCTTGGACTTCGATGCTATAGTATGCGACTTGGCATACAGATGCATCCTCTATTGCCTAAATCGGCAAAATGTTTCAGGAGATCCCAAGACTTGGGTGTTCTTCTGTTTTTCGGGCTTTCGTTCAATTAGGATATGCGATCCATCATTTGATTGACACTTTTACTTCACTGATTTTCAAACGTATTTACCAAATCCTCCATCTCGTGGGTTTTCCCTCTCGCCATTAAAGATTCAACAGCGGTTTCCACTTTTTGTCCATTGAATAGAACCTGATGGAGAGCTTCTGTAATCGGCATTTTAACATCATATTTCTTCGAAAGCTGATAAGCCGCTTTCGTCGTGCGAACGCCTTCGACTACCATTCCCATCTCTTCAAGAACATCTTCAAGCTTGTACCCTTTTCCGAGCAAATTGCCCGCGCGCCAGTTTCTGGAATGAACACTTGTGCACGTCACAATCAGATCGCCTACTCCTGTCAATCCAGAGAACGTCAAGGGATTTCCGCCCATTTTCGTTCCGAGTCTCGCGATTTCAGCAAGTCCGCGTGTAATCAAAGCAGCTTTGGCATTGTCGCCGTACCCTAAACCATCTGTAATTCCTGCAGCAAGGGCAATAATATTTTTTAAAGCCCCTCCGATTTCAACTCCGATAATGTCAGGATTTGTGTATACCCGAAAATTGTGATTAATAAATAGATCCTGCACCTCTTCTGCTGCCCTCATGCTCTTTGAAGATGCAGTAACAGTTGTGGGGTGCCGCAGCCCTACTTCTTCCGCATGACTCGGGCCGGAAAGGACAACAATATCTTTTCTGACATCACTCGGGAGCTCAATTTCCATAATTTCAGAAATGCGCAGAAGTGAATCTGGCTCGATACCCTTGCTGACATGAACAAAGACTGCCTTTTTCGTTATAAAAGGGACAGCCTGTCTCAGCACTTCCCGAATTGCTTTTGTTGGAACAGCAACGATAATGAAATCCGCGTCTGAAACAGCTGTCTTCATATCCGTTGTTGCCTCTATTGATTCTGGAAGCTTGACGTTCGGCAAATAATCTTTATTTTCATGCTGATCATTGATTTGATGGATCAGATCATCACGGTGCCCCCACATGGTTACACCGTGATGATTATCAGCTAACACTAAAGCCAGTGCTGTTCCCCAGCTCCCCGCTCCGAGCATTGTGACTTTTTTCATATTTGCTTCACACCTTTTTATTTTCTAGCTCTTGCAAATATTTTGATTGGTGTCCCCTCAAAACCGAACGCGTCTCTGATTCGGTTTTCTAAAAACCGTTCGTATGAAAAATGCATCAATTCCGGATCGTTTACAAACACAACGAAGCTTGGCGGCTTTACCGACACTTGAGTCGCATAGTAAATCTTCAAACGAGAACCGTTATGAGTCGGTGTCGGGTTCATTGCCACAGCATCCATGATGACATCATTTAAGACGTTCGTCTGAACTCGAAGTGAATGATTTTCACTCGCTTTAATAATCGCAGGCATCAGCGTATGAATCCGTTTTTTCGTTAAGGCAGACATAAATAGGATTGGCGCATAATCCAGAAATTGAAAATGATCGCGAATATTTTCTTCAAATTCTTTCATCGTGCTCTCATCTTTGTCAACAGCATCCCATTTGTTTACGACGATGACGACGGCCTTGCCCGCTTCGTGTGCATAACCGGCGATACGCTTGTCCTGTTCAATAATGCCTTCTTCGCCATCCAGCACAACCGCCACGACTTCTGAGCGGTCAATCGCTTTTAGCGCCCGCAGTACACTATACTTCTCAGTCGTTTCATAGACTTTCCCTTTTTTTCGCATACCTGCAGTATCGACAATGACAAACTCCTGCTGGTTGTAAGTAAATGACGTATCAACAGCATCTCTTGTCGTTCCAGCCACGTTGCTGACAATAACGCGTTCTTCGCCGAGCATCGCATTCACAAGTGAGGACTTTCCGACATTCGGACGTCCGATCAGACAGAATTGAACAACTTCCTCATTGTATTTCGTTTCTGGAATGTTTTTAAAATGCTCTGCAACGGCATCCAGTAAATCACCCAGTCCGAGTCCGTGTGTTCCCGAAATTGGATACGGCTCGCCAAAGCCTAGCGAATAAAAATCATAAATATTCGCTCTCATTTCTGTGTTATCCAGTTTATTAACCGCTAAAACAACAGGCTTTTTTGTGCGGTACAAAATTTTCGCCACTTCTTCATCAGCAGCTGTCACGCCTTCACGGCCGTTCACCATAAAAATAATCACGTCCGCTTCATCCATGGCGATTTCAGCCTGCTGGCGAATCTGCGCTAAGAACGGCTCATCACCGATATCAATACCGCCCGTATCAATCAAATTAAAATCATAATTCAGCCATTCAGCCGAGCTGTATATCCGATCCCTTGTCACGCCAGGGGTATCTTCTACTATTGAAATTCTTTCTCCCGCAATCCGGTTAAAGATTGTGGATTTTCCTACATTTGGTCTCCCGACAATGGCTACGACAGGTTTACCCATAGTACCCTTCCTTTCAATCCAGCCGCTTTCATTTTTACATAAATTTTCAACCGGTTATTAAAATCATTTCATTCACTTTTATGAAAAGAAACCCTTCAGAGGAAGGGCTTAACTCATTTATTATATCAGTTTTTACTGGGATCACAACTATTCTTAAAAATGTTTCACGATCAAATACACGTCATCTCCGATTCTGTGAGCTATTCCATCAAGGATCGCCTCAAGATTTTTAGCGAAAAGCTCCATCTCCTTTTGGTCATTGCAAAAAAAGACAGGTGCTCCCCCTGCAACCCGATTTCGATTTGTCGTGATTACAGACAAAATCACTTTCGTAAGAGATTCACTCATCCTATCACCTTATCCTGATTCTTGATAAATTCAGTCGGCATTCTAATCGCATTTTCCAGGGTTGGAACATTGCTAATAATTTGAACAGCCGTTTCGGGATGGTGAATTTGCGGGAGAACAAATACTGCCACTCTCCCATCATTTAAATCCCGTTTTGCAATTGGTGTCAAAGATGGCTCTCCTGAATCCCGATAAACCCCGAGCACATTGGAAACATCAAATAAAATGGCCTGACGCTGCCCTAAATTTGCTATCGTCGCTGCTGAATTAAAGTTTTTCGGCGTCAAAATAAAGCCCATGCCATGCTTTAAAATCAGTTCCTGTTTCTCTGGAAGCCCGATATTCATCATATAAATATTATCAACAAACAGTCCCGGACCGTCAAAGCGCGGCTTTATGTACTCGATATCTACAATATCCTTCAACACACTGCCCGACATAAACTTCATGGCCAGTAAAAAACAAACGACAGCCGCTATGACTGCAGCCCAGATGGATAAAAACACATACGCAGAGGTTGTCAAAAGCGCTGTAAAGATCACAATATAATTTCTGCTTTCAAACGCAATGGCAATCCCCTCAATATATGTGCTTCCCCTTGAGACAAGTTCATACGAATCCATTTGCGTCAATGTGTTCCGCTCCATGTTTCGGACATCTCTAAATTGCGTCGCTGCCAATGTTAAAAATGTGATGGCCGTAAATTCCTCCTGCAAAAGCGCCGGCATAATAATTGCACCTAAACCAGCCGCTATCAACCCCAGTGCGATGTGAATCACTTTCCCATGAACATAGGTCGGATACTGGCGGTAATCCGTTTTCAGCATATAAAGCCTTGTCGCAATTCCGGCAATGACCCCAGCAATAATCGGATAGATGTAATCACTCATGACATTTTGGTAGCTCCTTTGTTTGATCTTTTGCTTTTCTGACCAATCTGGCTTGCGAGGTGTTCGTATTTAGATATGCCAAACAGCAATATCATCCCCGCAGAACACGCATTCAGCCATTGAAAGCCGCCGACAGCCATAGCCCCGGCCAACTTCTGGATCACAAATGAATACACCAGTTCGCCTTGGCACATCCCTAGGACAAATAAGACAAGCTGCTTCTCAAAATTCCTTTCAACAGAAGCTGTTAAAAGCACTATTAATATAACAGCAGCCCACTCAGGTTTTATGATGAACCAAACCGGGTCATATAATGCAAAAAGATAAACAAACGCATACGCGGCAACAAGCGTCAGATAGACCATGATGTAACGAAAACGATACATTCCCAAATACCCGGCATAGACACATCCGCAAACGAAAAACATCAAATATGCAGCATTCAGGGAAAAATATAAAGCGATGTCATGTATGCTTAGAATAATATTAGTTAAAATAAAGACAGAGACGGCAATTCGTCTTTTCGTCTTTTCAAAAATAAATGTTGTCAGAACCCACAGAAACCACATTGACCAATAGTAATAAAATTGTTCCATTTTACTTCCTCCATATTCCCAGTATGGAGTTCAAGCACATTTTTTAAACAATCGATCTCACATTAAGGAGTATGATCATGGGAAAAGACAGACAAGAGAAAAAACTCAAAGCTTCAGGCAGAGTCGAATCAGACCGCGACCAGTCCATTCACTATGACGGAGCGACAAGCCTTGAACAAAACGGAAGATTCAAAAAGCGAAAATCATAATACAAAAAGCCCAAACCACATATGGTTTTGGGCTTTTATCATTTATCGCACACTATAGCTTGATGTATTGACCCCTCTCTCTGTGAGCCAATGATGGGTTTCACCTTTGATCACAAGGGGCGCCTTTTGTAAATCGGCAATTGTTCTGGCACCCAGCACGGTCATAATCAACTTTAATTCCTCAAGGATCAGCTGAATCTCCTCAAACAGTCCTTCCTCACCGCTGTCAGTCAGCGCTTTTAAAAAATGCCCTGCCATTCCGGTGCAAGAGGCCCCCAGCGCAATTGCCTTTGCCACGTCAAGCGCATCTTGCAGACCGCCAGAGGCGATCATGGTGCTTGCAGGAAACTCAGAGCGGATTTCCGCCAAACTTGCAGCTGTCGAAATGCCCCACGAATTAAAAAAGGAGATTTGCCGCTGTCTTCGGAGATTTTCGATTTTCGAGAAATTTGTTCCCCCGTAACCGCCAATGTCAACAGCTGCAGCACCAGCTTCATACAGCTTTCCTGCTGATGCTTTGCTCATACCGAAGCCGACTTCTTTCACAATGACCGGTACACTGACCCGGCTGCAAATTTGTTCAATGCGTTTCAATGCGCCGCTAAAGCTTCTGTCCCCTTCAGGCATCACAATTTCCTGAATCACATTGAGGTGGATCTGCAGTGCGTTTGCTCCAATCATCTCAACGGCTTCCTTTGCCTGAGTAGCCGTTGCCTCGCTTCCCAGGTTGGCAAAAATCAGCCCGTTTGGGTTTTCCTTTCGAACAATTTCATAGGAAAGACGCTCTGATGGATCTTTTAATGCTGACATTTGCGATCCCACAGCAAGGGGAATTCCAGCCTGAGAAGCCGCTCGCGCAAGCGATTTATTAATCTCATATGTAAGTTTTCCGCCGCCGCCAGTCATTGCATTGATAAAAATCGGCGAACTGCTTGAAAGTTCGCCGATTTTTGTGGAAATATCTACTTGTTCTAATGCAAGATCGGGCAGACTGACGTGAACAAACGTAATATCATCAAGACCTGTTTCCCGCTTCTGGCCGGTGGACAAGGCATGATTGATGTGTTGTCTTTTTCGTTCTGCTCGAGTCACGTTTATCACCAATTATTTTAGTTTATTCAGCTTATCTCCGATCAGATCTCCAAGCTGGAAGCCAGTGCTTGTTTCTTCCTTCGCTTGATATTGACGGTAATCTTCCTGGTCAGCTTTAGGCGTTTCTTCAAGTTCACGCATGCTTAATGAAATGCGCTCCTCATTTTCATTCACATCAAGAACCTTCACTTTTACAGTCTGTCCTTCTTCAAGGACTTCATGCGGCGTGCCGATGTGTTTATTGGAAATTTGAGAAATATGAACGAGACCTTCAACACCTGGAAGGATTTCAACAAAGGCACCGAAGCTTACAAGACGCTGTACAGTTCCTTCAAGCACATCGCCAGGCTTCACTTTTTCGCCGATTTGGCTCCAAGGTCCAGGCAGTGTATCTTTGATCGATAAAGAAATACGTTCATTATCACGGTCAACCGATAACACTTTCACTTTTACTTCTTGTCCCTCTTCAACAACGTCAGACGGCTTCTCTACATGAGAGTGGGAAAGCTGTGAAATGTGTACAAGTCCGTCGATGCCGCCAATATCAACAAACGCGCCAAAGTCAGTCAGGCGCTGTACTTTGCCATCAAGTACACTTCCAACTTCAAGAGACTGAAGAAGTTCTTGTTTTTTATTCGCTTGTTCACTTTCAACAACAGCACGGTGTGAAAGGATCACGCGGTTTTTATCACGGTCAAGCTCTACAACGAGCAGTGACAGTGTTTTTCCTTTATAGTCAGTGAAGTCTTCAACGAAATGTGCTTCAACAAGTGATGCCGGAATAAAACCGCGAACGCCGATATCAACGACAAGGCCGCCTTTCACGACATCTTTCACTTCAGCTTCAAACACTTCTTTTGTTTCAAATTTTTTCTCAAGGTCTTCCCAAGCGCGGTCTGCATCAACAGCACGTTTAGATAAAATCAAAGCATCGTCTTCCACTTTTGTTACTTTCAGGTCAAGCTCGTCGTCTACTTTAACAACATCCGATGCTTTCTCTACATGAAGACTTGATAATTCACTGATTGGAATAATACCGGATTGTTTGACATTGATAATTTCTACATCTACATGTTTGTCTTCTACCTTTGTCACAATCCCTTTAACTACATCTCCAACCTCTGGCACTTGAACATCAATTTGATTCATTTCCTCTGTCATTTGAATAACCTCCTTGGTCCAAACCTACACAGCTTAATTAAAACGGTTTGAAAGCTGAACATAT
Organism: Bacillus sp. FSL M8-0071; assembly: GCF_037975455.1. Classification (NCBI taxonomy): domain Bacteria; kingdom Bacillati; phylum Bacillota; class Bacilli; order Caryophanales; family Bacillaceae; genus Bacillus; species Bacillus sp. FSL M8-0071. The sequence goes on from NZ_CP150256.1 coordinate 2,254,813, forward strand.
AACATGCCCGCTTTTAGCCGAATATGTATTAAAGAATCATCCAAAAAAGTTTTTTGAATGATCAATAAAAAGTTTTATTAGTATTAACTTCTAATAAAAGGACAGGTTTGTCAAGCAATAACATTCTATCTTCGTTGAAAAATTCAAAAAAAGTGGCATTTGCCATCCTCAGCGGGACTTTTGCTCCACAGCCTCGAGGATTTTATCAGCTACCTCTTGAATGGAAAGCGATGTCGTGTCGATTTCAAGAGCGTCTTCTGCTTTACGCAGCGGAGATACTTCGCGCTCTGAATCAAGCTTGTCTCTTCTTGCAATTTCCTCAATTAATGTTTCGTAGTTGACATCAAAGCCTTTTTTCACATTTTCTTCATAACGGCGTTTCGCTCTCTCTTCCACAGATGCCAAAAGAAAGATTTTTACTTCTGCATTTGGCAGCACATGCGTCCCGATGTCACGACCATCCATGACGACGCCGCCTTTTTCCCCAAGCTGCTGCTGGCGTTTCACCATTTCTTCTCTGACACTTCTGTGCTTGGCCGCAATTGAAACTTGGTTGCTGATTTCATCTGTTCTGATCGCCTCAGTTACATCGGTGCCGTTTACAAACACTTTTTGTCCATCTTTTGTTGTAATCAGCTCAATGTCTGTCCGCTTTAGCAGCTCAGCCAGTTTTTCTTCATCTGTCAGATCAACGTTTTCCTGTAAAGCCGCGTACGTAATCGCCCGATACATCGCTCCTGTATCAATATATATGTACGATTTTTTCTCAGCCACAATTTTGGCAACGGTGCTTTTCCCCGCAGCTGCCGGGCCGTCGATTGCAATCGATAATTTCTTTTCCATAATTCCTCTCCTTGCTCTTTTCTCCTCTAAGGATTGTATCACGAACTTTATGAAAAAGGGTGAAAAATTGATGAATAATTAATGTTTGAAGGTTTCAATCCTATTGTTTTCCTCCATTTTATCCACCCCTTCATATTGAATCACTTTTGATACGTATGGTTCAATATGCTGATAGTGAAAAAGAAATTGGACACCAAGTAAAATGATGGCCTGAATGAACAATAATTTGATCAGCAGCCGTTCAAATGTTTTCATTGGAGCACCTCCATTACAAATAGTATGGAAGTGTTTGCCGATGTTTATTCCATTCGGGCCTTTCTTCTCTTATTTAACTGGCGCCTGATGCAGTATTGAAGCAAAGCCTGCTGGTCACCTGCTGCAATTTCTGAATACTCTAAAGTCATTTTTCGTTTTTCTGACTTGGGGTCATTAAAGATTCGTCTGACAACTGCTTCTGTTTCTATTTGACGTGTGTGCTCCTCTTCAGGAAGACGGATGATCAGGCGCAATGATTCCCCCGATTGAAAAGAAAGGCCATCAGCTAAAACCACGGCGATGCCGCCTGCACTGATGTTATAGGATAGTGTGCGGATCTCTTCTTCATTTCCCGGCTGAATTTGCACATCTAATACCGCATCAGTTCTTACATATTGGCGGCGCTGGATTCTTTTCATTTTTTCACGGGGAGGCATTTCAAGACAGATCATTTGAAGTTTGTCCTTCACTTTACCTTTTATACGGCTTATAAAGCGATAAGGAACTTCGTCTTTTCCCACAAACTCTACCGTTACTTCCATATCGTTATGTAAAATCACAGTTCGCCCTGTAACTACATCAACAGGATACGCGATCAAAAGTTCATTGTTTTCGATGCTGACCGCCTTGCTTTTTGCCTTTTTCAATTCATTTTCTTCTATATATTCTAAGAGTACAGTTTCTCCAATCTCTATCATTGACTTCACTCTTTCGCATTCAATATACTCACGTTTTTATTAAAGCACGTAATGAAAAAAAGGAAAAGACATTTAGTCCTTTCCTCCTGTTTTTTATAGGTCTTTATATATAGGTTCTGCATTTTTTAGTTTTTCAACCTTTTCTTCCGATCCGTCTTTGGCATTGATATACATTCTGAATGTGTCATTTTCAATTGTCCCAAGCATTTCGTAGCATAACACTTCTTGACCTAGTTCATTTGTAATCAAAGCGAGCCTTGTTTCTCTCACTTGTACATTTTTATTTAATTTAGACTTTGCCTCTGCTTCAGTAATTGCAGGCTTAGGTATGGTTCTTTTTCTGTGAGATGTGAGGAAGTCTCTTGCTGAAAAGCCGACAACCTCACCGTCATCCAAGGCCACTTTCATACGAATTGCCTCGGGGTACATCCGGACTTTATTTTCAACAGGAACATATGAAAATACACCGATTTTATCATATTGGGCACTTTCATCAATTTCCAAATCATCTGTTTCAAATCCGTTTTTCTTTAAAAATGCAAGCGCTCGGTTCGATCCGTCATTTAAACTGATTTTCTGATCTTTCACTTCTCTGTTTTGGATCAAGTATACCGGATGCCCGCCCTTCTTCGTAATATCCATATAAATCACTGCTTTATGGTCTGGGTCTTTCATGCTGATGCTATATACATCGCGATTTGTTTTTTTTCCGCTCTTTACCACTTTAATTGAATAATTGTCATCTGGGGCAAAGCGCTCAGCAATTTGTTTTGCTTCCTGTTCGGAAATTTGTTTTCCCTTCAGATGGCTGAAGCCTTTCTCTTCTTTTTTCGTACTGGTGAAACTCGGGCCAAGATCAGTGCCAGTGGAGAATGCACCAACATTTTTTTCGACTGTTTTAAAGCTGTTGATAATCGTATTATCACTTTGTTTTTCGTCAGAAGCCAGAGCCATTTCTACGTCCATCCAGCGAAGGTTTTTGCTCATGACAAGGTGCTGAACATGACGCAATTCATTTTGTATATCTTCGGACTGCTGATATAGCTTATTTAGTGATGTATACTCGTTTTTATCAAGCGGCTTTTGGTCCAAATCTCTGACTGACGTTTTATAGCTGAAATCGCCGATCTTTGATAATAGCTCTTCAGTTTTATTAAACGGCATTAATGTAAGCGGCAGCTGACTGACGCTGTTATGAGCTTCTGATGTAATCCTCCACACATCGATCAATGCAGGCGACAGTGATTTTTGGCTGTTCATGGCAAGTGTTGTTCCGATTTTATCATGAAGCTGATCCACCTGATAGGTAAGCTCATGAAACGCCCGCTGATAGTTATTTTCAGCATGAAGAAGAACTGCGTCTTTTTCCTGGTGTTCTTTGTATCCCCAGTAGCCTGTACCGACTATTGCAATACCAAGCACGGCGATTAAAATTCCTCTGATCATTTATCACACCTCTTTTTATGCTTTCTCATATCTGCTACTCACAGAAAATGTGTTTACCGATTCTTTTAATCTGCGGACGCCCCCAAATCCACGGACTTGTAGCCGTATCCGGATTAAAGTAGTAAAGTGCTTCCTCTGATGGGTCCCAGCCATTGATGGCATCCAGCACTGCTTCTCGTGCCGTTTCATTCGGCTGCATGTAAATTTGTCCGTCGGCTACTGCTGTGAAGGCAAGCGGCTCAAAAATAACCCCCGCTACTGAATTTGGAAATAACGGGCTGTTCAAACGGTTTAAAATGACTGCTGCAATAGCAACCTGCCCCTCGTACGGCTCGCCCCGGGCTTCGCCATAAACCGCTTGAGCAAGCAGCCTGATATCGTTGTTGGAAAATCCACCAGGCATGTTCGCTGCTACCGCATCCTGTTTTCTTGCTTTTGCTGGTGTATTGTTTTGCTGTTTATTCGCATTCGCTTTAGGCTGCTGCGTTGTTTTTTCCGCAGGCTGTTTCTGCCGTGCTTCTGCTTGTTGTCTTGCCTTTTGTGTTGCTGCTTTTGATGGTTTCGTCTGATACTTTAGCGGAATTTTTCCGTAATGCGTGAATGTATTCCCTTTATTGAGCTGTTCCATGACATATTCACGATAGTATTTTGATTTACATATTAAGGTTTGCTTTGTTTTAGCTCCTACAAGGCCGTCAACCTCTTTTAACCCGAATTGATCCTGAAAATTTCGAACTGCCCAGTACGTCCCCCATCCATAAACCCCGTCAATTTTTCCGTTATAATATCCGTTGTATTGAAGACGCGCCTGAAGTTCGACCACATCATCCCCTGTTGCCCCTCTTTGAATGACCTGATTCGAAAAGGCAGAGATCGTTTCAGTATTAATAAACGTCGTTATTGTAAAGGAAAAAAGGATGAGACATGCCATAATCGATCCTTTGGACTTCATCTTTTCAAGCCTCCTACTGCAAATTTTTAAGTGTAATCGTATTTTCTGTAACGAGGTTATTTTTATACACTCTTTCCTTGTTATCCCTCAGAACATAAAAACTCTTTTGTAAAAACTGCACACAAAAAAGCCGCACGGTTGCTGTGCAGCTTCTATACTTGCATCATATTAACGGAACGGGCTTTTTTCGCTTTACGCAAACCAAACCACCATAAAAATACCATAAATGGAAGCATATAATAAATCCAATTGCTAAGCGCTGTTAGGATAAAATCATATGATCCATGCAAAAGGGATGGGACAACTAAAGAAAGAGTAAGCCACTTTACACGCGCCTTATCAGCGGAAAAACGGGCTTTTCCAAGGTAAAATCCCATTATAACGCCAATCAAGGCATGGCATGAAACAGGCAGCAGCGCCCTGACAAACGCATGCTCCACGCCGTGGCCAATTAAATAAAGAATATTTTCGAGGGTTGCAAAACCGAGTGATACACTTGTACCGTACACAATCCCGTCATAATGCTCATCAAAGTGGGCGTGCGGGTAGACACTGATCATCAGTATAAACCATTTTAATGATTCCTCCAAAAACCCCGAAGATAAAAAAGAAACGAAAAAGCTTCCGCCTCCTACATTCTCTTTTTCAAGTACATACTGGATAAACATGATGGGAAATACAAGAACAACCCCGAGAAAAAACGACCGTAGCACCATATGTACAGGTTCATTATCATACTGATCTTTTAAATAAAAATAACTTAATAACGCGATGCCGGGGGCAATTCCTGCAGAGATGATTGCAAACATCAGGCAACCTCTTTCCTTTATATTCCTACGTCTATCCTACCATGTTGTTTAAAATTTTACATCTGTCTGCACTTAAAAAAACAAAAAGAGCATACGAATGCATCATATGCTCCTCATCTTTAATGGTTTTCTCTTTTGGCGATTTCCGCTGCGATATGCCCCCCGTGAAACCTGCCGTTTTCAATAAATATTTCATTTGCATTATTTCCCGCAGCAATAACCCCGGCAATAAAGACACCTTCAACGTTCGTTTCCATCGTTTCTTCGTTGAAATATGGACGCCCTGTTTCTTTATCAATTTCAACACCAATTTTTTCAAGAAATTGATGATCGGGATGATAGCCTGTCATGGCAAATACAAAATCATTTTTAATGGTAATGAGTTCTTTCTCTCCGGAGCGAAACACAACTTCATCCTCGGTGATTTTTTCGACACAAGCGCCAAATTCCATACGGATTGTACCGTTTCTGACGAGGGCTTCAAATTCTGGCAGAATCCACGGCTTAATGCTTGGAGAATACTCATTGCCCCTATATAAAACTGTGACACGCGCCCCAGATTTCACGAGTTCAAGGGCGGCGTCCACGCTTGAATTTTTCCCGCCAATGACAACAACATCTTTATCAAAATACGGGTGGCCTTCTTTAAAATAATGAAATACTTTCGGCAAATCCTCACCGGGTACGCCCATATAGTTTGGATGATCATAATAGCCTGTGGCGATGATACAATATGGCGTCGTGTAGGTCTCTTTTGACGTCTCAATAACGAATGTGTTATTTTGCGTTTTCGTCACTTTACGCACCATTTCAAACGCATTAACACGGATGTTTTTCCGTTTAACGACTTCCCGGTAATACGATAAAGCCTGAATTCTGACAGGCTTCCTGTTCTCTGTAATAAATGCCACATCTCCGATTTCGAGCTTTTCACTTGAACTGAAAAAGGTTTGATGCGTCGGGTAATTGTAAATACTGTTAACGACATTGCCTTTTTCGATGACGAGGGCATCAATGCCAATTTGTTTTAGGTGAATGGCAGCAGATAGTCCACAAGGTCCTCCGCCTATAATAATTGCTTTTTCTTGAATCATTTCTGTCAACTCCTGCGATTGGCATTTCACTTCATATTTTCTATTTCCGAATAAAAAAATCTCCTATTTTATCATAGGAGATTTTTTATTTTTATGCAAATCATCAACTTATATCCAGCCTCTAAAACGCGAAGCTTCAGCCATTTTGCGAACGCCGACCATATATGCAGCGAGCCTCATGTCAATTCTTCGGTTGTTAGCCATTTCGTAAATATTGTTAAATGATTTGACCATCATTTTTTCTAATTTTTCTTCTACCTCTTCTTCACTCCAGTAGAAGCCTTGGTTATTCTGAACCCATTCAAAATAAGAAACTGTTACGCCACCGGCACTTGCCAGCACGTCTGGTACAAGCAGAATGTCCCGGTCTGAAAGAATTTTTGTTCCTTCAAGCGTTGTTGGTCCGTTCGCTGCTTCAACGACAATTTTAGCCCGGATATTATGGGCATTTTCTTCTGTAATTTGATTTTCAATCGCAGCAGGAACGAGAATATCACAATCCAGCTCCAGCAGCTCTTGGTTGGTAATGGTATCGTTGAAAAGCTTTGTTACGGTACCGAAGCTGTCGCGTCGGTCGAGTAAATAATCGATATCAAGGCCTTCCGGATCATAAAGTCCGCCATACGCATCTGAGATGCCGACAACTTTTGCCCCCGCATCATGCATAAATTTTGCCAAATAGCTTCCCGCGTTTCCGAAGCCTTGGACAACGACACGCGCACCTTTAATATCGATGCCTCTCTTCTTAGCCGCTTCTTTAATACAGATGGTAACACCTTTTGCTGTCGCAGATTCTCTCCCGTGAGATCCGCCAAGCACAAGCGGTTTGCCTGTAATAAATCCAGGCGAATTAAATTCATCAATTCTTGAATACTCATCCATCATCCAAGCCATGATTTGTGAGTTTGTAAATACATCCGGTGCCGGCACGTCTTTTGTCGGGCCGACAATTTGGCTGATCGCTCTGACATACCCTCTGCTCAGACGCTCCAGCTCTCTAAACGACATATCCCTTGGATCACAAACAATTCCGCCTTTACCACCGCCATATGGAAGATCAATTATGCCGCATTTTAAACTCATCCAAATTGAAAGCGCCTTCACCTCTTTTTCTGTTACGTTCGGGTGAAAACGTATCCCGCCTTTCGTTGGACCGACAGAGTCATTGTGCTGCGCACGATATCCTGTGAAAATCTTTACTGAACCGTCGTCCATACGAACAGGTATTTTTACCGTTAATAATCTCATCGGCTCTTTTAACAATTCGTATACCTCTTCGGGATATCCCAATTTTTCCAGAGCCTTATGTATTACGGTTTGGGTTGATTTTAATACATCAAGTTTGTCCTCTTCTGTATGACCGGTGTTTCGATCGGCTGCCATTTGAGTTAACCTCCTAGAATCTTCTGTTTCTCACATGCTCCCTTTCAGAGAATAGTATACACCTTCATATGATCTGTGCATAGAATAAACGTTATGTTTTTCCATGTTTTTTAACGAAAAAAAACTGCTGAAATCAGCAGTTTTCCGTTGCATTCTTATGAAAAATGAGTTTGTATCGTTTCTACGGCATTACCGTCCATAATGAGCTTACCATACTCTTGCAGGCGATAAATCGTTAAAGTTGTCGGATTGCCGTATTCAGCCAGAACCGCCACAACCCCTTCAGCCGTATGTGACCCTAGATCTTCAAGGCTTAAAAAGTACTGCCCGTCATAGTGGTAGACAGTTCCCCCTGTGATACCGATTCGCTGTAAGCTTTCTGAAAGCTGAATGATATCTTCAAAGGAATGGAATTGATATATGATGTCCGCGCTTTCATCAAGCTTGACTTGCATTTCGATGTAATCATCATCATACTCATCGTCTTCTGAATCGGCGTCTTGGTTCTTTGTTACAATCACGACCATCCCTTGTGCTTGGAGAGAATACACTTCCACTGCAATCGGTCCATTCGCTTCAAAGCCGAGCTCTGTATTTGCTTCATTCATCATATCTTTAAATAACTGGTGGACTTTAAATGAGTCCTTCCAGAGGTCTTCTTTTGTCAATCCCCGGTCTGTCAAATCATCGAGGGTTAAAAAGATTTTGATCTTATTATAATTCAGACGCTCAAGCCGCATAACGTTCCCTCCTGCCTCTACTTGCACACAAATCATATAACACATTATATGAGATGATGAGTCATAGGTTCTTAATTGTTATCAGTTTACACTGAGTTCACTAGTAAGACAAGCACAATGCAGTTTTTATTGCCATACGGATTTTTGCTTTTTAGAAGTTATTCTGGCCCGCAAAGAGTCACAATGTGAGTTTCAGGCTCAGCACCTAAACGAAGAGGCACTTTTGTCGTGCCGTAGCCGTTGCTGATCAGATATGCCGCGTTTTTAACAATACCTGTTTTCCCCAGTTCATAAGGACCGAATTTTCCAAACCTGATCTGGCCTCCATGGGTATGTCCGCTGAGTATCACATCAATACCGTCATCTTCATTGATTTGTTCATGAATCTCCGGATTATGGCAAACCAGAATATTCAGCTGGCTTTCATCAAGTTCTTTGATGGCTTCCTCATAATGATCCATCTCCATCCTGATATCATCAACCCCCGCAATCGCAATCGTATGCCCATTGTATGAAAACGGGACTGACTCATTTCTCAGAGTGATGACGCCGTGCGCTTTAAATATGGAATACAGCTTATGCTGCCTGACTTCATAATCATTATTCCCCCACACAAACACGATAGGGACCCCGAAATGTACGAGCCTTTTGATGTTTTCCTCGATTCTCGCACTGGGCACCCCGCCCTCAGCTAAATCACCGCCGATTATAACCAAGTGGGGGGCATGGCTTCGTGCTTTTTCTAAAAGGTCTTGATCGATGAGACGTTTGTGAATGTCTGAAATAAAAAAGATTGTCAGAGGCGGCTTGCCCTTCATCTTTGATAAAGGAAACGTATGTGTCTTCAAATGATTGCCTTTTGCTGTTGCATACATTTTTGCCGTCATTGCCGCTGCCGCAACAGTTAGTACACCGGCAATTTTCACTGATAGCTTCATAAAAAACTCTCCATTCTTTTTAGAACTTATCAATAAGACGGACAATAAAAAAAGACGTTTCTATCGTTTGAGAAAACGCCCCATTTTATTTACTTTCAAAATATAGATTAATGTCATATTTGTGCTTCATCATGTGAAAAACAGACTCTCTCGCCTTCCATTTATCGGGCTGCGGCCAGAGATCAGTGCTTTTCTGAATAATTTCACATCTCAGTTTATGGAAATCAGTCTCGGATTTCTCTTCCTTTTTCTTGAAATAATATGAAGTGCAGTAGGCAAAAGCGGTTGCCAGCATCCAAAATAAATAAAAGGTATGGCTAAGTATTTCTTGAAGTATAAGCTGAGGCTCCGGGCTTTTGATCATGATCATAACACATAATAAGCCTAGGCAGATAAGTGAAGCCCATCGCCATCTGCGGCATTGCGCTGCATAATTTTCGAATTTTTGTTTTCGTTTTACAAGCGCTTGGAGCATCTGTTTGGTCGGCGCGTCTGTAAACTGATCCAGCTGATTCCATAAGGATTCCATACGCTTCACACCTTGTCCATTTTCATTGCTACAATATATGAACGTAAAATAAAAATAATACCCTATTCATCCATTAAGGGGATGTCCAAAACTTGTCCGGTGTAAACATCATTTCCATTCAGATGATTATACGCTCGAATTTTTTCTTCTCCTGTCCGGCTTTTATAATACTTCATGGAAATGCGGTATAGCGTTTCTTTCTTTTGGACGGTGTGCTTGACAACGCGATTCGGCACATTTTGAACTGGCTCAGCTGGCTGTTCTTGCTGTTGTACTGTTGATTGGGAAGAGGAAGCAGCCGCGGCGGTTGCTTCCTCCTTATTTGCCGAGTCTTCTTTTTCCGCTACAGCAGTCTGTTTCTTATCAGCAGCTGTTTGCTCTTTTGGCTTGGAATCTTCTGGCTCTTTTTTTGACTCCTTCTGCAGTGCGGTTTCTTTAGTGTCTGCGGTATCGTTTTTATCCTCTGATTTCGGGACAACCTCATATTTGCTTTGGCTGCTGTCAATAAAAACATCTTCATAATCGTCATGATTATCCGGGTGGCTCTTTAGATAAAATAAGGTGACTAAAACGATAACCGGCACAAATACAAATATTACTGCGAGTACTGTGAATAATGGCGTTTTTGTTTTGCCTTGCTTTTTTTTCTGTTCTCTTTGATTTTTTACAGATTGTCTTGTCGGAAGGCTTTCTCCATCATCGACATAATCGTCCGCCAATGCGGCGTTTTGATCTTCATAAAGATTCTGGGCTTTTCTTCTCTCTACTCTCGACATGTTCGTCATGTTTATCCCTCCTCACATGTTCAAAACGAATCTGACAGGCAAACACGGCATCAATGATAAAATGCGCCGTCATCGGAACAAATAAGTTGCCGGTCCATTCATACATCAGACCGAGCAAAAAGCTGATTGCTGTCACCATAATAAATAACAGCCATTTTGACAAATACCGAAAGTGCAGAGCGGCAAATATAAGGCTGGCCGTCCATAAACCGATATGAGTCTGCAGCACTCCTCTGAATAACATTTCTTCCGCGAAAGCAATCAGAAGCGTTAAAAATATAATATGAGGGATTGACCTCTTACTGAATATTTTTTTATTGATTCCGCCGTCATCATATAAATGAGACGGAAACCATTTCATTACTGCCATATCGGCTAAAATAACAATAACAGCTATAGAAACACCATACCAGATGATTCGCATATCGCGAATGTCCCAGAGCTTTAATACGTCCCGTACATCCTCAAAAAAGAACAGTCCTGCTGCAGCAGCGGCAAAGATGATGAGTAGCTGCGTCAAATATAACTGCTTCAGCATATCATGGTCAGTCATATGCTGAATATAATCTTTTTGCTGTTTCAGTTCAGCTCACCTACAGTCTGCAAGCTGAATATCCGGTGCAATTCCGAACTCCAGCTGTCTAATAGCGCCATTTTACTCCGTTCCCCTTTTTGTTCATACAAGGATAAATCAAAACCGCAATGTGAACAGCACGGGAGGTTTCCGTCATCAGGCTCGTATGATTCATCAAAGTAGGTTAACAGTGCCTGCCTTAAACAGCCGTCACGCTGAAGCAAAAATGATACACGGTGCATTTTTTCCAGCTTCAGCTCCATGCGATATGAAATTTCTTTCTTCATCAGTTCAACTGATGTTTTTCCCTGCATAAAGAGATGAATCATCATACGGGCCTGTGTCTCTCCGACGCCATACTGAAGTAATACGTCACGCAGCCTTCTCTCATCCCGCTCCTCCGTCTTCTCTAGCACACGGATCACGTCGGCGATTTCTTCAGCTGTGACACTCTCCATCTGGATAATCTGTTCCTGCAATTCAAAATCCCCTGGCGCCCGCAGCAAAATGCTGACACTCGGCTTTCCATCACGTCCCGCTCTGCCGATTTCCTGCATAAAAGCTTCTGCCGTCTGCGGGAGATGAAAATGAATCACATATCTGATATCGGGTTTATCGACACCCATTCCAAACGCATTCGTACAACATATCACATCAAGCTGGTTATGAATAAACTGCTGCTGAATTAAAATCCTGTCCCCTGACTCCAAACCGCCATGGTAAAAGTCGGCTCTGCTGCTCGTTTTGCTTTTAATTTCACCCGCTAATTCCTCGGCCCATTTCCGTGTTGGACAATAAACAATTCCCGGACCTTGCAGGTTTTCAACCAGCTGAATGACCCTATCTATTTTTTCGGCAGTATCCGCCGCATTTTCAACCCTCAGTGCGATGTTTGGGCGGTTGACTGAGTTGAGATGGCGTACAGCATGCTGCAGCTCCAGCAGGTTCATGACATCTTGCAGCGTTTCCTTTGTAGCCGTGGCGGTCAATGCCAGAACGGGCGGGTGACCAAGTTTTTTTCTCAGCTGTCCGAGCTTTGAATAATCAGGCCTGAAGTCGTGTCCCCATTCAGAAATACAATGCGCTTCGTCAATAACAAATAGGCTAATCGGAACGCTTTTCAATTTTTCCAATACATATGGAGACTGTAAAGCTTCAGGAGACAAGTACAAAAATTTATATCGATGAATATGTTCTAAAACAAATTGTCTTTCCTGCCTGTTAAGCATGCTGTTCAAAGCTGCAGCACGCTTTTCCCCCCGGGCTTTGAGCTGCTGCACCTGATCCTCCATTAAAGAAAGCAGTGGAGAAACGATTAATACCATGCCGTCAAGCATATAACCAGGCAGCTGGTAGCAAAGCGATTTCCCTCCCCCAGTCGGGAGCATTGCAATGGTATCCTTCCCGCTGAGTATGCTTTCAATAATGTCCTGCTGCCCTTTTTTAAAGGAAGTAAAACCAAAAAACTGATATAACGTTTGCTGTAATTTAGTCATATTGCTGCACCTGCTTTGTCAATGCCAGTCTGATTTGAAAGTAGCTGAACCGCTGTTCCAGCCCGTCGCGAATTTGTTTGATTTTATTCGTCCGCATCCGTTTGGCAAACTCTGCGATTTGAAGCTGGTCTTCTGCTGATACATAGTCATTAATCATAAACGCAGGCTCATGGAGAGAAATCTCGACAATGTGGTCTTCAATCGTCGCTGTTTTCAGCTTTCTGATTTCAGCAATTCGCTGTATCGGAAACCCTTGTTTGACCATCTGCCATGTTTTCCTCGTCGACTCTGTCAGGGCATTATCTAAGTGCACATCAGAAAGGAGATCCTTTAACAAAGCATCTTCACACTCCGGAAGAGAATGAATAAAATAATGTACCGAAGCCCAAAACATGATATAGACATACCATTCGTCTTCTTTCAGCGTATCAGCAAGCTGCCTGCTCGTATAACCGATCCGATGGTGCGAGGTTAAGGAGTAGACAAAAATTTGCGCTGCTTTGTTTTCAATCTTTTTCAAATGCGCCTCAAGCATGGCAAAAAGGCTTTTTGCCATCTCTATATGATCCGTATGCCGGGACAGGTATTTCTTTACCCAGTGAAGTGTCTTATGATCCTTTGTGACAGGGATATACTGCCTGCTCCCTTGCTGTTTATGGGATAGGACCTGCACAAGCAGCGAAAGCCTTTTCCAAAGCACGCCGGCAGCCTGCTGATAATGAGCGCCGTGACAATGAACGGGCCAAGGCCGCTCGCTAAGGGCATGTCTCAAAACTGCTGCGCCGCTGGCTGTCACTTTGTATGTATCTGATTCAGACATTGGCGCGAGATATGAATGCTTTTCAAGCTTGTCAAGCGACGCAGAAATATCGCTTCTCGAACATTTTGCCGCCATTCCAAAGTATTTTGCAGTCTGAAATAAGCCGGCATCTTGAATGGTCTGTGACGATCTCTTGCCTTTGAATAGGTGAAAAACAGCGCTTCCCGACCGTTCCCCGTTTATTTTGCAAAGACAATCGAGAACCATAATATCGAAGTAATTTAATGACAACCTATCCACCTACATTCTTCCTGACAAAAATCGTTGATTTGCTCTTTTTATTTTAACAGATTTCAAACAGAAATCGACGTTTAAAGTCATCATTAAGGGGGATGTTATGTAGATAACCCCTTATGTGATAAGCATTCTCAATCATTTTTCTGTTGAAATGTGGCAGCAACATCATTACAATAAGTAAGAGGAATAGGTGTTAAATTGATTAAATATAAAGATTGATCCATTTGTTCCACCAAGAACAATCTGGGAGGTTTTATTCATGGCAAAGTACACAATCGTAGACAAAGATACATGTATTGCATGCGGCGCTTGCGGAGCTGCTGCACCAGACATTTACGATTACGATGATGAAGGCATCGCGTTCGTAACGCTTGATGAAAACAAAGGTGTTGTCGAAGTTCCTGAGGTACTGGAAGAAGATATGATTGACGCATTTGAAGGATGCCCTACTGATTCCATCAAAGTGGCGGATGAGCCATTTGAAGGCGACCCGCTTAAATTTGAATAGAAGTAACTAAAAAAAGCTCCCGAACGGGAGCTTTTTTATTTAATGGATATGTGCACTTCGCTGCTGCTCAATCCATGGCTTAAGCTTGATAAAAATTAGTGAGAATACAACCGTAATTACAATACCTTTTATCATGTTAAACGGCAGGATACCTGCGACGACTGCTGTTTTTAGCGCGCTGTCGGATAATGCCGGTGAATGTAAAAACCACGTGTATGCCGGAAGAATCAGAACATAATTTAAAATACTCATTAAAATGGTCATCGCTGCAGTTCCCAAAAGCAGGCTGACAGCCAAGCCCTTTGCTGAGTTGAGTTTTTTAAATAAGAAAGCAGTCGGTAATATAAAGAGTGTTCCTGCAATAAAATTCGCAACTTGCCCTACAGGAACTCCGGCCATGCTTCCCTGAATGATATACTGAAGAACATTTTTTATCGCTTCTACGGCAATACCCGCCAAAGGTCCGTAAATCAGAATGGCAATAATAGCGGGAACGTCGCTAAAATCGATTTTTAAATAATCCGGAAGACCCGGAAACGGGAAATTTAACAGCATCAAAACAAATGCAATGCTGCTCAGCATGCTGACCACAACTAATTTTTTTACTTTCACTTCATTCTCTCCTTTTCGATCACATCTTACTCGAAAACGGAAAGGTTCTTTTCCTGCCAATAAAAAAACCGCTTCATATATAAAAGCGGGGTTTCGAAAATTAGGCTAGGCAAAGAAACGTTTGAAAAATTCAATTTCAAAACGCTTATGAACCTCCATCTTCTCCCATCCAGACTGTACTGTCGGCTCCGGAATCTCACCGAATCCTGCTGTAAAGACAGCTCGCGGGCTTAGAGCCATTGGCTCATCACCGCCGGTAGGGAATTTCACCCTGCCCCGAAGATTGATCATATGAAATTTAATTACATTATAAACGATAACTGGTTGGCTGTATAGAGAATTGCTTCAAATTAAATATATTACCTGCAAGCTGTCAGATCATTGATTTATTAGGCTTTACTTTTATCCTTTACTGCGTCAATACACGTTGACACTCTTTTGAGAATATGTTAAATTATCAGATATTTAGTTTGTCAATTTAGGAGGAAATCTAACGATGTTTCGAGTATTGGTCTCAGACAAAATGAGCAACGACGGTTTACAGCCACTTATTGAATCAGACTTTATTGAAATCGTTCAAAAAAACGTAGCAGATGCAGAAGATGAATTACATACTTTTGATGCTCTTTTGGTGCGAAGCGCGACAAAAGTAACAGAAGACCTTTTCAACAAAATGACTTCTTTAAAAATTGTCGGAAGAGCCGGTGTCGGTGTCGATAATATCGATATTGATGAGGCTACGAAACACGGGGTAATCGTGATCAATGCTCCGAACGGCAACACCATTTCGACAGCTGAGCATACATTTGCAATGATCTCTTCTTTAATGAGACACATTCCGCAGGCTAATATCTCAGTGAAATCCAGAGAGTGGAACCGCACAGCTTATGTCGGTTCAGAGCTTTATGGAAAAACGCTTGGTATTGTAGGATTAGGCCGAATCGGAAGTGAAATTGCACAGCGTGCGAGAGCGTTCGGTATGACTGTGCACGTTTTTGATCCTTTCTTAACGGAAGAAAGAGCGAAAAAAATCGGCGTAAACAGCCGTACATTTGAAGAAGTGCTTGAAAGTGCGGATATCATTACCGTTCACACGCCTTTAACAAAAGAAACAAAAGGCTTATTGAATAAAGAAACGATTGCAAAAACGAAAAAAGGCGTTCGCTTAATTAACTGTGCGCGAGGCGGAATTATCGATGAAGCAGCACTTCTCGAAGCTTTGGAAAACGGGCATGTTGCGGGAGCAGCGCTTGACGTTTTCGAAGTCGAACCGCCAGTTGACAACAAACTTGTTGATCATCCATTAGTCATTGCCACTCCTCACTTGGGAGCATCAACGAAAGAAGCACAGCTCAATGTCGCCGCCCAAGTGTCAGAAGAAGTTCTGCAGTTCGCAAAAGGCCTGCCTGTCATGTCAGCTATCAACCTGCCTGCCATGACAAAAGATGAATTTGCTAAAATTAAGCCTTACCATCAAATTGCAGGAAAAATTGGCAGCCTTGTATCACAGTGCATGAAAGAACCAGTACAGGATGTTGCCATTCAATATGAAGGCACAATTGCTAAACTTGAAACATCGTTCATTACAAAAGCCCTTCTGTCAGGCTTTTTAAAACCGCGCGTTGACTCTACTGTTAACGAGGTCAATGCCGGGGGTGTCGCAAAAGAACGCGGCATTAGCTTCAGTGAAAAAATTTCCTCTTCTGAATCTGGATACGATAACTGCATCAGCGTAAAAGTGACAGGAGACCGCAGCACCTTTACTGTAACGGCTACGTATATTCCTCATTTCGGAGAACGAATTGTCGAGATCAATGGATTTAATATTGATTTTTATCCGACTGGTCACTTGGTGTATATCCAGCATCAAGATACAACAGGTGTCATCGGCCGAGTAGGACGTATTCTCGGAGATAATGATATTAACATTGCAACTATGCAGGTTGGCCGTAAGGAAAAAGGCGGAGAAGCCATCATGATGCTTTCCTTTGACAGACATCTGGAAGATAAAATTGTGAAAGAACTAACAAATGTCCCTGATATTGTGTCTGTGAAGCTCATTGATCTGCCATAATTAAAAAAACTCAAGCTATATAGCTTGAGTTTTTTTATTGTTCTATCCCCGTGTGTTTTTATGCAAAATATCTAAGACACTCCTTAGCTCAGAAACAGGAATTTGGCCTGGTGCGGACGCCTCTTCTCCAGCTCCAAAAGTACAAGCCGATCCAAAAACCTCACCGCTCAGCCTGCTGATGAGCCCTGTTGCAGCCATTGACATTGTAATAATGGGGCGGTCTGCATATATTGTTTTCATTGTATACGTCGCATCAAGCAGTGTTAGGAGATCTCCAGTATCATTCGGCATGACAGCCATTTTGGGAATATGTGCCCCTAAATCCTGCATTTTCCGAAGTCTTGAAAGAATCTCATCTTTCGAAGGTGTTTTTTCAAAGTCGTGATTTGACATCACCACATAGACGTTGTTTTCTTCCGCCAGCGATACTAACGCCTTTACATTTGCATCTCCTGAAAATAATTCGATATCTATCAGATCGATGTCTTTTGTTTGGATTGCCGATTCCAGCAAAGCAAGATAGGAGCTTTCGTCCATCTCCATGCTCCCGCCCTCTTTGTGGGTTCTGAATGTAAATAGAAATAGCTTGTCTTCTAAAGAATTACGAAGCTTAGAAATGAGCTTTGTGACCGCTTCTCTGTCATTAGCTTTTTCAAATACGTCGACTCTCCATTCAACAATGTCCGGATTCAGTAATTTTACTGCCTCTGCTTCATTCAGAATTTGTTTTTCCGTCTTTCCCATCAGCGGAACGATGATTTTCGGCGTTCCTTCCCCGATGGAAACTCCTTTAATTGTTAACACGTTCACTCATCTCAAATCCTTTCAATCGTTACCTTGTTTTATTATACACGTACAACTTTTTTTTGAAAATTTCTATTATATGAATAGCAACTAAAAAAGAGCCTCAAAGGGCCCATTTTAGTTTAAGAAAATCGGATTTGGAGCAGCCGGTACCGGAATTGCATCTGATACGTCATATTTGCCGATTTTGTTTGTTCTGGTTTCGGTAAAGGTCACTTCTGTGAAGCCAAACTCTTTTGCGGTTAAAAGAAGTCCCTCAATCATTAAAATATTGGCAATAGAATCCTCAACTTCTGAGTCCTTTGAGAAACGGATATATAAGTGCTTCTGTTTCTTCGTTACAGATTGGACAGTACCCGCTTGAATAAGCGGTGTTGTATCTTTTTGACTGCTCGATTCCATTTCATTAATCGCTTCTTTTACCGTATCAAATGTTTTTTCTGACGGAATGAGAAAGTTCCCTTGTTTATTTTTGTACAAGTAGTAAGCTCTTTTTGACTGTTTTGGAATCGAAATTTCCGTAAAAGTGCCATATGAGCCAATCCGAACCCCAGTCTCATTTTGATCCGATAAAAATTTGACTTTTTCATAAGGACTCCATTTTAAGGATTCTTTAAGCAATTTTTTTAACAGTGTATCATCTTTTACAGAAAATGCCGTAGCTGGCTGATGGACTCGTATACTTAATTCCTTCTGCTTTGGTTTTTCTTTTATTTCTACTTCATCTATGAAGGATGGAATTGTAATGGCATGATCCAAGATATCCAATTCACTACTTACAGTCAGCATGTCCTGGATCGTTTGGTATGCATTTGTTTTTTGAATGCTGACGGGTATAATTGCAGATGTATCGGCATCAGCAACTGCTACAGTGATGTAATTGTCTTGTTCCTTTTCAGGTACAACAAACGATGTATGATCCAGGGATGATGCAGCTTTTGGGCTGTCTTCTGTCTCAGTTTTCGTTACTGCGTTCTCTTGGGACGCTTCTTTTTGTTGAGGCTGTGCCTGATCAAAGAAATGAGGAGTAATAATGAAGGCGATATAAACCGCAATTGCAGCGGCACACGCGGGGCCAATCCACCTGACAGCGGGCTTATTTTTACGCTTTGCCATCGTCAGCCGCTTGTAAATATCCTGAGGCGAACGATGGTCTTTAACTGCCGGAAGTTGACTTAACAACTCCTTTATCTGTTCTTCGTTCCATTCTGACTTCATCATCCATTAGCTCCTCCCTCAAAAGCTCCATATGTTTCCGAAGTACTTTGAGCCCTCTGTGTTGGGTCGTTTTTACTTTGCTTTCCGAGAAGCGCAGAGCCTTGGCTGTTTCCTGTATTGAATATCCCTGAATAAACCGCAAGATAATCACAGCTCTTTGATCGATTGTACATTGATCAAGCGCAGCATAAATTTCCCGGACATTTTCATGTTGAACCGCAAGTTCGTCCGGCAGCAATTGCTGATCCCTGACATCCTGTGTATCCCAGTCAAATGTACCGAGTATACGCTGTCTGATTGTTTGCTGTTTACGGAACCAGTCTATCGCAACATGGCGTGCGATAGACAAAAGCCATGTTTTTTCACTGCTTCTTCCTTCAAACGTATGATAAGAATTTAATACCCGGATATAAACCTCTTGAAGAAGGTCTTCTGTCTGGTTTTTATCCTTTACCATATAAAATAAAAATTGGTACAAATCTTGATGATATGTATCATATAATAATTGAAAGGTTTCTTCCATTTGAAACCCCTCCGTTCACTTTTTTGTCGTATGAATAGCTTGAAAAGTTACATTACAACTATATTACGAGTAACTGGAATTTGGAAGGGAATTTATATTAACATATCCTTAAATTTTATTAATGTTGGCTATTAAAAAAACACCCGCTAAGTCAGCGGGTGTTTCTTATGGAACAAGATTCTTCGGCAAATTCAGACTCGATTTTACCGTTTTGTCGGAATATAAAAAGTAAATGTTGTTCCTTTATCTATTCGGCTGTGCACAGTAATTGATCCGTTGTGGGCTTCCACGATATTTTTAACGATAGCCAGCCCTAACCCGGTTCCTGCTCTGCCCCTTGTCCGCGCTTTATCTGCCTTATAAAACCGCTCAAAGATAAATGGCAGATCTTCTTCCGGTATGCCGGACCCGGAGTCTTTGATATCAATTTTCAATCCATCCTTCACAGAATGGACTGAAATGGAGACACTGCCGCCGGATGAAGTATGCCGCAACGCGTTATCGATCAAATTGGTAAATACCTGCTCCATCTTGTCTTCATCAAACATAAATTCCTCTTCTGTGAGGGAAATGTCATGATGTAAAGCAATATTTTTTTCTTTCGCAACACCGGAAAACTTCCGAATGATCTTTTCTAAAAACTCATTCACATTGATTTTTTCATAATGTAAGCCTGTATGGCCTGATTCCATTCGGGCTAAATCAAGCAAATCATTAACTAAACGGCCCATTCGGAGCGATTCGTCATAAATGATTTGGGCAATTTCTTTCCGGTCTTCTTCAGAGCTTGCAATGTCATCGACAATTGCTTCACTGTATCCCTGAAGCATGGAGATCGGTGTTCTCAGCTCATGACTGACATTTGCGATAAAATCTTCCCTCAGCTTATCAAGGCGGCGTTCTTCTGTCATGTCACGCAGTACGGCAACCGCTCCTCTGACGTGCGATTCCGCATAAAGCGGCGACATCAAAAGCACCCATGATCTGCCTTGCAGCGTCATCTCAATCATTTGTTCTTTTTCAGTGCTGACAGCGTTTTGAAACAGCTCTTTTGCTTCAGGCGGAAGGTTGTCGCCTTCTTTGATATTCATGTTCTGTTCATAATACCAAGCCTGAAGAAAACGTTCAGCCGGCGGGTTGGTCACAAGAATCGCACCGTCAATATTAATGGTAATAACCCCGTCAGCCATACTGCTCAAAATGTTAGAAAGCTGCTCTTTTTCTTGATTGAGCGCATTGATATGAAAGTTAAGCTGCCGGCCCATTTGATTAAAAGCGGTCGCCAGTTCACCGATTTCATCCTGAGTTAAAATCGGGATTTTTGTATCGAACTTGCCCTTCGCCAAATCCTGCGCGCCTTCTCTCATTTTTCGGAGAGGGTACGTGACCCTGCTTGATAAAAAGAATGCGAAAAATGTGGTCAGCACAATCGCAATTCCAGCGGCAAGAAAAATATAGCGGGTCGTATGTTTTGTTGTATCTTTAACGGCAAGCAAAGACTGGGATAAAAAGACCATGCCTTTCTTTCCGTCTTTTTCATACGGGACACCTACAATCAGGCGTTCATTATCCGTGTCTGTATCGCTCAGTCCCGTCCGTTTGCTTACTTTTTTATGGTCTTTGAGAGCTTTATTTAAGTCTTTGTCATGCTGTATTTGCTCAACCGTAATAGACGACAGGCGATTTTTATCATTCGGAGAATACCAGTGGTTCTTCTCATCCTGGATGATGGCAATGCTTGTTAAGTTATCAGCGAGTTCCCAAGTGATTGACCTTGCCAGTGCCTGGTCCTCGTGATTTTCTAGTATGACAGCAACTTTATTCGCAAGCTGTGTTAAATCATTCTCAGCTTCTTCCACATGGTAGTTTTCAATAAACTCCAGCAAAAGAACCGTTAAAATGAACAATACGATCAAGACGAGTGAAAGGATCGTAAACCACAGCTTGCCTACTACGCTTTTCCAAAATTTCATTCAGCGCCGACCTCAAATTTATAACCTACACCCCATACGGTGACAATTTTTTTCGCAGCCTCCGGAGAAACCTTGTTCAGCTTCTCTCTCAAGCGTTTGACGTGAGTGTCCACTGTCCGTAAATCACCAAAAAACTCATATTGCCACACTTCTTTCAGAAGCTTTTCCCGATCATACACCTTGTCAGGCGTTTTCGCTAAGAAATATAGAAGCTCATACTCTTTTGGCGTCAGGCTCACTTCTGTTCCATCAGCTGTTACGCGGTGAGCATCATGGTCTATTGACAGATGTGAAAACACGAGCACATTTTTCGTCGGTGTATTGGCATTGAAATAAGAGGTTTGGGATGCTCTTCTCAAAAGGGCCTTTACACGCAGCACGACTTCTCTCGGGCTGAACGGCTTAACAATATAATCATCTGTTCCCGCTTCAAACCCCTGCACCCGGTTTGCTTCTTCTCCTTTTGCGGTCAGCATAATAATGGGTGTCGCTTTTTTTTCACGAATTTGCCGGCACACTTCAATTCCATCAGTCCCCGGCATCATCAGATCAAGCAAAATTAAGTCATAATTGGCTTCAAGCCCTTTGGCAATGGCTTCATCACCATTTTCAGCTTCATCTATAGCATAATTTTCACGTTCAAGATACATTCTTAAAAGGCGGCGAATTCTGGCTTCGTCATCAACTACTAATATTTTTGTTTCGTTCGTTTGGTCCATGTTTTCCCCCTGCTTTCCTTCTGTTACTTTCATTTTATCAAATCGTGAGAAAGTTTGAGAACTGTGTCGCTTTCAAAGGACTATGCATAAGAATGAAGTCCGGCAAGCACAAGATTTACGAATATTAAATTAAACATAATAATAGCAAAACCGATTACGGCCAGCCATGCTGACTTCTCACCGTGCCAGCCTCTTGACAGTCTTAAGTGCAAGTAAGCGGCATAGAACAAAAACGTGATCAGCGCCCATACTTCCTTAGGGTCCCAGCCCCAAAATCTGGTCCACGCGAGCTGAGCCCAAATCATTGCAAAGATCAGCGCGCCGAGTGTAAAGATCGGAAATCCGATTGATACGGCCCTGTACCCAACCTCATCCACCAGATCAAGATTGACGTTTTTCACCAGCGGATGTAATAGAGCGCTGATTCTTTTTCTGATGATCAGACGGAGAGCCCCATACAACACAAGACCTGCTCCAAATGACCAAATGACAGTGTTCACTTTTCTGCCTGAGAAAAGCGCGGGAAGATCAACAAGCGGTTCCATTCTTCCTTCGGTCAAAAGCTCTCCCTGATGCGGACCGACAAGCGCGGGCATTTCGTACACCATCACGCTTTTTTCTTTACTTTTGTCCACCCAGTTAAACTCCGCTTCATAGCCTGCAAGACGAAATGCTGATGTGATTGCAATAAAGGCGACGGTTGTGACCAGGATAAACATAATCGCTTCAAGCCAGAAGGTCTTTTTGCTTGGCTTTGTCTGGTCTACATGCTTCAAAAGAAAGATGACACCAGCGACAAAGCTGATGGCAAGTATAGCTTGCCCAAGCGCGGCCGTTGTTACGTGAATATACAGCCAGTTGCTTTGGAGCGAAGGAATTAAAGGCGAGATATCTGTCGGAAACATGCTGGCGTAGGCAATCAGCAATAAAGCAATTGACAGCGTAAACAGGCCTAATGAAGGCAATCTATAGAGAAAATAAAGAATGATAAACGCCAAAACAAGCATCATGCCAAAAGCGGTGGTGAATTCAAACATATTGCTGACAGGCGCATGGCCGCTGGCAGCCCACCTTGTGATGAAATATCCTAGGTGGCAGAAAAAACCGACAATAGAAAGGGTGATTCCAATGTTGGCCCATCGGTTTGGCCTGCCCTTTTTATCTTTATTCCCGCGTATGGCTCCGCCGAAGATTGGGACAGCGATTAAATACACAAGAAAGGCCGCATAAAGAAAATTTCCGCTCAGCTCTGCCATGACATCACTCCCTTTTCGCCTATTTCTGTGTTTTGATTAATTCTTTTTGGTCCACCGGTTCAGTCAGTCCGGAATCAGCCAATATAAATGCTAAATCCTTCTTCAGGCCAAACCAGTTTTTATTGGTATGCCCTGCTACCATAACTGCACCGTCCTGTGAGTGCAGCCAAATTCTTCGATGCTGCCAGTACATACCTTGAATGACACCGATCATAAAAATGGCTCCGCCGACAGCAAGCACCCAGAGTGTCAGATCCTTTCTGACTGTAAGTCCAGTAATGTTTTTCGTTTCGACATGGTCAAATTTCAGCTTGTATTTATTATTGCCTGATCCTTCGATGGTTTCTTGGATGGCGACAAAGCTCTTTTCGCCTTTCGGTTTGTCCGGCGTTATGATATTAAAGACAAAAGCCGGATTGTTAGGGATCTTTGTTTTTGTGCTCGGCTCTCCGTCCTGATTAAAATAGAAGTCAGGCAGGTAGCTGGCGATTTCCACCTTGTAACCGTTACCAAGATCATAGACTGAATCTGGATCCAGAAGGTTGATCTTCAGGCTCCCAAAGGATTTTTTTGTTTTTTTATCAATCAGCTGGAACACCATTTGGTCAAGCTGATTCTCTTTGTAATCCACCTGGTAAACGGAAAAAGAATCAAAACGCAGCGGCTGATTGACACGGATGTCTTCTTCTGTTACTTTTTCCAGCTTCGGCTTCTCGCCATAAACAATTTTTCCTTCTCTCTTGTAGAGTACGGCATCGGTTTGAAAGTTCTTTGCCACTCTACCGTCCCCGACTCTGTCAATGGCATCTGCAAATACCTTTTTTTCCGTTTTGCTGTTATAGGTCTCTACGCTGAATTGATTGTTTTTCAAATAATATTTTCCGTCTGTACCCGGAATTGCTGCGGTTTCGCCTTCTCTGACCCAAAGCGTCTCATCGACGTACATGCCAGGCACAAATCTCAGCATCGCACCAATCAGAAAGATGATCAATCCAATATGGTTGACATACGGGCCCCAGCGGGAAAAGCGTCCTTTTTCAGCAAGAATGCTGCCCTCTTTTTCTCTGATTCTATAATGTTTTTTCTTTAATAGAGAAACTATCTTTTCTTTCGATTCCCCGTTCAGTACAGTAACTGTTTCACTGAACAAGCGCTGCCTTCTTAAAAAGGCCGGGCTCCTTCTGACACCTTGGTTTTTTAACGCTCTATACAACGGAATGACCCGATCAAGGCTGCAAATCACGAGTGAAATGCCGATCGAGGCAATGAGCAGCAAATACCACCAAGAACCATATAAATGATGAAACCCGAGCAAATAATAAAGCTGGCCGAACGTGCCATACTGCTCCTTGTAATAAGTATCAGCCTGTGCGCCCGGAGGCAGATAGGCTTCCTGGGGAAAAATGGTGCCGAACGCTGATGCGGCAAGGGTTATGACGATAAGCCATATTCCCACCTTAACCGAGGAAAAGAAATTCCAAATTTTGTCGATAATCGTTTTGTTATAGGTTTGCGAACGTCTTGCGCTTCCGTCATATCTCATATCAGCGAGCGGAGGTTGAGTTTCCTGAAGAGCTCTTCCGCACGATTCGCATAAAACGGTTCCAACCGGGTTTATATGTCCGCATTCACATTTGACTTGCTTCATCCCGAAGTCTCTCCAGGTTTTATGAGATTCATATATTCGTGTATCATGCTTTCTGTCATAGTGCCGGTCACCACCTTGACAACTTTTCCTTCCGGATTGATCAAAAAGGTTGTCGGAAGCGGAGATACGTCATAGGCATCAAGCACTTGGCGATCTGTATCCAGAACAACCGGGAAATTGACTCCGTAGGATTTCATAAAATTATGTACTGCTATCTTTGACTCCCCAACATTTACAGCGACAATTTCAACACCTTGGCTTTTAAAATGCTTATATTGGTTTGCCATATAAGGAAACTCTTTTTTGCACGGTTCACACCATGTACCCCAGAAATTCAAAAAAACACCTTTCCCTTTTAAGTCACTGAGCTCGATACGTTTCCCATTCGTATCCTCTAGGACAAAATTCGGTGCGTCGGACCCTTCGGATATACTCTCTTTGCCGGCAAATACAGCGTTGTAAATGGTATAGCCGAGTGCGCAGATTAAAACGAGAAGGATGCCGGTCCGAATGAATAAACGCCTTTTTTTCTTCATTGTCCACTGCCCCCTTCCCCCTATTGCAGATCCATTCAATTATATCATTGCACGTTCATTTCACATTTCTTACTTTTTGAAGGTTATGTGAAATTTAGAAAGCGTTTTTACCGTGATCCGCCAGTGCTCTGAGCCTTTTTACTTCGTGAGGCGTAAGCTCTCTGGCATCGCCCGTGTGCAGGCCTCGCAGGTTTAAAAACGCGTATTCCTCACGCTTCAGCTTGATTACCTCATGTCCGATCGCTTCAAACATGCGGCGCACCTGTCTGTTGCGTCCCTCATGGATCGTCAGCTGAATAATGCTTGTCTGCTTTTTCTTATCCAAAGACAGCAGCTTCGCTTTAGCAGGCGCTGTTTTGCCTTCCTCCAGCCTAATTCCGCGCTCCAGCTTTCTGAGCAGCTCTTTAGGCGGGATTCCTTTCACCTTCGCCACGTATGTTTTGTCTATTTCATACTTAGGATGCATTAGCTTATTGGCGAATTCGCCGTCATTGGTTAAAAGCAAAAGACCGCTCGTATCATAGTCCAGACGCCCAATCGGATAAATGCGCTGCGGAATATTTTTAAAAAAGTCCGTCACCACTTTGCGTCCTTTATCATCTTGCGCTGCGGAAATAACGCCTCTTGGTTTATATAAGAGAAAGTAAACCGGCTCTTCGCGTTCAACCTTTAACCCGTTTACATCAATCTGATCAGAACCGGTGACCTTAACACCTAGCTCTGTTACTACTTTGCCATTCACCTTTACTTTTCCTTCTTTAATCAGCTCTTCTGCCTTTCTGCGCGACGCAACTCCGGCATGAGCAATCACTTTTTGCAGTCTTTCCATGTCTTTCACCTCAAGTATTATCTTACTTTTTTCAACCTTAACAAACAAGCTTTTTCAAATTCCTATGCCAAATCTAAAAAAAACGCCGTTTTCAGGCGCTCCCAAATAATAACGTAACGATGATGATAGATGCAACTACGCCGATTAAATCTGCAAGAAGTCCCACCTTTAATGCATCACCCATTTTTTTAATGCCGACTGCTCCGAAATACACAGTCAGTACGTAAAGCGTTGTATCTGTAGATCCCTGCATGACGGAAGCCAGCCTGCCGATAAAGGAATCGGGCCCGTATACTGCAATTAAATCGGTCGTCATTCCGAGAGCGGCCGTACCGGAGATCGGGCGGATCAGAGCAAGCGGCACTACTTCAGCAGGGATGCCGATAGCGGAGAAAGCCGGTTTTAAAAGATCCATTATAAAATCAAGCGCGCCTGATGATCTGAAAACAGTTATAGCGACAAGCATTCCGACTAAATAGGGGATAATGGAAAAGGCGATTTCTATCCCCTCTTTTCCGCCTTCGACAAACGATTCATATGTCGGAACCTTTTTGATCGTTCCATAAAGAAGAATTCCGGCAATAATGATTGGAATCATGGCTAAAGACAGCCAGTTGATGATTTCCATCCGCTCACCTTCCCTTCTTTTTGCGGCGGTAATAAAAATACCGATCGATGATAATGGCACCGATTCCGGAAATAAGCGTTGCCAAAATGCTTGGCCCGACGATATCTGTCGGCGTTTTGGAGGAATAAGCCATTCGGACAGCGATCACCGTTGTCGGGATGAGTGTGATGCAGGACGTATTAACAGCTAAAAAAGTAATCATCGACCGGCTTGCTTCCGATCGGTTTCCATTCAGCTTTTTCATTTGTTCCATTGCTTTAATGCCAAGCGGAGTTGCTGCATTTCCGAGGCCGAAGAAATTCGCCATAAGATTAGATAAAATATAGCCCATCGCCGGGTGATCCGGCGGTATATCAGGGAACAGCTTAGATATAAAAGGCCTGCACATCCGGCTGAAAATATCCAAAAGCCCTGACTGCTCGGCGATTTTCATTAAACCAAGCCAGAAAACAAGCACGCTCATCAATCCAAATGAGATCGTAATCGCTTCTTTCGCACCCTTAAACACGGCTTCATTTACATCTTGCAGTGTTCCGTTGCACATCGCAAAAACGAGTCCGATCACTGTTAAACTGACCCAAATTATATTGACCATTTTGCTCCGCCTGCCGCATTCAGAAAGATTGATTTAAACGTTTCAAAAAATTGTTTCTTCGGTTTTTGATGCCGCTCATTTTCATAATAGATCGGCACTTTTGCGATGGTTTCATCGTTGAACATGATCTCCATGTGCCCTACGATATCAGGGATTTTCGAGGCATCTTTTTCCCATGCTTTTTTCGGCTTGAGCAGTGTGGTATTAATTTTCACATCTTCTTTTTCCTCTTCGGTCAGCAAATAGGTGATATCACGTTTGATAAAAGCCTTCGATTCATAAAATGTGCCTTTCAGCTTTGGAATATCTCCTTTTTTTGCAATTAAATAGGTTTGATAATGCTCAAACACATAGTTAAACATCTTCATATGGTCATCCCAATCATTAGGGTCATTAATGGTGACGGCTATCAGATCAGTGCCGTCCTTTGAAGCCGTAGAGACCAGAGTCCGTTTTGCAAGTTTTGTATAGCCTGTTTTTCCTCCTGTGCTGTACGGATAAAGCATGGTCAGCAGTTTATTTTTGTTTTTCCATACGCTTTCCATCGTTTCCGCTTTGTATATTTTTGTGCCTGAAATCTTTTGATAGTCTTTCAGCTTCATAGCATACTTAGTTAAAATGGCCATGTCATAGGCTGTTGAATAATGATTTTCATGGTCGTCCAATCCGTGCGGGTTTTGAAAACGGGTGTTCTTCATACCAAGCTGCTCGGCTTTTTGATTCATCATATAAACAAACCCATCGAGGCTCCCACCGACATGCTCAGCAATCGCGACAGCGGCGTCGTTTCCTGATCTTAGCATCAGGCCATACACAAGATCTTTCAGCTTTACTTTTTGACCTTCTGTTAAATAAATGGCGGAGCCTTCTGTTCTGACAGCATTTGCCGAAACCGTCACCGTTTGATCCATTTTGCCGGATTCGATGGCGAGGACGGCGGTCATAATTTTTGTGATGCTCGCGATCCGCCTTTTTTGATGCTCATCCTTGGCATATAACACTCTGCCTGACGCACCGTCAATAATGATCGCGCTTTTTGCACTGACATCTATAGCAGCATGTGCTGTATTCACATTTACAGTTGCAATAAGAAAAGAAATCATGATCACGAATACTGCTTTTTTGAAAATGCGCATGTTTGCTCACGTCCTTGTGGTGGTTTGTACAAGTTTATGCGCATGTCCATCAGTTATGAATAACAATTATATTTCTGGAAGCAAACATAAAAAAACTCTCCCTGAAAAAGGGAGAGTAAACGTTATCTGATTGGCGCCATGCTTGATCCGGACGCTTCGTAATGAGCCAGCTCTTCCCTCATCTTCAGAAAGGCCGCGCTCAACGGCAATAATAATTGCTCAAGCGACGCAGGAACAGCATGATAAAACTCAATTGCGCTGACCCCGGTATAAGACGCCCGGCTATTTTCACACCACGTGTCTTTTTTCGGCATAAAGAACTCTTCAATGCATTGGTGATACACATTATAAAGTGTTTTTTCCGCTCTGGCTTCCTGAAAAGGCTCCTGCATCAGGAGACGGCGGCACGCTTCTGCGCCTCCTTCACAAAATACTGCCATTCTTCTCAGAGTGCTCAGCACATCACAGCAGTATCCTTTTTCAATAGGCAATTCAGCCTGTAAGGACTCAAGCGTCGTTTGATTTAGGTAATCGTTCACGGTATTGACAACCATTGATAAGAATTCGCCTGTTTTTTGAGTCTGCGCTCGCACAATCGAATGTCCCATTTCGTTTGGTATCTTCCCCTCATGTCTTTGTCTCTCACATTTTGCTTCTTTCATGATAGCTTCTTCCTTATATCTTATGATGATGAAAAAGCGCGATTCATTAAACTTCTATTTTATATCTTCGAAGGTTTGGTTAAAGTTTTCAAAAAATAAATCTGCTTCTTCTTGAAGAACGTCTTCTTCCGCATTTTCAGGCAGCGGCGGAAGCTCGTCCAGCGTTTTCAGACCGAATTGTTCAAGAAAAGTCGGCGTAGTACCGTATAAAATGGCCCGCCCCGGACCATCGGCACGCCCTACCTCACACAATAGCGCCTTCGCGACAAGACTGTGTAAAATCCGCTCTGATTTTACTCCTCTGATTTCTTCAATTTCTGCTCTCGTAATTGGCTGTTTGTATGAAACAATGGCCAGTACTTCTAAAGATGCTTGAGAAAGGCCCTTTGACGGCACTTCAATCAGTTTTTTCAAGTAAGGCGCAAAGTCTTTTTTGGTAGAGAGCATGTACGTATCTGCATACTCAATAAGTTCAATCCCTCGTGTATCTCCGCGGTATTCGTCCGCCACATCCGCCATGATAGTGTTCAGTTCAGGCTCTTCGATTTCAAGCACTGTTAACAGCTGCTTTTTTGTAAGCCCTTCATCGCCTGCCGCATAAAGAAGGGCTTCCACAATAGCTTTCCAATTCACGATATCAAGCCCCATGAATGGATTCACTCCCCGTAATGTAAATATCTGAAAAATTGTGCTCCTGTTCAATGAGGACCAGCTGATTTTTCATCAGCTCAAGAACAGCTAGAAAGGTCACTACTAAATGTTCTTTTTGCTCATATGGAAACAGATCCATAAAGTTAATTCTCGTTCCTCTAGATTTCAAGCTGTGCACGATTTCGTTCATTCTGGCTTCGATTGGTATGTCCTGTCTTGTAATTGTTGTTTCCATCGGCCTGTTTATTTTTTTGCGTTTCAGCACTTTTTGAAAAGCTCCGATCATATCATAGACCGTGACAGAGAGCTTTTGCTCAGACTGTTTTACTTCTTTTGCATATTCACTCAAATCACTCGGCGGTTTCGTGAACGATTTTTGTCTTTCTTCTTCCCGTTCTTTTAAATCCTTCGCCGCATCTTTATATTTTCGGTACTCAATCAGCTTTTCAATCAGTTCCTCCCGCGGATCTTCTTCTTCAAGTAATTCATCTTCAAAAAGCTCCTCCTCTTGCTTCGGGAGCAGCATTCTGCTTTTAATGCTGAGCAGCGTGGCAGCCATAACCAAATACTCGCTGGCAATGTCGAGCTCAAGCACGCGCATCGTATGTACATATAATAAATATTGTTCAGTGATCTTCGCCACAGGTATATCATATATGTCAATTTCAAGACGATTGATTAAATGAAGCAGCAGGTCCAATGGGCCCTCAAACGTATCAATTTTCACTTGATATTCTTCCATCATCTCACCATTTTCAAGTATCACTCTCATTGCCGGAAAAACTGGCTACCCTATAGTATAAGCCACCAAAAAGCTCTCGTCCAATACTATTTCATTTCCTGTTTTGAACAAGTTTGTACAGAATATTCAAAACACGAGAGGTGTTTGCTCGGAGCGCTGAAGCGGGAGAAAAAGCCTTAGCTTCTGGTTTTCCTTTCTAAGAAGCAATAGAGGCCGAGCGTTCTTTTTTCCTTTTATCCCTTCTATGGTACACTAAAAGCACATTAAAGGAGGAAGCACCTTGTATCCGAAAGCTTATATAGATTATCTCGTTGAGTTTCACGCGACACGGGATTATTTTGAATGCCATGAAATATTAGAAGAATATTGGAAGGAAGATCCGCCAAAGAAACGAAAACGCTATTGGGTCGGCTTTATTCAGCTTGCAGTTGCTTTATATCATCACAGAAGGCAGAATACAGCCGGGGCAAAAAGACTGATGGCGAACAGCATCCGGATTCTTCAAGCAGAACACCGGGCAGTCGAAGACTTAGGGCTCGATCATGGCCGTTTGCTCGAACTTATGCAATCGGTTTACGAACAAATCGAAACCGGCTCTGCCTATAAAAGCATTATGCTGCCAATCAAAGATGAGAAACTGGAGGAAGCATGCAGGATCGAATGCAGAAAAAAAAAGTATACATGGGGGCAGCCCAGTGCACTCAGGAACATATTTCTGATCGACAAACACCGTTTGCGGGATCGGACTGACGTCATCCGTGAACGTGAAAGAGAAATAGAACGCAGAAAAAAAAGCAGAGGCTGATGACAGCCTCTGCTTAATTATTGTATGAAATGTCTTGATCCTGCTGACCTTGACAACGTTCGAAAAAGCTCTGCGTTAATTCATTTGGAACCAGTACTTGCGTTTTGAATAAATGCTTTAAAGCATCCATCATCTGTTTTCCGATTCCTTGATGGCGATGAGAAGGATTCACACTGATATGCCGGATCTCAACCTCAGAATCCTTTTTTTCGACTCCGATTGCTCCGACGATATCCTCGTCCTCTTTCCAAAGAAAGAGCTGGCGGTCTGTATCCGTTTCGTAGTCCTTAATTGTCTGCTGAAGCTGCTTAAGGTCTTTTTCATTCGGCATAAACGAAAGAAGCCCCATCGCAATCTTTTCAAACGATTTTTTATAACGAATTAACATAAAAACCCCTCTATATCCAAAATGTCCAGTCTGCTATTAACGGATACGAATAGGTGATCCGTTTTCTCACATTATATCATTTTCGCCATATTTTTAAACTGTTTTCAGCAAATTATTCAAATGAGCGGTTTAAATTTGCCATTTCAATGGCAGAAACAGCACAATCTACACCTTTGTTGCCCGCTTTTGTGCCGGCACGCTCGATAGCCTGTTCGATGTTTTCAGTTGTTACAATTCCAAAGATGACAGGTACACCAGTAGTGTTTGCTGCTTGCGCGATGCCTTTTGCAGCTTCATTGCAGACATAATCGTAATGTGTCGTTGCGCCTCTGATGACAGTGCCCAATGTGATAATAGCATCATATTTTTTTGTTTCCGCCATTTTTTTCGCAGCAAACGGTATTTCAAATGCGCCTGGAACCCAAGCCACATCAATGTCATTTGTGTCTACGCCATGTCTGAGCAGCGCATCTTCTGCTCCGCTCAGCAGCTTGCTCGTAATAAAATCATTAAATCTTCCTACTACGATTCCGATTTTAAGACCTGTACCAACTAAATTTCCTTGTATGATATTCATATGATTCCCATCCTTTTTTGTGATATTTGTGATTAGAAATGAAGTAAATGACCTAGCTTGTTCATTTTGGTTTGCAAATATTTTTTATTGTGTTCTTTCGCCTCCATTTGAAGCGGCACTCTTTCTGAAATACTGAGTCCGTAGCCTTCAAGGCCTGCGATTTTTCGCGGATTATTCGTCAAAAGCTTCATATTCCGGACACCGAGGTCGCGTAAAATTTGTGCTCCGATGCCATAGTTGCGAAGATCCGGCAAGAATCCAAGCGCCTCATTGGCTTCTACGGTGTCATAACCTTGTTCCTGAAGCTTATAAGCTTTTAATTTATTGATTAAACCGATGCCTCGTCCTTCTTGGCGCAAGTACAGAAGCACTCCACGGCCTTCTGCGGCAATTTGGTTCAGCGCCGCGTGCAGCTGCGGTCCGCAGTCACAGCGATGAGACCCAAACACGTCACCTGTGAGACATTCTGAATGCACCCGGACCAATACCGGTTCTTCTCCGAACGGCACCTCTCCCATCACAAATGCGACATGCTCTTTTCCATCTACCTCATTTGTGTATCCATAAACCTTAAATGTCCCAAAATCAGTAGGCAGCGTAATGTCAACTTCACGCTCGACAAGTGTTGTCAGATTGTAACGGTATTGAATCAAATCCTTAATGGTGATCATTTTTAATTGATGCTTTTTCGCAATTTCAATGAGCTCAGGCACTCTCGCCATCGTTCCGTCTTCATTCATAATTTCACAAATGACGCCGGCTCCTGGAGATCCGCAAGCTTCAGCAAGATCAACAGCAGCTTCTGTATGGCCCGCTCTTTTCAGGACACCTCCTTTTTTCGCAATCAGCGGAAAAATGTGCCCCGGACGCTGAAAATCAGATGGCACGGATTTGCTGTCCAGCAATGCTTGAACGGTAAAAGATCTTTCTTGAGCGCTGATACCTGTTTTCGTTTCACGATGGTCTATGCTTACGGTAAATGCAGTGTGGTGAGAATCTGTATTATGCTCAACCATAGGGTGAAGATCAAGCCTGTCTGCGATTTCCTCACTGAGCGGCGTGCAGATCAGTCCTCTCCCATGAGTCGCCATAAAGTTAATGACTTCCGGCGTTGCATGCTCGGCAAGAGCCACAAAGTCTCCTTCATTTTCTCTGTCTTCATCATCTACAACGATGATGACTTCGCCTTTTTTTAAAGCGTCCAGTGCTTCTTCTATCGGATGAAACATGCAAATCTTCCTCTCTAAAAGCCGTTTTCGCTTAAGAAGGCTTTTGTAATGGTTTGTTGGGTCTTATTTTCATTGGCTTTATGCAAAAATCGATACATATATTTTCCGATCATATCGCATTCGATATTCACTTTAGAGCCGATCGTTTTTTCTGAAAAAATCGTTTCGCTGATCGTATGCGGTATTAAGGAGATCGTCACTGTGTCTTCTGTCAGGCCGAATATGGTTAAGCTCACGCCATCCACAGTAATTGATCCCTTTAAAACCAATGTTTTTGTTAATGACGGGTCCATTTTTAAATCATAGTAAACTGCGTTGCTTTTCTCTTCAATTCGTGTGATTTCCGCAGTTCCGTCGACATGGCCTGAGACGAAATGGCCTCCGAAACGGCCGTTTGCCGCCATCGCTCTTTCCAGATTTACTTTGCTTCCTTTTGTTAAATCATTCAGTGACGTAGCTTTGACTGTTTCAGGCATAACATCCACTGTGAATTGATTTTTTGTAAAATCAGTGACAGTCAGACAAATGCCGTTCACTGCAATGCTGTCGCCAAGATGAACATCCTCTAAAATCTTTGAGCATTTAATTGTTAAGGCCATTGAATGCCCTGCTTTTTTCATGGATTCGATTGTGCCTGTTTCTTCGATAATTCCTGTAAACATGGTCACCATCCTATTCCTTTGTCGGTTTTGCCGTCAGTTTGATATCACGGCCGATTTGGGTTATATCAGTGAATTGTAATAAGGGGACATCTTTCATTGATTGAAAACCTTCACCGGAGATTAAGCTGGGAGCATGCGTTCCTCCGATTAGTTTAGGGGCAAAATAGAAGATGATTTCTTGAAAACAGCCTTCTTTGACAAAGCTTCCGTGAACAGCTGAACCGCCTTCCACATACACCGACATGATGCCTTCTTCCGCTAGGATCTTCAAAACATCAGGAATTTGAATGCGCTCGGTTTCAAGTGTAAATATGTTCACTCCGAAAGCTGAAAGCCGTTTTTTCTTTTCCTCTTCTGCGCGTGCCGTCGTAAAAATCCATGTCGGCGCTATTTGATCGCAAATCACTTTAGCGTCCTCAGGAATCGAGAGTACGGTATCAAGTATGACCCGAACCGGCTGTTTTGTTACATTCGGCAGTCTGCAGGTTAAGCTCGGATTGTCGGCTTTCACTGTGCCAACTCCGACTAAAATGCTTTGGTGTGTTTTCCTGTATTGCTGAGCATCCAGTCTTGCAGCCTCTGACGTGATCCATTTGCTGTCACCCGTGCTGGTAGCTATCTTGCCGTCAAGGCTGGCAGCCGCTTTTAGCGTGACGTACGGAAGGCCTGTCCTCATAAAGTGCAGAAATTTTTCATTCAGCCTCTCCGCCTGGTCTGCCAGGATGCCTTCCCTTACCTCAATGCCGGCTTCTTTCATCATGCTGATCCCTCTTCCAGCCACAAGCGGATTAGGATCTCTCATCGCCACGAACACTCTTTTGATGCCAGAGTTGATAATCAATTCTGCACATGGCGGTGTTTTTCCGTAATGGCTGCACGGTTCGAGTGTAACGTAAATGTCGGCACCCTCTGCATGTGCTCCAGCCATATGGATGGCATGAACTTCTGCATGAGCTTCACCATATTTTAAATGGGCGCCCATTCCGACAATTTGTCCGTCCTTTACGACAACAGCGCCGACGAGCGGATTGGATTCGGTCTGTCCTTCGCCCTGCTTCGCAAGATCTAAGGCCAGCTTCATATAATACTCTTCCATTTGTTTCCCTCCCCTCTTTTGTTATTTACCGTCAAAAAAGCCCCGAATTTATAAAAAATTCGGGGCTTTAGGTATTTTACGCAATAGGAAATAACACTATGCATTTTTGAACCATTTGCATAGCGGTTCATCATCCTTCTCCCATCCAGACTTTCACTGTCGGCTTCAGCTTAAACTGAATCCACCGCGTGCTTATGCACACGGGTCACGGGCTCTAAAGCAAATGTGCTTTACTACCGCCGGTCGGGATTTCCACCCTGCCCCGAAGGATACAATCTTTATTCATTTGTCCTTATTGGCTATTATAGCGATCCTTTTTAAAGTACGCAATGAAATAAACTTACAATTTGAGAAAAACAAAACATCACCCTTCGATCCGAAAGGTGATGTTTTTTAATCATTCACTTTTGCAACCTTGATTAATCCGTCGATCCGCTTTGATTTGCTGAAGTATGCCTTAATCTTGTCACCTTCTTTTATATCAGATAAATCCTGATTTAATTTTTTTCCGTTGAAGATGATTTTCGTTCCGTTTTCTGCTACTCCATGATACTCTGAGCCCTCAATTCTCGTCACTTTATATTCCTGGATGGTGTATTCCTCTTCTTCCGAGGACAAGGTTTGTCCAATTGCTGTCGGAACATCCTTCAGCTCAACATCATTTATGTACATATAACCGCCTGCAAGTAAAAGCAAAAGCACTAACAGAATGGTAATCTTGGTTTTTATTCTTCCCATTTCTAAACCTCCAGCCAATATGAATCTATTCATTCATATGAGTTATTCCTTTTTTTCATGAATAAAAAACCGTAAATTCTCGTAAATTATTAATATAACGATGCATAACGGGAATATGTTTCACATTTCTGCAAAAATTTCTTTTCTATAGATATACGAATTTATGTTCTGTTTTTAGGGGATGACCGTAAAAAAGATATAAAAAAAGCAGCCCCAATGGGAAACTGCTTGATCCTAATTTGTTTTGCGCATTTCGTTAAACGGGTAGAAAACAAACTTTGACGTACCCGCAATTTGTTTTTTCGTGAAGAGGCCAAGACCGTTACGGCTGTCCATTGAATTCCGACGATTGTCGCCCATCACAAAATACTTGTTATCAGGCACTTTAACCGGGCCGAAATCATCGGTCAAATGGTCAAAACCGTCCTGTTTCGCTCTCTTTTTATTAGCCGCCAAATAAGGTTCGTCCACCTTTTTCCCGTTGATATAGAGCTGGTCATTTTTCATCTCAACCGTATCGCCGGGAAGGCCGATAATACGTTTGACATAGTGAACATCATCTCCGTTTAACACGACGATGTCTCCTCTATCAAACTCGCCGATGTATTTGACTGTCATATTGACAAAGACCCTTTCACGGTTGTGAAGTGTAGGATACATAGAGTCACCATCAACGACATACGGCGCAAAAATAAAGTTGCGGATGAGCAAAGCGAGAACGACAGCAATCACAATTGCTTTTGCCCATTCTAATATTGATTTTTTCTTCGAAACATTTTCTGATTTCAACTGATTTCCTCCAATAAACAACGGTCTTCAATTTATGTTATCACGAATCGAAAAAAAATCCCATTAGGACCATTGAAGTGATTTTACAAACTGTTAATCTTCATCTTCTACCCACATCATGCCTATTTTTTTCTTGTCGACCATAACTAGGCCTGAAAATATTGAAAGAAATGAATCGCATAATTCAGAAGCAATGGACTCAGAAGAAAGAGAGTTCTCATATGCAAAATCTTTAGATCGTATATAAAGCATGAGGTTACGGGCAGTTTGTTCATTTACTGCATTCCATTGATCTCCCAGTCCATGATACCCATGGCACTTGACAAAACAATTAACGTCATGAAGGTTACTGGAATGTTTGCGGCAACCTATTTCACAGGTGATACCGCACCCCGTTTTTTGCTTTCATAATATGTTTAAAATCATTCAAGCTCGAAAACATGGATCAGCCTCCAAAAAATAAATCCAATATATTCCCGGCAGTTGAAGACTCTTTATTATAAAACTCTGAATATCCGCAGTTCTTACAGTAAACCACTAGAAATCGGTTATGCTGCACGTCAAACAGCTTTGATAATCCCGTGCCGGTTGTGGCTATTTCTTTTTGTCCGGCTTCAGTACTGCCGCATTTTATACAGCCTTTGTTGTCCATATCGCGTTCTCCTTTTCATTACATCACGTTTGTTTGATTTATTTTACCACAAAATACCAATCCCGATGAACCGTACTACTTTAAAGTTTTCTTAATTTTGATCACCCGTTCTTTACATACTAATTGGATTCGTTTTTCAGCTTGGTAAATCTTCTGGAGAAACGGAAAAGCTCCATGACCAAAACATTTAAACCCAGCCAAACACCGCCGAAAGCGTAACCCGCAGCAACATCACTCGGATACTGCTCATTAACGTACACACGGCTCAGCCCGATGAGGAATAAAACGATAATAAACAAAAAAACGCAACAGTTTGCAGACACGCCTTGTGAGAATGACGAACAAAAAGATAAGCACAAAAACCAAAAATGACAAATGCCGTTAACGTCTGTTCGCTTGGGAATGGATATAATACATGACTTTCCAAAGGAGCATGAACAGGATGAAGGGAATGAAAGAGCCGTCTGATTCCCTCTTCATAAAGCTCTCCACCAATGACTAGGAAAAATAAGAAAGAGAGTTCGATTTTCCAACCTTGCCCTTTGAATACCATCCAAAGAAAAGTTAGAACAATAACGGCTAACAGAACACCTCTCGACGCAAAAGCTTTCTGAATTGCAGCTGGGCCCAGTCTATACCCGATCCAATACGACATGCTCACTCCCACACAGCTCCCCAATCCGGCCGCTAACATGCTTAGCACCCAGTTTAACTTTTCTTGAAACACGAGAACACCGGCAAACTCTCCCGGTCCAAGTAAAGCTAGAAGCTCTAACATCAAGACAATAAACAAGACGGCATATCCGTACTGTTCGAGCAAACCCGTCAAAACTTGCACGGATTCTCCTTAAACTTTTTTGTTCTTTTATCATTCCCAATCCACTTTTTGTATAATCAGCACAATTTTATCTTCAGTCGTCCAACAACATTGTCTATGGCGGGATCTTCTCTCATACATTCTTTTTTGACATAGGAGGAGCAATAGCATGAAATGGGAGGAAACAAAAGATACGCAGGGAGTTTGCCAAAATTTTGGGCAGTTCGTTCTGCCACCGAGTCAGGTGTTTGTTTGCCCACCTCATCCCTTGTCAATTCCCCATTTTTCCCGTTTGAGGTTCGAAATGGTAAAGTATTTCACTTAGTTTCTTACATGAAGAGGTAAATTCTTTGCTCACCGAACTAGGATAGCGGCGTATGGCGATTTCTACATTGCATAACCACTGGTTATTTAGTGAGCCGTGAGCAATGTATATGCACTTTGAGTCAGCACAGGATGATCCTATTACATTCGCCAGAAAAGCAGCTGCCGCATTCAGAGTAGTTAAAAGAATAGACAGATATCTGGGCTTCCGGAAGCTTTAAAGGAGGCTCTTTTTTCGAGCATTTTTATAAATCAATAAAAACAGGCATCTCCTAAATATTTTTGCCGATAAGTTTACGCTAATCAACTCTAGCACTAATACATATAAAAAATAGAATGATATGAAAGGAGACTTGATAGTATGATTGATTATCCTATTAATATAAACAACGTTTCCGGGAACAGTGTAATTAACGTAGGCGGCGCTTTTATGATCAGGCCTTTAACTTTGTCCAAATCTGTGTTTGGCTCCGGAGGTTTAAACACAGGAATTGTCTTTGAAAATAACTTTGTAAGCAAAGCTAAAATGATTAATCATCAATTTACTGATCAAAACGTCACCAAAACTTTTTAATGTATTTATTTGGGGATTGAGAAATCTCCTTCCTTAAAAACCCGGTTTACCAACCGCCATCAGCACTCGGCGGTTTTTTATTGAACATTTTTACCCAATAAAAAAGCTCCCTCTATATGAGGAAGCCTTTTACCTGCCAATTAGCCTTCTACGCGAACTTCTTTCATGACGTCGCCATTAGACATGTTTTTCGCGAATTCTAATCCGCTTGTTACTTTACCGAATACAGTGTGAACACCGTTCAAATGAGGCTGTGGCTCATGAACGATGAAAAATTGGCTGCCGCCAGTGTCTTTTCCGGCATGTGCCATAGAAAGTGCGCCCGCCTCATGTGTATGCGGGTTGCCTTCTGTTTCACATTTGATTGTGTATCCCGGACCGCCAGTACCAGTTCCGTGCGGGCATCCGCCTTGGCTGACGAAGCCAGGAATCACTCGGTGGAATGTAAGCCCGTCATAAAAGCCTTCGTTCGCAAGCTTTTCAAAGTTTGCAACAGTTCCAGGTGCAGCTTCAGGATAAAGTTCAAATTCAATTTTGTTCCCGTCTTCTAATAAAAAGTAACCTGTTTTCAATTGTATGCCTACTTTCTTTATTTTAATTTTCAAAGGAGATTATGTATGATAGGTTATAGCCTGTCTCTCCTTGTCGCGGCTATTATACCACACCTTTCGGGGGAAAACGAATCTCCCGGGCTTTACTAAAAAATAAAAATGAAACCTGAATCTCTTTATCTCCGTCTAACCTAACGGAACTGTATTTTTCATGATTCAGGTCCTCACAAAGCAGCACTATCCAGCTGCTTGTGAAATTGAAGGAGGTCAAACTGCTTTGAAGAAAATTTGGATTGGAATGCTGGCAGCGGCCGTTTTGCTGCTGACGGTTCCGAAGGTCAGTCTCGCGGATGCCGCAGTTGGAGATGTCATTGTAACACTGGGTGCTGATTTGTCAGAATCCGACAAACAAAAAGTGCTTGATGAAATGAATGTCCCTGATAATGCCACAACGGTAACCGTGACCAATAAGGAAGAACATGAATATTTAGGAAAATATATATCGAACGCGCAAATCGGATCGAGAGCGATTTCTTCATCGTCAATCACCATTGCCAAAAAAGGCTCCGGATTGAATGTTGAGACCCATAATATCAGCGGCATCACGGATGAAATGTACCTGAATGCACTAATGACAGCCGGTGTTAAAGATGCGAAGGTGTACGTTACAGCGCCGTTTGAAGTATCCGGGACTGCGGCTTTAACTGGATTGATTAAGGCGTATGAAGTTTCTTCAGACGAAGCGATCTCGGAGGATGTTAAGCAGGTCGCCAACCAAGAGCTTGTCACGACATCAGAGCTTGGAGACAAAATCGGTAACGAAAATGCGGCAGCCCTGATTGCAAAAATCAAAGAAGAGTTTGCTAAAAACGGGGTGCCTGATAATAAAGCTGACATCGAAAAACAAGTGGATGACGCAGCTTCTGATTTAAACGTCACACTTACTGACAGCCAAAAGAACCAGCTTGTCTCCCTATTCAATAAGATGAAAAACGCTGACATTGACTGGGGACAGGTCAGTGACCAGCTTGATAAAGCGAAAGATAAGATTACGAAATTCATAGAATCAGATGAAGGCAAAAACTTCATTCAGAAAGTCATTGATTTCTTCGTATCTATCTGGAATGCGATTGTATCTATATTCAAATAGGAAAAGCGCCGAAAAATCGGCGCTTTCTTTTTTTATTGCTTTACACCTGTTTTAAATGGCAGATCAAGTTTTACAATATCTTCGTATGTTTCTCGCTTCACGACTAAATGAGCCTCACCGTTTTCGACAAATACAACGGCGGGTCTCGGAATACGGTTATAATTGTTGGCCATGCTGTATCCATAAGCGCCTGTACAAAAAACGGCAAGAAGATCGCCTTCTTTTACTTCCGGCAGGTCAATATCCCAAATCAGCATATCTCCGCTTTCACAGCACTTTCCGGCAATTGATACCGTTTTGTCATGCGCTTCTCCGATCCTGTTGGCTGCCGCAGCTTCATATTTAGCTTGGTAAAGCGCAGGACGAATATTGTCGTTCATGCCTCCGTCTACAGCCACATATTGGCGGACACCCGGCACTTCTTTTTGAGAGCCAACCGTATAAAGAGTTGTGCCTGCGTCTCCCACGAGAGAACGGCCCGGTTCGATCCAAATTTCCGGAATGTCAAAACCGTAACGGGAAGCATTTTCTTTCACAGCTTCGATAATTTTTTCAACGTATTCAGTGGCATGAAGCGGTTCATCATCTTCCGTATAACGAATGCCGAAACCTCCTCCAAGATTCAGCACCTTGGATACAAATGAATATGAATCTCTCCATTCGTCTAGTTTTTTGAAGATTTTTTCCGCTGCTAACACAAAACCGGCCGTATCAAAGATTTGCGAGCCGATATGGCAATGGACACCCAGCAGCTGAATGTGTTCCGATTGTAATACTTGTTCAATGGCCCGTTCAGTTTGTCCGTTATGAAGATCGAAACCAAACTTTGAATCTTCCTGGCCCGTTGTAATGTAGTCATGCGTATGCGCTTCTACTCCGGGCGTGATCCGAAGAAGAACATCGATGGAGTGACCCGTTTCTTTACATAGGTCTTCAAGAAGCGCAATTTCATAGAAATTATCCACCACAATACAGCCGATGCGGTGCTCAAGCGCCATGCGCAGTTCTTCCCTGCTCTTATTGTTTCCATGAAAGTGGATGCGTTCTGCCGGAAAGCCTGCCGCAACAGCCGTATATAGCTCTCCTCCGGATACGACATCTAAAGAAAGTCCCTCTTCCTCAGCGAGCTGAATCATTGCGACTGATGAGAATGCTTTGCTCGCATATGCCACCTGTGCTTTCAGCCCTGCAGAAATAAACGCCTGTTTAAAGCTTTTAGCACGCTCACGTATTAAAGCCACATCATATACGTAAAGAGGTGTACCATATTTCTCCGCTAAATAGAGAGCATCCACACCTCCGATTTCTAAATGACCATGTTGATTTTGTCTGCTTGTGCCGTGTAAGAACAATGTCATTCCCTCTTTCTCCGCTTATGGATGAAAGGACAGTTTTATGGACTGTCCCTTCATAATTAAGACATACATTATCATACTCTTCAGTCAGTTTCAATGCGATTATGAATTGGTAGGCTGCCTTAAGCGATTTTTGGGGTGAACGATACTGGGTCTTACTTTTGCGCCAGGTTTCGCTGTGCGGACAAGAACCTGCCACAGCGCCTTTCCGTTAAAGGGAATCAGCGGCCATAAGTACGGTGTCTGAAGGGATTTGATGCTTGACATGGCAATAATTAGCACTGTAAATCCGATGACGAGCCCTTTTATATGAAATAAGGCAACGAGTATCATGAGGACAAGACGGCTCATTTTGTTTGCCAAGCTTAATTCATAACTAGGCGTCGTAAAGGTTCCAATCGCCGCAAGTGAGACGTACAGAATCACCTCAGGAGAAAAAAGGCCGACCTCAATCGCAATCTGCCCGATCAGAACAGCGGCAATTAAACCCATTGCTGTCGATAAAGCCGTCGGGGTGTGAATGGCAGCCATTCTGAGAAACTCGATTCCTAAGTCAGCTAAAAATATCTGCAGGATGATCGGAATATGCGTATCTTTATTTAAACCGATAAATTTCATGTTGTCCGGGAGCAGATCAGGCTGAAGCACAAAGAGAAACCAGATCGGAAGAAATAAAGTAGAAGCAAGAATACCGAAAAATCTTACCCATCTTAAAAAGGTCCCGACTGAAGGCGCCTGCCTATATTCTTCAGCATGCTGCACATGGTGAAATAAAGTCGTCGGGGTAATGATCACACTCGGCGATGTGTCCACTATAATGATA
Source organism: Bacillus sp. FSL M8-0071 (assembly GCF_037975455.1). Taxonomy (NCBI): domain Bacteria; kingdom Bacillati; phylum Bacillota; class Bacilli; order Caryophanales; family Bacillaceae; genus Bacillus; species Bacillus sp. FSL M8-0071. The sequence continues at coordinate 2,298,056 of NZ_CP150256.1, forward strand.
ACATGGCCTTCTAGAACATGATTTGCGGCCACATCCGGTCTTTCTGTATAGCGCACGAGCGGAAAAGGATTATAGCTTTGATTAACAATGAATTCCTCGACAGTTTTGTCTGCCATTGTTAATCCATCGACATCAATGGATGCAATTTCTTTTTCTACGATCTCAACCAGATCCGGATCAGCTATATCTTCTATATAACAAATGCTTAAATCCGTCTTTGACCGCTCACCAACTTTCGTCATCTTGACTCGAAGGCGCTCGTCTCTGATCCGCCTTCTGAGAAGGGCCGTATTGACGACGATATTTTCAACAAATCCGTCTCTGGCTCCTCTGACTACCTTTTCCGTATCAGGTTCTTCCGGGTTTCTGCCCGGATAGCTTCTGACGTCAATTATAAATGCGAAACCTGCACCTTCAACAATGACGGCGACGAGCCCGGACAGCACTTGGTCGGTGGTTTCATCCAAGGTTTTTACTTTTTCGACCTGGGCGTTAAGCAGCCTGTTTTCGACGATGTCGACCAGCTCATCAGGGTCTTCTTTCCGATTGTTAATGGCAACAAGCTCTCTCATTAAATGAATAATATAGGCTGTATCACATAATCCATTTAGATAGTAAAGCTGGATCTCTTTGTCTAAAATCGTGAGCTTGCGAACACCTACATCATAGCTTGTCCCCATCCCGACACGGTTTTTGAAGTACTCTTCATTTTTAGCTGGATTCCGATAAACCCGAATTTTCTCTTCCTTGTGGTCCGGCATGATACCCGCTCCTTTCTAAAATAAACTCGACCGCTTTCATGGTGATTGGCGACCCTTTTGAGATATCGTCTTTTCTGCCCATTTTGCCGATATCCCCGATACCGACAATAAGCGGGAGATCAAGTTTATCAAGGCAGTAGACTGTATCTCCACTCATTCTGTGGTCATCAAATTCCCTTTCCCCGACTTTATCGACGCCGTATTCAGTTATTTCTCCATTGCGGTCAATGCTTACATCGACCCTGGTCCATTCAGCCTGATGTGTTTTTGACGCGACCGCAATCACACCGAGCACTTCAATAGACGGATGGGTTGCGACATAGGTCAGAGCGGCTTCTCCCGGACCCTCTCCTTGAAGGCCGGAGTCGTCAAACATGACAAATACAGGATCATACGGTGCTGAGGCGATCAGCTTGACAAGCTCGGCGCCGCTGCGGGTGGAAGGATTCCCTTTTGATTGTGAAATACATCGACCTCCCACTTTGCTTGCGGCGTATTCAATTGTTTTAGCGGCATAAACATCCCCGTCTGTTACCAGTATGACCTTGCGTTTTGTCGTCATGTCGGCATTATCCTTTCGGTTTGAAAATAACAGCTACGATAAAGGCGAAAAGAATAGCGGCTGAGATACCGGCCGAGGTCAGCTCAAAAATCCCCATGCCGATTCCTATAAATCCGTGTATATGCGCCTGATGCATAGCACCGTGCAGAAGACTGTGACCGAAGCTGACGATCGGAACGGTGGCGCCTCCTCCGGCAAATTCAATAAATTTATCGTAAATGCCGAAACCATCTAATATTGCACCGATTACAACAAATGATGTCATGACATGAGCTGGCGTCAATTTAAAAATATCCAAGAGCAGCTGGCCGACGATACAAATGGCCCCGCCGCATACAAAAGCCAAAAGGTAGTCCATGTTAAGATGCACCTCCTGCACGCTCAAATACAACCCCGTGGGCGATAGTCGGAATGGTTTCTTTTTGCTGGATCATCGTCGGGCTTAACAGCGCCCCGGTCGCCACGACAAATACACGGTTTAATTTTCCTTCTCTCAGCTGCTTAAAAATATGAGAGTAGGTGACAACCGCTGAACAAGCACAGCCGCTCCCCCCGGCAAAGACCTGCTGATCCGGAGTGTAAATCAGAAGCCCGCAATCATCATGCTTTGTGCCGACTGGATATCCATCTTCTTTTAAGATGTCTTTTACGATTGGAGAACCGACACCTGACAGGTCACCTGTCAGGATTAGATCATAATCATCCGCTGTCCGGTTGAGATCTTTAAAGTGCTGCTTAATCGTATCAGCTGCAGCCGGAGCCATAGCCGATCCCATATCAAAAGGATCTGTAATTCCTAAATCAGAAACCTTTCCGACAGTCGCACTTGTGATTTGGATATCACCCGGTGTCTGACTGATGACAACTGCACCGCTTCCGGTTACAGTGGAGGTAGCAGTGTCCGGTTTTTGCCCTCCATATTCTGTCGGATAGCGAAACTGTCTTTCCGCAGTTGCATTGTGACTGCTTGTGGCAGCCAGTGCCCTTTTGGCAAACCCGCCATCAACTAAGGCTGATGCGACAGCCACTGTTTCCATTGATGTTGAACAGGCGCCAAACATACAAAGAAATGGGATTTTTAAGTGTCTTGCCACATAGTTAGCCGTCACGTTTTGGTTCAGCAAGTCGCCTGCCAGCAATAGGTCAATATCATCTTTTGTCAGATTGTTTTTTTGAAGCGCAACATTAACAGCGTCTTCCATCAGCTGCCGTTCCGCCATTTCCCAGCTTTTTTGATTACAATGCATTTCGTCATAGGTTTTATCAAATAAAGAGCCGAGCGGTCCGTCTTTTTCCTTTGGTCCTGCTGCCGTTCCCGCTGAGTTGACAAATATGGGATGTTCAAATACCCAGGTTTGCTTTCCTGTTAATTTCATTTTCTTCTCCTCCTATGACATCAGTTTCTCAAAAGCAAACCGAATCATTCCAACGATGTATGCAGCTACAACTCCGAAAACAATAACATTTCCTGCCAGTTTAAACATATTTGTCGCTACTCCAAGCACTAATCCTTCGCTTTTATATTCAAGAGCCGCGCTTGCCATACTGTTGGCAAAACCTGTGACAGGTACGGCTGAACCTGCGCCTGCGAATTGTCCGATTCTGTCATAGATTCCAAACCCTGTAAGCAGGGCAGAAATTAATATCAGCGTTGCAGCTGTTGGATTCCCCGCAGTTTTTTCATTGAAATCAAAAAAATGGATATAAAAATTTTGCAGACCTTGCCCGATTGCACAAATCAGTCCGCCCACTAAAAAGGCTTTTACACAGTTCCAGACGTAAGGCGGCTTAGGCTGATATGTTTTCACTTTTGATTTGTAATTTTCTTTTATGTTTGTCATCTTGAAACCTCCTTATGAATGGTCAATAAAGTACAGCCAGTGAAATAAAGATCCCGCGATTTTCCCAATCACGATGGCCATTAATAAAATAATGATTTTACTTCTGAGCCCGATTCGTTTTGCCAAAATCGGCAGGACATTTAAAACCTCTGTAAGAGCAGCAGCTAGCATCCCGACGAACAAACCTGCCAGAAGCCCGACCGGCACAGCTATCCATTTTGTTAGATAAAGATGATTCATATGAAGCGTCTCCCATCCCCCGCAAACCGCGCCAAGAATAACAGCCGCTTCATAAGCCTGAACAAATCTCATTGTTTTGGTGAGCTGCATCAGCCGCGGAATGATTCCCATTACGGTTAAAAAAGCAACGAAACCCGCCCCCACCGTTATGCCTCCGCCGAGCCCGACAAAAATAATGAACAATACACTAACGATCATGCAGATCCTTTATGGTTTCTTGATTCTCATGCATGGCCACATATTGATCGAGATCAAGCTGATAGTTAAACATCTCAACCTCCAGCGGGCTGGGCTCTTCATTTAGGCGCTTTTTAAATATGTGGTTAAAAAACACGATCATCCCCAGTCCCAAACCGATGCTGTATGGGATTTGAAGCAAATATGGATAGTCATTCCTCTCTCCGGTTATGATTTCATATAGTGCGATATGAACATCTCTCATGCTTACATCCTCATGAAAGTTCATGATGGCAAGACACGATCCAATAAACAGAAGCAGCCAGACACCGATAAATAGAACCGTTGATAAATTTCGCTTTCGATACTGAATTTCAACAATGGTTTCTGCTCCGCCTACGGTTTGAACATCAATTGTCGGATCTTGTAAATGAATGGCTCTGAGGACTTGTATGATATCCAGAATTACGATATTTTTATCTTTTTCGCTCACCTGATAAAGCGGCATAGCCGAAAGTTTCTTTTTCAGCTGAAGCTGCCCTTCTATTTGCGCGGCATCTCCAACGGTAATAATATCCCCTGGATGTGCCAGCACTCGGTGGCGAAGCCGGATAAATATTCGTCGTTCCATCATTGATCACCATCTTTCGGTGGTTATATATGTAGTATGTGGTTCGATTTTGTTCTCATTCATCCGCTCGAAAAGACCATAAATTACCACGCTTTTGCACACAAAAAAGCTAGCCTGCACTGCAGACTAGCCATCCGTATGATCCATTTGAACCTTGATCTGTTTTAATATTTTCTTTTCAAGCCTGGAAACCTGCACCTGAGAGATCCCGAGCCGCTCAGCCACCTCGGACTGTGTCTGGTCTTTATAATATCTGAGATAGACGATTAGTTTTTCCCTTTCCTCCAAATCGCTGATCGCTTCTTTCAGCGCAATTTTGTCAAACCATTTTTCTTCTGAGTTGTCAGCGATTTGATCAAGCAGGGTAATCGGATCTCCGTCATTTTCATAAACGGTTTCGTGAATCGAAGATGGAGCCCTTACCGCCTCTTGGGCCAGTACAACATCCTCAGCTTCAATCTCCAAATGGTCAGCGATCTCCTGCACCGTCGGCACTCTGCCCAGTGTTTTCGAAAGCTCATCCTTCGCGCGCCGGATTTTGTTTCCAAGCTCTTTTAATGACCTTGATACCTTTACGGTTCCGTCATCACGGATAAATCGTTGGATTTCTCCGATAATCATCGGCACTGCATACGTTGAAAAACGCACATCATAGGTTAAATCAAATTTGTCAACAGATTTTAACAGCCCGATGCAGCCGATCTGGAAGAGATCGTCAGGCTCATATCCTCTGTTTAAAAACCGCTGTACGACAGACCAAACAAGACGCATGTTTTTTTCTATGAGGAGGTCTCTTGCCTGCTGGTCGCCATTTTGGCTTTGTTTGATTAATTCCTTTACTTCATGATCCTTCAGCTGAGCGTTTTTGCCGTTTTTCTTAACCTCCACATCCATAACAAATCTCCTTAATTACAAAGCGCTTTGCTTTTTGATAAGTGCTTTGTTAAGCGAATCGTTGTTCCCATTTCAGGCGATGAATCGATACTGACATCATCCATGAAATTTTCCATAATGGTAAAGCCCATTCCAGAGCGCTCAAGCTCAGGCTTAGTCGTAAATAGAGGCTGACGGGCTTCTTCAAGATCTGTAATGCCTAAGCCTTCATCACGAATGGTCATATATACGACATGATCTTCCAGCGTCACTGAAATGTAAACTTTCCCTTCACAGTTCTCTTCATATCCATGGATAATCGCATTCGTGACAGCCTCTGACACGACTGTTTTGATTTCAGTCAGTTCATCCATTGTCGGGTCCAGCTGAGCTATAAATGAAGCAACTGTCACACGGGCGAACGATTCATTCTGACTGAGGGCAGAAAACTCAATGTGCATTTCATTTTTCATGATGCCACCCCCAGTGTCAGGAGCGCCTGCTGTTCAGATTGTTCAAATCGGATAATTTTAAACAGACCCGACATATCAAACAATCGCTTCACCGCAGGAGAGATAGCGCAAACGACCATTTCCCCGCCAATTTGCTTAATTTGCTTGTATCTTCCTAAAATAACGCCAAGCCCCGAGCTGTCCATAAAGGAGAGGTCCTCCAAGTTCAGCACGATATGGTGAATATCATCCTTCTCCAATGATTGAGTCACTTTTTGCTTCAGGGTTTCAGCCGTATGGTGATCGAGTTCGCCTGTTAATCGAATACAAAGCACAGATTCTTTGACATGCATGTCAATTCCAAGGCTCATGCTCATTCCTCCTTGATATGATCGGATAATGAGTGTTTCGATTTCGACGGAATGAATTCCTTCACCGTGACAAAACTAGTGGTCATTCGGCATAATTACTTAAATTTTGTCCAGTCTCCCATCGTCCGCTTCAAGAATGTGATAAACCCGGCTTTCTTCATATCTTCTTTTGCAGCAACAGGACTTTCAGCGAGTACTTCTCCATCCTTTTTCAGAACAAGAGTGCCAAGCTCTTGGCCTTTTTGAATCGGAGCACTAATATTGTCCTTCATCTTGATTTCTTTTTTCACATCGTTCATATCCTCGCCTTTTTTCGTCAATATTGAAATCGGCTCAGATGTAGTGAGTTCGATAAATTTTTGTTTCCCTTTTTTGACCTTTACTTTTGCTACTGTTTGATTTCGTTTATATAAAGGATGCGTTTCATATTGGCTAAAGGCGAAGTCAAGCATTTTTGTCACTTGCGCGTTTCTTTCTTTAGGCGTGCTCGCTCCGAATACAACCGCTATGGCCCGCATGTTTCCTTTTTTAGCCGAAGCAGTCAGACAATATTTCGCTTCGCCTGTATAGCCTGTTTTTACGCCGTCTACACCAGGATAAAATTTGATAAGGCGATTTGTATTTACAAGCCAAAACTTTTTATCTGTATTTTCACGCAGATAATCTTCATACGTGCCGGTAAACTTCGTAATTGATTCGTATTTCAATAATTCCTTAGCCATGATTGCCATGTCATAAGCAGAGCTGTAATGTCCTTCCTCGGTCAATCCGGTCGGGTTTTTGAAGGATGTATTTTTCAATCCCAGCTCTTTTGCTTTTTTGTTCATTTTCTGAACAAATTCTTCTTCCGAGCCGGAAATAAATTCAGCCATGGCGACGGAAGCGTCATTTCCCGAAGCGATTGCGATGCCTTTCAGCATTTCTTTGACAGTCATTTCTTCGCCGGGCTCAAGGAATATCTGTGAGCCGCCCATTGACGCCGCATGCTCGCTTGTACGGACCTTATCACTCATTTTGATTTTGCCTTTATCTAAAGCTTCCATAATCAAAAGCATCGTCATAATTTTCGTCATGCTTGCAGGCGCCAGTCTCTCATTGCTGTTCTTGTTGTAAAGCACTTTTCCCGTGTCACGTTCTATCAGCACCGCAGACTTCGCTTCATGAGCAAGCTCCGATGTACGTTTTCCGTCTTGTTTTGCAAATGCAGACGGTGCAAATGTAAGCAGCATTATACCAATCAACAAAGTGGATAAAAGACGTTTCATCTCAAAAGCCCTCCATTTCATAATCCTTTTTATTTTTTCCAAGCGGGATGGTTTTATACGCCACTGATGGAAAATGTTTCGAATTTTGGGCATAAAAAAAGACAGCTGTGTGATATCAGTCACAGCTGTCTTTTGGTCCTGCATTGATTCATATTTATTCGTACTGAGCGACGATCGCTTTAACAAGCTTCAAGAATCCAGCTTTTACTTTTTCGGTCACTTCCATAACTTCATCGTGACTTAAAGGCTGATCCAGAATTCCGGCTGCCGCGTTAGAGATGCAGGAAATGCCAAGAACCCGCATTCCCGCATGATTCGCCACAATGACTTCCGGAACAGTAGACATGCCGACAGCATCAGAGCCCATCGTTCTTAAGAAACGGACTTCTGCCGGTGTTTCGTAAGAAGGTCCTGTCACAGCAGTGTACACGCCTTTTTGAATTGGGATATTAAGGTCTCTCGCAATCTTTTCAGCCAGGCTGGACAGATCTTTATCATAGGCTGAAGACATATCTGGAAATCTGGCGCCGAAATCAGCTTCGTTTGGCCCGATTAACGGGTTTGTTCCCATAAAGTTGATATGATCGGTAATAATCATTAAGTCTCCCGCACGGAATTCAGTGTTGACACCGCCTGCGGCATTTGTCACGATTAACGCTTCCACACCGAGCGCTTTCATCACGCGTACAGGGAATGTGACTTTCTCCATTGAATAGCCTTCATAAAAATGAAAGCGGCCCTGCATTGCAATGACGGAAACTCCTTCAAGAGTGCCAAGCACAAGCTGTCCGGCATGCCCTTCAACAGTAGATACCGGGAATTCAGGTATGTCTTCATATTTCAGCTTGACCGGATTTTCGATTTCGTCCGCCAAAATGCCAAGACCTGAGCCTAAAATAAGGCCGATCTTCGGAGATTCCGGCAGGTTTTGTTTAATAAAAGCTGCTGCGCGTTCAATTCTGTCCTTCAAGAAACAGTCCCCCTATTGTAATAAAGATAAAAAGCTTTTCCCGTATTTCGGTTTATTCGTTTTGAAATTATCAGCGATCGTTGCGCCAATATCAGCAAATGTATCTGCAAGCGGCAGCATTTGCGCTTTCTTATGTTTTTTGCTGTAAGCGAGAATCGGCACATACTCGCGTGTATGGTCAGTCCCATGATGAATCGGATCATTGCCGTGGTCGGCTGTAATAATTAACAGATCGTCTTCTCTCATTTTTTCAAACACTTCCGGAAGCCGCGCATCAAATTCTTCAAGCGCGCGTCCGTAGCCTTCAGGGTCACGGCGGTGTCCGAATAACGCGTCAAAATCAACAAGGTTCGCAAAGCTCAGACCCGTAAAGTCTTCTCCCAGCGTATCGATCACCTTGTCCATTCCGTCCATATTGGAAACCGTTCTGCGTGAAGAAGTAATGCCTTCTCCGTCGTAAATATCAGAGATTTTACCGATTGAAATCACATCTAAGCCGCTGTCTTTCAATTCATTCATGACAGTGCGATCAAACGGTTTAAGGGCATAATCATGGCGGTTTGGCGTCCGTTTGAATTGACCCGGCTCTCCGACGAACGGCCGTGCAATAATGCGGCCAACCATATATTTCGGATCAAGCGTCAGCTCTCTCGCCGTTTCGCAAATGCGATACAGCTCCTCAAGCGGCACAACCTCTTCGTGAGCGGCAATTTGCAGAACAGAGTCAGCAGACGTGTAAACAATTAAAGCCCCTGTCTCCATGTGCTCCTGACCAAGCTCATCCAAAATCGCTGTGCCGGAAGCCGGCTTGTTTCCAATAATTTCGCGGCCAGATCTCTTTTCCAGCTCTTGAAGCAATTCATCAGGAAAGCCTTCCGGGAACACTTTAAATGGTTTATCAATGTATAAACCCATAATCTCCCAATGGCCGGTCATCGTATCTTTGCCGTTTGACGCTTCTTGCATTTTTCCATAATACGCAAGCGGATGTTCTGTTTTTTCTATACCTTTGATATCTTCGATAAGACCAAGGCCGAGCTTTGCCATATTCGGCATATGTAATCCGTTCATATGCTCGGCAATATGACCGAGCGTATTAGCGCCTTCGTCATTAAAGTCAGCGGCATCCGGCGCTTCGCCGATTCCGACTGAGTCCATCACAATTAAAAACACACGATTATATTTGTATGCAGGCATCTTGAAAGCCTCCTTTTTTTCTATACGTCTATTGTATCGCTAAGAGGTCTGACAACTTAAGTATAAACCGTTTTCATTCCCGTTGACAATGCATTTGGAAATAATGAGAAACTTCAATATTTTCTGTCGCTCTAAACAAAAAAGCCGCAGCCACCTGCGGCTATGCTCGCGGATGAAACTGCTTGTACACATCCTTCAGCCTTGTTTTCGTCACATGCGTATAAATTTGCGTCGTGGATATATCCGCATGCCCGAGCATTTCCTGCACCGCTCTTAAATCTGCCCCGTTCTCAAGCAGATGCGTCGCAAAGGAATGCCTGAGCGTATGCGGAGTCAGCTCTTTCTTAATGCCGGCTTCCAACGCGATTTTTTTCAGGTTCTTCCAAAATCCCTGGCGGCTGATCTGTTTGCCGTGATGATTTAAAAATAGGGCGTCAGACACATTGTTCTTTAACAGTTTCCCCCTGGCTTTTGTCATATATTCCTCAATGGCGGAAGCGGCGGCTTCACCAATTGGCACAATCCGTTCTTTTCTTCCTTTGCCGAAGCATCGGATAAACCCCATAGATAAATGAACATCTGCCGTTTTCAACTCAATCATTTCACTGACTCGTATGCCTGTCGCATAAAGCAGCTCCAGCATTGCTTTATCCCGATAGCCGAATGGGCTCGTCAGCTTAGGCGTGTCCAATAACCGCTCGACTTCATTGAGTGCGAGCACCTTCGGAAGCGCCCGTTCCGTCTTTTGTGTTTCGATATGAACGGAAGGGTCCTTATCCGTTACTTTTTCCCTGAGCAGAAATTGATGAAAAGAGCGAATGGATGCCAAATGCCGCGCCGATGTCTTGCCGGATTTCCCCGAGTCCTTCAAATGCTTTAAGTATTGGATAATATGTATGCGGGTAACGTGATTCCAATCCGTCACATGAAGGGTTTCTGTTAAGTAGAGAGAATAGCTTTTCAAGTCACGTTCATAGGATACGATCGTATTTTGAGAGAGCCCTCTCTCTACCATGACGTAGTGGATGAAATCCTTTATTTGATCTTTCACTCTTGATCTACTCCCCGTTTTGGTAAAAAAAGATCAACCGGTCGAGCCATCCGCCTTTTTCATCCTGATCCATTTCAACAACTTTTACAGCGGAGCCTTCCGGTTTATCATACCGATGATAGTTTTCATACTCTTGATTCACCCATATCATAGCATAATAGAACAAAGCGGTAAAACCGGTAAACAGGATGAAAACTTTCAATGCATCGACAGCTGTTTTCAGGAATCTTCCCATGTCCTAATCGATCCTTTCCCTATGGTTCCAGTTATATAAACCATATGCCAAATCAGAAAGGTTTTATACATAGAAACAGCAAAAAACCCTTTCCCTATGAGAAAAGGTTCGCGCTCGGCACCGTCTATTCAGTTTCTTTTCCGTTACAGCGGTGGCAAATGCCGTGAAACGTCAATCTATGATCTTTAATCTTAAATTTCCAATCACGTTCAATGATTTCTTCCACGTCTTCAAGCAAATCTTCTTCAATTTCATCAACGGCTCCGCACTCCATGCACACCAAGTGGTGATGAAAGTGAGCTGCTCCCTCTTTCCGAAGGTCGTAACGGGACACACCGTCTCCAAAGTTAATTTTATCTACGACTTTTAATTCAGTTAATAATTCAAGCGTACGGTATACTGTAGCGAGACCGATCTCAGGAGATTTCTCTTTTACGAGGAGGTATACATCTTCTGCGCTTAAATGGTCTTCTTCGTTTTCAAGCAGCACTCTTACTGTCGCTTCACGCTGTGGCGTAAGTTTATAGCTGGATGAGTGCAGTTGTTTCTTAATACGATCAATACGGTTTTCCATGTCTTTCCCTCCTACGCCGCATTCCATGACTCATTATAACAAAATACGCGCAGAGTTCCAACTATAATTATTATAAACTGATAAATAAAATGGTTTTCTTTTAATAATGATTTTAAAAAAGTCTAGATGTAAGCTTTTCCATTAAAACAGGAGATAAGTATGCTTCAAACAGAGATGAGATCAGCGCTAAAAACAGAATGACCAGCAGCACAAAGGCATACCGCCCGAACCATTGAATCGGCGCGTCATGCAGGCTTCGTTTCACGAACAGCTGTCTGATTAACTTTAAAGAAAACGCAATTGCACATGTGCCCATAATGAGATAAGCCGGAATCAGCAGCACATTTTGCGGCAAAACGGAGACAAATGATAGGAAAAACCCGCTTACTCCCATCTGATTGACTAGGAACCCGACAGTAAAGCCGACGACGATCCCTTTCAGAAAGATCATGATGAAAATAATCGGCATCCCAATGACGGAAATTCCGAGTATCCACATCAGGCCTAAATACTTTGCATTATGAAAGATACTTTGCCCAAACATATCAGCTGAACTTGCCTGTTTTCCATCCGAAAGCTGTCCAAAAAATTGACTTAAGTAGTAGTATAAATCTTCTTTCTGGCTGATGGTCATACTGTTGACAATAATCGCGCCAAAGATGACACCCATGAAAAACAGCACTGACACAAATATATAAAGAGAGAGATGATCTTTAACATGCCTGAGAAACATGTCCTTATAAGAGATTTTTCGCATACCGTTTCCTCCCGCCCGCTCTAGTGATTTGATTTAATAGATTGTATGAAAGAAACAGAAAAACATGCCCTTTTTCAAAAAGAAACGATAGAGACGAATGCTAGGCGGCTTTTTGGGGCACAAAAAAATCCTTATCATCAACTGCTGTATGATCATAAGGATTCTTATGCTTCCGTTTATTCAAAATCTCTTTTTTGCTTTTTGTCATTCTTCCATGTGTGCTGAAAGATGGTGTGCTGCCTCTTGATAATAAGACGTCACGTCCGCCGTTTCTCAATCGATGCCCCCGCTTCTTTTTCGCTTGGCTTTTTGCCATGTGATCACTCCCTTTTTTATTTTCATAGTAATGATAACAAAATTGAACAATGATAAGAAAATTGAACAATGATAAGAAAAAAACAGCACCTGCTACGACAGGTGCTGTTTAGCTACATTTATTTCACTGCTGTAAGAGCTGCATGCTCGACAGCTGCTGCTACCGCATGATGGACTTTTGAATCAAGCGGCTGAGGGACAACATCACCTTGTTTAGTGCAAGCTGCGATGGCCTCTGCTGCTGCGACAAGCATATCATGATTAATCTCCGTGCTTTTTGCGTTAAGCGCTCCTCTAAAAATCCCTGGAAAACCGAGTACATTATTAACAGAACGCCCGTCAGCTGCATATGCGGCGCCAGCCTGCAGTGCGGCCTCCGGCTCAATTTCCGGCTTCGGATTCGATAAAGCCAAAATCACTTGACCAGAACGTACAAATGCAGGTTTTATTAAACCCGGAACCCCCGTTGTAGCAATGACAATATCACATGTTTCCATGAGCTCCTCAATACTGGAAACTGCCTGTCCGCCGTATTGTTCGAGACGGTTCATTGCTGACTCTGATTTGTCTGTTCCGTATACAGCATTCACACCATAAGCCATGAACATCCGGCAGATGGCCACGCCTGCTGCGCCAAGGCCGATTTGCCCCACTTTCGCTTCCTTCAGGTCAACTCCCGCACTCCTGCATGCCGAAATGGCAGCTGCCAGCGTCACTACAGCTGTACCATGCTGGTCATCGTGCATAACAGGGATGTTCAGCTCCTCTTTTAGGCGATCCTCGATTTCAAAACAATGCGGCGAACCGATATCCTCAAGAAGGATGCCGCTAAAGCCCGGAGAAATATGTTTTACTGTTTTGATGATTTCTTCAGGATCACTCGTATCAAGCAGTATCGGAATGCCGCTAATACCCGCCAGCTGATCAAATAAAGCAGCCTTTCCTTCCATGACAGGCATGCCAGCCACAGAGCCGATATTCCCAAGGCCTAAAATTGCGGTTCCATCCGTTACAATTGCAACAGAATTGCTGATCGTTGTATAAATAGAAGCTTTTTCAGGTTCTTTTTCGATCAGTCGGCACACGTCCGCAACACCTGGTGTGTAGACACGTCCCAGCTCTGCCAGTGAACGGATCGGCATTTTGCTTTTCATTTGGATTTTTCCGCCTTCATGTGCGGACAGGACTTCATCAGATACGGTGTGAAGCCTGATCCCTTCTCCGAGGGCCTGTACAGCCGCGATCACTTCCTGAAGCTGTTCTTCATTCTCCACTTGAACGGTAATATTCCGCATTGTGTAATTGGGTCCGACTTTTACCGTCTCCACTTCACCAATATCCCCGCCCAGAAGGCCGATGGCCGTAGCCACCCTTCCAAGATTTCCGGGAACCGAAGGCGTTTCGATCATCAGTGTCCGAATCATGTGTTTCGCTATCATTCAGTGATCCTCCCCTATTAGCCTAGTTTTTCGGCTTTAACTGTATTGTTTTTCGTATACCATATAAATTTTCCTGTATAACCATAGATAATTGCAAGACCTATTGCTACAAAACTGAGCCACATAAACGGCAGATAAGAGAAGGTAGAAACACCTAAAATACCAGCCATGTAAATCCCATTATCAGACCAAGGAACCATCCCCGAAGTCAATGTTCCCCCGACCTCTGAGTTACGTGATAACACTCTTCTGTCCAGATGTAAGCGATCATAGCTGTCTTCCATAATTTTCGGAGTCAAAATAAGAGATACATACATCGCACAGCCGAAGATGTTTGCTAAAAACGCTACGATCAGTGTAGACAATGTGACATTGCCGGCTGAAGTTAATTTCTTTTCAAACGTTGAAACAATGACTTTTAACACGCCGAGTTTCTCAAGCAGACCGCCAAAACCAAGGCCAAAGATGATGACGACGAGAGAATCAAGCATACCGACAATTCCACCGCGGTTTAACAAGCCGTTCAAAAATTCAACATCCGTTTTAATAGAAAAGCCGTTGTACGCAGTTGCAATCGCATGGGGAATATCCATTCCTTGGAAAACAACAGCCCAGATTGCACCGAGTAAAGCGCCAATTACGATAACCGGCATAGATGGCTTTTTCATCGCCAATAAGACTATGACGAGAACTGCCGGGATCAGCATCCAAATATGAATGTCAAACGTGTTTTGCAAAGATGATTTTAAGAATTCAACTTTATCAAGATCAATATTTTTCCCGCCGTACATAAATCCAACAACTGTAAAGAGTATAGCTGTAATGACATAAGCAGGTATTGATAAATAAAGCATTGCTCTCACGTGAGCCAATACATCGACTTTTGATAGTGAAGAAGCTAGAACTGTACTGTCAGACAGCGGAGACAGCTTGTCCCCAAAATAAGCACCTGAAAGAATAGCTCCCGCTACTAGAGGAAGCGGAATGCCTAAACCCTCTCCAATTGCGATCATGGCAATGCCGGCAGTTCCGACTGTTCCCCATGACGTTCCTGTTGCCACAGACATAATGGAACAAATAATTAACGTTGCCAGTAAAAAGATACTTGGGTGAATAAATTCCAGTCCGTAATAAATCAAAGTCGGCACAACGCCTCCGGCAATCCATGTTCCGATGAGCGCCCCAACTGAAACGAGAATCAGTACGGCTTCAAGGCCATTTGATATCCCATGTACAATCGCATTTTGTAAATCTTTATAAGAATAACCGAGTCTTATACCTAAAAGCATTGCAATAAACCATGAAACAAAAAGCGCCAGCTGTATCGGCAAGTCGAGAAAGACTGTAAACGATAGAACAAGTGCTAAAAATACTCCTAGTACAATAATAATTTCAAATAGTGTTGGCAATCTTACATCCTTCAAAAGAAGTCCCCCTTCATGTAAAAGCTAAAACGCTTTCAATATATAGTGCAACACGTATACTATACTTCCTCATCCCTATGTTGTAAACAGCTTATTCATCCGACTATTCGGAGATGAATAAGCTGTATTTTATACAAATTTTATTTTTCTAATAGTTCTTTCCCTGCGATACCTGGTTTGGTCATCTCATATGGGTTTAAAATAATATCCAATTCTTCTTCTGTCAGCACATCATGCTGCAGGCAAAGGTCACGGACTGATTGGCCTGTCATAATCGCTTCCCTGGCAATTCTGGCAGCCGCTTCATATCCAAGATGCGGATTGACAGCAGTAATCACTCCAGCGCTTTTTTCTACATATTGCTTCAACCGCTTTTCGTTGGCTTCGATGCCTTTTAAGCAATGATCAGTGAACGAACGGAAGCCGTTGTTCATGATGCTGATGGATTGAAGCAAATTAAAGACAAGCACGGGCTCCATGACGTTCAACTCAAGCTGGCCGGCTTCTGAAGCAAGGCAGATTGTATTGTCGTTTCCGATAACCTGGAACGCAATTTGGTTGATCAGCTCCGCCATAACCGGATTGACTTTCCCCGGCATAATAGATGAACCCGGCTGACGTGCAGGCAGAGAAATTTCCGCAAGTCCGGCGCGCGGTCCCGACGCCATTAAGCGCAGGTCGTTTGCGATCTTCGACATGTTCATCATGCAGACTTTTAATGAAGCTGATACCTCTGTATAGGCATCTGTATTTTGTGTCGCATCAACAAGATGATCAGCGCCGACAAGAGGAAGCCCGCTAATATCAGCAAGGTGCTTTACTACCTGTTTGATATATTCAGGATCAGCGTTCAGCCCTGTACCAACAGCAGTTGCGCCCATGTTGACTTCATATAGGTGCTGGCGCGATTGCTTGATTCGTTTGATATCACGCTCGAGAACACGGCTGTAAGCTTCGAATTCCTGGCCAAGACGGATCGGAACCGCATCTTGAAGGTGTGTCCGGCCCATTTTAATAACAGAGTCAAACTCCTGTGCTTTTTGCTTGAACACACTATGCATATCTTCCATTGTTTTCAGCAGTTTTTCTAAGAGCTTCAATGTGGAAATATGAATAGCAGTCGGGAACACATCGTTCGTAGACTGTGACATGTTCACATGTGTGTTTGGACTTAAATGGATATAATCTCCCTTTTTATGTCCCATGATTTCAAGCGCCCGGTTTCCGATAACCTCATTCGCGTTCATGTTCATAGAAGTTCCGGCACCGCCCTGAATCGGATCGACGATAAACTGATCGTGCCACTTGCCTTCCAGAATCTCGTCAGCGGCTTGTACGATAGCTTGGCCAATTCCTTCATACAGCCGTTTCACGTCCATGTTGGCAAGAGCCGCAGCTTTTTTCACAATCGCCAGTGCGTTAATCATTTCCTCATGGATTTTGTATCCTGTGATCGGGAAATTTTCAGAAGCACGGAGCGTCTGAATTCCGTAATAAACATCTGCCTCAATTTGTTTTTCCCCAAGGAAGTCTTTTTCCACGCGATATTCTTTTTGGCCGTTTAACATAATCTTTAACCTTCTTTCTCTTTGCTGGTTATCGTTTTTACATTTTACAGGACAACGTCATCAGCTATCGGCGTTTCCATAATTCTCTTGACGACAGGAAGATCCGAAGACTGACCTAGCGCCCACATCAATTTTGGCACAATTGCTTCTGTGTTCATATTTCTTGATCGGATAATTAAGTCTTGGTTGACTCTGCGGCCAACCTCGTAAATGCTCATGTCTTCGCCTTCTTCAAGACATTGAGTCGTAATGACGACGACAATGCCGCTTTCGATCAGCTCATTCACTTTTGACAAAATGTCCCTGCCTTCAAACGGCACCCCTCCGCTGCCATAACTCTCAATGACAATTCCTTTGTACATGCTTTTCAGGGCATCAAACATTTCGGGCTTTAAGCCTGGATGCAGCTTCAGCAGACATACATCTGTGCATAGTGAAGTGTCAACTGTGAAGGTGTCGTTCTCAGGTTCCGTTACTTGTTTGTTGTATTCAATCCCGTCTTCATTGATAAAAGCGATATATGGGTAATTGATGCTTTCAAATGCGTCGTAGCTTTTCGTTCTTAATTTGATCGCACGCGTTCCCTGAATGACTCTGCCGTCAAATACAACATAAACGCCGCCCACGCCTTCACAGGCAAATCGAATGGCATCAGTAATATTTTTTTTGGCATCGGTTTTTTGGAACGTGATCGGAATCTGCGAGCCGGTGATGACAATCGGCTTTTTGGCATGCTGCAGCATATACGATAGTGCTGCAGATGTATAGGCCATTGTATCTGTACCGTGAGTAATAACAAACCCGTCATAGGCATCATAATTTTCCTTAACGGCTTCCGCTATTTCCACCCAGTATTCAGGCTGCATATTGGTGCTGTCTATATTCATAAGCGACTGAGTTTCCATTGTGTAATCGTTATCAAGTTTTGATACGTAACTTAATAATTCATCAGCCTTGACTCCGGGAGCCAGCCCATTTTCCCCTTCAACTGAAGCAATCGTTCCCCCAGTTGTCAACATCAATAATTTTTTCATACCATGCACCTCTTCACTGTATCTAAAGATGGGTTGCGAGAAGGTATTCGCTTTTCGCATACTTTTAATGCAATTATAGACACGGAAAATAAAATACGCAAGACATTATTATTCAATTCGCGTACACTTCCTAATACCTATATGATATAATCAGCTCAAGGTGAAAAAGGAGCGGAAGTTCATGAATCTAGATCGTTTAACTGAATTGAGAAAAAAGAAAAATTGGTCGCTTCAATATACAGCTGACCTTCTCGGTATCGCAAAAAGCACATATGCCGGCTACGAGTCAGGCTACCGACGGCCTTCACTTGAAGCGCTTGCCATGCTGGCTGACCTCTTTGACACAACCTGCGATGAACTTTTAGGCCGCGAGAAACAAAAGCAGACTGCTCCTCAGGCCATAGAATTGGCCACGTGGAGCAGCCTTGACTTTACCATTTCTGTTGATGGCCAGCCGCTGAGTGAAGATGAAATCATCCAGCTGATTACCTTTATACGCACAAAAAGAAAAGTACAGGAGGAACTGAGTTAATCTTTAGCTCACGGTTTAATTTTACCGTAGGTTCCTCCTCCTCCGGCTTTCAATTCCAGTTTTCCGGATCTCGCTTTTACGATAAGCGCCGCGGTTTTCGGCGGGACAACGCGAGCCAAATCTTCTTCTGCAGCCTCATGAAGAACAGCCATTTCTGTTCCGAAGGCTTTTTTTAGTTTGTCCAGCGTTTTCGGGCCTACACCCGGAACAAATTGCAGCGGGATCTGATGTACATATCGCGGACGCGGGACGCGAACTTCAAGCTGATCACTCAATTCACGCAATCTTTCGCTGACTCCTTTGGTAAATCTGGCATTTCCGCAATTCGCGCACGCTGTTTCCCCGCTTACAGCAGGCTCTCCGCACGCTTCGCAAGCGGTCTGATAATATTTCCCCAATAACGGGTCCAAGCCGTAATTTGCGATAATTTTCCTGTCATCTTGTCCCTTTAATGCAAGAGCAAATTCAGTAAAATCAGCTGACTGCACATATAGTTCATTATATTCTCTGCCGATTTTCCCCAACGAATGCGCATCAGAATTTGTTAAAAAAGGATACGGATTCAATTGCGATACGTGTGATGCCATGTCTGTATCACAGCTTAATCCAAGCTCCACCGCGTCTATCATAGATGGATCAAAAACCTCAGTTAAGCTTGATTTAACCCCTTTTCCATATAAGCTTTTATGCGGCGTAAAGATATGAGCGGGGATAAACAGGCCGCCCATATCCTGCACTTTTTTTTGCAGGTTTAAGCCCGTTTCATAAATCCGCTGCGAGCTTAAATGAATATTTTTCAGCCGGGCTGACAGCCAGTTTGAAAACTGTTTCATAGCAGCCAGCGTCGGCATAAATACGAGCACATGGATCGGTCCGCTGCAGGCTTCATCATAAATCTCCAGCTCGCTCCCCAATAAAAGAGTCGTGCTGCGATAACGGATTCCTCCCCCGTCAAGCTCGCGATATTTTCCAGATGAAATGCCTTCCTCAAGCTCTAGAATGACTTCCGGAGAATGACAGTCGATAATGCCGAGGAGTTCAATTCCTTTATGTTCACTGGCCTCAACCAAAATTCTGTCCAGTGTTAATGTTTTGGCGCCTGTTATTTTGACAGCCCTTCCTGTAAAGGTCCGGCCGATATGAATGTGCAAATCCGCGTAAATCTTTTTCATTTTTGTGCTTGGAGCGCTTCTTTCAGCTGAAGATACTGAATGGCGTAGGCTGTTTTAGCATCGTATACTTCACGCGATTCAATTAGCTTTAGCGCATCTTCAAGCGTCACCTCCATCACTTCAACAAACTCGTCCTCATCAAGCTCCCGTTTTTCTTCAAGCACAGAAAGCTCCTCAGCAAGAAAAACGTGAACAATTTCATCTGCAAATCCGGGTGATGTATAAAACGCAGTTATTTTTGTCAGTTTTTTTGCTGTATAACCGGTTTCCTCTTCAAGTTCCCGAAGTGCCGTATACTCCGGCTCCTCACCTTTTTCAAGCTTACCGGCCGGAATTTCAACGATCGTCCGCTCAAGCGGCTTACGGAATTGTTTGACCATGATGATTTTCCCTTCATCTGTGACGGCTAGTACCGCTACAGCTCCAGGGTGTTTCACAATTTCACGTTTACTGGCTTTGCCGTTTGGCAGCTCTACATCCTCGACATAAAGATCAATGACTTTACCCGAAAAGATCTGTTCTTTGGCAATTGTTTTTTCTTCTAATGATTTCATTTCTTCATCTCCCGTTCTGTCTCTATATGATGCCCCATACATTTTATCATACTAGAGCAAAAGGGGGCTTCTTCGTGAAAGTGCACCGCATGCCAAAAGGTGTTGTCTTAGTCGGAAAAGCATGGGAAATTCGGGCGAAGTTAAAAGAGTATGGACGCACATTTCAATATGTGAAAGATTGGATCTCAAAGCCATAAAAGTTGAAACTTTAGCTCCTTTATATTACGGTCAATACAAAGCCTAAAAAAGGAGTGTGCACATGAGAAAGCGCAAATTGGGTACATCTGATTTAGACATTAGTGAAGTCGGACTCGGCTGTATGTCTCTTGGAACTGAAAAAAACAAAGCATTGTCCATTTTGGATGAAGCGATCGAGCTTGGCATCAACTATTTGGACACAGCGGATTTGTATGACCGGGGACGCAACGAAGAAATTGTCGGTGATGCGATCCAAAACAGACGCCAGGATATTATACTGGCAACAAAAGCGGGAAACCGTTGGGATGACGGAAGCGAGGGCTGGTATTGGGACCCTTCAAAAGCTTACATAAAAGAGGCTGTAAAAAAGAGCCTTACACGGCTGAAAACAGATTATATCGACCTTTATCAGCTTCACGGCGGCACGATAGAGGACAACATTGATGAAACGATCGAAGCGTTTGAGGAATTAAAACAAGAAGGTGTCATCCGCTACTACGGCATTTCTTCCATCCGCCCGAATGTGATTAAAGAATATGTGAAAAAATCAAACATCGTCAGCATTATGATGCAATTCAGCCTGTTTGACAGACGCCCTGAGGAATGGCTCCCGCTTTTAGAGGAACATCAAATCAGCGTAGTCGCCAGAGGTCCTGTTGCCAAAGGGCTCTTAACTGAAAAACCGCTTGATCAAGCTTCAGACAGTATGAAACAAAACGGGTACTTGTCCTATTCATTCGAGGAACTGACAAATGCCCGCAAGGCAATGGAGGAAGTGGCTCCCGATCTTTCCATGACAGAAAAGTCGCTGCAGTATCTGCTAGCACAGCCGGCTGTCGCTTCAGTGATTACAGGCGCCAGTAAGATTGAGCAGTTACGGGAAAATATTCAGGCAGCAAATGCACGGCGTTTAACCGAGGAGGAAATCAAAGCGCTCCAATCTCATACGAAACAAGACATTTACAAAGTTCATCGCTCATAGCAGAAAAACCAGCACCCGTACAGGTGCTGGTTTATTTATATTGATGCCAATCCATTTGGCTTTCATTTAGGAGTTCTTCAAAGCTCTTATTTTTTTCGATCTCTTTTTTCTTTCTGATCTGTTCTGCTTTTTCTCTTTCCTGCCTCTTTTCATCCTCTTCCTTCAATTGGCTCTTCATCTCCATAAGCTTTGCTTTGATATCGGATTGAAGGCCGTCTTTTAGCTGGTGTTTGTCAGCGGATTTTTGTTTTTTCATTCAGACTTCCCCCATGTTTTGTTTTGAAGACAGTTTATCACGGAGCATATACACTGAACAAGCAGACTCTCTTCTGGTCACTTTCTCAGCGGAGCAGTGTTTAGGTATAATGATTTTAAACACGAATTACCTATATTTAGTTGAAAGGTGCTGTGACTTTTGAAGAAAATCCTTTTGGCCATTGGCGCTCTCGTAACAGTTGTCATCGCAATCGGAATTGTTTTTTCAAATATGATTCTATTCATCAAGAAAAAAACGGATGAAGACATTATCAAAAGAGAGACAGACAACGGACATGATGTGTTTGAATCATTTGAGCAAATGGAGAAAACCGCTTTTGTGATACCCTCCGCTTACGGGTATGGCATAAAAGGATACCATGTCGCACCGCATGACACACCTAACACTATCATCATCTGCCACGGGGTAACCATGAATGTGCTGAATTCTCTTAAGTATATGCATTTATTTCTTGATCTCGGCTGGAATGTGCTCATTTATGACCACCGCCGGCATGGCCAAAGCGGCGGAAAGACGACCAGCTACGGGTTTTACGAAAAAGATGATCTCAATAAGGTTGTCAGCTGGCTCAAAAACAAAACAAATCATCGCGGATTGATCGGAATTCACGGTGAGTCGATGGGGGCTGTGACCGCCCTGCTTTATGCTGGTGCACTGCAGCGATGGCGCTGATTTTTATATTGCCGATTGTCCGTTCGCATGTTTTGATGAACAGCTTGCCTACCGGCTGAGAGCGGAATACAGGCTCCCGTCTTGGCCCCTGCTCCCTATCGCCGACTTCTTTTTGAAGCTGAGGGGCGGCTATCGCGCACGCGAAGTATCTCCGCTTGCTGTCATTGATAAAATCGAAAAGCCGGTCCTCTTTATTCACAGTAAGGATGATGACTACATTCCTGTTTCTTCAACCGAGCGGCTTTATAAAAAGAAACGCGGGCCGAAAGCGCTGTACATTGCCGAGAACGGTGAACACGCCATGTCATATACCAAGAATCGGCATACGTACCGAAAAACAGTGCAGGAGTTTTTAGACAGCATGAATGATTCAACAGAATAAAAAAGCGAAAGGCCTCTTCGGCTCTTTCGCTTTTTTATGTTACAGAACGTCGGTAATGCCATCCATATTTTCTCTGATCCATTCAATCGCAAGATCTATCGTTGTAAACTCCTGCGTCTCGAAGGTCATTTCATCCTGCAATAGCCAGACATCTTTCTTGATGGACTCTGCTCCTCCGATTGACCAGTGAAGCAAGGTATAGGGATGGTTTTGATTCAGGAAGGATACCCACGTTTTATTTTGTGCTGTGTTCTTCATTGCCTTCAGCTTTTGTTCCACGTTTCGCGTCTCCTACTTTACTAATATGCTCATTCTGGGGCTGAGCATTTCAGCCGGGCTTTTCAGCGCCAATGTTTTGGCTTTTTCATTGTAATCGATCGTCATTTGATCGTCAAAAAACACTTTTTGCGACGATTGGATATACAGCGGAATGCCGTTCGTTTCCAGCTGCTCGCACTGTCCCGTTAATTCTTCTGCCAGCCAGATTGTCGGGACACCGCTTACAGCGCAGCCGCATCCTTCTGCATCGTAACGAAGCTGGGCTTTTTTTCCCGGGTTGGCGTCAAACGCCTGCTGCAGTGCCTGTTTTGCTGCATCTGTCACATGTATGTTCATAAGGTGAAACCCCCGTTTTCATCATTTTCGCTATTGTAGCATACAACACTGCCATTCGCATGGTTTCTGCCTTTTTTCCACCGCTTCGCATTTTCTTCTGCAGTCTTGATCCACTCATCTTTCCCTTGTATGTACTGATTGATGCTGTCAGGATGCTGGGCCGCCAGCCGTTTTTTGAGAACGGCGTATTCTTTCGCTATGTTTGGATGAGCTCTGAGATAATCTCTGAATAACAGATGCCTTTCAATAGCAGGGTTTCCCTGTTCGTACATATGGACATGATGAGTGCGTTTATTTCCGCCCTTTTGGAAATAACGCCTGCCCGCTATGCCGTTCTCACCTTTTGGTATATAGCCGTTAGCCTTCATTTGTTCATCAAATTGGCTCACGGCTTCAATGCTTCTGACTTCAATTAACATATCAATGATTGGCTTCGCTGCCATGTTCGGTATCGATGTGCTTCCGATGTGATGAACAGCGATAATCTCCGGCCCGAACACAAGTTTCAGCCGTTCTTTTTCTTCATCGAAACATTCTGCCCATTTTTCGTTGTAGAGAATGACCTCAACTTTTCTTTTCGGATACAAATGAAAGACCGACAGCAATAGACCCTGCGCTGCTTTGACGGTTTCTGCCTTTTGGAATCCAGCCTGTGTATAGAGTGACACGGCCGGGGTATTGTTCTCGGCTGTGACTACTTCGATTTTCTCAGCGTCTTCATTATGATCAATGACAAATTGCAGAAGTGATCGTCCAATTCCTTTTCTGAAACCGTCAGGATGCACAACAAGCCTGCAAATGGTGAGATGATGCATGTTTTTCTCATATGAAATGACACCGATCAGCTTGCCGTTTTTCCGATATCCCGCAAACCGTTCATGGGATGCTTGAATATCCTTCACCTTCTCTTGTAAGGCGGGAATACCGTCAAAACCGATAATCTCTGTTTCCTTTATGTAGGCGGGGATCTGTACGGCTAAAATCTCACGCGCTATAGTGGCTTCCTTATGCTGGAGAAATTCAATCATTCGTGTTCTCCTGAAACAGCCGCTGTCTGTCGACTTTTGCGACGCGGACTGCATACGACTCGTACCAAACGCTTCTTCCTTTTTCTTTTGCTGCTTGATGTTCAGTGTGATGCCTCCAATGGTTAATTGCGTCCATACTGTCCCAATAGGAAACTGTGATGCCCCTTCCATCCGCTTCACGTACGCTTTCCACGCCTAAAAATCCAGGCTGATCCGCCGCAAGTGATACCATCCGCTCCGCTGTTTCTCCATATCCTGTGTCATTTTCGCTTTTGACAGAAGAAAAAATGACTGCATAGTAAGGAGGCTCAGGTGTTTTTTATAAAAAATCCATCATATTTCCCCCTCATATGTTTTTGACAAACAGTACCCTGTCTTGGCCCGGGCCATCATAGTTTGCAAACACTGAGATGCCATTTACCGTTTTGGTGCCCTTTTCAATATCAAACCCCAATTTTGTGTGATATGCGATTGATACCTTATTCACAGGTGAAGTGACACACTTCACCCGGGTGCAGCCCCTTTGTTTTACTGTTTCGATAAATACATCATACAATTGTTTCCCGATTTGCATTTTTCTGAAATCCGGATGCACACCGGAAAAATGAATGTACGCCGTTTCAGGATCGGATTGCGATTGAAATCCGATTAAAAATCCCGTCATGCTGTTATGTTCGGATGTAATAAAGCTTGTGTCCTGAAAATGCTCAAAAAATAGTCTCGGCAATTTTTCTTTCAGCTGTCTGCCGCCCCACCATTCATTCAGTACAGACGTTACCATTTCATAATCTGAAGACGTGATTGTTCGAATATCCATT
This sequence comes from Bacillus sp. FSL M8-0071, assembly GCF_037975455.1. NCBI lineage: Bacteria > Bacillati > Bacillota > Bacilli > Caryophanales > Bacillaceae > Bacillus > Bacillus sp. FSL M8-0071. Next base: position 2,323,023 of record NZ_CP150256.1, read on the forward strand.
ACGATTTGATCTCCCTCCGTCTGGCAAAACGAATGTCAGCTCTTTTTCTCACAATATAAAAATTATATTTTGCCTGGCTGGAATTGTAAATGCCTTCTTTCCTGTATCATACGTTTCCAGACTGCCGAGGGAACAATGTTTGATCATTTTACGCCTATTTCTCCCCCAAACAGGAGGAGAGACTTTACAGCACAATATCAAGCACTTGATCAAGTTTCAGCTTATAAAGCTGATCCTCGTCTCCTTTTATCCATACTGCTTTTTCAAACTCTTCATACCGGCAGATTTTCCCGGTGCAGCAGACAATCTCACCGTCCTGAAAGCAGCTGACAGTGATATCCTGAGCAAACTCCATCGCGGCGCAAAGCGTTTGATTCATCTCTTCCAGCTTATCGGGGTCAAGGATCGGCTTTTGCAGCTTCTGTTTAAGTCGCTTTCTCTCCAGCAGGCTTTGCTTATGTTCCGGCAGAAACATCCTGCTCCCTTCCCACAGCAGGTTGCCCCTTTTTAAATGGTCGTTCATTTATAATGCCCCCCTATTTTAGCCGCACGTTCAAATGCCTGGCCTGCCGCTGTCAGTGACGCCGCCCTGATGATTGCTGTATCGCCGAATCGATTTTTAATGCCATCCATCACATAGCCTAGGCTCATTTTCTTTGCATAATCCTGAAATAAATTGAGCTGCCATATGTCATCAGATGAGAGCTGAGACAGATTGACACCGAGGCGGCGGACGGGTTTCCCGTCCCAAAATGTAAGAAACAGCCGTCGTACAGCCTCATATACATCCTGCGTAGAATTAGTCGGCTCTGCCAGCTTCACTTGCCGGTTGAAGCCCGTCGGCCAATCAAAATCAGCACCCCGGCAGCTCACTGACACTGTCTGCCCCATGACCCCGGCGTTTCGGCTTCGCCTGCACACCTCTTCACTCAGCTCAAGCAATACGACCTTGATTTCTTTGTCAAAGTGTTCGTAGTCTCTCGGGAGAGTCATTCCATGACCTATCGCCTTTTGCCCGTCCAGAGACGAAGTTGACACAGGGGAATAGTCGATTCCGTTTGCCGTCATCCACAGCACGTGGCCGTTAATGCCCCATTTCTTTTTTAAAAGATCGAGCGGAAAAGCCGCGAGCCCGCCGATCGTGCTGATGCCCATTCGATTTAAATGATGCTTCATGCGGCTCCCGACGCCAAACATGCTGCCCACCGGGAGCGGCCACATTTCGGTTTTCATATTTTCTTTCGTTAAGGTAAAAATACCGTTCTTATTCTTTTTGGCAAAATTGTCACACGCAATTTTGGCCAGCGCTTTGTTAGGGCCGATTCCCACCCGTGCATAAACGCCGATCTCCCGCATGATTCTGCTCTGAATGCTTTTCGCGATCTCCATCGGCGTCCCAAACAGCTTCTGGCTGCCTGTAATGTCAATGAACTGTTCATCGATAGAATAAGGCTCCACAAGGTCTGTATACTCCTCGAGAATGGCCGTAATTTGCAGTGATACATCAATATACCGTTGCATACGCGGCCGGAGCACAACAGCCTCAGGACACTTTTCCTGCGCCTCCCACAGCCGTGAAGCATTCACCACACCTTTTTGTTTCGCCAGCGGGCAGGCAGCCAATACCACTCCGCCCCTTTTTTCAGGGTCACCCGAAACAATGACAGGCTTATTTTTCAAATGTGGATTTTCCGCTTTCTCTACAGATGCATAAAACGATTGCATGTCAACGAGAAAAATCACTTTTTCTTTCATCATACACACCTCTAAAAAGAACTTATGTTCGTTTTTCATTATATGCGAAAGTATGTTCGTTTTATACTGGTAAATGATTCTTGTCTGACAGAAAATATGATCCAAGGGTTTGAGAGAAGAAAAACATTTAGTAGAATAAAAGCGAAGCATAAGGATAGGAGAGTCATGATGGAGAAATTTGTCGAAAAAATGATGGGACAGGCATTGCGTCAATACGGCAGAAACGTTGCTATAGACCCGTTAAGCCCGTATGAAAAACAAAGCCTGAAAGCGGCTCTACAAGAGAGACGGAATGAAGAACCGGATGAGGATTTGCATGCGCATATAGAAGATATCATTTATGACTATGTCACAAACCAAGGTCTGTTCTCTTAAACGCATGACTGTCAGTTCTTTCAGCCGCTGATGCGGCTTCCCTTTGAAAACACCGCCTGAAACAAATAAACAGTCTCAGGCTTACAGAAAAAAGCAGGATTTTCTCACGCTCCATAGATTCATATGGCCTGGCGTAAAATTCCCCCTCAGAACTCGCGCAAAACGGAATAAGCTGTCCATGATCCCGCGTATACACTTTTTCGAAGAGATGTGCTCTCTTGTTCTGTCATGCGGTCCATGCCGGTTTTCAGCGTACATCTTGATCTCATAGCCGGTTTCACTGCCAATATGATCCACGTCCTGGCGGCTTAAACTCTTTTAATGTTTCAAACACACCCTCACTGAATTCGGACATACCGTCATTTTCCTTCTGTCATCACCTTCAATTTCAAGATGTAACCCCCGCCACACGCATCCTCAACGCATAGTATATTGCCATCCATACAATCAGGCATACTACATGTCAATAACGAAATATTTTGAACGATCTATTGGAGAAGGAAATTTTTTCATATATGATAGAGAAAGATCATACATACAGGAGAGAATATAATTCATGAAGAAATGGAAAGATATCCACCCGATCAGCTGGACAATTATAATCGGAACCATTTTCGGCAGAATGGCAACATCGATGAGCATTCCTTTTTTAGCGATTTATTTGACAGCCGTCCAAGGCGCATCAGCTTCCTATGCAGGGCTGGTCATCGCCGCGAGCTCATCAGTCGGCATCCTCGCAAGCTTTTACGGCGGATATATCTCAGATAAATTCGGCAGAAAAAACATGATGCTTGTATCGATTTTCGGATGGATGCTGGTATTTGCAGGCTTTGCGGCAGCATCTCATCTCTGGGTGTTTTTTGTAGTTAACGCATTAAACGGTCTTTGCAAATCACTGTTTGAGCCCGCTTCAAAGGCCTTGCTGTCTGATATGACAGAAGAAAAAACGAGACTGCTAGTTTTTAATTTACGCTATGCAGCTATTAATATCGGCGTTGTCTTCGGACCTGTGCTTGGCCTATATTTCGGCTCATCGCAATCGACTACGCCCTTTTTGGTGCCTGCAGTCATTTACGGACTATACGGAATTGTGCTTGCCCTCCAATTTAAAAAACATCCATCCTTATCAGCACCAGTCCAGTCCCGAAATATGAGCGTGCGGGAAGCGTTTATGGTCACGCAAAAGGATTATCTTTTTACCATTGCTTTGGTCGGCATTACGCTATGCACCTTCGGCTACTCACAATTCAGTTCCACATTCCCTCAGTATATGGCGCAGAACCCCTTGATCGGCAATGGAACGAAGCTGTATGGGCTGATGCTGACATTAAACGCAATCGTTGTGTTGGCGACGCAATTTCCCATTGTCCATTTTGCAAAACGGTTTTCGCCGCTTTGTTCTCTGATGCTCGGTAATGTGATGGTTAGCATCAGCATGGCCATTTTCACCGCATCACACGGTGTTCCATCACTTGTAATGATTGTCATCACATTTACAATCGGCGAAGTTCTTTTATTCTCTATGATGGATTTGTATGTAGACCAGATTGCAAAACCAGGATTAAAAGGCACTTATTTCGGGGCAATCGGTTTTTCACAGCTCGGAAACGTCATCGGCCCTTGGGTCGGGGGGATATGTATAGACCTATTTGGCGCTGGCCGGCCGATTTATATTTTTTCTGTCCTGAGCGGCATTACCCTGCTCGGCCTGCCATTTTTAGCGTTCGCCTATCGGCAAATGAAAACGGGAACTACAAAACACGGTTCCCGTCTGGAAAAGCAGCTCTAAATAAAAATGGGAGAAAATGAATCTCTCCCGCAAACATGAGGTGAAAAACATGAATATAGGCGATGTGATGTTTCAGCTGTTTGTATTTATTATATTTGCCGCTGTCGTCTTTGCGGCTGTTACAGGCTTCAAGTATGCGAAAAACCGAAAAGCGCAGCTGGATCGCATTGAGAAAAAGCTGAACAGCCTGTCCGAAGATCACGATTAACAGCTTGGGACAACGAGCTCTACCTTAATCCGGTCTGGATCCTCACAAAAGACTGCATAATGCCCGTCTCCTCCGGCAAAAGGATGCCTGTCTTGGTACAACACACGATAACCTTTTGCCGTCAATTTTTCAGTCATCTGATCGACTTGAAGCTTGGATTCAGCATGAAATGCGAGATGGTTCAGACCGACTCGGCATCTATGGTATTTCGGCTCTAGAAATGACTCTTTCGCCTGCACAATCACTAGGTAAAAACGATCTTTCTTCCAGCTGATGCCTGAGCTCCATTTTTGATACTCTTTATAACCAAGTTCTTTTAAGAACCAGCCCCAAAACCGCCTAGACGCCTCCAAATCAGAGACATACAGTTCAATATGATGCACAATTTCATACCCTCCTTACCAGCACTTCCTCGACCTTATGCCCGTCTCCCTTACGCAAAATGAGATCTGACCTGAATTTAGTCGGCAAAATATTTTCATATAAATTCGGCCGGTTGACACTCTCCCAAATCGAGGCTGCCATCTCGTCAGCCTCCTGATCGGACAAGTCTTTGAATTTATGAAAATATGAATCAGGATTTTGAAAAGCTGTTTCCCGAAGCAGGCGAAAACGCTCTAAATACCAAGTGAAAATCCGGCTTTCCTCCGCATCCACATAAATCGAAAAATCAAAGAAATCGGAAACAAAAATACGCGGGTTTTCCCGGTCATCCTCCAAGGTGGGCGACTGAAGAACATTAATGCCTTCAATAATCACAATATCCGCCTGTTCTACAACCTCGAACACACCTTCCTCGCGGTCATAGGTTAGATGGGAATACACCGGGGCCTTTACGCTGTCCTTTCCTGATTTTAAGTCATTCAAAAATTCGAGCAGCGCCTTTACATCATAGCTTTCAGGAAATCCTTTTCTTGACATCATATTTTTCTTTTTCAGCTCGGCAGTAGGAAATAAAAAACCATCTGTCGTGATAAGGCTCACTTTTGGACGGTCAGGCAAACGCGAAAGCAGCTTCTGCAAGATCCGCGCCGTCGTGCTTTTTCCGACTGCGACACTGCCAGCAATGCCGATAATAAACGGAATTTTGGCTGAATGTGGGTGCTTCAAAAAAACATTGACATGCTTATTGCGTTCAGCCGCAGACTTGACATGCAAATGAAGCAAGCGAACAAGCGGAATATAGATTGTTTCCACTTCTTCAACAGATAAATAATCATTCAATCCTTCCACAGCTTTTGCCTCTTCTTCAGATACAGCAATCGACAAATGCCCCCCAAAACCAGACCAAGACGCCCGATTGTGCTGTGTATATAAAGTATGTAGGTTAAGTTCTTTATTTTTCACTGTTTACACCTGACTCTCTGTAGGTTAAAACCCTTACAAAGATTGTAACGGAAAACCTTTTCACTGTCTGCTTATTTTTCATTTCGTTTTTTTAGCAAATCAGCACCAATTCGGTTATACGCAGCCATTTCATCTTTTGGAACCATGCTTCCTCCCGTTCCCCAGACGACATGTACGGCATGTTCCATCTTATATTTCTGACCATAGCGCCTTCCCTCTTCTGTCGAAAAAAGCTGAACCGGCCCGAACATGCCCGCAAGAGCAGAGGGCTCTAAATATTTATCTTCAGATACAGCCAGCATATGAAGCAAAGTATAAAGCGTATTGTCCTCTACCGTATAACAGCCGCTCAGAAGCGGTTCAATCAGCTTGCCGACAAATCCTGACGGTCTCCCTACGGCAAGTCCGTCAGCAGCAGTCTGATTATCCAGGCCGATATCCTGGACGGAGATCTTTTCGTGAAGTCCTGAATAAAGCCCTAACAGCATACAAGGTGAATGAGTTGGTTCTGCGAAAAACACATGAACATGATCTCCGTATAAAAGCTTCAGCCCAAATGCTACACCGCCCGGTCCTCCGCCGACTCCGCACGGCAGATACACAAACAAGGGCGTCTCAAGACTTGGCTTTATATTCATACAGTCAAGCTGTGTTTTTAATCGGCTTGCGGCAACAGCATATCCTAAGAACAGCTGACGAGAATGTTCATCATCAATAAAATAACAGAATGGATCTTGTTCCGCCTGCCGTCTCCCCTCGTTCACCGCTTCACTGTAATCTGTTTCGTACTCCATAACAGTGACTCCCTTTTGGCGGAGGAGATCCTTTTTCCACTGCTTAGCATCGGCGGACATATGCACTGTCACGCGAAAGCCGAGTGCCGCGCTGATGATGCCGATGCTTAAACCTAGATTTCCTGTCGAACCGACAGCAATCGAATAGCGGGAGAAAAACCCGGTAAACCGCTCTTCCTGTAAGATGCGGTAATCATCGGTTTCCTGAAGCATTCCTTCTTGAAGTGCGAGATTTTCAGCATGCTTTAACACTTCATAAATCCCGCCCCTCGCTTTAATCGATCCTGAAATCGGAAGCTCGTGGTCGCACTTTAAAAGCCATCTTCCGGGAAATGGCTGCTGATATGCCGCTTCCAGCTTTCCCTTCATATGCTGCACCTCAAAAAGCGGAGACTCGATGATTCCTTTAGCGCCTTTCGTCTCAGGAAACACCTCGGCAATGTAAGGTGCAAACCGCTGCATTCTTTTTTCCGCTTCCGCTATCTCGGTTGCCCACTCATCTGCACGGGGTATTGGCCCCTCTTTCTTGCCTGAATTTGCCCAGAATACAGGCTCTGCATCAATCAGTTTCTGAATAAACGGATCTTTAAGCAGAGCATGAAGGACTTCTGAATGAACTGACATTCAACAATCTCTCCCTTCCACTATCAAAAGCTGCCTCGTGAGAAACAAGCCACTCCACCACAGGCAGTTCCATCATTATTTTTTCATGAGCGCGCGTCCTGCCAGCTTTTCTACAAGAGCTGGAAACAGCTGATACAGCTTAGTGCCGGCATTCATTAAACGCGGAAGATTGATCTCCCGCTTTTTCGTAAAAATTGCAGCTGTAATTTGAGCTGCCACGTCATCAGGATCAAGCATCCAGCGGCCGACATTTTTGGCGTAGTCCCCGCCTTTATCAGCAATGGAAAAAAAGTCCGTCTGAATTGGTCCCGGGTTGACTGTTGTCACATAAATGCCGGTTCCCGAAAGCTCCATCCGCAAAGCGTTTGAGTAACCTAACACGGCATGTTTGGTCGCGGAATACAGGCTCGACTTCGGTGTTGCGATTTTCCCCGCTTGAGAGGCGATATTGATGATATGGCCCTTTTTTTGCTCAAGCATTTGCGGAAGCACCGCTTTTGTACAGGCGATCAAGCCGAAGACATTCACATCAAACATCGCTTTCATGTCATCCAATGTAGAGTCTAAAACCGTTTCAAATATACCGAAGCCCGCATTGTTAATCAGTACATCAACCGAGCCGATCTGATCGCGGACCCGGGCAATATCCTCTAGGCGGCCGACATCCAGAGGAAAAATCTCACACTGTCCGCTCCATTCCTCGGTTATTTTCCTTTTGATTTCTATCAAACGATCCTCGCGTCTAGCCGACAGCAGGACATGGGCTCCTTCAGCCGCGCATAAGTATGCGATTCTTTCACCAAGCCCTCCTGAAGCGCCGGTTATCCAAATCCTTTTTCCCGCTATATGTTTCACCCATTTCACCTCTTCATTGTTTTAAAGTATGCGGTATTTCCTTCCCAATATGACGTGATGGCTTCTTCAGCCTCCAACACATCAAGGTGACCTGCCGTTTCTGACATCGTTAAAAACAATTCCTTTTCATATACAGCAGGAAAAAGCTGCTGACAGACCTGAAAAGCGGTCATCGGCTTTTCATCCAGCATGCGACGCACATCCTCCGTCCTGTTCCTCTGCTTGTCAAAACGCTTCTCAATCAGCGCTTGTACACTGGTGATAGGCTCGCCGTGACCAGGAAATACGATTGTTGGATCAAGTTGAGACAGCCTTCGCAATGACCGCTGATAATCCACTAAAGGCTTTGACCTGACGTCACCCGCTTTCGGTGCTTCCAAAATCGGATTAGACGAGCTGTTTGCCAGCAGTAGATCGCCTCCAAGCATCCTTCCGCTTTTTTCATGGAACAGAACGATATGCGATTCAGCATGTCCAGGCATCTCCAACACAGACCAGCCCTCAAGCCCATCTATGCCCATACCTTCTCTAATTGATTTTGTCAGAGATCTCGTACAGGAAAATGCGTACGCTGATCGAATCAGCTTTTCTACCTTCCCCGTATCAAATGGAACGCCTAATTCAGGCAGCAGCTTTTGAAAAAAACGTTTTTGCCAATCCATAAAGGCTTGATTTCGGCTGATATAAGGTTCGTTGAACGCATGCCCAATCACTTCGATTTCATCTAAAAAGACATCAAGCAAGCCTGCATGGTCAGCATGATGGTGAGTCAGTACAACCTGCTCGATATCTGATATTTTCACATTTACAGCGGCAAGCTGCTCTTGTAGGGCTCTGGCAGCCTCTTTTGTATTCGGCCCGGCATCGATAAGTGTCAGCGCATCACCTTTTACGAGGTAAACGATAACATCGCCGACAGCAAACGGCGTCGGGACGCGGATCGCAATTACATCTTCAGTTGTCATCCTTTCGCTCCTTGTCTTCATTCATTATTCATATTTTAGCTTTTTCTCGGTCTTGTGTCATTATTGCAGAATGAGAACAAACCTTTTTGAAAAAGCTATTGACATTAGCTTGTCCGCCATTGCATAATGAACAACAAACTAAAACGAGAACCATTGGAACGCTATGACGAGGAATAGTATACAAGGCAATGGCCTAAGAGAGCGATACCCCCGGCTGAAAGGTGTTGCGGCCCGCTTGTTTGTAGAACCTGCCCTCAAGTCGCGGTTAGGAAAACCTAAACGTTTCCCGCGTTACGGGGATTTGAGCTGAGCACAATTTGTGCTAATGAGGGTGGTACCGCGAACCTTTTCGTCCTTTACGTGATGAAAAGGTTTTTTGTTGTTCTGATAGAAGGAGGATATCAATGAAAAAGATAGGATTTGTCGGCGCCGGGTCAATGGCAGAAGCAATGATCAACGGCATTTTGCAAAGCGGCATCACAAAACCAGAACATATCTATATTACAAATCGCTCAAATGACGAGCGTCTGATTGAATTAAAGGAAACGTACGGCGTGCGTCCATGCAGAGATAAAAATGAGTTTTTCACTCACACCAATATCATTATCCTCGCTTTCAAACCGAAAGACGCGGCGGAAAGCATCGACAGCATCCGGCCGTATATCAAGGACCAGCTTGTCATTTCAGTACTTGCAGGCCTTACCATCGAAACCATTCAGCATTATTTTGGCAGAAAGCTCGCAGTCATTCGCGTCATGCCTAATACATCAGCGGCAATCAGAAAATCAGCAACCGGATTTTCCGTAAGCACGGAAGCAAGCAAGAATGATATTATTGCCGCAAAAGCTCTATTGGAAACAATCGGTGATGCAACACTGGTTGAGGAGCGGCATCTTGACGCTGTCACTGCAATCGCAGGCAGCGGCCCGGCCTATGTGTATCGTTATATTGAGGCGATGGAAAAAGCAGCACAAAAAGTAGGATTAGATAAAGAAACGGCAAAAGCACTCATTTTGCAGACAATGGCAGGGGCAACAGATATGCTCCTTCAAAGCGGCAAACAGCCGGAAAAGCTGCGTAAAGAAATCACCAGTCCTGGGGGCACTACAGAGGCAGGTCTTCGCGCTTTACAGGACTCCCGCTTTGAAGAAGCAATTATTCACTGTATTGAAGAAACAGCTAAACGGAGCGCAGAAATCAAAGAACAGTTTGCCGGTGCCGCCTTAGAGAGACATTCTTAGATGTAAGGACAAAAACAGAAGGCACAGTGCCTTCTGTTTTTTATTTTTCCCGCAGCAGCTGGCCGGCAGATTCTGATTGCTTTAATAGCGCGGAGATCGTAAATGAAAGCAAATCGGGAAGCACTTCAAAGGAATAAGGCATATACAATCTTTCCGTCCATTTATGCGGGTCTTTACCAGCCGGACCGACATTTAAAACTGGGACATATAAAGCCTGATTTTTACCGCTTGGCAATGAATATCCTCTGTTAAAGAGCGGCATATTGCTTGTGTATGCATCAACCTCCTGCTTTTTCAGCTGAAGATAACTCAAGTCCGAAAGTCCGGGGAAGTACTGAACCTCCCGTAATGCAATGCCGTATCGCTCAGCCGCATAATGCTTTAACTGATCTGCTGTATTCCTGATCAATTGATCATCCTTTGAAGAAACAGCTGGATAAAGCGGCGGACTATAAAACAGAACGATGAGCGGCGCATCCTCCTTACAAAGCGAAGCAAGCTCAGAAACAATTTTCGTCGAAAAATCCCTGTCTCCAAGCTCGCCCCTGTTAGCAAAGGCATAATTTAGAGCCCGCTCTGTTTCCGAGATCCCCGCACACTTTTTTGCACGCGAGACCAGCTCATCAAATGTCAAAACAGTGACGTCCCGCTCAATCGGCTGAAATGGCTCAAATTGTTGAAAATCCTGTGTTTTCTTCCGAACGTTCGACATGATTTCCTCCGCCGCCTGTTCTGCTGTTTTAAGCAGCATCTGATGCAGCTCACTAGCTGAGCGTTTCATTGACAGCACATTAAATAATGTGACAGCTGTATGCGGTGTCTGGACTGAATATGCCTCTTTCAAGTCCTTTTGCATTAAGTTTACCGGCGGCGGAGTGACCTCGCCATCAACCTTTTCGCAATAATCAGCATTCAGTTCAAGCAAACGGTTAATCTCAGATACCATTAAATTTGCGTTTAGGCCTGAAAACGGCTCTCCAACATGTGTCTCAATCCCCTTGCAGAAAAAACCCGCAAGCACCTTGCCAATGCTTCCTGTATAAAAATATTGCTGCTGATCGCCGGGAAATTTTTCAAACATCGGTTCGGCATTCAGGCAAGCGGTTAATGTGATATCATGCTTTTTCTCCATTTCCTTCAATGCAGGAACCGCTTCAATCATGCCTCTTGAATTCACTTCCTCGTCCGGAACCGTTATCAACAGCAGATTGCCCTCAAAATGCCCGTTCATTGCCCTCTCCAGCATCGACAGTTGAACACAAAGCCCCGCTTTCATATCCATCGTCCCTCTTCCGAACAGCCAGTCTCCGCTTTCGGCATCTCTTCTCACCCGTTCCGGGAGCAGCTCTTTTTTCTCTAAAAAGGAGCTCAAAAGCTCAGCAGGCTTGCAAGCCATATGTTTAAATTCGCCGTAATCTTCTATGTCAACGACATCAAAATGACTCAGCAGAAGCACTGTCTTTTTGACATTCTTCTTTTTGACTAGAGCCGTAAGAAAAGATCTGCCATCGTCCATCGGATGAAGTGTTACATCATCAGGGTGCTTTTGAAAATAGGGCTTGTCCTTCAAAATAAAATAAAGATACTCTGCAAGCGCTGCCTCGCCCTTTGAACCGGTGATGCTTTCGTATTGCACAAGAGAAGTTAAAAGTGCCAGCAATTCGTCCTTCGTCTGCCAATTCATTGATTCCGCCCCTCCTATGAATAAAAATGCTTCTATACTGAAAAATAAACTGATTTCTCGTCTATTATACAGAAATGTTTGACAAAAGCGGTTCATTTGAGCAGTTTATATGACGGGAAAGAAATGACTTGATATAATCAATCTCTAAAAACCTTACGGGAGGCGAAAGAAATGGCCAGAAAATTATTTACACCTATTACAATTAAAGATATGACGTTAAAAAACCGCATTGTCATGTCGCCAATGTGCATGTATTCTTCTCATGAAAAGGACGGAAAATTAACACCGTTCCACATGGCACATTACATATCGCGCGCAATCGGCCAGGTCGGACTGATTATTGTAGAGGCGTCAGCGGTTAACCCTCAAGGACGAATCACTGACCAAGACTTAGGCATTTGGAGCGACGAGCATATTGAAGGCTTTGCAAAACTGACTGAGCAGGTCAAAGAACAAGGTTCAAAAATCGGCATTCAGCTTGCCCATGCCGGACGTAAAGCTGAGCTTGAAGGAGATATCTTCGCTCCATCGGCGATTGCGTTTGACGAACAATCAGCAACACCTGTAGAAATGTCAGCAGAAAAAGTAAAAGAAACGGTCCAGGAGTTCAAGCAAGCGGCTGCCCGCGCAAAAGAAGCCGGCTTTGATGTGATTGAAATTCATGCGGCGCACGGATATTTAATTCATGAATTTTTGTCTCCGCTTTCCAACCATCGCACAGATGAATATGGCGGCTCACCTGAAAACCGCTATCGTTTCTTGAGAGAGATCATTGATGAAGTCAAACAAGTATGGGACGGTCCTTTATTTGTCCGTGTATCTGCTTCTGACTACACTGATAAAGGCTTAGACATTGCCGATCACATCGGTTTTGCAAAATGGATGAAGGAGCAGGGTGTTGACTTAATTGACTGCAGCTCAGGCGCCCTTGTTCACGCAGACATTAACGTATTCCCTGGCTATCAGGTCAGCTTCGCTGAGAAAATCCGTGAACAGGCGGACATGGCTACTGGTGCCGTCGGCATGATTACAGACGGTTCAATGGCTGAAGAAATTCTGCAAAACGGACGTGCCGACCTCATCTTTATCGGCAGAGAGCTTTTGCGGGATCCATTCTTTGCAAGAACTGCTGCGAAACAGCTCAATACAGAGATTCCGGCCCCTGTTCAATACGAAAGAGGCTGGTAATGCCATAAGAGATATCCTGTAGAGGATATCTCTTTTTTTATTTTTAGAGAAACGATCGGCTAAGGTTCTCCGTCTCCCTAGTAGAACCAATTAGAGGAGATGACTCCAATGAAATCAGCTTGGATGGAAAAGACATATACAATTGACGGATGTGCGTTTCATACACAGCACCGGAAAGGATCAAGCGGTGTAACGATTGTCTTTGAGGCCGGCTATGGTACTTCTTCTGAGACGTGGAAACCATTAATGGCGGACATTGATGATGAATTTGGCATTTTCACATATGATCGGGCAGGCATAGGAAAAAGCGGGCAAAGCAGAGCTAAACGAACAGCTGATCAACAAGTGAAAGAATTGGAGAGTTTGCTTAAAGCAGCTGATGTAAAACCTCCTTATTTGGCTGTTTCACACTCATACGGAGCTGTCATCACCGGTTTATGGGCCTGCAAAAACAAGTATGATATTATCGGCATGGTCCTTCTTGACCCAGCTTTAGGCGATTGCGCCAGCTTTACCTTTATACCCGAAGAAATGCACAAATCACATACGAGAAAGATGATGCTTGAGGGCACGCATGCAGAGTTTTCAAAAAGTCTGCAGGAGCTCAAAAAGCGGCAAGTCCACTTAGGAAACATGCCTCTCCTTGTGTTGTCATCAGGAGAACGGACTGAGAAATTCGCTGCTGAACAGGAGTGGCAAAACTTGCACAGCAGCATATTGTCTCTATCTAACCAAAGCGGCTGGATTCAAGCTAAAAACAGCTCCCACAACATCCATCATGATGAACCTCATATCGTTCACTTGGCTATTTATGACGTATGGTGCGCTGCGTGCCAGCAGGCCGCTCCTCTTTACCAGGCAGTCAATTAACGTAAAAAAAGACCGGGCCGTAAGGGATTCCCGGTCTTTTATATTATTTTGTTTCACGGTGAAGGGTATATTTCTTTAAACGCGGTGAATATTTTTTCAGCTCCAAACGGTCTGGATTGGTGCGTTTATTTTTTGTTGTGATGTAATTTCGGTCTCCCGTTTCAGTGCAGGCTAAAGTAACATTTACTCTCATAATTAACATCTCCTTATAAAGCGTAATGATTACGTTTTATTATACAACGTCATCACAAATTGTCAAATAAGAGCTCCGCCTTCAGCCTCGCGGGACGTTTACCTCTAAGAAATCATATGCTGCCACGCTATTGGGGAAAACGTCAACCGCTTCTTTTTGAAGCTCCAAAGAAGCATCTCCCTGATATCTTGCGCTGATATGGGTTAAAATGAGCTGCTTCGCTCTTGCTTCTTTCGCTGTTACAGCCGCTTGTTCCGTTGTACTGTGATAATAATCATAAGCAAGTTTACGGTCTTCCTTAGCAAAGGTTGCTTCATGAACAAGCACATCACAATCCCTCGCAAGCTCTTTTAGTTTGTCACTTACTCTCGTATCACCGGAGAACACAACAGATCTTCCCTTTTTAGGAGGCTCCAGAAAATCATTCCCATTGATGATTCGTCCGTCTTCAAGCGTTACCGTTTCGCCTTTTTTGATTTTCTGATATACAGGTCCGGGCGGGATGTTCATTTCTTTTAATACGTCAGCCTTCAAGGAACCCGGTACGTCTTTTTCCTGCACACGGTACCCGAAGGCTTCCACTCCATGAATAACAGATACCGCTGTGACAATAAACTGATCGTCCTCAAACACGATTCCTTCTTCAATTTCCTGGATCGCAAGCGGATATGTCAAATGGGTTTTCGTGACGGCAAGGCTTGTTTCAATAAACGCCTTGATCCCTTTAGGTCCGTACACTGTCAGCTCGTCCTCTCCGCCTTGAAAGGAACGGCTCCCCAGAAGCCCCGGAAGTCCGTATACATGATCGCCGTGCATGTGTGTAATAAAGATTTTCTCTATTTTACGAGGTTTAATCGTTGTATGTAAAATTTGATGCTGTGTGGCTTCCCCGCAGTCAAAAAGCCATACCGAACGCCTTTCTTCAAGCAATTTTAATGCCACCGACGTTACATTTCTCGCCTTGGCGGGGATGCCGGCTCCCGTCCCTAAAAAAAGTAATTCCACGTTTCCTTCCTCCTACTAGAACCAGATACCTACAAGAATACAGGATCAAGCGGAAAATGTGAATCTTGCCTCTGAAAAGAACAATCCTTTCGTGCTAGAAACATTTTTTCAGCATTCTGCTTAAAAAAGGGCTTAAATGTTTGCTTTCGTTGAATTTTAGATTTAAAATGAAGGAAATATACGGGGTGTACTAAAATAAAGCTTCGAATAAAGTGAGGTACTTTTAGTGAAAACAAACCAACAACCAAAAGCAGTAATTGTCATATTCGGTGCAACTGGAGATTTAGCAAAACGAAAATTGTATCCGTCTATTCACCGTTTATATCAAAACGGACAAATCGGAGAAGAGTTTGCAGTGGTAGGAGTTGGAAGAAGACCTTGGTCTAATGAGGATCTTCGCCAAACTGTTAAAACATCCATTTCCTCATCTGCAGATAAGCATATAGATGATTTCACGTCTCATTTTTACTATCACCCGTTTGACGTGACAAACCCTGGTTCTTATCAAGAGCTAAACGTATTGCTTAACCAGCTGGAAGATACATATCAAATTCCTAACAACAGAATGTTCTACTTGGCAATGGCTCCTGAATTCTTCGGAACGATTGCAAAAACATTAAAATCAGAGGGTGTAACAGCTACAACCGGCTGGTCCCGCCTTGTCATCGAAAAACCGTTCGGCCATGATCTGCCAAGCGCACAGGCATTGAATAAAGAAATCCGCGAAGCATTTACGGAAGATCAAATATACAGAATCGACCATTATCTAGGCAAACAAATGGTTCAGAACATTGAAGTGATTCGATTTGCCAATGCGATTTTCGAACCGCTTTGGACAAACCGCTACATTTCAAACATTCAAATCACATCTAGCGAATCACTAGGCGTTGAAGACCGCGCAAGATATTACGAAAAATCAGGCGCCCTTCGCGACATGGTGCAAAACCATATTATGCAGATGGTTGCCCTTCTTGCAATGGAGCCGCCTATCAAATTGAACACAGAAGAAATCCGCAGCGAAAAAGTGAAGGTGCTGAGAGCACTGCGTCCTATTGCAAAAGACGAAGTGGATGAATACTTTGTGCGCGGACAATATCAAGCTGGTGAAATTGACGGTGTACCGGTTCCTGCTTATACAGATGAAGATAATGTCGCTCCTGACTCCAATACAGAAACCTTTGTTGCCGGCAAGCTCTTGATCGACAACTTCAGATGGGCTGGTGTTCCATTCTACATCAGAACCGGAAAACGAATGAAAGAAAAGTCCACAAAAATTGTCGTTCAATTTAAGGACATTCCGATGAACCTGTACTACGGTAATGAAAACAACATGAATCCGAACTTGCTTGTCATTCATATTCAGCCTGACGAAGGCATTACGCTTTACTTAAATGCTAAAAAGCTTGGCGGAGCAGCACACGCACAGCCAATCAAACTCGATTATTGCAGCAATTGCAATGACGAGTTGAACACCCCTGAAGCATATGAAAAACTAATTCACGACTGTCTTCTTGGCGATGCAACAAACTTTGCACACTGGGATGAAGTTGCCCTTTCTTGGAGCTTTGTCGACTCTATTTCTGAAACATGGGCAGCAAACAAAACCTTATCTCCTAACTACGAATCAGGCTCAATGGGACCGAAAGAATCTGATGATCTTTTGGCGAAAGACGGCTTACACTGGTGGAATATATAATAAGAAGAAAAAAGCCGAAAATGCTTGTAAGCATTTTCGGCTTTTTTGCAGTTGCCACAAAGGTATAACAATCTTTTTAATAACAAAACCCCCCAAAGCTCTAGAGCTTCGGGGGTTTCTATTGATTACTTCATCCATTCAGTATGGAAGATGCCTTCTTTGTCAGTACGCTCATAAGTATGAGCGCCAAAGTAGTCGCGCTGTGCTTGGATTAAGTTTGCAGGCAGTACGGCTGTGCGGTAGCTGTCATAGTAGGCTAATGCGCTTGAGAATGATGGCACCGGCACACCTTGGGCAACTGCAAGTGAAATCACTTGGCGAAGCGCTCCTTGGTAGCTTTCTACAATATTCTTGAAATAGCTGTCAAGAAGCAGGTTGTCAAGCTCAGGCTCGCGATCGTAAGCTTCTTTGATCTTCTGAAGGAATGCCGCACGAATGATGCAGCCACCGCGGAAGATCATAGCGATTTCACCATATTTCAGATCCCAGTTGTATTCTTCAGAAGCAGCTTTCATTTGGGCAAATCCTTGCGCGTATGAACAGATTTTACTCATGAACAACGCTTTTCTGACCGCTTCAATCAGCTCTTCTTTATTTTCTGTAACAGGCTTCACTTCTGGTCCTGAAAGAAGTCCGCTCGCTTTTACACGCTCTTCCTTCATAGCTGAGATAAAGCGTGCGAATACAGATTCAGTAATAATCGGAAGCGGAACGCCTAAGTCAAGTGCGCTTTGGCTTGTCCATTTTCCTGTTCCTTTTTGGCCTGCTTTATCAAGAATCACATCAACAAGCGGTTTGCCTGTCTCTTCGTCTTTTTTTGTGAAGATGTCAGCCGTAATCTCAATCAGGTAGCTATCAAGCTCACCTTTATTCCATTCAGCGAAAACTTCATGAAGCTCATCAGCAGAAAGGCCCAGCACCTGTTTCAGAATGAAATATGATTCAGAGATCAGCTGCATATCTCCGTATTCAATTCCGTTGTGCACCATTTTTACGTAATGGCCGGCGCCGTCCGGCCCGATATATGTCGTACAAGGTTCTCCGTCAACTTTTGCAGAAATGGCTTCAAGAATCGGTTTTACAAGCTCATGTGCTTCTTTTTGTCCGCCAGGCATGATAGAAGGTCCTTTAAGCGCCCCTTCTTCTCCGCCGGAAACGCCTGTTCCGATAAAATGAATGCCGCTTTCAGCGAGTTCTTTGTTACGGCGCTGTGTATCTTTATAGTATGTATTACCGCCGTCAATTAAAATATCATCCTTCTCTAGATGAGGAAGAAGAGATTGAATTGTCGCATCTGTTGCAGTTCCCGCTTTAACCATTAATAAGATTTTGCGCGGTGTTTCCAAGGATTGGACAAATTCTTCAATGCTGTAAGTGCCAACAACATTTTTTCCTTTTGCCTCCTGTAAAAACTCCTCAGTTTTACTGCTTGATCTGTTGTAAACAGAAACAGAAAATCCCCGGCTTTCGATATTTAAAGCCAGATTTTTACCCATGACCGCAAGTCCGATAACGCCGATTTGTTGTTTTGACATATTCTAACGTCCCTTCTGCAAACGTTTAATCATTTTAAAATTTAAATTAAAATAAAATGATATTTATAATAAAGAAATTACCATACATTCACCCTTTTTTTCAAGCGATTCAGCTTTTCTTTTCATCTTGAAAAAAATCTTTATTAAAGCTTGTTCCCTTTGTTTTGCTCTCCTCTTTTTTTAACGTTGCCCCTTTTCTGATCAGTTTGGTACCGTACTTTTTATTCAGCTTTTCCATCATCTGCTGAATGGGCTCATCCTTCGCATCTTCATTAAAGCTGAACAAATCGAGCTGTTTATAGGCCTGCTCTTTTTCTACTAAATCCGTTCCGGTAATGCCAAGCAGCCTGACAGGATTTTTATTCCAATGTTTAAAAAAGAGGTGCTCCGCTTCTTTCAAAATGTCATTTTTTTGATCAATCGGGTTTCTCAGCGTAGTGCTTCTTGTGATGGTTCTCCAATCCGCATATCTAATCATAATAAAAAGCTTCGAAGCCATGACTTCCTTGCGCTGTAAACGGTCACTCACAGAAGCGGCAAGCTTTCTAAAGACGCCTAACAGCTCTTCTTCATCACTGGAATCATGGGAAAGTGTCGATGAGTTGCCGACGCTTTTAAATTCGTAAATGCGCTCCGGGTCAACCGGCGCATGGTGAATGCCATTTGCTTTATTTTTAAGGCGCGGACCGTTGATGCCAAGCAGGCGCTTCAGCGAGTGTTCATCAGCTGCAGCTAGCTCTCCGATTGTATGGATGCCGAGTCCCTTCAGTTTTTCCGCTGTCTTTTTGCCGACTCCGTGCATCTCTCCAACAGGAAGCGGCCACAGGATATCAGGCACTTGCCTCTTTCTTAAGATCGTAATTCCAAGCGGTTTTTTCATATCAGACGCCATCTTAGCGAGAAATTTATTCGGTGCAATCCCTATGCTTGACGGGAGCAGCAGCTCTTTTTGCAGCCTGCTTTGGATTTCTTTTGCCGTCTCTAGAGCGCGGCTGCTGTATGGTGTATCGGTCATGTCCATATAGCCTTCGTCGATGGAGACAGGCTCCACCAGGTCAGTATATTCACGAAGAATGGTAAACATCGCTCGTGAAGAGTTTCTATAGCGGTCAAAGTTCGGCGGAAGAACGATGAGCTCAGGACAATGGCGCTTCGCTTGCCAAACCGGCATCGTTGTTTTGACGCCGCGCGCTCTTGCTTCGTAGCTGCATGTTACCACAATGCCCTTTCGCTCTTTTACGTTTCCGGCAACTGCAACCGGCTTTCCCCGGAGAGCCGGATCATATGCCATTTCAACCGACGCATAAAAGCTATTCATATCAATATGGAAAATAATTCGGCTCTTTCCCGGCATAAACAAATCTCCTTTTCGGTCATTAGACAACAGCTTGTACATATAGTAAAATGAAGCTATTGAATGGATGTGATGACAATGTTTGTGGAATCGATAAATGACGTTTTATTCTTAGTCGATTTTTTCACAATTATTCTTCCTGCTCTAACGGCAATCGGGATTGCATTCCTCTTACGGGAGTGCCGTGCGGGCGAGCAATGGAAATCAAAACGAACAGATGAACATCAGACGGTCTTTCACATTAACCGAACAGACTTTCTTATTATTATATATCATCGCATTACAACTTGGATACGTAAAGTCTTCCGCATGAATTCGCCTGTGAACGATGAGGAAGACGCCGGTTCTCTTCTTTTATAAACCGCATTTATAAAAAGGAGGAGAACAAAATTGTTAAAAACATATCAAAAACTTTTGGCTATGGGTATCTTTTTGATCGTATTATGCTCGGGCAATGCTGCATTTGCAGCGACTAATCAGGTGGGAGGCCTCAGCAACGTAGGTTTTTTCCACGATTATTTAATCGAACCGTTTTCCGCTCTGCTTAAGGGTGTTGCCGGGCTGTTTCACGGAGAATACGGACTCTCTATTATCCTCGTAACCATTATTGTGCGTATAGTTGTATTGCCTTTGTTTGTCAATCAGTTCAAAAAACAGCGCATCTTCCAAGAGAAAATGGCCGTTATTAAACCTCAGGTTGACAGTATCCAGGTTAAGTTGAAAAAGACGAAGGACCCGGAAAAGCAAAAAGAGCTGCAAATGGAAATGATGAAGCTGTATCAGGAGCATAATATCAACCCGCTTGCGATGGGCTGTCTTCCAATGCTGATTCAGTCTCCGATTATGATTGGGCTTTATTACGCGATTCGCTCAACACCTGAAATTGCGTCACACTCGTTTCTATGGTTCAGTTTAGGGCAATCTGATATTCTCATGTCCCTTAGTGCAGGGATTATGTATTTTGTCCAAGCCTATATCGCTCAAAAACTGAGCGCGAAATATTCCGCTGTCCCGCAAAACCCTGCGGCGCAGCAATCCGCAAAATTGATGGTGTTCATCTTCCCTGTGATGATGACGATTTTCTCGCTTAATGTGCCGGCAGCCCTTCCGCTGTACTGGTTTACAAGCGGACTGTTTTTGACAGTGCAAAACATCGTCCTTCAGATGACGCATCATAAAAGTAAAAAAACAGCCGCTCTTACTGAGTCGGTGAAATAAAAAAGCAACCCCGTGCGAAAAGCCGGGGTTGTTTTTTGTTACTTGCAAAGCATACCGCGCCAAACAGTCTTGTTTATCATGGCTGAAGCAGAAATGGCCATCCTAAAAAATAGCCGTATCGTTTAAAAAGAAGGAAATCGGGAATACCTTTACTCACCTCCAACCGAAAGGAGCATATACGTTGACGGAACGCTTTCAGCAAAAAAATATTTCTGTACCTGATGGAATCTGGATCATGAGACAAACCTGGAATGATGTCTTATTTGCTCACTGGCCTGTTGATGTTTCTATCCTTCGCGCTTTGGTACCGTCCGTTTTAGAATTAGATACATATAACGGGCAAGCTTGGATCAGCATGCTTCCCTTTATGCTCACGAACCTGAGGGCGCGTTATCTTCCTGTCATTCCCGGTGCGCGTGCATTTCCTGAGCTTAATCTCCGCACCTATGTCACGTATAAAGGCAAGCCCGGCATTTATTTTTTAAGCTTAGATGCCGATCATCGTCTGGCGGTCCTTGGCGCTCGCACATTCTTTCATCTGCCTTATTTTTACGCGGATATGAAAGCCGAAAAAAACGGTGATGCCATTGACTATGTCAGCAAGCGGAAAAATGACAAAGAAGCAGCATTCCAGGCCGCATACCGGCCCATTTCAGCGCCTTTTACAGCAGAAAAGGATTCGCTCGATTACTGGCTGACAGAACGATACAGGCTCTACACCACTTATCGCAATAAGCTCTATTACGAAGACATCCATCATCATCCGTGGCTGCTGCAAAACGCCGAAGCAGAAATTTCAGTCAATACGGTGACTGATGCTCACGGTATTACATTGCCGGAGTCAGACCCCTTGCTTCATTATGCTAAAAAACAGGATGTGTTATTTTGGCCGCTTAGGAAATGGAGCTAAAAAAACCCGATGCGGGAAATCGCACTCGGGTTTTCTTTTTTTATTTTGCCGCCTCTTCAATAATGGCAACAACCATTTCTGCCGTTTTAACGAGCTCTTCGATCGGCATTTTTTCATTTTTTGTATGGATTTGCTCATAACCGACAGCAAGATTGACCGTCGGGATGCCATGACCAGCGATTACGTTCGCGTCGCTTCCGCCGCCGCTCGTTTGCAGCTCGCTTGGACGTCCGATTTTAGCAGCCGCTTTTTTCGCGATTTCAACAACTTGGTCGCCGTCTTGATATTTAAAGCCCGGATACATAACCTCAATTTCGACTTCTGCGCGTCCGCCCATATCAGCAGCTGCCTCTTCAAAAGCAGCTTTCATTTTTTGAACCTGAGCTTCCATTTTCTCAGGAACTAAAGAGCGCGCTTCAGCAAGAATATGAACTTCGTCGCACACAATATTTGTTTGTGTGCCGCCTTCAAACCGGCCGATATTAGCTGTTGTTTCTTCATCGATACGGCCCAATGGCATTTTTGAAATGGCTTTGCTAGCGATTGTAATCGCTGAAATCCCTTTTTCAGGTTCAACCCCGGCGTGCGCGGTTTTCCCGAAAATTGCCGCTCTTACCTTCGCCTGTGTCGGCGCGGCCACAATGATATTTCCGACTTTTCCGTCTGAATCAAGAGCATAGCCGTAGGATGCAGTGATCATAGAACGGTCAAGCGCCTTCGCTCCGATCAGACCCGATTCTTCCCCTACTGTGATGATGAATTCAATCGTGCCGTGTTCAATGTTTTCTTCTTTCAGCACCTTAATCGCCTCAAACATTGCAGCCAATCCCGCTTTATCATCAGCGCCTAAAATCGTCGTGCCGTCAGTTTTGACGTAACCGTTCTCTACAACTGGTTTTACGCCGTTTCCGGGTACAACTGTGTCCATATGAGATGTAAAATAGATCGTATCTGTTTGTTTTGTCCCTTTTAGCGTGCAAATCAGGTTACCGGCTCCGTGGCCCGTGATATCCATTGTATCGTCTTCTTTAACGTCCACACCTAAATCAGAAAATTTTCGTTTCAGCACTTTGCAGATTTCAGCTTCGTGCTTTGTTTCTGAGTCAATTTGGACAAGCTCTAAAAATTCTTCCAGCAGGCGTTTTTCATTCACCATTTGTAAGTCCCTCCATATTAAAGCGGTATGTTACCGTGCTTTTTTTTCGGTCTCTCTTCTGTCTTATGTGCAAGCATATGAAAAGCTTGAATCAGTTTTCCCCTTGATTCTTCCGGCAAAATGATGTCATCGACCATTCCACAAGCGGCCGCTTTGTATGGGCCGGCGTTTTGCTTTTTGTATTCAGCTGTTTTTTCGCGTTTCGTCTTTTGCGGGTCAGCTGAAGCTTTGATTTCCTTTTCATACAAAATCGATGCCGCACCTTCTGGACCCATCACTGCGATTTCAGCATTCGGCCATGCAAACACAAGGTCCGCTCCGATCGCTTTGCTGTTCATGGCCACATAGGCGCCGCCGTACGCTTTTCTAATGATGAGTGTGACTTTTGGGACAGTCGCTTCAGCATAAGCAAACAATAATTTTGCTCCATGCCTGATGATTCCATTGTGCTCTTGCTGAATACCCGGCAGAAACCCCGGGACATCTTCGACAGTCAACAGCGGGATATCAAATGCGTCACAAAAACGGATGAACCTTGCTGCTTTATCAGCAGCGTCAATCGTCAGGCTTCCCGCCAGATGCTTCGGCTGGCTCGCCACGATGCCGATTGCTTTTTCACCCAGCCTTGCAAACCCAATGACAATGTTCTTCGCAAAAAATGGCTGAATCTCAAAAAAAGATTGCGGGTCAGCCAGCTCCCTAATCACCTTCCGAACATCATAAGGCTTTGTCGTATCAGCAGGGACAAGACGGTTTAATAACGGTCTGGACGCCTCTTTCTCTGGCTTCGGCTCTGTTGTCCGGCCATTCAGCGGCAAATAAGACAGCAGTTTTCTCACCCCTGTCAGAACCTCCTTCTCCGTATGCCCGGAAAAGTGGGCGTTTCCGCTGACGGCATTATGTATCCCCGCTCCGCCTAAGCTCTCCGCATCAACCTGTTCCCCTGTCACTTTTTCAATCACCTTCGGGCCGGTAATAAACATCCGGCCGGTCTGTTCAGCCATAAATATAAAATCTGTGAGTGCCGGAGAATATACAGCGCCTCCAGCGCACGGCCCTAAAATAACCGATATTTGCGGAATGACTCCGGAATATAAGACGTTTCGGTAAAATATGTGACCGTATCCATCTAATGATAACACACCCTCTTGAATTCTCGCACCACCTGAGTCATTCAGCCCGATAATCGGCGCCTTATTTTTTGCTGCCAGATCCATCAAAGCGCAGATTTTCCTGGCATGGGTTTCGCCAAGCGCCCCTCCGTACACTGTGAAGTCTTGCGCAAATACATAAACTGAGCGGCCGTCAATTGTGCCGTACCCTGTCACGACCCCATCCCCTAACATGCGCTGTTCTCTTGTTAACACTTGACTTTCCATGAAGGGGTGTAATTCGATAAAGCTGTCCTGATCTAGAAGAAATATGATCCTTTCCCGAGCAGTGAGCTTGCCCTTTTGCCGCTGCTGAGCCAGCTTTTCCCGTCCTCCGCCTTCTTCTGCCTGCTTGCGTTTCGTGTATAAATGATCCATGTGCTCATTCATGCTCATTGTGTTGGTCTCCTTTCGGTTCACAAAGCTCTACAAGAACACCGTTTGTTTCCCGAGGGGAAATAAACGCGATCTTTTTCCCGTTCGCTCCCTGTCTTGGAAACCTGTCAATCAATTGAACATGCTGGTCAGACAATGCTTGAAGCTGTTCAGATAGGCAGTTGCACAAAAACGCAATATGATGCAGTCCCTGCCCTTTCTTCTCCAAAAATAAATGGACGGGGCTGTCAGCTGTCAACGGCTCTATCAGCTCAAGTTTGACGCTACCAGCTTGAAAAAAAGCAACATTCACCTTTTGCTCTTCAACCGTTTCTTGATGAAGAAATGCAAGCCCCAATACATTTTCATAAAAGCTTCTAGCATCTTTTATCGAAAAAACGGCTATCCCGATATGGTCAAGCCTGTTCATTTGCATCCCTGCTTTCGCTAATAGATATCGCTTGTCCACCCATTCAAAACACGCTAAAATATAGACAGATTGTTTAAGGAGTGAAAATCATGTCTCAAAAACTGATGAAAAGCGTTTTGATCGTGATTTTGGGAGTTTTTATTCTTTCAACTGTACTCTCAGGAATCGTCATGTTTCTATAACGATAAAAAAGCAGGCGCCTTATTCAATGGGAATATCCTGCTTTTTTATCAGAGCTTTATGCTCGATGGCAATCTCCTCAAAAGAGCGGTTGTCGTCCGTGATCAGCATTCTCGTTCCTACTGGTATCGTTTGAAACAAATGAACAACCTCATCGTTATGCATACGTATACAGCCGTTAGACACAAATTTTCCTACTGATTTCTCTCGGTTTGTCCCATGAATTCCATAAATCCGCCCGTCCGTTCCTTTCGCGTCAAATCCGATCCATCTTGCCCCAAGCGGGTTATCAGGAGATCCCCCTTCAATATTTTTCTTTCTGTAGTAAGGATTTTCCGCTTTTACCGTTACCGAAAACTCTCCTTCAGGCGTCAAATCATCTGTTTTTCCAGTCGCCACACTATACACGCCTTCTACTTTGTTGTCGAGGATAACAGCAAGTTCATTTGTTCGCTTGTTGACAATAACATACGGATCACCCGGCAGCGGATTTTCGCCGAGCGGCCAAATCGGTGAAATCATCATGAAAATCGAACATAAGAAAAAACGCATAAGCTCCTCCTTTTTCATTAGGTTGACCAATGAAGGAAGAGCTCATGCGAATCATCCGAGTGATTTTTGCGCTTTTATTCCTTTAAAATAACTTTTAATCACTAAATATTGTTCCATTTCGCCGAGAATATGGAAGAGAGCGGCCCTCGCTTCAAATTCCTCTCTAGTCGCAGGAAGCGGCATCTCCTCAAATTCTTTTCTCATGTCAGCAAGTCTTTTCAGAAATTTATACGCTGTATTCCCAGGGTGTATCGCCTCCCGCAAATCATGAATAAATTCAGCGATCATTTTTCCCTGATCTACCGTGATGGAGATCGATGTCACTTTAGGGAGAAGGCGTTCAATAATTTCAAATTGCTTTTCTCTCATTTTAAAATAATGATAATGCAGATTTTCGTAACGTAAAATGTGGTTTTGCACATCTCGATATGCCAGGTTTTTAGCCTCCGTAATAAGCTGGTGCGTTTCCGGAATTTCTTTTCCTGACCAATCTTGCTCACCAGTTAACAAATACCGTTCGATTTCTGCAAAAATGACAGCAAAGTTATCCTCTATCTTTTTACGGTAAACAATCAGCTTCCGATCAAGACTCGGCATATACAAGTTCATCAATAGAGCGACGCCGATGCCGACCGTAATCAGCTGAACTTCATTCCAGATGAAAGTAGGCGTAATGCCGCCGGACATGTATAAATGAAGGATAATAACAGAACTGGTGACGATACCCTCGTTAATTTTTAACAGAACCGTTATCGGAATGAATATCAAAAGAAGCGCTCCGATCACAAACGGGTGGTAGCCAATAAGCTCGAAAAAGAGACAAGAAAAAGCAATTGCCAGACAGCATGCCGCAAAGCGGGCCCACGAGGCCTGAAGCGACCGTTTTTGTGTGATTTGTATGCACAAAATGGTGATGATTCCTGCTGATGCGAAGTTTTGCAAATGCAATAACTGGCTTATATAAATAGCCAAAGCTGTTCCAAGCGCGGTCTTTGTTGTGCGGTAACCAATTTTAAACATGTCGGACTCCATTTCTATTTGTTTCTTCAATAAAAAAGAAGAGGCGGCCAGCCTTCTTCTTTTTTATATTCTATAATATTTTCTTTAAAAAGTCCTGCGCTCTTTTGGATTTTGGCGACATAAAAAATTCCTTCGGATTGCCGTCTTCGACAATCATTCCTTGGTCCATAAACAGCACACGGTCTGCCACTTCTTTTGCGAAGCCCATTTCATGTGTGACAATCACCATGGTCATGCCGGTTTCGACCAGCTCTTTCATCACCTGTAGCACTTCTTTGACCATCTCTGGATCAAGGGCGGAGGTCGGCTCGTCAAACAGCATGATGTCCGGATTCATCGCAAGAGCCCTGGCAATCGCGACACGCTGTTTTTGTCCGCCAGACAAACGGTTTGGATAGTCATTTCGCTTTTCAAACAAACCGACTTTGCGGAGCAGGTCCTCAGCTTTCTCCTGTGCAGCCTGTTTTGTTTCTTTTTTTACATTGACAGGCGCGTACATGATGTTTTCGAGAACCGTTTTGTGCGGAAAGAGATGAAAATGCTGAAAAACCATCCCGATGTTTTCCCGGACCTTTAATGTGTTGGTTTTTGGCTTCGTAATCTCTGTGTCTTTTATTGTAATGGTTCCGCCGTTAGGCTTTTCCAACAGGTTTAAACAGCGTAAGAACGTTGATTTGCCTGAGCCTGAAGGACCGATCACGGCAACAACCTCACCCTCAGCGATTGTTGTTGAAATGTTTTTTAATACTTCGTGTTTCCCAAATGATTTTGACAGCTTTTCAACCTTAATCATTGGATTTCAGCTTCCTTTCTACAGCCTTGCCGATAAACGTTAAAATCAGGACAAGCACATAATAAATCAATCCCGCGATAATGAGCGGCTCAAGGTAATTGTAAGTGGCGGCGCCAGCTTGATATGCGCGTCTCATGACATCACCAAGCCCGATGACGGTAACGATAGCCGATTCTTTTGTTAACGTAATTAATTCATTCACAATTGCAGGTGATATATTTTTGAAGGCCTGCGGCAGCAGCAGATCCTTCATCATTTTTCCATACGGGACACCGAGTGCAACAGCAGCTTCTTTTTGCCCTTTATCAATGGCATTGATTCCGGCTCTGATAATTTCCGATACATAAGCGGCGGAATTCAAAGACAATGCGACAACCGCAGCCCAAAACTGGTCAATTTGAAATCCGAGCAGCTGAGGAAGGCCAAAATAGACAATCATAAGCTGCAGCACTAAAGGCGTGCCTCGGAACACTGATGTATAAAAATCAGCGATCCAGATAAACGGGCGGAATGTGCTGATCTTGCATAAGCTTAGCACAATACCGAGTATAAGTCCGATAATAGCAGATACAACAACAATTTTTAATGTAATTGCC
This sequence comes from Bacillus sp. FSL M8-0071, assembly GCF_037975455.1. NCBI lineage: Bacteria > Bacillati > Bacillota > Bacilli > Caryophanales > Bacillaceae > Bacillus > Bacillus sp. FSL M8-0071. The sequence continues at coordinate 2,350,882 of NZ_CP150256.1, forward strand.
AAGCCTTCTAATATAAAAGGAATTTGGGGGATCGTTGCTGAAAAATCCAAATTCATAGCCTTTGTCTCCTTTTCTTACAGGAAAAAAGTTTCCTATTCAATAAAAAGGCTCAACGAAAAAGTTGAGCCGCTTTTTTTTACTTCTCGCCAGTGAACCATTTTTTCTTCAATTTCTCAAGCTCTCCGTTATCTTCCATTTCCTTGAGCGCTTTATTGAATTTGTCTGTCAGTTCACTGTCCTTTCTGAAAGCAATTGCTGAACCGGCTTCTTCCGCTTTCGCATCAGGAATCACAAAGCCTTGCAGGTCATCATTTGATTTGAAATACCCTTCTGCAACAATGTCTTCAATAATCGCGGCATCGAAACGGTCAGATTTGATTTCCTGCACCAAATCAGAAATTCTGTTGCGGTCTTCTGTTTTAAAACCATATTCCGGAGAAAGCTCTTTCCCCTTCTCTTCCTGAATAGAGCCAAGCTGAACGCCAACTGTTTTTCCTTTCAGGTCTTTCAAAGATTGAATGCCGCTGTCTTTTTTGCTGACAATCATATGGTTCGCTGTGTAATACACATCGGAAAAATCAACTTGTTTTTTACGCTCAGGCGTTGGTGTCATTCCTGACAGAACGAGATCCACCTGTTTTGATTTAAGCGCTGTAATTAAGCTGTTGAAGTCCATATCCTGCACTTCAATTTCATAGCCTGCCTTCTTTGCCAGAGCTTTTGCCAGCTCTACATCAAAGCCGACAATATTATCTCCTTCTTTATATTCAAACGGTTTGTAATCCGCCGAAGTACCCATAATTAATTTTTTCTTTCCGCTTTCTGAACCTGAATTGCTTGAGCCGCACGCAGTTAATGCAAAGGTGATGCAAGCAGCTACAAGTAATAAGAGCCATTTTTTCATGATCCATTTCCCCCGTATTCATTACTTTTGGTGTATTTGAATATTTATTCGTTAATTTGTATTTTAAACAGTTTCTCATTTTTATGCAATACTATTTTTAAAAATTATCTTTAAGCTTATCTTTCCAGTGATCTCTTCTGATATTACTAGATAAAAATTAAATCGCTGTACAATCCGATTGAATAATCCCTTAATATTTATTCATATATCCTTGGAAATTTATGCACAAAAAAACCCGGGCTGCTTTGAGCATCCGGGTTGTTCGTCTTATACTTCTTCACAATATTCTTCAAAGGCTTCCTGCAGCTTTGCCACTACGGCCATCGGCTCATGGCCTTCAATTTCATGACGCTCTACCATTTTCATGATCTTTCCGTCTTTCAAAATCGCAAAGGACGGAGAAGATGGCGGATAACCTTCAAAATAGTCACGCGCACGCGCTGTCGCTTCTTTATCCTGTCCGGCAAAAACGGTGACGAGCTGATCAGGTCTTTTATCATAGTGAACGGAATGGTAGGCTGCCGGTCTTGCAATTCCTCCGGCGCATCCGCAAACAGAGTTTACCATGACGAGCGTCGTTCCTTTTTTCGTAAGTGCCTCATCCACCTCTTCGGCTGTTTTAAGCTCGGTGTATCCGGCAGCTGTTATTTCTTGTCTCGCTTGGCGAACAATATCATTCATAAATAAATTAAAGTCCATGTTCAATGAAGACCTCTCCTTTTTCATCATCTGTTCTTATGATAGCAAGGAAACGTCCATATCGGCAAATGACTTTGCTTCGCCGTGCACTTTTTTTGCTCTTCGTTTACTGCTTACAGAAAAAGGGGATTATATAACTAGAAGTAAAATAAAGGAGCAGTTGTATATGAGCCACAGGAAAGCGTTACTGATTCATAACGGAAATGCCGGTAACAAAAATATAGAAAAAGCACTTGGTGCTGTGGTGCCGGTTTTATCTCACCATTTAGATGAGGTGATTATTAAGCAGACAAAGAAAAAGGATGATGCGTATCATTTTTGCCAATCCATTGATGATTCTGTCGACACCGTCTTCATTCTCGGCGGCGACGGCACGATCCATCAATGCATAAATGCTATCAGCGCTCTAGAAAGAAAACCCGCGGTCGGAATTTTGCCCGGCGGCACGTGCAATGACTTTTCAAGAGTGCTTGGCATCCCTCAAAATCTTGCAAAGGCCGCGGAAGCACTTATGGCAGGAAAAAAAACCAGCGTAGACGTATGTCAGATGAATGACCGTTATTTTTTAAATTTCTGGGGGATCGGCTTAATTGCAGAAACGTCGAATCAAATTAATGAAACGGAAAAAGCATTATTGGGAAAAATCAGCTATTTTACAAGTGCGTTGCGAACCGTCTCATCCGCTGCATCGTTTCCGATGACATTAAAAATTGACGGAAAAGAAATTAAAGAAGAAGCCGTTATGCTGCTTGTGATGAATGGCCAATACATTGGAACGAATCGAATTCCTCTGCCCGATGCCAGTATTGAAGACGGCTTACTTGATGTTCTCATATGCCGCAACACCAACCTCACCGCGTTGCGGGAGCTGATGAGCATGGAACAGGGCTCAATTGATCGTTTTACCGGAGAGCTGTCCTATGTCCAGGCCTCCCGTATCGAAATTGAAACAGACACTGCCAAAAAGGCGGATATGGATGGAGAAGTTTATACACATACACCCGCAGTCATTCAGGTCCTGCCGCAGCATATCGACATGCTTGTTCCCGCAAATGAATAACTGTCATAAGGCTTTAGAAAGATTTTGCAAATCCGTTGACTCTCCCCTAGGAGGAGGTCTTACAGTATAAGGGATACACACTTGAAAAAGGGGAAGTCATATGGAGAAGAAAAATATTACCTTAACTATATTATTAACCAATTTATTTATTGCTTTTTTGGGGATCGGGCTTGTGATTCCAGTAACGCCGACCATTATGAATGAATTGCATTTATCGGGGACCGCGGTCGGCTATATGGTTGCCTGCTTCGCTATTACACAGCTCATTGTCTCACCAATAGCCGGACGATGGGTTGATCGCTTCGGGCGCAAGATCATGATCGTAATCGGCCTGTTGTTCTTTAGTGTGTCGGAGTTTTTGTTCGGCATTGGAAAAACAGTTGAGATGTTATTTATCTCCCGTATGCTGGGCGGTATCAGCGCTGCCTTCATTATGCCCGGGGTCACGGCTTTTATCGCAGATATCACGACCATTAAAACACGGCCGAAAGCACTCGGTTATATGTCAGCCGCTATTTCAACAGGATTTATTATCGGCCCCGGCATCGGGGGATTTTTAGCAGAAGTCCATTCCCGGCTGCCTTTTTTCTTTGCGGCAGCTTTTGCACTGTTAGCAGCCATTTTATCAATCCTCACGCTGCGCGAGCCGGAACGAAACCCTGAAAATCAGGAAATAAAAGGGCAGAAGACAGGCTTTAAACGAATTTTTGCCCCCATGTATTTCATAGCTTTTCTCATTATCTTAATTTCGTCTTTTGGTTTAGCATCATTTGAATCTTTATTTGCATTATTCGTGGATCATAAATTCGGATTTACGGCCAGCGACATTGCCATTATGATTACAGGAGGAGCGATTGTTGGCGCCATTACGCAAGTCGTCTTATTCGACCGCTTCACAAGATGGTTTGGTGAAATCCATTTAATTCGGTACAGCTTAATTCTCTCTACGAGTCTGGTATTCTTGCTGACAACGGTACATTCATATGTTGCGATTCTGCTGGTGACAGTCACCGTATTTGTCGGATTTGATCTCATGCGGCCTGCGGTAACGACTTACCTGTCAAAGATTGCGGGAAATGAACAGGGGTTTGCCGGCGGTATGAATTCAATGTTTACAAGTATCGGCAATGTATTCGGGCCTATTATCGGCGGAATGCTGTTCGATATTGATGTAAACTATCCCTTCTACTTTGCAACGGTCACCTTAGCCATAGGGATTGCACTGACCATTGCTTGGAAAGCGCCTGCACATCTTAAAGCCAGCACGTGATAAGAAGCGCATTCTTTGTGTACTGCAAAGAATGCGCTTCTTCTTTATACTGATGATAGAAGGAGTGATGGCATGAAGGAATCGTATTACTCAATTGGGGAAGTTTCAAAACTGGCAAACGTGTCGATTAAAGCGCTCCGTTATTACGATAAAATTGATTTATTTAAACCAGCCTACGTCGACCCGGATACCAGCTACCGCTATTATACAGATGCTCAGCTCATTCATCTGGATTTGATCAAATCATTGAAATATATCGGCACACCTTTGGAAGAAATGAAAAAAGCACAGGACTTAGAGATGGGAGAACTGTTTGCTTTTTATACCGAGCAGGAGAGGCAAATCAGGGAGAAATTAGACTTTTTATCAGCACTGGAGCAAACCATTTCATTGGTGAAAAAGCGGATGAAACGGCAGATGGAATATCCCGCGCTCGGTGAGGTTTTTGTTTTAGATGAAGAAGAAATACGGATTATTCAGACAGAGGCAGAAGGAATCGGGCCTGAAAACGTGCTCAACGCCTCCTACAGCAAATTAAAAAAATTTATCGAGTCAGCAGATGGATTTACGAACAATAGCTACGGCGCTACTTTCTCTTTTCAGCCCTACACCAGCATTGATGAAATGACTTACCGTCATATTTTCACGCCTGTATTGACGAATAAACAGATTTCATCAATTACGCCGGATATGGAAATCACAACGATCCCTAAAGGGAGGTATGCGTGTATCGCGTATAATTTTTCGCCTGAACATTATTTTCTCAACTTACAGAAGCTTATCAAATATATCGCAGACCGCCAATTAACAGTTGTCAGTGATGTATACGAGTTAATCATACCGATTCATTACTCCCCGAAAAAACAAGAAGAATATCGTGTCGAAATGAAAATACGAATCGCTGAATAATAGAAAAAGAGCATTTTTTGAAACAAAACTTCAAAAAATGCTCTTTTTTCTTATTTAGTAAACAGATGTCTTCTCGTCAATCGATTCTAAAATTTGTTTTACTCGTCCCAGGAATCGTCCGCACACGAGACCGTCAAGCACTCTGTGATCTAAGGACAGACACAGATTAACCATGTCTCTGACAGCAATCATGCCATTGTCCATGACAACCGGGCGTTTGACGATGGATTCTACTTGAAGAATCGCAGCCTGAGGGTAGTTGATAATGCCCATCGACTGAACAGACCCGAACGAACCTGTGTTGTTGACGGTAAACGTGCCTCCCTGCAGGTCATCTGCTGAGAGTTTTCCGTCTCTTACTTTTTTGGCAAGACCGGTAATTTCTTTCGCAATGCCTTTAATTGTTTTTTCATCAGCGTTTTTAATCACCGGAACAAATAAAGAATCCTCTGTGGCAACTGCAATTGAAATATTGATATCCTTTTTCTGAATAATTTTGTCGCCCGCCCACATGCTATTCATTTGCGGGAATTCTTTTAACGCCTGAGCGACCGCTTTTACAAAAAAGGCGAAGAACGTTAAATTAAAGCCCTCTGTCTTCTTAAAGGAATCTTTTATACTGTTGCGATATGCAACCATATTTGTGACGTCGACTTCCATCATCGTCCAAGCATGCGGAATTTCTGTTTTGCTTCGCTTCATATTGGAAGCAATTGCTTTTCTTACACCTGTGACAGGGATTTCTTTATCACCGGCTGCAGACGCAGGATATGACGTCTCTTCTTTTGGCTCAGGTTTTGATGCAGACTTCGGTGCAGGAGCTGCTGTTTTCGGCTCCTCAGCCTTCTGTTCTTGTACGCCGCCTGTTTCAATTAAGCGCTGAATATCTTTTCGTGTGATGCGCCCGCCGGCACCTGTTCCTGTTACTTGATCGAGGTCAATGCCGTGCTCTCCGGCCAAACGGAGTACAGCTGGCGAGTAGCGCTTTTTATTGGGCTGATCAGCTGCTTCGGCACTTTTTGCAGCAGGCGTCTCAGCGGCTTTTGAAGCAACTGGCTGTTCTTGTTTTTGTTCAGCCGGATTCGCGCCTTCTGTTTCAATTTTGCAAATCACTTCTCCGACTTGCAAGGTTTGGCCTTCTTCTCCCACAAGCTCTGTTATCGTACCAGTAAAAGAAGACGGAACCTCTGCATTTACCTTATCTGTCATGACTTCCGCGATTGGATCGTATTTGTTCACTTTATCACCGGGGACGACAAGCCATTTGCTGATCGTCCCCTCTGTTACGCTTTCTCCAAGCTGCGGCATCGTCATTTGTTCAATTGCCATGATTGTATCCTCCCTTACGTCTTTAAAACTCCGCTAATTCTCTCATCGCCGCTTCCACTTTATCAGGATTGACCATAAAGTATTTTTCCATTGTCGGCGCATAAGGCATAGCCGGAATATCAGGACCTGCAAGCCGTTTGATCGGCGCGTCTAAGTCGAACAGACAATGCTCGGATATAATTGCGGCTACTTCGCTCATGATGCTGCCTTCTTTTGTATCTTCTGTGACCAAAAGAACCTTTCCAGTTTTGGACGCAGCTTCGATGATGGCTTCTTTATCAAGCGGGTAAACTGTTCTTAAATCCACCACATGCGCTGAAATGCCATCTTTTTCGAGACGTTCTGCAGCTTGTAAGGCAAAGTGGACACACAGACCGTATGTGATCACTGTGATGTCGTCGCCTTCCCGTTTTACGTCAGCCTTGCCGATTGGCAGGACATAATCATCAGCCGGAACCTCTCCCTTTATCAGACGGTACGCCCGCTTGTGCTCAAAAAACAGCACCGGGTCTTCGTCACGAACTGCGGCTTTTAATAGACCCTTGGCGTCATATGGTGTTGATGGCATGACAATTTTCAGTCCGGGCTGGTTGGCGAAAATTGCTTCGACTGATTGAGAATGATACAAGGCTCCGTGCACGCCTCCGCCGTATGGCGCTCTGACGACAATCGGACAGCTCCAGTCATTGTTGCTGCGGTAGCGGATTTTAGCCGCCTCAGAAATAATTTGGTTGACCGCCGGCATAATGAAATCAGCAAACTGCATTTCAGCAATCGGTCTCATTCCGTACATTGCCGCTCCGATACCGACTCCTGCGATCGCAGATTCAGCAAGCGGCGTATCCATAACGCGCTCTTCCCCAAATTGTTCATAGAGTCCCGCTGTCGCTTTAAACACACCGCCTTTTCTTCCTACATCTTCCCCAAGGACGAAAACGCGAGAATCTCGTTCCATTTCTTCTTTCATCGCCAAATTGATTGCATCAATATATGACATTACTGACATTTGTTCTTCCTCCCTACTTCGCATACACATAATCAAGCGCTGACTCAGGAGCTGCATATGGGGCGTTCTCCGCTTCATCCGTCGCTTCATTTACGATTGCCATAATTTCATCCAGCATGGTTTGTTCTATCTCATCGGACAGCAGGCCTGTTTCCTTTAAGTAAGCTTGATAAGTAAGCAGGGGATCACTTTTTTTCGCTTCCTCTACTTCTTCACGGCCTCTGTAGCTGCTGTCATCGTCATCACTGGAATGTGGTGTAAGGCGGTAAGAAATCGTTTCAATTAATGTCGGGCCTTCTCCTCTGCGTGCCCTTTCGCGTGCTTCTTTAACCGCTTGATAAACTTCCAGCGGATCATTTCCATTCACAGTTACGCCAGGCATCCCATAGCCTATGGCACGGTCGGAAATGTTCTCACATGCGACTTGCTTATCGTAAGGCACTGAGATTGCGTATTTGTTGTTTTCACACATGAAAATAACCGGCAGCTTATGGACAGCGGCAAAGTTTGCCCCTTCATGGAAATCGCCTTGGTTTGAAGACCCTTCCCCGAATGTAACAAAGGCTGCGATATCCTTTTTCTCCATACGTCCCGCAAGCGCAATACCGACTGCGTGCGGCACTTGCGTTGTAACCGGAGATGATCCCGTCACAATGCGGTTTTTCTTTTGTCCGAAATGTCCCGGCATCTGGCGGCCTCCTGAGTTCGGATCTGCTGCTTTTGCAAACCCGGACATCATTAAGTCCTTTGCTGTCATGCCAAACGCGAGCACGACACCCATGTCTCTGTAGTACGGCAATACATAATCCATTTCACGGTCAAGTGCGAAAGCCGCTCCTACCTGTGCTGCTTCCTGTCCTTGACAAGAGATTACAAATGGAATTTTACCAGAACGGTTTAACAGCCACATTCTTTCATCGATTTTTCTTGCTAACAGCATGGTTCTATACATATCAACGGCTTCCTGATCAGTCAGCCCTAGTGCTTGATGTCGGTTTGTACTCATTCAAGCCCCTCCTTTATGCTTTTAAAAATGAATGGCTTTGCCATCTGCGGCAAGCGCTGCTTCTCCAATTGCTTCAGAAAGCGTTGGATGCGGGTGAATCGTTTGCCCGACCTCCCACGGCGTTGCGTCCAGCACTTTGGCAAGACCCGCTTCAGAAATCATGTCGGTGACATGCGGGCCGATCATATGAACGCCGAGAATATCATCTGTATCTCGGTCCGCCACGATTTTGACAAAACCGTCGCTTTCACCGTATACAAGCGCTTTTCCAATCGCCATAAATGGGAACTTGCCGATTTTGACATTATGCCCGTTCGCCTTTGCTTCGTCTTCGGTTAAGCCGACACTGGCAGCTTCAGGGCTTGAGTAAATGCACTTCGGCACAAGCGTCGGATCAAGCGGATGCGGATCGAGACCTGCAAAATGCTCAACAGCAATAATTCCCTCATGTGAAGCAACGTGAGCTAACTGCAGGCCACCGATTACGTCTCCGATTGCATAAATATGAGATTCCTTCGTTTGGCAGCTTTCATTGACTGAAATCATGCCATTTTCAGTAACAATATCGGTGTTCTCTAGGCCGATGCCTTCGATATTTGCCTGTCTGCCGATGGAAACAAGCATTTTCTCAGCAGAGTAGGTAACGGTTTCTCCGTCTTTTTCCGCTTGTATGCTGATATCGTCTGATGTTTTTGTCATTGTGTCAGGCAGCACTTTTGCCCCTGTTATGAACTGGATGCCTTTTTTCTTAAGAAGACTTTCCATTTCTTTTGAAATCTCTAGATCTTCAGTCGGCAATATGCGATCCGCGTATTCAATAACCGTTACCTTCACACCAAAATCATGAAGCATAGACGCCCATTCGATACCGATAACCCCTCCGCCGACAATGATGATTGACTGTGGCAACTCCTCCATTTGGAGCGCCTCATCTGAAGTCAGTACAGACTTACCGTCCGCTTCAAGACCCGGAAGCATTCTCGGTCTTGATCCTGTTGCAATGATCACTTGTTTCGGGATCAGCATGTCATTTTCTTCGCCATTTCCCCGCTCAACAGAAATTGTTCCCGGCAGCGGAGAGAAGATTGACGGTCCAAGAATACGTCCATATCCGGTGTACACGTCAATTTTTCCTTTTTTCATTAAATGATTTACACCCGCTGCAAGCTTATCAACAACGGATTGCTTACGCTGCTGCACTTTTTCAAAGTTGAGGGACACGCCAGCCGTTTCCACCCCGAATTGATCGGCTTCACGAGCTGTCCGGTATACCTCTGCGCTTCTAAGCAGCGCTTTACTCGGGATACAGCCTTTATGCAGACATGTTCCTCCGAGTTTTTCCTTTTCCACAACGGCGGTTTTTAAGCCGAGCTGAGCGGCTCTGATGGCCGCAACATAACCGCCGGTACCGCCGCCCAGAATGACTACGTCATACTCAGTTGCCATGGTGACTCACTCCTGTCTGTCTATTCAATACGATATTGTTTGGATCGCTCTTCGCCCTGCAATACTCTGAGCGCCCCTTGGGCAAGAGACTGCAGTTCATTTTCACCCGGATAGACTAAAACGTCTGAAATCCAATCTATGTATGATCTGATAGCAGAAACAAAGCTTTTGCCGTACGCAAGGCCTCCCGTCAGCACAATCGCTTCAACTTCGCCTTTTAACGCCGCGCTGGCTGCCCCGATTTCCTTTGCTACCTGATATGCCATGGCATCATAAATGAAGCGGGCTTTTTCATCGCCCCCTTGAATCATCTGTTCCACTTTTACTGCATCATTAGTACCGAGATAGCCTAAAAGTCCGCCGGTGCCAACAAGCTTTTTCATGATTTCTTCTTTTGTATATTCCCCTGAAAAACATAGATCAACAAGATCTCCCGCAGGCACTGTTCCTGCTCGTTCAGGACTGAATGGTCCCTCGCCGTGCAGGCCGTTATTGACATCTACCACTCGCCCGCGGTCATGGACGCCAATTGTAATACCTCCGCCCATATGGGTAATAATCATTTTCATGTTCTCATATCGTTTGCCAAGAGAGGCTGCCGCTTTACGAGCGACAGCTTTTTGGTTTAACGCATGGAAAATGCTTTTCCGTTCAATTTCAGGCATGCCTGACACTTTCGCAAGCACTGACATTTCGTCTACGACAACAGGGTCGACGATATACGAAGGGATATTCAGGCCATCAGCGATTTCCCGCGCGATAATGCCGCCGAGATTAGAAGCATGCTGACCGGCGTAGCCGCTTTTCAAATCCTCAATCATCTCATCATTCACTACGTAGGTCCCGCCTTCAATTGGCCGGAGAAGGCCGCCTCTTGCGCAGACTGCATCAAACTTTGAAATATTGATTCCCTGTTCATGAAGCGTTTCGAGAATATGGTTTTTACGAAATTCATACTGATCAATAATTCGGTCAAATCGCTGCAGCTCTTCTATGTTGTGTCTCAATGTTTTTTCAAAAATGCTTCTTTCGTTATGAAAAACACCGATTTTCGTTGAAGTTGAGCCTGGATTAATTGTGAGAATGCGTTTTTCGTCATGTAGCACTTTCATAACCTCCAGATCAATTTCTTAACGTCTGCTTAATACACTGTGGCCGTTTTGCAAAAACTGGCTTCTTGAGCGGCGCATGCGTTCAATCCGTTCCTCTGCCAAGCGGTCAGCCGCTAAATATGCAGGAATGCCGTCACGCTGAGAAATCTCTAGTACACGCTCGATATTGCCGTAAATGCCTTCGACTTTTTTCAATGCACGTTCTGCATTATAGCCGTAAAGCTCATCTGCCACGTTGATAACACCGCCCGCGTTAATCACGTAATCCGGTGCATAAACAATGCCCATTTCGTGAATTTGATCACCATGGCGTGTCTCTTTTAATTGGTTGTTAGCCGCACCTGCGATCACTTTCGCCTTCAGCTGTTTAATGGTGTCGTCGTTAATAGTCGCACCAAGGGCACACGGCGCATAAATATCGCAGTCTTGTGAATAAATGTCATCAGGATCTACAGCACGGGCGCCAAAATCTTCAACTGCACGCTGTACAGATTGTTTGTTGATATCCGTAACGATTAAGTTTGCTCCTTCTTCATGCAGGTGGCGGCAAAGGTTATAGGCTACGTTCCCAACACCCTGTACAGCAATGGTTTTTCCTTCAAGAGAGTCGGTTCCGAAAGCAGCTTTAGCTGCTGCCTTCATTCCTCTGTACACCCCGTACGCTGTGACTGGGGACGGATTTCCAGAAGAGCCGAAAGCAGGAGAAATCCCTGTGACATAGTCTGTCTCATCATGAATGATATCCATATCCTCGACCGTTGTACCCACATCTTCAGCCGTGATGTATCTGCCATTCAGCCCTTGAATATAGCGGCCAAACGCGCGGAACATTTCCTCATTTTTGTCTTTGCGCGGATCGCCGATAATGACTGTTTTTCCGCCGCCAAGGTTTAAGCCTGCCGCCGCGTTCTTATAGGTCATGCCTCTTGCCAATCTGAGCGCATCTTCAATTGCCGCTTCTTCATTTTCATATGTCCACATTCTCGTTCCGCCAAGCGCCGGACCAAGCGTTGTATCATGAATGGCGATAATCGCTTTTAATCCAGATTGTTCATCCTGGCAGAATACCAATTGTTCGTAATCATATTTCTCCATATATTTAAAAAGTTCCATGTTCGTTCCTCCTAATGTGTGTATTCTTCAGATGCGCATATTGCCAGCGCAATGGAATACAGTTTATTTTCAGCAGAGTCCGCTCTGCTTGTTAAGGCAATCGGTGCTTTGGCTCCTGTAATGACAGCCGCCACGCTGGCCTTGGCAAAATAAATCAGAGATTTGTATAAAATATTGCCGGCCTCAATTGTTGGGACGAGAAGGATATCTGCGTTGCCCGCTACGTCTCCCGAAATTTTTTTCTGGGCCGCGGCAATTTGAGAAACTGCGTTATCCAAAGCAAGCGGTCCATCAACAATGCAGCCTTTGATCTGGCCCCTTTTGTACATTTGAGCTAGAGCAGCTGCATTCACGGTCGCTTCCATCTTAGGGTTCACCGTTTCGACCGCTGCAAGGGCAGCTGCTTTTGGCATATTGTTCCCCACTGCATGGGCCACGTGAACGGCATTTTGCAAAATCTGCCGGAGCTCTTCCAGCGAAGGAGCAATATTCATTGCCGAATCTGTCACAAACATCAGCCGGTCAAAATCCGGTATATCGAAGACAGCCACGTGGGAAAGGACACTTGCTGACCGAAGCCCCTCCTGTCTGTTCAATACCGCTTTAAGCAAAACAGAAGTCGGCACATTGCCTTTCATTAAAACGTCCGCTGTTTTATGATGCACAGCACGAACCGCTAAATTCGCTGATTCCTCAGGAGTATCGGCATGGACGATTTCCACTTGATGCCCTTGCATGGATGATGTCAGCTCGTTCAGTTTTGTGCTGTCGCCCGTTAACAAGAAACGGGCGGATAGGTGCTCGGCTGCCAGCTTTACAGCCCGGATCACTTCCTCATCCTCAGCATGAGCAACCGCAATGGTCTTATTTTTGTGTATCGACGCTTTGCCGATTAAATCTTTCAGCTTCATCTGTTACCACCTTTCTTGTTTCGACTCCGCCTTTTATTATGCAAGTTCCATGCCAGCTCTTAAGGGTGCTGTCATACCAGGTATATTGAAACATTCGTGCAGATGTTTGCGTTTATTCTGCAAATTATTGCATGCCTTCATTTGCAAGGCCATATTTATCCATTTTGTAATATAAGTTCCGAATGCTGACACCGAGAGCTTTTGCTGTTTTTGTCCGGTTAAAATGATGCTTTTCAAGCGTTTGCTGGATCAAATGTGCTTCAAATTTTTCTACTGCGACAGACAGCTTTTCGCCTTCAATATCCGGAAAATCAAAACCTGTTCCCTGGTCTGTGTCATTTTCTTTTTGCTCAAGTTCGAATACAGGCAAGTGATCTTTTTCAATCCATTCCATATGCGGATTCAGAAAAATCATGGCTCGTCCAAGGACATTTTCAAGCTCCCGGACATTCCCAGGCCAATGGTAGGCAGATAAGGCGCGCAAGGCTTGCTGTGAGAGCCCTTTTACATTCCTGCCGTAATCCCGGTTGATCTTTTGGATAAGTCTGACGCTCAATGCTTCAATGTCCTCCAACCGCTGCCGCAAAGGCGGGATGGAGATCGGATAGCGATTGATCCGGTAATACAGGTCTTCCCGGAATGTTCCGTCCGCCATCGCCTTTTCAATATTTACATTTGTCGCCGCGATCACTCTGACGTTGACAGGGATCGCTTTCGTGCCGCCCACTCTGACGATTTCCTTTTCTTGAAGGACGCGCAGCAATTTGGCCTGCATATTTTGTGTCAGCTCACCGATTTCATCTAAGAAAATACTGCCGTTATTTGCTTCCTCAAATAAACCCTTTTTACCGCCGCGCTTCGCTCCTGAAAACGCACCATCCTCATAGCCGAACAATTCTGATTCGAGCAGGTTTTCAGAAAGGGCTGCACAATTCACGCGAATAAATTTATTGTATTTCCGGTCACTTTCGTTATGGATGGCATGGGCGAACAGTTCTTTTCCTGTTCCTGATTCCCCTCGCAGCAAGATGGTTGCCGGTGTTTTCGCACCGAGCTTCGCCTGCTCAAGCGCAACCAGCATTTGCTCGCTTTTGCCGATAATGTCGTCAAACGTGTATTTCGCTTCAAGCGTGCGAATAATTTGTCTGGCGCGGTTAAGCTCCGCTGTCAGCATTTTAATTTCGGAAACATCGTGAATCACGCCGACGCTGCCTTTCAAAATCCCGTCCACAATCACCGGTGCTACATTAACGATCACTTCTTTTTCATTCGGGCCGACCTTCATTCTGACACCGCGGACAGGACGTCTTGTTTCAAGCACCTTTAAATGCATGCTTTCGCCTTCGGAAATATCAGTGTTTGCAGGCTTGCCGATGACTTCTTTTTCAGAAAGCCCCGTCATTTTCGTATATGCTTTATTGATTAGCAGGCCGATGCCGTTTTCATCAACGACAGAAATCGCCTCATCGGAGGATTGAATAATCGCCTCCAGCATCGTACGGACCTGCTTTAAGTTGGTCACTTCCTCTGCCAGCTCGACCGCATCAGTGATATCTTTAAACACACAAAGAGCACCGAGCAGACGTCCGCCTTCATCAATAATCGGCAGTCTTGTGGTCACAATTTGCAAATGATCGCCTAACAGTTGCTTCTGGTTGTATTCAGGCACTCTTGTTTTTAAAATCCGCGGCATCTTAGTGCTCGGAATCACTTCTTTTATTGGGCGCCCAATGACTTCCTCACGTTTTTTTCCGACCATTTTTTCGGCCATATGGTTAAAGAGAATGATTTCTTCATTGATATCAATAAAAATCATTCCATCATGGGTGGAATTAAAAATTCTGTCATATTTATAGGTTTGCTCTTTTAGCATTTGAATCAGGTGCTGCTTTTCTTCCATCAGCTGAAAAACGATGTATGCCATTTTTCCCGGCATGACAATGGTATCTTCATGCTTTCTTTGAAGGAGCTCGTCAAACACGGCTTGATCGCCGGTGGTATGAATGACGATATCCGGTTTTTGTTGTATGTAAGGTTTCCAATCAGATGATACGGCAATCCCATACTGTTCTGCTTCTTTCAATCCCGGCGCCTCGGGGTCTTTGTCAACTACGGCAATGATATCTATGATGGCTGTTTTAATCAGAATATGTAATAACGCCGTTCCCCTTTTGCCGGCACCTACTATCAGTACCTTTTGCATCCCGATACCCCTTTGCATGAAAAATTTTGCACACCTATTTATTCCGTTGCAATAATTTGCACAACCCTATGTTACCACGTTTTCTTCTCTTGACAAAATATTTTTTCCGCTGGACAATAAAGGAAATGAAAAGATAAAGGGGTTTTCTGAAGATGAGCCGACTTCTTGCGCTTTTAATATTAGTCATCCCCGGGGCTATTTCTGCTTTAGGCATTAAACTGATGAGAGATACACTTTTCGGCCATACAATCAAGCCATTTTCAGCTCTTTGGCTCCAAGGGTTGTCAGGATTCATCTTTTTTGCGATCGGCCTCTATGTGCTGGCCGGGTTCATTCTATACAGAGACAGAAAACGCAATCAAGTCAGCCCGCGATTCAGAAAACGATAGCTGAAAAAAAGCCGGAGAATGCTCCGGCTTTTTTTGTTGCACTATTCGTCAGGCAAAACGGTCTTGGCAATCGTTTTGTCTAACGCTTCATAATCATAATAAGAAATCGTATCGTACAGTTCTTTTCGTGTCTGCATATCATGAAGTCCTTCTTTTTGTGAGCCGTGCTCCTTCATCAAACCAAACATCCGCTCACAAGCTTTTGCCGCCGCTCGAAGCGAGGTGACAGGATATATCACCATGTGAAACCCCATATCTTCGAATTCATCGGCACGATAATATGGCGTTTTCCCAAATTCAGTCATATTCGCAAGGAGCGGAACGGGGATACGCTCAGCAAACTGGCGGAATTCATTCTCCGCCTGTAGCGCTTCCGGGAAAATTGCGTCCGCTCCCGCCTCAATGTAAGCCTCTGAACGTTTTATTGCGGCAGCAAGCCCTTCCTGCGCCCTGGCATCAGTACGGGCAACAACAATAAGGGAGGGTGCCGCTTGTTTAATGGCTTTTATTTTTTGCGCCATTTCCTTTATCGGAACTAGCTGTTTGCCATTTAAATGTCCGCATTTTTTTGGAAGCTGCTGGTCTTCTATTTGAACGGCTGCTACCCTTGCTTCAAGCATCTCCCGGGCTGTTCGGGCGGCATTTAAGACACCGCCAAATCCCGTATCGATATCCACAAGCAGAGGCAGATCAGCTGCACGTACAAGATCTTTGGCCCGTTCAGCTATCTCTGCCGATGTGATGATCCCTAAATCAGGCAGCCCCCTGCTGGCTGTATAGGCAGCACCGGACAAATAAATAGCAGAAAAACCGGCTTCTTTCGCAAGCAAAGCGGCCATCCCGTCATGGGCGCCGGGAATTTGAAGAATGTCCGGTGCTGACATCAGCTTGCGGAAACGCCCGGCAAGCTCCTCTTGTGACGATTGCTTATTGACGATCCACGACATGAAACAAATCCCCCTTTTACATGCAGAACATGTCTACGAATTCATTTACGCGCATCGTTTGTAATGTCTCATAGCTGGTACAGCGCTCATAAATGTGTTTGTGCTGTTTATCAGGAAAATGGGTTTTGAGATTGTCAGAAAACTTTTCCAGCAGTTTCGGCACTGCTTCCTCTCTTCGAAAACGATGGCCGAGGGGAAACTCACATTCCACCATTTCCGTGCTCGTTCCGTCTTTAAAATGAACCTGAACGGCATTTGAGATGGAACGTTTATCAGGTTTCAAATAATCCTCGGTATATGTTTTATTTTCAGTCACTTCCATTTTATCACGAAGTTTATCTATTCTCGGATCACTCGCTGTTTCAGCTTCATAATGCTGTGCGGTGATATCACCAAAAAGCAAACCGATTGCTGTAATGTATTGGAGGCAGTGATCACGGTCTGCCGGATTGTGGAGCGGGCCTTTTTTATCAATGATTCGGATAGCGGATTCATGCGTTCTGATGACAACTCGGTCAATCTCATCAATCCGGTTCTTTACCTGCGGGTGAAGAATGACGGCGCACTCCGCCGCTGTCTGGGCGTGAAATTCCGCAGGATAAGACACTTTAAATAACACATTTTCCATGACATAAGCGTCGAGCGGACGGGCAAGCTTGATCTCTTTCTTATTGAATAAAACGTCTTGGAACCCCCAACCCGGTGCACTCAAGGCTGTCGGATAACCCATTTCCCCTTTTAACGACATCAGCGCCAAATGAACACCTCTGCTCGTTGCATCTCCTGCCGCCCATGATTTACGCGAGCCTGTATTTGGTGAATGGCGGTATGTCCTCAATGCTGCATTGTCAATCCATGCATTCGAAAGCGCATTTTTGATTTCTTCTCTTCCGCCGCCCAAAAGCTTTGCCGCAACAGCAGTTGTCGCAACTTTGACAAACAGCACATGGTCAAGGCCAACTCGATTTAAGCTGTTTTCTAACGCCAGCACACCTTGGATCTCGTGTGCTTTGATCATCATCTCAAGTACGTCGCGTACCGTTAACGGCTCTTTTCCTTCAGACAGCCTCACTCTTGATACATAATCAGCAGCGGCAAGGATCCCTCCCAAGTTATCGGATGGATGCCCCCACTCCGCCGCCAGCCACGTATCGTTGTAATCGAGCCAGCGAATCATGCAGCCGATATTAAACGCTGCCCTCACAGGATCGAGAACATATGACGTTCCCGGCACTTTGCTTCCATTCGGCACAGTCGTTCCTGGAACAATCGGGCCAAGCAGCTTTGCGCATTCCGGATACCGTAGCGCCAAGATCCCGCAGCCCAGGGTATCCAGCAATACATGCCCCGCTGTTGTATACGCTTCGGCACTAGTAATCTCTTTCTCAAGCACATAGTCTGTGATTTCTTCGATAACACGATCCGTTTTCGGCATTCTACCAGTTCCTTTCATGGTTTTGTTTGATATCGCGGGCCCATGTAACTGACACGGGGACGGAAGAGCCGATTATTGGTATGCTGTTCGATCACATGGGCGCATAAACCGGACGTTCTCGCGCTGAAAAAGATCGGCGTATATAAAGGAATCGGTATGCCGAGCATCCAATACACTGGGGCAGCATAGTAATCCAAATTCGGGTAAAGCCCTTTTTCCTTCTCCATCAGCCGCTCACCCGCTTCGCACATCTCATATAAACGATGGTCACCGGCTTTATCGCATAATTGCTGCAGCGCCTCTTTCATCATGAGTGCTCTCGGGTCCATTTTTTTCATATACACCCGGTGGCCGAAGCCCATGATTTTTTCTTTTCTTTTCAGTTTTGTTTGCAAAAGCTGCTCAAAATCAGATGTCGTTTTTGCCTCCAAAAGCAAATACATCACAGCTTCGTTTGCTCCTCCGTGAAGATTCCCTTTCAGGGAAGCGACAGCCCCAGTCAAAGCCCCATAAAGATCTGAATGTGTAGATGCAATGACCCTGGCCGCAAAGGTTGAATTCGGCATCTCATGCTCACTGTACAGGACGAGCGACCGGTCAAAAATCTGTTCTTCCAATGAAGACGGCAATTTCCCTGTCATCATGTAGAGAAAATTCGCACTGTAGGATAGGGTTTGAAGCGGAAGAATTGGTTCTTTTTTATTAATGATCCTGTAGCTGGCAGCAGTGAGGGCAGGCATTTTCCCAAGAAGCTGATAGGCGCGTTCTTTGTTTGCGGAAGGAGACCGATCATCAATTTGCCGATCATAGCCAGCAAGTGCCGACAGGCCGGTACGCAGACTATCCATTGGATGAGTGTCCTCAGGGAGCAGCTTAAGCAGACGGAGATGATCAGCAGGCAGGCTTGAGGCACTGTTTATTTTACGTTCCAGCGTCTCCATTTCACTTTCTTCTGGCAGCCTGCCCTCCAGCAATAAATGGACAAGCTCCAGATAGCTTTTTGTTTCAGAAAGTTCTATTAAATCATAGCCTCTTATCAAAATCTGGCTGGACTGCGTGTCAAGATAAGAAATATGAGTTTCTGCCGCAATCACACCGTCCAACCCTGGAGAATAATGCTGTTTCTCCTCCATATCCTCAACCTCCGTTTATGCGTTTTTTGTCTATCAGGTTCCGCCAAGCAAATACTTAGAAATAATCAGTCTTTGAATCTCGTTCGTCCCTTCATAGATTTGCGTCACCTTTGCATCGCGAAGCAGGCGCTCAACCGGATAATCCTTCATATAGCCATATCCTCCATAAATTTGAACGGCGTCTAACGCTGCCTTCACGGCTGCATCGGAAGCAAATTGTTTAGCCATAGACGCTTCTTTTCCACAATTCAGGCCGCGGTTATGAAGGTCTGCGGCGTGGTAGACAAGATGTCTTGCCGCCTCTGCCCTAGTCGCCATGTCAGCCAGCTTAAATGATATGCCTTGATTGGCTGCGATCGGCCTTCCAAATTGCACTCGCTGCTTCGCATAATCAACGGCATGCTCAAGAGCCGCCTCTGCAATTCCGAGGGCCTGTGCCGCAATGCCGATCCGGCCGACATTTAAATTCGCCATGGCAATGTGAAAGCCATCCCCCTCTTTGCCAAGCAAATTGGCTTCAGGCACTTCTGCATTATCAAAAATCAGTTCCGTAGTATTGGAGCCATAAAGCCCCAGCTTTCTTTCTTTTTTTCCAACGGTAAAACCGGGTGTGTTTTTTTCAACAATAAAAGCCGAAATCCCGTGCCTGCCTTGATCTGGAGCTGTTAAAGCAAATGTGATATAGATATCAGCTGCTCCGCCATTCGTTATGAATATTTTCGATCCGTTTAATAGATATTTGCCGTTCTTTTTGATTGCTGTTGTGCGGAGGCTCCCGGCATCCGACCCCGAGTGAGGCTCCGTTAGTGCAAATGCGCCCAAATGGTCTCCTGACGCGAGCTTTGGTATATATTTCATCTTTTGTTCTTCGTTGCCGAAATACAGAATCGGATTTGTGCCGACCGAGGTATGAACGGAGAGAATCACGCCGACAGCCGCACTGATTCTAGAAATCTCATGAATCGCCAAAATATAAGAAACAACGTCCGCCCCGGCACCGCCGTATTGTTCCGGCACCGGTATTCCCATCAGTCCGTGTTCACCCATTTTTTTGATCAGCTGAAAGGGAAATTCGTCCGTTTTCTCCATGATTTCCGCAGCGGGAGCAATTTCTTTTCGTGCAAAATCACGCACCATTTTTCGCATCATGACTTGCTCTTGGGTTACATGCAACTCGGCCACCCCCGGATGGAATAGACTTCAGGAAGTCCTCTCCTCATAGTCATAAAAACCGCGTCCGCTCTTTTTGCCAAGCCAGCCTGCTTTGACATACTTGCGGAGCAGCGGGCATGGACGGTATTTGGAATCGCCAAGGCCTGAGTGAAGGACTTCCATAATTGATAAACACGTATCCAGTCCGATAAAATCCGCTAATGCAAGCGGACCCATCGGATGATTCATGCCCAGCTTCATCACTTCGTCTATTGCCTCCGGCTTCGCCACTCCCTCATACACGCAATAGATGGCTTCATTAATCATTGGAAGAAGCACACGGTTGGAAACAAACCCAGGAAAATCATTGACTTCTACCGCTGTTTTCCCCATCTTTTTCGCTAATGCCATAACATCTAAGGCCGTTTCTTCTGATGTAGCCAAGCCTCGAATCACTTCTACCAGCTTCATTACAGGGACGGGATTCATAAAATGCATGCCAATAACCCGTTGAGGCCGGTTTGTTACAGCAGCGATTTCTGTAATAGGCAAGGAAGATGTATTGCTGGCCAAAATCGTATGAGGCGGGCAAATGCGATCAAGTGTTTTAAACATCTCAGTTTTTGCCGCCATGTTTTCTGCGATAGCCTCAATCACAATGTCCGCATGCTCTGCCTCCTCAAGCGTTTGAGAAATCGAAATGCGGTTGATTACGCTCTTCACTTCCGTCTCGGTCCTTTTTCCTTTCTCAGCATCACGGGCCAGCTGTTTCTTCAGCCGTTTCAATCCTGCCTCCGCGGCCTCTGGATTCACATCATACATCCGCACATAAAAGCCCGCGTCGGCGGCTGTTTGAGCAATTCCGCTCCCCATCTGACCTGCGCCAGCTACCATGATTTGTTTGATTTCCATTCAAATCCCCTTTTTCATCATGTTTTAATGAACCTGCACTAAGACGGCGTCTCCCTGTGCTGCCCCGCTGCAAATAGCGGCAACGCCCAGACCCCCTCCCCGGCGCTTTAATTCATAAACAAGCGTCATGAGAATTCTCGCCCCGCTCGCGCCGATCGGGTGGCCGAGCGCGATCGCACCGCCATTCACATTTACTTTTTCAAGATCGAAACCTACGATTTTTTCACATGTCAAAACAACTGAAGCAAAAGCTTCATTTACTTCAAACAAGTCAATATCTTGGACAGTCAAACCGTTCTTTTTCAGGAGCTTGTTAATGGCAAACCCCGGCGCTGCCGCCAGCTCGTGCGCTGGCATTCCCGTAGTTGAAAAACCAAGAATTGTAGCCAGAGGCCGTTTGCCAAGCTCAGCAGCTTTTTCCTCAGACATCAGCACGAACGCGCCGGCTCCGTCATTGACTCCAGGAGCATTGCCGGCTGTGATAGAACCGTCACTTGCATAAATCGGAGCAAGTTTTGCGAGCTGATCCAGACTTGTGTCACGGCGAATCGCTTCATCTTTATCAACAACGTTTGGTTTTCCTTTTCGGCCGATCCAGTTGACGGGAACAATTTCATCCTGAAACTTCCCTTCATCGGCGGCCTTAGCTGCCCTTGCATGACTTCTCAACGCCCATTCGTCCTGCTCTCTTCGTGAGATTGTATATTCCTTGGCAGCTGTATTTCCGTGAACAGCCATGTGCACCTCGTCAAATGCGCACGTTAATCCGTCATACACCATTAAGTCCCTAAGCTCGCCGTCCCCCATCCGTGCTCCCCAGCGCCCGGCGGGAACGGCATACGGAATATTGCTCATGCTTTCCATCCCCCCCGCAACAAGTATGTCCGCATCCTGCGCCCGAATCATTTGATCACATAAAGTGACAGCGCGAAGGCCGGAAGCACAGACTTTATTCAGTGTTTCTGACGGCACACTCCAAGGCATTCCCGCCAGACGGGCAGCTTGACGGGAAGGTATCTGCCCTGAGCCGGCCTGGACAACCATGCCCATGACGTTTCCTTCTACATCATCTCCAGAGACTCCAGCCCGTTGCAGCGCCTCCTTCATCACAATGCCCCCAAGCTCAGCAGCTTTCACCTCTTTCAATACTCCGCCAAATTTGCCAAATGGCGTTCTTGCAGCACTTACAATGACTGTTTTCCTCATGGTTTCACCTCATTCAGAAGATAGACAGCGCTTACAATTTCTAGTTGTCTTCTATGAATGTATGCTTTGAAACGGACATGAATGAATGAAAAAAGAAGGCTGCGTCAAACAGCCTCCTTCTAAACAACTATTCATTTTTCAGCAATGCCGAAGCCTTTTCTGGAAAGTCGGTAAACATGCCGTCTGCTCCCGCTTCAATGAGACGCTTCATATCTTCCAGACGATTAACTGTATACGGCCTTACCTTAATCGAACTGTTCCTCATTTTCTTCAGCACTTCATCTGTGACTCCTGGGCTGTTTAGCTTCGGGTGATAGCCGGAAGCCGGAATAGACGCGATATATCGATCTGCCTGATAAAGCACATCTGAAGTTAATACTGCCCGTTCAATATGCGGCGCAAGCCGGGCGCATAGCGCCAAGCTGTCATGATTAAAGGTGGATAGGATGACTCTGTCCTCTACATTGAATCGCTTCACTGCCTCCAGCACTTTTTCTTCCATTCCCTCATAGCGGATCACGCTGTTTTTTAATTCAATGTTGATGAGAAAATCCTTTTTTACCGCCCACGAGAGCACATCTTCTAGCAGCGGCACTTTTATATCGCTGTACGCTTGATCGTGACCAGCGGCCGCATTCGCAGTCTTTACCTCATCATAGGTTGTATCCTTCACGAATCCTTTAAGTGATGTCGTGCGATTAAGTCTTTCATCATGAATTACAACAATGCGTCCGTCTTTCGTCAGCTGTACATCAAGCTCTATCCCATCCGCTCCGGCTTCAATTCCTTTTTCAAATGCAAGCATTGTATTTTCGGGAAATTGACCTGATGCCCCCCGGTGGGCAAAAATCTTTGTCATCGTTTCACCTCAAACCCTAAAGTTTTCTCCATTATACTTATTTTGTCGGCTCCACTCTAGGATTAAGGCTGTATCAATCTACTGATCATAATAAGAATCAATGCCATTGACAATCGCATCTGCGGCCTTTTGCTGGTATTCTTCACTTCCCAGCTTGTCCGCGTCAGAGCTGTTAGTGATAAACCCAAGCTCCGCCAACACACTTGGCATTTGTGAATATGTAATGACGTAAAAGTCTGATTCTTTCACGCCCCTGTCTCTCGTTTGTAAGGAAGAAACGAGCTCTGACTGAATATCGGATGCCAGACGCCGGCTGTTCTCCCCTTCATAATCAGATTGAAAATACGTTTCTGTTCCTGAAGCTGAAGCAACCCCTGAATTCACATGAATGCTGACAAAAAGGTCAGCCTGATTGGCACTTGCCTTAGCCACTCTTTCCTCCAAGGTCAGAAAATGATCGTCAGACCGGGATGCAACAGGTTTGGCTCCCTCCTCTTTTAGTTTGTCTGTCACATGCTCTGAGACAGCCAAATTAATATCCTTTTCAAAGAGCCCGTTTCCGACCGCTCCACTATCTTCACCGCCGTGTCCGGCATCAATATACACTGTTTTCCCTTCTATCGGCTCTGCTGCCTGTGCACAAGGCGCGAGCGTCAAAGCCAATCCGCACAGCGCCAAGCTCCTCCATAACATTCTCAACTTACTCCCTCCGGTCTTTTTATGACGAGTTCTTTCGCAGCTGAATATCTTCCAGCTGTAAAGTTCCATTATCCTTCTTTGTATATTTCACCAGGACATGTGTCTGATCTGGCAGTGATTCACATTCATCACGTTTATCCTTCGGAACTTGTATCATGGTTTCTTCTCCATTAAGAGACACCGCAATCGTATGAGGATCAGCCGAGCCAATGTATTTTCCCTCTTCGGTAAACCTTGGCACTGAGTCATCCGCACTTGCAACACTGCACCCCGAAAGAAAGAGCGCAGTAAACAGCAAAAGAACCGTTTGTTTCACATGACCACCTCTTCCTGATGTTTGGCTTTTATCTTTGACCAGAATGGCGAATTTGTAAAGACAACGCGAATGCAGGCGAGTAAGTTCCATGATTTTCAAAAGGGCTATACGACCCGATCATTTCCTGTTGTTAGAAAGATAACGAGCAGATTTGTCTATGAGGATGGGTCTAATTGAGGCGCCAACTAGAAAAAATTAGCGGAAAGAAGCAACTTTTTATTCATTTTAAAAAATTTGAGAATAGGTGAGCAAATCGTTTGACGGGTGGGTCAGCCAGGCGTAACCTTTTAAAGGATATTTACTTTATTGAAAGAAGTTAAAGCCATGAAAAAATTCGTTCTGCTGCTGGCGGCAGCTGTCATCACATGCTCCATCGGCCACCAAATAAGCGGCGGCTACAAAGGCCCCGAAAAAGAGCGGCGAAAACATCACTCTGTACTCAAGATATTCAGTCAGTAAAGCAGATCAATTGCATTAATTTTTACATATAGGCTAGAATATGTGCGAATCCAAACGAAAGAAGATGATCAAATGAATCCTAAGTATAAGCCACTGTTTGAACCATTTACGTTTAAAAGCGGCGTTACAATCGACAACCGGATCGCAGTAGCACCAATGACTCATTACGCTTCTAATGAAGACGGTACAATATCTGAAGCGGAGCTCGACTACATCATCCCCCGTTCAAAAGAGATGGGAATGGTGATTACAGCCTGCGCAAATGTTACACCGGACGGAAAAGCATTCCCCGGGCAGCCGGCCATCCATGACGATTCCAACATTCCAGGTTTAAAAAAGTTAGCACAAGCCATTCAGGCACAAGGCGCTAAAGCCGTTGTACAAATTCATCACGGCGGTATTGAGTGCCCGTCTGAGCTCGTTCCTCAACAAGATGTTGTGGGGCCAAGTGACGTGTTTGATAACGGCAAACAAATTGCTCGCGCATTAAAAGAAGAAGAAGTGGAAAACATTGTGAAGGCGTTTGGAGAAGCGACAAGACGCGCCATTGAAGCCGGCTTTGACGGTGTCGAAATTCACGGTGCAAACGGCTACTTAATTCAGCAGTTTTATTCTCCGAAAACCAACCAGCGCACGGATCGCTGGGGAGGAAGCGATGAAAAACGATTAGCCTTCCCGCTCGCTATTGTCGATGAAGTGAAAAAAGCCGCTTCAGAACATGCGAAGGGTGCGTTCTTAGTCGGATACCGCCTGTCTCCGGAAGAACCTGAGACACCGGGATTGACAATGACTGAAACTTATACGCTTGTTGATGCTTTAGGGGATAAAGAATTGGATTATCTTCATATCTCACTGATGGACGTGAACTCAAAAGCGCGCCGCGGTGCAGATCCGACTCGCACACGCATGGACTTATTGAATGAACGTGTCGGAAACAAAGTGCCGCTGATCGCCGTCGGTTCCATCCATTCCGCTGATGACGCGCTTGCCGTCATCGAAAACGGTATTCCGCTGGTCGCTATGGGACGCGAAATTCTAGTTGACCCTGACTGGACGGTAAAAGTAAAAGAAGGCCGTGAAAAGCAAATCGAAACAGTGATCAAAGGCACAGATAAAGAAAAATATCATTTGCCTGAACCGCTATGGCAAGCAATTGTGAACACGCCAGGCTGGGTGCCTTATAAAGATTAATGTGCAAAGACTGCCGAAACGATTCGGCAGTCTTTTTCCCTTTATATAAATAGTTTGTGTACACATCTAAACAGCAAAAGAAAGAGCTCCCCACCAACTTCGAAAAGAAAATCCAGGAAAAACCCCTCACGCTTTCTTGCTTTTTTCTTTTTCATTCGTACGTCTCCTTTTTACATGAATACGCCTTACTTACGATTTTGCAGGAGAAAGGTTTCATTTTATAACGGAAACATCTAGGGTCGATCATGCTTCGTGATCCTATAAGATGTATGAATGGACCAAGAGTGCAGGTAATACCGCCATTTGCTTTCCTTACTTTTCAAACCCATCCTTTACTATATGCGGATACTTAATATTCTTCTCCCATACTAACAAATGTCCCCAAAACAAAACGCCTCCTATTTATCAGCGCAAACTAATAAATAAAAGACGTTTGATTTAATGACCACTTAATAAGCTCATGTTTAAGAAGCCTTATGCTCTAACCTCAGCTTATCCGCAACCATTGCAATGAACTCCGAATTTGTCGGTTTAGCTTTTGTCATGCTGACAGTATAACCGAACAACGAGGAAATGGAATCAATGTTTCCTCTGCTCCATGCCACTTCAATTGCATGACGGATCGCTCTTTCTACACGGCTTGCGGTTGTGTTAAATTTTTTGGCGATGTCCGGATAGAGGACTTTTGTAATGCTGCCGAGCAATTCGATGTCATTGTATACCATTGAGATTGCTTCGCGCAGATAGAGATAGCCTTTAATATGGGCTGGGACGCCGATTTCATGGATAATGCTTGTGATGCTCGCGTCGAGATTTTTCTTCTTTGGTTCAGGCTGGCTGCTGCGTATAATACTGCTTTGCGATGATGGCGCACGATGCGTCACACTGCTGGCATTTCCGCTGACCTGGCGGATATGGCCGACAAGGTTTTCCATATCAAACGGTTTGAGAATAAAGTAGGACGCGCCTAAATCGACGGCCTTTTTCGTGACATCTTCCTGCCCAAAGGCTGTCAGCATAATGACATTCGGCTGTTTTTTCAGATCTGATTCCCTCAGCCTCTCTAAAACCGCAAGTCCGTCTAGATGCGGCATAATAATATCTAATACGAGCACATCGGGATCTTTTTCTTTAAACAGCGACAGGCATTCCTGTCCGTTATAAGCAACGCCGATCACTTCCATGTCTTCCTGTCCTTCTATATATTCACTTAACAGGCTTACCAGCTCTCGATTATCATCAGCAACACAAACTTTAATTTTCTCCACGTTTCTTCCTCCCCAAATGTAGTTAACAGGATTCACCCTTGCTACATGTTTACATTCGACAAAACCGCTATATACCCTCTAAAAAAATCATAATCACCAATATTAGTGGCATATCTTTGTTATTCTATGTTTTTCTCTGTTTTTCGACTAAAAATGAAATTTGACAAACAAGGAAACGTGAATTTGTCGAAAAATCTTCTTTTGTATATTTTACCGTATGTATTCTGAGAAGTGAAGAGGGATCAAAATAAAAAAACTGCCGGAAACTCCGGCAGTCAGCTTGCTTTTTCTTTTCCATAAATATCGATTCCTGCTTCTGACAGCATCCATTCAATATGAACACCGTAGCCGCTTGTCGGGTCATTTACAAATACATGGGTGACAGCACCGATCACTTTTCCATTTTGAATGATCGGGCTTCCGCTCATCCCCTGTACGATGCCTCCTGTTTCTTTCAACAGCCTTGGATCGGTAATTTTCAACACCATTCCTTTTGTCGCAGGGAATTTTTGCGGCGTTGTGCTGACGATTTCAATATCGAATTTTTCTACTTTGTCATCATCAATAACCGTTAAAATTTCAGCCGGCCCTTTTTTGACTTCGGTAGAAAACGCAACCGGCAATGCTTGATCTGATATGTTGTTTTGAATCGGCTGATGCAGTGTGCCGAAAATCCCAAACGGGCTGTTTCTGTTAATATCCCCGATCGTTTTGCGTTCTGAGGAAAATCGCGCCAGTTTTTCTCCCGGATTACCGCCTGTCCCTTTTTCAATTGATGTTACAGTGGATTTAACAATTTCTCCATTCTCCACTACAATTGGTTTCTTTGTGTCCATATCGGAAATCACGTGGCCAAGTGCTCCGTATTTTTTTGTTTTCGGTTCATAAAAGGTCATAGTGCCTATGCCGGCAGCAGAATCTCTGATATATAACCCGATTCTGTATTTGCCTTCTCCTTCATCCTTTTCTGGGATCAGCTTCGTTTTGATTTTCTGTTTATCACGTTTGATCAGTAAGTCTAAAGATTCACCAGTTTTCCCAGCCTTTTGAATAAATGGGGCTACATCATTCATTTTTTCAATTTTCTGTCCATTCATCTCAATAATGATGTCGCCCGCCTCAATTCCTGCCGTTTCTCCCGGAGATTTTTTGCCTTCACTTGTATTGATTTGATGAAATCCGACGACAAGAACACCGACGGAATGAAGTTTTACACCGATTGATTGTCCGCCAGGTATAACTTTTAAATCAGGAAGAACATGCACTTTTGTTTTTTTAATTGGAAATCCGGCAAGATCATATACCAATTCTGACTCACCTGATTTTTTGCCCGTCACCTTGATTTCATGCGGATCTTTCTTTACTGTAAACGCTTCTGAGGATTCTGATGTCTGAGCGTTTACCGATAAACTCGTTTCAATCGCTTGTGTTTGGGTTTCAAATACTCTCATTTGCGTTGGAATCAGTAAATATTCTTTTAGCGGTTTGCATAAACCTACACTTAATAACGAAACAAGGAGAATTAAACCTACTGCTTTTCTGATGTTATCGGGCATTCACTACTTCACTCTCCTCGCTCCTATCCCACACCTTCTTTATGACTTGCTGCTACATCATTTAATTTTGCCTTCTGACGGCTTATTTATAACTGTCATATGAAGAAAAACATTGGATATACTGATGAACGAATGGATGTGCACGAAAAAAATAAGCTGCGCTTCTCGCGCAGCT
Source organism: Bacillus sp. FSL M8-0071 (assembly GCF_037975455.1). NCBI lineage: Bacteria > Bacillati > Bacillota > Bacilli > Caryophanales > Bacillaceae > Bacillus > Bacillus sp. FSL M8-0071. The sequence continues at coordinate 2,379,547 of NZ_CP150256.1, forward strand.
TACCCAGTTGTTTTGACTTGATCCGCTTGTTTTAAAAGTTCTTTCGCATGGCGTTTCGTTAAATCGGTTACCTCGACACCTGCAATCATGCGCCCGATTTCCGCTACCTTTTCCTGCTTAGACAGCGGCTTGACACGTGTCGTCGTTCTGCCGTCTTTTAACTCCTTCGCAATATAAAGATGCGTATCGGCCATGGCAGCCACCTGAGGCAGGTGTGTAATGCACAGCACTTGTGAACCTATTGACACCTTATGGATCTTCTCAGCGATTGCCTGTGCGACCCTGCCGCTTACACCGGTATCAACCTCGTCAAAAATGATCGATGTCACATCCTGTTGTGAGGAGAAAATGCTTTTTATGGCAAGCATCACCCGTGACAGCTCTCCACCTGAAGCGACTTTCGAAAGGGATTTTAGCGGCTCGCCTGTATTGGTTGAAATTAAAAACTTCACCAGGTCAATCCCTTGTTCAGTCAGCTGAACGGGCTGGCCGTTTACAAGCGGCGCCTCTTCATTGCGTGACGCTGTTCTGACCTTAAATTCCGTATCAAAAGTTGATTTTTCCATGTACAGGCTTTTTAATTCCCGATGAATCTCATCAGCCAGCTTTTTCGCCCATGTTTTTCGGATTTGTGACACATTTGCCGCTTCCACTGCGACATCTTTGCCGACGGAGTCAAGCTCCTTTTTCAAGCTTTGAAGGTGGCTGTCCCTGTTTTCAATTTGGTCAATCTCTTCTTCAATTTTAGAAGCATATTCCAAAATGTCTTCAACAGTGGCACCGTATTTTCGTTTCAGCTGTTTGATTTCATTAAGTCGCGTCTCAATATAGTTCAGGCGTTCCGGATCAAATTCAAGCTCATCCAGCATATTTCTCATCTGAAATGTGGCATCCTCAAGCAAATAGTAGGAGTTCGAAACACTTTCAGACATTTTTTTCAGCGGTTCGTTTATATCAGATATATCTTCAAGCTGCGCTGATGCCATTCCAACCCAGTCCAATCCGCCCTGCTCACTGCGAAGCGCGTTATATGCATTTTGCAGCGACTCATATATCTTCTCAAAGTTTGAAATTTGCTGGCGCTCTTCTTGGAGCTGTTCATCTTCGTTAAGCTCAAGCTTTGCCGATTCGATTTCTTCGAGCTGAAATTGAATAAGATCAAGACGATGGGCCATTTCCTGTTCGCTTTCAGAAAGCTGCTTAAGCTTTTTGAGCAGCTTCACATACCGCTGGTACCCTTCCTGATACGTTTTGAGCGCGCTTTCCACTTCGGCTCCGGCAAACTTGTCCAAAAGCTGGAGATGATTTTCGTCTTCCATTAACAGCTGGTTATCGTGCTGCCCGTGAATATCTAATAAAAGCCTGCCGATCTCTCTTAGTGAAGCAATCGTGACAAGCTTGCCATTGACACGGCAAACGCTTTTCCCGCTCGTGCTGATATCCCTTCTCATGACGATCATTTCGTCTGAAACGTCGATTCCCTGCTCAGCGCATACGCCTAAAACAGGATGGCCGCTCTCCAACAGAAACAGCCCTTCAAGTTCGGCTTTTGCTTCCCCATATCTAACAAATTCAGATGATCCGCGGCCTCCGACTAAAAGAGAAATGGCATCTATGATGATGGATTTGCCGGCTCCGGTTTCTCCTGTTAAAACCGTAAGCCCGCGTTCAAAAGAAACCGTCAGTTCCTCAATAATGGCAAAGTTTTTAATCGATAGTTCAGCTAACAAACAGCATTACACCTCTTATCTTTGTTAGATTTTCTGTTACAGCAGTTCAAGGAGCCTGTTTTTTACGCCTTCTGTATCTTCAGGAGTCCGGCAAATAATTAAAATCGTATCATCTCCGCAAATGGTCCCCATCATTTCATCCCAGTCCAAATTGTCCATCAGCGCCCCGATTGCCTGGGCATTGCCCGGCATCGTTTTCAGCACAATCATATGGCTTGCTGAGTCTATTTTCACAAATGCGTCCATCAATGCCCGCTTTAGCTTTGACAGCGGATTGAAACGCTGGTCCGCCGGAAGACTGTATTTGTAAGAACCATTATTTGTAGGAACTTTTACAAGGTGAAGTTCTTTAATATCCCGTGATACCGTGGCCTGCGTTACTTTGTATCCATCCTGCTTTAGCATGTCGACCAATTCATCCTGCGTTTCGATTTCATTGCTTGTAATGATCTCTCTGATTTTAATATGCCTCTGGCCTTTGTTCATGTAAGCACCTCTATTTCCAAGCTTATCTGTTCTTTTATGTTATATGATTCTCTGCACATTGTACATGAATGCAGAAAAAAGGAATAATAGCGCCCTATTATTCCGGTACATCTGCTTTTTTTTCTTTTAACGTCTTATGTGCTTCTTCTACAACGCGCATGATCTCTTCTTCCGGCAGTTCCTGGCCTTCCTGTCCCTCTCCCGGCCAATGCAAATGAAGGAGAAACTCAATATTTCCGTCTCCTCCCGTGATTGGAGAAAATGACAAGCCTTTACAGATATAGCCTTCAGCGGCAGAAAAACTGATCATTCGCTTGAGCACATCAGCATGCACTTTAGGATCTCTAACAATCCCTTTTTTGCCGACGGATTCCCGTCCCGCTTCAAACTGAGGCTTAACTAAAGCCATGCAGTCGCTGCCCGGTACGAGCAAAGTCCTTAGGACAGGCAGGATGAGCCGCAGTGAAATAAAGGACACATCAATTGTGGCAAACTCCGGCATGCCCTTTGTAAAGTCTGCCGGTGTTGCATAACGAAAGTTCGTCCGTTCCATCACGACGACCCGTTCATCCTGTCTAAGCTTCCATGCAAGCTGATTATAGCCTACATCCACAGCGTATGACTGTTTAGCTCCATTTTGCAAAGCGCAGTCCGTAAAACCGCCGGTGGAGGAGCCAATATCAATCATAATTTTATCTTTGACAGAGACGGGAAATTCCTTCAACGCTTTTTCGAGCTTTAAGCCGCCCCTGCTCACATACCTCAGCGGGTTTCCTTTGACAGTTAACGGAAGGTCGCGGTCAATTTTTTCTCCAGGCTTGTCCAAGCGGTTTTCGTTTGAATAGACGATCCCCGCCATAATGGCTCTTTTGGCTTTTTCACGCGTTTCCGCCAGCCCTCTTTCCACTAATAATACATCTAATCGTTCTTTCTTTGACGTCATGATCCAATTCCTTTGTGTGTCTTTGGCGGCATCAGTAATCTAATACGATTTGCCACCTGCTGTTTTGTCAGTCCAATTTCCTCAAGAAGCGCTGTTACACTTCCGTGTTCAATAAACCGATCAGGTATACCCATTCTGTCAATCGGAGTATGATATTCACCTTGATCATGAGCGAATTCTAAAATCGAGCTTCCGAAACCGCCTTCTAAGACCGCTTCTTCAATTGTTAAAATTGGCAAGCCTTCTTTTAGGATACTCTTCATCATCTTTTCATCAATCGGCTTAATAAAACGCGCATTCACAACGCGCACGGAAAGGCCTTCTTTCTGCAGCTCTTCGGCTGCTTCAATCGCCATTTCGATTGTTGTGCCGAATGTTAAGATGACAGCATCGTTCCCTGGACGCAGCACCTCCCACGTACCGATCGGAATCGTTTTCAACTGTTCATCCATTTTTACGCCGAGTCCGTTTCCGCGCGGAAAACGCATCGCTATCGGGCCTTCGTCATAGCTAAGTGCTGTATGAACCATGTGCTGGCCTTCATTTTCGTCTTTCGGCATCATTAAGACCATGTTTGGAATGTGGCGCATAAACGCAATATCAAACACGCCTTGATGTGTCTCTCCATCAGCGCCAACGAGTCCTGCACGGTCAATTCCAATAAACACATTGGCGTTTTGGCGGCAGATGTCATGAACAACTTGGTCATATGCCCTTTGCAGGAAGGTTGAGTAAATCGCCAAAAACGGCTTCATACCCTGCATTGCCATAGCTGCCGCCATCGTTGCGGCATGCTGTTCTGCGATTCCTACGTCGAACATCCGGTCAGGGAATTCCTTTGCGAAGCCTTCAAGCTTTGAACCGACAGGCATAGCCGGCGTAATGGCTACAATGCGTCCGTCCTCGCGCGCCATTCGCTGCACAGTTCCGCTGACAAGACCGCTCCACGAAGGAGCTGCGGCTTTCGGCTTTACAAAGTCACCGGTATTAATTTTATATGGTCCGGTACCATGCCATGTCCCAATCGTATCGGTCTCAGCCGGTTTGTACCCCTTCCCTTTTTTCGTAATGACGTGCAGAAGAACAGGGCCTTTCGTTTTTTTGGCGTATTGAAGATTCTCAATCAGCTCATGATAAGAATGTCCGTCCACTGGGCCCAAATACGTAAAACCGAGCTCCTCGAAAAACATTCCGGAGACGAGCATGTATTTCAGGCTGTCTTTGACCCGTTCCGCCGTGGCGGCAAGCTTGCCCCCAACTGCCGGAATCTTTTTAAATAAGTATTCAAGCTCATCTTTGACCCACTGGTATTTCCCCGCAGTGCGGAGCCGTCCGAGCATAGAGTGAATGGCACCGACGTTTGGCGCAATACTCATTTCATTATCATTAAGGATGACAATCATGTCTTTTTTCTCGTCGCCGATGTGGTTAAGGGCTTCGAGCGCCATACCGCCAGTCAGCGCGCCGTCACCAATGATCGGAATAATATATTCATCCGTTCCTTTAATATCACGGGCAGCTGCCATTCCCATCGCGCCTGACAGAGAAGTCGAGCTGTGCCCGGTTTCCCAAACATCGTGCTCGCTTTCACTCCGCTTTGGAAATCCGCAAAGCCCTTTGTACTGGCGAAGCGTCGCAAATTCTTTTCCGCGTCCTGTCAGCAGCTTATGGACATACGACTGATGGCCTACATCCCATAAAAATTTGTCTTTCGGGCTGTTAAATTCCTTATGCAGGGCAACAGTAAGCTCTACGACACCTAAGTTTGGGCCGATGTGGCCGCCGGAAGCGGATAAACTTGTAATTAAAAACTGACGGATTTCATCACTTAATTTCTCTAATTCATCAATGGACATGTTTTTTAAAAACGACGGGTCCTGTATTGATAAAAGATCCAAAGCGGATCAACTCACTTTCAGCATGAATTTCTGCAATGATACATGTCTTTTGCATGCCGAGCTGACATTAATCTCAGACATAAAAAAAGACAAACGCGCTTTTCCTTTTCATTTTTCATATAAACTGCTTACATTTTACCATACCTCGTGCAGCCGCTTCAAATTAGGATCGTTTTAGTGATCTCTTGCCGCAATTAAATCACAAAGCTCATATAAAAGGTCTTTTTGAAGAGAGAGTCCGCCGATCAATCGCTTCGCCTCTTTTATATGAACATCCAATTTATGTTTGGCCCCTTCCAATGAAAGAAGCGACGGGTATGTCGATTTGTCATTTGTGGTATCCGAGCCGACACGTTTGCCGATTTTCTCTTCACTGCCTTCTAAATCTAAAATATCGTCTCTGATTTGAAATCCGATTCCAATGTGGCTGCTGAAGGTACGCAGTGTTTCAATGTCTTCCTCAGGCGCATCAGCCAAAATAGCACCGGCGATTACACAAAAGCCAAGGAGCTTGGCAGTTTTCCGTTCATGAATGGATTCGAGCTCTTCAAGCGTGACTTGTCGGTTTTCCGCTTCCATATCAGCTACTTGCCCACCGACCATGCCTTCGGTGCCTGCCGCTGAAATCAGTTCATTCACAAGCCGCAGGCGCTTTTCTGCTGACACCTCGTCTGACACGTGGGAGGTAATCAGCTTAAAGCTTTCTGTGAGCAGCCCGTCACCCGCTAATACTGCCGTCGCTTCACCAAACACTTTATGGTTTGTCGGCTTCCCGCGGCGCAAATCGTCATCATCCATGCATGGAAGATCATCATGAATTAACGAATACGTGTGAATCATTTCGACAGCACAGCCCACCGGAATGCCGTCTTTTTCGCTTTTTCCATATGCATTTAAAACAGCCAGTACAATCAGAGGCCGCAGCCGCTTTCCGCCGGCCTGTAGAGAATACAGCATAGATTTCTTTAATGAGTCCGGCATATCAAGCTTTTCTGTATAGACAGAAAGCTGATTTTCAATTGTTTTTTTCCGGTCCGCCAGAAAGCTCGTTAATTTATTTGTCACCTTCGTCTTCCTCCTGAACACTGAAAGGTGCCAGTTCGCCGTCTTCTTTTAAAATGAAGTCCATTTGCTTTTCGACTTTTTGCAGCTTTTCATGGCACATTTTTGACAGAGCCATGCCTTCTTGGAAATAGTTAATGGCTTGCTCTAGAGGCACATCTCCCTCTTCAAGCTTTGATACAATGCTCTCAAGCCCTTTCATCGCTTCTTCAAATGTCATGTTTTCATTTTTTTTCACGTCTGTCATTTTTCTTCCCCTCTCTTTTCTAATACTTCACAGGTCAGCACGCCATCCTTCAGCTTGACTTCAAGCCGGTCCTGCTCTTCTATTTGACTGACACTTTTAATGAGTTTATCTTCTTTATAAGCCAAGCTGTATCCTCTTTCCATCACTTGAAGAGGACTTAGTGCATTCAGCTTGCCAAGAACGGTTTGAAATTGGGAATGCAGCTGCTTCATTTGGATATTCATATTTTTTCTCAGCTGATTTGTTTGTTCCTGGTATCGTGTTCTCGCTTGTTTCAGCTGTTCATGAGGATGCAGTGCCTCTAATCTGTACGTTTCACGCTCCAGCTGTCTGCTTTTCCGATCTAAAAGAGCGGTCAGCTGTGCTTGAAACTGCTGGTACGCGAGGTCAAACTGCTGCTCTTTTTGCGCATACAAACGCTTTGGAAAACGAAAGGCATAGGACGATTGCAGCGTTTGAATCCGTTCTTTTTTCTGGCCGAGGTGCTGCTGCATCGCTCTTGTCATTCTGACTTCCGCTGTTTTTGTGCGTTCGATTAAATCAGTGGTATGAGGCACAGCAATCTCAGCTGCTCCTGTCGGCGTCGCGGCTCTGATATCGGCGACAAAATCACTGATCGTAAAATCCGTCTCATGTCCGACTGCCGATATAATCGGAATATTGGAAGCAAAGATGGCGCGTGCTACAATTTCTTCATTGAATGCCCACAGTTCTTCTATCGAACCGCCGCCTCTCCCGACAATTAATACGTCGCAAATCTCTTTTTCATTTGCCTCTTCAATGCGCGTAACGATGGATCTGCTCGCATTTTCACCTTGTACGAGCGCTGGAAGAACAATGACTTTTACAAGGGGATATCTTCTTTTTAGAGTTGTAATAACGTCTCTGACAGCGGCACCCGTTGGAGATGTCACAACCCCGATTGTGGCTGGAAATGCGGGGATTTGTTTTTTGTAGCGGTCGTCAAATAAACCTTCTCCGGCAAGCTTCTTTTTTAATTCTTCGTACGCTAAATAAAGCGCTCCAACCCCGTCAGGCTGCATTTCTTTGGCATATAATTGATAGTTTCCGCTCGGTTCATATACGGAAATTCCGCCTCTTACCAGCACTTTCATTCCGTTTTCAGGTTTAAAAGGCAGACGCTCGCTTTGTCTCGCGAACATCACCGACTGCATTCTTGCGTTTTCGTCTTTTAAAGTGAAATAAATATGCCCTCGTGTGTGTATCTTTACATTCGACAATTCGCCTTTAATCCAAATATTTCCAAGGTGAGGATCTACATCGAATTTTCGTTTTATATACTTTGTCAGCGCTGAGACGGTCACATACGCTGCTTCACCCATGTCTAAAAACTCCTCTCCTAAGCATTCCTGCACCATAACTAAAGAAAACCCGCCCTGGCTTTAGGAGCCTGAAGAAGCGGGTATCGTGCTCATATTCAAGGCGGGTAAACATTTCGCCTGTGAATATCTCCAATTATCTATGATAACGTACGTTTCGCAGATTTAACAGTATTATGCGCAAGCATCGTGATGGTCATCGGACCTACTCCGCCCGGAACCGGCGTGATGAAGGACGCTTTTTCCTTTGCCCCTTCAAATTCAACGTCTCCGCAAAGCTTTCCGTTTTCCAGACGGTTAACGCCGACGTCAATGACAACAGCGCCCTCTTTGATCTGGTCTGCACTGATGAAGTTGGCTCTGCCGACTGCCACCACCAGGATGTCCGCTTTTTTCGTATGTTCAGTAATATTTTCTGTTCTTGAATGACAGTAAGTAACCGTCGCGTTTTCATTTAATAAAAGCTGGCCGACAGGTTTGCCGACAATGTTGCTTCGGCCGACTACAACAACCTCTTTACCGGAAAGGTCAATATTGGTTTTCTTCAAAAGCTCAACAATTCCATGAGGCGTGCAAGGAAGAAACGTATCTTCGCCAAGCAGCATTTTCCCTACGTTTAACGGATGAAAACCATCTACATCTTTATCAGGAGAGATACGTTCGATCACCGCTTTTTCAGAAATATGGTCTGGGAGAGGAAGCTGAACGAGAATGCCATGAAACTCAGGGTCTTGGTTATATTGATCAATAATGGAAAGCAGTTCAGCTTCTGTGAGGCTGCTGTCAAATTGATCGAGCTTGAAATTCATTCCCATTGTTTCTGCCGCTTTTTTCTTTCCTCGCACGTAAGAGTGAGAAGCAGGATCATCTCCAATCAAAATAACCGCCAGTCCGGGAGTGACGCCTTGCTTTTTAAGCTCTTCTACCTCTTTTGCCAATTGTTCGCGTTTTTCTCTAGCCGTTTCTTTTCCGTCGATGATTGTTGCAGTCATTTTCTTTCCTCCTATGATTGTTCAATATCAGATTTAATGTTAGAAAGAACCCCGTTTACAAACTTTGTCGCTTTGTCATCACCAAACCGTTTTGCCAGCTCAATCGCTTCGTTCATGGAGACATTCACCGGAATGTCTTCGGCATATGCCATTTCATATGCTGCCAGGCGCAAAATCGCACGGTCAACATTGGCAATCCGATCGAGCTTCCAATTCACCAGATGCTTGGAGATCATTTCATCCAGCTGGTCTTGGTGTTCCAATACCCCGTGTACAAGCTGTTCAAAGAAAGGATCTGTTTTTTCTTCATCCAGTGCGTGTTCTATGGCTTCATTCACTGCAATATCGCTGACATCAATTTGAAATAGTGCCTGCAAAGCTTTTTCTCTTGCTGTTCTTCTTTTCATTTTCTTTCTCCTTTGATCCTCTTTATCCGCTTGTCGTTAAGCCACAAAGAGATCATAACATATTTTTTTCGTATCCGCATATTGAAATCAAGGTTTTTTTACCCTATTACCGAATATTTTCACACACCTTAATATGATTATTCGGATTTCACGTTCATGAAGAAACTCGGCTATGTAAGCCGGCTTTCTTCATGCTTTGAAATAAAGGGTAACGTGTAAAAAAACCAAAGGGCCGCCCTCCCCTTGGTTTCGTGTTAAGCCATTTACATTTCTTCGTCGATTTGGACTTCTTGGGCTTTTGTGTCAAATTGAATGCCGACGATGTGAATATTGATCTCGTTAATCGAAAGAGACGTCATATTTAATAAGGTTTGACGAATGTTTTCCTGAACGGATGCTGCAACTTTCGGAATCGAAACGCCAAATGTAACGACACAGTATACATCGATCGTAATTCCGTCATCCGCCAGGTCGACTTTGACACCTTTGCCATGATTCACTTTGCCAAAGCGCTCAACGACGCCTGTCGCAAAGTTTCCGCGCATTTCGGCAACTCCATCAACTTCTGATGCTGCAATGCCGGCAATGACCTCAATGACCTCCGGTGCAATCTCAACCTTACCCAAATGCGTATCTTCGTGATCCATTTTAAGCAAGCTGTTGTCTTTCATTCAATTCACCTCCGTAAAAATTATGAGCCCATTACATCATATGTTTCTAAAAATTTCGTATTAAACTCTCCGCTCACAAATGTTTCGTGTTCAAGCAGTTTTAAATGGAAAGGGATTGTTGTCTCAATGCCTTCGATGACGAATTCGCTCAATGCGCGCTTCATGCGGGCAATCGCTTCATCCCTCGTTTTTCCGTATGTGATGACCTTTGCAATCATGCTGTCATAGTACGGTGGGATGGAATAGCCAGGGTACGCAGCTGAATCGACACGGACACCAAGACCGCCAGGAGGCAGGTACATTTTAATTTCTCCAGGTGACGGCATGAAATTTTTGCTTGGGTTTTCTGCGTTGATTCGGCATTCGATGGCCCAGCCTTCAAATTCAACATCTTCTTGCTTGAGGCTCAGTTCCATTCCTGAAGCCACTTTGATTTGTTCCTTGATCAGGTCAGTTCCCGTCACCATTTCTGTGACTGGGTGCTCCACCTGGATTCTCGTGTTCATTTCCATGAAGTAATAGCGCTGTTCATTGTAGTCATAGATAAATTCAACTGTTCCAGCACCTGTATAGCCAACCGCTTTTGCAGCCTTTACTGCTGCATCTCCCATTTGCTCCCTGATTTCTGAATCAAGGGCAGGAGATGGTGATTCTTCCAAAAGCTTTTGCAGGCGTCTTTGGATCGAGCAGTCGCGTTCGCCCAAATGGATCGTATTTCCGTAGTTATCAGCAAGCACTTGGATCTCAACGTGGCGAAAATCTTCTATGTATTTTTCGATGTATACACCTGGATTCCCAAATGCAGTTGCCGCTTCCTGCTGTGTAATCTTAATGCCATTAATCAGTTCCTCTTCAGTGCGGGCAACCCTAATTCCTTTTCCGCCTCCGCCTGCGGTGGCTTTTATAATTACAGGATACCCAATTTCATTAGCAAGCGAAACCGCTTCTTCCACATTTTCTATAATTCCCTGTGAACCCGGTACGATTGGCACGCCGGCCTGTTTCATCGTTTCCCGCGCAACGTCTTTTGTTCCCATTTTTGAAATGGCGTCAGCGCTCGGGCCGACAAACGTGACATTAACTTCTTCACATAATTCAGCGAAATCAGCATTTTCAGCTAAAAATCCGTATCCCGGATGAATGGCGTCCGTGCCAGTCAGCTTTGCAACACTCACAATATTTGTAACGTTTAAATAGCTGTCTTTTGATGCTTTCGGTCCGATACAAAAAGCTTCATCGGCCATTTGAACATGAAGGGCATCTTTATCAGCTTCTGAATAAACAGCGACAGTCTCAATTCCGAGCTCTCTGCAGGCTCTGATGATTCTGACAGCAATTTCTCCTCTGTTGGCGATCAATAGCTTTTTAATCATGTTAAGTCTCCTTACTCCGCTTTTACAAGAAATAGAGGTTGTCCGTATTCGACCAGCTGGCCGTTTTCTACTAATACTTCAACGATTTCGCCTTTCACTTCTGCTTCGATTTCGTTGAAAAGCTTCATCGCTTCTACAATGCAGACAACTGTGTTTTCATTTACTTTTGAACCGGCTGTTACATACGGGCCAGCTTCCGGTGATGAAGAAGCATAAAATGTTCCTACCATTGGTGAAGTGATTTTATGCAGATTCTCATCTTGCTTTGGTGCTTCTTGGGCAGGTGCCGCTGCTTGCTGCGCTTGCGTCTGAACTGCCTGCGGAGCCTGTGCTTGTACAGGTGCTGCCGGTGCCTGCTGCATGACTTGAACCGTGCCTGCTTCGTGTTTTTTCAGTTTTAAGGATACACCTTCATTTTCATATACGAATTCGTCAATTGTAGACTCGTCAATTGCTTTAATCAGCTCGTGGATTTCTTTGATATTTAACATTCAATCGCACTCCTATGTATGAAATTTCTTTTTTTATAGGTTACTACTAAAAGTACATACTATGTTCATCTTACAGGAGCGGACTTTTGAATTCAACTCTAATATGACAGCAACGCAAAAAGCCCGCTTGTTTAGCGGGCTTCTTTTTCCTCTTTCTTACTTGGATGGTTCAAACGTGACAGCGACATCTTTCATTGTTTTGATTTCTTTTGCCACAAGGTCTATAATGGCTGTCGCCTTCGATTTGGAGTGTTTGTCTGATTTGACTGTAATATTGATTTTATCTCCTTCAGCATTAACGAGCGCATCCTCGTAACCTTGTGTTTTAATCAGCGTTTCCAGCTGTTTTTCTGTTCCTTCCACTTCACTGAGAGCCGTCATTTTATCGTATGCTTCGCTTTTCTCCTTGGCTGTTGCATCATCGCTTGATACAATGGCATTCAGCTCTTCTCTTTCTTTGCTTCTGGCATCTTCTAAATCAAGACGGTACGTTGTAAACAGATCATCATCGGCTGTTTCCGTAACAACAGTTCCTTTTTCACTGGCTTCAGCGGATGTTTCCTTGTCTGCTGATGAATCTTTCGTTCCCTTTGTTCCATCTTCTTTTCCTTTTTCAGTTTCTGTACCGCTTTTTTCTTTCGTGTCTTGCTTGGCAGGCGCTTTTTCAGTTGCGACCTCTCCGCTGTCAGACGCGCTTTTTTCACTTTGCATCTGCACGGCGTTTTTGCTTTCCGGCGACATGATATAGTAGACGCTTAACACCACGACAAGACTGAGCATTGTTAATAGCCAAACGGTTTGTTTTTTAAGCATTTATGAATCCTCCTTTATTTTTTTAGGGGCAACCGCAACCCGGTGGCTTGGAACATCCAGGACCCGTGTCACCGCTTCGATAATTGTTTGTTTTATTTGAACGTTGTCCACTCCCTGAGCAACAACGAGTACACCGCGTATATCAGGTTTTTTCGTTTGGACGACGACAGGTGTTTCTTTATCGCCGTTTTTGATCATGACGATTTCTTCCTCCGATGTTTGGTCTGTAACGCTTCTTGTTCCGCCTTCTTTGTCAGTTTCTTCAGTGGTTGTATTTTTGTTTGATTTGTTTTTTTCGTATACTTTCAGCGACGTTGCATCTACATTCACGACAACCGAGACATCGTCCACACCAATGATTGTTTCAAGGATTTCTTTCAGCTGATTTTCGTACTCTTTTTCATAGTCATCGATCGAGTCTTTAGGTTTATCAGATTTTGAGGCTTTAAACACTTCGGCTGTTTTCTCTTTGCTGTCTGCGGAATGTTGCGATGATACGGCCGTTATCGTTTTGGCGTTTTCTGTTTTCTCAGGTGAAGAAAACAGCTGGCTGACAAGCATAAAGGAAACTCCGAGAACAAAAACGAATAGAAAGTAATGATATTTGGTCAGCTTCGGCTTTTCGCCGTCCTTCGTTTGTCCCGGAAGAAACTGCTTTTTCAATACATTCCATAATCCGTTTTTATTCATTGCCGACACTCTCCCCGCCTTCCATATGAACCGTAATTTTCTCACTTCCGATTTCCCAAATGTCCGCGAGCTGCGTTTGTATCTGTTTGGCTTCTTTTTGTTCGGCTGCTTCTTTCGTTACGTATGCATGATCTGTATCAATGTGGACCGGCGCGACCGTTTGGACCGTTTTTTCAGAAGACGGGGCCATATACACGCTGATTGTTTTAATATCCTCTTCTGAATCTACCTTTTCTCCTGCCGTGAGTTTGATGCGGCCTACTTTATATTCATCATGACTGAATCTCTCCTCCGCTTTCTTTTTTAGTTGGACAGCCATTTCTTCTAGAATATATGCGCGCTGGGAAGCTTGTATTTCTATTTTTTTTGAATTGATTTGATTTTTTATGTCGGCAGACTCTGACTGCCCGTTTTTTGTGAGGTATTCAAAGATGACTTCGGGGTCTGTCTTGAAAAGTTTAAAAATCGGCGTAAGCATGACGACAATCAAGAGCAGGCTGACTACCATTTTTGCGTACTTTTGCATGCTGGAGCTCGGAAGCAGCATATCAATCACAATTGCAAATAGGATAAACAACACGATAGTGGTAAGCCATTCCGTTAAAAAACTCATTCGCCTGCCTCCTTCATTTCATCATCATCGTGAGGTTTCCGGCTGTGATTATGACAGTAAGGCTTAAAAAAAACATGAGAGACACAATAGCGAGAGCTGCAAAAATATAAATGACGCTTTTGCTGATGACGTCGAGGCAGGTGATGACGGGCCCGCCTCCAAGCGGCTGAAGAATCGCGGCTGCCAGCTTATAAATAAAAGCGAGGGAAAGCACTTTGATTGCCGGAAATGCCGCGATACAGATCAAAATAGCGACACCGAGAATCCCTACCGTATTTTTCAGCAGTAAAGAGGCGCTGATTACTGTATCTGTTGCGTCTGTAAACATTCGGCCAAGCACAGGAATAAAATTTCCGGTTATAAATTTAGCCGTCCTGAGCGTAATGCCGTCTGTCACTGCAGCGGAGGCTCCCTGAACAGAGATGACGCCGAGAAAGATGGTAAGAAAAACAGCCAGTGCTCCGATGGCGATATTTCTGAGCAGGTTGGCCAGCTGTGTTACTTTGTATTGTTCGGTCATGGTGCTGACAATGCTCAGAATTGCTGATAAGAAAATCAGCGGCATGACGATATTCTGAATCAAGAGACCGCTTGTGTTCATCAGAAAGAGGATAACAGGATGAAAGAAGGCAGCAGATACAGCTCCGCCTGAGGAAGCCAAAAGCGCCAAGAGGAGCGGAATGAGCGCCAGGATAAAGCTGGTCATCGTTTGAATCGCCTCAGTTGCATAGTTAATTGCCACATGAAAGCTATTAAGCGCAAGGATAATCAGCACCATGTACACAATTGAGTAAGCGACCTTACTGACGGTGCTTTGCTGAAAAGCATTTTGCAAAAGCTGCAGAATGACGCAAAAAATCGTGAGCAAAATCAATGTGCCCAGCAGCTTTCCGTTGGCAAGCACTTCATGAAACAAATAAGAAAAGAGAGCTTTCAGCCATTCTTGCGGTGAGAATGATTTATCGCCATTGATAAACTCCATTAAGCTGCCTTTTTGGCTTTCCGGCAGCAGTCCGCCGTATTCTGTCATAATGTCATTCCAAAATTCCCCGATCTTATCTGTTTCAAGCGAGGCTGCTGTCCTTTCCGCTAATTGCTCGGCTGTTTCAGCATGGTCTTCCGTTTGTTCTGCATTACCAGCTGCTTGTACAATTTCTGCACGGCCTGCTATGATCAGCACGGCCAAAAGCAAAACCCATTGAAAGCGCTTCAATCTACCGCCTCCTTTCGGTTATGACATAGAAGGTATAAGTCCGAGAATCGTTTCGATAATGACGGTTAAAATAGGCACAGCCATTACGAGTATTAAAATTTTCCCCGCCAATTCTATTTTCGAGGCGATGGCTCCTTGACCGGCATCTTTTGTGAGCTGTGCCCCGAATTCAGCAATATAGGCGATTCCGATAATCTTTAAAATGGTTTCAACATAGACCATGTTGACATTTGCATTAATCGCAATTTTTTCTATCATTCGAATAATGTCGTAGATTTGGTCTACCAAATAAAGAAAAATGGCACATCCGGCAAAAACGACGATTAAAAACGCAAAAGTCGGCTTTTGTTCTTTTACAATTAAAGAAAGGAAGGTGGCGATCAGCCCTAAACCTACAATTTGAACAATGTCAATCTGCAAGCCCCCCTATCCTTGGAATAAAAACACAGCTTTTATCTTTTTAAATAGGTCATCTACAATCGTGGCGACCATAAATAAAATATAGATAAAACCTAACAGCGTCACCCACTGAGCGTATTCTTTCTTGCCCATCTGATCCAATATCGTGTGTAAAAAAGCGACCACGATTCCCACTCCGGCAATTTGAAATATGACATTCACGTCTACTCCCATTTTATTTTTGCTCCCCTCACGTTTACATCAATAGAAGAATGAGTAACAAGCCCGCTAAAAAGCCCAAACTTTTTATCATTTTTTCATTTTTCGCTTGCGCCTGCTCAGCATCCGCTTCAGAGGCTTCCAAATGTGTCAGCGCCAGCTTGATGTGCTTTTGCTGAGAGATTCGATCATGAATCCCGAGCGTCTCGCCAAACTGCTTCAGCACTTCGTATTCGCTTTTTTTCAAAGACAGGGTGTCCCATACCTTCTTTAAGCTTTGCTCCCACGCCGTTTTCGCGGAATCACTTCCCTTGTCCAGCTGATCACTGAATTCGGAAAAAAGAGCTGAAACAGGCTGTGCGAGCTGTTTGGCAATCTGCTGTGAAGCAGTATGAAGCGGTGTATGGCCGTACATGATTTCAGCCTCGAGGGATTGAAGCGCCGCACGCAGCTGGCGGATTTGCCGCGGCCGTTCTGTATAAATCTTCGCCATCTCAAAACCTGTCCATGTTGTCGCTACCACAATAAATACAGCGCCCAGCAGCTTCAGCATGTTTTCACGCCCGTCGTCCTAGACAGCACATTTCCGTCTTTGTCATAAATTTGGCTCACTGTGCCCGGCCCTTTTGCTCTTGATAATTCCAAATAGCGGTCAAAGGCTCTTTCTTCCCACAAACGCTTCAATGAAGGCCGCTTCATCAGGTCGGATATGCTCCAGCCATGCGCCGATACGATTACTGAAACACCGGCATGCAGCGCCTCCAGAAGTGCATCTGTATCTTCCATACGCCCGATTTCATCGACAATCATCACCTCAGGGCTCATGGATCGAATCATCATCATCAGCCCTTCAGCTTTTGGACAGGCGTCTAACACGTCAATTCTCTGACCAAATTGATGCTGCGGAATACCGCGAAGACATCCGGCAATTTCTGACCGTTCATCGACGATTCCTGTCTTTACGGGCAGCATGGTTTTTTTGCCGGTGCTTGAGAGCCTCGCAAGGTCCCGGAGAAGTGTTGTTTTGCCGGTTTGGGGCGGTCCGATAATCAGCGTATTCAGCCAGCTGTCTTGATATAAATATGGAAGCAGCGGCTCCGCAATCCCCAGCTTTTGCCGGGCAATTCGTATATTAAAAGATGCGATGTCACGGAGGCCTTTCACACCTCCGTTTTCCGTAATGACTCTGCCCGCCAGTCCGACTCTGTGGCCGCCTCTGATCGTGACATACCCTTTCTTTAGCTCTTCTTCTAGTGTATACATACTATAGTTGCTGAGCCGGCTCAGGATCAGATGGGCATCCTCGGCCGTGCCCGCATAGGACAAATAAACAGGTTGTCCTCTTCGAATCAATTCAACAGGGCGGTTGATCCGAATTCTGACTTCTTCGATTTCCAGCCATTGTTGTTCCGGTATTTCAGAAAGGGCGTTTTTCATGGATTCAGGGAGAACCTCAGCGATTTCATTCAACAGAGCCTCCTCCTTTCTACCGATTGGCTTCTTTAAAATGTATGACGTGAGGCAGACTTTATGACAAGCCTCTCTTTATTTATGAACACCCGCCAAAATCAAAACAACACCCGTAAAAATCAGAATCAGCTTTGCATACGAAAGCTGCCCGGCAATTTGGTAGATTCCGACAGTCATCGTAATGATAAAAATCAACGGACCGACAATAGCGAGAATGCCGTTAACCACAACCGCCTTCCGGACATCGTTGGTTACAAGCATGACAATTGCTGCCGTCAGCTCAATCATAGAGGATAAAACTCGTAATCCCGCCATTGTTAAAACAGTAGAATTGATATTTCCAAGTAAAAATTTCATAGCACTCTCCCAACCTCCCATTTTTTTATATGATATGCTCTAGCTTGCTGAAGTAGTCTTGTCATTTTCGTATAAAAGAAAGATTCTGTTTTTGGGCACAAAAAAAGCCTGCTCCCATTTGGGAACAGACTTCTTTTTTTCTTTCTATGCTCTTGAAACGTAAGAACCGTCTGATGTATTGACAACAAGTGTGTCGCCTTCATTCACAAAGAACGGCACGTTTACAACAAGCCCGGTTTCAGTTTTCGCAGGTTTTGTACCGCCTGACGCTGTATCACCTTTAATACCAGGTTCAGTTTCAACAACTTTCAGCTCAACTGTGTTTGGAAGTTCGATACCAAGTGTTTCATCCTGGTACATCATGATATGCACAGACATGTTTTCTAGCAGGTATTTTAATTCTTCTTCGATTTGAGTTGCGCTCAGTTCAAGCTGCTCATAAGAAGAAGTATCCATAAATACGTGCTGATCTCCGTTTGCATATAGATATTGCATTGTTTTGGTTTCGATTTGCGCTTTCGCTACTTTTTCACCAGCGCGGAATGTTTTTTCCTGAATGGCGCCAGTGCGAAGGTTGCGGAGTTTAGAGCGGACAAATGCCGCACCTTTTCCAGGTTTTACGTGCTGGAAGTCAACGACGCGCCAAATGCCGCCATCTACTTCAATTGTTAATCCTGTACGGAAATCGTTAACTGAAATCATGTTTAATGTCCTCCTATATTCCAATCACAAAATAATAAGTTCTTTTGGGGAATGGGTGATTGTCCGGTTGCCGTTTTCTGTAATCACGATGTCATCTTCAATGCGGACACCGCCTGTTTCTGGTATGTAAATGCCCGGCTCCACTGTGACCACCATACCCGGTTCAAGGATAGCTGAAGATCTGACGGATAATCCCGGCGATTCATGAACTTCCATGCCGAGCCCGTGCCCGGTTGAATGGCCGAAATAGTCACCGTAGCCTTTTGCAGCAATATGATCCCTTGTGAGGGCGTCAGCCTCTTTTCCTGTCATTCCCGGCTTAATATGTGCGACGCCAAGCGCCTGAGCATCAAATACAACCTGATAGATCTCCTTCAATTGATCACTGGGCTGACCTACAGCGACCGTCCGGGTAATATCAGAACAATATCCTTTATAATAAGCGCCAAAATCAAGCGTAACAAGGTCTCCGCTTTCAATCAGTTTGTCACTGGCCACACCGTGCGGAAGGCTTGAACGAAGGCCTGAGGCGACAATCATATCAAAAGAAGAGCTGTCTGCTCCCTGGCTTCTCATATAAAACTCCAGCTCATTGGCAACAGCGATTTCAGAAATGCCGGGTTTCATAAACGTCAAGATATGTCTGAAGGCATCATCTGCAATCTTCGCAGCTTCCTCTAATATCTTAATCTCTTCACTAGACTTAATCAAGCGCAACTTTTCCACGGATTCAGCCACAGGCACTAATTCGGCATCACTGATAACGGCGCTGTATGAAGCGTAAGTGCCATATGTCATGCTGTTCTGTTCAAAGCCGAGACGCTTGATGCCAAACGATTCAACAGTGTCGGCAGTGGTCTGAATCAAGCTGCCGCCATGTTCAATGATCTCAAAACCCTTTACCTGAACCTTCGCCTGCTCAGTATAACGAAAATCCGTAATAAACGCTGCTTTGTCACCCGATATAACAGCCAAACCCGCCGAACCTGTAAACCCTGTCATATAGCGTACATTCGTGTTGCTTGTAATCAGCATGCCGTCAATTCCCAGCTGTCCAAACAGGTTTCTTAATTTCTCTAGCTTCATCTTGATTCTCCCCCTTGCTGGCTTAATAAGTAGCGAACAGCAAGCTTGTAGCCTTCAGCTCCAAGACCGACAATCTGCCCTTTCGCAACAGGAGCGATAACCGACTGATGCCTGAATTCTTCCCTGGCGTATAAGTTTGATAAATGCACCTCTACCACAGGAAGACTGATGCTTGAAACAGCATCCCTGATCGCATAGCTGTAATGACTCAGGGCGCCGGGGTTCAGAACAATCCCGCTGTATTGCTCCTCAGCCTCATGTATCGCATCTATCAAATCACCTTCGTGATTAGACTGGAAGAAAGTGAGCTGGATATGTAAGGCTTCAGCAAACTGAAAAAGATCTGTTTCAATATCGGTCAGTGTCTGGCGGCCGAATACTTCAGGCTCACGACTCCCAAGCCGGTTAACATTCGGTCCGTTCAAAATCAAAAAATGAGGCACATAATCTCTCCTTTTTGCGAGGGTTTCTCATGTAAAAAATGTTCACTTCTCGTGAACATTTTATCATACTGGAAAAGGATTATACACTATTCTCTATGCATTCCCAGCGCACGTGCAAGCTTTTCCGAATTCAGCTCATTGTATTCAAATGAAATGGAATACCCGACAAACAGCCCGTAAAGCAAATAAATGCAAATGGTCGTAATAATTGTATCTGATGTCAGTTCGGTCACCGTGCGCACATCTGGAAAAATCGGATTAAAAACAAAAAACACGAGCAGCCAAAGCACCAAGCCGTATAAAATACCCGGCCACATTGTTTTTAAACGTTTCAATAGAAGAAAATAAAGAAATGCTGCGCCAATTGAAATTACTCCAATCAAAATGATGCTGATTACCGTTCCCAGCCCATGTTTTTTCCACTCTCCGAGCACAAACGGCTGCAATATCATATTCGGGCTGATTTCGGAAAAATGAAACAAATATGCGATATAAGCAACGAAACTCCAAAGTACGCCTCCGCAAAAACCTGTTGCCGCCACCCTGCCGGCCATTGAAACAGGCGGCTTTTGCTTCTCATTCAATTCTTCATTTTGTTCTGTATCTTTTTCGCTTGTCATCATGGCACCTCCAGTTAAAGTGTGCCCAAAAAAAGAAATGTCAATAAAAAAGCTCACACTTTTTGACAGCTGCGAGTAAAATTTGAAAATAACGGGTATAATGCATGTAGAAAAAGCAAGGCTATGGCAATTTTTTCAGCTTGTCAATCTAGAGGTTTAGCGCTGTTTCCTGTACAATAGAGTGAAAGGAAATGGTTAGCAATCCTAAAGAAATAGGCAGGTTGATAATATGTCAAAACATAAAGTTCCGCCCGCTTACGGCGGGCAGGCTGTTGTGGAAGGCGTTATGTTTGGCGGAAAGCATCATTACGTTACAGCCATCAGAAGAACGGATGGAAGCATTGACTTTTTTAAGCTTCCACGCAAACACAACCCGAAACTGAACATCGTGAAAAAGATCCCGTTTTTACGGGGGATCGCGGCCATTATCGAAGCGAGTGCAAACGGCACAAAGCATTTGAATTTTTCAAGCGAACGTTACGGGCTCGATCCATCTGAAGACGAGACACTTGAGCAGGAAGAAAAAAAATCCTCCGGGCTGTCTATGTATCTCAGCCTCGCAGTTATAGGCGTCCTATCATTTTTGTTCAGTAAATTCGTATTTACATTGGTTCCAGTTTTCTTAGCTGAACTGACAAGGCCGATTTTTTCCTCGGACACGGCGCAAATCGCGGTTGAAAGCCTGTTTAAGTTGATTTTGCTGCTCGGTTACATCTTTTTTTTGTCCATGACACCGCTTATTAAAAGAGTGTTTCAATATCATGGAGCCGAACATAAAGTCATAAACTGTTATGAACAGAATTTGCCAATTACTGTGGAGAACGTCCAAAACCAATCTCGGCTTCATTACCGCTGCGGATCAAGCTTTATTTTATTTACGATTATTGTCGGCATGTTTGTTTATTTACTCGTTCCGACAGATCCGCTTTGGCTGCGTGTTATAGATCGTGTCGCACTGATACCGGTCGTGCTTGGTATATCCTTTGAAGTTCTGCAGCTGACCAACAAAGTGCGTGACATTCCCGGTCTGAAATTACTTGGGTACCCGGGACTGTGGCTTCAGCTGTTAACCACAAAGGAACCTAAGGATGAACAGGTTGAAGTTGCCATCGAAAGCTTTAACGAACTTCTCAGACTCGAAGCATTGTCTGAGCAAAATCAGAAGCCTTCTCACAACGTCATCTAAAATCCGTTGCCCTGCTATTACTTTCGGAGGTGGACAGTTATGAATCATCGTGTACAACCTATTATTGCTGTATTAATTGCGCTGGGAGCGTTCGGTTTCCTCTATGTGCTGGTAACCAATCCCGGAGAAATGGCAAAAATGGCGGTAACCGTCATCGTGGCAGGTATCATTATTTATTTTATTGTGAAATATGTAATGAATCGAAATGCGGGCAGCGAAGGAGCAGCCTTCAAAAAAGCGGCGAAACAATCGCGGCGCCGGATGAAAGAACAAAAAGCAAAACACCGCGCCGGACATAAGGGACGTGTCAGCCACCTGCGAAGCGTTCCGAGCGCCAGCAAGCCTAAGCCGATGATTCTCAAGAAAAAAAGCCAGACTCAGCTGACTGTTATAGAAGGGAAAAAAAATAAAAAGAAAAACAGAGCGCTTTTTTAATAGGTCCACTGCTTTAAAAACAGCTCTGTCCGTCTTTTACCTAGCTCAATCAGGGCTAGTTTTTTTTGTTGTGTTAAATGAAAATCAGTTGCCATTACGCCATCAACCGGGAGAAAAATGATATTTTGTTCATAGCGTGATGCAATGTGCCTTGCGTCATGGGCATCCTTCATCGTTTCAAACAGGGCGCCGAACAGTTCAAAAGCGTTGCGGATATTTTTTTTCGGACGCTCTCTTTCACGCGGCGCAAGCGTCACACCGATCACAGGGCGCTTTCTTTCCTTTGAAAACAGCCAGATGGGGAAATTGCTTAACACACCTCCGTCGACAACCGTGGCGGTGCCTGTGTCCGTTTTTAATTTTATCGGTTCAAAAAAATACGGAATGCTGCAGCTCATTCTGACCGCTCTGGCAACCGGGAACATATCGGGATTTAACCCGTAACGGGCCAAATCGTCCGGCAAAACAATCATGGTGCCGTTTGTCAGATCAGAAGCAATAAGGCGCAGAGACCCTTTCTGTAAATCGCCGAAAACCCTTATGCCTTTCGCTCTTAACAGATCAGCAATCCATTTTTCTATCGTATCGCCTTTGTATAAGCCAAGACGCCAGTAGATGGACACCCACTGGAGCATTTTTAAGGGGAGAAAAGAGTACCTCTGATCCAGCAATTTCTCTCCGTCCACTTCTTCAATTAAAGCGTGGATTTCCTTACTGGTGTAACCTGACGCAATGAAAGCGGCAATAATGGCGCCCGCGCTTGTACCCGCAACCCTTTTAAAGCGGAAGCCTTTTTCCTCAAGCGCTTCATAAGCGCCTGCAAGCGCAATGCCTTTTACTCCTCCGCCGGAAAACACACCGTCAATATACATATCATTCCCTCCCCCTCCATCCGATCGTTTATTACCATTTTAAGAAAACACGCGAAGAAATAGACCAATGAATGACGGGCGGCGTCAGCGTATCAAAAAAGACGGCCTCCTTCGAGACCGCCTTTTTACTGATTATGATGTTCTGTTTTCTTTTGGATTGATTTCAGATCTTTTTTACGGGCATCATCTTCTTCAAAATATTGAACAAGATCCCCGATGCGATCAATGCTGTTCCAGCTTAAATGATGTTCGATTCCTTCGACATCGTTATATATTTTCTCTTCATCAACACCAATGATTCTTAAAAACTGCTCAAGCAATTCATGTCTGTATACCAGCCGTTTGCCTATTTTTTTCCCTTTAGACGTTAACACGAGACCGCGATATTTTTCATAAATTAAATATTCGTCTTTATCTAGTTTTTGAACCATTTTTGTTACAGAGGAGGGATGGACTGCCAATGCTTCCGCGATATCGGAAACTCGTGCATATCCTTTTTCTTCAATCAGCATATAAATCTGTTCAATATAATCTTCCATACTTGGTGTTGTCATCGAAACACTCCCAAAAAGCACCTTAACTTTATAAACCATTACAAGTTTACACTAATGAACTTGAAAAAACAAGGATGCTCCGCGGGTCAAAAGCCCTGTTTACCGCTTATAATTCCATTCATCTGAAGCGTACTTTGTTTCAGCCAAGTGATGAACAAAATCAAGCTCTTCCTGAGAAAGTTCATATGGCTCCAAATGAATGTTAAGACCTGTTTCAAATCCTTCTTTAAAGGCTTTACGAGCCTCATCCATCGTCACCAGCTTTTCAGTGAGTTCATTAATGGCAACCGCTTTATTTTTGAAATTGCGCTGCATCCGTTCTCTTACTCTTTCACTCGGATATAAGAACAGATCGAACAGCTTATCCTCATCCAAATCAAGCAGAATGGAGCCATGCTGAAGAATCACGCCTTTTTGTCTCGTTTGCGCGCTTCCCGCCACCTTGCGCCCCTCAACCACTAGCTCATACCATGAAGGCGCGTCAAAACAAACAGATGACCGCGGATTTTTTAAGCTTTCTTTTTCTTTTTCAGTTCTCGGGATGGCAAAGTAAGCGTCCAGACCGAGATTTCTAAAGCCTTGAAGTATGCCTTCTGAAATAACCCGGTAAGCCTCAGTAACAGTTGCCGGCATCTCGGGGTGCTCTTCCGAAACAATTACGCTGTATGTCAGTTCCTGATCGTGCAGCACACCTCTCCCGCCGGTCGGGCGTCTGACGAATCCGAGATTATATTTATGTACTGCTTCAAAATTGATTTCCTTTTTAATATTTTGAAAATACCCTACAGAAAGTGTCGCCGGATTCCAGCCGTAAAAACGGATAACCGGGGGGATTTTCTTTTCGCTGTGCCAATATAAAAGCGCTTCATCAAGCGCCATATTGAATGCAGGACTTGCATTGCCTGAGTCTATAAACCGCCAAATTTCTTTTTGCATTTTAAGACCTTCCTTACCGTTTTAATAGAATTAGTTTATCAAACTGTCGGGAAAATGAAAAATATTTTAGTTCCATTATAGATGACAATCACGCTGTGCTTTACTATAATAGTATTT
Organism: Bacillus sp. FSL M8-0071; assembly: GCF_037975455.1. NCBI lineage: Bacteria > Bacillati > Bacillota > Bacilli > Caryophanales > Bacillaceae > Bacillus > Bacillus sp. FSL M8-0071. Next base: position 2,403,912 of record NZ_CP150256.1, read on the forward strand.
GTCGAAAACGGCTCTATGACCTTGTTTTATGAAGCAGGGTTTTGATTTTATATGCTAAAGGAGTAGAATCACATTGTCTAATATGATCGTTTTGATTATTTTTGCTGCGTTTATCATCTATATGATTGCTTCATATGTCTATCAGCAGCGAATTATGAAAACACTTACCGAAGAAGAATTCCGCGCGGGTTACCGCAAAGCGCAGCTTATTGATGTTCGTGAGCCAAATGAGTTTGAGGGCGGACATATTTTAGGCGCCCGCAACATCCCGCTTTCCCAGCTGAAACAGAGAAAAAATGAGATCCGTACGGACAAGCCTGTTTACCTGTACTGCCAAAACAGTGTCCGCAGCGGACGCGCGGCACAAACCCTGCGCAAAAACGGCTGCACTGAGATTTACAACCTAAAAGGCGGCTTTAAAAAATGGGGCGGAAAGATTAAAGCGAAGCAATAAAGCAAACAGCTGTCTACCAGACAGCTGTTTTTATTTATCTTTCTTCCGCCTCGTATCTGAGCACTGGGTGTCTCGCCGCTTTTGTTTCATCCATTCTTTTTACAATCGTTGTATGCGGGGCCTCCTGAACAAGCTCCGGATTCTCCTCCGCTTCTTTTGCGATTTGAATCATAGCATCAATAAACGCGTCCAGTGTTTCCTTTGATTCGGTCTCTGTCGGCTCGATCATGATGCATTCTTCAACATTAAGCGGGAAATAAATCGTCGGCGGATGATAGCCGAAATCAAGAAGCCGTTTTGCTATATCAAGCGTACGCACTCCCAGCTTTTTCTGCCGCTTCCCTGATAATACAAATTCATGCTTGCAATGGCGGTCAAACGGAAGATCGTAATAAGGCGCGAGCTTTCTCATCATATAGTTGGCGTTTAACACTGCGTTCTCAGTAACAGCCTTTAATCCGTCAGGCCCCATGGAGCAAATATACGTATACGCTCTCACATTAATGCCAAAGTTGCCGTAATACGGCTTCACACGGCCAATCGCATGAGGGCGGTCATAATCAAACGTAAAGCGCCCCTCTTTTTTGACTAAAACTGGCTTTGGCAAATAAGGAATCAGATCTTTTTTTACGCCGACAGGGCCTGAGCCGGGGCCTCCGCCGCCATGAGGGCCTGTGAATGTTTTATGCAGGTTGAGGTGCACCACGTCAAATCCCATATCTCCAGGTCTCGCCTTGCTTAAAACGGCATTTAAATTAGCGCCGTCATAATACAGTTTCCCCCCCGCTTGGTGTACAATTTCCGCCATCTCTGTAATCTGCTCCTCAAACAAGCCGAGCGTGTTCGGATTCGTCAGCATAAGCGCTGCAGTTTCTTCATTCACTGCTCTTTTTAAATCCTCTAAATCAACAAGCCCTTTTTCATTCGATTTCACCGTAACGGTTTCAAAGCCTGCTACTGTCGCTGATGCAGGATTCGTCCCATGCGCGGAATCAGGGACAATGACCTTCGTCCGCTTGAAATCCCCGCGAGCTTCATGATAGGCACGGATCATCATCAGCCCCGTCCATTCGCCGTGCGCTCCGGCAGCAGGCTGAAGCGTAACCTCATCCATTCCCGTTATTTCTTCAAGGTGCTTGCTTAAATCATATAAAAGCTCTAATGCGCCTTGCACCGTGTCTTCATCCTGAAGGGGATGAATCGCAGCAAAACCAGGTATACGCGCGATTTTTTCATTGATTTTCGGATTGTATTTCATCGTGCAAGAACCGAGAGGATAAAAACCGGAATCCACCCCGTGATTGCGTTTGGACAGCGCTGTATAATGGCGCATGATGTCCAGCTCTGAAACCTCCGGCAGCGCTGCGTCTTCGTCACGAATATAGGTGTCTGACAAGAGGTCCTCCAATTCGATTTCCGGTACATCGAGCTCCGGCAGACTGTAGCCGATTCGGCCTTCTCTTGAAAGTTCAAAAATAAGTGCCTGGTCCTGATTACTCATGGCGATCCCCCAATTCCTGAATGAGTGCGTCAATTTCTTCTTTTGTTCTCAGCTCCGTTACAGCAATCAGCATATGGCAGTCAAGCTCCGGATACGTCAATCCAAGATCATATCCGCCAATCATGCCTTTTGCCAGCAAACGCTTGTTCACAGCTCTCACCGGCTCATCCAGTTTGATGACAAATTCATTAAACATCGGCCCATCAAACATAACGGTAAGGCCTGCTTTTTTTGCTTCTTGCTTTGCATAGTTGGCTTTTAAGAGATTTTGGCGGGCTATATCTTTTACGCCGTTTTTTCCGAGAGCAGTCATGGCCACTGATGCTGCCAGCGCATTTAAAGCTTGGTTCGAGCATATATTTGATGTTGCTTTATCCCGGCGGATATGCTGCTCCCTGGCTTGCAGGGTAAGCACAAAGCCTCTTTTTCCGTTTTCGTCTTCCGTTTGTCCGACGAGACGGCCCGGCACCTTTCTCATTAATTTTTTAGTAACGGCAAAAAAGCCGCAATGCGGGCCGCCGTATGCTGAAGGAATGCCGAAAGGCTGCGCATCACCGACGACGATATCAGACTGAAACTTGCCCGGCGGAGTGAGAAGACCAAGCGCCAGCGGGTTGGCTGAAACAATAAACATGGATTTCCCTTGATGAGCGATAGGCTCAATATCCTTTAGCGGCTCGATCCGGCCGAAAAAATTCGGGTATTGAACGATCACTGCGGCTGTGTTCTCGCAAACGGTTTGACGCAATGCATCAAGATCCGTAACGCCATCCGCAGCGGGTACTTCAACAACATCAATATACTGACCTTTTGCGTACGTTTTCAGCACCTCTCGCGATTCAGGATGCACGGTTTTTGACACAACAATTTTTTTCTTTTTCGTGTGGCCTGAAGCAAGCATTGCTGCTTCTGCCAAGGCTGTTCCGCCGTCATACATCGAGGAGTTGGCGATATCCATGCCTGTCAGTTCACAGATCATCGTTTGGAATTCAAAAATAGCCTGGAGCTCTCCTTGTGAAATCTCTGGCTGATAAGGCGTATATGCGGTATAAAACTCAGAGCGCGAAATGACATGATCCACAATGACAGGCTGATAGTGGTCATATACACCCGCTCCTAAGAAAGAAGCGTATTGTACGGTATCACGATTTTTAGAGGCCAGCTTTGTCAGTTCTCTTGTTAATTCTGTCTCTGATTTCGCTTTTTTGATTTGATACTCTTTTTTATATTTGACGTTTTCCGGTATATCAGCAAATAAATCATCGATGCTGCTTACGCCGATAGTAGCAAGCATCTCCTGTTTATCCTTTTCTGTTGCGGGCAAATAACGGTGCTTCATGTGTTGTCTCCTCTCTCCAAGAAAAAATATTAGCGTTTATAAAATGGTGTTTTGACAACCTTTGCTTTCACTAATTTTTTGCGTATCTCTACATCTACAACAGTCCCGATCTCACTCGTTTCCGAATCAATTAAGGCAAGGCCGACGTTTTTTCCTAATGTCGGTGACTGCGTGCCGGTTGTCACCTTTCCGACAGACCTGCCATTTTGGAAAACCTCATATCCGTGCCGCGGTATCCCTTTTTCAATCATTTCGAGACCGACAAGTTTGCGCTTCGCTCCGTTTTCTTTTTGTTCACTCAATACTGACTTACCAAAAAAGTCAGACTCCTTTTTGTGCTTTACAGCAAAGCCTATACCTGCTTCAATCGGTGTAATATCCCGGGTCAGCTCCTGACCGTAGAGCGGGAGCTTCGCTTCAAACCGGAGTGTATCACGTGCACCGAGACCGCATGGAATCAATCCGTATGCATCCCCTGCATCGATGATTTTTTTCCAAATATGCATAGCATCATCACTGCGGCAGTAAATTTCATACCCGTCTTCTCCCGTATAGCCAGTGCGTGAAATAAGTGCTTTGCGGCCGCTGATATCGGCTTCATCAATAAACGCAAACGGCTTTAATGCAGACACATCTGCATCTGTCAGATTTTTTAAGATCGCTTCTGCTTTCGGTCCCTGTACAGCCAAGAGCGCGATTTGATCTGACTGGTTGTCAATCTGCACATCACCTGCTGCATGTTCTTTCATCCAAGCCAAGTCTTTATCTATATTAGAAGCATTAATGACAAGCAGATAGCGGTTCTCTTCTTTTTGATAGATAAGCAAATCATCGACGGTTCCGCCATCCGGGTAACACATCGCTGTATATTGAGCACGGCCTGGCGTTAACGCGGAAACATCATTTGTCATCAATCTTTGCAAAAAAGACAGACTGTCGTTCCCTGACACTTCGACTTCTCCCATATGAGATACATCAAACAAACCGGCTGCAGTTCGGACAGCCTCGTGTTCTTTTTTTATAGAAGAAAATTGAACAGGAAGCTCCCAGCCTCCGAAATCAATCGTTTTTCCTCCATATTCCTTATACAGGTCAAATAACGGCGTTCTGTTCAGCATCTAATTCCTCCCCTTTATCAACGGCGCAGCTAAAAAACATACAAAAAAGGACAGAGAAACACCTCATGTAAAATGAAGGTTCTCTGTCCTGGCACCTGAAAGTTTACTTTGCATACGCAAAGACGTCCCCTTTGGTGGTTTGCGCATCCGCACAAACACTCTCCAGAGTTGCGTCGAGCAAGAGTTCTTTTGCCTGAGAGATTCACTCCGCAGTTTGCTCCTTCGGCGCCTGTATCCCGAGGTTTTCGGTCAGGTCTCTCCCCTTGCTGTCATTCGCTCATATTTTCATGCTGTTATGGACATACTATAGCAATATCTTACATCAAATACATACTCATATCCTACCATCATCACTATATGCTGGGCAACAGCAATTTGGGCAGATTTTTCTTATATTATTCATCTTAAGAATCGAAGAATAAGAAAGGCGGTTTCAAAGCAATGAATACAGAAATGATCTACGATGCAAAATGGCCTGAAGAATTTGCTGAAAGACTGAAAAACGATGGCCCTTGGGCAAACTGGGAACTGTACAAGCTCTCTGCAGAAATCCAGAAAACATTAGCAATTCCAGATTTTGAAGGCTTACGGGCTCCTTTATATCTGCCTTCCTTTACGCCGCTCCCCCACCAGCTTGAAGTGGCGCAAAAAGTGGTTGAAAAAATGAACGGGAAAGCGATTTTAGCAGATGAGGTTGGTCTCGGGAAAACGGTTGAAGCTGGACTGATTCTAAAAGAATATATGATTCGCGGGTTAGCAAAAAAAATTTTGATCCTTGTGCCCGCTTCCCTTGTGTCACAGTGGGTCAAAGAGCTTCAGGAAAAATTTTTGATTCCGGCTGTTGAACAAAAGAAAAGCTATGTGTGGGAGCAATGCGATATTGTCGTCTCATCAATAGACACCGCGAAGCGCTCGCCCCATCGAGAAATCGTTCTGTCTATCCCATATGATCTTGTCATTATTGATGAGGCACACAAACTGAAAAATAGCAAAACGAAGAACTATGAATTTGTCCGGAATCTCGTAAAAAAATATTGCCTGCTTCTTACCGCGACGCCAATCCAGAACCGTATCGAAGAGATTTTCAATTTGGTGTCCTTATTAAAACCCGGCCATTTAGGCAGTCAGAATCACTTTCAGGAGGAGTTCGCCAAGAAGAAATCCAGTTTAGAAGCGCATGAACATTTAAAAGATCTTGTGAATAAAGTCATGATCCGTAACAGGCGGCATGATACAGGGCTGAATTGGAAACAGCGCCATGTTGAAACAGTGCCGATTCAATTTTCTCCATCAGAGCAGGCGCTTTATGATGAAATTTCTCGCTTGAAGGACAGTATCAATAAACCAGCCAGCATGTTCTCGATTATGACCTTGCAAAGAGAATGCTGTTCGAGCAGAGAAGCGGTATATATGACGCTGAAAAAGATGCTAGATCAAAAAGAGAAACAAGCACCTGCCATTGATGAGGATACGATTTCAGTTTTAATAGATCGCATCAATCAAGTGACACAAAACTCTAAAGCGCTTCAAGTCGTTGATTTAATCAAAAAGATCGACGATAAGGTCATCATTTTTACAGAATACCGTGCAACCCAGATTTATCTGCAGTGGTTTCTTCAGCAAAACGGCATCAGTTCTGTGCCGTTTAGAGGCGGATTTAAACGTGGAAAAAAAGACTGGATGAAGGATCTTTTCCGCGGAAAAATCCAAGTCCTTATTGCAACTGAAGCAGGCGGTGAGGGAATTAACCTGCAATTTTGCAATCACATGATCAACTATGACCTGCCATGGAATCCGATGCGGCTTGAGCAAAGAATCGGAAGAATTCACAGACTCGGGCAGGAGCGTGACGTGCATATTTATAACATGGCGACAAAACATACGGTAGAAGAGCATATTCTAAAGCTTTTATATGAAAAAATTCATTTGTTTGAAAAAGTGGTCGGTGAACTTGATGATATTTTAACGAAAATTCAAGTGAACAATTTTGAAGAGCATCTGCATGACATTTTGTATCACTCAGCAACAGAAGAAGAAATGAAAATAAAAATGGATAACTTAACCTCATTTTTGTCTTATAAAAAACAGCAGCCTGCTGAAAAAAGAGGATCTTAGCCTGTAAGGAGGTTTTATTAGTGAGACAGCAAGAGGTTCACGATTTTCTGCTGCGTTTTTTTCAAGCAAACAGCTGCCAAATCGTCGATCAAGGCTTAGGCTATATGACAGTGCAGCTTACAGTTGAAATGGACAAACAAATCATGAACCGCCCTTTCTACTGGCATTGGCGCGAGAAGACAGGCGGTGATCCGAATCCAATGAAAATCACTTTTATTACAGATAAAGAAAATGCGCCAAAAGACCTAGATGGTGAATTTATATATTTTGGGGCCCCGCGTCTTTTTCAAATATTTAAAGCTGTTAAACAAAATGGGAGATTTACCAGAATGTATGAGAAAATTGAATCAGCCGGAGCTAAAGTCCCACTTCAGCCTTGGCTTGGTATAAATGTCACGATTTCATACCAGTCCGACATGAAAAAGGATAAGTTATTGTCACTAGGTCTTCACCTAGTCTCTGGAACGATAATTGAAGATTTTCAAAGCAAGCTGACCCAGTTTTCACTGACGTCTCAAATATGTGACTATTGCTTCACCATTTCACCTATGATCAAACCAGAAAGCGGACTTAAGCGTATGGAAAACTATATTTCCAAATCCGCTATGCAGGAGCCGTCCGACTGGGCGGAACAGGCGGTTAACAGGTGGAAGAATGATATGACATTGCTTGATAAGTTTTACGAGCATATAGAAGAAAAACCAGAAGAATACCATCTAGAAAAACAGGCGCTGAAAACCTTGTATCAACCAAAGATATCAGTTGAAATTGAAAATGGCGGATTGTTTTATCTGCAAAATAATATTTCAAGCTAACTTTTTTACCATTCGACATCATTCTCGTTTTTTTGAGAAAATACGATTATAATAAAGGTATATTGGAAAAAAATTCTGGTGATTTAATGGCAAATGACTTCCAGAGACTAATGAAGCATACAATAAGTCATGGCCGGACTGGCTGAAATACATAAACAAGTATTTTAGGAGGAGAAACTGCATGAAGAATGCAAAACAAGAGCACTTTGAATTGGATCAAGAATGGGTTGAATTAATGGTGGAAGCCAAAGAGGCAAATATCAGCCCGGAAGAAATACGAAAATATTTACTTTTAAACAAAAAGTCTGCTCATCCTGGTCCGGCAGCCAGAAGTCATACCGTAAATCCTTTCTGAATGTGCTATAATATCACAAGGAAGGTGATGACATTGATTGGCCAGCGTATTAAACAATACCGTAAAGAAAAAGGCTACTCACTATCAGAACTAGCTGAAAAAGCTGGGGTAGCGAAGTCTTATTTAAGCTCAATAGAACGAAATCTACAAACGAACCCCTCCATTCAATTTCTCGAAAAAGTCTCCGCTGTTCTGGACGTCTCGGTTCATACTTTGCTCGATGAGAAACATGAAACCGAATACGATGGTCAATTAGATAGTGAATGGGAGAAATTGGTTCGCGATGCGATGACATCCGGGGTATCGAAAAAACAATTTCGTGAATTTTTAGATTATCAAAAATGGAGAAAATCCCAAAAAGAGGAGTAGTGCCTGAGCAGAGGCACTAACTCCTCTTTTGTCAATAACCATCGAGACGGCCCAGTATATGAATACTGGGCCGTCTCTTTTTATTGCTGTTATTAATTTTTATCCTCGCTGTGCGCTTTTTCATTTTCTTTCACATAACCGTCTTTATCAGTATGGTCCTTTTTGATTGTCAAGCCGTTCCACTGTGTAGCTTCGAACGAGAATTGAAGCTTAATGGAGTTGCCTTGATATTTATTTTGAACCATAAGCCCGTTTTCATCTTTTGTTTTATCATCTTTGAATTGGATTTCCATTTGAACCTGATCGAAGTCAGTTGGTGTTTTTGGAACACCATCATATTCAGGAGCGGTTTTACCGTCAATTGTTGCTACATTGACTTTACCGCTTGCATGTAAGAATTTAGGGTCTATTTGTTTTTTGATTTTTTCAGCAGCCGCTGCATCATTTTTAGCAGACATCAAATACAAGTCTTTAAGGTTCGCATCATCTAAAATAATGTTTTTCGGGTAACCATTGCCGCCCTCTTTTCCAACTGTCAACAATGTCACTTCAAACTGGCTGAGGAAATCTTCTGGAGATGTATTGCTGCCGCCGTTTGCTTTAAAATCTCCATAATTAAGCGCCATTAAAACTTCTTTGATCGCAAGTGATCCGTTATTTTCAAATTGGAAATCCTTTGTCAACTTATCTCCCGGCTTTAGATTTGATAAGTTCACACTCGCTGAATTCTCTTTAGCAGATAAATCAAGCGTACCTGATGCAAAAGTAGCATCCTTTGATTTAATGTCGTTAAATGCTGCCCATGTTCCTCCTCCAACTAAAGCTAATCCTAGTGCTGCAGAAGCAACTCCTAAACTCAATTTCTTTTTCATACCCATGGTAAACTCCCCTTTTATTGAATGATTTTATATCGAAACCTGTTGCCAGGTTTACAATTGAAGTTAAGTAGACATGGTGCTGTCCTTTGTATCTGTTTCCAAGGCTTTTGTCTTTCTTTCAATTTCTCTAATGGCGCTGCTGATCGTCACAAAAGCGTACACTAACAGCATCACGCCGGGAACAATCAATAATACAGCCGTTCCAATCGGCTGGCTGGCAAAATGAAGCATATAGCCTGCATATGGAAGCTGAAAACCTGTGTATTGTGCGCGAACATTTTCGTCCGATACAGGCGCTGAATCAGCTGCTGCATTATTATCACCTTTTGTTTTAAATAACAAATGGTCTCCTTGCTTTGTTATGTCAACAATTCTGTGGGTGACCGCCGTATTTGCATCCTGCATAAATGTAATAACGTCACCTTTTTGAAGCTCTTTCACATCAGCGATTTCTTTGACCAATATTAAGGAACCTGTATTGAACTCCGGCTCCATCGAACCTGACAGAACTGATTTCAATGTATACCCAAACACCGCCGGCTCTCCCCCGGATGAACGTGTTGAAATCACGACAAGTGTCAGCACAATAATAAGAGTAAAGATGATCACGTATAAAATATTACTGATCAGCTTCATTGCTTTTTTCATCCTCTTCCCCGCTTTCCTTCTGGTCTGATTGAGTTTCATTTTCTTTGGTTACAGCTTCTTGAGATGTTTCTTCTTTCATTGTTTTTTCCTGTATATCCTTTTGTGTTGTTTCATTCTCCTTTTTGACGTCCGACTTTGTTTCTTTTTTAGGGACTGTCGGTTTTTCATCGCATTTTGCAAGCGTCATAGGCTCCGACCACTCAAATGTACTGCCGTTTGCCGGGTAGCCTGCCGGTTTATATACTTTAAATGCATAAATGCCGGGTTTCATTTTTTTCTTGGTCTCAATTTTATAAAGTGAATCGCCGATTTGATTGGAGACAAATCCTTTTTCGATCACGTTCCCATCCTTTAACGGTTTGCGGGCATTTTCAAGCTTATGAAGCTCCCACTTCCACTTTGATTTCTTAAGTTTCTCACCTGTATTTTCGAGCACAGCAAATAAGGCGAAAGGTGAGCATACAGTGCCTTTCGTATCCGTTTGATCTGATATGTGCAAATCACTTTGATCCCAGCGTTTATCATAATGGCAGTTTTTATCTGTATGCTGAAAGTCTTTACACGTTTGAAGTGAGACATCAAATGTTTCAATATCATGAAAAGCAGCGCTTGTATCATCGGAAAATTGTAAGCATATTGCGGCAGTCAGACTGAAAATGACTGAAAGCTGAAAGATAAGCAGAACTTTCAGTTTCGTCTTCGCCTTTTGCTGATTGTGAAACAATCGAAACATATCTTACCTCCTGTAAAACACTGTAACTTGATATGATAATCGTTCTCTTTAAAGAACTTCACAAATAGAGTATAATCAACGATTTATAGATTTAAAAACACCGAAATCGCTCATTTTGTTCGTTTAAAAGAACGTTTTCATCATATTACAAAGTCTTGCTCAGTATTGCTCATTTTTTCAATTTTTTTGAAATTTTTGGGATTGTTATGTGAGAATTTAAATGCATATCCCATTATTATTTGGTAATAATAAACAAAGAAAGGGTGACAGCATGATGATCAAACAATGTGTGATTTGTCTATCTCTTCTCGTCTTTGGCACCACAGCCGCTCACGCAGAAGAAACACCGCTTGTAACCGCCCGCCACATGTCCAAATGGGAAGAGATTGCTGTAAAAGAAGCAAAAAAAAGGTACCCGCTTGCACAGGTACTGTTCAAACAAAAAGTATGGGACCGTAAAAGAAAAGATGAAGCAGTGAAGCAATACCATTTAACTCTGAGGGAAGGGTCAAAAGAATTCGGCGTTTTTGTGACGATTTCATTTGATCCTTATAGCCAAAAGGTCAATAAAATCGCCATATTAGAAGAATATCAATAAGGTCCTCCATTTTTTGAAGGACCTTATTCGTTTATTTGCGGTTATTTTTTCCGTTTCAGCCAAAGTCTGAAGCCATAGGGTAAAATACCGAACAACTGCTGGGAAACAGGCGTTTTTGTTTCTTTCCGCACCTCTTTTCGTTCTTTTCGCTCATCTCTCGGAGTATCTATATATTTGACAAATTGCTGCGTCATATATTTAACATAATCATTCGTTTTCACGTGATCACCTCATCATTCAATTATTATGAAGTGTTGTCTCACATGACTTTTTTTATACCCTTTACACTGTTTTATTCTGTCCATCTCAGCAGTTTTTTCTGTTTTTGATCAAACACGATCTGTGCAGTTCTTTCTGTTCCCGACTCCGTTGACACTCTTAAGTTGATTTCTTTTTGTTCTTTTATCGATGTATCATGAATGTAATAAGAAACCCGTCCATATGGAAATTGCTGCGTACCCTCCTGGCCTTTCCGTTCCTCTAGAACATGCCGAATCGAAAGAAGCACCCCATTTTGAAGCAAATTCTCTCCTATGTATAACTCTTTTGTTTCCTTTTCAAACATGCAGCGTGAAATATATTGAGCAGCAGCAAAGTTCACGATTAACAGCACAAGCGCTGACACAAAAAGAACAGCTGGATAAATAAACCCTCTTGTACGATACATTCACCCCCCTCCTAAATACGAATAGACTGGAAAAGCAGTTTGATACACTTTTTGGTCCTCACTCTCAATTTTCAGCAAAACAACACCATTTTCAATATCAGCTTTCATGGCAGTAATATGATCTAAAATCGGAACATGCCCTTTACCATCCACTCTTTTTCTTATCATTGAATGATAAATGTCAAAACGGATGTCCTGCCCGGAAAGATTGGTGCAGATTAACACGCTCCCATGCTCGGCTGTCTTAACTGCCTGTGACTCCTTGCATTCATTCATCATCTGTTCTATCGAAATCATCCATTCTTGCTGTGTGAAACCGTCATGTTCCTGCTGTCGAGACAAAAACAGATGGAAAATCGCAGCTAACGATCCTGATATGAGCAAAAAGACTGAGAGCGAAAATAATACGTTAAGAAGCGTATAGCCATTCTGTCTGCAGGATGCTGAGGCAATATGATTTCTCTTTATAAGCTGTGGCTTTGATACATACGTTTTGATATTCGCCCTCCTCCTCCCACTTCATTGCATAGATATGATTGTTCTTTGTAATTGTTTTTGACGCGGCTCCTTCACCACTCATGACATATTTGCTAATGCTCTCATTCATCATCTGATAGCCGATTTCTCGTGATTCCGCCATTTTTTCATCAGCTATCAGCTTGTCCCACAAGGGGACGACTGTCAGCAGCACAAACAGCCACAGGCTTAGCGCAGACATTGTTTCTATTGTAGAAAAACCTTTATTTTCTCTCCACATTGACTCTCCCGCTCCCTAGATAAACTGTTATGTCATAAACGGCATGGCCTTTTACTCGTATTTTTCCGCCTGCATTCGGGTGCCCTTTCTCATTAAATTCCAAACGGTCTTTTAATGTCAGCAGTTCTATAGAAAGTCCCGTTGCATACGGACGTTCAATGACCGTATCACCAATGACTAATTGATATTCTTTTTTATGAAAGAGAATTTTTGTTCTTTGTTGACGGGAAATAGCAGTCTGCTGTGTGAGCATAATATCATTTTTCAGCTGCCTTGCTGCCTGTCGGACAGCTGTATTGTCATAAGCAGGAGGAAGTGTGGTGAAGACGGCAATCAGGAGGATAGAGGCAAGGCTTAACACAAGCAAACTTTCTAAAAGGGTAAACCCCTTCTCCTCGTTTAATTTAATGTTCAACCTTAACTTCTCCGCCGGTGATGATAATGCGCTTACCATTTGGACAGACAGCATCCTTTTTCACATAGCCCTCTGACTGTAAATCGGCAAGGCTCGGAGTTTGTCCTTCATGATCAAGCTCAAATGCAGTCATTTGTGCCTTAACCATGTTTTGTAAGCCTTCACAGCCCTTTTTTTGAATGGTTTGATTATGTTTCGTGACGTTCGGTATCGTAATTAAAAGCAAAATCGAAATAATAAAGAGCACGATTAACATTTCAACAAGTGTAAATCCTTTCTCATTCATCAGCCTCTTCCTTTCACATTTGATTCATCATCTGATACATAGGCACAAGCATAGATAAATACACAAGTAAGATCATCGCTGCAACAAATCCATAAATCATTGGCTGAAGGATGCCTGTCCATTTTTGCGCTTTGTGTTCCAGCCGCTGTAATATGAATTGGCTGTATGTGAAAAGCTCCCGATCCAATCGGCCGCTCAGCTGGCCGTGAGATATGACTTTTGATAAATCAGTTTCATAAAAAGGGCTTCCACAAATAGCGGATTCAATTGACTCACCGGCTTTTAGCCGTTCAATCAATTGTTCAGCCTCGCAGCGGTAGAAAGGGAGAAACGTTTGATGTTTAAATGCATTAAGGCTGTCATAAATTGAGAGGCCTGATTTTAAAAGGCTGCTTAGCTGCAAAGAAAAAAAGTAGCTGTTAAACAGCTTTACAAGCTTTCCAACCAAAGGAATCCTGATACAAATCAGCATTTGCCGGGCAGGTGATTTTTTCTTAAACACAAGCCAATAATAAATCCCGATACCTGCTGTAAAAAGAACAAGCAAAATGATCACAAGATCAATATGCTGAAAAAAAGCAAAAAGCATATCGGTTGAACGTGAGGTTTCCATATTCATCGATTGATAGATACCGGAAAACTGAGGAATGATGATGGACTGTAACATATAAAACATGACAGCGACCGTAAAGATGAGGAAAAGCGGATAGCGCAGCACTCTTTTCAGCTGGTCTGCCTGTGCAATTTTTCGTTCCAGCAGCTCTCCGCTCTGGATCATGGAAGCAGGCAGTTCACCATGTGTTTCAGCAAAATAACAAATACCTACGGCTTCCTTATGAAATGACAAACTCTTTAGTACTTGATAAAACGGAGCCCCTTCCCTCAAACAAGTGACCGAACCAGTCAAGTCAGCCGCCTGCCTCTTATTCATCTGAAGTTCCATCAGGCGTAATCCATCCAGAAGCGTATATCCGCCCGCAGTCATTTCACCGAGCCTCTTTAATAACCTCGCTTGATCCTTTAACGACCAGACTTTTCTAATCTTTTTCATGATAAACCCACCGGTCATAGTTGTTTGTCGTTAAATAGCCGAGCGCAATTCCTTTCCTGATAATTTGACGAAGCGTTTGATATTGGTAATTTGCATGATTTCCTTTTGCCTCCTGGATACATTGCTGAAGATTTTTCCCGTAAAGAAGCTCATAAACGCTAGCTCTCCTGGTATTTCGTGACTGGCGACAATACACTGATGAACATCCGTTTTCACAAAACGGGCAAGCCAAATCAACCAAGCGCTGAGCCGCTATTGCAATGACAGTCTGTTGGATTTCATTCATATTGATACCGAATTCAAGCAGTCTGTAAATTGCGCCCTTTGCGTCTCTCGTATGAAGGCTCGTTAGTACCAGATGTCCCGTCATCGCTGCCCGCACCGCAATTTCAGCTGTTTCCGCGTCTCTGATCTCACCTAAAATAATCATATCGGGGTCATGGCGCAAAATTGCTTTCAGACCTGCGGAATAAGTTACACCGGCTTTTTCATTCACCTGAACCTGAAGAACATCTTCGTCCCTTGTTTCAACAGGGTCCTCTAATGTGACAATATTTCGATTAAAGTGTTTTTTTGCATATTGAACGAGAGAGTATAGTGTGGTAGTCTTCCCTGAACCAGTTGGCCCGGTAAAAATGAGCATGCCATGGGAATGTTTTAAAAACGAGAGTAATGTGGCTCCTGTCTTCGGAAATAGCGACAATTTATCAATCGAAGGGATATTGTATTGGGGCATCACTCTGATCACGAGGCTTTCTTCATTAATTGTGGGCAGCGTTGACATTCTTAAATGAACATTTCCCTCTTTCAGCTTTAACGTAAGCGAACCGTTTTGCGGCTTTCGCCTTTCACCTATATCCATTGCTGAAAGAAATTTAAAATGTGAAATCAGCCTTACGCACTCTTCTTTTTTCATGTCCCTTTTTTTCAGCAAGGCATGATCGACCCGAAAATGAATGATAGCGTCCCGCTCCCTCGGCACAATGTGAATATCAGAAGCCTTTGTTAGATATGCTTCTTCAATCAAGTTTTTGCTTACCTTTTCTATTGAATCCAATTTGATTCCCTCTCCTTTCAATGCGTATTGTAGAAAAAGAAGGAGCGGTAATCAAACAGGGAAAACGTGATTTTGTGAGACGTTATATGCTGAAAAATCCCTTCTTTCTGGCAAGAAAAAGACTTTCAACTGAATGTACCCCTGTCATTATAATTTTCCCTATAAATAAAAAAGCAGACATGGTCACCATGCCTGCTAGATTCCATTTTCATTATGCTGTTTTCGCTTTTTGACCAGTATCTTTCTCAACGGAAAGGTCGCCTAATGCAACAATACCGGCAATTTGGCCATATTCAAGAATCGGTAAACGGCGGATTCGATGCTCTGCCATAAGCGCCTTGACATCGTATCCGGTCACCCTGATATGACTGGTGAAAAAACGGGGCACGCTGTACAAAATATGAAACATCCTATAGAGTCCGCCTTTTTCGAGGTTTCTTTTTCTTCTTCCGCTCCTGCAGCATATCTCCCGTCCAGCCTTTTTTCCTCAAATAGAGATAGATCAGAACTGTAGATGTGACAATCAATAAGAGAGAAAAGAGATATCCGTATTTCCAATTCAGTTCCGGCATCACTGAAAAGTTCATCCCCCATAAGGCCCCCAGAGCTGTAATCGGCGTAAAAAGCGTCGTGAAAATGGTCAGCGCTTTTACAATTTCATTCCCCCTATGTGAGGTAATGACTTCCTCTGAATGCAGCAGATTGTTAAGCTCCCCTTCAAATTCGCTGATGTATGTAAATCCCCTGTCAATCTTCAGTTGTGTCCGCTGATAATCCTTTTTCTCTTCATTTTGAGGTAAAAAGGTTTCTTTCAACGCCATTTCAATTTTTTTAGCGCTTAGTATCAAATTTTTCCAAATCATCAGTTCATGGCGCAGGAGATGGACACGGTTTAAAATGCTTTTGCTATTGTCGTCTTTAATCTGCCATCTAAGCTTTCTCAGCTTTACTTCAAATTCATCAACACCGATTAAATACGCATTCATTAGTTCGCCGAGAAGAATTAAAAACCCCTCTATCGCATTGTCCGCTCTTTCCATTTGCCGGACAACTTCTTTTCCTTTAATCTCTCTCAAAATCGAAAAATCAAAATTGATTGTGAAAAAATATTGTCTGGTGATATAAAAGTGAAAAACAGTATGATCTTTTTCTTCACCAAGCCCCTGATCATAAACAATCGACCCAAATACCGCTTCATTTTCCGTTTCAGTTGTATCTACTCGCAAAAAATTAACGTGATGGTTATTTTCAAACCACTTTTCACACTGAGGCCAGTGAGAAAAATGGATTAGATCTCTTGCCTTACTTCTTTCTTGAGGCCCCATTTGGTACCAAAACCAATCCTTTCCTGTATGTGCCTTCATGTCAAGATCCTCCAAACTTTTGTTCTTTATTCTTTAATTGCCCAATAACCGCGTCACTAAACCAGTCTGCCGCTTCAACACATGTTTTATGAGCATTTTCAGGTGGTATGGAATGTAGAAAGACATCGGAAAAGGGAGGTGCATGCCTTCCTTGGAGAAGGCAGTTGTTTTGGAATTTGTCAATTTACTAGCAGTCGCTATTCTCATTTTGTTAACAGGATTTTTTGTTGCCGTAGAATTTTCAATCGTGAAAGTGCGGCGGTCCAAAATTGATCAGCTTGTCGCAAAAGGAAAGAAAGGTGCTAAAGCGGCAAAGCATGTCATCACTCACCTTGATGAATATTTATCAGCCTGTCAGCTGGGCATCACAGTCGCAGCATTAGGACTGGGATGGCTTGGGGAACCGACTGTGCAAACTCTGCTTCGACCGCTTTTTCATAAAGCAGGCTTAAATGAATCGCTTACCCACCTGCTTTCACTCGTCATCGCATTTTTAGCGGTTACGTATTTAAATGTCGTTATCGGGGAGCTGGCTCCAAAGAGTTTCGCCATTCAAAAAGCAGAAAGCATTACCTTGTTGTTCGCTAAACCGCTTATTTGGTTTTATAAGATCATGTTTCCATTCATTTGGCTGTTGAACCACTCTGCCCGATTGATTACAGGAGTGTTTGGACTGAAGCCGGCATCAGAGCACGAGCTGGCATATACAGAGGAAGAACTTCGGGTCCTATTGGCTGAAAGCTATAAAAGCGGCGAGATTAGAAAAAGTGAATTAAAGTACATGAATAATATCTTCACCTTTGATAAACGAATGGCAAAGGAAATTATGGTGCCGCGAAATGAAATGGTCAGTTTGTCACTAGATGAAGACTCCATTTCAAATCTTCAGGAAACAGTCAAGCAAACAAAATATACACGGTACCCAGTTGTAAGAGAGGATAAAGATAACGTTATTGGCGTGATTAATATGAAAGAAGTGCTGTTTTCCATGCTGACGAAAGATTTTTCAATCAAGAAGCATCAAATTGAACCTTTCGTACAGCCCGTTATCCATGTCATTGAGACGATTCCTATTTATAAACTATTGCTGAAAATGCAAAAGGAACGCACTCATATGGCGATCCTCATAGATGAATATGGCGGGACGTCCGGTTTGGTCACTGTCGAGGATATTATCGAGGAAATTGTAGGAGAAATCCGTGATGAATTTGATGCGGATGAAGTGCCTCATATCCGCGAACTTGGAAAGGATCATTACTTGTTAAATGCAAAATTATTAATCAGCGATGTTAACAGCCTGCTTGGAACCGATTTATCGGACGCAGAAGTAGACACCTTGGGCGGCTGGTTTTTGACACAAAACATAGACGCTGAGCCTGAAAGTACCATAGAATATGATGGCTACTCTTTTAAGGTAAAAGACATCAACAGCCATCACATTTTATTTATAGAAGTTAAAAAAGCTGAATAGCCCGTGAAAGGCTGTTCAGCTGCTATCTTTCAAGATAAACATGGCAAAGGCATCAACACTCTTTTATTTTAAACCCTTTATTGGCCAGGGCTTTAGCAAGACTTTGCTCGGTTTTCACATTCGAAAAATCCAGACCCAGCTTCACGACAGTTTGGGCAATTTCCGGCCTGATTCCTGAAATAATCGTCTCAATGCCGAGCAATTTGGTGCTGTCAATCACTTTAAAAATTTGATAGGCTACCATGGTATCAACGATAGGAACGCCCGAAATATCTAAAAATAAATACGAGAGCTTTAACGCTGAGCACTGCTCCAGCACAGACTCCAAAATCGTCCTCGCTCTGTGCGTATCAATTTCACCGACAAGCGGAAGAATCCCAATTCCATCAGTAATCGGCATAATCGGCGCACTCAATTCATTAATCATTTCTTTTTGCGCGTTTAATTGTATCATGGTCACCTGGTGATATTCTTCCGTAAACACTTCGATGATCTCATCAATGTTTTGATTCAAGATCCGGCTCCACTCATAAAATTCCTGAATGCTGATGTCTTGAGAAGAAGCTTCGCTGAATTTATGAATCCATTCAAACATGATGTGCCTGAAAGTGTTAAACTGGCCGACACTTTGTGTAACCGTCACTTCATGAACGGCACGGTCTCTGGCGCATTGAAGAGACCACCGGTTGAGCTCATCCTCTACGTCTTCTTTTCTAAGGGATTTTGCTACGATGGTCACCAATAATTCATGCTGGTCTTTTAACTTTTGTTCTAGTTTTTGCTGATCTTTCGCTGAATACAGCCAGCTGCCGTTTGACGTACAAACTTCCAGCCATTGTTGCGTGATATCTTCTTTGTGCTCTGTTAAGTGCTGATCAAGAGCTATCATCTTAATGAGCTCCCTCCTGTTTTTGAAAAATGTACGCTATATATGTATAACGCGTCTGCCTTTACACATACTATGTTTAGATTCAATGGGCTATAGCCAAGCGGTAAGGCAATGGACTTTGACTCCGTGATCGTTGGTTCGAATCCAGCTAGCCCAGTTTCTGAACAGGTGAAAAACCGAAGATAAGCTGATTCGAATAAATCAGCGGATCTTCGGTTTTTCATCATGCAGATTGATGAACCGTTTTCTTCTTCGATAACTTCAACAGTTCTCCCGGGTTATAACCAATCACCAGCTTTTTGTTGTCTACTAGAATCGGGCGTCGCAAAAGCTTCGGCTTCTCGATTAAAAGTTCCAGCACCTCATTTACCGTCATTTCTTCAATGTTTAAATTTAAATTTTTGAAAGTCTGGCTTCTTGTCGCCAAAATTTCATCAATTCCTTCTGTCGTTAACGATAAAATGTACTTTAATTCTTCTCTTGTCGGGGTTTCTCTGAATAAGTGCCGTTCGTTAAATTCAATTTGATGTGCTTTAAGCCAATGTTTTGTTTTTCGGCATGACGTGCAGCTTGGATATGAGTAAAAAGTTAATTGTTGTTCCATTCGTTTTTTCCTCCTCAGTTAACCATCTCTTTGTAGAATAACTACCCGGATCATTTTTCATTTAAACCATTTACAGAACTTTTTTCGGATTATTTTTTAAAAAACATTCATACAATAGAAAACACAATCAAAGGGACAAATTCCATTTGTATATTAATAATGAAAATGTTTACATTTCTAGGTGTGATCTATTATAATAACAGTCAGAGGGACTCTCGGGAGGGGATAAAATGAATCGCATGTTCCGGGTGTTAGGATTTTGGACGGGAATTTTTGCAGTCATGTTTTATTTAGGTGATATGAAAGATGCTTCCCTTTTATTTTTTGGACAGACGATCTTATTTGTGTTTCTATCGTATTTGAACTTAACCGAACGCATGTATATTTATATTTTTGGCGCTTATTTAACAATTTTCTTCGCCGGCTTTACATATTACTCAATTTTTATTATGGTGCCCGGCGGCGGAGGCCATTAAATGCAGAAAGAGACAAACCTTATCGGTTTGTCTCTTTTTTTACAATGAAAACCCATTTAAAAACGGATTTTGGTCCTGCTCAGTCAGTACGTCTGTTTCAGGTCCATGGCCGCTTAACACCAGCGTGTGTTCCGGAAGCGTAAGCAGTTTTTCATGAATGGACGTCAGCAGCGTCTCTTGATCGCCGCCTATTAAATCCGTACGTCCTATACCGCCTTGGAACAAGACATCTCCGGAGATGACCAAGTCTGCATCTTTCACGTAGTAAGACACACTGCCTGGTGAATGTCCCGGCGTAAATAATGTTTCCAAATGAAACGGCCCGATATTCAACTCACCGTCGCCTTCAATTAGATGATCTGCAGGCTTAGCTGTGACTTCTATCCCTCGCAGCATGCCGGAGCCGTTTAAAGAAGCGTCCGCAAGCCAATTTTTTTCATTTTGATGCAGGTAAACAGGGATATCCCATTTTTCTCTCACTTCATCAAGCGCCCCAATATGGTCAAAATGGGCATGTGTAAGCAAAATGGCTAAAGGCGTCAGCCCTTTTTCTTTTATGTATTGATTGATTTTATGTCCCTCGCCGCCCGGATCAAAAATCAGGCATTGATCATCACTGATGAGAAAATATGCGTTCGCTTGAATCGGCCCTACTGGCATTCGTCTCCATTTCACTATTATCACCTCTTTCTTTTTTATGCTCTTATTATGAGGGTTTTTTAAAAAAGATTCAAACAATCGCAATGAAAACGCTATCGACAAACCTATAAAAAACAGGTAGAATAAAACTGGAAAGAATTGCAGGTTTTTCAATGTAAAGGGGGCTGTGTTATGTTACTTGTCGTGATTTTCGGCCTTGTCGCTCTTTTCGCTTTATGGGGAGTCTTGCGTTCTGTTAGAAATAAAAATATACTCGGGTTTTTATTAGCCGGTGCCACCTTATTTGTCTTTGGATGGTTTACCGTGATGACCGTAATAAACAGCGGGTATCCAACCGCACATTAAAACCTGTATCCGATCGGATACAGGTTTATTTTTATGGCTGTAAATGTTTATTGACACTTTCTATTTTGCTCTCAAGCGTCGTTTTTTTGTCACGCCTGTCATCGATGCGGATATTCGTTGCCACTCTGTGCAATCCTTTTTGAAATGGCGCTTCGTGAATTGCCTGAATGACTGCAAAAAGGTCACTGAGTTCTCCCTCGATCAGCGTATTCATCGGTGTCAGCTGATATTTGATTTTCCCTTCTGCTTGATATCCTTCTAATATCTTTTGCACATCGGCTACGTAAGCACTGACACTGGGTGTTTCCGTACCGATTGGGATAATGGTTACATCTGCGATAGCCATCGTTATTCCATCTCCTTTTGATCAATGATGAGTTGCTTCGTTTCATGTGATTTCAATAAAATAATTTGCTCAAAATGAAAGCCGTATAACGCATATTTCCCGTTCGGAGATATTTGAATCGGCTCCATTTCCCGCAGAGACACAAGATCTTTTGTCTCTCCCGATGCTACATTGACTGCTGCGAGCTTATATGCATCGCCGCTTTGTTTGAATGTATAAAACAGGCCTCCTGCTTCATCATAGTCATACTCCATTGGAGCCAAACTTGTATATTTCGCTTGGAGCGGCCATTTCGCTGTAACAGGTGATGTTGATTGCGGCGTTTTAAACTGATACGTCCCTTTTCCTCCGGAAGCTGATTTGACAGTAAAACTCATTTGATGGAAAGAATCGAAGAATAGAACGTTATCCTCAAGCTTCTGTTCCGTCTTAGAAGCTGTATCGAACGTATATAAAGGCCCTGTTTTATCGTCTCTTCCCTCTTTTACATAATCAAATGTATTTTTGGATGTCCAATGAATGAACGGAACCTGTACTGGGCTTAAGAAAGATTCGTCTTTTTTAGCATTCACCTGATATGTATGGAAATCCCAGTTTTCATTGAATTCCGTCACCATCATTTGATAAGGATCATACTGATTCCAAGCAGCTTCAAGCTCATACGTTTCGTAATCTTTTTCGTAAAGCGTCTCTCCTTCTGCATTAAGCAAAACCACTGCCGTCTTTTGGCTATGTGTGATTTGCAGCAGAATCATCTGCTCCCTCGCATTGATTTGAACATCAACGATTTGACCATCCGTTTGATAGAGCTTTTTCGCTTTGCCTGTAAAGATGCGGTACGCAAAAAGCTCTGTTTTCGTCGGATTAGACGCAGTATATAATATTGTGCTGTTATTCAGCCAGCCTTCCGCCCCATCCGCTTTTTCCGCGGAAAGCGGTATGATGTCTTTTTTCTCATCTTTTGCCGCCGATGCCTGTTTTTGCTGCTGATGAGATGGTTCGCATGCCGATAAACTAAACAGCAATACCGCCAGCAGAATAAAACAAACTGATCTCATCAGCATTCCCCTCCGATCATCTTTATTTTCTCATATTTGCTTCGGCAGAAAAAAGAAAAAGTTTCAGTTACTCATGAAAAAATAACGCCCTCCACAAGATACCGCTTGTGGCGTTATATATGTGTGAAAACTGCTGAAACGGCAAAGGATTTTGGCCTTTTCCAAGTTCCACCGTATACCCTTCCTTAAAATAATGGTGAATAAACCAATCACGAAATCCAGCATAGCTGTCTATATCCCTTACTCCCTTATAAATGTTCCCGCTTAACTCCTCAAAATCCTTTATGACGGCAGCAGATTCCTCAGGCTCAAGGCCTTTATAGCCCCAATAAATTTCTTCTCCTTGAGTATGAAGAGCCAGCAGTCTGTCAGGCGGATTCTCCGTGATCAGCCGGTACATCGCAATAGATTCCGGCTCCGTAAGCGGAGAGATTCCCGGAAAATCGCGGTAGCTGGGTGCTGTCGGTTTTCGGTATTTTTCAATTTCCCATAATGATGGAAATTGTTTATTTAAATCAACCCCGTTTATATTCGCCTTCCATTCATTAAAATTTGGACGATGTTCATTTAGCCTTTCGAGTTCATCTCTTCTGGCTCCCATGACTTCTGATCCGTTTAAAACAAGATCAACGCCATCCGGATTGACAAGAGGAACGAGGGATAAGGATGTGCTGTTAAACAGCTTTATGGGAGAAAAGCCAAAGAAAGGCGAATTGCAGCATAATGACATACAGTATTCCTTAAACCATTTTAGCAGGACAGACGTTGTAATCCACTCATTCGCATGAAATGACGCGTTCATATGGACCTTTTTTACGGCATGCTCCCCACCAGCCTTCAGCTCCCAGATAGGCCTGCCGAGTACAGAACGGCCAATTTCCCGGCATGAGACAAACGGAAAAACATCAATAATCTTCTTTATTTCCTTTTCAACAGCTGAATCATCATAGATTTTCTCTTGCTCAATCCAGCTATCTGAAAGTTTCAGCTGCCGAGGCTGTAAAAAGCGCTTTATGTCCTGAATGGTTTGAAGCTCTTTGCCGCTATGCTCCTCTATCACATAACCAGGGCAATACAATTGATGTTTTTGTGCGGAGCGATTTGCACTTTTAAGCAATTCCTCGTCTATCTTCAGTTCTTTCGCCACATTGGCCAAATTGTTCTTGATCTCAGGTTTCACAGTAATAAACGCCATCATCATCCCCCTTTTTTGTTACTATATGACAGCGTATTAAAAAAAAGAAAGCCTCCCGCTCACTTCGATGCGGGAGACATTGTGATTATGATGCCTGATCAAGCATTTGTTTTTCTTTCCGCTTTGACGAATTGTCCAGCCTTTTCTGGTCATAAAATCGCAACAAATCCCCATAAATGATTTCATCAGAAAGTGATAGCTCCTGTTTTGCTTTATCAGCAAATGCTTCACATTGTTTTGTCTCTTCTAACGGTTTTCCCGTCTCTTTGTCATAACACGCACCGTCTGTATAAACAACCTGATCTGTGATAAAGCTCCCGTCCCGGAGCACCGTGAAGTCCAGTTTTTCGTCTGAAAGCAGATCGTTGCCGAATTGAATTTGATCTTTCGTATCAATCCCTAAAAGATTCATCAGCGTCGGCCTGATATCAATCTGCCCGCCTACTGTTTCAATGGTTTGCGGCTTTTTATCAGTAATACCCGGAATATGAATGACCAGCGGCACTTTTTGGAGCTGTACCTCTTCAAATGGGGTTATTTCTTTTCCTAAAAACTGCCCCATCGCTTCATTATGGTTTTCTGATATACCATAATGGTCACCATATAATACAATAACAGAGTTGTCGTATAACCCGTCTTCCTTCAGCTTTTCGATAAACCGTTTCAGCGCCTCATCCTGATAACGCACTGTCGGAAAATATTTATTTAGCGTCTGGCTGCTTGAATCATATTCATCAATCAATTGATCCTCTTCATCAAGATCAAACGGGAAGTGGTTCGTCAGTGTAATCAGCCTCGAGTAAAACGGCTGAGGCAGATTTTTCATCAGCTCTGAAGACTGCTCAAAAAATTCTTTATCCTTAAGTCCCCAGCCGACTGAATTTTCGTCAGTTACATCATACGAGTTAATATCAAAAAACGAATCATATCCAAATGAGTCGTACATTAAATCACGATTCCAAAAGCTCTTATTATTAGCGTGGAGCACCGCTGAATAGTATCCACTGTTTTTCAAAATTTCAGGAGCGGCCATATATTGATTGCCCGCATTCGTAAAAAATACGGCACCTCGTCCAAGCGGATACAGTGAATTGTCCACGATAAATTCAGAATCCGAGGTTTTCCCCTGGCCTGTTTGGTGGTAAACATTATTAAAGTTGTAGCTCTGTTTTATAAAGTCATTCAGAAAAGGCGTGATTTCTTCTCCATTCAATTTTTCATTAATCACGAAGCTTTGCGTCGACTCTAAGGATACGAGAATGACGTTCCTTCCTTTTGCAGCGCCGAATAAGCGTTTGTTGGCATCCTTCGCATTAGCGGTTACGTAGTTTTCAATCTCCGTCAGGCTGTTGCTGTCTGCCAACGCTCTCTGTGCGGATTGCTTTGACTGAAGAACGCCATCGTAAATATGAAAATTAAACAGGCTAATGTTTTTAACAAGCATTTCTCTGTCAAATGAGCGTGTCAATAGCTGAGGTCTTTCCGCCTCAGACAAGCCCAGGTTGAAGAAATAAACAGAAGCAACGAACAAAAAATAAGCCGCCCGTTCATTTTTCGTTGAGGGAATGTCCGATTGAAAAGCTTTTTGCCGGATGTGAAGCCATATTAAAACCGCAATATCTACAGCTAATAGGAGGTCTGTCGGCTCAAGAAGTGTTCCGATGCTGCTTCCGAGATCACCCATATTGCTCGTTTGAAAAAGAACAGGGATTGTTAAGAAATCATTGTAAAAACGGTAAAAAACCATATTTGCCAGCAATACAAACGTGACAAGACAGCTCATCGCGATAATGTAGCGATTTCTGTTTTTGCCTTTTAAAAACAGGCTGAGGCCAAAAATAAGCAACAAAAAACTCAATGGGTTGATAAACAGAATAAATTCCTGTGTTAGATTGTCGATTTTAATATGAAAACTGGTTTTGTAAACAGCATACGTTTTCAGCCACATCAATAAAATGGCAATCAGCATAAATGAAATCTTCGAAAAAAACGTTTTTCGCATTTCAACCTCCTATGCAGCACGCTCAAAAAAATCAGTCTATTCCCAACATTCTCATTAACACATCAAATTAAATCTTAACCTGAGCACAACAAAAAATCAATTTCATTTACACAATTTTAACAATTTTGATGTTTCAGCCATTCATTTTTAGCGATCCAAGCGCCTCCGATAACGCCGGCATCATTTCCAAGTGCTGCGATTGAAATATCAGCAGCTTGGGCTGCCCGCGGAAACGCGCATTTGCGGAATGTTTTCTCGACTTTTGATCTCAGCAGTTCTCCGGCTCTCGATACGCCGCCGCCAAGAACGATTTTGGATGGATTAAGCGAGCTTGCCAAATTTCCGAGCACCAAACCAAGATGCTTGGCTACATAATCAACCACCTCAAGGGCAATTTCATCATTTTCACCCGCCGCTTCAAACACATCCCGCGCTGACAATTGTTCGGTTGCTTTTAAACGTGTCGTCTTTTTAGCATTTGCTATTTTTTCTTTTGCAATTCTTACAATTCCGGTTGCTGACGCAATTGTTTCGATACAGCCCGTTTTGCCGCAGTTGCAGGGCGCTCCGCCTTCAGGGATGCTGCAAATATGGCCGATTTCTCCGCCGGCGCCATTTATACCATGTACAATTTCACCATTTGCAATGATGCCGCCGCCAACTCCTGTGCCAAGCGTCACGAGAATGACGTCTTTTGCGCCATCACCCGCTCCCTTCCACATTTCCCCGAGCGCAGCAATATTCGCGTCATTTTCTATAACAGCTGGGATGCCGGTTTCTGTCTCCAGATGGTTTTTCAAAGCATAATTTTTCCACCCTAGATTTACTGTTTCATAAACCACTCCTGCCGCCATATCTACAGGGCCTGGTGCACCCATTCCGATGTATTTGATGATGTGCTTCGGTTTTTGCAGCTCATCCAGCTTGCTGTCGATTGTTTTTGCAATTGTGACAGTAATCGTGTCGCCGGTTTTATCAGTCGGAACTTCCCACTTATGCTGAATTTCGCCATATTGATTAATAAAAGCGAGTTTAATCGTCGTTCCTCCCAGGTCAATGCCCGCAAACCATATCTCGTCCATTTTTATCACCTTAGCCTTTATAAAAATCTCTTCCGTTTTTTGTTTGTTCCAATTCTTTTCGAAGGACAGCTGCCGCTCTGGCCCACTGCTCCTTTTCAATCATGTGGTTCATGTATAATTCCTTTAATTCATCCAGCATAAACTCAATTTCAAGCTCTCTGTCTCCAAAATAAACAATGTGGCCAAACGTTTTTAACAGCTGCTGCACATCATAAAATGTATTCATTTTCCTCACCATTTCTTGAACTTAACTATCATAAGCGTATTCATAAGGAAGCGGTCAGTCAAGAAGAAAACGCTGACAAAAAAGCCAGCTTCCTTTCCATATTCCACCTCTATGATTCTTTATTGTTTTCAATTTGCCGCTGCAGCTCCTTGTAGCGCTGCTCCTTCGGCTTCAGTTTCACAGCCGTCTGGATGGCCTTTTCTGCTTGTGCAAGCTCATTTTTTTCCGCATACAATAACGCTAAATTGTAATAGGAAGCATGGTCTTTAGGTTCTTTTTTCACTGCTCGTTCCAAAAGGGAAACCGCCTGATCATATTCGCCGATTTGAATATCAGAAACAGCAAGAATTTTCAAAAGATCGGCAGAGGCATCTTTTTGCGCTGCTTCTCCGTTCAGCAATTCTGTTACTTCTTCATACTTTCCTTCCTGATACAGCTCGCTTGCCTGCTGAACCAGCGCTGACTCCTGGTGTGAAGGCGAATGCAATCCGTAATATAAAAATCCAACAGCCAAAGCAATCAGCAAAACCGCTGACAACAATCTTTTTCCAAAGGCTCCGGCTTTGGGCAACCCCAGTGCTGCTGCAGCGAAAAAGCCGCCAATCAAGCCGCCGATATGTCCTGAATTATCAATATTCGAAACCGCAAAACCAAAGCCCAGATTGATGATAATAATGACAATAATATTGGTTCCTATGGTTCTTAAAAACATTTTTCGATTAGACAAAGCAACATACAGTAATGCACCTAAGCATCCGAATATGGCTCCTGATGCCCCTGCCGAAGGATACGGGCTGAACACAAAACTCGCAATCGAACCCGTAATGCCAGCAGCCAGATAAATCAGCAAAAACCGGCCCGATCCATACATCCGCTCAACCGCTGTACCAACCGACCATAAAGCCAGCGTATTAAAAGCTAAATGCGCTATGCCGATGTGAAGCACGATCGGTGTCAGAAGCCGCCACCATTCTCCTTGTGCAATCAGGCTGTTTTCTTTTGCTCCAAAAGCCACCAGTGTCTCCGTATTAGTGCTGCCTCCGTTTATTTCGAGCAAGAAAAACATCAGGATCTGAAGCGCAATAAATAAATATGTAAAAGTCGGTTTTCCGTTTTGAAAAACCGCCGCTTCAGTTTTTCTCTGTTCTTCTTGTTTCAGCACTAGCGAAAGGAAGCGTTCTTGCGCCATTTGCGCGTTTTCAAACGAAGCGTGTTCCTCTGAACAATCTTCTGTACGAAATGATGGAAAAACCGCTTGAAGATCATCTCGAAGCATCGTTCCTCTAACGATCGCCGGCTCAACTGACACAGTTCCCTTCTCAAAAGTTTTTTTTGCAATCTCTTCCCAGTCATCAACTGGGGCTTCCGTTGAAAAAAACACGTTCAGCAACTTCATCCTTCGTCTGCCCAATTGATGTCTGACTCGTTCTACTCGTTCGGCCTGCTCTTCGATGTCTCTAACCATTTCTTGACGGAAATCAAGATCGTGCTTATAAAGACGAACTAGATCATGAGAGGACTTGTCCGGCGCTTCCAGCCAT
The DNA here is from genome assembly GCF_037975455.1 of Bacillus sp. FSL M8-0071. Classification (NCBI taxonomy): domain Bacteria; kingdom Bacillati; phylum Bacillota; class Bacilli; order Caryophanales; family Bacillaceae; genus Bacillus; species Bacillus sp. FSL M8-0071. Next base: position 2,432,327 of record NZ_CP150256.1, read on the forward strand.
ATTTCATCTGACTCACCGGCTTGTATGACGCCATACCCGCTATTCACCAGGTGCGCCGCAATTTTCCAATATGTATACTCCAGCAAAAACATGTTTACCGCTCCAATAGTTTTTTTTCATTATAACAGCTGGCGCTCCGAAACGCCTACTGAAAGCAAAAAATCCCGTTTTTCACGGGATTTTAGAAAGCTTGCTGTATAAACTTATTGCGGATAAATGGAATTCTTAAAAACAAATGGATAAAAGACCGCCTGATTCCTGGCTGGCTGAGTACAGTATTCATAAGACGGTAGCGATTTTGATAAAACATGACGGCAGAAACCGCGAAAATGGCATATATCAAAAGTTTTTTCATGATATCCCTCCTGCCAATAGGGTTTGTTATTCTACCTTATTTATTCTCGAATAAGGGACAGGAAAGTTATGAAAAACAAGAAATAATCCGATCCTCTGTTATCAGCTTATGTACCGGGATGTCATGCGGCAGACGGGGTACGTGCCCAAACAACTGGCACTCCAAAAGCAAAGAGACTGTCTTCCCTTCATATTCACTTAAATAGCGATCATAATAGCCGCCTCCAAAGCCGATCCTAAACCCGTTAACATCAAAACAAACACCTGGAACGATCATCAAGTCAATTTGTGATGGGTTTACTTCTTTTGTTTTTTCAATTACCGGCTCGAGCAGTCCGGCGTACACGGTTTCGAGCTGATCATCAGTCTGATATGTGCGAAATTGCATTTTCTTCGTGTCCGGATGGCATTTTGGGATGCAAACTTGTTTCCCTTCTTCCCAAGCCTGCTCAATGACAGGACGCGTCGGTATCTCTAATCCTCTGGAGATGGTGACCGCAATGGTGCCGGCATTTTGCCACTCCGGCAGAGAAAACAAGTACTTATACATACGTTCCGTTTTTTGAAGCAGATCATCACTTGATAAAGCAGACAGTGCCTGCATTGTCTTTTTTCTTAATTGTGATTTCATCTCTCATCCCCCTCGGAATAGAAAAAAAGCCAGAACCTTTTTCAAAGCTCTGGCTTTTTTCTTACACCTCAAAAACAGCAAAGCTGTTATTTTGTTTCACGGTGTAACGTAGATTTTTTATCACGTGGGCAATATTTTTTAAATTCAACGCGGTCTGGATTGTTGCGTTTGTTCTTTTTAGAAATATAGTTACGCTCACCACATTCAGTGCAAGCCAAAGTAATATTAACGCGCATTATTTTCCCTCCAAACTAAAATCATTTACTTATTCAGACTTATATATAATACCACTATAATGGACGGAATGCTAGGCTGTTTTTCAATGAATTGCTGAATTATTGAAGATACGCTCATAAAGCTGCAAATATGATGACATAATGAGTCGGGGGTGGTGGAGCTTGAACACTTGTTGTCTGCCAGCTTCTTTTATCCGGCGGGCTTTTTCCCGGTCTTTTAAAAAACTGTCCAGCAGATCAGCCGCTTCCTGTACGAGCGTAAAATCAGCGATGATTGCCGTTTTGTCATGAACGGCATAATCACAAAAACCACCCGACTGAGAAACGACAGTCAGCACACCTTGTTCCATGCTTTCTTGCGCGGCAAGCCCAAACGGTTCATAAGAACTAGGGAAAACAGCCATTTCACATTGAGACAGTAACGTTCTGATGTCTTTCCTATTGAGAAACGGCAGGAACATGACGCGATCCTTCAGGTTATATGCCGCAGCCAATTTCTCATAGCAGGACAGAGACGGCCCCTCCCCAGCCAGCACTAGATAGAGGTCTGGCTGACGCTGCTTCAAGATGGCAAACACCTTTAACAGCTGCGAAAATCCTTTTTCCGGAACAAACCTTCCATATGAAAAGAGGAATCTTCTATTCATGCTTCTTGGGATTTTCCCCTTCTCTTTCTCCATAGATGCAGGACTCGGGATAACGGTTATTTTCTTATGTGCCGCCTTATCAAGAGACCGCTTCATAAATGTGCTTAATACGATCAATGCATCAGCGGATTCTATAAGGAGCCGTTCGGTCTTGAGCCTGTATTGGTGTGGGGCTTCTCGGCACACCTTCTTCCTTTCGCTTTCAAGACCGTGGATTGTCGCAGCAAGCGGAAGGCCAAGCCGTTGTTTCAAATACTGGGCGGCAGGGGCAGTTGTGTCATCATGGGCATGAATCAGATCAAAGCGTTTATTGTGTGATAACACATGGCGAACCATTGTAAAGCTAGCATCAGCTATGTAATCTTCAAACTTCGCATACGAAAACAGCTGCCCGCTCGGAGTACAAACTGTAATGTTGATATGAGGCTTTAAATAGGAAATGAGGCGGTTTAAATGGACACCGAGCCCGCTTTTCGGCTCATCGGGATGTTCGGGTGAAAGCATGAGAATGTTCACCGTTCTTTTTCCCCTCTCCCATAACAGGTGTATGCAGAAAATTGCGCCTCCCAACTGGTGTGCGCTTCCTCAATCTGAAAACTGTTTATATGACGAATCCCATTTTCATCAAGGTAGATGTCGTCTGTATCGGCAAGCTTGAGAGAGACATTCATTGAATTCACAATTCTGTATTCAGCCCGATATACAGCATCACCAGCCGCCTGTCTAATCGTCCATTCGCCTTTATCATACGTTATGCGTTTTGTACTGACAGCTTCAATGTCTTTTCTTTTGATGACAATGCGCAATTCTTTTATCATATCCTGCGTTTTTTCGAAAAGGACCGCTTCAGCCAGCCGCATTGTTTCTTCTGAGATTTCCCAGGTTACGGTCAGGGTGTGAGCGTTTTGAATGATCATGTCGAATGTGTCCCTAAAAAAGGAAAGCTTATGTCGTATATTATAGGGAAATGGGTGTTTATCCATGGACTCCTAACATTCTCCTTTCCAATCGTTCACTTCGTGTTCCTATTAAACCATTACATAAAGAAGAAGCAAAGAAAGATTTCTCGACAAAATCTCGTTTTTTTCGCGAATTCCTTTAGAAACTATTGGTTTTATGGTATAAAAAAGAAGGATAAAAAAAGAATAGAAGGTGATGAAACGTGGAAATTGCTATTATTGCGTTGTTTATCGTCAGTATAGCGCTAATTGCATTCTCATATTCTCAAAGAGACCCGATGAAAGATGTAGAACAGGAGCTCGAAACACTGCAGCTTTCTGCGATGCAGGAAATTTACAAGCTCAAAAAGAAAATGACAGTGCTTGAGGAAGAATTACTGGAAACAAACCTTGTCATTCGCAAATCAAAGCAGAACGATATCAATCAAAAAATCGCTAAACAAATACTTTCTAAATATAATAACGGTATGTCGGCTGAAGCGATTGCTAAAGCTGAGCATGTATCAGTGGAAGACGTGAATACGATTATCAAAGATAATGAGAAGGTGCTCGTATGACAAAACGGGGCATTCAGGCATTTGCTGGCGGCATCATTTTAGCGACAGCCGTTCTTGCAGCTGTTTTTTATCTGACTGACGAAGACCAGGCCGCTGCTGTAAAAGAAAATAAAACAGTAACCGAACAAGACGTGAACAATTATCTTGATTCTAAAAAATTGGTTTCTGTCAACCGTGATGAATATCAAAAACTTCTCGATTCAAAAGAGAAATCCTTAAACAATGACAGCGGCTCAGACACGAAATCAGACAAAGTCAAAACCTACAAGCTCACCATTAAAGACGGCATGAGCACGGCGGATGTATCTGCTATTCTTGAAAAAGAGGGCATTATCTCTTCGGCTCAAGACTTTAATGACTATGTCATTGATGCCGGCTATCACAAAGAAATTCGTGCCGGCGAGTTTAAAGTAAAATCAGACATGAGTTTCAAAAAGATCGTAAAAACGTTAACACGATAAAAAAACAGGCTGACTCAGCCTGTTTTTTTCATCCAAACTTTCCTGAAATGTAATCGAGCGTTCTTTGGTCCTTCGGGTTAGAGAACATTTTATTCGTATTGTCGCATTCAACAAGCTCGCCCATGTAGAAAAAGGCGGTTTGATCAGAAACCCTTGCTGCCTGCTGCATGTTATGCGTGACAATGACAATTGTATATTTATTTTTCAGCTCTAGAATGAGTTCTTCAATTTTTCTCGTTGAGATTGGATCTAGTGCAGATGTCGGTTCATCCATCAGCAAAATATCAGGATTGGTCGCAAGTGCTCTGGCGATGCAAAGACGCTGCTGCTGGCCCCCTGACAGCGAAAGAGCGGACGTATGCAATCGATCCTTCACCTCATCCCATAACGCCACGTCTTTTAATGACTTTTCCACAATTTCCTGAAGCTTCTTCTTATTTTTGGTGCCGTGGACTCTCGGTCCGTAAGCCACATTATCAAAAATAGATTGCGGAAACGGATTCCCTTTTTGGAATACCATGCCGATATTTTTCCGTAAATCCACGATGTCCACTTTATCCTTTAAAATATTGCTGCCATTATAGTTCAGCTCACCTGCAAGCTTTACATTTGGCGTCATTTGAATCATTAAATTCAATGTCTTGATAAAGGTCGATTTCCCGCATCCGGATGGACCGATAATCGCCGTAACCTCATTTTCATAAATGCTCAAATTGATATTTTTTAAAGCATGATGCTGTCCATACCATAAGTTCATTCCATTGACTTGATAGACTTCCTGTTTCATTACAGCTTCGGTAGCAATACTCATTGCCGCCCTCCTATCCGAATTTCCCGTTAATATAATCCTCTGTCTTTTGCTTTTTCGGACTCGTGAAAATCTGTTCGGTCTGTCCGTATTCTACAAGCTCGCCGTTTAAAAAGAATGCCGTCCGGTCAGAAACCCGCAGAGCCTGCTGCATATTGTGCGTGACAATAATAATTGAGTATTCTCTTTTCAATCCTGTAATTAATTCCTCTATTTTCGCATTTGAAATCGGATCAAGCGCTGAAGCTGGTTCATCAAGCAGAAGAACAGCCGGCTTCATCGCAAGTGTTCTCGCGATGCATAAACGCTGCTGCTGGCCGCCGGATAACGAGAGTGCGGATGAATGTAAACGATCCTTCACCTCATCCCAGAGGGCCGCTTTTGTTAAACTTTCTTCCACAATTTCATCTAAAACAGCTTTATTCCGCTCTCCGGCATATTTCAATGCATGTGTGATATTCGCATAGATCGATTTCGGAAATGGATTTGGTTTTTGAAAAACCATTCCGATTTCTCTTCTCAAGCTGACAACGTTAATATTGCCGCCCAATATATTTAATCCTTCATAAAGGATTTCACCTTCCGCTCTTGCAGATGGAATTAAATCGTTCATTCGGTTAATATTTCTCAAAAAAGTAGATTTTCCGCATCCCGACGGCCCAATTAAAGCAGTCACCGCATTTTTTTCAATATCCATGTTTACATGATGAACGGCTTGTTTATTTCCGTAAAAAATAGACAGATCTTTGACCTCAAGCACGTGATTCTGCTTCGGAACAATAACAGCTCGCTCAGGTTTTTCTTTTACCATTTGTTCAGACATGTTTTTCGCCTCTTTCCGTTCTAATTTGCCGTAAGCTTTTTGTAGATCATCGTGCCAAGCCATCTCGCCGCGAGATTAAACACAAGAACAGAAATCACCAGCACGGCAGAACCACCGTTGGCAATCGCTTCAGCATCCGGAATCATTCCTTGTGTATTGACGTTCCAAATGTGGACCGCAAGTGTTTCAGCGGGCCTGAAAATATTAAGCGGTGATGTTTCCGAAAACGGGTTCCACTCCGTAAAATTAAGACGCGGTGTTGTCAGGCCTGCCGTAAATAATAATGCGGCCGCTTCCCCGAACACCCTTCCTGACGCTAAAATTGCTCCTGTGATGATAGAAGGAATCGCACTTGGAATTAAAACTGTTTTTACGGTATGCCAGCGTGATACACCTAAAGCGAGAGAGGCTTCCTTCAGATCTTTAGGGACTGAACGGATCGCGTCTTCTGTCACACGCACCATGACAGGAAGGTTAAAAACAGTTAACGCAAGCGCTCCGCCTATGATCGTATATCCCCAGCCTGTTAAGTTGACAAACATCAATAATCCAAACATCCCAATGACAATAGACGGAAGAGATGAAAGCACCTCTATACATGTTCTGATGAAGTCAGTTACTTTGTTATTAGGCGCGTATTCAGCCATGAAGACTCCGCCGCCCACACCGAGCGGGATTGTAATCAGCATTGTAATAAACAAAATATAAAAGGAGTTAAACAGCTGATCTCGTATGCCTCCTCCAGCTGCAATGGCGCTCGATTTTGTTGTAATAAATTGAAAACTGAGCTGAGAAACACCGTTTATAATAATATAGGAAAACAAACCTACTAAAATGGCAGCGATAATGGCTGCACACAAACCAAACATTCCGGTCGCCAGTTTATCTGTTATTTTGCGGTTCATTACACTTTCCTCCTAGATGACAAGTAGCGAATAAGCAGGATGAACAAGAATGACATCACCAGAAGCACAAGCCCCATTGACCACAGCGTATTGTTTTCAACACTTCCGTATGTGGTGTGGCCCATATTCAGCGTGATGATCGTTGTCAGCGTTCCCGCAGTGTCAAACAGGCTTTCCGGCAATACTCTTGTATTTCCAATGACCATCTGAACAGCCAAAGCTTCACCGAACGCCCGAGCCATGCCTAACACAACAGCTGTCATCAATGTTGGAAAAGCCGCAGGCACAAGTACTTTTCTGATCGTCTGCCATCTTGTGGCACCAAGCGCGTAAGAACCCTCTCGTAAACTCTTCGGAAGAGAAGCCATTGCATCAGCAGAAATCGATGTGATCGTCGGGAGAATCATGACGGAAAGGACAATCGTTCCCGCCAATAAACTGTGCCCTGTTCCGCTCGATTTGAAATGGGCGATAAACGGCACCAATACTGTAAGACCTATGAATCCATAAACAACAGATGGAATACCGACTAAAAGCTCAATCACCGGCTGCAGCACTTTCTTTCCCCAATTCGGGGCAATCTCTGTCATAAAAATCGCACCTGCAATGCCAAGCGGCGCAGCGATTAGAGCAGAAAGAATCGTTACTGCAAATGAGCCAAAAATAAATGGCAGCACTCCGTATTTCGGATCACTATCTGTAGGATTCCAATTTAAGCTCGTTAAGAATTCAATTGGGCTTACACCATTTACAAGAAAAGATTGCAGCCCCTTCACGCCGAGGAAAATGGTGATCGCAACAGATGCCGCAATCATAATCAGCGCACATGCTGTCACAATCATTCTTCCCCGAACTTCATCCAATTGCCGATTTTGCCTTGAGCTGATTAAACGCTCGCTCACAGACATATTTTCTCTATTGTTTATCATTGTTTTACACTCCTATGAATGTGTTAAGAGGAGAAACGGTTGTCCCCGCACTCCTCTTTTTATTAAGATCAGCTTTGCTTCCCTTTGGCATCGCGTGTCACTTTCATATCAGTAACCGGAATGTAGCCTTGGTCAGTAACAATGCTTTTTTGAATGTCTTCACTCTTTAGATAATCAAGAAATTCTTTAGCTAAACCTGTCGCTTCACCTTTTGTATAAGAATGCTGATAAGCCCAAATCGGATACTCGCCAGTTGCTACATTTTTCGCTTCAGGTTTAACACCGTCAATAGATAGAGCAGTTACTTTGTCATCTGTTAAATATGAGAATGCAAGATATCCAATCGCTCCCGGAGTATCAGCAATGATCTTTTTCACCGTGTTGGAGGAATCTTCAGTAATGCCTTCTGCAGGCTCCGCTCCGTCAAGCGCATATTTCACAAATGTAGCACGTGTGCCAGAAGAATCAGGACGGTTTACAAGTGTAATCTTTTGGTCTTTGCCGCCGAGCTCTTTCCAGTTTTTGATTTTGCCAGTGAAGATTTTTTTCAATTCATCTTTTGAAATATCCTTTACACCAGCATCAGGGTTTACAGCTGCTGCCATACCAACTACAGCGACTTGATGATCGACAAGCGCTTTTGCATCGATGCCTTCTTTTTCTTCAGCAAAAACGTCTGAATTCCCGATCTGAACAGCTCCTTCAGAGACTTGAGAAAGCCCTGTTCCAGAACCGCCAGCTTGTACCTGTATATCAGCATCAGGGTTTTCTTCCATAAATTTTTCCGCGGCTGCAAGTACTAGTGGCTGCATTGCCGATGAACCAGAAATGGTTAAAGAACCTGATGCCTTTTCTTCTCCTTTTGCAGAATCGCTATTCGATTTTTTACTTTCTCCTGCATTTCCGCATGCAGCTGCAATCATCATAAAAGCAGCCATCAGAAGCATAAGCACCAATTTGTTTTTTTTCATTTCCTGAATTCCCCCTGCGTATAATGTGTAATTTGTCCTACACGTATAGAGTAAAGGTTCTATGTAAAAAGGGTTTGAACCGAATGTAAAGGTTTTGTAAATCAGTGCGTTTTTTTGTATAAAAAAACGCCCACATCATGTGAGCGTTTCTTTTTAGTTATCAGAAGACGTTGTGTTTTCTGCATTTTCTTCAATTTTGTCTTTATTCTTTTGCTGAGTATCTTCTTTGTCCTGCTTCGATTTCAGCTCAAAATATTTATCCATTACTTCCCTGCCGATTTCGTTTGTAATGGTATATTTAGCGCTGTAATCAATATAAGCCCAAGGGACTACTACAGAGATCGCAATCTCAGGATTATCAGCCGGTGCATAGGCAACAAGTGTCGTATTATAAGTCGCTGTTCCTGTTTTTGATTTATCAGGTCCATCATAGAACGATTGTGCTGTTCCTGTTTTACCAGCAGGCTGATATGACGCTGAAGCAAATTGGCTGGCAGCTGTCCCTTTTGTCATCACCCGTCTGAATCCGGCCTGAACCTCTTTAATGTATTCACTCTTCATGTCGATTTTATTCAGCACTTCCGGCTGAACGGATTGCACGACAGCACCGATCCCTCTTTTAGCATCAGGTTCTCTGACTTCCTTTACAAGCTGAGGCTTTAAGCGATATCCGCCGTTTGCAATCGTTGATACGTATTGCGCAAGTTCCAGCGGTGTATACGTGTCGTATTGCCCGATCGCATAGTCAAGCAAGAATCCCGTCAATCTGTCTGTTCCTTTATAGCCTGTCATTTCATTCGGAAGATCAATTCCAGTTTTGACACCTAATCCAAATTGGCTGAAATAATTACGGAACGTATCAAAGGCCGTCGTATCAATCGGTAAAGCTTGGTGCGGTTTATATTCACCTTTTCCGAGCGCGATCGCTGTTTTAAACATAAATACGTTAGAAGACTGCTCTAAGGCTCTTTGAATGTTAACAGGTCCTAAAGTAGTCCAGGATTTTTTACCATTTTTATCCTGACCGATATACAATGGTTCATCCTGAAAAACTGTATTCAGGTTGATGGCACCGGTTTGAAGGCCTGTCAAGACTGTTGCCCCTTTGACTGCTGAACCCATGGCGTAAGATGACGTCATTGTACCTAAAGCGTAATCATCAATTTTATATTTCCCATTTTCTTGTTTAATCTGCTTGCCCGCCATTGAAAGCACTTCACCGTTTCTTGGGTCCATCATGACAACGAATGCCCTGTCTAACAATTGCGTGCTTGGTCTTGCTTTAGCAGATTTGAGGTTCTTCTCAATGATTTTTTCCACTTCTTTTTGCAAATCAATGTCAATCGTAAGGACGAGATCTTTACCGGCTTTACCTTCAGAAACGGTTTTCGTTCCCGTGACATTGCCGTTTGAATCTGTGATATTTTCGACTTTGGCTTTTTGGCCCTGCAGAAGGCTTTCGTATTGGTATTCCAGATAACTTTTTCCGACCCTGTCATTTCGGCTGTAGCCAAGCGACAGATAATGGTCGAGCAAGTTGGACGGCAATCCTTCATTAGAGCTGGAAACACTTCCGAGCACTGAGCGAAGAAGGTTTTTATAAGGATATTCACGTTCCCAATCGGACGTGACATCAACACCTGGCAGTTCGTCTAAATGTTCACTTACCACTGCCATTTCCTTCGCTGATACATCTTCGTTTTTGATATATTGAGGGGTCAATGCATAGCCCGAATCCATCTGTCTTTTGATAGCAAGGATCTGCATATCTTTATCCGTCAATTCATTCAGCTGCTTATCAGTAATCCGTTTTAGCTGAAGCTGGTATAAATCGTCATCGGATATTTTTTTGTCTTCAACCTGCTGTCTTTCTTTAGAGCTAATGAGCTTTTTCGCTTCTTTCGGTCTAGTCAAAATCCAATAATCTTTTTTATCCCGTTCTGTTACTTTTTTTGTATCGACTTTGATCATGTCAGACAGCTTTTTTGCGATCTTTAAGCGCTGTTCTTGCGTGGTCGATTTAGATCTCGTGTATGTGATTGCATTTAAAGCCTTATTTGTCACAATGGCATTAAAGTTTCGATCATAAATTTTCCCGCGTGGTACCGCTGAGCTGACTTCACTTTGTTCCTGCTTATTCGCTTGGTTTTTGTAATCATCGCCTTGCACGATCTGCTTGATGCCCAGTTCCACAATAATCCAGGTGAATATAACAAAGGCAGCTAAAAATAAAATATTCAGCCGGATCGGAAGCGACTTCTTTTTCTCTTTATGATTTTGCTTTTTTGGTTTATTTCTCCTCATAACATCACCTTTTCTATTTACAGAAAGAAAAGACACTCAAGTAAGAGTGCCAGTTTTCATTTTAAAGGTTTTTTCGACTTTTTTCTACAGATAACCCCTTTTTGGCAAAAAAATTATCTCTCGCCTTTTAACAGGGTCGGTTCTGTTACCCGTTTTTGGCCATCTTCTTCCATGGTTTCATTTTCCCCTTCTTTCTCCTTAAAACGGATATCCTTGACAAAGTAATAAATCAAAGGATGTCCTATACCCAATATCGCAAGTGACAAAGGAATTCCCACATCCTCTTTCAGAAGGGCCACAATCAGGAGAAAGCACAAAATGGAAACAATTCTGCCGGCGTTCAAGAACATTTCTCTAAGCACGATATATTCAATTCTTGCTTTTCTGGCATGCCTCGCGCGCCCTATCACATCATATGTAAGTGATACATATGGCACAAGCAACAGAGGATAGCCGATGGCAATAAAAACGCCATACGTTAATAATGTCGAAAAGCTCATATGGAACAGAATCAAAAACAGCGCGCCATACAAAATAAGTCCGCCCAGCAAAATCGATTTTTTTCTCGCCTTTTTCTTAATCAGCCTGGATGCAAAGTAGTAGGCAAAGAAGGAAACAGCTGAATTGACAAGACCGAATGTACCGAGAGCAAGTTCGCTGTTTGTCTCAATAAATACAAACACACTGATTAAAAAGACAAAAATCCCTTCTCTCAAACCCTGAAAAAAATGCGCATTCGTGATTCTCCGCCAATTCATATTGCTATGGCGCTCTCCAAATACTTTGCTCAGCATAAAACGGCCCTTTGATTCTCTCCGTTTTAAGAAAAAGCTCATCACGACAGCCAGGGCAAATAAACTGAGGGAGAGACTGAAAATCACTGTATAACCCGTATTATTTTCAAGCCTTGAGATCACGAATCCGGCTACAATCGGGCCGATCATTCCTGCAGAGGAAGACAGAATGCCCATAAACCCGTTGAAAAAGTCTCGTGTATCCGGCTCTGTTATTTCAAAGGTCAGCACGTTAAACGCTAGCCAATAAAAGCCATAGCCAACTCCGAGCACCGCGCCGATTAGCACGAGACGGCTGGCCGCCGTTTCTCCGGCTAAAAGCACACTTAAATAAAAGGCAGCTAAAAAAATGACGCCGAACCTTAAAATGAATACCCTGTCTATTTTTTTGGCTAACCGTCCAGCCAAATAAAAGGTTATCGGCTGCATTGTCACAATGGATAAATTATATATCGCCAAATCAATAAATTTCCCTGACTGCTTCCAAAGATACACATTAACAAATGTATTGGACAGTGCAATTCCCAGCGAGTAAAGCCCGCCAATGGTCAGCAGAAAGAGTAACCCTTTGTTTACGTCTACATCGCCTATCACTTTTTTTAGTTTGCTCATTACTGACTCCCCTTTACTATCCCTTAGTCTGTCTCACTCAAACCGAGATATGTAAAAAGAAGACATAAAAAAACAAGGTCCCATAATGAGGACCTTGTTTGTGCCATTATTTTGCTTCGCTGTATAGACGAGCCACTTCGTCCCAGTTTACAACATTCCAGAAAGCTGAAATGTAATCAGGACGGCGGTTTTGATAGTTAAGGTAGTAAGCATGCTCCCAAACGTCAAGACCTAAGATAGGCGTTTTGCCTTCTGAAAGCGGAGAATCTTGATTTGGCGTGCTTGTGATTTCAAGTTTCCCGTTGTTCACAACAAGCCATGCCCAGCCAGAACCGAAGCGTCCAGCTGCTGCTGCTGCGAATTGCTCTTTGAATTTGTCAAAGCTTCCAAATACACTGTTGATCTCTTCAGCAAGCGCGCCAGTCGGTTCGCCTCCGCCGTTTGGAGATAAAAGTGTCCAGAATAATTTGTGGTTCGCGTGTCCGCCGCCGTTGTTGCGGACTGCAGTGCGGATGTTTTCAGGAACAGAATCAAGATCTGCAACAAGCTCTTCAACTGATTTGTTGGCAAGAGCAGTGTTTCCTTCAACCGCTTTGTTTAAATTTGTCACGTATGTGTTGTGGTGTTTCGTATGGTGAATAGTCATAGTTTCCTTGTCGATATGCGGTTCTAAAGCATCGTACGCATAAGGTAATTCTGGAAGTTCGTAAGCCATGATAATTCCTCCTTAGTATATATGTACTGAAATGCCGCTTCACAGCGAGCCTTTCTTCATTCAATGTAACAAAAGAATGCTTTGTAATCAATGAAAAAGCTCACGATTTGGCTCATTTCAGCGACATATTTCACTTTAACCGATAATCTGCCCCATTAAACCTGCCGCCAGCATTTCTTATAGGACCGTCCATAAAAAGTATCCGATCATCAAAAGCTGTATGATGCCCTTTGCAATAACCCCTGTTAAAAAACCAATGAGTGAGCCGAGGCCAATTTTAAACGCTGACTTTAAGTCCTTCTGATGAACGATAAGTTCTGCGCAAACAGCCCCGATAAACGGCCCCAATATGATCCCTGCAACCGGAATGACAAAAGGCCCGATTAATAAACCGATCGTGCTTCCCCATATGGCAGCTTTGCTTCCTCCGAACCTTTTTACTCCAAGCAGATTCGACACGTAATCTGCTGCGAATAATACTGCGGCAAAAACTGCCTCAACAAGCCAGAACATATAAGAATACGGACTGAATGAAAATAAAAATCCGTACAATACAAATCCGGCAACAATAAATACTACGCTCGGAATAACAGGATACACCAGCCCGATAAAGGCAATGATAAAAACCGCTGCAATCAACAGCCAATACAACATATCCATAGCTTCCATCCTCCCATTTTACTCTGTCTTCTTCATGTCTTCCTTGTATTCACACGCATGCAACGATACAATAAGCAACATATATTAGTTTAGCTAGGAAGTGAAGATAGTGAATGTGTTTCAGCTTTTCATTAAAAGTACATACTCTCCCCGTGATATTGCAAAAACAAGATTTCAAGGAATTGGAAAAGCGATTCTTTATGTATTTTTGCTCTCTGTCCTGTTTGCAATCCCTACCGCTTATTATGTAAGTACAGGGACCGTAAAATCAATGAACGGCTTTAAAACTGTTTTAAACAAAGATTTCCCTGATTTCACAATTTCAAACGGCAAACTTCAAACGGATGAGAAAAAAGCCACGGAATCTCAAGCAAATGGTTTCGTTATCGTGTTCGATCCAACAGACTCCTATGGCACTGAACAAATTGAAGCAAAGCAAAACGCAATCGGCATCCTTCAGAACAAATTTGTTTTGGCCATTGACGGACAAGCCCAAGAAATGTCTTACTCAATGATGCCGTCAGAGTTACAGAAAAAAGATGTCATTGCAGGTTTAAACCAAAATAAAGCGATGATTGTAACTGTTCTCTCAGCTCTTATTTTTCTCGTAACAGCAGCGGGAAAATTTATTGAAGTATCGTTTTTAGCGCTTATCGGGTTAATCATTAAGAATTCGCAGAAAAAGCATTTATCCTATCATCGGCTCTGGAAGCTTTCTGCTTATTCCATCACCCTTTCAACTGTATTCTTTACAATCATGCGGGCATTAGAAGCAACCGTACCAAGTGAATTTTTGCTGAACTGGTTTGTCAATTTTGTCATCCTGTTTCTCGTTTTAAAAGAGATTCCGTCCAAAAAAGCTGCTGTATAAACCGAGGCTGCATTCGCAGTCTCTTTTCTTTTGTCATGAATCGAAATGGACAAGCATACTATGGTATAAAATTTCGTATGCGGGAGGAAAAGCGATGAAGCGTCTCACCTTAGTATGCAGCATTGTTTTTATACTTTTTATTCTTTTTTATGACCTTAAAATTGGAACCATACCCATTCAGGACCTCCCTGTCTATGAAGCATCAGCAAAAACGGCTGTACAAGAACCGACTTATAAAACGGTGAAGGTAAAGCCGGGTGATACGGTTATGTCGATAGTCGGATCAGCAGGTTCTCCGGATGACATTGTAAAGGATTTTGAAGCACTGAATCCAAATGTGAAAGCCAATGCCATTCAAGCGGGAACAGCGTATAAATTCCCGGTCTACCCTTAATTTAACGTTAATTTCTTGTCAGTTCGGCGAAGACACTGTTACAATGTAATTTGTAAAATAAATTCACATAAACCATACTAGAATTGTTATATCTAGAAGCGGCAACTACAATTAAGGAGCGATTGCAAGTGAGTGAAATCACACATCGTACAAAAACGCGTCCCGTCAAAGTGGGACCTTTAACAATAGGCGGCAACAATGAAGTTGTCATCCAAAGCATGACAACAACAAAAACACATGATGTAGAAGCAACGGTTGCGGAAATTAACCGTTTGGCTGAAGCCGGATGCCAAATCGTTCGGGTAGCATGTCCTGATGAACGGGCAGCAAACGCCATTGCGGATATTAAAAAGCGCATTTCCATTCCTCTCGTTGTTGACATACATTTCGATTATAAACTTGCGTTGAAAGCCATTGAAGGCGGCGCAGATAAAATCCGCATCAACCCCGGCAACATCGGCCGGCGCGAAAAAGTTGAAGCGGTTGTTAAAGCGGCCAAAGACAAAGGCATTCCGATCAGAATCGGAGTAAACGCCGGTTCATTGGAAAAACGCATTTTAGAAAAATACGGTTATCCGACTGCCGATGGAATGGTAGAAAGCGCACTTCATCACATTAAAATTCTTGAGGATCTTGATTTTCACGATATTATTGTCAGCATGAAGGCCTCTGACGTGAACCTTGCAATCGAGGCTTATGAAAAAGCGGCGAAAGCGTTTGACTACCCGCTTCACCTCGGGATCACCGAGTCAGGAACACTGTTTGCCGGCACAGTAAAGAGCGCAGCAGGACTCGGCGCCATTTTAAGCAAAGGCATCGGGAACACCATGCGCATTTCACTAAGCGCAGACCCTGTAGAAGAGGTAAAAGTAGCAAGGGAGCTTCTGAAATCTTTCGGCTTAGCCTCCAATGCTGCCACGCTCATCTCATGCCCGACTTGCGGCCGTATTGAAATTGATCTAATCAGCATTGCCAATGAAGTGGAAGAGTATATTTCTAAGATAAAAGCGCCGATTAAAGTTGCTGTTCTCGGCTGCGCTGTAAACGGACCTGGTGAAGCGAGAGAAGCTGATATCGGAATCGCCGGCGCACGCGGTGAAGGACTGCTGTTCCGGAAAGGGAAAATTGTCCGTAAGGTTCCAGAGGAAACGATGGTAGAAGAACTCAAAAAAGAAATTGACATTCTTGCTGAGGAACACTACGCAAAACTTGAAGCTGAAAAAGCAAAATTAAAAGAAGAAACACAAAAAGCTTGACGGGAACCCGTCAAGCTTTTTTGTGTTAGAAAAATGGAATAATAAATATTCCAAGCACTAATGAAACGACACCGATACCCATTGCCCAGGCGCCAAGGCCTTGAGCACCTCTTCTTCTTGCGATATAGCCGACAATAATACCGGCAGCTCCCAATAAAACAGGCAGTACAAACAATGAAATAATAGACAAGGCTAAAGCGATATATCCTATTCCCCGTCCTTCATTGACATTGCCGCCGCTGCGATCATTGTCTTGGTCATTGCTGCGGTCAGCAGCACGATAAGGCTCTGCGATTTCAGCAGCTGTTTCCTCAAAAAAACCGTCATTGTCACGGGTAATATTTGTCCCTTCAGATCCATGATCAACATAGTAACTGTTGTTATCACGCTTTTCGTAATCGTTTGCCACCTTCAATTCCCCCTTCTGTTTTATTAAAGGAGCTTTTATAGTTTGATCCATTTTGCCTGATTCATGTTTGCTAAACTTTTCTGTTAATGTCAATTGTTTATGTTACACTTGAAGGGATGAAACTGAAGGAGTGTGGGCATGTTACGCTTAGGAATAGATATTGACGGCACAATCACGGCTCAGGATACATTCGTCCCTTATTTGAACCGTTCGTTTAATCTTTCCATTTCATTAAACGATATGACGGATTATGATTTAACAAAGCTGTTAAACATTACCCAGGAAGAATTTTGGGATTGGATGAATCAAAATGAAGCGATCATATATAAGGAAGCATTGCTTGCACAGCATGCGAAACAGTCACTTGATCTTCTCAAAGAGGAGCACAAGCTTATTTATATTACAGCGAGACGGACTCATTTAACTGATATTACCTATGAATGGTTTGACAGACAAAACATTCATTATGACCACATCGAACTCGTTGGCGGTCATCACAAAGTTGAAGCGGTCAAGAATCATAACATCGACCTGTTTTTTGAGGATCATCACGGTAACGCCATGATGATTGCGAAAGAAGCCGGGATACCGGTGATTTTGTTCAATTCCCCTTATAATCAGCTTCCGATTGATTCAAACATCATCAGAGTAAACAACTGGCTAGAAGCCGTTCAATGGATGAACAACAACAAGCATCACTTAATACGCGTCAATAACTGAAAAAGGAGCCCAAACCGGGCCCCTTTTTCATATATACGACGCAGTAGTGTTGTCTTGGTTTTCCGCTGTACAATCAGGGCATGTGCCGTAAATCTCAAATTTATGTCCGCTGACCTGATAGCCATCCAAATCATCACAAAGCTTGTCCATCGGACATGATTCAATTTCCTTTGTTTTGCCGCAGGCAAGACAAATAAAATGATGGTGGTGATGGGTGAATGAACACTTAAATCGGAAGAGCTTTTCACCGGACAGCTCAGTTGTTTCCAAAATCCCAAGTTCTTCATATAAAGAAAGATTTCTGTAGATTGTATCAAAGCTTAAGCCTGGATAATCATCATTCAGTGCAGACAGTACGTTTTTAGCGGTAAGATATCTGTCTGAATCAGCAAAAAGCTGCAGCATATCCTCCCGTTTGTTTGTATATTTATATCCGTTTTCTTTTAGTAGGTTCAGCGCTTCTTGTACGTTCATGAAGGGTCCCCCTTTTCGCTTTGCTTAAGAACGTATTACATGTATGAAAAAGAAAATGGCAGCTGTCTGTCCAGCAAGCCATTTTCTTTACTGCAGATAAAATTATACCCATAAAATGAATAAAAGTAAATGAAAGCCTAGTGGATTGCGTTTTTGAATTTTCCGCCTCTCGTTTCATGAGTATTCATAATTGTTATGAATGCATTTTGATCAACTTCAAACACGATCGATTTGAGCTTTGTCACTTCCAGCCTTGTGACAACCGCGTAAATTACGTCTTTTTCTTCGTCCGTATATCCGCCTTTCCCCTTCAGCTTCGTTGTGCCCCGACCGAGACGGTGCAAAATCGCGTCGGAAATCTCATCATACTGCTCAGACACAATAATGACAGCTTTTGTTTCATCAAGCCCTTGGATCACGGCATCAATCGTTTTCATCGCAATATAATAAGTCATGAATGAGTACATCGCTTGCTCAGGACCGAACACAAAAACTGCCCAAATGAAAATGAACACATTGATGAACATAACGAACTCACCTACAGAAAACGGGAGTTTTTTGGTCAGCAAAATACCGAGAATTTCTGTACCATCCATTGAACCTCCATTTCGAATAACAAGCCCGACGCCAAAGCCGAGTAAAAGACCTCCGAACACAGTAGCCAAAATAGGCTGGGTTGTAATGGCTTCTACATGGTGAAGTGAGGATTCAATAACGGCAAGCCCGACAATCCCTATAAACGTAGAGACTAGAAAGGTCTTACCGATATATTTATATCCGAAGATCATAAAAGGAATATTTAATATGACAACGAAAAAAGCGAAATTCAGAAAGGGGTTTGACATAAAGAGGTGGTCTAAAATAAGTGATACACCGATAATCCCGCCATCAATAAAATCATTGGGGATTAAAAATAATTCAATACTTACAGCCGCAGATGCAGCTCCTACCAGAATCATAAAGACCCTGAAAATAAAATGGGTAAATGTTTCTTTCTTATGTTGTTTTGTTGGGGTCATAAAATCTCCTTTCCTGCAATAACTATTTTAAATACATTATAAATCTATTTTACCATTAAACACTGACACATTTTACTGATTTGCCCATACATTAAGTCTGGAGGTGGAATGACCGATGATTTTATTTCAAAGAATTATTTTGCAGCGGCTTAATCAGGCTACTGCTGATGATTTGCTGAAGTACTCAAAACAATACGGAATCAGCTTAACAAGATCGCAGGCCGTTGAAGTAGCGAACCTGTTATACGGGAAAAATGTAAACATCTTTAATGAGAGTGAACGAATGCGGCTGCTGAAACAAGTAGAGACGATTACATCGAAAGAAACAGCTCAAACAGTTAATGAACTATTCAAACAATTTACAAGCTAAAAAATGGGGGTGTTATCCCCCATTTTTTATTGCTGTAAAATCTTTTCAAGCAATGTATCATCAAATTGTTTTTCTTTCAGCATTTCAATCTCAAAACGGTATGGCGGTTTTTTGTTCTTTTTATCTTCACCGACGTATGGTGTTTCAAGAATTTTTGGAATGTCTTTTAACTGCTCATGGTGAACAACATATTGCAGTGCGTCAAAACCTATTTCACCAAAGCCAATATTTTCATGGCGGTCTTTTCTCGCACCTTTGACATTTTTGCTGTCATTGATATGAAGCACTTTAATACGGTCAATGCCAATGATTTTATCGAACTCATTTAGCACTCCGTCAAAGTCTTCGACAATGTTATACCCGGCATCATGTGTATGGCACGTGTCAAAGCACACTGACAGCTGCTCATTGTGTGTAACGCCTTCGATAATCTGCGCAAGCTCCTCAAAGCTTCTGCCGCATTCTGATCCTTTTCCAGCCATTGTTTCTAATGCAATCTGGACATTTTGATTCGGATCAATCACTTCATTTAAGCCTTCAATAATTTTTTTGATGCCGGCTTCAGCTCCTGCCCCTACGTGAGCGCCAGGATGAAGGACAATTTGCTTCGCTCCGATGGCCGCTGTCCGTTCAATTTCTGAACGAAGAAAATCAACACCCAGCTCAAAAGTGGACGGATTTGTCGTGTTGCCAATATTAATAATATAAGGCGCGTGTACGATAATCTCGTCAATGCCGTTTTCTTGCATATGTGCCCGGCCTGCTTCTATATTTAAGTCTTCAATTTTCTTTCGGCGCGTATTTTGCGGTGCGCCTGTATAGATCATAAACGTATTCGCCCCATAAGAGACTGCTTCCTGGCTTGCAGCCAGAAGCATATGTTTTCCGCTCATAGAGACGTGTGAGCCTATTCTCAGCAACAGGTTCCCCTACTTTCTTTTCTTAGATTGGTTTCTTCTCTGTTTTTTCTTGATTTTCTCCATCTCATAGCTCATTTTCTTTTTATACCCAGGCTTAACCTTCTTCGGCTTTTTCACGAGACGATGAGCAATTTCATCCGCTTCATTCGGCGTTTTTTTACGTTTTTTGCGGCGCTGACGGTCATCGCCTTTTTTCCATTCGCCCTTTTCAAGCTCTAAGTACTCAAATTCGATGCCCATTTTTTCAAGTCTTACTAATGCATCCTCATCAGTAAGCTCATAAATGGTCATCGCTTGTCCTGATGAGCCGGCACGAGCCGTTCTGCCCACACGGTGAACATAGAAATCGAGATCATCCGGCAGCTCATAGTTGATAACATGGCTGACACCTTTAATATCAATACCTCTTGCGGCAAGGTCAGTTGCAATGATATATGTGAATTCCAAATCATTGATCTGCTTCATGACTTTTTTCCGCTCACGTGGTGTTAATCCGCCGTGCAGCAAGCCGATTTTCATGCCTTTGCCAGTCAGATACTGGGCAATATGGTCAGCCGTATTTTTCGTGTTGGCAAACACAATCCCCAGGTATGGATTCAGATGCGACATGATGTCAAAAAGGAGCTTGTCCTTGTCACGATGTTTCGAAGGAATGAGGATATGCTCGATTTTCGCAGCAGTCACCTGTTTTGGCTCCACATGGGCGTATTTCGGATTTTCCATGTATTTCTTCAAGAATGGTTTCAGCTTTTCCGGTATGGTCGCTGAGAACACAAGCATTTGCAGATCCTCAGGCATGCGGGAACCGATGTAATCTACATCTGCAAGGAATCCCATGTCCAGCATTAAATCCGCTTCATCAATAACAAGAGATTCCGCTTTATGAACACTTAACGCCTGTTCTTTGATTAAGTCAGCAATCCGTCCAGGTGTACCGACAACAAGATGCGGCTGTATTTTCAATTTATCAATTGATTTTTGTTTATCAGTGCCTCCGATAAAACATTTCGAGCGAATCTGACTTCCTTCTTCACCCTGCGTGATTTTAAGCGCTTCCTGATAAATCTGGTTGGCAAGCTCTCTTGTCGGAGCCGTAATGACTACCTGAACGACATCCTTAGCAGGATCGATTTTGTTTAATAAAGGCAGTAAATAAGCGTGAGTCTTTCCAGTACCCGTCTGAGACTGGCCGATGACGCTTTCTTTTTTTAACACTGCAGGAATCAGCCTTTTCTGGATATCAGTCGGTTCGTAAAAACCAAGGCGATGTACTGCATCTATAATAAATGGTTTCAATTCATAAAGTTCAAATTTCGTTTCTTTCATTTTTCCCAGCTCCTTAAAGCGGCACATTATGTGTCCATCATCACATTATACCCGATTTTGCTTAAAAACACCACGTTTGCAAGGCGTTTGTTTTATTCAGTTATGTAAAGCAAATACCGCAGCCCATGCATATTCTAATAGCAGAGAGAGCTGAAAGGAGGTACAAGTATGTTTTCACCGCAGCAGCCAATGAGAAATTACCCACAGCCCGGACCGCCCCGCCCCATGCCAAATCAGCGAATGATGGGCAGAAGACCGCCTAATATGCGAGGACCTTCATTTGGAGCACAGCAGCAAGGTTTTCAGCAAGCCGGACAATTTCTTCCTCAGGCAAATGCCGGAGCGAGAAATGGTGCAGGTGCAGGCGGAGGCTTAAAAGGAATGCTGTCAAGGTTCCTCCCCGGCGGAGGAGGCGCTGGCAGCGCCGGGGTTCCCGGAATTCCAGGAGCAGGTGCAGCAGCAAGCGGAGGTGCTGGCCTGCAAGGCATTCAAAATATTGCCAATCCTGCATCATTATCCAGTATGCTTGGAAATGTGCAAAAAGTACTCGGCATGGCGCAGCAAGTCACCCCTATGATCCAGCAGTACGGCCCATTAGTCCGCAATCTGCCAGCAATGATGAAGCTGTACAGCCAATTAAGTAAAAGTGATGATACTGAGACAGAGGCCAATGAGGAAAGTGAAAAACAATCCGTTTCAGAAGAATCATCAGAAAAAGAAAAAGAGACTGAAACAAAAACCTCAGATGGGAACAAAAAATCAAAACCAAAAAGTTCTTCTCTCCCAAAGAAATCTAAAACAACTGACAATAAAGAACAAGAATTAAAAACATCTGCCCCGAAGAAAAAGGAAGCTGCCTCTCCTGCTCCGAAAAGAACATCAGGCAGTTCAAAACCGAGATTATATATTTAACATTCTTTGATATCTTAAGTGAGATTGGCTATAATGAGATCAGAAGAATGCAAGAATAGAGCCGTTTGATTACGGCTTTTTATATTGCCTTTACTCACTTCAGTATTGGAGGACAACCGAAAATGGACGTAATTAAAATTTCACCGCGCGGCTATTGCTATGGTGTTGTTGATGCTATGGTCATTGCCAAAAATGCGTCGCTAGATAAAAGCTTGCCAAGACCCATCTATATACTCGGGATGATTGTTCATAATAAACACGTCACTGATGCGTTTGAAGAGGAAGGGATTTTTACATTGGACGGCTCTAACCGTCTGGACATCTTAAAGCAGGTTGACAAAGGAACTGTCATTTTCACTGCGCACGGTGTTTCTCCCGAAGTCAGAAGAATCGCAGAAGAAAAAGGGTTAGTCGCAATTGATGCTACTTGTCCGGATGTGACGAAAACTCATAATCTAATCTTAGAGATGAAAGAAAAAGGATATCACGTGATCTATATCGGCAAAAAAGGGCATCCAGAGCCTGAGGGAGCCGTTGGCGTAGCGCCGGAGATCGTTCACTTAGTTGAAACAGAAGAAGATGTAAAGAACCTTGATATCCAAGCCGAGAAGTTAATCGTGACGAATCAAACAACAATGTCTCAATGGGATGTTCACGACATTATGGAGCTTGTCAAAGAAAAATATCCTCATGTCGAATATCACCAAGAGATTTGCCTCGCTACTCAAGTGCGGCAGGAAGCTGTATCAGAGCAGGCAAAAAAAGCGGACTTAACAATCGTTGTCGGAGACCCGAAAAGCAACAATTCAAATAGGCTTGCTCAAGTGTCAGAGGAAATAGCCGGGACAAAAGCATACCGGATCGGCGACTTAAGCGAATTGAAGCTCGAATGGCTGAAAGGCGTTAATACCGTTGCAGTTACAGCGGGAGCTTCAACACCGACGCCGATCACAAAAGAAGTCATTCGCTTTTTAGAGCAGTTTGATCACGAAGATCCATCAACTTGGACAACTGAACATAATATACCGCTCAAAAAAATACTTCCAAAAGTAAAAGCAAAAAACTGAGGCTGTAAAAGCCTCAGTTTTTTTATAGAAATGTAAATGGATTTGTATCTGTTTCAGAAACAAAGATATTCACGCCAAACTTTTTATCATTACACATTGATGTAAGTTTTCTCGTGACGCCTTCTTTCATGATTTTTTCCGCGTAATGGCCCGGATCAACCACATTTAGGCCAAGCATCATCGCATCATGGGCCACATGGAAGTATAAATCTCCTGTGACGTAAACATCGGCTCCCTTTCGTTTTGCATGATGAATATACTTGTTTCCATCTCCACCAAGAACAGCTACTTTTTTCACCATGCTGTCAGCATCCCCAACCATTCTGACACCATTGACGTCAAGCTTGTCTTTCACAAATAAAGCGAATTCCTTGAGCGTCATCTCATTTTTAAGGGTTCCGACACGGCCGAGCCCTTTTTCGGCGGGAGTCTGTTCGACAGGATAGATATCGTAAGCGACTTCTTCATATGGATGGCTTTTTATCATTGCATTGATAACAGCCTTTTCGACGCTTTTAGGAAATACAGTCTCAAGCCTTACTTCATGAACAAGCTCAAGCTCTCCCACTTCACCGATAAAAGGCTTAGCTCCCTCTAATGGCTTAAAGCTGCCGATTCCTTCAGATGAAAACGCGCAATGGCTGTATTCACCGATATGGCCGGCCCCCGCATTTCCGAGCGCGGCTCTGACCTGCTCTTCATATTCCTTCGGCACGTAAACTGCCAGCTTTTTCAGAGGATCCGTATAAGTAGGTGCCAGCACTTCCGTCTCACTCAGCTCTAATGCTTCAGCAAGCAAATCATTCACGCCGCCGTCCGCAACGTCTAAATTTGTATGAGCTGCATAAACAGCAATATCATGCTTCAAACACTTTTCAATTAACCTTCCGGCAGGCTGATCTGTTGAAATATGCTTTAGCGGCCGGAAAATAGGAGGATGGTGTGCAATAATCAAGTCAACCTCTTTTTCAATCGCTTCATCGATAACGCTCTCTAACACATCAAGTGTAACCATCACATTTTTAATTGGTTTGTTTAAGGTGCCGATTTGCAGGCCGATTTTATCTCCTTCAACCGCATAGGCTTTCGGGGAAAATTGTTCAAACAGCTGGATGATCTGCTGCCCATTTACACTTTTAGCCATGATCGATTACCTCCTTTAACAGCTCCATTCGATCAGCGAGCTCCTTTAATTTTTGTTTGTTTTGCTCTGTATCCGCCGCTTGGCTGATCTGTTCATAAATGCTTTGAGTGTGCTGAAGCTCTTGTGTCCACTTTTTCAAAAAGACAGCATTTTTTTCTTTTGCCAAGAAAGGGCCGACGAGCATCCCGGCTGATAAAGAAATACCGTCATAAGCCGCATCCCTGTCTCCCGCTTCTGCCACCAGCACCTCATAGCACTTTCCGTCCTCTTCAAGGATTACCTCATCTATCAGCGCATATCTTTCTTTATAAAGCCACTCCCTGATATGAACAGCATGAATATTCGGCTGTAAAATGAGCCGTTCCTTCCCCGTTAATTTGTCTTTGCCCGCTTCTAAAATGTGAGCGATCAAAGATCCGCCCATTCCGGCAATCGTAATGGCATCAGCTTCACCTTTTTTAATCACTTCCAGTCCGTCTCCCTGCCTTACAGAAATGTGCGAGTTTAAGCCTGATTTTTCAACCTGCCGCTTTGCAGACAAAAATGGGCCGTCTGTTATTTCTCCGGCAATCGCCCCGCTGGCTTTATGATTCAGCACCGCATAACAAGGAAGGTAGGCGTGGTCAGAGCCGATATCGGCCATCACCGCTCCATTCGGTATGTACTCCGCTACTGTTTGCAATCGTTTAGATAATTTTAATTCGTTCACTTGTCATCACAACTTTTCTCAATCATTTTTTCCTTTACTATCATATAAAAAATCAGCCCGGAATCCAAGCTGAAGCAAATGATTTTGAAATTATTTCTTTTGATGCGGGTCTGCACGCGGCAGTCAAAAATAAAAGGCTGTCGAGAACATCTCGGCGGCCTGTGAATGTATAAAGAGAAAAATAGTTCTTTTATTTAATTTTTGACACCCACTCTGCCATATCATCCAGCTTATCGGCAGGAACAAGACCGGAAGGCATTCCATTACCGCCTTTTTCGATCTTTGTTTTAATTTCAGCGACATCTTTCTTATCCCCTACACCTTTTAAGCTCGGACCCGAAACACCTTCATAATTTTCACCGTGGCATGCGATGCAGTTTGCCTTGTAAATTTCTTCTGGTGAAGCGTTTGCATCTTTCTTTTCAGCAGATTTGCTTTCTCCTCCGCTTGCAATCTCCCGAGAGTCATCAAGTCCTTTTACTGATAAAAAGAAAGTTAGACCAATTCCTAAAACAGCGATCAGCAAAAATGGAATAAGCGGGTTCCATTTCATTTCCCTTCCCCCTTTTTGATCCTTCCCCCTATGTAAACACTTCTAATTCTAACTTATTTTTACAAAAAGTAAATGGATTGCTATACAAAAGTTTTTTATTCACACTTTATACAAAATTGAATTGAAACATGCCTAAATCTCTAATATCCTTTTTATTCTATTGTATAATGTATTGTATACGCTTACAATAGAAAATATGGAATTAGATTTTGAAATTTTTCACCACAATGTTCATTTGCAAATGACATCATTTTTCAGTAAAATAAAGGCATATTATCCATATATCTTTTTAAAAAAAAGAAGAACGGATCTTCAAGACCCGTTCCATCTTATTCAAGGAAATCTTTCAAACGTTTACTTCTGCTAGGATGTCTTAGTTTCCGCAACGCTTTGGCTTCGATTTGTCGAATACGCTCTCTCGTTACTCCAAATACTTTGCCGACCTCTTCTAATGTTCTTGTACGGCCGTCATCAAGACCGAATCGAAGACGCAATACATTTTCTTCACGATCAGTTAACGTATCAAGCACATCTTCCAGCTGCTCTTTCAATAGCTCGTATGCGGCGTGGTCAGAAGGTGAAGTTGCTTCTTGGTCTTCAATGAAATCACCAAGGTGCGAGTCATCCTCTTCACCGATCGGTGTTTCCAGAGATACCGGCTCTTGAGCAATCTTTAAGATTTCGCGTACTTTTTCAGGCGTTAAATCCATATCTTCCGCAATTTCTTCAGGTGTTGGTTCTCTGCCTAAGTCTTGCAGTAATTGACGCTGCACACGGATTAATTTATTAATGGTTTCAACCATATGAACGGGAATCCGGATCGTTCTCGCCTGATCGGCAATGGCGCGTGTAATCGCCTGTCTGATCCACCACGTAGCATACGTACTGAATTTATAACCTTTGCGATAATCAAATTTTTCAACGGCTTTCATCAGGCCCATGTTTCCTTCCTGGATCAGATCAAGGAACAGCATACCGCGTCCGACATACCGTTTTGCGATACTGACAACAAGCCGCAGGTTCGCTTCAGCCAATCTGCGTTTAGATTCTTCGTCACCTTCTTCAATCTTTTGAGCGTAGGCGATTTCTTCTTTTGCAGAAAGAAGGTTAACCCGACCGATTTCCTTTAAATACATACGAACTGGGTCATTGATTTTAACGCCAGGCGGTACACTTAGGTCATTAAGGTCAAATTCTTCTTCGGCTTTGGCAAGCTGCTGAATATTAGGATCTTCTGTTTCTTCATTCTCACTAATTAATTCAACACCTTGTTCACCTAAAAATTCATAATACTCATCCATTTGGTCTGATTCAATTTCAAAGCTGGACATACGCTCAGCAATTTCTTCATATGTCAAAACGCCACGTTTTTTACCAGACTCTGTTAATTGCTCTTTTACTTGGTCGAATGTTAATTCTGTCTCGTGGGTTTGTTTATCAGCCATTATGGATCCCTCCTTCCAAAGCTTGCAACGAATTCTATAAGCGGTATGATTCTTATTCGGTCCATTCAGGCGTTTTCTATGTGAACTGCCTTTAACAATGTGCGAATAATGAAATGACAATTCATGATGAGGTTAAGCGATCTATTTGCTCCTCCGCAAGGAATCATTGCCAATAAATGCTCCTCATCAGTTCTCCAGTTATTTTAAAGATCGGTTCAATGTAACGATTTCTTGAGCCAAAGAAGCAGCTCTTAAAAAATCTTTTTGCCTCTCTGCTTCGGCTCTTTCCGCCTCTTTTTCTTTTATCATTGACCAATTTCTTTGATTCAACACTTTTTTTACATAATCTGATAACTCGGCTTCG
This sequence comes from Bacillus sp. FSL M8-0071, assembly GCF_037975455.1. Classification (NCBI taxonomy): domain Bacteria; kingdom Bacillati; phylum Bacillota; class Bacilli; order Caryophanales; family Bacillaceae; genus Bacillus; species Bacillus sp. FSL M8-0071. The sequence continues at coordinate 2,459,646 of NZ_CP150256.1, forward strand.
CTAAGCTCTTGATTAACCTGAAGCATTAATATATCGGACAAGAGCTGGCTTATATGATCATCCGTCACCCTGGCCATCAGATGCTGAGGCGTAAGCTCGGCTCCCTCTTCATAAAAAGCATAAAGATAGGCGGCTAATGCCCGGTGCTCATCAATATTAAATTGAAACCCTACCCGGTCAATCACTTTTTTGATGACGCTCCGATCTCGAAGCATGTGAGCGAGTAACAGCCTTTCTGCATTTTCATACGCCGGACGCAAACGTTTTTGCCTTGCTTTTGTCGTCAGATGCGCTCGCCGCGTTTTTGTTTCACCGCTATTGTCAGCAGGTTTGTTTTGCTTGCTGAAAACAGACAGCTGCTCAGTTAAAGACTCCTGTGAAAGCGAAAACTCTGAAGCAAGCTGCTTTACATAGACTTCCTGCTCTAGAGACCCTGAAAGCGTGCTGATTTCTTTCAGTACGTCTTTAATGTAAGCTAGTCGGTCGCCTTCATCGGACAGGTTCTTTCCTTTTCGGAAATATTGCATTTTGAACGCCATTACGGTGACACTGGCATCAATAATGTCGTTTTTAAATTTTTCCCCGCCGAATTTTTTGATGTAATCATCAGGGTCCAATCCGTCAGGAATCATTGCAACTCTGACTTTGCAGCCTTTTTTTTGCAGAAGCTCCGAAGCTTTTAAGGTGGCTTCATAACCGGCTTTATCAGAGTCATAGCAAAGAATGATTTCTTCGACGTTTCTTCTCAGGATCTTGACATGATCATCTGTAAGAGATGTTCCCATCGTGGCTATGCTTTCTTTTACACCCGAGCTTACGGCCGATATGACATCAGCAAACCCTTCAAATAAGACTGCTCTTTCCTGCTTTCTGATATGAAGGCGGGCCTTATAAAAATTGTAAAGCAGTTTGCTTTTATGAAAGAGCGGGGTTTCAGGACTGTTCATATACTTAGGCTGCTGGCTGCCAAGAGCCCTGCCTGAGAAAGCAACAACAGCCCCGTGATGATCATGGATCGGAAACATGACACGGTTTCTGAAGCGGTCGAAATATCCGCTTCCGTCTTCGCGTCTGATCAGGAGACCCGCTTTTTCCATTTGCGCCTCACTAAATCCCCTCTTTACAAGGAATTTCGTGATAAAGTCCCAAGAATCAAGAGCATAGCCAATCTGAAATTCATCAATCAGCTCTTTCGTAAAGCCCCTAGAAAGCAGATAATCCAGTGCCTCTTGACCTTCTTTTGTATTTATTAACAAATGATGGTAAAATTTCTTCAGGAGCTCATGGGCCTCAGCCATTTTTTGTTCTCCAGAAGACTCTGGCCGGGCTCCGGAATGGACTGTTATATCATCTGGAAAATCAATTTGGTATTTGTCAGCAAGGTGAGAAACCGACTCGGCAAATGAGTAGCCTTCCATCTGCCTTAAAAAAGAGAAAACATTGCCGCCCGCTCCGCAGCCAAAGCAATGAAAAATCTGTTTGTCGGGCGATACGGAAAACGAAGGTGTGCTTTCTCCATGAAAAGGACAGAGTCCAAAGTAGTTTCGGCCTTGCTTCTTTAATTGAACATAATCACCTATGACTTCAACGATATCTGCCGACTTTTGCACCTGATCCACAATTTCATCTGGTATCCGATTTCCCATCTTATAACACTCCGTCGTACATTATTCGATGCTTTAGTGCAAAATCCCTTCATCGTTCGACAGGATTTTTTGCAGCAGTGTAATAAATCGTTCTCGATCTTCTTTATTCAATTTTTTAGGCCCTTTGGCATATACGCCTTTTCTTCTTTGTTTGCCGGAAAAATGACGGCCCTCTAGGGCAAAATCAATCGTGTCTTCTTTGTAAAGACGACCCCTTTCCGACATAACGGAGACATTTCTGTTCAACAGCAGAGATGCTAATCCGATGTCCTGCGTCACAACAATATCTCCCGGTTTCACGTGATTTGCGATATATAAATCAGCAGCTTCTTTATGAGGATCAACATACTTCCATTTTTCTTCATTGCTTCTGGAAAGCTGATAATGTTCAAATGAAGCGACAAAAAGAACTTGAACTTCATACTCGGATGCTGTTTGTAAAATTTCATCTTTTACCGGACAAGCATCAGCATCGACAAAAATCGTCTTTTCTTGTTCATTAAGAAGAGTAATTCTCCATCCCTCCATTAAACTCCTGCATAAAAGCAAGCAAAATCGCACATCCTTTATTATTGTGGATGTATATGAATTTGTCGAAAAATTTCCGGGAGAAATTCTTGACATCTTACCCATAATAGTTTATTCGTATCACACGATCCTTAAACCTAAAATTAATCATTTTATCACAATTTTTTATTATAATACAAACTTCACAAAGATGCTATTGTTTTTCATTATTCCCTTTTGGCACAGCCAAAAACCCAGGATAGAGCGTCCTGAGTTATATGTTTTTTGTTTTGAGATGATGGATAATATTTGCTGTTTCCTCAACCGCTTTATTTGAAACATCAACAACCTGGCAGCCGATCCGATCCACAATCTTTTCGAAATACTCGAGTTCCTCTTTGATTCTGTTGATATTTGCATAAATCGCTTTATCATTAAGCCCGAGTGATTTTAAACGTTCTTTTCTGATATGATTCAGTTTATCAGGGCTAATCTTTAAACCGATGCATTTTTTCGGATCAACGTTAAAGAGTTCTTCCGGCGGATCAACCTCCGGTACAATCGGAACATTGGCAACCTTCAGGCGTTTGTGTGCGAGATATTGAGACAGCGGTGTTTTAGACGTTCTTGACACGCCGATCAAAACGATATCAGCTTTTAAAATTCCTCTTGGATCACGTCCATCATCGTATTTAACTGCAAACTCGATGGCCTCCACTTTTTTGAAATAATCTTCATCAAGCTGGCGCACCCGCCCCGGTTCGTATTTCGCTGTTAAACCGTAGGCTGTTTCCATTTTATCAATCAACGGGCCGATAATATCATAATATAAAACATTTGCTTTTTCCGCTTCGGCTATCAAATATTCTCTGATTTCCGGCACTACGAGTGTAAAACAGATAATGCCGCCGTCTGCCTTTGCAAGTGAAATCACTTCATTGATAGTGCCTATATCTTCAACATAAGGAATTCTTCTTACATGAGTATCATCCGCCGATCCGTTAAATTGGCTGAGTGCTGCTTTTACTACCAATTCAGCCGTTTCACCGACGGAATCCGATACAACATAGATGATGCGGTTATTCATATTATCCCCCCGTTAGTTTGCAATCTTATAGGATTTCATTTTCAGATAAACTGACAAGTATTTTGGTCATATTTGTTTTTGTCACTCTGCCGATCACTTCAAAGCCTTTATCGGTGTCTTTGATGACAGGCAGTGCATCAATTTGTTTTTCTATTAAGTGCTTTGCTATGTCCATCACATAATCCTCGCGTCTGCACACCGTAATGTTCGGCATCCTTGTCATGATGATGTGAACAGGGACCGATGTAAGCTCCTGCTGGCCAATGCTCGCTCTGAGCAAGTCTTTTCGTGAAAGCACCCCGACTAAAACAGCATCGCGGTCCACCACAAACAGAGTACCTACATCTTCTAAAAACATGGTGCAAATCGCATCGTACACAGAAACGTTTTCGTGAATCACTACGGGGATAGATTGAAAGTCTTTCACCTGAAGCTTTTTGAGTTTATCCGCCAAAAGCTGTGTGCCGGTTTTTCCCGTATAGAAATAACCGACTCTCGGGCGCGCCTCGAGGAATCCTGACATGGTGAGTATGGCTAAATCCGGGCGCAATGTGGCCCTGGTTAGGTTCAGCTTTTCTGCAATATGCTCCCCTGTAATCGGCCCGTTTTCTTTTACAATCTGCAAAATATGTTCTTGCCGTTTATTTAGTTCGATCGTACTCACCACCTTTTCACTTCATAGCTATGTAAAGAAATAATAATCCATATTATAACGTAAATATCTTGTAATCAAACAAAAAACTTATAAATGGGGAAAAGACGATTACCGATCACACAGCAACCGCCTTTTCTCTCTTTATTTTACAATAAGGGCATTCATATTCGCAAAGGACTTGATCTCATCCGCCAAGCTTACCATTTGCGCTAAACGATTTGCCTTTAATGACTCATTATCCGCTATAACCATTGTATGATCGAAGTAAGCATCGATCGGTTCTTTTAAGGCTGCAAGTGAAGCAAGCGCCGCCTCATAATCTTTTTTGCTGAAGTTTTCCTGCAGATTTTGCTTCGCTGTTTGGTAGGCATCAAACAGTTTTGCTTCGTATTCATTTTCAAACAGATCAGGCTGAATGTCTCCGCGGACTCCTTTTTTGCTGATAGAGATCACTCGGCCTAACGCTTCGGCTGTTTCCTTAAAGCCAGGTGCACCAAGCTTTTGCTCCAGTACTTGTGCTTTATGCAGCGCAGAGTACGGCTCAAGCTCAGAGCTTTCCAGCACGGCGTCAATGACATCATGTCTGATTTGTTCAGCATTCAAGACATATTTCAAGCGCTGAGTGAAGAAATCCAGCAGTTCATTTTCTTTATCGGTTTGAACGAAAGTAAGCAGCTCTTCAAATGAAATTCCCCAGTTGCGGTCAAGAAGAATCGCAACAATACCGCTTGCTTGGCGGCGCAGTCCGTAAGGGTCCTGGGAACCGGTCGGAATTACGCCGATAGAGAAGAATGAAGCGATTGTGTCAAGCTTATCCGCCATTGCTACAACAGCTCCGGTGAAAGTAGAAGGCGTTTCTCCGCCCGCTGATCTAGGCATATAATGTTCATTAACTGCCGCAGCCACAGCTTCATCTTCGCCAAGCATTCTCGCATACTTTTCGCCCATAATTCCTTGAAGTTCAGGGAATTCATATATCATATGCGTCACAAGGTCGAATTTAGAAATTTCAGCAGCCCGCTTCACATGTTTTAATGTATCTTCATCAGCCTGAAGACGAACGGCAAGTTTCTCTGCGATTGATGTGACTCTCCTAACCTTATCAGCAAGAGAACCAAGCTCTTCATGGAAAACGATATTTTCAAGCTTCTTCACATTTGCATCAATGTTTAGTTTCTGATCTTCTTTGTAGAAGAATGAAGCATCAGATAAACGTGCGCGCAGCACTTTTTCATTGCCTCGGGCCACATTTTCAATCGCGTGGCTGTTGCCGTTTCGGACTGTGATAAAGTGAGGCAGCAGGTCACCGTTTTTGTCTTTGACAGGGAAGTAGCGCTGATGCTCTTTCATTGTTGTGACAAGCACTTCTTCAGGAATTGACAGAAACTCGGATTCAAATGAACCGTAAAGAGCTGTCGGGTATTCTACTAAATGATTCACTTCATCAAGAAGGTCTTCGTCAACTGGAATGCTCCAATTGTTTTCAGCAGCCATTGTTTCCAGCTGAGATTGAATCATTTGCTTTCGGACGCTAGGATCAGCAATAACATGCTGTTCTTTCAGCTGCTCTTCATAAGCTGAAGGTGATTCAATTGACACTTCATGTCCGAGGAAACGGTGTCCCTGTGTTGTCCGTCCAGACTCAACGTTTGTGATCGAAAATGGAATGACATCCTGTCCAAATAATGCGACAATCCATTTGATCGGTCGGATATAACGCAAATCTTCATTTCCCCAGCGCATGTTTTTCGGGAAATGCAAGCTTGTAATTAAACCGCTCAATTCTGGCAGAAGCGACTTCGTTTCTTGGCCGGCTTGGAATTTTTGCACGAATACATACTCTATGCCTTTTACTTCTTTGATGTACAGGTCTTCCACATTTGCGCCTTGGCCTTTTGAAAAGCCGATTGCCGCTTTTGTCCAGTTCCCGTCCGCATCAAGGGCAATTTTTTTCGCAGGCCCTTTTGCTTCTTCTTTTATATCATCCTGCTTTTCTGCGACATCCTTAACGAACACAGCAAGACGTCTCGGTGTATTGAAGAGTTTCACTTCACCGTGAGTAATGTTTTTTTCTTTAAGCCAGCCTGTCAGCTTGTCGCCAAGCTGAACCATGCTTTCATTCAAAAAGCGCGCCGGCATTTCCTCTAATCCGATCTCTAAAAGTAAATCCTGTTTACTCATGAGAAGAACCCTCCCCTTTAAGCATTGGGAACCCTAGTTTTTCTCGTTCCTCATAGTAGGTTTTTGCTACTTTTCTAGCTAAATTCCGCACTCTTGCGATATAGCCCGTCCGCTCGGTAACAGAGATCGCACCTTTGGCATCAAGCAGGTTGAAAGTGTGCGAGCATTTCAGCACATAGTCATATGCTGGATGAACAAGTCCGTTGTCCATTTGCTTGATCGCTTCTTTTTCATATGTGCTGAACAATTGGAACAGCATATCGACGTCTGATGTTTCAAACGTATAAACAGAATGCTCATATTCAGCCATCATGAATAAATCTTTTACTGTAAACCCTGACGTCCATTCCAAGTCAAACACGTTTTCTTTATCCTGGATATAAGACGCGAGACGCTCAATTCCATACGTAATCTCTACAGAAACGGGTTTACACTCTAATCCCCCGACCTGCTGGAAATACGTAAATTGTGTTATTTCCATTCCGTCAAGCCAAACTTCCCAGCCTAGACCCGCGCAGCCTAAAGACGGATTCTCCCAGTTGTCTTCAACAAAGCGAATATCGTGCTCAAGCGGATCAATTCCAAGAGCACGCAAGGAATCCAAATACAGCTCTTGAATGTTATCAGGTGACGGTTTAATAATGACCTGGAACTGATGATGCTGATACAGTCTGTTCGGGTTCTCCCCGTAGCGGCCGTCTGCCGGACGTCTGGAAGGCTCTACATAAGCCACTTTCCACGGCTCAGGACCGATACTGCGCAAAAATGTATACGGGCTCATCGTGCCGGCTCCTTTTTCTACATCGTAAGCCTGCATAAGCACACAGCCCTGACTGGACCAATGCTTTTGCAAGGTTAGAATCATGTCTTGAATATTCATTTCAAGCACCTCCACTTTTCTTTCATAAGTTGACTGCGGCAGCAACCAAAAAACTCCCGTCTCTATGCTTGCCAGCCGCAAACATAGGGACGAGAGTTCTCCCGCGGTTCCACCCTAGTTGCTGAGAACAAAATCCCAGCCTCTTTTTTAAAATTGCTCAAGAATGCCTTTCGTTGCGTGCTCATCCTTAGCTTACACCGCCCTAAGGTCGCTTTCATGAGGTAAACGCAAGTACTTCTTTCTCTCACTGCAACATATTTTATAATAAATGATCATATAAAAAGATGGACCAAAAGTCAACTTTTGTTTTCACCCATAAAATGTTTCATGCTTTCCATTTGATCTAAAAAGCGCTTTGATTTTAAATACAATCCCGAATATTCTTCGTAATATAAATCAATCACTTGCTTTAATTCAGCTTTTGTTTCCTCTTTTAAGGACACATTGCCGAGTCTCGACAGATCAAAATAGTAAAAGAGTCTTAACAGCCTTGCCGTTTGCGGTTTGATCGGTATCCTGTAAGGATCTTTTTCAAAACAGCGGTGGCATATAAAACCATTATCACGAACAGAGAAATGAAAGGTTCCGTCTTGGCTTTTACAATGTACACAATGATTTAGCTCAGGATACAGGCCCATGACACCGAGCATCTTCATTTGAACAATGAAGGTGATAACATCCGGATCTGTTCCTTCATTTAGCTGTTTTAATGACTCTAATATGAATTCAAATAAATAAGGATTTGGCTTTTTTTCTTCTGTGCCTCTGTCGACTAACTCAGCAATATAGGCAGCATATGCTGTTAAAAACAAGTCTTCCCTGATGCCTCTCATGCTGAGGATCATTTCCCCCTGCTGAAGCGTTCCTAGGCCCGATGTTTTTTGCATTAAGAAAGAACCATACAAAAAGGGCTGGCTGACTGCTGATAAACGGCTGTTCGGTTTTTTGGCGCCTCGTGCCATAACACCTATTTTTCCGTGTTCTCTTGTCAGTAAAGTTACGATTTTATTCGTCTCTCCGTAATCATTTGTGCGAAGAACGATTCCTTCACATTTTGTCAGCATTTCCGCACCTTCCTCAAGCAGGAGCGGCCAAGAGGTTTATAAAATTGGATAATCAAATCGGGCTAGCTCATCTTCTAGTTCTTCGGGTCTTTCCATGTTCTCTTTTTCCAGTTCTTTAAAAAGAAGATACGTATCAACATTTCCTGTTTGAGAAAATACGTTCCAGGTAAAATTCAACACAAGAAACCCACCTTTCTGTAGTTAAACTAGCTTACCTAAACTCCAAATTCTTACCTTTATCTTGACCAGATGTCCTCCATTTCATGTTAAACAAAATTTGCTAATGTATCCCTGTTCCTGTGAGATAATGACACACACAGCTAGAGATTAATATTCGTCCTCTTTAAAGCCAAAATCGCGAAGCTGGGACATTTTATTACGCCAGTCTTTCTGCACTTTCACCCACAATTCAAGGTAGACACGGGAGCCCAACAGTGCTTCAATATCCGCTCTCGCTCTTTTTCCAACCTCTTTTAGAAGGCTTCCTTTTTTACCGATCACGATGCCTTTCTGGGAATCCCGCTCGACCACAATCGTTGCCGCTACGTGCACAGAACCGTTGTCCTGCCCTTTGATGGATTCGATGGCCACCGCAATGCTGTGCGGGATTTCTTCTCTCGTCAAATGCAGCACCTTTTCCCTGATTAATTCAGAAATGATAAATCGCTCAGGGTGGTCAGTTACCTGGTCACTCGGATAGAATTGCGGCCCTTCCGGCAAATACGCTTCAATCTGAGCGAGCAAGGTTTCGATGTTATTTCCTTCTAAAGCAGAAATCGGAACAATTTCCTTAAAAGGATAACGTTTGCGGTATTCGTCAATTAGCAGAAGCAATTGGTCGGGATGAATTTTATCGATTTTGTTTACGATTAAGAATACAGGTGTAGACATCGTCTGCAATTTCTCAATGATGAATTCGTCGCCCTTCCCGTAGCCTTCCTCAGCATTGATCATAAACAAGATCAAATCGACTTCTTTTAATGTATTTTGCGCCACTTTCATCATAAAGTCCCCAAGCTTATGCTTAGGTTTATGAATCCCTGGTGTGTCAATAAAAATGGTTTGTGATGTGCCTGTCGTCAGTACTCCTTGCACCTTGTTTCTCGTCGTTTGGGGCTTATCGCTCATGATCGCGATTTTTTGTCCAATGACTCTGTTCAAAAATGTAGATTTTCCTACGTTTGGTCTTCCAATAATGGATACAAATCCTGATTTAAAGCTTTCGTTCGTCATGTAAATCCTCCGATGAAAATGCGCCTGGCAATAATTCTTCCACAGTCATTTCTTTTATTTGTCCTTGTAAATTAGTCAGTACGACAATAACGTCTTTTGTGCAAAGCTCAGAAATCACCTGGCGGCAGGCTCCGCACGGAGATACCGGTCCAGGGGTGTCAGCCGCAACGGCCAGCATCTGAAACTCTGTATCCCCTTCAGAAACAGCTTTAAATAAAGCGGTACGCTCGGCGCAATTGCACATGCTGTATGCCGCGTTCTCAATGTTGCAGCCTCTGTACACTTTTCCATCCTTGGTAAGAAGAGCGGCTCCTACTTGGAATTTGGAATACGGCGCATATGCCATATCACGCGCTTTTAAAGCTTCTGTTATTAATTCTTGTCTGTTCATGTGTACATTCCTCTCTTACCTATAATGGTACCGCTATCACTTTATATTTTACATAATCGCGCGCTTTTTTTCACGCCCATTTCTAAAAATGTAAAATAAATGTAAGAATTTTCAGCCATTACAGCTTTGGCAAAAAAATAAGTAAACCAATGATACACGAAATCACGGCAAAAACGCAAACAGCCCCGGCGGCAGCGTCCTTGGCCGCTTTAGCAAGAGGGTGATGTTTGTCAGTTATTAAATCAACCGTATGTTCAATGGCTGTATTTAAAAGCTCAAGCGAAAACATACCGCCTATCAAAAGGAATATAATCATCCACTCAATCATGCTGAGCTCTACAAGGAAGCCGCAAATGAGAACAGCACAGGCGGCTGCGGCATGAAATTGGAAATTCCGCTCCGTCCGCGCTGTTTCCCAGATGCCCCGGCCTGCATGCACGAAGCTTTTGAAGAATCGCTTCAGCTCATTTCTATGATCTTTTGAGTCCATAAGCGTCCAGCAATTCCTTTTGCTTAGTAAACATCTCCTCTTCTTCCTCTTTCGTCATATGGTCATATCCTAAAAGGTGCAGAAATCCGTGTACAGCTAGAAATCCGAGCTCTCTTTTAAAAGAATGATTATACTCCTCTGCCTGCTCTCTTGTGCGATCGGCACTGATGATAATATCACCTAAAACCGGAGGCATTTCGGCGCCCACGATTTCGATCTCGCCTTCCCCCTCTTCTTCAAGAGCAAATGAGATGACATCTGTCGGAGCATCCTTTCCCCGGTATTCTTTGTTAATCTGATGTATGTCATCATTGGAAACAATCGTGACAGAAACTTCAGCCTGATCCTGAACGCCTTCACGCTCAGCGGCAAATTGAAGCAGATTTTCTACTTCTTTGAGCATCTCTTCTGAGACGCTTCCCGTTTCATCAACGATATCAATCAGTAAACTCATCTATTTCACCTTCTTAGTAGCCTCCGGATATTCAATCCGGGAGTGGAAAATTCCTTTTAATGTTGCACAAAGCGTTTTTGCGATTGTATCCAGCTCTTTAAATGTCAAATCGCATTCACTGAACTGTCCGTCCTGAAGCTTATCGGATATAATACCCCGGACAAGCTTTTCAATTCGTTCAGGATTTGGATTATGCATGGATCTGACGGCCGCTTCAACACTGTCGGCCACTGATATAATTGCGGCTTCCTTTGACTGCGGCTTCGGCCCCGGATAACGGAACTCTTCCTCTGTAATCTGGTCGCCTTTTTCCTTCGCTTTATAGTAAAAAAACTTTAAAAGCGAGGTTCCATGATGCTGCTCAGCAATATCGACAAGCTCTTTCGGAAATTTATAGCTTCTCAGCATATTCGCACCGTCTGTCGTATGCGAGATAATAATATTTTTACTCAACTGAGGTGACAGCTTGTCATGCGGATTGTCAATATTCATTTGGTTTTCAATAAAATATTGCGGGCGCTTTGTTTTTCCGAGATCGTGATAATATGCGCCGACTCTTGCAAGCAAACCATTAGCCCCAACCGCTTCACAGGCTGCCTCTGATAAATTGGCAACCATTACACTGTGATGATATGTACCTGGTGTTTCTGTCAGTATTTTGCGCAATAGCGGATGGTTAGGATTAGACAGCTCGAGCAGCCTCATGGTGGATAAAATGCCAAAGCCCGTCTCAAAAAACGGCATCAGGCCGATGATCAATACAGATGAAGCAAACCCCGACACAACCCCCATGAGCATTAACGTGCCGATTTCAAGACCCGACAGCGCAGTGTTCTGGATCAATAATAAGGATAGAACGACAACCATATTAATAAACGCCACGAAAAGTCCGGTCTGCAAAATCTTTGATCTTGCATTGTGTTTTCCTAAAAATAATACACCTGAAATGCCGCTGATCAAATAATAAATCCCTATGACATAATTGAATGTTCCTGTCACACCCTGATTAAACATCATACTTCCGCAAATCGCAAGAATGATACTTCCCAAAATGGCAATGCGTTCATTCATCAGCAGTTTGATTAAGATGGCGCCGGCCGCAATGGGGACCAGATAGCCGATATTATTATACTCCATCTTCTGAAACAAACTGACAACCTCCATGATCACAAGCAAAAGTGTTGTGATTATGGAGAATAACAGAATGGATTGGTTTTTAAACTTCAGATTTTGTTTCTGTTTTTCAAAATAATATACAAGTGTTGCAATGAAAAGTCCGATCATAATCAATAGCCCGCTGATCGGTTTAAAGAGATTTGAGTTATTTAATAACCCGGTCAGCTCAAGTTTTCTGTACACTTCCCGATCAATGAGGTCATTTTCTTCCACGAGCACTTGCCCCTGTTTGATTTGAACCTGCTGGACATTATCTGAGGCTTCCTGCCGTTTTGCCTCTGTTGCTTTCGGATCGAAGACGTAATTCGGAATAATAGCAAAACGCCCGATTTCTGTCGCAGCTCCCAAGTATTTAGAAGGAATAGAATTGCTTTTTAGCTCTTTTTCTACCTTATCCTTTGCATCAGATAGTTTATCCGAGGGGATTTCACTGCTCATGACCGTATTTACTGCGGTAATGACCGTATCTCTGACAAAAGAAAAGTCTTCACTGTCTGCTTTCAGCAATGTCTTGATGGAATCCTCCGATATAGAATCATTCACATCTGATGTCAATTTGTCCTTTACAGATTTGACCATTGATTTTTCCGATGGTGATTTACTGCCTTCTTCCGATGATTTTTTCACTTCACTAATACTGTCGAATATTGATGACACAAGGTCAATCCGATTGTCTGTATATTCTTTTTTTAATGTATATTGATCTTCAACCGCGTCCTCAGCGGCTTGCTTTTTTTCCTCTGTGGCTTTTTGATCTTCTACGGTTGCCGGAGCGTAAATGGTCTTGTCGCTGACTGAAAACAGGTCTAAATCAAGTGTTTCCGGCTTAACATGTACAAAAAGCAAAGCAAACATAATGGCAGCCAGCAGAAGATACAGCAGTACATGCATGGAGCGGGCATTTTTAAAACTGCTCCATTTTTTCGAGCTGCTTTTGGTCTTAGCCTTCTTTTTCAACACAAGAACCTCCTCTTGAAACATCAAGCCCATAAGCAATCATAAAAATGACCCGATAACGCGCGATCGGGTCATTCAGCATTAATTTTGCTTATCGTATGCTTCAATAATTTTCGCAACAAGCGGATGTCTGACCACGTCTGTCTGGTCTAGCTCAATCATAGAAATGCCGTCTATTCCTTTCAGCATCTCCTTCGCTACTGCAAGTCCCGATTTGACGCCTTTCGGCAGATCAATTTGGCTGACGTCACCTGTAATGATCATTTTAGAGCCAAAACCCAGTCTCGTCAAAAACATTTTCATTTGAGCAGGCGTGGTATTCTGTGCTTCATCAAGTATAACATAAGCATCATCGAGCGTCCGCCCCCTCATATATGCGAGCGGAGCAATTTCAATGATGCCTCTTTCCATCAGACGTTCTGTATGATCTGCCCCAAGCACATCATGGAGAGCGTCATACAGCGGGCGCAAATAAGGATCTACTTTTTCTTTTAGGTCACCTGGGAGAAAACCAAGGCTTTCACCGGCTTCCACGGCAGGTCTTGTTAAAATGATTTTTTTGATATGTCCGTTTTTTAAAGCATGGACTGCTTTTACGACAGCCAGGTACGTTTTCCCGGTTCCCGCCGGACCAATGCCGAATACAAGGTCATTCCGCTTCATAGCGGCCACGTATTCCCGCTGTCCCATTGTTTTTACACGGATTGATTTGCCTTTTGCGTTTTTTGTAATTTCTTCTTCATACATGCTTTCAAAGTATTCAAGTTCATTCTTCTTTGCCATTTTGATGGCGTAAATCACATCACGTTCAGAGATCTCTATCCCCTTGCGAATTAAAGCGAGGAGCGATCCCAGCAGCCTGTCTGCAATCTGAAACGATTCATCATCGCCTGAAACATAAATCGTCTCGCCGCGCGTAATGATATTTACATTCAGATCTTTCTCCATCAATTTCAAAAAAGAATCTTGGTTCCCGAAGAGTGAAAGCGCCTCGTCCGGGTTTTTCAGTTTTTGATTCATCGCAAGTAAATGTTCTGTCATTCTTCAGTCTCCCTGACAATAGGTGTGGTTTGAACGATATCTTCTATAACTTGGTAGAGAATAATCAACTTTACTTTACCATTCTCAACAGTCTGGTGCAAAACTTTTTCACTTTTCACCTCGCCGTTTTCGCCTATTTTATCCTCTACATCCTGTTTACCCAATTTAATGCCTTCTTGAACTGCTTCTTCTTTTGTATATTTTCGCAAAGCCTCTTCACTTTCTCTCGTTTGCTCTTTGACATAGGATACAGGGAGCTTAAATCCGAGAAAATGAAGCGAATGCTTTTCTTGTTCTGTTTTTGGATGCTTCAATTCCTCTTTTTTAAACGTCATCCCCCAGATCGGGATTGCCAAAGAACCAAAAGAAAGCTTGTGCTTTGTCCTTACTTTGCCCGTATAGACGTTAAATAATGTTTCAAGCGGGACTGTCACTTCTGATCTATACCAGGTTTCTCCGTAAATTTCTGCTTTTGAGGCGACTTCCTGCTGATGGTCTTCGCTGCCGATCAGTCCCGAAACAAGCAGCTGTCCCTTTTCAACATGATCGTGTATGGCGGCCATGGGCTGTCCTTTTTGCACAAACATTCTCGTAATGGTTGCTTTCTTTTTGGCGACAATATTGCGCGGGCTAACATATTTTTCTTTTTCGGGCTCATTTTTCTCCACAACTTTCATATGAATGGTCGTCCCCTTCAGATCAACTCCGACCCAAGTGATATTGTCTATTCCATTGGTTAATGATTTCTGTATTTTTTCGGGCGACATCATTAAAAACTGCAGACGGCCCTTTTTGACGCCGATTTCATTAAGATGCTGCCTCATTTGATGTTCTGTTTCAGGCTTAGCGCCTGTCACATCAATTTTCCACACCATATTGGACAGCAAAAACAAAAGAATGAAAAAAATCGCAAAACCGATCGTAAACCCTATATTCAGCTTTGATTTCAGCAACAGGAAGGGAAATCCCTTCCGATTGATAAATCGGGCTTTACATTTAAATTTACTTCTTACCCGCCGAAAGGCATGTACATCCTGAAGCTGTATATATAACGATACGGCTTCTTTCTTTTTTTTGACATGAAAGACCGGAATCCCCTGTCTTGTGCATTCATTAAGGAGCCGCTCAATCCCTCTTCCCGTCAATTCAAGCTGGACCTTACCCGAAAAAAAAGACAGCCATTTATTTTTCACAACATTTCCCCCTCGGCTTTATGACTCAACATATCGAACGACATCAATCGTACCCTCCAAAAGTATCTCTTCCGGAAGAATCGCCTTGATGACAAAATTTTTACCAGATATGATGCACTGGCCCTGCTTCAGCATCAGCCGCACTTCATTCTCACTGAAAAGCAAAAGGCCTCTGTGGTTTTCTATGTAGATATGAAGTCTGCCAACCATTGTAATCCTCGGCAGATCCATCATAACGTCCGGGGGAATTTCCAATGCTCTTGTCAGCCAAGCTTTCATACGATTCTTTCTTTGCCCCATACAAAAAGAACCCCCTTTCATCTCATATGTATGATTTGAAAGGAGGTTCTAACACTTTAATTTTTACGGGCAGGGCGCATCGTACGGTGAGGTTTTTTCGCCCGTGGAGGTCCGAACACCTCTCCTAGAACGATCCCCTGTACGACGGTGTCTTTATTCACCTGAAGCATTTTTTGTTTTGTGTATACTGTTTTTTGTTTGGCAGCAGCAAGATCTCGTTCCAGCCCTTTCAGGTTTCTTGCTGTTTCCCTGCGTCTTTCTTCCGCTTCCCGTCTTGCCTGTTCCATACGGTTAGGGATAGGTGCAGGGGCATCTTCTTTTGACTGCTTCTTTTGAGGAGAAGCAGATTGCATGTGTTGAGGTTTTTTACTTTTTTGGCTGTTTTGCTTTTCTTCTTTGCTCTTTTTGCCGAAAATCGCAGAAATGATTCCGATGATCGCTGCAATAATAAGCGGATTGGTCAGTAAATCTTCCATCAGCGTTCTCCCTTCTTAGAGAGATTATGATTTGCGGTCTTCATCCGAAGGGTCTTTCGTCAGCTTGCCGAATGAATCACGCATTTCTGTGTCAGCATCGATGTTCTTGATATTCATGTAATCCATGACGCCAATATTCCCTTCACGCAAAGCTTCTGCCATCGCAAGCGGCACTTCCGCCTCGGCTTCTACCACTTTCGCGCGCATTTCTTCTACGCGGGCACGCATTTCCTGTTCTTGAGCGACAGCCATCGCACGTCGTTCTTCCGCTTTTGCCTGCGCGATGTTTTTATCAGCCTCGGCCTGATCGGTTTGTAAAATTGCCCCGATGTTTTTGCCGATATCTACATCTGCAATATCAATTGAGAGAATTTCAAACGCAGTTCCTGAGTCCAATCCTTTTCCAAGGACTGTCTGAGAAATCATGTCAGGGTTTTCAAGCACTTTTTTATGATTATCAGATGAACCGATTGTAGAAACGATCCCCTCACCTACACGAGCTACAATGGTTTCTTCCCCTGCTCCCCCAACGAGGCGCTCGATATTCGCTCTTACTGTGATTCTCGCTTTCGCTTTCACTTCAATCCCGTCCATTGCAACACCGGCAATGAATGGTGTTTCAATCACCTTAGGATTAACGCTCATTTGAACAGCTTCCAACACGTCCCGGCCTGCAAGATCAATGGCAGCACAGCGCTCGAATGTGAGTTCAATGTTAGCTCGCTGAGCAGCGATCAGCGCGTTGACGACTCTGTCAACATTACCTCCAGCCAGGTAGTGGCTTTCAAGCTGGTTTGTTCCAACATTCAGTCCCGCTTTATGCGCTTTAATCAGCGGGTTAACAACCCGATTCGGAATGACACGGCGAAGCCTCATCCCAACTAGAGTGAAAATGCTGATTTTCACTCCGGCTGCTAAAGCTGAAATCCAAAGCATTACAGGCACAAATGTAAAAAATACTGCCAAAACAATGATCGCTACTGCGACAATTGCCAGAATCATAAGTGTTGACGGATCCATATAACTTCTCCTCGTTTCTATTTAAATTTCTCTCACGACAATGCGTGAGCCTTCTACTTTAATCACTTTTACTTTTTTATCTTTTTCTGTAAACGATCCCTCCGAAACAACGTCAAGGCGTTCATCATCAATAATGACGGTACCGGAAGGACGCAGCGGTGTAAAGGTTATACCCACTTTTCCCATTAAGTCCGTGCGGGTTTGATTTGAAACGTAGCCGCTCTCCGTATTTGTAGAATCATTTAATATCAATTTCTTAAAGAATTTCATACGCTTTCCCAACACCCTTGTCAGTAAAATAAAAGCTGTAATCGAAACAGCTGAGGCGATCAAGAGAGAAACCGCCATGACAGTGAAGCTCCCCGCGGCTAAAAACAGGCTCGCAATAATCGCTCCCAAGCCCAGTAATCCAATGATTCCTCCGGGAAGAAAAATCTCAAGCAGAATGAGAATCACCCCTGCTATAAAGAGGAGAACCGTCTCATACCCGGCAAGGCCGGCTGCAAGATGCCCGTAAAAGAACAGCAATAACGCAATGAGTCCAGCCGTTCCAGGGAGGCCGACACCCGGGGAAAAAAGCTCTACCGTCAGACCTAAAAAAGCGATTGTCAGCAGAATAGGGACAATGACCGGATTCGTCAGCCATCTTGCTGTCTTTTCCGCAAAGCTCTCCTTTGCATAGCTGATCTGCGCCTTTTCGAACCCAAGCTTCTTTACGAGCGTGGAGAAATTGTCAGCAGTGCCTTCTGAATAGCCTACCTCAATCGCCTTGTCTGCGTTAAGTGTCAGCAGATCTCCCTTAGGCGCGCCAACTTCCTTGGCATCTATATCTGGGTCAGCCATTGCGAGCGCATATTTTGGATCGCGGTTATTTTTCACTGCGGAATCTTGCATCTCTGCCAGCCAAAGTGATTGAGCTTTTTGGTCAGCGGCATTGCCTTGGCCATCAACAATCGCGGCGGCTCCCATTTTTCCGCCAGGCGCCATATAAATGTGATCTGCTTGAAGTGCAATATATGCACCAGCAGACAACGCGCGTTTGTTGACATATGCAGTTACGGGGATCTCGCTTTCGGTTATCAAATCGGCCATATCAATAGCAGATTTGACCAATCCCCCCGGGGTATTGATATCGAGAATAATATGGTCTGCATGTGCATCCTTTGCATCTTGTAACGAACGGGACAAAAACGAGGCGAGACCCTGTTCGACATTTTTTTCAACCGGGATCACATAAACAGTTTGTTTTTCTGCTTTTGCGTTCAGCTGTACGCCTAATAAAGAAAGCAAAAATATACCCAAAAGAGCAGCACGGAATCCTTTGATTTGAAGCAAGGGCGGTGTATCCCTCCTTCCTTTATAATAAAGTGCCTTCTCTTCATACGTAACAAATGTATCAAAGGTTTCATTTTTTTATGTATAAAAAAAGACATCTCTCTTAGAAAGATGTCCTTTTCTTTGCCATTTAAGACAGTTGACTGCTCACAAGCTTATTAATTAAACTTCCGTCAGCTTTACCTTTTACTTTAGGCATAATTGCCCCCATCACTTTGCCCATGTCCGCTTTTGAGCTCGCACCGACCTCCGCGATGGTTTCATTTACGATTGTACGCAGCTCTTCTTCTGACAGCTGCTCAGGTAAATAAACTTCTAAAATGTCCAGCTCTTTTTGAACTTTATCTACTAAATCTAAACGATTAGCGTTTGAAAATTCCTGGAGGGAGTCTTTACGTTGCTTAAGTTCACGAGAAAGGACAGTGAGTTCCTCATCCTCGGTCAAACTGTCTTTCTTAAGCTTAATTGCTTCATTTTGAAGTGAAGCCTTAACCATTCGAACGACAGTCAGTTTGTCTTTCTCACGGTTTTTCATATACAGCTTCATATCCTGGTTGAGACGCTCAAGAAGACTCATAAATCCACCCTCTTTTAGAATTTGCGTTTTCTAGCAGCTTCAGACTTTTTCTTGCGCTTTACGCTAGGTTTTTCATAAAATTCACGCTTTCTTGCTTCTTGCAAAGTACCTGTCTTTGATACACTGCGTTTGAAGCGACGAAGAGCATCTTCAAGCGATTCGTTTTTTCTAACGACCGTTTTTGACATTCTCTTTCCCTCCCTCCGAATACACCAATCGACTACCTTTAAGTTACACATATAAACATGTACTTTGACATTATAATATAAGCCATCAGTCAGGTCAACTAAGTGAGTTCACTTTTCCGTCATGAGTGCGACTGCCTGTCTATATAATGATAGAAAGGGGTTGGTGAATAGGATGTTAATTCTGATTAGCTTTACTGCTCTTATATTATTCTTTCTCACAGGCATGAACATGCTTCGAAAAGGCTTAATTTCTATGGCGTACTCAAAAATTGAAGATCGTTTGCTTTTATTTACAGACCATCCATTAAAAGCGTTTCTTATCAGCATTGTATTTACGGGGATACTTCAGAGCAGTTCAGCCTTTATGGTCATTGTCATCGGCTTTGTTAGTGCGGGTGTGCTTTCTTTTAAGCGGACGATACCGATGATTCTCGGAACAAACGTTGGGTCTACCTTTACAACTGAATTTATTGCTATCAAAATGGATATTGTGATTTGGGTTCTTTTAATAGGAGGTTTATTGTTTTTTCTGACTGGCAGGTATCCTTTGAAACAGCTGGGAACAAGCTTCCTTGGACTGGGCATCATCTTCTTTTGCATCAGCGGATTCAGCCATCTTGCCGGGCCGCTGACAAAGCTGAAAACGGGCGCCGACGTTCTATACCATGTTAACGATTCAAACTGGTCCGCTTTGCTCATCGGCATGGTGTTAACTGCCATCATTCACTCCAGTTCTGTCTGTATCGGCATTTTGATGAGTTTTATGAATGAAGGGATTATCGGACTGACACAGGCGATGAGCGTCGTACTCGGATCAAATATCGGGACATGCATTACAGCTGTCATGGCTGCTGTATCCGGCGGATATGCGGCGAAACAGACAGCATATGCCCATGTGGTATTTAACGTGCTAGGGGTGGCTCTAGTATTGCCTTTTCTGACCGCAGCGACCGGCTTTGTAGAGCAGTTATCACCTGATCCCGCACAAAAGATCGCGCATTTCAGCCTTTTATTTAATGTGGTGACAGCTCTTTTATTTCTTCCGCTTACAAACTTGTTTTACCGATTGATTCACCTTCTTATCCCGGCTAAATAAAAAAATCGGTACATTTTAATGCACCGATTTTTTAGGTTAAGAAGACAAACGCATGTGTTCAGTTATTTCATCCTCAACCACACGGACAAACTGTCCTTCGTTGTAAGGATAACCTGCTTTTAGGATTTTGACTTTTACGATTTTGCCGATCATATCTTCCGTGCCTTTGAAAACAACCTTCATATAGTTGTCTGTGTAACCGACAAACATGTTCTCTTCTTCTGTTTCTTTATAGGCTTCCTCAGGAATAATCTCAAGCACTTCATTTTCATACTGAGAAGCGTATTCTTTTGCAAGCTGGTCAGAAAGAGCAATCAGGCGGTGCACACGTTCGTTTTTCACGTTTTCATCCACTTGGTCTTCCATTCGCGCAGCTGGTGTTCCTGTACGTTTACTGTAAGGGAAAACATGCAGTTCAGAGAATTTATGTTCTTTAATAAAGTTATAGGTTTCCATAAATTCTTCTTCTGTTTCTCCAGGGAATCCGACGATGACATCAGAAGTAACAGCTAAGCCTGGCAGTGCTTTTTTCAATTTATTTAAACGGTCTGCAAAGAATTCCATTGTATATTTGCGTCTCATCCGTTTAAGCACTGTGTTTGATCCGGATTGGATCGGAATATGCAAATGATTCACTATCTTATCTGAGCGGTCTAAGACCTCGATCACTTCGTCAGTGATTTGGCTGGCTTCGATTGAAGAAATTCTGATCCGTTTCACGCCTTCCACACGGGTGTCTAATTCGCTCAAAAGCTTCGCGAAGTTGTAATCTTTCATATCTTCGCCGTAGCCGCCTGTATGAATACCCGTAAGAACAATTTCCTTATATCCGGCATCAACAAGCTGCTGCGCTTGTTTAATGACTTCTTCAGGGTCGCGGGAGCGGAGCAGGCCGCGCGCCCACGGAATGATACAGAATGTGCAGAAATTATTGCAGCCCTCCTGTATTTTCAATGACGCTCTTGTGCGGTCCGTGAAAGCAGGCACATCAAGCTCTTCATATACTCTTGCTTTCATGATGTTGCTGACGCCATTAATCGGCTGGCGTTCTTCTCGGTATTGGTCAATGTAGCCAAGCATTTTTTCACGGTCCTGTGTTCCAACTACAATGTCGACACCGGGGATCGCCATAATCTCAGCAGGTGAGGTTTGCGCGTAGCAGCCTGTGACACAGATGACACCGTCAGGATTTTGACGAATGGCGCGTCTGATCACTTGGCGGCTTTTTTTATCTCCCGTATTTGTAACCGTACATGTATTAATGACATATACATCAGCTGTTTGTTCAAAGTCTCTTCTTTCATAGCCCGCTTCTTTGAAAAGCTGCCAGATTGCTTCTGTTTCATAATGGTTGACTTTACAGCCAAGCGTATGGAAAGCAACAGTTGCCATTACTGATCACCTCTTAATAACTCTGTTTGATAAGAAATCGCACTCAACGCGTATAGCGGAGCGGTTTCTGTCCTTAAAATTCTCGGTCCAAGGCCGCACGTCACACCGTCTTGCTCTGTGAGCCGTTCAACCTCCGCTTCTGTTAAACCGCCTTCGGGACCAAATACGATCAATAGAGATGATCCTTTCGGAAGGCTGCTTACAATCGCGCTGAATGCGCTTATTTCCCCTTGCTTCGATGACTCCTCGTATGCAACGACACATTTATCGAAATCCTGCATCCTTTGAAGAAGCTGCTGAAAAGAATGGACATCCATCACTCGCGGCACTTCGTTACGGTACGATTGCTCAGCCGCTTCCTTCGCAATTTTCGTCCATCTTTCCCGCTTTTTCTTTGCCTTTTTGTCATCCAGCTTGACAACAGAACGCGCGGCTTGGAAAGGAATAAAGGCATGAGCTCCGAGCTCAGTCCCCTTTTGGATAATCCATTCAAGCTTATCTCCTTTCGGAAGGCCGCTCGCAATATAGACCTTTATCGGAAGCTCTCTGTTTTCATTCGTCCATTCTATCACAAGGCAGGACACTTTATCTTTGGAAACAGATTGAAGTTCACATTTTGCCTCGAAGCCGTCTTGAGAGCAGCAGATAATCTGGTCTCCCTCATTCATTCTCATCACGTTCACAATATGATGAACATCTTCGCCAGTAATCAAAAAAGCCGGCGCTTCCTCTATTTGCTGCTTCGTGAGCTCGATAAAATATCGTTGCATACGCTGTGACACCTACTAACTGTTATTTTTTCGCAATAATGCTGACCCAATCTTCCATTGAAAGGATTTCTACAATGGTAAAGCCAGCTTGTTCCAGTGCTTCTTTTACTTCTTGTTTTTTATGACCGATGATTCCTGACGTAATAAAGTGGCCGCCTTCTTTTAACAGGCTGTACGATTGTGAAGTAAAGCGAAGAATGACTTCAGCCAAAATGTTGGCCACAATCACATCATGTTCCCCTTCAATCCCGTCTAACAAATTGTTTTGCTTCACTTGAGCAACATCGCTGACTTTGTTCAGCTTGAGATTGAGGCGTGCACTTTCTACAGCCACGGGATCAAGATCGTAGGCATGAACCGATTCAGCCTCAAGCATTGCAGCCGCAATACTTAAAATTCCCGAACCAGTGCCGACATCAATCACCTTATCACCCTTTTGCACAAAGCGTTCAAGCGCCTGAATGCAGAGTACGGTTGTCGGATGTGTCCCTGTGCCGAAAGCCATTCCCGGGTCCATTTCAATAATCAGTTCATCAGTATGGACCGGCGTATATTCCTCCCACGTCGGCACAATTGTAAACTTTTCAGAAATTTTCACAGGATGATAATACTTTTTCCAGGCAGTCGCCCACTCTTCTTCATTTACTTCAGAAATAGTGATGTGGTTTCTGCCCAAATCAATATTGTAAAGAAGGAGATTATTAATCGTTTCTTTAATGCCGTCTACAGTTTCGCCCAGAAAACTGTTAACCGGCAGATATGCTTTGACAATGACACCCTCATCTGGGTAATCATTGGGGTCGAGCTGGTAGATTTCCCCGTACACATTCTCACGTTCTTTAATTAAATCAAGCGGGTCCTCTATCACAACCCCACTTGCACCAGCTTCATGCAATATATTTGAGATAGGTTCGACCGCTTCATGTGTTGTGTGAATGCTTAATTCGGACCATTTCAAAACTACCAACTCCTCATCCAATAATTAATCGCCTTTAAACGCGCGTTTTACCTTGTCAAAGAAACTCATTTCCTGTTCGTCAGGCAGGTTTCCGCTGACTTCGGCAAATTCGCGGATAATGTCTTTTTGTTTATCAGTCAGATTTGTCGGCGTAACGACGCGGACGACGATATGCTGGTCACCCTGTCCATAGCCTCTGACATTTTGAACGCCTTTGCCTCTTAATCTGAATTTCGTTCCTGTTTGTGTACCGGCCGGAATTTTCAATTTCACTTTTCCATGCAGCGTCGGCACTTCTACCTCATCTCCAAGAGCAGCCTGAGCAAACGTTAACGGCATTTCACAGTAAATATCATCGCCGTCACGCTCGAAGAACTCGTGTGCGCGTACATGGAACACGACAAATAAATCCCCGGCAGGGCCGCCGTTTATTCCTGGTTCACCCTGTCCCGAGAGACGAAGCTGCTGCCCGTCATCTACACCGGCTGGAATTGTCACGTTGATTTTCTTGCGTTTTTTGATTTTTCCTTTGCCGCCGCAGTCCGCACATTTGTTTTTAATGATTTTGCCTGTTCCTTCACAGTGGTGGCAGACCCGTCTGTTAACGACTTTTCCAAACGGTGTATTTTGCTCCACGTTTAACTGGCCGGAGCCTCCGCAGTGGGAGCATGTTTCTGGATTTGTTCCAGGTTTCGCACCTGAGCCTTTACATGTTTCGCACGTTTCCTCGCGGGGAATTTCGATGGTTGTTTCTTTACCGAAAGCCGCATCCTCAAACGACAGGGTCATCGTATACTGTAAATCAGCACCCTGGCGCGGAGCATTTGGATCTCTCCGTCTTGTGCCTCCGCCGAAAATACTTGAGAAAATATCATCGAAACCAAAACCGCCGAAATCGCCGCCGCCAAAACCTCCGCCGCCGAAGCCTTGGTTAGGGTCAGTGTGACCAAATTGATCGTAATGCGCACGTTTTTGGTCATCTGACAGCGTTTCGTACGCTTCTTTTACCTCTTTAAATTTTTCATCTGATCCGGCTTCTTTGTTAATATCAGGATGATATTTTTTTGACAGCTTCCGATAAGCTTTTTTAATTTCATCCTTTGAAGCGCTCTTACTTACTCCCAGCACTTCATAGTAATCACGCTTACTCATCTCGCTTCACTCTCCCGAATTTCTCACATAAATTAGATTGTATCATTTTGAATTATGATTTTTCAATTCCTTTTATCCCGGGCAAGAAAAAAAGTCAAAGCCAAGAGATGCCTGACTTTGACTTTCTAATCATTGAATCAGATTATGAAATGTGTTCTTTTCGGTCAGCTCCGGAAGCGGGGCTGACACTAAAAAGAACTTATTTTTTGTTTTGGTCGTCGTTTACTTCTTCGTATTCAGCGTCGACAACGTTGTCATCCGCTTTGCCTTCAGCGTTTGCTCCGCCTTGAGCTTGCTGTGCTTTAGCAGCTTCTTCATAAAGCTTCATAGAAAGCTCTTGAACGATTGTTTGAAGCTCATCTTTTTTCGCTTTGATCTCTTCAAATTCGTTTTTCTCAATCGCTGCTTTTAAAGCATCTTTGGCATCGTTGGCTTTTTTCACTTGTTCTTCGTCCACTTTGCCTTCAAGATCTTTTAATGTTTTCTCAGTTTGGAAAACAAGCTGATCTGCTTCGTTGCGGACTTCGATTTCTTCTTTTTTCTTCGCATCAGCGTCAGCATTTTCTTCCGCTTCTTTTACCATGCGTTCGATCTCTTCATCAGAAAGACCTGAAGAAGATTTAATTGTAATGTTTTGTTCTTTTCCTGTGCCTAAGTCTTTTGCTCTTACGTTTACGATACCGTTTTTGTCAATATCGAAAGAAACTTCGATTTGAGGCACGCCGCGCGGTGCTGGCGGGATATCAGTAAGCTGGAAGCGGCCGAGTGTTTTGTTGTCGGCAGACATTGGGCGCTCACCTTGAAGAACATGGATATCAACAGCTGTTTGGTTATCAGCAGCAGTTGAGAACACTTGAGATTTGCTTGTTGGGATCGTCGTGTTGCGGTCGATCAGTTTTGTAAACACGCCGCCCATTGTTTCGATACCGAGAGAAAGCGGTGTAACGTCAAGAAGAACAACATCTTTTACGTCACCTGTGATAACGCCGCCCTGAATCGCAGCACCAAGCGCCACAACTTCATCCGGGTTTACGCCTTTATGAGCTTCTTTTCCAGTTTCTTTTTTGATTGCTTCTTGTACGGCAGGGATACGAGTTGATCCGCCGACAAGGATGACTTTATCGATTTCGCTTGCAGAAAGTCCTGCATCTTGAAGCGCTTGACGGACAGGACCCATTGTGCGCTCTACTAAATGAGAAGAAAGCTCTTCGAATTTAGCGCGAGTTAATGTAAGTTCAAGGTGAAGCGGTCCTGCTTCTCCAGCTGTGATAAACGGTAAAGAAATTTGCGTAGAAGATACGCCGGAAAGATCTTTTTTCGCTTTTTCAGCTGCGTCTTTCAAACGCTGAAGCGCCATTTTGTCTTTTGATAAATCAATGCCGTTTTCTTTTTTGAATTCAGACACAAGATGATCGATGATAACTTGGTCAAAATCGTCCCCGCCCAGACGGTTGTCGCCGGCAGTTGAACGAACTTCGAATACACCGTCGCCAAGCTCAAGGATGGAAACGTCGAATGTACCGCCGCCAAGGTCGTATACTAGGATCGTTTGATCTTCATCTGTTTTATCAAGTCCGTATGCAAGCGCTGCTGCAGTCGGCTCGTTGATGATACGTTCTACTTCAAGACCTGCAATTTTACCAGCGTCTTTTGTTGCTTGACGCTCAGCATCGTTAAAGTATGCAGGAACTGTGATAACTGCTTTTGATACTGTTTCGCCAAGATAGCTTTCAGCGTATGATTTAAGGTGTTGAAGGATGATAGCAGACACTTCTTGTGGAGTGTAATCCTTTCCTTCAATTTCAACTTTATAATCAGTACCCATATGACGTTTGATAGACATAATTGTGTTAGGGTTTGTAATAGATTGGCGTTTAGCCACTTCCCCTACTTGACGTTCGCCGTTTTTAAATGCAACAACTGATGGCGTTGTGCGGTTTCCTTCAGCGTTAGCAATAACTTTAGGCTCGCCGCCTTCAAGCACTGCCACACATGAGTTTGTTGTTCCTAAGTCGATTCCGATAACTTTACTCACTTGAATAACCTCCTGCTATGTAATTATTGATTCACTTTGACCATGGAAGGGCGAATGACGCGATCCTTCAGCTTATAGCCTTTTTGCATTTCCTCAACAACAATGTTGGAGCCGTAGTTTTCGTCTTCAGCCTGCATAACAGCTTGGTGCAGATTAGGATCAAATTCCTGCCCTACAGCTTCGATGGCTTCGACGCCTTCTTTTTTCAAGGCTTCTACGAGCTGACGGTGGACCATTTCCATTCCCTGGAGCAAACTTTTCGTCTGTTCATTGTCGGCTTCAACCTGAAGCGCTCGTTCAAAGCTGTCAAGAGCCGGCAGTAAATCAGTCACGATATTTTGAGAACGGTATTTTTGGGACGCTTCCATCTCTAAACGGCTGCGTCGTTTATAGTTTTCAAAGTCTGCTTGAACACGCAAAAGTTTGTTTTCTTTTTCCTCAAGCAAACCTTGCAATTCGTTAATTTGGTTTTGAAGAAGTTCGCTTTCATTTGTTTCTTCCTGATGTTCATCAGCGGCAGCTTGTTCTTCAATGATTTCTTGCTCTTCTGTTTCGTTTTGTTCAACGGTTTGTTTTTCTTCTGACATTGTGTTCACCTCCCTCAAAGTGTAAGGAGAAGGACAGGTGCTGCCCTTCGATAAATTTTGCCAAAATTCCCTTATTCATCATACAGACTTGTTAATGCTTTTGACAAGTCCGAAGTCACATGCTGAAGCAGGCTGACAACCCTGGAATAATTCATGCGGGTCGGGCCGATGATCGCAATTGAGCCGATCTGCTTCTGGTCTACGGAATAAGAAGCCGTAATCAGACTGCAATTTTCCATCTCTTCATAGTCGTTTTCTTTTCCGATTTTAATCGAAATTCCCGTGTGCGGGGATTGAACCAGCTTTAAAACATCCTGTTCCTTCTCAATTAATGAAAGGAGCGACCGAACTCGGGTGATATCATGGAACTCAGGCTGGTTCAGCATATTGATTTTCCCGCCAAAAAACAACTTTTCAACATGATTTGTGGAATGAAAGGTTGAACGAAGCGCGTCGAGTATATTGTCATAGTTCTTAATGTGCTGTCTTAGGTACATGACAACTTCCTTAAATATGCGCTCATTCAGTTCATCCATTGGAACGCCGCTTAAACGGTCGTTCAGTATATTTACCAGTTTTTCAATATCAGACAGATCCATTTTGGTCGGAAAGTTAATCGTTTTGTTTTCCACATGCCCCGTATTGGTAACGAGAATCGCTACCGCCATATCAGGCTGAATCGGAATGATTTGAATCTGTTTAAGGTAATTCTCACTCAGCTTCGGCCCGAGTACGATGGATGTGTAATTCGTCAGATCGGACAAAATTTGCGCTGATTTTTGAACTGTCTTCTCCAGCTCGAAAATTTTCTCTTTGAAGATCGAGTGGATTTGGTCCAGGTCGCTTTTCGTCAGTTTGACGGGTGACAGCAAATGGTCAACATAGTACCGATACCCTTTTTCTGACGGAACACGTCCTGAGGATGAATGGGTTTTTTCAATAAAGCCCAATTCCTCCAAGTCAGCCATCTCGTTTCTTATTGTTGCAGAGCTAAATGTGATTTCATCTTTTTTCGAAAGAGTTCTTGATCCTACCGGCTGTGCCGATTTAATAAAATCGTTGATTATAACCTGAAGGATCAGCAGCTGACGATTTGTTAACATCATCATCACCTCTGTTAGCACTCTCAATAAGTGAGTGCTAATTCTATAACAAAAATATCAAACCACAAGAAAAATGTCAATTATAACTCACCCAAAAAAGCGCCAAAAACTTCATTGCCTAATAATTTCCCTTGATGAGTCAAATAAACGGCAGACTCTGAATTGTGAATCAGCCCTTTTTCAGCGAGGTCTTTTAACACGCTTGGGAAAAGTCCATCCAGGGAACGGCCGTATTTTTCTGCGAATCGTTTTTTGCTGACACCGGCTGTTTTTCTCAAACCTAAAAACATTTCTTCCTCAATCTGTTCTTCTGTTGTCACTTCATGTGTATCTCTGTACGGAAAACCCTTTTCAGCTATCAGGTCAATGTAATGCTTAACAGGTCCGACGTTCACTGTTCGTGTGCCGCCGATATATCCGTGAGCGCCGGCTCCGAAACCGAAATATTGTTCGTTGCTCCAATACGTTAGATTGTGCTTAGATTCCATGCCTGCCTTAGCAAAGTTGCTGATTTCATATTGATGAATGCCGTGAGCTTCCATCTTGCTCATCACCATTTCATACATTTCAGCTTCCTGCTCCTGCGGCGGAAGATGAAGCCGCCCTTTTTGCATCAAATTATAAAATACCGTTTTCGGTTCTACAATAAGGGAGTAAACGGAATAATGCTCGGCGTCCAATGATAAAGCAGTGTTTATGGAATGTTCCAGATGCTTGAGGGTTTGCCCCGGAAGCCCGAACATGAGATCAAGACTGATATTCTCAAAACCGATTTCCCGCGCTCTTTCAAAAGAGGTGAATACATCTTTTTGCTTGTGCACTCGGCCGATTTTTTCTAACAGATCGTCTTCGAACGTTTGCACACCAAAGCTGAGGCGATTTACGCCTGCTTCTTTTAATATTTTTAATTTCTCTGCGGACAAGTCGTCCGGATTCGCTTCAACCGCAAATTCCGATAAGTCGCTTGAGGGCTTCAGCACACGGTTGATCATATCCATCAGCTTTTTGAGCTGTTCCTCAGACAGGGAGGTTGGCGTGCCTCCTCCGATAAAGATTGTTTTGAGATCAGGCTGCCCAGTTTTTGCTATTGTATTTATCATTTCCTGTTCGAGTGCGTTTAAATACCCGTCGACTGGCTGACTTTGAATAAAATATTTATTGAAATCGCAGTAGTGGCAAATATGCTCACAAAATGGGATATGGATATAAGCTGATTTCAAATGGATTCACCTTCTTTACAGAAAGAAG
The DNA here is from genome assembly GCF_037975455.1 of Bacillus sp. FSL M8-0071. Taxonomy (NCBI): domain Bacteria; kingdom Bacillati; phylum Bacillota; class Bacilli; order Caryophanales; family Bacillaceae; genus Bacillus; species Bacillus sp. FSL M8-0071. The sequence continues at coordinate 2,488,838 of NZ_CP150256.1, forward strand.
CCGCAGTACAAGACTGCGGCGGCTTCTATTGTTTTTTCGGACTGTCGTCCATTTTCAGAACTGCCATAAATGCTTCTTGCGGCACTTCAACTGAGCCGACCTGCTTCATACGGCGTTTTCCTTCTTTTTGTTTTTCAAGAAGTTTCCGTTTACGCGAGATGTCCCCTCCGTAACATTTAGCCAATACGTTTTTACGCATTGCTTTTATGGTGGAGCGGGCCACGATTTTCTGGCCGATTGCGGCTTGTACCGGAACTTCAAACTGCTGGCGCGGAATGAGTTCTTTCAGTTTTTCAACGATCACTTTTCCGCGTTCATATGCGTAATCACGATGCACGATAAAGGAAAGGGCATCGATTTTTTCACCATTCAGCATAATGTCCATTTTCACAAGCTTGGACGGTTTGTAGCCGATCAGTTCATAATCAAAGGACGCATAGCCTTTAGTGCTTGATTTCAGCTGATCAAAAAACTCATATACGATTTCCGCTAATGGCATATCATAAATGATGCTGACACGGTTTGCGTCTAAATACTGCATATCAATAAAATTGCCGCGTTTTCCTTGGCAAAGCTCCATTACAGCGCCGACATAGTCATTCGGCACCATCATCGTCGCTTTTACGTATGGCTCCTCAACCCTTTCGATCTTTTGAGGATCCGGCATGTTGGACGGGTTGTCGACAACGACCTTTTCGCCGTCTGTCATATACACGTCATAGATAACGCTTGGCGCTGTTGTAATCAGGTCGATGTTGAACTCACGCTCAATTCGCTCCTGAATGATCTCCATGTGAAGCATGCCTAAAAATCCGCAGCGGAACCCGAATCCAAGCGCTTGCGAAGTTTCCGCTTCATATTGAAGGGAGGAATCATTCAGCTCAAGCTTTTCAAGAGCTTCCCTTAAATCATTATACTTCGCTGTATCAATCGGATACAAACCACAGTACACCATCGGGTTTAGCTTGCGGTATCCCGGCAGCGCTTCTTCTGCAGGATTGGCAGCGCTCGTTATTGTATCACCGACACGTGTGTCACCGACATTTTTGATTGAGGCAGTCAGGAAGCCTACATCACCGACCGTCAGTTCATTTGTCGGAGTTGCTTTCGGCGTGAACACGCCCACCTCTGTTACTTCGAATTCTTTGCCGGTTGCCATCATTTTGATTTTTTGTCCCGGCTTTACCGTTCCTTCAACGACTCTGATATAAGCCACGACACCGCGGTAGGCGTCATAAAGCGAGTCGAAGATCAGCGCTTTGAGCGGCGCCTCCGGATCTCCGGTCGGAGCTGGCACCTTTTCTACGATTTGTTCTAAAATCTCCTCAATCCCGATACCGGCTTTTGCTGAAGCAAGCACGGCTTCTGATGCGTCAAGGCCGATAACGTCTTCTACCTCTTGGCGCACACGTTCGGGCTCGGCGCTCGGAAGGTCGATTTTATTGATGACCGGAAGGATTTCAAGATCGTTGTCAAGCGCTAAGTAGACATTGGCGAGCGTCTGCGCTTCAATCCCCTGGGCTGCATCCACGACAAGAATCGCTCCCTCGCAGGCAGCAAGGCTTCGGGATACTTCATACGTGAAGTCGACGTGTCCCGGCGTATCGATTAGATGAAAGATATATTCTTCTCCGTCTTTTGCTTTATATTTAAGCTGAACAGAGTTTAATTTAATGGTTATGCCCCGCTCACGTTCAAGATCCATAGAATCGAGCAATTGTTCTTTCATTTCTCGTTGAGTGATTGCCGACGTTTTTTCTAAAATACGATCCGCTAAGGTCGATTTTCCGTGGTCAATATGGGCAATGATAGAGAAATTCCGTATTCTCGATTGCCTCTCTAAACGCTTTTCTTTATCTGTCACAATCTATCACTCCTACTATTAAACGCAAAATACACTAGCTTAGATTATATCAATAGGATTGTAAAGATTCAATGTAAAACAAGAAAGAGAAAAGTTCCCTATCATATCTGGGCTGCTTTTCTCTTTCACGTACTTATTGATTCATATCCCGTATCCATTCATACATTGACTGGGCAGTATTGGTTACGGTGTCCGAAAGCGCTTTTCCGGCTTTTGAAAACATATTGAATGTCTCCACCTTTTCCAGCTCTTTTTGTTTTTCTTCTAAATCTTTTGCCGTGACTGTTTCTCCTAGGATTGAGGCTTCTTTTTCATTATCTTTTCCGTCGGTGAGCGTAAACGCCCCCTTCAGTGAAGGGTCATGATAGCCTTTCATACTCAGCATCCCGTTGTTTGCCTGCTGCATGCCGAACAGAACGCCTAAAAACATGATCGTGACAAGCAGTAAGCACTTTCCAAAGTATGCAATCAAATCAACCACCTATTTCTTATTGTTTTTTCGTCTCCCCGCTCGCTGCGTTGACCTTTTCAGCATCCCAGTACATTTCGCTGAATACGTCCGCGGCCGCGTTAGCCGCACGCTGCAGCTCTTCGAGATTATTATCCACTCCGCCAAACTCGAGCAAAAGCGCTCTATCGGTTAAATCCTGATTGTAAACACCATTATCGCCTGGCGAGCCTTTGGAAAAGACACCTGTGCTAAGTCCGGGGTATTTTTTCTCCATCAGTTTATGAAGCTCACTCGCAATTTTATAGTTTTCTTCGAAGTTTTTGCTTTTTTTCCCGACGACAAAGGCTACCCTGGCATAGCTTTTTCCTTTAATCGTTGCGGTTGTGTCTTTTTTGCGCCGTGAGTCCCTGTGGATGTCAATGATATATTGCAGATTTTTGTTTGAAGCAAGGGCGTCTTTCACGACCGGCCTTGATTCATCATAGGACCTGGCATAGTTTAGGCCTTTTTTATTTAATTTTGACTGTATATCGGTTTTATTCACTGTGGCTCCGATTCCCTGGGATTCAAGCGCTTGTCCGAACATATCTCCTACAAGCGTGACGTTGGCTTTAGAATGGCGCGCCATGTCAGGATCGGTCTCGCCTTTTAATAGAGGGAGATATGATTCGGTATTGTGCGTGTGATAGATAAACACGACCTTTTTATCACCTGTTGTTTGTTTGGGCGGATCTTTTTGCGCATTATCTGATTGCGTTTGCTGTTTTTCAATCTCTGCCAAATTCGCTTCTCTTTCTTCCTCCATCACCTTAGACGGCGGCGGCGATTCCGCAGGCATATTCGTATAATCGGTTCCTTGTCCAGCTAACAAAATCTCGGTATCAAATTGTGCAAACCCCGGCAGCTCCCGACCGAGAAAGCTCCGCGGATCTTCGAGGTTAATGCTCGTCGCCAGCTTTAAAGAAAGACGAGAAAGATGAAATGAGCTGTCTGTTTGAGAGAGGTCAGAAGCGAAATAATGGTTTTCCATCCGCAGCAAATGTGCAAATACGTCACCCGGCAATTCTTCAGCAATCCCATAAAAAGAGTCAGACGACGGCCTAAGTTCCGGCCGGAGAGACGTCAGCACACCGGATAGAACAAAAATCACGATAAGGCTTACGATAAATAGAAAGATGGCTTTTACCGCTTTCCCTCCATTTACCGCAACAACAATCTGTCTGTTTCTGCGTTTATTTCTCATTGAATCCCTCCAGCGCTTGTCTAGTAATTACTCTATGAACAAGCTAGAGGAAGTAGAACTGTTTAGTGATTGTAGGAGCCTTTGTTTTCTTGTGACACTTTTTCATGAAGCGCTGTGTTTAATCCGTTCGCTAAAACATTTGCCATATCGTCGATAAATGAATCGACTTCCTTCGGTGTAACCATTAAGTTGTGCCCTAAAGGCGAAAGCACCTCGTGAATGAGCTGCCGTTTTTCATCTTCTTGAAGGGTTCCGACAATCCCTAGGAACGATTGGCGCTGCTTTTGATCGGGAAGATCTTCTTCAGTGAGCACTTTCTTTTTCCCAAACGTCATGCCTGCCGGAACAAGCGATCTTGATGGCCTGTTATCCTTCATTTCTCTGCCAAAATGTTTTAATATGTAGTCCACCGTGTCGCTGGCAATTGTCACGGCATCAACTACTGTCGGAACACCGATAGCAATCACCGGAACACCAAGCGTGTCTTTGCTTAAATCTTTTCGTTTATTCCCCACTCCAGATCCCGGGTGAATGCCTGTATCCGATATTTGAATGGTTGTGTTGACCCTTTCCACCGCCCGCGCCGCCAACGCATCAATGGCGATGACAAAATCAGGCTTCGATTGCTCAATCACACCTTTAATAATGTCACTTGTTTCGATTCCTGTTATCCCCATTACACCCGGTGCAAAAGCACTGACAGGCCTGTAACCCTCCTGTACGTTTTCCGGCTGAAGCTTAAACAAGTGCCTTGTTACCAACAGATTTTCTACTGCCATCGGTCCAAGCGCATCAGGTGTCACGTTCCAGTTGCCGAGCCCAACGATCAAACAGCTCGCATCTTTTGAGATATTAAGGTTTTCAAGAAAAGCTGAGAATTCCTCCGCAAAGACAGCAGAGACCTTCTCTTGCATTTCCGAATCATTCTCCCTGATTCCCTGTGCTTCAAGCGTTAAATAGCGCCCTTCTTTTTTTCCCGAAAGCTCTGCGCCTTCCTTTGTAACATCAACTGTGCGGACTTTAATGCCGCCGTGATCACGCTCTTTTTCAATAAAGCCTTTAATTTCTTTTGTCGGCACAGCCTGCTGATTGGCCATTGCTTCCTTCGTTTCCACTGCCAAATCGGTACGTATCAAATACTGATTCACATCCAGCTCACTCTTTTTCATACAGGGGCCTCCTTCACATTAAGTACCTATATTGTTGCCATTTGCTGAATGAATCATGCTAAAAAGAGAACCTTCAATGAAAAATACTTTACATTTATATTGCAATCTAAAGGTGTGTTTGATAGAATACAATTTGTTCTATTGTGAAGAAGATTTAACCTTAAGACACTGTGCTACAGGTTGTATCTTAGGAGGTGAAACACATGCCAAACATTAAATCAGCGATTAAACGTACAAAAACAAACAACGAACGCCGCGTTCATAACGCGACAATCAAATCTGCTATGCGTACTGCAATCAAACAAGTTGAAGCTTCTGTTGCCAACAACGAAGCTGACAAAGCGAAAACTGCTCTTACTGAAGCAGCTAAACGTATTGATAAAGCAGTGAAAACAGGTCTTGTACACAAAAATACCGCAGCTCGATACAAATCAAGACTAGCGAAAAAAGTGAACGGACTTTCTGCATAATATAAAAACGATCCTCAATAATGGGGATCGTTTTTTTCATTTCTTTTTAACAGCTGTAAAAGGAACAGTTCGAGCAGGAGCTGCTTGTCCTTTTTCCCGGTTTTCATCTCATAGTCCATGACGGCAAGCTGTTCAATAATTGAACGGAGCTCCTCCTCTGAAAAAAGCCTTGCTTGATCCATCGCCAGCTTTACCCGAAATGGGTGAACTTTTAGATTAGAAGCGATTTGTTTTTGTCCGTATCCCTGTTCCGCGAAGTATTTTGTCTGCAGAATCAGCCGGAACTGGTTCGAAATAAGCGCCATAATTTTGATCGGTTCTTCATTTTGTTTAAGCAAATCATAAAAAATTTGCAGACTCTCTGTTCGTTTTCGGTTGACGATTTTATTGATCAGCTCAAAAATATTTTGTTCAAGGCTTCTAGCAACAAGCATTTTCACATCATCCAGCGTAATTTCTTCACGATCTCCAATAAACGTGCAGAGCTTTTGAATCTCCTGAAAAATCGATGACAGATGCCCGTTCACAAGCAGAACCAAGTGCTCCGCCGCTTCCGTGCCGATTGTTTTCTGCTCTGTTTTTGCAAGGTTGACAGTAAAGTCTGTCGTTTCCTTTGCGTTTAATTCCTTCGCCTCCATCATAAACGCGTGCTTCTTTAACGCTTTCGTCAGCTTTTTCCGCTCATCAAGCTTTTCATACGGAGCAAGCAGGACAAAGACTGTGTAAGGAGCAGGTGATTGTATATATGATTCAAGCGCACTGACGTTGTGCTCAATTTTTTCTTTTTTCTTTTCACCTGTTAAAAAATATGGATTTTTCACAATGACAAGACGCCGCTCCCCCATAAACGGAAACGTTTCAGCATCTGCAATCGCTTGATCCAGCGGGTCCTCTTCCAGATCAAAAACGGATAGATTGAAATCCTTTGTCTCCTGATCAACGACCGTCTGTCTGATCCTGCTGACGGTTTCTTGCAGCAGATATGTCTCTTTTCCGTATAAACAATAAACTGGATGGACCTCTCCTTTTTTCAGGCTTTTCCACACATCAAATACCATTGTTGTACGACTTCCTCTCTTTCATCATCCCCTTCTATCCTAAATTGAGTTTGCAAAATAGTAAAGAGGAAGCCTGACTGCTGCTTCCCCATTTATATTAAACGCCTGTTCGCAAGCCCCCGGGACAGCTTGTAAAAAGGCGATAATCACCAGAACAGAAAACGTTACCTTAGCTTCTAGATTTTTCAAAACAATTCCATTATACTTAAGTCAGTCAGGAGGGATAAAGTTGAATGATTTTGAAAAAAACGTTCAAAGCAAACGAAATGATGCTGTAGATTCAGCTGTTGGTTTTGTTGTGTCCTTCGGATTTTTCGCCTTCTTGTTTGTCATGGCAACGGTTATTCACCTAGTTGGTTCATAACAGCGACTGCCCGGGCTGCTGATTTCTCAGCAGTCTTTTTTAGTTCGTCTCTGTTATATCTGATGTATCATATGGAGGATAGACAGAAAAGGTTCCAACTCTGTTTTTGTATCTATATTGGATCGTTCCGTTTTGATCTGTTCGCAGCACGCGGATAGAATGTCTCTGTAATAGTTGCAGAACTTTTTGATGAGGATGATGGTACCGATTGTTTTTCCCGGCTGAGATAATGGCCGTTTTCGGCTGAAGCTGTTGGATGAATTCTTCACCGGTAGAGCCTTTGCTCCCATGGTGCCCCACCTTTAAGACATCTGCTTTAATATTTGGAAACACGTCCATCACCTCCTGTTCCCCTTCTTTCTCCAGATCACCCGTCAAAATCCAGCTCAGAACGCCCGTCTCCATCCACAGAACGAGAGAGGAATTATTTTTGCTTGCTGGATCAGGTGTTTCAGGTGACAGTACATGGAACTGCAAATCCTTTATTTGCAATACATCGCCTCGCTTCACCTCTTCAATTGTCACTCCCTCTTCTCTGGCTGTCTGCAGCACTTTCTCATCTTTAGGTTCAGAAACGAACCCTTTCGGAATCACGAGGCGCTTTACTTTATGATGCTTCAGCAGAGTCTCCGCCTCTCCGATATGATCTTGGTCAGCGTGCGTCAGAATTAAAGCGTCAAGCTGTTTGATTCCCTTAGCAGTTAAAAACGGAATCAGCACCTTTTCCCCCAGTGAAAACGGATGCTGTTTTTCGCGCCAAGGCTCTGACGAGTAAGACAAAGTGCCGCCGGTATCAATTAAGACACGCCCCCGCTGATGCGGAGCACCTACAAACATGCTGTCACCCTGTCCAATATCTATCATATCCACTTCTCCTTCGGAACTAAGACACGGATATATAAAGAGCAGAAACAGCACCGTGCAGCAAATGCCTCCGGTTACCATCAACTGCAACAAGGAGCGTTTTTCAATCGCCATAAGCAATAGGATGATCGTGACTGTGAATAAAAAAAGCAAAACAGGTGCAGGATGTGCGATCATAATCGTGAACACATCAACATCTGCAATGTTTGTGATTAGCCTATTGGTCCAGCTTATCAATAAATCAAACCAGCTGAAAAACAATCTCCCAAACGAAGCGGAAAGACTTAATAGAAGAACACCTGCTACAGCTCCCGGCAAAATACAGAAGGTATAAAATGGTACCATCAACATATTCATCGGTACGCTGATGATAGAAAACTGATGAAAATGATACAGGAGAATCGGAAGCGAGCCCAGCTGAGCGATGAGTGATACAATTGTCAGCTGCCCCAAGGAGGTTTTAACCTGCTGAAAAATAGAAGAGGATAGAATTAAAGAAAAACTGACGGCGAACGATAGCTGAAAACCGGCTTCAAAGAGATGATAAGGATTGAAGAGCAGAAGGACGATGTATGAAAGACAAATTGCAGTTGCAGAGTGGACACGCCATTTGACAAGGCTTCCAGCTAAGTATACACCCGACATGAGAGCGGCGCGTAGCACTGAAGGAGCAGCGCCGGTCAACATCACATAGAGCGGCAGAAATAACAGCAACAGAATTGACGCCTTTTCTCTAGTTATACCAAGGCGAATCATGATATAAAACAAACCTGCTGTCAAAATCCCCACGTGGAGTCCTGATATTGCCAAGAGATGGACAACACCAAGCTTTTGATACGCGGTAAGCACTTCATCCTCCACATAAAATCTGTCACCAACTGTAAGTGCCTGTACAATCCCTGCCGAATCAGGAGGCAAAAGGCTGTTTGTGAATGATATGATATGTTTTCTCAAGCTGAGCACCTTGTACTTAAAATTTTCAGGTTCGCTGCAGTTTTGGATAGACGTGACAGAGTAGTTCCAATGAATATGCTGCCGATAAAGATACTCGTTATAATCAAATGCACCCGGCACAGTTGCGTGATTCGGTTCTTCCAATGTACCAGTCAACTCACATGACATTCCTGGTTCTATGTATAACAGCTGTTCTTTTTCACCAGCAGACTGAATGCGATACGCAGCAGCCCATTTTTCCTTATCGGGTGTCTCAACCATCATAGACATACGGTCGCCGTCAATTTTGGGAATAGTGTCAATCACTGCCTTGAATTGATAGGTTCCCTGCCGATAGGAAGAGACATTCTGAGAATCTGTGACTGCATACAGTACAAAAAACAATATAAAAGAGAAGAAACAAACAATAATAAGAAAAGCGTGCCTCGTTTTGATTAAAATGATGAGGAGAAAGAGGATGAAAAGAAAAATAGCGGGGAAATAAGCGGCGGCAGTAATTCCAGCCGTTGCCGAAGCTGCCGCCATAGGCAATAACAAACGCGAATTACGCATTCATCACACGTAGCTCGTGAAAAGTGTATTCGCCTGTTCATGTATCTTTTTCAATTCTTCCTCCGCTAAACCGGCATCGGCCAATTTCCCTATTAGACCCGCTACAAATGAAAGCTTTTCTCTGTTTTTCAGATCAACGATCATTTCATCGAGTTCAACCTGTTCAACAGTTACACCCGCCTGTTCAAATAATTCCTGCGCATACGGATGTGTTTTGTAATCCTCAGCATAATAAACCGTTTTGATACCAGCTTGAATAATAGATTTGCAGCATTGAATGCACGGATAATGCGTCACATAAATCTCGGCTCCATCAGTCGGCACCCCAAACTTGGAGCATTGAAGAATCGCATTCATTTCAGCGTGAATCGTTCTTGCGCAATGATCATCTATCATTAAGCATCCTTCATCTGCACAATGTACGCCGCCCGCGATTGACCCATTGTAGCCTCCTGCTATCATGCGTTTGTCTCTGACTATAGTAGCGCCGACAGATAATCTCGGACATGTGCTGCGCAGCGCCAATAAATGGCTTTGAGCCATAAAGTATTGATTCCATGAAATTCGTTCCACGTTGTTCCCTCCAAATGTTGTGTTGCCTGACCTTTAGTTTACCTATCATAATGCATAACCGTCAAATCACTTTACTGTAATGGAAGACTTTATTTTCTCAAATGACTTTTCACCTATTCCTGAAACCTTAGTGATATCTTCAATTGTTTGGAAACGCCCGTTTTCTTCCCGGTATGCAATAATAGCTTCAGCTTTGGATGGCCCCACCCCTGAGATGCCTTGTAACTCCTCTAAGGTTGCTGTATTGATATTCACCAGCGCTCCCTTCCCTCCATCGCTTTGGACAGACCCTCCGCCACCTTGCTGCACTGCTGTTTCCTCTCCCTTTTTCGGGATGTACACCACTGTCCCGTCCTGCAGAATCTCCGCCAAATTTACTTGCGCTTCGTCTGCTTGTTCACTGGTCCCGCCCGCTTTCTCAATTGCCTGAGATACTCTGTCCCCTGTTCGCATTTCATAAACGCCAGGATGCCGAACAGCACCTTTGATGTCTATCACAATTGTTTCGCTTGACTCGTCGTTGTTTGCTTCCTGCTTTACCACTGTATTTTCTGCCTCTGTTGGTACAGCTTGCTTCACCGGCTCTTTATTTTTCCCTGTGGCCAGAAAGATCATAATCGCTGTGAAAACAGCCGCAGAAGCCGCTAAAATAATTGCTTTCTTATGCTGATTCAACCAATTCATCGTGCATGTTCCCCGCTTTCGTCATATTTTATTTTCATAACACATATGGTTTAGAGGATAATAGCTCAAAGGAGGGGAAACCATTGAAGATAGGCTTTATCGGCACAGGAAATATGGGTACGATCCTTATCGAATCATTTATTGAATCAAAAGCGGCCGATCCCTCAAACATGACAATCACAAACCGCACAATTGAAAAAGCGTTGCACATAAAAAACCGCTACAACAGCATAAACGTTACCGAAAGTCTCGAAAAGCTCGTTTCTGAAAACGAGATGATTTTTATTTGTGTTAAGCCGCTTGATATATATCCTTTACTGGCAAGAGCGTTACCTTATTTAAGAAAAGATCATATTCTCATCTCAATTACAAGCCCCGTTCAAACCGAACAGCTCGAACAATATGTGCCGTGTCAAGTGGCTCGAGTGATCCCAAGTATTACGAACAGAGCGCTGGCAGGTGTTTCTCTCGTCACTTTCGGCACAAGCTGCGGCGAATCTGCAAAAGCGAAAATCAATGAGTTGATGCAGCATATCTCTCATCCGCTGCAAATTGAAAGTGACATCACCAGGGTTGCATCAGACATCGTAAGCTGCGGCCCCGCTTTTATGAGCTATCTGATTCAGCGGTTTATAGAAGCAGCTGTCTCGGAAACATCAGTTTCTAAACAGGACGCGATTTTGATGTGTAAGGAAATGCTTGTCGGAATGGGGAAACTGTTAGAAACCGAATTGTATACCCTGCCTGCATTACAGGAAAAGGTTTGCGTTAAAGGCGGTGTAACAGGAGAAGGCATTAAAGCGCTGGAAAGCGGTGTACAGGATATGTTTCACCGGGTATTTCAAAACACCCATATGAAGTACGAGGAGGATATTTCCGCAGTGAAAAAGCAGTTTCATGTGTAGACGAGTATGTCACACTTTCGTCTGTATTGCAAAAGCATAAAAAAGCATTTTAAAAAACCATCGTTTTTAAGAAACGATGGTTTTTGATTTCTGCGCCTTGAAAAATAGGCGTTCTGATTGTGCTGATGGCTCGGTATCCGTAAAATCAGCTGTCACGCGATGGAGCTGAAAGCCGCAGCTCTTAAGCATTTCTTCGTATTCTTCCACCGGGAACGTTCTTTGCTCGTGTGTCTCATCAAAACGATCATACGCTTCTCCGTTCCACACAAAAAACGACATATCATGAATGACAGAAAGCTCGCCACTTCCGGCAAAGCTCTGCCAAATATAGCTGATATCTTCGTCCTGGTCAGCAAATGTGCTATCCGGAAAGACTTCCGCAATTTTATAAGATGAATGAACATCAAACAGCAAAATGCCTTCAGGCTTTAATACCCGAAATACACTTTTAAAGGTTTCGATCACATCATTTTTTGTTTTTAAATAATTTAATGAGTCACAGCATATCACAACAGCGTCAAACTGACCGTCAAAGCCGGTAATCTCTCTCATATCCTGCTGAAGAAATAAAATAGGCTGGCTACTCGATACCTTTTGCTGGGCGAAAGAAAGCATCTCTTCGCTGAGATCGATGCCTGTAACCTCGAAGCCTTTTTCGGCAAGCCGGATGGAGATTTCCCCCGTGCCGCATGCCAGATCGAGAATACGGCCTTTTTCCGGGAGAGATGCTTCAATCCATTTTGTCCATTGATCGTAAGGCGCGTGTGACATTAACTCGTCATACACGCTTGCAAAGCCTTGATAAATCATTGATTCATTCCAAAGTCAAGATCTGCGAGCGGAGCGTCTCCCCACAGCTTTTCAAGGTTGTAGTAGCTTCTTTCATCCTTGTGGAAGACATGGACAATTACATCGCCTAGATCAACGAGAACCCATCTTGCTTCATCAAAGCCTTCCATCTTTTTGACTTGAATGCCGTTTTCATCAGCTTGATCCTTGATTTCACGGGCAATAGCCTGTACCTGTTTATCTGAATTTCCGTGGCAGATCAGAAAATAATCAGCAACCAGAGAAATACCTTCCATATCCAGTGCTAAAATATCCTCTGCCCGTTTATCATCGCAAGCCGCAGCTGCGATCTTTAAAATGGACTTTTGATTCATTCACAAATTCCTCCTGTTCAGCTGCCAGACACAAGCCAGTTATACGTTAAAAATGTGTCTGGAAAAACCGGTTGATTTTTTTTCATAAGAAAAACCATTGTATTTTTAATGGACTGAATCAGCGCTTGATTCAAATCTGTCTCAGCAAGCTTACGCACCTCATCGACACCGGGAAATGCCCGGTTTGGCTCAATGTAATCGGCAACGTAAATGACTTTTTCTAAAAGTGTCATGCCGGGGCGGCCTGAGGTATGATACCTAATGGCGTCAAGAATGTCTTCATCTTGAACCCCTGCCTCTCTTTGGACCAAATAAGCGCCGACCGGAGCGTGCCAGAGCTCCGGATTATGATCCAATAAATGCGCGGGCATTTTTTCACGCGCAATAATTTGTTTCATTTCTTCTTTCGGGCGGAATTTGGCGTAATCATGAAAGATTGCCGCTGTTTCCGCTTTTTTAGAATCGGCTCCAAAACGCTCCGCAAGTTCGATCGCCGTGTTCATCACGCCAACCGTATGGATATATCGGTGTTCGGTCAATTGCTGCTTCACGCATGCAAGTGCCTCCTCACGATTCATATAAACCATTCTCCTCTACATACTTCTTCACTTTATCAGGGATTAAGTAGTCAGTGGGCTTCTTGCTTTTAAACCGTTCCCTTATCATAGTTGATGATACCTCAAATTCCGGAACGTCTGCAAAGAGAAGCGGATAAGGGGTTTCAACATGAAAACCGGGGCGCTTTACTCCAATAAATTGAATGAGGTTCAGCAGCTCGTCCAGCTTATACCATTTCGGCAAATATTCAATCATATCAGCGCCGATAATAAAGAACAGCTGATCATTTGGATAACGCTGCTTCAGTAAAGAAACGGTATCAAAGGTATATGATGGCCCTTCTCTTTCCATTTCAACAAGCTCCAGCTTAAAGGACGGATTAGATTGAATTGCAAGCTTTAGCATTTCCACGCGATGAAAGCTGTCGGTATAGTCTTCGTTCTGTTTATGCGGCGGAATTTGATTAGGCATAAACCAAATTTCATCAAGCCCCGCCTGGTACAGCACCTCATTCGCCATTAAGAGGTGACCATTATGCGGAGGGTCAAACGTGCCTCCGAAAATTCCGATTTTCTTCATTTCAACCACCTTTAAGGAAGCTCGATTTGTTTATTTTCCTTTGATTCCTTATATAACACAATCGTATTGCCGATTGTCTGCACCAATTGAGAGCGGCTTCCTTTTACAAGAGCTTCCGCTACATCGTTTTTATCCTCTTCGCAATTCTGAAGCACGCTGACTTTAATCAGCTCTCTCGCTTCAAGCGCCTCAGCAATTTGTTTAATCATGTTGTCGTTTACTCCGCCTTTACCTACTTGAAAAATCGGCGTTAAATGATGCGCTTTTGAACGCAAAAAACGTTTTTGTTTACCTGTTAACATTCTGTTCCTCCTAATTTTCCTATTACAATAGATCTCATTTTTTCAATATCAGGCTCTTGTCCAGTCCACAATTGGAAAGACAATGCTGCCTGTTCAACAAACATGCCCACACCATCGAGTGTTTTCAAGCCTTTTTGGCTTGCTTCTTTTAAAAGTGCCGTCTGTATTGGATTATACACGATATCACATACGACGGCACTGCTCGCGGCACGCTGTAATGAAAGCGGCACATCGTCCACGTTCGGATACATGCCCACAGACGTTGTATGGATGATAACATCATACTGCTCAAGACGTTCTTCTGCTTCTTTTATGCTTAATACTTCTTTATTGTGAAAAGAGGGAGTAGCTTCTGTAAGCCGCTTTGCTTTTTCTAACGTCCGGTTGCAAATGTCAAATTTTTTCGGGGTATTTCGGACAATTGTTGTAAAAATGGCTCTCGCCGCTCCGCCAGCGCCGATCATTAAGAATGACAGTTCAGAGGTGGGCTTGTCTAATACCTTCATTAATGACTTCACGAAGCCTTCCCCATCGGTATTGTATCCGACAAGCTTATCTCCCTCTCTTCTGACCGTGTTTACGGCACCGATCACTTTTGCACTCTCATCAATATGATCCAGATAATCCATAATGGAAACCTTGTGCGGAACAGTCACATTGATTCCTTGTACGCCTAGAGCTCTTATTCCTTTTACCGCATCCTCCAGATCATTCTCTTCTACCTTGAAGGCATGATAATGTCCGTCAAGCCCGAGGTCTTTCAATGATGCGTTATGAATATCAGGTGACATAGAATGGCCAATCGGATTTCCGATAACCCCGTACAGCTTTTTCATACTCCTCTCCCCTTTTCTTAAATTAATGAACGCCGAACAAATACATGAACGCCTTTTGGCGCATATGCAGTTACCTTTTTATCGGCGTCATGGACAGTAACCCAGCCTAACCCAGAGAAAACGATATCTGTCTTTTTGTCTTTTATTGTAAACGTATGGGCGACCAATTCAGGAAACTCATCCATTTCATCTTTACCCGGAGGTGTGAGCAATTCCCCTGCATGCTTTTCATAAAGCGCGTCTGCATTTTCAAGTTTTGTTCTATGAATCATCAGCTCATTCGGCATATAGCAAATAAAAGGAGATCTTTCCCCAGACACATAATCAAACCTTGCAAGTCCGCCAAAATACAGTGTTTGCTGATCATTAAGCTGGAATGTGCGAGGCTTCAGCTCCTTTTTAGGAGATAATATTTTCAGATCCTTTTTATTGACATAATGCGCCATTTGATGGTTGTTGATAATTCCCGGTGTATCATAAAGCGATGAACCGTCATCCAGCGGGATTTCAATCGCATCAAGGGTTGTGCCAGGAAATTGGGATGTTGTAATAATATCTTCTTCACCTGACACTTCTTTAATAATCCGGTTAATAAAGGTTGACTTTCCTACATTTGTACATCCGACAACATAGACGTCTTTTCCGTTGCGGTAATGCTCAATCGCGTCAATTACTTCTCTTATTCCCTGGCCGCGTCCCGCACTGACCAAAAATACGTCAACCGGTTTTAAGCCAAGCTCTTTCGCTTCACGCTTCATCCATTGGATCAGACGCTCTCTTTTCAGTGACTTAGGCAAAATATCCGCTTTATTGCCAACTAATAAGATAGGGTTTCCCCCCACCAAGCGCTGCAGCCCATTAATCCAGCTGCCGTTAAAATCAAAAATATCAACAATTTTTACGACAAGAGAGTCCGTTTCTCCAATACCGTGAAGAATGTTCAAAAAATCATCATCAGTTAAGGAGACATCTTGTATTTCATTATAGTTTTTCAGTCTGAAGCAACGCTGGCAAATCACATTTTCTTTCGTAAGCGATGCAGGCGGCGCGTACCCCAAACCTGTTTTGTCCTCGGTTTGGATCGTAACTCCGCACCCGATACAAACAACCTTTTCCATTTCTTACTCCTCCCACTGAATGTGCCCTTTTCGTTTGAGAGCACTCAGTATTCTGCGTTCGACCTGGCGGTTAAAGCGCGTAATGAATCCGTCAGAGGAAGCGACTGGCACGACCAAAATCGTATGGTAGCCGTTTCGGTTTCCCCCGAGTACATCGGTCAGCAGCTGGTCTCCAATGACAACGCAGTCCTCTTTTTTCAGCTCCATATTACGCACCGCTCTATTAAAGGCTTTACCCATCGGTTTTCTTGCTTTATAGATGAATGGGATTCCAAGCGGTTCTGAGAAAAGTTTCACTCTTCTTTCGTTATTATTAGAGACAATTGTCACTTTAATGCCGTGTTCCTTCATTTCTTCAAACCACTCGATCAATCGCGGCGTCGCGTTCGGCCTGTCCCATTCAACAAGCGTATTATCCAGGTCAGTAATAATCCCTTTTACATTTCGTTCCTTTAATTTCTCAGGTGTAATATGAAAAATATTTTTTACAAACTCGTCAGGTAAAAAAAACTTTTTTAACAAAACCCGCACCCTTCCCTTTTTCTTTCTTTCAAAATGATTGTCGAAAAAAATCGAACTTGCGCCTAAAGAAAAACTGAGCAAAAAAATTTCGACAAAAATTGGGTTTCTTCACCAGGTGTGGATAAATTTACACACACTATCCACTCTTATTACATCACTCTTTAGACAAATTATAAACACGATACTCACAAGTTATCCACTTTTTGGTGTGGATAACAGAACGATTGTTCTTATATGCATTTCATGGTAGATTAAAGATAACTTCAACCTCAGATGAACGCAACTTATCATTGTATGCGTTAAAATCATGAATGATTCCAACTTTTAAGGAGGTGCCTCTCCCATTAATTGGGTTCCTAGCATGAGAAAACTGTCTGATGAATTACTAATAGAATCTTATTTCAAAGCCACCGAAATGAATTTAAACCGTGACTTTATCGAGTTAATTGAAAACGAAATAAAAAGAAGATCGCTCGGACATATTATTTCCGTATCTTCTTAATAGGAATTTGTCTATTTTTTCCGGGCGTATTTCCTTTTTTTACTCAGATGACTGATATTATATCACTTTGGCTGCGCGCTTTACTACTATTTTCAGCAAAAAACACCCCTAAAAAGAGGTGTTTTAAAGGGCCGGTTATTATGCTAACCAGTATATGCCGCCCACAACCAGGAGAACAACAACTAAAACAACAATAAAAGCGTATCCATATGCTCTGCCTGCGCCATACATGTGAAGCGCCTCCTTAATAAGGTTTTATAACAGCCTATGTAGGAGAAATAAATCGGACTAGGCGGTTGTCCGGCTCAACGCTGCAGGATCTGCCCATCTTGTATTCCTTCATATACGATCCTTGCCCCTTTAGGTGTCATATGATTTCCAGAAGGATCTATAAGACCAGATTGGATAAGCGCTTCATCAGTTGCTTTTCCGCCGTCTGCTTCTATAAAATGCTTCCAGTTATCTACAAGAGGGACATCCAGGCACTTCGACACATCTCTTGTAATATCGTTATATGAGTTGTGCCATTTCCTTGCTCCGCCTTTTGGTTCAAAAGCAGCTGCTTGATATCTGGAATAGTAAAACAAATGATGCTTCCCATTACCTTCTATAATTGGGATACACGTCATTAAGATTGGCTTGATCCCGTGTTTTCTGCTTTCTTCGATAAAATAAACCAGATTTTCTCTAAAACGCTGCTTCGACACTCTCGGTTTCCCCTCAGTCAGTATGGCAGCGTCATTGGTGCCGAACATAATAAACAAATACTTCGGTTTTTGATCCAGCACATCTGTCTGAAATCGGAGACGGGCATCCTCTGTCGTCTGTCCGCCGATTCCCGCATTGAGTATATCAAGGTTACCGCGCTCAGCTGTTTTTAATATATTGACCCACTGCTGTGCTTTTGGATAATCGCGATAATCCCAATTAGAGCCACGCGTATTGCTGTCACCAAATGCTACAACGTCTTCGTATCCCCTTCCCTCGCATCCTGCTGTAACGAACAGCAGAAGGAAAAGGATGATAAAATGTTTCATCTTTACACCCCCAAAAGCCTCACCTTAATGTTATACCTCTGTTTCTCTTCGTTCAACGAAGAGTTTTTCGCTATCACTGTTTTTTCCTATAGTTAACGTGTCCCCCTCAGTGAATATCATTCTGCTTTCATTGCGGCGCAGCTGATGATTTTTTAAAATTCCCTTCTTTCCAATCTGAAAAACACACAAACCAAAGAAAAGAAAATAACCTGAATCCGCACTGGAAACAGGTTATCCGTTAAATCCTGCATTTACTTTAGCTTCGATTTAAGCTTGGCCTTTGTTTTTGGCCCATAAATCCCGTCTGCAGTTAATCCGTTCATGAGCTGAAAACGCTTGACGGCATTCGCTGTTTTCGGTCCGTAAACTCCATCTATGCCATTGTTTTTGGCTCCCTTATCAGGGTAAAAGTGAAGTGCAGCTAAAGCCTTTTGTAGCTGGAGAATGTTTGTGCCCTTTCGATAAGGCGAAGTGAGCTTTATAACCCCAGACGGCAGAGGATATGATGGTGAAGATTCTTTTGGAGGTGTATCCGAGGAAGAAATTCCGTTTATAAAAGAGTTCCAGTGGTCCAAGAGTTTCCGCGGACATTCTTTCCCGGACCATTTTTTGTGGGGAACAACACGATGTAACGGAATATTGTTTTCCTTCATCAGCTTTCTGATCAGCCACTGGGCATTTGATGTTGCTTTTTCAAAATCGCCGTCAGCATTTTCGCAGATTTCAATCCCGATCGATTTGCGGTTTCCTGTCCCGTTTGTACCGTCTCCCGCATGCTAGCCGTTTTCATCTATCGGGAGATGCTGATAAATGACTGAATCGTCAACTGTAAAATGCCAGCTTTCGGATGTACTCGGGTTTTTTACAAAATTGGCGTGCATTTTCGCATCAGCGCCTTTTGCTGTATTCGCTGTATTATGCACCGTAATATAAGCAGGCGTCATCGCATAGCCAGGACGATTATCATTTGATAGCGGTATAAAATCCTTTTTTATGGTTACCATTTCTATCCCTCCCTATTATTAAGAATGCAGAAAACAGAGAGATGGACAGCCTTTTTTATGAGGTTAAAAAGAATTGTGTTCTTAACCTGGTTTTCAGTTGAACCGCTGAAATGGCACCAGTTATACTAATTTAGATGACGGAGGTTTTAGCTCCTGACATCACCTAAGTTGGGAGTGACCATAGACATGTTAAAAAAAGTAATAGGTATACTTGTGATTATCGCTATCATTGCAGTCGGTTTTTTTCAGAAAGAAGCTTGGCTTGATGCAATCAAAGCAGGAGGGATGTTTTCCGTTTTATTTAGTATGCTGCTGATTGCTGCCGATGTTTTTTTCCCAATAGTGCCGTTTGCTTTGATTGCTGCTTTAAATGGCGCAGTGTTCGGGACTGCAAATGGAATTTGGATTACACTGACCGGCTCAATGCTTGGTACAATATTGCTGTTTTTTCTCGCCAGGTACAGTTTTAGAGATTGGGCCAGAAAAAAAGTTCAGGCCTATCCTGCCATACAAAGCTACGAGGCTTCCTTCAACAAAAACGCTTTTACCGCTGTTTTATTAGGAAGGCTGATACCTGTCATACCTTCACTTGTAATGAACGTGATCTGCGGGCTGAGCCAGGTTCGCTGGCATGTTTTTTTCTTTGCGTCTTTAATAGGGAAAATCCCCAATATTGTTGTTGTCACTATTGCAGGTGCCAATTTCACCAGCAATAAATTATTGTCTATCAGCATTTACGGTACATATATTCTGATCATCATGCTGGTCATTTATAAAAAGTTCCCTCACCTTCTAAAGGTGCCAAAAAAATAAGGAGGCTTGTTGGCCCCCTTACTTTTTTTCTGTCGCATGGCCTCCAAATTCATTTCGAAGCGCAGCGACAACCTTTCCTGTAAACGTATCGTCCGTTAAAGAACGGTATCTCATCATCAGTGACATGGCGATGACCGGCGTTGCCGTCTGCAGATCAAGCGCGGTTTCCACGGTCCATTTTCCTTCACCTGAGGAATGCATAATGCCCTTGATCTGATCCAGTTTCGCATCCTTAGAGAAAGCTCGCTCAGTCAGTCCCATAAGCCAAGAACGAATGACAGAACCATGATTCCACACTCTGGCAACCTTCTCGTAGTCAAAATCAAATTGGCTGTTTTCAAGCACTTCGAATCCTTCACCAATCGCGGCCATCATTCCATACTCAATTCCATTATGGATCATTTTTAAAAAATGTCCGCTTCCCGCTTCACCAGCGTATAGATAACCATTTTCGACGGCGGTATCACGAAAAAGCGGCTCCACAATCTCCCATGCTTCATGATCGCCCCCCACCATAAAACAGGCTCCATGCCGTGCGCCTTCCATTCCGCCCGACGTTCCGGCATCGAGATAATGGATACCCGCTTCTTTCATTTGATTGTAGCGGCGAATTGATTCTTTATAATGAGAGTTTCCAGCTTCGATAATCATATCGCCTTTACTTAATAAAGGTGATACATCACGCAAAACAGCATCGACAATGCCATGCGGTACCATAACCCATAGGATACGCGGCGGGTCTAATAAAGAAATTAACTCTTTAAGATTCGTTGTCCCCTCAGCCCCGTATGCTTTCAGTTCATCAACAGCCGCTTGATTTACATCATATCCAACCGCTTGATGATTGCGGTCAATGAATTGCTTTCCTATGTTTATGCCCATTTTCCCTAAGCCGATTAATCCGATTTTCATATCTGTTCCTCCTGATTGTCTAAAAAGCCTTTACTCTTTATGTTCCCTTTGGACTGTATTGTGATACGCAGAAAACAAATGGGGCTTACATCGTCTGCGCATGTAAATTTTATTTTTCATGACTGACTGTGCCTGCCAGTTCTATTACTGAATCTCTTTATATCCATAATTATCACTTTATCCTTGATTTACCATCAGTTTAAGTTAAAATATGGGAAGGTATTCGATTTTTTTAGTAAAAAGAAGGTGACATGTTGCAGAATCAATCTCATACTCTTATCGGAGTTACGAAAACCGCTGTATTCTTTTTATACGCTGCACTTGCAATCATCGGTTTTGCAATCGGGTATTTTATTCCGCAGATTGCGAAATGGGCATTATCCCTCCCCTGGATCCCTCTTGAAGGACCGCTTCGGCTCATTACCTCTTTTCAGGGATCTACAGCTTCATTTATCACTGCTCTTCTCGGTATGTGTGCGGGGATTTGGTTCGCTCATTCTGTTATTGCAATGCTGCTGTCTGTCAAAATTACAGATCACACAGTGGAATTCATCAAAGGAAAAAAAGTGCAAACAATTCATTCCGATGACATCGCTCTTGTATTTATGGATCACAAACGGCTTGTCCTCCTGGGAACAGCCGGATATGAATTGGTACGGGAAGAAATTGATGAAAAACCAGTAAACGTTGAGAAGGCCTTTAGACAGCATCATTACGAATGGGCAACAGATGGTGATCCGTTTAAAGATCAATTTCGCCGATGGATTCCTGATGCACCAGACCTATCGCAAGGCGCCCATGCCTTATTAAAAGCTCGTCACAAAGCGCTGCAGGACGAAGAAAAAGACGATATTGAAGAATTCCGTCTCGAACTGGCACAGCTGGGCATCGTTGTACGGGACGAAGGCACACGCCAATATTGGCGAAAAGCAGAAACCTATCCCCCGAAAATTCAGCTCGGCGAAGGATTGTAACAACAGAGGCTCAAGAAAGAGCCTCTTCTTTATTACTGCACAATAAACAGCACTCTGGTGCCGTCAGGGTAGCTGCTCATTTGATTCCCTACCCACGAGCCGGCGCCGCGATTATCAGAAGGCGTCACATATCGGACATCAGCCCCTGCACCGCCTTCCTCGCAGACCGCCATCGGCCACTCATCCCGGTCATAGCCCGGCTTGGTCGGGATTCCCTTTAAAGATTCCTCCCGCCTTTTGTCTGCTCCATCTCTGTCAATGGTACAAATATCTGGATGTCCCTCTGCAATCGCATCCCTAATATGACTGCCGGTTTCCGGATAACGAGACAGCGGAAAATATAACACTTTGTCATACGAAGATGCGCCTTGGATCTGTTGCGGAACCATTAAACAAAGAAGAACTGCTGCAGCAAGAAACAGGCCTGCCATCCATTTTTTCATTCCCATCCCCCCATACCTTTGTTCATTTCAATGTATGGGCGCTTGATGAAGAATATTTTTAACATTTGAAGTTAGTATGCTGCTTACAAAAGCCGGACTCCCCCGCGAGAAATTTCCCGGTACAGACACAGACAGCCTCCAGGTCACATACATTTACATATAGGCTTTTGCCTACATACTTTTGTGGAGGTGACGATGGTGACAGGTGTTTTCGCAGCGCTCGGCTTTGTTGTTAAAGAGCTTGTCTTTTTAGTATCTTACGTGAAAAACAATGCCTTTCCACAACCGCTCTCAAGCAGCGAGGAAAAAAAATACTTAGAGCTCATGGCTAAAGGGGATGAACATGCCAGAAACATGCTGATTGAGCATAATCTTCGCTTGGTCGCCCATATTGTGAAAAAATTTGAAAATACAGGTGAGGATGCAGAGGACTTAATCTCCATCGGAACGATCGGGCTGATAAAAGGAATTGAAAGCTATTCCGCTGGTAAAGGGACAAAGCTGGCGACGTATGCTGCGAGGTGTATTGAAAATGAGATTGTAATTACAAAAGGGGGGTGCATACTCCTCTTTAATACGTTTACATATATTCGGTGATCTCTTCTCCTCTCTTGGTTTATTATTGAAACGGAAACAAAAATCCATTACACTATTGCTGATGCACCAACGGGTGGGAGGACTCGCCATGAACAAAAAAGAACTGCTCCTAATGAATTTCAGGGATTTGTTTAACAAGATGGCTTGGCTTAATAAGCCAAAGATGGAAGTCTGTCTTAAAGGGTATAAGCCTTCTGAAGTACATTGTATAGAATCCATTGAACATGGAAATACTAATGTGACAAAACTGGCTGAGTCCCTTTATATGACGAGGGGCGCCATAAGTAAAATGACTAAAAAGCTCATAGAAAAAGGCTTAATCGAGAGCTACCAGAAGCCAGATAACAAGAAAGAAATTCATTTTAGGCTTACCGAGCAAGGGAAAGAAATTTATAAAATCCATGATAAACTGCACAAAGAGTTTCTAGAGCGTGATAAGGCAGTATTTGAACAGGTAACCGAGGAACAATTTGATTTTATGATTAACTTTGCGGAAAAGTATAATAGACATTTGGATGCAGAAATAAAAAAACATGGTGTTGATATTAAGTCGGAATAAATTTAAATAATGAAAATGTAACCACAGGCAGCCAACTCTATTGAGTTTCGGCTGCCTTTTTATTACCGTTATTTTGTTGACGAGGAAACAAAATTATGTTATTTTTTGTTGACCAGGAAACAAAAATACAACTTTTGAGAGGAGAATAATATGTTAAAAGGCAAAGTAAAGGAACCAGGATTACCAAAAGAAATCCTCATGGCTGCCTGGGCTATTGCACTTGGAGCAATTGCCCCAATGCTTGACTCAACTATGGTGAACATTGCCATCGACAAATTAAATAAGGATTTCAGTACGACGTTGGATACCATTCAATGGTCCATTACAGGTTATGTTTTAGCTCTTGCTATTGCAGTTCCAGTATCCGGATGGCTTATGAACAAATTTAATGGAAAGAAAATCTTAATCGGCGCAGTCATTGCCTTTGGTGTAACTTCTGTTTTTGCTGGAATTAGTTGGGATGTTTCTAGCTTTATCTTATTCCGTTTGCTTCAAGGATTTAGCGCTGGGATTATTACTCCACTTATGTCAACACTCTTGGTTAAAACAGCAGGTCCAGAGAATATAGGAAAAGTTATGGCTATCGTCAGCACACCTATGATTTTGGGCCCAATCTTAGGACCTGTAATCGGGGGCTTCATCGTTCAAGCTACATCATGGCATTGGATTTTCTTCATCAACGTGTTCATCGTTTTGATTGCTGCACCACTGATGATGAAAACTCTTCCAAACTTTGAGCCATTCAACAAAGATAGCAAACTTGATATTTTTGGAATTATCAATCTATCCTTAATGAGTGCAGCAATGATATACGGAATTACAAAAGCAGCAGACCATGCATCATTTAACAATAGCGAAACAATCCTATGGGTGGGCTTCGGCCTCGCTTTAGCTTTAATTTACATCGTATATAATCGAATCAGAAAAAATCAAACCGTACTCCCTATAAATTTGTTTGCACACAAAAACTTCTTAACATCCAGCGTCGGGTTATTATTAGCGAATATTGCCGTCATGGGACCCATGTTAATACTTCCATTGTTCTTTCAAAACTTCCGTCATTTCACGGCAATCGAAGCTGCGCTTGCATTAATCCCTCAAGGAGTTGGGATGCTCGTTACTCGGCCAATGATTGGAAAAATGATTGATAAGATCGGTGCAAAATACGTGGTTATGGTCAGTCTTGTTCTTTCGCTTATCGGATCTTTTCCACTTATCTTTATCACCGATAAAACAAGTATGATGTGGATTTCTATCATATTATTCATCCGCGGGACCAGTTTTGGAGGAATTATGCTTCCGTTAACAAGTGATGCTTATACAGGACTTGACAGCAAACAACTTCCAGAAGCAGGTGTCGGTATTAATATTATTGAAAACCTTGGTTCAAGTTTTGGTTCAGCTGTTATCGCAACTGTTGTCGCAACTACTATACAAGGATTGCAACCAACGATTGCGAATGACTTAAAAGGTTACCATGCCGGATTCTTAGTATCCGCCATTGTCCTTGCGGTAATCTTCATCCCAAGTCTATTTCTCACACATAAAAAGCATCCACAATAAAGAAATCTGCACTTGAATACTCGACTGCCGAATGGTTTGTTTGGATAAATGTTGATACATGTAATGTGCACCAGTTTCATAAGCCCATTTAGAAAGGCGCTTACTAATTTGATTGGCTATCTGTTTTCTTCGATGTCTGGATCTACTTCAGAGGTTTTAATTACAAAAAGAGGGCAATAACCCTCTTTAATACGTTTCAATATATATAGTGTCAGAATCCACAACGGTAACTTCTTTCACGATAAAGTTAACAATTGTTTTTTTATCATCAAGGGTTAAATTATCTGCACCGATTGATTGAAAATAGTCTATAGCTCTTTTTAGAGCATTTTCACTTGAGCTTGTATCATCCAGGACTTTCATTTTTGATTGAATTTCGTTACACTTTTCAGTAAGCTGGTTTTGTTTTTTTTGCAGCTCAATAATTTGTGCTTTGATTTCATCAATATCTAAATCATCGTCATCGCTTAGGCTGATTAGCGTTAAAAGACGCTTGCGGCCTTTTTTTGTTTTCTCTATCTCTTTTTGAATGAGTTCTAATTCATCAGACAGGTGATTTGATTGTTCAATCTCTTTAAAAGAAGCATACTTTTGGGGATTTGTGATGAATTTAAAAATTTCATCCCATACATGCCGGTTTAATTTATTCTCAGACATTTCTTTTCCGCAGCCGCGATCCTTTGCGCCAGAATAATTTTTCCGGCAAGTATATACATAGTAGTCTTTACCATGTGATTTTCTTTTCTTCCCTGTCATGGTATTTCCGCATTTTCCGCATCTAACCAAACCCGATAACAAGTAATTGTGAGGGCTGATACTCAAGTGTTTTCTTTTACTTTGACCTAAGAGTTCTTGAGCATAATCCCATTGTTCGGCTGGGATTATTGCTGGAATTGAAACAGTGATTTGCTCTGCTTCAGGTCTTATTTTAATTATAGATTTGTTTCCTGCCTGTTTTGAAACATAGGAACCCTCTGTATCATATTTATACTGCTTATGTTCACCCTTATAAGAAGAGTTCATTAATATCTGTCTAACAACCTGCCTGTGCCATACTTTGGCGCCTTTTTTTGTTTTAACCCCCATCTGAGTTAAATGTAGAGCAATACCATTTACTCTGCCGAAAAAAGGGCTTTTATGATCGGTGAAGTAATTGAAAATCATCCGAATAATTTTTGCTTCCTCTTCAAATATCTCAAGAGTTCTTTTCTCTTTAACAAATTTATAGCCATATAGCTTGGAATCTTTAATGATCATGCCTTTTTTCATTTTTTGAAGTCGGCCGCTTGATGTCCGTTCTTTGATTTTGGCTTTTTCAAATTCTGAGATTGCCCCCCGCATTGCGAAAAACAATTGACCCTCTGGAGAATTGGCGTATTCTCCATTAACAAAAATCAAGGGTATATTTCGCTTTCGGAGTTCATCATCAATGATAAGCTGATTCATTAATTTCCGAGAAAGACGGTCAGGATCGTAACAAATAACTTGACTTATAAGTCCTTTACTCGCATCCTCCCTCAAGCGATTCAAAGCCGGACGTTCTAAAAGCTCTCCTGAAAATCCTTCATCGGCATACTTCAGCACATCCTTAGTCCCTGCTTTCTTTATACAGGCCTCGATCTGGCTGTCGATGCTCGATCCCTTGATCGCTTGCTCCTCGGTCGATACCCTTACATATATTGCTATCACCCTGGATCTCCTTCCTATAAAGTTTTATTAAATAATGATAGCAATCGTTAATGCATTTGTCAGCTTGCGGTCCCTCGATGATTATTACCTTCATAAAATGCATCACCCCTTGGGTAATGCTATGTAATAACTGTTTGTCCTAATGAGGTGATTTTTAAGAGTTGAAAACAAATAAAAACAACGATAGTTTGAAACCATCGTTGTTTTCTAGAGTTTTTACTAAACCCACTAGGTCTCTATAAAGTGGGAGTGTATATTCAGTTACAAATGTCTGTTATTTCAAGCATTTAAAGTCAAGCATTTAAAGTCAATCATTTTGAGTTCAAGGTATAAGCAGGTCTTCAAAAATACATCATATAATAAAGGAAGGTACAATACCCTTCCTCTTTATGCACAAACTCGATCTGCAGCTATTTTGAAACCACCATTTGATCTTCATCTAAGAAGGAGTTTTTTATTAAGTAACCCTCAAAACCACTTAATTCCCTGCCTGTAAATTTTTCATTGAAACCAAAAAGTTATTGCGGTCTCACCGAAAATTTATCAACATCACGACAATCCTTTTATAAACAAAAAAAGAGGAGCAAACTCATGTCTGCTCCTTAACGTTTTTCTTTGCACAACGTCTAGTATCTTCTTTTGGAAACCATAACGTCAATTTCTTCTATGATGAGATGAATTTTTCTGTAAGAAATTCAGCAAGTGTTACTCAACGACATGAAGAAATTGTTTATGTCCTTTGTCATTTCAGTTATTCAACTATTGGTGTAAGTGAACTACCACTCCACACTTCGCCCTTATTCAGTGTCCAACTGTCATTATAGAGATTAGAGGCACCTTGATTAGCCACAGGGCTCCAATCCTCATCCCAAGCTAAGAAATAGATGGTTTTAGGATATTTTTGTTTAACTGCATTGATAAATTGTGAATAATCCAGGCTGCCATTTTTTGTTTGCGGACCAACTTCTGTAAAAGCAAATGGCTTATCCAGAGCCGTTAACTCGTCATATCCTTTAATCGAATAAGCATCTGAGAAATATGCATCTAATCCCACAATGTCAACATATGATGAGCCAGGATAAAAATCTATCTTAAAATCTCTGTTAGCGTCTGGTGCATATACCCAAATCAGGTTGTCCAAACCTCTTGTATCAGTCATATAATGATAGATTTTTTGATAAAGTTGTTTGTAAAGTGAGATGCGCTGGCTGTCTTTTTTGTTATATTCGGTTAGTCCCCACCAAAACCATTCTCCATTCATTTCATGAAGAGGCCTGAATAGAACAGGTACACCTTCATTTTTTAACTGATCAAGGCCATCTGCAACTTTGCTCAGAACAGCCTCTAATCGCTTACCCTCTGTAGTTGATGAGTCTAAGATTTTTTCATACTCACTGTTTGAAATATGGGAAGCATTTTTCCCAAAAGTACTGGATGCAGGATTAGCTAGATGTAAGCTAATCTGTGGTATTCCACCACTTTTCCAATATGAGATTAAGTCACTGTTGCAACTATAGTCGATCGTCTCAGTAATATCAGAAATATAGGGCTTCTCCAACCATCCACTGGAATAGTCACAACCATAAATTGCGGGTAACTGGCCTGTAGCATTCTTAATTCGGTTGGCTTCTTTCATGGAAAACGAAGCATTTGTGAATCCGCCGAATGCACCTGACAGTATGCGATTTTCAGATCGGTTTGGTAGATGAGCTAGCCAATTCATCAACTCTTTCGTTGTCGCCTGAGCATTAGGATTCACAGGGTTGACTGTATGAGCAGATGCTGTCTGTGAAAAAGCTGAAATGATTATTGAAGAAAGTAATATAAAAATACTAATTTTTTTAAACATACATATTCTCCATCTTCTTTGTTTTTAGGATTACTAATCATTAATTCTCTTAAGATTAATTCACTAACAATTTAATCTATCTTTCTCCTAGTAGTTTATGATTCTCCTTTCAGTTTTAAATTAAGAGAGTTTTCCTTCGAGATATTACATTACCCATTATAAATCTCCATTTTTTGGGCATTAACTATATTAAACCTAAAACTACCTTCTTACATCAGACAGTTTTCCTGTTTTTATATATGCCTAACAGTCTATAAAATAAACTTTTTCTTTTGTATTGAATTCTTTTTTCCTATTTATCTGGTTTGTTTATTATCGATATAAAGAGGTGAACCATTTTTTCACTCTCTTTTTTCCTTTCTTCGAAACGATTTTTAAAATAAATGTTTGAAATACTCCCCAATAGTCACCAACAATAGAGCTCAACAATACTTTTGCGACTTGATGACGATTCCGCAACAATCCTTTTATAAACAGAAAAAAGAGGAGCAAACACATGGTTTACTCCTCTAACTTAGTTGCTTTACCTTTTGCTTCTGCATATTCTGGTGTTTTCTTTGACAGCCCAACCTGTCTGTCACTTTCCCCGTTTACCTAGCATATAATCAAGCTCCTTAATACGAAGCTAAAAAGTTATTGCGGTCTCACCGAAAATTTAAATTGCGGTGCCCTATTGCCTTTTTCTCTCCGCAAAAATAAGGTTATTATACCTATCAGTTTTCATGTCTGATTTCGGTCAGAAAGTTGATGATATGCTTCACTGTGCTCTACAGTAAAATTAGTAACGAGTCCTAAACTTAAAGTAACTACAGTAAGAGTAATGATTACGCCCTTTTTAAAATTCATACAGGCATTCTCCCCTCTGAATTTGTTTTTGCGTTTCAAGCATTTTTTGATGATAAACATATGATGTTTCAAATTCCTTTGATTTTGCAAAAACTTCAGCCGTATCAATTGCGATATCTTCCACATACGCATAATTCTTATTTCTTTCTAAGTAATCAATCGTTTTTTTGATTCCCGCTTGATCTACTGCATTAATATAAAGTGCTTCCAAATACTTTTGCAGGGACACAAAAAGTTTATCACCTTGGGATATTGCAGCGGATAAACCTTTTTTACTCATTTTTATTGCTTCACTTGTTTTCCCTTGCTTAAAAAGGAATTTAGCGTACGTAAACAGGGAATGTGGTAAATTGCTCAACTTAGCATCTTCTGATACCTTGGCAGCCTTATTTAAGAAATGATCTGCTTTATCATTTATTCCTAAATCTGCGTAATTCTTTCCGAGATTGTAGTAAGCCGAGCTAAGCAGCCTTTCATTGCGCTCTAATTGTTTGGACAACTCTAAGGCTTTTTCAAGGTGCGGCAAGCTTTTCTCGAAATGTTTAAAATCAACGTAATTTCCAGATATCACGAAATGACATTGTATTTTTCGCACTTTATAAAGTTCATATTGATTATAAATGTCCATCGCTTGTTTAACATGGTGCATCGAGATATGATTTTGCTTCATAATATAGTAAGCTTCAGCCAACTTAAAATGAAATTCCGCCTTCTCAATATCATCATTAACATGAGTAAGGTGTTTTTCTGCTTCTCGATAAAAACCAATTGCTTTGACATATTCCCTCTTATCAAACTCATACATTCCACGAAAAAACAGAGAGTAGTAAGACAACAGACCAGTTATCCCCTTATTGGATGCTTCTATTTTTTCAAGCAGTTCATCAATAGTTGGTCTGATTCTTGTTGTAACTGGTTCCAAATAATCTAACATGAGCTGATGACGGAATTTCATTAGGGAGAAGTAAATGAGTAAATACTCATCTTCCTCCATCCGTTGGATTTCTTGCTCCACCTCTGCCTTTAAAATCTCTGCATCCGGAACACTAAATTGACGTATCATTTTATACCATTCATTGATCTTTACGCCAACTTCTGACGATGATAAAACCGGATTCACAGGACCCCTCCTTTTATGTCTTTTTATGTAATATTCTAACATTTCCAAAAAGTGTTCGGACCGCAAAAAAACCGCAAACTTTTTATTCGCTATCTTTGATACGATCAATCAAGTTAATTTTAGGTTCGTTTCTTCTTTCTCCCATGGTAATATTTTGATATATGATTAAATGAAAGGGTATGATTATGAAAGTCTTTGAAGCTAAAACACTTATGTCTGAAGCTACAGACCGCGCCAAAGAATATAAAGAACTAAGGACGCAAATGGTCAACTTGAGAAAAGCTTTACAAAGCGTCGCTGAACTTGACGACAGCGAATTCTCAGGTAAAGGCGCTAATAACATTAAAGCATTCTATCACGATCATGTTGGTGTCACTGATCAATGGATCGACTACATTGACATGAAAATCGCATTCTTTAACAGCATTGCCGGAGCTGTCGAGGACAAGGGCCTCTCAGATGCTTATATTGAAGAGTCTTTTTTAGAACATGAACTGGCTAACGCCCATAAAAAATCAAAGTCCATCATGTCTGAACAGAAAAAAGCCATGAAAGATATCCTAAACGACATTGACGACATCCTTCCGCTCGACTTGTTTTCAACAGAAAACTTCAAGAATGAGCTTGCAGATGCCAATGACAAACGCAAAAAAACCATTGAAAAACTAGGTGACCTTGACGAAGATTTACTGACAGAATATGCCCTGTCAGAGCCAAATGAACAATTCATCAAGTCAGATTTCCAAAAGCTCCAAGAAGCAACAGGCAAAGGCAAAAACGCTACGCCCATCCACTACAACGCTAAGGCGTACCGTGAGAGTGACATACATAAGAAAAAAGGCGATATTGAAAAGCGTACAGAAGCTTATTTGACGATTAAGAAAGAGGAAGCGAAGGAACGCGAGATAAAAGACTTAAAGAAAAAGCTTGCGAATGGTGTCTCAGATCCGGATGAGTATTTAGAAATTGCGAAGAAGATCGGGTATGAGAACCTTGAACCTGCACAGTTACAGTATGTGGTGCAGCTAGAACAAGCAAAACAGCTGAAGTCCGTCGGTGAAAGTGTAATCAATGCGGGTAAAACGGCATTGGATATCATCGATGGGGTTAATGATGG
Source organism: Bacillus sp. FSL M8-0071 (assembly GCF_037975455.1). Lineage (NCBI taxonomy): Bacteria > Bacillati > Bacillota > Bacilli > Caryophanales > Bacillaceae > Bacillus > Bacillus sp. FSL M8-0071. The sequence continues at coordinate 2,520,092 of NZ_CP150256.1, forward strand.
GCTTAACGATGCGATTGATGATACGATATATGGCATCAAGGACTTGGTTGTAGGCGCATGGGAATTTTCACAGCTCCCTATGGAACTAAAACTTGCAAAAACAATCACAACAGTCTTAAGTGTCCCCTCCTACCCTAAAATAATTTGGACAAACATCGTCGATTCATGGAATGATAAAATGATAAATGGCGATGCATACACAAGAGCACATTATATCAGTTATGCGGTCGGTAATATCGTTGGTCCAAAAGGTGCAGGTGCTGCAGTGCAAACCACTATTAAGCTCTCAAAAGTGGGTAAAGTGGTTGAAGGTGGAACAGCCGCTTCTCATGTGAATAAAGGAATTACAAAAGGAAACAACCCTATTAATCCCTTTTTTAAAAACAGATATGAACCTGCACTTGTAGGAATTGCACAAGATATTGAGAATACTCATAACGTTAAAAACACACCACTGTTAAAAAGTATAATTGAAGAAGAAAAAAATAATGCTTTTCACAAAATAAATGTTACTTTTAGGCAAGGATATGATACCCATTTAGTTGAGGTAGAAGATATAGTTAGAAAGAAAAATAAAGGAATTGTCGGCGGTCACAATCTACAGAATTTTGAAAAGGCATTTATTGATAAAGGTTGGGATTTAGAGAGTTGTATAATTTCAAAAAGAGAACACCCCACAATTGATGGTATCTATGAAATTGAATATGGTTTACCTGCATTAGATAGAGAAGGAAATATCAAACCTGGAGAACTAAAAAAAGTCCGTACTCCAAAGACAGTTTATGATCCCGAGAAGATCTCAAACGAACAAATGTTGCAGTGGGGAGAAGAAGCAATGAAAAATGGAGAAGTAGTCGGGAGAAAAGTAACTGGATACGCTAAAAATGGTCTCAAGTTTGAAGGTTATATTGATGAAGCTACTGGAGAAATAACAAATTTTTTCCCTACCTTAAATGATTAAATAATTCGGAGTGAAAGTGAAATGGATAATAAAAACAAAGACTTAATCAACTATTTTTTTCAAGTTATGGGTGATGAACGTTTTTTACGCATTTTAGAGAAATTCTCCAACGGAGAGGGTTATGGAATAGAGAATGTCTGGTGTGTATTTGCTGATGACTACGAAGAGTGGGAAGAAGATTATTTTGGAGATGAGGGTATAGCTTTTTATTTCGATTACCCAGCAGTCGAGGAAGATGAAGAAGTCATATTAGATTACGAAAATTTCTATAAATATTTAAATGAATTTGTTAGGGAATATGTAGAACGACACCCAGAAAATAAACCCGAGGTAGAGAACTACATGAAAAGAATTAAGGAAAAGTATGATATTAAGGTATAAATAAAACTTCATATCCGTTATATAAATAATAATCTTTAAGGGAAATAACATATGAAATATCCATACAAATTTGAAGAAGATCCATTTGGTGATGTAGGAATAGTATTGCCAGAAGAAATCAGTATTTTCTCTGTTTTCATTGAAAACATCGCTACAGAAGAACAAGCCAACGAGTATATAGATTACATTGAGAAGGTTTCAGAAGGGATATATGAAGATTTTGAGATTGAGTTAAATGCTACAAGTGTGCTCATCAAGAAAGATGTGACAATTGTTGAAAACTCTTTTAGGGTAGAAGAACCCTATGAAAACTCAATTGAAACCGATCAATTTAGAGAATTGCTATTAATATGGCGAGATAAGATTCCAGATATATTTAAAGGTTGAATAAAATTAAAACCCTTCTTACATAAAGAAGGGTTTTACATATCGAGGCGGAGATACCATATGGTTGAATGGGATTTCGGAGAGCATCCTGTTAGTAACGAGGAAATTATTGAAGTAGAAAACCTGTTACAAGTAAAGTTCCCAAAAGATTATTTAGAATATGTCAAAATCTATTCTGGCGCTACCCCCTCTCCTGAAACTTTTGATCTTGAAGATAGGGAAAAAATTGCATTCGGATACTTACATAGCTTCCATAAAGAAAGTGAGTCATATATAGTTAACGTTTCTAATCGTTATCGAGACGGCAGAATGCCAGATAAAGTAATACCGATTGCTGATGACGTGTTTGGCAATGAAATCTGCTTCGATTTTAGAAAAAGACTCAGTAGTCCTTCTATTGTATTTTGGGATCATGAAATGGCATTTGAAGATCCTGAAAGAGCTTTAAGTCCTGTATGTGATTCTTTTACAGAGTTGGTTAATAAACTATACGAGGAATAAACAGATAAAGCCTTTCCCCTTCTATTTGAAGAGAAAGGCTCTTTTTATTTAATACAAGGGATAACTTTGTCCGGTATATGACTAGTGGGAGGTAACCAATGCAAAGTATTAAATGGAGAAAACGACGCACTTTTCAAGAGGCGACAAACAGTCAGATCGAAGAGGTAGAAGAGAAATTAAAAATCAAGTTCCCGACAGATTACAAAGAATTCATTAAAGACCATAATGGATGTTCCCCTATAGATAAAAAGGTTGTTTTATTCCAAGATTCTCGAGAATCAATCAACAATTTACTGAGCATAGGAGATCCTACTCGACCAATTGATCTCCTTAGTACCATTGATAATGTTAAAGACCGGTTAGTTGATAAGATCATACCTTTTGCTACAGATGCAGGGGGAAACCTCTTTTGTTTTGATTACAGAATGTCTGCTCTCAAGAACCCGTAATTGTTTTTTGGGATCATGAGATAGCTTATGAAGATAAGGAAAGTTCCATTAGCTATGTTTGTGATTCATTTACAGAGTTGATTAATAAACTATACGAGGGATAAACGGATAAAGCCTTTCCCCTTCTTTTTGAGGAGAAAGGCTCTTTATATTTAAGCAAGGGATAACTTTGTCCGGCAATGTATACTCCATATTAAATATGCAGAAAGCCTTCTCATAACGAGAAGGCTTTCTTACACAAATACCGTCAATATGTTCTGGTCATTAGTGTTTAACTAGACGTTTTTTGAAATTTCTTTAATTTGTTCTATAATAATTTTCAGCTGAATACAGATTCCATTTCCAAAAATTCGCTCCTTGCGAAACAATATACCTGTCTACAAAGAGCTCGAAATTCAAGTTCAGAAATTCATACTCCGTTTGATTAAGTAACCATAAATAGTTTGGATCTGTTGATGCCTTTGTTTTATCGATTAACAAATAACAGCCATCTAATAAATGAGCGACAGGAATAAAGGTTGGCTTCAATAAAGCTATTGTCTGCATACTCTCATATATCTCTTTTAAACTTAAAATGTGAAGTCCGCCACCAACATTACTGCCATAAATCATTACATCATATATTCTGGCGCCGTTATGTGTTTTCAAAAATACTCTATAATCTTCTGGAAGAGTAACGTTTAGCTTCTTTTCAAATTCCGTTATTTCTTGATCTGTAGCTCTTGCAAAAAATTGACATTCCACTTCGCTGAGGGTCCCTTCTTTACCTAAGATTTTCATTTGCCCTCTTTCATCAAGTAATTCTTTTAAACCTTCCAGTGTTTTTTCAATAAAAACAGCCATATCGACACCTCACATAAAATTAATATCTAGCCCACCACGGATTTAAAAGCTGCTGATGCATAGTCCTTGGTAAAGGGTACAAGTTATTAAAGCTATTGTTCCCCCCACGTTCTCTAGGGATAACATGGTGAATATCTATTGCGGACCAGTCCCATTTAGGATTTCCGTATGTGTCTATATATTTCTTTATATAGGCCCCACGATCCTTGCTGCTATCCCAATCAACTCTATCTTTTTCAGGCACTTTAGGCAAGTCTGCTCTACTCGGTAGTGGAAGCATTTTGTTGTTATGATGATTGATAATCGCTGGATAGATCTCACCAATCTTATTAGCTAAAGTAGGAGCTAATTGTCCAGTAGATGTATCAGGGAGTGAACCTTTCCATCCAGCCACTGTAGTGTGTCTAGAAATATAAAATTTAGTTGATTTTACACTATATGACTTAGAATATGATTTACCAACTTTTATATTAGCACCTAAAAACTCTCTACTGTGAATAAAAACCCTTTGATATTTCCCGGAATACGTATTACTTGCATAAAGATCATTTGACGCTTCTATAACAACCGGCTTTTCGCCGACTATATTTTTTATTGCGATTTTTGTCGTGATTGTTTTTTTATTGGGGTCATAAGTTGTAAGGTAAGACATTGTAACCAGACTAGGTGTTTTTGCTGAGGTTTTTGCATTGTTATCTTTTATATCAACAACGGGAACGTTCACTACATTATTTTCTTGTTTTACAAGGGGATTATTATAGTTTATTTCACTTTTAATATTGTTATTGAACAGTTGTTTAGATTTTTGAATGACAGAAGATCTATCACTTCTGTTTAAGCTTTCGGTCTCTCCATTTTTATTGACCTTCAAAACCTCTTGTTCTTCATATGTAATTGGTTTTTTAGCCTCTATGAGGTTTTCTGTAGTAGCCTTGGCCGGAACTGAGAAAATAGAGACAACTACTATTAAACTTAAAACAATGCTACAAAACAAGTTTTTTAAACCTTTCATATACATCCTCCTTTATTAAATTACGAGATTATAATACAAAATATTCCCTTTATATTCAATAATCTGTAAAAGTTTTTTGTGAAAATAGTATGAATATGAATGAAGCCCTCTCGTAAAGAGATGGGCTCTTTTTCACTTCAATGATGCTTCAATTTTTGCTCTAGTCTTAGGTCCATAAATTCCATCAGCAGAAAGCCCATGCATCAACTGAAATCGTTTAACCGCGTTCGCCATAATAGCCGTCAATGCCGTTGTTTTTCGCTCCTTTATCCGGGTAGAAGTATAGTGCAGCCAGTGCTTTTTGAATTTGTGTTACCTTTTCTCCTTTCATCATTGGGCTCTTCACTTTAAAAATACCGGAAGGCAGCGCATATGACGTTTTCTTGCTGCTTAATTTTGTTGTTTTCTTTTTAGCTGTACATGTTTTACTTGTGCTTGTTTTCCCACCTAGCGCTTTTAATTCTTTTTCAATGGCAACCTTAACTTGATTCCATCTTCCCTCTGACAAAATACGGTGCGGGCAATACTTACCATTCCAGTCTTGATGTTTACGAACTCGATCAACACCCCATCCGCGTTCTTTAAGCAGCTGCGCCACAAACTTGATGGCCAGCTTTTCAGCAGCGTAGTATTTAGCACCTCCCGACTTGCTATAACAAATTTCGACACCAATCGACTTACGATTGCCTGTACCGTTTGTTCCATCTCCTGTGTGCCAAGCGTTACGATTCGTTGGAATTCCTTGAATGACTTGTTTATCGTCTACTGCAAAGTGAAAACTCGTTGAGCTAGAGTTATTCTTCATGTAAGAAATCTCATTGGCTGCTGAAGCATCATTCGCAGTGTTATGGATAGTGATATACTCAGCTTTCATTGGGTTAGGACATTTCAATCCATATTTTGATTTAGAAACTAAATTCTTTACAACTTTGATGGCCATATATCCTCTCTCCTTCTGTCTGTGTAATAAAAAAAGCCACTGGCTTAGCCAGCAGCTCTGTCAGCGTTATTCTTACTCTGTTCTTTTTCGTTCTCCATTGTTTGTAATCGATCTGTTATTGTTGATGGGACTTTAACACCGATCTGTGCTAAGTTTTCAGTTATTGACAATCCTTCATTAGCGACAGCTTCCTGACGCACGTAGGTAAAATATCCCTATGTGTGTCGTACACCTCTCTGATAACAAGTGCAGTTCGTTTTTCTTGAAGCAATTTCAGTACAATTTTGAGTGCCACATGATAGCTTTTGGATGATCCATAACCACCCACAAGAAACTGAAACTTTTGATTCCAATCAAAGAGAAATTCTTTAAAATGTGGGTTTACTTGTTTAATCATTTATCATCACCTTTGTTCACAATGGTGATTTCAAAAGGTTTATCTTCTTCTGTAAGTTCTTCAATCTATAATTTTTTCTTGTTGATATTTAAACGCATATGCTCCAATTTAAGGCGTCGTTCGTCTTCCGAATGGGCTAATTCATCAAATTGTTTAATTAAGTTCCTGAGCTTTGTCATAGCCCGAGATTGAGCATTTAAGAATGTGGCATGACGATCCCAAGAAAATTGGAATTCGTATTCTTCCTCTTCGACTTCGTTTGGCTCAGATAGGATAGTCTTTTTCTTTTTCAGTTCCTTAATCATTTCCTGGAAACGAACATGATTTTTTGCGCTCTTATAATTGCGGCATATTGAATCTGAATTTGGTCCCATATCATATCAACAGGGGATCGCTCCTGTATTCCTTCCATGATCGATAGCGTTTCTTCTGGCAGGAACTTAGAGAAGAATCCATGAGTCACAGCGTTTTGATTTCTCAGTGGAGCTGCACCACCTTTATTTCCTAATGCATTTTTATTTCCAAGCGGTGCTCTTCCTCCCTTATTTCCTTTTGCATTTTTGTTCCCTTTAGGTGCGCCTCGACGCAAAAGAGCGCTCCCTTTCGATTTAGGAGCGCTCCCTTTTATTTTTTCTTCCCATTTATCGTTTGCTTTCCATTTTCGGACAGTGCTACTTGTTACGTTTAATTGCTCAGCAATGTCTTTTAACTTCTTACTCCCGCCGCTCTCTTCCCACAAACGAAAAGCTTTGTCTCTGCGTGGATCTCGTGGTCTTGGCATTACATCTTACCCACCTCCGGATCTCATGTTTGAGTTTGTGTTTGTTTTAATAGTTTTTTTCTGATGTGTCTACTACTGCACCTTTAGACAAAATATTCATTTTTTCTTATTTAGACTTAAATCTATGTCGAAAATTATTGTTTGACATATCTTATACTAACTCCACTAAAAGAGGTGATAATATGTCAAATGGTTACAATAGCTCCTTCGTGTTAGTTGTGGTGTTGTTCATCCTGTTAATCATTGTGGGTGCTTCATTCCTTTATTAGTCTTGAAATATTTTAATCTACTATTAAAGGAGGTAACTATATGGGATACTCGAATGGTTATGGTAGCACTTTCGCATTAATCGTAGTGCTATTCATTCTATTAATCATTGTTGGTGCTGCATTCCTTTATTAGTCTTTAGGCACTTTAATCCAAAGCGGCCTTTTGAATTTCACCTCCCTGTACGAAGACGCCATAAGAAGTTTTTATGGCGTTTTGCAATGTTATTAACAATATCCTTAAATTGTAAAAATAGGATAGACAATAAAAAGAGAGGCCACTTTAAAACCTCTCTTTTTTAATTAATTGTTTTCGGAAATCCTTAACAACAAGGTTTTCCGCAATACTTATGATGCTCAGTGACAGGATCGTAACTTGAGTAACTATGCGGAAAGTAATGAACATGCTCATAATGTTGATGATTCACGCTAGTTGTATGTTGCGGATGAATGTGAGGAACAATTGTATTTGAGAACGTATGATGTTCACAACACTTAGTCGGATGCACAATTGGAGGTAAAATTTTGAAATGATGCATATTTTCTTCTCCCTTCATTATTTTTTATCTGTTATAAACTATGTTCAGAAGCATCTACTAGTACTATTACAACCACCTATTTACCGCTCCATGAGGATTTAGCAAACAAAACCATGCACATCACAACAAAAGCTGTATAGATTACTTATTAGAGCAACTCTCCACATAAATACCCCATCGCTCTGCCCCACGTTTCTCCAACTCTTTATGATCAACGTGGGGTTTTATTATGAAAAGCGCTCCTCAATATGAATAGAACCCATTTTTCTTGGAAATAATCCTCCTACGAACGAATGCACCCGTTATTAGTGAATTCGCTCTAAAAGCCTCGTTTGATAGAGCACATTCAATCCTTATCATCATCAAACATGAGGCTTTATTTTGTTTTTGTCGGGAATATTAATTTTTACGCAATACTGCTGGTGTTTTATCACCCGAATTAACTGTATAAAACCTCCCAGTTGAGTTGATCCTCGCTTATCGCTGGGGGGTTTTCTCATTCCATGAATGTAGTGGTGACGCAGGAATAATCCGCCGCGCCGATCCTGCCTCCCATTTTACACCACAGATTTTTTCAGATTCAACAAGCGCTCAAAGTGGCAATCTTGGCATAAATGGCTGATGAACTCATCTTTCATTTTGCGTACAGTTTCCCTTGAAATGCCAAGATGAAGACCTATTGCACGATAACTCATCCCCTCCATCATGCAATCATAAATAACTTTGTGCTGCTCCCCTTTGATCTTTTCTGCCCCCAACTCAACCGCATAGACTCGTTCTTCATAATACTTAAGACGTTTGAAAAGACGTTCCTCTCTCATTCCATTTGCCGCAATTCTGCCTGACTCTTCCCGGGACTTCCTTTTGGCATAGCTGATTCTAATCCATATTGTGCAACACTCCAATTCTTCATGGGAATTACTGAACCATAGAGTACCTTTTGCAAACGACGAACCTCTTTCACCATCCAGTGATTAGAGTTTCAATTTCTTTTTGATTCATGATTGTATCCCCCTTTTTCAAATAAAAAACGAACACCAAACAAACAGCGTAAATGCTGTAAGTTCAGTGTCCGCAGGTTTTCCGTCTTGGACAATATTACCTCCTCATCGCCCATGCTGTGCCCCCTTTTCGGGGTACAGGCATTCGGGCAGATTTCTTTATTTCAACTAAGTTCACAAAACATTAACAAAAAATAACTTGGATATTTCTGGATAGCATGAGATAATACAGTTGTATTAAAAAAACAAAGGGAGTGTTTAAAATGAAATTGAAAAAAGTGTTAACTGGTTCAGCTTTATCACTTGCTTTACTTGTTTCAGCAGCTCCTGCATTTGCAACCACTTCTTCGACCACAAACACAACTACCGAGGCAAACGCACTAAAAACTTGTATAGTAGAACAATTCGGTCCTTATAATTCAAGAAATGAAATACCTAACGTCTATGATGACGGCGTTTATAAGTGGTATCTGAAAGGTGTTACCTCTTGGAGTGGGATATGGTATGGAAATTATGAACGTTGTTACTAATATATGTTACTAATATATAGGGGGAGATAGCTCCCCCTTTTTTTATTCCAGCCTTCTTTTAAATTATGCCACTTCTCGAATTCTTGCAATGCCTTTATCCCCCATCCCGGCAGGACTGCAATCGCAAATAATAAAACCGCAGCGATAGCACCAAGGAGCCAATCGTTTGTCCTATCACACTTTGCAATAATTGTTTCATCACCGATCTTTTTTCTCTACCTTCGGCACGAGTATCGCTATGTAATCCGGATGCACTTTCAAATATTCCGCCTCCTGCTCAACTGTCATCTTTCGTGGATGTCACTAAATTTCCTATAATTTATCCATACCGTTCCTCCCCCCGCAGTGGAAAGCCACTGCTATTTGATTTTGTAACCTATCTCATGATCAACTCGCGCAAAACTGCCCTTTACAGTTTGAATCACTGTTTTCCCGTGCTCCGGAGCATCTTAGACATGGGCTGTACCTTGATTTCCATATAAAACAATGATTTGAACTCTCCCTGGGTCAATCTTCTGCTGAATAGTTAAGTCTTTTTTGATGTTTATTTCTCTTGGATTGTACACTCAAAGGTCCCCCCTGTGTTTTGATAGAAGTACCAGTTCCCTATCGAGAACACTGAGGCTAAGCGCTTCGTTGTGTTTTATTTTTAGGCAGAAACCTCTTTTATCATGATTTCCACCCTCGGCTCTTCGCTATAAAACTTACTGACTTTCAAATCCACCACCTGATTATCATCTTTGTATATCAACTGATTCAAAGCACTTTCACACCCTTTACATAGTTATCAACATCAGGCTTTGTAGTAGGCCGCAAAAGACCATTTTCAGCTTTCTCTTTCTTTTTTTTTGAGTTTGAAACTGACTTAGGCATTGGTCTGTACACTTTGAAACAGGACCAGTAATAATTGTTTCTGGTCGATGCTGAGACGCAACCAAAGCTACATACTGCTTAAAATACTTTGATTTCGCTGGATTTCGCATATGCACCTTCCCATTTCTCGTATTGATCCACGCGGCTGTCCTTGTGCGACTGGCTCACCATAAACAGTGAACTTAATGCAATACAACTGTTCTTTACCTCCCGTCAAGCTGTTCCCATAGCTCAATTTCTTTTTCTATTCTCGGTGCGGAGAGTAAAATTGCCAACAGAGACACGACTGCTTTAAGCACTCAGCATCCGCTCCATTTGCTTTATTTTTTCCTCAAGTAAACGGATTGTTGGTGTAAGATCTTTACCTTCAGTTGGATTTGAAGGTCCAAATATATAAAGTCCACCAATTACTTTCACATTCGTTTCCTCCTTCATTCCCAATCACCTTACCTATGATTTAATTGCATTCGATCGCCTTTAATAATCACTATGTAATCACGACACATCTGGTGAATCCGTGAACCAAGAGCCTCGTCTATATCCAAAATCTCATCGACTGTTAACTCCGAAGAAATCAGCAAAGGTTTGTGATTTAAATATCGATAATTTAAAACTGACTGGATTTCAACCTGCCAATCGGTTACTCTCGGTTGACCGTTTATTGGTTTAAATAAGTCATAAATGAGTAGGACTTCAACCTTTCTCATGGCATCGAGTTTTACTACTAAGTAGTCAAGTTATGTATTGATTTGTTCTACTTATTACCAGCAATACTTATGATAATCTTCTGGAATCATGGTACTTGCAAGAAAAGAAAACTGCTCCTAAACCCGTTTAAATCTAAACACAAAAGAACCGCGACTGGCGGTTCTTTTAGTGTATATTCCTATTTTAAATAAACTGCTTCATTATTATTGGACAGTACCATAATCAAAATCAATATCTTTCTTGTCTAAATCCCCCTTAAAATTTTTAGCATAGGTCATGGTTAAATGTACGCTTTTATCTATCCACCAAGTTCCATCATCAGTATTAGTATCCCAAGTAACATCTATATCTCTTCCCAAATTCTCAAAAAACACCAAATTTCCAACAGCTACTGTTTTTCCGTTGATTTTGTAATATATTAGAACAATTTTCTTATCAAATATACCTGTCCCGTGCTTTACGATTGTTAAACTATAAGGCTTATTAGGACATTGCTCTTCAAGTATAACTTCAGGATTTAAAAATAAAACATAACAAATGAATAGAATTGGTACAATCGTTAACCTTTTTAATACTTTTTTATTGATATTTAACCTCTTCAACATAGTCCTCCCTTTTTAACAATCCATTTCATTTGGGATACACCCCCATCATTGAACGTATTTCCTATGAAAAATGATTTTGAAGCTCATAGGAACCCTTACATGACAGGGTTTTTGTTGTTTTTTCATTGTCTATCAAGATCTAAATCAAAAAAAGCTATAAAAAATATGGAGTGATACATATTATACATGACTAATATGTATCACTCCTTTAGTTTTTGTTCAATAATCGCCCCCGATAGTGGGATAAGAAATAGCAAAAGAACTTGCTATTTCTCAAATACATCCACCAAATGTTCAATGTTAGTTTGTTTTTCATACATACTAATAATAAAAGTAAAACCTTATTAAAACTTTACAAGAAAAACTGAATCGACTATAGTCTAATTAGACTAAAATATTGATGTAAAGAAGTGAAAAATTAGATGATAAAGTCTTTTTTAATGTTGGGGCAGTCGAATATGGCGGGCCGTGGATTTTTGAATGAAGTAGACCCGATCTATAATGAAAAAATAAAAATGCTGCGCAATGGACAGTGGCAGATGATGACAGAGCCGATTAATTATGACCGTCCGGTTTCCGGCGTTGGCCTGGCGGCATCTTTTGCAGATGCTTGGTCGAAAGCTCATCCTGATGAAGAAATTGGCTTGATCCCTTGTGCCGAAGGTGGCAGTTCATTGAATGACTGGCATCCGGAAGGCATCCTTTTTCAGCATGCTTTGTCCGAAGCCCGCTTCGCCCTCCGGTCCAGTCAAATTTGTGGAATCCTTTGGCACCAAGGTGAGAGTGACAGTTATCGTTCGCTACATGAAACTTATTACGAGAAATTAACTCTTATCATTGAGACGCTAAGAAACGAGTTGGAACTTGATGAGGTACCGTTGATTATTGGAGGGCTTGGTGACTTTCTTGGAAAGACCGGTTTTGGACAGCACGCGACTGAATTTCGACAGGTTAATGAACAATTGCTGCGTTTTGCTAATGAAAAACAGAATTGTTATTTTGTTACTGCAGCAGGTTTAACTGCGAATCCTGATGGCATTCATTTAGACGCAGCTTCACAACGCAAATTCGGTTACCGCTATTTCGAGGCTTTTTCGAAAAAGCACCATATCCTGAAACCCATTTCGGGAGAGGAGCAATCGCTGAAAGTGAATGGTGACTATTCTAAAACAGAACAGATTTACCTTCATAGTATGGATTTGGCTTCGGGTAAAATCACGTACGCGGAATTTGAGGCGCGGATGGCGAAGGTGATGAAACCATGATTCCCTTACTTATCCTTGGCCTGCTAATCCAAAACCCCGGAGCTCACGGCTATGAACTTCTGGCCTTAATGGAAAAGCGTCATTACAAATACATTGTTAACTTCACGAAAGGTTCATTTTATTACAATCTGCAGCAGCTTGAAGAAAAGTGTTTTATTGAACAGATTGAGCAGAAACCCTCAACCAGCGGGCGTGAAATCCGTAACTACAAAGTCACAGATTCGGGAAGGGCAGAATTCGAAAAATTAATGATCAAATACGGCGCCAAATCGGAATATGTGAACCTGCAATTTTATGGGGCGTTACTCTTTGCAGATGAATTCGACAAAAATAAATTACTGGAGCTGATCCAATCACAAATCGATCAGACTAAAACTCGAATCGAGCTCCTTGATGAATACCTGTCCATCACTCAAGAAATTCCCGGCACAATCGATTACTTTCGCCGTATGAACGAAAATTCCCGTTCACATCACTTGGTTAATTTAGAGTGGTTTGAAAAATTGAAAGCAGAAATAGAATCGACTATTGCAGAAAAAAAAATGCAAAGTTAAATATAAGAATATTAGTTACCTACATATAAAACCTGTGTCGTAGATATTTAGTAACATCTTTGATACAGGTTTTATACTCCTTCTTTAATTAAACCACAATAGGGTTGTCAACACTTGCCCTCAACAAGAGCAAGTGAATCAGCTCCGTGTTCTTCTTTTTCAATCGCTAGCCGTTAGTTTAATTAGAATTCAAATAATCCAAGACGCGGTGAACTCTTTCGTTGACTGAGCAATCGCCTTCAATTTTTAATACTGGACAAGATAAATCTGCCATCCAATGTTCATGCAAAGCTCTACTTCTAACTTCCATTCCAGCATTATCATATAAAGAAGCCCACTCTAAAAATGTTTTTGATTGTTCATATTTACTGCCACCGGCTAACACTTCGTTTCCATAACGCTGAAATTCCCTGTACCTTAGTCTCTCAAGCCGTATATCTTGTGGAATCCATAAGAAGACGACAAGGTCAAAATAACTTTTTAGATTATCGCCCCAGCCACACACTGCACCAGAAAGAATCCATTTCTCATTTATTGTTAAGTCTTTTTCAAGCAACTTTCGTCTTTCAGGAATTTCTCTTTTTTTAGTGAATTTATCTAACCAATAGTAATTATCAGTATCAAGATGCGTATGAGGCAAACACTTTGACAATGCAGCACCCAATGTTGAAGTTCCGACACCAGAGGCTCCCAATATGTGAATATTTTTTTTCATACTTCCCCCTCCTTATTAAGCAACCAAACTCGCTGTTTGTTGCATAAGGTACCTACTATTATTTTGACATAAATCCCTAAAGACCTTTACTTTTCTAGAGAAATCCAGATGCGTGTTATTCATATTCCATCTCATTAGACGCATTTTCCTATGAAAAAAGTCTTGATTTCCCTATAATATTTAAACGAATCCAATTTTTAGATTGTCGTCTTTAAGGAGGTTTTTTATCTTGAGGTATACAAACAGTCATTTAGAGGATTGGATTGAAAACTTATACAGAAAGATTGATATTACAGAACCTGAACAAATTAATTTTGAACGGATTGCTGAGTCATTAGATATCAGGCTTTCGTTTAAACCTGTTACAAGCTTCGCACTTAAACACAGCGGAATTTATAACATATGCTTGGACAGCCGAAAAAGCCGAGTTGATCAATGGTATGATTTTGCTCATGAATTTTGCCATATATATAGACATGAAGGCGATAAAAAAACAATGCCTGCAACCTGGACTGATTATTTGGAGTGGCAGTCGAATTATTTTACATATCACTTTTGCATTCCAACTTTCATGTTGCGTAATATTAATCTTTCGTACATACAATCACATGCAATTGAAAATGTAGCTTGGTTATTTAAGGTATCCCCTTCATTCGCTAAGAAACGTTTGAGCATTTATTACAGGAAACTGACTCAACATTTATTTAGTCAAACTGTTATGGGAAATTTATGCACCCCCCTTTTGTAATGAATAATGAAATCCTCATGCATTTGCGCGCATTGAAAAAAACAAAAAAAGACGTCTCCCTTCACGATCCGATCGGGCAGGATAAGGAAGGGAATGAAATAAGCCTGATTGACGTTTTGAAATCAGAAAACGAAGACGTGATAGATACGATCCAGCTCAATATGGAGCTTGAAAAAGTGAAACAATACATTGACATTTTAGATGACCGTGAGAAGGAAGTGATTGTCGGGCGGTTTGGACTTGATTTGAAGAAGGAAAAAACGCAGCGAGAGATTGCCAAAGAACTCGGTATCTCACGCAGCTATGTATCGCGGATTGAAAAGCGGGCGCTGATGAAGATGTTTCATGAGTTTTATCGGGCAGAGAAGGAAAAGCGGAAGAAGGCGAAGGGGAAATAATGCAGAAGAAGCCGGATCTCATACTCCGGCTTTCTCTATTTGAAAGAGTTATGAAAATCATTTTTTTCATCGCTGATAAGCTCTCCGAGAAAGACAGGCAGGATCGTAACAAATAACTTGACTTATAATCCTCCCGCAGGCATTCAAAGCCGGACGTTCTAAAAGCTCTCCTGAGAAAATCCTTAGATCGGTATACTTCAGTACATCTTTAGTCCCTGCTTTCTTTATACAGGCCTCGATCTGGCTGTCGATGCTCGATCCCTTGATCGCTTGTTCCACGATATATTGCTATCACCCTGGATCTCCTGCCTATAAAGTTTTATTAAATAATGATAGCAATCGTTCATGCATTTGTCAGTTTGCAGTCCCTCGATGATTATTACCTTCATAAAATACATCACCCCTTGGGTAATGCTGCGTAATACCTGTTTGTCCTAATGAGGTGATTTTCAATGAGTATGAAAACAAATAAAAAAACCGATGGTTTGTACCATCGATCTGTTTTCTATATCACTAGGCCCTCAATATAGTAAATCTAGCTCATTGGTTATGAAAGCTTATTTTCATTACACACTATATATTCATTTGTTATCATTTCTATACGTTTATATCAATTATGGTAAAAAATGGTTACAAAAACCCAATAAACGTCCAACCTAACTTTTTCATCTTATTTATTAAGAATTTTAACCTCTTCCTTGTGAAATAAAGAAGCGATTTTCATCTCCAAACAGTTAATGCTATTTCATCGGGACATGTCTGTTAAAGTAGCCAATAAATACATTCGGATATCCACTTACAACCACGATTCAATTTGATCCACTACAGATTTCTGAGCTGACATTAAACAGATAGAGTTATAAAAATCTGTACCAGTTCCCTTTCACAATTAGGACATTTCGGCGGCGTTTCGGCATAATGCGAACTAATTTATTAATGTTCAACAACAGAATTTCGTCTATTGGCAATAAAGAATCCACAAATCATTGCAAGAATGGCCATCGCCCACCAGAACGTTGAGATCGCCTGATCATGATCGATGATAATCAAACGAATGACAGCTGTGATGCCAATATAAATGAAGTAGCGAAGCGGAAAATGAAAGTCTGATTTGAAGTATTTGATAATCAAAGCAATGAACTCAAAGTACATGAAGAATATAAGCAGTTCTCCAAGCATCTCATAATAGCTGTCCACTTTGTTGAACAGTGACTTGTATACGAATAGCACAATGTACCAAGTCTCGCTGATCAGAAGTGCGCTTAAGGCTAACGCCAGAAAGAACAGACAGACGTTGAGAAGCGCTTGTAACAGGTAAGGCACCTTTTTGAATTTGTTAGAAAATCTCATCATGTTGTCTCCTATTTCAATATATTCGTGGTTTTTATTCTCAGCCTACATCTTGGTGTTCCAAAATCGTAGCACAATGTAGTACTTAGAATTCTTTTGTATACTGTGAAACTGTCCCTGCATGCGGGACATCATTCGCGCAATGCTTCTTTCACCGAGTCCGTTGCTTTCCGGTGTTATATCTGCAAGTTTAATCGTATTGCTAACATGGATCTCAAATATCTCTTGATCCGATACAAACGTGATACTGATTTTTTCTTCCGGATCTGCGTATTTCAATAAGTTTGACATCACATTATCAAATACACGACCAAGCTCCTCCAAATTCACGTTAATATAGGTTTCCGGCAGCTCGCCTGAAATATGGACCCGAAAATGCTCCTGATGAAGGATAGCAATCTGATCTGATATTAGATCGTAGATCACTTCTTTCACTGCAACGGTCTCCAGATCGGCCTCATATTCCTTGTTCAGCAGGAAATACGCAAACAGATTGTCAGACAAGCTTTTTAATTGCAGTGCTTTACCATAAGCATTGGCTACATACCGATCTTTGCTGGCACCCGCTTCGCCTCCCTCTTTTTTGGCAAACTCCAGATTCATGATCAGCGACGTCAGCGGTGTGCGCATATCGTGCGACATTTCGGTAACCAGGCTGCGGCTCTCAGCTTGCAATTCCTCGATAGCTTTAAGTTTATCCAGGAAAGCTTTCCGCAGATCCTCAATGCTCTTTGCAATCATCGCTAATTCATCATGCCCTTTTATCGTCATCTCGTAGTCCAGTTCGCCCCCTTCAAGAATATGAATCTCTTGATGAATCGTTTTAAGGTAGCGAAGACTTTGGCGAATTCCGAAGAGAACAATGATTAAAAAGATGAGGGTTGCCCCGAGCAAATCCAATGCAAAGGCCAGATCATAATATCGGGAAGAGTAGAAACCGTCGATAATGACTCGTCCTTCACCATCGCTAAACTTGACAGGATGTGAATGATTTTGAGCGTACTGAGTCAGCTTTTCCTTTCCATAATCCGATTCGGAATAAATAGAATCATATTGCAGCTCCTGATCCTTGAATATGGTGAGGTTAATGTAATTTTCTTTTTTGACCCACTCGCCAAACGCTTTTCTATCTGATGTAGACAACTCATTTTCTGAAACGTACTTGCTGAATTTTTGAATGTATCTTGCTGACTCCTCGTGATAATACTCTTCCGAACTCAGATATCCCTCGATCAGATCATCTGTGATCTTTTGCAACGTCAGAAAGATCACACCACTCACAATCGCAGCAACCATTATCAGCAAAGCCAGTTTTTTGGTTAGCGTAAATTTAAGATGCGCCAAATCGATATCCTCTTCCCCATTCAGTTTTTATATAAACCGGACGTGCCGGATCATCCTCAATTTTGGAGCGCAGCTTCCGTATATGCACCATCACCGTATTGTTGGAACAGTAAAAGTAAGGCTGTCCCCACACACTCTCATATATATTTTGGGCAGAAAATATTTTGTTGCGTTTGTTCATCAGAAGTTTCAGGATACGATACTCCAGATCTGACAACTTGATTTGCTTCTCCTCTTTCCACACCTCATTAAATTCTTCGCTCACTCTTAGTTTGCCCCCGATAAGAAATGTTTCTTCCTGTTCCTTCTTTTCCTGATAGATAGTATATCTGCGTAATTGAGCAATCACTCTAGCGTGAAGTTCCTCTTCCGAGAATGGTTTAGTCATATAATCATCGCCGCCGGCGAGTAATCCCTCAGTTTTATCGAGTGTACTCGATCTGGCCGTCAGAAACAGAATCGGGACGTTAGAGGATTTCCTGATGTGCTGACATGTTTCAATTCCCGAAATGCCTGGCATCATAATATCCAAAATAACCAAATCAAGCGAGTCATTCACAAGTTGCAATGCTCGCTTTCCATCCTTGGCTCTTAGCACCTCGTAACCTGCACGTGTAAGGGATTCCTCCAAAAGATCACCAATATCCTCATCATCCTCTACGACTAATATTCGATAGGCCATGTCTCTCTCACCTCATGATTCTTGTTGTTATTTCTCGTGTGTCCTTACTATATATCGTTCATAGTAATAAGTACGTTATAAGATACTACGTAAATCTTAACAATTTATGAAAGCTGATGCTCGCCACAAATTTGTCACATTTTCTAAAAAAAATGATGACTCTTCATAAATTGTTAAGATTCGGTCTTTATATTTATCCATTGTAAGGCTCAAGTTTTTCAGATCCGCACTACACATTGCCGTGATAAATGGGAAAGGAGTATTGATATGATTGTACAAAAAGAAGGACGCGGGCAACCGGTGAGTCTGCGGGAACGGGTTCATTTTCTGGACATCGTACGAGGATTTGCCTTGCTTGGCATTATTATTGTCAATTATTTTCTGATCGTAGATTCAGTAAAGGGATTCGAAATGGCCTCCGATGACGTACTGCATAAGCTGGTTTCCTGGTTTGCCGAAGGGAAATTCGTTACGTTATTCTCCTTCCTGTTCGGAGTCGGGTTTATGATCTTTATGGATCGAGCCGCGCAGAAGGTAGAGAGTCCCAACAAGCTGTTTGCCCGCAGGTTATCTATCCTGTTGGGATTTGGCATTTTGCACATCACATTTGTTTGGGTCGGTGACATATTGGCCTTTTACGCCGTAAGTGGCTTCCTGTTACTCGCCTTCTATAAACGCACGGCCAAAACGGTGCTTAGATGGATTATCGCACTTATCGTGTTTCAATTCCTGACTCCTGTTTTCACAATGTTGTACAATGTCATCAATACTGCAGGGTCAAAAAACCCGAATTTTTCAGAGTTTACTTTGTTTAGCCACAGCAGCCTTACCTACATGGAATCCATCAGCACTCGGTGGACAGATATGGTCACGATGGCTGCCGGCTCTTTCTCTATGATCTATTCCATGTTTCTCATGTTTCTGCTGGGCGTGTACTTTGTTAAGATGGAATTTTTCAAAGACATGGAAGCGAAAAAGCCTATATGGAAGCGTATCTGGATCATTAGCACAATCGCTTTTCTAATAACACAAAGCAGTATATTACTAGACATGTTTAATCTTTCTGAGAATATGCTGTGGAAGGACATTTCCTCTGTCTTGGGTCAAAATGGCGGCTTAACCGGAAGTATGTTTTATATGAGCACTTTTGCAATGCTGTTTCTATACCTTCCTCAGCTGCGAGGCCCTATGATGATATTCACCAAAGTCGGACGGATGTCATTGACCTGTTATCTGCTTCACTCTATCATTGGAACAGTTCTATTCCTCAGGTACGGATTCGGGCTTGCGGATCATATTCAATCCGCCGGCACGTTCATGTTCAGTCTGGCCGTGTACTTCGTTCTTATGAGCTTTAGTACATTGTGGTTGAAACGGTTTAGGTACGGTCCGATGGAATTAGTATGGCGCAAGCTGACGTACGGCAAAGTAAACGGGAGTCCCAAAGCAACTCCGCTGCATTCGGAAAAATCTATTCAGAAATAACCCTCTTGCACAGATTGCATGACTTCAAATTAGTGTTGTTGAATGAAGCGGGCATTAAACGGACAGATTTGATATATGGACTAGTTATTTTTATATCATTTAGGCTTCTTTGGGCTAATAAATCCACCAGAGTTTACTCAATGTGCATTGCTCATGATCGAATCTAAATTGAATCTTTTACGCATGTTCATAGTCAAAGGCGCCTCATTCGACTATTTTTGTAACTTTTCGCAGGAAAAATTCGAGAATGATGACAAATCCCGCATACGACACTTAATACGGTAGTGAACAATAGTAAATTAGGGTTACATGCAGCTTGTTTTCCAATGAAACAAAGAAAAAGAATCATACAAAAAGACAGGAGAAAGCTTTTGAAGTATTTTAACGCCAAATTTACCGCGGAAGAAAGAGCGATGGAATCACTTTTTTGTGAAAAGGCCTCGCAGAGCAGCTCGAATGTTTTACTGAACGACTGAACTCTATATTTTAGCAACTGAGGGAGTGAACAATCATGAAAACTAAAAATGAACCAAAAGTTATTCTGGAACTAGCAAAGGAATCTGATCTGCCAGAATTCCAAAAAAAATTACAAGAAGCCTTTGCGATCGCCGTGATTGAAACGTTCGGTGATTGCGAAGATGGGCCGATTCCATCGGACAATGATGTTCAGGAGTCTTTCAATGCTCCCGGAGCAGTGGTATATCATATTCTTCAGGATGGTAAGAATGTCGGTGGTGCAGTAGTACGTATCAACAGCCAAACAAATCATAATTCGCTAGATTTATTCTATGTATCTCCAGAATATCACAGCCAAGGGATTGGTCTTTCTGCTTGGAAAGCCATTGAAGCACAGTATCCGGATACTGTGCTTTGGGAAACCGTGACACCTTATTTCGAAAAGCGAAATATCAACTTCTATGTGAATAAGTGTGGATTTCATATCGTAGAGTTCTACAATGAACATCACTCTGATCCGCATATGCATCGCAATGGACGTGAAGATGACAAGCCCCTACTGAATGATGATGACTTTTTCAGATTTGTAAAGATTATGAAAAAAAAGGACTAAACAATTGAACACGGCGAGATGCCGCAGAGAGTTGCTGGTAACTTTTTTATATTTCATTATCAGAGGAAGGTAATAATGATGTTTAAAAGGTGTTTTGATCCCTGTCTCATAAACAGGGGTCAAAACACCTTTGAATCATCGGTTTCTTTTCTGACATATACCACGCCCACTAGTCCCTCAACATAGTAAAAACATATCATGAGTTACAAAAGCTTTTATTCAAAGCATATGTTTATTTTATTTATACTTATTTTCATCATTTTTCAGAATTCTGGACACAAATCGGGTACCTATTAGAGGCCAAGGAACTCTACATTTCATTAAGAAATACGTACTCATTGCCCTGCTTTAATTAATTTTAAGCCCTCGCACTATGCCCCCCCCCTGAATTAAGTATTTGATGTAACTTTGAAATTAAGTTTATGAAAATCTGTCACAAACCCTTATTTCATAACACATCATTTGTTTCAGCTTCCCTCGCGAATACCGGATTAATGCTCGGCTTTAAGATAGTCAACCAATCTCTCCGCACTGTTCTTAACATCTTCTTTTGAAAGATGAAGTGTCCCATATTGTGTAAACGCAGGAAGAAAACGCATTCCTATATAGTTAGCAGTGACTTGAAACGGTCTGATAAGCTCGCTGATCGTGATATTATATTCTCCGCCTGCTTGATAATCAGATTCCTGTGCGCCTAAGGAGATAGCTAAGAGTAGTTCTTTTCCATGCAATTTAGTTCCTCCAGTTCCATAAGCCCAGCCATGTGTTAACACATCATCTTCCCATTGTTTGAGTAACGCGGGACTGCTGTACCAATACATTGGGAACTGAAAAACGATACGCTCATGATCTACCAGGAGCTGCCGCTCTTTTTCTACATCAATGATAAAATTAGGGTATTCACCGTACAGGTCATGAACCGTAATGTCATTCTCTTGCTTTAAACGATTCATCCAGGTTTTGTTGACAACAGACGTTTCCAAATTAGGGTGTACAACGATAACTAATGTTTTCATTTGACTGATTATCCTTTCTTTGCCAATTAGTTATTATTTTTTACGATAATGAATTGATTCTAATTTTAAAATAGCAACTTTATTTACACCTATTTTATCCTTTTTCATGAATTCAGGGCAACTAATTGGGCACCAAAATCAATGATGACTTAAGACATTGTTTTGTAGAAATCCGATATACAGAATAATCCATTATTTAGAAAATTTCCATCTTTTCCCTCAATCCTTACCAATTTAAACTCATTAAGGAGATACTTTATCACCAACTTTAAATAATAATGGAATAAGTGCTAATAAAATAATTCCTACAACCAACGTAGATATTATTAACTCCTTCCATACAATCAAATTCTTTAAAAACATTTGATAAATAACTAATGAGTTTACTGGAATGTTAAGCAATAAGCCCGTAAGAAGTCCAGGTGCATACTTTTTCATTACAACAGTTGCGATAAGATGTGGAAAAATAGCGTTGATAACCATAGAACCTAGAAAGCCAATGAAAATCCATTTTGCAATATCTGATTCTGGCATATATAAAAAACCAAATGCAGATAAATAAGCCAACATAGTTATAACAATGACAGCAAAATGAAATTCATTTGAAGTTACTGGCTTTTGAAACTTTGAAGATTGTTGTGACCACTCAGGTAACCAAATAGCTTCCTCAATATTATGAAGTGTAATAGCAAAACAAAAAAATGCTACGAAATAAACCACCTATCATTTCCTCCTCGGTGCCACAACCAATATGGTTTGGCAACATTATATTACATTTGAGGCTGATTGGATATGGTGTTAAAAGAGAGAAGAATCTGCCTTAGTAGTTGCTTCTTAATTATATGTGCAATAACGTGTTGTTACGTGGCATGTCATATTCAAATATAATAACTCTAAAGCAAACAAAGATACCTATATAGTTTGGCATCCTCTTTTTTAGTTCGAGTCCCTCTATTTATTTTGGGCACAAAATAGACATAATTTATATTGACTCATTATACCCATCACATACCATACCCCTTAAACCAATCAGGATTAAAATGTTTTAAAAAAGGTGATCAAAGATTAAGTTATGGTCTCTTTTATTTTATGAATGCTGTCTTAATGCAAAACAACACTGGACACCACTAAGTCAAATGCATTTCATGGTACTATAGTCAAGACTTGTCCAAGTCACCATTATCAAAATGAATTTCATCAAACACTTGAAACATTTATTGAACGCGGCCAAGTGTCATAACATTAATAAGAAACCAACGAGTGATGAATCTTTTAATCTTTCATTTTACCCGCTGGCTCATATCAAAGGAGCTCTAACCAAATTTTAATAGCTGTCGCACCTATTAATTGCGCTAAAACCCATTGCAGGAATTTTGTATTTACTTTTTGCCCAACTGATGCACCAATAGGAGATGCAATTAAACTAGCAATCATAAGAACCAGAGCTGGTACAAAAAGAACCTGGCCCGTGATTACTTTTCCAACTGTTGCGCCAATAGATGAAAGAAATGTAATCGCAAGAGATGAAGCGACTGTGATTCTAACAGGAATATTTAAAATCGATAACATAATGGGGACCAGGATAAAGGCGCCGCCAGCTCCTAAAATACCTGATACACCACCTATGATTAACGCTAGGGACGAAGCCAACCATTTATTAAATATCACTTCTTTGTCTTCGCTATGTTCTTGTCCTTTTTTAGGTATCAACATTAAAATAACTGCTAAAATAGCCAGAATTCCGTATATAAAGTTAATTCCTTTTTCAGATATGTAATGAGAAAAGTAACTCCCCAATACACTCCCTAAAAGGATGCTGCTTCCCATGTAAATAATTAATGCTTTATTTAGAAGACCACTCTTACGATAAGCCCAAACACCGCCGAGTGTCGCAAAGAAAACTTGAATAGCCCCTATCCCTGAAACTTCATGGGCAGTTAATGACATCACTCCCACTAAAGAAGGAATGTACAATAGCATTGGATAATTAATAACTGCTCCGCCAATACCAATCATTCCGGAAATAAAGGCACCAATAAACCCTATAATGAAAAGAGTTGTGATAAAGGCAATATCCACTTTGGTTTCCTCCTTTCAAAGGAAAAGGGTATCTTTTTATTCGATACCCTTTCACATTATTAGCCTTTTTTAATCCAGAATTTAAATACATCACCTTCATCAGTTTGCTCTAAAAGGTCATGCCCGCCTGATTTAGACCAAGCTGCAAGATCACTTTTAGCTCCCTTATCTGTTGCATGCACTTCTAATATTTGACCTGATTCCAGTTCATTCATCGCTTTTTTTGTCCTGACGATTGGCATTGGGCATGCCAGGCCTTTTGCGTCTAATACTTTATCTGATTTCATGTTCATCTCTCCTCTTTTTAATAGAAACTTGTGTTACCGTATTGCACAGCGGTTTGGACCAATCTCCATTTCACGCTGTTTTTCTTCATCTGGGCTGATTTTCCCCATGTTTGTTTCTCGAATCTCTTGGTATGCATTTGGTTGCGGAGGCAAATGATCTGTTACTAGGTGTCTAAATTCTGTTTCATCCGCAATGTTCAAACCATGGTTCTCGCTAAATAATGTACTTAGTTTTTTACCAACACTTCCATCCTCATTTAGCTCGTCAATGATCGTAAAGTGTGCTGGTAATACAATTAAATCCTTTGATAACGCTTTGTAACGGCTATAAAGCGTTTTTCTTAAATCCCCTACCCAATCTTCTGCCATACCGGCTAAGTCTGGTCTGCCAATTGAATCAATAAACAAAATATCACCTGAAAGAAGATACAGATCATCGACAATGAAAGAAGTGGACCCAATCGTGTGCCCCGGAGAATAAATCGGTTGAATTTTAATCGTTGTATTTCCAATGATCATGTCGTTTCCTTCTTCCAACGGCTGATAATCGAATACCACTTCTTCAGCATCTTTAGGCGGTAACCAGTAGGTTGCTTTTGTTTTTTCAGCAATGACTCTGCCGCCTGAAATATGGTCCGCGTGAAGATGTGTATCAAATACGTGAGTAATCGTTGCACTCTTCTCCTTCGCAAAATCCATAAAGAAATCTACCATACGTGTCGCATCAATAATTGCTGCTTCACCATTGGAAATGACCATGTATGACAGGCAGCCTTTACCGATTCGAACAAACTGATACATCTCACCGCCATCTTTTAAATCCCCGACTTTTACCGGCTCTAAATGTTCGCTCCATGCTTTCATTCCACCCTTAAGATAGGATACAGAATGACCTGCTTCAGATAGCATTTCGGATACCATGACGGATGAACCTTCTTTTGCACAAACGACCAGCACTTCTTTATCAGAAGGAATTTTCTCCAAGATATCTTCTACGCCATCTAAAAGATCGAAATACGGTATATTTAAATGGTCAAAGTCATGTCCTTCAATCTTCCAATCGTTAAAATCATTTTCATTACGCACATCCAAAATAAATAAAGGTTCTTTGTTAAAGATTTTTTGTGTGACTTCTTTTGCGGTAAGTGCTTGAACGGCCATGTTTCATTTCCTCCCCTATCAAATCTTATTAAGCAGAACTTAAAATGTTAAAGATACATCTGCATCTTTAGCAAAATCTAAAAAGGTAACAGCCCCGCCTACTTCGATTTCCTTCTATAAAATCATCTTTTGTTAAACCCATAACGTCCATCGTCATATGACAACCAATAAATGTAACTCCCATTTCTTGTGCCATTTCAATCAATTCAGGAATAGAAGGCACATTTGCTTTCTTACAACCTTCTGCGAAGTGTTCTTTTCCTTTCGGCATTTCTAAATGTTGATGGGAATGCTTATGGATCAGGTTTAATCCCTCGAATGTAAAGAAGATAGATACTTCTTGATCACTTGCTGCTGCCGCAGTCGCAATATTAAATACTTTATAAGCATCAAACAGACCATCATTTTCCGCAATAATCGCTACTCATCTGTTCATCATGCTTTTTATTTATTCGGTTTTACCTGTCCAATCCCGCATACCGGGGACAACATTAATAACTTTTTTAAAACCTTGTTTTTTCATGGTGTGGGCCGCCATTTCACTTCTTCTTCCCGAATGGCAGATAATATAAATTTCATCATTTTTGTTTAATTCATTAGAGCGCTTTTCCACTTCACCAAGAGGGATATGCACAACTCCAGGAATATGAGCTTTTTCATACTCCTCTATCTCTCGTACATCTAAAATGTTAAGAGACTCGTCACTATCCACTTTCTGTTTGAAAGCTTCTAATGAAATCTCAGGAATTGAAGATGCATTTTCTGATGAATGCTCTCCTCCTTTTCGAAGAAAATGACGAAGTATTTCTCCCTCTGCTTCAGTACCTAGATATTCATGGCCTGTACTTTTTGCCCATGCTTCCAGATCTGCTGTGGAACCTTTATCTGTTGCTTGAATTTCCAATACTTCACCAGCTTTTAAATCCTTCATTCTCTTCTTCGTTTTTACGATAGGCATTGGACACGCCAAACCTTTAGCGTCTAGTACAATAGTTGCTTTCATCATTTTTTCCTCCTTTTCTCATATAGGGGTGGGGGTATATAAATATACAAAAAGTTTCTCACTAGAAGTTAATACCATGTATTCATGTCCCCTTTTATATTTGTGATGTTTTTAAATCCTTGTTTCTTCAATATTTTTACTTGCCTTTAAACTTCTCATTCCGCTTAGCAATGAGTAAATGAGTAACATTAGATAAATAAGTTGACACTGCCTTCCTCAGCATCTGCCAAATAAGCTGCTACACCAGCATAGTCAATATCATCTAATAGTTCTTTTTCCTGTAAACCAAGAAGATCCATTGTCATCGTACAAGCTACGAGCTTTACCCCCTGTTCTTGAGCCATCTCAATCAACTGAGGTAAAGTAAGTACATTATGCTTTTTCATCACATTTTTAATCATTTTAGGGCCCATACCTGCAAAGTTCATTTTAGATAAACCCATCTTATCAGCACCACGAGGCATCATCTTTCCAAACAGTTTTTCAAGAAATCCTTTTTTCACTGGAATCAGCTCTTCTTTACGTAAAGCGTTTAATCCCCAAAAAGTATGGAAGATCGTCACTTCATGATCGTAGGCAGCTGCACCATTTGCAATAATATAGGCTGCCATTGCCTTATCATAATCCCCGCTAAATAAAACAATTGTTGTGCGTTTTGTTTGTTCTGTCATGTTTATTCTCCTAACCAATTACCCCCGCGGGTATATTAAAGTCAAAATTTTTTCGAAAGATCTGCTATTATTCAACTCTTCAAATACCGGTAGGGGTATAATATAACGCATATAAAAATTCGTCAACCTTAGGTTGATGAATTTTTATCGGCTCTTTACCAATAAGTCAACTGCTTCTTTTACTAAATTTTGTGTGTCTTCGCCTTTTTCTAAACTTTCACGAACACAATGTTCAAGGTTTGTGCTCACAATTAAACCCATCGCTCGATCGATCGCATTACGGGAAGCTGCTAATTGGGTCACAACCTCTCTACAATCTTTTCCTTGTTCCATCATAGTCAATACACCTTTAATTTGTCCTTCAATCCGTCGTAAGCGGTTTTTAATCTTTTGATCATACTCCATATATCAATGAAATCCTTTCTTTCATTTATTTTTACATTTACATGCTGCCAGTTCATAACTGTTTACATAGATACCTTTGCGCTTTAGAAAACGCACTCCTAAATTTAATTCCACCCGGTCACGAGCTATTATGTGTATTTTATCACGTGGAATCTCTAAATAAAAACGTTTTAGATACGCATATGGGATGTTTAAAATAATATTATCCGAAAAATTGGGTACATCGTTATAATGGCGAATATCTAATATTGTGATGTCCATAGCCTCTAATTTATCTTTATGGATACAAGAGATTCCGGTTATAGGATAATAACGTCTATACGTTGCAATGATAATCACAAAAATAAGCAGGAATGCAATAACTAAATAATTGATACTACTTACACCACCTTATTAACTCTTTGTTATTCACAAAACAATAATATACCCCCATAGGTATATAGTCAAGTGTGAAAGTTACTTTCTATGAGCTGATAGATTCATTTCGATATCCGTGGATTGAAAAAATACTTACATTCGATAATGCCAATTCTGCTAAAAGGAACTCGAATAAAGCAATAAGCCGATTTAATTTTAAATCGGCTTTATTTATCAATTACTTAAAATTAGCACAAGACACGCCGCTTGGATATTAAATGGGGTTTCATTAGCATGGTACTGGTTCCCCATGTTTCATGCTGAATGTGACTTTAATTATTCTAGAATTCTGCAGAATATCTGTGCTAATCTTCCGCAGCCACTGCATCTGCTTTGGTTTCATGAACTGTACCAAATGGATGGTTAGGAGGAGCATAAATGGAGTAAAGTTTTAATGGCGTATTACCTGTATTAATTACGTTGTGCCAAGTGCCGGCAGGTACAACAATGGCAGAATCATCATAAACATTTCTTTGAAAGTTCAAATGATCTTTGCTCTTTCCCATTTTGACGACCCCACGCCCCTGCTCAATCCGTAAGAACTGGTCAACGTTAGGATGGATTTCCAACCCAATGTCTTCTCCAATACCAAGACTCATCAAAGTAACTTGAAAATGCTTTCCTGTCCATAAAGCAGTACGGAACGTATTGTTTTGTTTTGTGGCTCTATTGATATTTACAACAAATGGTTTTGGTCCATAATCCTTTAAAAGAAGATTTCTATCTTCATATGAAGAGCGCAAATCGGCACCTCTGTGTACGTTCTCCATCTCATTTGGAATAGTCCAATAAACAGATCTTCCATCATTATACATCGGCACAGTCACATAATAATAACATTGAGGCGAAAAAGGGTTATAGTACATTTTTTGATCCCCGCAATTATAAATTTTTGTGATAGTATCCTATGCATTTATTAAGGGAGTGTGCTAAATCAAGAAAACTCATATTAAACACAAAAATGAATGTTCGATCACCGTTTGATTCACGGATGAATAATTTATCACCGACCTTGTAATCGTTTTCTGGATGTTGAATTTCACTAGCCTTTGTTAACAAGACATCGAATGACACCTTTATATGATGGATTATCAAAGGTCGACGATCCTAAATGGCTTTTGAACATTTACATAGCACAACAACAGAGTATACGGAATTCTGTTGTTTGTCCCCCCTATCCCAGCTCTTTTAGATTTATCTCTTTGGATGCGCCTTGATGGCCAGTTTTTCAGCAGCGTAGAATTTATCGCCTCCTGAATCGTTATAGCATATTTCAACGCCGATAGACTTGCGGTTCCCAGTGCCGTTTGTACCGTCTCCTGTATGCTGGCTCGCTTTTAGTAAACCAGTTTATATTCTTTTTGGGCACACAACAGAAACAATTTTTCCATATGAAAATCTCGTAATCTTACACCTCTTTAACTTGAAGGAGGATTTTGGCATATGTATTTTCATACCCGTCAACTACCATCTCATCCAGCATATATTCCTCATATGCATTTTCCCCTATTTGCATTCCATTTCTTTCAATGAACTCAATGATTCTCCGGTACGCCTCTTCAGTATTTCCGCCTATTTCATATCCAACTGCATACAGGCCTTTTGGCCGTACATGATAATTTATGTTCTCTGCCCCATCTTTTACTTTTATATAAAAGTAACTGTAATTGTAGAAGTCTTTTTCTAAGATTTGTTCCCGTGCAAAGATTCCGCCTATCGGATAACCTTCATCTAATTCATATTGCTGAACTTCATGAATGAGTTCTGAAATGGCTGCCACATATTTTCGTTCTGGTAAGTTTAATGTTTTTCGGCTTAACATGAATGTTTCTTCATGTAAATATTCAAAAGAAATTGAGGAAAAATCAGTCTCAAGTGCTTGTTCTGTAAGCGTCACTTTTGTTTGTAAGATCGTTTGCAACTGCTTAAGCCCATTTATTTTTTTATCAATCTCAATAGACTTTTCTTTTAGAACATGCAGGATCTTGTCTGGTGTTTTTCCTTTTATTAGACACTTTATTTCTTTTAATGGAACCCCAAGCTCTTTAAATAGACTGATGACTTGAAAAATCTCAAATTGATGATAGGAATAATATCTATACCCATTTTCTTTTTTTATTTCCGGCGAGAAAAGACCAATCTCATCATAATGAAATAAGGTTTGTTTTTTTACACGGCAGAGCTTCGAAAACTCCCCTGTTGTGAAATACTTCTTAACATCTTCGCTCATAAAAACCTCCTTGACTATACGGTAACCATATACCTTATGATTTGATTGTACTTGAAAAAAGCTTCAAGCGAAAAGGATAGGTAAAAAGGGTTCAATTGAGTAAAAGGGGAATTCAGATGAAAAAATCAATAAATGAGCAAAAAACGATATTCATTATACTATTAAGCAACATCTTCGTAGCATTTCTTGGTATCGGTTTAATCATTCCAGTAATGCCTTCTTTTATGAAAATCATGCATTTATCCGGCAGCACAATGGGTTATCTTGTTGCGGCTTTTGCCATTTCTCAGTTAATTACTTCACCTTTTGCAGGTAGGTGGGTTGACCGTTTCGGGAGAAAAAAAATGATTATTCTCGGGTTGCTTATATTCAGTTTATCTGAGTTGATTTTCGGATTAGGGACCCATGTTTCAATATTTTATTTCTCGAGGATATTGGGTGGTGTAAGTGCGGCTTTTATCATGCCCGCGGTAACAGCATATGTAGCTGATATTACAACCCTAAAGGAAAGGTCAAAGGCTATGGGGTATGTTTCTGCTGCAATTAGCACAGGCTTTATTATTGGGCCTGGTGCGGGAGGATTTATTGCCGGCTTTGGCATCCGCATGCCGTTTTTCTTCGCCTCCGCCATCGCATTAATAGCAGCTGTCACTTCCGTTTTTATACTAAAAGAGTCATTGTCAATAGAAGAACGCCATCAACTCTCATCTCATACAAAGGAATCAAATTTCATTAAAGACTTGAAGAGATCCATTCATCCTGTTTATTTCATTGCATTTATTATCGTCTTTGTAATGGCTTTTGGTTTATCAGCTTATGAAACGGTATTCAGCTTGTTTTCTGATCATAAATTTGGCTTTACACCAAAAGATATCGCAACCATTATTACGATTAGTTCCATTGTTGCGGTAGTTATTCAAGTTTTACTATTCGGGAAATTGGTCAACAAACTTGGAGAGAAAAGAATGATTCAGCTGTGCTTAATAACCGGAGCGATCTTGGCTTTCGTGTCTACTGTTATGTCAGGATTTTTAACTGTTTTGCTTGTAACTTGTTTTATTTTTCTGGCGTTCGATTTGCTACGTCCGGCCTTAACCGCTCATTTATCCAATATGGCCGGTAACCAGCAGGGTTTCGTAGCAGGCATGAACTCCACATACACCAGCCTGGGAAATATATTTGGACCTGCTTTAGGCGGTATACTATTTGATCTTAACATTCATTATCCTTTCCTTTTTGCAGGTTTCGTTATGATTGTCGGCCTTGGTCTTACAATGGTTTGGAAAGAAAAAAAGAATGATGCTACAGCTTTGAATTAATTCAGCCTCTATAAAGTCAAGTCATTTGGATGCAGGGAATGCCTCTGGTTAGGCACAATAAGAAAAGGTACTTAATTTGATAGGCTACATGTTGCTTGACGTGAATATAGTTTAAGCTGAGTTTTGGCAATATCAGGATTTCATCTGCCATCACCTTAAGCCGCAGCCTAACCGGGATAAGAAAAAAGGAGAATGTAGTATGAGTATAAAAATAAAAGCAGTAACTGATGATAATCGTGCTGCAATTCTTGATCTGCATGTCAGCCAGAATCAATTATCATATATTGAATCTACAAAAATATGTTTAGAGGATGCAAAAGAATGTCACTATTATAAACCTGTCGGGCTTTACTATGAAGGAGATCTAGTCGGTTTTGCAATGTATGGATTGTTTCCCGAGTATGATGAAGATAATAAAAATGGACGAGTCTGGCTTGATCGATTTTTTATTGACGAACGCTATCAGGGAAAAGGATTAGGGAAGAAAATGCTTAAAGCCCTCATTCAGCACCTTGCTGAGCTATATAAATGTAGGAGAATTTATTTAAGTATATTTGAAAATAATATTCATGCTATACGCCTTTATCAAAGGTTTGGTTTTCAATTTAATGGTGAACTCGACTTTAATGGTGAGAAGGTAATGGTAAAAGAGCTATAGATATCCAGGCCTCCTTTTTTGCTGAGAAACGTTTGAACTTCGATAATGATTACCTACTTAAACTGCAAGATCATTGTTTAAAAAAGCCTGGATGAAAATTTCATCTCAGGCTTTAAGCATCTTATTAGTCAAAATCTCATGTGTTTTATCCAGATGTTATTCTTTTTTCCGGACAATTTCTAAATAATTAATATGCCGGCCAACTGTTTTGTGCACTTTAAAAATATACCCATCGGCTTCTATAACGGACCCAACTGCAGCGTCTATTTGTTGAGTCATAAACCAGCCGCCTATTGTATCCACTTCGTCACTTGCTAACGTCGTTCCCAATAAATCATTTACATCTTCAATGAGCACTTTCGAATCTAAGATATAGTGATTATCATTTACTTTTCTAATATTAGGCACTTCATCTTTATCAAATTCATCTCTGATTTCCCCGACAATTTCTTCAAGAATATCTTCAGCAGTGACTAAACCTGAAGTGCCGCCATATTCATCCACAAGAATAGCGATATGTGTTCGCTCTTTTTGCATTTTTACCAATAAATCATGAATTGGAACGGATTCAATAACATGGATAACAGGGTTGATATGATTTTCTAACTTGAAATCCTCTTTTATCTTCTGGTCTGTGTCAATATAAGCTGACAAAAATTCTTTAGCATTGATAAAACCAATGATTGAATCTTTATCTCCATTTAGGACTGGGTACCTTGTATAGCTCTCTGTCTTAATGGTCTTAACAAGAGTTTCATAAGAATCCTCACTAGAAATCGCTACGATCTCTCTTCTCGGAATCATAATTTCTTTGGCGATTCTTTCATCAAATTCAAAAATATTATTTACATATTTCAACTCATTTTGATTGATTTCACCGCTCTTATAGCTTTCAGACAGTAAGATGCGCAGTTCTTCTTCAGAATGAGCAAGTTCATGTTCTGATGCAGGTTTCAAACCGAAGAGTCCTACTATAAACCGGGCTGAACCATTTAAAAACCATATAAAAGGGAACAGGATGCGGTAAAACCAAATAATTGGCTTTGCAGTCAAAAGAGTGATGGTTTCCGCTTTTTGGATAGCGAGTGTTTTAGGAGCAAGCTCTCCAACTACAACGTGCAAAAAAGTCGCCATCACAAAAGCAATCACTAAGATCAATACATGTGAGACTGTTTCACTTACATGAAAATGAGCAAATAAGGGGTGCAGAATCACTTCAAAAGTCGATTCTCCGACCCAGCCAATTCCCAACGCTGTAACCGTGATCCCTAATTGACAAGCTGACAAATATTCGTCCAAATGAGTAATGACCTTTTTGGCTGATACGGCACCTTTTTTTCCCTCTAATATGAGTTGGTCAATTTTTGATGACCTGATCTTTACTATCGCAAATTCAGTCGCAACAAAAAATGCTGTTAAGACAATTAAAATAGTAAAGATTATAAGGTTAATGGTTGTCAATGATTTGCCTTACCTAGTAAGGCGTACACCTCCGATATAAATATTTATTTTTATAACCCGTTTTTTCTGAATAAACAAAAAACAGTATATATAACATTATAAGTTCAAAAGAACCTAAAATCAACTCTGAATGATGTAAATAATCATCTTTTTCCGTATGGAGAGTGGTTCCCGTAGTATTCAACTAGCGATTGGTGACGTTTTAAGACTTAAAATAGAAAGCAAAATAAAAACACACCTGAATTTTCTGGTGTGTTTCAATAATATCCAACCGTCTTGATTTATTTAATGTCTTTATTAAGGTTTTCTTTTAAAATTTGAATCAATTCCGCCTGTTGCTTTATATTTTTGCGGCCATTTCTATTAATTGCAGCAAGTTCACAGACAATTCCAGCTGAAATGAAAAACAATAAACCTTCAAACATTTTAAATCCCCCACCGTCTAAGTGATAGTCAAATTTGTTTTTTCTTTTTGTAATACCTGCTTATAATCTTCCTTACGCTGATATATGTTATTTAAAATGAGTCCAATAATGACAAACAGTGTTCCTACTATATCAAATGCAGTTATGTTATATCCTTTGATCACCATGATTAACAATGTAGTAATGGGGACAAAGTTAATAAATAAAATCCCATTAATGGATGATAGGATTTTAATGCCATAGTTCCAACTAAGGAGGGCTATGATACCAGGTAAAGTAATCATAAATAAAAAATCATACTTAATTGCTGCAATCACTTTAATACTCGGTACCGACACGTAACCTTGCGCGGTAAGTATAGCTGTCATGATTCCTGTTATAGCTGTGCCGAATAAACATGTCAAAGTTGAATAACGAAGTGTGGACCACTCTCGGAATATCTGTCCCCCCATTGTGTAGACAACCCACCCTAAAACACCAATGAATATAAAGAGTATCGAGAATAGATGATCCCCTAATGAAAAAAAGAAACTTATATTACCTTTGGTTATGACCATCGAAGCCCCCAAAAAGGCAATCAATATACTGATCATTGTGTATTTTTTAGGTTTCACATGTTTATATCCCCATAGAATAACAATTGAAAGCATCGGCATGAGTGCCTCGGCAATGGATGCTGTCATAATTCCAGACTTCCCCATCAACCTTTGACCTAAAAAAATAAGAACATTGTATACAGTAAACGCCATCACCCCAAATAAAATGATCCATTTTGCTTTACCCTCTAAATAAAATGATTTTTTTCCTTCTCTCACCAATAATAAAATCACTAACATAATCGTTACCACACCGTAGCGAATAAATGAAAAATAAAACGGATCAACAAATTCTAATGCATGATCTGCAACTGGAAACATCGCGCCCCAAGACATACTTGCTACTAAACATGTAAGGGCACCAATGAATAATTGACCTTTTTTCATTGAATTCCCCTCCTTTTCTTTAAAATTACAATGAGAATTATAAAAAGAAGTAAGCATCAAGTAAAATGAACAAAAGTGATGAAAAACATCATTGATAATGATACATTAATGAAGGGGGGATCTTCATGGAACTGCGAGACTTACAAATTTTCAAATGCGTAGCCCATCACAAGAGTATTACCGGTGCTGCAAAAGAGTTAAATTATGTACAATCTAATGTAACTGCGCGGATTAAGCAATTAGAGAATGAGCTCAAAACACCTCTTTTCAATCGCCATAAAAAAGGGGTTTCACTAAGCCCAGAGGGCCGAAAAATGATTGAATACGTTAACAAAATTTTGAAAGATGTTGAAGAACTGGAGCAAGTCTTTCTAGATACTGAAATACCGTCTGGAATATTAAAAATCGGTACAGTGGAAACAGTGAGGATACTGCCGACCATCATAGCTTCCTATTATAAAAAGTATCCTAATGTGGATTTATCATTGCAGGCTGGTCTAACAGAGGAACTTATTAAAAAGGTCATGAATCACGAATTAGACGGAGCTTTTATTTCAGGTCCTTTGAAACATTCTATTCTGGAACAGTATGATGTTTATACTGAAAAACTTACTCTTGTAACCAGTAACAAAACGTTTAATATAGAGGATTTTTCAACGACTCCGATTCTTGTTTTTAATCAGGGGTGCGGGTATCGGTCTAGACTTGAACAATGGCTCAAAGATGAAGGTGTGCACCCAAACAGAATGATGGAATTTAACATCCTGGAGACAATCTTAAATAGTGTTGCACTTGGACTCGGTATAACAGTGGTACCGGAATCTGCTGTTATGCATCTAGCTGTACAAGGTAAGGTTTATTGCCACCCATTGCCTGAGAAAGACAGCTGTATCTCCACAATCTTTATACGCCATAAAGATGCGTACCTGACAAATTCAATGCGCAGCCTCCTTAAGACCATTGTTGAACATAAAAATATGAGTATGGCTTAAAGTGATTTTTCCCTTTCTATATTCTAACTTCTTAAATAAAAGAGAAGGCTCATCTCCACTT
The DNA here is from genome assembly GCF_037975455.1 of Bacillus sp. FSL M8-0071. NCBI lineage: Bacteria > Bacillati > Bacillota > Bacilli > Caryophanales > Bacillaceae > Bacillus > Bacillus sp. FSL M8-0071. The sequence continues at coordinate 2,556,044 of NZ_CP150256.1, forward strand.
CGCTACCCTTATTCACGCAAAAAATAGAGCAGTAAACATGTGAGTTACTGCTCTGCTTCGTTTATTCACCGTTCATTTGTTTTACAATGTATTCAGCATCATTTCCTACGCCTTGAAGCAACGCTGAACCTCGCTTATGCTGCCAAGGCAAACCTATAAAGTACAATCCTTCTACAGGTGAAACACCTCTATGATGTATGATTCGACCTTCTTGATCCAAAACACCTTTTATATTTATCCAACATAAGGGATTCCTGAAACCAGTAGCCCAAATAACATTGTTTACTTCTAATGTAGATGAATCTTTAAAAATGATTTCATTTTGCTTTGCGGCAATGACTCTTTTTTTTAAGATGATCTCCTTCTGTTTTATTGCATGTTTTAATTCATGCCCAAATACTGGATCACCTTTCTTTTGAATGAATTTGCCTACTATTGATGTATGACTTGCATGTAAAACTCCTAGTTTATCAAACCACCAAAAGATGCTTCTTTTTCCTATCATTAAAGGGAAATAAACAAGTTTATTACTACAAGCTAAATATGTAACTCTTTCTTTGGATAATTCAACAGCTATTTGAGCACCACTATTCCCACCACCAACTACTAGTACATTTCCATATGCCAATTGTTTTGAATTCTTATATTGTGATGAGTGTAGTTGATTAATATTATCGGATAAATCCTTTGATATTGATGGAATATTAGGGGTATGAAAAGGCCCTGTAGCAATGACAAGATTCTTCGTTTGATATTCTTCCCGATTTGTTTTTATTAAGAAATAATTCTTTATTTTTAGGACACTTATTACTTCTGTCCGTAATTGGATTGGAATTTCAAATTTTTTAACATACTTCTTTAGATAAGCAACAATTTCATTTTTTGAAGGAAATCCATGTTTTTCTCCTTCAAGATGCATTCCAGGCAAAGAGCTATACATTCGAGAAGTAAATAAAACTAATGAGTCATACCGATCTTTCCAGCTCTCCCCCACCCCATGACTTTTATCCAAAATAATAAACTTTTGATCGGACTGCTTTAGATAATACCCTATCGAGATCCCTGCTTGACCAGCCCCGATTACTATAGTGTCGTACACATTATCACCCCGCCAATTTCAAATTGTCAGTAGACAGAATCTGCAAAATGCTAGTTGATCTCCTCACTATAAAGTTAGATAAAAAATTTAATGGTGATGGTGGTCACGCTGCTTCTCCATTTTGGGCTGACAAAGGATCGCATTGTCGTGATTATGCGCTTCGGTTTCCATTTGAATGGTTACGTGCGTAATGCCTTTATGCTCAAGTTCATGTTCAATTTCGCGTAAAATATTTTCACTTTCTGAAATGGTCAGTTGATCGTTAACAACTGCGTGGCAAGAAAGAGCATTCAATCCGCTTGTGATAGACCATATGTGTAAATCATGAATGTTTTGAATTCCCTCTATCCCTTCAATTGTACGAATGATATCAGAGACATCGATATTTTCTGGAGTTCCTTCCATTAAGATGTGAATGGAATCTTTAGTCACATTGTAACCGCTTCTTAGAACAAGAATAGCCACAATGATACTAGCCAATGGATCTGCCCAGCCCCATCCAAAGAAGATGATAAGTATGGCAGCTAAAATGGCACCTACAGAGCCGAGCATATCGCTTATTACATGTAAATAAGCTCCTCTTATATTCAGATTATTCTTTGTATCTCCGCCACTCATCATAATCCAAGCGACCAATAGATTCACAACTAACCCGATGATACTAATTGTAAGCATGCCGGTTGTTGCTACTTTTGGTGGATGAGAGAAGCGTTCGATTGCTTCATAAATGATATAAAGAGAAATAAGAATTAAGGCAGCACCGTTTATCACAGCTGCAAGAATCTCAAATCGTTTATAGCCGAATGTCTTATTGTGATTTGCCTTTTTTTCAGCTAATGTAAAAGCAATCAGGGCAACCATTAATGAAATTGAATCACTCAGCATATGGCCTGCATCAGATAAAAGCGCCAGACTATTTGTTAAAAATCCACCTATAGCTTCTATTATCATATAACCTGTAATCATGATAAAAGAGATCAATAAAACCTTTTTATTTGCTCCTTCATTATGATTGTGACCCATAAAAAACTCCTCCTTACCTAAAGTTTATTGATACATATGTATTTATTATTTCAAATCTGTTATGAAGCATTCTAACATGATGCAAACAATTTTTATATATGAGCATGTGTTCATATATAAATATATCTGCTCTTTACTGAAATGTCAAAATATTTTTTATAGAAATCCACAATACCTCCTTAATTATTCTTTTATAAACATAAAAAAGCGGAGCAAACACATGGTTTGCTCCGCTACCCTAGTTTCTCTATCCTTTTCTTCAATCAAGCATTTGAGGGTAGTATTCAACTACAATTTACCTGTTAAAAATTGGGCCTCACCAAGTCCAAAACTCCAGTCAGCATTATCATTTTCAACAATAGATACAATTAAATCAGTTGATGCGATACCACACTCAGATTCCAGTCTTTCAGCTAACAGCCTGTAAAATTTTTGTTTCTTCTCTTCCGGTCGGGATTTACTTGTAACTGAAAGAACAACAAGATTTTTAGTTCGGTTAAATCCTAACCCAGTATCCTCAATAATCATATGATTTTCTGGATGTTCATGAACAATTTGATAACGGTCTTGTTGAGGCACATCAAAAGCCTCTACTACAACATTGTGAGCGACATCTAAAAGTTTTTTCAAACTTGATTGATCTCGCCCTTCTATTAAGTCAAAACGAAGTAATGGCATAAAATCCCCTCCTTCTACTACAACAGTCTTTTTAATTTCATTCGTTAATGTGTCAGCTATTTCCAAGCAGCTGCTACATTTAGAATAAAGTAATTTCCCAATAACCCCTTCATTCTGGTGTTAGTCAAGCCTATGTTATGATGTGTATTTCCATAGGCAATATACAGAATCAACTTCGAGTAAATTAACCATTTTTTGAAATAGCCTTATCACTTACTTTAGAAATCATTTATTCTTCTAAGCTTTAGTTTACATGAAGCTCTGCTATCATATATAATTCAAAATTAAGATGGAAGACATCTCAAAATCAGATATCAACTATGGAGGACTAGATGAATATTCAGTTGTTACAGGTTTTTCTCACTACTGCTCGTGAAGGCAGTATTTCCAAGGCTGCTCAGACTTTAAATTATGCACAATCGAACGTAACGAATAAGATACAACAACTAGAAAACGATTTACAGACAAAATTATTCTATCGCCATAGTCGAGGAATCACACTTACTCCCCCAGGGCAAATTCTTGTTTCTTACTCAGAGAAAATTCTACATACTATTGAAGAAGCTAGAGCAGCCATGGGCGAATCATCCGTGCCTTCTGGGCCACTGCGTATAGGATCAATGGAAACAACAGCTGCAGTTTGGCTTCCTCAACTCCTTGCACATTATAATAACCTCTATCCAAATGTTGATTTGAACCTAGTAACCGGCCCTACGGAACAACAAATACAAGCAGTTTTACATTATGAGTTAAACGGCGCTTTTATTTCAGGGCCTATTGAACACCCTGATTTAGTTCAAGAAAAGGTATTGGATGAAGAGATGGTTCTTGTTACAAGTGCTTCACACCCTGTGATTTCTTCCATTCAGGATGTTCAAACACAAACAATGCTTGTATTCCGTAAAGGATGCTCTTACAGAGCAAAGCTCAATCATATCCTCCAAGAAGAAGGTTTATTACCTATAAAATTAATGGAATTTGGCATACTTGAAGCGATCATTGGCTGTGTAAGCGCCGGCTTGGGGATTTCACTGCTGCCTCGTTCAATCATTGCTTCGCATGAAAAAGAAGGCCGCATTCGCAGCCACACTATCTCTGACAAATATTCTTTCGTATCAACCATGTTTATAAGGCGGAAAGACACTTTAATTACCCCTGCTTTATCTGCTTTTTTAACGCATATGAGGGATCATTTTCAGGTAAAGAGGCCAGATCAATCGTAAATAAATGGATGGAAGGCAGGCTTCGCCTCAAAATACCTCTGATCAGTTGTCTGATATAAAAATATAGGCGCATCTCATTGTTTGTATAGAGCAAAAAAGCAAACTTCGGTATGTAGTTTGCTTTTTCTTCGTGATTTTGCACTCTGAATTGTGAAACCTAGTCGATATTAGAATGTAGATTTTCCTCATTCAAAGAATTTTGAACGAAGATCATTGCCCTAGACACTTGGTTGCGTCTTGAAGTTAAAGGCTGACTATTTCCTAAAGAGTCAATCGCTCTCACAACTATTAAATATTCACCTACAGATTTCGGGTGACAACGGAAAGATTGATATTTTCGGTTGGACAGGGGCAGAACATCCAATTGTAACAGTTGAAGTATCCACTGATGGAGGAGATCCTGCAGATCTGAGTGATATTGCTGTTGATTGATCAACTTGTTTTTGTTCGGAATATACTCAGTATATAGCCGCATATTCCCCCTGTAATAGCTGGAATGAGCCACCCCAGCCCTATGTTATACATAGGAAGAATCTGAGTGAAAATATGATTCACAACTTCAATTTTTATTCCCGCCTCCTTCAAACCGTCAAATAAGCTGATGATGAATGCGAATAATAAACTGCCTTGATACACTTCTGTCTTCCCTTTAAATACAGAATGCAAAAACGTTAAAAATATTAAGGAAATCGCGATAGGATACATCGTCAGTAAGACAGGCATTGACACCTTAATAAGCTGGGTTAATCCTATATTTGCGACAAGCGTACTAAACACTGATAAAACGACAGCAATTTTTTTATAAGAAATGTTCGGGAATAGTTCATGAAAAAATGAAGAACACGCAGTGATCAGTCCGACACTTGTCGTCAGACACGCCACTGTAATCATTAAGCCCAATAAGATTGAACCATAAGAACCAAAATAATAGGATGAAACCTTAGCCAAAACCTCTGCTCCATTTTCTAAAATCCCTAGTTCTTCAACGCTGGAAGCCCCCATATAGGAAAGAGCTGTATACATAACTGCTAAGAGTACAGCTGCAATCGCGGCTGCTTTTGCACAAACACCCATCAGCTGTTTTTTGGTAGAAGCTCCTTGTTCCTTCAATGCATTCACGATGATAATTCCAAAAACAAATGCTACAAGGGCATCCAGAGTAAGGTATCCTTCCTGAAATCCTTTAAAAAACGCTTGTGATGTGTACCCTTTTGATGGTGCTTGAATGGTTCCAATTGGGCGAATAAGAGCTACCACTACAAGCAATCCGATAAATGTCAGCTTAATTGGTGTCAAAAATTTCCCAACTATATCAATGATTTTTGAAGGATTAAGTGATAACACGCATGCCAATCCGAAAAATAATATTGTAAATATGATCAATGAGACAGGGCCTGCATCATTTGATAAAAAAGGTTTTACCCCAATTTCAAACGATACGTTTCCTGATCTTGGGATAGCGAAAAAAGGCCCGATTGCCAAATAGAGAATCGTCGTAAATACAATGCCAAACACCGGGTGAACACGGCTGGCTAACGACTGTAAGTTTTGTTTACCCGAAAAAACAAATGCTGTTATAGCCAGTAATGGCAATCCAACTCCGGTCACTAAGAAACCTGCATTAGCGATCCATACATTTTTCCCGGCCAATTGACCAAGCATAGGCGGAAAAATGAGATTTCCTGCTCCAAAAAACAATGCAAATAGCATTAATCCTATAATGATGATATAGGAAACCGACACTTTTTTTGACATTATACATCCTCCGATTAAAGTAGACACTTCTTGAATAGCCAGGAAACATTACAGGTGCTATTTGCACTGGCACAGTGTTGATTCCAAAATAAGCTTGTGTCAGTTTTATAGATTTTTATCAAGTTCAATAAAAGCATGATCATTTTGATCGTTTCCGATATCGGTTAAAAAACCAATTGCACCAAAACCATATAAACAACGGTTCCCCCCGCTATGGAAAGAAGCATATTTTTCTTCCACAAGTGAAGCAGTACAACTGCAGCTGCTCCAACTAATTCAGGAATGCCATGACTTCCAGAAAGCAGACTCACATCTTTTAAACAATAAATGACCAAAAGCCCGATTACCGCTGATGGCAGCATTTTACCAAGATACTGTACATATTTCGGTGTCGGTTTGCCAGACGGGAAAATCATGAATGGAAGGAACCGTGTCAGCATTGTTCCAAGCACGACCATTGCAATGGTGATCATTTGCTGCGTCATAGTCATCGTCATACGGAAACCTCAGCTTTCTCCAATGGTTTTCTCAGAACAGTCAGTACCCCTAAAATGGCGAGCATAGCAGGAATAATAAATTGGTTTCCGCCAAAAAGGATAAGACAGGCTACTGAAAGTCCAAGTCCTGTGAGAGCACTGTAATGCTTTTTCTCTTTCATCCATTGTTCTATGAATATCACAATAAACAGAGCAGTCATCACAAAATCAAGCCCTTCGGTATTAAACTTCACGTACGACCCAAAAATACCTCCTATCGCTGCCCCCGCGACCCAATATAAATGATTAAGCAGTGTCACAAAAAACATAAACCAGCCCTTGTCAACATTCGCCGGAACATTAGCGGTATAATTGATAGAAAATGATTCATCGCACATTCCGAAAATCAGATAAAGCTTTTTCTTTCCAGTCCCCCTGTACTTATCCAACATGGAAATTCCATAAAACAAATGCCTGGCATTGACCATTAACGTCAAAAAAAGAGCATTCATAGGGTTGAACGCACCAAGTAAAAAATTCGCTGCAACAAACTCCATTGAGCCCGCAAATATCATAAAACTCATGATGATTGGATAGATTGCGCTAAATCCCAAAGAATGCATAAAGATTCCATAAGCTATCCCCAAAAACAAAAACCCCGCAAAAATCGGAATGGTATATGGGAATGCAGAACGAAATGCAGCCCATATTTGACTTCTCTTATTCATATGAGTGTTTATAGCAGAAGAGCTTAAATGTAACGATTCTTTATTTTTATTCAAATCAACAACCTCCTACATTTCATCAATTGGCACACTGACAGTTCTTTTTTCTGTACTCATGACTATGCTTGTGTCAACTCCACTAATAGCAGGGTTCTGCATTAATGAATCAATGATAAAATTCCGATAACTCTCCATGTCCTTCGCCACAATCTTAAGCATATAGTCATGGCTTCCTGTAAGTGTGTAGCATTCTTGAACCTGTGGGAATTTGTTTATATCCTCTAAAAATGAATGAATTGTCTCCCTATTTAAAGGTGATAAGTTGATGAGAGCTAGTGCTGTGACTTCGATTCCAAGTTTTTTCTCATCAACAATAGTCGTAAACTTTTTAATTATACCTGCTTCTACTAGGTTCTTTGTTCTTGCAAGGCAAGCTGATGGTGAAAGCCCAATTTTCTTAGATAAATTTAGATTTGATATTGAAGCATCTTCCTGCAATTCTCTTAAGATGGCCTTATCAGTTTCGTCAAGCATAATACCCATTTCACAACCCCCAATACTCTTAACAGAATTATATTTCATCCAATTTAAATAATAACGAATTTTTATTCGGCGATCAAATATTATTTAAATTTAAATCCTTTTAAAATATTATTCACAGAATAAAATTATCCTCTCGATTAACTCATAATTAAATTAACTTACATAAGAAAGAAGTCATGGGAGAGTTATGTACTTGTGTGACTTGATACCAACATCATAAGAAACTTATCAGAAGCCAAAAAGTTATTGCGGTCTCACCGAAAATTGAATTTGCGGTGCCCATTGCCTTTTTCCGCGAACGAAAATTGTTAAAATTCGCAAAACAGAAAGTCTACTCTATTATTATTTTAAATTCGTCCTTTAGTTCCTCTTGAGCCTCTTGTAAAACTTCTAATACGTCGTCAGCGTATGAACCTAAAAATGTATGAACTCAAAATTTTTCAAGACTAAAGTGAGCGGCAAATCCACCCACCCTGTCAGGCAATCCCATAAAGATTTATCTTTTAAAACATCATGTAAAACTTCTATATTTTCAAAGTCTTTTCCATCTATCATTATTTTTCTCATTAGAAACTATGCCCTCCATTATTTTATCTTAACAAACGTTTACTATGTAACAGCTGTTTGTCCAAATGAGGCTGAAAACAAATAAAAAACACCGATAGGATGAAACTATTGGTGTTTGCAAGACATCTTCATGCCCGGTAGGCATAAATAATGCTAAACTTTGTTTTTAAAAAGCTATCATATCAAATTTTTATGTTACAGCTTTTACTATCGTTTAATCTAATTGAGGAGTAAAACAAGATATGTTTGAAAATCACATATCCCCAAAAAATTAAAAACTAATCGGCAGTTCTTCGAGTGCTCTCATCAGAAAATTCCCTTTCCATTTCATTTGTTTCTTTTCGCCTTTTAACTGTATATTTGGACAGCGGCGTAATAAGGTGGAAATGGCAATCTTTGCTTCTAAGCGGGCTAGCTGTGCACCAAGGCAAAAATGATTGCCATGGCCAAAAGCAATATGGCGGTTGTTCTTTCTTTCAATATCAAATATGTCGGCAGTTGGAAATATCTTTTCATCACGGTTTGCTGATGCTAAAGAAATGATGATCACATCTTTCCGTTTAATCTCCCGCCCATGCAGTATAAACGGTTCAGCCGTCCAGCGAATAGTCGTTAGCTCAACAGGGCTGTGAAACCGCAATGCTTCTTCTATGGCTGAATTCATCAAGTCCGGCTGCTGGCGGAGCTTTTCTAGTTGATCATGGTGACATATCAGAGCATATGTCATATTGGTGATTAAGTTTACGGTTGTTTCATGACCTGCAACGATGAGCAGCATAATCATCGAGTACAATTCTTCTGTACTTAATTGTGTGCCTTCACTTTCCGCTTGAATTAATGCACTGATTAAATCTCCTGAAGGTTCGCTCCTTTTTTTGCAAACTAAGGATTCCAGATATTTAACAAATTCTCCTAACAAATGATCATTCTCCTGAAGTCTTTCAGGGGCATCTGAAAAATCTATAATTGCTTGCGACCACACTCTGAATTTTTGACGATCTTCCAAGGGAATGCCAAGCATTTCACTTATCACGATAATCGGCAAAGGAAACGCATAATCGTCTACTAGGTTCATGAGTTTGTTGGGTTGTACTTTATCCAATAAAGAATCTGCTATATGTTGAATTTTGTCTTCTAATTGCAAAATCATCCGATGAGTAAATGCTTTCTGAACAAGAGTTCGCAAACGATTGTGGTCAGGGGGATCTGAATTAAGCATATGCTTGGTTAAAGACTCTTCATTTTTCAATAGAACAGGGCGCTTTTCTTTTGCAGTAAATACATTTTCATAGTTTTTCTTTAATTTTTCATTCTTTAATAAATGTATTGCATCATCATATCTCGATATGAGCCAGCCTTCCCCCAGAGTTCCTAAAGATAATGGGAAGAGAGGCTGTGATTTTCGCAATTCTTTATAAAAATCATACGCTTCTTCTTTAAATGCTCTCGAAGACAATTGGCTTTCCGTCAAAATGGTTACACTATTTTTTTCTTTTGAAGACATTCATTCAACCTCCATCTTTATTAAAGGTTATGATAATCTTTAAATATAAAATCAGTACGATTTGTAAAATGATCTATTGAGATCAGCATTCGTAATTAAGGTCAAGATGCCGCCCCCGCATTTTGAAATAAAAGATATGAGACAGTCATTAATCATTTTGCTGCCTAAACTCTTTCCCTGATAAAATGGCGAAACTCCTAATACTTCTATGCCGGCTCTTTTAAGGATTTGGAAAATTTTTTAGCCCCATTTTGATTAATGTTATCCCCCCTGCTGCTATATAATCGATCAAGTTAATGTCGGGTTTATCACGATGTTTTAATAGAGCGACAACAACCATTTCACCATTCTGAATGTCAACAAAAAAGAAATGCTTTTTAAAATATGCTCTTGTCAGTACTTTATGCATTTCAAAAATAAATGAATGATCTTTTTTTCGCGTTTTACGAGTAAATCCATAAAAGGATATTGATTGAAAGATTGATGGAATAGCTTTGCCACTTTGCTTACTTCCTCTGCTCTTGCTTGTCGATAAAGAAACATTGATGCACCTCCTCTGAGCAGTAAAGCAGGAAATCGAATTAAAGCGCCCTTCCTATTGGAAAGGCGCCTGCCGTTTTACTGTGCCAAAATGTTTTTCATCAGTGAGTTTTTATAAAATCATTTATTAATTGATCAGTTGTCAATATTGTAGCAAATTCATCATGCAATGAAGCTAGAGATATATTATGAATAGTCGCCGCATCATAATATGTATCATTTTGGTCTCTCATTCCGAAGGCTGCTGTTGCATCTGAAATCAGGTATGTATCAAACCCTAAATTACCACTCATTCTTGTGGTGGTTGATACACAGTGAGGCGTGGTTAAACCAGTTATGACTACAGTGGTTATTTCATTTAATTTTAAGAATTCTTCTAAATTCGTACCAATAAAGCTGCTATTTACTGTCTTGGTTATAATGACTTCTTCATCCATAGGCTTAACTATTTCCTTTATCGCAAACCCTTCATTCTTTGGATGGAATAAAGAATGAGGTTTATCAGAAGTGTGTTGTATGTATATGACTGTCCATCCTTTTTCTCTCCATAATTTTAGTATTTTACTAATGTTTTCTTCCGCCTTTACGTTATTCCGTTCCCCCCATTTTTTATCATCGAAGGCTTTTTGTACATCCACAATGATTAAAGCTTTCTTTTCTTCCACAAGATACCCTCCTACGTAGAATTTCTATTTATTACTACATTCTAAATACAAATTTTACTTTTGTACAATTGTTTAATGATGAATTTCAAATGAGCGCCTTCTTTATTGGAAAATGCGTTCTATACTGCAACTGTGCCCAAGCCGTTAACCTTCAAATCTAATCTGAGAATCACTGGCTCTACAGAGAATAATAAAAAACACTCTAATAACGAGTGCTGAAATGAAAAACTATTGATTTAGAAGCCATTTGATACGCTCAGCTGAAAAGATGTAGTGGAGTATTATTAGACATAAAAAGACAATACCAACTGGTTTTAAATGACTAAAATAAAGCGCTGCAACAGCCATTGCAAAGATCAATAATTCAATAACTAACCTTGTTACCCCGTTTACAGCTATTACAGTTTGTCCGCTTCGACTAGGATCATGAGGTACTGCAAATACAGACCAGACAATCATAACTGCAATAGGTAAAACCAAAGTTAAAACATATTTAAAATAACCATTAAAGCTTATCCAAGCATACACCCCTAAGGAGATTAGTGCAGCCATTTCAAGGGTGAATCTTAAAAGTAAATTAGTCTGATTCAGTTTTTTCAACTCCTCTATAAAAAACACCCCCGTAGGAGATGCTCTTTCTCTGCTTTATTTCAGCGTATAAAAACTTTTCTGTTCTTCCTCTTTAGATTCTATTGTAGTTTTCGGCGAGATTACCTCTACTTTTGAAGAGATGATACCGACTGCTGCTGTTACCAATGCTCCGATTAATAGAACGATGATAAGTATAATGAAATATGACAACTTTTCCCCTCCTATCCAGTTAATTATCCAAATAATCAGGAAGTTGTCTACAATTTGCAGAATTTGTCGAACGAAGTAAAGATTATACCTGGGAGGCTTTACTCATTGTATGAATTACAGTAAATAAATTGCCTTCCCTTTTGAGAAGACGTTCCAACTCAGCTAGACTCTTCCAATAGGCTTCCTTTTGGCGCAGCTGCTTTTATTCAAAAATTGAGCAACACCTGAATGTTTCATTGGAATTTCTGAACCATCGATCGCTGCTGAATTTGTTGCAAATGCATAAGTAGGAGTAGTCGAATGGTGGTTGAAAAATGAAATGCCTTCCCCACCTCGAGTGATGGCAGAAAAAGCGGGGGTTTTGTTAGAGAGGAATCTATAGACATGTGTATCTAGAAGATTTGACAGCATTAAAAATTATACTTACATTGTTGGGAACAGGCCAACCATAAAGCGGAAGAACGTTGTCATTTGAAGTGGTTTGGAATAAAAATGATTCGAATATGTTCTTATCATTGGTAAACGAACAAAAAAAGAACATGTTTTGAAAAAAGATAGATCAAAACATCTTCTTATATGTTGTCATAGCGTAACTTTTTTATAAAAAGGTTGATTACATTTTCGGGGCTTCCAAACCAAATTTTGCCCATTCTTCTTTTGCTGGACCATAAATACCTGGAACAGTTAACCCTGCTTGTCTCATAAGAACAGTCATTTGTCCCCGATGGTGATTTTGATGTTGAATTAAAAACATCAAAAGTGAACCGTTAGGCAATTGTTGTCCGATAAAGTTGATACGTTCTTGAAGTGTATGGTCAGTCCATTGGGTTTTTAATGCCTGTACAAATGCATTACTGGCTTGATGATAGCTGTCAGCTATAAACTGAGCCGAAGTTGGAACAGGATAATCTTCAGCTGGGGCATGGAACGTTAAATCTGTGTTTGAGGTAATGATGCGAATGGCAGCAACAGTATGCCAAGCAATACGGCCTAGAGTCCAATTTTGTGAAGTTATTTCTTGTTTAAGTGATTCATCAGTTAGACTATTTAATAGTTTCTGTGTAGCATCTGCTTCGAACTCCCAAGATTTCAAAAAATGGTCTAAGGTTTGGAACACAAAAATCCTCCTTTACATTCTTTTGTTTTTTTAATGTGCCTATAGGTTAATTATAATGCTTCGTTTCGTTAAAAAGAACAAAAATTTCGGACAAGAATAATCATAGTAAAATGCGCGTAGACATTCTTAAACGTAACGATTTACGCATCTTTTTACAAACATCTGACTACTTGGTCTCCATTGTCAGCGAGAATCAAATATCATATGAAGACAATCCTATATTCTTATCACTTTACTGAGCAATAAATACCTTCCGTATACTTAGTGATACCTTCATCGTAATCAGGATACTTATATGCAAGACCTTCTGATACAGCTTTTGAATACTTTCTAAATAATGCATAGCAAATAAATAAAGACTTCCACATTTCCTGATACCCATTCACAGAATATGTAGACATGAGTTCCTCCCATTCTTTATTTGAAAGGTACCGTTTCATAAATTTATAGTTCTTCCCCATACTAAATGAATACCCTTTTTGAGATGCGATATGCCAGGCCATCATTCTCAATAAATTAGGACGTACAATTTCATTTAAATGGTCAATGGCAAAAAGGATTTCATTTCTTGCTAATCCTTTTACTACGTAAGTCGAAACCATCCAGAACTCATTACAGCAATCATCAAATTCCCTTGCAGTCGGCTTTTTCATCCAGTATTGGCGATCATTTGGGGTCACTTTATAGTTGATGAACGAATCCTTATCAAGCAATACCTTAACCAAACCATCGTTATTAGCAAAATAGTCTTCTGCTTCACGAATTGGAATAAGGGTTAGATCTAATTTGTTGCCATCCTCAAAAAGAATAATGTATGAAAACCAATTACCTAATTCGGGAGGAAAAAGCTCCATATCTTCTGGTTTTTGCATCATAATGCGCTTCCCAAAGATTTCGAGCCACTGATCATTTTCTTTAAAAGAATCTACATCAGTTACAAAATACGAGATGTCATAATCTTGGAAGTTGTCAGGAGGGATATTTCTGTTTGTACGCGACCCTTCCAAAGTGACCAATCGGATTCTCTCATCGTTCAAAGCAAAGTCCAAAAAAATGTCCATCATTTCCTGCTCACTTCGCATCGCATGTTCCTCCGTTTCAGCCTTAATATCTAACTGTAAAACCGAATATTGATCTGTACGTCTTATAGATTTTTTTACTCTTGAATGTGATGTATTCTTCTAAGCTTTATTTTACATGAAGTCCTTCTATATATCATTCAAAATTAAGATGCAAGACATCTCAAAATCAGATATCAACTATGAAGGACTACATGAATATTCAGTTTTTTGTAGAGCCGCCATGGGACGACACTCTTTGACACACTTTAATCTCCCCTGCATTATCGACATGTTAACTGGTATGAGAGATTGACAAAAAGAAGGAAAACGATATATTTAAGCGAATACGAGTTTTTGAGTAAATTTTAAAATGGCACTTTTTTCAAAAATCATGTCTTAACGGGGGGATTCGGTATGAATGAATTTATGAAGAAGTTTTCCTTAACAAAACCGATTATTCAAGCTCCAATGGCTGGCGGTATTACAAAGCCCCGACTTGCATCTGCAGTTTCGAATCAAGGTGCTCTTGGCAGCTTAGCATCGGGGTATCTTACGCCAGACCTCCTAGAACAACAAATAAAAGAAATGTTTGAGCTGACAGACGCTCCTTTTCAAATTAATGTGTTTGTTCCGCTAGGTCTAGAGATGCCACCAGAAGATCAGATTAAAAAGTGGAAAGAAAACATACCGTTAGCTAATCAAGTAAATCAATTCACATCTGTACAAGAAGAGTGGGATGACTTCTATCAAAAAATTGATCTAATTTTAAAATACAAGGTTAAGGCTTGCTCATTCACTTTTGATCTGCCGCCTGAAGACGCAGTAAAGGAGCTAAAAACCGCTGGATGCTGTTTAATAGGAACCGCTTCAACAGTAGAAGAAGCATTGTTAATGGAAGAACGGGGAATGGATATAGTAGTCCTTCAAGGAAGTGAAGCCGGTGGACATCGCGGAGCATTCTTACCTTCCAAAGGTGAATCTGCCGTAGGTTTAATGGCTCTGATTCCACAAGCAGCAGATGCACTGAGCGTACCTGTCATAGCTGCTGGGGGAATGATAGACCACAGAGGAGTAAAAGCAGCTTTAACCCTTGGAGCCCAAGGAGTTCAAATCGGTTCTGCCTTTTTAATTTGTCACGAGAGTAACGCACATCCAGTGCATAAACAGAAAATACTAGAAGCAAACGAAGCAGATACAAAGCTTACGACATTATTTTCAGGTAAAGAGGCCAGAGGAATCGTAAATAAATGGATGGAAGAAAAAGAACAGTTTGAGACACAAACCCTTCCGTACCCTTATCAAAATACACTAACGAAGGCAATGAGACAGAAGGCTTCACTTCAAAATAACCATGATCAGATGTCTTTATGGGCAGGTCAAGGGATACGGTCATTGACTGAGGAAATTTCGGTTAAGCAGCTTTTAAATCAGCTTTGCCAAGAGGATATAAAAATATAGGCGCACCTCATTGATAGAGCAAAAAGCAAACTTCGACAGGCAGTTTGCTTTTTTTTTCGTAATTTCATCCCCTGACTCTGGAAATCTCAATACTCCTACATTTTCAAAGCTAATTGAATCGGGTTACCAATCATCCCATTGATACGATGCGATCTTAATGATTTCAACAACCACAATACATCACCAACATTTCGATCTTATCTCCCCTTCTCAAGTTTTCGAAAAATCGATAACTCACATATTAAATTCGAATAGTAAAATGGTTCTTTTTCGTTTGATTCAGATGATATAAAGTCATATGATAAAAAAAGAATGAGACAGAAAGCGTGAGAATTGATGAAAATAGGATTTTTTGATTCAGGAATTGGTGGCATGACTGTATTGTATGAGGCCATAAAAGTTCTTCCTTATGAAGATTACATTTTTTATGCAGATACGTTAAACGTTCCATACGGTGAAAAATCAAAGGGTAAAGTTAAAGAATATATTTTCAATGCAGCTGAATTTCTGGCCAGTCAAAATATCAAAGCTCTGGTTATTGCGTGTAATACAGCTACTAGCATTGCGATAGAGGATCTTCGGAGAAACTTCGACTTTCCGATAATCGGAATCGAACCCGCTGTAAAGCCTGCTATAAATAAATGTACAGAGGAAAGAAAAAGGGTTCTGGTAGTTGCTACTAATTTGACGCTTAAAGAAGAGAAATTTCATAATCTAGTTAAAGAAATTGATCACCATGACCTTGTTGATTGCTTAGCTCTTCCAGGACTAGTTGAATTTGCTGAGAACTTTGATTTTAGTGAAGACAAAATCATTAAATATCTAAAGAACGAACTATCTTCTTTTGATTTGAAACAATACGGAACGATTGTGTTAGGATGCACTCATTTTCCGTTTTTCAAAAACAGTTTTGAAAAACTGTTTGGGATAAAAGTTGATATGATTTCAGGCAGTGTCGGTACTGCAAAACAGTTGAAAAAAGTTCTTGCAGATCGTAACCAGCTTGGTAAAGGATCGGGCTCAATCACCTTTTTCAATTCAGGCCAGAAAATTGTGGACCAAGAAATCATATCAAAGTACAAAAAATTGTTTGAAATATTAGATGAAAATCAAAGGAGTCGTGTTGGACGTTGAATGTAAGGGGCTCTGGTTATAAACAATTTTTCAGTAAATTTACAAAAGGAAGAAGTAATAATTCGGGTTTGTTATCCAATGTAAATGAAAAAGACAGTCTCCTGAAGGGAAACATGAACTAAGAAGCGGGCTTAAAAAGCCCACTTTTTTTCTAACAAACAATTGAGTTATACACACATATCTGATTACAGTGTTTTCGCTCTTTCCCCTCTTATTTCTACCCCATCTCTATAGCTTTTCTATTTCAATAAAACACAAGTCTCGATTGAAAAGTTATCGTAACATTTACACTTCACAGGACATTTTTCGAGATTAGAAATCGACCGTTTGCCAGATACACAAAGTCATAATGTGTAAATTCTGTGTCTATTTGCATGTTTATTATGGAATTATTTTCATAATGTTTTATAATACAAGATGATAGCGTTTTCTAATTATAATGATAGGGGGAAATAATGATGATGAAAAAAGGACTGCTCGCGGGTGCGCTTACGGCAACTGTGCTTTTTGGCACATGTGCAGTAGATGTGCCGGGTATTATTAGTCCAAAAACCGCAGAAGCTGCATCACAGCTAACTGATGGAATCGGCGGAAGGGCTTACTTGAACAGCACTGGTGCCATTTTTGTTACGAAAATCCAGCTTCCTAGCTCCATTCAGGTTTCAAATGGGACAGCCTATATCTACTCTGGCTTTAGCGGAGGCACAGAATCCGATATCGGGTTTCAGTACAGTGATAAATATAACGTATGGAAACCATATATGAAAGTCGGTTCAAAAGGACAGGATCAGGTTCAGTACCTCGAAGGAGGAAGCCAATTCACGAATACGAAAGGCTTCCGTCCCGGCAGCACCGTACAACTTACCATCTACAAAAACCTTAACGGCAATACACGCGCTACATACTGGGGCACGAACAATGCGGGATACAACGGCCGTCTCATTTCAGAAATCAGCAAAACAAATGTCGGCTCCATCTCCAAATGGAAAGCGCTCGCTACAGTTGCTACAACAGGGTCACGCCAATATATCAAATCAAACTTTTCTACATCTTTTACAAACATCACCATCGACAACAAAGCAATAACACCTGTAATTGATACACAAGACTTCGCTAAAGTAACAGTCTCAGGCAACAGTGTCAGTTTATCCGTTGTGAAAGATTAAAACATGTTAAACATACAATGCGTTATGCTATTGAGAAGTTCTCGATAGTCTTAAAGGGGGCTTAACATGCCCCTTTTTTCATTTCAATTTAACTTTCAGTTAGCTTCGGTGCATGCCGTCTATCCCCGTCTTTTATCTGGGTGAAGTAAGGAGCAGCTCGCCCCTTCTGAGCCTGTTCCATTTGCTCAACGCAAAAGGTGTGCATCACTGTCTTAAAAATGTTAAAACAAATAGCAGATGGTGCACTTTATTTTTAGATGAGGCATGCTTACGCTCGATATGCAAGTCAAATGATTAAGGGTCTGCAAGAGAGAGAAGTTTTGGGTGTACTTTCATAAAAGAGGGATGGCTTCATATAGCTCGATTGCATCAGGAAGATTAGCCAACGATTGGCCGAGAACAACACATCACTTTGAAACGGATTCATTCCAAAATCATAAGTATGATCCAATAACCAATAAAGATCAGTTAGCAGTCCAGCCTTAAAAATATTTTTACATCAATTAAACTAGCATCACTATCGAATAAGCTCGATCTGCATATCATGTACTATCCTCTTTTAAGGAAGGTGATGTTATGAGGTCATTTCCATTAATCGTAGTTCTATTCATCCTATTAATCATCGTTGGGACATCTTTCTTTGGTGGCTATTAAGAACACACCTTACCTCATATCCATCAGACGCCATAAGAAATCTTTATGGCGTCTGTTTTTTATTAGATTTAAACAAAACCATTAAAGTGGGCCATGCAAACACACCTATGGAGATTACTGCCACGACTTCTTTGTGAGGGAAATATTCTTCCCTTTATGGACTATTGTCGATCAAAAGAGAAAGTTGAAATGCATTTTTATGGTGAGATGAATCGAGGCTTAGACATATAAAAAACCGCAAAGCTTTCTTGAAGAAGCTTTGCGGTTTTTGGGTCTCTTCTTTGCTTCATATAAGCCAATAGATTTCAAGCGTAATCCACTGCCATACATCCAATGATTTTTTATTTTGAAATAGGTTTCTTCTACTCTTCATGTGAGATGACTCAAGGTATGTCACGTCACAATAATATGGCGGATACTGAATGGTCTCAATCAGTTTTTTCCCCATTCTATCAATTCTCCACAGAAAAAATGGCTATGGCAGAACAACTTTCATAGAGTAATCATCTAATGAGCCATCATCTCATGGGCAATATCGTGTCCATCCATTTTTGACGGGTAGTAGGTAGGCCAGTTTTTGACTTCATCAAGTAAAGCTTCACGGTCGTCCCCCCAATAGAGATGGTAATGACTAGCTTTAGTCGGGTAAATACTATGATCACTAAACTGAATATACTGAGGCAGCCCTTCTGCTTTTTTAGCTAGTTTGAATATGTATCTTACCCCTCTATTGCCCGCATCATAGGTTAGAATTTCGTATCCGTCATACGTATACTTACCAGAATATTCTTTTCCATTTTTGAAGAACGTTACAGTATCTTTCTGGATTACAATACGGTCAACATCTGTTTGATAGCCCTTTTTATAATACTCTTTATATTCTTCAGCTGTCTTGCCGCCTTCGTGTTCTGATTTATATGAAAACACTTCGTCAAGAGTACCATCTTGCAGGTATGGATATACAGATTGCCAATCTCCTTCCCAATCAGAAAGTAAGCGATCCTTTACTTGGCTGTTTTTAAAATAGCCTTCATATATTTTTTCTGTTGCTTCATCATGCGCATGACTATGATCGTGAGAATGTTCGTGTATATGCCTGTCAGATGTTTGCTCTTGCGTTTTGGAAGAGTCTTCTTCAACTGCTGAGGAGGATGATGTTGTTTTATTAGACTCACCTGCAGAAGAACCGGAAGTCTGACATCCTGCCAAAACTAGTAATGAACCAATCGTTAATATGCCTAGCCGCTTTGAAAATAAAATGTTCATTCCAACACTCCTTTTTTATTAAATCGGAAACGTTACGATTTATATTATACATACATCTCTTGCAAACATCAAAGGGAAAATGCTCTTCATGCGGATGGCCTATTTTAAAGGAATAACTGACTTTGTTCATCAGTTATTCCTTTAAAATACGAAAGTCTACGATATTTCCATATCGATCCGCTTCAATATGACAGCACCCCTCAAGCAGCTGTTTTAATTTTCTCCGTCCGCGTTGTACCCTTGATTTTGCTCCCGAGTAAGAAATGCCGAGCTTTTCACTCAACTCTTTTTGTGATAACCCCTGGAATTCAGTTAACTCGAGCGCCTCTCGATACTTTTCAGGCAACCGTTTGATGGTCGATCGAATACACACAGTTGCTTCCTTGGTGAAATTTTCTTCCTCTGCACTGTCATTAAAATGTAGAACATCAGGCAATATTTCGCTTGTTTTTTTTGTACGGTAAAAATCAATAATTGTATTTCTAGTGATCCGATAAATCCAGCTGTCGATCTTTTGTTCATCGATCAGATTTGGAAGATGTACTTGTATTTTCATAAATACGATTTGCAAGAGGTCATCAACGATAGATTGATCGTTAACCCTATGTGAAATATATGTTTTTAACGGCTGATGAAATTGATCCCATAGATCCTCTATATTCATTTGAAAAAACCTCCTATAATTTTGCGTCTGCTTTACATTTGCTTCGTCTTTTTAATCGTAACAAAGAGCAAACAATTGTTGAATCAATTGTATTGCAGCTGTTGCCAAAAATAATGATAAAGGAGAGGTTTGTTGTGGAGTATACCTATTTAGGGAGAACAGGATTGCGGGTGAGCCGTTTATGTTTAGGCACGATGAATTTTGGAGTTGATACAGACGAAAAGACTGCGTTCCGTATCATGGATGAAGCGCTTGATAACGGCATTCAATTTTTTGATACTGCCAATATTTACGGCTGGGGCAAAAACGCAGGATTGACAGAGAGCATCATTGGAAAATGGTTTGCACAAGGAGGACAGCGCCGCGAGAAAGTTGTTCTGGCGACAAAAGTATATGAACCGATTTCTGATCCGAATGACGGACCAAATGATATGAGGGGCTTGTCTCTATACAAAATCAGACGTCATCTGGAAGGATCACTGAAGCGGCTTCAGACAGATCATATCGAATTGTACCAAATGCATCATATCGATAGGCGGACACCGTGGGATGAGATATGGGAGGCTTTTGAGACTCAGGTTCGCTCCGGCAAAGTAGACTATATTGGATCCAGTAATTTTGCAGGCTGGCATTTAGTTAAAGCGCAAGCTGAAGCTGAAAAACGGCGATTCATGGGACTCGTCACTGAACAGCATAAGTATAGTTTATTAGAACGAACAGCTGAAATGGAAGTGCTGCCGGCTGCACGGGATCTTGGTTTAGGAGTAGTGGCGTGGAGTCCCCTTGCAGGAGGGCTTCTTGGCGGGAAGGCATTGAAAAGCAATGCCGGAACTCGTACAGCAAAAAGAGCAGATTTAATTGAAAAACATCGTTTGCAACTCGAGAAATTTTCAGATTTATGCAAAGAACTAGGAGAGAAAGAAGCAAATGTGGCTTTGGCATGGGTGCTGGCAAATCCAGTTTTAACTGCGCCGATCATCGGACCACGAACGGTTGAGCAGCTGCGTGATACGATAAAAGCCGTTGAAATCAGTCTGGATAAGGAGATTCTCTGCATGTTAAATGATATCTTTCCCGGACCTGGAGGAGAGACACCTGAGGCATACGCCTGGTGATACATTCATTACTCAATACTGACATTTTTCTTAAATATTTATACTGAACTATCATATTAAGAAAGACAAGAGCATGTTTGTCTCTTGTCTTTTCCACATCGTGCTGAAATGCTGGCTAAACATCGACAAAAATGCTGCCGCTTCTAAAAAAGAACCCTAAACAATAGAGTAACTGGAGAGACAACTGGCTTGATCAGCTTGGGACCCCTTTCAGCTGTATTTAAATCAATCAAACTAATGATTCATTGGCAGTCTAAATATTATTATTGTTTCTTTACAAAATAGTAATAGCCCCTGTAATGATTGCTAACAACGTAATAACTAATGATGTAATTACAGCCCACTTAACGGCAAACCTTTGAAATGACCCCAAGTCCATTTTAAGCATGTTTACTAGCAATACTGTTGACGCAACCAATGGACTCATCAGATGAACCGGCTGCCCCATTATAGAAGCCCTTGCAATTTCTACTGGTTCTATACCATATGCTGAGGCAGCTTCTGCAAAGATAGGTACCATACCAAAGTAATATGCATCATTTGATAAAACAAAAGTAAACGGAATACTAGTGAGTGCTACAATAACGGGGAAAAACCCTCCCATTGATGAGGGAATAACGGATATTAATGATCCTGCTATGGCATCCACCATCTTTGTCCCGGATAATATACCAGCAAATACTCCTGCTGAAAATACCAATAATACTACAGTTATGGCATTACCAGAATGCTCGGCGATTCGCTCCTTCTGCATTTTTACATTCGGATAATTTATAGTAAGGGCAAGAACAAAACCAATTAAAAATAAAACTGACGGATGCTTAGTTCCAAGCACAATAAACACCATGATACTTATAACGAGGAATAAATTAAGATATATTAAGCGTGGCCTTTTCAATTGCTCGCTCTCCAAACTAGCAGCCATATAAGATTGAGAGCTGTCCTTTGTTATATGTCTAGGCTCTAATTGAACGATGCCTATTCGATTCCTCTCTTTCCTTCCCATTAGAAAAGCCAGAAATATCACACAAGCAATACCTCCAAGCATGGTCGGAAGTAATGGCACAAAAAAATCTGAAGGATCCAAACCCAGCACTGAAATCGCTCTTGTAGCTGGTCCGCCCCATGGAGTCATTCCGCTAACGATACTCAACGACAGCATTGCTAATGTCGCCATAACCATGGGATTCATACCAATTCTTTTATACAAAGGTAACATTGCTGAGACTGTTATCATATAGGTTGTTGTACCGTCCCCATCTAAAGCGATAAGCATTGCCAAGACGGCAGACCCTATCGCTATTTTCACAGGGTCTCCCTTTACTATAGATAAAATTTTTTCTATTAGCGGATCAAATAAACCTGCATCAATTAAAATTCCGAAAAAAAGAATAGCAAACAATAGCAATGCCGCTGAACTTGCAACTGTTTGAATTCCTTCTAAAATCATGTCGCCAATACCCTTACCAAAACCTCCAATAAGAGCAAAAACAATGGGAGTGATGGTCAAGGCAACAATAGGCGAGACTTTCTTTGTCATTATTAATATTGTAAAAACAGTTACCATCGAAAAACCTAAAATAGTAAGCATATTACACCTCCAAGAATGCGCTTTCAAATGACTTTTGATTAACATATCTTATACGGTGTAATAAGTTAAATAAATATTTTTTTACTGTGTTTCAAAAAAAATTCTATCATAACTTTAAATGGTTACCATTTGTTCACCCTTTAAAAAATCAATGAATGCTTTAACGAGTTTGATTCCTAATGATTTTTGATCGTACATTAGCCAAGTATCTCTCATTAGAGGCTTACCCTTAGCATTATACAGTTCCATTGTGTACAAATGATCAGATTCCTGCAGGCAAATTTCTGGTGCTATGGAGTAACCAAGACCATGCTTTACCATCTCTTTGCAAGTCTCTTGTCGATCCACTTCCATTGCAATAATGGGGGCTTGTTTTAGATTCGTATGCATCCAATCTTCTATAATCGTTTTTAAAGAAGCATCCGTTTTATATTTGATAAAAGGTAAAAAAGGAAGCTGCTCTATCGTTATTGGTTTTTTTGAGATGATATGTAATTTTTCCCGTGTCAGCCGTTCCTCCACCCCTTTCCAGCGATGGCTTCCTCTCAGTATACCGACTTGTACAATACCAGCATCTAATAATTTCATGACATCTGTGCTCCAGCCTGTTTGTACACTATATTGGACATTAGGATACATAGTGGAAAATTCCCTTAATAACTTAGGGAGCTTATATTGAGCGAAATTGCTTGATACCCCCAGCCTTAGATGTCCTTGCACCTCTTTGCTTAGATTAGAGATATGATCTTTGGTATCTTGAAGTTCCTGTAGCATTCTTCTTGCATAAGCAACCAAGTGTTCTCCTTCCGCAGTAAAGGTAATTCCTTTATGCCTTTTGGTGAATAATTCAATTCCGAAAATCTCCTCAATCTTATTCAACCGATAAGTGATGGAAGGCTGTGATGTAAATAATCGTTCTGCTGTTTTTGTTACACTTTGTTCTTCGTGAAGAATTTTCAATAAAATCCAATCTTTCTCATCCATTTTCATCTTCCTTTCTAGTCCTTCTTTCACAATTATAAAAGTTTTTTTATCGAATATTAAGAAAACTTATATTTTATTTTTATTTTTTTACCTTCTACACTAAAAAACATAAAAAATACTACCTTTAAGATGAGGATGATGACGATGGTCAAGACGAATGTAACAATCATGAGAGGCGGAACAAGCAAAGGCGTTTTTTTCCACGAATCAGCCATGCCTAACAATAAAAACGAATGGGAGCCCTTTTTGCTTGATGTCATGGGAAGTCCTGATAAAAGACAAATAGATGGTTTGGGTGGCGGTAATTCCCTTACTAGTAAAGTGGCAATAATAAAGAAAGCATATACTTCGGATATTGATGTTCACTATACTTTCGGTCAAGTCAGCATTTCAGAAGAAAAAGTGGACTTTAAAGGGAACTGCGGAAATATCTCCGCTGCTGTTGGTCCATTTGCTATCGAAGAAGGACTTGTAAAAGCGACAGAACCAATGACTGCGGTAAGGATCCTGAATACCAATACGAATAAAATGATCATTGCGGAAGTAGAAGTGGAAGACGGTCAGGTCAAATATGACGGAGATGTTACGATATCTGGAGTACCTGGATCTGGATCTCCAATCTATTTAAACTTTCATGATGCCGCTGGTTCAGTTACCGGTCATTTATTGCCTACTGGAAATAGTTCGGAGTTTTTAGATACAAGTCAAGGCCAAATAGAGGTGTCTATTATCGACTATGCAAATCCATTAGTTTTTGTGGAAGCGAGCAGTATCGGCCTGGATGGAACGGAACTTGCAGAAGAATTTACTGATCTACAGTTGGCTCAATTTGAAGAATTAAGATCCATTGCGGCAGAGAAATGCGGCTTTGCCAGTCGATTTTCAGCTACAAAGTTATCGCCGGCTGTCCCCAAACTGGCTATAGTAGCAAAACCAGAGAAATATAAAGATAGTACAGGTGCTTGGCATTCAAGCGTTGAGATGGACTTACACATCAGGATGATGTCCATGCAAAAGCCACATCAAGCACTGGCTGTCACTGGAGCGATATGTACAACAAGAGCCCTTTCAGTGGAAGGTGCAATCCCTGCAAGAATAGCAAAAAACCACTCTACAAAGGTTCGGCTAGCTCATTCTTCTGGTATTATTGAAACAATGGTGGAGCCCACTGGTATAAAGATCGTCCGTACCGCACGACGTATTATGGACGGAACAGTTTATACGCATGGAGACTATCAAATGATGTAGATGGACTGTGCAAAAAGCCTCCCCCCTTTCCATCGTTAATAGATGGATTGAATGCGCCTTCTTGCACAGATCCATTGTAATCTTGCATGGCTTTAAAAAAGCCTCTATATTGTTTTTTATGAAATCGCCAAGGTCCTTTCATGTATCTGCCTCAAGCATGACATAATCATTATAGAGAAAATTGAATACTTTTTACTGCAAATAAAAAGATACCAACATCATTGGTATCTTTTAGATTGAGTTCATCTGCAGCGGTTTCTTTTCCTCACTGCTTATTTGATTACAAAATTACCGTACTCGTTTGAACGAACATGAATCGGTCCGTTTAGATTATAGTTGTTCTCCTTGGCGATAGAGCGAAGCACGTCCACACGGGCAACTGATTCTCTCCATTCGTCACGGGTGTCATGATTGGCCGGATTCATCAGATCGTCATAGCGTACGTCCAAGAATTTATTCAACCACTTCTTCTCGTCTATTCCGTCTTTAGGTGATCCGCCCGCTTTTTTGTTCGTACGTTTAATCAAGGCATAAAAAGAGTCAGGGTCATCACCATCGCCATGCTGAATAACCGTATCGTACATCACAGCTCTTGCCAATGCTGTTTTTAGTCCGGCATTATCCGATCGTTTCATGGCAGGCTGATAATACAAATGGTCATTTACTTTGTCTTGAGCGGCGCGAAATTCCTTATCATTTGCAAGCGACTTCCAGGCAGAAGCGAATCCCTTGAGATTGCTTGTATCATCGCTTTCTTCCTTGGCCAGACGGCGCAATTCAGGCAGATACTTTTTCAGTTTGTTATTCGGAACTGCCTTTGTGTATACTTCCACTACTTCCAATGCATCCCCGGTAGCCGTTGTAAAGCCTGCCCGTCCGCATGTATAGCCTCGCCCGTCATCCAATCGCTCTACATATCCATATTGGATCTCCGTTGTGCCGTTTTCAAAGATACTTGTCAGCTGTTCCGCCCGGCGCTTTTGATCTTTATTCAGTCCCGCCGCAAAAACCGTTTCGCTCATCATCAGGGTAAAAAACATGGTGAAAACAAGTAATGAGATCGCTGCTTTTTTCCAAAAATCTGCTTTTTGCATACTGATTTTCATTTCACTTCCCCTTTCTAAATATTGTAAATACAGACTCAGTATACATGAAGAAACTGCCCTATTGTTGAAAATACATCAATTTGTCAATATTTTGAATCTAAAGTAATATAGCTTGAATCTTACTCTATTCATTGCCAATCAGCCTTAGCCCCTCTCACTGGGAAGGTCCCTTGATTTTCATACTGCTTCAACTTTCATTAACAAGATGCCATAAGGCTTTACTCTATTTTATAATGGAAGTGATCATCGAAAATCGTTAGGGAGGTGATGTAATGGCAAGCAAGATGAGAATGCCAGATTCCGCAACGTCCCATGCAAAGCCTACTATTGGGAAGGCGATACTTTGCATGGGGTAGACTTTCTAAAAGATCGCCCAAGTAAGCTTTTCTGATATAGTGGCTTTGCACCTTATTTGACATAAAAAAATAAGGAGCTGGCAGAAATGGCATATGTAAAAGCAACCGCTATTTTACCTGAAAAGCTGATATCGGAAATTCAAAAGTATGTTCAAGGAAAAACAATATATATCCCTAAACCTGAATCCTCTCATCAAAAATGGGGTGCGTGTTCAGGAACAAGAAAGCTGATCGATGACAGAAACGCTTCTATTAAAAAAGCATTTAAAAACGGCAAAACCATTCATCAATTATCTGATGAATATCACCTCTCTATTGAAACAATAAAAAAAATTGTCTACTCTAAATAAACAAAACGGAAGCACTGATAAAAAATAATCAGTGCTTTTTATATGGCGAGTTTGTTTCTTAGTTATTTCCTGCATATGATACCATTGGCCAATTGTGTAAAGTTAAGGGAGATGAGAAGAAAGGAAGGTCCTACAAATGACGATAAACAATGGAACGTTGCAAGTACCCGGCGCGAACATCCACTATCAGGTGCGTGGCTCAGGTCCCATCATTCTTTTGGTCCACGGCGGAGGCGGTGATGCCGACAAGTTCCATCATGTTGCCAATCATCTGGCTAACTGGTACACGGTTGTTACTTATGATCGCCGCGGCCATTCCCGCAGCAATCTCGCCAATCAGATTGAGGATTACCGTGTGGAAACACACAGTGACGATGCTCACCGTCTTCTAGCCAAAATCACCAATAAGCCGGCATACGTATTTGGAAGCAGCTCCGGGGCTGTTATCGGGCTTGATCTGTGCATACGCCATCCCGAACAAGTACATGTCATGATCCCACACGAACCAATCTTATTGCAGCTTCTGCATGGAAATGAGCTGAAACAAGCCGAGCAATTTATGGAAGACCTTAAGGAAAATCATCGAAGTGAAGTCATTAAGTTAATGTCAAGATTAGAGACAGACGAACAATCAAAGGCTGTGCTGACAAAGCGGCTTCTCGGCAATTCAACGTATTTCACTGAGTATGAAATTCAAGGAATTCTCAACTATACATTAGATATCGAAGCTTTAAAAACTGTGTTTACATCTTCACCGATGAAGATACTCCCAGCTGGCGGAAGTGCTTCTCGGGAGCTTTTTCCTTATCGTTGCGCGAACGCCCTAGCGGAACAATTGGAAACAGAATGGGTTGAATTCCCCGGAAATCATACGGGGTACACAATGTACCATAAAGAATTTTCTGAGAGGTTACACGACATGTTAGAAAAAGAAAAGAAACATACGTGTTAAGGATTGATTAAAATTTTCAAAATAGGACAGGTAAAACTA
This sequence comes from Bacillus sp. FSL M8-0071, assembly GCF_037975455.1. Classification (NCBI taxonomy): domain Bacteria; kingdom Bacillati; phylum Bacillota; class Bacilli; order Caryophanales; family Bacillaceae; genus Bacillus; species Bacillus sp. FSL M8-0071. The sequence goes on from NZ_CP150256.1 coordinate 2,583,904, forward strand.
ACTATGGAATTGGAGAAGATTTCACGAAGCGTAAAAAGAACTTTTCACTAACGAGAACGCAATGTGAGATGTTTAACCAAAGTGATATTAGGGATTTCATCGAAAAATAGGTTTGTACATTACGTTCTCCTATTGATTATTTCCTATTTTAATTCCGTATTTTATACCATTAGATACAACTCTAAAGCGGCTCGTTATTTTGTCCTCAACAACAACCAGTGTCTAACATCATGAATCTCTTTTGAAAATTACCACAAATGCAGGTATGGAAGACTTCATCGCAGCAAAAACCATACCAACTATTGTTGTTGGTATGGTTCGTCCTAGATTGGCCCTTAAGAAGAGATTCTATTGTACGGAGTATTTAACTAATTGCATTTGTAACCGACAGGGCCGTCTGAGCCTGTATACACATATGTGTCAGACACATATCCAATATTCACGATCCCCCGGGAATCTTTCCACTGGATTTGGTCCCAGATATTACTCGTTCCATACTTCCCTGTAACAGTCGTTCCATAAGCGTAACAATAATAAGGAACACGGGAGCCGCTCGGAATGGAAAGCATAATAGGATAATTTGTACCAGGACCGCTGCGCATATTGACAGGCGCACCGCTGCTTGTTGAGACAGTAAAGTACTGAACGGCAAGTGCCTGACTGGAAAAAATAAATAATGATGCAATCATAACGGTTAACATACTCAGCATTTTCAGTTTAGTCAATGTCATCCCTCTTTCTTCAATTCCTTCATTTTAAAAAACGATAGAACATAGGCTACCAGCTGCATTTAGGAACAACCGGACCGTCTGAGCCTGTATACATATATGTATCAGAGACAAATCCAGGAACGATCTCCCCGCTGGCAAGCGTCCGCTCTGTGTAATTCCAAATATTACTCGTTCCATACTTTCCAGTTACAGTTGTACCGGTTTTGTAGCAATAGATCGGGATGCGGGTTCCGCTCGGAATGGTCGTTACAATTCCCCAACTTGTACCTGGGCCGCTGCGCATATTGACAGGAGCACCGCTGCTTGTTGAAACCGTATAATACTGAGCTGCAAGTGCATGGCTAGAAAAAATGAACACAGATGCAATCATCACCGTTAGCATACTTAGCCTCTTTAGCTTATTCACCTTATACCCTCCCCTTATAAATGCCGTACGTTTGACTTTCTTACATCCAGTTAAGGATTTACTTTCAGATACCATGCCCCCTCCCCTCCCATATATTTATCAATGTACCATAAACTAGATCTTTCAAAAGTGGAATTATTCCTATGTTTTCGACAATTAAGGATACAAAATAAATGGTAGTCAGGCTTGATATTGATGGTGTGTTACATTTGGCATTTGTCCAGTCGGTAATCACGATTGACAATCAGGAAAAAGGACATGGATCAAGCGGTTTCGTGTCCACCAATTAACTCAATCAGTGTACTTCTGCCTTGTATCCACGCTTCTTCTCGATTCATAGATACTCTACCTTTTTCACCAATCAAAAACGGACACCAAACAAATCAGCGTAAATGCTGCAAGTTCAGTGTCCGCAACCTATTATGACTTTGCTTTCTTTTACCAGGGCGTATAAAAATGATTAGGTACGTTATCAAACGTTATATTCTATGATTTTGCGAGTCGAAAAATCATAACATTTTATATATTTCAATCAGATTATGATCTGGATCTCTGAAGTGAGCAACTCGGGCACTCCATTCCTTGCGATCATGCGGTTTATTTACACATTTAACTCCTTTTTCGTGTAAATCGTCATATGTTTTATCAACATCTTCTACCTTAAACTGAAGCAAAAATTTTGATTGAGCTTCTCCTTCCAACGATTTTTTTTCCTCTCCAACGATTTCAGCCATCGTTTCACGAGATAAAAGCTCTATTTTCGTTTCCCCATTATCAAAGAGTGCATATTCCATTTCATTCTCTAACCAACTTATTGGAAGTCCTAATGAATCTTTGTAAAACTCCACGCTTTTCTTAAAATCATTCACCAACAGTCTAATTTGTAACAGCTTCATATCGAGTGCCTCCTATAAAACCATACTTTTTACTGGTCATCCAATTTAATGATACAAAAGGAAACCTGACAGCACTATGTCAAGTTTCCATAAATAAATTTCCATACTTCACCTTTATTTCAGATTTAAGTGCAGTTTATTCCATGTCATAAGAAATGTACGCTAACGAGCAAAAACAGCGATTCTTAAAACAAAAAATGATACCGAGTGTATTTTCTGTATGCTTCAACTTCATTTCGGGAAATGTAACGTTGATAAAGGAGGTTACATCAATATGGATCATCAAACATTGGCAGCTCACGAGGCTGTTGACTTACATGAAATCGTGAACTTTAAAACACTTTGTATAGCGAAATCAAAGTTAATGCAAGGACTTGTGTTTGACCAAGAACTGAAGGACTTGATGCAAAAAGATGTACAGCAATCCATTCAAGACCTTACTGAATTACAAGCGGTTTATGAGCGTGCCTCATTTCAGGCCCCTGTCCCTCAAAGCCGCCCAACGCCAATCATCAATTGAAAGGAAGGTAAGCCTCTTTGAATAATGATCATTTAGACCCCATTAATTCGCTGAATGTGCCTGAACTAGCAGACACTACATTCGCGATGGATTTTCTTATACGAGCTAAGGAAGGCGTAAGGAATACTGCTGTAGCTTTGACAGAAACCGCTTCACCAGATGTAAGAGCCTTGCTGCGGAAACAGCTGATGCAAGGAATTAGAATGCACCAAGAGATTACGGAACTGATGATCAGCAAAAAATGGTTCCATCCATATGAGCTGAGCGAACAGTATAAGCTGGATCAGCTCTCTGCAAAAAACACGATCATGGTTGGCAATATGAACCTCTTTCCTGATGAAACAAATCGTAAAGGGATGTTTGACCGGACACCTGATGAACACTAACACTGGAGGTTTTACAGCATGAAGGCAGTAACGTATCAAGGCATTAAAAATGTTGTTGTCAAAGATGTCCCCGATCCAAAGATTGAAAAATCCGATGACATGATTATCAAAGTCACCAGTACAGCCATTTGCGGATCAGATTTACATTTAATCCATGGATTCATTCCGAATATGCAAGAAGACTATGTCATCGGCCATGAACCGATGGGAATCGTCGAAGAAGTTGGTTCTGGGGTGACTAAACTAAAAAAGGGAGATCGGGTAATTATTCCCTTTAATATAGCATGCGGGGAATGCTTTTTTTGTAAAAACCAGCTGGAAAGCCAATGTGATCAGTCTAATGACAATGGGGAAATGGGTGCTTATTTCGGCTATTCAGGGCAAACTGGCGGTTATCCAGGCGGGCAAGCTGAATATTTAAGAGTGCCGTTTGCGAATTTTACCCATTTTAAAATCCCTGAATCTTGTGAGGAACCCGATGAGAAATTAAGCGTGATTGCCGATGCCATGACCACCGGCTTTTGGAGTGTGGATAATGCCGGCGTAAAAAAAGGCGATACAGTTATCGTTCTCGGCTGCGGACCAGTCGGCCTGTTTGCTCAAAAGTTTTGTTGGCTAAAAGGCGCAAAACGAGTCATAGCAGTTGACTATGTAAACTATCGCTTACAGCATGCGAAACGTACAAACAAAGTAGAAATCGTTAATTTTGAAGACCATGAGAATACAGGGAATTATTTAAAGGAAATCACGAAAGGCGGAGCGGATGTAGTCATTGACGCTGTTGGGATGGATGGTAAAATGAGCGATCTCGAGTTCCTTGCCAGCGGCTTAAAGCTTCATGGCGGAACAATGAGTGCATTGGTCATTGCTTCCCAAGCTGTTCGCAAAGGAGGAACCATACAAATTACAGGTGTGTATGGAGGCAGATATAACGGTTTTCCGTTAGGAGATATTATGCAGCGAAACGTCAATATACGCTCTGGACAGGCTCCAGTGATCCACTATATGCCGTACATGTTTGAACTAGTATCGACAGGCAAAATTGATCCGGGAGATGTTGTCAGCCATGTCCTGCCGCTTAGTGAAGCCAAGCATGGCTATGACATTTTTGATTCAAAAATGGATGATTGTATCAAAGTTGTGTTAAAGCCTTAAAAAACGGAGGTTACAGAAATGGAATACGCCTTACACGAAGTGCTTGAGGTTCAGGAAATGACTGCATTTAAGACACTTTGTTTGACGAAATCTAAAACAATGAAAGCACTGGTATCTGATCCGAAGCTGAAAGAAATCATGCAGCAAGATGTTGATATCACCACACGCCAGTTGCAGGAATTTGCCTCTATTTTATCTAATGCAAAGCACGAATGAGGAGATGAATAAATCATGAATCCTATCATAGAATATCTGACTGGCATGAATGTTCTAACAGACCAAATCATTGCTATGGACTTATTAATTTCAGCAAAGAACGGAGTCAGAAATTATGCGATGGCAGCCACTGAAGCCGGAACACCTGAAGTAAAAGAGGTCCTTATCCGCCATTTGGAAGAAGCACTCGATATGCACGAACAACTCTCAAACTTTATGATGGAAAAAGGCTGGTACCATCCTTGGAACCCTGACGAACAAGTCAAGCTGAATTTAAAAAATATTGATACAGCCATTCAATTGCCAACCCTTTAACATACAATGACTGATTTGCTGAGGAACAGTATTGATTGGCCACAACTGTTCCTCAGCTTCAAGTTGAATCGCCATGAGCACTGTTTTTTCGGGCTTAACCCGCTTTTCCCCATCTGATCTCCGATAATGTTTGCAAATTCTCCAATCCAAATAAGGAATCGTAACCACCTCTTTTTATGCGATCTCTTGATGGAGAAAACAGGCCAGAAACAAAATCCTTCGTTTTTGACCTGCCCTCTTCACACGCAAAGAATGCTACCTTCTTTGCTCCACTGATCCGTGAAGACTTTCCGTTTTAGGCCTGCTTTTGAGCTTTGCCTCATTTTCACGCAATTTCCCATCATAATCTTTAATTTTTGTGTCTAATCTCTTAATTGTTTCATCAATTTCTTTCCGCTTCTCTATCAGCCGCTGTCGTTCGTCAGCCAGGATATTTTTTCGAGCTTCTACCGTACGGTCACCTTCGGTAAATAATGTTGTATATTCAATTAGCGCTTCTATCGATAGTCCCGCATTTCGCATGCATTTAATGAATTCAATCCATTTGATATCTTCTTCATCATAGTCGCGAATGCCGCTGTCTTTTCGTTTTACAGGCGGGATTAATCCTACACGTTCGTAATATCGGAGTGTTGCGGCTGTCAGGCCAAACTGCTTTGCCACCTGAGCAATATTCATGATCTTCACCTCTCTATCCTGTATGTTGTGAAGGTAACACTTAAAGTTAACTTTAAGTCAAGCTCAAAACAAGTGGTTAGCTGCTGAATCTGGGTTTATATATTCGGGACTTGCCTTAAAGCACACTTTAAACTCTATACTTCTCCATGCACTAAAAACAGTGTAGTTGGAGGGATTGCTGAATGGCAAATAAACACACTGCCGGAAGAGAACAATTAGGAGAATTTGCGCCAAAGTTTGCTGAACTTCATGATGATGTTCTATTCGGTGACATTTGGGCAAGAGAAGAAGAACTTTCATCCCGGGATCGCAGCATGATTACAGTTTCTGCATTAATTACTGACTGTTTCTCAGCTTATAAATCAGGTTCATTTTAAATGGTTTTTTTAAAAAACCCTTGCCTTAAAGCAGACTTTAAGGTTTATCGTTATGTTGAAGACACCATAAAACATAAATAAGTGCATGTTTTTATTTACAACACTTATGATGAAGAAAGGATAGGTTCGTATGTGTAATCAACATCAAACCCGTGTATTAAGCGTGTCACATGCAAAAGCCAAATTTGAACAAACGACGATTGAGCGAAGAGGATTACGGCCGCACGATGTCTTAATCGATATTAAATTCAGCGGCATTTGCCATTCAGACATTCATAGCGCTTTTGATGAATGGGGCGGTGGCATCTTCCCAATGGTGCCTGGACATGAAATAGCCGGTGTTGTAACAGCCGTTGGAACAAAAGTCACCAAGTTGGCTGTCGGGGACCGCGTTGGTGTCGGCTGTTTTGTTGACTCTTGCGGAGAATGCGAATACTGTCTCAACGCAGAGGAACAATTCTGCACGAAGGGTGTTGTTCAAACGTATAACTCAGTAGACTACGACGGAAACCCCACTTATGGCGGGTACAGCCAAAAAATCGTTGTCACTGACAGATTTGTTGTTCGCATACCAGATCGTTTGGAAATGGATGTTGCCAGTCCGCTGTTGTGTGCAGGTATCACAACGTATTCCCCGCTGAAACACTGGAATGTTGGCCCTGGTAAAAAGGTTGCGATTGTAGGCGTAGGTGGCCTTGGACATTTGGCAATTCAATTTGCACATGCGATGGGTGCAGAAGTAACCGTCCTGAGCCGTTCCATGAATAAGAAAGAGGAAGCTCTGGAACTCGGTGCAAATCATTACTTTGCAACAAGTGACCCAGCCACATTCACTGCATTGGCCGGGCGTTTTGACGTGATCTTAAATACGGTATCGGCAAATCTCGATGTAGATGCCTATTTATCAATGCTTCGTATAGACGGGACACTTGTAAACGTTGGAGCTCCTGCCAAGCCGGACACATACAGTGTGTTTTCCCTAATCATGGGGCGCCGCAGCATTGCAGGTTCTCTAGTCGGCGGAATTCAAGAAACTCAAGAGATGCTGGATTTCGCAGCTGAGCATGGCATCGAACCTAAAATCGAAGTCATCGGAGCTGACCAAGTGGACGAGGCATACGAACGTATCCTCCGAAGCGATGTCCGTTATCGATTTGTGATTGATATTTCCACATTGTAATAGGTTAGTCCTTATATGGGCTGCCGCTTTTATTGAAACTCACGAAAAATGATCTCTTTAAGCAAATATTTTGAAGGCCGGTCAATCTTCCTGTTATTCTATGAATAGAGAGTTATTAGGAGGGTTTTTTATGAGCAAAAAAATTGCAGTTCTTGTTACAGACCAATTCGAAGACATCGAATATACAAGTCCGGTAAAAGCATACGAAGAAGCTGGCTACAGTGTTGTGGCTATCGATTTGGAAGCCGGCAAAGAAGTTACCGGTAAGCATGGCGAGAAAGTAAAGATTGACAAAGCCATCTCTGATGTGGATGCAAGTGACTTTGATGCACTTTTAATTCCTGGGGGATTCTCTCCGGATTTGCTTCGTGCAGATGACCGTCCGGGTGAATTCGCAAAAGCATTTGTCGAAAACAAAAAACCTGTTTTCGCAATTTGCCACGGCCCGCAAGTACTGATTGATACGGATCTTCTAAAAGGCAAAGATATCACAGGCTACCGCAGCATCCGCAAAGATTTAATCAATGCCGGTGCAAACTACAAAGATGCAGAAGTAGTCGTCAGCCACAACATTGTCACAAGCAGAACACCTGATGATTTGGAAGCATTTAACCGCGAATCTTTAAACTTGTTAAAATAACAAGAAGGCACAGACTGTTCGGGTCTGTGCCTTTTTTAAAATTAAGACTCCTTCGTTACATTCTGAAAGACAGCAGTCGCGTCCCACACATTCAAGCCAAATTGGCCTTCTGAAAATACGGAATCATGTGCATCAATCACAAGACGATCATCTAAATAGATTTTAAAGCGATCGCCCTCGGCCTCTGTTTTCAGATGATACTTTTTATTAACGTCTATCGGTGTTTTGTATTCAGCAATGACAGAAGCAGCACCGTTCTCAAATTTAAAGAATTTCACTAGGTCATGCTTCGCATCCACATTGGCAAGGTAACCGTTTTTGGCATCTTTGTCAGAGCGAAACATTAGTGCTCCTGCCCCTCTTCCGTTTCCATCCTTAATGGTGATATCAGATTCATAAGTGAAGTCTGACCCGGATGCTGAAGACAAGATAAAGGAATCGCCGTCCGACCTCCCTTGTTTCCCCTCAATTGTGTCTGCCCACGTGCCATTTACAGTCGTCCAGCCAGTCATATTGGACATAAAAGGTGTCGTTCCCCATACCTTTTTTAAAGGGTGTATCGTTAAAGATTTTACCTTTACACCGCCATTTGCAGCATATAATTCAAGCCCTTTGCTTGATCGGTCTGGGAGAATAATATCCGTTATGACCTGCTTTCCGTCATTCCCAAATACTTCAACCGAGGAGCGGTCAACAAAAATGCGCAACTTAACCTTCCCATTTACCGGCTTCAACGGGGCTGTTTCTTTTCCGGTGTTAAAGGCCGGATTAAAGGTGTCGTTGCCTGACTCGCTCCGGTCAACGAACAATTTGGCGTTCCTTCGGTCATAGCCGACCTTCGTAAATTGATTTTCACCTGTTCGGACCTTAAAACCAAATTCAGCAGCTGAACCAGGGCTTACTTTAAATTCTGCATTTATTTCATAGGCATCTCCAGATTGCCCCGCTAACACATTATGACTTGCAGGCGATATGGTCAGATTCTTCCACTTCTTAGAGGTTCCGCGAATGGTTTCCAGCTCTTTCACCGGTGTTTGGACCACTCTAACCCCTTCGGTAAACGCTTTCAATTTTAACTCTCTTGGAATGGACGTTGCACTTCTCCATGGGGATGTCGGAACATCATTCGCATATTGCCAATTGCTCATCCACCCTAACCATAGCCGGCGGCTGTCTGTGGATGGAATATCAGACCAGGATACAGCCGCATAAAAGTCTCTGCCGTAATCCGTCCAGAGAACTTTGTTTGGCGGGTTTTCATTTTTAAAATGAGTTCCATCAAAGTCCCCTACAAAATATTGCATGCCTGATCCTCCCGAGACCGCTCCGTTTCCGACACTGACCTGCATGACCCATTTCTTTTGATTCGGATTGCCGTCTACCGGAAGCTCAAATAAATCCGGGCATTCCCATACTCCCCCGTGGCTTCCTTGATCCTGTCCAAATTCACTTGCATACGTCCACTGCTTCAGATTTTTTGATGTATAAATGAGGATTCGGTCACCGGCCGCAAGCACCATCACCCACTTTTTTTCTTTCTCATACCAAAAGACTTTTGGATCGCGAAAATCTTTTTTACCCGGGTTTGGAATGACAGGGTTGCCAGCGTACTTCGTCCATGTTCTTCCTTTGTCGTTGCTATAGGCAATACTTTGCACTTGATGGCCTTCCCGATCCTGTGTATAAATGGCCACAAGCGGCTTCTCTTTGCCTGTTTGAAAACCGCTTGTGTTATTTTTATCTACAACTGCGCTTCCAGAAAAGATCGTGCCTTTTTCATCCGGATACAGCGCAACAGGAAGGTGTTCCCATGTAACCAAATCTTTGCTGACGGCATGCCCCCAATGCATGGGCCCCCACTGAAGCCCGTATGGATGGTATTGATAGAACAAGTGATATTCCCCAGCATAATATACCATTCCGTTTGGGTCATTCATCCAGTTTGCCTCCGGTGTGAAGTGATATTGAGGACGGTAATCCTCATCATAGTAGCTTGAATCGGCTGCATCTGCCGAAAATGCCATAGTCAACAGCAGGGTGAACATGATCATGACTTGAATCAGTCTCTTTTTCATTTGTTCCTTCGCTCCTCTCTTCATGTTTGAACACTTTCAAGAGAGACTGCTGCGCAAGCTGGTCCGTTTCTGGCAATTCTCCTCTGTTTCACTGTTATCCGAATGATTTATATATGAAAAGACTGCTGCAGTTTCTCTCTCTTTCCTTCACACACCTTATGCTAAGAATCCAGCCCAATACCCGAGAATCCCGATGACAAAGATGCCGCAAATAATGAGAAGTGGATTCACCCCTTTGCGAAGCATCCATGCCACCAATAACGTTAATCCGAGAGGCAGCGCCCCCGGCATAATGCTATCTAGCACGTTTTGTACCGTTTGAACATCTACTTTTCCGCTTTCATCCTTAATCCTGGATACAACGATTGGAATGTTGATGGTGGTCCATTTGGACACGAGAGCCCCCATAACAAATAACCCGAGAATCGAAGCGCCCTCTGTAAGCTTTTGAATGCGATTCCCCGCTAAATCCTGAAGAATCTCCATTCCTTTCACATAGCCATACTTTAATCCATAATATTTTGTGCTTAATCTTATGGCATTCAGCAAGAAAAAGAATAGCAAAGGGCCGGCAATGTTTCCTCCTAAAGCAAGGGAGGCTCCTAGCGCAGCTAAGACAGGACGAATCGTTCCCCAGAAAATTGGATCGCCTACGCCCGCTATTGGTCCCATCAAACCAATTTTCATTCCGCTTATCGCTTTTCCGTCAATTCCTTTATTGTTCGCCATTTCTTCTTCCATGGCTGCCGTCACGCCAAATATAGGCGCTGTCAGCCACGGATGTGTATTAAACCATTCCAAATGCCGCTGCAAGGCTTCGTTTCTTTTCGCTCCGGGACCGTACAATTTTTTGATCGCCGGTATCATGACATAACAATATCCCATTGCCTGCACACGTTCGAAGTTAAAGGAACCGAGTAAAAAATTTGAACGAATAAACATGCTGAAAATTTCTTTCTTCGTTAATCGTTTTTCTTTCTCCATTTTTTCTTCCCCCCTCATCGTTTAGGCATCAAGATCATCATCATCGTCATCATAAACAGCAACACTGCCACTGTCTGATGCGGCCGCGACTGCTCCGTGAGCGCTTTGTTTTTGCATCACCTGCTGGTATAAAAGCGCCAGACAGAGACCAAGGGCTCCAAATCCCACTAAGTTAAAATCGGTAAACGCCGCTAATAAGAAACCAATATAGAAAAATGGCTTTAAATAAGGAATATTCATCATATTGATCACCATGGCATACCCGACTACCACAATAATGCCTCCGCCTATTTGCAGTCCTTTTGTAATGACATCAGGAATATTTCCCAGGAACGCCTGAACAGCGCTGACACTAATTAAAGCAACAATCAATGTAGGAATCATGACGCGCAAAGCTTGAAACACCATCGCGGTAATATGCATAATTTCAATTCCTTTTATATTTCCCGCTTTTGCATATTGATCAGCGCGGTGGATGAAAAAGACAGTGATCGTCCGAACAAAAATCGTCAGCGCCTGACCCGCAGCTGCTAAAGCAACAGCGACAGCAATCCCTTCGCCAATTCCTTGATCAGCGGTAATAACTAAAATGGTTGAGATGACAGAGGCGATCGCTGTATCAGGTGCCATGGCAAGCCCGACGTTCATCCAGCCGAGCGCCATCAGCTCCAGTGTGCCTCCAAGAATAATTCCCGTTTTTAAGTCCCCGAGCACCAAGCCAACTAACGTACAGGCCACTAGCGGCCGGTGTGTCTGCCCTTCATCCAATACACTTGCGATTCCGGTGATTGCTGCAATGATTAACAACAAAATAATTTGTAATGAAGACATATTCTCATCCCCTTGATTATTTTGTTACGTTCCGTAAAATCTGTACAAAATCCTCACTGGCATCTGAAGGCAGCTGCCTCAATTCCAGTTTCACGCCCTTGTCACTTAATGTTTCAAATGCCTTTATATCTTGTTCTGTGACACTGACTGATTTTGTGATTTGTCTGCGATGATTTTCAAAACGCATTCCCCCGACGTTTACGGTTTTGATCGGTACACCTGCTTCTATAAGAGATACAATATCGGACGGATTTTCAAACAAGAGCATTGCCGTTACCCCTTCGTAGCGCGGACTATGAAATGCTTTTGCCATTTTAGAAACCGAGACGGCACTCGCCTTTACATTTGAAGGCGCAACAGAAAGGATCAGCGTTTTTCTCATTTCGTCCTGAGCAATATCGTCGGAGACAACGATGATTCGGTCGGCTGCATGGACTTTTATCCACCTTGTCAGGATTTGGCCGTGAATAAAGCGGTCATCAATTCTTGCTAACACAATGTTCATCATAATTCATCCTCTCTTGTATCTTGATTGGCTGTTTTTACTTTTTCTAAATGTTCACTGCACACTTGAAAGCTTTGCTGACTCATTGCTTTTAAGTTGTTCAGCAAATCTTTGAGAGCCAGATGTTCTCTCAGGCTTAATACCTCCAGCAGAATCGGCAGGTTTACGCCGGCTGCCATATCCATTCTTTGATCCTCAGCAATAAAGGAAGCTGCCGCGTTATATGGCGTCCCTCCAAAAATATCGACTAAAAAAAGCACTTCATGTTCTTCCGGGATATCCTTGAGCGCCTGATGATATTTTTCTTGCAGCGTTTGTATTCCTTCCCCTTTAAAAAACGGCACTGCAATCAGGTTATTTTCTTCACCGAATATCATCCCTGAAGATTCTTTTAATGCTATGGGAAAATCTCCATGACCGCTGATAATAACTGAAATCATATCTATTGCTCCTTTCCTGTTTTGTACATCCATATATAATGCAAGGATCGTGCCAACACAGTTGTGTTAAGCGTTTTCATTGTTATTTCAGCCAATAGCAATTTGTTGTTGAAACACTTAAAACGAAAAAAATAAACCTGTATTAAAATGGTGTTCCATTTAATACAGGTTCATATGAAAAAACTGTTTTTAAAACAGCTGGCCATGCACTTCTTCAGCAAATATGGCGGCTATAAATAATTTTTCATCATCACTTATGCGAAGTCCGAGCTTTTCTTCATAAGGGGCTAATGTTCGCTCTGTCACGTACACCATTTCCTTCAGCTGATCATTGATCTCTTCTTCCTCTGAGAAAGCGATCGGATTCTGCTTAATTACCCTTTCAAAGGCGAAAGCCGTGTGCATAATGACTTTGATCAAAACCGCATTATTGAAAATGACCCCCAGCTCATCTTGAACGGTTTGCAGCCACTCCAATAACATTTCGATCACATGGTAGGGATTCAAGAAGACAAGGTATTTTTTCAGGCTATCCTCGCAAAGCTCCCTGACAATCATATTTGCTTCGTTCAATCCATTGCTCAAGGGGATGCTTCCTTTTGTAATCGCCTGTTGAATCAGCTTCTCTCCCTCCCCTTCAATTAACACTTCTAAAGATACATGCGGAGCATTGATTTTAGGGTCTTTCGTTCCGACTGTCGCAAGGATTTCATACTCTTTTTCGATTTCTTTTATGCTGTTGGCCAGCTTAATCGATGATACGGTCAATATGTGAATCGGTGTATCGGAGGCCTTGTTTACGATCGTGGTTAGAATGTCTTCCAGCTTTTTCGCCGTCCCGCTGCCCGTGGTGCAGATGGATACCAATGCCTTCTTTTTGCCGGGTGCCGCTGGCTGACGCTCCCACAACTCGATAAAATCCTTCGTGACCGATTGATAGATCGCATGCAAATTTAAATTCAAATAGTTGACCTTTCTGACAGCATCCAGCACCATTGAAGTCGTAACATTGCTGATCGTTTTAATGGAAATTCCTGTCTTTTCCTCCAGCCTGCTTTCCAGCATTGCAAGCGACCCCATATCTACCAGCATTAAAACACCTTCACCTTCATCAACCTGTTTCATTTTTTCTGCTACGCATTCAAGAATGTCCGAAGGTGAAACAGAAAGCGGCATATCGACTGCTGCAATCGGCGTGCTCCCTAGCAGTTCTGTCGCGACTTCAACCATCGAACTCGCCGTGCTGTTTCCATGCGCAGCCACGATGATACCGACTCTTTTGTTCTCCTTTAACGATTTGATGGAATGGATTAACATCGTTAAGTAGATGACTTCTATTTCAGGAATAGCCACTTTAAAATATTCCTGAATTTTATCTTTAAAAATCATCGCCACCCGATATTCTTTCACATGGGTATCACGAATTTCATCCGTCTCCTGTGTATTCAAAACATCAATTTGCTTTCCTCGCTTTAAAAATGCGTCAATATGCATACTCAAGAAATAAATAAACTTACGGTCAAATGTGCAATCCAGCTCATGTTCAGCTATTTCTTTTAACTGTTTTGTCATTTGAATCACGTCATCTTCAACGAATGTCAGCAGGCTGTCTTTTTGAAAAGCTTGATGATGAAAAAAACTTCTGACATGCAAATGGACATCAGTCAAGATGTATTGGTTAATATCCTTTTTGGATAAACCTTCTTTCATAAGCGTTTTCACTTTTTCCTCAATCAAATGATATAAGTTAAATGAGAGGTCTTCGTCAATTTTTGTTGTTTCATCTTCTACAATCGGAGAGATAATCGTTGTAATATTGACATATTCAGAAATGGCTTTGCTTCTTTGCATGTTTTTGCTGCTGGACATCCATTCTTGCTTGATTTCATCAGGCAGATCGCGAACAGTCAGTTCAATAACTTCATTTCTGTCAAGGTTATGCAAAAATCCGTGTGCGCAAACTAACTGGACATTTGATTTCAGCTGTCCGACATTTCCAAATTTCGCAGAGTGAATAAGCGCATTATAGACATCGATATGCACACTCAGATTCTTCTTAATTCGCTCTGCTTCTTTCCCTAATAAAAACGTCGTCAGATCCACTCTTTCTTTAAGCGATCGTTCTTCAAGCGAAGGAATATGAATGGTCATTGGGATTCTTCGCAAAAACGTTTTCAATAGTGCAGAACTCGGATTTTCTGTAGTCGCACAAATAAACAATACGTTCGATGTTCGTTTATGTTCAGATTCTCCAAGCCTGTTATAAGAACCGCTGTCAATAAAATAAAACAGCATTTCTTGTCCCTCGGGAGGGAGGCGGTGGATTTCATCCATAAAAAGAATGCCCCCATTGGCCTGTTCGACTAAACCCGCCTTATCCTCGGCAGCACCTGTAAATGAACCTTTTTTGTGTCCGAATAATTGAGAAAGCAATAATTGAGGGTTGTTGTAGTAGTCTGCACAGTTAAATGTAATAAATGGTGCGCCGGCCTTCAATATGTCAGAGTAAATGGCAAACTGGTAAATTCGGTTCGCAAAAAGGGATTTACCGGAACCAGTCGGCCCTAGGAGGAGCATATGCAGACCGTTCGGCGGATAAAAGACAGCTGCTTTTGCCTGGGAGATCGCTTTCTTCAAACTCCCTTTTGCCCCTATCATAAGCTCTAGGGGATTCGTGGAAATGTGTTGATGATTTTGCTTTGAATTTCCGGAAAACGCCTGAAGGTCTTTCACTTCCATCATCTCTGTATCCCATTTCTTGTTGAATAATTTTTCTGCTATCTCGACTGGGATGTATCTTACAGGAAACGTTTTAATTTTGATGACCTTTTTGGACCGGACGAGATTGTTCAATTCAAAGCTGACATTGGACCGCTCCATTTTCAGCTGCTCGGCAATCTCCTTTGCTGAATTCCCCTGTATTTTTAAAAGATGATCTAAGGTTGAATCATGAAAATTATGCTTGAGCTGATGGTATATTTTATCTATTCTTCTCACGTCTATCATCCTTTGTCCTTATTAGATAAGCCATTAACAAGAATATTTCGAAACTTTATAGTCCGCGTTGAGATTATCTGCTGATACACGTTTAAAAAGGTCTCTATAGCAGATTGACAAAGCTGGCTTTTATGCGTATATGTTTACATGTTGAATCATTTGCATCTCATATTAGTATGATAGATGCTCAGTTCTAGAGGGCCAGTCCCCTTCAAAAGTAATAATCAGTAAACAGTTTATCATTCTCGGGGAATGTAATGATGTCAAAATCATCAATGACAAAAAATGAATCTTATAGATCATGACAAATTACCCAAATATAACCCCTTAAGTTCGTTCACAACTAAAAAGACGAACACTCTATGTGACCGCCACAGTATTACAATTTGCAAAACTTCGTCATTTTTGCAATCCACATTGGAGGTTAAGGAATCTGTAAGCTTAAAAACTTTATCTCCGATTCTCTCGATTTGATCCCCCCTGCAGGCCTCAAACATAGTGGGTATGCAATTATACAAATCGTTACCGATTAAAACTAGCCTGTCAGATTGTCCAAATGACTTTCCTGTTTTACTCTGCTATTCAGGTAGAATCACGAGTAAAAATAGAGCCACAAGACATGTAACAGCACTTAAAATAGTTTTAAAATTTAAAAATAAAAGTATCTATTCTTTTAAATGTTATAATATCCGATAAAACTTTACTCATCTTTTTATTACTGGAGGAAAATAAAATTGATAGGCAATTCTAGCAAAGACAATTTTGGCCAGCAACAGAAATTGTCTAGAGGCCTTAAAAACAGGCATATACAATTAATGGCGATTGGAGGTGCAATCGGTACAGGTTTATTTTTAGGTTCAGGTAAATCCATCCATTTCGCAGGACCATCCATTTTATTTGCTTACTTGATCACCGGCGTATTTTGCTTTTTCATTATGCGTTCGCTCGGAGAACTGCTCTTATCAAATGCGGGATACCACTCTTTTGTTGATTTTGTAAGGGACTATTTAGGAAACATGGCAGCATTTATCACTGGGTGGACCTACTGGTTCTGTTGGATTTCCCTCGCGATGGCTGATTTAACGGCGGTCGGCATTTATACGCAATATTGGCTTCCCGATGTGCCTCAATGGCTGCCGGGTCTTCTTGCGCTTATTATCCTGCTGATCATGAACCTTGCCACCGTTAAACTTTTCGGAGAATTAGAATTTTGGTTTGCATTGATCAAAGTCATTGCCATACTGGCTCTGATCGTAACTGGTATTCTCCTGATTGCGAAAGGTTTTTCCGCAGCTTCCGGCCCTGCCAGCCTCACCAACCTTTGGAGCCACGGCGGCATGTTCCCAAATGGATGGCATGGGTTTATCCTATCGTTCCAAATGGTTGTCTTCGCTTTCGTGGGTATTGAACTGGTTGGACTGACAGCAGGTGAAACAGAAAATCCCCAAAAAGTGATCCCTAAAGCCATCAATCAAATCCCTGTCCGGATTTTACTTTTTTATGTTGGCGCACTTTTCGTGATTATGTGTATCTATCCTTGGAATGTGTTGAATCCAAACGAAAGCCCATTTGTTCAGGTCTTCTCTGCAGTAGGCATCGTTGTGGCTGCCAGTTTGATCAATTTTGTTGTATTAACATCAGCCGCGTCAGCTGCAAATAGCGCTTTATTCAGCACAAGCCGAATGGTCTATTCACTTGCAAAGGATCATCACGCACCTGGACTATTAAAGAAATTAACTTCTTCTAACGTGCCAAGCAATGCGCTGTTCTTTTCATCCGTCGCCATTCTGATTGGCGTTAGTCTGAATTATTTAATGCCTGAGCAAGTCTTCACACTGATTACAAGTGTTTCTACAATATGCTTCATTTTTATTTGGGGCATCACGGTGATTTGCCATTTGAAATATCGAAAAACAAGGCAGCATGAAGCGAAAGCAAACAAATTTAAAATGCCTTTTTACCCATTATCCAACTATTTAACACTTGCATTTCTCGGGTTCATTCTTGTCATATTGGCACTGGCAAATGATACACGTATTGCTTTGTTTGTCACCCCGGTCTGGTTTGTTTTATTGATTATTTTGTATAAGGTGCAAACCCGCAGAGGACATAAGGTGAAATAAAAAAGACAAGGGATACTCACTCCCTTGTCTTTTTTATAGGGCCAAACACTAAATTAAACTTTGGTTTCAAATTTCATTTAAGTGTTAACTCAAACCAGTTTTGATGCCGAAACCTACTAATATTATTCCGGTAATTTTTTGAAACACTTTCTGGAACTTTGAGTTTTTCATCCATTTTTTTGCGTAATCAATAATATAAACAAGAAACAGAAACCACAACACCGCTAATAAGGTTAGGATTGAAGCTAAAATAATGAGCTGCTGGTTTATATTTCCGTTCAAATTGATAAATTGGGGCATGATTGTAACATACACCAAAACAGTTTTAGGATTGAGAATGTTACTGAGTGATCCCTGCATAAAGGAAGTTTTATAATAACGTTTCGGAGAACTTGCCATATTTTTTGCTTGGGATTGCATGTCATCTAACGAAAACATACTTTTCGCAAAAAAACTTTTTACACCTAAATAAATTAAGTATGCCGCTCCCAAATATTTGATCGTTGTGAAAAGAATCACTGACTTTGCGATCACCACTGATAATCCTAAAATGGCAATCACCGTCCAAAAGGAAAGTCCTGTTGCCAATCCGAGAATGTTATAACGGCCGGCTTTCGGGCCATACCTAAGCGTATTTTTCATCACAAGCATCGTATCTGCCCCCGGCATGATAACCATCATGGCAGCAATCGGTATGTATGCGAGTAAGCTGTGCATTGTTCTCTCCCCCTTTAAAAAATCCCTTCAATCATATAGTGACTACAAAAGTAACTACTTATAAAAGTGTATCAATGCGTTTGGAATAAATCAATATGGTTTGTTAAAATAGCGATTACTAAGGCAGCGATTGCTCTTTATATTGGAGGATATATGAAAGAAAATATGTTAGACATTTTAAAAAACCTCAATTTTACAGAATATGAATCGAAAGCGTATTTGGCATTATTGCAAGAATCACCTTTAACAGGCTATGCCGTTGCCAAAAAATCCGGAGTGCCCCGTTCTAAAATTTATGAAGTATTGGAAAGCCTTGTCATAAGGGGAGATGTTTTTGTCAGTCATGGAAATACGCCTCAGTATGTTCCAGTCCCCGCAAAAGAACTGATTAAAAACCGCCGGCTCAAAGCGGAAGAGCATTTTGATCAGGCTGAGAAATATTTTGAAAAGTTCGAGCAGACTGCTAATGACCGGGAAAACATCTGGAATATCACCGGCCGCAGTGAAATTCTTGAAAAGGTGAAGGCTTGTATCTTATCCGCCAAAAAAAGAATCCTCTTAGAAATATGGAAAGAGGATTTTGAGGAGATAGAATCAGAGCTCAAACAGGCGGCAGATCAAGGCGTTATTGTCACCATTATTGCGTACGGAGACATCGTATCTGATTTTTCCAATGTTTACCTTCATGATATGAGCAGTGAAATTACAGAAGAGTATGACGGACGGTGGCTTGTCTATAGCGGAGATGATTCAGAAGTAGTAGCGGGCATTGTCTCACTTGGCAATGACAGCCGTGCTGCATGGACGATGCATGTAGGTTTAGTCATGCCTATTACTGAAGTGATCATTCATGATCTGTACCTCATGGAAATTCTGAAAAAGCATAGAGAGCTTTTAGAAGAGAGCTTCGGGAAAAATCTCATCCAGTTGCGCCGTAAATTTTCTATCCATTCAGATTTCAAAAAACATTATTTGGAATAATATTCGCATCGCTTAACCAAAACAAGGCTTGTACAAAACAAGCCTTGTTTTTTTATGCATAAACCCCCCATGCTGATTTACTTCTCTCTTTTAAAAAAATGTGATTCTGCGCAAACTATTTTTCAGCCTGCCGCGTCTATCCTAGGTAACAGCCTACGATATACGTATATTCAAAAAGGAGCCCTTTATTGCAATGAAGAAAAAACAAACAACAAAAGCGTTGCTTGTCACATGCATAACTGACCATAAGCAAGATTTCTACAGGTTGGCTTTCAGTTATGTGAAAAATCAAGATGACGCATTAGATATTGTTCAGGAATCGATAAAAAAAGCGCTGAGCTCAGTTGAAACGGTCAGGAACCCTGAGACGATAAAAAGCTGGTTTTATAAAATTTTAGTGCGGACAGCCATTGATTTTTTGCGCAAACAAAAAAAGATAAGAGTGATGGACGACGAAACGATAGAATTTTTAAGCAAAGGAAAGGAAGACCATTACAAGGATACTGATCTCTATGAAGCGCTTGACGAATTGCCGTACCGCTATAAAACCGTTATTATTTTACGTTTTTTTGAAGACCTCAAATTAGAAGAAATTGCGGAAATTACAGGAGAAAACACGAATACCGTCAAAACGCGCCTATACAGAGCATTGAAGCTGATGCGCATTCAATTGACGAAGGAGGATCTTTCTTAATGGATAAGAGATTACAGCAATTAAGAGAAGAATATAAAAATGTTCAGATTCCTAAAGAATTGGATATCATTGTTGAAAAAGCCCTTCAGCAAGAACCAAAAAAGAAAAGAATCGTCATGTGGCCGACATCAGCAGCAATCGCTGCAGCTATTTTATTCACTGCGCTTGTTAATATCAACCCGGACGCCGCTCAGGCTATGTCCAAGATCCCTGTCATCGGCAAAATCGTCAAAGCGATCACCTTTATTGAAATCAAAGAGGAAAAAGACCAATCAAGCATTGATGTCAAAACACCTGCTTTGTCCGGGCTTTCTAATAAAGAGCTTGAAAACAGCATTAACCAGAAATACTTGAAAGAAAGCCAGCAGCTGTATAAAGAGTTTATACAGTCCACATCCAAAAACAAAAAAGGGCATCTCAGCATCTACAGTGATTACGAGACGGTCACAGACACGCCAGATTTACTCTCTATCCGGCGCAATATTGAAACAACACAAGCATCTTCCTACACACAAAGCCGTTATATTACAATTGACAAAAAGAATGATATTTTACTTACATTAAAAAGCTTATTCAAAGATGAGCGCTATATCAAAGTCATCAGTCAAAACATCAAAGAACAAATGAAACAGCAAATGAAGGAAGATCCAAATAAAATATATTGGCTCACTGACGAAGATGCAGAACCGTTCAAAACGATTCTTCCTGATCAGACGTTTTACATTACTGAAGACCATAAACTTGTGATCTCATTTGACGAATATGAAGTCGCCCCCGGCTATATGGGCGTTACAGAGTTTACAATTCCAACCGGCGTCATTTCAAACTTGCTCGTGGGAGAACGTTATATTCGATAAAATAAAAACATCCATCTAAGATTATGGATGTTTTCTCTCTTCTCTATTCGAGGTCGTAACCTCGCTATCACAAACAACGAGAATATTTGCATACTATTGGAGGAATACCCATGTATCACAAGACAGAGCATCATCGATACATCCCTGGACTTGATGGCCTTCGCGCTTTTGCCGTCCTGTCAGTTATCGCTTATCACCTAAATTTCAATTGGGCTAACGGTGGTTTTATCGGAGTTGATATCTTTTTTGTTTTATCCGGATATTTGATTACATCTATTCTATTACCGGCATATGGAAATGATATCAATCTTGATTTTCGGGATTTTTGGGTGCGCCGCATTCGGCGGCTTCTGCCGGCAGCGTACCTTATGATCTTTTCCACTGTTGTGTGGGTCGTATTGTTTGATCGAGAACTATTGCACACTGTACGTGGAGATGCGATCTCTTCTCTCTTTTATATGAGCAATTGGTGGTTTATTTTTCACAAGCTATCATATTTTGATAGTTTCGGTTCCCCATCACCTCTAAAAAACCTTTGGTCGCTGGCGATTGAAGAACAATTTTATATCATATGGCCGATGTTCTTAGTTGTTGGAATGTACATAATGAAAAGCCGCGCCAGATTGGCTGCGGTGATATCATTGCTTGCGCTTTGTTCAGCCGTGATGATGAGCGTACTGTATGAACCTGGCGGAGATCCGAGCCGCGTTTACTATGGCACAGACACTCGTTCGTTTGGACTTCTCATCGGATGTGCCTTGGCTTTGGTATGGCCGATGAAAAGGCTGTCTTCCAACAGGCTGCCTAGCAAACTGAAGCACACTTTGCACGCCACTGAATTTTCGGCATTTTGTATTTTAGTGTTGTGTGTCTATTTCACAGATGAATACGAGCCTTTTCTTTACAGAGGCGGAATGCTATTCATTAGCGTGACTGCCGCAATCCTTATTGCATGTGTTTGCCATCCGAGCAGCTTTTTAGGCAATCTGCTTTCATGGAGGCCGCTTCGGTGGCTTGGAACGAGGTCTTACGGAATTTATCTTTGGCACTACCCTGTTATTGTGTTAAGCACGCCAGTTCAAGAAATCGGAAACCCTGTTTTTTGGCATATCGTGCTAAAGGTCATTGTGACATGTATACTTGCCGAGCTTTCCTACCATTTTATTGAGAAGCCGATACGGACACAGGGATTTAGGTCATTTTTCCGCCGTGTTTTTATACATAGAATCAAGGAATGGAAAACGACATCTGTCATCAGCAAAATGTCAATTGGTTTCATCATTTTCGCTATACTTATTTTTGCAGGCGGGCTGTCAGGGCTAGCCGGCGAGCAAAAGCACCCTACCAAATGGACCTATAGCTCACAAGAAACAAATGCTGACACCAGCCAGGCTTCTGGGGATAAAAAGAACGCTGCAGCAGATAAAAAACACAATCCTGAACAAAAGACAACAGATTCCAATCAGGGTCAAAAGGAAAACAAAGATAGTGGGCAAGAGACTCATAAAAAGAAAGACACGCAATCCCAACAGCAGAAAAAACCAGCAGACACTGCGAAAGAAGTTTTAGCTATAGGAGATTCCGTCATGCTTGATATTTCTTCACATCTGCGTCAGTCATTTTCAAATGTGACGATTGATGGAAAGGTGGGGAGACAAATGTCTCAAGCTTTGGAACTCACAAGGGAATACAAGTCTTTTAATCAGCCGAACAAGGCTGTTATCATTGAGCTTGGAACCAATGGCTACTTTACAAACAGCCAAATCGAACAACTGCTTCAATCTTTCTCAAAAGCTCATATCTATCTTGTCAATACACGGGTTCCCCGCCAATGGGAAAGCAAGGTTAATGAGTCTTTACAGCGCCAGGCAAGCGCACATCAACATGTTACGTTAGTTGACTGGCATACAGAAGCTCTTCAGCATCCGGAATATTTTACCCCTGATGGTGTTCACTTGGTTCCTAAAGGGGCAAAAGCTTTGACTGCTCTTATTGTTCAGGCGATGAAATCGTAAAAAAGAGATCCTATGCGGATTACTTTTTCACTTTAGTTTCTGATCGTTGATTATGTCTCCTTTCAGCAAGGCAGCCCTTATGTTTACATGCCGTTTACGTAAGGGTAAGCCAAAATTGAATGGAGGGATGATAATGAAAGGAAATGAAGAACATGACATCCAAAAAGAGTTGAAACGATATGAGCTTTTTTTCAAAAAACGATATAAGGTTCTTTATACAGTAAACGATTTTATCATCGGTGCTATGTTTCTCGTTGGAAGTTTTTTCTTTTTTTATGACCGGTTAATGTCGGCAGGGATATGGCTGTTTGCGATCGGAAGTTTGCTGCTGTTAATCAGGCCGACCATTCGGCTGATTCATGACTTTCATTACCGTAAGCATGTGGAACAGCAATTCAAGCATCAATCTTCAACAGATGACTGATCTTAAGGAATAAGAAAGAACAAAATGCCAAAAGCCTGAGTCGAAAATCAAAAACAAGACTTTCAGACTATTTATTTTTAAAAACAAGGTAAAAAGAACTAAACTTTTGCCTCTGCATGCCGATATGAATAATAAGGCCGGCGCGATACTCCCTATAACATCCTTTTCAGTAGATTTCATTATCGTGCCGGTTTTCTCATATGCAAAGCAATCCCGCCAATCAGATTGGCGGGATTTTATATTTTACATTCCTGTCCAAACGTCTTTCACATAACGTCTTTGATCTTGCAGCTTTTGCAGCCATACAGCTGATTCTTCCTGACTTGCTGCTTTTTCAGCTTCATATGCCAATCGCAAAGTTCTCTCTACATCAGGAGCCATTTGCGATCCATCACCGCATACGTAAATATGAGCCCCTTTTTCAATGAGTGTCATCAATTTCTGCGTATCTTGCTTGAGCAAGTGCTGGACATATCCTTTTGGTTCGTTTTCGACGCGCGAGTAGCATCGGCGGATTGTGACCAAACCGTCCTGTTCCGCTTGATCCAGCTCTTCTCTGTAAAGGTCGTCATGGTCCGGACGGCGGCAGCCGAAGTATAAAAGTGCTTCACCAAGGGTGCTTCCTTCCTTCTTCAAAACCGATCTTGCCTGAACAAAGCCCCTGAATGGCGCAATTCCTGTGCCCGGCCCGACCATAATCATAGGCGTTTCAGGCTCATCCGGCATCTGGAATCCGGACTGCGGTGTACGAATGAAACAGGCTGCTGCATCACCTGTATTCAATTCTGCTAAATAATTAGAGGCAACACCCCGGTATTCACCTCGGCCGCTCCATGCTGAGGCTTTCACAACTCCTACCGTCATGCTCACGATATTTGCATGAACTTTCGGTGAGCTTGAAATGGAATAGTATCTCGGTTTTAGTGATGGCAAAAGTGCTAAAAACCGTTCAAACGGCATTTCGCAAGCAGGATAATCCTCTAAAAAATCAAGCATGGTAAGACGTTTTGCAAGTACCTGCTCTTTGTAAATGCCATCATCTGAAACGAGCTGTTCCAGCTCTTTTTGATGCGGCGGACAGACTGTATAAGAGGCCAGCTCCCGAAGCTGAAGCCTTGATGCCGGTTCCTGCAGCTCTACATAGGACGACAATAAATCCGCTACTTTGATCGGCCGATCCATCGGCAGATGAGACATATGAGCGCTTCCGCTAACTTTTATCACATGATTGGACTGCAAACCGAATCGGCTGAGAACCCGCTGAACAAGCTCCCTGCTGTTCTTTGGCAGGATTCCGATATGATCGCCTTCTTTATATGTTTTACCAGCCGGAATTTCCAATTCAATATGGCGGGTTGAACGCGTGCTGGCAGCTGTCTGGAGTTCTCGATTCTCTAACACAATCCCTTCAAACGCGCCATATGCTTTAGCAACCGGCGTTTCCGTCGCTTCACTGAGAAAAGTAATCGATAATGAAGGCCTGTCTTCTTTCTGGGCTATTTCGTTAATATCAAATGCGTCCATCGTTTCCTTCCAGAAGCGGTTTTCCCAAGACTCACGGTGGCTTTCAAAATCATCGGCGGCGTCACCTTCCCCAATCGCTGTTAAACGCGATGCCCCCTTTGCTTTCATCATGTCATCAATCAGGCGGGGAATCCGCTGATACGTGCTGGCCCAGCTCCGGTTCCCGCAGCCGAATACCGCATAGGAAACACCTTTCAATTGGCCTTCCTCAAGCTCTTTCAGCCACTCTACAAAGCCGGCAGCATTATCAGGCGGCGCCCCATTATAAGAAGCCGTTACAATGACGACTGCCCCTTCTTCAGGGAGCTTGCCGATATAATCATCAAGCGGAGCCGTTTCAGCTGTAAAGCCCATCTGGCGGCCTTGAGCAGCCAGTTCACCGGCTATTCCCTCAGCTGTCCCAAGGTTTGAACCGTAAAGAACGAGTAAAGGTATGCCGTGTTTAGGTTTGGTTTCTTTTGGCTTTGTTTCTGCTTTGATGTCTGCCTGTTCTTTTCTCTGTACATTGATTGCCGCTGTTTTTCGCGGTTTCACAGTAATTTTAAAATCATCCGGCTTGATCGTTAATGCTTCTTTGATTTTTAGTTCGTAGCCAGTATGGTTTATCAATTCAAAATGCTTTAATACAAGACCGAGAACCATTGTCGCTTCTTGAAGAGCAAACTGCATGCCAATACAAGCGCGCTGTCCGTTTCCAAACGGCTTATACGCATGGTGAGGGATACTTGAAGGATCCTCAAACCGTTCCGGACGGAAATCTTCCGCATCCGGTCCCCAAGCGTTTTGATCCCGGTGCAGTTTTGGAATTAAAACAGTGACTGGCTGCCCTTTACTGATCGGATATTCCCCGCCTAGAACAGTATCCTCCTTCGCATATAGAGAAAAAGCCGGAGCTGTTGGATACAGTCTGAGGGTTTCATTTAAAACCATCCGAATGTATTTGAGCTGCTGGATTTGTTTATATTCAGGCGTGTCATCCGTTAACACGCGATCCGCTTCCTCCTGAGCTTTTTTCAGTTTTTCCGGATGTGTAAGCAGACAATAAATCGCAAAGGATAGCAACCCGCTTGTTGTCTCATGTCCAGCAATTAAAAATGTGATGATTTGGTATCGAATGTTTTCGTCATCCAGCGTTTCACCCGTTACTGGATCCTTGGCATAAAGCATGAGAGACAAGAGATCCTTAATGTTTTCATCCGGATTCGCCTTTCGCTCCGCTATCATTCTATCAACCAGGGAGTTCATGACTTCTATATCCTTTTGGAACTGCAGCTTCGTTTTCACCATCATCTTATCTTGCAGACCTAGTCTTTTCGATTGATTCATCGCCTCTTTTAAGGCATGGAGCATACTGGTGATAAACGGATGCTGTGAATCACGGTAAAAGCTGTTGAATCGATAGTTAAACCCGCATAACCCAATCGTATCAAGCGTCAGACGTGTCATATCGTCTGCTACATCAATTTCTTCATTAGGGTTTAACCGGCTCCATTTTTGAATCAGCTGGGTTGCGATATCCAGCATCATAGAATGGTAGCCTTTCATCGCTTTTTGACTAAAACTCGGCAGCAAAATGCGGTGGGCTTTTTGCCAGTTCGGTTCGTGCGTCCAACTTGTAAATAAGCCATCTCCCCCGAACTCACGCACCTTTTGCAAGCCTTTGCCAAGGTTCTTGTCAAAGCGGTTTTCATCACACACTTCAGCCACAAGATTGTGGCCGGACACAAAAACACTGGATACTCCCGGAAAATCAAAACGGAAAATCGGTCCCAATTCATCAGCTATCCGCCATAAGGATTGAGAAAGCTGTTCTTTTTCCAGATGCGGAAGATTTTTTAAAGGTCCGTATGTTTTGGGCTGAGGTATTGCGCTTGCCTGTTTCATTAACATCTCCCTTTCCTTATTTTTGTGATGAATGAAGCTTAATGGCGTCCCAGCAGCATTGTTCCAATTCAGTAATTAAATCAGTGTCCATCTCTATATCACCTGTTTGAACGAGCTGATATATCTTGAGAAACGCCCCTAATACAATCGCAATTAACACATTAGAGGGCAGGCTGCGAATCACGCCTTCCGCTTTTCCCTTATTAAAATAGTCATCAAGCATTTGAGTCAGATTTTCTATCATTTTTTTGCTTGTATGATTTAAGTAATGAGCATCTTTTTTGGTTTCAAGAAAAAAAAGCGCATAGTCGCTCTCTTTCGTAAACTGAACGAGACAGCAAAATACGTGGTGAAAGCCTTCTCTGACAGGCAATTCTGAAACGTCTTGCTTCAGTTTTTCCGTAAATCGCTGGATGCTTTCTTGAAACAGTACGTTAACGAGTGTTTCTTTGCTGTCAAAATAACGATAGATCGTTCCTGTCCCTACATGAGCACGTTCAGCTATCATAGGAATAGTGGTAGCGTCAAAACCCCTTTCCGTAAAAAGTGAGACTGACGCTTTCATAATCATGTCGTATTTACTGCTGGATGCGGGTATCATGTAATCTGACAACCTCCGATTCGTTTGCGGAATGAATATTCATTCCTTTTGTTCACAAAGAATGTCTGCCCTGTCTGATATCACCTCTTTGTTCTTTCTTCTGTTATAAGTTTATATGAAAAAAACTTTTTTTAATATAAAGTATATGCAAAAAATAAAAAATTAAGAAAATATACCCAAATCCTAATACGAGGATCTTGGATATATTTCCCGAGAAATTTTTTATTTAACAGCCACAATACATAGACAGGAAGCACGCCTGATAACAGAAAGATCCCTGAAATGCTGGTCTTTCAGCAGTTGAATATACGTTTTCTCTTTTTCACCGGTATTTGTGTCAATACTGATATAAAACCGGCCGTCAATTTGAAGCACCCTGTAAATTTCTCTTAATGCAAGCCTAATATCGGTGCAGCTTTGAACCGTATGTAAAGAAAAGACTTTATTAAAGGTACGGTCATCAAAGGGAATGTCCTCTGGATAGCCATGAAAAACCTCCCCGTTCCCCATGTTCTTTCGATTCGCACGTGATATCTGTCTTACCTTTCGTTTTGAAGGATCAATGCTTTTTAGGCTACCCTTTTTTAGTTTCTTGGTTATGCTTTTAAAGACAGTGCCGTTTCCAATTCCAATTTCTAAAATTCTGTCATTTTCTTGTATATCTATAGAGTCAATCATCATATGCTCAATTGTTTTGGTTAGCTTATATTTCCGAGAAAATAATTTCCAAAAATCCGATCGTTTATAGAGTCTATTTTCTAGCATTTTAAACACCTGCTTTTGGTTTCCTATGTTTATTTATTATCTTAAAAAAATAAACATCATCTTCATTTCTAAAAGTGAAGGAAGGTACCAACTAGACGGCAATGTATTGAAAAATGTTTCAATAGAACTAAACTTTTTCATTTTTTTCCGAAAAAAAAGCAGAAAACATAATGTTTTCTGCCCTCTTTCTAATGCCAATGATAAGGGAATACATACAGCCTTTGCTGCTGCATTGCCATCAGCCTCTGCTGTCTGAATGGATTTCCATAACCATGTTTGAAGGAATGCGGCATGGACGCATAACCATGGCCAATCGACGGCAGTCTTTTTTGATAATCGTTCATCATGCCATCACCTGCCTCACAATAACGTTGATTTACTATATGCAGGCGCGCATTTTCTTGACAGCTATTTCGCTAAACTTGGTCCTTCTCCATTGTATAATGCATCAATAGTTCCATTCTAAGCATATGCCATTCCCCCTTCAGTTTTTTTCGTTGCTTTTAGCGCCAGTTTGTTAAATAAAGATGCTTTAACTGAGACTCTTTCATTTCATCATAAATTTGTTCAATCTGCTGTTCTCGTTCGAATTCTTCCAGGCTTTTAAACCGTTTTTTAATCGTTAACGTTAAAAAGAATAGGTTAATCGTCATATCGCTCACCCCCTTTCAAAGTCCGCATCAAGCGAAATAACCCGCGGCACAACCCTTCTGCCGCGGGCAAATAAAAACCGCAGACAAAAGAAGACACCAATGCCTCTACTGCCTGCGGGGAGTTGCGTATGTCCGACTATTCCGAATTTAATGCGTGCGATAAGCATCGGTTAAGGAAGGACACGAACTCTTCCACAGGCTGAATAAACCATGAACTTTTACATGTGTATCACGTACAGGTTGACGTCGTTGTCTCATTGTCATTTTGGTTCAGCCTCCTTTGCTTTTTTCTTACTTTGTAAGTATATCCACCAAATTCCATTTTGTAAACATCTTTTTCTAAAAATGGACGGAAATTGTGCAAATCATCGAATGGATTTGCCCGTTGGTCATGACACCTGCTTCATTTCTTTTCTGGAGCGGTCTTTCTTATGATATGCAATAAAATAAATGAGACCGACAAATACAGCTCCGCCGATGACATTACCGATAAAAGCCGGAATGATGTTTCCGATGAACTGCCCCCACGTGAATGAGCCTGCAAAAATGGCAGCAGGAATCACAAACATGTTGGCGACAACGTGCTGAAATCCGATAGCCACAAAAGCCATGATTGGGAACCAGATGCCAAGGATTTTTCCTGCTGCGTCTTGGGCGCCGAAAGAAAGCCACACTGCAAGACATACAAGCCAGTTACAGCCGATGGCGGAAATGAGAACCTTGCCAAAGCTCATATCAAGCTTTCCTTGGGCAACGGCAATCGTTTTTTCTAAATAAGGACCTGTTTCAGTCAATCCAACCAAATGCCCGAAAAAGTAAGCAACAAACAATGCGCCGATTAAGTTCATAATTGTGACGATTCCCCAGTTAATCGCTAACTCTTTTACTGATATTTTTCTCGAAAATAACGCCATCGCAACTGACATCATATTGCCTGTGATCAGTTCAGCGCCAGCGAGAACGACAAGGATCAGGCCGACTGGAAATACTGCTGCACCAATCAAACTGGACAGGCTCCCCCATTCTTTCGGAAGATCGCCAATTACCCTGATATCAAGCAAATACCCAAGCGCGATAAATGCACCGCCTAAAAACCCCAGCACAAGCAGTGACGGCAGCGGGAGCTTTATTTTTTTCATCCCTGCTTCAATTGCTGCTTCCGCTATTTCATCCGGTTTTCGAAAAGCCATAATAAAACGCCTCCATTACTTCTTCTTTTCTCACAGTTATGCAAGAAAGGCAATAAAAAAGGCAGCACTCAAATAACCTGTGTCAAACCAGGCGTTTGAATGCTGCCTAACTTGTATGCATACCCATACAACAATATCAAGCAGTATATAAGATATTGAAAGAGAATATATACAGTTCGTGCATACATTCCATTGCTTTAGCCTTCTATAACTGTAGCAACATCATATCAAATGTGACAAATTTGTGTCAATGACAAATATACTAGCTTTGCAGAACTTCTTTTTGCTCATCTATTTTTCGGTCAAAAACAAATACAGATACAGCGATGTTTTCCTCAATTTTAATATCAGAAAACAAATGGACTAGCTTAGCTCCCATGAGTTCCTCCATTCCTTCCGGTGTTTGTTTGGAATAAAGGTCTTGAATTAGGCTTGTCCGGGCCGCATGTACCATCTCTCTTCCTTCAGGCGTGCGGGCGATAAACTGCTCGCTTGCACTCAGATTTCCGTATAGTGTTGAAACTGCCATGTTTTCTACAAATACAGTATGAATTCTCTCAGGCCCTTTTCCGAACAATTCTTTGCGAAGTTTTCGAATAATATCATTGAATTCATGAATTTTTTTAGACATGCTGATTACCCCTTCCGATATTGCCTTATAAAGGCTTTTCCCGGTTCCCCTCAGGACATTTCACTTGGTTAAAATTTTCCTGCCATATTGTATTATAATAAATATCACATTATAATAAAAGCAGTGTTGATGGATTTGTAATAGGATCTTGTTATGAGTCTATCGTTTTATAAAAATCAAGGATTGGTCTGTTAGTAAGACTTGCTAGTGAACTATTCCGCCATGTGTGTTTACACCTTCTTAGAATTAAGGGCAGGTGTATCTATACATGGCTTTTTTTGACTTCTTGAAAGAAAGATGGAGGGGAATATGAATATGATGGACGTTAAGTCGATCAGTGTCCGTGTAGACGGAACAGAAATTCAAGCACGAGCAGGGGCCACAATTTTAGATATTTTAAATGAAAACGGACTTGAGTACCCGCAGATTTGCCACGTACCAGAGGTTGACCCGATTCAAACTTGTGATACTTGCATAGTAGAGGCAAACGGCAAGCTGGTTCGTTCATGCGCGACGGTTGCAGAAAACGGGATGTCTATTGATCTTTCAGGAAATCGAGTGAAAGAAGCGCAAACCGAAGCGATGGACCGCCTTCTTGAAAATCATTTGCTGTATTGTACAGTTTGCGACAACAACAATGGAAACTGTACGCTGCATAATACAGCGGAAATGATGGGGATCGAGCATCAAAAATACCCATACACGCCAAAAGAAGATCCTTCTTGCGCGGTTGATATGTCTCATCCTTTTTACCGCTATGATCCAAACCAATGTATTGCCTGCGGCCAGTGTGTTGAGGTCTGTCAAAACCTTCAGGTAAATGAAACACTCTCAATCGACTGGGAACGCGAACGCCCTCGCGTCATTTGGGATGAGGGAGTTCCGATCAATGAATCTTCCTGTGTCAGCTGCGGTCAGTGTGTAACAGTATGTCCATGTAATGCACTGATGGAAAAATCAATGCTCGGGCAGGCTGGTTTTATGACAGGCATTAAAGAGGACGTCATGGAACCGATGATTGATCTCGTGAAAAATGTTGAACCGGGGTATGGCAGCATTTTTGCCATTTCTGAAGTCGAAGCGGCAATGCGTGAAACGAGAACGAAAAAAACGAAAACTGTATGTACGTTCTGCGGTGTCGGATGTTCATTTGAAGTATGGACAAAAGGACGGGATATTTTAAAGATCCAGCCTGTTTCTGATGCTCCGGTTAACGCAATTTCCACATGTGTCAAAGGGAAATTCGGCTGGGATTTTGTCAATTCTGAGGAGCGGATCACAAAGCCTTTAATCCGTAAAAACGGAGCCTTTGTGGAATCTTCTTGGGAAGAAGCCCTCGATCTTGTCGCAAGCAGATTAGGATCAATTAAAGAGCAGTACGGTAAAGGCTCTGTAGGGTTTATTTCTTCTTCTAAAATTACGAATGAAGAAAACTACGTCATTCAAAAACTAGCGCGTCAGGTATTTGAAACAAACAACGTCGATAACTGCTCACGCTACTGCCAGTCTCCTGCTACAGACGGATTGTTCCGCACTGTCGGCATGGGCGGTGACGCCGGCACGATTAAAGATATTGCCAAAGCAGGCCTGGTCATCATTGTCGGTGCCAATCCGGCGGAAGGACACCCAGTGCTCGCAACACGCGTCAAACGGGCACACAAGCTCCACGGTCAAAAACTGATTGTTGCTGACCTGCGTAAAAATGAGATGGCTGAGCGATCTGATCTGTTCATCAGCCCTAAACAAGGCACAGACCAAGTTTGGCTGATGGCTGTTACGAAATATATGATCGACCAAGGCTGGCACGATCAGGCGTTTATTGATGAGAACGTCAATTACTTTGAAGATTATAAAGAAACCCTTAAAACGTATACGCTTGATTATGCAGAACGCATCACAGGCCTTTCAAAAGAAAACATCATTCAAATTGCTGAAATGATTCGTGATGCTGACGGCACTTGTGTCCTTTGGGGAATGGGTGTCACACAAAATACAGGCGGTTCTGATACATCAGCAGCCATTTCAAACCTGCTTCTCGCTACGGGCAACTATCGCCGTCCAGGTGCCGGCGCTTATCCTCTGCGTGGACACAATAACGTGCAAGGCGCATGTGATATGGGAACATTGCCTGGCTGGCTGCCGGGATATCAGCATATTACAGATGACAAAGCACGCGCTAAATTTGAAGAGGCATATGGTGTCGAGATTGATGGAAAGCCTGGTTTAGATAATATTCAAATGCTTCATGCCATTGAAGAAGGAAAAATGAAAGCTATGTATCTTGTCGGTGAGGATATGGCACTGGTCGATTCAAACGCGAACCATGTGCATGATATTTTATCAAGCCTTGATTTCTTCGTGGTACAGGACATCTTCCTGTCAAGAACAGCTCAATATGCTGATGTCGTCTTGCCGGCCACTCCTTCACTTGAAAAAGACGGAACATTTACCAACACAGAACGCCGTGTCCAGCGATTGTATCAGGCGCTTCCGACGCTTGGTGACGCAAAACCGGACTGGTGGATTATTCAAGAGGTGGCAAACCGTTTAGGAGCGAATTGGAATTACAGCCATCCAAGTAACATTTTCTCTGAAATGGCGAGTCTTTCTCCTCTGTTTGCCAAAGCAAGCTATGAGGTGCTTGAAGGCTGGAACAGCTTCCTATGGGGCAGCTTCACAGGTGAAAGCACACCGCTTCTGTATGAAGACGGATTTAATTTCCCTGACAAAAAAGCCCGCTTTGCCCTTTCTGATTGGACCGAGCCAGCGGCATTTCCGGAGGAATATGACCTTCATATCAATAACGGCCGGATGCTGGAGCATTTCCACGAAGGAAACATGACAAATAAATCGAAAGGCATCCAAGCGAAAGTGCCGAATGTATTCGTTGAGATCTCACCTGAGCTTGCACAAGAGCGAGGTGTTTGTGACGGTTCGCTTGTACGGCTCGTTTCTCCGTTCGGAGCAGTCAAATTGAACGCGCTGATCACAGACCGGGTACGGAAAAATGAACTCTATTTGCCAATGAACTCGACAGACAAGGAGTCAGCGATTAACTTCTTGACGGGCCCTGCAGCTGATAAACGGACGAACACGCCTGCTTATAAACAGACAAAGGTCCGCATGGAAGTGCTTGGCGGCTGTGAAACAGCGCCGCTTCCAAAAACAAATCCGCGCAACAAAAAACGGCATCCGCAAAACGGAGTCGAAGCAGAAAGAAAATGGAACCGCCCTGGCTATGTACATCTGACTGATTAAACGATAGGAGGAAAACGAATGGCCACTCCGATTACGACGATCAAAAAAGAAACAAAAACAGCTGAGCAAATGAAGCTTGAAAAAATAGAAGAACTGAAAGAGCTGCTGGCGGAAAATGAGGACGCCGTCTCTAAAACGATGACGTTAATGAATGAACTCAATGATCTTGGAATTTTTGATGCGGCAACAAGCATGCTCAGAGCGAAGGAAGACATTGCCAAGATTGCGCTTGGCCAAGTTTCCCGCGAGCCTGTCACCAACCTCATCAACACGATGATGGCCGCCGGAGGCGCATTGACAAAAGCCGATCCTGAGTTTACAGCAAAGCTTTTAGAAAGCGTAATGGCTGGGACTGAACAGGCACAAAGCTTTTTAAAAGAAGACAAGAAAGTCGGGATTCTCGACCTGTTAAAAGCAATGAACGATCCTGACATCAACAGAGCCGTCGGCTTCGGTCTTCAGTTTTTAAAAGGCATGGGAAAAGAACTTCGAGAAAAATAACAAAAAACAGCCATCTCTTGATGATGGCTGTTTTTTTATTCGTCGGCTTCTTCCAAACGCTTCTTGTAAATAAGTGAACGGTCAGCGCAAAAGAAGGCACCGGCTAAAAATACACAATCCGCTAAAAACATAGTCGATTTCTGGCCTAATGTTAAGCCTTGATCAGGGAGAACTGCGCCTATATATAAAAAAGTGCTGACTGCAAGCAATGTAAAAGCAAAATGCTTGTAGTCTTCTTTTAAAGATTTCATTCTATTTTTGTTCAAAAGAATCACCTGCCAGATTCATAGTATACGACTATTATAATATAATCCGGCGGCTTACAGAGAAAGTAATTCTATCCATTTGTTATATATTTTCAAGCGCTTGGCCGATATCTTCCAACAAGTCTTCCGCATCTTCAATTCCTACAGAAATTCTGATCAAGCCGTCCGTAATGCCGAGCTCATGCCGGCGTTCTCTCGGAATAGAGGCATGTGTCATTCTTGCAGGAACAGAAATTAAGCTTTCAACCGCCCCTAGGCTTTCAGCAATGGTAAACAGTTTCAGATTTCCTAAAAACGCATCAACCCGTTCTTCACTGCCAATATCAAAGGAGATCATGCCGCCGAAGCCCGATCCTTGCGTTTTTGCAAGCTCATGTCCGGGATGATTTGAAGAACCAGGGTAATATAACGTTTGGACAGCAGGGTGATTCTCAAGAAAGCTTGCGATTTTCCGCGCATTTTGATCGATCGCTTCCATTCTGAGTCCCAACGTTTTGATTCCTCTCATTAACAGCCAGGAATCTTGAGGGCCGAGCACGCCGCCTGTGGAGTTTTGCACAAAATGCAGCTCTTCTCCAAGCTCTTTCGAAGCTGTCACAACTAAACCTCCGACGACATCACTGTGTCCGCCAAGATATTTTGTCGCACTGTGCAGTACGATATCAGCGCCTAAAGTAAGCGGCTGTTGAAAATAAGGAGTATTAAAGGTATTGTCTACGATAAGCAGAACACCCGCTTTTTTTGCAATATCAGCCATGAGCGTCAGGTCGGTGATTTTGAGCAACGGGTTTGTCGGTGTTTCAATATAAATTGCTTTTGTATTAGGGCGAATCGCTTTTTCAACTTCTTCCCTGCTGCTCGTATCAACAAATGTTGATTCAATGCCAAGACGGTTAAGCACCTTTGTCATCACGCGATATGTTCCGCCGTACACATCATCAGTCAACACGACATGATCTCCGCTGTTAAACAGCATCATAACCGCTGTAATGGCAGCCATTCCTGAGCTGAACGCATAGCCTGCTTCCCCGCTTTCCAGTTCTGTCACAAGTGCTTCGAGAGCGGTTCGAGTCGGATTGGCCGTTCTTGAATACTCGTAGCCTGTATGCTGCCCTGCTTTCGGCTGCTTGTACGTGCTTACTTGATAAATCGGCACGGAAACTGCGCCTGTTTTCTCATCACCTGTGATTCCGCCATGTATCATCAATGTTTTTTTCTTCATATCAGATGCCTCCTTCGTATATTTGTTTGCTGATATATCGATCGCTGCTGTCAGGAAATACTGTGACAATGTTAGTTCCAGCGGATGCTTTTTTCGCTTCCTCCAATGCCGCATAAAGCGCTGCACCTGAAGAGCTTCCGATCAGCAGGCCTTCTTTTTCTGCCGCTTCTTTCACAAGTCTAAACGCATTCTCATCTGTTACGGTGTAGATCTCGTCAAAATGGCTCTTATCCATATAATCGGGGATAAACTCCATGCCGATGCCCTCTGTTTTATGAGCGTGGGGCTCTCCTCCGTTTAAAATCGAGCCCACCGGTTCAACAATCACCGTTTTGA
The DNA here is from genome assembly GCF_037975455.1 of Bacillus sp. FSL M8-0071. NCBI lineage: Bacteria > Bacillati > Bacillota > Bacilli > Caryophanales > Bacillaceae > Bacillus > Bacillus sp. FSL M8-0071. The sequence goes on from NZ_CP150256.1 coordinate 2,619,878, forward strand.
CTGCTGGATTTTTTTCTTTTAAGAAGGAAGCTGTCCCTGCGAATGTGCCTCCTGATCCTGCCCCTGCGACAAATGTATGAATATTCCCGTCAAGCGCTTCCCACATTTCAGGTCCAAGCGTCTTATAGTAAGTCGATGGATTTACTCGGTTTTTAAATTGCAAAACGCAATAAGAATTTTCAATTTCAGTCTCCAGCTGAATGGCTTTTTGAATGGCTCCCTGCATTCCGTCTTGACGCGGTGTATGAATGATTGATGCGCCAAGCGCTTGCATAATTTGCTGTTTCTCTCTGCTGAAATGTTCAGGGACACAGAAAATCGCTTTCAGCCCATATTTTCTGGCACTTAACGCAAGGCCGATCCCTGTATTGCCTGCCGTAGCTTCTATAATCACTCCGCCGGGTTTCACTTTGCCTGAATCGAGCGCGTCACGAATCAGCATATCTCCCAGTCTGTCTTTGATGCTTCCCCCTGGATTCATCATTTCAAGCTTGGCATACACCGCGACTCCTTCTGGAACATCAAAGTTCTTCAAGCGGAGAAGCGGTGTATTCCCAATCAGCTCGGTAATGTCCGTAATCACTGTCATATATGTCCTCCTCCTTAATAGAGGTTGTTTTTAGAGAAAAACGGAGGAGAACGTTCTCCCCGTTTTAATGAATTCGTTTGATCACCTTTAACACAAGCTCTGTTGAATGAACAGCCGCCTGCTCTAAAAATTGGTCAAATGAAACATGTGATTCTTTGCCTGCGATATCTGATAACGCTCTGATGACGACAAACGGCGTTTTAAATTGATGGCATACTTGAGCCACTGCCGCAGCCTCCATTTCAACCGCGTACAGATCAGAAAATCTCGCACGCACCTCTTCAACCCGCTTCGGATCGTTCATGAAAGAATCGCCTGTTGCAATCGTTCCTTTTGCAACCTGAATGCCGTCGAGTTCAGATACCGCTTCTTCAGTGATGCTGATCAGCTTTTCATCCGCCGCATAAGCAGCCGGAAGACCCGGCACTTGGCCGTATTCATAGTCAAAAGCCGTTACGTCTACATCATGGTGGCGAACGTCAGTGGAAATGACGACATCCCCTACATTCAATGTATGATGAAATCCGCCGGCTGAGCCTGTGTTAATAACATAATCAGGCTTGTAACGGTCAAGCAGAAGCGTCGTGCTGATAGCAGCATTTACTTTTCCAATTCCTGATTTTAAAAGAATCACTTCAGTTCCTTCATATTCGCCTGTTGTAAATTCACAGTGTGCGATCGTTTCTGTTTTTGCATTTTCAAGTTTGTTTCTTAAGATGGTAACTTCCTCTTCCATTGCTCCGATGACTGCTAGTCTCATCTATTCACATTCCCTTCACTTTACCGTTTGATCGCCTCCATTATCCACACGAAGTCGTTTTGCTGAGTGAATCGGACTGCAAAACCTTCAGCTGTAAACATTTCTTTCAACGCATCCAATGTAGGATAATGCTCTGTCTCTAAATCATTTGCAAGCTGATAAAAGCCTTGAGAACGGGCTTTATCGATAGCCTGTTGATACGCTTGCGCATTTTCAAAGACGGTATCGGCAAACACTATTTTATCATGCAAGTGAAGGTATTTGCCATATTGCTTTATGGCAGCCCGCTTTTCTTCGTCAGTCAAATGATGAAAAGCATATGAACTGACAATCGTATCAGCCTGAAATGGCGGCTCAGGGAATGTCAGGAAGTCTCCATCAACGATTTCCGTCCTGCCTGAGAGCTTGTCAGAAGCCAGTTTACGCATTGCTGGAGAAGGTTCGATTCCAAATACAGTTTTGCCTGCATCGAGCAGCTTAGCTGTCAAATTCCCGGTCCCCGGGCCAAATTCTAACACATGCGTTCCAGATTTTCTGACGATGGCATCAAGGATATGATCGTAGCCTCTGAACGCTTCTTTATACTGAATATCTAAACCTTGTACTGTTTGATCATAAGTTGCTGCCCAATCTTCAAAGAGAGGGATAAATTCACGGCCCATATTTGTCACACTCCATATTTAATAATTCCTATAAGTATACTATGGATTAATGATGGAACAGTTCCTATAATACCACATCTTCTGAAAAGCAGGTACTAAAACACTTTGTGTATTTTATGCCATCTCATATTGCGCATTGACCGCAAAAAAGCTTATACTTCATATGACTTGTGAAAGCTGGAGGGTCAAGACATGAATTTTCAATTAGATCTGATTAAAGACAAAGTGGAATTTTTTGAAGCGGCTTCATTGCAGGAGCTTGAAAAGAAAATCAATACACAAATTGAAAACAATAAAGCCATCATGCTCCGGGTGAAATCTGTTTCACACCAAACTGCTGTGGCAGAAGGAAGAATATTGTACAGCGCGGTGGTTCATTTCGCAGCTGAAGCCTAAAACAAAAGCAGCCGGTTTTAACCCGGCTGCTTTTGTTTATTTTAGCTTTTCTACTTTTGTCGGCTTCCAGCCTTTTTCATCGACCCATGTAATCGTGACTTGATATTTATTCCCAGTCGCCTTGTCCAAAATCTTGCCTTTGGCATCCTGAGGGCTGCCGTTATTTCCAAGCCAGAGCACCGTCATGTTATCTGTTGAGACACCAGTTGCGTACGAAATGGCTTTCAGCATCTCAGCCCAGTCTTGTGAGCTTGAATCATAAGTAGCGGCATGCTCGCCAGTCTGCTCAGTTCCGACTGCTTTCCAGTCAGGATTTTCATACGTTTTTTCCACATCGCTCGATGAGCCGCCTTCTGTTACTTTTGCATCTTTAAGCCCGTCACCGGCTGAATCTGAGCTTGAATCTGAATCAGAGTCATCTTTTTTGGAATCAGAGTCAGAAGACTTCTCAGAATCCTTTTCGCTGTCAGATGTATCTTTCTTGCTGTCTTTTATATCCTCATCCGATTTCTTTTCCGTCTTTCCTGAAGCCGGAGATTCCTGTTTTTGCGCCGTTTCAGAATCCTTGCTGACATCTTTGCTAGAAGGACTGTTAATGAAGAGATTCGCTGCTACTACGACAATTAGTATGGATACGATTGCGATTAAAATGTTAAGCACTAAATTGGCTTTTCTGCGTTTATCACGATTTTCATAACGAGATTGATTATTGCTCAATAATTCTGCACTCCTTTATCCCTCTTGGCTCAGCATATATTTTAACATGTGCTGAGAAGTTGTTCTATTTCTGATTGATTTCAATTTCGTGTACTTTTTTAACAATATCATAAAACACCGAATTTGTCAGAGCCTTATCTCCCGGTGTATCCATGTGTAAAACAACTAGAGCGTATTTCGGCTTATCCGCGGGAAAATATCCGGCAAACCATTTTTCGTAGAGCGTTTCCTTCTCTTTTGAAAGCTTGCCTGTCTGGGCTGTGCCCGACTTCCCTGCTACAGTATACGGAAGATCTTGAAACCTTCTGCCCGTTCCGGAAGGAGATTCTACTACCCGCCGCAGTATTTTTTGAAGCTGCTGTGACGTATATTTGTCTATCGTTTCCCCTTTGAGCTTCTGATCTTTAAACGTAACGAGCGTTGTGCCGTTCTTATACTCAATTTGTTCGGCAATTTTCACCTGCCGTTTTTCTCCGCCGCGGGCGATTATCGCCATCATATTGGCTACCTCCAGCGGCGTTACCTTTACATTTTTCTGCCCGATTGCTGTTTGCGCAATGGCTTTTTTGACTGATTTGTCTTTTTCATCCCCCCAAATCACGCCGCTTTTTTCGTTATACAGCTGGCGGAAATCGGTTTCGTGGTACAGTTTTCCCTCCCAGCCTGCCCGATCAGTGAGAGCCAGCTTCTCGGACATATCTTCAATAACCGAGCTGTCTTTTTTCATTAATTGTTCTGCAAGACTCGTAAATGTGTAATTACAGCTTTGGGCAAAACTTTCATCAAAAGACAAGGTGCCTTTGTCGTCCCCCGGTTCCCCGTACAGGTTTAAATTGCAATTAAAGGTTTGACTAGGCTTCACCATATTATTTTCGATTGCAGCTGCGGCAATGACTGTTTTAAAAACTGATCCGGGATAGATTGGCGTCAGCATATAATTTTGAAGTGTGTTTTGCCGGGACACGTCTGCATCTGGTTTGCTTACAATTCCCAGAACACTGCTATTTTCGATGTCCAGCAGCACAGCTCCTCCCTTTTTCAGCCCCTGTTCATCCAATACCTCCTCCATCGCTTTTTGAATGCTTTGATCGATCGTTGTTTTGATCTGGAGCGGATAAAATGTATTGGCTTCAGCTGTATATTTGACGTCCATGCCAAACAAAGGGTTTCCTTTTCCGTCCACATGATATAAAAGCTTTGTGTCTTGTTCCGGAAGCAAAAACTCGTCAAATGTCCGTTCTAAACCGGTTGTTCCGATTTCTGTTGTAATCGGAAGGCTCTCCTTGTCAGGATATTTCTTGCGAAGCAGCGCCGGATCTTGGTTCGTGCTCCCTATCGTATGTGAAGCAAGGCTGGGCTTGTCTTCATTCTCCATATATACGCCGTAAATGCCGGGATATTTCAAAGAATTGATTTTTGTGATAGATTGTTTTGAAAGTGTTTTGATTTTCTTTTGCTGCAAAATGACCGGTTTTTTTGCCTGACCTAGTGTCTGGCGCAAATCATCTTCAGACATGCCGAGGATGTCCGCAACTTTTTTGATCGGCCAATCCTGCGTCAGCAGAAAAGGGAACAAAACAACCGCAGGCTCGCTTTGTCCTGTCAGCGCCCGCCCGTTTCGATCTAAAAAAGAGCCTCTTCCATCTGAAATGAGCACTTCCTCCGTCCGCTGTTTCACACTTTCTTGAATCAAATTAATTTTCTTTTTAGAAAATGATTCTGTGAAAAACAGCTGGATTTCTGCAAGTCTCAGCAGAAGCAGAAAAAATACAATCAAAAAAGCGATGACTGCCAGCTTCATTCGTTTCGATATCTTCATAAAAAAACACCTCACCCACATTGTGGACGAGGTGTTTCGCTGCTAAACAGATATTATGAAATTTTCACAATTTTCACGAGCATTTCTCCGCCCGGTGTTTGTACTGTGACTTCTTCATCTACTTTTTTGCCCAAGAGGCTTTTTGCGATCGGTGAATCGTTTGAGATTTTCCCTTCAAACGGGTCAGCTTCCGCGCTTCCGACGATCGTATATGATTCTTCATCACCGTCAGGCAGTTCGACGAAAGTGACGGTTTTACCCAAACCGACAACGTTAGAGCCGCCGTCATCTTCAATGATTTTCGCATTGCGAATCATATTTTCAAGAGTCGTCACGCGGCCCTCTACAAATGCCTGCTCTTCTTTCGCTGAATCGTATTCAGAGTTCTCGGAAAGGTCTCCGAAGCTTCTCGCAATTTTGATTCGCTCTACTACTTCTTTTCGTTTAACCGTTTTCAAATATTCTAATTCTTGTTCAAGTTTTTGTTTTCCTTCTGCAGTCATAGGAAAAACTTTCTCTTGTGCCATGTCCCTTCACTCCTTCTGGTTGTCCCTCAACATCTTCGATTATGTATGAGAGCATAAACTAAAAAATACAAGAATGAGAACACAGGGCAGTCCTCGTTCTTCTCTCCCATATAGGTACTGTTTATCTTAAACTGAATCGTGTCGTTCTGCAAATATTTCGCGTTTATAAACAGGGAAAGAAGGGAATTCGCACATTCCCTTCCTGCCTATACATAATATGGTCAGAGTTATTTATGTCTATGCTATGGTATTACAAAATCGCGTTTTGTTCAAGAATGGTTTGAATTTTTGTGACCATCAGATCAATTGCGACGTGATTCTGACCGCCTTCCGGGATAATAATATCAGCGTATCGTTTCGTCGGCTCGACGAATTGGTTATGCATCGGACGGACCACTGACACATATTGTTCAATGACAGAATCAATAGAGCGTCCGCGCTCATTAATATCTCTCATAATCCGTCTGATGATACGCAAGTCAGCGTCCGTATCAACATAAAGCTTGATATCCATCAGATCACGAAGCCTTTTGTCTTCAAGAACAAGAATGCCTTCAAGGATAATAACATCCTTTGGCTCTACGTGAACCGTTTCTTCTGAACGTGTGTGAAGCTTATAGTCATAAATCGGCTTTTCAATCGGGCGGTAATTCAATAGATCCTGAATATGCTCGATTAAATAGTCATTATCAAACGCAAGCGGATGATCATAGTTTGTGTTCAGCCTTTCTTCAAACGGAAGATGGCTTTGGTCTTTATAATAAAGGTCCTGCTGGATCATTAAAATTGAGTGTCCTTTAAACTGTTCATAAATGGACCGTGTGACACTCGTTTTTCCTGAACCGGAACCTCCTGCGATTCCAATGACTACTGGATTCTTACCCATGGGCTATTACTTCCCCTTTCTCATCATGTTGCTCGGATAAATCTTTTTGTCTAGTTTGAATTTGACAATTTGCAGGGGATGGCGGGCAGCATCTAGCTCATTTCCGTCTTCGTCCCAAATGGTTTCAATCGTATGTGTAAAGTTTTCGATTTCTGGACCGAAAAATTCCACTTCGTCGCCTTTTTTGAAGAAATTGCGCTGCTGAAGCGTGACCATTTGTGTATCTTCATCATAATTCAGCACTAAGCCGACAAAATCATATGTCGTTTTCTTGGCGTGTTCGCCGAACATTTGCTCTTCATAGCCTGGCGTTCCTTCAAAGAAAGCTGTCGCAGTGTCCCTGTTGGCGCACTTATCAAGCTCTTCAAGCCATTCTTTTTGAATCACAAAGTTTTCTGGATCAGCGCAATAAGCATCGATTACTTTGCGGTATACGCTGACAACAGTTGCTACATAGTGAATGGATTTCATGCGGCCTTCAATCTTTAAGCTGTCGATCCCCATTTCAATCATTTTTGGAATGGATTCAATCAGCTTCAAATCTTTCGGGCTCATAGCAAAAGGTGCATCTTCTTCACCATACAAAGCAACGGCGTTGGCACCGTCTGTTTGGTAGAGATCATAATCCCAGCGGCATGACTGGCAGCAGCCTCCGCGGTTGGAATCCCGCGCTGTCATGTGATTGCTCAGCACGCAGCGGCCGGAATATGCAATACACATTGCGCCATGAATGAAGGATTCGATTTCGATATCTACCTTTTCTTTCATTTCTCTGATTTCAAGAGCGCTAGTTTCACGTGCCAGCACGACGCGGTCGAGACCTTCTTCCTTCCAGAACTGGACAGCCTTCCAGTTTGAAAGAGACTGCTGTGTGCTCAAGTGAACCTCAACATTCGGCGCCACTCTGCGGCATGTTTCAATAATAAGCGGATCTGCCACAATAATACCGGCAACGTTGGCGTCTCCAAGCGCTTTTAAATAGTCTTCAAGCCCGTCCATGTTTTCATTATGAGCGAAAATATTCGTTGTTACGTAGATCTTCGCGCCATATTTCTTTGCGAATTCAACGCCTTCTGCAATTTCTTCGATCGTAAAGTTATCGGCATTCGAGCGCAGCCCGTATTCCTGTCCCCCGATAAAGACCGCGTCCGCTCCGTAATGAACAGCGATTTTCAGCTTTTCAAGATTACCCGCAGGTGCGAGAAGCTCCGGCTTTTTCGTAATCACACGCTTTCCATTAACGATTGTGGATATTTTATCATTTACGGCAGTCATAGCTTAACCTCCTTTTGATTAATAAACCGTTTCCTTGAAGAAGAATCCGGTATCAATTTTTCTGTTTACTGGCTGGATGCTTTCAATGCGTTCGATCCAGTCTTCTTTTTTCGCTTCGTATTCGTCACGGTTTTCCACGCACAAATCAATTGCTTCTCTGTACATTTTGGTGACTTCTATTAGGTATTCAGGCATTTTCAAAACACCATCGATTTTGAAAGAATCAATTCCGGCATCTATCAATTCCTCGAGCTCATCAATGATGCACACATCGTTCGGGCTCATGATGTGAGTGCCGTTTTCATCTTCGAAAATCGGATATTTATTATCGCGTTCTTTATCGTGTAAAAACATGCCTGATTCTTTTTTCTTTCTTTCAATGTCCATGACTTTGCCCTGATATTCAAAATAGTTTCCAATCAAAGAACGCTTCGATTGGAACATGCACGTCATTCCATGCACCTGGATTTCAATTTCGACTTCAGCATTTTCTTTAATCTCAACAATGCTGTCCATGTTTAATTCTCTGGCAAGCACAGAACGCGCCGCACCCTTGCGTCCCCAGTAGTTGCATGTATAATAGTTGGTGCCTGTCGTTTCTGTGCTCCAATGAAGCTTCAGATCAGGCGCAGATTCACGGGCAGCCATCAGCACGGCAGGATCGCCGAATACCGCTGCATCGACACCGGCTTCTGCTAAGAAAGCCAGATATTCGCCAAGCTCACCCACTTTATCATTATGGAAAATTGCATTTACAGCAACGTATACTTTTGCCCCTTCTTTGTGAGCAATCTCTACGGCTTTTGTTACATCTTCACGAGAAAATTCTCCGGCTAATCTCAAGCCGTATCTCTGTTCCCCAACTAAAAACGCAGTTGCCCCAGCCTGTATGAGCGGCAAAATGTCCGCTGTACTTGTCGGCGTCACTAAGAGCTCTGGTTTTTTCATGACGTTCACCTCTTCTTTTTACTAATCGCAAGTCCGTCCCCGACAGGAATAATCGCAGTTTGATAATCCGGATGATTCATCAGCCAATGATTATATTCATCAATTTTTGCTACAAGCCTGCGCCTTCTCTTCGGTTCTATTTTGCTGTAATCCTCTGCCACCAGACCTTTAAACAGCACGTTGTCTGTTATAACCACCCCGTCCGGTGAAAGCATCGGTTCATATAAATGAAAAAAGTTTTGATACTGACCTTTTGCAGCGTCAATAAAAATGACATCGTAAGGCGCGGTTACATGAACGGCGTCGGCTAATTCAAGCGCATCTCCGTAAAAAACATGAATCCGGTCATCAAGCTGAAATTCCTTGATATTGTTTACCGCTTCTTCATGCCGTTTCTCATTGCGTTCAATTGTATATATTTCAGCAGACGGCAGCTCCAGCGCCATTCGAATGGCTGAATAACCAATGGCCGTTCCGATTTCTAGTATTTTTTTCGGCTGTTTCACAGACAAAATTTGAAGCAGCACCTCCATGCCCGCTTTTTCCATAATCGGGACATGATGTTCTTCTGCATATGCTTCAAGCTTCTTCACGTTATCCGGCCGAGGCTTTAATAATGCTTCTATATAGTCATTTATTTGTTCATACCGGTCAGTCACTACAAACAGCCTCCCGTTCTAAAAAGGAGTGCCCCAGTCTTATGCGCAGGACACTCTCTGAATACATCATGATACATCGGTAAACAACCCGATATATTTTATCATAAAACCTTGCGGAAAGCGAACAAAAGGAGAGCTTTTTGCTCTCCTTTTATTTCTCATTTTTTGAGGAAATGTATTTTTCTTTTGCTTTATTATGCTCTTTTAGCGTTTTTGTAAATACGACCTCACCATTTGATTTGGCCAAGAAATACAGATAGTCCGTTTTATCCGGATGCAGCGCCGCTTCCCATGATGACATGCCGGCATTGGCAATCGGCCCTGGCGTCAGCCCTGTGTTTTTATACGTATTGTATGGTGAATCGATTTCCAGATCCTTATAAAGAACCCGATCTTTATGCTTGCCTGCCGCGTACAGGACGGTCGGATCTGTTTGGAGCGGCATTTTCTTTTTCAGGCGGTTATAAAAGACGCTCGCAATTTTATGGCGGTCGGCTTTTTCAGTCGCTTCTTCTTCTATCAAAGAAGCCATTGTCAGCAGCTTATGCACAGAAACTTTGTTTTTCTTCATTTCTGATTTATATGTTTCCACATAAGAATTTGTCTGCTTAATCATTGCCTTGATAATGTCTTCAAGTGATGTGTCCGGATCGTTAAAAGGGTATGTAGCCGGGAATAGGTACCCTTCAAGCGGGTGCTTAATGTTTTTATTGAAAACATCATTTGTCACAGTGTCCGGGAATTCTTTCTTCAGCTGATTGATAAATGTTTCATCGTCCAGCTTCGCTATGACTTGTTTTTTAGAGTATTTTGTTTCATCAGCAATAGCAGCCGCGATTTGGGTCAGCTGTGCTCCCTCAGTCACTGTGATTTGAAAAGCGTAACCTGTAGCCCCGCTTGTCAGCTTCTGAATAATGGCATCTAAATCCATACCTTTATTCAGATGGTAGAATCCGGCCTGAAACCCGGAAGCACCTTTATATTTCACATAGTACTGAAACGCCTTCTCGCTTTTTATGACATCATTTTTCTTTAATATCGATGCGATGGCTGAAACAGACGAACCGCTCGGAATGTTAATATTAACTGTCGTTTTACTGTCTTTTTCAACAGGTTCAAGCAATGATTTCCCATATAAAAATGCCCCGCCAATGATGAGAAACAGCACAACAATGGAAGACAGTATAATTCTTTTTTTATTAAAAAACGATTTTTTTTGCTGATTGATATACATTAGGTCTCCTCCCATCAGCTCTTATACTACATGATTCATTGTATTTCGGCAATTTATTACAAAAAGAGGCCTGCATAAAGCAGAAAAAAGCCGGAGCAGTATAGCTCCGGCTTTGATTTGGCGCGATGTTTTACTCTTCGTCTTCGTCCGCTAAGAATGTGTTTAGTGTTTCTTCGATCATATCCCATTCTTCGTCAGTTTCAATCGGGAATAGCTCACCGTTTTCACCGTCTTCGTTTGGCGTGAAGCTGGAAGCAAGAATTTCTACTTCTTCGTCATCTTTTGATTCGATTGGATAGTACAAGACATAAGACTTGCCAAACTCTTCGTTTTCAAATGTAAACAGCACTTCACAAAGCTGTTCATTTCCTTGATCGTCAACAATTGTAATATTTTTTTCGCCGTGTTCCATTTTCTTCACCTCTGGCTTTAATTTAAGCTGTCAAGATATCCTTGTAAAATCATAACAGCCGCCATTTTATCAATGACTTTTTTTCGTTTTTGCCTGCTGACGTCAGCTGCAATCAGCATTTTTTCAGCCGCCATTGTGGTAAGACGCTCGTCCCACAGCACAACAGGAACATTGTACGTTGTTTCAAGCACTTTCGCAAATGTTTGGCTGGCTTCGCCTCTCGGGCCGACTGTTCCGTTCATGTTCTTAGGAAAGCCGAGCACGATTTTATCTATAGTATAGTCCTTTATCAGTTCAGATAAACGGGATAAACCATAATCGCCTTCTGCTTCATTTATCTTTATGGTCTCAATGCCTTGAGCAGTCCAGCCCATTTCATCGCTCAGAGCTACACCGAGTGTTTTGGTTCCTAAATCGAGTCCTAATATTCTCATTCTTTATTTACGCCTCTTTATGCTGTTCTAAATAAGACTTTACCAATTCCTCGATTAATTCGTCTCTTTCAAGTTTGCGAATTAAATTGCGAGCGTCACGATGCCTAGGAATATAAGCGGGATCACCTGACAGCAAGTATCCGACAATCTGGTTGATTGGATTGTAGCCCTTTTCCTGAAGCGCGTCATACACTGTAATCAGCACCTCATTTACGTTAGTCTCAGCAGAATCATCGGAGAAATTAAATTTCATCGTTTTATCAAACGAGCTCACCGTTTTGCACCTCTTTCCCAAATTCGCAGGCAAAGTTCAGCCTGGGGTCCTAATCTTACCATCATTCTACACTACATGGGCGAATTATAAAACGGATTTCACCCAATCTTCTACAGAAGCCAAGGCTTCTTCTAATTTTTCCGGCTGTTTGCCGCCTGCCTGCGCCATGTCCGGACGGCCTCCGCCGCCTCCGCCGCAAACTTCCGCAGCTTGTTTAACCAGCTTGCCGGCGTGAAGGCCTTTCTCAATGAGGTCCTTTGTGACTCCGGCAGAGATATTAACTTTATCGTTTTGTACCGCACCAAGCACGATCACCGCAGAGCCAAGCTTTGCTTTGAGTTCATCGACCATAGTGCGGAGATGATTCATGTCTTTTGCATTCACTTTTGCCGCAAGCACGTTTACGCCGTCAACTTCTTTTACTTTCGACAGGATTGCTCCTGCTTCCACGTTGCCTAGTTTTGCAAGAAGAGATTCATTTTCTCTTTGTGCTTCCTTCAGTTCAGCCTGCAGAGCCGCGACCCGTTTCGGCACTTCTTTGATATTTGTTTTCAGCTCGTCAGCGGTCTGCTTCAATACAGAAATCTGGCTGTTCATTTCGACGTAAGCGCCTTGTCCCGTTACAGCTTCAATCCGTCTTGTGCCTGCTCCGATTCCAGATTCAGAAACGATTTTAAACAAGCCGATTTCTGCTGTATTTCTGACATGGCAGCCGCCGCACAGCTCTAAGCTGTAATCTCCAACTTGAACGACACGGACAATATCGCCATATTTTTCGCCGAACAGTGCCATCGCACCCATTTCTTTTGCTTCAGCGATCGGTTTCAAATCAATGCTGACCGGGATGCTCGCCCAGATCTTTTCGTTTACGATTCTTTCAATTTGTTCGAGCTCTTCTTTTGTCACTTGGCCAAAGTGCGAGAAGTCAAAACGAAGACGGTTTTCCGTTACAAGAGAGCCCGCCTGATTGACATGAGTTCCAAGAACATCTTTTAGAGCCTGATGCAATAAATGCGTTGCCGTGTGGTTTTTAATGACGCCGCTTCTCATATGGTCTTCAACTTCAGCCGTAACATGCAGGCCTTTTTGAACAGTACCGCTCTCCACAACACCTTCATGCACATGCTGGCCGTTCGGCGCTTTTTGAACATCTTTAATTCTTACAACTGCCTGCTCGCTTCGGAGATAGCCTTTATCGCCGATTTGGCCGCCGCTTTCTGCATAGAACGGTGTTTCATCAAGAATGATTTGAACGCTTTCTCCTTCATGAGCCTCTTCGATTAATTGGCCGTCCCGAAGAAGCACAATGATATTGGCATCAGCTTTGGTTTGAGAGTAGCCGACAAATGTGCTTTCATCTGTCACGTCGCGCAGTGCGCCGCCCTGCACCTGCATGCTGCCGACATCCTGGCGGGCGTTTCTTGCCCGTTCACGCTGCTGGCTCATTTCCTCCTCAAAGCCCTCATGGTCAACCGTCATGTTCTCGTCTTCTGCATATTCTTCAGTTAATTCAACCGGGAATCCATACGTATCATACAGTTTAAACACATCAGCACCTGAGATAACGCTGCTGCCCTTGTCTTTTTCTTTTTTGATCATTTCTGACAGGATCGCAAGCCCTTCATTAAGGGTCTCATGGAAGCGTTCTTCCTCGGTTTTAATGACTTTTGCGATGAAATCCGCTTTCTCTTTCACTTCAGGATAGAAATCAGCCATGATTTCTGCGACAACCGGCACTAAATCAAACATGAACGGACGATGGATGTTGATCGTTTTGGCATAACGCACGGCACGGCGTAATAAGCGTCTTAATACATAGCCGCGGCCTTCATTTGACGGCAGCGCACCGTCACTGACAGCAAAGGCAACCGTTCTGATATGGTCAGCAATCACTTTAAACGCAGTGTCTTTCACATTGTCTTTGCCATATGTTTCACCAGAAATCGATTCTGTTGCTTTGATGATCGGAATAAACAAATCGGTGTCAAAGTTTGTCGGAACATTCTGGATGACAGATACCATTCTTTCAAGACCCATGCCTGTATCAATATTTTTCTTTGGAAGCGGTGTGTACGTGCCGTCAGGGTTATGGTTGAACTCTGAGAACACAAGGTTCCATACTTCCAGGTAACGGTCGTTTTCCCCGCCTGGGTAAAGCTCCGGATCTTCTGGATCATTACCGTATGCTTCACCGCGGTCGTAAAAGATTTCCGTATTCGGTCCGCTCGGCCCTTCACCGATATCCCAGAAGTTCCCTTCCAGACGGATAATTCTTTCTTCAGGAATACCGATTTTTTTCGCCCAAAACTCATATGCCTCTTCATCTTCAGGATGAACCGTAACAGAGAGAAGCTCTTTGTCGAAGCCAATCCACTTGTCGCTCGTTAAAAACTCCCAAGCCCATGTAATGGCTTCTTCTTTGAAATAATCGCCGATGGAAAAGTTTCCGAGCATTTCAAAGAAAGTGTGATGGCGCGCAGTTTTACCTACATTTTCTATATCGTTTGTTCTGATCGCTTTTTGAGCGTTTACGATTCTTGGATTTTCCGGCACGACACGGCCGTCAAAATATTTTTTCAGCGTCGCAACACCGCTGTTGATCCAAAGCAGTGAAGGATCCTCATGAGGCACTAATGACGCGCTTGGCTCTACCGCATGTCCTTTTTCTTTAAAGAAATCCAAAAACATTTGACGCACTTCCGCAGAAGTTAAGTGTTTCATTGTATTTCCTCCTCTATAAAAATCGAAATTCTCTTCAGTGACAGCAAAAAAGCCCTCCCCCTATGCAAACCAACGTTTACACAGGGACGAGAGCTGTCTCGCGGTACCACCCTGATTACGGGCATTCATTCGCCCGTCACCTTTAACCCTGTAACGCAGGATAAGCGGCAGTGATTAACTGCACTCAGGATTAGCTTCCTCCGATCTTCTGATAAAGCTCCTTTCAGCTTATGGAGCTTCTCTCTTTAACAGGGCTTCGGCGTACTCAGATCCGTCACTCGAGATTCGTATGTATTCTACGAGAAATTATAGACAAGCGGCACGCCGATGTCAATGCTCCGTCCTCATCCGCAAAAAATGGATCATCATTACTTTTAAAACAGCCGTCGCAGGAACAGCCAGAATCATCCCGACGATTCCCGCAAGCTCCCCTCCGGCAAGGAGTGCAAGCATGATAACGACCGGATGCATTTTAAGGCTTCTGCCGACAATGAACGGACTGAGGATATTTCCTTCCATAAACTGCAGAATAAACACCGTAATCACCACAACAAGAACCGCCTTGACTGAGATCGTCATCGCAATTAACAACGCAGGAACAGCTCCGATGAAAGGGCCAAAATACGGGATGACATTCGTTACTCCAGAGATAAGGCCAAGTATCAGCGGATATGGAAGCCCAAATACCCAGAACGAAATGCCTGCAATCACGCCAAGAATCAAGCAGACCAAAAGCTGGCCGCGGATATAATCGCCAAGCGAATCATCCACATCCCGCAAAAAGGCGCTGCCCCGCTTTCTCCACGACTTCGGAGTCAAGTACCATACTGTCTTTTTCATTAACTCAATGTCCTTCACCATATAAAACACGAGAAAAGGGATTGTTGCAGCAATTAAGAAGTAATCAAGCACATTGCGGATCCCGCTGATCGCACCCTCGATCGTTCCCGCAAAAAACGCCTCCGTCTGGCGGATCATTTTATCTATACGGTGATGCATACCATCAGGCCAGTCATCCGTATGGTTATGCACATGAAGAAGAAGCCCGTTATACGTTTCGGCAAACATGGGTATATTTTCTGACAGATCCGTCAGCTGCACGATTAAAACAGGCACCCCTTTATACAACGCCCAGCCAATCCCGCCAAAAAAAAGAACATAAATGACCAAGATGCTCAAAGTCCTAGGCAATCCTTTGCCATGCAGCCATTCTGTGACCGGAAGCAATAAATAAGATATAAAAATAGAAATGATCAAGGGAATAAAGATCGTTTTTATGACGAGCCAAAAGGGTGACCATAACATATCAAGCATAAAAAAGACATAGACTGTTAACAGAACCAGCAAACAAATAGCCACCCACAACAAAAGCTGCACCGGTTTTTGGAGCATCTGCTTTCACCTCACCTATATCTTTTGAGGTTTACAAGGAATTATTCTTTATGTTTCTTTAGTCAGTCAGAAGTCATGGACATTTTTTCACTTTTAATTTTCAGAATAGTTTGATCATTTACTTTTTGGTCAAATTTTCTGATAGGAGGATTGCGATGATCACATTTCAAAATGTAAACAAGCATTACGGAGATTTTCACGTGTTAAAACAAATTAATCTTCAAATCGAAAAAGGTGAAGTCGTTGTTATCATCGGCCCATCCGGTTCCGGTAAAAGCACATTGCTCAGATGCATCAACAGACTTGAGTCGATCAATGAGGGAGTGCTTACAGTAAACGGCACCGCCATTAACGACAGAAAAACTGATATCAATCAAGTGCGGCAAAATATCGGGATGGTGTTTCAGCACTTTCATTTATATCCGCATAAAACAGTGCTGCAGAACATCATGCTGGCTCCGGTAAAAGTGCTTAGACAATCACCTGAACAAGCAAAGGAAACGGCGCGGTACTATCTTGAAAAAGTCGGCATCCCAGACAAGGCTGACGCCTATCCTTCCCAGCTTTCCGGCGGGCAGCAGCAGCGTGTTGCCATCGCAAGAGGACTGGCGATGAAGCCGGAGGTCATGCTGTTTGACGAGCCGACATCAGCACTTGATCCTGAAATGATCGGTGAGGTGCTAGATGTCATGAAAACACTCGCCAAAGAAGGCATGACAATGGTTGTCGTGACACACGAAATGGGGTTTGCCAAAGAAGTTGCCGACCGGATTGTCTTCATTGACGAAGGAAAAATTTTAGAAGAAGCAGTGCCGGCTGAATTTTACGCGAACCCGAAGGAAGAACGGGCCCGCTTATTCTTAAGCCGTATTTTAAATCATTAAAACAGAAATGGGGGAGCTTGTATGAAAAAGATTTTTTCTTTAGCATTGATTTCTTTATTCGCTGTCATCTTGCTTGCCGCTTGCGGCAGCAAGGGATCAAACGGAGAAGCCTCAAAGGAGAGCAAAAAAGATACGCTAGCCGCCATTAAAGACAATGACAAAATTGTCTTCGGCGTAAAAACGGACACTCGACTGTTCGGTCTTAAAAATCCAAGCTCAGGTGAGATTGAGGGTTTTGATATTGATATTGCCAAACAAATCGCTAAAGACATTTTAGGTGATGAGAAAAAAGCTGAATTTAAAGAGGTCACCTCAAAAACAAGGATTCCTATGCTGCAAAACGGGGATATCGACGCCATTGTCGCCACAATGACGATCACTGAAGAACGAAAAAAGGAAGTTGACTTTTCTGATGTCTATTTCGAGGCCGGGCAATCGCTTCTCGTGAAAAAAGGCAGCAAAATCAAGAGTGTCGAGAATCTTGGCAAAGGCTCAAAAGTTCTTGCAGTAAAAGGCTCCACCTCCTCTCAAAACATTCGTGAAAAGGCGCCTGAAGCCTCTGTTTTAGAATTTGAAAACTACGCAGAAGCCTTTACAGCCCTTAAATCGGGGCAAGGCGATGCCCTCACCACAGATAATGCGATTTTATATGGAATGGCTGATGAAAATAAAAATTATCAATTAACAGGAAAGCCTTTTACAGATGAGCCTTACGGGATCGCCGTGAAAAAAGGGCAATCTGCTCTCGCGAAAGAAATCAACGCTTCACTTAAAAAGATGAAGTCGGATGGCAGATACGATGAAATTTATAAAAAATGGATCAAAGAAGACCCAGCTGAATAACAACCATCCCGGGATGAGCAGGCGATGCTCATCCCAATTTGATAAGGAGTGAATAGGCAGATGAATGTGTCAATTCTTTTCGATAACTTCGGCATGTATATGGACGGTTTTTACCATACCTTGCTCGCAAGTGTTATCGCGCTGGTCGGCAGTTTTGTCCTCGGCGTTGCTGTAGCGGTTATGAGAATAACAGTCTTTAAGCCGCTGCAATGGCTCGGGACCGCCTATGTAGAATTCATCCGCAACATCCCTCTTCTTTTAATTACCTTTGTTTTCTATTTCGGACTTCCAAACGCAGGCCTGAGGCTTGACGGTTTTCAAGCGGGAACGGTTGCTCTCACCATTTATACCTCTGCGTTTATCGCTGAAGCCATCAGAGCAGGCATCCAGTCTGTTTCAAAAGGGCAGATGGAAGCGGCACGCTCGTCAGGCTTTACCTACAGCCAAGCCATGCTCCATATCATTTTGCCGCAGGCAATCAAAATCGTCATTCCGCCTTTAGGCAATCAATTTTTAAACTTAGTCAAAAACTCTTCGATTCTTGGGGTTGTGGCCGGATTGGATCTTATGTACCAAGCCGATTTAGTTTCGTCGAGCACACTCGTTGTATTTGATGTTTATATTTTTGTGGCGCTTTTTTACTTAGTGCTGACGATTCCGCTTAGCATCGGTGTTAACTATCTGGAAAAACGGCTGGAAAAAAGCTATTGATAAGGAGTGAGTTACATTGGATTTCATTGGTGCTTATTCACAGGAGCATTTAGCGTTTTTATGGGATGGCTTTCTCGTCACCTTGTACGTTGCTTACATCTCCATCATTCTGAGCTTTTTCTTCGGTTTAATCGCAGGCACCCTGCGTTATGCGAAAGTTCCCGTTCTTTCTCAATTGATTGCAGTTCTCGTTGAAACGATCAGAAACCTCCCCTTGCTGTTAATTATTTTCTTTACGTTTTTTGCCCTTCCGGAAATTGGGATTAAGCTTGAAATTACAGCTGCTGCAATTACAGCACTAACGATTTTTGAATCCGCTATGCTATCTGAAATTATCCGAAGCGGACTGAAATCAATTGACAAAGGACAAATTGAAGCGGCGCGCTCCTCCGGGCTGAGCTATACACAGACCCTGTTCTTTATCGTCATGCCGCAAGCGCTTCGCCGCATGGTTCCGCCCATCGTAAGCCAGTTTATTTCTTTATTAAAAGATACATCGCTCGCTGTTGTGATCGCCCTGCCTGAACTGATTCACAACGCGCAAATTATTAACGGCCAAAGCGCAGACGGCAGTTATTTTTTCCCGATCTTTTTACTTGCGGCCCTTATGTATTTCGCAGTCAACTACAGCCTTTCACTCGCAGCAAGACGCCTCGAGGTCCGGCAAACATAGAAAAGGATACTCTTTGGAGAGTATCCTTTTTACATTAAAACATTTTCGTAATTCTTCTTCTCATCCGCTTCATGCTTCGATTATTCAGCATGTCAGATTGAGTCGCCATTCGGTACACGAGAGCTCCGGCTCCCATTGCCAAAAGAGAAGTCATCGTCCGATTCATCCTGCGCATCTCCTTTCATGATTAAAAATTGATGCTGCGTTCATCCTCAGAAAACAAATCATCCAAGCTGCTTAACGTTCCGTCTTCTTCCACCTGATGAGTTGCAATCTTCCCTTTCGCCACTGTCAGTTCAATAAAACAGCCCCAGCAATAATATTGGTTCACGCCGATTTTGCCGATATCCTTACTTTTGCAATTCGGGCATATAAGCATACCTCACACCTCTATCCGTTCAGAACGATCTCGTCTTTCCGCACCTCGACAAGCGAATCCGCTCTTTGGATCTGGCGCTTGCTTCCCGCCAGGTCAGAAAAGAAACCGTCCGAGAGTTCATATGCTACGATTATGCCCCTGTCCAAACAAAAGTATACATCTTCCAGCATCCCCAATATATCGCCCTCTTGCGATTTCACAAGCTTCATCTTCATCTGCTCGTATGTGAAGCATGATTTCGGAAGAGGCAAAAGCTGTTCTGAACTGACCGAAGCCAATATGCGGTCATCAAGAATGGAAGAGATATCACACGCCCGTAATAGCGCATGATGATGATGCAAAAAGCGTTTTTGTGCAAGAATAAACCCAAGACAATCTCCTTTCAGAGAAAAACAAATATCGGAAATTGCCCCGAGATAACAAGAAGTTCGTTCTGAGTATACTGGGAATCCTTCTACTTCATGGCATGTTCTCAAAGTGTGATCAACCACCTTTTGTTGAACAGGCTTAGGTTTTGCTTTGCGCCTTAGACTCATACGATGAAATCAATTCCACTGCAAATGAAAAAAACTCCCGCTTGCACGGGAGCATTTTATTGCTGTTCTTCTTTCATAAAATCGAATGGTGTAATGCCTTCCATGCCAATGTTGGCGTCGTGTACGCTGAACGGGAGCTCTTTTTGCAAAGCTTCAAGCTCGGCATCCATTTCCTCAACCTGTACGGACAGCCTGTTTTTCAAGGAGGTCTGTCTGACAGTTGCATCATTATTTTTCACGCCCCACTCCAGCGCCTCCTCTTCCCCGCATAAAATGAGAAATTTCTTCGCTCTTGTAATCGCGGTATAAAGAAGGTTTCTTCTGAGCATTCTATAATAGCCTTTCACAACAGGCAAAACCACAATCGGAAATTCACTTCCCTGCGATTTATGAATAGAACAGCAATACGCATGGGTAAATTGATTAAAATCTTTTTTCGTAAATGTCATTTCATTGCCGTCAAAAGAAACGACGGCCATGTCTTCTTTTTCTGTATTTTCCTTTGCATAAAATATCGACGTGATTTCGCCAATATCTCCGTTGAACACATTGTTTTCCGGCTGATTGACAAGCTGCAAAATTTTATCTCCGGTTCTGTAGACAACATCCCCGAACTTCAATTCTCTCCGTTTTTCTTTAGGAGGATTTAAAATGTCCTGCAGCATCACATTCAATTCATTAATGCCGGCTTTTCCTCTGTACATCGGAGCGAGGACCTGAATGTCCTTTGCTGTATAGCCTTTTTTCAATGCATTGGCGACAACCTTCTCAACTACTTCTTTGATTTGCGACCCGCCGCAGCGAATAAAGGAACGGTCCTTTGTCGGGGCAGTCAAATTGTTCGGCAGCAATCCATTTTTCATCTGGTGGGCAAGCTCGACGATTGATGACCCCTCCGCCTGACGATAGATGTCTGTCAGTCTCACAGTCGGAATCACCTGGGATGCCAGCAGGTCTCTGAGCACTTGTCCCGGACCGACGGAAGGCAGCTGGTCTTCGTCTCCGACAATGATGATTTGTATATGATCAGGGATCGCCTTGAACAAATGATTCGCCAGCCATATATCAAGCATACTGGCTTCATCGATAATTAACAGCTTCCCTTCGATCGGCTGATCCTCTGTATGAGTAAAGCCTTCAGCACCGTTCCAGCCAAGCAGCCTGTGTATCGTGACTGCAGGAAGTCCCGTTGATTCACTCATCCGTTTTGCTGCTCTCCCTGTCGGAGCGGCCAAAACAATCGGAAAAGCTTCATCCTTTTTATAAGCTGACGGGTCTAGCGACACACCGTGAAGCTCTCCGTAGAGCTCGACAATCCCTCTGATTACCGTCGTTTTTCCTGTTCCCGGGCCGCCTGTTAAAAGAAGCATCGGCGAGGAAAGGGCTTTTTGAATCGCTTCCTTCTGGCTGGGGGCATACTGAACGTTCATCCGTTCTTCCAGTTCTCCCAACGCGAGCAAAAACTCTGATTCGGGAAACTGGTTCTCATATTCGGTTTGGCTAGCGATATGTTTCACACGCTTTGCAACGTTTTGTTCTGCGTAAAACAGCGAAGGAAAATAACAGCGGCCATCTTCTATGACAATGTCTTTATTTTCTCCAAGGGCAATAATTGCGTTAGCGGCATCCATTTCTGTAATGCGCTGCCCTTCCCTTGCTGACTGGTTTAACAGTGATTGAGTGTCGATGATCAGCTGTTCCGTTTCTATGTACGTGTGCCCCTCTGACAGACAAGTCGTTTCAAGCGTGTACAAAATAGCAGCTTTTACCCGCTCAGGATGATTACCCGAAAGACCCATTCTGCTGCCCAGCTCATCCGCTTTTCCAAACCCGATGCCTTCTACATCCTTCACAAGCTGATAAGGATTTTCCTGAATCTTTTCAAGCGTCTCGGATTCATAGGCTTGATAGATTTTCATAGACAGCTGCGGGCCAAAGCCAAACTGATTCAAGGAAATCATGATTTGCTCCAGTCCCTGATGCCGCTGCAATGCGCCAGCCAGCGTGTCTGCTTTCTTTTTTGAGAGTCTGGGAACATCATAAAGCACTGAAGCATCAGCCAATATTTTATTAATGGCGCTGTCGCCCAGCTTTTTCACAATTTCTTCAGCTGTTTTTTTGCCGATCCCCTCGAATAAATCACTCGATAAATATTGAATGATGCCTTCCTTAGTCGTTGGAATCTCCTTTTTGAAATGCTCCGCCTGAAATTGGAGCCCGAATTTTGGATGGGTTACGATCTTTCCGTAAAACGTGTAGGTCTCTTCTTCTTGAAGCGCAGGGAAGTAGCCCGTCACGGATACGGCTTTATCTTCAATGGCTTCGGAGGTCTCTGTGACTTTCACTTTCAGAACCGTATATAAATTGGTGTCATTATGATAGATGACTGTGTTGACTGTCCCTTTTAAATAGGGCTCTTCCTCCAGTTTAAGCTGATCCGGATGCTGCTGCACGAGCTGTCCCTCCTCCTGTGCCTGTTATGATGGATCAATCAGTTTTTTAGCATGAAGCGCAAGCATATGATCTGGCTGGATATCGATTGCCTTGTCCAGCATTTCCAGCGCTTTTTCTCGGTTTTCTTTATAAGCATAAGCGACACCGGCATTATAAAATGCATCTGCATGCCCCGGGTCTTGCTCTGTCACAGCTGCGAATTGGCTGAGCGCTTCGTCCAGCATGCCCTCGTTGGCTAAGCACATCCCGAATTGAAAACGCGCTTCCGTATCGTTTTCATTCAGTTCGACTGCTCTTTGTAAATATGGCAGTGCAAGCTTAGGCTGTTCGAGCTTGACAAGCACCGTTCCGAGCATGTAAAACAGGTCGCCGTTTTCCATCCCCGCACGAAGCGCTTTTTCAAACATGTCTTTCGCTTCTTTGTACATTTCTTTTACAACATAGACATTTCCTGCTCCATAATAAGCAGTGGCTGCGCTATTGTCTAATTCAAGCGCTTTATCATAAAACGCAAGCGCACGTTCCAGCTCGTTTACGGATGAAAGCAGGTTGGCAAAATTGATATACGGAATCGCGTCTTCTTTATTTTCTTCAATCGCTTTTGTAAATGCCTCTGCCGCTTTCTCGTAATCGCCTTCCTGCATCGCCTCTATACCGAGTTGATTATAATCCACCGATCATCTTCCTTTCATTAAAAAACCCCAACTCAGTGTTGAGGTTTTTCATCTTTTATACGTACCACAATTTTGTTCCGTCTTTGTACACATCATCAATTGTCCCGCCGCCAAGGCATTCTTCGCCGTCATAGAAGACAACGGCTTGTCCCGGCGTTACAGCGCGGACTTGTTCATCAAAGATGACTTCCGCTTCACCTTCGCCAGTCATGCGCACTGTTACTTTATGATCCTCTTGGCGGTAACGGAATTTAGCCGTGCAGGAAATCTCTTCGCCCTTCATGATATCCGAACGTACCCAGCTGATATTTGTTGCTGTGATTTTGTCGGAATATAAAAGCGGGTTATGGAACCCTTGATCTACGTAGAGGATGTTCTTTTCAAGATCTTTGCCTACCGCAAACCACGGCTCGCCGCTTCCGCCGATGCCAAGGCCGTGACGCTGTCCGATCGTATAGTACATCAACCCGTCGTGGCGGCCTTTTACTTCGCCGTCCATCGTCATCATATCGCCCGGCTGTGCAGGGAGATATTGGCTGAGAAACGTTTTGAAGTTGCGTTCGCCGATAAAGCAGATGCCTGTACTGTCTTTTTTCGTCGCTGTTGCAAGTTCTGCTTCTTTGGCAATTTCACGCACACGGCTTTTTTGAAGTTCGCCGATCGGGAACATGACTTTGCTCAGCGTATCTTCTGTCAGCTGATTCAGGAAGTACGTTTGATCCTTGTTTTCATCAATGCCGCGCAGCATTCTGACTTTTCCGCCGCTTCTGTCTACTCTTGCATAGTGGCCAGTCGCTAAATAGTCGGCGCCAAGTGACAATGCATGCTCCAAAAAGGCCTTGAATTTAATTTCTTTGTTGCACAATACATCCGGGTTTGGTGTTCTGCCTGCTTTATATTCATCAAGGAAGTATTGAAATACCTTCTCATAATATTGCTTTTCAAAGTTTACGGCATAATACGGAATTCCGATTTGGTTGCAGACGCGGATCACATCTTCATAATCCTCTGTCGCCGTGCAAAAACCGTTTTCGTCCGTATCATCCCAGTTTTTCATAAAGATTCCGATTACATCATAGCCCTGTTCTTTTAACAGCAGGGCCGCCACAGATGAGTCTACTCCGCCGGACATGCCGACGACGACTCTTGTATCCTCCGGCCGTTTTTCCATTTCATTCACTCCAATTACTACGCCGCCTTATTATGTCAGCCGTTTGACAACGTCGGCCACATGTTTGGCAGCAGTTTTCACTTGCTCAGCCGTATTGCCGAGGCCGAAGCTGATTCGAATAGAGGACGTCAGCCGGTCACTCTCTTCGCCGAACATAGCAGTCAGAACATGTGACGGCAGGACTGAACCGGCCGTGCACGCTGAACCGCTGGAGACAGCGACACCAGCCATATCAAGATTAACCAGCAGCGCTTCCACTGACACACCGGGGAAATAAAGATTCAGAACATGCGGCAGACTATGCTCTTTGTCCCCGTTGACCTCGAATGCCACACCTGCATCTCTAAGCGTGTCGGCAAAGATTGCTTTAAACGATTGATACTTCTCGTTTTTTTCGTCACGTTCTTCACTTGACAGCTTGATCGCTTCTTTCAGCCCGACAATGCCTGGAACATTTTCCGTTCCGGCACGGCGTTTTCTTTCTTGCTCTCCTCCGAATAAAAGGGGTGAAAGCTTCACATCTTTACTAGCATATAAAAAGCCTGTCCCTTTTGGCCCGTTGAGCTTGTGCCCGGAAACAGACAGAAGGTCAATATGGCTGTTTTTCACATCAATTGGCAGCAACCCGAATGCCTGAACAGCATCGGTATGAAAATAAGCTTTGTGTTCCTTTAACAGCTCACCGATTTCTTCGATCGGCTGCACTGTTCCGACTTCATTATTTCCATACATCACTGTCACAAGGATTGTATCATCACGCAGTGCTTCTTTCACCTGTTTTGCACTGACTCTTCCATTTTGGTCAACGTCCAGATACGTTATGTCAAATCCGTCTCCCTCAAGTTTTTCACATGTGTGAAGCACGGCGTGATGCTCAATTTTTGTTGTGATGATATGTCTGCCAAGATCTTTTCTTGCAAGTGCGGTTCCCATGATCGCCAAGTTATCAGCTTCCGTTCCCCCGCTTGTAAAAATGATCTCCTGCTCTGCCGCTCCGATTTCTGCTGCGATTTGCGCTCTTGCTTCATCCACCCATTTTCGAGATTCTCTGCCAAATGA
Organism: Bacillus sp. FSL M8-0071; assembly: GCF_037975455.1. Taxonomy (NCBI): domain Bacteria; kingdom Bacillati; phylum Bacillota; class Bacilli; order Caryophanales; family Bacillaceae; genus Bacillus; species Bacillus sp. FSL M8-0071. Next base: position 2,644,967 of record NZ_CP150256.1, read on the forward strand.
ATGAATACTGGAGGGATTACCGAAACTGCCGGAGAAGTGCGGTATCATTTTTTCCAGCACGCGCTCATCCATCGGAGACGTTGCGGCATGATCTAAATAAATCCGTTCCATTATGTTTACACCTCTGATCTAAATATAGAACATATAAGCTTCTTGCTCTCCGTCTGTATAGCTGGCAAGATCCTCTAATGTTGTACTGTCTAAAACCTCTTTTACAGCATCCCGGATGCGAATCCAGAGCTCACGCTTGGCAGGCTCCTCATCTTCCAGCACTTCAACAGGGCTGATCGGCCCCTCAAGCACACGGATAATATCTCCCGCAGTAATGGCATCCGGCTCACTGCCTAATACATATCCGCCATATGCGCCTCTGATGCTTTTCACTAAACCGGCATTTCTGAGCGGCGATACCAGCTGCTCCAAATAATGCTCGGACAAATTATTCGTCTGTGCGATGCTTTTTAATGAAGTCGGGCCTTCACCGTGCTTTTTTGCAAGCTCGATCATAATGGTGAGCCCGTATCTTCCCTTAGTTGATATTTTCAACATGAACACCTCTGTTATTTCATGATTTTCCACATTTATAATGGTAATTTCTATATGTTTCGTCCGTTTATTATCTTATAGACCAACTGTTATTATAACATACCTTCAGCGAATTTTCATTGAGGCAGAAGGAAAGGGGCCTTTACCCTTTTCTAATGTACGGTTTTCCGTTACCCTGTAATTAAGTAAGGAGAGATGATAGATGAAGCCATTGGCATATCGGATGCGTCCGACAAAAATAGAGGATATTATCGGCCAGCAGCATCTGGTGGCTGAAGATAAAATTATTGGCAGAATGGTCCAGGCAAAACATTTGTCATCCATGATTTTGTACGGGCCGCCCGGAATTGGAAAAACATCAATCGCAACAGCAATCGCCGGTTCAACAAGTATTGCTTTTCGAAAGCTGAATGCTGTCATTAACAATAAAAAAGATATGGAAATCGTAGCTCAGGAAGCCAAGATGTCCGGCCAAGTGATTTTGATTCTGGATGAAGTCCACAGGCTGGATAAAGGAAAACAGGATTTTCTATTACCCTATTTAGAAAACGGAATGATCATTTTGATCGGAGCAACGACGGCTAACCCGTATCATGCCATTAATCCGGCGATCAGAAGCCGGACCCAGATTTTTGAGCTTGAACCGTTAACACCTGAACTGATTAAACAGGCACTGGAACGTGCGCTCCATGATGAGCATCGGGGCCTTGGCACCTATTCTGTATCCATTGATGATCAGGCGATGGAGCATTTTGCCCACGGATGCGGAGGAGATGTCCGCTCCGCTTTAAATGCGCTTGAGCTTGCCGTGTTGTCAACGAAGGAGTCAGCAGACGGTGAAATTCACATTACATTAGAAACCGCGGAAGAATGCTTGCAGAAAAAAAGCTTTTCTCACGATAAAGATGGTGACGCGCATTATGATGTACTGTCCGCTTTTCAAAAATCAATCCGCGGCTCTGATGCCAACGCTGCTCTTCACTATTTGGCTAGATTAATTGAAGCCGGTGATCTGGAGAGCATCGCAAGACGATTGCTTGTTATCGCCTATGAGGATATCGGTTTAGCAAGCCCGCAAGCCGGCCCTAGAGTGCTGAACGCTATTCAGACCGCTGAGCGAGTCGGGTTTCCTGAAGCGCGAATCCCGCTGGCCAACGCAGTTATTGAGCTTTGCCTCTCACCGAAATCAAACTCTGCCATTCTGGCAATCGATGAGGCCCTGGCAGATATCAGAGCCGGAAAAATTGGGGATGTCCCGAAGCATTTAAAAGACGCGCATTATAAAGGAGCTCAGGAATTAGGAAGAGGAATCGACTATAAATACCCGCACAATTACGACAACGGTTGGGTCGAACAACAATACCTCCCTGATCCTCTGAAAAATAAGCAATACTATAAGCCGAAACAGACTGGAAAGTTCGAATCTGCCTTAAAGCAGGTGTACGATAAATTAATGAAAAGAAAATAAAACAAAAAAACAGCCTTGATCATCAAGGCTGTTTTTATGCATTATTTATCCTTCACACGTTTGATTTCAATGTCTTTCAAAAGATCCATGACAACATGTCCGCCCATAATCAAACCTGCAACTGACGGCACAAAAGCATTAGAGGAAGGCGGCATTTTTGCTTTACGGATTTTCGCTTCGTCATTTCCCACTTCTTTTCTGACATCTTCCCGAATGACAATCGGGCTTTCATCAGAGAAAATCACTTGAACGCCTTTTTTGATCCCCTCTTTGCGTAATTTCGTACGAACGACCTTCGCAATTGGATCAGTGTGCGTTTTTGAGATATCAGCGATTTGGAAGCGTGTCGGATCCGTTTTATTTGCTGCACCCATGCTGGAGATGAGCGGAATATCCCGTTTTAGACATTCCTTCATTAAATGAATTTTATAACAAATGGTGTCTGACGCATCAATGACATAGTCAAGATCATAGTCAAAAAACTGCTCATACGTTTCCTCCGTATAGAACATTTTTAACGAGATTACTTCACACTCCGGGTTAATGTCTGCGATCCGCGCCTTCATTAAATCAACTTTCGGCTGTCCGACAGTTGAAAGCAACGCGTGAAGCTGACGGTTTACATTTGTAATGTCGACATCATCTTTGTCGACAAGCAGAATGCGGCCGACGCCTGACCGCGCGAGAGCTTCCGCGGCGAACGACCCGACCCCCCCGACTCCAAGCACAGCAACTGTGCTGTTTTTCAGCGTTTCAAGGCCTTCTTTTCCGATAGCTAATTCATTGCGTGAAAACTGGTGTAACAAGAACCTCACTCCACATTCGTATTCTGGTTTCATCTATAAAATGGCTGATCCATGAGCAGCCGTTTTTTCTGCGCACAAAAAATAAAGTCCCAATAGTGCCGTTGCAGCTTTCCTTTGTTTTGAACCCGCTCTCAGCAGGTGGGTGCCCTCTTTTAAATCTTGTAAGTCCTCTTTACCGAATGAAAAGAGGCATGTACGCCATTTAAAAATGCGGGCTCCCAAATCAAAAAAATGTTCGGTCAAAACTAGGTGTACAACTAACACATCAGGACTTTATTTAACTTGTCAAAATCATATCACAGACGATTTTGATTTTCAAGAATCCAACTGCACATTCAGTTCTTAACTTTTTTCTTGATAGAAAGATGAAGCTCGTCAAGCTGAGCGTCGCTTACTTCTCCAGGCGCCTCTGTCATCAGGCAGCTTGCACTTGCCGTTTTCGGGAATGCAATCGTATCTCTCAGGTTCGTACGTCCTGCGAGAAGCATAACGAGACGGTCTAAGCCGAGTGCGATTCCGCCGTGCGGAGGAGCGCCGTATTCAAATGCTTCCAGCAGGAATCCGAACTGTTCAGCCGCTTCTTCTGGTGAGAAGCCGAGAAGCGCAAACATTTTTTCCTGAATATCCTTTTCGAAAATACGGATTGAACCGCCGCCAAGCTCATAGCCGTTTAAGACGAGGTCATAAGCTTGCGCTTTCATGTCTTCAGGCGCTGTTTCAATCAGCTCAAGGTCTTCTCGGACAGGCATTGTGAACGGATGGTGCGCTGCGTAAAAACGGCCTTCTTCCGGATCATGCTCTAATAGCGGCCAGTCGATGACCCATAAGAAATTGAACAATTTTTCGTCAATCAGTCCGCGTTCTTTCCCAAGCTTTAAGCGCAGGGCGCCGAGTGATGCGGCCACAACTTCGAATTGATCCGCTCCGAACAGCAGCAAATCACCTTCAGCAGCATCAAGTGCTTCAATCAGCTTAGACTGCTTTTCTTCATCAAAGAATTTAGCGATCGGGCCTTTCACTCCGTCTGCCTCAACCTTCACCCAGGCAAGCCCTTTTGCCCCGTAGTTTGCAGCAAAAGCGCCAAGAGCGTCGATGTCTTTTCTGGAGTAATCGCCGGCACCGCCTTTTACATTGATGGCTTTGACCACGCCGCCGTTTGCTACAGCTGATGAGAACACTTTAAATTCCGTATCCTTTACAATGTCAGACACATCCGTCAAAAGCATATCAAAACGCGTATCCGGTTTATCAGACCCGTACTTGTTCATTGCTTCGTCATACGTCATTCGAGGAAGAGGAAGCTGAAGTTCCTCACCTTTTGTTTCACGCATAACCTTTGCCATCATCTCCTCAGCCAATGACATAATGTCTTCCTGGCTCATAAAGGACATTTCAATATCAATTTGCGTAAACTCAGGCTGACGGTCCGCACGCAAGTCTTCATCGCGGAAACAGCGGGCAATTTGATAATATCGTTCAATGCCTGATACCATCAGAAGCTGTTTAAATAGCTGCGGAGACTGCGGCAGCGCGTAGAACTCACCTTCGTGCACACGGCTCGGCACCAAGTAGTCACGTGCGCCTTCAGGCGTGCTTCCTGTTAAAATCGGCGTTTCAATATCAAGAAACCCATTTTCATCTAAAAAGCTGCGAACAGCTTTCGTCACGTTATGGCGCAGCTGCATCGTCTGGAACATAGCCGGTCTGCGCAAATCTAAGTAACGGTGTTTTAAACGAACGTCCTCTGACACTTCTTCAGCTTGATCAGAAATCGCAAATGGAGGTGTCTTTGCAGCATTTAATACGTTCACTCCATCAGCATGTATTTCGATCGCGCCTGTTTTCAAATTCGGATTAACTGTTCCCTCTTCACGCGCCACCACTTTTCCTTGAATATCAAGCACGTATTCATTTCTGATGCCTTCCGCAATAGCAAGCGCTTCTTTTGACACATCAGGGTTAAAAACGACTTGAACAATGCCCGTACGGTCACGCAAGTCAATAAAAATCAATCCGCCGAGGTCTCGTCTTTTTTGGACCCAGCCTTTCAGCGTTACAGATTCGCCAATTGCTTTTTCAGTTATATCACCGCAATAATATGTTCTTCCAAACAATGCGTTTCACTCCTTATCCCTTTTGGTTTGCCTTCATCACATGTATAAATTCATCAAGTGCCACTTCAATCTGTTCGCCCGTCTGTGCATCCTTTACATTGATTTTGTTTTGGGCAAGCTCATCTTCACCCAAAATCGCAATAAATCTGGCCTTTAAGCGATCAGCTGTTTTAAACTGGCCTTTCATTTTCTTATTTTCATAATCGATTTCACTGGAAATGCCTGCTTCTCTCAGTTTGTACACCAATGAAACAGAATAATCCTTTGCTTTTTCGCCGAGTGTGACGATATAGCAGTCGATTCCCTTATCAACAGGCAGCTCTCTTTTTTCAGCATCAATTGCGGCAAGCAAGCGTTCGATGCTCATCGCAAATCCGATGCCCGGTGCTTCAGGTCCGCCGATCTGTTCGACAAGCCCGTCGTAGCGTCCGCCGCCGGCAAGTGTCGTAATCGCGCCAAAGCCCTCCGCATTGCTCATAATTTCAAATGCGGTGTGGTTGTAATAATCCAGCCCTCTCACAAGGTTCGGATCGATTTCATACGAAATGCCAAGATCATTTAAGTATTGTTTCACTTTTTCAAAATAAGCGGCTGATTCTTCATTTAAATATGTCAAAATCGAAGGTGCCGATTTCATCAGCTCATGATCACGGTCTTTTTTGCAGTCCAAAATTCTAAGCGGGTTCGTGTGCAGCCGGGACTGGCAGTCTGAACAAAATTCTTCGATGCGAGGCTCGAAGTGTTTCACGAGCGCTTCTCTGTAGCTTTTGCGGCTATCTTGATCGCCGAGACTGTTTATGACAAGCTTAACGTTTTCTAAACCTGCTTTTTCATAAATACTCATCGCAAGCGCCATTACTTCAGCGTCGATTGCAGGGTCTTTCGAACCAATCGCTTCAATTCCAAACTGATAAAACTGGCGGTAACGGCCCGTCTGAGGACGTTCATAACGGAACATCGGCCCGACATAATAAAGCTTTGTCGGCTGTACAGGATTTGCGAACAGCTTGTTTTCATTAAAAGCGCGAACCGCAGCAGCTGTTCCCTCCGGACGAAGCGTCAGGCTTCTGCCTTTGCGGTCCTCGAAGGTATACATTTCTTTTTGTACGATATCCGTTGATTCTCCGACGCCTCTGGCAAACAGTTCTGTATGCTCAAAAATCGGTGTGCGGATTTCTTTATATTGATAAGTGCGGCAAGTGTCTCTCATAATTTGTTCAACAAACTGCCAGCGATCTGATTCTCCAGGCAGAATATCCTGTGTTCCTCTCGGAATGTTATATCCCATAGGTAGACCTCCTTATGTATTCCTTATAAAATATCCAATGATCGTTAATGATGAAAATGAAAAAAACTCCCGCCCCTACTATACATGATAGTAGGGACGAGAGTTATACCCGTGGTGCCACCCTAGTTGGAATACGTTCATATTCCCGCTCGATCCTTTAACGCAGGTTCACGTTCACTGCCTAATGGCGTTATTCACGCGTTCAGCAGGAAACCTCCGGAGTGTTGTTTCGAGAAAGACGCAATGGGATCCGCTTTCAGCCTGGGGCGGGTTCCTCTCTAATCATGCAATCTGACCTACTCTTCTCCATTATTGGTTCAAATCTTTCATCATTTGCTATGTACTCAATTTCTATTATAATAATGGGATTGGGGTTCTCTGTCAAGCTTTATTCCGGTTGTTTTTCCTCAGCGCTGCTTCTTTGGACATAAGACCAAATTCAGATGCTGTTTCCGTAAGATAACCAGTCGTATCGGGATCTGCGTGATCGCTGTAATGCAGATTCGCTTCACCGTCGTGAAATGCACGTCCCATTTTTGGATGATATTTCATGATTTGCACACCTTTTTGATTGTATTTACGCTTAGTATAAACAAATCATTTTATTTTTATTTAAAAATCAGAAAGGACTTTACGATATTAAACAAGAATGCTTTTTTAATGATCATCAGAAAGGAGGACACAATGAACAAGAAATACTTTGTCCTTATTGTATGTATTATTTTCACCGCAGCGCTATTCCCGACCTTTTCATCCGTTACAGCTGCTCAAGGAGAAGCGGTCATCGCAACAGATGAAATGAACGTCAGAAGCGGCCCTGGGCTTAGCTACGGCATTACAGCGGAAGTAAAAAAGGGAGAACGCTATCCGATTTTAAAGGAAGATGGAGACTGGGTGCAGATACAGCTTGGTTCCGGAGAAAAGGGCTGGGTAGTCTCCTGGCTTATTACAAAGGAAGACCAGGCCAGCACAAGCTCCTCAGGAAGCAGTGACACTGTGACATCAACAGACCCCGATCTGCGGATGAGAAGCGGCCCGGGCACTTCCTACGAAGTCATCGGCAAATTCCCGCAAGGCAGCCAAGCATCTGTCATTGATAAAGATTCGGGCTGGATCAAGATATCCTATCACAGTGCCACCGGATGGGTATCATCTGAATATGTCACATCAGGAGGCAGCAGTTCAGCGTCTGATGAGAATGACCAAACCAAGGATTCCGGTGCGTCAACGACGGGCACAGTCGGTGTTTCTTCGCTAAATGTAAGAGCCTCCGCCTCACATGACGCGGCAATTATAACAAAACTTGATCGCGGAACGAAACTGACTGTTCTCAACGAGAAAAATGGCTGGGCTCACATTGAGGTGAACGGGCTAAAAGGCTGGGTTGCAAGCCATTACCTTTTGACTAGTTCTGTTCCAGCTGATGAGTCAGCAAATGCCGGCAGTTCATCCTCCGCTAAAAAAGCCTATATCATGTACGGAGGAACGAATCTAAGAAGTGATGCGTCAACATCAGCTTCGATCGTTGAGCGCGCTGCCAAAGGAGATTCATACACCATTACCGGTTCAAAGGGAAGCTGGTATGAAATAAAGCTTGATAACGGGCAAACTGCTTATGTAGCCAATTGGGTGGTTCAAACGTCTAAAAGCGCAGAAGAAGCAGGTGAACCGCCAGTCTCTGATTCCCCGTCTGGAAACGGCTCTCTAAACAATAAAACGATTATTGTTGACCCGGGACATGGAGGAAAAGACAGCGGAACGATCGGGTATTCGGGGAAATTCGAGAAAAACCTGACGATCAAAACGGCAAAACTGCTCGCAAGCAAACTTAGATCGGCTGGCGCGGATGTATATGTGACACGCCAGGATGATACCTTTGTCAGCCTGCAGTCACGGGTCTCTACGTCTCACTACCGCAACGCTGACGCCTTTATCAGCATTCATTATGACAGCTATGCGGATACCTCTACAAGAGGCAGTACAGCATATTACTACAGTCCTGCCAAAGATCAGGAACTCGCATCAGATGTCCACTCAGAAGTGGTGAAGCGTTCTTCCATTCCAGACCGCGGCGTATTATTCGGAGATTATTATGTGCTCCGGGAAAACAGACAGCCCGCTATGCTGTACGAGCTGGGATATGTAAGCCATCCGCAGGAAGAAGCCATTGTACATAGCAATTCATACCAAGAAAAAGTAACAGATGGGATCGAAAGCGGATTAGAGAAGTACTTCCAATAAAAAAAGCTGCCTTTTGGCAGCTTTTTTTATTTTGAATCCATAATGAGCGTAACCGGTCCGGAGTTTGTAAGCTGAACATCCATCATTGCTCCAAACGTTCCGGTCTCCACTTTGATTCCTTTTTCACGAAGCAGGTCATTCCATTTTTCATAAAGACCTAAAGCTTTATCAGGTTTGGCCGCGTTCATGTAGTTCGGCCGGCGCCCTTTTTTCGTATCTCCATAAAGCGTAAACTGTGAGACGGATAAAATCTCTCCTCCTATATCTACAAGAGACAGATTCATTTTTCCTTCACTGTCATCGAAAATACGGAGATTGACAACTTTATCGGCTAAATAAGCTGCATCATCTTCTGTATCATCATGAGTGATGCCGACCAGCACCATGAGGCCTTGTCCAATTTGGCCGACGACCTCTTCGTCCACTGTAACGCTTGCTTCTGTTACTCGCTGAACAACTAATCTCATTTTCTAACCCCTTTAGTTCATGACGCGGCGCACAGAGTAGATATCTCTAATCTGTTTAATACGCTCGACGACTTTGTGCAAGTGATTGATATTCTGAATAAAAATCGCCATATGAATGGTTGCCACTTTATTGCGATCCGATTTGCCAGAGACAGATGAAATATTCGTTTTCGTTTCATTCACTGCCTGCAGCACCTCGTTCAGCAATCCGCGGCGGTCATACCCAAGAATCTCTATCTCAACATTGTATTCCTTGCGCTTTTGAACTTGTGACTCATGCTCCCACTCTACCGGGATCAGCCGCTCTTGGGCTTCATTCGTTTTGACATTCGGACAGTCTTCGCGATGGACCGAAACCCCTCTGCCTTTTGTGATAAAGCCGACAATATCATCACCTGGCACAGGATTGCAGCATTTTGATAAACGGACAAGGAGGTTGTCAATGCCCTTGACACGAACGCCAGCTTCCCGTTTTCTTCCTTGCGGGTATGGCTTAGGTTCCCCAGTGACTTCCTGAACGATCTTTTCCTGTTCTTCCTGATCGCGCTGCTTTCTCTCTTTTTCTGTTAGGCGATTCGCCACCTGCAGAGCTGTGATGCCGTTGTAACCGACCGCCGCGTACATATCCTCTTCATTTGAGAAATTAAATTTGTCAGCAACCTTTTGAATATTCTCCGGCGTTAAAACATCCTTCAATTCAAAATCCAAGTTTTTAATTTCTTTTTCGACCAGCTCACGGCCTTTTTCGACATTTTCTTCACGCCGCTGTTTCTTAAAGAATTGACGGATTTTATGCTTCGCTTGGGATGTTTGGGCAAGCTTCACCCAATCCTGGCTCGGGCCGTAGGAATGCTTAGAGGTGAGAATTTCAACGATATCACCTGTCCTAAGCTTATGGTCAAGCGTAACCATTTTTCCGTTTACTTTGGCACCGATTGTTTTATTGCCGATTTCAGAGTGAATCCGGTAAGAAAAGTCAATCGGAACAGAACCGGACGGAAGCTCGATTACATCTCCTTTTGGCGTAAAGACATACACCATGTCAGAGAACAAATCAATTTTGAGCGATTCCATAAATTCTTCTGCATCTGTCGATTCATTTTGAAATTCTAAAATTTCACGGAACCAAGAAAGCTTTTTCTCAAAGGTTGCACCTTCATTGGCTGCTTTCCCTTCTTTATAAGCCCAGTGAGCCGCAACCCCGTATTCCGCTATTTCATGCATTTCAAAGGTGCGGATCTGCACTTCAAGCGGATCGCCTTTAGGCCCAATAACCGTTGTATGAAGCGATTGATACATATTCGGCTTCGGCATTGCGATATAATCTTTGAATCTGCCGGGCATCGGTTTCCAGCATGTGTGAATGATGCCAAGCACCGCGTAGCAGTCCTTTATGCTATTCACAAGAATACGGACAGCCAGCAAATCGTAAATTTCATTGAATTGCTTATTTTGCAGCACCATTTTTCGATAAATGCTGTAAATATGTTTCGGACGTCCCGAGAAGTCAGCCTTGATATTTACTTCTTCGACACGTTTCTTCACTTCATTGACAACCTCATCGACATAAAGCTCACGTTCTGCACGTTTCTTCTTCATGAGGTTGACAATTCTGTAATATTGCTGAGGGTTCAAATAACGGAGCGCCGTATCTTCCAATTCCCACTTAATTTTTGAAATCCCGAGACGATGCGCCAAAGGAGCAAAAATTTCCAGCGTTTCATTGGAGATTCTCCGCTGTTTTTCCTGAGGCAGATGTTTCAGTGTCCGCATATTGTGAAGACGATCCGCCAGCTTGATCAATATGACCCTGATATCTTGAGCCATAGCGACAAACATTTTGCGATGATTTTCCGCCTGCTGTTCCTCTTGAGATTTATATTTAATTTTGCCGAGTTTCGTTACGCCGTCTACAAGCATTGCCACTTCTTCGGAAAATGCTTCTTTCAGGTCATCGAGCGTCACATCTGTATCTTCCACGACATCGTGCAAAAATCCGCCCGCGATTGTGGAAGGGTCCATTTCAAGATCAACGAGAATCCCCGCAACCTGAATCGGATGAATAATATATGGCTCGCCCGATTTGCGGTATTGCTCGCGATGAGCATCTTCAGCGTACAGATATGCTTTTTCGACAAATGCGATATGCTCATCAGATAGATAGCTGCGCGCTTTATCTATAACTTGCTCGGCAGTCAATACTTGTTCGTTCGCCATGGAATCACCTTTTTTAAAATGTAAACTGTATTGTAGTTTATTATCAAGAAAAAAACGAAAGATGTAAAGAGCAGAAGTTCAAATAGCCAAATATTATATAAAATAAATGCAAAACAATAGGAAAAAAGCACCCTGACATGGAGTGCTTTTTCGTTATGCGGTTATCCTTAGTATTTCATCAATGTTAAGATGTCGTAATCTTCGAGCTTATTTCTGCCGTCAAGGTAAGAAAGCTCGATTAAGAAAGCGATACCAGCAACAACGCCGCCAAGTTCTTCAACAAGTTTGATTGTCGCTTCAATTGTGCCGCCTGTCGCAAGCAGGTCATCTGTAATAAGCACACGCTGACCAGGCTTAATCGCATCTTTGTGGATCGTTAATACGTCTTTTCCGTATTCCAAGCCATAATCCACTTTGATTACTTCACGAGGCAACTTGCCTTCTTTGCGGACCGGCGCAAAACCTACGCCAAGCGCGTAAGCAACGGGACAGCCGATAATAAAGCCGCGCGCTTCAGGGCCAACGACCAAATCAATTTGCTTTTCTTTCGCATATTCAACAATTTGATCTGTGGCATAGCGGTATACATCGCCTTTATCCATCAGTGTCGTAATATCTTTAAATTGCACGCCCTCTTTCGGGTAATCCGGTACAATTGTTACGTATTGTTTTAAATCCATCTGTTTTATGTCCTCCTCGTACTTTCATAAGCCTCTGAATCTTGTTTCATCAGCTTATTCAGCCATTCCTTCAGCTCTTCAGCAGAAGAATAATTCAGCTTTTGATCCAGTTCCATCAGCTGCTGTTTCGCCTGATATGTTTGTGAGTCTGTTAAGTCGCGTTTCTTTGCTCCGCTCACAACAGACAGCACACCATTCTCTATTTTAACAAAACCGAGATCAAAAAACACCTTTGTCATGAAATTGATTGTTTCAACGGACCAGCCTTTATGTTTTGCAAGCTCTGAACCGTGTTTTTTCACGTCAAAAGCGCCTCTTTTCAGCAAGAACGCATAATACCATTTAAAGTGGTCTCTTGCGGGAAAAGTTGATAAAAAGTGGTCCTCATGATTGAGAAAAATAAAATATATCCGCTCGGGCGCCTTGCCTTCCAGCAAACGTGCGAGCATGTCCAGCGAAGGCGGCGGATCCAGTAATACAATATATGCACCATCGAGGTCAAACGCCTTTGCTTGATCTTTAGAACTGATGACGTGCACTTCTCGGCGAAGGTCTTCAGTTTGAAGTAATGTTGTTGAGTCTTCTTTGAAAGAGACAATGGCCCGTTTAGCAGATGGAAGGACGGAAACTGTGTCTTCCCACGTCCGTTTTCCCCTTAAATCAAACAGCTGCCATTCAGAAACAGCGGCATCCTTTATCATAAGCTGCGGCTTTTTTCGATTGTTCCATTCGTTGATTGACATCTCACCGACAATAGAAATTCTTGAACCCGGTACGATGCCTTCTTCAAGCTCGCCTTTATTAAAACCGACGCAATCAAGCTGGGACGACTCGTTTCTGATCGTCATTTTGACATGAGTTTTATTTGCCCCTATCTTGCGGACATCTTCCAGTACTGCGTTTTCTACGAGAACGTGCGGTTTCGGGTTCAGCATGCCAAAAGGAGACAGCATGTTCATTTCTGCGATGCTTTCAACTGTAATGTCTTCGACGCCGCAGACAAGGTCGACTTCCTGTACGGGAATAAAATCCTCTTCCGTAAGCGTATTGTCCGCTATTTCATTCAGCCTGCTTCGCAAATCCGGCACATCTTCGGCTTTCAGCGTCATCCCCGCAGCCATTGGATGGCCGCCGAAATGAGGAAGAATATCTCTGCATTCAGAAAGGCTCTCAAATAAATTAAATCCTCTGATGCTTCGGGCCGAACCTTTAGCGATTCCCTTTTCTTCATCAATGCCAAGAACAATGGCCGGTCGGTAGAAACGGTCCACAAGCTTTGAAGCCACAATCCCGACGACTCCCGGGTTCCATCCGGCTTTGGCCACGACAATTGCAGTTTGATCGAGCCCTTGCTGTTCAACCATTTCAATCGCTTCATCCGTCATTTTGCTGACCATTTTTTGGCGCTCTTTGTTCAGCTGGTCAATTTCTGCGGCAAGCTCTTCCGCTTCAAACGAATCCTCTGACATAAGCAAATGAACAGCGGGATCCGCCTGTTCGATTCTTCCGACGGCATTCAGCCTTGGTGCGAGCTGAAATCCGACTGTTTCTTCGTTCGCTTCTCCGATGTCTCCGCCTGACAGCTTAATCAGCTCTTTTAAGCCGAGCCGATTTGTCCGTCGAAGCCTTTCAAGTCCTAGTGTTGCTATTAATCTGTTTTCGTCATGCAGCGGGACTAGATCGGCAATGGTGCCGATAGCCGCCAGGTCAAGCAGTTCATCAGGAAGTTCACCCAATAAAGCGTGGGCAAGCTTAAACGCGACTCCAACCCCGGCAAGCTCTTTAAACGGGTAAGTGCAGCCAGGCTGCTTCGGGTGGACGATCGCACGGACATCCGGAAGCTCCGGTCCCGGTTCATGATGATCGGTAATGATGACATCCAGTCCGAGTTCCTTTGCCACCTTCGCTTCATGCACAGCGGCAATTCCTGTATCAACCGTAATGATCAAAGAGAAGCCCCGTTCTTTAATCGAACGAAACGCCTGTTCATTAGGTCCATATCCTTCTTTAAAACGGTCAGGTATATAAAAATCAACTTGAGCCGACAGTTTTTGCAGCGTGTGAAGCATCACTGACGTACTTGTAACCCCATCGGCGTCATAATCGCCATATATCATAATCTTTTCTTGTTGTGAAATCGCCTGTTTTATTCGATCTGCCGCTTCTTTCATGCCTTTCATTTCAAAAGGATCATAAAAATCGGCATCCTTTGTATGTAAAAACAGCCTAGCGCTTTCTGCCGTATCAAAGCCTCTTTTTACAAGCAGGGACGCAACAAGAGGTGTTATATGCAATTGTTCTGTGAGTGATTTGACCTTATCCTGATCTGGTCGCTGGATTTCCCATCGCATTTTTGACGCTAACATAAATTCACCCCTCAACCACCCTATTATACTAGAGCAGGCTGAGGGGTTTCAAATAATATTCGAAAACTAGTCTTTTTTCTCAATCATGGCTGATGCATCCTGTGTGTCAGTCTGATCAGCAAGATGAGTATCCTCTTGTTTATGTATTGCTGTTCTATTTTCTTTCCGCAAGGTTTTTATTTCCCGCTTCAATTTCATTACCTGAAAAATGCCGACAGAAAATACGATCAGCGCTCCCATTAAAACTGAGCCCAAAATAACAAGAATGAGCGGCCATTCTGATCTTCCAAACAGGTAATCAACTTCTACGGATCGAACATTAATGACTGCGAAAATAGCGACAATTAAGGTGAAAATAAGTGCGAAAATAATGGTCCATTGTTTATTCATTCTCTTTTCCCCCAAACTTCTTATTGAGGTAACTTTCCCCATCAAGACTGGTTTTAAACATGGCTTAACACTGGGTTAAGATCCCTTCGCTGTTAATTTTTCCCGGATCAGCCTCTTCAGTCCGGTTCCCTCACCGGAAATCACAAGTGTATCGCCTTCGTCAATGACTGTTTCAGAGCTCGGATTCAGTTGTTTATCCTGATTCTTTTTAACAATTGCAATGACCGTCACATGATATTCCTGACCCACATTCAAATCACCAATCGTCTGATGAATGGCAGGCGCTCCCGCCTCTGCTTTACACCACTCTATAATCAAATCATCAAGGGCTGACTCGACCTGTTCTAATGCTTTCGGTTTATATGCCATTCCGCCAAGAATTGCAGACATTTGCCTTGCTTCAGCGTCATCAAACTGCACGGAGGCAACACATTCCTCATGGTCGTTTTGGTCAAAATAGTAAAGCTCTCTCCGTCCGTCATGATGAATGATAATTGAAATTTTATCACGGTTTCTAGTAATCATTTCAACTTTTTGTCCTATGCCCGGCAGCTCTGATTCGCGAACCCTCATATATAAACCCTCCTACATATCTGAAAACCAGTCATAAACACTTTTAACACCATATATATGTTTAAATGTAAGCGTATGTCATTATAGCAAATGTCTATTTTAAGTTCAATGAAACTTCAAAAAACAGGCTGCCCTGCAGAGGACAGCCTGATATTTTTTATTGCGCCGAATCTTTTTTCAGTTCTCTTCCTTTCCATGCAAGCCAAATTTGTGCGGCAATGTATAGAGAAGAATAAACGCCTGTTAACAGCCCGACCAATAAAGCAATTGAGAAGTTAGTAATAGAAGATGCTCCAAAGATCAGCAATGTCACAACAACAATCACAACAGTTAATACAGTGTTAATTGAACGTGTAAAGGTTTGCTGCAGGCTCAGGTTTACTATATGGTTCAGATCGGCAAATGTTTTCGGCTTACGCTTTTTCATATGCTCGCGGACCCTGTCAAATGTAACGATTGTATCGTTAATGGAATACCCGATTATCGTCAAGATGGCCGCGATGAACGTAACATCTACCTCAAGCCTTGTAATACTGAAGAACGTGACGATAAAGAATGCGTCATATAGCAATGAGGCGATGGCAGCAATCGCCATTTTGTATTCGAATCGGATTGAAACGTAAATAATGATGCCAATAGAAGCTATAGCAACTGCGTACAGCGCATTTCTTGCCAGCTCCTTACCCACTGTCGGTGAAACTGTGCTGACATTTGGCTCAGACCCGTATTTGTCTTTAAAATACGTTTTTACTTTTGCTATGGTTTCTTTATCTGGCACCCCGACAAAACGAGCAACACCGATATTGCTCTTTTCGCCTGACAGAACTACAGTATCAGGGTCCATACCAAGAGATTCAAAGTCCTTTTCAACTTGCTCTGTCGTCAGCTTATGGCCGCTTTGTACTTCAATCCGTGCACCGCTTGCAAAGTCAATGCCAAGATTCAGCCTGAACACAAGCAGGATAATAATCCCGGCAACCGTGACCGCACTGGAGAAAATAAAGAAGTATTTGCGTTTGCTCGTGAAATCCCATTTTTGGAATGGCGTATGCGGCTCTGTATTTTCATCCGTATCCTGAATATCCATGATATGTTTCTTATTGACACCAAACCAGCCTTTTTTCCGATCAAGCCATCTGCTTTCCACAAGGAGAGCGAGGAGAAATCTCGATAAGAAAACGGCAGTGATAAAGCTTGTCAAAATCGATAGGATCAGCATTGTCGCAAACCCTTTAACAGAGCTTGTCCCAAAGATAAAGAGCACAACCGCTGCAATAATGGTTGTAATATTCGCGTCAAAAATCGTCGCAAATGACCGTCTGTTTCCTGAACGGAAGGCAGAGCGGACTGACTTTCCTAGCTTGAGCTCTTCTTTAATCCGCTCATAGGTAATAATGTTGGCGTCAACAGCCATCCCGACACCTAAAATGAGAGCGGCAATTCCCGGAAGCGTGAGTACGGCATTCATCCAGTCAAAGATCTGGAGTGTAATGTAGATATAAACAGACAGCGTAATCACCGCGATTAATCCCGGCAGACGGTAATAGAAAAGCATAAATAAGAAAATAATTGCGATACCGACAATACCGGCAAACACCGTATCATGGAGAGCCTGCTGGCCGAATTGCGCGCCTACTGATGTCGAATACTTTTCAGTCAGTTTCACAGGAAGTGCGCCTGCGTTTAAAATGCTGGCTAAATCTTTCGCTTCTTGAGCTGTGAAATGACCTTCAATTTTTACATCAGTTGTATTTAGTTCCTGACTTACATTTGGAGCGGATACAAATTTAGGATGCTCTTTTTGAACTTCTTTCTTAAAGGAATCACCTTTATCATAATCCAACCAAATGACAAGCTGGTTGTTTGGCGCCATTTTCATGACCTTCTTGGTCACTTCACCAAATTTATCAGCGTCTTTCAGCTTAATCGTGACAATTGGCTCATTTGTTGTGCTATCATAAGTTTGTTTAGCGCCGTTTTCGACTAGATCAGCACCGTTTAACAGTTCCTTATCATTTGCATCTCTGAAAGAAAGCTGCGCTTCAGTCGCCAAAATTTCACGCGCTCTGTTTTGGTTTGTCACACCAGCGAGCTGAACGCGAATCCGGTTATTCCCTTCAATTTGGATGTTCGGTTCGCTGACACCGAGAACATTGGCCCGGCGGTTCAATGCCTCTACTGTGCTGACCAGAACGTCTTTTGTGATTTTGTCACCTTTTTTTACAGGCTGTACATCATACAGCACCTCAAATCCGCCTTGCAAATCCAACCCTAACGTAATATTGTTAGCGGCAGGCTTCGTAAAGTAGCCCAAGCCCGTGCCGATCAATAGAACGAAAAGGAAAAACGCAATCAAGCGTCCTTTTTTCATTATGTATATCCTCCCTTAAACCTGTGCGAATCAACCTGCTATCTCAGCAGTTCTTCCAATGCTTCCTGGCCCTCTTCACTGCCCAGCCAATTAGACGTTTTAAATGACTCAACGGTTGCATAGTTCATAAATTCGCCAATTTTCACTGATAAAATATCACTCGCCAGTTCATAAATGCTCAGTTCCGTTTTCTTTTTCCACTTCTTATCTGTTAAGTATGACCACAAACTTTCGAGTTCAACATCATCATACCCGAGAATCTTAAACTCTTCCAGTTTGCTGTAAAGAAACGGCCTGACGTGGTCTTTATATAGATCGGCTGGATGCTTCTCCACGAATTCCACGCTCCTTTTTTATTGTTTTTCAAGAAGACTTGTCATGCTTGGACGACATATACGCATATCTTTATTGTATATGATTCCAGGTAGTTTGAGAAGGCAGGGGGTAAAAATGGCGAAACAGACGTTTTTAAAGGGCACTCTTATCCTTATCGCAGCAGGAATGGTTACAAGAATGCTCGGGTTTGTCAACCGGGTGGTTATCGCCCGTTTTATCGGTGAAGAAGGAGTCGGGCTTTACATGATGGCGGCGCCTACCTTCTTCTTGGCCACTACATTAACTCAATTCGGTCTGCCGGTCGCGATCAGCAAGCTAGTCGCTGAAGCCAGTGCGCGCGGAGATCATCAAAAAACGAAAAATATTTTAGTCATGTCTCTGACCATCACGGGAGTGCTCAGCCTCATCTTTACACCGCTGTTTCTGTTTTTCGCCCCGGTTATGGCTGAAACGATGCTGACAGATAAGCGAACACTGTATCCGCTCTTGGCCATTACGCCGGTTGTGCCGATTATTGCTATATCGAGTGTGCTGAGGGGATACTTTCAAGGAAAACAGAATATGAACCCGCTTGCTATGTCACAAGTCCTTGAACAGGTTGTCCGCATTTCACTCGTGGCTGTCTGCACGACGATTTTTCTCCCTTACGGAATTGAATATGCAGCAGCGGGGGCAATGCTATCCTCAGTGGCAGGGGAACTGGCATCACTTCTTTATTTATTCGTTTGCTTTAAGTATAAAAAGACAATTAAAATCAGAAAACATTTTTTCCAGTCAATTAAAAACGGAAAACAAACCTTTACCCAATTAATGAGCGTGTCCCTTCCAACAACCGGGAGCCGCTTTATCGGAAACCTCTCTTGGTTTTTCGAGCCAATCGTCGTCGCTCAAAGCCTTGCCATCGCCGGTGTGGCAACAGTTGCCGCAACAAAGCAATACGGGGAACTGACCGGCTTTGCCATGACGCTGCTGACTCTGCCCAGCTTTATTACATATTCTTTGTCGACCGCGCTTGTTCCTGCGATCAGTGAAGGAATGGAGCAGAAAAAATTGCAGGTGGTGGAATACCGCTTGGAACAGGCGATGCGTCTCTGTCTGCTCAGCGGAGGCATTTCAGTTGTTATTTTATTTGTATTTGCGGATGAGCTGATGAGAGTGATGTACGGTTCTTCAGGCGCAGCTGTATTTATAAAAGTGATGGCCCCGTTTTTTCTGCTTTATTATTTTCAAGGCCCGCTTCAAGCTGTTCTGCAGGCGCTTAATTTGGCAGGAGCTGCGATGATGAACAGCTTAATCGGAGCGCTAGTCAAAACAGGCCTTATTTTTGTCCTTGCCACAAGGCCTTCTCTTGGCATTATGGGCGCGGCATTAGCCATTGTGACAGGCATGGTGCTCGTCACGCTATTGCACGCAGCAACCGTAAGCAAAGTGCTGCCGATCAGCATCAAAATCAAGGAGTACGCGCTCAGCTTCGCTGTTATTGTAATTTGCGGATTCATCAGCTCCGCCATCAAACATTATATAAGCTTTGGAGCATCTGAGGCTGTCAATCTAGCCGGATGGATTGCAGTGAGCGCCGCCATTTATATGATCCTCCTGCTCGTTTTCCGTTTAATTAAAAAAGATGAGCTTCGCCGCATTCCCATTATCGGACGTCTGATCATCCGATAATAGTCACGTGCGGTACCCATCTTTTTCGTCAATAAATAATTCTCCGTCTGTAAACGAGCAAAATGAAATATCTGAAGGGTTTGTGTATCCGTGTTTTTGCAAACTTTCAAGCAGCCATTTTCTATCTTTACTGATTCTGGACAGGTTTTCTGTTTGAATGAAGCCGTCTATAATGAGCGGCATTTCGAGCTGCCGATGCTCTCCGCTGTTTTCTTTCTTAACAATAGTCAGTTTGCCCGACGGCTCTAAAATAGCAAATGATACGTCAGCTACTCTGTCGATGCTATTTTCTCTGAGCTGAACCATTAAATCATCAAAATTATAACGCTGTGATTTCATGGCTTCTTCGTCAATTTTTCCATATTTGATAATTATGGTCGGCTTACCGTCAAGAAGCTGGCGGACTTTTCGGTTTTTTAAAGAAAAGTATGCCAAAGTCACTTGAATGATCATTAATACAAGCATTGGCAAAATGGTATGAAATAGATGATCGTCTACGTTTTCTATGGCTAAAACGGCAATTTCAGCCATCATGATAAAGACAACGAGATCTAAAATACTAAGCTCTCCGATCTCCCGTTTGCCCATGAAACGAAAAATGACCAATATCACAAAATACAATACGACTGTGCGAAACGCAATAGTGAGAAGCTCTTCCATTATGCACCTCCAACTCATTATAGGTTGCAACAAAATGATCAATTTATGTAAGAAAAACCGATTGCATTTCACAAAGCTTTTACGTCTAATTCATGGGATAAGGGAATACATTTTTACAAAGACGAGCCATCAGCATGTCTGACGGTTTTGAACAAAAAGAACAGAAGCCTTTTAATACAGGCAGAGAGGAGACAATCATGGAGGAAACGAAACAAGTTGGAAAAGGCATTCTTTACGGCTTAATCGCCATATTTTCAGCCATGCTCCTGACAAGTTTGGCCGTTTCACTTTTATTGACCGCAACCTCGCTGGAAGAATCATCATTTAACTGGCTGATCACAGCTACCTCATTTCTCTCTTTATTTATCGGCGGGTTCATTTCAGGCGGGAAAGGCAAGGAAAGAGGCTGGATGATTGGAGCATTGACTGCCATAAGTTTTTCTCTGATTATCTTATTGTTTCAGTATTTAGGATTCGGAAAGACATTTACAGCAGAACAGCTGATCTTCCATCTGGGATTTTTAGGGGTGTGCATGCTGGGCGGAATTTTCGGCGTGAACATGAGGGGAAACAGGTCTTCCACATAAAAAAGAGCGGGCTCACTTGCCCGCTCTTTTTTGTTTGCTATGTATAGCTCCTGCTGTTATTCAGCAGCAGAAACTTCTCTGATCGCGCGGCGGTCGAACGTAAGACGTGTGTTATCACCAGTCTTAATTACGACTTTGCTTTCGTCGATAGAGTCAACAGTACCGTGCAATCCCCCGATTGTCACTACTGAATCGCCTTTTTTCAGTTCCTCTTGCATTTGGCGTACAGCCTTTTGCTGCTTTTGCTGAGGACGAATCAGCAAGAAGTAAAGGACCGCAAACATTAAAATAATAGGAACCAATGTACCTAAAGTGCCAGTCATCATTTTCACCCCTTTCTGTAAGCCTGTTATGTTTATTTAGAAGCTTTTCGCATTTGGCTTGTTATAGCCGTAACGCTCAAAGAACTCTTCTCTGAAATCACCCAGACGATCCTCGCGAATAGCCTGTCTTACCTGCTCCATTAAGTGTAACAGAAAATGAAGGTTATGGTAAGTTGTTAATCGAAGGCCGAATGTTTCATTGCAGCGAATCAAGTGCCTAATGTACGCGCGAGTGTAGTTTTTACATGTATAGCAATCACACTCTTCATCAATCGGACGGAAGTCTCTTTCAAATTTCGCATTTTTCATATTGAGTCGTCCTTCAGCAGTAAACACTGTGCCGTTTCTTGCAATCCGTGTAGGCAGCACACAGTCAAACATATCGACCCCGCGGATCGCTCCGTCGATCAGTGCGTCCGGAGAACCTACTCCCATCAGATATCTCGGTTTATCCTTCGGCAAGAGCGGTGTTGTGAATTCGAGTACACGGTTCATGACATCCTTCGGTTCACCTACAGACAATCCGCCTATAGCATATCCCGGAAAATCAAGCGAAATCAAGTCCTTCGCACTTTGTGTCCGCAGATCTTCATATTCTCCGCCTTGTACAATACCAAACAGCCCTTGTTCATCCTGACGATTGTGGGCATTCAGGCAGCGTTCCGCCCAGCGGCTTGTCCGTTCAACTGACCTCTTCATGTAGTCGTACTCCGCCGGGTATGGCGGGCATTCATCAAACGCCATCATAATATCAGAGCCGAGTGCGTTTTGGATCTCCATCGCTTTTTCCGGAGATAAAAACAGCTTGTCTCCATTTAGATGATTGCGGAAATGGACACCCTCTTCCTCTATATTACGAAACTTGCTTAAAGAAAAGACCTGAAAACCGCCTGAATCTGTTAAAATTGCGCGGTCCCAGTTCATAAATTTATGGAGCCCGCCCGCTTCTTTGACAATGTCTTGGCCCGGACGAAGCCATAGATGATAAGTGTTGCTCAAAATGATGCCTGCATCCATTGCTTTCAGCTCTTCAGGCGACATTGTTTTGACTGTCGCCAGTGTGCCGACCGGCATAAAAACCGGCGTTTCGAAGGAGCCGTGAGGCGTATGCACTTTGCCCAGCCGCGCTCCTGTTTGTTTGCATTCTTTTATAAATTCATAGCGTATTGGTTGTTCAGCCACTTTTGATGAGGCCTCCTGTTCTCAAATTATATAATCAGCATCGCGTCTCCGAAGCTGAAGAAACGGTATTCCTCTTCCACTGCATGGTTATAGGCACGCAGAATGTTTTCTCTTCCAGCAAGCGCGCTGACCAGCATAATCAATGACGATTTCGGCAAATGGAAGTTTGTAATCATTCCGTCAATGGCTTTAAATTCATAGCCCGGATAAATAAAAATAGATGTCCAGCCGCTTGATGCTTTAAATTGCCCGTCATGTTCCCCGGCAATCGTCTCAAGCGTGCGTGTCGAGGTCGTGCCGACAGAAATGATCCGACCGCCATTTTCTCTTACTTTGTTTAAGGCTGCAGCCGTTTCTTCTGACATTTGATAAAACTCTGCATGCATATTATGCTCTTCCACTTCATCGGCACTCACAGGGCGAAACGTTCCAAGGCCTACGTGCAGTGTGATGAACTCAATTTGCACGCCTTTGTCTTTCAGCTGCTGTAAGATTTCTTCCGTGAAGTGAAGGCCAGCTGTAGGCGCAGCAGCAGAGCCGATTTCTTTTGAATACACTGTCTGGTAGCGCTCTTTGTCATCAAGCTGTTCTTTGATATATGGAGGGAGCGGCATCTCTCCAAGGGATTCAAGCACCTCGTAGAAAATACCGTCATATTGAAATTCCATCTTTCTGCCGCCGTGCTCAAGCTCTTCCGTGCAGATTGCCTTCAATCTTCCGTCTCCAAATGTGACAACAGTTCCTTTTTTCACCCGTTTCGCCGGTTTGGCAAGTGTTTCCCATTTATCACCGGTTTCCTGTTTCAACAAAAGAAGTTCCACTTTCGCGCCGGTATCCTCTTTTGTGCCGAATAACCGCGCAGGCAGTACCCGGGTATTGTTCAGGACTAGACAATCGCCTTCGTTAAAGAAGCTGATAATGTGTTTAAACGAGCTGTCAGTAAGCTCTCCTGTATGTTTATCGAGCACCATCAGCCTTGAAGCATCACGCTGCTCCAACGGTACTTGTGCAATTAAACGTTCTGGTAGTTCAAAATCAAATAAATCGACTTTCATGATGATTTCACCTTTATTCTAGTCTTTTGTTATTTCATTCTGCCAAAAAGATTAAGCAAAATTGATAATACCACACTTATAATAATACAAGTGACAACCGGGAAGAAAAACGTAACATTTCCTTTTTTTACAAAAATATCTCCCGGCATCTTGCCGACAAAATGCAAAACTGCTCCGATAATAAGCAAAACAGCACCAAGAATCATAATGATCTTAGGAAATTCAGTCATATCGGGGAGCCTCCATATGGAAATGATGATAAACGGCCGGTGTCACGATCCTTCCACGCGGCGTTCTTTGTATAAATCCAATTTGCAGCAGATATGGTTCATATACGTCTTCAATCGTATGCGATTCCTCGCCGATGGTAGCTGAAATCGTATCAAGGCCTACTGGGCCGCCGTTGAATTTTTCGATCATGCCCATCAGCAGCTTATGATCAATATGATCCAAACCGAGACGGTCAACCTGAAGCCGCTCCAGCGCATTCTGAGAAATGTCTTCCGTAATCCTGCTGTCACCCAGCACTTGGGCGAAATCGCGCACCCTTCTCAGCAGGCGGTTCGCCACGCGGGGCGTCCCTCTCGATCTTCTTGCAATTTCAAGAGCCGACGGTTTATCAATCTCAACCTCGAATACATCAGCGGTTCTTGTGACAATATCCGCCAGTTCTTCTTGTGTATAGTACTCAAGGCGAGACATGACGCCGAATCTGTCTCTTAAAGGAGCCGTCAAAAGCCCCACCCTCGTCGTGGCTCCCACCAGCGTAAAAGGCGGAAGGTCGAGCCGAACCGAGCGGGCAGATGGGCCTTTGCCAATCACAATGTCCAGGCAAAAGTCTTCCATTGCAGGATAAAGCACCTCTTCGATCGATCTGTGCAGCCTATGTATTTCATCAATAAATAATACATCTCCCGGTTCCAGCGCCGTTAATATAGCAGCCAAATCACCAGGCCTTTCAATCGCAGGCCCTGATGTCGTCCGCAATTCCACTCCCATTTCATTAGCAACAATCGAAGCAAGCGTTGTTTTTCCGAGTCCGGGCGGCCCGTACAGAAGAACATGATCCAGCGTCTCCTGTCTCATTTTCGCCGCATCTATAAACACGCGCAAATTTTCTTTTACCTTATGCTGCCCGATATACTGTGCCAGATTTTGCGGCCTCAGGCTTTGCTCTATCACTGATTCATGGTTGTCTGCTTCACTTGAGACGAGCCGTTCATCCATGAACATCACCTTACTTTAATAGTTTTTGTAATGCTTTTTTCACATATTGGTCTGTTGTCAGCCCAATTTCTTCTTTAAGGTGAGGAAGCACCTTTTTGATTTCTTTTTCAGCATATCCGAGAACCCTGAGGGCTTCAAGTGCTTCTTCAAGAGCCGTTTCCGCTGTTTGCTTTTCAAGCCTTTCTTCATGATTAAACAGATTTTCAATCATTTCAGGCACAACATCTGCCAGCTTTCCTTTTAAATCTAGAATAATCTGGCGTGCGGTTTTCTTTCCTACTCCAGGAAACTTGACCAAAAAAGCTTCATCCTCATTTTCAATTGCTTGGATGACCGCTCCGGGATCACCCGAGCCCAAGATGGCAAGTGCTCCTTTCGGGCCAATTCCGGTCACGTTTAACAGCTTTGTAAAGAGCGCCTTCTCCTCTCTTGTTGAAAAACCGTAAAGCGAAAAAGCATCCTCTCTGATATGATGGTATGTAAAAATCGTTTCCTGGCTTCTCTCCTTATATATAAACGGATTCGGCGTGAAAATCTGATAGCCGATGCCGCCGTTCTCTATGACAATATATTGGGGAGATACATAATCAATCGTCCCTTTAACAAATTCAATCACGCAAATTCACCTCTTTGACTGTTCTTCATTGTACCATAAAAACAGCCAAAGTCTTATAGAAAAGTTAACATATGTTCGCTTCTCTCTCATTCTTTCACGAAAAAAAAGACATGAATACATGTCTTCAATCAGCGGACGTTACCCGCTGTATGTCTTCATATGTTCGATGACATCCTCAAACTCCGCTTTTGTCCGAAATGGAATGCCTTTCAGCAGATTTTTTTGCATATGGCTTTCCAGCCTTTCTAAATCAATTTGAAAAAAAGACTGAATTGGTTCGGAAGCTGGCTCAGGCCGCCCATGAAAAGTGGAAATCACTCCATTATCCGATACACCGATATACCCGTTGACTTTGCTGAGCGGAGATATATCGTCCATTTGCTTCCGGAAGAGCACATATCCCTTTTTTTGTTCCACAAGCGTCCACCCGGCATAAGCTGCCCAAAAATCATCCATAGAAAACACTTTTTCATGCTTATGCTCAATGCTGACATCGCCGTCCAAATACACCTTTTCAAGCTGCACATGCACCTGCAGCGGCTCATAGTGCTCCACTTCCGCGCCAAGTGCGCGGGAAGGAGCTCCTATTAAAAATACTGCCGCTGAGCAAAGAATGCCCAGCAAAAGATACGCCGTGCTGAATCGTTTCACCCTCTACACCTCTTTGCACACGTTTATGATTAGTTTGACCAAAGAGGCTACTGCTTAACCGTTTTATCAAAATTTGTCTGCACATTTTCCCTGACAAACCGTTCCTCCGTATACACATCTGTGCTTTGCTCAGAAATTGTCAAGAATCGCGTCAGAAAGGCACTGAAAAAATACAATGCCGCAAAGATCCAAATCACGCCGCCTGCACCGAGCGGCCCAATGAAAAGACTCACGATGCCCGGCGCGATAAACGCACATAAACCAGATCCCAAATTCAACACTGACATGGCAGCACCTTTATTATCAGGTGCAAGCGTAGGCAAAAGCGCGCTTAATGGGACGTATCCTGCTAAAGCCGCGCCGTAGCAGCAGGCGATAATCATGAGCACCCAATACTGATGCCCGATCAGCTGAGGCGTGTAATACAGCGCCAGCGTAAAAATACCGCATCCGACACCGCCAAACCACATGACCGTATTGCGCCAGCCAAGTTTATCTCCGACTGCACCGAAAATGATATTAAACACAATATTCACAAAAAACAGCGTCCCCCATATTTGCAGCCATTCCGAAACCGAATACCCGTATCGTGCTAAATAAGTAGGAAGAAAGATGGCAAATCCAAATTGTCCTATCGCATTAATCGTCTTGACCACTCCGCCGATGCCTACCTTAGGGTTTTCAAACATAATCGTAAATGCCTTCGACAGTTCTTTCCATTTCGGCTGATCTTGTTTTTGTATCGGAGTAAATTTATCTTTGTTAAAAAATAAGGCAAGAATTCCGCCTGCCGCCACAAACAGTAAAGCGCTCCAAAGCGTATTGATTTCTCCAAAGGCCGGAACTGCATAGCTGGAATAGAACGGGCCGAGCACGTTAAGGCCGCACGTAAACATAAACCAAAACCAGCCGACGGCTTTGCCAAGAATATTTTGAGAGGTGCTGTATGACACCCATACGAGAAAAGAGTATGCAAACAGCGGATATCCCAAGCCTCTAAGAGCATAGCTGCCCAAGAGAGCCGGATAATACATATGAGGAATCGCCCAGCCGATAAAAGCGGCCGAACCGAGGATAAATGCAAGCAATCCGACAGTCATCGTTTTTCTCGGCCCCCAAGTTTGGACAAACGTTCCTGAAAGCCAAGCTGAGATGGTGACAGCAATGCCGTACATGGTAAATAACGATGCGGATTGCTGCATACTGAGACCATGATCAACGAGAAAAGGAGACAGCCAGCCTTGTTCGAGGCCGTCTCCAACCATAAAGATGACAACGCCAATATAACCCCAAACCATGTGAGAAGGAATTCCGATTTTGTTCAAAACATTTCCTTTAGCATGTACTGTATTCATTTTCTCCACCGCCTACTTAAAGTATCAATGGAGTATATACCCAAGCTTGCTGAATTGTAATCCTGTTAGATTAAAAAGCGATTTTTTCAGTGTGCTCAATGCTGACAGGC
This sequence comes from Bacillus sp. FSL M8-0071, assembly GCF_037975455.1. Lineage (NCBI taxonomy): Bacteria > Bacillati > Bacillota > Bacilli > Caryophanales > Bacillaceae > Bacillus > Bacillus sp. FSL M8-0071. Next base: position 2,672,267 of record NZ_CP150256.1, read on the forward strand.
ATGCCAAAAGCAAGCGATTGGTGTGCTGCTCTGGCGATCCTTCCGGCCTGTAAACCGTCATTGCCGGTGCAGGGAGTCTCCTGGTTTGTGCCGATCGCTTCTGCAAAACGGAGAATCTCCTCCTCATATGAATCCTTATAGCGTTCAAGGAAAAAGAAATGCGGTTTATCCTTCATCACAAAATCAGCTGTTGACACCTCAACCGTTGTCGGCCTGCTATTGTCAGCCGCTGCAGAGCCTTTCGTCCCGAAAACCTCAACCCGCTGGTCATATCCGTACACAGCTTGGCGGCTGTTATCAATCACAGCCATAGCACCGTTTTCAAAAGTCAGTGTAATAACAGCTGTATCAATATCACCCAGCTCCGCAAAAGAAGGATTCACCAAAGCTGCCCCTTTGGCATACACTTCCGTCACTTCGCTTCCCATAATATATCTGGCCATATCAAAATCATGGATCGACATATCCATAAACAATCCGCCTGACGTACGGACATAATCTATATTCGGGGGTTCTGGGTCCCGGGACGTGATTTTTAATAAATGAGGTGTACCGATTTCACCATTTTCAACAATCGTTTTGATTTTCTTAAAATGAGGATCAAAGCGGCGGTTAAATCCGACTTGAAGTGTTACACCGTGTTTCCGGACAGCCGCAAGCGCTTCACTCGTTTCGTCCAGAGAGAAACTAACGGGCTTCTCACAAAATATATGCTTTTTCGCCTCGGCTGCTTCTTTGATCATCTGTGCATGTACGGCTGTAGGAGAGCAAATAAAAATAGCATCAATATCAGGATCATGTAATAAATCACGATAATCAGAGGTTATGTATTCAATCTGATGACTGTCGGCCCAGCTTTTTATACGGCTTGCCTGAATGTCAGAGACTGCTTTTATTTTCATGTGAGGAATCCGGCTTATATTTTGAACATGAAGTTTGCCGATGCGGCCTGCACCGATAATCCCTGTCACAATCTGTTTTGTCATGGCTTCTTCCCCCTTGATCATTCACGAAAGCGCTTTATTTAAAATTAATACTATCCCATTTGTAAGCGCTTTTCAAGAATGGAAATTAAACGTTCTATGTCTCTTTTATCACAATTCATGCTTATAAGTAGCCTTCTTCTTCAAGACCAGATACACTAGAATTAGGCTCTTTTTCCTGAACAGTTTATGATTTTCCTATAAACAGCTGCATAAAATAGAGCAAAGAAGGTGAATGAAATGCTGACAAAAGCAGAGGCACTGGCCCATTCCGTCATATACCGCAAGAACAGCAGATTTGATAAAGTCAAAGAGAAATCCGAGGAATTAACACTAATCGGCAAGGGAAGAAGCGCCTATGTATTTGCCTTAACAGAAGGCGATCGAAAAATGGCGCTGAAAGTATTTTTTCCGGAATATCAAGCGACAGCAGTCAAAGAAGCAGCGATCTATGAAAAATTAGCCGGGTCCGCATTCTATCCTGACATTTACGAAACTGGCGATTCATTTATTCTCATGGAATATATTAAAGGTGAAACCTTTTATAACTGTCTGAAGAAAGGCATTGCGATCAGTGATGACATGATTCAGCAGGTTGAAGAAGCACTTTCTGACGCCCGGGCTGCCGGCCTGAACCCGTCAGATATCCATTTGCGGAATCTGATATTGACAGAAACCGGGGCGGTGCGGGTGATTGATGTTGCGAGATTTGAGCAGACAAAAACATGCACGCAGTGGGACGACTTAAAATCCGCATATCATGCACTCTACAAAAAACCGATATTCCCCAAAAAGATTCCGGGTTTTTGGCTGGAGATCATCGCATTTTTATATAAGAAAGATTGGTTTCAAAAGCATTTCGCACAGCGGAAAAGAAAATATTCTTAAATCAAAAAGGCAGCCGCACAAGCGGCTGCCTTTATCATGTATTTTTTACTTTCTGACGGCAGAAATCAGTTTCATTTGTTCAGGCGACAGCTTAATTCGATAGCCTCTCACAGTTAAGTAGACCGCTTCTGGGTCCTTCTCGCCGGAATGACAATACGTTTTTTCCATTTCTGTCTCCCCTCACCCTTTATTGGCTTTATTTCATCTTATCATTGCTTTATTAAGGTAATTTTAAAGAAATGTAAAGATCATATGAATCCGATATATAGTAAAATGAGAGAAAAAAAGGGAGAGAGTCACATTAAGACACGCAGCAACATCCCGCTTATTATGTTTGCCCTGCTGGTCTTCTTCGGCGGCGCCATCTATTGGATGTTATTTTCACTAAAAAACGTTCCGAAAGGCAATCTCGTCCAATCGGTTGAATCGCCGGACGGCAGCTATACGTTAAACACTTATGTATCCGAAAACACCTTGAGCTTAGATGCAGCCAGAGGTGAACTTGTAAATGAAAAAACACTTGTCAAGAGAACAATCTACTGGAATTACCCGGACAGCCGCCCAGCAGTGACGTGGATCAATCACAATACAGTGAAAATCGGCAATCAGACTTTACATCTTGATACTGGTGAAACGTATGATTGGCGAAAAGATGATCATTGGATCCGTGAAGAACCGCCGCAGGCGTCAGTGAGGTGATGAAACATGAATAAGATGAACGGAACAAATGATGACAAGCATTTCAATCATTTTGTGATTGCTTTATCCTTTATATACGGTTTGACTGAACTAGGCTATTTGTTGCTGAAGGATTTTATAACAATTGCCATAAGTTTGCCTCTGTAGAAAAACGCAGCGTAGTCGATACGCCGCGTTTTTTCTTTTTCCCTTCCTCTTCTTATTGATAATTACAGGTCATATAATGTGACAAATCGATTGTAGAAATAGTTCGATTAGACCAAAATCCTTTTTATACATGTATTCGAATTTGAAGTGAGGGGGAAGCTTGATGGCAGATTTTGTTGCTAGTTTGAATGCGGTCTTATGGAGTACGCCCGTCATTTATATTTTATTGGGAATTGGATTCGCCTTTTCAATTATGACCCGTTTTTTACAAGTCCGACATTTAAAAGAAATGATTGTTCAGATGTTCAAAGGCAAGAGCTCTGAAGCCGGCGTTTCATCTTTCCAAGCGTTATCGATTGCGCTGTCCGGCCGTGTGGGCACAGGAAACATCGCGGGAGTGGCGACAGCAATTGCATTCGGCGGACCCGGTGCAGTGTTCTGGATGTGGGTGATTGCCTTTATCGGGGCGGCGAGTGCCTTTGTAGAATCAACGCTTGCTCAAATTTACAAAGTGAAACAAGACGGTCAATATCGGGGCGGCCCTGCTTATTATATAGAAAAAGGCTTAGGCATTAAGTGGTTTGCCGTCTTATTTGCCGCTGCTGCCCTTATTGCAATGGCCTTTCTAATGCCGGGCGTACAGTCCAACTCCATTGCGGCTGGGATCCAAAATGCATTCGGCATCTCTCCTTTCGTCACAGGGTGTGGTCTGGTTTTATTATTAGGGTTCATTATTTTTGGCGGCGTCAAACGAATTGCCAATGCGGCGCAAATGATTGTTCCATTTATGGCCATTGGATATATCCTGCTGTCTTTGATTATTATTGTCATGAATGTGTCTGAATTGCCTGCTGTGATCTCATTAATATTCAAAAGCGCCTTTGCATTGGATTCCGCTTTTGGCGGCTTGATCGGCATGGCGATTTCCTGGGGCGTTAAACGTGGCATTTACTCAAACGAAGCCGGCCAGGGAACAGGCCCGCATCCGGCAGCCGCTGCAGAGGTTTCTCATCCGGTCAAGCAGGGACTGGTTCAGGCATTTTCTGTTTATATTGACACCTTGTTTGTATGTTCCGCTACAGCTTTCATGATCTTGTTTACCGGCATGTACAATACCCAGGCTGCAGATGGTTCCTTTATCGTTCACCAGCTTAAAGGCGTAGAAGCAGGACCTGGTTTCACACAAGCGGCAATTGACAGTGTTCTTCCCGGATTCGGTGCAGGCTTTGTTGCCATCGCTTTATTCTTCTTCGCTTTTACAACAATTATGGCGTATTACTACATCGCAGAAACAAATATCGCCTATTTAGCACGAGGCAGAGAAAGCAAATGGGCGATGCTTGGCTTAAAACTGATTATTTTAGCCGCCACGTTCTATGGTACTGTGAAAACAGCTTCACTTGCTTGGGCATTAGGGGATGCAGGGCTTGGCATTATGGTATGGCTGAACGTCATTGCCATTGTGCTGCTTGCCAAGCCGGCGCTCCTTGCTTTAAAGGATTATGAGCGCCAAAAGAAGCAGGGCTTAGACCCGGTCTTTGATCCAAAAGCGCTGGGTATCAAAAACGCTGATTTCTGGGAGAAAGAATACACTCATGAAAGTGAACGTGTCTCCTGAACATACTAAAACCGGCCCGATTTGACATCGTGCCGGTTTTTTATGAGCGATAGTTTGTATACACTTCTTGAACATCATCGTCATCTTCAAGGACGTCTATTAATGTTTCCAGCTTCTCAACAGCCTGATCATCGGCTTCTGCATAGGTATTGGGAAGCATGGTCACCTCCGCCGAAGTAATTAGATATTTCGATTCGAGGGCTGTTTTCACCTCTTCAAAACGCTCAGGCTCTGTGAAAACCTCATATAGGTTTTCTTCAATTCGCAGCTCTTCTCCTCCTGCTTCAAGCACATCAAGCATGAGCTCATCTTCTTCTATTTGCCGTTCAGTACGGTCTATCGTAATGAACCCCTTTCGTTCAAATAAAAAGGCTACACATCCGCTTTCTCCCAGACTTCCGCCATTTTTATTAAAGGCTGTCCGCACATTTGACGCCGTTCGGTTTTTATTATCTGTTACGCATTCAACCATGACGGCAATCCCTGAAGGGCCGTAGCCTTCATAGGTGATTTCTTCATAGCTGCTTCCGTCTTGGCCTCCCGCAGCTTTTTTAATGGCCCGATCTATATTTTCATTCGGCATATTGGCGCCTTTTGCTTTTTCGATGACAAGACGCAATGCTGAATTTGCTTCTGGATCCGCTCCGCCTTCTTTCGCTGCCACATAGATTTCTTTTGCCAGCTTCATAAATATTTTCCCGCGCTTTGCATCCTGTGCATTTTTTCTTTTTTGAATGTTTTTCCACTTGGAATGGCCTGCCATGTTTTCACCTTCTTTTACATTTTCTATGTACACTTTAATGGGGATTGTTCGCTGATGCAAAGAAAAAGGCTGCCGAATATCACTTCCGGCAGCCCTTCCTTCCTAGCGGTTGTTCATTTTATGAAGTTTTCTGAACAGCCCTTTATCTGTTGATACCTGGACGTCACGGCCATTTGCATAGTTGCGCGCTGCTTTTACGACATTATCTCTGTCAGACTTTGTGAACTCTCTGTGGCTTTTGACTGCGATAACTACTCGGTCATCCGATACCATAACTTGTGTGTCATTGACGTTTTTCACTTGTTTCACACGGTTGGCAATTTTTGCAGCCAGTCTTCTGTTTTCTTGGTTGTCATACCCGTTGTTCGCTGCATTCCGATTCATGTTTCGGTTATTCGTGTTGTTATATGTTCCGTCAGTTGCCAAAGGAACACGATCGTCAGCAGTAACACGGTCACGGTTATTTACATTCGTGGTGTTTCGGTTACCGTCGTTCTGATCCTCCATTAATTCAGAAACAGGACCATCGTGGTCGATTCCGTCTCCCTGTCTATCGGCGTCATTTTCATTTGTATAATATCCGATTGGACGGGTATTGCCGTTATTGCGCGTATCATTCATAGCATTATCGTTTGCTCCGCATGCTGTTAAGCCGGCTGTCATTAGAATCAAGCTAGCGATCGTCATTTTTTTACCCAATGGAAAAACCCCCCGTGGACGAATTGAGCATGTTTGCTCGCTTTTATCATGTGCGTATGGGGGCATATTAAGCGTGTCAGTTCTCTCCATTTGGCAGTGATCTGCTTGAAAACAAAAAAAGGAACGATTTACATCGTTCCGAACGATCACTCATTTTCTTCTTCCGGCCGGCCAAACATTTGGTTTACAGAAGGCTGATTCGTCATTGGCATAGAAACTCCTGCCGAATATGGGTTTGGATTTGGGTTAGCTGTGCCATATGGCATATTAGGGCTTCCATAAGCTCCCATTCCCGAATGGCCAGTTGCAGAGAAATATGGCTGATGATCACCGTCACAGCCGCAGTCGTCATGATCTTTGTATGGCATGTAACCATGAGCCGCAGCAGGCTGGTATGCTCCCATTACTTGGGGAGTGCCGTAATAAGGGCCATACGGCATATGTCCATACGGAGATCCATAAGCCGGAGATGCGTATTGCGGCGCACCGTATGAACCGTAATGTCCGTGATGACTGTTTTCATGATGCTGGTTTTCATAACCCGGGTCATACTGAGGCGATACAAAGCCTGGCTGGTATCCATGCATCGGATGCATTGGAAAAGCCTGTGCCGGATAGTACGGATAGCATAATCCTGATCCTGGAAGAATTGGCGAAACAGGCACCGGACACGGTACGAAATGAGCCGGATAATGATAATAAGGCTGAACAGCCGGCATCGGCATATTCGGAACTGTGTGATGAACGTTTTCCTCTTCTATACCGCCTACCTCTGGCGCCTTTGGCATATTAGGCATATTCGGATAATTTGCATTTTCCATATTACTCATAGCCTCCTGTTGTGGAAATTGGTCTTGCATATGATACATATGATCCATATTTCCGTCATGATGTTTTTTCGGCTCCTCCGGTTTAGGAGGCGACCAAGGCTGGAAAAGCTGTTTCATATCATAATAATCGTTCACATCAGCTTCAGGGTACACATTTTCCTGCAAATTAGGCATCGGCGGGACATACGGCATGGACTTCTTTTCTTTCGGCTTTGTGTCTTCTACATCGACAACGGATTTAGGCTTCTCTTTCGCATATGGATGTTCTTGCTTCACACTCCCGGCCGCAGGACTTTTGCCCGCTTTTGGCTCTTTTCTGACCGGGACTCCTTCTGACGGCACTTTTATTTTCATTCCAGGCATGATTAAGTCTGGATTGCTAAGCTGTGTATTGAGTTTTTTCACTTCCTCAACATCGACTCCGTACTTTTCAGCTATTTTCCAGAGCGAATCGCCTTTTTGAACGATATGGATTTTCAACGTTTTCCCCTCCTATGCAAAACGTGAACAGTTCAGCTGTGATTACAATATGTTTCTTCACAACATATGCCTGAACAAAAGAAGTTATGAGTAAAGGAAGGGAAAATATTTCTGATCTACGTGATCGAAAGCATTCGATTCAGGGCAAGGAGTGCATTTTCCTGAATGGCTTTTGGCACCTTGATGACGCCTGAAGGTTCTCCTTTTTCAATTTGTTCCAGCGACCACAACAAATGCGGCAAATCAATTCGGTTCATTGTCAGGCAAGGGCACATGTCAGGGTTGAGTGATTCGATTTGTTTATCTGGATGCTCGTGAATGATCCGCTGAACAAGATTCATTTCTGTCCCGATTGCCCACTTGCTTCCCGCCGGAGCCTGATTGATTGTGTCGATAATATATTTCGTTGATCCGTTATCATCGCTTAGTGTCACGACTTCGTGTGAGCATTCCGGGTGCACAATGATCTGAATGTCGGGGTCTCGCTCTCTCATATCATGGATATTTTTAGTGGTGAATTTCTCGTGAACAGAGCAATGCCCTTTCCACAAAATCACTTTCACATTCGTATGCCCGGATTCAGCTACTAATTCATCTTTCATCGGGTCCCACACAGCCATATCTTCAAGCGCAATGCCCAGATCATAAGCCGTATTTCTCCCTAAATGCTGATCAGGCAAAAATAAAATTCTTTTTTTCTGTGTAAACGCCCATTCAAGCACTTTTTTCGCATTCGAAGAAGTCACAGTTGCTCCGCCATGCTTTCCGACGAATGCCTTGATCTCCGCAGTGGAGTTCACATAAGTTAAAGGTATGATCGTATCTCCAAATATATGCTGAAGCTTCTTCCATGCCCTATTGGTCTGCTGCATGTCAGCCATGTCAGCCATAGAACATCCAGCTCTCATATCTGGCAGGACGACCGTTTGCTGCTCACTTGTCAGCATATCGGCGGTTTCTGCCATAAAGTGAACGCCGCAAAATACGATATAATCCGCTTCTTTGTTTTTTTCCGCTACTTGGGCCAATTGCAGGGAGTCGCCTGTTTGGTCAGCAAATTGTATCACTTCATCCTTTTGATAATGATGGCCTGGTATAAAGAGACTGCTGCCGAACTTTTTCTTAATGGCGGCAACGCGCGTTTCCATATCCTTTCTCGATAGTTCTTTATAACTTTCGGGCATCATATCATTCGATTGTTTGATCACATCAAGAATTGACATAACGGCATTCCTCCACAGATTCATTTGATAACGAAACATCCATGCTGATATCTAAACTTTTGACGGAATGAGTCAGAAATCCTAATGAAATATAATTCACACCCGTCCCTTTAAAAGCAGGCAAAGATTCTAACGTAATCCCGCCGGAGGCTTCAGTTTTTATATGATCCGGTGTGAGCTTTGCAAAATGACGGACCGTATCAGGCGGACAGTTGTCAAACATAATGACATCCGCGCCAGCTGCAATTGCTTCCCGCAGCTGTCCCTCCGTTTCAATTTCCACCTCGATATTTACCATGTGCCCTGCGGCCTGACGGGCTTTTTTGCACGCCTCTAAAATAGAACCGCATGCTGCGATATGATTATCTTTAATCATGATGCCGTCATACAAACCGAATCGATGATTATACCCGCCGCCGGCTCTGACAGCATATTTCTCCAGCATTCTGAGCCCCGGTGTTGTTTTTCTCGTGTCACAAATTTTAATCTGTTCATCATCCAGACACCGAACAGCCTCTCTTGTCATTGTCGCAATTCCTGACAGCCTCTGAATAAGATTTAATACGACCCGCTCTCCTGAAAGGAGCGCAGCTGCGGGACCGTGTAACTCGGCAATCACTTCACCTTTATGCAACATGTCCCCATCTTTTTTGTGTAAAATGATTTGAACATTTTCGTCCAATAACGAAAAGCCTTCTTTTATGATCGCTGCTCCTGCAAAAATACCCTCTGACTTTGCAACAATCTCCGCTTCACAGCTCTGTTCTCCAAAAATAGACTGCGATGTAAGATCCCCTGTCCCAATATCCTCAAGAAAAAAGTGATTCAGTAATTTTTTCAGCTGTAAATGATTCATTGTTCCAAATCCCCTCGTTTTTTCTGATCTTCGTTCCTTTTTTTGTATGGACAATTTGTCTTCCTTGCCAGCTCACCTCAGTATGAGGAAAATCGGTGCGGAAGTGAGCCCCTCTGCTTTCCTCCCGCAAAAGCGCAGAAAACGTCATCAGCTTTGCAGTTTGCCATAAATGAGAAAGTTCCATCTGCCGAATTGTGATATCCTTCACATTTACTTCCTGAAAAGGCAGCGTATGAAGCCAGATGCTAAGCTCAATCAAACTGCTTTGTTCCCGCAGAATAGACATGTGGCTTGTCATTTTGCTTTGCAGTTCATACACCTCTATATCCGGCACCTCGTAGACGACACTGGTTTCTAGCCCTGATTGATATTGCCTGTTATAAACCGGTTTTTGGATAATATGCTCTGCTGCCCTTTTTCCAAATACCAGCGCTTCCAATAAAGAATTGCTTGCAAGCCGGTTTGCTCCATGTAAACCGGAGCATGCTGTCTCGCCAATCGCATAAAGCCCCGGCACTGTCGTTTCTCCCCAGCGATTAACTGAAACACCTCCCATTAAGAAATGCATTCCCGGAGCAACAGGAATTTTTCCGCTGTGAATATCAACCCCTGCTTTTTCACAAATAGCGGTGATGGTAGGGAAACGCGTTTCAAAATCAGAAATCGCACTGAAGTCTATATAAACGCGATTTCCTTTTGCCATTTCTTCGTGAATAACCCGTGAGACAATATCTCTTGGAGCGAGGTCACCTAAAGGATGTCGTTCAGCCATAATCCTGCGGCCGTTTTCGTCTACTAAACATCCGCCTTCCCCTCTGACAGCTTCTGAAACAAGCCCGTAGGAAACACCATTTTTCACAAGCAGTGTCGGGTGAAACTGAGTAAACTCCAAATCCGTTAATTCCGCTCCGGCCCGGTAAGCCAGAGAAAGACCGTCAGCTGTGACAGTGGGATCATTCGTATGGTGAAGAAACAGGTTTCCACAGCCGCCGGCAGCCAGCACAACTTCGTCTGCGTGCCTTACCTTGAGCCGCCCTTTGCTGTCTTTTGTCATGATGCCGATACATCGTCCGCCCTTTATAAGCAAATCTGCTGCCGTTTCATTCTCGATTAACTTGATTTTGCTGTTGATCCGTTTGAGCAAATAATCGATAAGCAGCCTGCCTGTTGCGTCTCCGCCTGCATGAAATATGCGGTTGTATGAGTGGGCCCCTTCTCTTCCAAGACAAACACCGCCTCGTTCATTGCGGTCGAATGGAAATCCACGCTCCAATAGGCTTTGAACCATCATTTTTCCATCATGTAAAATGTCTGCTGCAATAGCTAGATTATTATGGCCGCACCCTGCGTATAACGTATCCTCCAGATGGGCTTCAATCGAGTCATCTTTTGCATAGGCCGCAGCAATCCCGCCTTGTGCATAGACAGAATTGCTGTTTTTGACGCTTTTTTTTGTGATAACAGTCACTTCGTATGAGGGCGGGAAAGCTGCAGCTAAGGAAAGTGCCGCCGCCCCTGAACCGATGACTGCAATCGTCTTTTTAGACATATGCCATCCTCCTGTTGTTTACACCTGTCTTGACACCTATATTTACACAAGGATAAAATAAACTCAAGAGTTTTTTATGGAGAACGGATGGAGGAAGACCGGATGATTTATTTAGATTATGCAGCGACAACGCCTATTTGTGAGGAAGCCCTTACTGTATATCAGAAGCTTAGTATGGATATGTACGGAAATGCCAGCAGCCTGCATGATGCAGGAGGAAAAGCAAAGCACATACTGGAGTACTGCCGTGAAAAAATCGCCAACATCATTGGCGGAGAAGCAAGCGGCATCTATTTTACAAGCGGCGGCACTGAATCCAATTTTCTGGCCATTCAATCATTGCTAAACGGCCTGCCAAAAACGAAAAGACATTTTATTACGACTGCCATGGAGCATCAGTCCATTCATAATTGCGCTGCTTTTTTGGAACAGCAGGGGTATGATGTAACAGTCATTGAACCGAATGAATACGGGCTTATTACCGAGGAAATATTACTAGCCCATATCCGGCCGGATACAGGCCTTGTATCTATTCAGCATGCAAATTCTGAAACCGGGATCATTCAGCCCATTCAACGCCTGTCTTCATACCTGCACAATAAGGGGATTCTTCTTCATTGCGACGCTGTTCAAACGTTTGGAAAGATCCCGATCAATACAAAAAATCTGGGAGTAGATGCACTCTCAATGTCCAGCCATAAAATCCACGGTCCTAAAGGAGTAGGGGCGGTCTATATCCGACCGGATGTCCCTTGGAAACCCATTTATCCTCTGACTACTCACGAATACGGATTCAGAGCCGGCACCGTAAATGTTCCCGGGATCGGTGCCTTCACTGCCGCTGCAGAATTGATCGTAAGCGAAATGGAAAAACAGATATCCCGCAATGAGGCATTAAGAACATACTTTCTAGACCAAATCCGTATTCGGTCTCTCCCTGTAACCCTTGCGGCAGACACTTCGCAAGCAGAATGTCTTCCGCATATTATAGGGTGTTTTTTTCACTCATTTGAAGGACAATATGTTATGTTAGAATGTAATCGGAGTAATATTTGCATTTCAACCGGCAGCGCTTGTTCTGCAGGTTACCACGGTCCGTCTGAAACAATGAAAGCATTAAGAAAAACCGAACAAGAAGCTCTGCAATTTATCCGCATCTCTTTTGGCAGGCATACAACAGCTGAACAGCTGAAACAGTTATTACATACGTTTACAGTGCTTTGGGAACAAAAGAAAGGAGAATTTGATATTGACCGAAGAATTAAAGCTAATGGGCGCCAACAGGCGTGACCAGCTTCTTCTGTGGCTGAAGGAATCTAAATCACCGCTGACAGGAGGAGAACTCGCAAAAAAAGCGAACGTTTCAAGACAGGTTATTGTACAGGATATATCGCTCTTGAAAGCGAAAAATGTACCGATTATCGCCACAAGCCAAGGATATGTATACATGGATGCAGCCGCTCAGCAGCACCAGCAGGCAGAAAGAATCATAGCATGTCTGCACGGTCCTGAACGGACAGAAGAGGAACTGCAGCTCATCGTCGACGAAGGCGTTACAGTAAAAGACGTAAAAATCGAGCATCCCGTGTATGGAGATTTAACTGCAGCCATCCAAGTAGGCACCCGGAAGGAAGTTAGCCATTTCATTAAAAAAATCAATTCTACGAATGCTGCCTACTTATCACAGCTGACCGACGGCGTGCACCTGCATACACTGACAGCACCTGATGAACATCGCATCGATCAAGCTTGCCAAGCCCTCGAAGAAGCCGGCATTTTAATTAAAGACTAAAAAAAGCCCTCTAGAGGGCTTTTTTATAATTGGTAAGACTGGTATGCACCTAGGAGCTTCACTTTGCAGCCGAGCGCTTCAAGCTCCTGCATGGCCCCTGGAATCAATACATCATCAAACGCTTTTTCAATATCAATAATAAAGAAATAATGGCCTAATCCGGTTTTAGTCGGACGTGACTCAATTTTTGACAGGTTTAAATTTCTCCAAGAAAATGCAGACAGCACTCTATGCAGCGCCCCGGACTGATCATCCTGCGGCAGCATGACCATTAAGGTCGTTTTGGGCCTAGAGCTCAATTTTGAATTCACTTCAAAAGATATGTTTTCATCGGGAGACAGGATAACAAATCTTGTATGATTGTCCCTATAATCCTGTATATCCCGTTTCACGATTTTTAATTCGTATGTAGAAGCTGCCATATCATTGGCAATGACCCCGATATTCAGCTCGGGATGGTCACTGACAAACTTTGCTGCCGCCCCGGTAGAATTGGCGTATTCATATGGAACGGAAGGAAAATGTCGATGAAGAAATTTATGGCATTGCGCAATCGCGTGTGAATGTGAGTAAATTTTGTCGAGCTCTTTCCATGCATTCTCTCTTGAGGGATGGACGAGCAAGTGCTGGTGAATCGGCAACGTCATTTCACCCACGATTGGCAAAGGCTGTTCATGTATTAAATAGTCTATTGTTAGATTAACAGATCCTTCTAAAGCATTTTCCAAAGGAACAAAAGCAAAATCAACTTCGCCTGCAACGGCTGCATCTATACACTCCGGAATGGTGCGGTAAGCAACATGTTCGGCGCCGTTTTGAAAACAAGAACTGACTGCTAGATGTGTAAATGTAGCTGCTGGACCTAAATAACCGACTTTCATGACGATTTTCTCTCCCTTATGCACCTGAACCTAATATTTCAACCTTTTCTACAAAATCAAACTTCCTGAGCTTATTCATTAATGTATGAATGTCTTCTTCCATTGCCGACGTACTGATAGACAGTGTCACATTTGCTCTGCCTTGAAGCGGAATGGTCTGGTGAATGGAAAGAACGTTGCTTCCAGAATCAGCTACCGCCTGAAGAAGCTGAGATAACGCACCTGACCTATCCTCCAAATGAAAGAAAAGTGTGATAATTTGTTCTTTTACCATGGTGTAGAATGGAAAAACAGCATCCCTGTATTTATAAAACGCACTTCTACTTAAATCGACCTTTTGAACGGCATCTGCTACTGAATCTGCTTTTTTTCGATCAAGCAGCTTTTTGACTTCTAATGTTTTTCTCATTGCATCGGGCAATACATCTTCACGGACAAGATAAAATGTCTCCTCTTTCATTTGCATCCCCCCTTTAAAATAGAGAGCCTGGCACCAGGCTCTCTTTTCAGCCAACATTGATTAATCAATAAATTCAAATTCAAATTCCAGAAGCCTGATTATATCTCCATCCTTGGCTCCGCGTTCTCTGAGTGCTTCATCAACACCCATTCCGCGCATCTGTCTTGCAAACCGTTTAACCGATTCATCACGTGAGAAATCAGTCATCTTGAATAACCGCTCAAGGCTGTCTCCTGAAAGCACAAATACACCGTCTGGATCGCGTGTAATGTTAAATGGCACTTCTTCATTTTCCATCGTGTACATGACACGGTTTTGTGTAAGCTCTTCCTCGTCATACAGCGGGAATTCCGGTGTGTTCTCAAGCTGATTGGCAACCTCAAACAGAAGCTCACGCAGACCTTCTCTTGTCACCGCACTGATCGGGAATACCGGATAATCATCCGTCAGCTTTTCTTTAAAGGCTTCGAGATTTTCCGCAGCCTCCGGCATGTCCATTTTATTTGCAACGATAATTTGCGGACGCTCAGTGAGACGCAGATTGTACTCGCTCAGCTCCTGGTTAATCGTAAGATAATCATCATATGGATCACGGCCTTCTAAGCCTGACATGTCAATGACATGAACAATAACCCTCGTCCGTTCAATATGGCGCAAAAACTGGTGGCCCAGTCCGACGCCTTGGTGTGCGCCTTCAATCAGCCCTGGCAAATCAGCCATGACAAAGCTGCGTCCGTCATCCGTTTCAACCATGCCGAGATTCGGGACAAGCGTTGTAAAGTGATAGTCCGCAATTTTCGGTTTTGCAGATGAGACAACAGACAGCAAAGTAGATTTTCCCACACTCGGGAACCCGACAAGTCCGACATCTGCAAGCACTTTTAATTCAAGAACAATGTAGCGTTCTTTTCCCGGCTCGCCGTTTTCTGAAAGCTGAGGCGCGGGATTAGCCGGTGTAGCAAAGCGGCTATTCCCTCTTCCTCCTCTTCCGCCTCTTGCAATGACAGCCCGCTGTCCGTGCTCTGTTAAATCAGCGATGACCTGTTTTGTATCATCGTCTGTCACAACGGTGCCCGGCGGAACTTTAATGACCATATCATCAGCATTTCGCCCGTGCTGGTTTTTGGACATGCCATGCTCGCCGCGAATCGCTTTAAAGTGTTTTTTGTATCTAAAATCCATCAGGGTGCGGAGACCTTCATCTACTTCAAAAACGACGTCTCCTCCCTTTCCTCCGTCACCGCCGGCAGGGCCGCCTTTCGGCACATATTTTTCACGGCGAAACGCAACCATACCGTTGCCGCCGTCGCCGCCTTTTACATATACTTTGACCTGATCTACAAACATAATGTCCTCCGTTCTAAACCGTTAAAAACTCCGCTAGTCCAACCCAATTTCAATCAGACATTCGTGACTCGTGATTTCAAAACGCATGATATCAACGTCCTCATATCCATTCTGCCGAATATCATCAAAAGCAGATGGATCGGCAAAGGCGCCGTGAAAATCAAGGTACAGAATCAGCTGTCTGTCAGGATGATCCGTTTGAAGCGAAACCGTTAAATGATTTTCACTCTCTCTGCTGACTGCTTGATCAAACAGATGAAACAGCTTTCTCATCAGTTTCGCCAGCTTTTGATCATAAGCCGACAAATCCTTAATTTCTCCGAGAACTTCATATTCAAGCGTCATATAATGGGTTTTCCAATTAAACGTAAGAAAATCAAACGCCAAATGCGGTGTTTTCAGGTTTGAGAGCTTTGATTCGTGCTTTGCGTCTATAACCATTTCTTCAATCATTTCAAAGACACGGTCATACTTCTGTAAGCTTAAGTTTCCTTTAATCAGCTGCAGCTTATTCATCCAATCATGCCGGGAATGGCCAAGCAGATGAATCAGTTCGTTTGTTAATGCCGTGTCGCTTATATTTTCTTCTTGATTTTTTGAAACATCCTTCATTTTCGCACTCCCAATCATTTAATTTCTTATTTAGGAGTCTGTATAAGTGTGTATTATGAATTATAACAGAGAAGGCTTTGTTAGAAAAACAATTGTTTTTCCCAGAAATATCATGTTCCTTTTTTCTGGCTTTGGTTGATTTGCAGCCAGGCAGAACATTTTATGTATTACTGCTTGGGGAACATATCCAGTGGGTTTGAGATGTTTATTCTCATTCTTGGCGGGGTCTGCTCGCACATACTCTGCATTTCATTCTAGGTGTTTACTCCGCATATTGCAAAAAAAACTCCAGTCATCATCGACCGGAGTTTTTTGAATCATTATTGAGCTACAGGATATACGCTCACTTTTTTGCGGTCACGGCCGAAACGTTCGAATTTAACAGTTCCGTCGATTTTCGCAAATAGAGTGTCATCTCCGCCGCGGCCCACGTTTTCACCTGGGTAAATTTTTGTTCCGCGTTGACGGTAAAGGATAGAACCGCCTGTTACGAATTGACCGTCAGCACGTTTAGCACCTAAACGTTTAGCCTCAGAGTCACGTCCGTTCTTTGTAGAACCTACTCCTTTTTTAGAAGCGAAAAACTGAAGATCTAATCTAAGCATGTAGCTCACCTCCTATATTATGTTTGTGGTCACACGCAAGTTGTCTTTGTAATCCCGTTCGATTGTCTCCAGCGAAACAATCATGCCTTCAATCAGCAGCTGAGCTTTTTGGCGTGCCTCTGGATCAAGAGATTCAGGGAATTCAAAATAAAAATAACCCCCGTCCTCTCCTATATCAAGAAGCGGCTCGAAGCCCGCGAGCACAATGACCGCGTTAACGGCCCCAAACACAACGGCTGTCACTCCGGCACAAACAAGATCTTGTCCATGTTCAGCAAAATTCGCATGGCCCGTCATTTCAAAAGACAATATGCCTTTATCATGAGACCTTCTGATTGTTGCCTGAATCATGCTTACGCGTTGATTTTTTCGATCGTCACTTTAGTGTAAGGCTGACGATGACCTTGTTTTTTATGAACGTTTTTCTTTGGTTTGTATCTGAAAACAGTGATTTTTTTCGCGCGGCCTTGTTTTTCAACTTTAGCCGTTACTGTTGCGCCTTCAACTGTAGGGTTGCCGACTTTCACGTTGTCTCCGCCAACAAACAAAACGTCTTCAAAAGTAACTGTTTCACCTGCTTCAGCAGCAAGTTTTTCGATGTAAACAGTTTGGCCTTCTTCAACTTTGATTTGTTTACCGCCTGTTTTAATGATTGCGTACATTCTCTGCACCTCCTATTAGACTAAGACTCGCCAGATACCAGGGGGCTGTAAAAGCTCTTAACACCTGTACTGAGCGGTTGTAGCAATGGTGCTACATCCATAACATTAAAAAATATACCAAAATACAAGGCGTTTGTCAATCAGTTTTAGTAGGGCAGAAGCAGTTCCTCCATGGAAGAATTCGTCCGCTTATCGGCAAAGTAAGCGTGCAGCACTTCATTCTCGTCAAGCTGGCTGAGCTTTTGGCCTGATTTTTCTATAATAATCGGATGCTTACAGCCACGTTTGAACTCGGCCATCACATGATAGACTTTATCCTCCGCCTTTACTGTCAGCGGCAGAAGTTTCTCAAGCTCCCTGTTTTTTCCGTAATACCTTTCGAGGAGAAATCTCACATGGATATAGTGCCTTTGCCGATATTCCTCAAACAAGGAAACAGCCAGAAAGACAAACAAAGCCCATGCGCTGATTTGCAGAGGAATCACGAATAAAACCCAGCACCCGAGCAGCAGGCAGAAGCAGAGCGACGTTTTTAGATTAAGCCGGTGAGCCTTTTGAAAAGGCAGCTGTTTGGAAAACAACAAAAATAACAGTTTTCCTCCATCCAGCGGCCAGATCGGCAGTAAATTGACAAATAAGATAGAAAGATTATAAAAGGTGAAGAGTTCAAAGGTATGCTGATGAATCACTGAGACTTCTGCAAGCATCCAGGCGGCAAACTGAAGCCAGATGTGCTGAAGAGGTCCGGCAATAATGACCGCAAACTCTTCCTTTAACGGCCGATTCCCGTGCTCTTCCACTTCGACCGTTCCGCCAAACGGCAGCAAAAAAACACGCTTGATTCTCCAAGAAAAAAACACAGCCAGAGCAGCATGCCCCAGCTCATGAATCAATACAATCAGGAGCAGACATAATAATGCTTTCATATGGCCTGTGAGCAAGCCCAGCGCCGCAATAATCCAAAGAAAAGGATGCACATGGATCTTTAAGATAAGGTCGAGCCATTTATTCAAATGAAATCACCTGAATCGGATCAATAAATTTATCGCCGTCTTTCATGGCAAAATAATAGACCCCTTTATTATGATCATCAAGCTTAATCGAACCGAGCTTTTTGCCTTTATCCACAAAATCATATAAAGCAACATCCACATCTTTGAGCTCGCCATAGATACTATAGGTGTTGTCAGCATGCTGCACCTTAACCGTCAGTCCCGTTTGGCTGTCTTTGCTGACTTCAACCACATAGCCTTCTTTTACGCTATCAATCTTATCACTGCTTGTTTCGACTTTAATTCCTTCCCCATTGTCCTGAAAATCCTGCTGTACTTTCCCGGATGCAGGCGCGATCAGATCTTTGCCTACTTCAATCTGCTGTTCCTTATTTTTGTGTTCAGGAGCCAGGAAAGCAAGCGGATTTCCGAATTTGGTTTCGAACCAATGGCTTGCTGAAGCAAATTGAAATTCAGTTTCAAAGGTTTTGGCTACGGCGGGTTTAATCTGACTGACGGGTCCAATGTTTGTTTTATAGGCTATAGCTGAAACGAGAACAAGGCAGGCCGACAGAAGACATTTCAGGATAATTGAATCTGTTTTCACCAATGGGTGTTTTCCGTTGAATGTTGGCATGTTATCTTCGTAGACCGGAAGTGTTCCATGCTTTTCCTGATCCGTTACCATCACCCAGGACGGGGGTTTCTGCTTTTCAGAAACTGTCTGAGTAGAGAAACGTTTTGAGCCGGAAAGCTGCTTTCTTCTTTTCTCTAATCGTTTTCTGATTTCATCTGCTCTGTGACTCATTGCCATCATCCTTTGCATTCGTTGGGTTTGTACATCATATGTCTTGTCCATGGCAAATATTCGGTTTAGTCAAGAACAAAGCAGGCAAAAACAAAAAAAACCTGACACAGCATATGCTTTGTCAGATTCTTCTCTTTGATTCTATCACATTAAGATCTTACTCCGAAAAATGACTTAATCTTAGCCATCATTCCTTTGTTTTGCTCTTCAAGCACCTGTAAAGGAACAGATTCACCTAAGATGCGGCGGGCAATATTGCGATATGCAATGGAAGCGCGGTTTTTAGGGTCCATCGCAATCGGTTCGCCATGATTGGAAGCTTTAATGACTTCATCATCATCAGCCACGATTCCGAGCAAATCGATCGACAGATGCTGTACGATTTCGTCGATATCCATCGTGTCACCGTTTTTCATCAGGTGATTTCTGATTCTGTTAACAACGAGCCGCGGCGGTTCAATATTTTCCTCTTGCTCCAGCAGTCCTATAATACGGTCAGCATCACGAACAGCTGAGATTTCAGGCGTAGTGACCACAATCGCTTTATCAGCTCCGGAAACGGCATTTTTGTACCCTTGCTCGATTCCGGCAGGACAGTCTATGATGACATAGTCAAATTCCTGTTTGAGCTCTTGGACCATGTTTTTAATTTGTTCAGGAGCAACAGCTGTCTTATCGCTCGTTTGAGCAGCGGGCATTAAATAGAGCAGATCATCGAAACGTTTGTCTTTTACGAGCGCCTGATGCATTTTGCATCTGCCCTCTACAACGTCTACCAGATCGTAAATAATTCTATTTTCAAGACCCATTACAACATCAAGGTTGCGCAGTCCTATATCAGTATCTACTAAGCATACGCGCTTCCCTAAAATGGCTAAGGCGGTACCGAGGTTCGCAGATGTTGTTGTCTTACCTACTCCGCCTTTTCCCGAAGTTATTACGATAGCCTCACCCAATTCACATTCCTCCCTCAAGCCTTGTTAGATCAGGTCTTAAATGAGCCAAATGTTGAAGGCGTTCAATGACCATATTTCCGTCTGTATCTAAATAAGCACATTCCATTTCGTTCCCTTTTTGAATGTGGTCTGGGGAGCGATTTAACACATGATTGATTCTTAATTGTGTCGGAAGCATTTCAGAGGCGGCGATGACCGCTTGATTATTTCCATTGAATCCAGCATGCGCAATTCCTTTCAGTGAGCCCAGAACAAAAATGTTCCCTCCGGCCCTGACTGTTCCGCCGGGATTCACGTCACCGATCAGGAGCAAGTCGCCTTTTACCTGCAGCACTTGGCCTGAACGGACAATTTTTGAAACAGAAATAATTTCGGCTTCCTCTCTTATCTGCTGTGCTTCTTTTTTAGTAATGACTTCACTGTCAATAGAATGAACAAACAAATCTTTCTTTGACGCAATCAATTCGGTTAGCTGTTCCTCTTGCTCCTTATATAAAAAGCGATTTCCCAGCTTAACATGAACGCTGATTTTCTGGCCTTTTCCATCGGTATATTGTTCAATTGACAGCATATTCTGAAGACCATCGAGAAGCTCATCAAAAGAACACGCATCATCCAGATGCAATGTTAGTCCATTCTTTGTTCCTTTTATTGTTACATATTGCTGCTTTTTGGTCTTCACAATATTCACCTCAACAACATACTCATTTCGTCAAAAAAAGATAAAATCCTTTTTACTCATCTCTCAATTCTTTCTTTAGACTCATAAAAAACAATCTAAATGGCAGAACAAGAATAAGAGCTGCTGCAATATTTAATAAAATTGTCGGTATAAACCGGTCAAGCACAAATCCGTTAAACGTCATAATGTCTTTATGAATCAAAGACTGAATGCCGAATACGTAAAATTCGAGCAGACAGACAGCCAGAACTGCTATCAATATCACTACAAATGCGTTTGTATGCAACACTTTAAACGCTTTTGAAGCCAAATAGCATAGCCCTGCAAAACCAAACATGTAAACGCCTAATAGACTTGTATAGTTCATGTCATATAGAAAGCCAAAAATAAATCCGTAAATCATCGCGTGTTTTTGGTTGATAAAAGCCGACATGAATATCAATACAAGCATCAAAAAACGCGGGGCGAGCACTTGGTCATCTGTAACGAAAGGAAAATGCACCAAATCTGTAAAAATGCTTTCCGCAGAAAAAACAAGCATCATAACGAAAGGGAGAAGGAAACGTTTCACGATCCTTCCTCCTCTGTATCGACAGTCGGCACGTCACGGTTAACAACGATCACATTATTTAAATCTGTAAGGTCAGCCGCAGGTTTTACATAAGCAACCTTCGTTAATCCATAGGAATCTGACTCGATATCAGTCACTTCACCGATTGTCAGCCCTTCTGGGAAAACACCGCCTGTCCCTGATGTTTCAATAAGATCGCCTTTTTTCACGTCTTGTTTATCCTTACGCTCAATAATTGTCATCTTAAGACGTTTTTTCTCTTTGTCATATCCTTCGATCAAGCCGTAGCCTTTGCTGCCTTTTTTTCCGGAAATTTTTGTCGCGACTCTGTTATTGCGGTCAGTATCGCTTAAAAGCTGAACAGCAGACGTAAAATTGTTAAGTCCGGAGCTTTTGATCTTGCCGATTAATGCGCCTTTTTCGTTTGTAACGGCCATATCTTTCGCTACGTTTTGCTGAGTCCCCTTGTTAATGGTGACCTGTTTCGCCCAATTATCAGGGCTTCTGGCGATGACCGTTGCTAAAATCGGCTTGTAATCTTTAATCGATTTGACATGGCCAAGCTCGTCACGCAAGGATTTGTTTTCTTCTTCAAGCTCTTGAAGCTTGGCTTCATATTGTGTCTGTCCGTCAAGTTTTTCTCTTAGACGCTCGTTTTCTTTGTATGTGTTTTTTAAATCATTGATGTTCTCAAATATTCCTGCAAAAAATTCGGCAGGCGTATGAAAAATATTTTGAAATACTCCCGTCGTATCGCCGATCACTTTCTCAGGCCAGGTGGTATTGCGGCCGCCCTTCAGCGAAAATCCAATCATAGCCACCAATATGATAATACACAGAAGTAATAGCATTAACCGCTTATTCGGCATCGTGTTACACCTCTTCTATTGAACTCCCGATTATCTAGTTTTCCCTTTGAAAAGATGGATGTGCTCCAGTGCTTTCCCTGTTCCGATCGCTACACAATCAAGCGGATCTTCGGCGATAAGGACCGGCATTTTTGTTTCTTCGCTGATGACTTTGTCCAAATTGCGCAAAAGCGCTCCGCCGCCGGTTAACACTATACCTCTGTCCATGATATCTGCTGCAAGCTCAGGCGGTGTTTTTTCGAGTGTGCTCTTCACTGCTTCGACAATTGTAGATACAGTGTCGCGTAGAGCGTTAGAAATCTCTTTTCCTGTAATTTCAATTGTTTTCGGCAAACCTGTGAGCAAATCGCGGCCGCGGATTTCCATGTTGTCGGATTCTTCAGGAGCTTCTGCAGATCCGATTTCCATTTTAATCGCTTCAGCCGTACGGTCACCGATCATCAGATTGTACGTTTTTCTGATGTAGTTGATAATCGCGTCATCCATCTCATCACCGGCTACACGGATTGACTGAGACGTTACGATGCCTCCGAGGGAAATAATCGCAACTTCTGTCGTACCGCCCCCGATATCAACAACCATGCTTCCAGTCGGTTCCCAAACTGGCAGATTGGCTCCGATTGCTGCGGCAAAAGGCTCTTCAATCGGATACGCGTCACGCGCTCCCGCCTGTCTTGTCGCATCGATAACAGCGCGTTCTTCAACAGCTGTAATGCCTGATGGGACACATACCATTACATATGGTTTTCTGGCAAACATGCCTTTATTTTTTATGGCCTGATTGATGTAATATTTCATCATCGTCGCCGTTGTTTCATAATCAGCGATAACGCCGTCTTTCATCGGGCGAAGAGCCACCACGTTGCCCGGTGTCCGTCCAATCATATTTTTCGCATCATTTCCGACAGCGACAATCGATTTCGTATCCGTCTGCAAAGCGACAACTGACGGCTCTCTCACAACAATTCCTTTTCCTTTTACAAAAACAAGCGTATTCGCAGTTCCAAGATCTATACCAAGGTCTCTAGCACCAATTCCAAACATATGTATGTATCTTCCTTTCTTAAAGCAAAAATACCCTAAAGGGAAAAACTCATAAACTCTATTATAGCTTAATTCGACGAAAAAAAAAGTGTTACAAATATCCTTTTTCCTTTAAACTCACAAATTTTTTATCCCCGATCACCAAATGGTCAAGCAGCTCGATGCCAATCAGGTTTCCGCATTCAAACAGCCGTCTTGTCACTTCAATATCTTCCCTGCTCGGCGTCGGATCTCCAGAAGGATGATTATGAACACAGATAAAGGAAGCGGCAGATCGTTTAAACGCTTCTTTAAACACCTCTCGCGGGTGGACAATAGATGAATTCAGGCTTCCGATAAATACGGTGCGTTTATGGATGACTTGATTTTTTGTATTTAAGTATAAACAGACAAAATGCTCCTGGGTTAAAAAGCGCATATCCTCCATGACAAGATTAGCGCCGTCTTCCGGGGAGCGAATAACGAAATGTTCTTCGTTGGCTAATTTATGAATCCGGCTTCCAAGCTCAACTGCTGCCAGTATTTGAATCGCTTTTACCATACCGATTCCCGGGATGCTTGACAGCTCTTCAACCGATGCTTCCTTGAGCAGGCGCAGCCCGTCAAATGAGCGCAGCAGCCGGTTTGACAGGTCCAAAACAGATTCGTGTTTAGTCCCTGTCCGCAATAATATAGCCAAAAGTTCATGATTCGCTAAGTTCTCGGCTCCGACTTTCAGGAGCCGTTCCCTTGGCTTTTCTTTCATTGGGAAATCTTTGAGTTTTAATGGCAGATCGTGTATGACCAAGCACTCCTTTTCTTTCCCTTCCCGTTTATAGAACCGTCATGCCCTTATATCAAAATGGCGAAGAGCTCTCATTGTTTTTGATATAGGAAGGCCCATGACTGAATAATAATCTCCGTCTATTTTCTTTACAAAAAGCGCGCCTCTTCCTTGGATGCCGTATGCACCTGCTTTATCCATCGGCTCTTTTGTTTCAATATATGTCCAAATCTCTTCTTCACTGAGGGACCAAAACGCAACTTCTGTCTTATCATAAAAAGTCTCGCTGTGATTTTCAGCTTGAATGCTGACCGCGGTTATTACTGAGTGACTTCGGCCTGAAAGCCTCCGCAGCATAGAAGCAGCTTCTTCTTGATCCTGCGGTTTGCCAAGACATTCGCCGTCAAGGCATACCATTGTATCAGCACCGATAACGATTGCATGCGGGTGGAGATCAGCTACAGCCTTAGCTTTTTGTTTTGCCAACCATTGGACGTTTTCTTCTGGTGAAAAGTTTCGATTTAATTTTTCTTCTACTTCACTGACAATAATGGAGTAGGGCAGCTGGAGAAGATCGAGGAGTTCTTTCCTGCGCGGAGATTGTGATGCAAGTATTAGCGGTTTTGTCATGTTCGTCATCCTTTCAGGGTTTGCTTAAGAAAAAAAGATACTCGTTTATCCTACCAAATCACGAGGCTTGTCACAATTTCAGAAAAATAACTTTTTCATGACAAAATAAAAAAAGCCTGTCACTAAAGGACGAAGGCTCAGGGCACTATCTCTTATTTTACGACGGCTAACAGCTCCTGCTGAGCCTTCCACCCGGCTTCAGCACTTGGATCCTCTAATTCCTTTAAAGCCTGCAAAATCGCTTTTTTCTCTCCTGTTTCTGACGCTTTTGTTTCACCAAGCGACTTTTCTATTTTCTCTACACTCGCTTTTGTAATGTCTTCGTCGAGAATCGCCTTTGCTGCAAGCTCCGCTGTTTCCTTAAAAGAATCTGTCATATCTGACTCTATTGATAAGGAAAGCTCCTTGCCTCCCCAGGCTTCAAAATCACTGTCGATTAAAACCTGTCCTAACTGCTGTGAGACCTCCTTTTCACTTGCTAAGCCCGCGATGACATACGTATACCCGTCATCCTTTGACAGTGACACGGCGGAATATCCTTTTTCGGTCAATTGTTCTGTTAACGTTTCGGCGCCCTTTTCATTTGAAAATTTTCCGGCTTGCACAGCGTATGTTTTGTATGTACCTTCAGTTTGTGCCGCTTGTTTTTCTGCGCCTGAGGTTTGTTTATCAGCAGAAGTATCCCCTGCTTTTGCCGTTTGGCTGCCTAAAGAATCCTCTAAAGAGGCCGGTGCTGACGCTTCTTTATTCCCCGATATGTTTAACGCGAATAACCCTAATCCAGTGCCAATGACAGCCGCGAAGGCAATCGTCGCGGCCACTCTTTTTACCGGTTTGGCAGCCCCGGTCTTTCCTTTTGCGTAAAGCTTTGTTTTTTTCTTTTGAAAAGGAGGAACAACTTTAGGGTCCTCTTTAAACACCTTGTCCTCCTCGGAATCCCAATTGAATTCATCTTCATCAGGGTGTTCCTGGGATGCCGCAACCTCTTGTTCTGCCTGTCTTTTTTCCTCCCAATTTGAAAATGTCATGCTTTTATTCGCCTCTGTCTCAGGCGTCTCTTGTTCGTAAACCGTCTCTTCTTTTCCATTAATCGTCACCTTGAGGGCTTTTTCTGCGGCTTTACTGTTTTTTTTATTCTTTCTTTTTTTCAATTCCGCTTCCTCCCTTCATTTGCTTGACCGTTCTTGTCGGCTTTTCATGCTACACACTTTAGCACAGGCAAAGAAAAAAAGAACAAGACTTTTGTCGCCTTGTCCAAAAAACGTTCGTCAAATTTTTCAGCAGTCAGCCCAATGCCATTTTGATATAAAAAGAAATGATAGAGTCACCGTATAAATAGGCTAAAATGCTCCCTGCGGCTATAGCGGGGGCGAAGGGAAGCGGCTGCCTTTTAGCGAGTCTACCAGTCAGAACAGCTGCCGCTCCATATAATGCACCTATCAAAACTGAAAAGAAAAAGGCAGCTGCCAGCATTTTCACACCAAGCACAAAGCCAATCACCGCAAATAATTTAATATCTCCTCCCCCTACTCCCCCATGGGTGATTGCGGCAATTACAGCCAGAAACAAAAATCCGGCTGCCGCACCTAACAGGCCTGCATACCAGGAATCAAGCGGAGAAATCAATCTCGCGGCCGCCAAAAAGGGAAGAAAGAAAATCAATATTCGATTTGGAATCAGCATAAAATGAATATCTGTCACTGCAACAATAATGAGAAGAGAGATAAACACCACAGCGGGAAACAGTTCCAGCGATATGCCAAAGCGTATTCCTGCGGCGGCAAATAAACACGCTGTCACAAGCTCTGCTGCGGGATACATAAAAGAAATCCTATGCCCGCAGCTTTTACATTTACCTTTTTGAAATAGGAATGACAGGATGGGAATTAATTCTGCAGGAGTTAATGTTCGCCGGCAAAACGGGCATGATGAACGGGGCGCAATAATAGATAGATGTAAGGGGATACGGCACCCGGCCGTATAGTAAAAAGAACCAAGGATAAGCCCGAAGATAAAAAGAATGGATAGCATAGACAACACACCTTTACTCATTGAGTTCTGGTATGGATTGTAGCAAAATGGACATCCTGAGCTCCAATTGGGAATATTCAATTTTACACATGAAAAAAACGGCAGAATCTTTTTTTGATTCTGCCGGAGCCGGATGCTTTTATTTCAACCTTTTTCGAATGTCAGAAATAAAGTAAAGAGATCCGGTAATCAGCACAATTTCATTTGAGCCCTTTTTACTTTCTATGAATTTGATTACATCGTCTGGATCTTCACTCCAGCTTTTATTGCTGATTTCACTTGCATCATAGAGATCTTTTGCAAGGGAAGCACGCGGGAAATCAAAAGAAGCAAAATGAATCGCATGAGCAATGGTTTCCAGTCTTTTAATCATGTTCTGATACGGTTTGTCCTTTAACGCGCTAAACACCACAGAAATGCGTGAATTGGCGAAACGCTGCTTCATCGTTTCCGCCAGCTTTTCAACACCTTCTTCGTTATGCGCACCGTCTAAATATACCGGAGGATGTTCCTGAACAAGCTCTAACCGTCCCGGCCAAGCAGCCTTCACAAGCCCGCTCCTTAACGCTTCGTCACTGATATGGGCGATATTCTCCTTATTGAGCCACTCCGCAGCCAAAATGGACAAAGCAGCATTTTGTCTTTGATGGGTGCCAATCAGAGATGTCCGAATATCTTCATAGCATTTCTCTTCCGTTTTGAATGAAAACTGTTCTCCTGCAGGCAGAGCCTCTTCATTGAAAATAACACATGCATCATGCAATGACTGGAACGGCGCAGCATGCCGTTCGGCTTCATGGCGGATGACCTGTAAAGCTTCCGGCTGGGTAACTGCTGTAACGATTGGAATACCTTCTTTAATAATGCCGGCCTTTTCTCCTGCAATTTCTTCAATGGTGTTTCCCAAAATGTTCATATGATCGTGTCCGATGCTTGTAATCACAGTTAAGAGCGGTTCAACCACATTAGTAGAATCGAATCTACCGCCCAGACCTGTTTCAAAAATAACAAAATCGACCTTATGAAACTCTGCAAAATATAAAAATGCACAAGCTGTCATAATTTCAAATTCTGTCGGCTGTCCGTATTCCGTTTGATCAAGGGCTTCAACGTGCGGTTTCATTTGATTGACGAGTGCTGTCCATTCCTCATCTGAAATCGGTATCCCGTTTACGCTGATCCGTTCATTAAACGTAATAATATAAGGCGATGTAAATGTTCCAACCGTATATCCGGCTTCCTGCAGCATAGAACGGATAAAAGCGACAGTTGATCCTTTACCGTTTGTTCCTGCGACGTGGAACGCTCGGATTTTTTTTTCAGGATGTCCTAACCGCGCCATCAGCTGTTTCATTCGACCAAGTCCGGGCTTCACCCCGAATTTCAGCCTCCCGTGAATCCAGCTGCGCGCATCTTGATATGCAGTAAACAATGATAATCCCCTCTTTTATAAGACAAGGCGGTTTCTCTAGAAACCGCCCCGGCTTTTCATTAACCCTTCAGCTCAGCCATTCGTTTTTGAACAGCGTCACGCTTCGCCACATAATCTTTTTCTTTTTCACGTTCTTCATCAATTACGTGTGCAGGCGCTTTTTTCATAAATCCTTCATTTCCAAGTTTCTTTTGGACACGCTCAACTTCTTTTGTCAGTTTATCAAATTCTTTTTGCAGACGGGCAATTTCTTCATCAATATTGATTAAGCCTTCAAGCGGAAGAATAACCTCTGCTCCTGAGACAACGGCCGTCATCGCCTTATCAACAGCCTCAATATCGGTGCCGATTTTAAGCACGCTCGGATTCGTAAAGCGTTCAACATATGAACGGTTCGCTTCGAGGCGGGACGCTATTTCGTCTGTGCTTGTTTTAATGTACAGTTCAACCTGCTTGCTCATTGGCGTATTGACTTCACTGCGGATATTGCGCACAGAACGGATCAGCTCAACAAGAAGCTTCATGTCAGCTGCCGCTTCAGTATCGGTATGCTCCGGCACTACTGCAGGCCATTGACTTACTGTAATCGATTCCCCTTGGTGAGGAAGGTGCTGCCAAATTTCCTCCGTTAAGAATGGCATAAACGGATGGAGCAGACGCATCGTTTGATCAAGTACGTAAGCAAGGATGGAACGGGTAGTTTTCTTAGCCGCTTCGTCTTCTCCATAAAGCGGAAGCTTCGCCATTTCAATATACCAATCACAGAAATCATCCCAAATAAAGTTATATAAATGGCGTCCTACTTCACCAAATTCATATCGGTCAGCAAGCTGGGTCACGTGCTCGATCGTTTCATTTAATCGCGTTAAAATCCACTTGTCAGCGACTGACTTTTCACCTGACAGATCAAGCTCATCGTACGTCATGCCATCCATATTCATTAATGCAAAACGGGAGGCGTTCCAAATTTTATTGGCAAAATTCCAGGTCGATTCCACTTTTTCATAGCTGAAGCGCAGATCCTGGCCAGGAGAGCTTCCAGTCGCAAGGAAATAACGCAGAGAATCGGCTCCGTACTTGTCAATCACATCCATCGGGTCGACACCGTTGCCAAGAGATTTACTCATTTTCCGGCCTTGCTCGTCACGGATTAAGCCGTGGATTAAAACATCTTTGAACGGGCGCTCGCCTGTAAATTCAATGCCTTGGAAAATCATGCGTGATACCCAGAAGAAAATGATATCGTACCCTGTCACGAGAACATCTGTCGGATAGTAGCGTTTAAAGTCTTCAGCCGTTACATCAGGCCAGCCCATTGTGGAGAAAGGCCATAGCGCAGAACTGAACCATGTATCCAGTACGTCTGTATCCTGTTCCCAATTTTCGCTGTCTTCCGGCGCTTCAAGTCCGACATATAGCTCGCCTGTTTCTTTATGATACCAGGCAGGAATACGATGGCCCCACCACAATTGACGGGAGATACACCAGTCGCGGATATTTTCCATCCAGTGTAAATACGTTTTTTCGAAACGGTCAGGCACAAAGTTGACCTTTTCTTCTTTTTTTTGCAGCTCAATCGCTGCATCAGCAAGCGGCTGCATGCGCACAAACCATTGTGTAGAAAGATAAGGCTCCACAACAGCCCCGCTTCGTTCACTATGGCCGACAGAGTGCATATGATCCTCGATCTTGAAGAGAACTCCCGCCTCCTGTAAATCTTTCACGAGCTTTTTGCGGCATTCAAAACGATCCATACCTTGATATTGGAGCGCATTTTCATTCATCGTGCCATCTTCATTCATGACAAGGATGCGTTCTAAATTGTGGCGGTTGCCAAGCTCGAAGTCGTTCGGATCATGAGCAGGCGTAATTTTCACGGCACCTGAACCAAATTCCATATCAACATAGTCATCACCGACAATCGGAATTTCACGATTTACAATCGGCAGGATCACCGTTTTTCCGATAAGGTGTTTATAGCGCTCGTCTTCAGGGTGAACGGCAACAGCTGTATCACCGAGCATTGTTTCAGGACGTGTCGTCGCAATTTCAATTGAGCCTGAACCGTCAGCAAGCGGATAGCTCATATGATAGAATGCGCCTTGAACATCCTTGTAAATCACCTCAATGTCGGATAGGGCTGTTTTTGTCGCTGGGTCCCAGTTAATAATATATTCGCCTCTGTAGATCAGGCCTTTTTCATAAAGCTTAACGAATACTTCCCTTACCGCTTTGCTCAAGCCTTCATCCAGCGTAAAACGTTCACGGGAATAATCTAGGCCAAGACCTAATTTCGCCCACTGGCTGCGAATAAAGTCAGCATATTCTTCCTTCCACTTCCACGTTTCTTCGAGGAATTTTTCACGGCCTAAATCGTAGCGGGATTTGCCTTCTTCACGAAGTTTCGCCTCCACTTTAGCCTGTGTCGCGATGCCGGCGTGGTCCATGCCAGGAAGCCACAGCACATCATAGCCCTGCATGCGTTTCATTCTTGTTACAATGTCTTGCAGCGTTGTGTCCCATGCGTGGCCAAGGTGAAGTCTCCCTGTTACGTTTGGCGGCGGGATGACAACAGAGTATGGCTCTTTTGTCTGGTCACTGCCCGCTTCAAAAAATTTGCCTTTTAGCCAAAAATCATATCGGTCTTTTTCAACCGCTGCCGGATCATATTTCGTCGGCATTGTTTGTTCATTCGTTTCCATCATAACCCTCCAGCATGTTTAAAAATGGCTGAGAACGAAAAAAGAGCTCTTCATCCCTGTAAAAGGACGAAAAGCTCTTTCGCGGTACCACCTTTTTTCATGAACTCAATCAGTTCATGCACTTATAACGGATAACGGGTGTTTCCCGAATTTCTCTACTCTTCTTTCAAGAAATTATGCTCCCGGGCGACCTTCCAATCAGACAACATAAGAAGCCTTTCAGCAAACGGCTTCTCTCTCTGCATGCGCCTTTTTTGTACTCTTCCCGTTCTAAGCAGGTGTATTTATCAGCTCATTGTATACATTATTTATGTTCTTTATTATAGTAAAAGTGTTTTTGATTCGTCAATCATCTTTTCCAAAAACACCGCTTTCTATACAGATGGGCAGGCACCTATTGCCCAAGTTTACATATGATGCTTGTAAATGCGTAGAGGAGGATGCACCGTGAAGAAACGTTTCAGCTCTTATTCGCTGCCGCCATGGGTAAGGCAAATTCGGCTTGTATCCGCACAAGTGATTATTCCCATTACGATTTTTCAAGGAATCAGAACCATTTTCTTTCCGACAACCTTTGATGTTTTGCTGCTCGCAATCCTAATCTTTTTAGCTTGCGCCCTTCATTTAGAATGGATATAAACAAACAAGTCCGCGCCATTAAGACGTGGACTCGTTTTCAGCCTGAAATTTTTTCTCTTGTTCAATCTGATGAATTTTCATCACAAACGGCTCTATGTTTTTCATTTGCCAATAAGCCTTTAATAATTGTGTACATTCCTCTTTTTCATGCTGTCTTTTCCCAGTTTGATAACCGTTCAGCACCTTGTACATGGCTGCCGGATATGCCATATAGCTGAGAAAAAGGCTGACTTCCGCTTCACGCAAAGGGAATGATTTCGTATATCCATAAAACCATTCGACGCATTCCGGACAAGCTTTCGGAAAGCCTCTGAACATTTTTGTATAAAAGCCGAGCAGGTCGTTTTGCGGCGGACCGACAGATGCTCTTTCGAAGTTTGTAAAATATCCGGTCCCGGCATCATTATACAGAAAATGGTGTATAGACAGGCTGCCGTGGTTCATTACAACCCTTGAAACGTCCTTTTCCTTTGCGGACTCATACCAGTCCTCCAGCCGTTCCAGCGCAAAGTTCACCGCGGAAATGGTTTCAGAAAAATAGGTTATGGCCTGGAGTTCAAAAGGAGAAAGGTACCATTCCTTCTCCGCTCTATCCACAAACTGCTCATAGAAAATTTTATCTTGTTCCCACTTTTTTTTCATTTGCCCGTAATAACGTTCAATCTCATCACGTCTAACCTTTAGTTCCTGTGCAGTTCTCTCGTGAAGACGGGCTGTTTCCCTAAATAAATAAGCATGTTTTTGATCCCGTTCTTCCTCTTGGTCAAATTGGAGCCAAGGCATTAAATAGTAGGTATCTCCGTATTGTATGCCTGCTGAGAAAAACTCACCGCTATTTGTTCTGTAAACGGGAACGAATGAACGAAAGCCTTTTTCCTCAATCGCCACCATATGATCTGTAAAATGCTTGCCGCGACCTTCTTTCAATTTTTTTAGGGCAAATATGCCGTAGTCTGTATACACTTTCCAAACAAGAGGACTGACAGGCTCAATAAATTGAGCAGTCAGTCCGTATTCCTGAAGAACCGATTGGGTATCTTCCATTTCATTCACCACATTTTCCGATCACTTACGGTTTACGCATGGCTATTTTTATATTGAGGAATATAGAGAATCTGTCCTGCTTTTAATTCATCATCCAAGGCTAAAGAATTCATCCTGATCAGCTGCTGGGATGTAATTTCATACCGTTCGCATAAACGCTCGATCGTATCTTCCTGCTGCACAATACAAATTTTCATTCTCGAAAACTCATCCGCTTCTTTTGTAAAGAGTTTTGTTAAATAAAGAGAATTATCACTTTCCTTTGTTTGAGGTTCCTTCGTTTCAGCAGCAGGAGCAACCCTAGGAACAGCATCCGTTTCCTTCCTTTCAGTCTCAGAAGATTCAGGCAGCTGGAAGGATTGAAAAGGTGTTTCTTCCTTAGGCTCTTCAGCTGATGGTGTTTTTCTCACTTCAATTTCGAAGCTCTCTTCCTCTTGTTCTTCCTCCTCCAGCAGCTTAGGCGCTGAATAAAAAGAATCCTCCTCTTCTTGTTCAGGCAGGAAGGTACGGTATGCCGGTTCAGGCAATTCTTCTTGAGATGCCTCCTCCGAGCTTGTTTTTTGATTGAAATGGAAATGTAAATCGGCATTGTCATTCTCCATATATACAGCTGAAGCTGTTTCTCTGCTATCTTCTATGGAGAGAGCGGCCTCTGATACACTCTCCAAAGCTTCATCCGGTTCCGCCTCTTCTTGGCAAAGCGCAGGATCAGCCTGATCCGATTGAGCCGCTTCTTCCTTTTGAGCCTCTTGGCGCAGCGCATATTCATGATTAGGAGACACTGTTGTTTCCGCTTTTTCCTCTGCAATCACAGTCTCTGAATGAAGCTCAGCTTCCAAAGCAGGCGATTCTTCTGCTCCAGCGTGTTCACGAAGCTCAGTCTCCGCTGGAGAGTCTGCTTCTTCACGAACATCCGCTATTGCAGCTGCCGGCTCTGCCGTTTCTTTTTTTGCTTTAACGATCTCTTGAATCTCTATTTCTGAAGGATCAGGTTCTGGCTCAGATTCTTCTGTTTCCGATTCAGCACGAACCTCCGTTTCCGGCACAGCAAGCTCTTCTGACTCTTCTTCCTCTTTCACATCTTCTCTGGCCTCTGGTTCTGAAGCAACCGATTCAGGCGGCTCAGATTCTGCTTTTTCTGTCTCCAGTTCTTCACGGAGCCCCGCTTTCGAGATAAAAAGTTCTGGCGGTTCGGCTGGCGGTTCATGCTGAAGAACTGCTTCCTCTGCCGATGATGCACCCGGTTCTTCTACTACACTATGTGCCGGCGGCTCTGAAAGCTCTTCCTCCCTGAATGCCGCAGGAGCTTCATATAAAGGTATCTCCGGCTCTTTGTCTTGCGTATCGTCCAAAAGCCCTTCGATCGCTAAATCAGCTTGAATTGTTAAAATGCGCGAATCCGTCAATTGATAGTCAAATGCGTCAATAAAGACGAAGACATCCTGTAAATGGCTCACTTTATTTTTCGGAATGGTAATATCCACAGGAAAACAGTGAGTCAGTTCCGCACTTCCATCCTCTCTCTTTCTGACTTGTTCAACAAACCGCTTATCTGTATAAATCTCTTCGGTATGTTTGTTTTGATCTATGTTGTACTCACCTGTAAGTTCAAGCGATCCTATGATTGATACATAATCATTTACTTCCTGAACCCTAATATCAGGATCTAATGAAATAGAAAGCAGTTCAGAAACTTCCTGTCCTTTTTGGAAACAGATCGATTCTTCTACAGAAAATTGCAATCGATGATTTTGCGGCAAGTTCATATCCTCCTTTCATCTAATCCTTAAAATTAGATGTCACTAAAGGTGTATGTATGAACTGGAGAAAATATGAGTGGCAGAGCACGAAAAAACCGGCACAAGGAGTCCTTGATACCGGTTTTCACTCTTATCTGCGGCTGATCTCAGCAAATACTTTCTCAGCTGCCTGGATTGTGTTTTCAATATCTTCATCAGTATGGGCCGTTGAGAGGAAAAGACCTTCGAATTGTGATGGCGGAAGGAATACCCCTTCATTTGCCATCCCTTTATAATAGCTTGCGAACAGCTTCAAATCAGATGATTTCGCCGTTTCATAATTGATGACTGGTTCGTTTGTAAAGAAGAAACCGATCATCGAACCTGCACGGTTAAAGGTATGCGGAATGCCATGAGCCTCGGCGGCTTTTGAAATTCCTTCTTCCAGTCTGTCGCCTTTTTTGATGAATTTCTTGTAGGAATCAGGTGTCAGCTGTTTCAATGTCTCTAAGCCAGCCGTCATCGCAAGCGGGTTGCCTGACAATGTACCAGCTTGATAGATCGGGCCGCTTGGAGCGATCTGCTCCATGATTTCTGCCTTTCCGCCATAAGCGCCGACAGGAAGTCCGCCCCCGATTACTTTTCCTAAACAAGTCAGATCAGGCGTTACGCCGAAGTAGCCTTGAGCGCAGTTATAATCGACCCGGAAGCCAGTCATCACTTCATCAAAAATCAGCAGGGAGCCGTACTGCTCAGTGATATCACGCAGACCCTGCAGGAAACCTTCTTGCGGCGGAACAACACCCATATTTCCGGCAACTGGCTCTACAATGACTCCTGCAATGTCTTCACCGAATTGCTGGAAAGCAAGCTTTACACTTTCTAAATCATTGTACGGAACGGTGATGGTGTTTTTCGCAATGCCTTCAGGCACCCCCGGGCTGTCAGGCAGACCGAGAGTGGCAACACCTGAACCAGCTTTAATCAAGAGAGAATCGCCGTGTCCGTGGTAGCAGCCCTCAAATTTTAAAATCTTGTTGCGGCCCGTATAGCCCCTTGCCAAACGGAGGGCACTCATTGTAGCCTCTGTTCCGGAGCTTACCATTCGTACAATTTCTACAGATGGCACACGATCAATGACGAGCTTAGCCAGTTCATTTTCTACTTCAGTCGGAGCACCGAAGCTTGTCCCGTATTCAGCCACTTTTTTGAGGCTTTCTACGACGCGGTCATTTGTATGCCCTAAAATTAAAGGCCCCCATGACAAGACGTAGTCAATATATTCATTCCCGTCAATATCAAAGATTTTCGAGCCTTTTCCGCGCTCCATAAAAATCGGGTCCATGTCTACCGATTTAAATGCGCGAACGGGACTGTTCACACCGCCCGGCATGAGTTTTTGCGCTTCTTTAAAAGCCGTTTTTGATTTTTCATAGCTTCTCATCTGCCTCAACTCCTGTCAACTGAATAAAATTACTCCGCAAGCCATTTCGCTGCGTCTTTCGCATGATACGTAATAATCAGGTCGGCACCCGCGCGCTTCATGCTTGTCAAAATTTCCAACACAATTTCTTTTTCTTTGATCCAGCCGTTCTGCGCTGCAGCCTTCACCATTGAATACTCTCCGCTTACATTATAAGCGACGAGCGGAAAAGTAAACTCATTTTTTACGTCACGCATGATATCCATATAAGAAAGCGAAGGTTTGACAATCAAAAAGTCCGCGCCTTCCTCGACATCTGATTGTGCTTCGCGGAGTGCCTCCATACGGTTGGCAGGGTCCATCTGATATGTTTTGCGGTCTCCGAATTGCGGTGTGCTGTTTGCTGCATCACGGAACGGACCGTAAAACTCGCTAGAATATTTCACAGCGTAAGACATGATGGGAATATTGACGAATCCTTCTTTATCAAGCGCTTCTCTGATCACTGTAACAAATCCGTCCATCATGTTTGATGGCGCAATGATATCCGCACCTGCTTTCGCTTGGCTGACAGCTGTCTGCGCCAAAAGCTCCAGCGATTCATCATTGAGGATGACCCCGTCTTTGACAAGTCCGCAATGGCCGTGGTCTGTATATTCACACAGGCACGTGTCAGCGACAACAACCATTTCAGGGAAGTGTTCTTTAATTTCTGTGATGGCTTTTTGGACAATTCCGTGATCATGGTACGCTTGTGTTCCGCAATCATCTTTTTCTTCCGGGATGCCGAACACGATAACAGATTGAATGCCCAGTTTGACCAGCTCCGCTACTTCATCCTTCAATAAATCTAATGATACATGGTAAACATCAGGCATTGACGGAACAGCTTTTTTGCCTTCCAGCCCTTCAACGACAAAAATCGGATAAATAAAATCTGATGGATGCAAACGTGTTTCCTTTACCATTTCTCTCATTGCTTTTGATGTCCGCAGGCGGCGGTGTCTATTAAATGATTGACTCATATTCTCTCTTCCTCTCTTGACATGCTGCACATTAATTCAAGCATGCCATCTATTGTAAATGTATTAGGCGTATGCGATGTGATGCCGTACGTCAGAAGGGCATCATTTGTTAAAGGTCCAATGCTGATACAGGCCGTCCCATTCGCCTTCCACTTTTTTAATTCTTCTCCCAAGACATGCATAAACGTATGTACGGTTGATGAACTCGTAAATGTTACATAGTCAAAGGAATATTGACCCGCAGCGTCTTTCAGTGCCTCAATGCCTTCTTCATCCGGAATCGTTTCGTAGAGAACCCATTCCTTTACTTCAAAACCGAGCGGGACAAGCTCTTGTTTTATCACATCACGTGACAAATTCCCTTTCATCACGGTAATGGGCTCCCCCGGTTCAGCATGCTGCTTAAGAGCGTCAGCCAATTGTTCAGCAATATACTCCTGTGGCATCACATCAACCGATACGTTATGCGTTTTTAAACGGCGGGCGGTTTTTTCACCGACGGCTGCAATTTTTTTATGCGCAGGGAGAATAAGCTGATTTTCCTTCAGATAAGAAAAAAAGAAGTCTGCCCCGTTCACACTTGTAAAAACAAGCCAGCCTGGCGCGGCAAGATCCTCTCTTACCTGTTCCGCAACATCATTCGGCAAAGCGCGGCGAAACGTAATCAAAGAGGTTAAAACCGCTTTACCGCCAAGCGCCTCCACTTTTTGCTGAAATGATGTTGCCTGTGCCTTATTCCGGGTGACAAGCACTGTTTTTCCTTTCAACGGAAAATCATTTTCCATCCTCATCAAGCTCCCGTTTTACACGATCAATTAAATCTTTTGCTCCTTTGTCAGCCATAAGAGCGGCACAGCGCTTTCCTACTTCCTCAGGATCGTTTCCGGTGACGGTTTCTTTAAAAATGATTTTGCCGTCAGGTGAAGCGACAAGACCTGTCATTTCAATTTCATCCTGTCCATTTAACACGGAGTAGCCCGCGATCGGAACCTGGCAGCCGCCCTCCATCGCGTTTAAAAAAGCACGTTCCGCTAAGACAGTCCGTTTTGTATATTCATCTGTAAACTGAGAAAACAACGCCAACAGCTCTTCATCCGATTCTCGGCACTCAATCGCCAGTGCTCCCTGCCCCACAGCAGGCAAACAGCGCTCAGGCTCAAGGAATTCGGTTACGACATCTTGCTTCCACCCCATTCTAGAAAGTCCGGCAGCCGCTAAAATAATCGCGTCATAATCCTCTGTTTCCAGCTTTTGAAGTCTTGTATCTATATTACCTCTAATCCATTTAATTGTAAGGTCAGGGCGCTCAATCAAAAGCTGCGCGCTTCTTCTTAAACTGCTTGTGCCAATGACAGCACCTTTCTTCATTTCTGAAAGCTTTACGCGATTCTTTGAAATAAGGGCATCACGCGGGTCCTCCCGTTCAGGAATACAGCCGATCACAAGGCCTTCAGGCAAAACAGCAGGCATGTCCTTCATGCTGTGCACTGCCATATCAATCTCTTCGTTTAAAAGCGCCTGTTCAATTTCTTTGACAAAAAGCCCTTTTCCACCCACTTTTGAGAGTGTAACATCGACAATCCGGTCGCCCTTTGTCACGATCTCTTTAATTTCAAAAGCAAACGAAGGATTGATTTCCTTCAGTTTTTGAATAACCCATTTTGTTTGAGTCATAGCGAGTTTGCTCCGTCTGGAACCTACTTTAATCGTTCTCATCATTTCTTTCCTCCCGAATCTGCTTGGGACATCGTTTAACTGAACCAATGGAATTGCGACAGGCTTCCAAGCAGGAAATAATTGATCATCAGCACCAGAAAACAAGCCGTATTCCACAGTGCTGCGACCTTTCCTTGCAGCTCCTTAATCAGCCTGATATAAAGATAATAGCTGTACAGCAGCAGGACGACAAACGAACCAAGCACTTTGGCGTCAAACCAATACAGCGTTTCTAGTGAGACATACGCCCAAATGACGCCGAGAATCAAACTCAGCAGCAGCATCGGAACCCCAATGACATTTAAAACATACGCCATATAATCAAGCTTAGATAAATCTTCTATTCTCAACAGCCATTTTCCCCACTTTTTCTTTTTCAGCAGATGATATTGAAACATATATAGCACAGAAAAAACGAAAGAAAGGGAAAAAGCGCCGTATGAAAGAATCGCCATTGTAATATGAATCACCAAAAGCTCGGATACAAGCTGCCCGGAAAAAGCAGCTGACTGCTGCTCTGTCGGTGAAAATGTGTGAATGGCGATCATAGAAAATCCTATAACATTTGTAAAAAACACGATAAAGTCAACACGTAAAAGCTTTGTCAGTACAAGTGACAGCGTGACAAGCACCCAGGCATAAAAATAAAGTGCCTCTGTCACATTTAATACCGGAAACCGCCCCGTCACCCACATAAAATAGGCCAAATACACGGTTTGCAGAGTCCAGACAATAGAAAGCAACCAGAAGGCCATTTTTCCAGCCTTCCGGTTGTGTTGAAGAAAATCTATAAAATAAAAGAGTACACTTAACGCGTAAATGACGATTGTCCCCTCATTAAGTCTTGCCATTGCAGTATCAATCATTCAGCTTTCACTCACTTACAAGTGGGCTAAAGCCCGCTTTTGATTCAGCCTTCTTAAAAGAGTGGACCTTCTGGCTGCTTTCAACGGTTTTCATCATTTGACGGCCCGCAGCTTCTTCAATATCAAAAATCTGCATAAACAACGCGAGCTTTTCTTCAGAATCAGCATCTGCCGCAAGCTCTTTCACCTTTAAAATCGGATCACGAAGCATTTGGTTAATAATACTTTTGGTGTGTTTGTTCAACAGTTTTTTCTCTCTTGTGCTTAAGTGAGGTAGCTTACGCTCAATGCTGTCCATCGTTTCTGACTGGATGGCAAGCGCCTTTTCGCGCAATGCAGAAATAACCGGCACAACACCAAGTGTATTCATCCATTGTTTAAATTCCACAATGGTTTCTTCAATTAACAGTTCAACTTTTTCAGCTGTTTCTCTCCGCTCTTTCATGTTCGCTTCTACAATGCCTTCCAGATCGTCGATATCATAAAGAAAAACACCTTCAAGATCATTCAGCGCCGGATCAAGATCTCTAGGCACGGCAATGTCGACCATAAACAGCGGACGTCCCTTGCGAAGCTTATTCGCGTTTTCCATCATCTCTTTGGACACGACAAATTCACTTGCACCGGTTGAACTGATTAAAATATCAGCCTCCGCAAGCGCGCTTTCAAGCTGATTCAAGCTTCTTGCTTCACCTGAAAAACGGTCTGCAAGCTCCTTCGCTTTCAAGTATGTTCGGTTAATGACAGTGACCTTGCCGATTCCCTGTCCGTGCAGGTTTTCCGCAGCAAGCTCGCCCATTTTTCCCGCACCGAGAATCAATATGTGCTTGCTTGAAAGATTTCCGAAGATTTTTTTGGCAAGTTCAACTGCAGCATAGCTTACTGACACCGCATTTGAGCCAATGTCTGTTTCGGCGTGAGTTCGCTTGCCCACTGTAACCGCCTGCTTAAACAGCTCATTAAAAATAGTCCCGATCGTTTTTTCTTGCTGAGCTGTTTTAAAGCTGTCGCGTACCTGTCCGAGAATCTGCGTTTCGCCAATCACCATAGAGTCAAGTCCGCAGGCTACACGGAATAAATGCTCAACAGCGGCATCGCTCTCATAAAACGTTAAGAACGGTGACAGCTCTTCTTTGCTTAATTGAAACCAATCAGCTAAAAACTTTTTTATATAATAACGGCCGGTATGGAGCTGGTCGACTACCGCATAAATTTCAGTGCGGTTGCAGGTTGAGACAATGATGTTTTCAAGAATGCTTTTCTCTTCTTTCAGCTGCACCATTGCTTCTGCCAGCTCATTCGGCTGAAAACTTACTTTTTCACGTATCTCAATAGGGGCGGATTTATAATCTACTCCCACAACAAGTATATGCATCGCTCTAATTACACCCCCAACACCCAATCTTAATTTATAATCATTCTAACATAGAACTCATTATTTATAATAATTATAACATAGTTTCTTTCACAAAATGTGAACAGATTTTAAAATTCTTATGCTATATTAGAAAAAGCTTCAGGGAAAAGAAGCATTCCTATTGACAATACCAAAAACAGCAGAAATTTACTACACATCAGCTCTAAAAAACAAGAAGGTGATATCATGAAACAAAAATCAATTTTATTCCCTTGTCTGCTGCTTGCCGCTTCTGTATATGCATGGCTAGAAAGCGGCCAAGCCGAACTGTTTTCAGGGCAGGATCAATGGCCTGTTCTCCTCATGCTGTTAGGCGCAGCCTTTGTATATCAAGGAAAAAAAGAAGCCGTTACACCCCATTTTTTTATCGGTTTGCTTCTCTTCGGGATCGGTTTACACTTTTTTGCCAAGCCGAAGTGGGTATGGTGGCCGGATGATTTTGAAATGCTCCTCTTTATGATCGGCTTCTCACTTCTCGTTTCAACCGTTCAAAAAAAAGAATATGTATATGAAGCTGTGTCGATGATTTGTTTTTCCCTGTTTTTGTACTTTTTCAAACAAATTATGGCATGGCTTGAGTCTGCGCATATTCCAACAGCGCTTCTGAAGGAGTATTGGCCGTTTGTCTTTATTGGAATCAGTTTATTGTTATTATTGATAAAACGAAAAAAATCTATACGATAAATAAAACCGGTAGAGGATCCTCTACCGGTTTATCATTTTTTTGATCGCTCCCCAAGCTTCGTCTTTTCCCTTTTTCGTTTCTGAAGAAAAGAGGATCAGCTCGTCTTCCGGATCAATATTTAATGTTTGTCGGACAACCTTTGCGTGTTTGTCCCATTTGCCTTTCGGGATCTTATCCGCCTTTGTAGCGATAACAATAACAGGAATGCCGTAATACTTTAAGAATTCATACATCTGTACATCATCATTAGATGGCGCATGCCGCAAATCAACGATCTGCACCACAGCTTTTAATTCCTCGCGTGTCGTGATATAGGTTTCAATCATTCTCCCCCATGCTTCACGCTCAGACTTTGACACTTTGGCAAAACCGTAGCCCGGCACATCCACAAAATGCAGCTCATCATTGATAATGTAGAAATTAAGCGTTTGTGTTTTTCCCGGCTTTGATGACGTTCTCGCAAGATTTTTGCGATTGATTAATGAATTGATAAAAGACGATTTTCCTACGTTCGATCTTCCGGCCAATGCGATTTCCGGAAGCCCCCCTTCAGGGTACTGTTCCGGTTTTACTGCACTGATCACGATTTCTGACTTTGTGACTTTCATTTCTTCTCTCCTACTAAGGCATGTTCCAAAACCTCGTCTAAGTGGGACGCCAATATAAATGTCAGCCCCTCCCTGACGCTTTCCGGAATATCCTCTATATCTTTTTCATTATCTTTAGGCGCAATAATGGTCGTTAATCCCGCTCTATGTGCGCCAAGCGCTTTTTCCTTTAAGCCGCCGATCGGCAGCACGCGCCCGCGAAGCGTGATTTCCCCAGTCATGCCGACTTCACGCGAAACCGCCCGTCCCGTTAAAGCAGAAACAAGCGCTGTTGCCATCGTAATACCGGCTGACGGACCATCTTTTGGCACCGCACCCTCTGGTACATGTATATGAATATCATACTTCTCATGAAAGTCAGGTTCAATGCCAAGTTCTTCTGTTTTGGATCGCACATAGCTGAATGCAGCCTGAGCAGACTCTCTCATAACATCTCCGAGCTTTCCTGTCAGGATTAATTTCCCTTTCCCCGGAGAAAGCGATACTTCAATCGACAGCGTATCTCCGCCAACGGTTGTATAAGCAAGCCCTGTCACTACACCAACCTGATCCTCTGTCTCAGCTTGTCCATATCTGAAAATACGTTTTCCGATAAAGTCTTGAAGGTTCTTCTCAGTAACCGTAATCCGTTTTCGCTCTTCAGCAACAATGGCTTTTGCAGCTTTACGGCAAATCGCGGCAAGCTGGCGTTCAAGGCTTCTCACACCAGCTTCTCTCGTATAGTAGCGGATAATATCAAGAATCGCCTGATCACGCAGCTGCAGGTTGCTTTTCTTCAGCCCGTGTTCTTTGATTTGCTTTGGAAGCAAGTGATCCTTTACGATTTCAAGTTTTTCTATTTCTGTGTAGCCTGCGATATTAATAATTTCCATTCTGTCTCTGAGCGGGCCCGGGATTGTGGCCAAATTGTTCGCCGTTGCGATAAACAGCACTTTGGATAAATCAAAGGTTTCTTCAATATAGTGATCACTGAAGCTGCTGTTTTGCTCTGGATCAAGCACTTCAAGCATAGCGGATGATGGGTCTCCTCTAAAATCAGATGACATTTTGTCAATTTCGTCTAATAAGAAGACCGGATTCAGCTTGCCCGCTTTTTTCATCCCTTGAATAATACGTCCAGGCATTGCTCCGACATAGGTCCGT
The DNA here is from genome assembly GCF_037975455.1 of Bacillus sp. FSL M8-0071. Classification (NCBI taxonomy): domain Bacteria; kingdom Bacillati; phylum Bacillota; class Bacilli; order Caryophanales; family Bacillaceae; genus Bacillus; species Bacillus sp. FSL M8-0071. The sequence continues at coordinate 2,715,146 of NZ_CP150256.1, forward strand.
CTGTGTCCGCGTATCTCTGATTCATCCCGTACTCCTCCGAGTGAGATTCTGACGAATTTGCGTCCCAAGCTTTTTGCAATTGATTTGGCTAAAGACGTTTTTCCGACACCTGGAGGTCCTGCCAAACAGAGAATCGGGCCTTTCAGGGATTTGGTCAGCTTCTGGACAGCCAAATATTCTAAAATACGTTCTTTTACTTTTTCAAGCCCGTGGTGCTCTTCGTCCAAGAGACGTCCTGCTTCTTTCAAATCAAGCTTATCATCTGTTTCATCCGTCCACGGAAGAGCAACCAGCCAGTCGATATAGTTGCGGATCACAGAGCTTTCCGCAGAACTTGACGGAATTTTTTCATATCTGTTCAATTCTTTAAGCGCTGTTTCCTTCACATGATCAGGCATGCCTGCTTCTTCGATTTTTTCCGTCAGCGTCTGAACTTCGCCAGTTTTGCCTTCTTTATCGCCAAGCTCTTTTTGGATCGCCTTCATTTGTTCACGCAAGTAGTATTCCTTCTGCGTACGCTCCATCGAACGTTTGACGCGCTGGCCGATTTTTTTCTCAATCTCCAGCACTTCTTTTTCATTATTAATAAAATCAATGACCTTGTTCAGCCTGTCTTTGACATCAGCCGTTTCTAAAATATCCTGCTTATCCTTTAGTTTAAGGGGCAGATGAGAAGCAACGATGTCTGCCATTCTCCCCGGCTCTTCGATATCAGTAACCGCAGCGTACGTTTCGGCCGAGATTTTTTTAGAAATTTTTATGTACTGATCAAAGTGGTCTAGCAAAGTCCGCATCAATGCTTCGTCTTCTGTATCTTTTGAATCATCTTCATGAATAAGTTGAATGTCAACCGACGTGTAATCCTCGTGTTCATTGTATTTGACGATATGGGCGCGCTTGAGGCCCTCCACCAACACACGAATCGTACCGTTCGGAAGCTTCAGCATTTGCTTAATTTTTGTATAGGTGCCGACAGTGAAAATCTCGTCTTCACCAGGTTCGTCTATCGAAATATCCTGCTGAGTGGCTAAAAATATCATATGATCATGCATCATTGCCTGTTCAAGAGCCTGAACCGACTTGTCACGTCCTACATCTAAATGCAAAACCATCGTCGGGTACACTAATAAACCTCTTAAAGGGAGGAGCGGGATGCTGCGTTTTAATTCTTCTGCCATGTGACTGACACCTCCGTGACTTTAGTATGAACCATTATAATACAACTTTTTCATCCTTGTACAATAAACGGCATGGTTCCATTTTCTATAAAACAGTCTCCTCGTAGTATACCCTTTCTTTCTGATATGAAAAAGGAAAAGATGTCCTTCATGAAAAAAACCCTATTATCAAAATAGGGTTTAAACGGATTCTTTATTGATTTCGATATGAAACGGTTTTTGTTCCGTTGGCGGATTCACCAAAATTTCATCAAGCACTTCTTGGAACGTCTTCACTGCAATAATCTCGATCCCGTCAATCTGCTTTAAGATGGCCTGCTGATTTTCATATGGGATAATCACCTTTTTCGCACCGGACTGCTTGGCCGCTTTTATTTTCGGAATGACGCCTCCGATGGGTTTCACAAGACCGTTCAGGCTGATTTCGCCCGTCATCGCAACGGTATTGTCAATAGGAATTTTGTGTATCGCCGAGAAAATCCCCGCCGCCATCGCAATGCCTGCTGACGGCCCATCAATCGGAATCCCACCTGGGAAATTGATGTGAATATCATAATCAGAAGGCTTCATTCCCATTGTCCGGAGCACGGTTAATACATTTTCAACCGAACCCTTCGCCATGCTTTTTCGCCTGATCGATTTTGATTGGCTGCCGATGCTTTCTTCTTCAGCTATTCCTGTGATGTTAATTGATCCTTTATCTTGAGCCGCGGTTACACTTACTTCGATTTCCAGAAGCGATCCGCTGTTAGGCCCATAGACTGCAAGCCCATTTACAATGCCAACCTGTGGTTCAACACCGATTTTTTGCTCGTGCTTTGGAGTAAGCTGACTGGAGTGAATGACCCATTCAATATCCTCAATCGTAATGTCCTTTCGATTCTCCGTTACAGCCATCCCCGCTGCGATTTGAATCATATTGACGGCTTCCCGCCCGTTCCGCGTGTAGCTGGTCAAAAGATCCAGTCCTTCTTCGGAGATATTTTTTTCAATTTTATCCGCTGCTGTTTTGGCAACCGTTTTCAACTCGTCCTTTTCAAGCTCGCGGAAAAAAACCTCCAAACAGCGGGACCGGATAGCTGGCGGAATTTCGTTTGGCATTCTCGTGGTCGCGCCAATCAAGCGAAAATCAGCCGGCAACCCATTTTGAAAAATATCATGAATATGATTCGGAATTTGTGTATTTTCCTCACTGTAATACGCACTATCTAAAAAGACTTTTCTGTCCTCAAGCACCTTCAGCATTTTATTCATTTGAATAGGATGCAGCTCCCCTATTTCATCAATAAACAGCACACCGCCATGGGCATGGGTGACAGCTCCCTGCTTCGGCTGCGGAATCCCAGCCTGTCCCATCGCTCCGGCCCCTTGGTATATCGGGTCATGGACAGAGCCGATGAGCGGATCGGCAATTCCTCTTTCATCAAAACGGGCTGTTGTCGCATCGAGTTCCACAAAGACAGCCTGCTCTTTAAACGGTGATTGTTTATGTTTTTTTGCTTCTTCCAACACAAGCCGCGCAGCAGCCGTTTTCCCAACTCCCGGTGGCCCATAGACAATCACATGCTGAGGATTTGGCCCGCATAAAGCCGCCTTTAATGCTTTAATGCCGTCTTCCTGTCCGACGATATCTTTAAAGCTTTTGGGGCGGACCTTCTCAGATAATGGCTCGGACAAGCTGATAGCGCGCATTTTCCGAAGCTGCTCCATTTCCTTCTTTGATTCTTTATCTATCGTGACCTTTTGTGTCCTTTGATTTTTAAGCAAATTCCAAAAATACAAACCGATGATGATCCCAAAAAACAGCTGAATAAATAACGCGATCCCTGTCCAACTCATGGTGGTCCCTCCTGAAAAACAATTTATGTATCCAATTCATTCCTCTGATTGCTAGTATCTCCCATAGAAGACGGGAATAAACGTTTTTCCGGAAGAGTTGCATGCAAAAAAACCTCCTGAGTGTTACCACTCAGGAGGTTTGTGCTTATCTTTATGCAGATGTTTTATCTTGGCTTACCTCAGTGCCGTCTTTTAATAAGAGGCGAGGAGGCTCTCCGTGTGTCACAGTTGCCCCGGTGATTACACATTTTTCAATGTCATCACGAGAAGGCAGCTCAAACATCACATCAAGCATGATGCCTTCAATGATGGAACGGAGTCCGCGTGCTCCAGTCTTGCGTTCAATTGCTTTTTTAGCAATTTCAGAAAGCGCTTCTTCTTCAAACTCAAGCTCAACGTTGTCAAGCTCAAGCATTTTCTTGAATTGCTTAACTAGAGCGTTTTTCGGTTTTGTTAAGATGGCAACCAATGCTTCTTCGTCAAGCTTTTCAAGGCTTGCAATAACCGGAAGACGTCCGATAAATTCAGGAATTAACCCGAAACGGAGCAAATCTTCAGGAAGCACTTTTGAAAGAAGATCTTCTTTCTCAAGATCAGCAGCTTTATTGTCGGCACCGAATCCAATCACTTTTTGGCCTAAACGGCGTTTGATGATTTGTTCGATACCATCGAAAGCTCCGCCGCAAATGAACAAAATATTTGTTGTGTCAATTTGAATGAATTCTTGATGAGGATGCTTACGTCCACCTTGAGGCGGTACGCTTGCCACTGTACCCTCAAGAATTTTAAGCAATGCCTGCTGTACACCCTCACCTGACACATCACGTGTGATAGACGGGTTTTCAGATTTTCTAGCCACTTTATCGATTTCATCAATATAGATAATGCCTTTTTCGGCTTTTTCCACATCATAATCAGCAGCTTGGATGAGCTTCAAGAGAATATTCTCTACATCTTCACCCACGTATCCAGCTTCAGTCAAAGATGTAGCGTCCGCAATCGCAAACGGCACATTTAAAATGCGAGCCAATGTTTGCGCCAGAAGGGTTTTACCGCTTCCCGTAGGGCCGATTAATGAAATATTACTTTTTGAGAGCTCAACATCATCAACTTTGCTGTTAGAGTTAATGCGCTTATAGTGGTTATACACAGCAACAGCAAGTGATTTCTTCGCTTGATCTTGGCCGATGACATATTCATTCAAAATTTCGCGAATTTCCTGAGGCTTTGGTACGTCTTTAAATTCTACTTCTTCTTCTGTTCCGAGTTCTTCCTCTACAATTTCAGTGCAGAGTTCGATACATTCGTCACATATATATACACCAGGTCCAGCTACAAGCTTTCGAACCTGATCTTGTGTTTTTCCACAGAACGAGCATTTTAATTGTCCTTTTTCCTCGTTAAATTTAAACATTCTTTCACCCCTTAATCTTGTCTCACTTTTTCTTTTACCGGCAGAGCAAAAGAAAATGATTCTTGAAACGAACGAGTATGTATTGCATTTTACCATACTTTCCAAAAAGACGGTAACAATGTGTTTCTGACTTGCACATTCTATATGTATGACAAAAAACAGCCCTGCATTAACTATATTGCCCCAAGAAAAAGAGATAACTCATAATTGTACAAAACAAGGCACGAATGATTCGCGCCCTGTTTTATTAGTACTATTATTATGCACCATATTAACGGTTTTCTACAAGAAAATCAATTGCTTTGCGAACTTTTAAATCTTCTTTCATCGCGTCAGTAGAACCGATGGCTTGTTTAATATTTTCAACAGGCATGTTGTATGCTTCAGCCATTTTAGTAAGCTCAGCATCAACTTCCTCATCTGATACTTCAAGGTTTTCCGCTTTCGCAATCGCCTCAAGAGTCAGGTTAGATTTTACGCGTTTTTCAGCATCTTCTTTCATTTGCTCTTTTAACGCAGCTTCATCTTGGCCTGAGAATTGAGTGTAAAGCTCAAGGTTCATGCCTTGCATTTGCAGACGCTGTTCGAATTCTTTCAGCATGCGGTCAAGCTCAGTATCGACCATTGCTTGAGGCACATCGATTTCAGCATTTTCAGAAGCTTTCAGAACAAGCTCTTCACGCAATTTAGCGTCAGCTTCGTTTTCTTTTGCTTCTTCTAAACGTTTCTTAGTTTTTTCAGTTAATTCAGCGAGTGTTTCCACTTCTTCATCGATATCTTTTGCGAATTCATCGTCAAGCTCAGGAAGCTCTTTCGCTTTGATTTCGTGAATTTTCACTTTGAACACAGCTGGTTTGCCTGCAAGATCTTCAGCGTGGTACTCCTCAGGGAATGTCACTTCAACATCCTTCTCAGCACCTGCTTCAAGGCCAACTAATTGATCTTCGAAGCCAGGGATGAATGAACCAGAACCTACTTCTAGAGAGTAGTTTTCAGCTTTTCCGCCTTCGAATGCTTCGCCGTCAACGAATCCTTCGAAATCAAGAACAACTGTGTTTCCTTCTTCAACAGCGCCTTCTTCTTTTACAACAAGCTCAGCTTGACGCTCTTGAAGCGCTTTTAGTTCGTTTTGAACATCTTCGTCAGTTACAGTTGTGTCGTCTTTTTCAATGCCTAAGCCTTTGTAGTCGCCAAGCTTCACTTCAGGTTTTACTGTTACTTTCGCAGTGAAGATTAAGCTTTCGCCTTTTTCGATTTTTTCAACATCGATTTCAGGACGGTCTACAGGCTCGATTCCAGCTTCTTCAACCGCTTTAGGGTATTCTACAGGAAGAAGAATATCCAAAGCATCTTGGTAAAGAGCTTCTACGCCAAAGCGCTGTTCGAATAATCCGCGAGGAATTTTACCTTTACGGAATCCAGGAATTGAAACTTGTTTTACTACTTTTTTAAATGCATCATCAAGTGCTGTTTTAAACGTTTCAGCATCAACTTCAACCGTTAAAACGCCTTCGTTGCCTTCTTGTTTTTCCCATTTTACAGACATGTGTTTCCCTCCAAAAATCTATTCAGGTTGTGTCGGTCTTCCATTCTAAAGCAATCATTCGGCTTCGTCCAACAAAAACAAAGCTGCCAAAGATCAGAATCATTATGTATAGATGTTAATAATGAACTGCAAAGCCTGTCCAACCGTATTTCTTATAACCCGTTATACACAAATACAACCACTATATTATAACATAACACATAGCGCTTTCAACTATATGGCGCGATTTACAAATAAGAAATTTCTTCAATATCTTTTAACATTGTGCAAGCTTCATCGAGTTCTCTGTCGGTAAATTCATACATCATATGAAGTTCTTCGCTTTCAATTTCAATTCCGTGCATCTCGTAACCGACTTTATGCAGGGCAGCCGCCCAAAGGTCAGCCGACAGCAATTTCGGCTGGAACGGATATAAAACGTATAAATGTCTTCTCCACAATTCTTCTACTGCCGCATATAAGGTTGGATTTTCATTTCCAAGTGTCTCATCCAGCACCCTGAGAACACGGTGCAGAATCGGGGCGGCATCAGGCGGAACAATCTCAGATGGTTCAATTGTCAACGACTCGCCAAATTTGCTAATGTGCACAGGTTTACTGTACTCATGCTCAGCCAACAGCATGACAATCATCGTTTTGATAATCGGGTGGGCTGAGGGGTCTTGGAGGATTGTTTTGAGCAATCCTGTATACTTTGCTACGTTACGGTCTTTTAAGGAATGAATGAGATTCATTTGCTCCTCAGGGCTTGCCAGCACTTTCTCGGTGTCAATTGTATCCTCATATTCTTCGGCCCAAGCCTCGTCCTCACGATCCGGATCGGTCATTTTCCGGCTGAAATCCAGCAGCTTATAAAATTGCTCGGCGCTTTCTGCCGGTAGCTGATTTTCTTCCAAAACGGCTTCAATGGTGCTTTTGACTTCCTCGTATTTTTTGAGCTGAATTAAGATGGTCATGTACACCTGCAAAACCGTAAAATAATGGCCATAACCTTCTTTGAGCATCTTCTCGCACACGCTTTTTGCCTCTTCCAGCTCGCCCAGCTCTAAAAAGCAGATGGCCATCCCTAAGTGAAGATCGGATTCAGTATCATCATATTTCATCGCTTCTGAAAACAGTTCAAGCGCTTCTTGATACTTTTTTTCCTTTAGTGATGACATCCCTTTTTCCACAAGGCGGTCTTTCAGATGAGGAAAAGGAATAATTTTTGCGTTCTTCTTGTCATGCGTCATACCTATATTCCTTTCAGGCATTTATTTTGTTCAAGTGTATCAACACCTGTGAACAAACACAAGAAATGAAAGGTTTCATCAGGCAAAAAAAGCCGCCGGACAAATACCGGCCGCTTTTTCAGGCTTGAAGCCAAGAGCTTCTTTGTGATTCAAATTGCTTAATGTCATCCTCCAGCAGCAGCGTTAAGGAAATTTCATCATATCCGTTAATCAGCATCTCTTTCCAATGCGGATCAACTTCAAATGAAATTTGATTGCCTTCACTGTCATGAATCAGCTGCTTTTCAAGGTCAACAGTCATTTCCAATGACTTGTTTTCATACTGGCCGACAAGCTGTTTCCAATTGTCATATGGCATGCGGATCGGAAGCATGCCGTTTTTAAAGCAGTTCTGATGGAAAATATCAGCAAATGACGGCGCAATGATAATTTTAAACCCATAATCATCAAGTGCCCACGGAGCATGTTCACGCGATGACCCGCAGCCGAAGTTTTCTCCTGCTATTAAAATGGAAGCTCCTTGATAAACAGGCTGGTTTAATTCAAATTCAGGGTTCGGTTCACCATTCGCATCATATCTCCAGTCAAAGAATGCAAAACGCCCGTAGCCTGTTCTTTCAATCCTCTTCAAAAATTGCTTAGGAATAATCTGGTCTGTATCCACATTGATCCGATTTAATACGGCTGCTTTCCCCGTATGTGATTTCAAAGGTTCCATCTCGCGCACTCCTTACACAACTGTTTTTTCCTGATAAAACTTTCTGACATCAACGAAGTGTCCGTGAATGGCAGCCATCGCAGCCATTGCCGGGCTGACGAGATGTGTTCTTGCACCTTTTCCTTGTCTGCCCTCGAAGTTGCGGTTAGAGGTTGATGCACAGCGCTCTCCCTCAGGAACAACATCATTATTCATACTCAAACACATGCTGCAGCCTGACTCTCTCCATTCAAATCCAGCTTCCAAGAAAATCTGGTCAAGCCCTTCTTTTTCAGCCTGAAGCTTCACGCTTTGGGATCCGGGCACGACGATGGCCCTTACGCTGTCAGCTACCTTCTTCCCCTTGATCATGTCAGCAGCCTGGCGAAGGTCAGTCATGCGGGAATTCGTGCAGGAACCGATAAATACGTGCTCCACTTTAATGTCTTCAATTTTCTGATGAGGAGTCAGTCCCATATATTCATAAGCGCGAATCGCTTCTTTTTTATCATCTTCTGCAGAAAAGCTTTCCGGCGCAGGAACTTCAGAATCGACAGGAAGAACCATTCCCGGGTTAATGCCCCATGTCACCATAGGGGAAATTTTGTTGCCGTCAAGGACGATAGATTTATCATAAACAGCGCCCGGGTCTGTGCGCAGCGCCTTCCATTCCTCTACGGTCTTGGCAAATTCTTCGCCTTTTGGCGTGTACTTGCGATTTTTGCAATATTCAAACGTCACCTCATCAGGTGCAATCAAACCTGCTCTTGCTCCTGCTTCAATTGACATGTTACAAACAGTCATTCGTTCATCCATCGTCATATTTCTGAATACTTCCCCAGTGTATTCAATGACGTAGCCTGTGCCGAATTTCACACCGTATTTGCCGATGACAGCAAGGATGACATCCTTTGCCGTTACCCCTTTTTGAAGCGTTCCATCTACGCGCACTTCCAGTGTTTTTGGACGCTGCTGCCAAAGTGTCTGTGTGGAAAGGACATGTTCAACTTCACTCGTCCCGATTCCAAATGCAAGAGCGCCGAAAGCGCCATGTGTTGATGTATGACTGTCACCGCACACAATCGTTTTCCCTGGAAGCGTTAAGCCCAGTTCAGGGCCGACGACATGGACAATCCCTTGATCCACACTGTGAAGATCGGCAAGGCGCACGCCAAATTCCTCACAGTTTCTTTCAAGCGCCGTTACTTGGCGTTTCGCAACTTCATCCTTTATCTCAAAACGATTGACAGTCGGGATGTTGTGGTCCATTGTCGCAAATGTATTTTGGGGTCTTCTGACCTTTCTTCCCTTTTGTCTCAAACCTTCAAATGCCTGAGGAGACGTCACCTCATGAATGAGGTGCAAATCAATATAGAGAAGATCCGGCTTTCCCTCACCATGTTTTACAATATGCTGATCCCAAATCTTTTCGATGATTGTTCGAGGCATCATCTTTTATTTCCTCCCTCTACCTAGAGCTAAGACCGCTTAACGTAAGCTGTCACACATTAGAAATTGTATTTTCACTCATGATTGCTGCCTTAACTTCCTCTGTAATGGCCTGAGTGCTGCTGAACTCTTCACCCCGTGCCAAATCTTTTGTTCTTTTCCCAGAAGCCAAGACTTTGTTTACCGCATCTTCTACAGCTTTCGCTTCCTCTTCAAGCCCGAAAGATGTTCTCAAAAGCATTGCCGCTGACAATATGGCTGCGAACGGATTTGCCATCCCTTTACCGGCAATATCAGGCGCGGAGCCATGAACAGGTTCAAACAGATGAAGACCAGAGCTTGATAGGCTGGCTGACGGGAGCATTCCGAGCGAGCCTGTAAGCATGGACGCTTCATCGCTTAAAATATCACCGAACATATTTTCAGTCACCACGACATCAAATTGATTCGGTGCATAAATTAGCTGCATGGCCGCGTTATCCACAAGCATGTGCTCAAGCTTCACATCAGGAAACTCTTGTGCAACGTCCTCAGCCACTTCACGCCACAGCCGGCTTGATTCAAGAACATTCGCTTTATCTACAGAGGTCACTTTGCCTTTTCTGGCTGCCGCCATTTTGAAGCCCTCTCTGATCACTCGTTCAATTTCCGTTCTCTTATAAAACAGTGTATCTACTGCTTCCTGCTCACCTTCAGTGTTTACATAACGTTTGCTCGGCTGGCCGAAATACAAGCCGCCTGTGAGCTCACGAACGATAACGAAATCAACATTATCTATATATTCTTTTTTCAAAGGCGAAGCGTCAGAAAGGCTTTCAAATACCTTCACAGGCCGTAAATTCGCAAACAAATCAAGCTGTTTTCTGATGCTGAGCAGCCCTTTTTCCGGTCTCAGTTCCGAAGGATTTTGATCCCATTTCGGTCCGCCGACAGCACCAAGCAATATCGCGTCTGCATTTTTACAAGCAGCAACGGTTTCCTCCGGGAGGGGGTTATGATGTTCATCAATAGCCGCCCCTCCAATCAGGCCATATTCAAATTCAAATTCATGGTTAAAGCGTTCGGCAACACTTTTCAGTACGTCTGTCGCTGATTCTAATACTTCAGGGCCGATCCCGTCTCCGGGCAATAGAGCAATACGTTTCTTCAAGTTAACCGTTCTCCTTTCTTTTATGATCCGACAGCTGTGTGGTTTTTCAATCCGCTCATATTCGACTGGAAAACCAATTGACGGTTGACTGCGTTCAAATAAGCTTTCGCTGATGCTTCTAATACGTCTTGCGCTATGCCCCGCCCTGCTGATTCTTTTCCGTTCACCAAAACTCTTACATACACCTGGGCAAATGCATCTTCGCCTTTTCTGTTAGACTGAATGCGGTAGTCTAAGAGCTCCACATCCTTATCGATGCAGCGCTCAAGCGTATTGTAGATTGCTTCCACGCTTCCAGCTCCAGTTGCAGCTTCCTGAATAAGCTGTGCGTTTTCTTGATTTTTCAAAGATAGAGTAGCCGTAGGGACCTGACTTGTTCCGTAATGTACTTGCAGAGAAAGAAATTCATACCCAATCTTGCGATCTGTTACTTTTTCTTCTAAAATAAGAGAAACAAGATCCTCATCAGTGATTTCTTTTTTCTTCTCAGTCAACTCTTTGAACATCGTAAAGAATTTATTAATCTCTTCACTGTCAAATTGGAATCCTAAAGCAGTCAACCGGTCTTTAAATGCGTGGCGTCCGGAATGTTTACCTAGGACAAGCGCATCTGCGGTTACGCCGACAAGCTCCGGTGAAATAATTTCATAAGTCGATTTTTCCTTTAAAAAGCCGTCCTGATGGATGCCTGATTCATGAGCAAATGCATTATCTCCAACAACCGCTTTGTTGCGCGGGACAGCCATGCCTGTCAGTTTGCTTACTAAATCACTTGTTCTCTTAATCTCGTTCAGTGTAATGCCTGTTTCGACTTGGTAGAAATCTTTTCTGGTATGGAGGGCTACGGCAATTTCCTCTAATGCCGCGTTTCCGGCTCTTTCACCGATCCCGTTCACAGCACATTCGATTTGATCAGCGCCATTTTCAATCGCAGCAAGAGAGTTTGCGACTGCCATTCCCAAATCATCATGACAGTGGGCTGAAAGCTTTGCTTTGTGAATGTTCGGAACGTTTTCCTTCATATATCTAAAGATATTTCCGTATTCCGCCGGAGCCAGGTAGCCGACAGTGTCCGGAAGATTGATAACACTGGCGCCTGCGTCAATCACTTTTTCGACGATTTCTGCTAGAAACGGCAGTTCAGTGCGGCAGGCATCTTCAGCTGACCATTGCACAATCGGAAAACGTTCTTTTGCGTATTTCACCATTTCAACCGCTCTTTCAATGACTTGCTCACGTGTCATTTTCAGCTTGTGCTTCAAATGAATGTCCGATGTAGCGATAAAAACATGTATTCTCGGATGAGCACCTTCTTTTAACGCTTCCCAAGCAGCATCAATATCACCTTTTACACAACGGGCCAGACCAGTTACTGAACAATTTTTAATGGTTCTTGCGATTTCCTGAACAGCTAAAAAGTCACCTCGGGACGAAGCGGGAAATCCCGCTTCAATGATATCTGCCCCGAGTCTTTCGAGCTGCTTAGCTATGGCAAGTTTCTCCTGTGTATTCAAGTTCACTCCAGGGGACTGTTCACCATCACGAAGCGTCGTATCGAAAAAATTAATTTTGCGCAACGGAGACCACCGCTTCCTTCTTCTTGCCTTGTTTCACAAACGGCATCATTTCACGAAGCTTTCTTCCCACTACTTCGATTTGATGTTCGTTCTCGCTTGCATTGATAGCGTTGAAACGAGGACGGTTTACTTGGTTTTCGACGATCCACTCTTTTGCGAATGTACCGTTTTGGATATCTTTTAATACTTCTTTCATAGATTCTTTTACTTTAGCGTCCACAACGCGAGGACCTGATACGAAATCTCCCCACTGTGCGGTGTCAGAGATTGAATATCTCATTCCTGCAAGTCCTTCTTCGTACATAAGGTCTACGATTAATTTCAGCTCATGAAGGCACTCGAAGTATGCAAGTTCAGGCTGATAACCTGCTTCAGTTAATGTTTCAAATCCGGCTTTGACAAGCGCGCTTAATCCGCCGCAAAGAACTGCTTGCTCACCGAACAAATCTGTTTCTGTTTCTTCTTTAAATGTCGTTTCTAATACGCCAGCTCTTGCGCCGCCGATTCCTTTAGCATAAGCGAGGGCTTTGTCTCTTGCTTCTCCAGTCACATCTTGATAGATTGCGAACAATGCAGGTACGCCAGCTCCTTGCTCATATGTTCTTCTTACCAAGTGTCCCGGGCCTTTAGGGGCCACTAAGAATACATCTACATCCGCCGGAGGAACAATTTGATGGAAATGCACGTTAAATCCATGAGCGAATACTAATGATTTTCCTGCTGTCAATTCATCTTTGATTTCAGCTTCGTATACTTTTTGCTGCTGCTCATCCGGAAGCAGAACCATGATGATTTCGGCTTGGGCTGCCGCTTCTTTTACTGAAAATACTTTATGTCCGTCTTCTTGGGCTTGAGTGAAAGATTTTCCTTGTCTAACACCGACGATCACGTCTACTCCGCTTTCTTTAAGGTTCAGGGCATGTGCGTGGCCTTGCGAACCGTACCCGATAACCGCTACTGTTTTTCCAGCCAATACGTTCTCTTTGATATCACCGTTATAATATACTTTTACCATTTTAATCTCTCCCTTGTTATGTTTTATACAATAGATATTGTTTTATTGGATGACGCCTTTTGCTGGGTTCCCCTCGCAAAAGCCGTTGTACCTGTTCTCGCGATTTCTTTAATCCCATAAGGTTTTAATAACTCAATAAGCGCTTCAATTTTGTTAGATTCACCCGTCACCTGAACAACGATGCTGTCTCTGCTGACATCAACGACAGAGGCTCTAAACGGTTCTATGATTCCATTAATCTCTGTTCTCGTTGAAGGTGCGGAGACAACCTTGATTAAGGCCAGCTCCCTCTGGACAATCGATTGATTTGTGATGTCTGTGACTTTCAGCACATCAATCTGTTTGTTGAGCTGTTTCGTTAACTGTTCAACATCATTTTCTCCTTCAACGTGAACGACGAAGGTGATTCTGGAAACGCCGGCTGTTTCTGTGTGCCCAACTGTAATGCTTTCAATGTTGTAATGCCTTTTTGTGAATAGACCGGTGATCCGGTTTAACACCCCGGAGCGGTTCACCACAGTCAATGTGATAATTCTTTTCAAGGTTTCACCCCCACCATTTCATGCAGCCCTTTCCCCGGAGCCACCATCGGGAATACTTTTTCTTCGCTGGCAACCCGCACGTCAATGACAACAGGTTCTCTTGATGTTAATGCCTCTTCCAGCTTTTCCTTTGCTTCCGCTTCTGATGAAATTCTGATGCCTTTAATGCCGTATGCTTCGGACAATTTGACGAAGTCAGGCTGAGAAGCGAATTTAGATTCTGAATAACGTTCTTCATAGAAAATTTCCTGCCACTGTCTGACCATTCCGAGACAAGCGTTATTTAAAATCACTACCTTGACCGGAAGATTTAATTCGCGAATAACATCGAGTTCTTGGAGCGTCATTTGGAATCCGCCGTCTCCGACAACCGCGACAACAGTAGCATCTTTTTCGGCCAGCTGTGCGCCGATCGCCGCCGGAAGACCGAATCCCATCGTTCCAAGTCCGCCTGACGTGACCCATTTATCTGCTTTTTGGAACGGATAAAATTGCGCTGACCACATTTGATGCTGGCCTACATCCGTTGCGACAATGGCCTCTCCTTTTGTAAATTGATGAATATATTCAATCAATTTCTGAGGTTTAAAACCTTCTTCTTCATTATCTACATACCAGAGCGGATACTCTTCTTTCCATTCGGCGAGCTGTTTTTTCCATTCGCTTGAATCGCTTTGTTTGCCGTCTTGTTTGATCAGCTCCTGCAGGACAATTTTGCTGTCTCCGACTACAGGAATCTGTGTTTTCATGATTTTTCCGATTTCAGCTGGATCAATATCGATGTGAGCAATCTTTGCGTTTCTGGCAAAGTGTTTCAGGTTTCCTGTGACACGGTCATCAAAACGGGCGCCGATACTGATTAATAGATCACATTCATGAAGGGCCATATTGGCTGTATAAGTACCGTGCATCCCCGCCATCCCTAGGAAAAGCGGATGCTCAGCCGGGAAGCCTCCGAGTCCCAAAAGGGTGTGTGCCACAGGGATTTGCTGCTGTTCAGCATAATTTTTTAATTCTTCTGACGCTTTTCCGTGCAGTACGCCCGCACCCGCCAGGATCACCGGTTTTTTCGCACTGCTCACGGCTTCCACAAGCTTGCGGATCTGCAAATAATTCGGCTCTGTTATCGGCTGGTATCCCGGGAGATTCATCTCATGATCGTAGCTGAATTCTCCTTCAATTGTTGCTACATCTTTCGGAATATCAATCAATACAGGTCCGGGTCTTCCAGTTGTTGCAATATGGAACGCTTCTTTAATGATGCGCGGCAGATCTTCCGGCTGGCGAACCTGGTAGCTGTGTTTTGTTACTGGCATCGTAATCCCTAAAATGTCTGCTTCCTGAAATGCATCGCTCCCGATTACAGAGGTTGCTACCTGCCCTGTAAAGACGACTAACGGCAATGAATCAATCATGGCATCAGCAAGGCCTGTAACAAGGTTTGTCGCTCCCGGCCCTGACGTGGCAATGACGACACCCGGTTTTCCGGAGACCCTTGCGTATCCCTCCGCTGCATGAATTGCTCCTTGTTCGTGACGGGGAAGGATATGTACCAACCCTGAATTGTATAGCTTATCGTAAATCGGAAGCACAGCCCCGCCCGGATAACCGAAGATCATTTCTACTTTCTCTTTTTTTAATGATTCAATCAGCATTAATGCTCCGCTCATCGTCTGTGTACATTCGGCAGATGCTGAATCCACCTGTACATTAGTCCCCATTTTAGTTCCTCCTTTTGGATTTTCATCCTTTAAAGATCATCTTTTCATTAGCTATATAGCTGATTATTCAATAAAAAAAGCCCTTCCGCCCACAATCAGCCGCGCAGTAACTGCGATAGCTAAAAGGGGCGAAAAGGCTTTTCTTTCCGCGGTACCACCCTTGTTTACGGCCTGTTAATCGGCCGTCTCATGGATATTTCTATCCGCTTTAGTAACGAGTGAATCAAGTTCACCCGGCCAAGTCCTACTGTCATTTCAGACTGGCACTCTGAGGCGAGTTCACCTTGTAAAGCTTCGCCGGTTCTCAGCTAACCCGGTTCTCTGTGGAAAGCTTTTTCAAGGCTACTTATCCTCATCTGCGCTTTTCATATTCAGCCTTCGGAACGGTTTTCCAGCTGTTCAAGAAGGTCGTTTGTTTTTCACTTTTTAGAATCATACTGCGATGATTTTCGCTTGTGAAGCTTGCGTTTATCTTTTGTTGAACTCATATTACGCCGCTTTGGACGCAGTGTCAACAGCATTTTTTAAAATTATTAGACAATTTTGATTAATCAATCTATATTGTATACGCTTTCATTATTGGTACAAAAGGAATTGCAAATGTTAAAAGTTTTTATAATTTTTTTATTAATCTATCAAGAATAAACCAGAATTATTTAATTTTATATAAATATGTAAGATTTTATAACACGCTATGGTTCGTATATGGATTGAGTCTGACAGATCATCTTGCAATCCATTTCAATTTCGGATAGGCACCCCTATTATTCCTCGGCATACATTAATGGTATCTTGCAAAGAAAAGGTGATACGATGAATAAATCATTTGCAGACATGCAAGGATTTCCTGCGGGCTTTCCAAGCTTCCCCAACTTTCCGCAGCAGTATTATCCTGCTACCCCTGCCTTCTACCAGCAAAGCCAGCAGCCATTTGGAGGCTACGGATACGGACAGCCGTTCAGTCAGGCATACAGCCCGTTAACCACTCCCTCTGGAATGTACTCCTCATTCCCATACGCTTCAGGGTTTTACGGACAGCAATTTTCAGGTGCAGGCTTTAGCGGCCATGGCGGCAGCTTAAGTGCTCCAGCGATACATGCCGGCGGATTCAGCGGGGCGCCAGGCGTACACGGAGGCTTTAGATATTAAAGAAGACCACAAGGGCCGAACATCTATTGCGGTCCTTTTATTGTTTTAAAACGACTTCACAAATACAGTCACATTTTCTGTCTTTATATTTGGAAACAGGATGGAATATGATTTAGATGAATTGAACGATATTCTGCACAATCCGTAAGTTTTCGAGGAGGCATAAAATTGCATATAAAAATAGACGATTTAACTGGACGTCAGGTGGTTTCACTGGTGAATGAGCATTTACATAGCATGACGCTTATGTCCCCGCCAGAAAGCATTCATGCCTTAGGTTTAGAAAAACTAAGAGGGCCTGAAATAACATTTTGGAGCGCATGGGAAGGTGATGAACTAGCTGGCTGCGGAGCGCTAAAAGAACTGGACACCCGGCATGGAGAAATCAAATCAATGCGAACATCTGCATCACATTTAAGAAAAGGCGTTGCCAAACAAGTTCTCCAGCACATCATTGAAGAAGCCGAGAAGCGAGGCTATGAGCGGTTAAGCTTAGAAACGGGTTCAATGGCTTCATTTGAGCCGGCAAGAAAATTGTATGAAAGCTTCGTTTTTCAGTACTGTGAACCGTTTGCAGACTACAGTGAAGATCCAAACAGTGTGTTTATGACTAAGGAAATGTGAGACGATTTTATAAGGATAGATAAGTGCAGGGGAAGGTCTGTCTTATCTATCTTTTTTTATATTCACACATTTTTCACCTTTATGATACACGCCAATGTTTTCAATTTTGTTTAATTCAAAGAACAGCGGGAATTACAAACGACATGAACGATATCATGCAAATTCATAAAGGAGGAGATTGATATGAAAAGCATAGTTGGTGTATATGAAACTCCGCAGGAAACCATCGCAGCGATTGAAGGCTTACTCACAAAAGGCTATGATTCTGATGACATTTCTGTTGTGACAAGCCGGCGAGATACAGATTATTTGGAGTCACGTACAGGAACAGAAGTCAATCAAGCCATCGATGCACATCAGGACGAATCTGAATCTTTTTTCGATAAACTGAAAGATTATTTCACAATGGATGATACTTCTACACACAGCAAAGCATTATCCGACTTGGAAATTAAAACTGATGAAATAGACAAGTATCAAGAAGATTTGGATGACGGAAAACTTCTGGTAGCCGTCGATACAGATGCAAATGTAAATGCTCCTATTGATAACGGCAATGCCCTTTCAGGCGGCTTTTCAAGCACAAATGAATTGGATTATACAACGAAAGAAGAAAAAACGATGCCGCTCCGGGAAGAACAGCTGAAGGTCGATAAGGAAGACGTTCAAACCGGCGAAGTAGAAATAGGAAAAGAAGTGAAAACAGAAAAAAGAGATATGGACATTCCTGTGAGACATGATGAAATTTATGTCGAACGCCGTCCAGTGGATGAAAATAAAACGGACGCTGCTCCCGTCAACGATTCGGAAGAGATTAGAGTTCCAATCGTTGAGGAAAAGCTTGAAGTGACTAAAAAACCGGTTGTCACTGATGAAGTGGTTGTCGGCAAACGCACTGTTGAAGAAAATGAACATATTTCTGAAACTGTGAAAAAAGAAGAACCTCGTCTGAATAAAGAAGGAAAAGTTGACGGCTTGGATGATGATCCGTTAAATAACAAATGAAAATCATAAGACGACAACAAAAAAACCTCAAATCCTAAATGGATTTGAGGTTTTTCTTTTGGTACGTCCCAGGAGAGATTCGAACTCCCGACCGACGGCTTAGAAGGCCGTTGCTCTATCCAGCTGAGCTACTGGGACACGTTTTGTTTTTTGTTTTTCGCTTTAACTATCAGCGACAAGATTTATTATATATGGGATGCAATAATAAGTCAACGGTTTTTTAGAATTTTTTTCATGAGGAAGAAAATTTTCTTCCTCATGACATTTTCATAGTGTGACTCGATTTTGCAGATCCTCAATTTCATTGCCTGCTTGGTCGTAAAAACGGACTGACGCAACATCATTTTCTAATGTCAGTATAGCATAGCTTTCTGTCCTGCGCACCCTCGGAAGCCGGATGCTGCCTGGGTTAATCATCAGTTTTCCGCGCAGCACTTCGCTGCCCGCGATGTGCGAATGCCCGAAGCAGATAACATCCGCTCCGAGCTCCTCTGCACGATAGTATACGTTTAACAAGGTCTGTTTTATACCGTGAAGGTGGCCGTGTGTGACCAGTATTTTTCTTGAGCCGGCAGTCAGAAGAAGCTCGTCCTTAAAATCGCCGGCAAAATCGCAATTGCCTTTTACAACCGCATAAGGCTCCAATGCAGGATGCCTCGTTTCAAGCTCAGAGTCCCCGCAATGAATCATGAGATCAACTTCTGCCTCATGCCGTTTCGCAATGGTTTGGAGTTCTTCTTCAAGCCCATGGCTGTCACTGATAATCAGCACGTTCATGTACAAGCTTCCTCCTTATGCCTCCAAAAGCTTAGACAGCTTTTTAAGCGCGTCAGCCCTATGGCTGATTTTATTTTTTTCATCACTTGTCAGTTCAGCCATTGTCTTATCTTTATCTTTCACGATAAAAATTGGGTCATAGCCAAAGCCATATTCTCCTCTCGGTTCTTCAGCAATATACCCTTCAACATGGCCTTCGACTGTTTTTGTTTCCTCTCCGGGAATACTCACGGCCAGTGCGCAGCGGAAACGGGCGGTGCGCTGTTCTTTTTCGATACCTTTCAGCTCGCTGAGCACTTTTTCGATATTTGCCTGGTCGTCTTTCTGTTCCCCTGCATAGCGGGCTGAATAAACCCCGGGTCTGCCGCCAAGATTATCGATGGATAGACCGGAGTCGTCCGCAATCACCATTTTGTTCACTGCTTTGGCAACAGCTTCCGCTTTCAGAATGGCATTTTCTTCAAATGTATGGCCTGTTTCTTCAATTTCTTCTGTGAATCCAATTTCAGCTAAAGATTTGACATCATAGCCTCTTGGCTCAAGAATTTCTTTGAATTCCTTCACTTTTCCCGGATTATGTGTCGCAATAATTGCTTCTTTCATGATGATCAAGCCTTTCTGTCTTTATTTCAGTTCTGGCAGAGAATCACCCAGCACTTCTTTTTGCTTGTCAATCAGCTCTTGGATTCCTTTTTCCGCAAGACCCAGAAGACCGTTCAGATCCTCTCTAGAAAAAGTCGCCTCTTCCCCGGTTCCCTGCAGTTCCACAAAACGGCCGCTGCCTGTCATGATGACATTCATGTCAACTTCAGCAGAGGAATCTTCTTCATAATTTAAATCTAACAAAATTCCCTGTTCCTTATCAATTCCAACAGAGATCGCAGCAAGAAAATCAGTGATCGGATTTGTCTTGATTGTTCCTGCTTTGATCATCTTGCCAATCGCAATCGCCATAGCAAGAAATGCGCCTGTAATGGAAGCTGTTCTAGTTCCTCCATCAGCTTGAATGACATCACAGTCAATCCAAATCGTCCGTTCACCGAGCTTCTCCAGATCTACAACAGCTCGAAGCGCGCGGCCGATCAGGCGTTGGATCTCCATTGTTCTGCCGGAAATTTTCCCCTTAGAAGATTCTCTGATTGTTCTTTGGTTTGTTGCCCGCGGCAGCATGCTGTACTCTGCTGTAATCCAGCCTTTCCCTCCGCCCCGCAAAAACGGCGGTACGCGGTCCTCAACAGACGCGTTGCAGATTACCTTAGTATTTCCCGATGTTATTAGAACAGAACCTTCCGGATGGCTAATAAAATCCAGATCGAATGTGATTGGACGCAGCTCATCGTGTTGTCTTCCGTCATGTCTCATGTTTTACCTCCGATTGTATGTACATAAACCATTTTTGTCCCGGAATTGAATAAAGAAAGAGGCAGCCGGAACGCTAACCTCTTTCTTTCTAGTATATCAAAAATCCCAATTTAAAAACTACCCGTATTCACTTGAGATGGTCTGGAGACCGGTTCTGTGAGCTTTTCGCCTTTTTCATTTACCAGCTCTGATTTTCCGTTCACTTTAACAGAGACGCTTTTTACATCCGGCTGCTCCGTTAACGTCAGCACAATGCTGTTCAGCACTTCTGAAGAAATCATTTTCGTCTTCTCATCGGCGCTGCCGAATATAGATTGATTGAAATCCAACGTCACGCGCCCGTCTTTGATTTTCGGTTTGCTGACCAGCTTTACATCTTCACTGAAGTCTGTTAACAGCCCGCTCACCTTGCTCGGCCCTTTAGCCAATTCATTGATGGCTGCCGTAACGTCGTCTTTTTCCGAATTGTCGATTCGTTTGGTCACCGGCACGTAGTATTCACTGTCTTCATTTTCTGCCAAATAGTAGACTGTCAGCGGATGGGTAGCAGTGAGATCATTTACACCGGCTGTTTCCAAATTAATGCCGTCTTTGCGGCTTAAATCATCTGAGATCGGCGTCCCTCCTACAGGCATCTCCTTCAGTTCATGCCCGTTTATTCTCAGCTTCACTTTATCTATCGAACTAAATTGCGTCAGCGTCCACGTCACAGATTGAACGATTTTCTGTTCGTCTTCTTTCTTATAATTTTTGAACTCATTAGAGAAATCAGCTATCGCGGTTCCATCTTTTTTGATGTCAACGTTAACGGTGGTGTCAGCCGGCAATACAGCTCTGAAGCCATTCGGAAGAATTTCAGACACAGGCCCGCCCTGTACGAGGTATTCAAGCGCCTGCTTAGCCGTGCTCTCACTTTTAGGGAGAGGCAGCGTTTGCGCAACAACATATCCGTTTTTATCAATGAGATAAAGCTCCCTCATGACAGTAGATGAGGCTTGATCCGCTTTTGCGGTATCGCTTTTTTCACTTTCTGTTTTTTTGGCTGCTGTTGTATTTGAATTGGCACCCGCTTCATCGTTCACGAATGTAACGTCTTGAGGCGGATCAATTTCCTCGGCTGCCTTATCAGATTGAAACAAACCGCATCCGGATAAAAGCAAGACAGAGGTGAGACAAGTGGCACCAATGACTGCAGGTCCTTTTTTCAGCATACTTTTCCCTCCTAAGGATGTTTGTACTATTATGTATACGAGCCTCTTTAGGAAATAGACCGAAGAATTCCGGCAAAACAGAAAAAAACCCGCAACATACCGTTGCGGGGAAAACTATCTTCTAATCGGTTCTTGCAGTGAGATGCATTCCACATGGCCGACTTCATGGCCAAACCAATCGTCTGCGATTTTTGCAAACTGATCACGCGCCCCTGTTGTCAGGAACTGATGATCCGGGGCATTCGCAGACTGGTTCAGCAGCCCTTTATACGAGAGAATCGTGCTGACTTCCCGGGCTGTTTCATCGCCGGACGAAATAATGTTAACGTGTTCTCCCATATATCTTTGAATGGCTTCTTTCAAAATGGGATAGTGGGTGCAGCCTAAAATCAGCGAATCAATCGATGTGTCTTTTAACGGATACAGCGAGGTTTTGACAATCTCGTCTGCTGTTTTGTCGAGAAACTTCCCGCTTTCTACAAAAGGCACAAGCAGCGGGCAGGCGAGGTTTTCAACCTTCAGATCAGGGTTTAATGCCAAAAGCGCCTCTTCGTATGCATTGCTCTTAATCGTATTCTCTGTGCCGATGACACCGATATGCTGATTATCCGTCACTTTTATCGCTGCTCTCGCACCAGGCTGGATCACTCCGACCACCGGTATACCGACGCTTCGCTGGATGTCATCCAATGCGATCGCTGTTGCTGTGTTACAGGCGATCACGAGCATTTTGATGTGGTGGTTTTCGAGTAAATAATTCGTCAGCTCCCACGTATATTGAAGCACCTCTTCTTCAGGGCGCGGCCCATAAGGACACCGTTTCGTATCCCCGACGTAGATAATATTTTCTTTAGGTAGCTGTCTCATGATTTCCTTCGCAACGGTTAAACCGCCAACCCCGGAATCAATGACTCCTATTGGTTGTTCCAACAAAATCGCCTCATTTTCTCTTCATTTCATGCTGCAGTTTCATCAAAGATTTTTCGAAGATGGCTATTTCTTCATCTGTAAACGATTCGAACATATCACGCAGATATTCCTGTCTTTTTGTAATGACCTCTTGGATAATCCGTTCTCCTTCAGGCAGCAGATGTATCCGGACGACACGTCTGTCCGCCGGGTCCTTGACCCGCTCAACAAGCTCATTTTTTTGCATGCGGTCGATTAAGTCCGTTGTCGTGCTGCATGCCAGATACATTTTGCCCGATAATTCACCGATTGTCATATCTCCTAGTTCATAAAGCCATTGCAAGCCGACAAATTGCGGCGGCGTAATCGCATATTGATTAAGGATTTCTCGTCCTTTTTGCTTAATGATCGCGGCAATGTGGCGGAGTGACTTTTCAATATCCGCAACATGCTCCAAAGGTTTTGATGTCATTTGTCCATCCCTCACTCAAGGATCTCTTACGCACAAAAGCGTTCCGTGTCTATTTTCCTTCTTTTTTGAAGAAAATGCAAGACTCGCAGGAGAGAAATAGAGGACTTTAGTCAAACAACATCAAGAAATAAAATTTAATTTATGACTTGCCTACGTTTTGCACAGCATTCCAAATATGGTTTCGAATGTTCCAAACAAACAGCAATAACCGGCTCCTTCCAAAAGAAGGAATACCGGCAAGGATTAAAGCTCTAGCTCACCCATTCTAAGAAGCTCAACAACGGCTTGCGAACGCCCTTTCACACCCAATTTCTGCATGGCATTCGATATGCATATCTATCGCAAACTACAACAATAATAATCACTTGAATTTATAATGGAAATCGACTGTTCCATCCTCGTATATTACAAGTTTATCAATAAGCGCTGAAAATGCTTCGAATAAATCCTGATCAGTTCTTTCCAGCTGCGCGAATGCATTCTTTATATTTGATATGTCGATTGTTTCTTCTTCCTCACGCTCAAGCATGAACAGCTTATCGTTCAGTTTTTCAATTTGTTCTTCAAGCTCTTTTCGCTTCGCCTGGAATTCCGTCTTAGTGATCAACTGATCTTCCAAGTACAATTCGATTAGACGTTTTTTCTTGTTTTCTGCGTTTTCAATTTCTATTTTCGTTCGCTTGATCCGGTTTTTCTTCTGCTCTTCAAAATCAGACTTTACATCCAGTTTTAACTTCTTGCCCTTTTGTTTCAGTGTTTTAATAACAAAAGCCCGCAAGTCCTTATATTGCATCGGAGCATGGTTTACACAAAGAGCAGTTCCACCTCGTCTATAGGCGCTACACTTTAAATAATTAAACTCTTTCTTCTCACGTTTCTGATTGTATTTGTACGACGGCAGCACAACCATATTGCAACCGCACACACCACATTTCATCATTCCTCTTAGCTCATTCCGAGGGTTAAAACGCTTTTTACGCATCTTGTGTTCTTTGTTATTAGCTTTCTCATACTCTTCTTCTGATATGATCTTAGGACACCAGTCTTTGTAAACAGTCCATTTTTCTTTTGGGTTGCGGATAAATTTTTTCCGTCCCCCTATTTTGACTTGAGTATGTCTATTGGCAATAAACACGCCACAATAAATAGGATTCTTTAAAATCGTTTGTACTGTAGACAGCTGCCAAAACTCAGTCTTTTGAGGCTTTACAATGTTTCCAAGTGCCAATTCTTCGTTAAGCTTGAGAACGATCCTTTTATGTCCATATCCATGATTATTATGAAGATCAAAAATAAAACGTACGACTTTTGCTTCTTCTTCATTGATAGCTAGGAATTTACCTTCTTTCTTAAATCCAAAAGGTACACGGCCGGAATGTTCACCACGGCGGGCTTTTGCTGCTAGTGCCCCACTGGCTGCCACTGAAATTGTTTGAGGGTATTGGGCTGCAAACATTGAAAACATTTCAAATTTCATTGAGTTTTTGCCTTCATATAGGCTATCGTAGCCCTCTTCAAGCGTCACAACTCTTACACCGTGAGCCAATAAAACCTCTCGAATTTCAAGGGCATCTTTAAGATCACGTGCAAGCCGGCTGATTGATTTAAAAACAACCATCTTCAGCTTTCTTTTTTGCGCCTTATCTAAAATGAGTTGCATTGCTTTTCGATCAAGCAGCACTGTCCCGCTTATCCCATCATCTAATTGGATTGCTTCATCTTTCCATTCGTAATTATTTTTCTCAATCCAATGATGACAAATATCAATTTGGTTGGCTATTGATGTCACCTGTTCATCTTTTTCTGAGGAAACCCGTGCGTAAACTGCATAAGGGTAATCTTCATATTTGATGATCTCCTGTGTTTCTGTCTCTTTGAAGAACACTAAACCACCCCATTATTTTGCATTTGGTACATTTTAGTGTGATTATAGCATAATGATTACGAACCTCCTATACTTTTCCGGTTGATTTTCGAACATTTGTTCCTGTATAATTTGTTCAAGGAGTTGATCAGAATGAACGAGGGTATTTACGACAAAAGATGGGAACAAAAATTTATTTTGCCTGAGCAAAGGTCCGGGCTATTAAATAGGAAGAAACACGCCCAAAAAATTGAAAAACCCATCCTAGATGAATACCAACTGGAAGAAATGGCTCGTGTTATTTGCGAGGCGATGGAATTTAACTCGGTTCTGGTCATCCGTGTATACAGAGACGGTTTTATCGAAGAAGTAATAGGACATGTTCATTACATAGATGAAGTGAAACAGAGGCTACATGTGAAGGATTTAAAAGGTGATACAAATTTTATCGCATATATTTCTATTGTTTCTGTAAATATAAAAGAATAGAAACCTGTTTATACAAGATTAAAGCCATCTCAACGAGATAGGCTTTTTTATGTGCAAAATCTAGTAAAAACTGAATATTTTTCATCCCTTCATAAAAATGCCATGGTATAATTATCCTTGTTAAAAGGGGGATTATAATGAAAGAAATACTTTATTTAGACACTGAACTAATGAACTCAAATTTAGCACAAATTGATCAAGGGCTTACAACAGACATTTCTCATCATAGTGATACTCAAAAAACCGAAAGTGATGGTTCTAATTTTTCAAATGGAAAAAAAGCTGAAGTTGGCGCTAGATTAGGTCTAGTATCACTTAATTTGAATGGAAAATTAGGTGCTGATGCACAAGAAGGGTTTCATGAATCGCGTTCTTTTTTAGAAGGAGAAAAAGACATTTTGAATAAGTCTTTTCACGATTATTCTTTATCATTATTAATGGATAAACTAGATGAAGCAGGGTTGTTGAAAAAGACAGATTCTGATTTAAAAGAGGGTGACTTTTTTATCATTGAATCTGAATTAAGATTCAATGATTTTTCCCTAATTAAGAGGTTTAGCAATCCTGAAAAAATGGAAAATCTATTATTAGCAGAAATCGCTGATTCTACAATGACATATCAAGAAGCAAAAAAAATAACAAATAAAAGTAAACCGACAGCTAAAGATCGTGAATTAATGGAATTAGCTACAATAGTTGTAAAGGTCCATGAATCTGTTAAGCCGACTCTCTTGACATTAAAACAACTTCACGCTTTCAGTGATTTTTTGTCTGATATTTTTGAGGATCATTCTTTTATTAAAATAGGGAAGAATGCAGGGATAATTAAAAATTCAAGTTTGCGGGAATCTACAACTTCTCTTGCACTAAGATCAGAAAACAATAGGAAAGTTAAATTACTTGGTCGTTTTACTTCGAAAAAACAAAAGGTATTCAATGGTTTTAACTTTGATGAATTAAAACCTGACGAATTTTATAAAATGCCAAATTTATTTCTTGATGTTGCATTAGGCTCAATGCAACTTATTAGCGTAGGCGATAATATCGTTAGCCCAATTGCGATTTATTTTGAATGATTTTTAAATAACTCTCTTCTTTGTTTTCTTATTTTATCGAACTCTTCAAATTTGTTGTCTAAATTATTACTTCGAGCTTCCATGCGTATCCTGTTATTTTTTTGAGTTTTATCGAACTGGTCATTTAAATGATTCATCTGATCAATTGCTTGTTTTATAACGTTACGACCAAATTTAAACATTTTTTTCACCTCAGTTTTAAATTATCATATCATAAACCATTTTATTCATACAAAAGTGAAATGTGAAAAAGCTCCTCGCAAAAGGAGCTTTTCCTTTTTCTTATTTCAACAAAGCTTCCATTTTCACCTTTGTTTTTGGCCCGTAAATGCCATCAGGAGTTAGTCCATTCATCAATTGGAATCGTCTTACTGCGTCTGCAGTTTTAGGACCATAATAACTATCA
Source organism: Bacillus sp. FSL M8-0071 (assembly GCF_037975455.1). NCBI lineage: Bacteria > Bacillati > Bacillota > Bacilli > Caryophanales > Bacillaceae > Bacillus > Bacillus sp. FSL M8-0071. The sequence continues at coordinate 2,741,850 of NZ_CP150256.1, forward strand.
ATACCGAAGTTTTTGGCTTTCTTATCCGGATAGAAATGCAATGCCGCCAGCGCTGTTTGAATCTGTTCAACTGCACTGCTGTGAATCAACGGGCTTTTCACTTTGAAAATGCCGGAAGGCAGATTAAAAGATGATTTCTTTTTGCTTGAGCTAGAGCTTGATTTTTTTACTGTTTTGGATGAAGTTGTTTTCTTGCTGGATGATTTGCCACCAAGTGCCTTTAATTCAGCATCAATCGCCGCTTTAACTTCATTCCAGCGCCCTTCCGATAAGATGCGATGCGGGCAATACTTTCCGCTCCAGTCTTGATGTTTCCGCACACGATCAATACTCCAGCCGCGTTCTTTAAGTAGCTGCGCCACAAACTTGATAGCCAACTTTTCAGCAGCGTAGTATTTAGCGCCTCCCGACTTGCTGTAGCAGATTTCAACGCCGATAGACTTACGGTTCCCGGGACCGTTTGTGCCGTCGCCTGTGTGCCATGCATTGCGATTTAACGGCAATCCTTGAATAACCTCTTTATCATCAACTGCAAAGTGAAAACTCGTTGAACTGGTGTTTCCAATCATGTAGCTGACTTCGTTCGCAGCTGATGCATCATTGTACGTGTTGTGGATGGTGATGTACTCCGCGATCATTGGATTAGGGCATTTTAAAGCGTATTTTGCTTCTGATACAAGGTTCTTTTTCACTGCGATTGTCATAAATGATCTCTCCTATTCTGTTTTTGAAATAAAAAGAGCCGCTGGATTACCCAGCCGCTTTTTCATCTTTTTTTGTTGTTTGTTCGTTTTCTTCTTCAATTACATGAAGTCGGTCCGTAATTGCAGCCGGAATCTTAACGCCGATCTGTGCCAGGTTCTCTGTAATGGAAAGCCCTTCATTGGCGATATAAAAAAGAACGGTCCCAAATGTGAGAACACCGTTCAGATTGAGAATTGTATCAATAATGTTTGCCACAATAACCACCAAAAAGCTGAGCATTTTCCTGACGTAACCAAACCAAGCGCTTCGGCTCCGCAGCTTCTTAAATTTCCACGCCTTGATTACGCCTGTTATAACGTCTATAATGCTGAGGACCAGTAATAAATCGAGATATTTCACACCTCCAAACAGATAGATCCTCGCTAAATCCAATGTTTCAAAATTAATAAACACAGTCGTTTCCTCCATTTCTTGTTATCACCTCCTTAGAGGCAAAATAAAAAAGCCTTATTGACTGGCTTCTGTCGTTTCCTCGTATGGTTGACCAGTTACTTCCTGGTATTGGTCATGTGTAATGTATTGTGCCTGAACACCTTCTTTCATGTCCTCAACGGAACAATCGTTAAATGCCATAGCCTGCTTTACCATGGCTGTTGTGGCCCATTTGTAGAACAACGCAAATACCCAGAAATTAAGATTCACTTGTCATTCCTCCCTTTAAATAGAGAACATCTAATTTTAAAGATGCAACTTGCTCACCTAAAGATTGATTCAAAGTTTCTGCTTCTTTTCTTGCTAGCACTTCCGCAGTCAATTGTACGCCTAAAGCATTTTGAGCCAGCTCAGCCTGTTTTCTTGCCAGTTTTTCGTCTGCCAACTGCTGTCCAAGTGTTGCAAGCTGTTCTTCTATAGGATTGGTTTCAGGAATACTGCCTTGTTTTAGCTGCTCTTTGTATTCTTCATCAGCAGTTTCAACCCATGTTTGTTTTTCCTCATCAAATAAAGGCCGCCACATACCCTCACCATTTATTTCGGGAGGAATATCAGTAGCATTCGCCGGGATATTATACCTTCCTGTCTCCCTATCAAGTTGTAACTCAACCGGCCTTCCTAAATAGATTTTATCCTCACCATATGGGTATATTAATTTCATGCTTATCCCTCCTTTCTTTATGTTAGAGGTACAACTAAATCTATATAATATCCATTTACCTTTGACTCAGTAGTTGCCATTATACCTGTTAGTTTCATATCACCAGATGCATATATAATAATCTTGCTATAACCGGTCGTGCCGCTGGTTGCAACCATTTTGACAATTCCTTTGCTCGGGGCGCTTGAAGACGGGATGCTCGCAAAAACAACCTCCCTATCAGTAAGAACATGACCATTAAGATGCAACGTGTTTCCGACTTTACGGTATTGTAAAGGTCTATCACCTGAAGTTGCTCCGTTTTTGTATGGAACATTTACCCACGGCGTCTCTATAAAATCTAAGTCTGTAACAACCTCTCGCCACCCAGTGAATTCTCCCTCTTTATGCTTTGTTCCAATCCATGTACGGTTATCATAGGATCTTGTTGCGACAATTTTCTTTAACCCTTGAGGTGGGGCAAGATCGGCAGGAACATCTGTAATATCATAATAGTACCAAGCAGCATCATCATCCCCTGGATGATTCACAACACCTGCCCCAAAATAAAAACCAGTCGGATAATCAAAAAGGTTCTGTCCTTTAGTTATTTTTATTCGCTGACCGGTTTGGGTTGTCAATTGATAGAGTTGTCCACTATTCCACTTGTTCTTATCTTCTTTCGTTACATGAATGTCTGTTTTATTTTCATGAGTATTGACCTTTGCTTGGGCTCCTTCGGAATATTCAATCTCCATCCAAGGTGTCCAGTTTTCTGATCCACTCACCTTATTTCTTATGAATTTCCGCCGATTATCAGGTATAGAGGTTGTTGCACTGGTATATGCTGTGAATTCCTGATATGGATAAGTGCCGTAGTTGTAAACCAATAAATAACCATTGCTATTCACAGGGGCATTCAGTGCCGTTGAAGCTGAAGTCATATAATAAAACCCTGTTTCAATAACAGTATTGAAATCCACGCCTGACAAGTTTTTCATCAAACCATTGTCTTGTGTTAATTTTGATAACTGAGCCGCATTCCACTTGGTTCGCTCTGCATCAGAAATATGACGAATCTGGTTATAGTTATGTGCGTCAAACTCCGTTTTGGTTGCCTGTTTGTCATTGGTAACATTACCGAGCCCGACTTGATCTTTTGTCACCCCATGAGGGTTGCTTTTATCATTAATGTGTTGATCAGTATACGTTTTTGCATTTTTTTCGGCTGTATCAGCTTTGTTTTGCGCCCCTGTAGTCGTTTCCTTCGCATTCCAATTTGAACGCTCTGTGGCCGTGATATGGCGTGTGGAATCTGTATTGTGTGCGTTGAATTCTGTTTTTGTTGCTTGTTGCACGTTGTCTACGTTTCCTAAACCTACTTGGGCCTTTGTGACTTGGTTGGGGTTATCCCTACGTGCAGCAAATTCATCTGTATAAGCTTTTGCTGTTTTTAAAGCAGTGGAAACGTCATCTTGTGTTGCTCCGATCTCTTGCAATTCCTTTAGTGCATGATAGGCCGTATACTGATACCAGTTGAACCAATCCGCAGGGGGATGATCCATTGGTTTGTATCCTTCATCAATGGAGGACTGCGGGGGCCTCTGCCCGGCGTTCCCCCATTCAGGCAATTCTTTTGTAAAAGGCATAAAAATCACTCCTTAAATCGGTAAAGGGTAATCATCTTCAGGCTGAAAAATTCCGCCGAGTGTTCCCCCATCTGTCCCGTCTGTTGAAAATCCATATTGACTCGTTTCTATAGAGTTAGCAGAGGACGAAAAACGAAAGGTGCCGTTTAAATCTACATAAGCCACCCGCACGCCTGCAGCAACTGTTTTTTGAACGATATTCGAAAACTGTGTTGCACTCATTCCAACTTTGCTCAAAGCCTCAATGGGTGCCTTTTTTACGATAATGGCAGCCGGTTCATCTTCATTATTTTCCTTGCTGCTGACAATGTGGATTTCACTTGGCTTGCAGTTCAGTGTTTTGGCTAAAGCTTCAATGATCCGGTTTGTGGTGCCATCTGAAACATTTCTGGCAACCTTGCCGCGAATAAGCACACGATAAATTTCATCAGTCGCACGGCCCCGATCCTGTGACACGTTGTCACCAAGTAGATCCAGAGCCTTTCCTTTTGCCGCATCAATATCCCGCCAGTTCTCAGCTGTGGTTAGCGCGCTTTTAAGTGCTGTCAGCTGTTCATCGACAATTAAAAAAAGCTTTCCGATATTGCTCTTTTCATCTTTCAAAAAGGCATCGGTCAGCTTTCCTATTAAGTCTTTAATCATATGAGATTCACCACGATTTCATCAAAATGTACCTGGGCAACCTCTTTAGGTTCAATTTCAATGTTTGACTGTGAAAGGTTTGTCGCATCTTTCCCCATCCTGATTGTTACATCAGAGACACCATCTACTTGATATACCGCGTTGAACAACTGCGACAATATAACATCATCGCCCATTTGTGAGCCGGTATAGTAAGAGCCGTTTGCATCAATTCCCCCGATCTTATAAACGAGGTTGTTTTTGATCTGACTTACTCCATCAATAGGGAAAGAAGCATTTGTTTTTAAATCCAGCTGCAGATATATTTTGACTTCTCTTGCAAAATCAAATTTGACGGCATGGTCAAGTCCGCTGGCGTCATTTATGGTGACAACTTGCTCCCCGACCGTTTCAATTCCTGCAGCAACACTGTCAAACAGTGCTTGCGCAACATCATCTTTTGTACCGCCCAGAACATAAGCATGAATGCTTTTTGGTGGGTTGCCGTCCGCATCGGTCTGCATGGTATTGTTGGCAACAATATTCGCCGATCTGACGCCTGACACGTTTAGCAGGGCTGAAATAATACCTCCGTTTGTAGATGCTGAACTGCCCTCAACTGATTTCTTTATTCGTGCCCGGAATTCCGAATCTGTCTCCTCGTCGGCACCGCCTGCCGATGGTTCCGGATTTGTAACTGAATACACGCCCTCTGAGGGCTCTGCCTGCACGGTAATGGTATTTGCCGCAACATTGTTTATAACGCCCTTAGAAAGCGAGACAGCCGTCCCTGAGCCTGTCCCATTAGCCTCAATTACAACATCTTCAATCAATTCAAAATAGATGCCTGATTCCGTAGTAAACTGAGTTTGTTCTTCAATTACGATGCCGGGTTCTCCAGTAAAGGACAGAGTCACAACTGACTCCGCAGCTGGCTCCCGCGTGATACCTGAGTTGCTGCCAAGACGATCGAGCTGCACGCCCTCAGACTTACTGACAAAGCCGCTGTTATAAACCCTTTCTGCAATATCCCACAAGCCGGCCAGAAACCAAGCAAAGATACGAATAATAATTCCTAATGGCGTTTTACTGGATGTGTTTACATCCTCCCCGAATTGTTCCCGAGCCCGGTCCTCCATACTATCAACAAGCTCGGAATAGGTTTGCCGTTGAAAGCCCGTTTCATCAAGCAAGATCAACACCCCCTATCTCAATTGTTTCTTCATCCTCTTTTGTCATTTTCACATGCACTGCAAGACTGCGAGACTCTTTATCCATTAAAAAGTTCACCGATTCCACACTGGCAATACGCTCTTCTTGAGAAATGGCATTTATAATGTCATATTGCGCTTCTTCTTGATCAAACTGCTTTCTTAAAATGTTGCTGCGATCAAGGCCGACATGTTCATCAAGCTCAAACTCTCCTAAACTTGTTCTAAGGATCATTTCTACTGATTGAGCCAGCTCAGCATCACCCTCAACCATTTGTAACTCACCATTTTCAAAACAAAGATCCCCGTCTTTAAGCTTGAGAGTTTTCATCCTTCCCACACTCCTATGACAACTGGATCATTTATACTGTGTGTGCGCCTCGAATCCGGATCAAAGGTTTTATTGCCGTCCAGGTTATCCAGCGAACGTTCAGCAAACGAAACAAACACGCAGGACCCTACTTTAATATCAGCTTCGACGTGTTTCAAAACAGGCGCATGCTCGATTAAAGGGTATTCATGTAGATACTCACCATCATTGGTTTGAAACAGCAATTTCAGATCGGCAGTGTGTTTCTCAGCATTGTAATTTACAACCCGTGCTGGCGCCGTTGTATGGATTGATTGTTTTATCCGCTGTTCGAATCCGTCAAAGAACTTTGTCGCTTTACTCATTAAATCACCCTACATTCTGTGAAAAAGTCTTTACCGTCAAAGGAATGAGAGCCATCTTTCACACGATATTTTCCTTTCGCTGTCTTGCTGTTTATTTCTATGATTGAAGCAACTGCGATACGATGCTGCAATAGGCACTTCACCTTATACCCTTTGAGATCATCTTCCTCAAATTGTTCAGGCGTTTCCACAAGTCCTGTTGCCTCTTCGAGCTTGAAACGTTCGTCATCCCCTTGACTGAGTGGCCGAATAACAGGACGGCCGCGCCGATAATACATGACTGCCCCAGCATCATGAATGACCTCTTCAAGATTGTTTTCAATCAATCCAGTGACACGATAGCCTTTTTTATAAACTTTATTTTTTGGCAGAATGATATTTTTCACTTTAATACCGAGCACACGCAGAAGCTTATCGACAATTTGCCTTGAGGTTGTGCCAGCCTTGAACGTGATTTTCATGTATCTCTTACGGTATCTGACCTCTGTTCGAGTGCCATAATTTCGGACCGTTTTATATGTCCGGCCGTTCTTGTCTTTTTTATAAGTCACCACAGGCTTTGCGAGCTTGTACCGCTTTTTCACGTAATATTTTTCAGCAGGATCAGCGTTTTCAGTGGTCACTTTCATATGGGTGTAATCATCGCCATCTTTTGAATAGATGGCCGTTACCTTATTCAAACCGTCCCAATTATTCAGCACCTTGGTAACTTTACCGATAGTTAAAACACCGTAATCGTCTTTATAACCAGCTTGAACAGTGATAGTGCTGCCTTTTTTAATTTTGCTGATTGAATCTTTGCTTAGGTTGTATATTTCAACCTTTGTTTCATTCGGTTTGAAGTCATCATCAAACGGGACCTCAAAATGAATCTCTAAGTCCTTATAATCGAAAGTGGTTTGTGAACTGCCGTTATCTATCGTGACCTTAACGACGCGCCCAAACAGCATTTTATTCGTCGCCATCGTCTTCTCCCTCCGCATCGTCCGAGACATCATCAATATAAAGAAACACGGTTTGCATAAAATTCTCGTATGTAACCCGTGTTTCTGTATTCGATTCATCCATAGGGATTAAGGAGGGTGCCGGCAGCTTCTCGTTTACAATGTCTTCCCACAAAGGGACGTTCAAAATCAATTTTTCACCCAGCACGATTGGTTCCATGTCCTGATCGTATAAATCAAGTGAGAAACTATCGTCTGTCTGGTTGTAATTGATACGCAAAATGAACGTGTCATCTGCTAAATCAAATTCAAACTGCTGTGGTATGTCCTCTTTGTCAAAAGGAATGTAATCTCTCGATGCCACGCCTTTCCCTCCTTCATCTGATCCTCATTTTGACCCCTATCGGAATTCTTCGATCCGGCCAGGGATTCAACCGACGCAAAGCATTTACAGTGGTGCCGTATTTACGAGCGCATCCCCAGTAAGTGTCACCCTTCTTGACCTTGTGGTATAGCTTGCTGGATTTTTTTGTTTTCTTCTTGCTGGCTTTCTTCTTTTTCCCGGCTGTTTTCACTTTCTTTTTGACCCACGGGCTTTTTGCAATACGGATTTCTTGCAACTCAATTGAAATAGCAAAACCGTTTGTGTAATCGCCTGTGTCGCGATCTATCTTTGTGATGATCACATTTTTAGCAACCTTACGCCCGGTATAAGTCAAAAGAGTTCCAGCATAAGCCTGCTTTTTCAGATATTCATAATCACTATTTGCTGTTTTGCCTAATAAATAGCCAGAGACTGTTGTCGTCTCTGGCTTTCTTTGTACATGGTCCGTGATCGGGACCCCTTTTTCAACGGGATATGAAGTAACCTCCACATCCGCGCCGTCAGATTCCTTTTCGTTTACAAGATTAATCTTTCCGAGCTTCGCCAATTAATAAGCCCCCTCTGGTGGATAAAGCGACTTCAGCATGTCGAAAACTTCGTCAAATGTTTCAGTTACAGCCTTTTTCACCTTTGTTTCTGCCCCTTCACTGCCGCCCTCAACTTTTACGTTGATCGACGGGTTAAACGTGATATTGACAGATGAACTGTTTGAGCTTGTAGCAGCCTTTTCTGGTGTGTAACCAGTATCCGCGCCAAGCTCCCGACCGAGTGCAGCATACATTCCGAGTGATTGGTTTCTGTATCGTGGCTCAGTTGTGATGACATACTCCCTAAAGCCGTTTTCACCAAGCGCAGCAACTTGTGGGCTGTTAATGACTCCACCTGTCGCATAACCTCTATACGGCCCACCATGAGCCATAGAAACGAGCCCAGGGTGTTTTAAAATACCGCCGTATCTGCTGTTCAAATAGTTGATAGCAGCAAGGATCTGGTCAACTGGATTTTTGATATTTCCGTGACCCGGTTCCTTGTGAGCGTTGAATGTACTTGGTATAAACTGCATAAGCCCTTGTGATGGATGGCCAGCTTTCGCATTCGAATCCCAATTGTTCACGACATTAGGATTCCCGCCTGATTCTTTCATGGCAATGGTTTCAAGTGCGCCAGCATATTCAGAGCCAAGGCCCTTGATTGATAGCGCTTGAGCTACCCACTTTTTGACGGCTTTTGAGCCGCCACCTGAAAAGCTTTCAGCGTAACTGGACATTTTGCCTTTAACAAAACCAACGGCCTTATCTTTGACAAAGTTAAAAGCCCCTTTTGCGATATCACCGAACGAGCCAGCCATAGAAGGTGCAGAGACACCCATTTTTTCTAAGACTTTTGTTAAAAGCTTAGATGGGTGTCCGATGTAATCAAAAACATCAAGAGCAACATCTTTCACTTTGCCGGCAACGGATTTTACACCATTCCATGCTTTTGTGAATATATTTCCTTCTGTGCCTTTTGCGTAAGCCGGAACTCCCGCTAAAGCAGCCCTTGTTTGTTTTGCAGATAATACCTCAGTGCCTTTCGGAAGATTCATCAGCGTATCAGTTGCAGGGCTGAGTCCCACATGACCTGATGGAGTCCGATACATTTCAGGGCCAGCGTTTGCCCCTTTACCGTCTCCCAGTATCGCTGGGCCTCCGGGGTGTCCTCCGGTTCCATGTGCATATTTAGGTACTTCCCATTTTGGGATATGCTTATCTTTCAAACCGATCTTATCAAGGACCCAGTTTACTCCGCCGATTACACCATTTACGCCTTTTCCGAGTGCTCCGGCAAGTTTGTTCGCTAAGCTAGTCACACCAGACACAGCCTTATGAGCCATGTTCTTAATTCCATCACCGATTCTGCCCGGTAATTTCTTGGCCCCTTCGACTAAATCATTGAAACGATCCATAACTTTCTGACGTAAATCAAGCGCCAATAACGCGACTTTATTTTTTATATAAAGCCATCTATCAGTGATTGCTGAACCCATATTGCTTACAAGCTTTTTCACCATGCCGACAGCACTAGAAAAAATTTGCTTCACTCCGTCCCACATCATACGGAAATTCCCAGTGAATAAGCCTTTGAAAACCTTCACTATTCCCATAATAATGCCGATTGCACCCTGAATAATCGCAATGATATTTTTAAGTGCAACTTGAATTATTGAGAGCACAACCGGGAACACAGCAGTCACGATATTTAGGATGAAACGGATCGCCGGAATGACCACAGTTGTAATGATATTCGCCAGAAATTGCAAAAGAGAAACAACAATCGGAAGTACCGCTTGTATGATTTGCATGATCTGCGGGAATACCTGCTGCACAACTTGAATCAAAATAGGAAGTGCTGCTTGCGCCAACTGTAAAATGATTGTTGCCGCTACAGTAAGCAATTGAGCCACGATTGGAAGAACAGCCATGATGACCTGTTTAATAATCGGGAACACTTGCTGCACCGCTGATAAAATTAACGGGAGCACTTGAACCGCTATTTGTCCGATGGATGAACCTAATAGCTGAATCAATTGCAAAACAATCGGAAGAGCTTGTTGCACAATGCTCAGGATCAACGGGAACGCAAGCTGAATCATCTGGACCAAAATCGGTAAGGCATTTTGCACAATTGAAACAAGGATTCCTGAGAAACTGCCTATCAATTGAATAATGATTGGCAGCACTGCATTAATTACGCTCAGAATGACTGGGAAAATTGTCTGGAAGCCTTGAACAAGTAACGGCAGGATGCTGCTTGCTATTTGCAAGACACTTGTCCATAAAGTACCCGACAACTGCATCCAAGCTGAAAGCAATTGCTGAATCAGTGGCATGATTTGCGGACCGATTGTCTGGAACGTTTGCGAGATAGCTGCAGCAAACAAAACAAGCGTGCCGCCTATTTGAACGAAAGCCTGCTGAAGTTGTCCGGCCAGCTGCTGAAACTGTGGCGTCAATTGCGCGACCAATTGCCCGAAAGACTGTTGAATCGTGTTGATGATTGGCTGCAATGCCTGAAATACAATCGTTAGAACAGATTGTACCGATGTCCATGCTGTCTTTAAGGCCTGGCTTACATTTTGGTTTGTTTGTTGCATGCGATATAAGGCACCAGCAACACTCAAAATAGCACCGACAGCCACACCGATTGGCCCTGACACTCCAAGGAATGCAAGTCCGATCGCCGCGACAAACGGAGCAACCAGAGAAACCATTCCTTTAAAACTGGAAAGACCGACTTTCAACTGCTCCATGAATCCTTTTACGATGCCGTTTAGACCGTCTGACAGCCCTTTTCCGAAGAAATCAGAGACTGTCTTTCCGGCATTATGAATGAAGCCTGACACGGTTTTCACAGCCGTTTTATAGGCCGACTCAATTCCAGCCACTAACTGTGGATGCGATTCACCGAGACGATCCCATAATTTCAAGGATTCAGCTTGCATTTTATGAATGGCTGTAATCGCCACGTTTTGTGCGTCCTTGAATCCTTTCATGAATGCAGGCTTCAGACCCTCCGCTTCTTTGATCATCGTATGGAACGCACCGACAACCGCCGATTTCCCCATGTTAGCAAAGCGTTTCATCGCGTCTGTGGCTGGCTTGAATCTCTCCTGAAGCTTATCGAAATTCTTGTACAGCAAATAAATGCCGGTTACAAGGAGAACGATGGCCCCCGCAACGACATACACCGTGCCTGACATAGCAGCCAGCCCGGTTACAACTGGACCAATGAACATCCACAAACTGCTGAGAGCTCCAAGGAACCCATTAACTAACCCTACCCCTATCGCTAGTGGCGATAAAAGTAGGGTTAAAACAGGGATGAGAAGCATAAATCCTTGAATCATTTTCGAGAGTACAGGGTGCGCCTCATTAAACTGAATGACCAGCTTCGCAACGGCTGTAATGCCCTTGTATATCGCCATCGCAAACGCCGCAAACACTTCAATTGCTGGCTGAATGGCTTTCAGTAGTGTGCTGCACATCTCTTCCCATGCCTTTGAATAGCCGGGAACTGTTTGTGTTGCTGCTTTATGAAGCCCTTGGAACATGAAAAAGTTTGTAATAGCTGCGCCCATCGCAACCATTTGAAAACGCATATAACCCTGAGTGATCATCATTGTCATATCGTTTAACTCTTTCATGTTGGCAGTAGGCCCGAGCATTTTCAGAGCCAAATGCGCAGCAGTACCCTGCTTCGCCATGTTCTCAAGCGTATTCGATACGGAAAGCCCCGCTTTATTAACTTGATATAACGGGTTTCCCATTCGGTCATAGTTCGCCGCGATCTTCTCAGATTGTGTGGACCGAGCCATTAATGTCCCTACAGTCTGCAGCATGCTCATGCGCATCATTTTGTTGTTTTTCATCATGTTGTCTGTTACTTGCTTGTGAGCACGTCCTAGCCTGTACACTTCATCCATAAATTGCTGATTGGTTCCAGACCAGCTGTCCATCTGGTTCCCTAACTGAAAGAAACCATATTGAGCCCGGATCATTTCATTCCGGAAACCGTTCATACCGTATCTTTCTTCATTCCAAGCTCGACGCATCTCATTGAGCATTTGCATCGTATCGGCTTCCAGTCCACGAGTTGAGCCGCGCAAGAAGTCCATTTCACGACTATACTGCCGGATTCCCCTATAATCTGGGGCCGGGACAGCCACCGCAGCCACGTTATTCTGAATGCTTTGCGTGTTCTGCTGTGTAACGTTTGCTGCAGGCGTACCGATACGGCTCATATCGACGTTATTCAAATTCTGCCTGAGTCGATCAATTGATTCATTGGCATTTGTTATAGAAGTCTGATCAACATTGATATTGACATCAGACGGAAGGCTTTGAATAAGTCGGCTTGTCTCTTGTACCTGAGTATTCAGCTGGCTCAAACGGGATGTAACTAAGTCGATTTGAGGCCCTAGCCGTTCAATTGTTTGGCTGGCAGTTTGCAACGATGAGTTGTCTAAAATCATACTCATATGGATGTCTCTAAAATTCCGCTGTTGTCTTTGAACCTGAGCCATCCGTGTACGCATCTGTGAAAAACTGCCGCCAGCATCGCCGACATGATCAACTAGTCTATCTATTTGCTGATTTGCTCTTTCTAGAGTGGAGGTATCAACGTTCAATTCAACGTCAATATGCGTACTTCTCAATGCGTCTGACAACGTTCATACCCCCTCATTTCTTCTTGTTCCTCTTGTTTTCTTGCTCAATATGGATGTCGAGGGCCGCGTTTGCTTCCAGCAGCGTGTCGAGATCCATCGCCGCGACCTCTGAGAAGGAAAACTTCTCAGACATCACGAGCCGATACATAGGCCAGTTGTCACTCGCCTTCTTTTTGTAGAACTGTTTCGGCTTCGGTTTCGGCGCTAAGAAAGGTTTGAACCTCTTTCATCAGCTCAAGGAAACCAGGTTTTTTATCAAAATAGTCATAGCTTACTTTCGGTTCAACAACTACTTCTTTCATGTACAGTTCATACAGTTTGGCAGACGAAAACATCCCTGTATTGATATTGATAGCTTCATCGTTAAATTCAATTGAACGACGTGTTCCCGGGTGTTGAAGAGTGTACTCAGTTCCTTGGATAGTTACTTTCTTTTGTTTACCGAATTTTGACATAGGTTTTCCCTCCGCTTGTTTGGTTTGCATATATTGAAAAGCAGCCCTATTGGACTGCTTCTTTGCGTTTGATTTCTTCTTTTTTGCCATAGCTTAATTACTGTTCCAATACTGTATAGTCAAAGACTTGAATCTCGAACTCACGATCTCCAATCTCGTCACTGAATTCAGCATCAGCAGGCTTTTTGACCATCGCTTCTGTGCCACCGATTTTTTCCTGTCCGCCCGTAACCCAGATAGGGAATGTTTGAGCTGTATTTGCCAGTTTGTTCAGGTATGGCACGAATGGTGACCCCATGGAAAGAGTCAGTGTGATGGTTCCGAGTGGGTTGTTTTTCGTCGCAACACTGACATCACCCTTGGCGCTGACTTTCGTCGAGAACTTTTCTTCATCTTTGGAACACGAAACCATTGTGCCCTCGGAATAACCGGTTACGATTTTCCCGTCAATGTTCGTGTTGACTTCATTTGCATCATAAACGTATGCTGCCATTGTTTAGATCCTCCTTAAATTGAGATTTCACCAGTGATTTCAGCAGAATGAACCGCGCCAGCCAGCTCAAAAGTAAATGACAGGCCGTCGTATATACGATTTTTTCTGTTTTCATCTGTGATTTGATCACGGGTTTTTGTGCTGATTGAATACACTGGCTGCCCGTCTGCATCTTCTGCAACAATGCCATTTGCAAAGGCTGTTTGCAGAACGTTTGTAACCTGTACACTCAGCAATGAAAAACCAGCATTCGAGAACGGGATTTTGCCGTTGTTTGAGAATGCTGATTGTATTGAGGTTTCAATATTCAATTTCACCCAATCTTTGCCGTGCAGCACGTCGATATATTCCCCGGATGCAGTAATGCCCTCGGATGTCTCGTTGTGGCCCGCTTTGGTTACATAAGCAATAGCCCCTTCTGTATGCAGCTTTTTCAACTCGTCTGCCTTAATATCTTGAGGCGTGATGCCAACGATATTTTTAAATTTCCAAGTTACTGATCCCACTGTATGTGAAGCAACCGAACCAACAAGGCCAGCGTCCGGATGCTCGTCATTTAACGGGTGATAGAAAACGATTGTGCGATCCTTGCCTTTGTAAGAAGCAACTTCTTCCCGGTCAGTTACCTGTAAAACTACAAATTTATATGATTTCTCTTCCATCGCTTTTGCCGCTTCCATTCTTTCGTCCGCTGTAGCATCAGCAAGGATCAAGAAGTGCCAGTCCTTGTCGAAATACTCGTCAAACGCATTCCGAATGGAGAATGTTGCTTGTGTAGTCGCTCCTTCTTCTGGCGTTTCTGTGCTGCCTCCATACGTACCGATGGCAACCTTTGACGGTGCATTGTCGCCCTGGGCAAAGATAGCCGCAGCCTTTTTATATGCTGCTGTTGTTTCCGGATAGTCTGCCTTAATAGCTTCTAATGAGCCATATTCTTTATATGTGTTGTGGCCGTCTACCTTCGCAAGAATCAGAGGTGTTCCCAATCCTTTAAGGCTGGACGGTTTCACTAAGTCAATTTTGACTGTAACGTCACTAAGTGGCATATGAATTACCCTCCTGTATTTTCAATTCGTACAGAGTCGAAAACCTCTGCATTTGCTTCTCCATGAGTGACACGCGTTCTAAAGCGCGTATCAAAGCCATGACGGCGTTCTGTGTCAATCGTGATAAATGTATCTCGATTACCGAAACCGTCGTTCCTGACCCATGCCAGCCCATTATCATGAAGCTTTTGACGTGCTTCAGCTGTTTTGAAGTACGCTGCTGTTTGTTGAGCAAGAGAAATGGCCTCAATATGGCTGTTTGAAACCCATGTAAAAGAGAAAACAAGCTCGATGTCTTCCGTTAACACTCCCTGTTCTTCAATGCCTCTATGTTGGGGCAAATACGGGGATGTCACGGTATACGTACAAAAAGGATAGACAGGTTGTTTCCCTGTACCATTTGCAACGATAACGACATGGCCTGTTTTCTCTCTAATCAGTCCCAGAACTGTTTGTATTATGTTGTTGTAGTCCATCTGAATTGATCACCGCCTTTAAGATATAGCTGTTGAAATCGGCATATGTCCCATAAGGCGTCATTGCTTCAATATCAAAGGTGGCACCACCAAAAAGCACCTGAGCTTTCAGAGGAATTTCATTCTTGATAAATAGCTGCCTGTCCATAGATGTAAGCCGGCCGCCAGATTGATAGATCAATTGAGACTGTAAAGGAACTATTGCCCCTCTTTCGTCTGATTTTGTCGGCTTCGGTGGCACCCATTCGCCAAGATCATCGTATGAACCCTCTTCAGATGGAATAAGCAATGTAAAATCAACGCTGTACCGCTTAATCAGATCAGAAAAAATGAAATGATTACCCATCAGCTTTCAACCTCATAATCCATAGAGCCAATCATTTCCCCGGTATCGACCAATGGATTTGAAGAGCCTTTCTCTTCGGTTGTAAATGGATGGTTTGCCGGGTTCCGCAAGTCTCGGGCATACACTTGAAGCCGCCCTTTCGCAAGCAGGCCGACTGTTTCCATAATGTCATTCATTGAGTCGCCATTTTCTAACGCTCTATTGACCAGATCTTCTACCTTTTGAACGATCTCTTCCTCGTTCTCGTCCCATCCAGCACGGATAAATGAACGCTCTGGAATGTTGATATATTGAGTTTCTTTCTTGAGGTACAGCCCTTTTGCAGCAAGGTAGTTCCTCATTCGATCAGTTACAGCAATACGGCAGCCGAATTCATGAACAGCCGCGATCATTTGCCGCTCACTGTCCAGGATTCCAACTTTCACCTTACCGACAGAACCGAGGTTTCTTATGACTTCTGGAATACGGTTTCTATCTCGTACCCGAATGTTTCTACGTGCCATTTGATCACCTCAGTGGTTTAAAACGAATTTTTTTGTATGGCCGAAAAAAATCAAGTGCTGGTTTATACCTTACGTCATCCGCCGTGTATGTCTTGCTCATTCCGCCAATTGATTCAGACTGAACACCTTTCGGGCTGTCCCGATCAATTTCAATCATGAGAGCAATTCCTTTCTTCACTGGGCCTGGTAGTGATTCAACCCCATCTGGACCGACAAAAGAGTTATTGCACTCCTCCTTAACGAAAGAAATCGCGTCTGCAAGGTCTATTTGTAGCTTTGCATCCTGGGATGTGTCATCAGCTGGAATCCCTAACCTGACTTTTAATTCTGCCAAGTCCATTTCTCTCATTCCTTTCAAAGAACCGGTTCATATGTCGCAAAGCATCGGCAATTAATATCATTTGATGGATCACCGCTTTGCCCCGGCGCTTCTGCTGTTACATGAACACCATTTTTATTAATGCCAAGATCAAACAACTGATTGACCATGCGTTCCTGCCCTTCTAAATGGACATGATCCGCATGTTTTGTCTCACGTACTCTTTCATCCCCAACGTTGTGCCAGGTCTTTTTCATGTTGATGCCCCGTGACTGAGCTTTTTTAGCAGCGTCAAGCGTTGCTTTTTCCCTTGTGCGATGCATTTCTGTATTGGCTATGCGCTTCGATCGGCTGTAACTCAGCCCGACATCTGTCTGCAGCTCCTTCGCTATCTGAGCAAAGCGTTTCCGCTCAATAAAACCGCGTTCGATTGTCTTGTTAATCTGCTGTATTGTCTTTTTGCGATCAGTTTCAATGGCTTTGTCCATTTGTTTACTTTTAATGGCCTGCCGAACGTCTTTAGGAGCCCATTCAGCAGGCAAATTCGGCTGATTTAGTGTTGCTTTTGGCTGCACAAGTTTTATCCCTAACGCAGCCAGAACGCCAAGGATCAGCCAGCTGTAAGATGATTCGTAGGTTTCTTCAAGAAATTCTATTATCATAGCTTTAACTTTCGCTGAAAGATCACTAATCAACGATGTGATTTCCCGTTTGATACGGTTTAGATCACCGTGTCGATTAGCGTCAGCAAGTGTCGGTTCTTCGATCTGATCAAGCTTGACGAATAACGCAGTCAGCTTTGACAGCACATCTTTTGAAGCACGCTGAAAAAGCCGCTTGAGTTTCCGTAAGAATTCCTTAGTTTTACGGTTCAACGGCTTCAAAAGCTCTTTTTCAGTTTGTTCTTTATCCACCGCTTACCCTCCTACTCTTCGGCTGTTTCTTTGGCGTTAGACTCTTGTGTGTCCTCGGCTTCTTTTTTACTTGTGCCCTTGTCCAGCTTATAGCCAAGCCCCTTATAAACTACCTCGAAAGCACGTTCAGTCACTTCCAAAGAGTCTCTTCCTTTTTTGATCCTAACCATTAGGCAGTGGCACCTCCATCAACAGCAGGGACTAAAGCTGCAAAGGCATCCTCTGCAAGAGTAGTGAATCCGACTTCCATAGTTGCTCGAAGTGCGAACATGTCACGCTCGAATAAGTTTAGAGGTTCGCCGGCTTCATCTACAGTTGTTGTCAACGTTGCATCCTGAGAAATGGTATATTCAATGTCCTGAAGAATACCATAACGCGCATAGTCCCAAGCCCCTGTAATAAGGTCAGCTTTTGTTTTATCCCATGATTTGCTGTCAACAAACCCAATAGGCAACCCAAGAGCTTGAGGTGTTGCATCTGCTGTCACTTGGTTAAATAGTGGCAGCCCGTTATTATCTTTTGCAGCGCGTAACTTTTGACGGAAACGTCTAATAGTTGTAAATGCATCAGGATCTTTGTCTGCATCTTCTACAAGCGCCATTACTGCAGCGAGATCGTCATAAACAGTTGCCCCTGAACCCGCGCCAGTACCAGATGTGATCTTTTGGCCAGACTTGTTGACTCTTTCCATGATTGATACACCTGTCTCAAAAGGCGATCCCACCCCAAACAGTGCGGCTTGGTCAAACTTGATTGCAAAAGCTTCTCTAATAGCTGATTGCATTTGAGTAAAGAAGTCAGCAACTGTGTAGCGTAAGAATTCTTTTGAAACTGGAATGATAACCGCAAGTTTCTTCGATGTCATTTTTGCTGTGAGCCATTTGGCGCTGCTTGTTTGAATGCGTTCACCTTCACCAACCCAGTAAGCGCCAGGTCCTTCTGCTAAGTACGTGAATGTCTTTACCGGTTTTGTCATCGGTTCATATTTAGCAAGCTGTGTGATTGCAGATGTCTGCATAAATTCTTTCAACACAATTTCTGCTTGTTCTTCTGGGATTTTCCCAGTTACTGCATCTTGTAGTAATACTGTTTTGGGATTAAATGTTGGCATAATAGCCCTCCTTATTTTCTGATATTTGCTTGGTTAGCGAGTGCCCCAATATCAACCGCCCCGCCAGCTGGTGTTGGATCACCTTTTTCGAAGTTAGTGCCGCTCTCTTTAAACTTGATATCTACGGCATTCTGAACTGCTGCATTGAATGTCTCTTCAAACTTACTGAGATTGGCAAGTGTTGTTTCCTCGTCTTCGCCAATAAAATAGTCAATAACTCCTTTAGGCAGCTTCTTTTCATCCGCTACATTTAAGGCTTTATTAACCAATGCTTCACGATTTCTTGCTTTTTCTGCATCTTCTATTTGTTTTTTGAGCTTCTCAATTTCTAATTCAGCCGGAGATTTATCCGGATTCCGTTCACGGATTTTCTCTTCAACGATGCTATCCAAATTGTTTGCCTTCCATGTTGCAAGACCTTTTGTGAAGTAGGAATCCAGTCGTGGCTGAATGAATCGTTTTCCCTCTTCAGTTTCAAGGAACCCTTCCACCTTATCTGCTGATACGGCCGAAAGTTCTCCCACAAATGCTTTTACTTGTTCATTGTCTTTATTTTCTTCGAGAAATTTTTTCACTTCTTCTAAAGTTGGCATTACGTTTCTTCCTCCTTCGCCCTCTACAGTGCGCGCCTGTTATGAGTGCATGAAAAATAAGCCTTTTTAAAGTCATGCTCAGGACAAATACAGATGATCACTTTGCAACCTCTTTGAAGTCATCATCATGTCGATTCTTATGCCAGTTTCTCGTTGTATTGTATTCATTTTTCGCTAATTCCCATTGCCATATATCTATTTCAGCAGGTGGGTATTCTGTATTTGACAACTCAGTTGCTTTCTCCATAGCTTTTTCAAATGTTGGATAGATTCCTACCTTATGGGGATAACAGTCATAATAATCATCACTTGTGTATTCAACTTCAAAGAACGTCAATTTTTACACCTCAACTGTCATCATTGTCCTTTTCATCATCAAGATCATAGGCATCTTGTTCAGCTTTCATTCTCTCAATCTCATATTGAACGTCATCAACGAAAGAAAGCATGGATAGCCGTGTTTCTTCGCTTACCTGACCTTTTAGTTCTGCAGCAATCTCGGCTTCTTCAAGGATATTTGACGGCAGATTCCGTTTAAATGAGAACCAGACCTTCAAATAATCATCAGGTTTCACGTTGCTTTTTTTCGCCCATGCAGAGCAAAGCAATTTGTACTGATACCGAAGGGCAGCAGTCATTTTCCTCTCCATTGTGATGCACTTATTCTCAAGGGCCATAAGCTTGTATTTCATTGCAACGCCTGTCACATTCCCGCCGAATGATTCATCAGAGAAATTGACCGACTTTGCAAAACGGAGAATGTTTTCTTCAAGCCTGTTCAGGTGGTTTTCGATCATGGTGTCGTTAATGTCTTTTGTCAGGAATTTCACGTCATCATCTTTCCCGAGCAATTCAAAAACACCGTTCTTTTTCAGTTGCTGGATATCTTCATCATCCATACCAGCGCCCTTTAAAATCAAATACGCCAGCCGTAGCTGTTCAATTTCGTTTGATGCATCTGAAAGAGTGCGATCGTATGCATCTATAAGTTGGATCACCTTTTCCGCATCGCCCATCTGTTCATCATTATTAGGCAATCCGAACAAAGGGCAATAATCAAACATGTGGGGCTTCTTATCAATCAATTTCCAGTTGCCTTCTCTTTTTTCAAAGAAATAAGCTTTCTTATCATCATAAAATGTTACTTTTTCACGCTGAACGCTGTCATTGTTAACCCAGTCAAAGACTGTATAATATCTCAGCGCAAAAGAAGGCTCTGTGATGTCATTCTCAGTGATGAAAACAGCTTCCCAAGGGTTAACATTCGCAACTCTTTCCGAGCCGTCAGGAGCAATATACGCAAGCCTAGCACCATAACCACTGATGGCCGCTTTCTTACCCCATTCGCTATCGGCATCAGCAATGTTATTCACGGTATTAAACCGATTGATTTGCTCTGCCAAGGCTGTGTTTTTGTTTTCCCCATCTTTCTCTGTCTCGTAAGAGATTGGATGACCAAACATATACCCAACCTTTGTATCCACTATCTCGGCATCAAAAGCATTATTGAGGCGATTGTTTACCAGGTGGTCAATACGCCGTACCGCTCCTGTTTCAAAATTCTCGAACTGAGCTGCCTCACGCTGTAAGATCGGAACACCAGCAACGCTTGTTTTATAACGTTCATACTGAGCTATGGCTTTTTCTTTAATCGGCTTATGCTCGGTTATGATCTGATCAATGATGGTGCCGTCAATCTCATTATTCCGAAGATAATTCAAGAACTTGTTCATGTTCTCACCCCTTTCCTTTGCGTCTCATAGGTTTGTTGTGTGTATAAATGGCGTAACGTATAGAGTCGAGCACATCGTCCCACTCTTTAACCGGCTCGCCTGTATTCGGATTCCAAACATACATAAAGATCTCTTTTTTAAAGCGACTAACTTTATCTTCAACAATAAAAAACAGATCCCGTTTGAACAGCCGTGCCACTTCTTCGATACCTGAAACAACTGCCTTATCAGCATCTAACGCACGTAGCTTCTCTCTGCGAAAACGTACAATGTGTTCAGGCCGAGCTGTATCACAATAGAAATTAATGTTTCCGTACCGCTCTTTGATGTCCTTCGCTACCTTCACCCAGTAGTCAATCTCTTCGTGCTGCTTGCAATGTTCTTCGAGCAAATAAAAACACCCTTGGTCATCTTGTCCAATTACGACAATAGAACCCGGGTGCTCATATCCCCAGTCAACGCCAGCAAAGTATTTAGTGAAGTTGACTTTTCTATTTCCCAATTCTTTAGAACTGATATAGTGTATGTCTTTTTTGAAATCCTTGTATATCACGCCTTCTGGCGCAACCCAATAGCCGTAAATGTCCCTGTCCGTAAACATGCCGCTTGGCGTTGAAGCAACAATACTTTCGACATACTCAGGATCAAGAAAGTTGTTATCGAACAACGAGAAGTGAAAAGAACGGATATTCAGCCGACCGTTTTTCAGCCGCTGCCCGTCTTTGTCGATATAGTCCGTTTTGACGGTGTGCATCGGGTTTTCAGGGTTTGTATCCATCATGACCATTGCACCCTTATAGGAGCAACGAGAAATGACTTCCTTCACGAATGAATCATGCAGGGCAGTCGCTTCGTTTAGGAATGCGCCAGCTGATGTGAAACCCCGTGCCTTTTTCCATGAGTCTGCATTTGCACCATCAAAGCAATAAACACGGTTTCCGAATATCTCAACGGCATTCGCTTTATCAAGGCGCAATTCTTTCCCCAGGATCAGCTCTAAATCATTTAGGATATTCCGCTTTATAGAAGCCTGAGTTGCCCCGCCAATGATAAAGGAAAGCCCCATGTTTTGATATTTGCTGATATGCCCGAGGAACGTCAAAAGGAGCACGAATGTTTTTCCTGCCCTTTTCGCCCCGCTGCATATTAAGATTTTCGGCTGTTCTTCAATAAAGCTATTCCATACCTCTTGTTGCTTAGAGTTAAGTTCCATGAGGTTTCACCATCTTCCGAAGCATGGCAGCAACTTCATTTTCTTGAGAGTTTCCGTTATCTCCATCAATATCTTTCTTGGCCTTCTCGATATTCAAGCGCATTTGCTCCAATTTAAGGCGCCGCTCGTCTGCTTCGTGAGCCAGCTGGTCAAACTGCTTGATCAAACCCCTTAGCTCTCCCATTGCCCGAGATTGAGCATTTAGGAAGGTTGCATGACGATCCCAAGCAAATTGTATTTCAAGCTCTTCTTCAGCAATAGACTTTTCAAAATACTCGTTGCCATCTTCGTCCTCTTGAGGTTGATAAACGTATTTCGCCTTTTTCAGCTCTTTCGCAAGATCATCTTTATCCTGCACGAACATAATGCGCTGCGCCCGGATAATGGCTGCATATTGAATCTGAATTTGATCCCATATCATGTCAGCAGGCGAACGCTCCTGAATCTCTTCCATGATCTCAAGCGTTTCTTCTGGCAGGAATTTAGAGAAAAAGCCGTGAGTCACAGCGTTTTGATTGCCTGCCGGAGCCGCGCCGCCTTTGTTTCCTATTGCATTTTTGTTGCCGGGCTGTCCGCCTTTTTTTGTGTGCACACTTTTTGAAATGGATGCACCCTTTTTTCTTTCCCAACCGTGCCGCTGTTTCCACGATTTGATGGTGTTCACCGACACCCCATACTTTTCGGCAAGGTCTTTGTATTTCATGCCTTTGACGTAATCCTTATACGCCTGAATGTGCTTTTCGGGCATCTACATTCACCGCCGCCCCCTTCTGATTCGTGTTTGTTTTGGAGATTATTTTCTCGGGATGAACTCGTCATCGTGTGCAAGCTGATGAATAGTGTCTTTCCCTATTTCCGCAAGTCCCACAGCCTGCACATATGTTTCCGTGTCATGTATTGTCATTGTGGTGCCATCCTTCATGTTGAAAGTAGCGACATAGCCATCTATCTCATGAAAGTTCTGCTCCATCCAATTAATCAGTCCGTTAGTAGGACCAGGAAAGACTCTCTTCACATTACTCATATAGCTCCCGCCTTCATCAATCCTTTTTGGTATTGAAGGTTATCCCGTGAATACAGACTGCAATCCAAAAAATAAATCCCATTGTCATAAACGGGTGTGCATAAATTGTCTCCATGCTATTCCTCCTTCATATTCTCTCTAAACCAAGCCCATACTCAGAGGCTGTCAGCCGCCAATAGTCTGATCTGAGAATCACTGGACCCGGTTTACAGAGAACATAAAAAAGCACCCCGAAGGATGCTTTCTGAGATTTTATAATTGTCTTGAGGTTCTTTCTGCAAAAATAAGCAAATTTTCTTTTGGTGACAACAACTTTTCAACAATCTTATAATAACTTACAGAACCGAAACTATTGTATTGGTTCACGTTATATCTAACGAAACTGTTTGTTAATAGCATTTCTTCTTTCTTAAATTCTTCCGTAATTTCAATACAGCTGTTTTCTTCAATCAAAAAAATAGCATTCGAATGTTGATCAATAAACTTCCAATCAACGGATTGAATTAAATTTTCCAAATTATTCACCTCCCCCACCATATTATCGGTTAAGGAGTGTGACAAAGGAACTATTTGCGAAATTTGTCGAACGAAAGCGCCCTTCATAAATAGGTGGCAGTCGTAAGACAAAAAAAGCACCCTTTAGCTGCGGGTGCAATCAACGTTTCTTTTTATAGCCTTCAATGTCTTTTCTCAAGAATAGGCGATCTCTATTTGTTGTTTTAATCGGAATCAATGTTTTGTAATCCACCAGCTGCTTGAGGTTCTGCCGGCTGCATCCGATAATCTCAATGGCTTCAGATGTCGTTATGACTTCTTTGTCCATAAATTCTCTCAGCTCGTCAATACTTTCAAAAACAAACCTAGTCATTCCGCGTGTTCCTCCATCTAAGGATAATATTAATAATAGTGATTACCAACCAGGCAAGAGCCAAAACCATTGTAATGATATCCAAAGTACCAAGATGATCATAGTCAAAGTTTGCAAACACTGTCACGAACAGAACAAAGAATATTACAGTTGACCCGTCTACTAATTTTTTCATTTGTTTGAGCATGGAACTCAAAGTGTTATAATAAGGTGAGGGGAAGTGAATCCCCTCGGTGACTTATTTGCGACGTTTCTTCTTGGCGGGAGAACGTCGTTTTTTGTTATCCTTCATTTCCTTGATGTTCTTGACCATCGTTGTAATTCCGGTGAGGATTGCAACCAGCCAAGCCAAGTCCCGAAGGATAATTTCAACCATTTCCATGCTCTTTTAACACCTCCTTTCGATACTTTAATTATATCAGTTATATTTACCACCGTCAATATAAATACAGAGAAAATTTAGGTTTTTTACCAAAAAATATTGTTTTTAGACAAAAAGCAACCTATTCATGCTAAACAGAATAGGCTGTGTTCTGCTCTATTTTTCATTTTCAAACGAGAACGCTCAATGTTTTTCTGCACTGTTCCTTTTTTAATGTCCAGCAGCTGGGCGATCTCTTCGAAAGACATGTTTTGCACAGTGTGCATGATGAAAATGTCCTTCTCTCTTTCAGTAAGGACAGAAAGGGCATCAGCAATTCTTTCTTTGTCCCAGTCGCTTACCTCTCCTTCTGGCTCCTGATTGATCGCATATTCTTCTGGCATCGCATCAATGATACGAGGATCAGCAAGAATCGTTCTTTGGTAAACGTCCCTCCTGTCAGCTCCCCGGCGTGCTCCTGGTTGTCTCCCGTTCTGCAGCCATTCAAGAGTGAATTCAATATCGCTGATCATACTGCCAATGATTTTCTTGTCATTCTTTTGTTCTGCTGTCATTTCCATTTCTGGTGTTTCCGAGAAAGCCCGGTACATCTTTCTCGCTTCTTTTAACGCTCTTTTGTATTCAATGATTAAATCCTGCATGTTTATCCTCCTCTTATTTACGCTTAAAAGCGCCGCCTTTGCCTCTTCTGAGTGTTTGCCTGTCTTGCCCCATCATTTGCCGCCAAAACCGTTCAGAACGCTCCTGCGCGTTTTTATTGGGCTTTTTCTTTTCCTGTTTCATGTCATCCCTCCGCTCAAATAAAAAACGGACACCAAACAAACAGCGCTTAAGCTGTAAGTTCAGTGTCCGCAGGCTTTCCATCTTGGACTTATTTAGTTTTGTTCTGATGCCCATTTCAATCTGTTGTAATCTTCCGAGCTTATAGAAACACCTTCCGTTCCACAGTGTGCACAATGAACACCATTTGGATATTTAAGCTCTTCGATATATGTCCATTCTTCACAATCCTCGCAATAGTAGCTATGCAATTCATCTTTTGTCATTCCGCGCCCTCCTTCTCTTCCGGCGGCCACCATCCACGAACTAAGTACCCACTGATCGCCGCAGTAACTGACACACAGTTTAATCTCAAACTCGGATTGTCGAAATAATACGCCAGAATTATACCTATAGAATCAGAGATTAACAGAAACAAGATAACAGCCAATATTCTTAATGTGAATTTCACTCCGCGCCCTCCTTACTCATATCCTTCGGAATAATTATCCCAACCACAACGGCATTTCAATGCACACCATGTGGACATTCCATCTTTAGACCGTTTCAAAAGCTTTCCTGTTTTGTGTGACCTTTCATACTCGATTGCCATTTCTCCATACTCGATAAGCTGATCATTCCCGCATTCCGGGCATTCTGTGTATTCACTCACTCCGCGCCCTCCAATAACTCAGGATTTTGATAAACATCTCCGCCGATGTTGCATTCTTCCCAATCTATACAATCGTCAATGTGATAATTAAAATCTCCGGGAATTTTAAGACCAAATTTACCCCCTGCACGTGCCACGATCATCGGTTCATCGTCTATCATGTCGATGTCGTATTCATAAATAGCTTTATTGTTCTTATCCAATAACCCTATATGCCACATGAGAACGGATTCCCCGTCTCCGCTTTCTGCGATACTAACCCTGCATCCCCTTCCTTCTTCACGCCATAAAATCCATTCATCCATTTTTATTTCAAGGCTCAGCCCTTCATCATTCCAATAATGCATCTGCTCGCCGTCCCAAACTCTGTATGCTGTGTTCATCAATACCCCTCCTGCTGCCGCTGATGATTGACGGCGTTTTTGTCCATGTATGCAGCTTCGATCTGCTCAAAATTCAGACCGAATCCAGCGACGCCAAAGGCCAAGAACAAACACCACGCTAAACGAAAGTTTTCCTTCTTCGTTTCTTCACTCTTATACATTTGAGAGTTCATAAGATACCACTGCATTTCTAAGAACGCCCCAGAAAGTCCCCCCTCAAAACCATCCTTCATGAAATCAGAAAATGCTTCCTCTGGTAACTGAAGTAACTCGACCTGCCAGCCTCGTGTTATTGCTATTGATAAGAAGAAGTGAAGGCAGTCCACGTATTCTTCAAGTAAAGGATTCTTGTAATATTCTTTTGCGGTTTCTCCTTTTTTATTTATCACACAGGTGCGCGGCTCCCGGTCATTACTCCAATGCTTGAACCAACGCCCCTCATTAGCAAATTCGCCTAATTCCGTTGTAAGAGCGACATAAGTATTTGGCAGTAAGTCCTGACCTTCCAGCCCCTTCTCTTTGATGATCCGTTCATCAAGCGCCTTTTGCATTTCGAACATTTTTTGTAGATTCATGCTATTTCCTCCTCAACGCCCATGCTGCAGCCGCATTTCGGGCAGCGTGCATCTGGGCGGATTTTTATATCTAATTCGTTGTGACCACATTCAGGGCAGCTGTATTCGATCATGGCCGCGCCTCACAATCAAACAGACTGAGTTGAGTGATTTTATAATTGAAGAGCAACATTTCTTCGGTCCCTCGGTCTTTTCCGGATCCACCAACAACCTGCTTGTACGCTGAAAAGGTTTCTGTCGCCCAATTCGGGTAGATCTCGAGTATTAAAGGATCATCATAGTAAGAGAGGATCACTTTACCTTTGACCTGGTTTAACAGCCGGGCCAGTTCCCGGTGATCATCTTCCGTGAAGCCGCCAGCGTAAAACTTCTCACGGCCAACATATGGAGGATCAACATAAAACAAAGTATCAGGGCTATCGTATTTCTCAATGATGTTTCGAAAATCCTTACATTCGATCATGACGCCCTTCATGCGGTTAGCGAAGGACTGGAAGGCAGTACAGGCGCTTATGTACCCGCCCGCTGGGTTCTGGCCGCTTTGCGTGCTGTGCCTCCATCCAGTTTGTGGAACTTCTTCTGCGTTTCCCTTACTAATGCCGGAACGATTCATGTAAAACCACCTGACAGCACGATCAAAGTCATTTGACGGGTAGTCCTCAGTTTTCCATTTCTCATAGAGCGCCCGACTGTATGGAATAGATTCGCATGCCTTTTGCATCGCTTTTGGATCCTTCCTGACTTGCATTAGAAAATTCACTACATGTCCGTCAATATCGTTATATACCTCATGTCCCATTTTCGGTTTATTCGCAATTACATGAGCTGCCCCGCCGAAAGGCTCAACGTACACCTTATGGGCAGGCATTTTATTTATGATGTGTTCGGCATATTTGGCTTTTCCACCGAACCAGATTAAAGGTGATCTCGCCATGCCTTACCCCCCTATCCCCGGCAGAACCGCAATTGCAAAGAATAAAACCACAACCATCGCCCCAATGAGCCAGCCATTTGTCTTATCACGCTTCACAATGATTGTTTCATCACCGATCATTTTCAGATCGTCTGACTTTGCCACAAGCACCGGTATGTAATCTGGATGCACTTTCAAATATTCCGCCGCCTGCTCAACTGTCATCGCTTCGTCCTTCGTGGCTTTGACTGCTCGCTGCAACTCGACTTGTAAAGGAATCATTCTGCAGCACCTTCTTTCCCAAGCGAATCCCAATCAAACGTTTCAAGAATTTTAAGCAACCGTTCAACTTTTGGTGCCCTCCAAGCTGTCATAGCGTACGTATGAACCTTTTTCGTATAGTGGTAATGATTTTGTTTTATGTGCTGTTTTGCCTCCGCTTTAGTTAGAAACATTGTATTTTGATAGATGTGATGAACCTCTGTTTCTGGTATCAGATCAGCGCCACTGTCAACATAATCATGTATCCAATCTAATGCGGAAACTTCACAATCTATATCTTCCATCGCTTCTAACGCTTCTGAAGACAATTCATCATTCTCCTTGATGTCTTTTAGATAACTTTCCAGTTCATAAGATTCGCCATCTTCAGGGATGTAAACAGAAAAGCGTTCCGCATTATCCTCTGAAGTCCGAATCCATTTATAATCCCCTACAGACCAAAATCGGGGTGCAGCTTGAGAGTCATGATCCTGTGTTTTCAATTCATTTTGAAGCTCTTTCAAAAATTGAATATCTTTGTTCATTTCACATCACCCTCCAATTCATTTTGAGCAACTTGTATCGCAAAATTGAGATTGGTAATGATCTTCTCTAATGCCTGTTTGTATCGTTTCCTATCCCCGCTTAGATGCTGAATGTCCTTTTGAGCCTGCCGGAACTGATGAACCGTTACTTCCTGCTGGCGATGGTTTTCCTCGATGATTTCCCGTTGCTTAACAGCCAGTTCAGCTTGCTCAATAAGCCAAGCAATTTCCTTCTGAGGAATGTATGTCAGTTTTTTAAGACGTTCGATTCTCTCTTTCATATCCGTTCCTCCCCCGCAGGGGAAAGCCCCTGCTATTAGAATTTGTGGCCGATCCTATAATCTAAACGAGACAGACCGCCCTTAATTGTTTGAATGATTGTTTCTCCGTGTTCTGGGGCTTCAAGGACATGTGCAGTGCCCTCTTTCCCATCTAAAATAAGAATTTGTATTTTGCCCGGCTCGATTGCCTGTTGGATTGTTGTATCTTTGCTTAAATTAATTTCTCTTGGGTTGTACATTCTTAGCGCCCCCTGTGCTATGATAGAAGTACCAGTTCATATCAAAGCTCCGGGGCTAACGCTTCGGTGCTTTTTTTGTGTTTAATAGTGGTCCGGTTTCCATCCGGCCATCGTGAATGCTGGCGATGGTTTCAAATCCTCCCGGTAAACGATCGGATGCTTTTTCACGTATTCCGCCAGCTGTTCCGGCGTCATCTTCCATTCTTCAACCGGTCCTGGCTTGTAAGGATTGATGCTTTGCTGATCCATGGTATCTACCTCCTGAATTGATTTTGGGAATTTCCGTGCCGCCGAGCTTCTTGCAATCAGAACCCATTCGGCTGGCGCATGCCTTAAACTGAGAGCAACGTGTCATACAGGCCATGAGCTTATCTTCTTCCTGCACCCACAACGGCCGATCGTCTGCGATTACCACGTTTAACAGTGGACTTTCCCGCCTTTCTTTTGAGTTTTTTCAGCTCGTCCAGCTCGATGAAGCCGAGTGACTTATCCAGAGCCAGCACCTTGAGTGGCGTATCGTAAAGCCGCTCATACAACTTGCGTTTGATGGCGAATTCCTTTGTTTCCACGCCCTTGATGTCAATGATCTCGATGCTGCCGTCCAAGTTATGAACCTCAAAGTCTGCAATATATTCAATCTTCCGAAAAGTTTTGCCGTTCTTTTTGAATGCCTCTTGCAGCAGGAACCGTGGCTGTAGCTTAAAATCTTTGATCTGCTTGCTCACCTTGAGCCATTTCAGCTGCTCATAGTATTTGGCTTCGGCCCGGCTATCGAACGTGATGCCGTCCACCTGTGTTTTCCTGGCGCCGTACTTATTTGCTGGCATGTGATGCCTCCAAAAGCTCAGGATCTTCGTAAATGTTGCCGATAACTTCTGACGCCCCGTTGTAAAAATTCAACCCTCTTTCTGAATGATGACCAACAATATAACCTGAGCGTTTTGTTTCATTTCTTATGATCCTGTAACCAAACCCTTGACCCCTCCATAATACTTCCATGTGATAATCTTTGTTTTCTTTATTGCTAATTTGCAAAATATCCCCTTCATAAATCTCCCGCCCGTTTCTGTCCTTCAATCCGGTGTATTGCATATAAATGCCATTCTTTTGCGCAAAAATTTCATTTATATCACCGTTGAATTGCGGTGTTAACATACCAATATTTTCTCCATACCAAGCGCGAAACTTGATTTCCCTCATTCTCCTTACCTCCCGTCATTTTCTTCCCATTGCTGAATCTGCTTTTCTTTTGCTGGCGCCGTTAGTATAATGGCCGGCAGCAGGATCACCGCTTTAAGCACTGCGCATCAGCTCCATTTGTCTGATCTTTTCCTCAAGCACCCTAATAGCTGGTGTGAGATCCTTGCCGCCCTTCTGTTCAGCAGGTCCGAACAAATACATTCCTTTGGATCCGATAACGTTCGTTTTCTTGTTCAATCCCAATCACCCAATCTATGATTTAATTCCATCCGGTTGCCCTGAATGATCACCGTGTAATACTTGCACATCTGGTAAATCCGTGACCCCAGCGCCTCGTCAATGTCCAGCAACTCGTCCGTTGTGAGCTCAGAAGAAACCAGCAGAGGCTTATGGTTCAGGTAGCGATAATTCACAACTGACTGGATCTGTTCGACTTGCCATTCAGTTGCCCTTGGCTTCCCATCAACTGGCTTGAATAAGTCATCAATGAACAGCACATCTGCTTTTCTCATGGCATTCAGCTTTGTTTCCAGCTGGTCAAAGTCATTTTTCAGGTCACTCATGCCCTCAACGTAAGGGAAGTACAGGCAGTGAGTTGATTTCTTCTTAATGAGATTGTTCATGATGGCCGTTAACAGATGGGTTTTACCGCTGCCCGGCTGTCCCAGCAGAGCAATACTATTGGCACGCTCTCCCTTGATCTTTTCAAAGTCTTTGAAGTATTCGACCGCACATTCATAGGCATCTTTAATCATTTGGGGTTTGCCATCTAATTTGAAGTTGCCAAACAACAGCTTTTCGAACTTTTCTGTAATGCCGCTGGCTGCCATGAGCTTCGCTATTTTCTTTTGTTTCACACACTCACATTGTTTGGAATACGTCGTTTTCCATTCCCGGGCCTTATCCGGCGCACAAACCCTCCCTGAAAGAAATTCGTCTTCCGGCACCATGCTCTCAGGCACTAATAGATCAAGCTGTTTGTCTAAATTCCATTTTGTATCCTTGTGAACCCGATAAATCACAACGCCGCGATCCTTGCACTCGGAGCACTCATATTCAACCTTTTCTTCTGATGCGGCCTGTTCTGTTTCCCAAGAACGCGATCTTGCTTGAAGACCCTTCATCATTGCTTGGAACGCTGTGTCTATACTGACTGCTTTGTTTATTGCCATACTGTTGTTTCTCCTTTCTCTTTTGGCTTAATGGGTTGGACAGGATCGCCTCAATGTAGTTCAAGCCAACGTTGCTGCCTTTATTTCTGAAAGCCTTTTTCATTGCCTCGATGACCTTCTCTTCGCCGTAATCGTCCACCATGTAGCCGATTCTTTGCGCTTCGATGGTACCAATAGAACGAGCGACCTTATTTTCAAATAGCTCAAAAGCATTTTTCATTTTGGGATCAACCTCCTGCGTTTCTTGTGGTGCCGGTTCAGGAACAGGCTTTTCAGATGGTTCCTGCTCCGTTACAGGCGTTTCAAATGAGATCAGCCTGTATTGCCCTGCCTTCCTCCCCTGCGGCTTATATTCGATTCTTTTAAGATCAATCAGCATCTTTCGGTGTTTGATCAACGTGTTTTCGGAAATCTCAATCTTTGCTTGCAAAGTGGTATTTGAAGTGGTAAACCACTCCCGCCACCCTGCCTTGTTGTTGATGTGCAAAAGATGAAACCATAATGCTTGAGTTGTAGCAGACAACGGATTCGTTTCTAGCCAATTCATGAAGCTGTTCATTTCTTTCAGGTAGTTCATGGCTCACCTACTTCCTTTCACACAGTGCTGTCATTCCGCTGATGCGGACTAAACGTAAGCCAGGTTCATTTGTTCTGAGATAGCCTTCGACATAAGCACGGAACAGCTGCGCGCGATTTGGCGCCCCTTCCGCTAGCCACTTGTAACAGAAGGGGATGCCGACCTTAATCAAATGGGAGGTCATCTTCGCTGATGTCTACAGGCTTACCGTCAAAAGGATCAGCATCCTGCGCGCTTGGTTTTTCCTCTGATACTTCTGCGTCAATGATTTCTGGCTCAGACATTTCGTCAGTGATGTCAATGCGCTCTCGTTCCTCGTTATCCTCAATAACTGCCTTTTGCATTTCAACGGAGAGTATCCCCCACTTGCTGAGCATGGATTTTAGAACGGTTTTGAGTGCCATCGCATCCCAGTCCTTGCCCCAGCCGAAGTCCGACTTACTAAATTTCTTTTTGTGTTTCTCAACTTGAGCCTTTGTCCAATAGACAGTTTTTCGGAATCCATTTAAAAGCTCAAAATAAGCAGCGTAACCAATAACCGAATCTGATTCCCGCTTTTCAAAATCAATATCAATTTCTTCGGTCAACGGATTCCACTTTTGCAATTCTCCTTCATGAACCGGTATGCAATTGATAGATTTATATTGGCCCGTCCGCAAAGCAAGCTGAATGTATCCTTTGTAACCAAGCTGAAATTGCGCGCGGCCTTTATACGGAACGATCCAGGCATAACCCAAGTTCTTATCCACTGGCAAATCAAGCGTTGCCGCCACCATAGCCGATGAAATTACACTCATAGGATCTGCCTTTTGAAGAGTACTTTCACTGTTGTATAGGCTTAAGATTGACGCTGTGAATTGAGACGCCCTTTTCCCCAGAACTTCTTCGAATCGATTCATGACTGCCGGAGAAGAAAGCAGACCCTTCATCGTTGTTCCTTGCTGTTGTCCTGGGGCACTGTTTTGTTTCTTCTGAATGTTGTTTTTAAGCGTTTGAATTGTAGCCATATTCAGCTAACCTCCTTAATTCCAAAGCGTCTGAATTGCACTTCTTTTGTGACTTTCTCGTATACATCTGGAAACTGCTCTTTCAGTTTCTTGCTGTCGATCCGGTTCGTTGAAACTGACTTCCAGCTAGTTTGATAGTTTCCGATGAAGCCGTATTCTGCTTCTTTCATTTCGTGTTTGATTTGGTTTTCTAATTCCTTTGCCTGCAATGTAAGTTCGTTTATCTGTTCTTTCAGATGCAAATACTGCTGAATGCGTGTTTTATTATCAGATGTGAGATCAACGACTTTGCCGCCTTCTGCCTCGGCATAACGTTGCTTGAGATATTCTTCTGCAGCACTCGAACCGTCAAGAACCGGAGCCTTTCCGCCTAAGACCTTTTCATTCCAAAATTCAATCTCAGCCTGAAAGATCATTGCAATGAGCTCGTCATCGCGCTCAATCTCTTTCCAAACGAATTTATTGCCGCCGATCAGTACAGCAAAATATGCTTTTTTATATTCTGGTCCTAGCACTCCTAGATAGTGTTGGACCTGAACAATATAGCTGTCAGGAATCTCGTCATCTTCCCACTCTTTCAGGTTGTATGCCGATGTGGTTTTGCACTCCAAAATGGCTTTTTCGCCAACAATCATTCGATCAACGTTTGCCAATATAAAATCATGCTTGGGATGCCTGAGCATTGCTTTTCTGCGCCTTACTTTTTTTCCGCTACGTATCTCAAACTCTTTAGCAACGATATCTTCAAGAAGTGAACCGAAGTAGGCTGCCTCACTTCCTGATTCACTCACAGGCACTTGACCTGTTTTGTCTAACCATAATTCAAACGGTGTTTGCCATTTGTTTATGCCTAAAATTACAGAAGCATCTGAACCGCCGATGCCTTTCCGTCGCTCAAGAAGCCATTCGTCCCGACTCATGTCCGCTGTCGAAGCGAAAACCTCTGCTTGCATCAGAGCAGCCCCACCTTTCTTTTGTAAGCTTCCGCACCAAGCCGCTGCCATTCCCGGTAGTGATCCATTGAAGGGAAACTAAACTGCGCTTTACCGTTTTTGGCGAATACAATTGAACCGCCGACCTGTCTCAAACGTTGCTGATCCTCCGCACGCTCGCTGAACGCCACTTTAACTGCTTTAGCCATGTATAAAACCTCCATTGATTTTCTTGAGGCTATCTGGTAGAATATTGATATATGAGTTTTCAGATAGCCTTTAATTAAGTCCACTCTGCCAAGTGGGCTTTTTTATTGCTCATTTTTAAATTCAAAACCAAGATGCTCCTTTAAGTACCGCTCAAGGTTTTCCCTCAAGATGACTTCACCCTCAGCGCTATCTATCACATAATCGTCGAAAGGCGTTACTTCATCCCCGAAAAAATCCTTTGGTGTTTCTGGCTCAGTCAGCTTGTCGTGCCAATTGTTTAGGATCATTGGATTTTCGATCATTCATATTCTCCTTTCTGTAATTTGCTGTACGTTCATCCCAAATCAAGTGCAGTTCGCTATGATTTCGGATTCTTTCACACCACGCTCGGACCTCCAACGCTGTCGCTGGTTTATGAACAAAGTGAACCATCATCCTAAGCTCCTGCGTACCACTGATAAATCAATCCCACGCTGTTTCAGCCTTATCGCTGCATCATATAAGCGTCCCTTATTTGAAATCCGTTTAAGATCCTCAATGTTTGCTTTGATACTGCCAAGGATGTCTAAAGCTTCCTCGTAGTCGCCTTCTTCCAAAGAGTCCAGTAATAGTTCAGCCAAACTTTCAACTGAATCAGTTTTCCGTTTTACGACTTCTTCATCTGACTTCAAAAATTGGTTGAGTTTCATACGAGCATTGCCTTCCTTTCCTCTTGTTTTGACATAGCAACCTGATCCATTAACGCTTTTCGCGTCCATTTGTCTGCAAGCTCCTGCATTTTCAGACCATGACTTCGAGATAAAGCATAAAAGAGAGTGTCTACAGCTGGACCAAGGTCAAGAATCTCTTTAAGATCCGCCATCGGTAGCGCCTCAATACGGCCGGGGCGTTCATTCGCCAACCAGAGCGCGATATTTTCAGCAGCCTCAAGGGATTCCTTTGTCTGTTTCATAAAATTGATCAGGGCTTTACTGGGGCTGACGTTCAGCGCCGGATCGACTGGGGCTGTTGCCCTCGGATGAAGCCGGAACAAGTAATGTACAAGGTCAATGTGCTCATAAGCGCCGCATATCTCAAACCATTTGATGCAAAGTTCAGGCGTTAGTGTGGTCAGGCCATTTTCAACGTCTGATACATACCGTTGATCTTTGCCGCCAAGTAACTGCCCTAATTGAAATTGAGTAAATCCCATTGTCTTTCTAACCTCTCTCATAATTTTTGGTAAATTATCGAGTTTATACGGGTTGTTCGACATATGTTCGCCTCCTGTTTCACGGGGAATTATTTGGTAAAATTTAAGTAATGAAGGAACTAGCTGGCTTGCTGTTTTTTCAGCTTATTGATGATGAAGGCTTGTCCCTTCGGAGTGATGCGCATTGTCAGCCAGGATTTCGGCGTACCGTTTACTTGGCGCACCCCCTGTGCGATCTCAAAGAAACCTCGCTCGATGTATTCCTGGTATGGCTCATTCTTGTTGGCCATGATCATCTTCCATTCGCGCAGCTTCTGAAACAGTCGCTTTTCACCAATCATGATGCCGTTTTTCGAAGCAAGCTTTGCCAGTTCTCTTACAAGCAATGATTTTTCAGCCGCCATGCAACTCTGTGCAAAGTTGACCAATGGTTCCTGAATCTTCAATGCTTGTTCAAGTTGCTGCCGTTCTTCCTGCTCGCTGATCCATCGCTTTGCCCGGCTGACTGGATCTTCGATCATGTAGGACGGTTGAGTCATTTTTTGAAGCTCGGCTTCTATCCGGTTAAATTCAGCAATATATTTTTCTTTGAACACTGCTGCTTTTGCACCCGTATAACCAAAAACCAAAAATGCGAGTCCATCACGTTTGATCAGATATTTTTTCAATGATCGTCCTGTTGGATCTTCATATTCACTCAACGAAAAATTTCGTTCAGTAAATTCTTTAGAGCAATTCAGTGTTTCAATGCTTTTTATTACATCGGCGTGTCGTTTTCCGAATACCTCAGCCACTGTTAGGCTGTCTGTTACGGCTTGGTTGCCTTCAATAAAAACAATTTGATTCATGCTGTTACCTCCTTGCTTGTCCACCAAAAAAAGGTGAAGCAGATAATTAAGCGTGAAGTCTTAATTCTTTTTTAGAAGTGAAGTACGGCTCAAGAGCTTTACGGAAACACTCTTCTCTGTCCATCGTTCCGTAATATTCTTTGCCCATCTTGATGTTTGTTGTTTTTTTCTTAGTTTGTTTCGCCATGTGATCACCTCACGTCAGTGTATTCGTGTTGGACAGTTGGACTAACCAAGAAATTAAGCAGAATGTGCTGCAACACGCTCACTACTCGAAACGCGTACCGAATCATCAAAAAAAAGAGTCCAATTAAAATCAAGAACTTTTGCTATAGACTTGGCTGTTTGAACTCCCGCATTACGCTCGCCTTGTTCAATTGAAGCGTAAGTAGTTCGTGCTATTTTCGCTTTATCAGCAACGTCTTTTTGAGTTAATCCTTTGTTTAAACGATGACACTTTAGCCATTCACGCTGTTTTGATTTAGTGGTCATTCCTTTCACCTCCACTACTCATTTCGTGTCGTTGAATATAATATACTACGCATTTAGAGTATTGTAAACCCCTTTCTCTAAAAAAAATACTCTTTTCGAGTAATTCAATATACTACGCTTATTGTGTAGTTATAATGTTCTTAGTGCCACAAAATGTGAGAGGCGATAAAATATGAACTTTTCAACCAAAATAAAGAAATTAAGAGAAGAAAAGAAGATGAAGCAACAAGAAGTAGCAGATAAATTAGGTATTGCGCGTACAACCTATGCTTCATATGAGCAAGGAAAAAGAGAGCCTGATCATGAGACTCTAATAAAAATTGCTGACTACTATAACGTCACCATTGATTTTCTTTTGAGAGGAGAAAACCAGGAGACTCAAGATGAAATCTTCAACGAACAAGCAAGAAAGATTCTTGAAGATCCTGACACTCTGGTAGCTGCTGCTGATGGAAAAATAACAGCTTCAATTTTAGAAGCAGCTCAAAGAATTATCGCTGAGCAATTAAAATCAGGTCGACAACCCGGAGATATTAAAAACGGGAACAAAAAATAATTACATTACGATCTCTTTATCTTTATTTATTATTATTGTTTAGTTTAGTTTAATTAATGCTGAACACTTCGCCTCAAAATTTGAGGTAAACTATTCAGTTGAAATCATTTCAACCTCAATTTTTGAGGTGATCCGTGAGGTTATTTCTGCATTCAACCGCAAATTTTGAGGTAGAACATTCAGGGTTTTTTAATCAGATGACAGAGAGAAAAAGTAAAAAAAACCTTTATTTAGTCGATATAAAGAAAGAGATTGCACTTCATTATAAAAGGGGAAATTACAATTGAAAAAATGGTTATTAGGTATTGGAGCATTGACTCTCAGTTTTTCTTTAGCTGCATGTAGTTCTGACTCTTCAAGTAGTAATGAAAAATCTTCTTCAAGCAAGACAAGCTCACTTAGTGCTGAGGACCAGTTTAAAAAAGATGCAAAATCATATGCCTATGAAAAAGTAAATAGCGCCGGCATTAAGAAAGGGACAAAAATTGTCATTGAAGGCGATGTTACTTATGCCGATAACGTCAATGATGATGGGGATACAGTTTCTAAAAATGTTGAGTTTACTGTAAGTAAAAATAGCGATGGATCAGAAGTTTACACAGTAAGCAATAAAAGCGCTGATAAGTTCAAACTAAACGATACGGTTAAAATTTATGGTACATATGAAGGCCGAGCTGAAGGAAGTGCCCTTCCTAAAGTGAAAGCCGTTTACGTCGATAAAATTGATAAAGAAAAAGAGCAAGCTAAACAAGATGCTGCACTAAAAGAGCAGTTTGAAAAAACTGGCGAAGGTGATATTGAAGGACTGGGCCACGTTAAAGATATCGGCGTTGGATATAACGACGAGGTCGGAATTGACGGTAAAGACACTCCTATAAAACCTGTTACTATGGGCAGTATGAAGCTTTATATTAACAGTGTCGACGTTCTCGAAATTCAACCAGATGATGATGCAAAATCACTTTATTTTAATGATCAAGATAAGGTTAGGGCTATTGTTGTCGATATGAAGGCCGAAAACACTTCTTCTAAGGACGTAACGTTTGACCCTAACCAAGCCGTTATTGTCACAAATACAGGAGAACAGCTCGAATCTGAAATGGGATTAATGGGTGAAGTAGGCGGAGACTTCTTAGGGAAAGTTAAAAAAGAAGGCCAGGCATGGTGGATACTTAAAGATAATTCAAAAGATATCAGTAGCTTGAAAATGATCATTTCTCCTCCAAGTGATGCAAAAACTTATGAGGATTTAGGCAGCGAGAAAAGACTTGATTTTAATATCTTGAGTTTTGAAGAAGCTAAGAAAAAAGACTCAAATTAAGTTGAGCCCCTAAAGGGGGCTTTTCTTTTCGTTAAAAAGAGAACGTACGTTTGTTTCTATTTGTTAAAATAGGTGATAAGATACAATAAAACCCATGATAAAAGTCTCATTTTTGGTTAGTTGAGGGAGGTTTCATCTTTGAGATATACTAACAGCCATTTAGAAGATTGGATTGAACAGCTGTACAGAGACATCAACATTACAAAGCCAGAGGAAATAAACTTTGATCGTATTGCGCAAGGATTGGACATCTTAATTGTTTACAATCCGGAAACGAGTTTTGCTCTGCGATTCAACGGCATGTATACAATTTCTTTAGATTCACGAAAGACACGACAGGAACAGTGGCTGGATTTTGCTCATGAGGTTTGCCATGATTTTAGACACATGAATGATGATAAGATCATGCCCGCTTCGTGGAAACGATATTTAGAGTACCAGGCCAATTATTTTGCTTATCACTTTTGTATACCTACTTTCATGCTCCGAGCAATGGACATCCCCCGTAATCTATACGACGCAGTTCAAGTCATTGCCGATGCCTTTAAGGTTCCAGAGTCATTTGCGATGACCCGCATCAATATGTACTTCAATAAAAAACGACTCATCATATAAAAAAAGAGCCTCTAAAGGGCTCTTAGTTTGCGAACGATATGCATACCATTTGAAATATGGTTTCGAACGGTTTTCTCACTGATAAATAGCTCGCTTGCAATCTCCTTTGTTGTCTTATCTTGAACGAGCAATTCGAACACTTCTCTTTCTCTTTTCGTTAGCAGCGGCTTCGATTGAAATTCTTTCTCCTTCAAGTATTGTAACCCTCCTTGCTAAGGTGAGAGCGAATCAGAAACGAATGGGTTTTGATATAGTCGAGATATCATATGTAAGAAGGGCGCAGGAGGTGACGTTTACAAGATAATTAGTTTATCGTGTATGAAGAAGCGTTTCTTTCTCCTCATCTGTCCAGCTGACAGCCTTGCCGCTTTCCTTTGAGACTTGAACCATCACGACTGCCCCGGTGAAGCAGGGCTCGCCTTCGAGGTTCTCTCCGAGATAGTGCAAGGTAAGAGATGAACTGCCGACTGCGCTTGTTTTCACATAGATGCGCAACTCTTCATAAGGCATGACTTGGCGCAAATAATCGCATTGCTGGCTTGCCACGACTGTCATGGTCTGTTTGTTTTCACTCATCATATTCAACTTTTTAAAATAAGAAATCCGCGCCTCCTCAAAATATATAAAAGGGGTTACATTATTCATATGCCCAAACATGTCTGTCTCCGAAAATCTTACGGATACCTCATTGAAAAAAGAAAAGGATGTTTTCCATTCTTGAAACGGCATATCAATATAAGCGGGAAGCTTCATCTTTTTTCATCTCCTTATTGTTTAAAAAAACCTCTCCCATGCGGAAGAGGTTTTTCTTCTTATACTCTGTCGCTTCCGAAGAAATTGCGGAACGCTTGTAAGTTTGTATCTCTATTCAAGGCTGCAATCGAAGTGGTAAGCGGAATCCCCTTCGGACAGGATTGAACACAGTTTTGCGAGTTGCCGCAATCTGCAAGGCCGCCTTCATCCATTAATGCTTCTAATCGTTCAGATTTATTCATGGCGCCTGTCGGATGCGCGTTAAACAGGCGGACTTGCGACATCGGTGCAGGCCCCATGAACTTCGATTTGCTGTTCACATTCGGGCAAGCTTCGAGGCAGACGCCGCATGTCATGCATTTTGATAATTCATATGCCCATTGACGGCGTTTTTCTGGCATTCTCGGCCCCGGTCCTAAATCGTACGTACCGTCAATCGGTATCCATGCTTTAACTTTTTTCAATGAATCAAACATTCTGCTGCGATCAACCTGCAAATCACGAACGACTGGGAATGTTTTCATTGGTTTTAAACGGATTGGCTGTTCAAGCTGGTCAATAAGCGCCGTACAAGACTGGCGGGGTTTTCCGTTTATAACCATTGAACATGCGCCGCATACTTCCTCAAGACAGTTCATATCCCATGTGACAGGGGTTGTCTTCTCACCTTTGACATTAACCGGATTCCGGCGGATTTCCATCAGAGCGGAAATGACGTTCAGATTCGGGCGGTATGGAATCTCAAATTCTTCATCATAAGGCGTGCTGTCAGCTGTATCTTGACGTGTGATAATAAATCGTATGGTTTTTTGTTCACTCATGATTATTTCGCCACCTTCTTCTTCGAGTAATCCCGTTTCCGAGGCGTTATCAGTGATACATCGACATCCTGATACTCAAATTCCGGCGCTTCATACGGGCTTACATGTTTAGCCATTGTTGTTTTGAGCCATTCATCATCATTACGTTCAGGATAATCCGGTTTATAATGGGCGCCCCGGCTTTCATTACGGTTGTATGCGCCAAGGGTAATCACCCTCGCAAGCTGAAGCATGTTCGAGAACTGGCGTGTGAACATCGCTCCCTGGTTGCTCCATTTTGTCGTGTCATTGATGTTGATCTTTTTGAAGCGCTCCATTAACTCCTGAATTTTGTCATCCGTTTTCAGAAGCTTGTCATTATGGCGGACAACCGTTACGTTCGCCGTCATCCACTCACCGAGCTCTTTGTGAAGAACATAGGCATTTTCGGTTCCGTCCATACTCATAATATCAGCCCATTTTTCTTCTTCTTTCTTAACGTGAGCGTCGAATAAAGATGAAGACATGTCTTCCGCTGAAGATTCTAAGCCGTTTACATATTTCACCGCATTCGGACCGGCCACCATGCCTCCGTAAATCGCAGACAGCAGGGAGTTCGCTCCCAAGCGGTTGCCGCCGTGCATAGAATAATCACATTCCCCAGCCGCAAACAGTCCAGGGATATTTGTCATTTGATCGTAATCCACCCATAAACCGCCCATAGAATAATGGACCGCCGGGAAGATTTTCATTGGAAGCTTACGCGGGTCGTCTCCCATGAATTTCTCATAAATCTCAATGATGCCGCCAAGCTTAATATCAAGCTCTTTCGGATCTTTATGAGACAGATCGAGATATACCATGTTTTCACCGTTAATGCCGAGCTTCTGGTTCACACACACATCAAATATTTCGCGTGTCGCAATATCACGCGGCACCAGGTTTCCGTATGCCGGATATTTTTCCTCCAGGAAATACCATGGTTTGCCGTCTTTATATGTCCACACGCGCCCGCCTTCACCACGCGCTGATTCACTCATCAGTCTTAGTTTGTCATCGCCCGGTATGGCTGTCGGGTGGATTTGAATGAATTCTCCGTTTGCATAATACGCTCCCTGCTGATAAACGATTGATGCAGCAGATCCTGTATTAATCATGGAGTTCGTTGATTTTCCAAAGATGATTCCCGGTCCGCCCGTCGCCATAATGACAGCGTCTGAACGGAAGGATTCAATTTGCATGTTTGTCAGGTTTTGTGCAACAATTCCGCGGCAGATTCTGTCATCATCTAAAACAGCGCCAAGGAATTCCCAGCCTTCGTATTTTGTGACCAGACCCGCAACTTCGTATCTGCGCACTTGCTCGTCCAGTGCGTAAAGCAGCTGCTGTCCCGTCGTCGCACCAGCATAAGCAGTTCTGTGGTGCTGTGTACCCCCGAATCGGCGGAAATCAAGCAGGCCTTCAGGCGTCCGGTTAAACATGACGCCCATCCGGTCTAATAAGTGGATGATTGAAGGCGCCGCTTCACACATCGCCTTGACCGGCGGCTGGTTGGCAAGAAAGTCTCCCCCGTATACCGTGTCATCAAAATGTTCCCACGGAGAGTCACCTTCCCCTTTTGTATTGACCGCTCCGTTTATGCCGCCTTGCGCACAAACCGAATGAGAACGTTTGACAGGAACGATGGAAAACAACTTAACCGCCATTCCTGATTCCGCTGCTTTAATTGTCGCCATGAGGCCGGCAAGACCCCCGCCGACTACGATAATGCTTGATTGACTCATGATAGCCCCTCTCCCTCTAGTAATCTAGTACTCTTAAACAAATGCGAAAATCGCTTTTAAGCCTACGTATGACAGTGCAACAAAAATAATCAGCGTAACGTATGTCGAAATTCTTTGAGAACGAGGCGTTACCGTGATGCCCCATGTAACAGCGAAAGACCATAAACCGTTCGAGAAGTGGAAAATTGTTGATAAAACACCGACAATGTAAAAACCAAGCATAGCCGGAGAGCTCAAAATATTCGCCATCATGTCGAAATTGACCTCAGCGCCCATTTGTGCGGCAATGCGGGTTTCCCACACGTGCCAGCTGACGAAAATGAGGGTGATGATACCGGTTACACGCTGCAGGACGAATAGCCAGTTTCTCATGTAGCTGTATTGACCTGCGTTATTTTTCGCAGTAAACGCTATGTACACACCATAAACTGCATGATAAATTAATGGTAAGAAGATAATAAAAATTTCCAAGGCATACCTGAAAGGCAGACTATCCATAAAATGAGCAGCGCTATTGAATGCTTCAGCGCCCCTTGCGGCAAACTGGTTGACGACTAAATGCTGAATAAGAAAGATGCCGACCGGTATGACGCCAAGCAAGGAATGCAATCTTCGAAAATAAAACTCTCTGTTCCCAGACATTACTTTACCCCCTGTTTGATAAGTGCGAAATGTGCTAAATCTCTTCCCCCACTTCTTTCAATTGTAAGCACTTTATTAAGATTTATTGACAATTTCATTTTACTCCTCCCTCAAAAGGGCGTCAAGAAAACGCGTACATAAATTATAATTTTCCGAATTGGTTAGTTGATTGAAAAATTTTATTTTATCAATATATATTTCTTGCTTAATTTTTCATAAGAATTACAGGATCATTCTGTAATCCTCCCCCCTGTTTGAGCTATAATATACGCAGGAGAGAGGGGAGACAGATATGAAGTCTAAATTTGAAGCATCTATTGACAACCTAAAAGAAATTGAAATGAACGCCTATGCCTACGAACTAATACGAGAGATCGTTCTCCCAGATATGCTTGGCCAAGATTACTCTTCCATGATGTATTGGGCAGGAAAACATCTCGCCCGTAAGTTTCCTCTTGAATCATGGGAGGAATTTCCGGCCTTCTTTGAAGAAGCGGGCTGGGGAACCCTCACCAACGTAAGCGCTAAAAAACAGGAGCTTGAATTTGAACTTGAAGGGCCGATCATTTCCAACCGGCTTAAACATCAGAAAGAACCTTGCTTTCAGCTGGAGGCTGGTTTTATCGCTGAACAAATTCAATTGATGAATGATCAGATTGCCGAATCATATGAACAAGTGAAAAAGAGAGCCGATAAAGTGGTTCTGACTGTGAAATGGGATATGAAAGACCCAGTGTAATCAAAAAGGCGGTGACTGCATAGTCCCGCCTTTTTGATTGTCATTACACAGCTGAAGGGTGCTTTGAAAGCTCAAATGCATCGTGAAGCGACTCGACTGCTTTCACCATGTCATTTTCGCTTACGACTGTTGACACTTTGATTTCAGATGTGCTGACCATTTTGATTAAAATGTTTTTTTGCGCCAGTACAGCAAACATTTCAGCCGCTACACCAGGATTTGAGACCATGCCGGATCCAACAATAGATACTTTAGCCAATTTGCTTTCTGTCTCGATTTTCTCAAATTCCAGCGCGTCTTTATACTCTTCAAGCACCGCAACGGTTTGGTCTGCATCTTCTGTTTTGACAGAGAAGGAAATTCCAGTCTTGTCCTCGGCCTGCGTTTGGATAATGATATCCACGTTTATGTTTCTTTTGGCAAGTGTTGTAAAAATAGTAGACAAAGTTGTCAGGCCGCTAGTCAGCCCGTAAATGGTTACTCTAGTGATTTGATCTTCAAATGCAATGCCTCTGACAATTAAATTCTGTTCCATGGATGATTCCTCCTCAATTAATGTTCCCGCTTCGGTTTCTGTACTTGAACGCACTTCTAACGGCACTTGGTAATTTTTCGCGAACTCAACTGCTCTCGGATGAAGAACACCGGCGCCTAAATTGGCAAGCTCAAGCATTTCATCGTATGAGATGCCCTCAAGTTTTCTCGCTGATTTCACATAGCGCGGATCGGTTGTAAACACGCCTGGCACGTCTGTGTATATGTCACATTTATCAGCTTTTAAAGCGGCAGCCAAAGCAACTGCTGTTGTATCTGAACCGCCCCGGCCCAATGTCGTAATTTCACAATCCTCTGTCATGCCTTGGAATCCTGCAACAATGACAATTTTTCCTTTTTCAAGCTGGTCTGCTAAAACCGAAGTGTCGATATCTGTAATTCTGGCGTTTCCGTGAATGGCCTCCGTACGGATTCCCGCCTGCCAGCCAGTATAAGACACAGCGTCATAGCC
The DNA here is from genome assembly GCF_037975455.1 of Bacillus sp. FSL M8-0071. Classification (NCBI taxonomy): domain Bacteria; kingdom Bacillati; phylum Bacillota; class Bacilli; order Caryophanales; family Bacillaceae; genus Bacillus; species Bacillus sp. FSL M8-0071. The sequence continues at coordinate 2,786,329 of NZ_CP150256.1, forward strand.
TTTTTCCTGCAATGCCATTGAAAGGAGTGAAATCGTGACCTGCTCGCCTGTCGCCAGCAGCATATCCATTTCGCGTTTGCTCGGCTGGTCAGAAATAGCTTTTGCAAGGCTGACCAATTCGTCAGTGGATTTTCCCATTGCTGAAACGACGACAACGACTTGATGGCCTTTCTGTTTTTCTGCAATTGCGCGGTTTGCCGCATTTTGAATTTTTTCGACTGAGCCGACGGAAGTGCCTCCGAATTTTTGTACAATAAGACCCATGTATTACCACCCTTTACATTTTGGTTCGTGCGGGTGAGGAGAAAGAGCGCTTTGTCCACAATAAAAAAAGCAATGAGAGGAATACTCTCATTGCTTATCAATTAATCATCATAAATGATTATGAACAACGAGATAGCCCTCCAAGAAAATGATTTCTTGACAGCCTTACATTTATTCAATGCACGGCCAGCAAATAATACCGATGGGGTTTTATTTGCTTCGGCGACGCTCCCCTTTCAGCCTTTTTCACAGAATCCATCTTTCTCCAAAGGCATACTCTTGAAGTTCGCACCTCTATCTTCACCATATAACACGATCTAACTATGAAATTAGTTCACATTTTATCAGATCTTATTTAAAAGGACAACATTATTTTTGCAATTTGTCGTAAAGGAGCTGAGCCGCCGCTGTGGGAACACCGGCTTTTTTGATGTCCTCAAGGCTTGCTTCCTTCATTTTTTTAACGGAACCGAAATGCTTTAACAGCATTTTCTTTCTTTTCTCTCCGATACCCGGGATGTCGTCCAAAACGGATTGAAACGCGCTTTTTCCGCGGATTTGCCTGTGAAAACTGATTGCAAAACGGTGCACCTCGTCCTGAATGCGCTGCAGGAGGTAAAATTCCTGGCTGTTTCGTTCCAGATACACTACCTCCAGCGGCTCACCGATCAGTAAATTTGAGGTTCTGTGTTTTTCATCTTTCGCTAGACCGGCGATCGGGATATCCAAGCCGAGTTCATTTTCAATGACATCCCTTGCTGCGTTGATCTGCCCTTTTCCTCCGTCAATGATAATCAGATCGGGCAGCGGCAGATTCTCACGAAGCACTCTCGTATAGCGTCTTCTGACAACCTCTCTCATAGAACCGTAATCATCCGGCCCTCTAACAGTTTTGATTTTATATTTGCGGTATTCCTTTTTGTATGGTTTGCCATCGATAAACACAATCATCGCGGAAACCGGGTTTGTCCCCTGTATGTTTGAGTTGTCAAACGCTTCAATTCTGTGCGGCGTATAAATATTTAATGCCTCACCTAGTTTCTGCACTGCCCCGATTGAACGCTCCTCGTCCCGTTCGATTAAAGAGAATTTTTCTTTCAATGCGATTTTCGCATTTTTATGGGCAAGCATGAGCAGTTCTTTTTTCGGGCCTTTCTTCGGCTGGTGAACGTTTGTTTCCAGCAGCTGCTCGATCATGGATTGATCTACGCTGTCCGGAACTAAAATCTCCTTCGGAAGGAAGTGGTTGTTTTTTGAATAGAACTGCCCGATGAACGTGAGGAACTCTTCATCTGCTTCCTGATAAAGCGGGAACATGCTGACATCGCGTTCAATGAGCTTCCCTTGGCGGATGAAAAAGACCTGCACGCACATCCAGCCCTTATCGTACGCATACGCGAATACATCACGGTCGACTAGATCGTTCATCGTCATTTTTTGTTTTTCCATCGTTGATTCAATATGGGCAATTTGGTCACGAAGCTCTTTTGCTCGTTCAAACTCAAGATTCTCAGCAGCTTCATGCATTTTCTCTTCAAGCTCTTTTTTGACCTCATTATAGCCGCCCCTTAAGAAACGTGTAATGCTTTCAACCAGCTCTCTGTTCGTCTCTTCGGAAATATCCTTTACGCACGGAGCGAGGCATTGGCCCAGATGATAGTAAAGGCACACTCTGTCCGGGAGCTTGGAGCATTTTCTGAGAGGATACAGACGGTCGAGCAGTTTTTTTGTTTCCCTTGCTGCCTGTACATTCGGATACGGCCCGAAATAGCGCCCTTTGTCTTTTTTGACATTGCGGGTGACAATCAGCCTTGGGTGGCGTTCATGGGTGAGTTTTATGAAAGGATAGGTTTTGTCGTCTTTGAGCATGACGTTGTATTTCGGATCATGCTTTTTGATCAGATTCATTTCTAAAATAAGCGCTTCAAGATTGGAGGACGTCACAATATATTCAAAATCCTCGATTTCCGTCACAAGCCTTTGGGTTTTCGCGTCGTGAGAACCGGTGAAGTAGGAGCGCACTCTGTTTTTCAGCACTTTTGCTTTCCCTACGTAGATCACAGTCTGCTGCCGGTCCTTCATGAGATAACAACCCGGTTGATCAGGAAGGAGGGCGAGTTTTTCTTTCAGTTGTTTGTTCATATGTTACCCTTCCTTATGTTTAATCCTTTATTTCCAGTTTAACACGAACGTTTGTTTTTCTCTATGGTTCACAATTGGCGAATAAAAAAAGCGATCCCTCAATCGGAATCGCTCTGGCATGTAAGCAGCGGAAAATTAAAGATGTTTGTTTACAAGCTCTTGAAGCGCTTCTTTTGGTTTGAAGCCGACTGAAGTTTCAACTACTTCGCCGTCTTTTAACACAAGAAGAGTCGGGATGCTCATAACGCCGTATTTTCCGGCAGTTTCTTGGTTTTCGTCTACATCGATTTTTACGATTTTCAGTTTGTCTCCCATTTCTTGATCCAATTCTTCAAGAACAGGTGCAATCATTTTACAAGGTCCGCACCAAGGAGCCCAGAAGTCTGCCAGTACGACGCCTTCGCTTGTTTCAGCTGAGAAAGATTGATCAGTTGCTTTTACGATAGCCATTATTGAATTCCTCCAATGTGAAATGATGATTTTTAGTATAGCATCTCCCATTCGTTCACGCTATTTTAATGCTTACAAATTATTTTTTCCTGATCACAGCCGGTTTACTCATTTTTATATGGTTGAATGGGATATGCTCTTTTTTTAAAACACAAATCTGATAATGGCCCCGATCACTACAATTGCCCCAATAATCATTAAAATGGTACGAAGCATAAGATCACATCTCCTCTTCACTGTCATGTACTTTACCATGCCCTGCCGGAGCTGTTTTAAAACCTGAAAAAGAGCGCCGGCATGAAGCTCCGGCGCTCTTGCGCGATTAAGAATCAGCACGCAGCGTAAGTAAGACGACTGACATTGGCGGGAGTTTTACTTTCAGTTTGTTTTTGCTGAGCGTGTATTGCCTGAAGGATTCCGGTTTGACATGATGAGGATCGTCAAACGTGTTATGCGCATTCATTTTTTCTGCCGTAAGAATGACTCCGGAATGGTCCGCTGCCTTGTGTAGGCCTCTCAGCTCGATTTCCGCCTCCGCTTTGTTTTGGTGATCGATGTTGCAAATTGTGATATTGATATCGCCTTCAGCTTGTTTCGACGCTGAAATGCTGATTTGCGGAAGCGTTTCACCGTTCCATTCATAGTCGGCAGACATTGTCTCTGTGGCTAAAAGAGAAGCGTCCTGATGCACCTTAAACATATTGAATACATGGTACGTCGGTGTCAAAAGCATCCGCTCGCCCTCAGTCAAAATCATCGCTTGTAGAACGTTTACTGTTTGGGCGATGTTGGCCATTTGCACCCGGCGGCAATGCTGATGGAAAATGTGGAAATGAGAAGCCGCCACCAGTGCATCACGAATGGTGTTTTGCTGATATAAGAAACCGGGATTCGTGCCTGGCTCGGGATCAAACCAAGTGCCCCATTCATCAATAATCAGCCCGACCCGCTGCTCCGGATCGTACCGGTCCATGATCGTGCCGTGTTTTTGAATCAATTCATCGATGTATTTGGCTTTTTTCATCGTAATAAACCACTCATCTTCCGTGAATTCTGTGGCTGATCCTTTGCCCTTCCAGAAATCCCCCGGAATCGTGTAATAATGAAGACTCAACCCGTCCATCAGGCCAGCGGCTTTTTTCATAAGCACGTCCGTCCAATTAAAATCATCCACATTTGCTCCGCCTGCAATTTTATAAATGTCATTCCCGCTGTAATTGCGGACATAAGTCTGAAAACGCCGGTACAGATCTGCGTAGTATTCGGGATGCATATTGCCGCCGCAGCCCCAATTTTCATTACCCACGCCGAAATATTTCAGCTTCCAAGGCTCTTCTCTTCCATTTTGTTTTCTCCAGTCTGACATCGGCGTGCCTTCTTCAAATGTCATATACTCAATCCACTCCGCCATTTCCTGAACGGTTCCGCTTCCGACATTGCCGCAAATATATGGCTCACATTCAAGCAGCTCGCAAAGCATCATAAATTCATGCGTTCCGAATTCATTTGATTCAATTGTACCGCCCCAGTGAGTGTTCAGCATTGTCTTACGGTCACCGACACCGTTTGCCCAATGGTATTCGTCCGCAAAACACCCGCCCGGCCACCTGAGGACAGGAATGTGCAGCTGTTTGAGCGCCTCCAGCACGTCCTTTCGTATCCCGTTGATATTGGGGATGTCTGAGTCCGTTCCGACCCAGATCCCCTCATAAATCCCTCTTCCTAAATGCTCAGCAAAATGACCGTATATATTTTTGTTAATGGTTCCTTTTACGATATCTGTTTGAATCACTGCTTGATGTTCAGACATGCCTCTGATCATTCCTTTCATACGGATATGAAAAGCACCACAGTCAAATATGTGATCTGTCGTTTGCCTGAGGAGTCAGCATGAATGTAAGCGCTTTTAAAGTAACCATATTATATATGTTCGTACATGTCAACGATATTTTCTATATCATTTATATTTGTACGTATGTATTTACAGATATAAAAACCCGGACTTTTAAAGTCCGGGATTTCCTTTATGAGTGTATATTCAACTGTTTGAATTCCTCAGTTAATAACGGGACAACTTCAAATAAATCACCGACGATGCCGTAATCCGCTATTTTAAAGATATCGGCTTCGGGGTCTTTATTGATGGCGACGATCACTTTGCTGTTTGACATGCCGGCCAAATGCTGGATGGCGCCGGAAATGCCGCATGCAATGTACAAATCCGGAGTGACGACTTTCCCGGTCTGCCCGATTTGGAGAGCATAATCGCAATAATCAGCGTCACATGCCCCGCGAGAAGCCCCGACTGCGGCCCCTAGCACCTCTGCAAGCTCCTGCAGAGGCTGAAATCCCTCCTTGCTTTTGACTCCTCGGCCGCCCGCAACGATAATTTTTGCTTCGGAGAGATCAACGCCGTCAGCTGTTTTTTTCACGACCTCTTGGATAACAGTGCGGAGGTCAGTAAGAGAAACATCAATGCTTTCGATGCTCCCCGATCTGCTGGTGTCTTTTTCTGAAGCTTGAATGTTATTGGGGCGAATTGTTGCAAAGATCATCGGATCGGTTGAAATGACGCGTTCAAAAGCTTTCCCCGAGTAAATCGGCCGTGTGAACACAACATTCCCTCCGGTAACGCTTACATCTATAGCATCAGAAATTAAGCCTGTTTGCAGCCGGGCAGCAAGCTTCGGTGAAAGATCCTTGCCCATTGCCGTATGCCCGAAGATGACTGAATCAGGATTTTCTTGCTCGATAACACCTCTCATGACTTGGCTGTACCCGTCTGCCGTGTATGTTTTCAGCTTCGGGTCCTCAGCGGTAAGAACTTTATCTGCTCCGTTATGAATAAGCTCTTGTGCAATGCTTTGTACATTTTCACCGATGAGAACACCGATGACTTCCCCATCTCCTGAAATGGTTCTTCCTGCAGCTATTGCTTCAAAGGTGACATTCCGCAATTCCCCATCGCGTATTTCTCCAAGCACGATCACTTTTTTTCCCATTCTAACATCCCCCTGTTTCTTTGAATGTCCAAGCTTTAAATGACTTTAGCTTCGCTGCGGAGCAATGAAACAAGCTCTTTTGCCTGTTCAGCAGGCTCACCTTGGAGAAGCTTCCCGGCTTCTTTTTTCGGCGGCAGAAAACGTTCAATGGTTTTCAGCTTTGGTTCGGCATCCTCTTCGTCCAGGTCAAGATCATCAAGTTCAAGCTCTTCAAGCGGCTTTTTCTTAGCCTTCATAATTCCCGGAAGCGATGGATAGCGCGGCTCGTTTAAGCCCTGCTGAGCTGTGACAAGCAATGGGAGCGTCGTTTTGATTTTTTCAACATCCCCTTCGACGTCTCTTTCTGCTTCTGCATCAGTGCCGTTGATTTCGAGTTTGGTGATCGTAGTGATACACGGAATGTCCAGTAGCTCGGCAAGCCGAGGCGCCACTTGTCCTGATCCTCCGTCAATGGCAACATTTCCGCCGAGAATCAAATCAAACTCCTGATCCTTCATATAGTGGTATAAAACTTGAGAAATGGAATATTGGTCGGGTTCATCAAGATCATCTTCTATGTTGATTAAAACAGCTTGGTCACAACCCATGGCAAGCGCCGTACGCAATTCTTTCTCCGCTTCTTCACCGCCGACCGTGACAGCGGTGATCGTGCCGCCATGCTTTTCCTTCAGCTGGATGGCTTCTTCTATCGCGTACTCATCATATGGATTAATGATCCATTCCGCTCCGTCATCCTGAATCTTTCCTGTTTCAATGACGATTTTTTCTTCTGTGTCAAACGTCCGTTTCATCAGTACAAATAGATTCATGATCATATCCCCTTTTATTCGCCTTTGAACTGAGGCTTTCTTTTTTCGAGAAATGCCTGGATGCCTTCCTTGGCGTCCTCTGACTCAAATGCTTCCCCAAATCGCTTTGCTTCAAGCTTTAAGCTGCCTTCATAGGAATACACCTTGTTGGAATAAAGAAGTTCAAGCAAAGATGCCAGCGTTTGCGGGCTTTTCTCTGCAAACTTAGCGGCAAGTGCTTTTGCTTTTTCAATCACTTCTGCCTCATCTTTCGCTCCAATTGAGACAAGTCCGAGATCAAGCGCTTCTTTTCCGGATATCGGTTCTCCTGATCCGATGAGCTCCAGTGCTTTGGCTGTACCGACATATCTCGGAAGGCGCTGTGTCCCCGCAAAACCTGGAATGATACCGAGATTAAGCTCCGGGAGCCCCAGCTTAGCATCTTCTGCCGCGATTCTGATGTGACAGGCCATTGCAAGCTCCAGCCCGCCTCCGAGAGCAGCGCCGTGAATCGCTGCGATAATCGGTTTTGGAAAACTTTCGATTCTCTCCATTAACTGCTGGCCGCGCTCAGCGAGCAATGAGGAATCCTCATTGCCTTTAAGCGATGTAAATTCTTTAATATCAGCGCCGGCTGAGAAAAATCTTCCCTCGCCGTGAATGATAATGCTTCGTACGCCTGCATCTGTCTCACATTGATCAAGACAGGAAGACAGCTCTTCTAATATCCGGCTTGAAAGCGCGTTTGCCGGCGGATTGTGAATCGTCAAGACTGCCACAAATTGATCAACCGCAAGTGAAATTGCATTCATAGGACAGAACTCCTTTACTTATTGTGAATTCCGGATACCAATAATTCTAAAACGCTGTTTGAAAGCGCAACGAGATCGTACTTTTGGTCATTCATCACCCAAGTTGTCACAGTTTCGTCAATCGTTCCAAAAATCATCTGCCGGGCGAGGCGGACATCGAGGCCTTCTTTTATTTCGCCTGATTGTATACCTTCCGTCAAAATGCCATCCAAAATATTTAAGTAGCCTTTTAATATTTCGTTGATTTTTTGGCGCAGCTCCAAGTTGGTTTGGCGGAGCTCAAGCTGCGTGACAATGGCGAGATTATGGTCACCCGCTAAAAGGGAAAAATGCTTTGAAATCACAAGCGCCAATTTCTCTTTCGCTGTTGCTTTTTCTTTAATGTCCTCTTCCATCCGCTCAATAAATTGACCCATTTTTTCTTTGAAAAGAGAAATTAAAATATCTTCTTTGTTTTTAAAATAGAGATAGATGGTGCCGTCCGCTACCCCGGCTTGTTTGGCAATTTTGGATACCTGTGACTGGTGGTAGCCGTTTTCTGCAATGACTTCTACTGCTGCATCAATAATCTGCATATACTTTGGCCGTTTTTGCTTCAATGTTCATCGTTCCTTCCTATAGAAATGAATGACTATTCATTCATAATTTCATGATAAGAAGGATTTTCAGGTTTGTCAAGTTTATTCATAGGCGTTCTCTTTTTTTATTTGATATGATGATTTTCGGTTTCTTCTTCAAGTAAACGCCTTCTTAAAATTTTTCCCACCGCCGTTTTCGGCAGCTCCTTTCTGAACTCATAGGCTTTGGGCACCTTATAGGGAGCTAGACGTGATCTCGCAAAAGCGTCCAGTTCTTCTGTATCGGCTTTTGCGCCTTTCTTTAATACGACAAATGCTTTTACTGTTTCTCCCCTGTAGGAATCGGGAACGCCTGCGACAACAATTTCCTGGATGGCTTCATGTTCATAAAGCGCTTCTTCTACCTCACGCGGGTAAATATTGTAACCTCCGGCAATGATGATATCCTTCTTCCTGTCAGCAATATAGAAAAAGCCTTCTTCATCCATATAGCCCATGTCCCCGGTGAACAGCCAGCCATCTCTCAGCACTGCGGCGGTTTCCTCTGGTTTATTCCAGTATCCTTTCATGACTTGCGGACCTTTTACAATGATTTCTCCATGCTCATACGGAGCGGCAAGCTCACCCGTCTCTTCAGAATAGATCGCAGCGTCCGTACTCGGCCAAGGACAGCCGATACTGCCCGGCTTGTTTTTTCCCCAGATAAAGTTGGCGTGCGTCACTGGGGATGCCTCAGACAAACCATAGCCTTCCACAAGCTTTCCGCCAGTCACCTTTTCAAATTTCTGCTTTACCTCCACGGGGAGCGCGGCTGATCCGCTAAGACAGCTTTTAATGGATGACAGATCATAATGCTGCAATTCGGGGTGATGCAAAAGGCCAATGTAAATTGTCGGTGCGCCAGGAAAGAGCGTCGGTTTGTGTTTGTCGATGATTTTCAGTGTTTCGAGCGGATCAAACTTAGGAAGAAGAATCATTTCGAAGCCTAGTTTAATCGAATAGTTCATGACTGCCGTCAGTCCGTAGACATGAAAAAACGGGACGATGCCCAGCACTTTTTCAGCGCCTTCTTTCACGTCATACATCCAAGCGGCGCACATTTCAGTATTTGCCAAAATATTTTGGTGCGTGAGCATGACCCCTTTTGGAGCTCCGGTTGTTCCTCCGGTATACTGGAGGACAGCGATATCATGCTCAGGATCGATCTTCGGGATTGTCAGGAGTTCAGTTTTTTCCTGCTTCATACTGGAAGCGAACGTGTGAATGTTAGCTGTTTTGTCAAAGTCGATATGCACTTTTTGTTTTTGCGTCAGCGGGTAAAGAATATTCTTCGGAAAAGGCAAATAGTCTTTTACGCTGGTTATCAAAATCTGGTCGACTATTGATAACGTTTTCATTTTTATTGCCTTCGGGAAAAGCAAATCTAAGGTGATGATTACACTTACCTGAGCATCTCTAAGCTGGTATTCAAGCTCATGCTCGGTATAAAGCGGATTCGTCTGCACCACGATGCCACCGGCAAACAAGACGCCATAATAAGAAATCACTGTTTGCGGGCAATTGGGCAGCATAACAGCCACTCTGTCTCCTTTTTGCAGGCCATTGCACTGCAAAAAAGCTGCAAGTTTAAGAGCATCCGTCAGAATGTCATGAAAGGTGAGTTTTTTTCCATAAAACGATATTGCGGTTTTATCAGGGAATCGTGCGGCGGAGTCTGTCAGGATGGATTGCAGGGTTTTATTCGGCAACGGGAGCTCATGCGGGATATCGTTGGGATACTCGGCAAGCCACGGCTTTTGAGACTGCATAAAACCTCCCCCTTTCGATTTTAGAGTTCCACCTTATCATTATAGCAGATGGACGGCAAAAAAAAGAAAAAGAAAGGTAAATCTTTCTTTTTCTCATAATATGAACAGATATATAAGACCAATTAACAAAAAGATTCCCGCCGCGGCGAGCAGTACTTTTGCAAGCTTTTCCATTTATTCTCCGTCCCCTTATATTCCGGCTGCCACCACAAATGAAAGCCCGACAGAAATGACAAATGAAATAAAGCCGACAGCCCGGTTATCATTTTCGATTTCCTGATCAATTTTAAACCGCGGAGTCAAAAACTCAAAAATAAAGTAGCTGATCAGAAGCATAACAAACCCGTAAACGCCCCAGCCGATCATTTGCAGCAGCGAATTATGCTGGGAGATGGAATGCTGAAATACGTTTGCGATCCCCAAAATTTTTCCGCCGGTCGCCATTGCCACCGCAAGATTTCCTTTTTGAATCTCTTCCCAGTTTTTATAAGCCGTCACCAGCTCAAACACAGTCAAAAAGAGGACGAGGCAGAGAACCGCGACACTGTAATATGCCGCGATTTCCACAAGCTCGTTTTCCCAAAAATCACTCATGGCCATACTCCCTTTTATTTTAGTTCAACAACCGTAACGCCTGATCCTCCCTCACCTGCTTCACCGAAACGGGAACTTTTGACGCTGCGGTGGTTTTTCAGAAGATCCTGTACGCCTTTTCTTAAAGCGCCGGTTCCTTTTCCGTGGATGATTGACACTCTTGGATATCCGGCTAACACCGCATCATCCAAGTATTTTTCAACCCGGCTTAGGGCATTTTCATAGCGTTCGCCGCGGAGATCAAGTTCAAGCGATACGTGATAGTCCTTTCCCTTGACCGCTGTAATGATTTTTTCTTTTTTTGGCTCCGGAGCTGATTTGATAAACTCCAGATCTTTTTCTTTTACTTTCATCTTTAAAATACCGATTTGGACATTCCATTCATTGCCGCCTGTTTTTTCGAGCAATGTTCCTTTTTGCCCGAAAGTGAGGACTTTCACCTCGTCGCCAGGCTTAAAGTCGCGTTTTTGCGTTTTCGGCTTTTCCGGTTTCTTGGACTTTTCAAAAGCAGGCATAGCGCCTTCTAACCGTTTCTTCGCGTTAATCAGCTCGTGATCCTTGAAGGATTTGTGTTCTTCTTTTATGGAGCGCAATTCATGAATAATGTCCTCGGCTTCTTTCATTGCCGCTTTTACTTTTTCAGCAGCCTGCTGTTCTGCCTCTTCAAGCATTTTGTCTTTTTTGCTGTTAAGCTCGATGATTTGCTGCTGCAGCTCTTTATGCAGTTTTTCCGCTTCTTTTCTGATTGATTCTGTCTCAGAAAGCTCTTCTTCCGCACGTTTTTTGCTTTGTTCCAGCGACGCAATCATCGTATCGACTTCGTTATGCTCGGCCGTCATTTCTGACTTCGCCTGCCCGATGATATGGTCCGGAAGCCCGAGGCGTTTTGAAATTTCGAAAGCATTGCTTCGACCCGGCACACCAATTAAAAGTTTATAGGTCGGTGACAGCGTTTCGATGTCAAATTCAACGCTGGCATTCATGACGCCTTCTCTGTTATAGCCGTATGCCTTCAATTCCGGATAATGCGTCGTAGCTAACACTCGTGCATTGGTGCGATGCACGTCATCCAAGATGCTCATGGCGAGGGCCGCCCCCTCCTGCGGATCTGTCCCTGCACCAAGTTCATCGAAAAGCACAAGGCTGTTTTCATTGACCTGTTCTAAAATGCCGACAATATTCACCATATGGGATGAGAACGTACTTAAACTTTGCTCAATCGACTGTTCATCACCGATATCAGCGAATACGTGCTCAAATACTGCCGCTTCTGACCCTTCATCTGCCGGGATATGAAGACCTGACTGCGCCATTAAGGTTAGCAGGCCTAACGTTTTAAGGGTGACTGTTTTCCCCCCGGTGTTTGGCCCTGTGATGACAATGGTTGAAAAATCGCGGCCAAGCTCGATGTTATTGGCAACAACCTGATCAGGCGGAAGCAATGGATGGCGGGCTTTTTTCAAACGGATAAAGCCGGTGTCGTTCATAATCGGTTTTGTCGCTTTAACCGCTTTTGCATATCTAGCTTTTGCAAAAATAAAGTCAAGCGTCTGCAGCACTTGCAAATCTAGAAATAGCTCCTCTGTATACTCTGCCGTTTTCTCTGTCAGCACACGCAAAATCCGTTCAATTTCTTGCTTTTCTTTCACTTTCGCCTGCTGAAGGGAATTGTTCATATCTACAATCGCCTGCGGTTCAATGAATAGTGTCGCACCAGAGGATGAGGTGTCGTGCACAATTCCTCCATAGCTGGATCTGTACTCCTGTTTGACCGGGATCACAAAGCGGTCATTCCGAATCGTAACAATCGTATCAGACAGCATTTTCGATGCGGAAGAGGAACGCAGCAACGACTCTAACCGGTCTCTGACTCTTGATTCGAGTGTTCTGAGCTGTGTGCGGATTCCTCTTAATGTTTCCGATGCATGATCAAGCACTTCTCCGTGATCATCGATGCAGGAATTAATGTCCCGCTCTAAATCGGACAGCGTGATAAGCTGTTCAGCATGCTGATGGATCAGCGGAATGTCGACACCGTCTTCAGCCATTTGCGTGATAAAATGTTTCATTTGTTTAACTGCATAAAGCAGGCCTGAGATTTCAGTGAATTCAGAAGGACTGAGAACGCTGCCGATTTCCGCCCGTCTTAACGCTCCTCTGATATCTACAAGGCCGCCAAATGGCGCTTGGCCTCTCAGCCGGATAATGTCAGAAGCTTCGTCTACTTCATCCAGCTGTTTTTTGATTTCGTCTATAGAAGCAGAAGGCTTAAGCTCGAGAAGCATTTCTTTTCCGAGCGATGAAGCGGCATGCCCAATAATCTGTTCTTTCACTTTATGAAATTCAAGAGCTGATAATACTTTTTGCTGCACGATTGTGTGAGCCTCCTTACTTAATCGTTGCGCTTCAGAAATGCCTCTACGTCTTTAAGCGACCGGGCATTCAGAACGTTTTTCGTTTCCGTCCATCCTTTGCGCGCGGCAGTAACGCCAGTTTTCATATCGTCTAACATCTCAATATTATGGGCATCAGTATTAATCACCAATGTAACCCCTTGTTCGTTTGCTTTCATTAAATGCTCTGTGCGCAGATCAAGGCGCGCAGGGTTGGCGTTGAGTTCAAGCGCCGTATTTGTTTTCCTCGCAAGCTCAATCAGCTGATCAATATCGATTTCGTAACCGGCCCGTCTGCCGATAAGGCGCCCGGTCGGGTGTGCGATAATGTCAACATGCTTGTTTGTCAGTGCCGTCTCAAGCCGTTTCATAATCACGTGTTCCGGCTGATTAAAACTGGAATGAATCGATGCAATAACGATATCCATTTCCGCAAGCACATCGTCATCATAATCGAGCGTACCGTCAGGCAGGATATCCATCTCAACGCCTTTCAAAATACGGAAGTTTTCAAACTCTGCATTCAGCGCGTCAATTTCTTTTGCCTGCTGCTTAAGTCTTTCTGCAGTAAGCCCGTTGGCGACCTTTAAATATTGTGAGTGATCGGTGATCGCCATGTATTGATAGCCTTTTTTGATGCAGGCTTCAGCCATCTCTCTGATCGAAAATGCGCCATCGCTCCACGTTGAGTGCATGTGGAGATCACCTTTGATTTGCCCGAGCTCTATCAGTTCAATGCTGTCGCTGTAGGTTTCCACTTCCTGTCCGCTTTCACGAATTTCCGGCGGAATCAGCGGCAGGCCGAAGTGCGCATAAAATTCACGTTCACTCGGAAATGTTTTGATCTCTCCAGTTTCAACTGTCTCAACGCCGTATTCACTGATCCGCTCGCCGCGTTCTTTGGCGATTTGGCGCATCTTAATATTGTGATCCTTTGATCCCGTAAAATGATGGAGGGTTGTCGGAAACTGCTCTTCCGTCACAAGACGGAAATCGACGCTTGTTTCATATTCAAAGGAAAGGATGACGGACACCTTCGTATCTCCGCTTGCGATCACGCTTTTGATGTTTGGCAGCTCAAGAAGCTGCTCTCTTACTTCAGCCGGATGATCTGTAGCAATGATATAATCCAGATCCTTCACCGTTTCCCGCGCTCTGCGGAGACTTCCGGCACGAGAAAATTTGATGATATGCGTAAATTGAGAAAGATGCTCCTCAATTTCCCGCGCGATCCGGAGGGCGTAGCCGATCGGGAACCGTTCAGGCTGTTTTCCGGCTTCCCCGAGCGCCTGTAATATTTTTTCTTCCGATTTTTTGCCGAAGCCCGCAAGACCCTGGACCTTTTGCTGCTCACAGGCTTCCTTCAGAGATTCTGCATCGTGTACGCCGAGCTCTTTATACAGCTTTGCGATTTTTTTGCCGCCGAGCCCCGGCAGCTTCAATAAAGGCACGAGTCCTTCCGGCACTTCTTTCTGAAGCGATTCGAGCGTGCTTGACTTTCCTTCATCTATATACTCTTTAATGACGCTGTACGTTCCTTTTCCAATGCCGGACAGCGACATCATATCGTCCATTTCTGATAAGCTTCGGTCGTCCTGTTCCAGAGCTGCCGCCGCTTTTCGGAAGGCGGATACTTTAAACGGGTTGTCCCCTTTGAGTTCCATATAGACTGCAATGGTTTCAAGCAGCCGGATAATATCTTTTTTATGCATATCATAACCCCCAGACGTTCACATATGTTTCCATCATACTTGAAAAAAACTTCTCCGGACAAGAGAAGTTTTTTTATGCCCCGTACTGTGTCCACAGCTCTTGTAAAAGCCCTGACAAGTACGGTGTATGGTTAATGATCACATTTGCGAGAGACGATTGCCCCATCATTTGCTGCAACGCGTCTACCGGCAGAACGGATGCGACATACAGCAGCACAAATGTAAATAAATAGACTTCTAGAAAACCGAGAACGGCTCCCAGCATCTGGTTGATTTGTTTAATCACCGGAATGCCGGCTACAATACTCAGGAACGAGCCGATGATTCTCAGTAAGATTTTAGCAATGATAAATAAAACGATAAACGCAATCGCATTATAGTACGCTGCTTCCAAATTCCCCGTAAAAAAAGAAAGAGCCGGCTGTCCCGCTGAAAAATCGGGTGCGGGAATCCAATGTAAATGCGGTGCCACGTTTTTATAGAATAAAGCCGCAAAGGCAATTGATAAAATAAAGCTCGTCAAGCGGATAAACTGCAGGATAAAACCGCGTTTTAACCCCAGTAAAGTCCCCATCAGGAGCAAGATTAAGATGATGATATCTAGCATAGTTGTTCAATCCTTTTCTTTAAGCTGACGCTCCAGTTTTTCACATTTCTCTTGTAATTTGACATAATCGTGCACCACATTTACCGCTGTCAGCACTGCAAGTTTATTTATATCAAGGTATGGATTTTTTTCATTGATTTCTCTCATTTTATCATCAACAATTCCGGCGACATACCTCATATGGGCTCTGCTTTCTTCACCGACAATCGTGAAGTGCTGGCCGTAAATGTCAACGGTTGTTTTTGTTTTTTTGCCGTCAGACAACGTTTCTCCTCCATTCCGCGAGAATCCTAGTTCTTATCATAACACGTTTATTAAATGAATGGAAAGACGAGCCTCCCGCTGTTATGATACACTGGTATATACAGCGAAAAGTGTAAAAAAAGGAGATTATTACGTGTCCCATTCAGTGATAAAAGTATCGTTGTCTGCTATTGACCAAATGAAAATGACATACAGCGGTTCGCTTACAGCCTCTGTTCCGCAGGGAGCCGTTTTTCAGGCGAAACCGCCCGGCTGTACCATTACAGCATATCAATCCGGCAAGGTCTTGTTTCAAGGCAAAAACGCAGCGGCAGAATCCGCGCGCTGGGGAACAGCAGAGCCGGAAAAGAAGAAAATGGCCAAAAAGCCGGCTGATCCCCGCTATGCCCCTCCGGCAGATATCGCCGGAATGTCTGTTATCGGTTCTGACGAAGTCGGAACCGGAGATTACTTTGGCCCAATGACGGTTGTATGTGCGTACGTCGACAAAACCATGCTTCCTTTAATGAAGGAACTCGGTGTTAAGGATTCTAAAGATTTAAAAGATCCGCAAATCATCGAGATTGCCCGAAACCTGATCAAAACTATTCCATATAGCCTGCTGGTTTTAAAAAATGAAAAGTATAACAGCATGCAGGAAAAAGGCATGAGCCAAGGGAAAATGAAAGCATTGCTGCACAATCAGGCGATCACCCATTTATTAAGGAAAATGGATGGAATAAAGCCTGAGGCCATTTTGATTGACCAATTCGCTGAGCCAGGCGTCTACTTCAATCATTTAAAGGGCAGAGACATTGTGAAGGAGCGGACCTATTTTAGCACAAAAGCTGAAGGTATTCACTTGGCTGTCGCCGCTGCTTCAATCATTGCAAGATATTCATTTTTAATGGAAATGGATAAACTGTCACGCGAGGCAGGAATGACACTTCCGAAAGGAGCCGGTCCGCACGTCGATGAAGCGGCCGCCAAGCTGATCCTCAAAAAAGGGGCATCTGCACTCAGAACCTTTACAAAACTCCATTTCGCCAATACGCAAAAAGCGCAGCGCCTTGCTGATAAAAAACGCTCATAGAAAAAAGCTTGCAGATTTCTCTGCAAGCTTTTTTATCAGCCTCTTAAAACAGCTTGATATGTGTCTTCTAACGCTTTCAGCACTTTGCTGTGCGCCTTTGTCACTTCTTCTTCAGTCAGTGTTTGTTCAGGGTTGACATACTGGAGTGAGAAAGCGACTGACTTCTTGCCTTCCTCCATATGCTCTCCTTCGTATACGTCAAATACGGTTACCTCTTTCAGAAGCTTGCCCCCGGCCTCTTTAATGACGCTCTCGAGCTGTCCGCTTGTGACGGTTTTATCTGTTACAAGAGCAATATCACGTGTCACAGACGGATATTTCGGAATCGCCGTGTAAACAAGAGGTGCTGTTTCTGCCGCGAGCAACGCATGAAGATCGAGCTCAAATACGTATGTTTCCTTTATATCCAGTTCTTTTTCCAATGAAGGATGGACTTGGCCGATGAAGCCGATCAGAGAACCATTCAATAAAATGTTCGCTGTTCTGCCCGGATGCAGCTGTTTGCGTTCAGACTGTACAAATTCAATGCTGTCTAGGACGTTGAGTTTGTCTAACAGCCCTTCCACAATTCCTTTGACAACAAAGAAATCAACTGGTTTCTTTTCACCCTGCCATAGCTGCTTGCGCCATAATCCGGTAATAGCTCCTGCTACGCGTTCTGTTTCAACAGGTTTTGTGTCCTCTTCCTTCGTCAGGAAAACGGAGCCAACTTCGTACAGTGCAACTGAGTCAGTCTGCCTCGCAAGGTTGTAAGAAACAGAATCAAGCAGATTCGGAACAAGACTGTGTCTGAGAATGCTTCTTTCTTCACTCATTGGAAGCGCAAGCACAGTATTCAGTGATTTTTCAATCGCAAACGCTGCCGCTTTCTTCTCGTTTGTCAGTGAGTAAGTGATGGCTTGTGATAAGCCTGCGCCTTCAAGGAAGCGTCTGACTTTACGGCGTTTTGCCTGATATGCCGTTAATCCGCCTGTAGTCCCCGCTGTCTCAGGAAGCGTAGACGGAATGTTATCGTAGCCGTACAGTCTTGCCGCTTCTTCGATTAAATCCTCTTCTATTGTAATGTCGCCGCGGCGTGATGGGACAGTCACAACGAGAAGTTCACCCGCTTCACCGACCGTAAAACCGAGACGTTTATAAATGCTGATCAGTTCTTCTTTACTGATCGTCAGGCCTAGAACGCTGCTCACTTTGTCAGCAGATACGTGAATGTTATTTGCTTCGATTGTCAGGTGATCTTCCTCAACTGTTCCTGCAAGCACCTCACCGCCGGCATACAGATGGATCAGCTGCGCAGCCCGTTCTGCTGCAAGACGTACGCGCGCCGGATCAATTCCTTTTTCAAATCTTACGCTTGATTCACTTCTCAAACCAAGGTCTTTGGAAGCCTTGCGAACCGTCTGCCCGTTGAAATACGCAGCCTCAAGCAAAATCGTTTTCGTATCTTCCTGAACCTCTGACTCTGCTCCTCCCATGACACCGGCAACGGCCTGCGCTTTCGTTCCGTTTGTAATGACAAGGTGATCGGCAGACAGCTTACGTTCTTGATCATCAAGTGTTACGATCATTTCATTCTCAGCTGCTTTTCTTACTACGACTTCCTTAGAGCCAAATCTGTCATAATCAAACGCATGAAGCGGCTGTCCGTATTCCAACAGGACAAAATTTGTGATGTCAACGACGTTGTTGTGCGGACGAATGCCTGCATTCATCAGCTTTGTCTGCATCCAAAGCGGTGACGGAGCAATCGTGACATTTTTAATGATTTTTGCAGTGTACAGCGGGTTCGCTTCTTGATCTTCAATTTTGACTGAAATGTAATCAGACGCTTGTTCTGAAGCAGCCGGGTAATCCGTTTGCGGAAGCTTTACCTCAGTGTCTAAAATCGCCGCAACCTCGTAAGCAACACCAAGCATGTTCATGGCATCCGCGCGGTTTGGCGTTAAACCCAGCTCAAGAATCGCATCGTCAAGCTGTAAAGCCGCTAAGGCATCGCTTCCTGTTTCAGCGTCATTCGGGAATACGAAAATGCCTTCTGCATACTCCTTCGCCACAAGTTTGCTTTCGATACCAAGCTCCTGTAAGGAACAGATCATGCCGTTTGATTCTTCACCGCGAAGCTTGGCTTTTTTGATTTTGAAATTGCCCGGCAGCACCGCTCCGACTGTTGCAACCGCGACTTTTTGTCCTTTATCCACATTCGGCGCGCCGCAAATGATTTGTACAGGGGCTTCCGCTCCAATATCCACAAGGCACTTATTCAGTTTATCAGCATTCGGATGCTGCTCGCGCTCCAGCACATGGCCGATGACAACGCCCTTGATGCCTTCTCCTTTGTATTCAATTCCTTCAACCTCAATACCGGCTCTTGTAATTTTTTCAGCAAGAACAGCCGGGTCCATGCCTTTTAAATCAACATAATCCTCTAACCATTTATAAGAAACAAACATCCTTGCATCCTCCTCTTACGCCTGTTTAAACTGCGAAATAAATCTGACATCGTTTGTATAGAAGTGGCGAATATCATCAATGCCGTATTTCAGCATCGCGATGCGCTCAACACCCATTCCGAATGCGAAGCCCTGATATTCCTTCGGATCAAAGCCAGCCATTTTAAGCACGTTCGGGTGAACCATTCCGGCGCCTAGGATTTCAATCCAGCCTGTTCCTTTACAGACTGAGCAGCCGTTCCCACCACATTTAAAGCATGTCACATCCACTTCTACTGAAGGCTCAGTAAACGGGAAGAAGCTTGGGCGGAGTCTGATTTCACGGTCTTGCCCGAACATTTTTTTCGCAACGAGTTCAAGCGTTCCTTTTAAATCACTCATGCTGATGTTTTTGTCAACGACAAGCCCTTCAATTTGCATAAATTGGTGAGAGTGCGTCGCATCATCGTTATCACGGCGATATACTTTACCCGGGCAAATGATTTTAACGGGACCTTTGCCTTTATGCTTTTCCATCGTCCGTGTTTGGACAGGAGAAGTTTGCGTTCTCATCAAAGTTTCCTCTGTGATGTAAAAGCTGTCCTGCATATCGCGCGCAGGGTGTTCTTTCGGAAGATTGAGCGATTCGAAGTTGTAGTAATCCGTTTCAACCTCTGGCCCTTCCTCGACTGTGTAGCCCATCCCGATAAATAAATCTTCAATTTCTTCAATGACAACAGTGAGCGGATGACGGCCGCCGACTGCAACAGGGTTCCCCGGCAGCGTGACGTCAATTGTCTGTCCTGCAAGCTTCTGTTTCATTTCCTCTTCTTCAAGCTTCTCGTTTTTGTCAGCAATCGCATTGGCAATACGCTCCCTTACTTCGTTCGCGAGCGCCCCCATTTTTGGACGTTCCTCAGCAGAAAGCTTGCCCATTCCGCGCAGCACTTCTGTAATCGGCCCTTTTTTTCCGAGATATTGCACCCGAATATCATTGACAACCTTCAATGAGCTTGCCGCTTCTACTTGTTCTAAAGCTTCTTGTTCCAGCTGTTTTAGCTTTTCTTCCATTTTGCATCCTCCTTTTATGTAAACAAACCGTCATATGTCTTTGGAAAATAAAAAAAACCCGTCCCTTGTACAAGGGACGAGTTGTGGCCGCGGTACCACCCTTATTTCAGACATACTGATGCTGTCGTCAGCTTCATTGACATAACGGAATCAGATTCCGGTTCACCTTTACGCGCAGTGTACGCGGTCCCGGCGACAACTCAAGAGGTGAAGCCAATTTCCGGCTGCGTTAAAAATGCTCTCAGTCAGCGGCATTTTCTCCCTGGAAAGCAGTTGATCAAAAATTGAGGTCCTCTGTCACGGTTTTTGAAATATTATGTTCTATTATAGAGAAATCCAACGCTTGGCGCAACACTATCCTCGCAAGTGATACACGAGGATGGCAGCCGCAACCGCAACGTTTAGTGATTCAGCCTGTCCGTAAAGCGGCACGTACAGGTTCAAATCCGTTTTTTCCAGCAATGCAGCATCCACCCCTGCACCTTCATTTCCTACAATGAGCGCAAAGGATTCAGACTGAGGAATCTCCTGGTAAGGCGCTCCGTTTTGCAGCGCCGTGCCGTATACTTTTACGCCCTCTGCCTTCAATTCGTCCACATATGAAGGCAGGTTTCTTCTCACAACAGGAATATGGAAGTGAGATCCTTGAGCAGATCGCAGTGTTTTTCCGTTAAAGGCGTCCGCCGTGCCGTCACCGAGTACAACCGCATCCAAACCGGCCGCATCAGCCGTTCGAATCATTGTGCCAAGGTTTCCCGGATCTTGAACAGCGTCAATCAGCAGCACCTTGCGTGCCGTTGCCAGCTTTTCTTCAGGCATATGGCACACAGCGGCAATCTGCTGCGGCGTTTCGGTTTCAGTCACAGCTGAAAACGCATCTTCACTCAGCATATAGCACTGGATACCAGTCTCAAGATCTGAAGGAATCCTCGTTTCATCCTTTACAAGGATTTCTTTCACAATGCCCGGGCTTTTCAACGCCTCTTCAACGAGGTGTTCTCCCTCTATCAGAAATGTATTTGTTTTTGTTCGTTCTTTTTTTGTGTGAAGCTTTTTCCAATCCTTCACTTTTTGGTTTTTTGCCGATTCTATTTGTTTCACTGTCTATGTGGCGCTCCTTTTTTTAACATGATGTTATTATATCGCAAGAACAGCACATAATAAACCAGGTGCAGGGTTAGAATATACGTATTACATTTTAGAAAAAGGAGCGTTTTACATGGATCTTAATTTACGTCATGCCGTCATTGCCAATGTCACCGGCAATAATCAGGAGCAGCTTGAGCATACAATCGTAGATGCGATTCAAAGCGGTGAAGAAAAAATGCTTCCAGGGCTCGGCGTTTTATTCGAAGTCATTTGGCAGCACGCATCCGAAAGTGAGAAAAACGAAATGCTGAAAACGCTTGAAGGCGGATTAAAACCCGCCGAATAAGACATGAAACCGGGTGACAGCGCCCGGTTTTTTTCTTATATAATAAAAACATGATGAGGGGGAACGCCATGTTTTTACAGCCGTTATTAGCGAAAAAAATTATTGCTGAAGTTAAAAAAATGTACGAACGTGAAGTCATTATTGTAAACACGGACGGTCTTATTATGGCAGGCACAAACGATGAGCGTGTCGGACAATTTCATGAGGGAGCGCTTATCTGCGCAAAAGAAAGACGCAGCGTGATTATTACAAAAGAAGATGAAACAAGGTTAAAAGGAGTGAAAGCAGGCATAAACCTCCCTGTATTTTTTGACCATGATGTGATTGCCGTCTTCGGGCTGACAGGTGAGCCTGCAGAGATTCAGCCATTCGGAGAACTGCTTCGAAAAATGACAGAACTGTTCATTAAGGAATCGCGGCACTTAGAGCAATCCCAGTGGCGTGAGAGAATGCTGGAGTCCTTTATGATCGATTGGCTGCAACTAAAGGAGTGGTCTCCCAGTTTTCTTGAGAAAGCTCAGCTTCTTGGTGTTGACCTTTCTTCCCGGCGCCAAATGATTCTTATTCAGGGGTATGAGTGGTCACGTCATGATATTGAACAAATGGCACGCAGCTGGAAATCATCGTACCCTGCGGATTTGTTCATCAGGTGGGGAAATGAACGGATTTTGATTAATCATGAAGTGCCGCAGCATGAACAAAGGGATCAGCTTTTACGGAAGATCCTTCACATTTGTTCGTTTGCCAATACCGCAAGCAGCCAATATACAGCAGCTGGCGCCGGAAGGGCTGTCGCAAGCTCCAGCCTGACAGATTCATACGAGCAAGCGGAAAAAGCGCTGGCTGTCAGCCTTAAGCGAAAAACGCCCATATTTGAAGAGGATCTGAAGCTTGATATGTGTCTGACGGAGATCAGCCCGGGAACCCGAAACGAATTTCCGCAAAGAGTATTAGGAGAGGCGCTAGAGCATCAGGAACTTATGAATACGATACGGACTTTCTTTCATCACGATTTGTCTTTGAAACAAACCGCAGAAGATATGCATATTCATATCAATACATTGCGTTATCGTCTGGCTAAGGCTGAACAGCTGACGGGTTTACGTTTTGACCGTACCGAGGACGTCGTCACGATGTACGTCGCACTCTATTTTTTAGATCAAGATACAAAATAGAGAGAGTTTCAGTTTCATTTTTTGTATGTTTCTCCATGGAAGGCTTTGCTTTTTTTCTTTTACAATAGATTGGAAGCGTTTTTTGACAGGGGGATGGGTGAAATGATCACCAAGGATGTAAAGGAGCAGCTGATTGGGGTCTCCGGACCAGAAAACTTTGATGACTCGAATGCCGGCCGTCTCGTCTATTCATATGATGCGACGCCTCAGTATCAGTCTATGCCTGATGCCGTGATTGCTCCGAGGAATACTGATGAAGTATCACGCATTTTAACAATTTGCAGCGAACATCGAGTGCCGATCGTTCCAAGAGGATCAGGGACAAACCTGTGCGGCGGCACGTGCCCGACTGAAGGCGGACTTGTGCTTCTCTTTAAGCACATGAACCAGATTCTTGAAATTGATGAAGAAAATTTAACTGCCACAGTTCAGCCGGGCGTCATTACGCTGGATATGATCCGCGCGATTGAAAGCAAAGGTTTGTTTTATCCGCCTGACCCGAGTTCTATGAAAATATCAACCATGGGCGGAAACATCAATGAAAATTCCGGCGGGCTCCGCGGATTAAAATACGGCGTCACCCGCGACTATGTTATTGGACTGGAGGTTGTGCTCGCAAATGGTGACATCATCCGCACCGGCGGAAAACTCGCAAAGGATGTGGCCGGATACGATCTCACACGTCTTTTTGTCGGCTCAGAAGGAACACTCGGCATTGTGACAGAGGCAATCGTCAAGCTCGTTCCAAAGCCGGAAACAAAGAAGACGCTGCTTGCCCTTTATGAAAACATCGATGCCGCTGCTCAAACGGTATCGGACATTATTGCCGCAAAAATTATACCCGCTACGCTTGAATTTCTCGATCAGCCTACACTATTGGTGATTGAGGATTATGCCAAAATCGGACTTCCGACAAGCGCAAAAGCAGTTCTGTTAATTGAACAAGACGGGCCATTTGAAACTGTTGAACGGGATATGGAAAAGATTGAGGCGATCTGCAAAAAAGGCGACGCCGTTTCCGTTCAGACCGCACAAACAGAGGAGGAAGCGTTTGCCCTGACTGAAGCCCGGCGTTCTGCACTTTCTGCCCTAGCCCGCCTCAAACCGACGACGATTTTAGAGGATGCGACCGTTCCTCGCTCAGAAATCGCCAATATGGTTAAAGCGATTAATGATATTGCTGCTAAATATGATATTTCCATCTGCACCTTTGGTCATGCGGGAGACGGGAACCTTCACCCGACATGCACGACAGACATAAGAAATAAGGATGAAATGGAACGTGTCGAACAGGCTTTTGCCGAGATTTTTGAGAAAGCGATTGAACTTGGCGGGACGATAACCGGAGAGCACGGAGTCGGGGAAATGAAAGCGCCTTACTTGGAAATGAAGCTGAAAAAAGAAGGCATTGATGCGATGAAAGCGTTGAAAGCGGCATTTGACCCCCGGAACATATTAAATCCCGGCAAAATGTTTGCGAAAGATGCCAGAAAACGTGTGGTGGCGGAAAGATGACAACAGAAAAAGAAATGAAACAGATCCAAAATGAATTTAAAGAGCGTATGGATGAAGGCGAGTTATTAAATTGTATGCGCTGCGGCTTCTGTCTTCCTTCCTGTCCGACCTATATCGAATCGGGATTTCAGGAAACACACTCTCCGCGTGGGCGCATCGCCTTAATGAAAGCCGTAGCCGACGGTATGATTGAACCGGATGAAGATGTCGAACGGTCGCTGTCACTTTGCCTCGGCTGCCGCGCCTGTGAACCTGTATGCCCGTCAGGCGTGAAATACGGACAGCTGCTTGAGGAAGCCAGAGATATTATCCACCAAAACAAAAAACACTCGCTCGGCACACGTGTCATTCGAAAGACGGCTTTTCACGAGCTGTTTCCGCATCAAAACCGCATGCGCTCAGCTGTAAGCCTTATCGGTTTGTATCAGCGTTCAGGACTGCAAACCGCTGTGCGTAAAACCGGTATGCTTCGGGTCCTGCCTGAGCATTTGCGGACGATGGAAGCTGTTCTTCCTGATGTTCCAAAAAGCAAAGACATGAAACATCGGCCGCGTTTCCTGCCTTCCATTGGCCCCATGAAAAAACGGGTCGCCTTTTTTTCGGGCTGCTTAATGGATACAATGTTTTTACCGACCAATAACGCCACATTGAAGCTTTTACAGCTGGCAGGCTGCGACATTGTCATTCCGCCTGAACAGGCTTGCTGCGGGGCGCTTCATGGACACAGCGGTGAAAAAAACACAGGGAAAGAGCTCGCGAAACAAAATATCGCTGCTTTCGAAGCATTAGACGTGGATGCAGTCATTACAAACGCAGGAGGATGCGGAGCCTTTCTCACTGAATATGATCATTTGCTGAAGGATGACCCTGAGTGGTCGGAACGGGCTGCCGCTTTTGTTCAAAAGCTGAAGGATTTTTCTTCTGTTTTGGTTGAACTCGATTTCCATCAAATGGATCTAGCACTCGAGACGCCTCAGGTCGTTACCTACCAAGATTCATGTCATCTAAGAAATGTGATGCATACGTCACTCGAGCCCCGCCAGCTTCTTAAAAGCATCAAAGGGGCGGAATTCAAAGAAATGGAGAAAGCAGACAGCTGCTGCGGGTCAGCGGGAATTTACAACATCGTCGAAGCTGAAATGTCTATGAGAATACTGGACAGTAAAATGGCTGCCGTCAAAGCAACCGAAGCAATCCTCATTGTAACAGCAAATCCCGGCTGCCTGCTGCAAATGAAGCTCGGCATTGAACGCGAAGGACTAAGCGGTAAAGTCAGAGCCGTTCACCTGGCTGATTTGCTATTGGAAGCAGCCGGGCACAAAACATCATGAGAAAGCCCAAAACAGATATTGTTTTGGGCTTTTGTGCGTTATTCCATCGGACTGCAAATTTCGATATAATGTCCATCCGGATCAGCGATATAGGCGACCGTCTGCCCCCATGGTTTCACTTTCGGCTCCCCGATAATCGATACGCCTTGTTCTCTCATCCTTTTGATGACCGCTTCTACATTTTCAGTAACAAACCCGATTTCAAATGTGTTTGAAGCAGATGTATCCGGAATGTCCAGCGCCGTGATGTCTCTGGCGCTTTCCCGGGTATTAAGCGCCAATATCGTAGACCCTGTATCAAATTCGACATACGTGCCGTGTTTAGCACGAATCGGCAGTCCTAAAATATCCCGGTAAAAATGAATAGCCCGCTTGCTGTCCGATACGTATAGAATAAGATATTTCATTGATAGATTCATTGCCAACCCCTCTCAGCATTTTCAATAGTCCTTCTAGCCCGGTATAGACGCTTCCATCCTTAAGCTCGGATCTTTCCACATCTGCGCCCATTTTTTCACAGCCGCCACGATAATGATGAAGCCTAACACCAGCATGATGATAGATAATACGCCATTCAATACACTATATCCTGCTGCTTCAGGATTGAGATACACATTGCGCACCATCCAATAGCCCGCATAATTGACAGTGACATATAAATAGGCAAGCGGGATAAGACAGGTCAGAATGTACCGGCGTTTATCGGCGATTTTCAGCACGATCGTCGCTCCGATAATCAGCCCCACTGAAGCCATCAGCTGATTAGAAACGCCGAAGAGCGCCCAAATGGAACCGATATCTCCTGAATACAGCAAGTACCCCCACATCAAACAGGCAAGCGCGCTGGCAAATACAGAGCCCGGAATCCAGTCTGTTTTCTTCAGCGGCTTATACACCTCCCCGAAGAAGTCCTGGATCAAATAACGGGCGACACGTGTGCCGGCGTCAATCGCTGTTAAAATAAAGACCGCTTCAAACATAATGACAAATTGGAAAAAGTATGAGGCCAAATGGCTGAAAAACGGCATTCCGGTAAAAATATAAGTCATCCCTACCGCAAGCGTGACGGCTCCCCCTGTTCTTCCTTCTAAGTCCAAACCGATTTCCCTGCTCAATTCAGGCAAATGTACGACATTCATGCCAAGCGTACGGAAAACCTCAGGCGTGCTGTTAATCGCAAAGTAATCAGCAGGCTGTAAAGCGGTCGCTGCAATCAGCGCCATGATGCCGACAAGACACTCAACAAGCATTGCGCCAAACGCAACCGGCTTCATATCACTCCATTTATTCAGCATTTTCGGTGTCGTTCCTGAACCGACAAAGGCATGGAACCCAGAGATCGCCCCGCAGGCGATGGTTATTGAGATGAACGGCCAGACAGGTCCTGCCAGCACCGGCCCGCCGCCTTTTACGAATTCTGTAAACGCAGGGAACGGAATGGACGGATTGACGACAAACACACCAACAATCAAAGCGATAAAAACACCGATTTTCATAAAGCTGCTTAAATAATCACGTGGAGCAAGAAGCAGCCAAACGGGAAGCGCAGCCGCAAAAAACGCGTAAACAGGAAGCGCGATTGCAAGCGTTTTCGTATCTAGCGTTAAAAAGTCACCGAGCGCGGTAGTCTGTACCCATGGACCAATAAAGACTCCTGCCATTAAAAAGAGAAAGCCGACCGTTGAAGCGAGCTTTAAATTTCCCGTTTTCTTATAAAATAAGCCCACACCCATCGCAATCGGAATCGTAATCCCTACCGCAAATGTTCCCCATGGATTACGTTCAAGCGCATGCAAGACAACCATCGACAGGCCCGCCATTGTGATCGTGATGATAAACAGCATGGACAGTCCTGTACAAAATCCTGCAACAGGGCCAAGCTCATCCTTCGCCACTTCCGACAGCGATTTTCCGTTTTTGCGCATCGATGCAAACAACACCACAATATCATGGACGGCTCCCCCAATTACCGCCCCGATTAACAGCCACAATAATCCCGGCAAATAGCCAAACTGCGCCGCCAGAATTGGTCCGACCAGCGGCCCGGCCGCTGCGATCGCGGCAAAGTGGTGGCCGAACGAAACCCATTTATTTGTAGGCACATAGTCTTTCCCATCCTCAAGCGCATGAGCAGGTGTTGGCTTGTCATCATTCACTTTGAGCACCTTCACCATCATAAATGTTCCGTATAAACGATAGGCAATAGCCAAAATACACATTGATGCTATCACAATTGTAACCGCATTCATTTTCTCCCATCCCCTTTGCTGTTTTTCATAAATATATCATAATTTTATGGTGAAAAGCGGTCATTTTTTCCTATACAAAAAGCCGGCTTGAACGGGCCGGCTCGTGGCAGTTGAAAGACAAGCCGGAGATTTCTCTCCGGCTTTGCTTATTCTTATGACTGTTTTTTCAGGCGGATCACATTCCAGGAAAGCGGCGTGAAATGAGCAGTTAAGCCGTTTTCGCTGACAGACGATGATCCGTTGGAATGCGGAACGACATTTTTTCTGTTATACTGGTTTGTTGCTTTGATATCCTGATGCTCAAGTACGATGTGCTCTGCGATTTGGTAGGATTCAAAGCCTCTGAGCGAAATCTCCGTCTCCATCTGATCCTCAGCCTTGTTTACCGCAAAAATAGTGAGTGTTTCTTCCTCTTCAGAGTACACAACAGCAGCATCAACATATGGCACATCAGTGAAATCAGAACAATCGTACTTAGGAGAAGAAATAAGCGGTTTCAGTGACTCGCCCCTTCCGTAAACAGAAGCATGCATGTATGGATAGAAAATCGGCTGTCTCCATGCTTCTCCGCCTTTTTCCGTCATGATCGGCGCGATGACATTGACAAGCTGTGCAAGACACGCAATTTTCACACGGTCTGCGTGCTGCAGCATCGTAATGAGCAGAGAGCCGACTAATAAGGCATCTTCAAAATTGTAAATATCCTCTAAAATCGGACGCGCAGTGATCCACGGCTCGACTTTTTTATCAGCCTCATTTGAGTGGTACCAGACGTTCCATTCATCCAGAGAAAGATTGATTGTTTTCTTGCTGCGTGTTTTTGCTTTTACATAGTCACAGGTCGCAGCGACTGATTTGATAAAATGATCCAAATCCATAGAACGTGCCAAGTAGTTTGGCAGATTGTTATCCCGGTTTCCGTAGTAAGTGTGAAGAGAGATATAGTCGACATGCTCATACGTATGCTCAAGCACCTTCGCTTCCCAATCGATAAAGGTCGGCATACCGCTGTTTGAGCTGCCGCAGGCAACGAGTTCAATTGATGGGTCAACCCACTTCATGACCTTTGCTGTCTCTGCGGCAAGCCGTCCGTATTCATCAGCTGTTTTGTGGCCGATCTGCCATGGTCCATCCATTTCGTTTCCTAAGCACCATGTTTTGATGCCATACGGCTGTTCATAGCCATGCGATCTTCTTAAATCACTCCAGTAAGAGCCTTTCGGATGGTTGCAATATTCAACGAGATTACGGGCGGCATCTATGCCTCTTGTGCCAAGGTTGACGGCCATATTGACCTCAGTGTTCACCTTTTTTGCCCAAGATAAAAATTCATTTGTTCCCACTTCATTGGTTTCTGTCGTTTGCCATGCCAAGTCAAGCCGTCTCGGGCGGTTTTCGACTGGTCCGACACCGTCCTCCCAGTTGTATCCGGATAAAAAGTTTCCGCCCGGATAGCGGATGATGGGAACCTGTAATTCTTTGATCAGCGACTGGACATCTTTTCTAAATCCATCTTCATCCGCTTCAGGGTGATCAGGCTCGTATATGCCTTCATATACCGCACGACCCATATGTTCGATAAACGAGCCATAAATCCGTTTATCTACTTCACCGATTTTATATTCTTTGTCTACAATCATTCGCGCTTTTTTCATCACACGTTTCCTCCTTCATTAACCTTTGACTCCCCCTACCGTCAGGCCGGAGATAAAGTACTTTTGGAAAAACAAGAAAATGATAATCACCGGCAAAATCGCAAATACTGAGCCGGATATAAGCATGTCGTAATTATTTCCATAAGGGCTCAGCAAGCTGGACAGCCCTATTGGAAGCGTAAACATTTCTTTCGACCGAAGCACAATCAGCGGCCACAAGAAGTTGTTCCAGCTGTTTAAGGACTGAAGGATAATCATCGCACCGAAAGCCGGTTTCATCAGCGGTGCCATAATCCTGAAAAAGATGCCGAATTCCGTACAGCCGTCCATCCTTGCAGAGTCCAGCAGATCTCTTGGAAGGCCAAGAGCATATTGCCTGAAAAAGAAAACGGCAACAGGTGAAACGATAAACGGCAATATGACACCCGTATATGAATCGATCAAATGCAGTCCGACAGTAAGCTTAAACAGAGGAAGCATCATCACTTCCAGCGGAACCATCATAATAATCAGCACAAGAACAAAGATGATATTTCTTCCCTTAAAATCATAAACCGCAAGCCCGTACCCGATCATCGAAGAAAAAAACAGGGTGAGCATGGTTGTGAAAAGCCCAAGTACAAGACTGTTAAAAAACCATTTGAAATAAATGCTTCCGCCGTTAAACAGAAATGTATAATTATCAAGACTCATTACTTTAGGATCAATGTCGAGATTGAGCCCCACACGCAAAAGCTCAGATGAGGGCTTTAATGATCCTAAAAGCAAACAGAAAATCGGAAAAAGATACAATAGGCTCAGCATAATAAAAAACAGGGTTAGCGCGATTCTGTAAACGCTGAACTGAGGACTGTGCCGCAACATTTATCCCTCCCCCTTAAACGAGCCTGACAGCTTTAATGAAATCAGGCTGACAACAAGGATCACAATCAAAAGCACGATGCCGATGGCTGCTCCGTACCCCATTTCGTTGTAGGCAAGCCCCTGCTGATACAAATATCCGACAAGCGTCAGACCAATATTACCCGGGGAATTATTCTGCCAAAGGACGTAGCTTTCCTCAAACATCCTGAAGCCGCCGATGATGCTGATGGTCAGCACATATACGGTTACAGGCTTGAGAAACGGCAGCGTGATGTGCAGAAATTTTTTCATTGTATTCGCGCCGTCTATATCAGCGGCTTCGTACAGCTCTTTCGGCACATTTTGCAAACCAGCTAAAAAGTAAAGGATGTTGATTCCCATCCATCTCCATGAAGCAAGCAGCACCATCAAAAACATGCCGGTATGTTCATTGTTCATCCAGTTCTGAGGTGAAAAGCCGAGTTTGAGTAGGATGGAATTGGCCAGAGACGTTTCCATTTCTCCGAAGATCAGCCGAAAAATGATCCCCGCGACAATGGTGGAGGTCAATGCCGGGATGAATAGTGCTGATTTAAATATATTTCTAAATTTGACCAGCTTAGAATTCAGGAATATGGCCAGAAGCAATGGGACAGGAATCAGCACGATCAGCGTCCAAAAGGTGTATTCCAGCGTATTCCAAAGGGCGGTATAGAACGTCGGGTTGTTTAGCGCTGTATAATTAGACAATCCGACAAAGGACACCTCTCCCGGCAAAATTCTTTGGAAGCTCATGATGAAGACACTAATGATGGGGTATAGAAAAAATACGAGAAAGGATAAAACGAATGGCGCTGTAAACAGATAGGGCGCCGCTTTTTTTGAATAAAATAGATCTCGCCAGCCTGATTGTTTCGCAGCTGAAGGAACGGGATGAACCGTTCCTGTTTTCACAGGTTTCATGAGAACCTCCCCGCTTTCACTTTTTGAATGGGATTCTATTTCTGTTTCAGTTCACCTGCCGCTCTGTCCAAGGCTTGTTTAGGCGTTTTTTGCTGAGATTTAAGTGCGTCGAACAACACGCTTCTGTTGACAAGGTCTGAAGCCTTGGCAAAATCCTCATGTAAATAAATCGGATTGATTTCATCCTTGATATCGAGCAGCACGGAAAAAATGCCTGTTCCGTTTTGGAAGTAATCCGTGTATTTGTTTTTCTCTTTCAATTCCTTGGAGCTCCAGACATCCCAGCGAAGCGGGTCAAAGCCGAGTACGCTCCAGAGCTTTTTGTTTCCTTCTTTAGAGCCCTTCGCAAAGGCTAAAAACTCTGTTGCTAACTCAACATGCTTGGCTTGCTTCGGCACAACGGTTGCCGTACCGCCCAAACCTGCCGAGCGGTCGCCTCCCTCTTTCCATGCCGGGAGCGGTCTGATGGCAATCTTCCCTTTCAGATCAGGCATATAATCGATAAATCTTCCCATATACCAAATCGGCATGAGGACTGAAGCAGCTCCTCCTTGGTTCATAAAGCCGTAGTATTCTTCACTGTGATGCCCGCCGCCCGGCGCAGGAATCATCGTTTTATCATTGATCATGTCTTTTAAATATTGAAGTGTTTTTACGTTGGTGTCATTATTGAGGATCAGCTTGCCGTTTTTATCAAAATAGCCTGAGTTTTGCTGTGAAATCATAGATAAGAACGTTCCGGAATCATTTGTTTCCACCGTTCCCATCGGCTTCCCGGTCACTTTGCGCACTTTCTGTCCGGCTTTATGGTAATCATCCCATGTTTTAATATCGTCAGGATTGACGCCGGCTTTCTTCATAACATCCATGTTATAAAACATGACTGTTGTTCCTACATGCGTATCGAGTCCGTAAAGCTTGCCGTTTTTGCTGTACAGGGTCAGCCGCGCCTCAACGAATTTATCGCGGTCCTTTTCAATCAGCGGAGTCAAGTCGGCAAGCGGTATGTCAGAGCCCTTCAAAAAGTTTGAAAAACGGGCCAATTCGACATCGGCAATATCAGGGACGCCTTCTCCTGCAATTAAGGAGATAGACAAGTTATCGTGCATTTGTCCATACGGATAAACGACCGTATTCAGCTTAATTTTGCGGTCAGGATATTTTTCATTCCATTCCTTCACCATTTCTACATAGAACTGCTCATGAAGCCCGTTAAATGTCCAAAAGGTCAGCTCGGTTTCACCCGACTTCCCGGATGATCTTTCTGCTGAACACCCGGCAATGAGTAATGTCAGCAACATCATGAGCACAAGAAAACAGACAGTCATTTTTTTCATCTGCGTTACCCCTTCCATTCGAGGTGCGGGCTATTCATATAGACCATGGTTGATCAGCGTTTTGTTTTCATTAATGATTCTTAATCCGGTGCAGCGGTCTCTTAAGGTGTGCGCGTGTCTGAAGGCATTCTTGACGGAATCCTGCCCGACACCGATTTCGTCAAAATACGCAGGGCCTCCGGCTGATCTCAGCCAATCAGCCAGCACTTCTCCTTTCGGGAGTGTTTGATAAGCCGATTGGATGGCTTCCCGGCGGCTTGGTGAAAATTCGTTCAGCCCGTCATCCTGAGCGAGCTTTCTGTATGTGTCAGTTAATAAAACAGCGGCACAGCCCACCTTTGCCCCATGAAGAATCTGAGGCCGTTTTTTCTCCATTAACTCCATTTCAATCCAATGTGAAATATGATGCTCGCCGCCTGATGCCGGGCGGGAATGATCTAATGCCAGCATGACAAGCCCCGATACAAGTAAAGACTCTATCAAAACCCGTATGCCAGTTTCCGTTTTCATCGCAATGTCTTCTGTGTGTTCAATGCAGGCAGCAAGCGCCTCCTGAACAATCTTAGCTCCTGCTGGCGAATAAGGCTCGCCGGCAAGATGCCGGGATATTTCCCAATCTGCTAAAGACGTTATTTTACCGAGCATGTCACCAAATCCAGCCGCCACCATTGACTGCGGTGCCGCTTTTAATAGATCCAGATCAGCGAACAGTGCAGACGGGGCCTTCGTTTGAATGGTTGTTTTCGTACCGTATAAAATAATCGGCGCCCCTGCTGATGTAAAACCGTCTACAGATGGAGCAGTCGGATAAGAAATAAACGGCAAATCTCTTTGAAACGCTGCAAAGCGGACGATATCATGAATCGTGCCCGAACCGACTGCGATCATGACATCCGTTGTTTGTTTCGTATGGATCAGCACATGAATGAGCGATCGTTCATCAGCTGTCACATCTCCAGCTTCATTTTCTGGAATGATCAGGCACTCGGCCTGAAATCCTGCTTGATTCAGTCGGTTTTCTAAATCAATTCCTGCAATGCGGTGTGTATTCGCGTCGCAGACAAGGACAATATGTTGATTGTTTTTTCGTTTTACATAATCCAAAAGCGAATCAGCTGCTTGCTTACCGAGAACAATTTCTTCAACTTTTATAGGCAACGTCTTTTCTCCGGCGTTTTCAAAAGCACGCTGAACGTCAGCTGCGATACGATTCATATCAGAATCCCCTCCTCAGCCAATTTGGTTACATCCTTAATAGAATCCAGCACATAATCCGGCGTGTACAAACGCTGTTCACCCTGTTTCGCAGAACCAGTTAGCACTAAGGCGCTTTTCATGCCATAAAGCTTCCCCATCGCAATGTCAGATTCAATGCTGTCTCCTATAATCATGCATTCATGTGCGGACAGCCCCATTGCTGTACAGGCAGCCTCCGCCATCAGCCATGACGGTTTTCCGACAACAAGTTCAGTCTTCGCTTGTGCGGAAGCCTCTATCGCCCCAATCATTCCAGCCACATCAATGGCATTTCCGTCTTCGTTCGGAAAAGAGCGGTCTTTGTTTGTAGCGATAATACGAGCGCCGCCGGCAGCCGCTTGAAAGGCTTGATTTAAATCGTCGTACGTGAGCGTTTCATGAAGGGAGATCACGAGCCAATCCGCTTCCTTCGGTTCGCTCGCGTTCTGCACACCGGCCAGCCTCAGCTCGTCAACCAAGCCTTGCTCCCCAAGCACCCATACCTTTGAAAAACGATAATGTTTTTTCAGAAAAGCCGCTGTCACGCTTGATGACAGAACAATGTCGTTTACGTCCGTTTCAATCCTCGCGCCAAGAAGTTTTTTTCTGCACATGGCACGGGAGATATTCCCCCGGTTGCTTAAAAAGACGATTTTCTTTCCCATTCTCCTAAGCGTTTTGATCGCTTCTCTTGCTCCTTCGATCAACTCATTTCCTCTGAATACAGTACCGTCCAAGTCAATCAGAATGCCAGCCGGTGACACAGGCGTATCATGACTGGCCATAATACGCATTTGCTCCGTGTTTTCGATAAAAATGCTTTTCATGCAGGACTGTATTGATTGGGGTTACATCCTTGTTCAGCATAATGGAGTGATAGGCCATTTCGGCAACCGTTTCTAATACAACTGCGTTATGAATGGCATTTAAGGCGTCAGTGCCCCAGCAGAACGGTCCGTGATTATTCACGAGCACACCCGGCACCTGTTCGTAATTATGATGCTGAAAGGTTTCCGCTATGACTTTTCCTGTATTCAGTTCGTAGTCATGAATGATTTCTTCATCGTACATTTCTCGAGTACATGGAATCGCACTGTCAAAATAATCAGCATGGGTCGTGCCTAACGGAGGGATGTCTCTGCCCGATTGCGCCCAGCTTGTCGCCCATTGAGAATGGGTATGGACAATTCCCCCGATATTCGGAAAGGCTTTATATAGATAAACATGGGTAGGTGTATCTGAAGAAGGTTTAAGCGAGCCTTCGACGACCTCTCCATCAAGGTTCAAAACAACCAAGTCATCGGCTGTCAGGTCGCTGTATTCGACTCCGCTAGGTTTGATGACAATTCTTTCTTTTTCACGGTCAATGCCGCTGACATTTCCCCACGTAAAGGTTACCAGCTGATGCTCTTGAAGCTTCAGGTTGGCAGCCAGCACTTCTTTTTTTAATGTTTCAAGCATGCTCCATCACCCTTTATCAATTCTTTTTGGCGGCAGATGAAAATTGAAGATTTTTGATCGTTTTCAGACGTTTCATGACATGGTTTTCTTTTCCGAAATAATGAACCAGCTCTTTATATTCAGCGTACAATTTTTCATAAACCGCGGCGTTTTCGGCATTTGGCGTATAAGTTATATCTTTCAGTTTTCCCATGTTCGCCGCTGCCTCTTTGATGTCATCGTAGCCGCCTTTTTCTTTGCCTGCTGCAAGCGCGCCGAAAATGGCAGATCCTAAGGCTGGTGCTTGCGGTGAACCAGAGATTTTAATGTCCATGTTTGTCACATCCGCATAAATCTGCATGACAAACGGGTTTTTCTCAGCTATTCCGCCGGCTGCGAACAGTTCCTCAATCGGAACACCGCTTTCTTTGAATGTTTCGATAATCATCCGGGTTCCGTAAGCTGTCGCTTCAACTAACGCTCTATAAATCTCTTCAGGCTTCGTCAGCAGTGTCATGCCAAGCAGCATCCCTGTTAAATCTGCATCAACAAGAGTTGAACGGTTTCCATTCCACCAATCTAAAGCAAGCAGGCCGCTTTCACCAGGCGCTTGATGGTTTGCTTTCTCACTCAGCAGCTCATGAACGCCAATGTTTTTTTCCTTTGCTTCCTCTTGATAAGCTGGCGGGACACATGTTTTCACAAACCAGTCAAAATGATCGCCGACACAGGACTGCCCGGCTTCATATCCCGCATAGCCCGGGAGAATTCCGTTGTCCACAACGCCGCACATTCCTGGAACGATATGCACCTCTTCACCAAGTAGAACATGGCACGTCGAGGTTCCCATAATCATCAGCATTTTCCCTGGCTCTGTAATGCCGACCGCCGGTACCGAAACATGAGCGTCCACATTGGCAACCGCAACAGCCGTTCCCGGGAGAAGCCCTGTCAGCTTTGCCATTTTTTCAGTCAGACTGCCGGCTTTTTCTCCTACTGAATGAATAGAACCTGACAATTTGTCCTTTGTAATCGTTTTCATTGAAGGATTTAATTTCTCAAAGAAATTATCTGACGGATACCCCGCTTTTTCACTCCACATCGCTTTATACCCTGCGGTACAATTGCTTCGCTTGAGCGAGCCGCACAGCTGGTACACGATCCAGTCTGCAGCCTCGATGATCCGGTCAGCCGCTTCATAAATGTGAGGCGCTTCCTCGGCAATTTGCATGACCTTTGGAATCATCCATTCTGATGAAATTTTTCCTCCGTACCGCTGTAAAAAAGCCTCTCCTTCTTCTTCCGCGATTTGATTGAGCCGATCAGCATGTTTTTGGGCCGCATGATGCTTCCAGAGCTTCACATAGCTGTGCGGCTCCTCTTCATATTCAGGCAGCATGCATAACGGCTGCCCGCTGCTGTCAATAGGAAGGATCGTACATGCCGTGAAATCAATTCCAATCCCGATAATGTCTTTCGGGTCAACGCCCGTCTGTTCGAGTAAAGACGGAATGGTTGTTTCCAAGACTTCGAGGTAATCAGCAGGGTGCTGCAGCGCCCAGTCACGCGGCAGCTTTTGACCCGTTTTTGGAAGGACGGTATCAATGACAGCATGCCTGTATTCTTTTACAGCAGCCGCAAGTTCCTCCCCTGTTTGGACATGAACGAGCACTGCTCTTCCTGATAAAGTTCCAAAATCAACCCCTATTGTGTAAGCCATGTGACATCCCCCTCTACTTTTGAAGCCGGTAAAGCGCCTCGTTCCATTTTAACTCGTGTTTCAGTTTATGAATTGTCGTATCACGGGAAATGAGAACACTTTCGATCCCCGCCATTTCCGCCCAATCAAGCATTTGCTCCGCTGTCAGTTCATAAGACAGGCAGGTATGGTGTGCACCGCCGGCTAAAATCCATGCCTCCGCTGCTGTTTTCAATGACGGCTCCGGCTTCCAGAGAACACGGGCAACCGGTAAATTCGGCATGTCTTTTTCAATTTCCTGGCCGTTGACTTCATTCAGCACAAGGCGGAAACGCCCGCCAATATCAACAATGCTAGCTTGAATCGCAGAACCGCTGATGCCGTTAAATACAAAACGCGCAGGGTCCTCTTTGCCGCCAATCGAAAGTGGATGAACCTCGATTTTCGGCTGATCCAAAGCGACAGTCGGACACACTTCAAGCATGTGAGAGCCCAGAATCATTTCATTTCCCGGTTCAAAATGGTACGTGTAATCTTCCATGAAGGAAGTTCTTTTTCCTTTAGCCATGATTTTCATCATCCGTACAAGGGCCGCTGTCTTCCAATCTCCTTCACCGGCAAACCCGTAGCCTTTCTCCATCAGGCGCTGAACGGCAAGTCCCGGCAGCT
This sequence comes from Bacillus sp. FSL M8-0071, assembly GCF_037975455.1. Taxonomy (NCBI): domain Bacteria; kingdom Bacillati; phylum Bacillota; class Bacilli; order Caryophanales; family Bacillaceae; genus Bacillus; species Bacillus sp. FSL M8-0071. Next base: position 2,823,862 of record NZ_CP150256.1, read on the forward strand.
GTTTCATTCCGTGCAGCACTTCAAACGATGTCGTAAACGCTGTGTATCCGCCTTGCTCAAGAAAAGCGGTTAATCCAAGTTCAATTTTCGCCTGTTCTTTAATGGACGCTACCTTTGCTTCGTCACGTTTTGTTTCCTCACTGATCACATATAGTCTGTCATACTCGGCATAAAGCGTGTCAACCTCGTCGTCCGTAATGCGATCCATCACTTCAACGAGATCCCCGATGCCATATCCGTCAACCTGCCAGCCAAATTGAATATGCGCTCCCACCTTGTCTCCGTCCGTTACCGCGACATGACGCATGTTATCTCCAAATCTGGCAACCTTAATATGTCTGCTTTCATTTAATGCAGCCGCCGTATCCATCCACTGGGACATTTCTTTTTTCACTTCTTCATCATCCCAATAGCCGGCAATGACTTTTCGGCTAAGCCCCATTCTCGAGTTGATGTAACCGTACTCTCGATCGCCATGCGCGGATTGGTTGCTGTTCATAAAATCCATGTCAATCGTACCCCACGGGATATCGCGATTATATTGGGTATGCAAATGCATAAGCGGTTTTTGATAAGAGGAAAGGCCTTCTATCCACATTTTTGCAGGGGAAAATGTGTGCATCCATGTAATGATGCCAGCACATGTCTCACTGTACTCCGCTTCTCTTAACAGCTCTCTAATGGTTTCCGGCGAAGTGACGACGGGCTTATGAGTGATTTTATATCTGGAAGAAATCCCGCTGAGCCCCTCACAAATGCTTTTAGCATGCTGATCTACGAGTTCCAGCGTCTCTTCCCCGTATAGGTGCTGGCTTCCTGTCACAAACCAGAATTCATAATCCTTTGTCTGAAGCATGTAAACTGCCCCTTTCTCATAAAATAAAACGCTTTCAAATACAAAAGATACGTACTAATGATAGAAAATAAACCTATAAATGAATATTTGTACGAACAATTTTATTATAGTAATTGACTATTATACTGTCAATCTTTTCTTTTAAAAAAAGCCGGGGGCAGAGCCCGGCTTTTTGATTCAATAGGACGGCCAGCCCGAGCTCCAATTCAAATCATTGATGAGAAGCTTCGGAATGCCATTGTCATTGGCATCATAGGCATGGCGAACAAGAATGTTTCCGTTCACAATATCCTGGCCTCCAGGTCCTTTCCATTGGTCATTGCCCGAATCCAAAATGGTACCTCCGCCTTCAAGCATGCTTTTTCCGCTTTTATCAAGATAAGGGCCTGTAATGCTTTTGGATCTTCCGTAAGCAATTTTGTACGTACTGTTTACCCCGTCACAGCATTTATCAAATGAAACCATTAAATAGTAATATCCATTTTGATACGTAAGAGTAGGAGCTTCTAAGGCACCTCCATTATTCGGTCTAGCTGCAATCGAATAGAGCGAGCCTGTAGGCTTCATTGTACTCTTATCGAGCTTAGTCAGCTTAATGCCGCTCCAAAACGAGCCGAATGCAAGCCACGGGTTGCCATCCTTATCGAATGTCAGCTCCGGATCAATGGCGTTATAATTATTTGAGCTTGTCGAACGGATCACCAAGCCCTCGTCCTTCCAGCCCCCCGAACTGATGCTTGTTGAAGATGCCAGGCCAATGGCAGATGTATTGCTTCCAAAAGAAGAAACGGAATAATATAGCCAGTACTTGCCGTTATAGTATTCGATGTCCGGCGCCCACTGGTTTTGGCCATAATTCGGCACATAATTGGACCACCACGATAGCGGTGTAGTGAAAATGGATTTTTGTACGGTCCAATTTTTAGCGTCTGAAGACTTCAAAACCCGCAGTCCCCGTTCTTCAGTAAGCCCTGTTCCGAGCGCATACCATGAGCTCCCCTCTTTAATCATAGTCGGGTCATGAAGCAGCTCATTGGATGCACCCCAAAACGCTGCCTCTGCGGGAGCAGCAGAAGTGAATATCAAACCTGCAGCCAGAGCTGCACTCGAAAAGTGTAAGAAGCGTTTCCATGTTTTTTTCTTTTTCAATTTTGTTCAACCTCCTTTATTTTAGAAAGCGCTTACAAATTAGATTATTTATCCTCCCTTCCTGTCAAATCGACTGCGTATCGTATATCGTCATGTTCAGGAAATTTTCGGTATCCCCTTTATTGTAGTCACTATGCTGTAATTTGTACAGACAAAAAAAAGAATCCACCTCAATAGGCGGATTCTTCCGTATCTTTATTGGTACGTAATTTCGTCAACCGTTTTTCGGTCTAACTTCTTAATGACTTCTGTAATTAACTTTACCGCGTTTTCATAATCATCACGATGCAGCATGGCCGCGTGCGTATGAATGTAGCGGGTTGCAATGGTAATGGACAGCGCAGGAACGCCATTTGCCGTCAAATGGATGGCACCCGAATCAGTTCCGCCGCCGGCAATGGCATCAAATTGGTACGGAATGCCGGCTTCCTCCGCAGTGGCTACAACTGCATCGCGCAAACCTTTGTGAGAGACCATGGATGCATCGTAAACGATAATCTGCGGGCCTTTGCCCATTTTGCTCTGCGCTTCCTTCTCGGAAATGCCAGGCGTGTCTCCTGCTATCCCTACATCAACACCAAACGCAATATCAGGCTGAATGGTGTGTGCAGCCGTTTTCGCTCCCCTCAGCCCGACTTCCTCCTGCACGGTTCCGACGCCATACACTATATTTGGATGATCTGTGTTTTGTAAGTTTCTTAACACATCAATAGCAATCGCACAGCCGATGCGGTTGTCCCAGGCCTTTGCGAGTAGGAATTTTTCATTGTTCATGACCGTAAATTCAAAATGCGGAACGATCATATCTCCCGGAAGTACACCCCACTCCAAGGCTTCTTCCCGGCTTGAAGCTCCAATATCAATAAACATGTCTTTTATTTCCACTGATTTTTTTCTTGCTTCAGGAGACAAAATATGAGGCGGCTTAGATCCGATAACCCCTGTGATTTCTCCTTTTTTTGTGACAATGGTGACGCGCTGGGCAAGCATAACCTGAGCCCACCAGCCGCCAACGGTTTGAAAACGGATAAAGCCTTTATCTGTGATTTGTGTCACCATAAAGCCGACTTCATCCAAATGTCCGGCGATCATAATTTTCGGGCCGTTTTCTGCACCAGTTTTTTTGGCAATTAAACTGCCCAGGCGATCTGTTGTCACCTCATCAGCAAATGGTTCTATGTATGATTTCATCACTTGCCTTACTTCTCTTTCATTGCCCGGTATGCCTTTTGCATCTGTTAAATCTTTCAGCATGGTCAATGTTTCATCTAATTTTGCCATGTTCCAAACCCTCCTTCATCAGTCCTGCATTCTTATTATACAAAACATGGCGCTAACCATACGACTATTTCACTTGAAAATCGGGTATATGTTTTTACAGCTTTCTTTTAGAAAAAGTGAAACCTTTTTCTATGCTTTTCGTATTACATCAGATCATCACCATAAGGGAGGTGCCTTCACACAATGTTTGTCATGGTTCTAAGGATTATTTTGCTTGCACTTTTTGCTTATTGTATTTATGCCGTGGTCAAATATGTCGCGAATCCTAAGAGAAGGCTTAAGCTGGCCCAATCAAAAGAACATTTTTATATTATTGATGAACAAAACAATACCCGGAAGAATTTTCAGCTGACGTATAAAGGCGTGCTTTTTGAGGGAGAAAAGCATATTCCTTCCAAGGATCATCCGCTGTTTATTCACACGATCTTTGTCTGGACAGAATCTCCTGAGAAGCTGAAACATTTCTCTGCAAAAGATTTTGAGAACATTGAAGAAAAAGTGCTGGAACGATATCCAAATTGTAAGATTGACTGGGACCAGCCCATTAAACTCGCAAAAAAAGCAGAAGAGCGTTAAACGCTTTTCTGCTTTTTATAAATCAAACGGGCTGTAGTAAATAGCGATGAGAATCGCTTCTATTACCAGAAGAAGCGGTACTCCGTACTTAAAAGAAGCGTGTTTCGTTTTATGTCTGAAGGTTTGCATGCCAAGCCAGACACCGAGCGCTCCAAACACGATGGCTATCAGCCACAGCCGGTCTTCAGAAATTCTCCACTTGTGCTGCTGCGCTTTGCGTTTGTCAATGCCCATCACCCAAAAACCGCACAGATTAATCAACACCAAATAAGCAGCAATAATCATGTTGCCTCATCCTTTATATAGAAAAAGCCGCTCTGCTGGAGAGCGGCTCTATATGATTACTTGTTTAATTGAGCTTTAGCAGCATCAGCAAGCTGATTGAATGCAGTAAGATCGTTTACAGCAAGATCAGCAAGCATTTTACGGTTTACTTCGATACCAGAAAGCTTAAGACCGTGCATTAAACGGCTGTAAGAAAGGCCGTTCATGCGAGCAGCTGCGTTGATACGAGTGATCCAAAGTTTACGGAAATCACGTTTTTTCTGACGACGGTCACGGAAAGCATAGTTTCCAGATTTCATGACCTGCTGGTTAGCTACTTTGTATAATGTATGTTTTGAACCGAAATAACCTTTTGCTAATTTAAGAACCTTTTTACGACGCTTACGTGTAACAGTTCCGCCTTTTACTCTTGGCATTGAATTTCCCTCCTAATTGTTCCTTATCCGATTACTTGATGTTAGCAAGCATTTGTTTGATACGTTTGAAGTCTCCTGCGCTTACAACAGCACTCTTGCGAAGCTTACGCTTTTGCTTTTGAGATTTGTTGGCGAATAAGTGACTTGTGTACGCGTGAGAACGTTTTAACTTCCCAGAACCTGTCTTTTTAAAACGTTTAGCAGATCCGCGGTGAGTTTTCATTTTTGGCATGGGATTTCCTCCTTATTGCTTTTCGTTTTTCGGTGCGAGCATTAAGAACATGCTGCGGCCGTCCATTTTTGGTTTTGTTTCGACTGTCGCAACCTCAGCACATGCTTCGGAGAAACGGTCTAATACACGCTGACCGATTTCTTTATGAGTGATTGCGCGTCCTTTAAAGCGGATAGAAGCTTTCACTTTATCGCCTTTTTCAAGGAATTTAATCGCATTGCGCAATTTCGTGTTAAAGTCATGCTCATCGATTGTCGGACTTAACCGAACTTCTTTTAAGTTAATGATTTTTTGATTCTTGCGTGCTTCTTTTTCCTTTTTCTGCTGCTCAAATCGGAACTTACCGTAGTCCATGATTCGGCAGACAGGCGGTTTTGCATTCGCTGCAACTAACACAAGGTCAAGATTTGCGCGGCCGGCGATTTCAAGTGCTTCCTGACGGGACTTGATTCCAAGCTGGTCGCCATTTTGTCCGATTAAACGGACCTCACGTGCACGGATACCCTCATTAACCAATTGATCTTTGCTAATAATGAGCCACCTCCATAGTTTCTTCGAATTGATTCACAACTCATTTTGAATGCATTTTGCAGGCAAACAAAAAGTGTGGGCATTATAAAACACCCACACTACGAACATCTGTATCAATAAAAATGTACGGTCAACCTGCCAACTACATGCATGTGTCAATCAGGTGAGAAGCGGGTGCTTCTGCTTGTGATTTATATTCAATTCAATAACTATTCTACACAATACCGGATCTTTAGTCAAGGACGACTTATCCGGAACAACTTTTACATTGTAACATGGGTTTTCTATGAGCGCAAGAGAGAAAAAGAAAATCTTTCAGCTCACCAAAATGCAAAGAACCAACAATTCCCCCCTTATTTCGCAATTTACAACAAAACCACCGACAGGAAGAAATGTAAAACAAAGTTAATCTCTGACCGATATAAGAAGCAGAAGGGAGCCTGACACATGAACAAACTGATACAGCTTGCTTTATTTTTCACATTGATATTAACCGGTTGCTCGAATAGCAGCACATCTTCCGAATCAAAAGTCGAAACTGTTAAGACAACTGCAGCATTTCCTCAAAAGGGGCTGGAGAAAGAGCTAAAAAAACTAAAACCCGTTTCATTGGACATGAAGTTCGAAAGTCCACTCGCTACTGAGTTAGGAAAGCGGAAGGCAAAAGAGGAAGCTGAAAAGCAAAGACAAATCGCCGCTGAGAAAAAGCTTGAAAAAGAGCGGGAGGCGAAACGAAAGAAACAGCAGGAGGAAAAAGCGGAGAGACAGCGATTAGCAGAGCAGCAGGCTGCAGAGAGACAGCGATTAGCCGAAGCGGAAAGACAAGCTGAACTTGAAAGACAGCGGCAGGCAGCAATCCAAAAAGAGCAGAAAGCGAACGCTGAGAAAAAGCGGCAAACGCAGGCACAACGGCAGCAGACTGAGGCACCCTCATCTAATAGTCAAGATCCACCATCTTCCTCGAGTCAGACAGATAAAACCATTCAACAGCCAGCTTCAGAGCTTCCTGATGACGATGGTTATGGTTATGAAGAACGAAAAAAGTGGCATGACGATCAAGTAGAATGGGGCATTAAACAAGGGTATATCGATCCCGAAGACGCACCATAAAATAAAAAAAGCCAAGGCATTCAGCCTTGGCTTATCCTCCGATCAGCTGCACGAACACAGGGATGACCAGAACCGTTACCATTCCTACTACGACAACAGCAATACTTGCCATCGCAGCTTCAACTTCTCCCATCTCAATCCCGACCGCTACACCAAGTGCATGTCCGGATGTTCCAAGAGCCAATCCTTTAGAAATCGGGTTTTTCACTTTAAACACCTTCAAGAACAATGCTCCGAGCGCATATACGATGACAGCGTTAAAGATGACCGCAAAGGCTGTGATGTCGCTGATGCCCCCGATGCCTTTTGATAAAGGAAGCGCAATTGCCGTTGTAGCCGCCTGCGGAAGCATGCTTTTCATTACGGCCGAATCGAGATGAATGCCTTTAGCGAGCAGATAAACAATCGTGACAGAGCAGATAGAGCCGGCAATAATGGAGGCCATGATTTGCCACCAGTATTTTTTAAGCTTATCTCTTTGTTTGTACAAAGGAATTGCAAATGCGATCGTTGCCGGTTCAAGGAAAAACTTAATGATCTCTCCCCCGTTATTATAATCCGCGTAGGAAAAACCGCCGATTTTTAAAAATGCGATCCCCAGCACCATGGCAACAAACAAAGGAGTGAAAAGGAAGAAGCCTTTCGTTTTCTTAAATAAAAAGGTGCCGATGCCGAATGCAGCAAGTGATACGACAATCCCAAAATAAGGACTCATTGTGCTTTCCATGTGAAGAACCTCCTGTTTCCCTTAATGGTGAACGAGTTCGTTATTGTTCTGCGGGCTTTGCACTGTTTTTGTTTTCATGTCCGCTGCGGTTTTGCGTTTTCCGCTCAGTGACAGAATCAGCTGAGAAAACAATCCCGTAGCCCCCAGCAAAATAATCGTTGCGAGCAGAATGACAAGAACAATTTGCAGGCCGTATTGCTGCATCACACCAAGCGAATTCATAACAGATATACCTGACGGAACAAATAAAAATCCGATCAGAGAGGTTAAAGACGTTCCGAGCGTTTCCACTTGTTCCAGTTTAATGACTTTCAAACATAATAGGAGAAATAATAAGACCAACCCTACAACCGATGCCGGGATAGGTATTGGGACAATAGCGGCAATCATATTTGAAACCAGCATAATGACGGCAAAAATAAATGCTTGTGTTAAAAACCCGTACACTTTTTTAGCACTCATTTTCTTCACCTCTTTCTCTTTGGTACCCTCATTATAAATAAGAATCCCTGTTATAAAGCGCTTACAAGATAACATGCCGAATAGCGGGTCTGAGTTGCAGAATCAAATGGCTGAAATGCAAAAAGCCGCCCATCAAATATGGAGCAGCTTTTTCAATTCCTTCGCATATGTCCGGCTGACCGGTATTTTCGATCCGTCTTTCATGATCAGATTATACGTTGAATTAAACCATGGCTGAATTTCTTTAATATATTCGGTATTCACGACAAAGCTCCGATGGACGCGGATAAAATCAGAATCCGGCAGCTTTTTCTCAATCACAACGAGTGTATCGCTGACCGTATAAGAATGATCGAAGGTTTTTACATTGACATGACCATCTTCTGTTCCGGCATAGATAATGTCCTTCGTATCCACAATCACAATCGATTCCCCCACAGATAGCGCGAGCTTGTGCTGGCCCGCATGGCTGTTTTGCTCTATTTCTACAATATCCCGATTGACTTTTTTATATTTTTTCAGCGTTTGCTGAATTCTTTCTTCATCGAAAGGCTTGGTTAAATAATCAAGAGCGTCCACCTCAAACGCTTTGAGCGCATACTGGTCATACGCTGTCGCAAACACAACAGCAGGAGGATGCTTCATTTTCTTCAATCGCTTTGCGATATCAAAACCGTTTTCTCCGGATAAATCAACGTCTAGAAACAGCAAATCAGGTTTTTGATCCATCATTTGGTCAAAAGCGGATTCGATATTTTCCGCTTCATTGATTTCCATTTCCTCATTGGTCCGCTTAAGCAAGTAAGCCAGTTCATCTCTTGCCAGCATCTCATCATCAACTATTAACACCCTGAGCATGTTCTTCTCCCTCTTTCATCTGTTGCATTGGCACTTGAAAGGAAACCTCTGTCCCTTTATGAACCTCACTGCTGATATGCAGTGCAGCCTGCTGTCCGAATAAACCGATCAGCCGCTGATTTAGGTTATAAAGCGCTGTACCGGTTCCCTCCTTAGACGGAAACGGTTTCTTTCCCAGTTCCGGCAAGACGTCCGGCGGAATTCCGCGTCCGTTATCCGCCACCTTCATATAGACGGATGCATTATCAGATAAGACACAGACTGTAACCTTGCATATGTCTTGTTTTTTCGGAAACGCGTGCCGAAGCGCGTTCTCGACAAGCACCTGCAAAACAAACGGAGGGATTTCAATCTGCTCCAGTCTTGTGTCGATCTTAAGCTCAATTTTATATTTCCCGGGAAAACGCGCCTGTTCTAATGACAAATAGGCGTTTAGATGGTTCAGCTCCTTTGAGAGCGGAATCAGCAGCTGTCTCGCTCCTTGAAGGTTTGAACGAAAATAAACACTGAGCTGCAATAGGAGCTTACGGGTTTTTTCAACATCTGTACGGCATAGCGCAGAAATCGTGTTGATCGCATTAAATAAAAAATGCGGATTCACCTGTGCTTGAAGCGCTTTAATTTCAGCATCCTTGAGAAGTTTGCTTTGCAGCTCTGCTTCCCCAAGCTCAAGCTGTGTCGAAAACAGCATGGCCAGCCCCTCGGCAAGTTCCTCCTCTACCTGACTCAGGCCTGCCGGGCTTTTAAAGTACATTTTCAAGGTGCCGATTGTATTGCCGTTCGATGTCAGCGGCAGAACAATTGCAGCGTGCAAAGGGCATTCAGCATGCGTGCATTCAATCTCTTCCTGCGAAATCGCCTTCATAATATGCCCTGTTTTAATCACCTTTTTGGACAGGCCGGTGATCAAACTTTTCGATGGGATGTGGTGATCCATTCCCGCACCGACATGCGCAAGGATCTTTTCTTTATCAGTGAGAGACACCGCATCTGTTCCTGTCAGCTTATGGATAATAGCCGCTACACTTTTACAGGAGTTTTCATTTAATCCTTGGCGAAAAAATGGAAGTGTCTGATCAGCAATCGTCAGCACTCGATGCGTTTCGAGAGCTCTTGCCTGTTCTTCCTTGCGAATGATCGCTTGAATAATAGACAGAAAAATAAAACTGCCTGTTCCATTGATGAGTATCATCGGAATTCCGATCATGCTGACAAGCTCCCAGGCGTCACTGAACGGCTTTGCCATCAGCAAAATAATGATCATTTGCAGTGACTCCATGCCGATTCCCACAAGAGCGGCGATGCGCGGTGTCGGCATTCGATATCGCTTCGTAAAATACCTGCCGATCAAGCCTGCAAGAACACCCGCTAAAATAGATGAGACGGCACAGCTTAAGGCCGTGCTGCCACCGAGTGAAAAACGATGCAGGCCCGCAAGTATACCGATCCCAGCCCCTACAAAAGGACCTCCGAGAAGGCCCCCGATTTCCACGCCCAAAATACGGGTATTCGCGATAGAGCCCGATGGATCTATCGTAAACACCCAGTCATTGTTTACAATCATATTTCTTTGAATTTCGATGCCTGTATAATTGCTGATGATGCTGAAAAGAGAAAAAATAGAAATTAAAATCGCTTTTCCTTTATAGCCGTCCTGATTCTGAAGAGCTTGTCTGAAAAGTTTCGTATGGGCGAGAATGAACCCTAATATAACAATAATCCCCACTCTCTCCAGCATCATAATCATTAAATGAATCATTCATGTCACCTGTTCTTTCCGTTTTCATTCTAGCATGTTTTCGTTTTACGGCTGACTGTTTTTTTAAAATCCTCTGAAAACATATTTCACAAGGCTTTTATCTATTGTAAAATAAAACATGAGCCTTTTGGCAGAAAGATTTGAATCTGAAGCAGAGGAGAAGATCATGAAAGCCGTATTTTTTGATTTAGATGATACACTACTTTGGGACGAGAAAAGCGTCAGAACAACATTTGCAGAAACTTGCTTACAGGCGGAGAAAAAATATGGCCTTGCCCCTGAGGAATTCGAAGCAGCTGTTCGCGAAGCGGCGAGAGAATTGTACATGTCATATGAGACGTATCCATATACAGTGATGATCGGCATTAACCCGTTTGAAGGACTGTGGTCCAATTTCTCAGAGCCAATCAGTGAAGGCTTTCAAAAGCTGAACAAGATTGTGCCGGAGTACAGAAGAAATGCATGGACAAACGGACTGAAAGCGCTTGGGATCGATGATCCTACATATGGCGAATACTTGGGAGAGTTTTTTGCGGCAGAGCGCAGAAAACGCCCGTTTGTATATGATGAAACTTTTGCTGTACTCGATCAATTAAAAGGCAAGTATGAATTATTGCTTTTGACAAATGGCGATCCGAGTCTGCAAAAGGAGAAGCTTGCCGGCGTACCTGAGCTCGCTCCTTACTTCAATGAAATCGTCATCTCGGGCGCATTCGGCAAGGGCAAGCCGGATGTTTCAATTTTTGAACACTGCCTTAAACTGATGAATATTGAAAAAGACGATGCCATCATGGTCGGCGATAATTTGAATACTGATATTTTAGGCGCTTCAAGAGCCGGAATCAAAACCGTTTGGATCAACCGGACGGATAAGAAAAACGAAACTGACGTAACGCCTGATTACATCATCAGCAGCCTTCATGATTTGTTTCCTATATTAGAGAAATAAAAAAGCATGATCTCTTCAACGAGATCATGCTTTTTATTTTATTTTTTCGCTTCAGCTACTGCCTTTTTCACAAACTCATCAAGTGAAATGGTTTCAGAGTTCTGTTCTCCGTATTTACGCACGTTTACCGCTCCGTTTTCTGCTTCTTGGTCACCGACCACCAGCATGTACGGGATTTTTTGCATTTGCGCTTCACGGATTTTGTAGCCGATTTTTTCATCGCGGCTGTCGACTTCAACACGCAGGCCTTCACGTTGCAGGCGTTCCTGCACTTTTTTCGCGTAGTCTAAATGCACAGCCGGAGAAACCGGGATGACTTGGAACTGAACCGGTGCAAGCCATGTCGGCAGCGCGCCTTTGTGTTCTTCGATTAAGAAGGCAACAAAGCGTTCCATTGTTGAAACGACACCTCTGTGAATGACAACCGGACGGTGCTGCTTGCCGTCCTCACCGATGTATGTCAGGTCGAAACGTTCCGGCAATAAGAAATCAAGCTGAACCGTAGACAGTGTTTCTTCTTTTCCGATCGCAGTTTTCACCTGAACATCAAGTTTAGGGCCGTAGAATGCCGCTTCACCTTCTGCTTCGTAATAGTCGTGGCCGATTTCGTCCATTGCCTCTTTCAGCATGGATTGCGCTTTGTTCCACATTTCATCGTCATCAAAATATTTCTCTGTATCTTCCGGATCGCGGTAAGACAGACGGAATGTGTAATCACTTAAACCGAAGTCTTCATAAACATCCTGGATTAAACGGACTGTACGGATAAACTCATCCTTAATTTGATCCGGGCGCACAAAGATGTGTGCATCATTTAACGTCATTCCGCGTACCCGTTGAAGCCCTGACAGCGCACCTGACATTTCATAGCGGTGCATCGTTCCAAGCTCTGCAATACGAATCGGAAGCTCGCGGTAACTGTGAATGTCTTGTTTGTAAATCATCATATGGTGCGGACAGTTCATCGGACGCAATACAAGTGTTTCATTGTCCATTTCCATCGGAGGGAACATGCCTTCCTGATAATGATCCCAGTGTCCTGATGTTTCATACAGCTCTTTGCTGCCTAGCACAGGTGTGTATACGTGCTCATAGCCGAGGCTGATTTCTTTATCGACAATGTAGCGCTCGATGACGCGGCGGATTGTCGCGCCTTTTGGCAGCCAAAGCGGCAGGCCTTGTCCGACTTTTTGAGAGTTCGCAAACAGCTTTAATTCTTTGCCGAGCTTTCTGTGGTCGCGTTCTTTCGCTTCTTCTAGCATACGAAGATGCTCTTCAAGATCAGCTTTTTTGAAGAAAGCTGTACCATATACGCGCTGAAGCATTTGGTTTTTGCTGTCGCCGCGCCAGTATGCGCCTGCAAGGCTTAACAGCTTAAATTCTTTGATTTTTCCGGTTGAAGGAACGTGGACGCCGCGGCACAGGTCAAAGAATTCGCCTTGCTCATAGATCGAAACGGTTTCTCCTTCAGGAATCGCATCCAATAGTTCAAGCTTCAGGTCGTCGCCGATTTCCGCAAAACGGGCTTTCGCTTCTTCACGGCTGACTTCTTTTCGAACGATCGGAAGGTTCGCATTAACGATTTTTTTCATTTCTTTCTCGATTTTCGGCAGATCCTCCGGTGTAATCGCTTCGTCCATTTCTACATCGTAGTAAAACCCGTTTTCGATAACCGGACCGACGCCGAATTTAACATCCTTGTAGATGCGTTTAATCGCTTGAGCCAGCAAGTGAGCCGTACTGTGGCGCATAATTTGAAGACCTTCTTCTGAGCCTTCTGTAATGATTTCCACTGTACCGTCTTCATTGATCGGCGTTCTCAAATCGATTTCTTTTCCGTTCAGTTTTCCGGCTAATGATTTTTTCTTTAATCCCGGACTGATGGATGCCGCGATATCTTCTGTTGTTGTTCCTTTCGCAAACTCCTTGACTGCTCCATCAGGAAATGTGATTTTTACCATATCTGACATCTTTGTCACTCCTTTTTTTGCATATAAAAACCCCGCCCCCTATGAAAGGGACGAGGTTGAATAAACGGAATCGTGGTTCCACCCTTTTTTCCGCAAAGCCAATACGGCACCTGCGGCTCTAAGCTCTGTAACGGGAGTTCCCGTCAGCCATTACTGTTCCTTTTCAAGAGGTTCACAGCTGAAGTTCAAAGGCGGTAAAGCGAATGGTCCTTAGCTGGGAAGCTTGCAGCCAGGGCTTCCCTCTCTTTGAGCCGGTATCATTCCTTCGTGTCCTTATCAATACGTGTGTCTTTCTTAATCTCCTATGTATTATAAATTGTTCAATCCAAAAAATCAACACGATCGCGTTTCCTTTTTTTAAACCGACAGCCTTATATAGACAGGCTGCCGGCCCTCATCCTTCCGAGTGCTTCACCGGTATTTCTGCATCTGTAAAAGCATGCAGCGGGAGCATTTCCACTCTCTCTTGAAATACGTTTTGAATGGTCCTTGCCATCATGTGCTCGGGCTGGTCGGTATAAAGCACGACTTCATCAGGCGCAATGGAAATCAGCGGCGCGAGCAAATGAGAATCAATATACATAGGATGATCCCGGACAAATCTTCTGTCTATGTATTTCATTTTTTCCCGTTCCGGCACATAGCGCAGCTCCCATAATGTAAAGGAACCATCATGGACAATATGCACTTTTTTGATTCGCGGCTGTTTGGCGTTCACATAGTCTCTGAGTGTTTGAATAAAATTTTGATATTCCTGTTCCATCTTATATTCATCAATCGCTGCTTCTGTAATATCTCTCAGCTGCTTATAGTATGATCCAAGTCGGAAGGTCTGAAAGGAGCGAATGTAAAATACTCCTTCCTCTAAACAGATCGTTTGGAGTTCATCCAAAATAGATTGTTTCCGTGAAAGCTTCAGCGGCTCAAACGGAAGATCGTCTGCTTCACCTTCAATAATACTGTGTGCGAGCTGAAGGATTTGCTGCTGTTCATCCTGGTCCGTGAAACAATACGTTTCCTCAATCAATGACAGCATATGCTCGTCTTCTTTGCATTCCAAAAAAAATTTGACCAGAATCGGCTCCATAAAACGCTGAATAGGAAAAGCCGGATTCGCTTTTTCAATCCCGATTTTTCGTATGCCTTCACGGACAATGATATTGTTCCGATCGTCCGAATGCTGAATGAGATGTAAAAAAGCGGCTGCATCATGGTCATCTTCAAAGATTATTTCAAGCATGTTTGTCCCCCCTTACGGCATCTGTTACAAGTATATGGGGGATGTTTTTAAAATAGACGTAAAGGTCATTGGCAAATCTTAATTTGATTCTTGGAACAAGTTTTGCATTTTCTTTCTGAGGATGAATGGCAGCGAGATAAACACGATATACAGAGCTAGGACAAGAAAGAAAGCGGGCAGATTGCCAGCCAAAAAGCTCGCACCCAGCACATTAAGCGCAATCGTCCCAGGAATGATACCCACAGCCGTCGCCGCAAAATACGGCAGCGCTTTGACATTGGAAAGGCCTGCCGCATAGCTGACGAAATCAAAATTGATCGGCAGGATTCTCAAAAAAAAGATATAGAAAAATCCGTTATCCTCCATTTGCTTCTGTATGGCTTCAAGCCTTTCGTAATGCCCGTTCTTTTTCGCCGAAAACAAACCGGCCGCAAAAAACGAAACAGCTGAAGCGCACATCGAACCGAATAACGTATAAAGCGTGCCGAGAAGCGGGCCAAACGCAAGTCCGCCAGCTATTGAAATAACAGACACCGGAAATAAAACAAGTGGCCTGACGATGGATATCCCGATAAACATCAGAGGTGCAAAGACTCCGAACGACAATACCCATACCCTGATTTCTTTCGGCGATACATTCAAATACGTTTTATTTCCCCAATAGAGTAAACCAGCACCTGCAAGCATTGCCAGCCATTTGACAGCGGTTTTTCGTTTCATACCCTCAGTTCCTTCCCCTTTGAACCACAGCAATTATGGATGTCGGCGGTTTTCTCCGTCAAGGCGGATCGGAGCAGCCAAATATAATATCCGCTCCATTAATCTTGCAGCTTTTACTTCTTCTTTTTCTCCCCTCTGCGAATACGTAAAATGATGCTTCAGCTCGTCAGGTGAGAAATTAGAAGAAAAGAACGTTGGCAGCTGCTGGGACATTCTGTGCTGAAGCACCGTTCCGATGACTTCATCCCTTACCCAGCTTGTCATTGATTCTGCTCCGATGTCATCAAGCATCAATACGGGTGTGGTCTTTACCATATTGAGCTTCTCTTCCAATGTCTGGTCTTGCAGCGAATTTTTAAGCTCTCTCACAAATTCAGGCACATAGACAATCATGGAGGAGTACTCTTTTTCCGCCAGCTCATTGGCAATTGCAGCGAGCATAAACGTTTTTCCTACCCCAAATTTCCCGTATAAATATAATCCTTTCCCTTTTCCCGTCTCATTATAGCTTTTCAGGAAGTCTGTAACATGCTGAAACATCGCGAGCCTGCTCGGGTCACTGATATCAACTTGCTGGAACGTCGCTCCAAGAAGATCCTGCTGGATATACATGCTTTTCATAAGAGACTTTTGTTTCTTCTGCTGGTCGAGCTTCCGTTTGACTGGACATTCATAATACTCGATATCAATAGACCGCCCATTGACAACAAGTTTCGGATGGTAGCCCTCCAACAAATTGTTGCAGTTTTCATCTTCCGAACAATAGGAGCAATTCTTGCTTTGTTCAATATATTCATAAAGCTTATTTAAGCTCTTTTCGATCATTTTTTGGTCAATCACTTCTTCGTTTTCCTTCAAAAATGCTTGAACATCTTGATCTTTCATGACTTTTTCCTTCATTTGTTCAAGACGTTTTTGGAAATCCGGCCTGCCGGTTACGCCCTGCAGGGAACGGCCGATTGGTTCCATCTATTCCTTCACCCCGCATCTCTGTCTTTAATAGGCAGAGTATTTTTTCAGTTTTTGCATTTCTTCCATCATCTTTTTCTTCTGTTCTTCCAAATCCTGCGGATGCAGCTTCTGCTGTCCGGATTCTGAATCGGACGCTGTTTCCTTTTCTGTCATCCAATCAGGAAGCTTTTCTTCACGAATCACTTTTTGGTTTCGTTTCGAAGACTTTGTTTTTCCTTCAGCCCATTCAAGATACTGGCGGTTTTCTTCTATTGCGAGCTTCATCGCTTCCCTGACCGTTTTTACCTTTTTGCGTGCCCAATGCGAAGCGATTTTTTGGATATAGTTTTTTGACAGCTTCATGTCGGTTTTCAGCATGACATAATAAATTAACACATTTGTGACGCCTGGCTCGAGCTTCTGTTCGAACATAATTTCTTCTATGATCTTCAGATCAGCTTTTGACGGCTCTGTTCCGTCAGCAATGTCCTGCAGAAGCTTCTTCGGGGAAATCGCCTCCAGCAATGCGATCAGCTTCCCATCCAGAGAATCCTCTTCTGCCGGTTTTTCGCCTTCACGCAGATGCACCGGCTGTGTTTTTTCCACCAAATCGGGCAGCTGTCCGTTTCTTTCAATTTGATACCAGTCGCTCGCCGCTTTTCTTAATGCCTCCGTCGTAATGACGTCACGCTCATCAATTGCGCTCATCACAACATTTTGCATTTGCAAAGGGTCAATTCCGTACAGATAAGAAAGCTTTTTGATTGTGTCCCGCACCTGCTGGGTCATCGCTTTTCTCGGAATCATCGTCTCAGAAAGTCCTGCTAAAAACAAATCAAAATCAAACACATCCTCCGTTATGGTATAGGACGGAGCCTGTCCGACAGAAGTATACTCGGTCCCCTCGGCAAGCCTTACCGTTTCCTCCATATCGGATGTGAGCTTCCATTCACTCGGCTGCAGCGATTCAAACGCGTGATTAAACGGCCGCGTAATGTCCTTCGCATCTTCTGAAATGGCCGGGTGCGTAAAAAATTGTTTTAATTGCTGATATTTCGTTTTTCCGACTCTATTATACAGAAAAACATTCAGCATTCCGTCTTCAAAAAATTCATTTGGTCTGAGCGGCGGAAGGAGTTCATATATAAAGAGGCGCTCCTGCCGCTCGGATTCTTTCATATATACTTTCAGCAATCCGATGCCCTCGAGCTTCCCCTGTTCCTGATGGATCGTTTTTAAGTTGGACTGTGTCATCCCCATCAGCTGTCTATGTGTGGACTCTCCGCCCCACAGACGGTTTTGTTCAAGCTCTCCCCACAATGTCATATAAAGAGAGAATGCAACAGGGCCGATTAAGGGCTGGTACAGTTGTGTAATAATTTGTCTGTCAATATCCTGCAGCATCGATCTGCTTTTAACCACATACGGGTCTACAGGCAGTACATCTTTCCAATAGTCAGCCATACATTCTCAAACCTTCCGAATTTGTTTCTACCTTTCATTTTACACCGTTTCTTATATCTATCAAATGCCAATTTTGCACATGAGAAAAGAGCTAGAAGAATCCTCTTAGCTCTTTTAACGCTCTTTCTTTATTAAGTCTTTTAATTCGTCGATAAAGACGTTTATATCTTTAAACTGCCGATAGACGGACGCGAACCGCACATATGCGACTTCGTCAATCTTAGCCAGCCGGTCCATGACCATTTCTCCGACGAGCTCACTCTTCACCTCGGAGCAGCCTTGATTGCGAAGCTCTTTTTCAATATCAAAGCACATGTCTTCAAGCGTTTTGAGTGAAACAGGCCTTTTTTCACATGCTTTTATGAGGCCGCGCAGCATTTTTTCTCTGCTGAATTCCTCACGCACACCTTCTTTTTTCACGACGATGAGCGGGGTTTCCTCCACTTTCTCAAAGGTCGTAAACCGGTAGTGGCAGGATTCGCACTCGCGTCTTCGGCGAATCGACTTTCCGTCATCCACAGGCCGTGAATCAAGGACTCGTGTTCCGTTATGCTGGCATGAAGGACATTTCAATAAAATCAGCTCCCAACTATATCGTTCCCTGCAATGTATTTTCGGCAGCCTCCGCCTTTTAAAAATAGATGTGACAGCATCTGTCGGGAGAGCCGTTGTTAAATTTGTTTCTATAGCATTAGGTGGTTTGTGAAAATCTCTTTCTTATTTTACAAAAAAAATGAAAAAAGAAAAAGCTGACACTCTCGTTTCTTTATAAAAATAAAAGGAGCATAAGCTAAAAAGCGCATAATGGCTTTCTAGCTTCAGCTCCCTTTGTGTTCGCAATTTACTTTATAGTACTTTCGCTTGCGCCTGTTTAATTTGCACAGGCCCCATTCCTCTTGGTATTTCAATGTTTTCTCTTGTATCAGCATGTAATGCCTCTGCAATGTAATCAGCAGCGACATTAGGATCTAAGTCTCCACAAGTATAAACATCAATGCTCGCATATCCGTGCTCAGGAAAACTGTGAATCGTTAAGTGTGATTCAGAAATAATCACAACTCCGCTTACGCCTTGCGGTGCAAATTTGTGAAATGCAACCTCGCGCACCTCAGCACCTGATTTTAGAGCAGCATTTACAAACGTTTTTTCAATAAAATCCATGTCATTCAGCTTATCAAAATCGCATCCCCATAGCTCGGAGATAACGTGACGCCCCATTGTTTCCATAGTCATGGACCCCCCTTAACAAGAATTAAAAAGTGAAATTCCAACAACTGGGTCGGCCATTTACCACGGGGGAAAGTTAGTCCGGAGAGGTCCTAACCCTTTAAGTAATTCCGAAACAGTCTCAAGCAAGAAGTTCACGAAAAATAGTATACTGTGTTTAAGTCTAATTTGCAAGGTGCGTTTTTTCAGAAATATGCTGTTAAGGGTTTTTTCTTTAAAATGTGTCCATGACCTTATTTTATACAGCAGACGGATGTTTCATTCGTGCCGCTACATGGCGGATTAGATCAACAACTCTGCAGGAGTAGCCCCATTCGTTGTCATACCACGCCAGCACCTTTACTTTCCTGTCTTCCATTACCATTGTTGTAAGCCCGTCAATGACCGCTGAATGCGGATTCGTATTATAATCAGTCGAAACGAGCGGTTCATCTGAGTAATCAAGTACACCGTACATCGACGTTTTGGCAGCGCGTTTAAATGCCTCGTTTACTTCTTCAGCCGTAACATCCGTTTTCAGATCAACAACGAGATCAACCAATGAGACGTTCGGAACAGGGACACGCAAGGCGAGGCCGTGAAGTTTTCCTTTCAGATGCGGCAGCACAAGCGAAAGCGCCTTTGCCGCTCCTGTTGTTGTTGGAATGATGGATTCACCGCAAGCCCGCGCCCGGCGCAAATCTTTGTGCGGGTTATCAATATTTTTTTGGTCATTCGTATACGCATGAACTGTAGTCATCAGACCGCTCTCAATGCCAAACTCTTCATCCAGTACTTTTACAACAGGCGCAAGGCAATTTGTCGTGCATGACGCATTTGAAATAATGACATGGCGCTCAGCGTCGAATTGGTCCTCATTTACGCCCATCACAATGGTAACGTCTTCATTTTTTCCCGGAGCGGTCAAAATCACTTTTTTTGCACCTGCTTCTATATGGCCCATCGCTTTATCTTTAGCATTAAACTTCCCTGTTGCTTCGACGACTATGTCAATATCATATTCCCGCCAAGGCAGCTGTTTTGGATCACGGCTGTTTAACAAAAGCACTTTCTTTCCATTTACGATCAGGCTGTCTTCACCAGCCACAACCTCTTTGTCGTATCTGCCGTGAATTGTGTCATACTTTATTAAATGAGCCAGCGTTTCTGCGGAATAGCTGGCGTTAATGGCCACTACTTGAATTTGATCGTCTAACATCGCTTTTCTAAAAACCATTCTTCCGATTCTTCCAAACCCGTTGATCGCTACTTTTACCTTCATGTTGGACACCCCTTATCAATTATGCCATCCTAATTTGTTACTATCTAAAATTAGTATAACACATTAAAACAAATTCGCCAGTACATATTGATAAAAATCAACGATTATAACGCTAATTTATGATGCATCTTATGTTTTCTTGCACAGAATATCAGGCGTAAGAACCAAAAAGCAGCCAGCGCTCCGCACTGACTGCCCTCATGCTTTATGATTCCTGTTTTAACTTATCATTGAGCACACTTTCTTCTAGCACAGAAAATGTATCCCCGTATACTCTGTTAATATGATTCGCTCCCCAAGCACACAGCATATCTAAAATTCCTTCTAAGCTGCGGCCGTATTCGCTGAGCTCATATTCCACTTTGGGAGGAACTTGATTATATACGATTCGGTTAATGACACCGTCCGCTTCCAGCTCGCGCAGCTGCTGAGTCAGCATTTTTTGCGTGATATTGGGCATTAGGCGTTTTAATTCGCTTGTACGTTTTTTTCCGTGCGTCAGATGGCATAAAATGACGCATTTCCATTTCCCTCCAATCACTTCAAGAGTCGCTTCAACAGAAATGTTATATTTTTTCTTCTCCATACAATCCATTCTCCTCACAGGCACCAAAAAGTGACTATAGCACTTCAAAGTACGTACTTTTATTTCTTAACGATATGTTTCATAATCACATTTGCCGGCTGATTTGAATCTGCTCTTTTTTATTTATATAGCTTACTCGGCAGAATTTCAATCATACAACACATCTTACAAAGGAGGAACATCATGACTTCAGCCAAAAGCAGTATTCCTGCACTACTGGCTTTGGCCGTAAGTGCATTCGCAATAGGGACAACTGAATTTATCAGTGTCGGCCTTTTGCCGCTCATTGCTGATGACCTGCATATTCCAGTCACGACAGCAGGATTAACCGTTTCCCTTTATGCGCTCGGCGTTACATTTGGGGCACCTATATTAACTTCATTGACCTCAAGCATGTCGCGTAAGACACTATTGCTTTGGATCATGTTTATTTTTATTGCCGGTAATACGATGGCAGCAACCGCTTCAAGCATCGGGATTTTACTAGCAGCACGTGTGATATCGGCATTTTCGCACGGTGTGTTTATGTCGATCGGTTCGACAATCGCAGCGGATATTGTCCCGGAAGATAAAAGGGCTAGCGCGATTTCAATTATGTTTACTGGCCTCACTGTGGCAACTGTAACCGGAGTTCCTTTTGGGACATTTATCGGCCAGCAGTTCGGCTGGCGTTTCGCCTTTATGGTCATTATCGCCGTCGGAATCATTGCTTTCATTACAAATGGTATTCTTGTACCGTCCAAATTACGAAAAGGGACGAAAACAACGATGCGGGATCAATTGAAGCTTGTGACAAACAGCCGGTTATTGCTTTTATTTGTCATTACAGCGCTTGGATACGGAGGAACATTCGTTGTGTTCACGTATCTGTCTCCCCTGCTTCAGGAAGTAACAGGCTTCAAAGCCGGGACTGTTGCAGTGATTCTGCTCGGATACGGAATAGCTATTGCTATCGGCAATATGATTGGCGGAAAGCTGTCAAACCGAAATCCGATTGCCGCTTTATTCTATATGTTTATCGTACAAGCAATTGTTCTATTCGTACTGACATTTACAGCCCCGTATCAAACAGCAGGGCTCATTACCATTCTCTGTATGGGATTGCTGGCCTTTATGAACGTGCCCGGCCTTCAGGTGTATGTCGTCATGCTGGCTGAGCGTTTTGTCCCGAGTGCAGTTGACGTCGCATCCGCGATGAATATCGCTGCCTTTAATGCAGGAATCGCGCTTGGGTCATACCTTGGCGGTGTGATCACCGATTCAATCGGATTGATTCATACCGCTTGGATAGGCGGATTAATGGTGGTCGGTGCAGTCATTTTAACAGGCTGGAGCCGCTTAATGGAAAAACGAGATCGGCAGGAAGCCTGACAATTTTAAAGGAGGAAATGAACATGACAACACATTTACAAGCAAAAGCAACACTTCATAATGGGGTAGAAATGCCTTGGTTCGGCCTCGGCGTGTTCCAAGTGGAAGAAGGATCTGAACTGGTAAACGCAGTTAAAACTGCCATTGTTCACGGGTACCGCAGTATTGATACTGCAGCTATCTATGGAAATGAAGCTGGCGTTGGAGAAGGGATTCGGGAAGGCATTGAAGAAGCAGGCATTTCAAGAGAGGATCTGTTTATCACATCGAAAGTATGGAATGCGGATTTAGGCTACGAAGAAACACTCGCCGCGTTTGAAACAAGCCTATCCAAACTCGGTCTGGATTATTTGGATCTATACCTCATCCACTGGCCTGTAGAAGGAAAGTATAAAGAAGCTTGGAGAGCGCTTGAAACGCTGTATAAAGAAGGCCGTATCAAAGCGATTGGCGTAAGCAACTTCCAAATTCACCATCTTGAAGATCTGATGACGGCAGCTGAAATTAAGCCTATGATTAACCAAGTGGAATTTCACCCGCGCCTCACACAAAAAGAGTTGATAAGATACTGCCAAAATCAGGGCATCCAGATGGAGGCTTGGTCACCTTTAATGCAGGGGCAGCTGCTGGATCACCCTGTATTGGCTGACATCGCTCAAACATACAATAAATCTGTCGCACAAATTATTTTGCGCTGGGATCTGCAGCATGGCATCATTACGATTCCTAAATCAACGAAGGAACACCGCATTAAAGAAAATGCAAGCGTATTTGACTTTGAATTAACGCAGGATGACATGAACCGAATCGATGCACTGAATGAAAACTTGCGAGTCGGTCCTGATCCGGACAACTTTGATTTTTAATGGCAAAAAAACACCGTTCAATATGAACGGTGTTTTTTGTATTATGCCCAGCTGTTCATGATTTCATCAAGCTGCCTTTCGGTCTCTTCAAGCGTGCCGCTGTTATCGATGACTTGATCTGCTCTTGCTGTTTTTTCCTCTAAGGACATTTGAGAGCGGATACGGCTGACTGCTTCTTCTTCCGTCAGCTGATTGCGCTTCATCAGACGTTCCAGTTGAAGCTCTTTTGTCACACTGACCACGATAATTTTATCAACCAATGATTCCAATTTGCTTTCGAACAATAGCGGGATATCCAATACAACAAATGCCTCCCGATTTGCAACGGCTTCATCACGGCGATTGAGCATTTCCTGCCTGACTGCGGGATGAACAATTGCATTTAAAGCGAGACGCTTTTGTTCATTTGTAAATACCAGCGCTCCAAGCTTTTTTCGGTCTATATCGCCATTTGAGAGCAGTATGTCTTCACCGAATTCGTCAATGATTTGCCGGTAGGCCGGCATCCCTTTTTCTACCGCTTGTTTTGCAATGATATCTGCATCTATAACTGTTATTCCTTTTTCAATCAGCATATTGGCTACCGTGCTTTTGCCGCTAGCTATTCCTCCCGTTAAACCAATGATTAAGGTCAAGAGATCCACTCCTTTTTACAATTTCCAGAGCCCAATCGTGATTAATAGAAGCCCCGGCAAAAACGCCATTTTATCGATCCATTTCCACTTAGACAGAAAATGGCCGGCATTGATTCCAATTGATACAAACAGCGAGCTCATGATTGCCACGGCGATGCTCATCACAATCGGTGAAAAACCGAGAATGGCTGCGCCTATACCTGCTCCAAAGGCATCAATCGATAAGGCAAATCCCAATAAGACCGCCTCAATTCCATTGATCACACCCGATTTGTCGATATCCGCACTCATGGGTTTTCTCAAAATATGAATCACAATCCCTAATGACCGAACCTCTAAATTAAGCAGTGTTTTTTCATGCAAGAGGTATTCTTTATCTTTTGCCGGTTTGAAGAATTGGTACAGAACCCACGCACCGATTCCAACCAATATCAAACCGCCAAGCTTCTCCGTCACATATACAGGAAAAAACTTCGTGAGAAAGCTTCCGATCAGCATGGATATAAACATGACAGCACCGGAACAGCAGGCGATAACCAAAATCGCTTTAAACGGTATTTTCATTTTTCTCAATCCGTACGTAAATCCGACTGAAAAACTGTCCAAGCTGACAGCCAACGCCAGCAGCAGTATAGAAACCATTTGCATATCCGTTTCTTCCTTTCTGTTGGTGCTCTTGTATCAGATGTGAAATGCCCGGGATTCATCACAATCATATATATGGGAAAGTGAAAAATCCGTGTTTCGAAAATGGCATCCTCCATTACAGAGTTACTGATATATGCACCGACAGCTTGGACGATGAAGCATTATGCTACTTTTTTTTCTGGCACTTTGCGCAAAAATGCGTGCCTCTTCCTCCAACGACAATTTTCGAAATCATCGTTCCGCAATTTTTGCATGGCTCGTCTTTTTTTCCGTAGACAAAATGCTGCAGCTGGAACATTCCGATTTCCCCTTGGGAGTTGATATATGAACGGACTGTGCTTCCGCCCGCATCAATCGCCTCCTGCAGAGTGTTTTTGATTTCAGCGTGAAGGATTTTGATTGTTTTATCTGATAATTGATTTGCTTTTATCTCGGGATGAACACCCGCTCTGAAAAGAGCCTCATCCACATAAATGTTCCCTAGTCCAACTACCGTTTTTTGATCCAGTAGGGCTGTTTTGACAGCGCGGTTTGTTTTCGCAAGCCGGTCTTTTAAATACGCACTCGTAAATTCTTCTGCATCCGGCTCCGGACCTAACTGAGAAAGCGGGAGCTCGCCCGCTTCTTCTCCCGGTTTAAATAAGTGCATGGTTCCAAATTTCCGCACATCCCTGTACCGGAGCTGGGTTCCATCCGTCATCGTGAATATGACATGCACGTGTTTATCGTCAGGCTCCTCGGCTTGATGAAGACCGTATTTTCCTTCCATTCGAAGGTGAGAAACCATAACATAATGATCTAAATGAAACAGTAAAAACTTTCCCCGTCTTCCGATGGACTGTATCGTTTCTCCTGCTAGTTTTCGCGCAAATTCCTCCGGTTCGGCAGGCCGTTTGATGATATTCGGCCATCTGATCTCTACCGATTTGATTGTTTTTCCCTTTACAAGCCCGGTCAGAGTGCGCCGGACCGTCTCAACTTCTGGTAATTCCGGCACATCCATCACTTCCTATCTCTGTTTATTTCGCATCGTACCAAGATGGGCCTGATGCAAAGTCCACCTTTAACGGCACATCTAATGCAAGCGCATGCTCCATCACTTCAGGAACAAGCTTTTCAAGAATTTCAATTTCTTCCTTTGGCGCCTCAAAAATCAATTCATCGTGTACTTGAAGCAGAAGCCTTGCTTTCAACTGTTTTTCTTTCAGCTTGGCAGCCATGTCAATCATGGCTTTTTTGATAATATCAGCGGCGCTTCCTTGAATCGGCGTATTCATGGCCGTCCGCTCTGCAAAACTTCGGATATTAAAGTTCCGGCTCGTCAGCTCAGGGATGTAGCGGCGGCGATGCATAAGCGTTGTTACGTATCCTTTTTGCTTCGCTTCCTGTACTGAATCTTCCATGTACGCTTTTACGCCTTGGAAGCTTTCCAGATAGCGGTCGATAAATGCTCCCGCTTCCTTCCGGGTAATGCCGAGGTTCTGTGACAGACCGTAATCGCTGATCCCGTAAACAATGCCAAAGTTGACCGCTTTCGCCTGGCGTCTCATCGCAGATGTCACTTCATCCTTAGCGACATGGAACACATCCATTGCCGTTTTCGTGTGAATATCCATATCATTTGTAAAAGCTTCGATCAGATTATCATCCTTTGAAATATGGGCAAGCACCCGCAGCTCGATTTGTGAATAATCGGCTGCAAAAATGAGCCAGTCTTTTTCAGACGGCACAAAAGCTTGGCGAATTTTCCGCCCTTCCTCAAGCCTGATCGGAATGTTTTGCAGGTTCGGATCAGTCGAGCTGAGACGACCAGTTTGCGTTAAGGCCTGGTTAAATCGCGTGTGCACTTTATGCGAATCCGGTCTCGTCACCTTTAAAAGCCCTTCGATATATGTTGATTGAAGCTTGCCAATTTGTCTGTACTGTAAAATATAGTCGACAATATCATGCTTGTCAGCCAGCTTTTCAAGCACATCGGCAGACGTAGAATAGCCTGTTTTCGTTTTCTTTACGACAGGAAGGCCGATCTTTTCAAATAAGATGACGCCTAGCTGTTTCGGAGAATTGATGTTAAACGGCTCTCCCGCAATCTCATGGATTTTTTCTTCATATTCCTTCAGCTTCGCACCCAGTTCTTCACCCATCCGTTTTAAACGGTCAACATCGACTTTGACGCCAGTTGATTCCATTTCGCCGAGAATAAGCGCAAGAGGCATTTCCAGCTCTTCAAACAGTTCAAGCTGGTCGTTGTTTTCCAGCTCCTGAACGAGCTTTTCCCGAAGGCTTTGAATCGCTAACGCTTTGCGGCCAAGGTGCTCAGACAGTACGTCTTCTGACGGCACTGCTCGTTTTGCTCCTTTTCCATAAACTGATTCATCACTTGAAACGATATGCAAGCCGTAATCCTTAGCCACACTCGCAACGTCGTCATATGAATTGCCCGGGTTGATGATATAAGCCGCAAGGAGCGTATCAAACTCGGCTCCTTTCAGCTCAATGCCCTGCCAGCGCAAAGCGACAACAGCCCGCTTGCTGTCGAAGACCCATTTCTTCTGCTCGTCATTTTCCACCCATTCTTTAAACACCTCAGACTCAACGGCAGTGTCTTTCGGAATGAAATAAGCTCCCGTTTCATTTACGATCGAAAATCCGAGAATCGGCTCTTCATGATAATTATCGCCAATCTGTTCAACGACAAATGCGGATGGAGAAACCAATATATCGCTTGTCACGTCTGTGACTGTTTTGACATTAATGTCTTCCAACGATTGATCCTGTTCTGCTTCTGCACTGTCTTCTCCAAGCCGTTCAAGAAGCGTGTTGAAGCCAAGATCTTTAAAGATGGCAATGACCTGTTCACGATTAAAGCCTTGATATTCCAGGCCGGAAACAGATACCTCAATCGGAGCATCCGTCATAATTGTCGCAAGCTCCTTGCTCATCAATGCTTGATCCTTAAACTCCTCAAGCTTTTCCTTCAATTTCTTTCCGCTCACCTCGTCAATGGACTCCAGCAGCTTTTCAACGGAATCAAATTGTTTTAAAAGCTTAATCGCAGTCTTTTCTCCGACGCCGGGCACACCCGGAATATTATCTGAGGAATCGCCCATCAGACCCTTCATGTCAATGATTTGTTCAGGCGTAAGCCCGTATTTCTCTTTGACATGCTCCGGTGTGTAAAATTCAACATCGGTAATTCCCTTTCTCGTAATGGCAACTGTCGTTTTGTCCGTTGCCAGCTGTGTTAAATCCTTATCTCCTGAGAAAACCTTAACTTCAAATCCGTCTTTTTCAGCCGATTTGGCCAGTGTGCCGATAATATCATCCGCTTCATATTGTTCCAGTTCATAGCGGCTGATCTGGTAGGCATCCAGCAGCTCGCGGATAAACGGCATTTGTTCGGAAAGCTCAGGCGGGGTTTTCTGTCTGCCGCCTTTATATTCTTTAAATGTGCCGTGACGAAATGTTGTTTTCCCGGCATCAAACGCAACCAGCATGTGCGTCGGTTTTTCATCCTCAAGCATTTTCATCAAAATCATCGCAAAGCCGTATACGGCATTTGTATGAACACCTTTATCATTGCTTAACAGCGGCAATGCAAAAAACGCCCGGTAAGCCAGACTGTTTCCGTCTACAAGCACTAATTTTTTTCGTTCCGTCATTCAATTTCCTCCTAAGAAGCCTCAGGCTTCCATTCATCTCTTACATAGTCATTAGCTCCTCTTATTTTAACAAAGTTCAATTTGAAAGGAAAATACGTGAACTATAAGAGAAGACACAAAAAAGGACGGGAACACAAATAGGTTCCCGCCGTCAAAATTGGCTCCTTGGATGAAGGGGTTCTACTACATCCTACCAGCATAGGTTTAACAGTGCATGAAGATATTGTTAAACCTTTGTAAACATTAGGCGGACTTTTCAGCGGCCCGTTTCAGCGTCACGGTAAAGACAGTTCCCCGTCCAAGCTCGCTTGTGACATCAATTTTCCCTTCATGAGCCTCTATTAAATGCTTGACAATTGCAAGGCCCAGTCCGGTTCCGCCCGAATTCCTGCTTCTGTCTTTATCTACGCGGTAAAAGCGTTCAAAGATGCGCGGAATTTCTTCTTTCTGAATTCCGATTCCAGAATCGGCAACCTCAATCTGAATGTCTTTTTCTCTGGGCTTTACATTGATAGCCACGGAGCCCCCCTCAGGCGTGTAGGTTAACGCATTGTTTACGAGATTAAGAAATACCTGTTTCAGCCTGTACGGGTCACCAGATACATATTGAGGGTCTTTCGGGACATTCAGTTGCAAGGAGATGCCTTTCTCATCCGCCTTATGCTTCAGAAGCGTTTCAATCTCACCAAGCATTTTGGCCGGCTCAAACGTTTCGATACTGAGCGTGAAATTTTGCTGCTCGATTTTTGAGAGATCGAGCAAATCCTGAACCAAAGACTGAAGCCTTTCGCTTTCCTTAAGAATAATAGAGAGAAATTCAGAAAGCGCCTCTTTGTCTTCCATCGCCCCGTCCAATAACGTCTCCGTAAACCCTTTTATGGACGTAATCGGTGTTTTCAGCTCATGAGAAACATTGGCCACAAAATCCTTCCTCATCTGCTCTAATTTCTTTGTTTCCGTCATGTCATGGAAAACAAGCACAATTCCTTTCCATTCATCGTCCGGCCCCATAATCGGAACGCCGTCCACTTCAAAATAACGCCGTTCTATTTTGATCGGAAGTCTTAACAGCTTGCATTTCTTTGTCTCCGTCATAAAAATGTCTTCGACAAGCTGGATCACTTCTTCATGTTCAAATGCATCGTGATAAAGACGGCGCAGCATATGATTCGGATTGATATGAAACTGCTTGGCGTAAGACCTGTTTACGAGATTAATAAAGCCTCTTCCGTCGATCATAATCAGCCCGGAGCCAATGTTTTCAATGACTGTCAGCAGCCGATCCCGCTGCATTTCCTGCGTTCGCGTCATTTCCATCAGATCAATGGCAAGGCTGTTCATCGCATGTCCTAGCTTATCAGAACGCCTAATATAGCCGCCGTACGTCCGTGCATCGTAGTTGCCCTTAGAGAGTTCTGTGGCTACATTTGTCGCTGACTCAATTGACCTTTTATAACGTGAGGTCATGCTGGAATAAAAATAAACAATGACGATAAATGCGGTACAAAGACTGGCCGTCAGCATCCCCCACAATTCGCCTTTTAAGCCGTCGCTTTTTTCAGAGGCGGAAAGTAGCACATATCCTGTTTTTTCCCCTTCGCTTCTAAGTGAAAGTCCGTAATAAAGCTTGTTATCTGTTGTTGACAGAATACCCTCATGGCCAGAAACAAGCGCCTGCACCTTTTGGGAATCAGCCGCTCTCCCGTTAGACCCATACAGCACCTTGCCGTCTGTATCGATAACGGATGCGCTCACATCAAGCGCGCCGCCTGCATCTTTAATGATTTTCTCATTTGTTTGATTATTCAGATTGCCGGCATCAAGAAGCGAAGCCAAGTATTTTGCTTCTTTTTCAATGTGTTCCTCTGCTTTCCTTTGATCAGATGTTTCAAAAAGCTGCTGTAAAAACAGCCCGAGAACACAAAACACCAGAATCATACAGACAACGAATACAGAAAAAAGGCGCACACGGTATTTATTCATTCATTTTTGGCTCCTCCAGTTTATACCCCAATCCCCTAATCGTTTTAATGTAGATCGGTTTTTTGGTATTGTTTTCAATTTTGTCGCGAAGATGGCTGATGTGCACATCAACAATTCTCGTATCTCCGGCAAAATCATAATTCCAGACTGCGCTCAGCAGCAGATCTCTTGTCAGAACTCTGCCTTTATGTCTGCCTAAATAGAGCAGCAGTTCGAATTCTTTCGGTGTTAGTTCAAGCTGACTTTCTTTAAAGTACGCTTCATAATGATCAGGCAGGATTTTCAGATCGCCGATTACGATCTGGCCTTCCATTTCATCGTTCTTCATCTCACTAGAGGGCGCAGCTATTTCCGAACGCCTTAAAATCGCTTTGACTCTCGCATTTACTTCTCTTGGACTGAACGGCTTGGTCATATAATCATCAGCACCGAGCTCAAGCCCTAATACTTTGTCGAATTCCTCATCCTTCGCTGTCAGCATTAAAATGGGAAACATCAGTTTTTGCTGTCTCAGCTGCTTGCATACTTCGATTCCGTCCAATTTTGGAAGCATCACATCAAGCACAATCAAATCAGGCTTCTCTGTTTCCGCTTTTTTGAGTGCTTCTTCCCCATCCGAGGCGGTAATGACATCATAGCCTGACCGTTCCAAATTGTACTGTAAAAGAGTAACAATAGATTCTTCATCATCCACAACTAAAATTTTCTTGTTCATGCTGTGCCTCCAGTATTATAATTCCCCGACATCCTATTTCTCTATTTTATGTCATCTTAACATGTTTCATGATTTTATTTTAGCGAAAGCAGGACATTCCGACAATTCGCCTTTTACATCATTTTTAAAAGAAATAAAGACGTTTATGATAACGCTTTCATTTATAGTAAAAAGAGAAAGGCTGTATTAAGCAAGCCTTTCTCTCTTTTTATTAGGATAATACTTTCATGACATTTTTGACAGATTCAACTGATTTATTCAGCTGCGCTCTTTCATAGTCTGTCAGTTCAAGTTCAATGATTTGCTCAAGACCGTTGCCGCCTACAATTGTAGGAACACCAAGGTAGATGCCTTCATAGCCGTATTCCCCTTCAAGATAAGCAATTGTAGGAAGGACGCGGCGCTGATCTTTCAAGATCGCTTCGACCATTTCTGTCAGAGAAGCCGCAGGCGCATAATACGCGCTTCCGTTTCCAAGAAGATTCACGATTTCGCCTCCGCCTTTTCTAGTGCGCTCCACAATTGCGTCAATCCGTTCTTTCGGAATAAGAGTTTCAAGCGGGATACCGCCAGCATAAGAATAACGCACAAGCGGAACCATATCGTCACCGTGTCCGCCGAGTACGAAACCAGTCACATCTTTCACTGACAGGTTTAATTCCTCTGCCACAAATGTTCTGAATCTTGCCGTATCAAGCACACCGGACTGGCCGATTACACGCTCTTTAGGGAAGCCTGATTCTTTGTACACCGCGTATGTCATTGCATCAACAGGATTTGTCAGCACCACAATAATAGAGTCAGGAGAATATTTCACGATTTCCCGCGTAACGCTTCTCATAATCTTTTCGTTTGTAGAGACCAGATCATCTCTGCTCATACCAGGTTTTCTTGCGATACCGGCTGTAATGACAACAATGTCAGAGCCAGCTGTATCCTCGTAATTAGATGTTCCCGTAATTTTTGCGTCAAAGCCTTGAACTGGGCTTGCTTCAAGCATATCAAGCGCTTTTCCCTTTGTCGGGTTCTCCAATTGCGGAATGTCAACAAGAACAACGTCTGCCAGCTCTTTTTGAGCGATTAAAAATGCAGTTGTAGCTCCGGTAAAACCTGCTCCGATAACAGAAACTTTTTTACGAGTATTTCCCATGTCTCTCTTCTCCTTTATGGCTAGTTTTAGGCTTTTTCCTTGCTTAGTCCATGTTTTTGATCAGTTCTTCTCCGAACTCTGAGCATTTCACTTCAGTCGCCCCGTCCATTAATCTAGCAAAATCGTAAGTTACGACTTTGGAAGCGATTGTTTTTTCCATAGATTTGATAACCAAATCAGCCGCTTCGTTCCATCCTAAATGCTCAAGAAGCAGAACGCCTGAAAGAATAACTGAAGATGGGTTTACTTTATCAAGGCCTGCATATTTAGGAGCCGTTCCGTGCGTCGCCTCGAAAATCGCATGTCCTGTTTCGTAGTTGATGTTCGCTCCAGGAGCAATGCCGATTCCGCCGACTTGCGCAGCAAGAGCATCAGAAATGTAATCTCCGTTCAAGTTCATTGTCGCAACGACATCAAACTCGTTTGGACGCGTTAAGATCTGCTGAAGGAAAATGTCAGCAATGCTGTCTTTGATAATGATTTTTCCTGCTGCTTCCGCTTCGCTTTGCGCTTTGTTGGCAGCGTCTTTTCCTTCTTCTTCAGCAATGCGGTCATATTGAGCCCATGTGAAGACTTTATCTCCGTATTCTTTTTCAGCAAGTTCATAGCCCCAGTTTTTGAACGCGCCTTCTGTGAACTTCATGATGTTTCCTTTGTGAACAAGCGTTACAGATTTGCGGCCATGCTCGATCGCATAATCAATGGCAGCTCTGACCAAGCGGCTTGTTCCTTCTTCTGAAACAGGCTTAATGCCGATACCTGATGTCTCAGGGAAACGGATTTTGTTGACGTTTAACTCATTTTGAAGGAAGCTGATAAGCTTTTGCACTTCTTCAGAGCCTTTTGCATACTCGATGCCTGCGTAAATATCTTCTGTATTTTCACGGAAGATGACCATATCAGTATCTTCAGGGCGTTTTACCGGTGACGGCACTCCAGTAAAGTATCTTACAGGTCTTAAGCAGACGAATAGGTCAAGCTCTTGTCTGAGCGCTACGTTCAAAGAACGGATACCGCCGCCGACAGGTGTCGTTAACGGGCCTTTAATCGCGATGAAATATTCGCGGATCACATCTAATGTTTCAGCAGGGAGCCACTCACCTGTTTTATTATAAGCCTTTTCTCCGGCGTAAACTTCTTTCCATGTAATTTTCTTTTCGCCTTTGTATGCTTTTTCTACTGCTGCTTCCAAAACCTTCGAAGCCGCGTTCCAAATATCAGGACCGGTTCCGTCTCCTTCGATAAATGGGATAATCGGGTTGTTTGGTACGTTTAATACTCCGTTAGAGACTGTAATTTTTTCACCTTGTGCCACAATAAAAACCTCCCAGTATGTAATTCATATTTAGAAAACATTTTATTTTTCTTATATAGAAAATAAAATGATTTTTCCTAACATTCAATTTAAAGTGTAACCCAATTTTGATGTTCTGAACAAGAGGCTAACCTCATTGACGCAAGCCAGCCTCCAATGGTTCTTTAGGCTCTTTCTTCAATCGGAACGAATTTTTGTTTGTCAGGGCCTGTGTAATCTGCCCGCGGGCGGATCAGACGGTTGTTGTCATACTGCTCAAGAATATGAGCGAGCCAGCCGGACATTCTGCTTACAGCAAAAATCGGTGTAAACAAATCATGGTCAATACCGAGGCTGTGATATACAGAAGCCGAATAGAAATCAACGTTAGGCGGAAGCTTTTTCTCTGATGTGACGATGTCTTCTATACGAATCGACATCTCATACCATTTGCTTTCGCCTGTCAGGTTGGTCAGGCGCTTGCTCATTTCTTTCAGATGCTTCGCGCGCGGATCACCATGCTTATACACACGGTGGCCGAATCCCATGATTTTTTCTTTCTTTTCAAGTTTAGCGCGGATGTACGGCTCAGCGTTTTCCACTTCACCGATTTCTGTCAGCATTTTCATAACGCCTTCATTCGCTCCGCCGTGAAGAGGCCCTTTCAGCGCGCCGATTGCTGCAGTAATGCCTGAATAGATGTCAGAAAGTGTTGCGACGCAGACCCTCGCTGTGAACGTTGACGCGTTCAGCTCATGGTCAGCATGTAAAATCAATGCTTTGTTGAAGGCTTCAACTTCAATTGGTGAAGGCTCTTCACCGTTTAATGTGTAAAGAAAATTCTCCGCAATACCGTAATCTTCTCTCGGTTCAACAGGCTCAAGACCCTTGCGAATTCTGGAAAACGCTGCAACCAGGCCAGGCACCTTTGCCTGAAGGCGGATCGCCTTTCTGTAGTTGGCTTCCGGGTTCATGGTATCAGCCTCGCTGTCAAGCAGGCCTAGTAATGAAATTGCTGTCCGAAGAGCAGCCATGGGATGAACATTTTCGAGGGAATAAGATTTGAAGTGCTCAATAATTTCTTGCGGAACGGCAGCTTCCTTTGCAAGCTGCTGCTTTAACTCTTCAAGCTCTTTTTTGTTTGGCAGCCTTAGATGCCAAAGCAAGTAGATGATTTCTTCAAAACTTGCATTCTCTGTCAAATCATCGATATCATACCCCACATATGTAAGGGTATCATCAATAATAGAACTAACAGATGATGTTGTTGCTACAACCCCTTCAAGACCGCGTGTCGCTGTCATATATAACATCTCCTTTTCAATAAATTTCCCCTTTAAGAGTGTTGTAAAAACATGAGGCTTACTTAAAAAGCACGATGCAAGTATTTCTCTCCCCCAAAAAGAAAATGCTTACATTTTACTGGCTGCTGGAACTAAAACCCTTTGCTTATGAAAGAACATAACAAATTCTTATAAGCT
The DNA here is from genome assembly GCF_037975455.1 of Bacillus sp. FSL M8-0071. Classification (NCBI taxonomy): domain Bacteria; kingdom Bacillati; phylum Bacillota; class Bacilli; order Caryophanales; family Bacillaceae; genus Bacillus; species Bacillus sp. FSL M8-0071. The sequence goes on from NZ_CP150256.1 coordinate 2,858,277, forward strand.
TATTTAAGTTTAAGCCTATTCTCATTATAAACAATAATCAGACATTTGTTAAATGTTTACCTATAATTTTTTTTTTTCATTCTGTGATTTCCCCGAAAAAACGCCTTTATTTGCGGGTTTTTGCATAAAAAAAAAGCGGCTTTAAGGCCGCTTTTTTTTATGAAGTGAACAGTTTTACGATCTGCATGGCTAAATAAGCAATCCCCGCTCCGATCAGCGGCCCCACCGCAACTCCTCCAAAAAGCGCGACTGCAAGAATGGTCCCGATCACGAGAGCAGTTGTAATATGCGGATCATTTTCAAGCAGGGCCAGGCCGTTTTTTGCAATCAGCGCCACTGCGATCCCCGCTCCAAGGGCGATCCATGCGTAGGAAGACCGCATTGCTTCTCCAAGCTGCTTAAATCCGATTTCTCCCGTGGCAATCGGGACAAGAACGGCGATGGTAATAATGGTCACACCCCAGTTAATGCCTTTTGACTGGATGGTCGGAAATAATTTCTGATCAAGCCCAACGATTTTGATGATCAAAAGGACGGATACAGCAAAGAGCAATGATTGGTTTTTTGCGATAAGTGCGATAGCCAAGAGTAAAATTAAAAATAAATTCGCTTGTGTAAACACATGCCATCCCTCCTTTAAGATGAATGTATTCATATTCAGCCGCAGCGTGAATACATATAAAAAATAGGACATGCTGACGAGAGGAGGACCGTTTTCGTGAATCAATCTTATATCACTATTTTTTTCAGAACCCTCTTTGTCATATCAATGACCGCAGGGTCGATAGCTGCGGCCTATTATTCGTTTCCGTTAACTTATCCGTTCCTGATCGCCCTTATTCTTTCTTCAGTGATTCATCCTGTTGTCGATTATTTGGACAAAGTGACAGGATTCCCCCGAACGATAAATGTTCTGGGCGTTCTTGCTTTTTTTCTGCTCGCAGCCTTCGGCGTCCTCACCATTCTGGTAGCCGAAATCGTAACGGGAACAGCCTATCTAGCAAAAACGCTGCCTCCGCATATCAGCACGTTTATTTCATATTGCGAAAAATTGTTTACCACTCATATTCAGCCGCTCTATAACGAGTTAACTCTTTTGTTTCAAGAATTGGAAACGAACCAGCAGGCTTCCATCGTCACTCATATCCAGACACTCGGTGATTCTGCCGCTAAAAATGCCGGGCTCCTGCTGTCCCACATTCTAGAGATGATCCCGAGATTTTTCGCTCTTCTTCCCAATACGGCGGCGGTTCTGATTTTTTCTCTTCTGGCAACCTTTTTTATGACAAAGGATTGGCATAAGCTGAAAGCCATGCTTGTTTTAATTCTGCCGGATCGTGTGACAGCTAACAGCAAAGCAATCAGCAGCGAATTAAAAAAAGCAATGACTGGTTTTATCAAAGCACAAGCCGTCCTCGTTTTCATCACGATGGTGATTGTATTTATCGGCCTTTCTCTCTTAAAGGTTGAACACGCCGCAACAATTGCTTTTTTAATCGGGCTTGTAGATCTTCTCCCTTACTTAGGTGCCGGCTCCGTATTTGTGCCCTGGATTTTGTATTTATCGATTACGGGCCAGCTGCCCCAAGCAATCGGAATTGGTATCCTGTACCTCGTCGTTCTTATTCAGCGGCAGCTGACAGAGCCCAAGATACTAAGTAAATCTATCGGGATCGATCCGCTGGCAACACTCATCGCCCTGTTTGCCGGCTTTAAATTATTCGGGTTTTTAGGACTGATTGCGGGACCGGCTGTACTCGTCATCATCCAAGCTTTCATCACAACAGGCGCATTAAAAGAAATATGGTCCTATATCACCGTTCAGCAAAAATAAAACGGCAGCCGTTTTTTCATGGCTGCCGTTTTTTATTTGATGATGATCCGCTTATTCTTCGACATACCTCTCAGCCATTTGAACAGAATCGGCTTACACCAGCCGCGGGTAAACGGGATAAGAAGACAGGCGCCGGCCAAATCTGATAAAAAGCCCGGAAGCATCAGCAATAGACCGCCAATGAAAATGCACAGACCGTCAGCAATCGCTTCTCCCGGCATTTTGCCATATTGAAGATCACGCTGAACCTTATAATACACTTCGGTTCCTTGTTTTTTTGCAGCTGCTGCGCCGATAATGCCAGTCAGAATCATGAATAGAACTGTCGGTAAAATGCCAATCAGCTTGCCTAAAAATAGGAATATGCCGATTTCTATTGCCGGAAACACAATAAAAAGCAAAAACAAAAATCTCATATCCAAGCCCCCCACACGTGTAACACGTTCTGTTCAACAAAAGGCATGATAAAGAGAAAAGGAAGGGATTCCCCTTCCATTTTCACCTGTAATTAAAGAACGCTCGCACGGCCTTGATAGACTGCGCCTCTGGAAGCGTCAACTGTAATATCCTGGCCATCTGTCAAAATAGATGTCGCATTTTCCAGACCCACGATAACCGGGATGCCAAGGCTTAACCCGACTACCGCAGCATGGCTAGTCAAACCGCCTTCTTCTGTAATAAGAGCAGACGCTTTTTCAAGGGATGCAATCATATCACGGTCAGTGCTTTTGGTAACAAGTACCGCACCGTCAGTCATTTTTTGCTCAGCTTCTTTTGCATTTTGTGCAACGACAACCGGACCGTAAGCTGATTTGCGTCCAATGCCTTGGCCTTTAGCGATGATATCGCCGACAGTATGAACCTTCATTAAGTTCGTAGTGCCGGACTCACCGACAGTGCCAGCTGTAATAACGATAAGATCGCCGTGTTTTACAATTCCGCTGTTCAATGATTTTTGGACAGCATCCTCAAGCATCTCATCTGTTGAGCTCGCATTTTGGCCGCTTTCCGCGAATACGCCAGATACGAGGGCAAGCTTTCTGGAAATAGAGTCATTTACAGTAACCGCAACAATCGGAGCCTGCGGACGGTATTTTGCAATCATACGTGCTGTATGGCCGCTTTCTGTCGGCGTTACGATCGCAGCAGCATTCAGGTTAATCGCCGTATGTGCGACAGATTGTCCAATTGCGTCTGTAATTGTCATGCCCACTTGGTCTCTGCGTTTTGAGAGAATTTCTTTATAATTTAATGCTTCTTCAGAACGGGACGCGATGTTATGCATTGTTTGAACTGCTTCAACCGGGTAACTTCCGGCAGCAGTTTCACCAGAAAGCATGATCGCATCTGTTCCGTCGAAGATCGCGTTTGCAACGTCACTTGCTTCCGCACGAGTCGGACGCGGGTTGCGCTGCATGCTGTCAAGCATTTGAGTCGCTGTAATAACAGGTTTGCCCAGCGCGTTGCATTTTTTGATCAGTTCTTTTTGCACAAGCGGCACTTCTTCAGCTGGAATTTCCACACCTAAGTCTCCGCGTGCAACCATTAAGCCGTCAGACACTTCGAGAATCGCATCGATGTTGTCAACGCCCTCTTGGTTTTCGATTTTAGGGATGATTTGAATATCCTGAGCGTTGTGCTCTTCAAGAAGCTCACGGATTTCGAGCACATCCGTGGAACGTCGAATGAAAGATGGTGCGATGAAGTCTACTCCTTGCTCAATACCGAAAACGATGTCTCGCGCATCCTTTTCAGTAATCCCCGGAAGATTGACACTTACGCCCGGTACGTTAACACCTTTTTTATTTTTGAGTGTTCCGTTGTTTAATACTTTTGTTTTAATTTCGCGTTTAGCGGCATCTACATCAAGTACCTCAAGACCGATAAGGCCGTCATCTAACAGAATCGTTGAACCTTGTTCAACGTCATGGACTAAACCTTCATATGTCACTGAAATTTTATCTGTTGTTCCTACAACCTCGTCCATTGAAATAATGAGCTCTTTGCCTGTTTCAAGCTCAATACCGCCGTTTTCCATTGTATGTGTGCGGATTTCAGGACCTTTTGTATCAAGCAGAATTCCAACGTTCTTGCCAAGTTTTTTGCTTGCTTCGCGGATATTTTTAATTCTTGCACCGTGCTCCTCAAAATCTCCGTGAGAAAAGTTTAATCGAGCCACGTTCATTCCTGACTCCATTAATTTCGTAAGCATTTCAATACTTTCACTTGCCGGACCGATGGTACAAACAATTTTAGTTTTTCTCATTTGGTTCACTTCCTTCTGAAATCTTCAGCCTTCAGCTGTACATTAGATAGACAGTTCTTTTGAAAGCTGATACATGTTTTGCTCAACTGTGTGTTTTGTCTCAAGTATTTCTATAATATCATGGTCTACAAGCTTATTGTTTTGTATACCTACACAGCGTCCGCCTTTTCCTTCAAGCAGCAGTTCAACTGCATATGCGCCGAGACGGCTTGCTAACACACGGTCAGCAGCACTCGGAGAACCTCCGCGCTGGATATGGCCCAATACAGATACCCTAGTTTCAAGATTTGTTTCTTCTTCAATGCGTTTCCCGAATTCAACACCGCTGCCTACACCTTCGGCAACAATAATAATACTGTGCTTCTTGCCGCGTTCGTGGCCGCGTTTTAAGCGGGCAATGATTTCGTGCATGTCATAGTCTGCCTCAGGGATTAAGATCGATTCCGCTCCCCCTGCAAGACCGGCCCACAATGCGATATCGCCGGCATGACGGCCCATTACTTCGATTACATATGTACGTTCATGAGAAGTCGCTGTATCGCGAATCTTATCAATTGCGTCAATTACTGTATTTAAAGCTGTATCGAAACCGATTGTAAAATCAGTGCCCGGAATGTCATTATCAATTGTACCCGGTACACCTACACATGGAAACCCGTGTTCCGTTAATTTTTTCGCACCCATATATGAACCGTCTCCGCCGATAACAACAAGGCCTTCAATACCAAGCTTCTTCAAGTTTTCTATCCCTTTTTCACGGCCTTCAACTGTTTTGAATTCAGGACATCTTGCCGTATAAAGCTTAGTTCCTCCACGATGTATAATATCGCCTACTGATCCGAGTTCAAGCTTTTCAATCTTTCCGCTGATCAATCCCGCGTATCCGTTGTAAATACCGTAAACTTCAACGTCATGATAGATCGCTTTTCTGACTACTGCGCGAACTGCTGCGTTCATTCCCGGGGAATCCCCGCCGCTCGTTAATACCCCTATACGTTTCATTCTCCATTCACCTCAGCAACATATATGATTAAACATAACATGATCATTGCCCTAAAAACAATGAAAAGGGATCTCCATCCTCCCTATGAAACCTTACCTATTATACAATTAAATAAATTGTTTTTAAATAAAATTTAAGGAATGTCACAAAAAATAAACGTGAGCCAAAGGCTTCACGTTTATTTAGTTTACCCCGATATATTGATCTTCAACCGAGACTTTGCCAATTGCTTTATATTTTTCATAGCGCTGCTGAACTAATTCTTCTTCGCTCAGCTTCAGCAAAGTTTTTAACGATTGTTTAAGGGTTTCGTCCATATAGCTTGCCTGCAGCTTCACATCATGGTGCGCTCCGCCTTTTACTTCTTTAATCATATGATCTATAATACCTAATTCTTTTAAATCCGGCGCAGTGATTTTCATTGTTTCTGCTGCTTTTTTAGCAAGACTGGAGTCCTTCCATAAAAGTGCCGCGGCACCTTCCGGAGAAATAACAGAATAAGTAGAGTTTTCCAGCATATGCAAGTGATTGCCTACACCCAGACCAAGGGCTCCGCCGCTTCCGCCTTCACCGATGACGATGCAGATAACAGGCACTCGAAGGCCGGCCATCTCAAACAGGTTTTTGGCAATAGCTTCACTTTGTCCTCTTTCTTCAGCTGCTCGTCCAGGGTATGCCCCCTTCGTATCAATAAAACAGATAATTGGTCTGTTAAATTTGTCAGCCTGTTTCATCAGACGAAGCGCTTTTCTGTAGCCTTCTGGATGCGGCATCCCAAAATTGCGGACTAGGTTTTCCTTCGTGTCTTTGCCGCGCTGATGCCCGATTACCGTTACAGGGAGGCCGTGGAACTTCGCAATCCCGCCGACAATGGCTTCATCGTCCCCGTACGCTCTGTCTCCGTGACATTCAAAAAAGTCGGTAAACAGGTGTTCGATATAATCAAGAGTTGTCGGACGGTCCGCCAGACGCGCGATTTGAACCCGGTCCCACGGCTTCAAATTTTTGTAAATATCATCCTGAAGCTTAGCGAGACGGTCTTCGAGCCGTTCGATTTCCGCACTTAGATCCATATCGGAATCTTGGGTGAATTTTTTTAGTTCGGCGATTTTGGTTTGCAGTTCAATCACCGGTTTTTCAAATTCTAATCTTGGAGCCACTCAATGTCACCTCCTGTTTGATGCATATCCAGCAGATTTTCTAACGTTTTTTTCATATCGTCGCGATGAATAACCGCATCAAGCTGTCCATGTTTTAATAAAAACTCAGCCGTTTGGAAGTCCTCAGGCAGTTTTTCTCCTATTGTCTGTTCAATAATCCGTCTTCCAGCAAAACCGATCAGCGCGCCAGGCTCAGCGAAATTGTAATCGCCAAGGGATGCAAAGCTTGCTGATACGCCCCCGGTAGTCGGATGCGTCATTACTGAAATAATAAGACCCTGTTCTTCACTGAACAGTTTTAACGCAGAGCTTGTCTTAGCCATCTGCATCAAACTTAATACGCCTTCCTGCATTCTAGCACCGCCTGAAGCCGTAAAAATAATAAACGGAACTTTATCAGCTTTTGCTTTTTCAATCGCAAGCGTGATTTTTTCACCGACGACTGAACCCATGCTGCCCATTCTGAATGAAGAGTCCATGACGGCGACAACAGCCGGGTGTCCGCCGATGGTGCCCTTGCCTGTCACAACAGCCTCGTTTAAGGATGTTTTCTCGCGATCTTTTTCAAGCTTTTCCAGATATCCCGGGAAACCAAGCGGATTTTCCGAGAGCATTCCCTGATTAAATTCCTCAAAGGATTGTTCATCCATCAAGCTTTCGATACGCTGTTTTGCGTTCATTGGGAAATGATAATCGCAGTTCATGCATACCCGCATATTTTTATCCAACTCTTTAGTGAGCATGATTTTTTTACACTTAGGACATTTTGTCATAATGCCTTCCGGAACATCGTGCTTCGCTTGATCAGACGGTACGGAAGCATACTTTTTCTTTTTCGTGAATATATCCTTTAACAAATGATTACCTCCCTTTTGTGAAGGGTTCTCTTCACCGCATGTCATCAAACAGATAGACTTGCTAATAACTTTACCGAAACTATTGTACTTTTTTTGTCAAACGCTGTCATCCTCAATTCGACAACTTTTTATTCGATGACGTGCTCGGAAAGGCTTGTATGAAATCAGATAAGGTGTTGAAACGACAAGGTTGACAGCGTATTCAAAAATAATGTTAAACCCGGCTGAAATTTTTTTAAGGCTAACCCCCTAAAAAAAATTCAGCCGTCAGTTTAACTTGAGAACAGCGCGTCGGTCTCCGCCAACGCGCTGCCATTTTTGGAATGAATTAAAATTATTCACCAATAATCGTAAGTTTTCTTGTTTTTTCTGCGACTTCCTCAGGGTCAACAGTGATTCTTGCAACACCTGTTTCCATCGCAGCTTTTGCCACAGCCTTCGCAACAGCAGGCGCAACACGTTTATCAAACGGTGCAGGGATGACATAGTCTGCGCTAAGCTCATCTTCTGAAACCAGTGAAGCAATGGCTTCAACCGCTGCGATTTTCATTTCCTCGTTAATATGAGTGGCACGCACATCAAGCGCTCCGCGGAAAATACCTGGGAATGCAAGAACATTGTTTACTTGGTTCGGGAAGTCAGAACGGCCAGTTCCGATAACGCTTGCTCCGGCTTCACGCGCATCTTCCGGCATGATTTCCGGATTTGGATTTGCCATTGCAAAGATAATCGGATCTTTTGCCATGCTTTGAACCATTTCTTTTGTTAGCGCGCCTGCTACAGAGACACCGATAAATACGTCAGCATCAACGATGACATCTTTCAGAGAACCGTCTTTGCGGTCTTGGTTCGTGAACTTCGCCACTTCATTTTTGACATCGTTCATGCCGTTCGGGCGCCCTTCATAAATGGCCCCTTTGGAATCGCACATCACAATGTCGCGAACGCCATAATGATGAAGAAGCTTGATAATCGCAATGCCAGCCGCACCCGCGCCGTTTGCGACAACTTTAATGGATGACATGGATTTTCCAGACAGTTTCAGCGCGTTCACAAGACCTGCTACGGTTACAATGGCAGTACCGTGCTGATCATCATGGAAAACCGGGATGTTTGTTTCTTTTTTGAGGCGCTCTTCAATGATAAAGCAGTTTGGCGCTGCAATATCTTCAAGGTTGACGCCGCCAAATGTCGGTTCCAGCAATTTTACAGTTTCAACGATTTTATCAACATCGTTTGTGTTTAAAGCAATCGGGAACGCATCTACGCCCGCAAAGCTTTTGAAAAGAACTGCTTTCCCTTCCATAACAGGAAGCGCCGCTTCAGGGCCGATGTTTCCAAGGCCAAGCACAGCTGTACCGTCAGTTACAACTGCTACCATGTTCCCCTTCATTGTGTAATCATATACTTTGTTAATGTCTTCATGAATATCCTTACACGGTTCTGCAACACCCGGAGAATACGCGAGGCTTAAATCTTTCGCATTTCTGACCTCTACTTTTGATTTAGACTCCAGTTTCCCCTGGTTGACTTTATGCAGGTGTAATGCTTCTTCTCTTAATGACATTCTCCTAAACACTCCTTATGGATATTTTTTGATTCGTATACTGCTGCGTTGATTGCTGCATTCTGCGGAGTAAATCTATCTGAATATTTAAACAGGATCACATAATTGCTCCAATTGTATAACAAAAAGCGAATCGTTACCACTGTTTTAAAACGACGTTTTTTTGACCCAACAGCTCTTTTAAGCGATATAACACCTGGTGATCTGCATTGATATGGAACGACTCAGGTAGCTTAATCGTCTGTTTTTGCCTTTCATAATAGAGATAAACGCCTGTTTCCCCTTTATGCTCCAGCAAAATGCGCTTAATCTTTGCCAGGATCTCCTGGCTGTGCTGACTGCTTTCTATTTTTATATAAACCGATGGCGCTTTTTCTGCATCCATATTTTCTAATAACTCTGCCCGGGACATGATGAATTGGATCTTATCTTGTCTAACTTCACATTTCCCCGCAGTGAACAAAAGAGCGCCTTCTCTTAAAACGGGAGAAAGCTGTCTGAATTGTTCAGGGAAGACTACGGCTTCCATCTCGCCGGTTTCATCACTGAGCGTTAAAAACGCCATGTTTTGACCTGTTTTCGTCCGAATCGTTTTGATCTTCGACAGCAGAACGCCTAGTGAAAGCTGCCTTTTGACTGCCCGCTGAGCCTGCAGAATGGAGACTGCTCCTTGCGCAGTGAGCTGTTTTCGGAAGGCGGAGAGGGGATGATTTGAAAAATAAATGCCAAGCGTTTCCTTTTCAAACGCAAGTAAATCCACCAGAGGAAGCTCCTCCGTCTCCACATACTTCGGCTTAATTGAAAACGATTCATCTAAAAACAATCCCATTTGGTCATCGTCCGCGGCGAATAGCTCAGCATGTTCCAAAGCAACATCAATGGATGCGAGCAGCGTGGCCCGGTTTTGGCCGAATTCGTCCATCGCACCAGAAAAGGTAAGTGCTTCAAGCATTTTGCGATTTACGCTTTTTGACGGCACGCGAAAGCAGAAATCGAAAAGATCTTCAAATGGTTTCTCTTTTCTTGCTTTATATATATCTTTGACTGCTGAGACGCCTACACTTTTTATCGCGCGGAGGCTGTATCTGACAGATCCGTTTTCAACTGTAAACGGAAAACTGCTTTTATTCACTGACGGAGGAAGGATACGAATCCCGCTCCCCTTTGCTTCGTAAAGATATTGAGAGATTTTATCCTCATTGCCAATGACGCTTGTCAGCAATCCGCACATAAAATATAACGGATAATGAGCTTTCAAATACGCAAGCTGGCACCCGATCATGCTGTATGCCACCGCATGGCTTCTGTTAAAGCCATAGTTTGCGAATTTGACGATTAAATCGTAGACCTCATTTGCAGTGTCTACAGAATACTCCTTTTTTAAGCACCCTTCAACAAAATGGCTTCGCTCTCTGTCCAGGATTTCTTTTTTCTTTTTGCTGACCGCCCTTCTCAATAGGTCCGCTTCGCCTAAAGAAAACCCCGCCATACGGGAAGCAATCATCATAATTTGTTCCTGATACACAATGACGCCATATGTATCTTCCAAAATGCTCCTTAAATCTTCATGAGGATAGTGAACAGGCGCCCGGCCGTGTTTACGGTCGATAAATAACGGAATATTTTCCATCGGACCCGGCCGGTACAGTGCATTGACCGCCACAATATCTTCTAGGCCCGAAGGTTTCAGCCGTTTCAAGACGCTTCTCATCCCTGCAGATTCAAGCTGGAAAATGCCTGTCGTATCCCCTTTTGACAGCAAGGAGAACGTTTTGTCATCGCTGTAGGAAATACTTGAAAGATCTATTTTAATATTTTCTTCTTTTTCAATCATTGAAGTGATGGATTCAATAAGTGTCAGATTCCTCAAACCTAAGAAATCCATTTTTAAAAGGCCCAAGTCTTCAAGATGGTCCATCGCGTATTGCGTTAAATAGATCCCTTCATGCCCTTCTTGAAGCGGAACAACATCTGTTAACGGTTCTTCACTCAGGACAACGCCCGCTGCGTGGGTTGATGCATGCCTTGGCAGCCCTTCTATTTTCCGGGCAATTGAATAGACTTGCTGAAGCAGGCTTGACTCCCGAAGCCGCTTATCCAGCTGCGGTGACTGCTGTCTCGCTTCATCCAGCGTCATTCCCGGTCTTGAAGGAATGAGTTTTGCAAGCTGATCTGCCTCCTTCGGGCTGACGCCGAATACTCTGCCGACGTCCCGGAGCGCCGCCTTTGCCGCAAGTGTTCCAAAGGTGATAATCTGTGCGACGTGCATCGCACCGTATTTCTGCTGAACATATTGAATGACTTCATCCCTTCTAGTATCGGGAAAGTCAATATCAATATCCGGCATGCTGACGCGTTCGGGATTTAAAAATCTTTCAAATAGAAGGTGATGCTTAATCGGGTCAACATCTGTGATATACAGCACATATGCCACAAGAGAACCTGCCGCAGAACCCCTTCCCGGTCCTGTAACAATCCCTTTTTCATGGGCGTGCTTCATAAAATCCCACACGATCAGAAAGTAATCGCTGAACTTCATCCGCTTGATAACATCAAGCTCATATTGAAGACGGCGAAGGTATCGTTCATCAGGCTTGCCGAAACGGCTGCGGAGTCCCTCCATACAGATATCCGTTAAATAATCATCAGCGGACGTTCCGTCTGGGGTCGGAAAAGACGGTAGACGGGTCTGCCCGAGACTGACGTCAACCCGGCATTGTTCCGCGATCTCTACAGAAGCTTGCAGTGCCTCGGGATGCTCTTGATAAATGTTTTGCATTTCTTCGAGTGGTTTCAAATCGAGATCAGGCAAATCTTCAGCGGGTGCATCCGTCAGTTTTTCCCCCGCTTTAATCGCTTTCAAACAACGGTAGGCAGCCTTATCTTCCTTCCTTATGTAATGCACATCGCCTGTGGCCGTAACAGGGATACCCGTTTCTTCTGATAGCTTTAGAATCTGCTCAGACAAGACTTGATTCCCTTTAAAAGGCTGATAGGAGAAATAAAAAGCTCCCTTTCCGAATATAGACTGAAATTCCAGCGAGGCTTGAGCAGCCTGTTCGAACAGCCCTCCTTCAAGAAGCGTTTCAATATATCCTTTTTCGCCGGGCGTTATTGCGATAATCCCTTCTCGATAACTGTGAAGCCATTTCGGCTTCAGTCCGCCTTTTGATTTAGATTGCAGAACGCTGCTGATTTTCAGCAGGTTTTGATAGCCTGTATTTGATTTTGCCAGCAGGACGAGCGGGTATGCTTCAAGCTCGCTGTCATCTGTAAAAACAGAAGCCGTCAAACCGATTATTGGGTTGATCCCTCTCGCCTTGCAAGCTTTATAAAATTGAATAGCTCCGTACATGACATGATCATCTGTCAGCGCCAAAGACGCATATCCGAGCCTGTCAGCTTCACTGACGAGTTCTTCCACAGCCGCGGCGCTGTTTAGCAGGCTATACCCGCTATGCACTTGCAGGTGAACAAAAGACATGCTATCACCTCTTTCTCATTACGATTCATTTCTTCCCTCATTATAAGGCCGGTTTCCAAAAGAAACAAATGTTCTTTTTTGACTCATCATCATACTTGTCCTGAAAGCTCAATATGATATAAAAGGTGAGGTGATAAAGATGGATCAGGAAGCAGGATTTATGGTGAATTTTATCAATAGCTACTTCATTGCGTTAGGGGTGCTGATCGGGGGCGCACTCATTGGAGGGCTCGGAGCATATTTGGCAGGCGAACCCCCGCTTACAGCCATTACAAAGCTTGCCAACCGGTTAAAAATATGGGCGCTTGTCGCAGCTATCGGAGGCACCTTTGATGCGGTATACAGCTTTGAACGCGGCATACTCGAAGGCAATACGAGAGATATCTTTAAACAGCTTCTTTTAATTATTTCGGCCATGGGAGGCGCGCAAAGCGGCTGGCTTATTATATCATGGCTGACCCAGGAGCATCTTTCTTCATGAGGGTCCCCCAGCATTACAAAAAACCGGGATGGCAGCGTTTTTTCGCGGGAATGATGTGCGGAGCCGTAATTAGCTGGTTCTTTTTCCTGTTTACTTACGGAACATTCCAAGAGGAGCAGGTCAGCCTCATCGAAAAGCAAAAAGAGCATGTAAAAGACTTGAACAATCAAATTTCGATCTATCAGGAAGATCTCCATAAACTGAATGAAGATAATAAAAGAAAACTGCTGATTCAAAGCGTCAGCGTCAAATTGCTGAATGGGGATAAATATAAAATATCACAGCCGGATAAAACGAAATTCGAGGAGCATGTAAAGGATGATATTTCAGAGGTGATTACAAAAGACATAGAGAGCGTCTATCAAACAAAGGATCTCTTGAAGCGGACAATTGAAAATAAAGTCTATATGATCAATGAAAAAAAATACGAGGCAACCGTCAGAGAATTGATTATTTATACGAGGCTGACAGTGGAACTTGAAATATCTTTCGCCACATAATTATGGATTTTTTTTAAATTCTCCAAACTTCTGTCGCTTTTTCCCATTCTTTTTTATAAACTATATGTGAGGCTTAATGGCGAAAGGAAGGAGGAAGGGAAATGGAGGTTTACAGTGACCGTCAGTTAGCAAAAGATCAAGCAGCCCGTCTCAGACAAGGTTTTTCTGCGTATGCCGAAACAAACTCACTCGCTTCCCTCATCAAAAAAGAACTTCAATCACACAATCTCCAAGTCTACGAGGACCTTACTGATTTCGGCTGCTGGTTCATCCCCGTCACAGATGAACACTAAGAGAGAGGGTCTCCCCTCTACTCGTGTTCTTTACATAATGTTTCCAGATCAGCTAAAATACGATCAGCTTCATCCCAGCTGTAAATAGAGGCGCCTGAAGCTAACGGATGCCCTCCGCCGTTATATTTCCGGGCAAGTCCGTTAATGACAGGCCCCTTCGAACGGAATCTGACTCTGATTTGATCGTCTTCTTCTACGAAAAACACCCAGGCGCGAATACCTGAGATATTGCCGAGCGTCCCGACAAGCTGCGACGCTTCAGAAGCCGTTGTGCCGAATTTTTCAAGCGTATCCTTTTTGATGAAAACAGAAGCCGCCCCGTTTTCGGACAAAGACACATTTTGAAAGATAAAGCCGTTAAGCTTCACCACATTCAGTTTTGTTTCATACAATTGATTAAATAACTCTGAGGAAGAGAATGGATACTGAATGAGCTCGCCTGCATATTTTAATGTTTTTTCAGTGGTATTCGGAAATAAAAAGCGTCCGGTATCTCCAACAATGCCGGCGTAGATCAGCTCTGCCGCTTTCGTATTCAGCTTCCAGCCGTGCTCTTTTCCTTCTAAATACAGCTCGTAAATCATTTCACTTACTGAGCTGGCGCTTGTATCGACCCAGAGAAGGTCACCGTATGGATCTTCGTTCGGATGGTGGTCGATTTTCATTAGTTTGGCGCCTGAAGGATAACGCTGATCATCGATTCTTTCCTGATTTGCCGTATCGCAGACAATGACAAGTGCGCCTTCATATGTTTCATTGTCCACCTCATCAAGGGAATATAAGAAGGAAAGGGACGGTTCAGGCGTGCCAACCGCAAAAATATTTTTTTCAGGATATGTTTCACGCAGGATTTCCGTAAGCCCGCACTGTGATCCGTAGGCATCCGGATCAGGACGCACATGTCTATGTAAGATAATCGTGTCATATAATGATATGGTTCTGATCAATTCTGTTTTCATTTGATACTCCTTTATTGTTTTTATTCATTAAATCACATTCTCTGCCGACGGAAAAGAAAAATAACGTCAAAACCAAGCCCGTTTTTGTATAAAATGGGTTTGTAAACTTTTACGATGGAGGATTTCATTTATGCTGGTTCTTGTTTTTTTGATTGGGCTTTCCGCCTGCTTTTATGTGTACTATAAAGTAAAAGGCGTACGGGCAAAGCCATCTTTGGCAAAAGAAATATGTTCAGCAAAATCAAGCATGGCCTTAGGGTCACTAGTCCTGTTCTACGGGCTCAACCAAATGATATTATTCCATTCAGTATTAACGTTAATAATCGGCGGTATCTTTATCGTCATAGGAGCAGGAAGCGCTTGGGCAGGTTATAAAGCCTTTAGGCATTACAATCCCCTTCACGCCAAAGAAGCTGAAAGAGATCACGCGTAAGGGGCGCCTGAACGTCCCTTAGCTTCTTTCCATCAGCTGAACCATCAGCATCGCTTTAGACACGATATGACCTTGGCTGTGCACTTCCACTTCCATTTTCCCGAACTTTCTGCCAGCCTCCAAGATGCGAGGTTTGACTTCGATGACTGATTCCATCTGCACAGGCTTCAAAAAGAAGATGGTGATGCTCTCTATGACGAGTTCGCCGCGTTTTTTCGAGCGCAAAAATCGGTTTGCCGCTTGCGTCAAAATGGTCGTAAATACGCCATAAGAAATGGTTCCAAGCTGATTTGTCATTTGCGGCGTGACTTCATACTCGTAAACCGTTTGATCTTCTTTATCATCACCCTCATCTTTAAACCCCCTTGAAACGATATCATCAAGCTTCTCCCCGACCTGCGGCTGCTTTTGAATCATTTGAAGAGCTTTCAATACGTCTTGGCGGCTGATCATGCCGATGAGTTTTTGGTGGCCGTCAGTGACGGGAAGCACTTCGATCCCTTCCCATACCATCATTTGCGCAGCTGAAGCGACAGATGTTTTCCCAATAACCGTGACGGGATTTTTGGTCATGACTTTTTCTATAGATGCATTTCGGTCATGGCCAGCAATATCTTTTGATGTCAGAATGCCATGGATTTTCATTTGATCGTCGACAACCGGAAAGCGGCCGTGCCCCGTTTCAAAATTTTTCTCATACCATTTTTCAAGTTTATCCTTAGGCGAAAGATATACCGTGCGGTCAGCAGGTGTTAGGATGTCCTCCACCAAAACAATTTCTTTTTTGATCAGCTGGTCATATATTGCCCGGTTAATCATCGCGGCAACTGTAAAGGTGTCATAGCTCGTGGATAAAATCGGCAGTTCAAGCTCATCTGCCAGCTGCACAATGCTGTCATCCGTGTTAAAGCCTCCGGTCACCAATACGGCCGCGCCCGCTTCAAGCGCCTGCCTGTGTGCATTGATTCTGTTTCCGACAATCAAAAGATTCCCCGCTGCGGTGTAACGCATCATCGCGTCAAGCTCCATCGCGCCGATGACGAATTTATTCAATGTCTTATGGAGCCCTGCCCTGCCTCCGAGCACTTGTCCGTCTATAACATTTACAACCTCTGCATAGGTAAGCTTTTCAATGTTCTCTTTTTTCTTTTGTTCAATTCTGATTGTGCCCACACGTTCAATTGTGCTGACAAACCCTTTATTCTCTGCTTCCTTGATCGCTCTGTACGCGGTTCCTTCGCTTACTTTCATTTCCTTTGCAATTCTTCGGACAGAAATTTTTTCACCGACAGGCAGTGAATCGATATACGTTAAAATTTGTTCATGCTTCGTTGCCAAGCCTTTCACCTCTAAGGACAGTCTTCTTGTTTTTATTATAAGGTTTCAAAGGATTTATACGCAATGAGGCTGGAAAATAAAAAAGAAGCCCGACCGGCTTCTTACAGCGTTGATTTCGTTCCAGTCAAGCGCAAGGACCCCGTGGCTCCTTTTACATCGCAAAGCGGAAAAACCTTTATTTTTCTTTTAAATGGACATCAACCGCTGTCTTAACAATATTTCGATTCCCTATTTTAGATAAAACAAATAAAACTGCGAATAGCCATATCGCCCCTATGACCGTATAGATCAATGGATAAACAGCTGTGTTTGCGATCCATTCATTTATTAATGTTCTGGCATTTACCAGAATAATAAACCCTCCTACAAGCACACCCATCAATTGCGGATGAAACTTCTGCACCAGCCATGCTGCGATAGGGGCAGCGATAATTCCGCCGGCCATTAGTGAAAACACCCATAACCAATTGACGTCCTCCCATCCTAATGAAATAAGAAAACCGGCAGTTGCAGATACCGCGATGGCAAATTCACTTGTGTCTACAGTCCCGACAACTTTCCTCGGGCTCAAGCCTTTGCGGGATAATAAAATCGGCGTGGTCACCGGTCCCCAGCCGCCTCCACCTGTGGCATCTGCAAAACCAGCGATCACGCCCAATGGGATGGATTGTTTTCGGTTTAACGGCACATGCTTCTTCTCAAGAGCCGGCTTATATTGAAATAAAAACCTGATCAATACATATCCGCCCAGAAGGAGCAAAAACAAAGAAATATAGGGTGTCGCCACATCTCCAGGTAATTGGCTAAGGAATGCCGCGCCTAAAAAAGCGCCTATAGAGCCGGGAATGACAAGCTGATAAACGGTTTGTTTGTCAACATTGCCAAATTTAATATGCGACACTCCCGATGCGGCAGTCGTTACGACTTCCGCTAAATGGACAGAAGCTGAAGCCACAGCAGGTGTGATGCCAAACGCCAATAACAAAGAAGTTGAGGTAACCCCATAAGCCATACCTAACGAACCGTCTATTAACTGCGACAATAAACCAATAAATGCAAAAACGATTAATTTCTTCATCAGAACACCCCATCTATATCAATCAGATATTTTTGACTCTTCATTCGAATCTAACAATCTCTTGGCGCTTTCATATAAAAAATAAGAGGCTTTGATAATGGCAGTTTCATCAATTGTAAATGCAGGGTGGTGCCAATCATGATCACCGTCTGTTCCAAAAAACGCAAAGGATCCCGGAATATGCTCAAGATAATAAGCAAAATCTTCCCCCGCGGTTGATGGGGCGGGATCAATGACTTGAAGTTTCGCTTTATGCGCAGCGTCTCGCACCAGCCCCGTAATTGCCTCATCATTACAAAGCGGCGGCGGTCCGGAATGCCACTTCACATTTGCCTTTAACGAGAAAGCGGCAGAAATCTGCTCTGTGACTGCCAAAAAACGCTGTTTCACTTGATTACGAACCTCTGAATCAAATGTACGAACAGTGCCCTCAATGACAACTGTATCCGGAATGACATTCCAAGTGCTGCCGCCGTTGATTTTCCCTACGGTTAAAATCGCGCTTTGCAGCGGGTTTACATTTCTGCTCACAATCGTTTGCAGGGCGACAATAAGCTGAGAAGCGCCGACAATTGGATCAAAACCATTATGCGGCAATGCTGCATGAGCGCCTTTCCCTTCTATCTTTACTTTAAATCGGTCAACAGCAGCCATAAGCGGGCCTGTTTTTAACCCTACAGTCCCAACCGCGATATCCGGTTTATTGTGAAGGCCAATAACCGCATCAATGCCATCCAGTTGGCCGTCCTTTATCACTTTTGCAGCGCCTGCACCCGCTTCCTCTGCCGGCTGAAATAATAAACGAATCTTTCCTTTCAGACTGTCTTGATTTTCCTTCAATAAAAAGGCCGCACCAAGAAGCGCTGCCGTATGAAAATCATGACCGCACGCATGCATGATCCCTTTATGTTTAGACGCATAAGGCAATCCTGTTTTTTCTTCAATTGGCAAGGCGTCAATATCAGCCCTCAAAGCAATCGCCGGACCTTCTGACTCCCCTGCTATGTCTGCGAACACACCCGTTTTTAGAGCAGTAGGGCGAATCTGTATCCCCTTTTCTTTAAGGCATTTTTTTATAAAAGCAGTTGTTTCAAATTCTTCTTTTGACAGTTCAGGATATTGGTGCAGGTGCCGGCGAATGCCGATGAGCTGCTTTTCTAGCGTTGAGAGATTTACGGGATTATACTCCCCTTTCAACTTCAGGATGTCATTTCCTGTAGTCTGATATGGATAGGAGCCTTCTATATTTCTCCAATAATCCAAAGACATATGTTCCGCTCCTTTCCCTATCCCAATATATTTTCTTCAGACTCTTCAACATAAGATGAAATAAATCGGTTCAATTTATCAGCAAGACCGCCCGCCCCAAATCTTATATACTTGCTGGAAACTTTCGGATTATCTTCTTTCAAAAAGCTTAAAAAAGATAAAATATAAATGCGCCTGTAAGCTACTTGTGTAATTCCGTACTCAAAAAACCAGTTATCAATGACATTGTATACGCCTCGGTTGACGCCATATAGGTTATTACATTTCTTGTAAAAACAGAGATCCGGAAGATTTAACTCTTGATGGGAAAGCAGGCTTTCTTTTTTGTTCGGTGCCATAATCCCAATCAGCTCAAAGCGTTTTGCAACGCACGAAATATCCTTTTTAATTTGCTTTGTTAACGACTCCAAAGCATCAAACCTTCTTTCTTCTCTAATTTTAAAGAGAATGCTGCATTCGATTTTTTCTCCATAGATGTCTCTATGAAAGTCAAACAAAAAAATCTCCAATGTCCTTTTAAGGTTAGAGCCCACCGTCGGTTTCACACCGATATTCATAACCCCTAAATGAAATTGGTGATTGACTGTCGCCAGAACTCCATAAACTCCATTACGCAGCCCATGCATTTTTGCATCTACATTTGCCGTGGGGAATCCAAGCTTTCTGCCTAATTGTTTTCCTTTCACAACCGTACCGGCAATGATCGTCAAAAAAGTCAGCCCCCTCTCTCAGCTTCCGCATTCGATCAGACGAAACCTAATGATGTGATGAATGTAAAACGGATTGATGCTGCGGAATGCCAAGACCGAGATTTTCCCGCAATGTCCCGCCGCGATAATCTTGACGATAAAGCCCTCTTTCTTGAAGAATCGGAATCACCTTTTCTACAAAAGCATCAAGTGTTCCCGGTATATCCGACCCAACGATAAACCCATCCGCCGCCTCAGCGTTGAACCAAGTTTCAATTAAGGATGCGACACGCTCTGGTGTTCCGATGAATAGAGTCCGTGGAAAAGCCATTTCCTGTGCTACCTCCCGCAATGTCAGATTTCTGGCTTTTGCTTCTCTCTTAATCCGGTCTGTTGTGCTTTGAAACGCATTCTTTCCCACATCGCCAATATCGGGAAATGGCTCATCCAACGGGTAAACACTCAGATCATAATCATCAAAAAAACGGGCCAAATAAGTAACAGCATTTTCAATCGGTATCAATTCTGCAAATTCACGATACTTCTTTTCCGCCTCTTCTTCCGTATCTGCCACAATCGGGCTGATCCCTGGAAAAATCCGCACACTTGAAGGATCACGCCCTTCATCAGCAGCTCGGCTTTTCACATCCGCATAAAACGCTTTTGTCTCTTCTAATGAATTGGAATGGGTAAAAATCGCATCCGCATTTTTAGCAGCAAACTGCCGGCCTGTTTCTGATGAACCCGCTTGAAACACTACAGGCTCTCCCTGCTTAGAGCGCCCGATATTCAAGGGCCCCTCTACTTGAAAATACTTTCCTTTATGATTCAGGCGATGAAGCTTCGCCTGATCGAAAAACTGCCCTGTTTTCTTATTGTGTATAAATGCGTCATGCTCCCAGGAATTCCACAGCCCGCGCACAACATCCAAATGCTCTTGTGCGATCTCGTAACGTTCAGTGTGTTCTGGCAAATTAGACTTACTATGGTTGCGCGCCGCTCCTTCCTGCGGCGAAGTAACCAGATTCCAGCCGGCCCTGCCCCCGCTGATATGGTCCAGCGACATCAATTGTCTGGAGATAGTGAATGGCTCAGTAAAAGATGTAGAGAACGTCCCTACTAAACCAATATTTTTGGTAACCGATGCCAGCGCAGATAAAATGGTGATCGGTTCAAAACGGTTTAAAAAATGAGGAATCGATTTTTCAGAAATAAATAAGCCGTCTGCAATGAAAATAAAACTAAACAAACCTTTTTCAGCTGTTTGCGCCTTTTTCATGTAAAATTCAATATTCGTGCTGGCCGAGGGATCAACATCGGGATGACGCCAGCCGTCAGTTGTTCCCCCGACACCGTGAATCATGGCTCCAAACTGAATAAAATCTGCACGTGTCATCTTTTTGCCTCCTTTATCTGTGCATGATTAGCAAGTGCAAGATCAAGGTGTTCAATGCCGATTTCAGTTATCCCTTGATACTGATTGCCGCGCCCGATTTCGACCACAGGCACATGGCGCACCCCATATTTCACCTGTAAAATATCCCGAAGTTCCTCTTTCTCTGAAACATCGATATTTTGGAACGGGAACCCTTTTTCATTCAAATAATTCTTGACTTCCTCACAATACGAACAGCCTTTTTTACTCCAAACCACAATGTTCACAACATCACTCATTCTTCTGTCCCTCCTTAACGTTTTGCAGCTAAAACTGCATCGCTCAGCAGCTGATAAGACAGCTGTTTTTCTACAGCATTTTTGATAGGTGTAAAAATAACAAAATCATTGATTTTGTATGTGCCTGATAAACGTGTTAATTCTTCTGCCACTTCTTCCTTTGTTCCGGCAATAATCCCGGTTTTTTGCACGATGATGTCATAGGGCTCTGTGACGTTTTCCAGATAGGCCTCAGCCTGTTCGCGGGAACCGACGTTGACCTTACGCCCGTCTTTCAAAACCACTTTTATCGATTCACGCGACACAATATGTTTTTCCGCTTCTTCTTTTGTATGTGCCGCAAAAACAGCGGGGGCAAGATGAAATTCAGCCTCAGATCCTGGCGGGAGATGCGCGTCAAATGCTCGGCGGGCTTCCTTCAGCACTTCCTCTTCACCGTTAATAAAGTAAGCAAAGACAAAAGAGATTCCCAGTTTTGCAGTAGAAATGGCACTCTCTGTGCTTCCTCCCAATAGAAAAATACCCGGCTTCCGATCAACCTGCGGCCTAGGACGCAATGCGGCATAGCGGTGGGTATCAGGAAAATCATCCCGAACGAAATGAGTAAGCTCCTCCAGTTTTTCATCAAACTGACGCACCGGTTTTTTATATTCGGCCTGCAGCGCGTCTGTGGACAGCTGAAACCCGCCGGGCGCTTTGCCCACTCCAAGATCTATACGGCCGGGAGCTAACGCTGATAGAAGATGGAATTGCTCCGCTACTTTATAAGAGCTGTAATGCTGCAGCATCACTCCGCCTGATGCTAAACGAATTTTTCTTGTGCTTGCAGCAAGATAGCCTAAAAGAACCTCGGGTGCAGACCCTGCAATCTCATCATTGTTGTGATGTTCGGCCACCCAAAATCGGTGATATCCACATTCTTCAGCCATTTGTGCCAATTTCACTGTATGCTGTAATGTATCAGCTGCTGTCTCCCCTTCACCAATCAAGCTTTGGTCTAAAATACTTAAGCGGATCATATCACCGGCTCCTTTATGTGTTCTTTTGGTTCAAATAAATATTCCGGCGAAACACGGCGGAGAAACTGCCTCGTTCTGTCTTTTTTGGTATGGCGGAAGACTTCCTCCGGGGTTCCTTGTTCAACAATGACTCCTTCATCCATAAAAACAACTTGATCAGAGACCCTTCTTGCAAACTCCATTTCATGTGTAACAACAATCATGGTGGCTCCGGTTTTCACGATTTCCAGCATTACCTCAAGCACTTCACCGACCAGCTCCGGGTCAAGCGCTGCCGTCGGCTCATCGAACAGCAGCACATCAGGATGAATGGCAAGCGCCCTTGCTATCCCTACCCTCTGCTTTTGTCCTCCCGATAACTGACTCGGATAAGCGTTCAATTTATCTTGAAGCCCGACCTTTCTCAGTTCATTTTCCGCTACGGCATACGCGTCTTGTTTTCTCATTTTCCGGGCAATCGTCAAGCCCTCCATGACATTTTCAATCACCGTTTTGTGAGCAAACAGGTGGTATTGCTGAAATACCATTGCCGTCTGTTTTCTGAGCCAGTGAACCTCTTTTTTGGACGGAAAGCGGCAATTAATCACTTTGTCATGTATAGAAATGATCCCTTCGTCTGGACGTTCTAATAAATTCAGGCACCGTAAAAAGGTGGTTTTCCCTGATCCGCTCGGCCCGATAATCGTCACAACTTCTCCCTTGCGTACCGTGAGATTTATCCCTTTTAATACATGGTGGATGCCAAACTGTTTATGGATATTTTTAATCTCAATCATAAAGTGCCTCCTTGAAATCTGGCTGCCTTTCTCTCTAATACTCCATTTACGGATTCTAGGATTAGAGTCAGCACCCAATAGATAATCGCTGCTCCGATAAACGCTTCTAAAAATGCATAATTATCAGAAGCAACGATAGTCGCCGTCCCTGTAATCTCTGGGACAGCCACTATAGCCGCGATAGAGGTGGTATGCAAAAAGCCGATACCCAAATTTGTGAAGTTTGGGATGGAAACCATCAGCGCCTGCGGCAATATTACACGCCGAAAGGTTTGGCTGTATGTCAAGCCGATTGAATAAGCCGCTTCGACCTGTCCGGTATCCATCGCCAAAATGCCCGACCGGATGATTTCTGTGAGATAAGCTCCGGCAGTTAAAGACAAGGCCATGATGACAAACATGGAGACCGGTATCTCATTGGCGGACCAGCCGAGATGAAAAAAACTGCTGACTTGATCTGCAACAGGCGGTATCCCTAAATAAATCAACATAATGTGAAGAATTGCAGGTGTACTTCGAAAGAAAGACACATAAAACCTTGAGCAAGCCACCAAGCCCTTAATTCTAAAAATTCTAACAATTATATTTCCAAGAGCCACGAGAAATCCAAACACAATCGGCAAAACAGCCATCATCAATGTCAGAGGAATGGTCTTTACCATTTCTTTCATGGCGGAAACGATAAATGGAAAGTCAAATTGCAATCTTCTCCCCCCTCATCCGAAGAAATATATCAATGTATGTTCATGTCAAAAACAGTGACAATCCTTGTTTGATTCTTCTTGATTCGTTTTTCTGCCACTCGAAAGAACCATTCGAATAAAACCGCTACAGCATAATAAACAATCGATAACGCAATGTAAACTTCAAGAGAATGGTTGCTTGAGGTAATCAGTGTTTGGCCCCTTCCGGACATATCCATAACACCTATTGAAAAAGCTAGAGATGTATCTTTTAAGGAACTGATCACCATGTTTCCCATATTCGGAAACGCCTGGACAAGTGCCTGGGGCAGAACGATTCGCCTGAAGGCCTGACTACCGCTTAAGCCAATACTGTACGCCGCTTCCGTTTGGCCTTTATCTACACTGCCCACCCCCGCTCGAATGATTTCTGCGGCTGCGGCTGCATTGCTTAACGCGTAGGTTGCGACAGCAGCATAAAACGGGTCCATTTTTGATGTATCAATCCCGATAAGCCCCGTAAGCGCCGGGATTCCGTAAAACACGATGAAAAGCTGCACCATGATAGGCGTTCCCCTGAAAAATGAGATATACACTTTTGCCAATTGATTTACAATTGGAATATTGTAGATGCGGGGCAGTGCCAGAAAGAGTCCTAATACAAAACCGAAAAGCAAGGACAGTGTTAAAATGTATAATGTAACCGGTAAATAAGCGGTTAACGTCGGCACAAAATCTCCAATCATGTTCATATCAAACGCTTTTTCCATCACTGCTCCCTCTCTTTTCACCTAATACTGCTCTTTGGAATAGTCGTCACCAAGCCATTTTAAACTGAGTTTTTTCAGCGTTCCGTCATCAATGATTTCCTGTAAGGCTTTATCAATATCGTCACTTAACGTTTGTTCATTTTTGTTAAACATAAAATACACTTTGGCATTTGAAAGCACATGACCGACGGTTTTTTCTTTAATAGCGCTCGTCTTGTTTTGAAAGTCTACTGCAAAAGGCGTTGAGATCGTTGCGTCCGCACGCCCCGATTTCAGCTGATTCGCAGTCTCATTTGCGCCTTGGCCCTCATAGGCAATCTCAAACGGCCGTCCATTATCCTCATTCCATTTTTTCAGTACAAGCGCTCCGTTGGAGGTTGCACTCGTAATCACCCGTTTTCCTTTTAAGTCTTCAATTCCACGGATCGTATCGTTATTTTGAAGCACAGTAATTTTTAAAGGAAAATGGTTGTAAGCAACCTTGTTAAACAGAAATTTTTTCTCACGCTCTTTGCTTTTCTCCATTTGATGTGCCACGATATCGACTTTATGCTGTCCGAGGCTGACAAGCAGGTTGGAAAATTCCATCGTTTTAAATGTGAATTTATAATGTGGCAGGCGCTTATCAAGCTCTTTGATCAGTTCGACATCATAACCGGTTAAATCGCCTTTTTCATCGATAAAGCAAATATTCGGAAATTGGGTTCCAGTTCCGACCGTGATCGTCTGTACCTTCTTTTGCCCGGCTCCCGTCGTTTGACTGCCTGCACCGCAAGCTGACAGAACTGTTATAAGCGAAAATAATATTGCCATGAATGCTGCTTTCGTTTTCATCTCATCGCCCCATTTATTTTTCAAAACTTGATTTTGAATAATCTGCCCCGAGCCATTTTCGGCTTAGTTTTTTTAGCGTTCCGTTTTTCTCCAGCTTTTTAATCGCTTGATCCGTGTCATCCGCCAAGGTTTGGCTGCCTTTATTAAACATAAAGTACACCTCGGTATCTAATAACACGTCACCGACTGTCTTTTGGCGGAAGGCGTGCGTTTTATTCTGAAAATCGACGGCAAACGGTGTAGCTATCGTTGCATCTGCGCGCCCGGTTTCAATTTGATTGGCGGTGTCATTGCTTCCCTGTCCCGCATATTTCAAATGAATCGGGCTGCCGTGCGTTTTGTTGTACTTTGTAATATAATCTGCCGCATTTGACGTGGCGCCAACTATGACTGTTTTTCCGTGTAAGTCTTTTAATGTATGAATCTTGTGATTATCCTCTTTCACCGTGATGTACATCGGCGAGTAGTTATATGGGACTTTATGATACAAAAAACGCTTTTCTCGTTCTTTATTTTTGGCCATATTGTGCGCAATCACATCAATTTTTTTATTTCCGAGACTCGTCAGCAAATTTGAGAAATCCATCGTTTTAAATTCAAATGTATATTGAGGCAACTCCTTATCGATGGCTTTCATCACTTCAATGTCATACCCGGTCAAATCGCCTTTTTCATTTAAAAACGCAATATTCGGAAAATCTTTTCCAGTGCCGATTATGACTGTTTGAGCCTGACGATCTGTTTTGTTATTTGTTTGCGAACATCCCCCGCCAAGTAATGCAAACACTGACAGCAGCAAAACCAATACTTTACGCTTATTCATAGGCTGCCTCACATCATGCCCAGCTGGGCGCACCTAAAAGCGTTGGGTTAAATCGTTCCGGAATCAGAACCTTGTGCATCATCACACCTATGTCCCCGTCTTTTTCCTGCTCAAAATACACTTCATACCCTCTCCTTCTGTACATGTCAGCAAGCCAAGGATGCTTGCGCGCGGATGTGCCGAGTGTCAGCGCAGGAGCCTTCAGCATATCTCGAAGCACTTTTTCTTCAACATACGTAAGCAGCTTACTTCCGGCGCCTTGCCCTTTATATTCCGGCAGTGTCGCAAACCACCACACAAACGGATATTTTGAAGGAGGCGTCTCACTCTCCCACGGGAACCTGATTGTAATCGTTGAAATCAGCTTCCCATCCCGCTCCAGCACAATCGCTGAATGATGTTCAATATTTTCTGATACCATTTGGATATCAGCTCTCGTGGATGGCCAATCAATATCCAGCTGCCGAATGGGCTGAAATGCGCTGTTAACCAGTTTCAACAGCTCCGATGCATCTTCAACAGTTGCCAGTCGAAAAATATCCTCACTCATTTTTGTCACTCCTCTTCACAAAATATATAATTCCTATTTGTTTACTAAGCTTTTATTGTTTATACTATAAAGCATACTCTGATCTTTGACTAATCAAAAAAAGTAAACCTTCACTTCAGTAATTTTAATGATGAAAAACAGGAGGGAGCACATTGGAGTTACGCTCAATCAAAACGTTTCATACGATTGTAAAATTTGGAAGCTTCTATAAAGCTGCAGAAATACTCAACTACTCCCAGCCGACGATATCGATGCGTATGAAGCAATTGGAGCAGGATTTAGGCGTACTGCTGTTTGAAAGAGGAAAAAGCCTGCAGTTGACAAAAGCAGGGAAGCTTTTTTATGAACGAACAGGAGATCTTTTGATGCAATACGAGGCGCTTAAACACAACCTCTCCGACTTAAAGGAAGAAGAGGCAGGCATTATCAACATAGGGGTTTCAGAGCCAACCGCCAGTCTGATATTCCCCGAGATTTTAAAGGATTTCTTAATGGATTACCCAAAGATAACGGTTAATATCAAGGTTGATGACGCCAATACCTGCAGTCAAAAGCTCTTAGACGGGACGATTGATTTTGCAATCTGCGGCGAGCCGGAGCTGATTCTTGAAAATTACTACCATCCATTTTTTTATGACACATTAAATGTGATTGTATCTGATCAACATCCGCTCGCTGAGAAGAAGGCTGTCCATTTGTCTGATTTAGCAGAAGAGCGCTTCATATTTACGCCCGCCAATTGCCCCATTCGCTTACAAATTGAACAGCATTTACATAGAGAACTCGGGAATCGCTACAAAAAAATGGAGCTCACAAGCAGCATGTCACATGAATATTACGTACGTGAAAACATCGGAATTTCAATCTTTACCAGCACCGCACATTCTAAACCGTTCAACGGCACTAAAGTCATTCCAATTCTGAACCTGGATATCACCCCGCCCATAGGGCTGTTGACAAATCAAAAAGAAGTTCATTTTGACCGCGCCACGAAGGACTTGATCGCCCGGATAACCAAACGTTTTCAGCAGCGCAGCAAAGAATTGGAAGGAACCTCTGATAAGACCATTACAGGATAACTGAAAAAATAAAAACCACCTCCTGATTCATCAGGAGATGGTTTCACGGTTTAAAGCTCGATCGTCTCACCGACCGACATGACTTTGCCGACTCCGCCCGGCAGGCTGTCAGCGAATGCTTCTGGGTCTTGTTCGATGACCGGGAATGTATTGTAATGCACCGGCACGACCTGTTTTGCGCGCAGCCATTCAGCAGCAAGCTTGGCGTCTTCAGGCCCCATTGTAAAGTTATCGCCAATCGGAAGGAAAGCAAGGTCGATATGATTCAATTCGCCAATGAGTTTCATATCAGAGAAAAGTGCCGTATCGCCCGCGTGGAAAATCGTTTTATCTTCTACAGTCAGCAAAATACCGGCAGGCATGCCTGTGTAAGTGATCGTTTTGTTTTCTTCATCTGTGATGGCTGATCCATGAAAGGCCTGTGTGAGCTTCACTTTTCCAAAATCGAACTGGCGGGAGCCGCCGATGTGCATTGGATGAACATTCAAGCCTTTCCAGCCTAAGTACACAGCGAGCTCGTTCGGGGCTATAACCAGCGCGTTATTTTGCTTGGCGATTTGTTCAGTATCACCGACATGGTCATTGTGGCCGTGCGTTAGTAAGATGACATCCGCTTTTACATCCTCCGGCTTTATATCCGTTAATGAATTCCCTGTTAAAAACGGATCAAAAATAATATGATGGTCCTTCGTTTCCACTGTGATTACAGAATGTCCGTGATATGTCACTTTCATTTCTTTCACCTCGTCACATGATTTTGATTTTTTTATTTTCCCTTTTTAAAAAGCTGAAAAACTTATGTTGTTTGATTCTTGTTAATGACATTGAGGCCACCGGTGGCTTCAATGACAGTCCCTGTCACAAGGTCTGAGTTCTCCTCACACAAGAAAGCGATAATCCGGGCGATATCCTCGCCTGTACCGGATCTTCCTATCGGCGTTTTTTCTTTGCCGATTCGCATTCTGGCTTCCTCTATCGATGCTTCTTTCATGTCGCCGACAATGTCTCCCGGGCAAACCATGTTGGCGGTTATGCCGAATTCGGCTTCTTCAATGGCAATTGTCTTCGTCAAAGAAGCCAAGCCCACTTTCGCAGCGCCAAATGCAGATCGGTGAAGCCAGCCGGGCGCGTGAGCCGCACCTTGGAATCCGTACGTAATGATGCGTCCAAATTGCTGTTTTCTCATAATAGGAATAACCGCTTTGAATAAATGAAAGACGGCGCTTAAATTTCCTTCCAGCATGCCATACCATTCATCATCAGTATAATCGGCTAACTTTTTACGTTCAAATATGTATGGTCCCGCGTTGTTAATCAAAAAGTCGATCCTTCCGAAGCGGTTTAAGGCAGCCTCTGCAATACGCAGCAGATCTTCTTTTTTGGTGACATCACCTTTTACAAATTGCAGCCGGTCAAGACAATCGGGACAGGCTTCCTTCAGGCGGCTGACTGCCTCCTCATCCTGTCTGTAATTGACTGTTACTGAATACCCCTTTGCAAGCAACGTTTCAGTCACTTTGCGGCCTAAACCCTTCGAACCGGCAGTAATTAAAGCATGTCGCACATGAATACCTCCCAAAGCAACGTCGCCGCTTTCAATAAAGTGTTTCTTCTTCTACTTTACTATAAAAGGCTTGCAATATCACTTTTTACACTTTGGCATACAAAAAAAGCTGCCTGTACAGACAGCTTATTCTGCAGGAGATGAAGACTCCTGATCAGGCATATCGACATAACCGCTTTGATACGCTTCTGAAATGAGCCTTGTTGTCTCCTGGCTTTCTTGTTCATCATAAATATAGCGTTCCGGTTCTTTTTTCATCATTCTGCCTCCCATCATTATAGAGGTAGGTTGGCTATAATGACGGGATTTTATGAAGGAAATTTTAACAAACTCCTGCTGCCACGCAAGCTTTCGCTTTTTCAAGCGCCTGCTTTACCTGTTTGAATCCGGTGCCGCCGGCGCTCATTCTTTTTTCAACTGCGTAGTAAGGGTCTAACACAGTGTAAATATCTTCTTCAAATAGTGTGCTCGCCTGCTGAAACTCGCCAAACGGCATATCGCTTAAATAGATCCCTCTTTCGATGCATGTGTACACAAGTTTCCCGACCACTTCATGCGCTTCTCTGAACGGCATTCCTTTTTTAGCTAAATAATCGGCCAGTTCCGTCGCATTTGAAAAGTCTTGTTTTGTTGCTTGCTTCATGACGTCTTTGTTTACAGTCATTGTTTGGATCATGCCTGTGAAGATTTGCAGGCTGCCCTCCACCGTTTTCACCGTGTCAAACATGCCCTCTTTGTCTTCCTGCAGATCTTTGTTGTAAGCGAGCGGAAGTCCTTTCATGATCGTAAACAGCCCCATCATATCGCCGTATACGCGTCCTGTTTTGCCGCGGATCAGCTCCGCCATATCAGGATTTTTCTTTTGCGGCATCATGCTGCTTCCTGTTGCGTACGTATCGTCAAGCTCGATGAATTTAAACTCCTGCGAGCACCATAAAATGATTTCTTCAGAGAAACGGGATAGGTGCATCATCAGCATACTGCTGTTGCTTAAAAACTCCAAAATGAAGTCTCTGTCGCTGACGCCGTCCAAGCTGTTTTCATAAATGGAATCAAAGCCGAGCAGTTCCGCTGAATAATCACGGTCAATTGGGAAGGTTGTTCCCGCGAGCGCCCCGCAGCCGAGCGGAGATTTGTTAATCCGCTTCATCGAATCCTGAAAACGCTCCTTGTCGCGCTCAAGCATCCAGAAATACGCAAGCAGATGGTGAGCGAATGAAATCGGCTGGGCGCGCTGCAAATGTGTGTAGCCCGGCAGAATCGTTTCAACGTTCGCTTCCGCCTTTTCGATCAGCGCACTTTGGAATGCCTCAATCAGCTCGATGATGTGGCCGACATGATTCTTCAAGTATAAATGCATGTCAGTCGCCACCTGGTCATTCCGGCTTCTGCCGGTATGCAGCTTGCCGCCAAGAGGACCGATTTCGTCAATGAGCATTTTCTCAATGTTCAAATGAATATCCTCATAATCGACTGAGAATTCCAATGCTCCCTCCTCTGCTTTTTGCAAAAGGGTATTCAGGCCCTCTCGGATTTTCAACTCTTCTTCTGCTGTCAGAATACCGCATTTTTTCAGCATGGCAGCATGCGCGAGAGACCCTGTAATGTCTTCAGCAACTAAATTTTGGTCAAATGATATGGACGCGCCGAACTCGTCGACCCATTTTTCCGGTGTTTTTTGAAATCGGCCTCCCCAGAGCTTCTTCATGCTTTAATCTGCTCCTTCTTTTTTACGATGCTGTTCACTTTTGTCGGAAGTCCCCAAAGCTCGATAAATCCAATTGCTGCATGGTGATCAAATGCATCGTCTTTTGTATATGTTGCAAGTTTTTCATCATATAGAGAGTATTCTGATTTACGTCCTTCTACAATTGCATGGCCTTTAAACAGCTTCACGCGGACAATGCCTGTGACATGCTTTTGCGTTTCTTTTAAGAAAGCGTGCAGCGCATCTTTTAACGGCGAGAACCATAAGCCGTTGTAAATGATCTCTGACATTTTTTGCTCGATGATCGGTTTAAAGTGGGCTACCTCTTTCACCAGTGTCAAATCTTCTAATTCTTTATGCGCTTTGATCAGTGTCATCGCACCAGGGCATTCGTATACTTCCCGGGATTTAATGCCGACGAGGCGGTTTTCCACGTGGTCGATACGTCCGACACCGTGCGCGCCCGCCATTTCATTCAGCTTCAAGATCAGCTCAGAAAGCGAGTAGGAAACACCGTCAATGGAGACAGGCACGCCCTGTTCAAATGCAATTTCAATCACTTCCGGCGTGTCCGGCGTTTTTTCCAGCGGAGCTGTTAAATCGTATGCACCTTCTGGCGGCGCCGTCCATGGATCTTCTAAAATGCCGCACTCATTGGCGCGTCCCCAGAGGTTTTGGTCGATAGAATACGGGCTGTCAAGATTGATCGGAATCGGAATGCCGCGGCTAGCCGCATATTCAATTTCTTCTTCACGTGACCACTGCCATTCGCGAACCGGCGCGATGACTTCTAGGTCAGGGTTTAATGATTTAATGGAGACTTCGAAACGAACCTGGTCATTTCCTTTCCCTGTGCATCCGTGGGCAATCGCCTGTGCATCTTCTTTTTCCGCAATTTCAACCAGTTTTTTCGCGATCAGCGGCCGAGATAATGCCGAAACAAGCGGATATTTTCCTTCATACATCGTGTGGGCCTGCAAAGAGATAAGCGCGTAATCCTGTGCAAATTCTTCTTTTGCATCGATCACGTAGGAGTTTGTCGCGCCGACTTCAAGCGCTTTCTGCTGAACAAATGCCAAATCTTTGCCCTCACCGACATCCAGGCAGCAGGCGATGACATTATATCCTTGCTCCTGAAGCCATTTTATTGCGACGGAAGTATCAAGACCCCCTGAGTATGCTAATACGACTTTTTTCTGTTCTGACATGATAAAAATCCCCTCTCAACCGTGTTTCTATTTTGTATAAAAATAAATTATATTTAATAAAAATACATTTTGTATGTATACACTTTAACAAGTACGTTTCGTTTTTTCAAGCCTTTTATAAAAAAAACTTCACCTAAATTTCAGGTGAAGTTTCATAGTATTTATTCATTTACTTGTCTTTTCTGATTTCTCTGACCACATGTGCAAGTTCGGGAATAATCAGCTTATTCATTGCCAGCTTTACTGCGCCGCTTGAGCCTGGCGTTGAGAAAACAGCGGTATGCTGAATGACGCCGGCAGTTGCTCTCGACATGATTGCGGCAGAGCCGATATCCTCTGTATAACTCAGCATCCTGAATATTTCTCCAAAGCCGGGCAGCTCTTTCGAAAACAACGGCGTTATGGCTTCAATAGTGACATCCCGATCTGCTATGCCTGTCCCTCCGTTTAAGAGTACCGCGTCTGTCTGTTCATCCATGCAGCCTGCAAGCACTGACCGCTGCAAAGCATCCTTTTCGTCTTTTACAATTTCATATGCAGAAATGTGATGACCGGCTTCTTCTAAAAATGAGATCATCAGCTTGCCGCTTTTATCGGTTTCCTCTGTCCTCGTGTCACTGACAGTAATCACTTTGCACCGAACGATATCGGGAGCTTCTTGTTTATGCTCTTGAACGCTCATAGGCCCACCTCTTTTATGTTTTCTGTCTGTCACTATCATGCATCAATAAAAAAGCACATTCAAGAGAATGTGCTTTCATGCGATTTATTTTGCTAAACGAACAACGTCGCGCGCAATCATGACTTCTTCATCAGTCGGAATGATCATGACTTTTACTGGAGAATGCGGATAGCTGATGAAAGCTTCCTCGCCGCGCACGTTATTAAGCGCAGGATCCCAGTATACGCCCATGAATTCTAAACCGCGAAGAACGCGTTCTCTGACTTCCACACTGTTTTCACCGATACCGGCAGTAAAGACGATCGCATCTACACCGCTCATTCTTGCAGCATAAGAACCGATGTATTTGTGGATTCTGCTTGCGAATACTTCAAGAGCCGTTTCCGCGCGCTCATTTCCTTCTTTCGTTGCTTCAACGATGTCACGAAGATCGCTTGAGAAACCGGAAATGCCGAGCAGTCCGCTTTTTTTGTTTAATGTATTCAATACTTCGTCAGCCGTTTGGCCTGTTTTCTCCATGATGTATGGAATCAGGGCAGGGTCGATGTTTCCAGAACGTGTACCCATTGCTACACCGGCAAGCGGCGTAAAGCCCATGGATGTGTCAATTGATTTTCCGCCTTCAACAGCCGCAATACTTGCTCCGTTTCCAAGGTGGCAGGAAATCAGGCGCAAGTCTTTTAACGGACGGCCGAGAAGCTCTGCCGCACGCTCAGTTACATATTTATGTGAAGTGCCGTGGAAGCCGTATTTACGGATGCCGAATTTTTCATAGTATTCATACGGCAAGCTGTACAGGTAAGACTGCTCAGGCATTGTTTGGTGGAATGCCGTATCAAATACAGCTACCGCAGGAACATTTGGAAGCACTTCTTTGAACGCTTTAATTCCAACGATATTTGCCGGATTGTGAAGCGGTGCCAATTCAGAAATATCTTCGATTTCCTTAATGGTTTCATCCGTTAATAAAACAGAATCGCTGAATTTTTCTCCGCCGTGAACGACACGATGGCCAATTCCGTCAATTTCATTCAAGTCTTTAATAATGCCGAATTCCGTTAACTTATTCAGCAGCATTTTAACAGCTACCGCATGATCCGGAATATCAGTTACTTCTGTATTTTTTTCGCCGTTCACAGAAATTGTGAATACGCTGTCGGCGATACCGATTCGTTCAACTAAACCCTTCGTTAAAACGGTTTCTGAAGGCATTTCGAAAAGCTGAAATTTCAAAGACGAGCTTCCTGCGTTAATTGCAATAATTTTGGACATGATTGACGCTCCTTTATACTCTGTATCAACAACTTCGTTTTCGTACTTTTTTCCCGGTGAATATCAACATCTTCTCCGAAAAATATCTGACTTTTCCATTTAAACATTGTCATGTCGGCTTTTCAAGTCAACTTGCGTATTGATAACGCTTACAATAAGAAGTCGTTATTTTCAGACACATTCCCTATAGGTTTTGTATTGATGAACGCTTACAATTTGCGGTTTTTCCCTCTGTATTTTGTGTTTCAAAGCTGGATTCAATTCGTCAAGTCCGGTCTTCAAAAGCATAAATAAAAGCAGCTTAGGCATCGACCTCATACGGCTGCCTAAGCTGCTTTTAAAACACTTACTTTTCTTTTTTAAACCATTCATCAAATTGAGCCATCATATCAAGCATCGCCTTTTGATTGGAGAAAGACGGAAGATTCGCAAGCAGAATTTGCCCCGGCGCTTTCGTATTCTCTCCTTGTTTCTGAAGCACAAGGATGCTTTTGGCATGAGCTTCGTCTTTAAAAATAGATTTTGGCAGCTGCAACAGTGCGTTGATATGAACCTTATCTTTGAAAAACTGTTTCAGCTTGCCGCTTTGGGAGCTCTCAAACAAATGATTCGGAATCATAAAAAATAAGTAGCCGCCCGGTTTGGTATGCTTGACGCTCTGTTCAATAAACAGATGATGAGCGAAGGAATGGCCTTCGTCAGCTTTGAGCTCAAACGCTTCTGCTCCTTCGTCATTCGGATAATAGCCGACTGGCAGATCACAAATGACCGTGTCAACTGGATCAATAAACAACGGCTCAAGGCTGTCCTGGTGGAAAAGCTCAAGCTCTTTTTTCAGAAGATTCGCTTGGGCATAGGCGATTTTCAAGAGCACATCATCAATTTCAATGCCAAAGCTGTTTGCCGTTTTTTCAGACAGCTGGTTCAGCACGGTAAACAGAAGGTTCCCAGTTCCCAGGGCTGGATCAAGAATGGTCAGTTCCTTTTTGTCCGCCATAAATTTATTCACCAAATAGCTGATGAAAAGCCCGATCGTATCCGGCGTCATTTGTCTGTTTGGATGGGAGATATCTTTCATTCCTTTAAGGACGGCAAGCTGAAAAGCCTTGCGTACCCACTCATGCTCATACGTGCCGAATTCCGCTTTTTCAAGCAGAGCCTGAAGTTGTTTGGTTTTCTGATCAGCAGGCAGTTTCAGCTGATCCGTTTTTTCAAGAAAATACATTTCTCCTGCTTCGGCCAGCGCCTCTATATATGAAATCTGCAATTCATTCTTTATCATAATCGCGGCTTCGTTTAACAGCTCATACACCGCACCTACATGGTCTTTTTGCATATTGTGTTCCTCCTTGCCATGAAAAAAGCTCCGGCGGCAGCCTGGAGCTTTTTTCCCTGCTTACTTCACTAATGCCTTAGCAGCCTCAATTGGCTTTTCATAGTTCGGGTGGTTTGTTGCTTCGCTTACATATTCAGCGTAAACGACTTTTCCATTCTCATCAAGGACAAATACGGAACGCGCAAGCAGACGAAGTTCTTTAATATACACACCGAACGCTTCGCCAAATGACATATCTCTGTGGTCAGACAGTGTTTCCACTTTGTCAATTCCGTTAGCGCCGCACCAGCGCGCTTGCGCGAATGGAAGGTCTGCACTGATTGTGTAGACGTTGACATCTCCAAGCTTTGCAGCTTCTTCGTTAAAACGGCGTGTTTGTGCATCACAAACACCTGTATCAATTGAAGGGATAACAGAAATAATCGTTACCTTTCCTTTCATGTCAGCTAACGATTTTTCTTCAAGGCTGTTAGTCAGCACTGTGAAATCAGGAGCTTGATCTCCTACCTTCACTTCTTGTCCGACAAGTGTAACCGGACCGCCTTTGAATGTAATTTCAGCCATTATAATTCCTCCCTTTTGTATGTATGTCTCTATCATAGTAAAGTTTCCTGCAAACTGCAAAGTTTATGCCAAAAAAAAGTTAACTGCGGCCAGCGCAGTTAACCTTTTTTTAATAATTCATATTGTTCATTTGGTTTTGATTTTGGCCCTGGCCTTGGTTCTTGTTATTTTTCTTGAACATTTGCTGGATGCGTTCGAGTGTTTGAGGGGCTGCGTCTAAAATTTTCTCTATTAAATGGGTATTTTCATCTAAATGAAGCATTCTGATGCCTGTCGATCCGACAATTAAAAACGCGATCGGCGTAATGGACACACCGCCCCCGCTTCCGCCTCCGAAAGGAAGTTTCTGTTCTCTTGTCTCATCGTCTTCCGATTTCTTTTCGGCCGGCTTTCCGCCAAACTCGCTTCCGCCTGCGGCGAATCCGAATCCAACTTTAGAAACAGTTAAAATCACACTTCCATCAGGCGTTTCTACTGGATCTCCGATGATGGTGTTAACATCAATC
This sequence comes from Bacillus sp. FSL M8-0071, assembly GCF_037975455.1. Lineage (NCBI taxonomy): Bacteria > Bacillati > Bacillota > Bacilli > Caryophanales > Bacillaceae > Bacillus > Bacillus sp. FSL M8-0071. The sequence goes on from NZ_CP150256.1 coordinate 2,894,536, forward strand.
ATTTCCTTCAAGTTTTCCATTGCGGTTTTCATTAATCCTTGGATGGGATGGTCTGCCATATACGCTTCCTCCTTAAACTGATGAATCATTCTTTGAAGTCATTCTAGCCGACGGATTCTTCTTTAATACGGATAGCTCCCGTCCGTATTTGACGAATTTGAAAGCTGCAAGCATAGCATGTCCAAAGCGAAAAAAGAATATACACTGAAAATGGGTCTTGGAAACAGGGACTTGAAACGACGGGATCACCTCATAGACAGGTTTATTCACAAAGTCCAGGTGGTCGTAGAGCATTGCTGCGATACCGCCCTTCACGCCCCATACAGCACCTGTTAACACACCTGTCACTGCCGCGTCCTGAATTCCGATTACTGTAACCCATTCTAGTTTTGTGATATGTAAATGCGCGAGAAAAGACGCGCTGATTTTCCGTAGTCTGGTGACCTGATGCAAAAGCATTTCGATTTTATTAATGCTTTGCTGCACATCGTTTTGTGTAATTTTTTTCTTTCCGCTGCTTTTTTTCATTTTGGATTCAGTTTTTTGTTTGATATCCACTGTTCCGTCTTCTTTGTTCACCTTAATCGCCGGGATTGTTTTTTTGATCCTTATAAGGCCAAACAGCGCCGTAATCTTCAAGGTCAATTTGTCATTATCATCGGCATGAAGATACTCCAGCGCAACATGGATTTTCATTCTGAGAAGCAGTAAGATCCCTATGAGAATAAGAATGGCTGTCAGTACATACACCATATTCTTCACTTCCTCTAGGAGCATTATCGCCAATTCCTAAAAAAATAAACCCGGACGGAAGTCCGGGTTATCGGTTATTTGCGGTATAATTTTTCATGCACCACGGTGGTATCCGCGATGTAATCATGAATCCCTTGTTTTGTAGGTGAAAAGGCAACAACGATATATAAAATCCAAATCTTATCAATATACCGTCCAACCACTTCACGAAAAATCACTGTACTCCATGTCAGCTTGCTATCTTGCTTCACAGAAACCACTTTGAGGCCGAACACCATTTTACCAAGCGTCTGCCTGAAGTATTTTGTCATTAGTGCGAAATAGGCAAGATACACAATAAGCGTTGTGACACTATAGGCCGAGAAGGTAAACATGCCGGATGTTTTCGGCAGATCCAATACGGTAAAGAGGGGTGAAACGAGCAAATGGTTTAATCCCCATATCACGAGCCAATCAAGCAGGAAAGCCCAGAAACGAACCCAAAAGCCAGCATAGGCATGTGTCAGCTGCTCCGCTTCTTGCGGGCCTTTGATGTCATTGCGCTCTAACTCTTCATATGTCGCGTCCATTATTGTTCCCTCCTACTTCGCATAGAGATACATCATTCTCGGCGAACCGGATTGCGATAGAATTTCTCTCATATTCAAAAAATCAATTTCACTTTTAAACATTTTGTTCGCGCCCATGGAAAACAGTGAGCCTAATCCGAAGCTTTCCTCATAAGAAATGACAGAGGCGTTTTTCAAATCCTTGTGATCCTTTTTCATGGCCGTAATGGTATCGTCATAAAAACCAAGCTCATCAACGAGGTTCAGTTTTTTCGCCTGCCGTCCGTCATACACGCGGCCGTCCGCAATTTTCTTTACCTCTGCTTTCGACATGCCGCGCCCTTTTGAAATGACATCAACAAAGCCTTCATACGAATTATCAACCATCGATTGCATGATGTTTTTTTCTTCTTTCGTCATTTCACGGGACGGAGACATAATGTCCTTATGGGCCCCGCTCTTAATCGTTTCAAAAGAAATGCCAAGCTTATCGGCAAGCTTTGAATAATTGACGCTTTCCATAATGACGCCGAGTGACCCGGTCAGGGTTTCCGGTGTCGCAAAAATCTTATCAGCCGCTGTTGAGATGTAATAGCCTCCTGATGCTGCCATCGAACCCATTGATACGTAAATCGGTTTTTTCGTTTCTTTTTTAATTTCTTCCAGTTTCTTATGTATTTCAGCACTTTCATACACTCCGCCACCCGGAGAATTCACCTTCAGAACGATACCTTTGACCGTCTTGTCATCTTTTGCGCGCTCAAGGTTTTTTAAGAACGTTCTGTGGTTATATCCGTCTGCACCAAGCAGACTGCTTGAGTCCCCATTATCCTGAATGGTGCCGCTGACCTCTAATACGGCAATTTTACTTGAGAGACTGCCGTTTTCCAGCGTCTTTTCCTGCGATTCATCCGTCAGTGATGTGAGATCCGTTTGAGCGCCTTTGACGCTTTCAAAGAAACTCATAGAGATGCTGACGATAATAGACACGCCGAAAATCCCCAGAGCAATCACTAATGCAATCCATCTTTTTGCATTCATTTTTTCTCCTCCTTTTTCCTAAACTCTCTCATTATACGATTCAATATGAAAAATGTTTCACTTCATGAGAAAGCTCCGGCTTAACGGGCTGCCGGCAAACGTGGTACACTTATGGCCAAAGGTATTTTATCACAAATACTGGATGGCAGAAAAACTTAAATATGACAGCAAAGGGGAAATGGGATATGACCGATCAACGCCGTAATGTTTATTTTTTTCACAAACAGGATCAGGAAACGAACGAACAAGCCCGCTCGTTAACACAATTGGCGGAAGAGCATGGATTTACCGTTGTGAACCAGCACTCAGACGCTAATATTATCGCTAGCATTGGCGGGGACGGCACATTTTTGCAGGCAGTCAGAAAGACGAATTTTCGTGATGACTGCTTGTACGTCGGCATTACCAAAAAGGGGAAAGCTCATTTATATTGCGACTTTCATAGTGATGAGCGAGAAAAAATGGTCGATGCAATGACGTTTGAACAAATTGAAGTGAGAAAATACCCGCTGATTGAAGTGACAGTGGATCATGCCAGTCCTTTTCACTGCTTAAACGAGGTATCCATCCGCTCAAGCATCATTAAAACCTTTGTGATGGACGTGCTGATTGACGATCTGCACTTTGAAACGTTTAGAGGTGACGGAATGATTATCTCAACGCCTACAGGGAGCACCGCCTATAACAAGTCTGTTGCAGGAGCGGTTGTTGATCCGCTGCTTCCATGCATGCAGGTATCAGAGCTTGCATCCCTTAACAATAATACCTACCGGACACTCGGCTCGCCATTTGTCCTCAGCTCTGACCGAAAGCTGACCCTTCGTGTGGTGCAGGACGGCAACGAACACCCAATCATCGGCTTGGACAATGAAGCACTCAGCACGAGAAATGTGAAAACGATCGAAATCAAACTGTCTAATAAGAAAATCAAAACAGTCAAACTAAAGGACAATTCATTTTGGGAAAAAGTGAAGCGTACTTTTTTATAGAAAATAAAAGGACAGGCTGCTGCCTGTCCTTTTATGATTTCTCATATACAATCTGGCCGTTAATCACGGTTTTTTTAATATCTAAAAGATGAAGCTGTGCGGGGTCAATGGCAAACGGATCACCACTGAGAACTGTAAAATCCGCATCATAGCCTTCCGCAATTTTTCCGCGTGACTTCTCTTTATAAATGATACCGGCGCTACCTTCTGTATAAAGCTTTATCGCTTCATATACAGGTAAGCATTCACTTTCATTATAGCTTGGCCCGTTTTGCTCATGACTGCTTTTCCTGAGGACCGCGGACTGGATCCCTAGAAGCGGGTCAACAGACTCAATCGGGGCGTCTGAACCGCCCGCGCATAAAATGCCTTTAGATATGAGGGTTTTCCAGGCAAATGCAGTCTTCATCCGGTCTTTTCCGAGACGGTCAATGACCCACGGAAAGTCGCTTGCAACGAAGTGCGGCTGAAGGTCAAGTGCGATCGGCATGCGTGCTGCTCTCTCGATTAATTCGTTATCAAGCACTTGAGCATGAATAAGCCGATCATGCCGGCCGTTTTTGGGCGGATGCTTTTCTATTGCGTTCAGCACTTTTTCAAAAGCAAGATCGCCGATTGCATGAACAGCAACCTCCATCCCTTTTTCTCTCGCTTTGCGAATGAGCCGGCCAAGGGTTTCGTCATCGTGAACCTGAACACCATTTGTTGATGGATCATCCTGATATGGTTCTTTCAATAAAGCCGTTCTCCCGCCAAGCGCCCCGTCCGCAAAGATTTTCATAGCACCGAACTCCACATACGGGCCGGACAGCTTCTCCAGCTGCTCCCATCGATCGACAGCTTCATGATGAACGAGCAAATGGCAGCGGAACGGATACTTTCCGCCAGCAACAGCTTTCTCATAAGCTTTCAACGGCACCGAAACATCACCATAATAGGACAAGTCTTCCGAATGACCGCCCGTCAGGCCTTTTGTCCAGCAATCCTTTATTGCAGCCGTTAATGCCTCATCAACATAGTGCTGAGAGACTGGCGGGACAGCCTTCAGAATTAAATCCTGCGCCTTATCAAACAGGAGTCCGGTCGGCTCGCCATTTGCATCTTTTACGATGACTCCGCCGTCAGGATCAGGAGTATTTCTTGAAATTCCAGCTGCTTGAAGAGCCGCAGAATTGACAGCTATTGCATGCCGGCATATACGCTTGAGCAAGACGGGCCTGTCAGGAAACAGGCGATCAAGATCATGCTTAGTCAAGTAGTCAGGTGTCTCAAACTGATTTTCATTCCAGCCCTCTCCAATGAGCCAATCGTTTTTAGGAAGCTGCCGCTCTCTTTCCTTCGCAGCCTGTAAAATTGAATCTTTCGACGTCAGTGCGGACAGATCGAGCTGAAGCTGTTTCTCACCGTGGCCGATCAAATGTAGATGGCTGTCAACAAAACCGGGGAACATCACTGCTCCGTTCAGGCTGATTTCTTCTGTTTCCGGCGACCCGTACTTTTCCTTCAAACGTTCATAGCTGCCGGTGCCTTTTATGACACCATCCTCAACATAAACTGCCTCAGTCCGATCGCCTTCTTTGAGCATCGTATAAATGAAACCGCCGTGCCATATCGCCTTCATTCACGTTCACTCTCTTTCTTTACGCCTTTTTATTGGCTTTGAGCTGTTCTTCACGTTTTCTTAATTCCACTCGTCTGATTTTTGCAGAAGCCGTTTTCGGCAGGCTTTCCACAAATTCAATTTCTCTAGGATATTTGTATGGAGCGGTAATCGTCTTCACATGGTTTTGCAGCATTTTGACAAGCTCATCACTGCGTTTTTCATGATTTTGCAGGACAACATATGCCTTTACGATGGAGCCTCTGATTTCATCAGGGCTTGCGACAACAGCACATTCTTTTACTTCTGGGTGCTTAACAAGCGCGTCTTCCACCTCGAAAGGCCCGATCGTATAGCCGGAGCTGATAATAATATCGTCATTTCGGCTTTCAAACCAGAAGTAACCTTCCTCATCTTTTCTTGCTCTGTCTCCCGTTAGGAAATAATCGCCGCGAATTTGTGTTTTCATTCTTTCTGGATCTTTAAAATACTCTTTAAAGAGCGCAGGCGTACTGAGGTGAACAGCGATATCGCCAACCTCACCAGATTTGCAGATTTCACCGTCTTCATTTATGATCTCCACCTGATTTCCCGGTGTCGGTTTTCCCATGCTTCCCGGTTTAATAGGCGTATCTTTCAAAACACCAACCAAAAGCGTGCTTTCTGTTTGGCCATATCCGTCCCGTACCTTAATGCCAAAGTGCTTTTGGAAAACATCAATGACTTCACGGTTGAGCGGCTCACCTGCGGAAACAGCGCTGTGCAGGGCAGAAAGATCAAAGCGGTCCAAGCCCTCGACCTTCGCCATTAAGCGGTATTCTGTCGGCGTGCAGCAGAAAACATTGATTTTGTAGCGATTTAAAAGCTCTAGATATTTTTCTGCTTTGAATCTGCCGTGGTACACAAAACCGGTTGCTCCGCTGCCAAGCACCGCTAAAAACGGACTCCATACCCACTTTTGCCAGCCAGGGGCAGCAGTTGCCCAGACAATATCCTTTTCAGAAATATCAAGCCAAGCGCCGGCAGAAGTTTTTAAATGAGCAAATGCCCATCCATGTGTATGTACAACACCTTTCGGCTGACCTGTTGTCCCGGATGTATAAGATAAGAAAGCCATATCATCTCTTGTTGTGTCAGCTGTTTTAAATTGGCTTCCGTCCGCTTCAATTGATAAGAGGTTTTTCCAGCCGGCATCATTTTCACCAATAGACAGTGTAATCAGTTTGTCAGTCGTACTGACATCCCGGAAAGCGCCAATAAATTCTGAGTAGACGATAGCGCCTTTTACCTCTGCATGTTCAATCCGGTATTCAAGATCTTTCGCGCGAAGCATTTCGGAGCACGGAATGACAACCATTCCTGATTTCAGGATAGCCAAATAAACGGCATAGGCTTCAAGCACCCGCGGAACCATTACAATCAGCTTGTCTCCCTTTTTAAATCCAAGATCAGCTAAGGCCGCTCCGATTTTATTTGTTTCTTCCATCAGCTTTTCATACGACCAAGATTCTTGCTTGCCCGACTCGTCCTCCCAAAGAAGAGCGGTTTTTTGTCCAGCAGCACTGAACTTTTCCATTTCATTCACTAAATTATATTGCACAGGGGCAATTAAATCTTCACGTTTTAACACGAACAACTCCTCACTTTCTCCACCCATTATACATAAATACAGGCTCTTTCCGTAAGGATATGCCTAAAAGCAACCTCTGTAAACATAGATTTTATAGGCCGCTGGTCCTTTTTTATATGTAAAAAATGAAAAAGAGTGGGGATACCCCCACTCCTAAGCCATTATGTGAAATTGTAAATTAGAATTGTCCTCCGCCCATGTTTTGTTGAGCAAAAGATACAAGACGTTTTGTGATCTCTCCTCCAACAGAACCGTTAGCGCGAGAAGTTGTGTCTGCTCCAAGGTTTACACCGAATTCAGAAGCGATTTCTAATTTCATTTGGTCGATCGCTTGAGCAGCTCCTGGTACTAAAAGGTTGTTGCTGTTACCTGAGTTATTGTTAGCCATGTGTCTCACCTCCTTGTGAGTATAGAATGTGTCAAAACACATGGCTTCATTCAGAAAAACTTTGGTAATTGTATACAGGAGCTGAAAATTGATTTAAAAGAGTTCAGCGAATTTATCGTTAGCTTCTTGTTCGCTATAAAGGGTCATTGTCTCAATGTTATCTACCGCTTCTTGAATATACGGCTCGAAATCAACAAAGCTTTCAAAGTGTTCAATTTTCTCTTTTTTAGGGCGTGTTTTCGGGCTTGGCGGTGTAAAGATCGTGCAGCAGTCTTCAAACGGCTGAATACTTGTCTCATATGTGCCAATTTCCCGTGATTTTTCGATGATTTCTGTTTTGTCCATGGCGATTAGCGGACGCAAAATCGGTGTTGACGTCACCGCATTAATTGCATACATGCTTTCAAGCGTTTGGCTCGCTACCTGACCGAGGCTTTCTCCCGTAATAATGGCAAGCCCGTTTCTCTTTTCTCTGATTCTGTCGGCTATCTGAAGCATGAGGCGGCGGGTTGCCGTCATTGTGTAATTTTCAGGAATTTGTTTTTGAATGAGCTCTTGCGTTTTTGTAAATGGAACAATATGAAGTGTCATGCTTCCCCCAAAACGGGACAGACATTTCGCCAGATCCATTACCTTTTGCTTTGCGCGCTCGCTTGTGTATGGCGGGCTGAAGAAATGAACAGCTTCTACCGACAATCCCCGTTTCATCGCATAAAAACCGGCAACAGGGCTGTCAAAACCGCCAGAAAGCATCAGCATCGCTTTTCCTGCTGAACCAACTGGCAACCCGCCTGCACCTTTTTCATCACGAATTGTCAAAAATGTTGCTTCTTCCCTGATTTCGATTCTGAGCGGGATGTCTGGGTTGCGAACATCGACCGTCAATCCTTCTGTATTTCGCAAAATATGGCCGCCGATTTCAGCGTTCATTTGGTTTGTATCTAATTCAAATTGCTTATACGCTCTCTTTGTCGCGACTTTAAACGTATCACCTGGTTTATACTGATCTTTGATAGCCTTTAGTGCGGTTGCCTTAATATCATCAAGGCGGCTGTCACACTTAATTGCCAGGCTGAAGCTTTGAATCCCAAACACTTGCTTTAAATGAGGAAAAAGAGCCTCAGGATCCTCTCCATTTAATGTAATCGTCATACGATCCCTGTTGGAAAAGTATTTTAAATTCGGATAGTCTTTCAAAACGAGTCTGATGTTTTGTTTTAAGCGCTCAATAAAGCTTTTTCTGTTTTTGCCTTTGGTCGAAATTTCCCCAAAACGAATTAATATATGATCGTAATTCATGTTCTACCTCATCATTTCCCTTAATTTTTTGATACCAGGACGAAGCGCGTTCATAAACGGTTCTGCCACATCGCTTGTCTGGCTGTAATTTAAACTGATTCTGATGCTGCTTCCGGCAATCTGCTCTCCTTTGCCCATCTCTAAGAGAACTTTACTGGGCTTATGTTCTTTTGCCGAGCAAGCCGATGTTGTGGAGACGAATATATCCTGTTCCTCAAGCATGTGTAAAAGCACTTCCGCTTTAATCCCCGGTACAGAGAAATTAATAATGTGCGGCGCGCTATTCATTTGAGGCGTGTTGATAACGACGCCCTCAATTTCACTCAGCCTTTTCATAAACAATTCCTTTGCGGCAGTCATCGTGTCAAGCCGTGTGTCAAAATCAGCAGAGGCAAGATTAATGGCCTTGGCAAGCGAAACCGCACCAGCAGTATGTTCTGTTCCGGCCCGTATGCCTTTTTGCTGAGAGCCTCCCGTTATGAGCGGAATAAGGCGTGTTCCCTCTTTTACAATAAGTGCGCCTGTCCCCTTTAGGCCGTGAAATTTATGCCCCGAAATTGAACATAGATCAATGCCGGCCTTTTCAATTGCCAAGGGCACTTTATAGATGCCCTGCACATAATCGACGTGGAACAAAATGTTCGGGTGCTTCTTCAGCACTTCCCCTGCCGCTTCAATCGGCTGCACGGAACCGACTTCATTGTTCACATGCATCATGCTGACAAGCACGGTATCGGGACGGATGGCTGCTTTTAGATCTTCAATAGAAACAAATCCGTCTTCATTCACAGAAAGATAAGTGATATCAAACCCGAACAACTCTTTCAGCTGTTCTAACGATTCCGTAACGGATGGATGTTCAATAGAAGTGGCAATGATATGTTTGCCTGTTTTTATCTTTGACAAAGCCGCTCCTTTTAAAGCCGCATTATTGGCTTCTGTGGCGCCTGACGTAAATACAATATCATATTTTTTTAGGCCTAAGGACCTTTTGATTTGATTTTTGGCTGCTTGAAGCAGCTGTTCCGTTTCGGCTCCATATCGGTGCAAAGATGAAGGATTGCCAAAGTATCGGCTGCTTGTCTGTTCATATACGTTCAAGACTTCATCGTAAGGCTTCGTCGTTGAACTATTATCTAAATATATCATCTTTTTTACTCCTTTATGAAAGCGGTACAAGGTATGATATTTATGTTACCATAACAAAATTTAATAGAAAATTACGAAAAACTAGTATTGACTTCTAATTTTTTTACCATATAATAAGATTTGTTCGTTTCGTCATATTATCTGACAATTAATTGACAGAATATTTTAACATAATTATTAGGAGGATTTTTTTCATGAAACACTCACTGCCTGTCAAAGATACCATTATTATTGGTTTCATGCTATTTGCGTTATTCTTTGGAGCAGGAAATATGATCTATCCGCCGGAACTTGGACAAGCAGCCGGACACAACGTCTGGAAGGCCATCGGCGGATTTTTACTGACAGGGGTAGGCCTGCCGCTTCTCGGCATTATCGCCATCGCATTAACTGGTAAGGACGCTAAAGGCCTTGCTGACAAAGCGCACCCTGTTTTCGGCACAATCTTTACTGTCGTGCTTTATTTATCAATCGGACCATTATTCGCCATCCCGAGAACAGGAACTGTTTCATATGAAATTGGCGCTGTTCCGTTTTTGACTGGCGTACCAGAAAGACTTTCTTTATTAATATTTACACTTATCTTTTTCGGCGTTACGTACTATTTAGCGTTAAACCCATCCAAGGTTGTCGATCGAGTCGGAAAAATTCTGACTCCCATCAAATTCACGATTATTTTAATCATTGTTCTCAAAGCCATCTTCACGCCGATGGGCGGATTGGGCGCCGTGACAGAAGCATATAAAGGAACACCGGTTTTTAAAGGATTTTTAGAAGGCTATAAAACAATGGACGCACTTGCTTCAATTGTATTTGGCGTTGTCGTTGTAAATGCTGTAAAAAGCAAAGGCGTTACACAGTCTAAAGCTCTTGCTGCAGCCTGCATTAAAGCAGGTGTGATTGCCGCTTTAGGCCTGACTTTCATTTATGTATCCCTTGCTTATTTAGGTGCAACAAGCACAAATGCCATCGGTCCTGTTGGTGAAGGAGCTAAAATTTTATCTGCGTCTTCCCATTATTTATTCGGTTCATTGGGCAACATCGTACTCGGAGCAGCGATTACAGTCGCATGTTTAACAACAAGCATCGGCCTTGTCACATCTTGCGGCCAATATTTTTCAAAACTTATTCCGGCATTATCATATAAAATTGTCGTTACGATTGTCACGTTATTCAGCTTGATCATTGCGAATTTCGGACTCGCGCAAATTATCGCGTTTTCTGTTCCTATTTTATCAGCTATCTATCCGCTTGCCATTGTCATTATCGTTCTTTCCTTCATCGATAAGATCTTTAAAGAAAGACGCGAAGTGTACATCGCATGCTTGATCGGTACAGGACTTTTCAGTATTTTAGACGGTATCAAAGCAGCCGGTTTTTCACTTGGATCTTTAGATGCGTTTCTAAATGCGAATCTTCCTCTTTACAGCCTCGGCATCGGCTGGGTGCTTCCAGGAATCGTCGGAGCGGTTATCGGCTATGTGCTGACCTTATTCATCGGACCATCCAAACAGCTTAATGAAATAAGTTAATGTCACAGAACGCCTGCGTTATTGCGCAGGCGTTTTGCAATGAAAAAAAGAGCCTGCTCATTACACTGCGGGCTCTTTTTCATAGTCGTGATTATCTAAGCGGATATGTCTGCTTTGATTTTTTCAACTGCACCTGGCGCAGCCTTTTCTACAGCGGCAGCTGCAATTTCATAAGAGTCGTCATAATCAAAAGCATAAAAACGTCTTTCCGCTTCTTTCAGCTGTTCAGATAAAATATGATTCTGGCTTCTGAACCGGTTTCCGAACTGAATGATTTTTTCAATGAGGATGACCTGCTCGACAAGTTCCTCTGATTCCCGGCTTGCCCTGTTGACGATATCTTCTGCTTGTTTCAAATGGGCTCCGGCTTCTTCCATATTTAATGGAAGTTCGTTTAGTTGATTGACTGTTTCTTGAATATGATGATGCGCGTTCTCCAGCATCTCTTGAATATGGCTCGGAATGCCTGGAATGTTGCTAGTCTTCAGCAGTCTTGCTGTCTCAGAAATTGTTTTTTTCAAATTGCTGAGCGTCTCCCTCGCCTGAAGCTCTTCTTTTCTCAGCGCTTGCAGATTTTCACGATACTCGGCATGCTCTTTTTTCACTTCTTCAATTTGCTTCTCTATTGAAGCAACTTCTTCTACTAAAAGTGAGTAGGCGACATGCTCTGCATCAAGCTTATCTTTAACGGATGATAGCAGCTTTCCAATTTCATCAAGGCGCTTTTCAAAAGCCTGCTGTTTGCCGAGCTCACCGGCTGTCAGCCTGTAGCTTTCCTTCACCAGCTCAGTTTCCGCTTTCGTATGCTCTTTCTCTTCTTTAAGCTTGTCGTAAGCAATAATCAATTCAGGCATTTTGCTTAGTACGGATTGACCGGCTTCAACTTCGCCCTCCAGCTGCTGATAAACAGATTGAATATTTTCGTCAATGAGCTGCAGGATTGCGGACGCTTCATCAATATCCAGTTCAGTCATCAGGACATGTTCCGCTCGTTTCAGCTGGTTTGACAGATTTTCTAATTCCTTATCAAGCTGGATATGCTCAAGCTTGTACCCTTTTTCTTTCATTTCGCCATAGCCATCCTTGAGCTTTGCAATCTGTCCGGGCACCGTCTGTTTACAGTCAGCTAACAGCTTCGGCACATCATCTATGTATGACTGAAGCCGTTCAAGATTGCGGTCCTGCTCAAGCAGTACTTTTCGTGCAGTAATATAGTTTCCGCCTTCTGTTTCTTCTTCAAATTGTTTGATGCCGCTCCAAATTTCGTCCAGATCCTTTTCAAGGCTGTCATAAAGCTCCCCGTAAAGGTGGCTGTAAGCCAGCAGGTTTTTTCGAGATTTCGAATAGCGCTCCCTCACCTGTTCAATCTCTTCACGGCTCTTTTCCTCACTTGTGACAAGATCGCTGATTTCCCGAAGAATCTTTTCAATGCTTGATTCAGCCGCTGTCAGCAGGTCGTCGATATGAACGAGCACTTGATTGGCCTTTTTAAACCGGTATTTGTCTGCATTTTCCTCGGCATCATAAAGGAGCTCTTCAACTTTCGGCATGTGGGCTGTGACAATCTCATCCCATTCTTCACGCCACTTCTCAAAGAACTCTTCTGTCTGACCCGTCATTTTTAAATGTTTTATTTTAGACATTTCTTCCACGATCGACCGATTCAGAATTTCAATCTTCCACGATTCCAGCCGGTCGATTTCGGCGTAGATTTTTTTCCTGAAAAAGTAGCCTGCCGCAAACAGCGCAAGCAGTACAATTAATAATCCAATGACAAACTCCATAATGAGCCCCCTTGCTGTTTACCTTAATCTGTCAGGGTGTTTTATTTATTCAGAAAGATTTCAGGATATGTATTGAGAAAAACTGTCGTTTTCATTGTTATTATGATACCATGTAACAAACATTTTTTGACCAGAAATCAAAAACTTTTTGTGCAAAATCGGCAGGATTTGACTATTTTTTCATGGGGTGACATCAATGCAAAAGCGAGACGGACATATTCACACACCATTTTGCCCTCACGGCTCCAATGACACACTCAGACAATATGCAGAAAAAGCCTTAAAAAAAGGGTTCGAATCGATTACTTTTACCGAACACGCCCCATTGCCGCCATCTTTTACCGATCCCACGCCGCTGAAAGACAGCGCGATGGCGCAAGCTTCTTTGGAACGCTATATTCATGAAATTTCCGGATTAAAAAAAGAATATCGCGGACAGCTTAGCATACGGACAGGGCTTGAAGTCGATTATATCGCTGAATTTGAAGACGAAATTACATTATTCCTAGACACATACGGGCCATATTTAGATGACAGCATCTTATCCGTTCATTTTTTGCGCACAGACTCTTCCTATCTATGCCTTGATTATGACGAGCATACCTTCAAAGAGCTGATTTCAGCCTGCGGAAGCATTGAAGCGGTATATGAACAATATTACCGGAGTATCTATTCTTCCATTGTAGCATCTCTCGGCGTTTATAAGCCAAAAAGAGTCGGTCACATCACACTCGTCCAAAAATTCATCAAGCTGTTTCCATACAGCATGTCAGAGCATATTCGCGGCCTCGTTTCTCTGTGCCTGAATGCCATTGAAGAAAACGGAATGGAGCTCGACTTCAATACTTCCGGCTTAAGAAAAACTTACGCTGGCGGTATTTATATCGAGGATTGGATGCTGAATGAAGCGAAGCAAAAGAAGATCCCGCTTGTGTTTGGGTCTGATGCCCATCAAGCGGGAGATGTCGGATATGCGTATGAGGCGTTTTTGGAACGGTGCTAGTTGGTGAGCGCCACGTCTCCTGTCCGGAAGACGCTTCTGATCCAAATCTTGATTTCTTCAAAATACATTTTATAAAAATACGGCTCGTGCGGCTGCATGTAGAGTACTTCTGAAATATATTGAGGCTGGAGATAGGGCATCATCAAGAGAGATTTTAATTGGAGAATAAAATGAGGCAGCGGCAGCGTTAAATATTCACGCTGTTTTTCTCCTTCCTCAATGATCAGCTGGAAGATATACTTTTCCTTCATTAGATATGTCGACATAATTTCCCTGATTAATGTGGAGTCAATTGTGACTTCCCGGTAGACAAAACGAGTTAATTGACGATGATTATGCTGATAGGATAAAATATCGAAAACCAATTGAAGAAGCTGTTCCTGCGTGCTTTGAGTAGAGATATTGCTTGCCGCTGTTTCAAGCGTTTTGCTGTAGCCTTCGTAAAACTCTGAAACTAAGTGTTCCATCAAGCCTCCTTTGCCTTTAAAATAGTAGGAGATGTGCGCAACATTTACATCAGCTGACTTTGCGATTTCACGGACAGACGTGCCAGAAAATCCTTTTTGGTTAAAAAGCATGACAGCAGATTCAATAATTTTGTCTTTGGTGCTTACTTTCATACGGCTCACTCCTTCCTCTTGATACTATTCAAGCAGAAAGCCGCTGTTCCTGTAAGAACTTATCGACAAATGCCGGCAGAAAAGCCGGAACTTTGTTTTATATTATAGAAAAAGTGAGGGTTTTCCATGTTCCATGTCGAAAAACAATCTGGAGATAAAGAAAAAGACTATCAGCTTCTGCTAAAACAGCTCGAAGCCATGACCGAAGACGAAACAGACCAAATAGCTAACTATGCAAATGCCTCAGCACTGCTGTATCATTCGCTGCCTGAAGTCAACTGGGCGGGTTTCTATTTTGCCAAAGAAGAGGATGGACAGCTTGTGTTAGGTCCGTTCCAAGGCCTGCCGGCATGTGTTCGGATTCCTTTCGGCAGAGGGGTTTGCGGCACAGCGTACGCAAACGGAAAAGTGGAACGTATTGAGGATGTAAACGCGTTTCCGGGACATATCGCCTGCGATGCAGCGTCTCAATCAGAAATTGTGCTTCCGATTCGTGTAGACGGAAAAATTGTCGGCGTCTTGGACATCGACAGCCCAGTGAAAAACCGTTTCGACGAAATTGATGAAAAATACTTAACTCAATTTGCCGAAACGCTAGAAAAAGCGTTAGCGCAGTAATATAAAAGCCCAAAACTGATATCGTTTTGGGCTTTTTTTATTTTATTGAGTCATGAATCATCAAGCGGTTTTTCCCGCTCCGTTTCGCGCTGTAGAGCGCTTCATCTGCCTCATGCACAAGCCCTTTCAGCGACTTTTTTGTTTCTGTCGTCCAGCAGGAGATACCGCAGGAAATGGTTACCTCGGGTTTCGTATTTTTTCTGACCGCGTAAACCAGTCGCTCGGTAATCCGTTTCCCCACTGCAACCGGCACATTTGGCAAATAAATCGCCAGCTCCTCTCCTCCCCAGCGGGCACCGACATCATGCTTTCGGATGTTGCTTTTAATCACTGAAGCGACTTGAATTAAAATCTCGTCCCCAGTCTGATGGCCGTACGTATCATTTACATTTTTAAAATTATCAATATCAACAAGAATAAAAACACCCTTTTGATGGATTTTCATGCTGTATTGAATTTTTTCATCTAAATACGCTCGTGAATACAGTTCAGTCAGCTGATCTGTTTTCACGAGATGCTCAAGGCGGTCGCGAAGCATTGAATTGGTTACAGCCAGTGTCGCGTGATGAATCAGCGCCTGAAACAGCTTGTACATTTCAAATGTAAAAGCGTACAGCTCCTGTTTCAATAAAACCGCAAAGCCTAAAAGCCGGTCGTTTTGAATCATCGGAGCAGCCATCAGCGAGCCGTACCCCGCCTTCCCAAAAACAGACTGGCCATTCCCGATGAAAACCCCTTTTTCACCTTCATACAGCTTTTCTTTCAGCTCATTATAAAAATCTGACGGCTTCGCTTCTTTAAAAAATGCTGTGCTGCCTGGGAGCAATGTTAGGTTTTCAAAATGGTCTATATGAAAAAATCCCACTTCTTCTGCCTGAAACGATTCTGCCATTCTCACAGCCAGATCATTCATTGTATCAGTCAATGTCAGCCGCTGATTCAGGCGTCGTGATGTTTCATTAATCAATTCCAAATTTGCGATGCTTGCTTTGGATTGTTCGTAGAGCTGGGCATTTTCAAACGCTTTTCCCGCGGCGTTTGCTAACAGCGACATTTCATCAAGGCAGGCATCAGTAAGAAAGCTGTCACCCGTTCCTTCAGCCTTCAACACCCCGTATGTGCCCTGCTGTCCTTTGACCGGAATATAGGCGGCAGATTCATTTTCCCGCAAAATGTCTCCGGACAAATACACTTTGAGCGCAAAGGAATCGGATTTTTCCCCTTCCATATACAGCTCTTTTGCAGGTATCCCTAAACATTGGTCTTGATCGTGCGATATAAATAAAGAAAACTCAAAAAGAGAAAATGTGCTGGTCAAGCTTTCTAAAAGCTGCTTCAGCACATCTGTCTGATCAAGCAGTGAATGGAACAGCTCTGTCATTTTGTATATCTTTTTTTGGTAGATCGTTTTGTTATAGAGTCTTTCCTGTTTCATCGACTGGTTTAAAAATGAAGCAACCACGTCCGGAAGCCCTTCAGGAATCTCTTCATCCTGCCTGCACGCAAGATGGAAACGCCTGCCGGAGCCGTCCTCAATCAGGTAACATGAAGCGTTTATTTTCGAAGCGGAAAAACGCGCTTCACCATCTGCCAGTTTTGTCACAAAGTCTGATGATGACGGTGTAAGCGAAACACAAAGGGTTGAAAAATAGGTTTGAATAGCCGAAGTCAGCCATATGAAAGAGTCGGTGAATGTGACTTTTTCAGATTTGGTTAATAAAAAATCGAGCATATGATAATGAAAGGCGGATAATTGATCTTTAGTTTGTTCTACCATGTTTTTATCACCTAAAAGTTTACCACTAATTTTTGTTTATTATATCATAAACAGTGAAGCAATAATGGAGGAATGGTTGACTTCAAAACAAATAAATTATATAATGACCTTTGTGTGAAATATTGCAGCCTTTTTGTTCAGCTTCTATGTTTTCATTTTGTTCCTTATCAATAAGGTGTATCGTGTAACTCTCTGCTGCTGGAGCGAGGATACATGAAAACAAAATGTGCATGGTCGAATAGAGCAGACGGTTTTTATTTTCCACAAAAATAAAACCAAAGGAGGAGTCACATTATGGCTCGCTATACAGGTCCATCTTGGAAACTGTCCCGCCGTCTAGGAATCTCTCTTAGCGGTACAGGAAAAGAATTAGAAAAACGCCCTTACGCTCCAGGTCCACACGGCCCAGGACAACGTAAAAAATTATCAGAATACGGTTTGCAATTGCAAGAAAAGCAAAAGCTTCGTCACATGTACGGTGTAAACGAACGTCAATTCCGCACTTTGTTTGACAAAGCTGGCAAACTAGCTGGTAAACACGGTGAAAACTTCATGATTCTTTTAGATTCTCGTCTTGATAACGTTGTGTACAAGCTAGGTTTAGCACGTACTCGCCGTCAAGCTCGCCAATTGGTTAACCACGGTCACATTCTTGTAGACGGAAGCCGCGTTGACATCCCGTCTTACCTAGTGAAACCTGGTCAAACAATCGGTGTTCGCGAAAAATCAAGAAACCTTTCTATCATCAAAGAATCTGTTGAAGTGAACAACTTCGTTCCTGAATACCTTACTTTCGACGCTGAAAAGCTTGAAGGTACTTTCACTCGTCTTCCTGAGCGTTCTGAACTTGCTCCGGAAATTAACGAAGCGCTTATCGTTGAGTTCTACTCTCGTTAATCGTTTTAAAAACCCCTGCCGCTATGCGGTCGGGGTTTTTTTATCGTCTGTTTCGTCATTCGCCTCTTGCTGGCCAACACTATCTTGCGCCTGCTGATCCCAGTAATCCTGCTGCAGCCGTTCTTTTGCAATCGTACACATGAGATTCACACTTTAGCGCTCCTTTCATTTAAAAGGTGGTGATTGGTCGTGTTTGCCCTATCTAATATACTCTTTTCCTTTCATTCCTATGCGGTAAACAAAAAGATCCTTTGCCTTCAGTGGCAAAGGATCTTTTTCTTATTTATACGTCACAAGGAAGTATTTTTTCTTCCCGCGGCGCAGAACAGTAAATTGATCTTCGATGCGGTCTTCACCTGATAGGGTATAATTTATTTCCGTCTGGCGTTCACCGTTAATGTAAACAGCTCCGTTTTGAATGTCTTCACGCGCTTGGCGTTTAGAAGGAGATAATTTAGATTGCACCAACACATCTACAAGTGAAAGCTCTTGGGTGCTGTCAACTTCCATAGAAGGAACATCTTTAAAGCCTACCTTTACATCTTGAGCGGAAAGCTCTTTAATATTGCCGCTGAACAGCGCTTGGGAGATGTTGATGGCTTGCTCCAGCGCCTCGCGTCCGTGAACAAGCGATGTCACTTCTTCTGCCAGGCGTTTTTGCGCTTCACGTTTTTCTGGCGCCGTTTCTGTTTTTTCAGCGTATGCTTCAATCTCCTCTTTTGAAAGGAACGTAAAGTATTTCAAGTATTTGATAACGTCACGGTCGTCTGTGTTGATCCAGAATTGATAGAATTCATATGGCGATGTTTTTTCTTTATCAAGCCAGATCGCGCCACCTTCCGTTTTTCCGAACTTCGTGCCGTCTGCTTTTGTGACAAGCGGAATCGTAAGGCCAAACGCTTTTGCTCCTTCTTCTTCTGATTTTCTGATCAGTTCAAGACCCGCTGTGATGTTGCCCCACTGATCGCTTCCGCCGATTTGCAATTTACAGTTTTTGTCTCTGTAAAGATTTAAGAAATCATAAGATTGAAGAATCATGTAGCTGAATTCCGTGTACGAGATGCCGGATTCAATTCTTGAGCTGACCGTATCTTTTGCAAGCATGTAATTGATGCCGAAATTTTTACCAACGTCACGAAGAAAATCGATCACATTCATTTTGCCGATCCAGTCAAAGTTGTTCGCAATGACAGCTGGGTTTTCTGCTGCGTCAAAATCTAGAAATCTGGACAGCTGGTTTTTGATTTTTTGGGACCATTCGGATACGATGTCAGCAGTGTTTAGTGTACGCTCTGCTTTTTTTCCGCTTGGATCACCGATGAGGCCCGTCGCGCCGCCCACAAGCGCAATTGGATGATGCCCTGCGAGCTGAAAACGGCGAAGTGTTAAAATAGGAAGCAGGTGTCCGATGTGCAAGCTGTCTGCTGTCGGGTCAAAGCCTGAGTACAAGCGGATTTTTTCTTCATTCAGCTGTTTATTTAACCCTTCTTCATCTGTCATTTGCTGAATCAATCCGCGGAAGGATAAGTCTTCAAGTAAGTTTGTCATAAGATAAAGCTCCTTTTTTGATTAAAATAAAAACGCCCCTTCGTTTACACGAAGGGACGATTGATTATCGCGGTACCACCCTACTAATAAGAGAATGCAAACATTCGTCTTATCACTTTGCCTGATAACGGATCAGGTCCGTTCTTTCACTACTGAAAGCCTGGGCGGCTTTGTTTGCAAAAGCGGTTCATGAGTGTATTCGATATATCCGTCTGTGCTGATTTTCACCGGCCATCAGCTCTCTGGAACGTAAGGATATTCTACTTGTCTCAATCTTTACCTTTTCATATGAAGCTATATCATTTTTAACATAAATAAAATCCTGTGTCAACGCCGCCTTTTAATCCTCCATTGTTGACAGATCTCCAGCCGGCAAATTAAGCTCCCATGCCTTCAGCACGCGTCTCATGATCTTTCCGCTTCGGGTTTTCGGAAGCTTATCTTTAAATTCGATCTCACGCGGAGCCGCATGGGCTGCAAGACCCTGCTTTACAAATAGGCGGATCTCTTCTTTCAGTTTATCAGACGGCTCAAATCCTTCTCTGAGTGCAATAAAGGCTTTAATGATTTCTCCACGCACTGGGTCAGGCTTTCCGATTACGCCTGCTTCTGCAATAGCCGGATGTTCGACAAGCTTGCTTTCCACTTCAAATGGGCCGACGCGCTCACCGGAGGTCATGATGACGTCATCAACTCTGCCTTGGAACCAAAAGTATCCCTCTTCATCCATGTAAGCAGAATCCCCAGACACATACCAGCCGCCCGGCATGAAATACGATTCATATTTTTCAGGGTTATTCCAAATGGTATGCATCATGGAAGGCCAGCCCTTTTTGATGGCGAGATTGCCCATTCGGTACGGCGGAAGCTCGTTGCCTTGATTGTCAACGATCGCTGCCTCCACTCCTGGAATCGGCTTACCCATTGAACCCGGTTTAATATCCATGCAAGGATAGTTGCAGATAAGCTGACTGCCCGTTTCTGTCATCCACCATGTATCATGAATTCGTTTGTTAAAAACTTTATGTCCCCATCTGATGACTTCCGGATTTAGCGGCTCACCGACACTGAGCACATGCCGGAGTGAAGTTAGATCATATTTCGCAGCCATTTCATCTCCCGCTCCCATCAGCATCCGAAAAGCGGTCGGCGCGCTGTACCAGACATTGACGCCAAGCTGTTCAATCGTACCATACCAGCTTTCCGGGCTGAAACGTCCGCCGACGATGACATTTGTCGCTCCGTTCAGCCACGGTGCAAAAATGCCGTATACCGTACCTGTCACCCAGCCTGGATCAGCCGTGCACCAATAAATGTCTTCTTCCTTTAAATCAAGGACCCACTTTCCTGTTTGATATTGCTGAATCATCGCTTCATGGACATGCAGCACGCCCTTTGGCGTACCAGTGGAACCTGATGTATAGTGAAGCAGAAAGCCGTCTTTTTTATCCATCCATTCGATATCCAGTCTTGTGCTTTCCTGTTTCGCTGCTTCATCATAATTGATGATATTCGTGCCGCTCTCAGCCTCTCCCCCGACTACGAAGACATGCTGCAAATGAGGCAGTTTGTCTACCGGTATTCTCTCCAGCAGCTCAGGTGTTGTGACAACAACCTTTGCCTCACTGTTTTCAAGCCGGTCTTTCACCGCTCCCTCCATAAATGCTTCGAACAGCGGCCCGGCGATGGCGCCAATTTTGATTGCGCCAAGCATAATAAAATAAAGCTCGGGTGATCTCGGCATAAAAATAAAAACGCGGTCCCCTTTTTCCACATTTCCATACCGTCTCAGCACATTCCCGGCTCTGTTTGATTCTTCCTTCATTTCTTTAAATGTGTATTTTTCATCCCGTTTTGCGTCTTTATAATAAAGCGCTACTTTGTTTTTTCGAAACGATTCGGCATGGCGGTCAATCGCTTCATACGCCGCATTCAGTTTCCCTGTCTCATGCCAAGAGAAATGTTTCTCCGCCTCGGCCCAATCAAAATGCCGGTACGTTTCTTCATAGTTTTTTAAGTTATGATCCCCCTCTATTGCTGGTAACGCTTTCAAATTCATGCCCAAACATCCCCCTTTGCTGAAGTTGTCACAATTATTATAGTATATATTCATATTCTTCTCAATTTTTAAAATATAAACCATGTTGAAAACGCTTTATAATTTGGTATTCTTAAAGAAGGCATGTATTTTTATAAGAATTGATGGGACGGTGAATTAGTGGAACATCATAAAACATACCATTCAGCAAACATCAAAACAGCAACCGGCTCTATACTGATAGAAGGGCCTGTCTCTCCAGAGGATTTGGCAGGTTATGAGTTTCATAAAGATTTAACCGCATTTCGCCCGCCTCGCGAGCAGCATGAAGCGCTAGTCGACATTGCAGGCCTTCCCGAAGGGCGCATTATTATTGCCAGAGACGGCCGAACCATTGTCGGCTATGTCACGTATTTATATCCTGACCCGCTCGAAAGATGGTCTGAAGGAAATATGGAGGATTTGATTGAGCTCGGAGCCATCGAAGTAGCGCCGGACTATCGGGGATGCGCTGTCGGAAAGACGCTCCTGACCGTCAGCATGATGGATGAACAAATGGAAAACTACATTGTGATGACGACAGAATATTACTGGCATTGGGATTTAAAAGGGATGAACAAAGATGTGTGGGAATACAGAAAGATCATGGAAAAGATGATGAATGCAGGCGGATTGGTCTGGTTTGCAACGGATGAGCCGGAGATCAGCTCCCACCCTGCAAACTGTCTGATGGCCCGCATTGGAAAAAACGTCAGCCAAGAATCAATTGAGCAATTTGACAGGCTCCGTTTTTATCATCGTTATATGTATTAACTGACACTGGCAAAGGGGAAAAAATAATGATTGTTGAGCAAATCATGAAAAGAGATGTCATTACATTAACGAAGACAGATACGCTTGAAACAGCCATATGCAAACTGAAGGAATTCCATATCAGACATCTGCCTGTTGTAGATGAAGAACGACACGTGATCGGCATGATTACAGACAGAGACATGAAACAGGCCAGCCCGAGTATTTTTGAAGAAAACAAACGAAGCCTATTTCTCACACGAAGCGTAGATTCAATTATGAAAAAGGATGTTGTCTGCGCCCACCCGTTAGATTTTGTCGAAGAAATATCAGCCGTGTTCTACGAGCATGGCATCGGCTGCCTTCCAGTGGTGCACCATCAAAAATTAATAGGCATTTTAACAAAAACCGATTTGCTGCGGACGTTTGTCAAATTGACAGGCGCTGACCAGCCGGGATCGCAAATTGAGATAAAAGTAAACGACATCACCAAAAGCCTCGCTGAGATCAGCAGTCTTTGCCAAGACCTTCAAGTGAAAATATTAAGCGTGCTTGTTTATCCGCATGACGATCCCGGTGTAAAAGTGCTTGTCTTCCGTGTAAAAACGATGTATCCGCTGCCGTTTTTGCAGGCATTACAAAGAAATGGACACCACGTCGTATGGCCGTCAGAGCAAAGGGATCTGCTATGAGAGACAGTGTATTTATCTATTCTCCATCCTACCAAACCTATATGTTTCATCAGGAGCATCCCTTTAATCAGCAGCGGGTTCTGTTAACATATGATTTGCTTAAGACGATCAATGCCTTTGATGATGGAGACATTGTCACCCCCAGACTCGCTTCAGAAGAGGAGCTTTCCCTTGTCCACACGGACGATTACATTCAGGCCGTAAAGCTTGCGGGCGCCGGAAAGCTTCCCGCTGAAGAAGGAGAAAGCTACGGGCTCGGCACTGAAGACACACCCGTCTTTGCCGGCATGCACGAAGCGGCATCACTCTTGGTCGGCGGCACTTTAACGGCCGCAGACTGGGTCATGTCAGGACAAGCCCTGCATGCGGCAAACCTTGGTGGAGGGCTTCATCATGGCTTTCGCGGGAGAGCATCAGGATTCTGCATATACAACGACAGCGCTGTGGCGATTCAATATATCCAGAAAAAATATAGCGCCAGAGTGCTTTATATTGATACGGACGCCCACCACGGGGACGGTGTGCAATTTACATTTTACGATAATCCTGACGTATGCACGCTGTCCATTCATGAAACAGGAAGGTATTTATTCCCTGGAACCGGCCAGATCCAAGAAAAAGGCAGCGGAAAAGGATATGGCTATTCCTTTAATATCCCGCTTGACGCTTTTACAGAGGATGATTCTTTTCTTGAGGCTTACCGGACAGCAGCTTCAGAAGTCGCCGCGTATTTCGAGCCTGATGTCATTATCAGCCAAAACGGCGCCGATGCCCATTACTACGACCCGCTGACGCATTTATCAGCAACAATCAATATATACGAAGAAATCCCCCGTCTTGCACACACTTTGGCTCATCAATATTGCGGAGGGAAATGGATTGCAGTCGGAGGGGGCGGATATGATATTTGGCGTGTCGTGCCCCGCGCCTGGGCCAGAATATGGCTTGAAATGAAGGGAATTGATCCGGGACACGAGATCCCGCCGGAATGGATTGCTAAATGGCAAAAACAATGCCCCGTGGCCCTTCCGTCGAGCTGGAGCGATCCGGCTGATTTATATCCTCCGATTCCCCGCAAGCCTGAAATTACAGAAAAAAATGCCCAAACTGTCAGCAAAGCATTATATGCGATACGTTCTGAACAGCAAAGAACAAAGTAAAAAACGACCTTTACGAAGAGGTCGTTTTTGATTTTTTAATCACTATTTCCACACGCCGATTTTCCTTCATGTGTTCATTTGTCTTGTTATCCTTTACTGGCTTTGTATCCGCATAACCGACAGCAATAAAGCGCTTGGAGGGAAGCTTCTCTTTAGACGTGAAGTATTGAATAACCCCACTTGCCCGTGCTGCTGATAGCTCCCAGTTCGACGGGTATCGGTATGTCGAAATGTTTCGGCTGTCTGTATGTCCCTCCACCTGAATGTCATTTGGAATGGTTTGAAGAAGAACGGCAATTTGGTGAAGAAGTGTTTCGGCATTTTTCAGCACCTTTGCCTCACCTGTATCAAACAGCACAGCCTCCTGAAGAACGAGCACGACACCGCGTTCATCCCGTTTGGCTGTCATTTGGGCCTTCAAATGATTGTCTTTTATATATGTATTTACTTTCTTGAGAAGCTGATCCTGCTGATCCTCTTGCTTCTTCGTATCAGATGGGGATGTATTCTTTTTTTCTATGGATGTTTGGTCCGGCTGAAGCCCGTTGCCTTCCTTCTGGATCGAGTCCACTGCAGCTTTGAATTTTTGCAGATCGATTTGGGACATCGAAAAGAGTAAAATAAAGAACACAAGGATCAAGGTGATCAAATCTGTAAAGGTTACCATCCAGCTGGATGAAGATTGACTGTTTTTTCCGCTTCCATTCCTTCTTTCAAAACGTTCTCTTCTAAGCTTCATGTACAGATCCCTTTTTTGTTTTTACTTGTTTTGGCTGCTTCTGCCATTCTTCCCGTGAGCTGAAAACGACCAGCTGGCTTTCAAGGTTGCGCGGGTTTTTTCCGGATTGAACACCGATAATCCCTTCCACCATTACCTGCTTGATGAAAATTTCACTTTCTGTTTTCTCTTCAAGCTTAGCCGCGATCGGGTTGAAGACCATATTTGCCAGTAATGAACCATATAAAGTCGTCAGAAGCGCAATGGCCATATTTGGTCCAAGCATATGCGGGTCATTTAAGTTTTTGAGCATCAGCACAAGCCCGACGAGTGTTCCGATCATTCCCCATGCCGGAGCGAATTCTCCCGCTTTTTCAAAAACTCGCCGCCCTTTTCGGTGCCGTTCCTCCATTGCTGCGATTTCTGAATCCATGACGAGCCGAATCGTTTCTTCATCCCAGCCGTCAATCGCTAAAAGCAGCCCTTTTTTCAAGAATGGATCTTTGATTTCCCGAGCCTGATCATCCAATGATAAAAGCCCGTGTTTTCGCGCGTGATCGGAAAGGGAAACAAAGGTTTTCACAAGATCTTTCACATTGTCTTCCTGGCGGATGAATGCCTGCTTTAACACAGAGGGCGCTTTTTTCAGCTCTCTTGGCGGAAAACTGATAAAAACAGCGGCGCAAAGTCCCCCTGTTACGATGAAGAAAGAGGTCAGATCAAGAAAAGAGCGGAAACCGCTTACTCCCGATCCTGAAATAATCCCGATAACAATAATAATCGTTCCTAACACAAATCCAACAGGTGTAAGATAATCAAAACGTTTCATCATTTCTCCCCATGAAAAAAGCAAGAATTCACCATAAAGGTGAAGCTTGCTCTTTGTTTTTCTTATGACTTGGTTGACTTTCTAAGCTCTATACGGTGCGGCAGTTCGACGATATGCTCTTCAACCGGCTCTTTATTCATGAGCTTCGTCAGCAGTCTCATCGCAACGGCGCCGATATCATATGTCGGCTGAACAACTGTTGAAAGCTGAGGACGAACCATGAGGCTTAATCTTGTATTATCAAAACCGATAATGTCGAGATCCTCCGGAATGGATAAGCCCTGATCCTGAGCGGCATGGATAATGCCGAGTGCCATTTCATCAGTTGCAGAAAGAATGGCTGTCGGTTTTTTATCCAGGCTCATCAGATGCTGCAGTGCTTCGAGTCCGGAATCATATGTGTAATCCCCTTCAGCTACAAATTGTTCATTAAACGGAAGGTTCGCTTCTTCAAGCGCACGTTTGTAGCCTTGGAGTTTTTTCGAACGGTTGATCGGTTCTGCCATTGGTCCGGAAACGAACGCGATGTCTGTATGTCCTTTATCAACCAAAAGCTTCACGGCATCATAAATCGCCTGTTCGTAATCGATAGCGACTGACGGTGTTTCCTCCTGCTCTTCTACAGAAGCGGCAAGTACAATCGGCACTGGGGAACGCTTAAATTCCGCCACATGCTCGTCCGTAATGTTTCCGCCCATAAACACGATGCCGTCCACTTGTTTGCCGAGCATTGTGTTTAACAAGTGCAGCTCTTTCTCCATGTTTTGGTCAGAGTTGCTCAAAATAATATTGTATTTATACATTGTCGCGATATCTTCAATTCCGCGCGCAAGCTCTGAATAGAAAATGCTTGAGATATCGGGAATGATGACACCTACAGTTGTTGTTTTTTTACTTGCCAGCCCTCTTGCCACCGCGTTTGGACGGTAACCGAGACGTTCAATGGCTTCCAAGACTTTTTTCCTCGTTGTCGGTTTTACATTCGGGTTGCCGTTCACGACACGGGAAACGGTTGCCATGCTTACATTAGCTTCTCTCGCTACATCGTAGATCGTAATATTGCTCATCCTAAAACCACTCCTTTTACTGGATACACTTATCCTTATCTATAGCATAAACACTTTATGTAGAGAAATGTCATAATGTCCGAATTTATGTCGTTTATGATTTGTAAGCGTAAGTCAGTAGTGTACATTATTTTTCATTATTCATCAAATTTAATTACTTCTCATGAAATTATACACGTTTTTATAGATGATGAAAACGTATACTTGGTTTTTATAACTAAATAAACGAGAAAGCATAAAAAAAGGCCGCAGGCGCGGCCTTTTGGATTGTTCAATTAAGCGTTGACTTTCACCATTGGCTTCAGTTCATTCAGCCATTTTTCGAATTCAGGAATCGCCATTTGCTGAGCAGAGTCAGAAAGTGCGACTGACGGATCAGGGTGAACCTCAGCCATTACGCCATCAGCACCGATCGCTAAAGCGGCTTTAGCTGTCGGAAGCAAGAGGTCACGGCGGCCTGTTGAATGCGTAACATCAACAAAGACTGGCAAATGCGTTTCTTGTTTCAAAATCGGCACAGCTGAAATATCCAGCGTGTTTCTCGTTGCTGTTTCATATGTTCTGATTCCGCGCTCACAAAGGATAATTTGGTCATTTCCTTGTGACATGATGTATTCAGCAGCATTGATGAATTCAGAGATCGTTGCAGCAAGACCGCGCTTCAGAAGCACTGGCTTTTTCACGGCGCCGGCCGCTTTCAGCAATTCGAAGTTTTGCATGTTGCGCGCTCCGATTTGAATGACATCAATGTAGTCCAGCGCTTCTTCGATATGAGCCGGAGTTACGATTTCACTGATAACCGCCAGATCAAATTCATCCGCTACACGTTTTAAAATTTGAAGGCCTTCAACACCAAGCCCTTGGAAATCGTATGGGCTCGTACGAGGCTTAAAGGCTCCACCGCGCAAAATTTTAATCCCTTGTTTTTTCGCAGCTGCAGCGACTTCAGCTACCTGCTCATAGCTCTCTACCGCACATGGGCCGACAATGAATCTTTGCTGGCCGTCTCCGATTTTTTCGCCTTTGATATCAACAATTGTATCTTCAGGTTTTTTCTTGCGGGAGACAAGCAGCGCTTTGCTGTGATCTTCTTCCTGAAGCTCTAAACCGGCTTTGAATATCTCTTTAAAAATGTGCTGGATGGTTGAATTTTCGAACGGCCCGTCATTGTTTTCAATGATATTGTTTAACATTGTGCGTTCTCTGACAGGGTCAAATCGGTTGACACCCTGTGCTTCCTTCGCTTTACCGATCTCTTTTACAACATTGCCGCGTTCGTTGATTAATTTTAAAATTTGTAGGTTTAATTCGTCTGCTTTCTGCCTTAAAAGCTCTAACTCTGTGTTGCTCATTTTTTTCATCCTTTCCCTGCACATTCATTTTTTATTTTGTAGTTATCATGCATCTTACTATAAGTAATTCCAAATGGAAATACTGAAATACAAAAAATTTTATAAAAACTCTACTTTATTACCCAAACGCTTTTAAGTGATAAAGTAATCTATGAAGCTATCCTACATGATGTGAGGGCAATGTTCAAGGGTTTTTTACAAAAAAAAGCGCCAGATGTTATCTGGACGCTTTTTTCTATGACAAATGCTGCTCAATAGCGGCTTCTGTAATTTGTGAATGTGAGGTATGCCATTTCACTTCACCGTTCTGGATGATGAATACCTGAGGGCTTTCATGCTTGACCCCATATGTTTCTGCAATGAAATTGGACAGCGGCCGGGCTTCTTGTACTTGAAGATAGTAAGCCGGCACATCCTCATGCTGATTTGCAAAGGCATCAAACTCATGAAATGCTGCCTGGCTGATCGGGCATGTGGTGCTGTGTTTAAAGAAGACGAAAGCGCCTTCCTGTTCTGCAATCCGTTTAAATTCTTCCTCAGATTGAATAAGCTGTTTAGCCATGACTCAAGCTCTTCCTTCCCTGCTCAGCGATTCAACTGCTCAGCCTGTTTTTGTGCATCTTTCAGTTCGTCTTTTACATCTTCTTTCGTCTGGAGGACTTGATCTTTTGTTTCATCAGCCGCCTGCATCGCTTCTTCCCTCATATCCTGCATTGCAGTCGATGAATCCGTTTTGTCAGATTTGGAACGGTCTCTTAAATCCTTTACCTTGTTCATGATCTGTCCAGACTGATCCGCTACAAGCTGTGTGATGTTGGAAGTTTTGTCTTTTGCGATGCTGACATATTGCGTGCCTTTTTCCTTCGCATCTGCCGTCATTTTATCAGTTTTGTCCCGTAAAGCAACAGCCTGGCTGCCGAGATCGTCGCGAAGTTCTTTGCCTGATTTAGGCGCTAGAAAAAGAGCTGTAGTGGCACCGATGATTCCCCCGATTAAAGTTCCGATTAAAAAATCTTTACTATTAATTCCATCTTTGCTCATCATTATTCCTCCTCTTAGTATTTTTTTCTCTTACAGGGCTGATTTTTTCTTTTGCTTCCATTTCTCCCAAATTTCCATTGCTGCTTGACTCCATGTGACAACTTGATTGATCTTATCTTGATTTTCTCTAACTGATGCCGATACAGACCCTGCCGCTTGTTTCATGGATGTATTGAACTGCTGTACAGAAGCTCCCACTCCTTGAACAGCATGAACGACCGTGTTCAGCTTTTCTGATTTTTCCTGAATATCTTCAGCCAGGCGGTTGGTCTTATGTAAAAGCTCGGCTGTTTCAGTTGTGATGCCCTTCATTTGTCCCTCCAGCCCTTCAAGAGTGGATGCGACGTTTTTTAGTGTCAGCTGCAATGACTTCAGTGTTTTAGACAAGTAGATCACTAATACGAGAAATGCAACTGCGATGAGTGCAACGCTCAAATAAAGAATAATAATCATCTCAAACCTCCTTGCTGCAGGATATACTGCTGTTTACCCGTTTTCTTCAATCCTAAACATGTGTACTGGGCTGTATACATACTATTCTCCGTTATGTAAGAAAATCCTTTAATAAGCTTTTCCATCAGATAAATAAAAAGCAGTGAGATCACTGCTTTTTATTATGCCATGACGTTTTCGTAGGCTCTCATATATTTTTGGATATCTCCTGCTCCCATGAAGATGAGAACGGCTTTATCATGAGCTTTTAAAACAGATGTGTCATCTTCTTCAATCAGCTTGGCATTATGAATTTTTCCCTGGAGATCCCCGATCGTCAGCTTTCCGGCATTCTCACGGGCTGAGCCGAAAATATCGCATAAATACACACAGTCAGCGCCGCTCAGGCTTTCTGCAAATTCGTCAAGGAACTGCTGCGTCCGTGTAAATGTATGAGGCTGGAATACCGCGACAATTTCCCGATCAGGATATTTCTGTCTTGCCGCCTCGATTGTCACTTTTATTTCTGTCGGATGATGGGCATAGTCATCGATCAGCACTTGATCCCCAAGCTGCTTCTCATTGAATCTGCGTTTGACGCCCCCAAAGGATTTGAGAGCATGCTTAATGATGCTGGAATCAATTTCTTCATAATGGCATAACGCAATGACCGCCAATGAGTTTAATACATTGTGGTGGCCGTACGCAGGAATATAAAACGTATCATAGAACGTATTGCGGACAAAGACATCAAAAGTTGTCCCTTCCGTGCTTTTTACGATGTTTCTGGCTTGAAAATCATTTTCTTCCCCCGTGCCGTAATACACAACCGGGACGTTTGCATGGATTTTCGGCAGATGCTCATCGTCTCCGCAGGCAATAATGCCTTTGTTGACTTGAAGAGCCATCTCTTGGAAAGCGTCAAATACATCGTCAATGCTTGAGAAGTAATCAGGGTGATCAAAATCAATATTCGTCATAATTGCGTAATCTGGCTGATAGCTTAAGAAATGGCGGCGGTATTCGCACGCTTCAAACACAAAGTATTCGCTGTTTTCATTTCCCTGGCCTGTTCCGTCCCCGATTAAGAAAGACGTCGGTTTTGCGTTTTGGATCACGTGAGCCAGCAGACCCGTAGTCGACGTTTTGCCGTGTGCGCCCGTAACGGCAACACTCGTGAATTTTTTCATGTAGTCGCCTAAAAACTTATGATAACGTATCACCGGAATTCCCTCAGACATCGCTTTTTCTATTTCAGGATGCGTGTCTGGGAATGCGTTTCCGGCGATGACTGTCATGCCGGGTTTAATATTTTCCGCGCTAAAAGGAAGAATCGTAATATTTCTTTTTTCAAGCGCTGTTTGCGTAAAAATAAATTTTTCGATATCCGATCCTTGGACAGTATATCCATTATCATGAAGTATTTGGGCAAGCGGACTCATACCGGTCCCTTTTATTCCAACAAAATGATAAACAGTCATAATTGTACCTCCAACAAACGTCTATCTGTTCCCCAGTATATGACGCTCATTTCAATTTGCGACCGCGGCGGCTGAAAAGCCTCCCTTAGCGGCGTATTTTATATGTTTTGTTATGTTTAGTATCAGGTTATTTCTTTCCGATTAAACCCAGATATCAAGATTTGTCTATGCACAGCTGCTGTAAAGCGGCATAGCTGTTAAATGCTCTAAACACTATCATACCATGTTTGGTGTGAAAATGAACCCATATTATTCGTTTATTAAATCACTTGCTGTGATCAGCACCTCTCGAGGCTTGCTTCCTTTTGCCTCAGAGATCATGCCTTCCGCTTCCATCATGTCGATCAGCCTTGCCGCACGATTGTAACCGATTCTGAATCTTCTTTGCAGGCTTGAGGTGCTCGCACTGTTTTGCTCTACAACAAACTCACACGCTTCGTAAAACAGTTCGTCCTCTTCTTTCAGGGCTGATCCTTGTCTTACGAGCTCTTCTTGTTCAAATAAATAGGTCGGCGGCATTTGGCTTCTGACATGGGAAACGACGCGGTCAATTTCCCGGTCTGACACAAAGTTACCTTGCAGACGGACCGGTTTTCCCGATCCGTTTTCCAAAAAGAGCATATCCCCTTTTCCGAGAAGCTTTTCTGCACCGGCTATGTCAATAATTGTTCGGGAATCAACCTGGCTTGAGACAGAAAAGGCGATTCTCGTCGGGATATTCGCCTTAATCAGACCTGTAATGACATCGACTGACGGACGCTGAGTTGCGACGAGAAGATGGATACCGCACGCTCTGGCTTTTTGGGCGATCCGCGCAATGCTTTCTTCCACATCGTTTGGAGCCACCATCATCAAATCTGCAAGCTCATCAATAATGACAACTAAATATGGCAGCTTTTCACCCATTTGGTGTTCAGCGGTTAATTGATTAAAGCGGTCAATGTCGCGGACACCTGAATGGGCAAAAAGCTCATAGCGTCGCTCCATTTCCTCAACGACCCATTTCAAAGCAGCTGTAGCCGCTTTAGCGTCAGTAATGACCGGGCTGACGAGGTGAGGAATTTTATTGTAAGGGGCCAGCTCTACCATTTTCGGATCAATCAGCAGCACCTTTACCTCACTCGGGTCAGCTTTATAAAGCAGGCTGACTAATATTGTATTGATGCATACGCTTTTTCCGGAGCCTGTAGCGCCGGCAATCAAGCCATGCGGCATTTTCTTCAAGTCGATAACAACAGGATTTCCTGAAATATCTAATCCCAGCGCAGCTGTGAGCGGTGACTTGCTTGTCCTGAAAGCTGAGCTGCGAATCATTTGGCGCAAATCAACCACCTTGCTCGTGCGGTTCGGCACTTCAATTCCGATCGTGTTTTTCCCCGGAATCGGCGCTTCAATCCGAATATCTCTCGCTGAGAGACTGAGTTTAATATCATCGGACAAGTTGGTGATTTTATTCACCTTTACACCCGGTTCAGGATGCACTTCAAATCTCGTGACAGACGGCCCCTGGGTTACATGGACCACATTGGCGCGGACATTGAAGTTTTTCAAGGTCAAATCAAGAAGTTGACGCTGTTCTTCGATCCACGCAGCATCATCTTGAACCTGCGCTGGCGGGACATCAAGCAGTGCAACATTCGGAAATACATAGCTGCCGCGGCGCTCCTCTGCTTTTTGCTGTTTATGCGTATCTCTTTTCAGCATCATCACATTAAAAGGAACGGATGGCCCTTTTTGAGAAGATGCGTTTTGTTCAGTCCTTTTCGCCTGTACACCAGGCCTTTTTTTCGGCTCTTCTGAAGCTTCGCGAGGTTTGTCTGCGTGAATTCCCTGCCGATTTTCAAGAGTTGCAGTAAACGATTTGGAACCCTGCTCTAAGCGTTCAGTTTTCTCAAGCTCTGTATGGCTGTCTGGCTGAACATCTATCTTCGTTTCCTGAGCCTCTCCCAGGGTGTCATAATGATTATTTATTATGCTGTCTGATGGCTCTTCTGATTCTTTTGCCACAGTTTCTGCTTGAGCCAGAGCCTCTGATGAATACTCATGATCAGTCAATAAAGGCTCTTCCTGACGAATGTCCATTTGTTCTTCTTGAACGAACGGGGACTCAGCACCTTCTGCCGCGTTTTCATGATGATTGTATACTAGGCTGTCTGACGGCTCTTTTGCTTTTTCATCCTCAGATACTGACTCAGTCTGAGATTCAGGAGCTGTTTGCTCTTCATCAAGTTCAGCGGAGAAAACAGGCTCTTCAATTTTCTCTGACTGCTGCTCCCTTTGTTCTTCCTTAGCCGTTGCAGGCTCTTCGCGGCCTACTTCACTGTCTGAAAGCCCTTCAGCCGCCGTATCTGTGAGCATCTCAGGCGGTGTTTGCTCTTCGGCATGTTCAGCTGGGAAGGAAGGCTCCTCTTTTTCCGGCTGTTGAACGCCTGACTCAAATGGCACTTTGTTACCTGACGGCTCGGCTGGCCGTTTCGCCAGCGCCTCATCATGCTCCGTATCCTTTCTGTTTAAAACGCCAGAAGGCTGTTTTTCAAATTGGGTATCCGGGAAGAAAGGACTTTCTTTTTTGGAATGCGCCTGTGTGTCTGAAGCAGGATAGCCGCGTTCACGTTCGATCTCTTCTGACAGCAGTGTTATCTTCTCTTTTACCGATTTATCCGGTTCGTTCAATGTTTCAGAAGGCTTTTTCGGCACATCCTTTTTAACAGATGGTTTTTGATTGAATCCATAGACAGGCGAAGGGATATTTGTCGGTTTAAACGGTTTCTTCGCCGGCTCTGCTGCTTGATATGTATGC
Source organism: Bacillus sp. FSL M8-0071 (assembly GCF_037975455.1). Classification (NCBI taxonomy): domain Bacteria; kingdom Bacillati; phylum Bacillota; class Bacilli; order Caryophanales; family Bacillaceae; genus Bacillus; species Bacillus sp. FSL M8-0071. The sequence continues at coordinate 2,928,114 of NZ_CP150256.1, forward strand.
TGCTCTTCTTCATTTCTGGGACGCTCTCTGTAAGGTGCAGCACTTGGACGAGGCGCGGATTTCGGTTCGTCCGATGGTGTGCGGCGCCTTCTCAGGTCATGATTTTTGTATCCGTCAGGCACGACTGGAAAACGGAATTTGCCTTTTGGATATTCATAATATATTTTAGGATCTTCCAATCTTTTTAATTGTCCTTCAGGATGATGTACTTCTTGTTGCTGCGGAATTTGAGCGGGTTTTGTCTCCCGTTCAGCATCCTCTTCGCTTTCGCCTAAAAACAAATCAAAAAATTTATGAAGCCAACTCATAATTTATCTCTAACTCCCTTATAGTTTTCTGGGACGGTTTTTAGTATACCACTGCTGGTCGGCCCAGAAAAGATTAAGCTATCAGCAGAAACAAAGCCGCTAAACAAGGGCTTAGCGGCTTTTCACATGATTCGTTTTTTTTGGCGGATTTATGGGAGTCTAAAACTGAAATGCGTCTCCCGCCTCATAGTCTCCTTCTAACACAAGGATTCCTTTTTCAGCAGGGGCATCCGGCAAATCAAGCTCTTTCGCTGAGCAGATCATCCCGCTTGACGGAACGCCACGAAGCTCTGCATCCTTAATGACAAGTCCGCTTGGCATCACAGCACCGACTTTGGCAACGACAACTTTTTGGCCTTGGTCAACGTTAGGCGCGCCGCAGACGATCTGAAGCGTTTCTTCTCCTACGTTGACTTTACATACGCTTAATTTATCCGCATTCGGATGTTTTTCTTTTGATTCTACATAACCCACAACAAACTTCGGAGATAAATCAACGACTAATGTTTCTTCAACGCCGTTTCTGTTTAAAATCTCATTCACATCTTGCACGAATGTTTCTGAGAGCGCAACAGGGCCGTTTTCATCAATGGTCAAGTAAGAAGACGCATTGAAAATGTTGAAGCCCGTTGTTTCTTTTGTTTCGTTATTGAAAATTTTGACGACATCGCCGTGTTTTTCATAGCCTAATTGTTCGCGTGTCACATCTTGAAGAGAGATCAGGAGCGTGTCTCCCACACCTTCTTTATTATAAAAAGCGTTCATAAGTAAAAATCCTTTCTAATCCTTTTTCGGACGGCTTTTCGCCAGGATAAACACCGGTTCCAGCTTTCCTTCATTGTACAAAAATGATAGGGCGGTAATCGGGACGGTGCCGCCTGCAAAGAAGCTCATCGACATTTGTCCTAGAATATCATACCCCGATTCATTTCGGATGTCAGCAAGAATCAAAACGTCCTGATGAGGAACAGAGATCGCCAGCTCCCCTTCTGCATGCTGCTTATATTCATTTAAGATCGCTTCGTTCAAAATCCGGCTTGCGTCGTATCCGTCGTTTGCCCTGAAGAAATAAAAGTAATTGCCGGCAACCGTATCCTCTTTGACAACCGTCGGCAGGGAACGGAGATTAAATGCGGCCGTCTCTCTGATCCGCTCTTTTGTCCAGTTTTCTTTCTCAAGCATGCGCTGGTCAATTAAACGGTAGGTTTTCCCGAGATCAAGCGCGTAATAAATTCTTGTCTCTGCGGTATGATCGTCATAAATGAGCGGGATATCTTCACTGGACTTGTCCGGGAAGGAAGTCGAGCGGATGACCGGATAAATGCGAGTTTCTTTCCCGGTCATTTCCTGAGCCTTCCCTTCCATTGCCGTCATCGCTTCGGAGACATAGTACACGATCTCATCAATGGCTTCGTCTTTTTTCAGTTCCCATTTTGCAATAATCGGCGGCAAATCGAGCGTAATCCCTTTTTTAGTCGTTTGATCCTCAACACGGAGGGTGTCTTTTTCTCTGTCAAACAGAAAGGAGCGATTCTCGTGCTGAAGGCGCTGTTTCAGTATATCTGACAGCTTCCTTGAGGTCATTTTCAAACCGATGTCCTCCTTTACGCTTTAGCGAGAGAGTCTGTTAAAAACTGTTCAATTTCTTCTTTTGTTTTGCGGTCTTTGCTCACAAAACGATTTACTTCTTTTCCTTCATTAAACACCACAAAGCTTGGGATTCCGTAAATTTCCCACTCTGCACATGTATCAATGAATTTGTCACGGTCTACGTAGTAGTAGGTGAATTCAGGAAAATTCGCTTCCAGTTCAGGCAGGAAAGGCTCTACAAAACGGCAATCCGGGCACCAATCGGCTGAAAACATAAATACAGCCCAATCATCCTGTACCGCTTTTTCCAACTCTTGAGTTGATTCAATTTTTTTCATTTCATATCCCTCCAGTTGTTTAAGTTCTTACATGTTTTTTATCGATACTCGTCCATTTGGATCATACCAAACTGCTTGAGGCAAAACCACTTATATGCAACGAATGAATATGTAAGATTGGCTTTCCCATTATCATTATCATATTTTATTTGCATTATCAAGCTCGTTTCGTTTAACATCGTGTACATGAGGGTAAAATTTACAGATGGACATACATAAGGAGGGATTTTTATATGGAGTTTATCGTCTATCTAGCAGGAGAAATCCACAGCAATTGGCGCGAGGAAATTAAAGAAAAAACAAAATCACTGAAGCTCCCGATTACGTTTGTTGGCCCGATGGAGAATCATGACCGCTCAGACAATATTGGTGAAGAAATTATGGGCGTACAGCCAAATGCCGTTTTAAAGGATGACAAAGCCTCTGACATCAACAACTTCAGAACCGCCGTCCTGATGAATAAAGCAGACTTTGTGATCGCCCTGTTTGGCGAAAAGTACAAACAGTGGAACACGGCAATGGATGCATCATATGCGATCGCAAAAGGAAAACCCCTGATTATCATCCGGCCGGAATCGCTCCACCATCCTTTAAAAGAGCTTTCAAATAAAGCGAATATTACGGTTGAAACCGTTAACCAAGCCATTAAGGCCCTTTCCTATCTATTTGAAACAGAATAAGAAAAAAGCTTGTCGATCCGGGCTTACTGCTCGTTCAACAAGCTTTTGTGAAACCTACATATTTTCTTTAATCGCATCCACTGTCTGCTTATCGCAGGCTGTTACAAGTTTGATGAGCATTTCTTTAGCAGCAGCATAATCATCAATATGAATGATAGAAGCGTTTGTATGAATATAGCGGGAACATATTCCGATAACCGCTGACGGCACACCGCTGTTCGAAATATGAACCTTGCCTGCGTCTGTTCCCCCGCCGGATACAAAATATTGATATGGAATATCATGCGTTTCAGCCATATCAAGAACGAATTCCCTCATTCCGCGATGCATGACTGTCGTTCTGTCAAGAATGCGCAGCAAAAAGCCTTTTCCAAGCTTGCCGAATTCATTTTTGTCTCCGCTCATATCGTTTGCCGGGCTGGCGTCAAGGGCGAAAAACAAGTCCGGTTTAATCATATGAGAAGCCGTCTGCGCGCCCCTTAGCCCTACTTCTTCCTGAACCGTTGCACCCGCATAGAGTGTATTCGGAAGCTCTTTACCGTGTAATTCCTTCAGAAGTTCAATGCTTAAGCCGCATCCATATCTGTTATCCCATGCTTTTGATAAAATTTTCTTTTCATTCGCCATCGTCGTAAACGGACAAACAGGCACGATCTGCTGTCCCGGTTTAATGCCGATTTTGATGGCGTCTTCCTTATCATCCGCTCCAATGTCGATCATCATGTTCTTGATATCCATCGGACGGTTTCGCTGCGCATCTGTCAATAAATGCGGCGGTATGCTTGAAATCACACCCGGAACCGGCCCGTTATCTGTTTGAATTTCAACCCGCTGCGCAAGCAAAACTTGGCTCCACCAGCCTCCGAGCGTCTGGAATCTGAGCAGCCCGTTGTCTGTAATGGATGTCACCATGAAGCCGACTTCGTCCATGTGCCCGGCTACCATAATTCTCGGTGCGTCCTCTGCGCCTCGTCTGACTCCGAAAACACTTCCCAGTCTGTCCTGAACGATGTCATCGGCATATTTGGCTAGCTCCTGCTTCATAAAAGCACGAACCTGATGCTCATTGCCCGGCGCGCCGGGAAGCTGCGTCAGTGTTTGGAAAAGCGCTTTCGTTTCTTGATTCATGTTTTCCCCTCATTTCTATGTAGTCCTTTTATTTTATTAGAAACAATGAAGTTTTCCAAGCACCCTGACCCAATCTGCTCGATCAGCCGCGTATTGCTTAACAGGATTTGGCTGTTTCTGTATAATGAAAAGTACGATCAACCAGGAGGTGCTTTATTTTGAAATTGCGTCATCTTCTTTTAGGAGCAGGACTTGGAATTTGTACGGCTGTCGTTGTGAAACAATATGTGATGAAGCCTTATATTTCTTCAGAAAAAGCGCTTCGAATTGTAAAGTCTGCTTTTAAGCAGCGGGGCCCGATTGACGGATCATGGATTTACACCCAGCCGGAGCCCTACAATATTAACGGAGAAACGGTACATGTATACAAAACCGGCATTACACGATCAGCTTTCGGAGAATTAGAACAGTATGAAGTCATGGTGGATGCGAAAACGGGAGAAATTGTTGATGTCATTGATACAATCGCCTCTTAACACCGGACAAGCAAAAAATAGAAGCCGCTGCCCACGCAGCGGCTCTTTTTTATTATATCGCGCGAATCGGTTTGTATACCGGATACCACATCGCATTCTGCACTGCCTGTATAATGTCTTCAGGCTCTTCCGTAGCGACGCCTTCCTTCATTGCGGTTTTTGCAACTTCAACAGCAACGGTTGCCGAAACAGTGCGCAAATCTTCAACTTTTGGAAGCATCGGCGCGCCAGGCACCCCGACATTGACCATACCTGCGATTGCCCGGGCACATGCTTCAAACATGCCGTCGGTAATTAATTTTGATTTGGTAACAATCGTTCCAAGACCGAGACCAGGGAAGACAAGCGCGTTGTTTGCCTGCCCGATATGATACGTAACTCCGTTATATTCAACTGGCGGGAACGGGCTTCCTGTCGTGATCAGCGCACGGCCTTCTGTCCATTCGATTAAATCCTCCGGCTTTGCTTCAGAAAGAGTTGTCGGATTTGACATTGGCAAAATCGCCGGCCGTTTCACATGTGACGCCATTTCTTTTACAATTTCTTCAGTGAAAGCGCCGGAAACCGTAGATGTGCCGATCAGGATCGTCGGTTTCGCCTGCCGGACCACTTCAAGAAGATCAATGCCTCCGCCGTCTCCGTTCCGCTGATAATCCTTCACTTCATCAGCCGAACGAGCATACGGCTTTTGGAAATCAAGAAGCTGATCCATATCATCTGTTAACAGCCCGTTCCTGTCTATGCACCAGAAGCGCTTGTATGATTCTTCTTCACTCAGTCCCTCGCGCACCAATGCTTCCCGCAGCTGTTCGGCAATTCCGATTCCTGCCGTTCCCGCTCCGAATATAACAACTCTGTGATCTCTCAGCGGAACTTTAGACGCTTTTGCACAGGATAAGACTGCGGCCAAAGAAACAGCGCCAGTTCCTTGGATATCATCATTGAAGGTACACACTTTATCTTTATAGCGTTTCAAAATGCTTCGCGCGTTTTTCGCCCCGAAATCCTCCCAATGCAGCAATGCATTCGGAAATGTTTCTCTCGCCAGCGCAACGTAGTCGTCAATAAATTGGTCATAGCGTTCCCCGCGCACTCTGGAATGCTGGTTGCCGACATAAAGCGGGTCGTTCAAGAGGCTCTCCTGATTTGTCCCCGCATCTAAAACAACAGCCAACACTCTGCTCGGATCAATGCCTGCAGCCGCTGTATAAACCGCCAGCTTGCCAATAGAAATCGCGATTCCTCCGACGCCCCAGTCACCGATTCCTAAAATTCCTTCCGCATCAGTTGCAACAATTAAATCAATCGTATCATTTTGATCTTTATACTGTTTAAATGCTTCTTTCATACCGTCCGGGTCATCGATTGACAGATAGAGCCCTCGTGGTTTTCTGTATTCATGGCTGTATCTCTGGATTGCCGTTCCGACTGTCGGTGTGTAGACAATCGGGAGCATTTCCCCTAAATGGTCATTTAACAGGCGGTAAAACAGCGTTTCATTCCGATCGTGCAGCGCCGTTAAATAGACATTTTTGCTCAAATCGTCAGGCTGTGCGGAATATTGTTCATACGCTCTTTTCGCCTGATCATCAATTGTTAATACCTTGGGCGGCAGAAAGCCTTTTAAACCAAGTTCTTTTCTTTCTTCCTCAGTAAAAGCAACACCTTTGTTCAAAAAAGGAACAGAGAGCACTTCAAGGCCTCTTAATGTTGTTTGAATGTCTCCTTCGTTTGTTACTCTGAATTGTTTCACCCTGCCTCTTCCTTTCTGAGCATAATTAGTACTAGGTTTGCATTATTAGCCGGAAAACATGCAGGGTAAACATAAAAATATGCTATTGCTTCATTCGCTTAACTGACTTTTTGATGCTTCCGTCCTCCTCCCATTGAAGGGCGCGATACTCGGCATCATGGTAAAAAATAAACCAAGCGTCTTTTTCTGCTGCGAACGCCTGCCATTTCTGCTTTTGCGGGATAGAGGTCATCGGATAATCATCGTAAGCCAGCACCCATAGCGGATTGCGGTGGGCATGTGTCGGCATCAGATCTGCCATATGTACGGCAGTTTCACCCGCATCCTCGCATATCAGGACGCTGTGTCCGTCGCTATGGCCTCCGGTGTGATGCATTGTAATACCCTCTGTGATCGTTAAGGTGTCTTCAAAGGTTTTGACTTGGCCAGCTACAGCCTCCCAATTTTCTTTCCAATACGTATTTTTCGACCTGATATTCGGATGGCGCATTTCGTCCCATTCAACAGCTGATGTATAAATCACTGCATTCGGAAAGACAGAGACGAGCCGTTCACCTTCATATTCCGTTAAACCGCATGCATGATCAAAATGAAGGTGTGTCATTGCGATCACATCTATATCGGCAACCGTTAATCCGAGTGCTGCTAATGATGGTTTCACATTCGACTCTTGTGTCACGCCATAGTTTCGTTTTTGTTTATCAGTCAGCTTGCCGTACCCAATTCCGGCGTCAACGATGATATTGAGCCCATCCTTTTGAATCAAAATAGGGTCTGTCCTTAGTTCAATCTGGTTTTTTTCATTGACTGGATATTTTTTAGACCAAAGCGGCTTTGGAACGACGCCGAACATGGCACCTCCGTCCATATGCGTCACGCCCCCGTCAAGCCAGGTCAACGTGATATTACCAATTTTCATTGTTTCCATTTTCATCCCCCCTCTCATCATGGTAGCAAACGGCCCATAAAAAAAACAGACTCCTGTCAGAGTCTGTCTTTACGTTCTCCATTCAACCTCAGCCCGATAGATCGGCTGGCCGAGTGCAGAGAATTTTTCTTCATATTCTGTCATAATATTGCCTTCCAGATTGCTGTTATGCAAATCGAGACTGACGTATGTCAGCAGGAGGCCGTACTCAGAGAAGCTCTTCAAAGAGTACTCAAATAAACCTCGGTTGTCCGTTTTAAAATGAATCGATCCGCCTTTGCCCATTACTTCTTCATATTTTTTGAGGAAGTGGGAATATGTCAGGCGGCGTTTTTCATGCCGTTTCTTCGGCCAAGGATCAGAAAAGTTCAAGTAGACCCGTTTCACTTCCCCCGGCTCAAACACATCCGTCAGCGTGTCCGCATCTATATTCAGAAGCTTTACATTCTGCGCTTCGCTGTCTTTTACTTTTTGGACGGCTGTCACGATGACGCTTTTAAATAACTCAATACCAATATAATTGATGTCGGGATTTTGTTTGGCCATACCAGAAATAAATTGGCCTTTTCCTGTACCAACCTCGATATGGATCGGATTGTCGTTGCCAAACACTGTGTTCCATTTCCCTTTATAATCAGCAGGATTGCTGATGGCAATATCTGCGTTTTCAGCCAAAAAGTCATCAGCCCAAGGCTTGTGGCGCATTCTCATATGATTGACACCTCTATCTATTATTTCGACTAACAACATACCATGAATTAAAAAGACCCGCAAGCTCGTTTTTCCAGTGTATCTCTCTTAAGGCCGAGCGCATAAAAAAAGAGGGTCCCGTCTGCTGGAACACTCCTTTCCCATGTATAAAAACGCTCTGTTTTGAACAATTTAACCCGTATGATACTGAAGGGATGTGTACCGTTATGGGTTTACATTATGAGCATCAAGTTCATTTATTGAAGGATATATTGACTGACCATCAATTGGACTGCTGCGGAACAGTCGCAGAGTACGAGCAGCTTGAGCGTGTGATTAAATCACTGATGGCAAACACCGAGCTTGATTCAAATTTCAAAAACGTGCTTGAAGATGTTTACCGCTACAGCCAATCAGGAATATCGTCCAAATCCATCGACTCACACATACAAGAGCATCAGAACAGCCTGTCTCAATGGGTAGAGCAAATGGATTCGTATTCCTGATTAATCAACAATTCGTTTCATGAGGATATGCAGCTCTTCCATTGCATCATGAAATTCCTTATCATTGCCTTTTGCTTTATGCCAGGCAATGAAAGTAATTGTTTCAGATAACACATACCAAGCCATTCGCAACCGAAGGCTTTCTGTCAGCTCTATGCCGTACATGCTCAGCCAGCTCTCCCAAGCTGGCTTTTCGACGTAGTGGTACAGCAAAGGCCCGAGGTCCATCGCCGGATCAGCGATCATGGCGCCGTCCCAGTCAATTAAATACAGCTGGTTGTCTTCAGACAATAGCCAGTTATTATGATTGACATCACAATGGCAAACGACTTTCTCACCGAAATGCACTTCATGCAGGTGTTCTTCCAAATACTTGATCCCTTCTTGAATCAGCGGCGAAGATTGCTGCACAGCAAATACAGCCTGCTTCAGCTGAGACAAAAGAGCCCCCGGGTTCAGCGGTTCTTTTCCAAGTCTCTTCAGCATGTCCAGCAAGGCTTTTGATGTGTGTATTTTACGAAGCAATTCAGCAACGGGCCGTCCGCTCATGTCTTTAGGCTTCAGCTCTCTGCCGGTCATCCAGTGCTGGGCCGTAATGACGTCCCCATTTTCCATCCGTTTTGTCCAAACCAGCTTCGGAACAATGCCTTCGGCGGATAAAACAGCTAAAAAAGGTGAGCTATTACGTTTTAAAAAAAGCTGCTGCCCGTTATGTTTCGCATAATATGCATCTCCTGTAGCTCCTCCGGCGGGGAAGATCTCCCAATCGCTACCTAGTAATTGTCCCAACCAGTTCATATCAATGTTCAACCCATCATTTCTTAAAATATTTTAGAATTAAGGCTAATCGTTTCTAGTCTATCCAGCGAATGCCTTTTTCGTACGAATCGTATAAAAATAAAAAAGACAGCTATTGAGAGTCTCATATGCTAATCAATAGCCGTCCTTTAAATTTTAGCGCTATAGCACAAACTTCGTCAAGCAAAACTCTTAAGATCTGATGCTAAATATAAGATAACCGTTCCGATGCCGTTTACTGCAACCGTTTTCTTGATTTCTGTTGGGTCTTCCTGAAATCCTGATGGATCACATAAAAGCCGATAAGGTATGTCGTTTGGCAGCCTCCACTCGACGGAGTCTGGACTCGCGTGATGGATAACAATGATATCTTTCCATTCGTCAACCTCGTCAAGATCATAAAGCCTGTATGCGATAAGGTGTTCTTTTAGCGTCAAGCATTCAAGATGGCGCTGGATGTCTGCAGCGGACCTAAGACGGAATGCAGGATGCGCTTTTCTCAGCGAGATCAGCCTGCGGATATAGTGAACATCTTCTTTGAATGTTTCACGGCGATCCCAGTCGAGCTGGTTGATGCTGTCACTGGATTGATAGCTGTTTTCCACTCCCTGCTTCGTCCGGAAAAATTCCTGGCCGCTGTGAATAAACGGCACCCCTTGGGCAAGCAAAATAATCGCGGCTGCAAGCCTTTGCCTGCTTCGCTTTCGGCTGTCATTTTCTTGAGGAAGCGCAAAGCTCATTTTATCCCAAAAGGTGTGATTGTCGTGTGATTCGACATAATTGATGGACTGGCTTGGTTCCGGAACAATCGGTGCTAATGCCTTCCATCCGGAAGACCCGGCAATTCCATGCATCACAGCTTGTGCTGATTCACCGCTGCCGAGCGCAAACCCTGCTGCCTTAAGGTGAAAGGTGTTCCCTTTTACAGCGTCACGAAACATATCATTAAAAAAGCCGATGCCCGGCATTCTTGGCGCGTTCGCCAAAGCAGCTTTCTGTTCATGCGGCAGCGGTGTAGCCAGACCCCACCCTTCTCCAAAAAGCAGGATTCCGGGCTTTGCCTTAGTTGCTTTCTCTTTCATATAAAGCACGGTGTCAATATCTAAAATCCCGAGGAGATCAAAGCGGAAGCCGTCAACATTGTATTCTTCAAGCCAATAGACCACGCAATCCGCAATGAATTTTCTTGCCATCCTTCTTTCTGATGCAATATCATTGCCAACGCCGGTGCCGTTTGATGGCATCCCACATTCGTCGTGCCGGAAAAAATAACCGGGCACTGTCTTTTCAAAGGGGGAATTCTCCCTCTTATACACATGGTTAAAAACAACATCCAGAATGACTCGCAGACCGTGCTGATGCAGGGTATTGATCATTTGTTTCAGCTCTGTTTTTCTCGTTTGAGGATCATGAGGATTTGAGGCATAGCTTCCCTCCGGGGCAAAGAAATGAAGCGGGTTATATCCCCAATTGTATGCATCAAGCGGCTTCTCTTCATCAACTCCGGCAAAATCATTCACCGGCAGAAGCTCCACATGTGTCACACCAAGCTCTTTTACATACGCTAATCCCGAAGAACTGCCATTTGCGGTTTGTGTATCAGTTTCCGTCAGCGCTAAGTATTTTCCCTTGTTTATCATGCCGCTGTTTTCATGGATGGAGAAGTCGCGAAGATGCGTCTCATAGATGACGGCATCCACAGGGTGTGAGAATGGTTTAAGAGGAGCAGTCCATTTCATTTGATCCGGGCGCAAGACGACGCCCTTCTCTCCATTTACAGTCACAGCCTTGGCATACGGGTCAACTGTTTCCATCCATTCTGAATTGTTGCAGATGCAAAACAAATACTCATATCCGTGAAGGTCACCTGTGACCGTAACGGCATAGACGCCTTTTTCCAACCGAGTCATTTGGAATGTGCGCCCGCTTTTATTGGGGTGTGAAAGCTTGACAGCAGCTGAGGTTGCAGCAGGCGCCCATACTTTAAATACGGTATGATCCGCGGTATAAACGGCGCCCAGCTCTCCGTCATAATAAAATTCGTCATCAAACGCTGCCGTCCGGATGACCGCGCCAATTTGGAGATCCGTTTTGTGGCCGCTGGATGCTCTGACGCAATGGATTTTTCCAAATGTCACAGGATGGTCGGATACGCAGACGTACTTGTATTTTGCTTCAAGGGAGTATTCCTCCCTGACAGCCAGAGGAAAATCTGTTATTTCTGTCTCAAGCCGAAACGGCGGTGTCATGATTTCCTTTTGTTCAGCAGGAATCAGAACAGTAATGATATTCATGTCATCGACATACGCTTCGAAGCTGCGGCGGATGCTGACCATCGGAAGCTCTCTCCTCCAAACACGTTTATGTTTTGATTCTTAGGGGTGAAGGACTAGATGCCAGACGAAACGGGGTAGTGCCCATGATTTCTCCGTCAGCATGGAACGGGATTTTGTCCTTCGTGTAAAATGTAATGTCCTTCGCTTTAAACATCGTAACGCCATCCATCTTTGTATGTTTTCCAAATGCCATGAGACATAAAAGCCAATATTTTTTCAAAAACGGCTGGTTTTCAACGATTACGATATCAAATGTCTTCTCGCGCGGATTTGCTAGGGGCGCCGCCTTCATGCCTCCCCCGTAAAACGGATGGTTGGATACAACGGCAAACCAGACATCATGAAATTCGCGCGTCTCGTCTTCCGTCGTACAAGCTAACGTAAACGGCTTAAAGGTTGCCGAAGCGTGCAAATGAGAAAGCGGATACACAAGAAATCGAAGGCGGAGAAAAAGAAAAACCCGTCTCAACGGAAATTCCATCGCCTTTTTATTGACATATGCGTCAAACCCGATCCCGATATGATTCATAAAATAAAGAATCTGTGATTTATCCTGAAGGAAATTGACGCTCCCTAAATGAAAGGTTCTTGTTAACGGGCGCTTCACCTTCTTGATTTCCTGTATCAGATCGATTTTTTTAATAGAGAACCCTCGCGAAAAATCATTATACGCGCCCGCCGGCACAAAGCTCAGCTCAATATCGTCAACATCTTTCAGCCCGTTGACAACTTCATGCATGGTTCCGTCTCCGCCAATGACGATCAGGCGCTTCAGCTTATATTCCTGTATCGTTGAAATCTGTCTGGCGAGCACCTCGGCGTGTCCCGGATGTTCAGTTAAAAATGAACGGTGCTCAACCTTTCGTTTGATCAATTCTTTTTGAATGGACTTCCAAACACGCAGGCCGTTTCGATGTCCTGCTGTCGGATTAATAATAAAAAACCAATGGCTCATCTTTCTCACCTGCTTATGTTATGAGAAAACCGCTCAAATCGTTCTCTTTTACTCCAGCCACTCCTGTCTGCGATAGGAGTCAGACATGCAGTAAGACAATAGAGCCTTTGCAGCCTTTACCTGATGATGTTTGATCGGAGCAGTGTTTTTCTTCTGCCGCTCAATCCATTCTTCCGCGCTCCGCTTATCCGCTATTTCTAAGCCGTATGGCGGCTCCGGGTAATCGATGTACGACGTTCTGCTCAGAAGCAATTTTCGAACCGGAATCTCAGCCTGTTTTTCCTTTACGATCTTTGACACAACCGAGTCCGTACGAAACAGGCTAAGCCCTGGATTTAACACTGATGCAGTCTGAGAGGCTGTTTTCTTGTCCCAAAAACGATTTTTAGACCCTATGTAGACACTGTCTTCCTCAGCCTCTAAAAAAGAAACGCAATAAATTTCCAGAGGAGAAATAATCACAATGCTTAATTCAACCGCCGCCTGCTGAATTTTCAGCACAGGCTTATACATAATAAAATAAGAATCAGGCAGCTGCTGGGTCAGATAACGCAAAATGCGGTCCTGCTTCACTTGGTTTGAGAGTTGAGATATTTCTGAAAGAGTAGAGCTTGCCCATTTGAGCTGAAAATCATATAAATGCCTTTTATAAAAAGAAGCAAGCGCCACCCTGCTCTTCGGGAGCCTTACATGAATATCTTCTTCGTCCTCAAACCATTGGTGTCTCTCTTCTTGTATATCGGCTTTTATCTCTTCTTTTCTTCTTTTCAATGAAAATTTTTTTCGTTTCTGCACCGGTTCCGGTTCTTCAGCACTGGCTTGCCTTTCTTCATGCTGGCGCTCCGCTGCTTCTACTAGTGAAAGCCAGCGCTCTTTTTTCAAACGTACAAACTGGTTGATATAATGGTACGGATCAAGCTCATATCTCGATATATAATCATGAATTTTGATGATTTGTGCCATGTTTGTTTCTCCACTCCGCAATGAATTAAGATAATTGAAATTTGAATATTTCCTCGTATTTTGGTGATTGGTTCAAGTGTATTTGAAAGAGCGAAAATCGTTCAGCCATCATCGAAACCTCGCCGCTTTCAAACGGAACATGAGCTGGAAATCCATCTTCGCCTGTCCATTTTCTTGCCAGCGTCATATGAGGATGATACGGTCTTTTTTCCACTTGAAAGCCGGCCTGAAGTACAGCCTGTTTCGTATGTTCCCGCAGTCTATCAAGCGTTTTGTTTTTCTTTGGCTCCAGATGTAAAACGCGCGGCTTTCTGCGGTCGCCGAATACATCTATCTTGCCAAACTTAATTGAAAATGGATCAATTTCTGAAGCAATCTCTGCTAGCGAACCTTCAAGCTTCTTTATTTGTGTCTCATCCGCCGCTCCGAGAAAAATTAACGTGATATGATAGTCAAGCGGGTGCACCCATTTTTGAAACGTCAATATCGGTTCGTTTTTCGCAGCCTGGTAGATCGGATTTGCAATTCCCTCAGGTATGGGAACGCCGATGAAATAATGAGGCCGTATATCTGGCATCCGTCTGACACTCCCTTCTTTGACAGCTATTATTTTATCAATAAAGAGGCTGTGCGGATAGAGGAACAGTGTATGAAAACACTCTCGCACAAACGTTTATTATGTTAGGATATTATATGACACTTGTTTTATTCAGAAAGGAATGACAATGTTGAAAATCGTTGCAAACACAGCTGATCTGATAGGAGATACACCGCTAGTGAGATTGAATAGGCTTCAGCCGGAAAATGCGGCACAAGTCTATTTGAAGCTTGAATTTTTCAATCCGAGCGGCAGTGTGAAAGACAGAGCCGCTTATCAAATGATCATAGAAGCTGAACAAAACGGTTTACTCAAGCCGGGATCAGTTATTATAGAGCCGACAAGCGGAAATACCGGAATCGGGCTCGCCATGAATGCGGCAGCACGCGGATATAAAGCAATCTTAGTTATGCCTGATACGATGACGAAGGAACGGATCAACCTACTTAAAGCTTACGGTGCAGAGGTTGTATTAACTCCCGGAGAGGAAAGAATGCCGGGCAGCATCAAAAAAGCGAAGGAGCTTGCCGAACAAATTCCGAACAGCTATATTCCAATGCAGTTCGATAACACTGCTAATCCTGATGCGCACCGGAAAACAACAGCGCCTGAAATCGCCCGGGCAATAGAGGAAATCGGAAAACCGCTCGGCGCTTTTGTCGCCTCCTCTGGAACGGGCGGAACCATTACCGGAACAGGTGAGGCGCTCAAAGAGCTTTTTCCGGATATCACGGTTCATGTTGTTGAGCCAGCGGGTTCGCCTGTATTATCTGGCGGAAAACCTGACGCGCATAAACTTGTAGGAACGAGTCCAGGCTTTATACCGCCGATTTTAAACGAAGACGTTTATGATGAAATTATCAAAATCTCTGATGAAGACGCGTATACGACGACAAGACGGCTCGCTGCTGAAGAAGGAATTCTTGTCGGTCCTTCATCAGGCGCTGCCTGCTTCGCGGCAATCGAAACAGCGAAACGCCTCTCTCCTGACAAAGTTGTGGTCTGCATGACAGCTGATACAGGAGAACGGTACTTATCAACTGATTTATGGTCATTTATTTAAAAAAAGGACTGGCTTCAGCAGAAGCCGGTCCTTTTATTTTGCAAGCTCGTAAATGGCCTGAGCATATAACGCTGTCGATCTCAGCAGGTCATCAATTTCGATATATTCATCCTTTTGGTGTGCGCTGTCAGGGCGTCCGGGGAACAGCGGGCCGAACGCGACACCGGCTTTTAAGGATCTCGCATATGTCCCCCCGCCGATTGAGATTAAGTCAGCTTTTTTACCCAGCTGGCCTTCATAAACCTTTTGCAGGGTTTTGACTAACGGATGATCTGCGGACACGTGATGCGGCTTGCTGTCTTTGAATTCTCCCAGATCAAATTCAGATGCACTTTCGAATGCATCGCGAATCGCTTTGCTTTCTGCTGTCACAGGATAGCGGATATTGATCCCGAGCTCGCCTCCTTGCCCTTCTTTATAGCGCAGTGTTCCGACATTTAATGTCAGCTCACCGCTGATTTCATCCTCACAGTCGATGTCCAGTTTTTTTCCTCTTGTATCACCTGAGAACTTATCTGTCACAACTTGCACAAACCGCTTTCCTGCATCGTCAAGCTCAGTCTGCTGGAGAAATTCGCACAATAAAATACCGGCATTGATCCCATTGTTCGGTTCCATCGCATGGCAGGAAAGACCGTACATACGCAAAATGAGCTGTCCGTTCTCTATTGCAGCTTCCCCTTTTTGGTCCGTCGTGCGGAGCATGTCTTTAAATGAAGATAGAATCTCTTCATTTTTCGGCCCTTCAATGACAGCTTCCGCAGCATCAGGCACCATGTTCAAACGAAGGCCTGATTGAAACGAGACAAGCACTGCCTTTGGTTCTGCTTGATTTGGGCGGTGCGGAATAAGTAAAGAAGCATCGATGATCCCTTTTTCCGCATTAATGATTGGAAAATCGGCGTCAGGCGCAAAGCCCATTGTTGGCATTTCTTCATGCTTGAAATAATGCTCTACGCATCTCCAATCGCTTTCTTCATCTGTTCCGATAATCATTCTGACTCGCTTGGACAGGGGCAAATTCATGTCTTTCACGATTTTCAGCGCGTAGAATGCCGCCATTGTCGGGCCTTTGTCATCAATGGCGCCCCTTGCATAAATCCGTCCGTTGCGGATTTCAGCTGAAAATGGATCACTCGTCCACCCATCTCCCGGCGGCACGACGTCAACATGGCAAAGTACGCCGATAATGTCATCGCCCTCCCCCCATTCAATATGACCTGCGAAGCCGTCAAGATTTTTTGTTGTAAAGCCTTCTTTTTCTCCAAGCTCCAGCAATGAAGTCAGGCTGGCATTTACCCCTTCTCCAAACGGTTTACCGGGTCCAGCGGTTGTTTCGTCCATGACACTGTTGATTCTCAAAAATTCCTGCGTATCACGAATTAAATCCTCTTTTTTTCTGATCACTTCAACTTCCCAGTTCATAATGATCCCCTTTCCGCAAGAAATGACTTGCAAAAACCAAATAAAACGAATAATATTAATGGTGTTTTGTTAAAACGTTCGTAATTGGAGGATACTATGTTTCATCTAAAAGAGCAGCAAACATCCATAAAGCAAGAAATCATAGCAGGGCTGACGACCTTTTTCACAATGGTCTATATCGTCGTGGTCAATCCGGTCATTCTGGCTAACGCCGGGGTTCCTTTCGACCAGGTTTTCACCGCAACGATTATTGCCTCCATTGTCGGAACGCTGTGGATGGCCCTGGCAGCAAATTATCCGATTGCTATTGCGCCCGGCATGGGCTTGAACGCTTATTTAGCCTTTCATGTCGTAAGCGCAAGCGATGGCGGCATCACGTACGCAACAGCTTTCAGCGCAGTATTTACAGCAGGGGTTCTCTTCATTATTCTATCGTTAACGCCTTTAAGAAAACAACTTATAGAAGCGATTCCAAACAATTTAAAATACGGGATCACAACAGGGATCGGGCTGTTTATTGCTTTTATCGGTTTGCGTCAAGCGGGCATTGTGGCAGCTGATGAGTCAAACCTGGTCACTCTCGGCAATCTGCATTCACCTGGTGTTATCTTAACGCTGGTTGGCCTTTTGATCAGCGTGGTCCTGATGGTGCTGAATGTAAGCGGCGCTTTATTTATCGGAATGGCAGCTACCGCTTTAATCGCCTTTTTCACCGGTCAGCTCCATTTTCCAAAGGGATTTATGTCGCTTCCTCATTTGCCGGAAGGATTGATGATCTCAAATCCATTTACCGCTTTTGGCGATGTCATTCATCACGGCCTGTACGCTGTCGTCTTTTCTTTTCTATTAGTCACCATTTTTGATACGACAGGCACGATGATCGGAGTTGCCGAGCAAGCCGGGCTGATGAAGAACAACAAGCTGCCGAACGTGCGAAAAGCGCTGCTTGCTGATTCAACCGCGACGACAGTAGGAGCTGTTTTCGGCACAAGTCCAACGACTGCATTTATCGAGTCTTCCGCCGGTGTCGCAGCCGGAGGAAGAACGGGGCTTACGGCTTTGACTGTCGCGGTGATGTTTGCGGCTTCAATGTTTTTCAGTCCGCTTGTCAGCGCCTTGTCCGGTATAGCCGCCATCACCTCGCCTGCTTTGATTATCGTCGGCAGCCTGATGATGGGTTCAGTTTCCAATATGAACTGGAAAGAGATGGACGAGGCATTTCCAGCGTTTCTCGTCATTCTGGCCATGCCTTTGACATCCAGCATTTCTACAGGAATTGCGCTTGGCTTTATTTCATATCCGATCGTAAAAGCGGCGCGGGGAAAATGGAGAGAGATTCATCCGCTCGTCATCGTTTTCGCCATTCTGTTTTTCATCCAGCTGTTTATTTTATAACATAGACCAAAAAACCCAAACGTCGCCGTTTGGGTTTTTTATGTAAACAATAAAGAGACAGCGGCCGCTAAAAAACAACAGGCGGCAAACGCATAGTGCAGGATGTTGATACAGCTTTTTCTGGCCCGATAATATTCATCACTTTCCTTATCGGTGCCAATTAAAAAAGGGGCATCCATGACCTTGTCAAAAATAAGCGTCAGGATATAAAGGCAAACCCCTGTGTATACCAGCAGCGCAATCACCTTAAGCCAAATTGGGGAAACAAATATGAGAACGGTGAAAGCTGACAGTAGCATGTACATCTGCCTCGCATACTCGCCATTCCTCAGCATGACTTTAAAAAACAATTCCTTATAGCCTGTGCAGATCGTTCGTCTTTTAAATATCCTTTTTGAATTTCTGTATAATAACGGTTTTCTTCTCATCCTGTCTTTTACTTTTGGCATTCCCGCCTCCTGACTCATCATCATCACAAGTCCTGCAAGGGCAAGCCTGCTTTTTTTCTCTTCAGTCACCTCAGCTTCAAAAGCCGTGAACGAAGCCGTCTTTTTCAAACTGCGGATAACTGAGAAAAGCAAAAATAAAATGCCAAAAAGCGCAAGCAAGTGCCACTGAGTCAAAACAATCAGGATAGCAGAACCAGCAAAAAATATAGCTCTAACAAAAATATCGCCAATCCATCTCGAAATGGAGCGCGGCTTTCTGATCCTGTCTTGCTTTAAGGATAAAAAGAATATATGAAGGCCAAACAAATAACACAATAGAGCAGTGCTTTCTGCGAATGTGATGTGAACAGAATGACTGATCAAGGGAAAGACAATGAAAAAGAGAAGCAGCCATTTAGCCATCGTGACGAGAAAAGAATACAAAAGCGCGTACCGTTTGAGCTGATAGATGATTTCCTTCTTTTGCAGCAAAAACACTTTGTCCGCTTCCATTAAAAATGTACGAATCGAGCCTGTAAACATGATCAGCCCACACACAGCGTACAGCCATCTCCACTCCGCCACTTCAGACCACTCATAAAGAAGACCTCTTCCATTCATCAAATCAATATACTGATAGATGACAAAAGCAATCGCCGGCAAAACAATATAGAGAGCGACTGTCCAGTCAATGACCGCATGCAACACTTTAAACTGATACTTGTAATAGTCAAACAGCCTTCGAAAAAAGAGCGTACGCCCGTTCATGGCCGATCACCTTGAACTGCCTTATAAAAACAGTCAAGCAATGACTGCCCCTCTAATCCGGTCTTGTCCTGAATATCTTTTAACGTGCCTTGGAGAAATAATGAACCTTTCTCAATCATATAAAACCGGTCACAGATTTTTTCCGCGGTATCGAGTACATGCGTGCACATAAGAATTCCGGCTCCACGTTCTTTTTCAGCCTTAAGCATGTCCACAAAGCGTTTCGTCGATATCGGATCAAGGCCGATAAACGGTTCATCAATCACATACATATCCGGCTTAGAGAGAAAGGCCTGGATAAGCATTAGTTTTTGCTGCATGCCCTTCGAAAAGGTGACAGGCAGCTCATGTTTGACATGATCAAGCGAAAACGTCTGCAGCAGGCTTTGGGCCCGATGCGCAAATTCTCTCTCTTCAATGCCGTGGAGTGTGCTGATCAGATCCAAATGCTCCCACAGCGTCAGTTCTTCGTAAAAGGACGGATGCTCCGGAATATATGCAAATGAACAGTCGTTCCAGGCAATATGCCCTTTAAAATCTTCTGAAAGGCCGAGTATCGCCTTGATTGCGGTGCTTTTTCCGGCGCCGTTAGCTCCGATCAGTCCAACTAGTTCCCCTTTTCTGACTTCCAGAAAAACATCGGTGAGCACTTTTTTTCGGCTTGTATACCCGGCCTGTTCTATTGAAGCTTCAAGCAAATTTGTCAAAACTCACCCACCTCCAAAATTTACTACGAAACAGAATAAAAAAAGTTTCTTTAACCATAATAATATTGAGCCGAAATACATAGTAATCCAACAAGGATGGCTGCCCAACGCGAATTGGAAAAAATTAATAGGAGTTATCCCTAGATTCATCACTGCAATATCGTGTATAATGAGGGCGAATTATTTTAACAATTACAGATGTCTGCCTTTGTTGCTATTTCGTACGCAGTTGATAGTCGTGAGTTGTGGTTAGTCAAGTCCATCCGATCTTATGATAGGGAGTGGTTTTTTGAAACCTTCAACAAACCGTATGCTAACTCGAATCAAATCAGTTTACATGTTTATCCAAGAAAAAGGTCTTGTGACAACACAGGAACTGGTTGACGAATTCGGCATTACACCTAGAACGATTCAAAGAGACTTAAATGTGTTGGCATATAATGATCTTGTTCATAGTCCAAGCCGTGGCAAGTGGGAGACAACGAGAAAGAAAGTAAAGATTACCTCATAAATTGAAAAATTACATAGGGCCGCCTGAGAGCGGCCCGATAGATAGTAGGGCGAAGAAACTACTGAGCCTTGTTTTTGTGTGCTTATAAATAAAACCCCGCATTCGGTATGCGGGGTTTTTGTCATGCTTGCGGCTCATTGAGCAAATGAAGCTCTTCCTCTGTCAGCTCACGGTATTCTCCGGGTGCCAGAGCGGGATCTAGGGAAACGCGTCCCATCGAAAGCCGCTTCAGATAAACCACTTCATTGCCGACAGCCTTTGCCATTTGCTTGACCTGATGGTATTTTCCTTCTGTAATTGTCAGGTATATCACGGTATTGCCACTGTCGTTTGTTTTGATTTCCGCTTTTGCCGGCTTTGTTTTATAGCCGCCCTCTATGTAGACACCCGTTTCCAAATTGGAGATGTCTTCCCGAGAAATCTGTGATTTTAAATGGACTTCATACGTTTTTGGAACATGCTTTTTAGGAGAAAGGAGCCGATGTGCGAGCTGCCCGTCATTTGTGAGCAGCAAAAAGCCCTCTGTATCTTTATCAAGCCTGCCGGCTGGAAATGGCTCAAATCTCATCTCCTCCGGCGTCAGCAGATCGACCACTGTTTGCTGCCGGCTGTCCTCAGTCGCCGACAGCACGCCCTGCGGTTTATTCATCATAAGATAAATGAACTCTCGATAATCAACCGGTTCCCCGTATACGGTCACCTCCTGTGTATCAGGATCAACGTGCGCCTTTACATCTTTGGCAGGTTTGCCGTCGATCATCACGGCTCCAGCCTTCACAACGGCTTTGACTTCTTTTCTGGAACCATACCCGCTGTTGGCAAGCAGCTTATCAAGTCTCATTCCCAATCTCTCCTTTATAAAAGAAAGCCCGCAGCATGCGAGCCCTCAGTTTCATCATATCTAGTTCATCAGCCTGCATGTCTGCCTTTCTTTAAGAAACCTGGCAAACGGCGGCCTAAAATTTTCTGTAAAAATCCTAATCGGTAGCCGCAATACAGGTAGACAGCTCCGCCAACAGCGGCCGCGATCACCACAACAATCGCAGCTTGCAGCTGGCCATCCTGATAGGAAATAAAGAAGCCTAATACCCACTGCACGATTTTCACGGCAATACCCATAATGGCTGATAAGACCAGCATCAAAACAGTTCGTTTAACTAGTATCTTATACGAATAGCCTGCATGGCGCTTAATCATGATAAACCCATATAAAAGGGAAGCGATATATCCAAGCGCCGTCGCTAAAATCGCTCCGTCAGCCTGCATCAGCTTGATCAGCGGAACATTCAGCACAAGCTTGATCACGACGCCGATCACAAGGCTGACAACCGCAAATTTTTGCTTATTGATGCCCTGCAGAATGGCTGCGTTGACTGTAAACAAAGAGAACAGAATTGCGACTGGCGAATACCATAGCAAAATGTTTGCCCCCAGTTCAGGGTGAAGGCTCTCTGACCCGTAAAAGAACGTATACGTCGGTCCTGACAATAGAGAGATCCCGACAACAGCCGGAATAATTAAAAACAGGATCGTCTGCATCGTTTGATTAATCTGCTGATTTAACAGCTTATAGTTTCCGCTTGTAAACGATTCAGTAATCGTTGGAATTAATGTCAGTCCGAAAGCAGTTGCTAGGGAAACCGGGATCATCACGAGCTTCTGAACATACAGGGTTAGAATCGCAAGCATGTCTTGGCTGATGGCTTGATGACCGGCTTCAATCATCGCTTTGTTAAACGTATTTGTATCAATATAGTTATACAAAGGGATGGCTAGTCCGACAAAAACGTACGGAGCAGCATAGCTGAACAGCTCGAAAAACATTTTCTTGTAGCTTAGGTTTGCTGTCGGACCCGTATTCGGCATCATCGCCAGCAGGCTGCCCTTCCGTTTGTTCCAATAAATATAAAGCACGACCAGCCCTCCGAAGGCACCGATCAGCGCTGCGAAGGTTGCATAGCCCACAGCGATGACAAGGCCGCCGTTGAAAACCTTCAAAATCAAGAATGTCGCACTCAATAGAAAGATGATGCGGACAATCTGTTCAACGACTTGGGAAACAGCTGTCGGACCCATCATTTGGTGCCCTTGAAAGAATCCGCGGACAAGGCTCATAATCGGTACGACCAAAAGCGCTAAGCTGACCATGCGGATGACATAAACAACATGATCAATTGTCAGGCCGTTATTATCCTTGCCTCCCAGCGATATTTCCGCAAACATCGGAGCCGATAGATACAGAATGAAAAAGGCTATCATTCCTGTGACGAGCATAACCGACATGCCCGCCTTGAGCATTTTCCTGCTTGTCTCATAATCCCCTTTTGAATTATATTTGGAAACAAATTTAGAAACAGCGGCCGGAAAGCCCATCGTAGCAATATTCAAAAATAAAGTGTATTGGTTGTATCCGTATTGAAATAATGCACCGCCTGTCGCCCCGACCATAATGCTGAAGGGAATTAAATAGACCATCCCCAGAATCCGCGATATATATGTACCGAGCGTTAATACAAACGTGCCTCTTAACAGTTTGCTTGACATGTTTCTTCATCACCATTTTCTACGAAGATTCAACTTTTCTATTTTACCACAACTGGGCATTTAGACGGTAATAAATACAAAAGCAATCCTGTGAACATTCATGTCCGCGGCAAAAGACGTTTAAGGAGCGGCTTTCTTTCGCTATAATAGTACTGCGGACGGGGTGTCCGCACACGAAATGAAAAGAAAGTTGATGATAAAGATGAAACAATATGACGTAATCGTAATCGGCGGAGGCCCTTCAGGCTTGATGGCTGCGATTGCAGCAGGAGAACAGGGCGCTGGCGTGTTGCTGATAGATAAAGGAAATAAATTAGGACGGAAACTCGCGATTTCCGGGGGCGGCCGCTGTAATGTGACGAACCGCCTTCCTGTGGAAGAAATTATCAAGCACATCCCCGGCAACGGGCGTTTTTTATACAGCGCGTTTTCTGAATTTAATAATGAGGACATTATCAAGTTTTTTGAAAACCTCGGCATTCAATTGAAGGAAGAGGATCACGGCCGGATGTTTCCTGTGACCGACAAAGCCCAAAGTGTCGTTGACGCACTGTTAAACAGGCTGAAGCAGCTCCGCGTAACAATCAGAACGAACGAGAAAATTAAATCTGTTTTATATGAAGATGGACAGGCAGCAGGGATTGTGACGAATAATGGCGAAATGATCCATAGCCAGGCAGTCATTATCGCTGTCGGCGGTAAAAGCGTGCCTCATACCGGAAGCACGGGAGACGGCTATGAATGGGCTGAAGCCGCGGGCCATACCATAACAGAGCTGTTTCCGACAGAGGTTCCCGTCACTTCTGGCGAACCGTTCATTAAGCAAAAAACACTTCAGGGCTTATCACTAAGAGATGTAGCCGTCAGTGTGTTAAATAAAAAAGGCAAACCGATTATCACACATAAAATGGACATGCTGTTTACCCATTTCGGCCTCTCAGGACCTGCCATTCTCAGATGCAGCCAATTTGTCGTAAAAGAGCTGAAAAAACAGCCTCAAGTGCCGATCAGAATCGACTTGTATCCGGATATCAATGAAGAAACGCTTTTCCAAAAGATGTATAAAGAACTGAAGGAAGCACCGAAAAAAACCATTAAAAACGTGCTGAAGCCTTGGATGCAGGAGCGCTATCTCCTATTCCTGCTCGAAAAAAACGGCATCTCTCCGAACGTATCGTTTTCTGAGCTGCCGAAGGATCCTTTCAGACAATTTGTAAGGGACTGCAAGCAGTTTACTGTCCTCGCAAATGGCACACTGTCGCTTGATAAGGCATTTGTCACGGGAGGCGGGGTATCTGTAAAAGAAATTGACCCGAAAAAAATGGCTTCTAAAAAAATGGAGGGGCTTTATTTTTGCGGTGAAATTCTGGATATCCATGGCTACACAGGCGGATACAATATTACCTCCGCCCTTGTCACAGGCAGGCTTGCAGGGCTAAATGCCGGGCAATACGCCCGTTCTTAATCATTACTCTTTAAATCTCTTGCCGCCAAACTCACATTTGAACATTCCCCGCATTCATGTTAGGGTGAGACTTGTTTTGTTTCACCTGATTGCGGGGTAATTTTAAGAGAGGAATGAGCTGCCATCGTACGACCATACTAAGCCTGCGAGCAAGATATAGGCGTACACAAAAAATTAGAGGGTGAGAAATGTTGAAACATATATCTAGTGTATTTTGGATTGTGATTGCAATCACAGCTGCAGCTGTATTATGGGGTGTTATTTCTCCTGACAGCCTGCAAAATGTGTCTCAATCGGCACAAGCATTTATTACCGATTCATTTGGTTGGTATTATCTTTTAGTTGTCTCTTTGTTTGTCGGGTTTTGTCTCTTTTTGATTTTCAGCCCGATCGGAAAAATCAAACTCGGAAAACCTGATGAAAAACCGGAATTCGGGTTATTATCATGGTTTGCCATGCTGTTCAGCGCAGGCATGGGAATCGGCTTAGTATTCTACGGTGCGGCTGAACCGATCAGCCATTACGCAATTAGCTCTCCATCAGGTGAAACAGAAACCCCCCAAGCCTTCAGAGATGCACTCCGCTATACGTTTTTCCACTGGGGTTTGCACGCTTGGGCCATTTATGCCATTGTGGCATTATGCATTGCCTATTTCCAATTCCGCAAAGGCGCACCCGGGTTAATCAGCAGCACACTGTCACCGATTCTCGGGGATAAAGTAAACGGACCGATCGGAAAGGCCATTGACTGTATTGCAGTTTTCGCCACTGTTGTCGGGGTGTCAACAAGTCTTGGTCTTGGCGCAACCCAAATTAACGGCGGTTTGAATTACCTGTTCGGCATTCCGAATGCGTTTATCGTCCAATTGGTTTTAATCATTATTGTGACAGTGCTCTTTTTACTTTCTGCGTGGAGCGGACTCGGAAAAGGAATTAAGTATTTAAGCAACACAAACATGGTATTGGCCGGATTGTTAATGTTGTTTATGCTCGTTGTCGGGCCTACAGTGCTGATAATGAACTCATTTACAGATTCTATCGGACAATACATTCAAAATATCGTTCAAATGAGCTTCAGACTGACACCGAACGATCCTGAAAAACGCGAATGGATTAACAGCTGGACGATTTTCTATTGGGCATGGTGGATTTCCTGGTCTCCATTTGTCGGCATTTTCATCGCCCGTGTATCCAGAGGCCGGACGATCCGAGAATTTTTAATTGGCGTCTTGGTGACACCTTGTATTTTGACATTTCTATGGTTCTCCATTTTCGGCGTATCAGCCATGGATCTCCAGCAAAAAGGCACGTTCAATGTAGCAAAGCTGTCCACTGAAACGATGCTGTTCGGAACACTTGATCACTATCCGCTGACAATGGTGACATCGATCCTTGCATTGATTCTGATCGCAGTATTCTTTATCACGTCTGCTGATTCAGCTACATTCGTGCTGGGCATGCAGACGTCGTACGGTTCTTTAAATCCGGCGAATTCTGTGAAACTCAGCTGGGGGATCATTCAGTCCGCCATGGCGGCTGTGCTCCTATATTCCGGAGGGCTTGCCGCTTTGCAGAACACAGCGATTCTGGCAGCGCTGCCGTTTTCTATCGTTATCCTGCTGATGATTGCCTCTCTCTATCAATCGCTCTCAAAAGAAAGAAGAGAGATCAAAAAAGCGGAGAAACTCGATAAACCGAGAAGTCCAAGAGTGAAAAAAGCATATTAACAAAAAAGATCTTTCCGCGCCTGCGGGAAGATCTTTTTATTTGCGATATAAAATAAGGGCGGAAAAACAGTAAAGCTGCTCGCCGTCTGGGTCGCACGCGGCCGAAACCGTATATTTGATATCAATCAGCTGCTCCTCCGATATCCCTTTTAAAAATGAATTGATTTCCGTCTGTAAGTCTTTTTCATGCTCTTCATCAAATACCGCTACCTTCAGCATTTTATCCGCTCTCCTTTCTCTATCAATCTATTCCGTTTGGAACAGCGTTATGATAGAGAAATGATGATTATCTCGTTTCCAGATAAAAAGCTTTCCGTATATGGGATTCCCTCTGTGGCTCGCCGCCTTGCTGCCCCACTTTCAGCAGCACGGCATAAACAATTCGCATATGGCAGTAGCTGATCAGGCTGACGCTGAAAAAAGGGACAATGCCGGGCAGGTACGCAAGCAAGAAAAAGAGAGCAACAGTCAGCGCAAGCATAGTAAGCGTATATTGCAAATACGCCACACTGAGCAAGAGCGAAAATTTCACATACAGACGTTTTTTCCAGTCAAAGTGGACGAGCAGCGGAAACACATAAAAAAGCATGGATACGAACAAAAAGCCAAATATCATAATGGCGAAGCGCAGGATGTGCAGAAGGAAATGACTTGGATAAATGAAGGCCAAATCAATATAAATGATCACTCCGATGAGCGCCAGAACAGCGCCGAGCAGATTTGAACGAAAAAATTCACCCTTGTATTCCTGCCAAAACGTTTTGAGCACGGGAACGTTGTCCTGCCCCTGAATCCACTTCCGCATGACAGCGAATAAAGCCGCGGTCGCGGGCATGATGCCAAACACACCGAGACCGAGCAACGTAAAAAACAGCCACAGCAAGTTTGTATACGCAAATCTCATGATCCATTCGCAAAAACGCAGCATCCGTCCCAGTGAGCCATCATGTTCCATGGCGCCCCCTCCTTTTTTGCATTATACATTCTGCATCTGAAAAAGCTCTTTCATGCCGATCGGCTTCTTTTCGGCAACCGAGCGCCACATTCCCTCACCAACCGCGATGGAGTAGGCTCCAGCTTCAGCCCCGGCTAAAATATCATAGCGGCGCAGCGGGTCTTTCCCTAAAAAAAGATCCTCAAGCAAAAGCGGATCACCTCCGCCATGCCCCCCTTCATTTTTGACTACTTGTATCGTCTGCTTTGATTCAAAAAGCGGATAGTATTCGATTGTCTGCTCAGGAAAAGCAAACGGAATTCTGGAAGGTTCGTGAAATTCATTTGATTCAATACGCCCTTTTGTGCCGTTGATCGTCAGCCGGTAGCCTTCATACGGGGCCGAAAAAACAATCGAGTAGCTTAACAGTGCGCCGCCATCATATTTGACTGCCGCCACGTACGTATCCTCGATGTCAATTTCCTCGTCAAAAATACACGCGTCAGGCCTGTATGCAGTATATAAGCTAGACTGGTCTCCTGCTTCGAGATGATCATCTTTTATAGAAGCTTTAGAGGAACGGGGATGCCACCTTGAATAGTAGTGGCATTTTTCTTTGACCCGGCACGTCCCGCAAAAACGCCCGTCTTCTTCCGGCAAGGGGTTCCACTCACTGTCCGGCCCATAGTAATTCAAGGCGCCATAAGCAAATACCTCTTCCGGATTTTGCCCGAGCCACCAATTAACGAGATCGAAGTGATGTGTTGATTTATGGACAGAAAGACCGCCGGAAAACTGTCTCGACCTGTTCCAGCGTTTAAAATAGCTGGCGCCATGATACGTATCAATATACCAATTTAAATCAACGGAGGTGACCCTGCCTATTTTTTCGTCCAGAATCATTTCTTTTATTTTCCGATGAAACGGGCTGTAGCGATAGTTAAACGCGACGGTGACTTTTCCTTCGCTTTTGGCCTCCGCTTCAAGCACCCGATTCGCATCCTGCACTGTTGTCACCATTGGTTTTTCAGTAATCACATCTGTATTCCACTGAAGGCTTTTTACAATATATGTGACATGCGTATCGTCCCTGCCTGCCACAATGACGATATCAGGCTTTGACACGCGCATCATCTCGTCAAAAGCATCTTCGCTAAACTCGGGCACGTGGGCCAGCTCGGGAAATTTCTTTTTGCAAACGGCAAAACGTTTCGGATCGGCATCCAGCAATCCCGTAATCTCATAATGAGTTGAAAACCGCTCCAACAGCGGTTTGATAAACATACTGAATGCTCTGCTGCTCAATCCGCAAAAGACGATGTTCTTCAATATCCTCACCTCTATCGGGCTTCAGTTAGTTGAGAAATCAACTGCAGCGCTTCCTCTGTTTTTTCAGCATACACAGGGATAAACGCCGCCATATCGCGATTCAATCGAAAAGAATAGCCGTTCAGCTGTTTTTTCCCTTTTTCGATCTGAACGGCATAGATCGTTTTTTCTCCTGTTTTATTATTAACAGTTGTATAAGGAGTTGTTTTTTCAGGAGGCAATCCGTTTAACGGCTGAAAATTTTCCGGATCATCGTAAGCTTGAAACATGTCTTCAGGCACGATGAAAACATCTCCCTCATGAGCGGTAATTTCAGTCAGCAGTTTTTCCTGAAAAGCTGGAAAGATATCGACCTTCCCGGCATTCTGCTCGGCGGCCTTTTTTATTTTTTCCTGTACGCCAGCCTGCATATCAGAAAAGAGAATGACATGCATTCCGTCCGGCCTGCTTGAGCACGATGCCAAAAAGAGCACTGAGACGATCACACACAAAGCCGTACGTATCCTTTTTGTCATTTCCCCGCTGACCTAAAAAGAGGCTCCAGCTCTGTCATAGCCAAAATAAACGCGCCGGCTCCGTGCAGGTCGTTTGTGCTTCTTTCGCGGCTGACATAATAGTCATAAAAACCGGCTGACGTTCCGACACATATGTCTTTGACGAGAAACGCGCCGTCTTCTGATGTTTCGGTTTTATGCTGAATCAAGCCTTGATACGCTTTTAGCAGTGTTGTTTCGTAAGCTCTGTCTAAATAGCCTTTATTGATTCCCTTCGCAAATGCGTACATGTACAGGCAGGATCCTGAGCTTTCCAGCCAGTTATCAGACCTGTCTCCCTTATCAACAATCTGATACCATAGCCCCGTCTCTTTGTCTTGATAGCAGCAGATGCTTTCCATCATGTCCTGCAGCGTGTTTTTCCACACATGACGGTTTGGATGCTTCTTCGGCAGCTCTTCAATCATGTCAGCAAGAGACATGACGTACCAGCCGATGGAACGTGCCCAAAATTCCGGTGAACAGCCTGTCTCTTCATTGGCCCAAGGCATTTTTTTCGCTTCATCCCAGGCGTGATAAAAGAGTCCGGTTTTTGCATCCTTCGTATGCTTTCTCATCAATGACTCCTGCAGCACGACCTGATCAAACAGCTCCGGCTCCTGCTTCAGATTGGCATATTTCAGTGCGAACGGCCCCCCCATGTATAAGCCATCAAGCCACATTTGGTAAGGATAACCGTCTTTGTGCCAAAAACCGCCCTCAGACGTCCGGTTCAGTGTTCCATATAAGCCGCGCAGCCTTTTTGCCGCTTTGGCATACCGTTCATCCTTCGTCTGCTCGTATAATGGAAAAAGAATGAGACCCGCTTGAATGGCATCCAGTTCATCTCTTCTAAATAATAGATTGCCATAATCATCGATTAAGAGATCTGCATAAGCCTTTGCATACTCAAAATACCGCTTTTCCCCGGTTGCTTCCCACAGCCGCAATACACCGCATAAGAAAACACCCTGGTGGTAGTGCCAGCGGTTTGCAGGAGGCAGCTCCTCGACTGTGTACGTATTCATAATGGTTTTTGCCAATGCCTCCGCGTACGTAAGAGGCGATTTTACAGCGATTGATTGATCCATTGATCCCATCCCTTTCTTAATAAATTCCTTCCTCGCCAAATTTCTTCGCCAAACGATTCGCAAGCATGACCAAAATCAGCCCGACCGCCGCTTTAAATACGCCGACTGCTGTACTGTAGCTGAATTGGCCCTGTTTCAGCCCTGCAGTATAAACATACGTATCAAAAATTTCCGCCACTTCCCTGTTAGTCGCATTTAACAGCAAATACACATGCTCGAAGCCAAGCTCCAGCGTGTCTCCGATTTTCAAAATCAGCAAAACGACGATAACGCTTTTAATGGCGGGCAGCGTAATATGCCACATTTGCCGCAGCCGTCCCGCTCCGTCCATTTTCGCCGCTTCATACAGCTGGGGGTCAACCGCTGTAATGGCCGCCAGATAAATGATCGTCGACCAGCCCGCTTCCCTCCAGATAACCTGAAGAATATACAGGGGCCGGAACCATTCTTCGTTCAGCAGAAAATTGATTTTTTCACCGCCAAAAAACACAATCAGTTCATTAATCAAGCCTCCGTCTACCGTTAAAAGCACAAACGAAAGCGATACAACAATGACCCAAGACATAAAATGCGGGATATAAATCAGCGTCTGAACAAATTTTTTAAAGAGAGCAATCCGCACTTCGTTCAATAGAAGCGCCAGCAGTATCGGCACCGGGAAAAATATGGCCAGGTTCAAAGCAAATAACACGAGCGTGTTTTTTAACAAGAGAAAAAATGTAGGCTCAGTAAACAGCCTGATAAAATGCTTCAGCCCCACCCACTCACTGCCCAAAATGCCGAGGAACGGCTGATAATCCTGAAACGCAATCACAATTCCCCACATCGGGACATACTTAAAAAGCAAAAAATAAATACACCCCGGCAAAATCATCAAGTACAAATATTTTTGCTGAATCAGCTTGATTAGTAAGCGCTTTCTTTTTTCTTTTTTAAAAATGACTGTATCAACAGCCGGCGCTTGCGCTTCTGCTGTTTTCATTTTTTCCCAGCCTCCTTTCACGGGTTCTTGCATTCACTGTAGCGCAGAGGTAAAAGTCCGTCTACAATCATATGATCACATCCTGTTTTATCCCTTTATAATCAAAGGTTCAGGAGGTCCACCTGAAAAAAAGACACCGATATTAGAAAATGATTATTGACAATATCTATCAATCTTTGGATTAATTGTATTAAGGTGAAGTGGATGTTATGAAATGGGGGGTTTTATGAAAAGAAGCCAATACAAGTTTTACTACAAACTGATTACGTTTTTCTGCCTGCTCAGCACCATTCCGGTTATTTTGGTCGGATTGTTTTCGTACGAGCACTCTCAGAAAACGGCTATTTCCAACGTTTCAGAGGAAAAATTCGACACACTCCAGCAGACCCAGCAAAGCATCGAGCATATATTGAAAACCGTCGATCACTCTTTAACCCACTATGTGAGTTCGCCGCCTCTCCTTCGCACATTGTCCGAGCCTTTGCACTCAGACCAATTCCAAATCTATAACCAAGTGAACCAAGAGCTCAATTATCTGCAAAGCTTTGATACCGATCTGTCCAACATGACGTTAGTCAGTTATACGAAAAAATGGTACATGAACAATTCTGGTTTGTACCGTTTGAATACAGATACTCTTCATGAAGCAGCCTCAGCATACACGAAACACAAAGCGAGCCGTTCCTATTGGACGCTTGAGGAAAACAATCATTTGATTTCAACCAAAGAAGGCACATCAGAAAACTGCCGCTACAATATCAATTTAATTAAGCAGCTTCCTTTGAACAGCACAAATACAAAGGGATTGGCCGCCGCAAGCATCCCGAGCTGCTCGCTTGTCAAAAATATGCCTGGCTATTCAAACGCCAACAACCTGTTTATCATCGATGAAAAAGGCCGCATCATCCTTCATAACAATATGTCTGACGTTGGTGAAACTCTTCATAACGACGGCTTTGTCCAAAAAGTGCTGGCGCAAACCGCCAATAGCGGACAGTTTGAAACAGTTATTAACCGGATTCATTATAAAGTCACCTATCAAAAATCTGACTATAATACATGGACTTATTTTTCTCTCGTTTCCCTGCCTGAGCTAAAAAAAGAAGCCAAATCAATCGGCTGGATCACTTTTGCAGTATGCCTTATTTTGTTAACGCTTTCATTATTGTTCTCCTGGCTGGGCTCCCGCCATTTTTACAAGCCGATCAGGGTGCTTTACGAATCATTCGCAAGACATGGAGCCATACAAGAGAAACAACAGCCTCCTCAAAATGAATTTGAGTTAATTGAACAGAGCTTTAAGCAGCTGAAGGACAGAAATGACGACCTTGAAGAAACGATGAAGCAGCAGGCCACTCACCTGCAGCAATATTTTATGGTCAGGCTTATGCTCGGAAAACTGACGGATGAGGAGGTTGATAACCGTTTTGAAAGCCTCGGTTTAAAGCAAAATTGGCGACACCTTGCCTTGCTTGTGCTCCAAATTGACACACTGAATCATACGCCTTATGAGAAAAAAGATATGGATCTGCTTTTGTTTGCCGTCAACAGCCTGATTGAGCGCAGCATCCCGACGGACAAACATCTTGCCCCCGCCGTAGTTGACAAACAGCAGGCGACGATTTTGATCAACCAAAGCGGGACAAAAGAAGAATTCATAGCTGAGCTGAATGAGACTGCAAGGATGATTCAGGAAAAAGCGGAAGCTGAGCTGCAGCTGTCTGTCAGCATCGGCATCAGCCAGCCGTTTGATGTGCTGACAAAAGCGAAAACAGCCTATGCGGAAGGCTCAGAAGCGTTGAAATACCGGCTTAAAGCGGAAAACAAGTCGATCATCTTTTACGAAGACCTTGACCAGAAAAAAACCTTCAAAACCCATTTTCCAAAGCAGCTTCAGCATGAGCTGTTCGATGCCGTTAAAGCAGGAGACAAGGAGAAAGCGGATAAATGCCTGCACGCGATTTTGCAAGCCATTTTCACCCAGAACACCAACCCGTATCAATTTCAAATCGCCATCGCCCGTTTTTTGAACCATGTGATTGAGCTGATGCATGTGCTTGGGATCGAATTGTTTGAGCTTGAAGAAAACAAAATGCTGTATGACCAGATTTTCGAGCTGAAAACGTTCGAGGATACCGAAAACTGGCTCAAAAATGAGTTTATTGACCCGATGACAGACAAAGTGAACGCCCGCGCGGATGCCCAGTACAAAAATATTTCCGACAACATCATTCATATCATCCACCATGAGTTTGAATCTGAATTGACACTGGATGAAATCGCACGCAGGCTCCATTACAACCCAAACTATTTAAGCAGCATTTTCAAAAAAGAAATGGGTATTTCATTCAGCGAGTATGTCTCAAGCTACCGACATCATATGGCGAAAAGCTGGCTTGCCGAAACCGACATGGCGGTCAAGGACATTGCCGAAAAGCTGAAATATAAAAACTCCCAAAACTTCATCAGATCATTTAAGAAGCTGGAAGGGATTACACCGGGAAACTACCGCCAGCAAAAAAGAAGCATGTAAAAAAGAAGCATGTAAAAAAGAAGCATGTAAAAAAGAAGCATGTAAAAAAGAAGCATGTAAAAAAGAAGCATGTAAAAAAGAAGCATGTAAAAAAGAAGCATGTAAAAAAGAAGCATGTAAAAAAGAAGCATGTAAAAAAGAAGCATGTAAAAAAGAAGCATGTAAAAAAGAAGCATGTAAAAAAGAAGCATGTAAAAAAGAAGCATGTAAAAAAGAAGCATGTAAAAAAGAAGCATGTAAAAAAGAAGCATGTAAAAAAGAAGCATGTAAAAAAGAAGCATGTAAAAAAGAAGCATGTAAAAAAGAAGCATGTAAAAAAGAAGCATGTAAAAAAGAAGCATGTAAAAAAGAAGCATGTAAAAAAGAAGCATGTAAAAAACCCAAAACCGCTTGCGCGTTTTGGGTTTTTCCAATGTTATTTTGCTTGTTTAAACGCTTCTTCGTATTCCTGAATAATTTGTTTTCCTCCGCTTGACTCCCATTTTTCCACTTCTTTATCGAACTGGCTTTCTGTGATGTCTCCAATCATATATTTGTAGGTCGCGTCATCAATGATTTTCTTCAGTTCGTCACCCCGTTCCGACTCCGATGCGGAATACAGGCTTTCAGCCGGGTTTGAGACGATAATCTTTTCATTGTCCTCGGTCAGCTCCTCGTACGCCGTCCGAAGCGGATCTCCAGTGTTTTTTAAGTAGGCTTTATCAATGGCAATTAAAGCGGACAGCGGCTGAATATCAGTCTGCCAGTCTTTTACCTGGCTTTCTTTGCGTGTAAACGTTTTGTCCTCACCTTTGTTGTAATGAACGCCGTCAATGCCATAAGTCATCAGGCTATAGACATCTTCTTCGGCAATTCGGTCAAAAAACGCCAAGATCCGTTTAAGCTCAGCTTCCGTTTTCACACTCGTTTTCGGGAAAGCAAACACGCCGTTATGGCCTCCTGATGCCCATACCCGCTCTTTCCCATCTGGGCCTTTTATGCGGTTGATGATCTCGAGCTTCATCGATTTATCAGAGGCATGGTCGCGCAGATTGACCGCATCTACCATATTGCCAATATAAATTCCGGCTTTTCCTTGAGAAAACAGCTCCTGCTGCTGGGTTTTGCTTGTGACGGGAAAATCCTTATTCATATACCCGTTATCACGCAGCTTTTTCATATAGTTCATCGTGTCTTTGTATTCCTGTGTCATGAAATCAGGCGTGAATTTGCCGCCCGATTCCTTCCAATCTGTCGGCATGCCTTCATACGAGCCAATCGTTTTAAACGCGCCGTAAATCAAGTCATTACGGTCTGCCAGCCCGATCGTATCATCTTTCCCATCCTTGTCCGGGTCGTCCTCCGTAAATGCTTTGGCCACTTCATAAAGCTCATCCAACGTTTTCGGGGTTTTCAAATTTAAATTGTCCAGCCAGTCCTTCCGAATGACGATCCCCTGTCTGGAAAGCGGGCGCTCTCTGTATATCCCGTAGAGCTTGCCGTCAATTGTCACATTTTTATTAATGAGTTTGTTCATTTTGTTTAAGTTGGGATAATCCTTGATATAATCGCCGATTTCCCAAAACATTCCTGACCGAAAGGCATTCATGACTGACGAATTTTTAATATCCTGGATGGTCACGATTTGCGGAAGATTCCCGGCTGCAAGCGCTGCATTCAGCCTGTCTTCTTTCACCGCGTCTGGAACCCAGGTGATGTCGAGTTCTGTATTTGTCAGCTTTTCAATTTCTTTAATCGCCCTGTCTTTCGGCGGCTGCTGGTGATACAAAATCGCCATCCAAGACAGCTTTACCTTTGAATCTGGGCCAGCTTTGCCTTCAGCCGAAGACTGATCAGTTCCTTTACAGCCCGCCAGCACTCCGCCGAGTGCCAGTACAAGCACAATCAAAAGCACCCTCCATTTGTTTCCCATCGTACCCCTCCGTTTCATATTTCTTTATCCTTTGACAGATCCCAGCAAAGCTCCTTTTGCAAAATGCTTTTGTATAAACGGATAGACAAGCAGAACAGGGATGGTCGCCACCACTATGACCGCCATTTTAATGGTTTGCTCAGGCGGCGGGCTGCCCGACCCCATTTCAGACATATCCCCCTGCATACCGCTTGATACAATGACGATTTGGCGCAGAAGAACCTGAATCGGCCATTTTGCTGAATCATTTAAGTACAAGATCGCTGTCATATACGTGTTCCAATACGTGACCGCATAAAATAGTGAAATCGTTGCGATCGCAGGAAGAGACAGCGGCAGCACAATTTTAAAGAATATGCCCAGATCATTGCACCCATCAATTTTCGCGGACTCTTCCAGGCTTGATGGGATATTTTGAAAGAAGTTTTTCAGAATGATCAGGTTAAAGGCATTAATGGCTGTCGGCAAAATAAGCGCCCAGTAAGAATCGAGCAATCCAAGCGATTTGACCACAAGGAAAGTCGGAATCATGCCGCCGCTAAACAGCATCGTAAATACGACGAGAAACATGAGCGGCTGCCGGCCGATTAAATCACGGCGGGATAACCCGTAAGCCATCAGTGACGAAAGAAACATGCTGACCGCAGTGCCTATCACTGTCACAAACACAGAAACAAGCAAACTCTTATAAATAATATCTGTTGAAAAAATGTAGCGATAAGCATCTAGCGAAAAAGTGGTCGGTATTAAAATAAATGTTTTCGACACGACTTCTTCTACTGTGGCGAAGGATGCTGCGATGACATGAATGAACGGAAGTACGCATATTAAAGCGAACATCAGCAAGAAACCATAAATCAACATATCAAACAGACGGTTTTTCAGTGAATGTGCGATAGCTCCCACCTCTCTTTGTAAGCGTTATCATATTTTGGAAACCGAGCTCAGCATGTGACGATATCGTGTCTAAAATGTAGCAAATCTGTGATTGCCATGTCTATAATCATTTGAACAGTGTCCCCGGCCGGGCGGGGGCTGCCGCGAATTGAGACCGATAACAAAAGAAAAAGAGCATAATCTTAGAAAATGATTATGCTCCGTTCTCCTCCTCGTTCAGAAGTTCAGCCGTATTGATTTGTGGCGAAAACCCAAGTTCATTCACGGCAGATTCAATGGACCATGGCCGGCCCGGATTATCAGAGACGGCGTAATAAGTGCCGTACCGGATATTGGTCTCAATGGCGGCTTTGAAAATCGACAGCAGATCGGGGTGAGAAAGCAGTGTCTTTTTCGTCCGTTCTTTTTCATGCAGCGTATCCATTTCATCTGTGACGACTGTTCCGATTCGCAGGTTGATTACTGATAGCTTATTTTCCAAATAAAACAAATGGCCGATCTGTTCAGAGGTCAGCTTTAATACACCGTACAAGTTTTTTGACAGCGGATAATCGCTTGTTGTGATTTCCCGTCCTAAGAGCGAGCGCCCGTCTTTTTCGTAGACATCTGTGACATGATTACTGCTGGCGAACACGAGCTTTTGAATGCCGAGCTCCGCTGCCGCACGGCACAGATAATAGCTTGCCCTATAGAAAACATCCGTCATTTTTTCAAACTCAGCGATGTCCATAATATCGTATTTGATTTTAACAGCGAGTAAATTCAAGATGACATCCGTATCTTTTGGAATCTTCTTCAACAGCTCCTCATAATTTGCCGCGTCAGCCTGAATGGAAGAGGCTTTGCCATCGAAATGATCTTTATCAAGCACTGTCACTTCATAGTCTGAAATAAGCCCTTCAGCAAGCAGTCTCCCAATCACACCATTTCCGCCGGCGATCAGCACTTTTTTCACTATGTTCACTCCCCTTTTTTATAGATTGCCCATTTTCGGCGGGGCTGACACTTTTTTGGCACTCACATTCTTAGGCTTATTCAAAAGTCACCGGCAGCTCCTCAAGCGCCCGAAATCCAAAAAGCGGTCGATACCGCCATTCAAAATCCGCGAGCTTAAGGCTGGGCATTCGCTGCAGAAGGGTGTTAATCGCAATTTGCGCTTCTAATCGTGCCAGCGAGGACCCTAAGCAAACATGATGGCCATGCCCGAATGAAAGATGCGGATTAGGACTTCTCGTAATATCGAAGACATCGGGGTTCGTGAATATGCTAGGGTCTCGATTAGCCGCTCCTAACAAAAGATAGACTTGCTCTCCTTGACGGATCGTCACCCCGCAGATGTCAATATCCTCTGACGCAACTCTGGCTGTCATTTGCGTGGGGCTTTCATAGCGTAAACATTCCTCGACTGCGGTACCAATAAGATCTGGATTTTCTCTTAGTTTCAAAAGCTGTTCTGGATGCTCAAGCAGACAAAGGACTGAATTGCTGATGAGATTGACCGTTGTCTCATGTCCGGCGATCGCCAGCAATATGCACGTAGATGCCGCTTCCTCTTCCGTCAGCTTATCCTTTTCTTTCCCCTTCAAGAGCATGCTGATCATATCCTGTTGAGGGTGGCGTTTTCGCTCTTGAATCAGCTCTCTGAAATATGCCATAGCCTGCACAGCCATATGATTGCCCTCTGTTAATGCCTTTCTTGACCGGGTAAAATCAATCGTTTGAATGAGACTCCCAGCCCACTCCTTTAATTGCTCCCTATCTTCCTCCGGTACACCTATAATGTTAGCTATGACACAGCTTGCTAAAGGAAAAGCAAAGTCCGAAATGACCTCCATCTTTTTTTTACCTTGCACTTGATCAAGCAATTGATGGACAGTTTCAATGATATACGGCTGATAACTCTCTGTCGCTCTCGGCGTAAATGCTCCGCTGGCAAGCGTCCGCAATCGTCTATGATCAGGCTGGTTCTGAAACAGCATCATTTGATTTTGTACATGTGAAAGGTCCTGATATTTGGTTGAGCTCTCAGGCAGCGGGGTGCGGACTTTGAATCTCGCATCTTTCAAAATAGCAGCCGTTTCTTCATATCCTGTGACATACCAGCCCGGATATTTTAAGAAACTCCCTTTATAGATAGGATGAACAGCTCGCAATGTGTCGTAAAAAGAATATGGGTTTTTCAAAAACTCAGAAGATGCAGTTGATGATGCAATTGTCACGTGATTTTCTCCTTTCTGTTCAAAAATAAAAGCAATCGACATCATACCGATTGCTTTTATTGATTCTTTCAGCTTTTCGCACTTAAACTGGCCTTCATTTCTTCGACTGATTCAACTTCAAAGCCTAAATCACTCAGCATTTTATGATCCTCCGTCTCCTCTTGCCCGGCAGTTGTTAAGTAGTCTCCGACAAAAATGGAGTTTGCGGCGTAAAGCCCTAATGGCTGCAATGAGCGGAGATTGACCTCT
This sequence comes from Bacillus sp. FSL M8-0071, assembly GCF_037975455.1. Lineage (NCBI taxonomy): Bacteria > Bacillati > Bacillota > Bacilli > Caryophanales > Bacillaceae > Bacillus > Bacillus sp. FSL M8-0071. The sequence continues at coordinate 2,966,873 of NZ_CP150256.1, forward strand.
CTTCCTCCGGAAATGCGAATTTCTTTTGATGGATTGATAAAACGGAACAGCGCCAGCACTTTTAAACAATACAGCGGGTTTAATTCGTTGACGCCTTCTAACGGCGTGCCATCAATTGCATGCAAAAAATTCACCGGAATGGAATCGGCGTCAAGAGCCTTCAAGCTTTTGGCGATGTCAATGACATCCTGTTTCGTCTCCTTCATCCCGATAATGGCGCCTGAACACGGAGACAGCCCCGATTCTTTTGCGATTTCAACCGTATTGACTCTGTCATCGTATGTATGTGAGGTCGTGATGTTTGAATGGTTTCTCTGTGACGTATTCAAATTATGATTATAGCGGTCTACTCCGGCATCTTTGAGACGCTTCGCCTGCTCTGGCTTCAACAGTCCAAGACATGCACAAATCTTCAGTCCATACGTCTCTTTAATTTCCTGAACCGCATCTACGACCTGATCCACTTCTCTGTTAGACGGCCCTCTGCCGCTGGCCACGATACAATATGTGCCGATATTCAGATCGTGCGCCCGCTTCGCGCCTTCAAGCAGCGTTTCCTTATTCACCATCCGGTAAGACTCAATCGGCGCTTTCGAAATCGCAGACTGTGAACAATAGCCGCAGTTTTCCGGGCAGAGCCCAGATTTCGCATTCATAATCATATTGAGCTTTACTTTTTTTCCGTAAAAGTGTTTTCTGATGTGAAAAGCCCCGTGCATTAATAGCAAAATATCTTCATCAGGACAATGTAATATTGAAAGCGCCTCTTCGTCAGTCACTTCTGCTCCAGCCAGCACCCGGTCTGCGAGTTCCATCCATTGATTCATTCTCATACCCCCACTTGATTCATCAGTAATGATAGATTGATATGGTCTTTTACCATATGTAGAACCGTTTCTTTCGTCACGTTGGCAAGCTTTGGCGTAACCCCTAAAATCGGCACACCGCATAAGCGCTCAATCATCTCAGGATTGGTTTTTTCATCTTCATCAGGAGAGTCACTGATTCCATTGATGATAATTCCGGCGATTGGAAGCCCCATGCTTTCTGCATATTTGACAGTTAAAAAGGTATGATTAATGGTTCCAAGGCGAGGACGCGCCACAATAATCATGGGAAGCTGCAACGCTTTTATGACATGACTGACCAAATAGTCCTCTCCCAATGGCACAGAAATACCGCCTGCACCTTCTACGATGAAGCATTCATGTTTTTCTCTAATCCGCCCCCAATGGCTTAAAACCTCTTCCATGGTGACAGTCTTTCCCTCAAGTTTCCCTGCAACGTATGGTGCAAGCGGCGCCTTGAAGGCAAAAGGCGTAATGTCTTCATGAGAAAGACTGGTCTGCGACATATCTTTCAGCAAACTTGTATCACTATCTGGATGATGGCGCGATATCCCGCTTAAAAATGGTTTATACACCCCGACATCTCTATTATGTTCTCGCAATAAAGCGGCGATTCCGCTGGATATAACCGTTTTCCCTACTTCTGTATCAGTTCCCGTCACAAAAAAACCCCTCAAATGATATGCAGCTCCTTTCCGATTGAATGAAATGTTTTCAGCAAATCATCAATATCACCCATACTGTGGTCAGACGTGATTGTAATTCGAATACGGCTTTCACCCGGCGCAACGGTCGGCGGCCGAATGGCAGGAGCATAAATTCCCTTGCCCTGCAGTTTTTCAGCAAATATGACCGTTTTATGGGCATCGCCAATGACTACAGGAATAATCGGTGTGTGATCTCCTTTCACCACATACCCCATATTCATCAGACTGGTTCTGATCGTACTGATATAAGAAAATAAAAGCTGTCGTTTTTCCCTGCTGGCTTCAATGATGTTGAAAGCCTCATGAGCAGCCGCACAGCTGGCTGGCGGAATAGCGGTTTGAAAGATAAATGTTCTGGCATGGTTCAGCAAAAAGTCGATGAAGACCGCTGATCCTGCCGCAAAACCTCCTTCCGCGCCAACAGCTTTGCTTAAGGTGCCGATCACAATGTCGGGACAAACACCAAAGTATTCACTCGTTCCTCCTCCCGAATCGCCCAAAACTCCTGTTGCGTGGGCATCATCAACGACCACGAAGGCATGATAGCGTTTCGCAAGTGAGATGATCTGATCAAGAGGGGCGATTGTGCCATCCATGCTGAATACCCCGTCTGTTACGATAAAACGGCGCTGATAACGCTGTGTTTCATTCAGCTTGTTTTCAAGATCATTCATATCAATATGCCGATAAACAACTGTATCAGCCTTAGAAAGTCGGCAGCCGTCGATCATACTTGCATGATTGAGCTCGTCACTTAAAATGACATCTTCCTTTTCTGGCAAGGATGAAAGGAGACCGACATTGGCCAAGTAACCGCTCGAAAACAGCAGGGCCGCTTCTGTCCGTTTAAAGCTGGCAATCTTCTTTTCTAACTTTTCATGCCAGACCGAATTGCCTGTCGTTAAACGTGAACCGCTGCTTCCTGTCCCAAATTGCTGCAATGCTGTTTGGGCTGCATCGATCAAACGTCTATCGCTTGCGAGCCCTAAATAATTGTTTGAGGACCAGACCGTTTGATTTTCGCCATCAATGTTCCGCTCTGGAACCGGCGCTCCATCCATTGACCGCAGGTTACGATGTACGCCGGCTTCTTTCATTCTGTCTAACCGCTTGTTCAACCAGGAATCAATCTTCAAGGCTCGTAACCTCGTGGATTGCTTGTTTCATAATGGCAACCATTTCCGTGAGCTCCTCAGCTGTGCTGGCGAGAGGAGGCAGAAATGCAATCACGTCCCCAAGCGGCCTTGTCAGCATTCCTAACTCTCTCATTTTTAAGGAAACTTTGTATCCAATCCGCCGATCAGCCGGGTAAGGTTCTTTGGTTTCCTTTGACCGGACAAGCTCTGCACCGCACATAAATCCAAGCTGCCGAATATCCCCAACATGAGGAAGAGCGTGCAGATCTTGAAGAAGAAAATGGAGCTTTTTACTTTTTTCCGCTACTTGTTCCACAATGTTTTCAGATTCAAATAATGCCAGATTTTCAAGCGCAACCGCACAGCCAAGCTGATTGCCTGTATAGGAATGGCCATGGAAAAAGGTTTTTAGGTTTTCATAATCATCATAAAATGCCTTATAGATGTCTTCAGTGGCAAACGTAACGGCAATTGGCAAATAGCCTCCTGTAATGCCTTTACCGGCAGCCATCAGATCAGGCTGGACATTCTCGTGCTCGCACGCAAACATTTTTCCTGTACGGCCAAAGCCTGTAGCGACTTCATCAACGATCATTAAGACATCGTATGTTGTACATAGCTCGCGCACGCCTGCCAAATATCCTTCCGGCATCACGATCATACCGGACGCGCCTTGTACCATTGATTCAATGGAAAGCGCGGCAATTTCCTCATGATGTTCCTCAAGCAGCTGTGCAAGCTCTCGGAGGCACTGATCACGGCACTCATCAGGATCACCGCTTTCAGAACGATACACATAAGGAATCGGGGCCTTGTAACTCTCGAACATCAACGGGCCGTATACGTGGTGAAAAAGCTCAATTGAACCGACACTGACGGCGCCAATCGTATCACCGTGATACCCGTTTTTCATTGCGATGAATTTTTGTTTCTCGGGCTTCCCGATGTTCTTCCAATACTGAAACGCCATTTTTAGGGCTATTTCCATCGCTTCTGCGCCGCTGTCTGAATAAAAGACCCGCGTGAGCTTTTTTGGGCTGATGTCGATTAATGTTTCGGCAAGCTGGGTTGCTGGAACATTGGTCATGCCCAATAACGTGGAGTGCGCAATTTTTCCGAGCTGTTTTTTTATGGCGTTATCTAGTTCTTTTTTGCGGTGTCCGTGGACATTAAGCCAAACTGATGAAAAACCGTCATAGTATTCCTTGCCATTTATGTCTTTGACTTTGATTCCAGTCCCGCTTTCGATGATTAAGGGGTTTTCATCATAATCTTTCATTTGGGTAAATGGCAGCCAGAGGTGCTTTTTACTTTTTTCTATCAAATCATGAGTCATAATCTTCCTCCCACTCTATTAAAATAGGCTGCTTCTCCAGATCATGTATGTACGTGTTTACATCATTGGATCCATCAATAAAAAAGACTCGGCAGCCTTCTTCAGTCCCGTATTCTTTCATTGCTGTAATACGCTGATAGCCCATTTTCTTACCCGCAACATAGCCTGTTATGTAATCCGGATCGTCCGACCAGCATAATTCTGCAACGGCTGCCGGGTGCCGGCTTACCTTTGAAGCGAGCGCAAGGGCCTCTTTTATTCTTGAATGAGCTGGCACGTGACTGTGAAGCGCCCATTTTTCAAAATTAGCGTCCGGCCAATCCATTCTGGAGACCCGCACCCCTTTTTCTTTTGTTTGATCCATTCGCTTTCCTGTATGAATATCAAACAACACCGCACCCCTGACATCTGACCATTCAGGGATTTGTTCATATGCTTTTTCAATCACGTCTCGTGAAACGCCTTCTTTTTCCAATAACAATCGGGCAAGCTTTTGTCCTTCTTCCGGGCAGCTCACTTCATTCGTATGCACAGGCAATGGCTGAATGGTTTTTATCGATTCATGTACCTCTTCAAATTGAATTTGCATAAAATCAGGTTTTCCTCTTGAATGGGATAACCCTTTTTCTAATAAAGCATTGACTGTATGCTTCATCTCATGGAAAGGAATAAGCCGTTCTCCGCCGGATATATGCTTTCCGCCGTCTTCATGAGACCCATTCATAGAAGCCCTCATTCTGACACTATAAAAAGTTTCTTCTTGCATCATTTCTCGCCCTTTCACTGATAACTGAAGAACGTGTAGTGCTTCTCTCCTTAATTGTTAACCAATTATATTTTAAGGTTAACAATTAGAATATATTATTCTCTCCTGTTTCTGTCAATAGAAGAAAGCATCGATTTATGGCAGTTGGTTAAAAGGAAACAAAAAGACCGTTTTTACACAAAACGGTCTTTTTCGATTTCTTTTAACAGTCACAGCCACTTTTGCAAAAACCGGACAGCTTCATGCCTCATAACTGCTGTTTCGAAATGTCCAGAAGCAGAACGGACCACTCGGTAGCAATCAGCAGCTCCCTGTCCAGCATAGACAGCTGTCAATTCTTTTTCGATTTTGTCCACGCCCTCGGCCGGCGTTAACCGGTCGTGTACACCAACAAGACTAAGGTGCGGGCGCGGCGCGATCAGGCTTTGGATCTCCGATGCGGAAAAATGCTTTGCAAGCGATGGGACGTAATAATAAAAGCCGTGCCTGTCAAGATTCTGTGTTTTGATCAGCACATGATGATCCACCTGGCTGCACAAATCCACACACACCTTAATCCGGTCATCGAGCGCCGCTGTCCACCACGCCATCAAACCTCCCATAGACATGCCGATGGTTCCGATCCTGTCAGGCTGAACATCAGAGCGTGACTGCATATAGTCCAACGCACTTAAACTGTCATAAATCATCATCCCCCACATCACTTTTCCGGTGAGAAGCATTTCTTTAAATATCTCACTTTCCGCTTTCCCCCGCCGATCTCCAAATCCCCAATGATCAATCGCAAGAACGCCGTATCCGAGAGAAGTAAGCTCATCAGCAAAAGAAGGCGCTTTCAAATAATCCGCTCCCTCAATCAGCTCACTTTTTCCCCTATCATACTGGCCCCCATGCGAATGCTGAAACAATACGGCTGGGCACGGTCCTTCTGTTTTCTTCGGCTTCACAAAATAAGCGGGTACCTTTTCATGTCCATTTAAATCGAGCAGGAGCGTTTCAACAATATTTTCTTCTCTTTCTTCAATACGTAATGTCTCAACACTGATTGGCCTCCGATCAGGCAAATCTCCAAGCAATCGAAACAGTTGCTTTCTTCTTTCGGCTCTCATCCCATCACCCTTCCTTATTCGCTTACTTCACATTTACGAGACAGATCTGGGTTCCCCTTTATTTTTCCAACATAAATCACATCATTTACTAAATATTTAGTAAATATAACGAAATATTCCGAAAACAATTATTGTAACCGCTTACTTTCATATGATAGTATCAATTTATCAAAAACAGATGAGTTAATATTTTACTAAATAGATGAGAGGGATACCCATGGTTCGTATTAAAGATATCGCCTTGAAAGCTAAAGTTTCCAGCGCAACTGTGTCCAGAATTTTAAATGAAGATGAGTCGCTTTCTGTTGCGGGCGAAACGAGACAAAGAGTCATCAACATCGCTGAAGAGCTTGGTTATCAAACCGTTGCCAAACGCCGAAAATCCCGCGGGCAAAAACAGCGGGCTCAGCCGCTGATCGGTGTGCTGAGCTGTCTGTCCCCTGATCAGGAAAGGCAGGACCCTTATTTTTCTTCCATTCGGAAAGGGATTGAAAAGGAATGCTTTGAACAGGAAATTTTCATTACAAATTCGATTCATCTCGGCTCCTTTCAGGAACATATCTTTCGGGAATTGGATGGTGTCATTGTCATCGGCCGTGTTCATGATGAAGCGGTTAAGCATATCAGCGGGAGGCTGGAGCATGCCGTATTTATCAATCATTCACCAGATCCGCAAGCATACGATTCGATTGGCATCGATTTTGAATCGGCTTCACGCCAGGCGATTGATCACCTTTTCGACTTAGGCTACAAACGGTTAGGCTACATTGGCGGACAAGAAAAAGAGCATACGCTGAAGGACGGCCAAAGCATTCGCAGAACGATTGAAGATAAACGCCTGACCGCTTTTTTGGAGTCAGCCGCCCCCCAGCCTGAGCATGTGCTGATCGGAGAATACAGCATGCGTGAGGGCTATCGCCTGATGAAGAAAGCAATCGATCAAGGCCATCTGCCGGAAGCATTCTTTATTGCCAGTGATTCTATGGCGATCGGCGCATTAAAAGCGCTGCAGGAAGCCGGACTGCAAGTGCCGCGGGATACTGCAATCGTCAGCTTTAACGGCATTGAGGAAGCTGAATTTGCCAGCACGCCTTTAACGACGGTGAAGGTATACACAGAGGAAATGGGCCGGACAGGCGTAAAACTGCTGCTTGACCGTCTCAATGGCCGAACGCTTCCTCACCATGTCACCCTGCCCACAACATTAATTGTAAGACAAAGCTGCGGATGTATAGCAAAGGAGGTGACATAAGCAAAGATTCATCATGATGATAAGGAGGAAAAGATGAAACACACTTTTGTTTTATTTCTCTCTTTTATTCTGCTTGTTCTGCCCGGGTGTTCAGCAGAGAAAAGCTCAGCAGATACCGCAAAAAAGACGTTAACCATTTATTCTACAATGTCAACCGACAGTGAAAGAGATACGTTCAGAAAACTAGCGGCAGCATTCGAAAAGGAACACAGTGACATTCATGTCAGCCTTCATTTCCCAGGCAATGACTATGAAAATATGATGCGTGTCAGAATGGCGGCCAATGATTTGCCAGATCTATTCGATACACATGGCTGGGGGAAAATCAGGTACGGTGAATATACAGCCGATCTCCGGGATATGGAATGGACTCAAGATCTTGATCCCAATTTAAACAGCATCCTCAAAAATAAAAGCGGAAAGGTGTATGCCTATCCGATCAATCAGGCAAAAGACGGTCTGGCGTATAACCGCAATATTTTAGACCGTTACGGCATTGCTCCGCCGGAAACCATGGATGACTTTATCAAAGCACTGAGAACGATTAAAGAAAAGAGCAAGGGAAGCATTGTTCCCTTCTGGTTTGCCGGCTATGACAAAAGCTCATTCGCTCAATATTACGACCAATTCGCTACACCTCTTCTCATCACAGACCCTGCCCATAATGAAAAAAAACAGCTCATCAACGGCACTTTTCAATGGAGTAAATTCACTTATTTATCAGAAATCCTCAAACAAATGCAGAAAGAAAAATTGATCAATATCGACGCCGTCACGGCAAAAAAATCACAGCTCATTGAATTAATGGCCCAAAACAAAATCGCCTTTACAATGCAAGGCGGCACACTCGGCCAAGACGTTGCCCAGATCAACCCGAACGTCAAGGTCGGCATTATCCCGACACCTGCCATCCATCCCGGTGATGACCCGATATGGATCGGCGGTGAACGCTACACCCTTGCAGCATGGAAAGATTCGCCTCAATTAAAAGAGGCAAAAGATTTTATCGCATTTATGGCCCGCCCGGCCAATGCCAAACAAATGGCTGAAGCCACATCGCTTCCTTCAGGGCTGACCAATGTGAAAGCTGATATTTTCTACGCAAACGATTATGAGCATTATCAAGATGTCAAAGTCGAGCCTTACTTCGACCGTTTATACTTGCCAAACGGAATGTGGGATGTCCTAGGCACGGTTGGGCAGGAGCTCGCGGCTGACATTTTGGCGCCTCAAGACATTTCGCAGAAGCTGGGAAGAGAATATAAACGACTCCGGGAGCAATCGGAAATACAGGGAGCTGAAAACAATGAGTGAGATCGCAAGGGACGTTCATGTGAAACAGGTTAAGCCAAAAAAGCAGTCCTCACTTTGGTGGATGTACATTCCTGCTTTGCTCTCCGTTCTGGTCTTTATGATTTATCCGTTTGTGAAAGGCACATTGATTACCTTTACAAACTGGAACGGCTTTTCACAAGTCTACCAATGGGTTGGATTCGCGCAATATGAAAGGCTGTTTTCTGATCCTGACACTTGGCACATCTTAAAAAACACTCTGCTTTACGGGCTTGGCAGCACTTTTTTTCAAAATGTGGTCGGGCTTCTGTACGCTCTGCTCTTAAATCAAAGCATTAAAACGAAAGCGGTAACAAGAACAATTGTGTATTTGCCGGTGATGATCAGCCCGCTCATTATGGGCTACATTTGGTACTTTTTCTTCTCCTATGACGGAGGCGCGCTCAACGATTTGCTCGGGGTCTTCGGCATCAGCCCTATTAATGCGCTCGCCAGTCCATCGCTCAATCCATGGATCATTGTCATGATTAACACCTATCAATATGTCGGGATCGCTATGGTTGTCTACTTAGCCGGTCTGCAAAGCATTCCAAGAGATTACTATGAAGCGGCGCAAATGGATGGCGCGAAACAAGGCCAGCAGTTTTTTACCATCACGCTGCCGCTGTTAATGCCCTCCATTACCATTAATATGGTCATCAACATTATCGGAGGCTTAAAGCTGTTTGACGTCATCATTGCACTCACCGCCGGCGGCCCCGGAAATGCGTCACAATCCATGTCCACGTTTATGTATGATTTGTATTTCAAACGGCAGGATGCCGGCTATGCCGCAACGCAAGGCATATTTATGGCATTTGTCATTTTGATCATCAGCTTTTGCGCGCTTGCGTACTTTAAAAGAAAGGAGACGGAAATGTCATGAGAGCCGCCCGTACAAAAAGCATGCGGATCATTACACTTCTTGCAGCCATTGTGGCCTGTGCGCATTTTATTCCTTTTTATATCCTGCTGACCACTTCATTGAAAGCAAAAGGAGACTACAGTTCGAAATGGATATTTCCATCCGACATCTCCTTTCATAATTTTTCAGAGGCGTGGGAGCGCGCTTCGCTAGGAAACTCTTTTATAAACACCATGATCATCACAGGTTTTTCTGCCTTGTTATTAATTATATTCGGCTCACTCGCCGCCTACCCGCTTGCCCGGCGGGAAACGAAACTGAATAAAGCTGTTTTTGTCTTGTTGATTTCCATTATGATCATCCCTCCGTTAACGTCCATGGTTCCTTTGTACCGAATGGTCGTGGACGCCGGAATGGTCAATACACACGCAATCGCCATTTTCATCAATACAGCGGCTTACATGCCGTTAACCGTATTCTTATATTCAGGCTTTATCCGATCGACCATTCCAAAAGAGCTTGAAGAAGCCGCAAGAATTGACGGCGCAGGCATGCTGAAAATCTTTTTTACGATTGTGTTTCCTCTCCTGAAGCCGATCACTGCGACCATCTGTATTATTTCTTGTGTCTTTATTTGGAACGACTATCAATTTGCCATTTTCTTTTTACAAGATCAAAAGGTTCAGACATTAACAGTAGCCATGGCAGGTTTTTTCGGAGAAAACGCAAACAACCTTCATTTAGTTGCCGCAGCGGCACTTATGGCAATGCTGCCGATGGTTGTTCTGTTTTTGGCGCTGCAAAAATACTTTATTGCCGGCCTGTCTTCCGGAGCGGTAAAGGGTTAACATTAAAGGAGGAAGCAATATGAAAAAGATTACATTTATCGGTGCAGGGAGCACGATTTTCGCCAAAAATGTTTTGGGAGACTGCCTGTTAACAGAGGCACTGAATGGATTTGAGTTCGCTCTTTACGACATTGATCCCAAACGCCTGCAGGAATCCCAGCTCATGCTCGAAAATCTAAGAGACCGTTATAACCCAAGTGTGGCCATCAACAGCTATGATGACAGAAAACTCGCCTTGCAAAACGCAGGCTATGTCATCAATGCGATTCAGGTTGGAGGATACAAACCGAGCACAGTCATCGATTTCGAGATTCCTAAACGGTATGGGCTGCGCCAGACGATCGCCGATACAGTCGGCATCGGCGGGATATTCAGATCTCTCAGAACAATCCCGGTCTTATTTGATATCGCAAAAGATATGGAGGAAATGTGCCCTGACGCATGGTTCTTAAACTATACAAATCCAATGGCCACCCTTACAGGCGCCATGCTCCGCTATACCAATATCAAAACAATCGGGCTCTGCCACAGTGTTCAAGTGTGCACGAAGGATTTATTTAAAGCTCTCGGAATGGAGCATGACGGAATTGAGGAACGCATCGCAGGAATCAATCATATGGCTTGGCTTTTGGAAGTCAAAAAAGACGGCACAGATTTATATCCAGAAATCAAAAGGAGAGCGAAAGAAAAACAAAAAACAAAGCATCATGATATGGTGCGGTTTGAATTAATGGATAAGTTCGGCTATTATGTCACGGAATCGTCCGAACATAACGCAGAGTATCACCCATACTTTATTAAACGGAATTACCCTGAACTGATCAGCGAGCTGCAAATCCCGCTCGACGAATATCCGAGAAGGTGCGTCAAGCAAATTGAAAATTGGGAGAAAATGCGGGATGATATCGTCAATAATAAAAACCTTACGCACGAACGCTCAAAGGAATATGGTTCAAGAATTATAGAAGCAATGGAAACAAACGAACCATTCACCTTCGGAGGAAACGTCTTGAATACAGGGCTGATCACCAACCTTCCTTCAAAAGCGGTTGTGGAAGTGACATGCGTCGCCGACAGAAAAAAAATTACACCGTGCTTCGCCGGAGAACTGCCTGAGCAGCTTGCCGCCTTAAACCGGACGAATATTAATACACAGCTGATGACAATCGAAGCGGCTGTCACACGGAAAAAAGAAGCGGTTTACCAAGCTGCAATGCTTGATCCGCATACAAGCGCGGAGCTTTCCATGAAGGACATCATCTCCATGTGCGACGATTTATTTGCAGCACACGGCGATTGGCTTCCGGAATACAAATAAAAACTAGGGGACCGCTCTCCCCTAGTTTTTTGGTTTTGTTTCGCCTTCCCAGGCCATCATGCCGCCTTCAACATTGACTGTTTTAAAGCCTTGCTCATCCAGGTACTTGCAGACGTTCATGCTGCGCATTCCTGAGCGGCAGATAAATACGTACTCTTTGTCTTTATCAAGGGTTTCCATTTTTTCAGGAATATCCCCCATGCGAATATGAACGGCTTGCGGGATCATGCCTTCCGCTACCTCTTCATCTTCTCTGACATCAATTAAATATAATTCTTCGTCCGCCTCAATTTTTTCTTTCAAAGCGGCTGTGCTGATTTCTTTTATTTCCAAAGAAAACACTCCTATTCACAGTGATCATGTTCAGTATATCAAAGTCAGCTGAACGATTGCCATTCTGAGACTGATGAAAAAAATCCCCTTTTGGCAAAGGGGATTTTTTCTAGGCTTAGTTTGCCACAATATTGACAAGCTTCCCAGGCACTGCGATGATTTTCCGAATCGTTTTGCCTTCAAGCTGCTCTTTGACCTTTTCATCTGCTTGAGCAAGCTGTTCCAGCTGTTCTTTCGTTGCATCGGCAGGAACCTGTAATTTCGCTTTTACTTTTCCGTTCAGCTGAACAACGATTTCAACTTCATCATCCACAAGTTTTGTTTCATCATATACAGGCCAAGCTTCGTAGGCAATTGTGCCGGAATGGCCAAGCTTCTCCCATAGCTCTTCCGCTAAGTGTGGCGCGACAGGAGAAAGAAGCTTCACGAAGCCTTCCATATATTCTTTCGGCAGTTCTGTTGCTTTATAAGCTTCATTAATAAAGACCATCAGCTGGGAAATACCCGTGTTGAAACGAAGGCCTTCATAATGGTCTGTGACTTTCATGACCGTTTCATGATAGACGCGCTCCAATGTTTCACCCGCGCCTTCAACGATTTTTCCATTAAGCTCACCGCTGTCTTCAATAAATAGGCGCCATACACGGTCAAGGAAACGGCGCGCACCGTCTAATCCTGATTCAGACCAGGCGATTGAAGCATCAAGAGGTCCCATGAACATTTCGTACAATCTCAGCGTATCAGCACCGTGAGAGGCCACGATTTCGTCAGGGTTGACAACGTTCCCTTTAGATTTACTCATTTTTTCGTTATTTTCACCGAGAATCATTCCTTGGTTGTACAGCTTTTGGAACGGTTCTTTCGTCGGCACTACGCCGATATCATAAAGGAACTTATGCCAGAAGCGGGCATACAGAAGGTGAAGCACGGCATGCTCTGCACCGCCGATATACATATCGACCGGAAGCCATTTTTCCAATTTTTCTGGTGATGCCAGCTGATCCGGATTGTGCGGATCAATATAGCGCAAGAAATACCAGCAGCTTCCCGCCCATTGCGGCATTGTATTCGTTTCTCTTCTTCCTTTTTTCCCTGTCTCAGGGTCTGTGACTTCCACCCACTCTTTAATGTTCGCAAGCGGTGATTCGCCCGTTCCGCTCGGTTTGATTTCATCCGTTTTCGGCAAAATCAGCGGCAGCTCCTCTTCAGGGACAGCTGTTGACGTTCCGTCTTCCCAATGAATGACCGGAATCGGCTCGCCCCAATAACGCTGGCGGCTGAAGAGCCAGTCACGAAGACGGTACGTCACTTTCTTCTCACCGTTTTTCGTTTCTTCCAGCCAAGCGATCACTTTCTCAATCGCTTCCTGTTTGTGAAGGCCGTTCAGGAAATCAGAGTTCACGTGCTCGCCGTCGCCAGTATAGGCTGCTTCCTCAACGTTCCCGCCTTTTACGACTTCCTTCACCGGAAGGCCGAATGTTTTGGCGAATTCAAAATCACGCTCATCGTGTCCAGGAACTGCCATGACAGCACCTGTTCCGTATGATGCAAGAACATAATCCGCAATCCAAATCGGCAGTTTTTCTCCGTTTACAGGATTGATCGCATACGCTCCTGTAAATACGCCTGTCTTTGTTTTCGCAAGATCTGTGCGTTCTAGGTCACTCTTTGATTGAATTTCTTTGATATAAGCTTCAACAGCTTCTTTTTGCTCTGCCGTTGTGATGTTTTCCACCAATGCGTGTTCCGGGGCAAGGACAGTGTATGTAGCGCCAAACAGCGTATCTGGTCTTGTTGTAAACACCGTAAAGGAATCATCATGTCCATCTATAGCAAAATGAACGTGAGCGCCTTCCGAACGGCCGATCCAGTTGCGCTGCATATCTTTAATGCTTTCCGGCCAATCAAGCTCTTCCAAGTCCTCAAGGAGCCTGTCCGCATAAGCGGTGATTTTCAGCATCCACTGCTTCATTGGGCGTCTCTCTACCGGATGGCCGCCGCGTTCGCTCTTGCCGTCAATGACTTCTTCGTTGGCAAGAACCGTACCGAGCGCAGGGCACCAGTTTACAGGCACTTCGTCAACGTAAGCAAGGCCTTTTTCGTATAGCTTTAAGAAAATCCATTGCGTCCATTTATAGTATTCAGGGTCAGTCGTATTGATTTCGCGATCCCAGTCATATGAGAAGCCAAGCGCTTGAATTTGGCGGCGGAAGTTATCAATATTCTGCTTCGTAAACACAGCGGGGTCGTTCCCTGTGTCAAGCGCGTACTGTTCAGCTGGCAGGCCGAATGCGTCCCAGCCCATTGGATGAAGGACATCATAGCCCTGCATGCGCTTCATGCGGGACAGAATATCCGTAGCTGTATATCCTTCAGGATGGCCGACGTGCAACCCAGCTCCAGACGGATAAGGAAACATGTCCAGCGCGTAAAATTTTTGTTTTTCATTATTATCAAGAGTGGCAAATGTTTTGTTTTCAAGCCAATATGTCTGCCATTTCTTTTCTATCTCTTTGTGCTGAAAACTCAAAGTAAAAACCTCCTTCTGATTGAATACGGCGTGTATGGTTCAAGTATTGACGGGAAGGAGAGGATTATATTCAGAATATTCCCAAACTAAAAAAAACTCCCTCATCCCAAAAAGGGACGAGAGACTTTCGTTTTCCCGCGGTACCACCCTCGTTAGCGCGGCATACGCCGCACTCACTTGATACTTTTAACGCAGTTATGCGTCAGCGGCTTTTCACCGCTGCAACTCTGAGGTGAGTTCGGAAACAAACTTGATTGACTTTCACCAGCCGTCAACTCTCTGCAACAATATCTGTTTCTTACTGCTCCTCTTCATTGTTCTTATCGCAACCGTAATCTAACTGTATTTTATAGAATTCTGTTCATAAGTGCAAGCAGGTTTGTATACAATGGGAATGTACCCTGAACGGGCGGAGATTGAGGACAATTATTCGGGTGGAGTTTTGGTTTGACGTTTGGACTCGGCCGGTTCGCCGCCGCTGTTCAGTTCTCTCACAAAGTCAAAACTTCTGAGAACAGCTTCACCGCCGTAGCCTGAGATAATGGATAAGATGACAAGTTGAATTCCTGAATCGGGGTCAGCGGATAATACAAGTAAAATGGAAGCCGTCATGCCGATAAACCAATCTTCCAAAAATCCAAGGTAGATAAACCGCTTCGTCATTCTGGGCTTCTCCAGCCTGCCTCTCTTTTTCACATGACCGAGAATCCCCATGATTCCTCCAATTACACAAGCAATGAGTACCTGATGCAGCATCTTCATCATCACCTTCCTAAAGCCCTTATTTCGTAAAGCGACTTCAGGCCATCCAGCCCCCTTAAACGATTCCGATGATTTTCGATATCTACATACCGGCAAATCTGTAAAAAGCTTGTTTCTTCCATTATATGTGAACACATGATCGGTAAGCTTGATGCATTGGATTCATTTTTCACCCAGTGACATTGACCTAGTCACCTATTTAGCATGTAGAAAACCTTTCCGTTCATATGTTCAAATTCTGTTCTTATTTTTAGTGTATACGAGGACAAGCCCTAATGACAAACAACAAACTGCACTTGCTTGAATCAGAACATGTGTTGTGCTACGGTTACTGTAGAATTCATTTTAAAAAGGGGAATATCAGGCTTTCGCATAGCAAGCTGACGGCCTAAGGGGGATTTATATGGCTAGTTTTCAATCATTTGGGATACCAGGACAGCTGGAAGTCATCAAAAAAGCGCTTGATCACGTGCGAGTCGGTGTGGTAATTACAGATCCCGCACTTGAAGATAATCCTATTATCTACGTAAATCAAGGCTTTGTTCAAATGACCGGCTACGAGACCGAGGAAATTTTAGGAAAGAACTGCCGCTTCTTACAGGGGAAACACACAGATCCTGCAGAAGTGGACAACATCAGAACCGCTTTACAAAATAAAGAACCGGTCACCGTTCAGATTCAAAACTACAAAAAAGACGGAACGATGTTCTGGAATGAATTAAATATTGATCCAATGGAAATAGAGGATAAAACGTATTTTGTCGGAATTCAGAAAGACATCACCAAGCAAAAAGAGTATGAAAAGCTTCTCGAGGATTCCCTCACGGAAATTACTGCACTTTCAACTCCTATTGTCCCGATTCGCAATGGCATTTCGGCTCTTCCGCTAGTCGGAAACCTGACAGAGGAGCGATTTAATTCCATCGTTTGCACATTGACGAATATCTTATCAACATCCAAAGATGATTATTTGATCATTGATTTATCCGGATTGGCCCAAGTGAACGAACAAACGGCCGACCAAATTTTCAAGCTGAGCCATTTGCTGAAATTGACCGGAACTGAGTTAATCATTACCGGCATTAAGCCTGAATTGGCCATGAAAATGAATAAACTGGATGCCAATTTTTCGTCGCTGAAAACATATTCAAATGTAAAGGATGCTGTTAAAGTGCTTCCGATTATGTAAAAAGATCCCGCTCATCCGGCGGGATCTTTCAGATTGTTGACAAAATCCTAAAATGGTTTTCATTTTAGGATTTTGTCATCTTTTCAGCGTGATTGAAAACCCTTGAAGTCTAGGAAGGACGAGCATAGGAGCGGAGCGAATGTTCTAATTCGTGAGCACCGAAGCGCAGGCCTGACAACGAATGCGAGGGTTTGTCGACACGCTGAAAGATCCCGCTCACCCAGCGGGATCTTTTATTATGAAGAGATTGATGCCTGCTTATTTGTTTCTTTAGCTGATTTTAGCCGTTTGTCATATAGAAGCGTTGTGGCAATACTGATCAGCAGCAATACCAACAGAGATAAAACAAGAGCCCTAATGCCGTAATGATCGACAAGCACTCCTCCGAACAGGGGACCAATCATTCTGCCGCCTGTCGCCGCACTGTTGACAAAGCCTTGATAAAAGCCTTCTTTCCCTTTAGGGGCAAGCTGATTGGCAATAGTCGGCACAGCAGGCCAAACAAGCATTTCTCCGATAGTCAGGATTACCATCGCAGCGAGAAACATCGGAAATTGCTTTGCAGTCAGCAGCATGCTGAAAGACACAATAAAAATGATAAAGCCGATGACCATTTGCGCTTTTAGCGACTCGGCCCATTTTTTCACCACAAAACTGACGAGCGGCTGGCCGAGCACAATGAGAATTCCGTTAACCGTCCACAGCACGCTGTATAAGGAAAGAGATATTCCAATGCTTTGTGTGTACGAAGCAATTGTGGTTGACCACTGAGAATAAGCCAGCCATCCGAGTACATAGCCTCCGCTTAAAATGATCAGTGCGGCAAATTTTGCTTTGCTGTTCACAGCATCATAATCAAGCACAGACGTTTGGGACGCATCTCCCGTCTGAATATTTCGAAATCCGAAATATACAATAAAGAAAAAGACCAGATACAGCGCGGCATTTGCCAAAAATACATATGAAAACGAGAAAGATGCCACGATACCGCCAAGCGCTGAACCGACGGCCACGCCCGCGTTTTGCGCGACATATATCGCATTAAATGCCTTCCTTCCCCCTTCAGGCCATACCGATCCCGCCATTGCGTAGCTGGCCGGAAAAACAACACCGGAGCCAAAGCCCACAATCGTCAGCAGCACAATATAGGCTGGCCAATCATGAAAAAAGACAAGACCCATCAGGCTTGCTAACGTAATGGCTATCCCAAGCATAATCGATTTAAAACCGCCGATTTTATCAAACAAAAAACCTCCGCATAAATTACCAGCCACACTGGCGCCGGAATTCAGCATCAGGACAAGTCCGGCTACTGTTAACGACTTTCCTAAATGATTATGGATATAAATCGTATTCAGCGGCCATAAAAAAGAAGCACCCGTCACATTGATAAACATTCCAATGACTAAAATTTTAAGAGCACGCGGCATACTCATCCCCCTTTCTTACCTAAAAAAGCTCATGAAAAAAACGAAACCTAAAACGGCTCCGTACGAATCCAGTTATCATAGCACATTCATTCTATCTGTCTCTCTCACATTTTTCAACTGATGAGCGTGAAAAAATCTAACAAATATTGTTTGAAAAATGTAAAATAAATAGAAAAAGGGGTCATATTATGGAAATGGTATTAGCATTCTTAGGTTTTCTGGCATGTCTCATTGCACTGGGCTATGGATTATATCACCTTGTCAGATATGTACTGAAAAAGGAAAAACGTTTCTCCAAGAGACTTTTTTGGCCGCTTTTCATTGGAGGCCTTGTGCTGCTCTTTACCGGGGCAGCATTGGCAGAACCTGACACTTCCGCAGCAAATGCCGAGAAAAAATATTCAGCGCTAAACGCCGAATATAAAAACCTCACAAAAGAGCATGAAGAACTTGAGAAAGAATATAAATCTGTCAGCTCCGAAGCAAAGAAATTAAAAGACAACAAAGAAGATCAAGACAAGCTTGAAAAGCTTAAAAACGAAAATAGCGATCTAAAAAAGACTCAGAAATCATTAAAAGCTGAGATTAAAGAGCTTCAAGAAAATCAAAAGCAGCTCAAAGAAGATGCAAAAACGGCAAAGGCTGAAAATGAAACACTCCGACAAGATAAAACAAAGCTTGAAAATCAATTAAAAGAGACGGAAAGCCAAACTGCCAGTTCTCATGAAGACACTGGAAGTTCTTCAAACAATACGAGTAAAAGTGATGAAACCAAAACAGCTGACAAAGCAGAAGGCTGTAATATCAAAGGAAGCAAAAACGGCATCTACCACACGCCAGGCAGTACATACTACGACCGGACAACCGATCCGGCTGAAATGTTTTGCTCAGTTGAAGAAGCTGAAGCCGCCGGTTATCGGGCGCCAAAACGATAAACAAAAAGCTCCAGAATGTCTGGAGCTTTTTCTGTTTCACAACGACGATTTAATGACCTTCTTATAATAAAGAACTGACAGAAAACCAAAAATGGAGTAGAGCGCAGTATATAACACCATCACCATAATCATAGGCGCCCATACCTCTGATCCGAATAAGAACCAGCCGGATTGGACGGCAAAGTAACTGTGGAAGAGGCCGACAACGAGCGGAATGCCGAAGTTGTACATTTGTTTGATGCGTATCCCCTTTATCAGGTCGCCCTGCGTAAAACCGAGTTTTCTTAAAATCGTATAGCTCGGTTTTTCATCTTCACTTTCTCCCATTTGTTTAAAATAAAGGATACAACCTGATGTAATCAGGAACGTTAACCCTAAGAAGCCGACGATGAACATCACCATACCAAACAGTGATTTTTGCGCAGCGCTTGTATCCAGTCTTGATAAATGCTCGTTTTTCTTGTTCACCTGTTGAAAAAGCTCATTTGCTTTTTCCATTTGATCTTCATGTTTCACATTGATGCCGATAAATGTAGATTGCGCCAGCTGAATGCGGGGGTCTTTATCCTTGTCCAGCTGTTTAAACAGGCTGTCATCCACAATGACAGCGGGCATGCCCCCGCTTGTAAACGTGTAGGATACAAGAAACTCTTCTCTTAATCCTTTATATTTTAATGGCTGCGCCTCATGCTTGCTTTTTACTTTAATAACACCAGAGTCCTTGAAAACCATTATTTTTTGCAGCAAGTCGGTGTATCCTGAGAAAACGGCTTCTCCAGCCGCCACATCGACTCCTTTTACATCTTTGTCGCTAACAACAGCAAGCTGCATATTGCCGGGATCGCCCTGCATCTCTTTCGGAGTTCCATCCATGATATTTGCAATGTCAACATTTGCTTGCAGGACAGGTGTTGCTTTTTTTACAAACGAGATGTTGCTTTCACTCAAATTGTTTTCAAATAACTTGGCATCTTTCTCATTCATGAATGAAAAATCAGCCGCTACATTTTGTTCAGCGGTCTTTTCCGACGAGTAATACGAGATGTAAGCAAGAGATAACAGCCCGATGGCGAGCGCTGAAACGGTTGTAATAATCGTCAGCAGCAATGCGTTCGATTTCATTCTGAACATGATCGATGACAGTGACAGAACCTCAGAAATATTTAAGTAACCGCCCTTGCTTTTTCGAATGATATTCGAGATAAACGTAACTGATCCTTTATAAAACAAAAACGTCCCGATAATGACGCTCCCCAGAATGAAGCTCATCGCAACAAACAGTTCATTAATGGTCTTAAATTTTCCGCCAAACAGCTCAGAAGACACATAGTATCCTGTCAAAATCAACACGATGCCTAAAGCGCCGATCAGCATTTGGAAAAATGATATTTTCTTCACTTTGTCTTCAGTGGAGGACGTTACTTTAAACAAAGATAAAATACTCTGTTTTTTGATAAACGTATAATTCATGATCATGATCAAAAGGTAAATGCCGCAGAACACAATGACCGTTTGGACCAAGGCCTGCTCAGAAAAATGCAGTTTCGCATCCGCTTTGACATCGACAATTTTGAACAGAATCATCAAGACAAGCTTCGATATCGAAAACCCGGCCGCTACCCCGATCGCTAATGAACCGAAATACAGCATGACATTTTCTGCACTTAAGATGCGAAAAATTTTATGCTTCGTCATTCCAATCAATTGAAACAGCCCGATTTCTTTACTCCGTCTCTTAATAAAAATCGTATTGGCATATAAAATGAAGATCGCCACAACAGCCACAAGCAAAATCGAAGCGGTTTTAATAGCCGCGGCTCCCTTGATCGAAGCCTTCACTTCGTTAATTGCTGGGTCATACTGCAGCGTGACAAAGGCGAAATAAAGCGCCACGCTAAAGATGAGCGCAAACACATACAGATAGTAATTACGAAGATTCTTTTTCAAATTTCGCAGGATGAGCTGATTAATGTTCATGCTGCACCCCGCCTAACACGCCTTGCGTTTTCATAATATCCTGGAAAAACGTTTGCCTGTCCTGGCCCCCTTTATTCAGCTGTGTATACATTTGCCCGTCCTTAATAAAAATGACTCTGCCGCAGTAGCTGGCAGCGACGGGATCATGGGTAACCATAATAATCGTCGCGTTGCGTTTTTGATTGAGCTGGCTCAGCTTATTTAATAGATCGGAGGCCGATTTCGAATCGAGCGCGCCGGTCGGTTCATCAGCGAAAATAATGCTCGGGTCATGAATAAACGCTCTTCCAGCGGATGTTCTCTG
Source organism: Bacillus sp. FSL M8-0071 (assembly GCF_037975455.1). Taxonomy (NCBI): domain Bacteria; kingdom Bacillati; phylum Bacillota; class Bacilli; order Caryophanales; family Bacillaceae; genus Bacillus; species Bacillus sp. FSL M8-0071. Next base: position 2,987,850 of record NZ_CP150256.1, read on the forward strand.
CTTCTGGCCGCCGGAAATTTCATTCGGGTATTTATCCCGCAATTCATATATTCCCAGTTCCTTGGCAACTTCCTCAAACTTGCGATTGGCTTCCTTTTTTGATAGTTTCGTGATCGATAAAGGCAGAAGGATATTCTCTTTCACTGTCAATGTGTCTAACAAATTGTAATCCTGAAAGATAAAACCTAAATGCTGTTTTCTAAATTCAGCCAGCTGCTTTTCCTTCATAGCCGTCATGTCATTTCCATTAATATGAATGGTTCCGTGACTGACCTGATCGATTGAGGACAGAACGTTGAGCAAAGTGGTTTTTCCCGACCCGGAAGCACCCATAATACTGACGAATTCGCCCTTTTCAATGTGAATATCGATGCCCTTCAGCACTTCCTGTTTATTCAGCTTGTTTCCATAACTTTTTCGAATTTTATTCGCTTCTAAAATCACCATTTACGCAGTCTCCTTTATATTGGATAATCTCATTATAAAAAGGAATGCCGGGCTTTTCCTTCGATACGGCGAACAAAAAAGAAAAGCATGTGACATTTTCGTCACACGCTTATGACATGTTCAAATTGATTCCGTATTGGAAAGGTTAATGTAAAAACTGTTCCCGCACCAAACTCCGACTCAACATCAATATGGATCAATAACGGCGCCGCTGCTTTTTTTGCCAAGTACAGCCCCATGCCAGTTGATGCTTGATCATGGTGATCCGTTGTGGATGTAAACCCTTTATCAAAAATACGCGGTACATCTTTTGGATCAATGCCCCTGCCACAGTCCTTCACTTGGAGCTGCGTCTGTTCCCCTTTTTGAAAGCTTTTGATCTCGATTTCAGAGGCTTCGCTGTATTTCACCGCGTTTGTCAGCAGCTGCCTGATGATAAACGCCAGCCATTTTGCATCGCTCAGCACTTCTTTGGCATCGAGCTGTATGTCAAAACCGATCCCTTTTTGGATACACCACGATTGTAAATCTTTGATTTCTTTAAAAATCAAAGGCTGAAGCTGAATGAATTCTACTGACAGGTCGTTTTCAATAAATGAAATGCGTTTTTGATGAAGCTGCTGATCAAGAAGCAGGTGAATACGCAGCCATTCATATGACAGCTGGGATTTCAGTGCTTTTTCTTCCATTCTATCAATGATTAAATGCATCGCTGTTAATGGGGTTTTGACCTCATGTATCCATGCCATCAGCTCATCTTTTTCATTTTCCAATGCTAAGCGATGCCGTGCTGCGGTCTGCTTCAAGTGTTCTGTTTGCCCGGCAATGCTTCTTTCAACCATTGCTTCAAACGGCGTTTCCGGTTCATTTATGGCTGTCACATCGAGATTGTTCTCCCATGTTTTCAAGCTTTTATAAAACGCTGTTTCTTTCCGATAGCGGAACCAAAGGAATATGATAAAAAACAAGATGCACAAATACACCATATAAAGTACATTCCCAAATGATATGGAAGGATCGACAAAAGCAATGAACAGCATCAAAGCCTGCTGAAACAAAAACGCGGCAATCCAGCTCCGCCTTTCGATAAGGAATGCTTTAATCATAAAACTTGTCCTCTTCCTTCGCGATGTAGCCCTGGCCCACCTTTGTCTCGATATATGCGCCAAGCTGCAGGGCGTCCAGTTTTTTTCGCAGGCGATTGACATTGACGGTCAGCGTATTATCACTAACAAAACGCTCATCGTTCCACAAGCTTCTGATCAGCTCTTCCCGGCTGACGATCTTGTTTTTTTGCTCTATTAATTGTTTTAGAATGAACATTTCATTTTTGGTCAGTTCAACAGATCCTTTGTCATTGCTGACGAGGTTCTGCTCCGCGTCTACAGCAGCGCCGCACCACGTTTTAATCGTACTCGGCTCCATATTATAATGGTGCACACGCCGGAACATCGCTTGGATTTTCGCGATCAGTACATCAAAATGAAATGGCTTTTGAATAAAGTCATCTGCCCCGAGCTGCATGGACATCACCATATCAGCAGGATGATCCCGGGAGGATAAAAAGAGAATCGGAACATTTGACCGGGAGCGGATCAGCCGGCACCAATGAAAGCCGTCAAATTTAGGCAGCTGTACATCAATAATGACACAATCAGGATTAACCGCCGCAAATTCCTGCAGCACCTGACTGAAATCCTGAATGCCGTATACATCATAGGACCATCCCGTTAAACGATCCTTGATTTCATGAAACAGCGATTCATCATCTTCAATCAGCAAAAGTTTAAACAATCGACTCACCGCACTTTTTCCTTTTTTATCAAGTGTATAGCAAAACGCCAGCATGTGCTATAGAAAAAGCCGGCTGTCTCAGCCGGCTCGTTCACATTATAGTTCTCTTCTCAAGGCTGTCAGCACGTTGGTTTTTGTTGCTTTTCTCGCCGGGTTCATTCCGGAAATGACTGCGACCCCTCCGCAAATCACAACGGCAATGATCACAAGACTCGCCGGGATGTAGGAGAATGTGTAATTCAAGTCGCCCGCATCACTTCCGCTTGTGGCCGCAAGAATCATCGGAACGGCCAGGTTGACAAGGTAGCTCACGCCGTAAGAAATGATAATCCCAATCACACAGCCTAAAATTCCGATATACGCGCTTTCCATCAAGAACATTCGGCGAATGATTGACGGGCTCGCCCCAATCGCTTTCATAATGCCGATCTCTTGCGTTCTCTCTGTCACCGCCATCGTCATCGTGTTAAAAATGCCGATCGCTGAAATGATAACTGCGATACATCCGACAAAGATCAGTCCGATTTTGAAGACCATGAAGAAGGTATTGGCTCCCTCAAGTTCGGTAGTCACTGATGTGACATAGTACCCGTCATCTGTTAGATCATTTGTCAGCTGTTCCACATTCTCAAACTTATCAGCAAAAACACCAATGTTCGTTTCAACATTTCCGCCTTTGAAATCTAAAAATTCCGAAAAATCTTTTTTGAATTGATCACTGATAAAAATATTTGAGTCCTCCATCCAGTCTTGAGATGGTTTTTTTGTAATACCGACAATTTTAAAGTCATATGTTTTTGTTTTTGTAACATCCCCTGTTTTAGAATCTGTCTTCGATACACTTAGTTCAATTGTTTTATTTAGAATATCTTTCGTATAGCCCTTTGGTTCTTTTATATCTTCTGGATTTCCTTTTGCTTCCTCGATTTTTTTGTTATATTCTTCCGATTCTTTTTTCGTTAATAATCTCTTTGCGAAGTCGTATCCTACTACGATTTCATTTTCCGACTTTGCGACTCTTCCCTTTTCCAATTCCATATTGGCCTTTAATTCATCATTCATATTAGTAAAAATGAGATTTGAGCTTTCATTTGTACGATTGCCTAAAGTAGCTTTGTTTGGTTCATACACTTGCGTTCTTTCTACAACTGACCTTACGTGATCATACTTCTCTAAATCAGCTTTTTTAATCGGCTTGTCTCCTTCCTTGCCCATTACGCTGACTTTCGTTACAATCTGCTGGCTCATTGTCATATCTGTAATCGTCTTTTGAATCCCAAATCCAACGGACGACAACACAACCAAAAACGCACACGCCATTGTTGTCGCCAGAATCGTCATAAAGACGCGAAGCCTGTTTTTCTTCATATTTCTTCTGATAAAATGAACCTGATCCTTAAACCTCAACGGTAATTCCTCCTTTTAGCACACCATCATGAAGCTGAAATTTTGAATGTCCGATAGAAGCGACTTCATCATCGTGAGTAATGATCACAAATGTAATGCCACGCTCACGATTCAGCTGCTGGATCAATTCCAGCACTTCATGTTCCGTTTCTGAATCAAGGCTTCCCGTCGGCTCATCCGCTAAGATAATCGAAGGATTTAAAATCAATGCTCGAGCAATACTGACACGCTGCTGCTGGCCGCCTGACAGTTCATTCGGATAATGAGCGGCGTGGTTTTCCAGACCGACGCGTTTCAGCATGTCCTGCACCTTTTGCTTCCGCTCAGATGGCTTGATTCCTTTTAACGCCAGCGGCATTTCCACATTCTCATACGTCGTTAAGCCCGGAATGAGCTGAAAGCTTTGAAAAATAAACCCGAAATGGTCAAGCCGAAATTGCGCCCATTCCTTTTCATTAAACCCCGTAACATCAGTGCCATTAATGACAATCCGCCCTTTTGTCGGCGATATGTAGCCGGAAATCAAATTCAAAAGCGTTGATTTCCCTGAGCCGCTTCGCCCGACAATACAGGCGATCTCACCTTTCGCCACGCTCAATGAAACATCCTTCAATACTGGAACTTCATTCTCACGGCCCTTTTTTCCGATCTTGAAAGAATGGTCGATATGCTGAACATCTATCATAAGTTCTCTCTCCCTTACAAAAGTTTCGTTTTTTTATAAATCGCAAAATAACTAATCAAGAAACCGATTACCGCACCTGCAGCCATGCCAATGAGATAACCGGCAAAGCTCTCGCTTGCAGTAAATCCAAAATAGCCGAAGCCCATGATTCCTATGATAATAACGATGATCTGCACCGGGCGGTTAAGCGGCTTCCATAAGAAGAAATATCCGTTTCTTTCATTAGACATTTTAACAAAGCTAATATAGCCGATGATGAAAAAAATGATAGTCATGATAGCCGGAATGACTAAATAATATGGTGAATTCTCAGCCCATTTCGAGTCTACATAAATTATCGGAATGAAATACTGCACCCATTTAGGTACTGGACCATGGATAAAATCTATTGATCCGCCAAAAAGGATCTCGAGGTTGATCGCAGGCAGGCTGATGAGCAAAAATGGCGAAATGGCCACGGTAAATGAGACTAGAAGCTGTGAGAAACTATTGCCTGTCAAAGCTCCTCCGGCCATAACAAGCGAATAAGCCAGCATGCTGACAATGATCATTCCAAGGCTGTAATTGTGAAAATAAACGGCCTGATCTGGCTTCAAAAGCATGATCAGCAAAACAGACAAAACATAACCTATGAGCTGCGGCACCACAATCACCATTCCGCCGGTAAAGAACTTCGCGTTAAATATCTGCCCTCGTGTATAAGGAAGGCTTAATGTAAAATCAAAAAAGCCCTTGCTTCGTTCAATCCCAAGCTGGCTGACCGCCAAAACGACTCCCCAAATCCAAAACAATGAGATAAATGAGCTGTTTAAATAATCAACGCTGAATACGCAGGGGCCGACCCAATTTTCTTTTCCAGTGACACAGCCTTGATAGATGAGATACATATTTAAAATTGATAATGGATTACCAAATATAAAAGCCAAAATGGTGATAACTAAGGCGACTTTATTCTGCCGCCACTCTTTGTAAAGCAGTCCGGAATCCGGCAACTCACTTCCCTCCAAACCTAAGGCATTTCTTACACTTTTGTTTTCTTATATATAGAGAAGTAGCTCACAAAGAATCCAGCCACTGCCCCAATGATCATACCCAAAATATAACCAATAATGGAATGTCCGGTATAGTATCCAAACAAACCAAATCCAAGAATACCAAAAGCCATAACCAGAATTTGCACCGGACGGTCTAATCTGTTCCATAAGAAAAAGTGTCCGTTTCGTTCACTTGGAAGCTTTTTGAAGCTTATCAAACCAATCAAGTAAAACAGAATGCTCATGGCAGCTGGAATCATTAAAATATATTTACTATCGATAAGCCAGTCACTTGCAACATAACCAATGGGCACAAGATATAATAAATTGCTCGTCAGAGAGAAATACACCTCCGGGGAAGGGAACATTTCCCATATATTCACACCAAAAACAACTTCAAAGTTTCCAACCGGCAATGCAACAATTAAATACGGCAATACCGCAGCAGCAAATGCCGTTAATAACTGGGCAAAAACATTCCCCGTTAATGCACCAGCAGCCATCAACAAACAATAAGCCATAAAACTAATCACAATTACTCCAACGCTGCTGTGCTCAAAAAAGTAGACGTGTTCAGGGTTATAGACAAGAATCAGCAGCCACGCAAATAAAAAGCCAATTAATTGCGACAGCACAATCACAAAACCGCCTAACCAAAATTTCGTCTGAAAAATTTGGCTTCTGTTATATGGGAGGCTTAATATAAAATCCATCGTGCCTTTCGAACGTTCCATTCCGAGGAAGCAGACCGCCAAAATGACCCCCGGCACCCAGTTGATATCTATTAGATTGCTCCTATGATAATTCACAATAAATTCACAATATTGCGGGTCTTGATGAGCCAGACACCCTTGATAAGACAAATACGTATTAATGATAGAAAGCGGATTTGCCAGCACTAAAAACGCAATACTTAGCAAAATCACCACTTGATTCTGTTTCCACTCTCGATAGAGGAGACCTCGGTCTACCATCTCCGCTTCCCTCCAAACTTCGCAATGAACACTTCTTCCAGGTTGACAGGAAGCTCATTCCATACTTTTGGCTTCAGCTCTCTCAAAAAGCTCTTTTTCTCCTCATCGCTTTTCGGTATCAGCACTGTGTAAAACACGCCGGCCTGATCGAGCATCGGAATGTTTTGCTCTCTGATGGCCAGATTGACATCTGTGTCAAACGCCATTTGTATTTTGATGTATTCTTCTTTTAATTCATCAAGATCCATGACGTTGGTCAGCCTGTTATCTTCAAGAAAGCCAATTCGGTTGCACATCCGCTCTATGTCTTCAAGCCGGTGGGACGTAATCAGGATACTCGTATCACGCTCTGCCACTTCATCGACCATCAGCTGCAGCACATCATGTCTAGTTACCGCATCAATACCATCCGTCGGCTCATCAAGGAGGATCAGCGCCGGTCTCGCCGCAAACGACAGAACGAGCGACAGCTGTTTTTTCAAGCCTGTCGACAGCTCACGGTATTTTTTCGTTTCTGGAATTTCGTATCTGTTCATCAGTTCATTCGCGTACGTGACATCAAATTTCGGATATATTCTTCTCAGGATATCAACAAGCTGCTTGTATGTATACTTGTCGTAAAAAGGATTTTGAACAGGCATGTAGATGATATTTTGTTTGACCTTCGGGTGCTTTTTGATTTCTACGCCGTCAAATAAAATCGTTCCGCTGTCAGCGAAAATGATTTGCTGGATTAAGCGAAGCATCGTCGTTTTCCCTGATCCGTTGCGTCCAAGCAATCCAAAGATTTCTCCTTTTTCGATTGTTAATGAAACATCTTTTAATACTTGATTGCCGTCAATCGCTTTTGACAGCTGCCGTAGTTCAATCATTTTTTTTGCCTCCCTTCACATCAGCGCTGATTTCCTTTATCCATTCGTGCAGTTTTTCCAGCTCAACCCCTGCATAGTGTGCATCGATGATGAGCTGTTTGAGTTGCTCTTTAATCATCGTCATCTTCCCTTCAACCAGTGTCGTTTTTGCATTCTCCGATATATAGGTCCCTCTGCCCCGCAGCGTTTCAATAATCCCCTCTCGCTCAAGTTCTTTATACGCTTTGCTGACAGTGTTCGGATTCGCAATAATGATCGTTGCCAATTCTCTGACAGAAGGAAGCTTATCACCAGGCTTCATGATCCCTTTCAAACAAAGCTCTTTCATTTGCTGAATAATTTGTTCGTAAATGGGTGTTGAGCTTCTTGGATCGATTTGAATCATTTACTTCCCTACTTTCTATACGATCTGAACCTTTTATAGATAAAAATGATCAATTATACTTTTTTGCCATTCAAAACCGATCATCACAAGAACAAGAAAAAAAGAACAAGCGATCACAGATGCCGCAATCAGCATTGGCACGTTACGTTTGTTTCGTTTTTTATGTTTCATAACTGCCTCCCTTAATGTCAATATATAAATGATTTTATATTAGTGTCTATAGTGTATTACTTCAATTAGTACACTTAATACAATAAATACTTTGACTCACAAAGTCAATCCTTTTTTTACAAAAAAAACGGACCCTTTTAAAAGGGTCCGTTTTCCTACACATCAAGAGGGTGCTGCAGGATCATATTATTTTGCAAAGATTGAAGCTGAAGTCTCATTCTGTACAGCTGTTCTCTCTGCTGATCATTTGACGACAGCCATAGTTTATTCAAGGCATTTACCGCATCTTCTAGCTGCATTTGTGCATCACTATATTCTTGATCGTTATAATGCTCTTGTTTAGAAGCGATTTTCAGCTGTTCTTCAGCATAATCATAGGCCTGCATACATTGCTGGAGATGTTCATCTACTGATTGTCTTGTTGCCACAGTAACCCCTCCTCTTGGTAATGGAAATCATCCATCATTCATATTGTAGCCTCATCTGACTTTATTCAATAAAGTAATTTATGGTCGATATTCATTTGTTCTCTTGTGAAATGCGTGCTACAATTTTAGGATGCAATCGTACGCAAGGAGGCACATGAATTGTGATGCAGAACAATCCTTTTCCTTATTCAAATACGGAAAAACGCTATCATACATTGAATTATCATCTCAGAGAACATTTCGGCCATAAGGTGTTTAAAGTAGCGCTTGACGGCGGTTTTGACTGTCCGAATCGGGACGGCACCGTAGCCCACGGAGGCTGTACTTTTTGCAGCGCAGCAGGCTCCGGCGATTTTGCCGGGAACCGGGCCGATGATTTAATTACGCAATTCCATGACATCAAAAACCGCATGCACGAAAAATGGAAGGATGGCAAGTACATCGCTTATTTTCAGGCTTTCACAAACACTCACGCCCCGGTTGAGGTGCTTCGTGAGAAATTCGAATCCGTCCTCTCCTTAGATGATGTGGTCGGCATTTCGATCGCCACACGCCCGGACTGTCTGCCTGATGATGTCGTTGATTACTTGGCAGAGCTGAATGAACGTACGTATTTGTGGGTGGAGCTTGGGCTTCAAACAGTTCATGAACGGACTGCACTTCTGATCAACCGTGCACATGATTTTAACTGCTATGTGGAAGGCGTCAATAAATTAAGAAAACACGGCATACGTGTCTGCTCGCATATTATCAACGGGCTGCCTTTGGAAGACCGGGACATGATGATGGAAACGGCAAAGGCCGTCGCAGATTTGGATGTCCAGGGCATTAAAATCCATCTGCTTCACCTACTGAAAGGCACGCCGATGGTCAAGCAATATGAAAAAGGAAAGCTGGAATTTCTTTCTCAAGATGATTATGTGCAGCTCGTCTGCGATCAGCTTGAGATCATTCCGCCTGAAATGATCGTCCACCGCATTACAGGTGACGGACCGATTGAGTTGATGATCGGGCCAATGTGGAGCGTCAACAAATGGGAAGTACTTGGCGCCATTAATAAAGAGCTCGAAAACCGAGGCAGCTATCAAGGAAAGTTCTTTCAGCGGCTTGAGGAGGAATCAGCGCTATGATTTTGAAGAAAATTCTTCCCTACAGTAAAGAACTGCTGAAAATGGCCGCGGGAGAAGGAGATATTGTCGTAGATGCGACAATGGGCAACGGACATGATACACAGTTTTTAGCGGAGCTTGTCGGTGAAAACGGCCATGTGTACGCATTCGACATCCAAGAATCAGCCGTGGCCAATACAAAGGAACGGCTTGGTGACATGTATCAAGCGCGAACAACGTTATTTCACAAAAGCCATGACAAAATCGCTGAATCCCTCCCGCCTGAAACACATGGCAAAGTGGCGGCCGCGGTATTTAACCTCGGCTATTTGCCGGGCGGGGACAAATCAATTACGACAAACGGCAGTTCTACGATCAAAGCAATTGAACAGCTTCTCAGCATCATGAAAGACGAAGGTCTGATTGTTCTCGTCGTCTATCATGGCCACCCGGAAGGCAAAGCTGAAAAAAACGACGTGCTCGAGTTTTGCCGGGACTTGGACCAGCAATCAGCCCGTGTATTAACTTACGGGTTTATCAATCAGCAAAATGACCCGCCATTTATTGTCGCAATCGAAAAAAAAGCTCAGATCAGCAAATGATTTGAGCTTTTTTCTTTGAGTTTTTCATCCAGGATATTTTTTGAAATTTCCGGTAGGCTCTGCCGTTGATATAAAAGAAAAAGGAAGTTTTTCCGCTGGCTTTGATCAGCTTCCTTGCGAGCCGGCCCATTTCCTTTTGGCCCGCCACTTTATCATCCGACAAATAAACGCCAAGCAAGCCGCGATTGATTAAACGATGGAAGTTTTCATGCGGAATGCCTTGTAAATGCTCGTCGGCTTTATAGATAAAGTGTTCAAGCCGATTCATCATCTCTTCATGAGACTGATAATACGAGCAGAAATTCAAGTCTCCTTCCAGCAAGTCCTCCTCTTGATCAATCAAATAATCAAGAAGAATATGAAGACCCTGTATGTAAGGAAAATAACTGTCGCGGATTTTTTTAGCGGTGCTTTCTGTGAAATCAGGCTGGAACGAATACGCAACCAGACAGAAAATGCCTAACGTTGAGCCTGCACAGGCTGAAAATTCATACCATTCCATCTCAGGCAGCTCTGATTCATATTGAGTAAACCACTTTTCAAGCCGCGGAACACGCTCATGCTCAATAACGTGCTTATGCACCTGCAAATCGCAATAATAGCCGCACAGTTCAAGCAGATAAGGTTTAATCATGTCATAGTGCTCAATGGAACCAAGGACACGCTGGCACGTTTTGACCAGTTCGTGCAGATATCCGCTGTCATCCTGTTCTTCCCTGAATTGATAATAGTTTTGCAGTTCCGCCCCAACTGTCAGTGCATCCTGCATTGAGGCATGGAGCATCCGAAAATCCTGCGGGTCCAGCGAGGTGCTGCGGTCACACAGATTGTCCAAATAATCACTAATCGTTTGATACGCGATGATAAACTCGACACATTTCTGTTTTTGGCTGCCTGACAATAAGGCCAGTATGCCGCCGCCTTCACAGTGAAACGTTTTGTCCCGAATACTTGCGGTTGCCTGTGCTTTCAATTCACTGTTATGAATCGATTCTGATTTTTGCTTCCATATGTCCAGCTCTTGATGAACGAGCGGAAAAATATCTCGATATACCTTTGCCATCAATCCAAAAGGATGTTCCGGTACTGTCAACACATGCACCCCCTACTAGTTCAAATATATTGATCAGTAAACGCTCTTGCTGCTTTAAAAACATCTTCTCTCTCGGGTTCATTGAAGATCTCATGGTAAAGCCCTTCCCACTCTCTGTATGCTTTATTATGAGAAGCAACACCATTAAACCACTTGATGACCATCGTTTTGTCAACAAGCTTGTCATCACCGGCTTGCATCACAAGAAGCGGAACTTTCAAAAATGCCTCTGTCGGCACCATTGCCGATTCAATTGTCTTTAAAAGCTCTCTGTACCATCTGACAGAAACTTTCCTGACGTATAACGAATCATTTTGGTCAGCCTCAATGACGTCCTCATTGCGCGTCGCCATATCAATTGATAATCCCGAATCAACCTTAAGTGACGGAGCGATGACATTCAGGCCTTTTGATGCAAGATCAAGCGCTTTATTCACTTTAATTTGCAGTCCGAGACACGGTGATGATAAAATAATTCCCGTAATCTTGGGATTTCTTTGCTGTTTAATCCATTCAATCGCGACCAGACCGCCCATGCTGTGACCTAGAAGAAAAACCGGCAGATCAAAAGTTCGCGCTTTATCTATCCAAGCATCTACTTCATCAATGTATTCTTGAAACGAGCGAATATGCCCTCTCGCTCTTGTCGTTGTTCCCTGTCCAGGCAAATCGCCCATGACAACGTGATAACCCGAAGACCGCCACATTTCAATCAGCCATTTATATCGTCCGTGATATTCACTTGCCCCGTGAATGATTACAATCACTGCAACAGGTCTGTCTGCTTTCCAGGTCCACATGTTCTTCACCTCATACGAAATTTAAATAGAGAAAGAAGGATGAATCTTATGATCTACCCTTATAAGGAACACAAGCCAGATATCCACCCAACAGCCTTTATAGCTGATAATGCAACAATTACCGGTGATGTCGTGATCGGAGAACAGTCCAGCATTTGGTTTTCTGTTGTCATAAGGGGAGATGTTGCGCCGACCAGAATCGGAAACAGAGTCAATATCCAAGATTTAAGCTGCCTCCATCAAAGCCCGAACAAGACGCTGCTCATTGAAGATGACGCCACGATAGGCCATCAGGTTACACTTCATAGCGCTGTTATCCGCAAGAACGCCTTAATCGGGATGGGCTCAATCATTTTAGACGGAGCCGAAATTGGCGAAGGCGCTTTTATTGGTGCCGGCAGTCTTGTCCCGCCCGGAAAAATCATTCCGCCTGACCATCTCGCCTTTGGCCGCCCTGCAAAAGTCATCCGCCCTTTGACGGAAGAAGACCGAAAAGATATGCAAAGAATACGGTCAGAATATGTAGAAAAGGGCCAATATTATAAATTTCTTCAACAAACATAAGACCTGCTTCGTCTTACTTTACCATTTTTCAAATTATATTTGAAAGCAATAACCATCGTTAACCCGGACGTCATAACAGTTCGGGTTTCGATTTTTCCATAAAACGTTCACATATAGCATGAAACGTATGACTTTTATCTTATCACAAAACTATAAACAGCCTCTGCAAAAACACATACCTATTCTTTCCTGTTCTCTATTTTCTATGAGCACACACAAAAAGAGCCCACTGGGAGCTCTTTTTGTCAGCTGATATTTCGTTCGCTGGCAGCAGCTGCATTTTTTTTATGAAACCCTTTTCCATAGTACACAGCCAGCAAGATGAGAAACCATATCGGCCCGATAATCACGGCTACTCTTGTATCAGGGCTGTAAGCCATAAGAATGACGACGAATGCTAGAAATGCCAATGACACATAAGACGTAAACGGAAATAAAGGCATTTTGTACTTTAATTGTTTCTTTTCTTCCGGCTTCAAACTTTTCCTGTATTTTATTTGAGAAAGCAAAATGATTGCCCACGTCCAAATCGCTCCGAACGTCGCAATACTTGTAACCCAAGTAAATACCTTCGCAGGGACAACATAGTTTAACAGCACTCCGACTAATAAAGCGCCCGCTGAAGCCAGAACAGCTTTACCCGGGATGCCGCCTTTCGTCAGCTGACCATATGCTTGTGGCGCCTCTTTCTGTTCCGCCAAGTTAAACAGCATCCGCCCTGTGCTGAAAATACCGCTGTTGCATGAAGACAGCGCGGCTGTCAACACGACAAAGTTAATGATACCTGCGGCCGATGGAATGCCCACTTTTTGAAATGTGAGAACAAATGGACTTCCTTGAGAGCCAATTTCCTGCCACGGATAAATAGACATAATGACAAATAAAGCGCCTACATAAAAAATCAAAATCCGCCAAAATACTGTATCGATTGCTTTGGCTAACGATTTTTGCGGGTTTTTTACTTCGCCAGCCGTCACCCCGATCATTTCAATCCCTAAATAGGCGAACATGACCATTTGAAGAGACAATAGAACCCCTTTTAAACCATGAGGGAAAAATCCTCCGTTGTTCCACAAATTGCTGATTCCAGTTGCAATGCCCCCATTGCCGACTCCTGCAATAATCATCAATAAACCGACAGCAATCATGGATAAGATCGCAACAATTTTAATCAATGCGAACCAAAATTCCAGCTCACCGTAAGCTTTGACAGCCAGGAAATTAACACCCGTCATAATGACCAGTGCCGATAATGCCCAAATCCAGTTTGGCACGTCAGGAAACCAGAACCCCATATAGATGCCGACAGCAGTAATTTCGGCCATACAGGTGACAACCCATAAAAACCAGTAGTTCCACCCTGTTAAATAGCCTGCAAGCGGTCCCAAATAATCACGCGCATACCTGCTGAAGGAGCCTGCGACCGGTTTTTGAATGGCCATTTCCCCAAGCGCTCTCATAATAAAAAACATGACCAGGCCGCTTGCGGCATACGCTACCAAAATACCAGGCCCTGCTAATTGAATAGCTGATGCGGAGCCGAGGAACAACCCTACTCCTATTGCAGCTCCTAAAGACATTAAAGAAATATGCCTTTCTTCGAGTCCGCGGTGCAGCTCTTGTTTTTGTTTTTGCATGCTTTCTTCTCCCCTAGAAAAAAATTCATTAAATCATTTTTCTGAATATTTCGTATGAATTGGGTAAACCAATGATGATGGAGAAATAAAAGGATAACAACAAGGCTTTCGACTACTCGAAAGCCTTGTTGTCTGTTACACAAAGATGACTTCTTTAGGCTGATGGCTCAGCTCTTCAGGCATATACCGTTTTTCAATATTGATGCTGTGCCAGATCATAAAGATTAGCACAGTCCAAATTTTACGGCTGTTATCAGCCTTGTCCGCACAATGGTCTTCAAGAAGCTGAAGGACATAATCCTTATGGATATAAGCATCCGTTTGGCTTTCCTGAATAATATTCCGCACCCATTCGTTCATTTCGTTTTTCAGCCAATGACGGATCGGTACAGGGAAACCAAGCTTTTTGCGGTTTAATACGTGCTCAGGCACAATTCCTTCAGCGGCTTTGCGAAGAAGATACTTCGTCGTGCCGTTCTTCGTTTTCAGCTCATCAGGAATTTTTGAAGCGACGTCGAATACGACTTTATCCAAGAACGGCACACGCAGTTCCAAAGAATTCGCCATCGTCATTTTATCCGCCTTTAACAAAATGTCGCCGCGCATCCAAGTGTGGATATCGACATACTGCATTTTGTTGATATCGCTGTACGAGCTGCTTTCTGTAAAGTAAGTCTTCGTCACATCGCGATATGAAAGGTTCGGATTATAATGCTTCAACAGCTGCTTTTTGACAGACTCTTCAAAGATTTTCGCGTTACCGATATAACGATCCTGAAGCGGAGTACAGCCGCGCTCAAGCAGGCTCTTTCCTCTCATACCTTCAGGCATAACGGCAGCAACGTGCAGAAGCATCTTTTTCAAGCCGGACGGAATCCGTTCAAACGGTTTAAGCGAAAGCGGTTCACGGTAAATGTTATATCCGCCGAAGAGCTCATCCGCTCCTTCACCTGATAAAGCAACCGTTACATGTTTTTTCGCTTCTTTTGCAACAAAGTACAACGGAATCGCTGCCGGATCAGCAAGCGGGTCATCAAAATGCCATACGATCTTCGGAAGCTCATTCATGTATTCCTCAGGCGAAATGACTTTGCTGATATTTTCGATGCCCAGCGCCGCTGCAGTTTCTTTCGCTACATCAACCTCACTGAAGCCCTGCTGTTCAAAGCCGACAGAGAATGTTTTTAAGCTTGGATGAAATTCCTTCGCAACAGACACAATAAAGGAAGAATCAATCCCGCCAGACAGAAACGAACCGACAGGAACGTCACTTCTCATATGAACGTTTACAGAGTCATAGATCGCGTCTCGGACTTCTTTCACAAGCTTGTCTTCTTCAGTCTGAACCGGCTTGAAGTTCGCTTTGAAATACGTTTTGAATGTGATATCGCCGTCCGGGCGGATTGTGAATTGTGAACCCGGCTCTACTTTTTTCACATGGGCATCAAGCGTGCTTGGTTCAGGAACAAATTGGAAAGACATGTACTGCTGCAATGCCTCTTTATCTATTTCAATATCATTCTGAGCAACCATTAAACTTTTTCTCTCTGAGGCAAAATAAACCTGATCATTGATCGTTGTGTAGTACAACGGTTTAATGCCGAATGGATCTCTTGCCCCATAAAGCACATGATCGTTTTTATTCCAAATCAGAAAGGCAAACATACCGCGCAGTTTGGACGCCGCTTCTTCTTTATAGTGACGGTAAGTCGCAAGAAGAACCTCTGTGTCCGAATCCGTGTTGAATGTGTACCCCTTTGCTTCAAGCTCTTCTCTCAGTTCAATATAGTTATAGATTTCTCCGTTAAAGATAATCCAATATGTTTCATCTTCATATGATAAAGGCTGTCCGCCATTTTCTACATCAATAATGCTGAGCCGTCTGAATCCGAAGCCGACGTGCTCATCATGGAAATATCCATCACTGTCAGGACCGCGGTGAACGATCATTTGGTTCATTTGTTTGATTAGTTCTTCTTGATCAGCGGTTTGAGCTAACGGATGCTTGTTAAAAACCCCGACAAATCCACACATAGTATTGCCTCCATAATTAAAATTGTCATCATTGAACCCCTATTTATAGACGCTGTGAATAGTATTTGGTTTCACAGTTATGTAAAAAAATAAACATGAATACAACGATAAAAAAGGGAAAGCCGCTTAACCAGTAAGCGGCTATAAAATTATTCTCCTAACGCTTCTTTACGCAGCTGCTCCGCTTTGTCTGTGCGCTCCCATGGAAGGTCAACATCGTGACGTCCAAAGTGGCCGTACGCAGCAGTTTGTTTGTAGATCGGACGGCGCAAATCAAGCATTTTGATAATGCCGGCAGGTCGTAAATCAAAGTTATTGCGAACAACTTCAATCAGTTTTTCCTCAGAAGCTTTTCCGGAACCGAATGTGTTGATTGAGATTGACACAGGCTGTGCAACACCGATCGCGTAAGCAAGCTGTACTTCGCAAGAATCAGCAAGCTCAGCCGCAACGATGTTTTTCGCAACGTATCTTGCCGCATAAGCTGCAGAACGGTCTACCTTCGTCGCGTCCTTACCTGAGAACGCGCCTCCGCCGTGGCGTGCATAGCCGCCGTACGTATCAACGATGATTTTGCGTCCTGTAAGTCCCGCATCCCCTTGAGGGCCTCCGATTACGAAACGTCCTGTAGGGTTGATGAAATATTTTGTTTCTTCATCAATCAGCTCTTCAGGAACAACCGGATTGATTACATGTTCTTTAATGTTGCGCTGAATTTGCTCAAGTGTAATTTCAGGATGATGCTGAGTTGAAATAACAATCGCGTCAATGCGGACTGGTTTGTTATTTTCATCGTACTCAACCGTTACCTGTGTTTTGCCGTCAGGGCGAAGGTACGGAAGAATATCTTCTTTACGGACTTCACTTAGGCGGCGGGCTAATTTATGGGCAAGTGAAATTGGAAGAGGCATAAGCTCTTTCGTTTCGTTGCACGCATAACCGAACATTAATCCTTGGTCACCCGCACCAATCGCTTCAATTTCTTCGTCGCTCATTGTGCCTTCACGGGCTTCAAGCGCTTGGTCTACGCCCATCGCGATATCAGCAGACTGCTCATCAATTGATGTTAAAACCGCACAAGTTTCCGCATCAAATCCGTATTTTGCACGTGTGTATCCGATTTCTTTAATGGTTTGGCGAACCGTTTTCGGAATGTCAACATACGTAGAAGTTGTGATCTCTCCGCTTACAAGAACCAAACCTGTTGTCACAGATGTTTCACAAGCAACACGCGCGTTAGGGTCTTTCTTTAAAATTTCATCTAAAATGCTGTCAGAAATCTGGTCACAGATTTTATCCGGATGCCCCTCCGTAACAGATTCTGATGTAAATAAACGACGATTTTTACTCATGATTTGCTTCCTCCTGCACAAGGCCTCCCGAAAGACCTTGTATATATGATACGGAACTCGCTCCCTCTTATACAATGTACAGTTATATTAGAGAATGTTAATTGGCATATTTATGAAATAAAAAAACCTTTTCCATCGAGGAAAGGGTTTGGTCTTTGTGCCTTTCACTCTTATCGCTCAAGGAATCATACAACCTTGCAACAGGTTAGCACCTTGGTTGTCTCACTCAGTTGAACATAATAAATAACAGAGAAACCGGTTGCTGGGCTTCATAGGGCCTGTCCCTCCGCCAGCTCGGGATAAGAGTATCCGCTCAATGAAATATCTTATCGTAAAAGGGTTTGCAATGTCAATATGATTCAGAAGAAATAGGCACCTATATTGAGGGAAAACAATGGAAATGCACACACAAAAAACAATAAATAGTATAGACTATTTGAAAATATATGTTATACTAATTCACAATTAGCAAAACACAAAAAACGATAAAGGAAGGTTTCATATGAACTCAGTTGATTTGACCGCTGATTTACAAGCCTTATTAACATGTCCAAATGTGCGTCATAATTTATCAGCAGCACAGCTAACAGAAAAAGTCCTCTCCCGAAACGAAGGCATTTTAACATCCACAGGTGCTGTTCGCGCGACAACAGGCGCTTACACAGGACGCTCACCTAAAGATAAATTCATCGTGGAGGAAGAAAGCACGAAAAATAAGATCGATTGGGGCCCGGTGAATCAGCCGATTTCAGAAGAAGCGTTTGAGCGGCTGTACACGAAAGTTGTCAGCTATTTAAAGGAGCGAGATGAACTGTTTGTTTTCGAAGGATTTGCCGGAGCAGACGAGAAATACAGGCTGCCGATCACTGTCGTAAATGAGTTCGCATGGCACAATTTATTTGCGCGGCAGCTGTTTATCCGTCCGGAAGGAAATGATAAGAAAACAGTTGAGCAGCCGTTCACCATTCTTTCTGCTCCGCACTTCAAAGCGGATCCAAAAACAGACGGCACTCATTCCGAAACGTTTATTATTGTCTCTTTCGAAAAGCGGACAATTTTAATCGGCGGAACTGAGTATGCCGGTGAAATGAAGAAGTCCATTTTCTCCATTATGAATTTCCTGCTGCCTGAAAGAGATATTTTATCTATGCACTGCTCCGCCAATGTCGGTGAAAAAGGCGATGTCGCCCTTTTCTTCGGACTGTCAGGAACAGGCAAGACCACCCTGTCGGCAGATGCTGACCGCAAGCTGATCGGTGACGATGAACATGGCTGGTCTGATACAGGCGTCTTTAATATTGAAGGCGGGTGCTACGCTAAGTGCATTCATTTAAGCGAGGAAAAGGAGCCGCAAATCTTTAACGCGATCCGCTTCGGGTCTGTTCTCGAAAATGTCGTTGTGGATGAAGATACACGCGAAGCCAATTATGATGATTCCTTCTATACTGAAAACACGCGGGCAGCTTACCCGATTCATATGATTGACAACATCGTGACTCCAAGCATGGCCGGCCATCCGTCAGCAATTGTATTTTTGACGGCTGATGCCTTCGGAGTCCTGCCGCCGATCAGCAAACTGACGAAGGAGCAGGCGATGTACCATTTCTTGAGCGGTTACACGAGTAAGCTTGCCGGAACCGAACGTGGTGTCACGTCTCCTGAAACGACGTTTTCTACATGCTTCGGCTCACCGTTCCTGCCGCTTCCTGCTCACGTCTATGCTGAAATGCTCGGCAAAAAGATCGATGAACACGGCGCAGACGTTTTCTTAGTCAATACCGGATGGACCGGGGGCGGCTACGGCACAGGCGAACGAATGAAGCTTTCTTACACTAGAGCAATGGTCAAAGCAGCGATTGAAGGCAAATTAGAGGATGCTGAAATGATAACTGACGATATTTTCGGCCTGCACATTCCGGCCCATGTTCCTGGCGTTCCTGATCATATCCTTCAGCCTGAAAACACGTGGACCAACAAGGAAGAATACAAAGAAAAAGCAGTCTACCTTGCAAATGAATTCAAAGAGAACTTTAAAAAGTTCGCACATACCGATGCCATCGCCCAGGCAGGCGGCCCTCTCGTATAAAAAACAAAAGCCAAGAGCAATTATGCTCTTGGCTTGTTTTAATTGACGGAATGCAAAGAAGTCAGCTTGTATGTAATGATGGTCCGGCCTTCTTCCCATTGAAGCTTCTGCACTTCAGCTGTGCCTGACTTTTCGCCAAACTTTGTTTTGCGTACATCCATTGGAATCTCCATCGGATATACTCGGTATCCGTCCTTCTCTAACGTGAATATATTTTCATCTATGCGAACTTCTTTTCCTTTTGTCACAATCAGTGTATTAAATTCAACAGGCATTCCCAAAGTGAAATCCCCTTTCGTTCTCTTTTTTCTTTATCATAACATATTTCACTGTCAGCGGTTTTTCATCCATTGTGTGAGCTGCCGCACGATACGCCGGTTTTCTTTTGGCGGGAAATAATGTGTGAATGTACTGTAGTACCACGTCTCCACCGGCTTATGCAGTTGTTTTAGCTTCTCTTCAAATAAATAGGAATGCTGAATTGAAACATTTTGGTCTTTTTCTCCATGGATTAACAGCACGGGAACCTGAATTTTGTTTACTTGGTCAAACGGTGTCCTCCATTGATATTCCTCAGGCACCTTTTTCGGTGTTCCGCCGATGACTCTTTTCATCATTCGCCGCAAATCCTGCCGCTCCTCGTATGTAAGAATCATATCACTGACGCCTCCCCAGGAAACAAATGAAGCTGCCTGCCCGCCCATTTCGATCGCAGTGAGCATTCCCATAATTCCGCCGCGGGAAAAACCGAAGATGTGGATTCTATCCTTCTTGACATTTGGGTGCTGCTGAAGCAGGCGAAAAGCAGAAAATGCATCCTCCCTGTCTTCTCCTGCAAAATCCTCATTGCCTTCTCCTCCTTGATTTCCTCTGTAAAAAGGAGCAAACACCACAAACCCTTGGGATGCAAACTGGATAATCCGGCCCGGCCGAACCATGCCCACGCTTTTAATCCCGCCGCGCAAATATAAAAATCCGTCATATTGTCCCGGTTCCGCCGGCTCAGCCAGAAGCCCCTTAACCCGTAATCCATTTGACAGATAGCAGATCGTATACAAACGCACATGCTGGCTTGGCGACGGAAATCTTCTTTTCTCTACAATCAAAACAGCCGCCTCCTTTTTTTCTATATGCTTTCCTTACTCCAAAATTACATCCGGAGAACCTGGTTAGGCATTCACACATTTTTATACCCATCATACGATATGTAAAGCAAAAAAGGATATTAACTTGATGCGAAATAAGGAGGTTGTCTATGTGAACAGATGGTTAAGGCTGGGCTTCGCCTGTGTCGGCAGTATCTTTCTGATGATCGCCCTGGCGGCTTGCAAGCAGGAAGAAACGCTCACCAAAGTCAAAGTAGCTGAAGTGACCCATTCAATTTTTTACGCACCTTTATATGTTGCTGAGTCTAAAGGTTTTTTTAAGGAAGAAGGGCTTGATGTCGATGTGAATACGACCTGGGGCGGAGACAAAACGATGACATCGCTTCTTTCCAACGGCTCCGACATCGCGCTTGTCGGGTCAGAAACATCTATTTATGTCGAAGCGCAAGGGGCTAAAGATCCCGTCATTAATTTCGCCCAGCTGACTCAGACAGACGGAACGTTTCTTGTCGCGAGAGAAGATGTTGAACACTTCGACTGGGATCAGCTGAAAGGAAAAACGTTTCTCGGCCAGCGAAAAGGCGGCATGCCGCAAATGGTCGGCGAGTATGTGCTGAACAAACATAAGATTGACCCGCATAAGGATATAGACCTCATCCAGAACATAGACTTCGCCAATATTGCCAATGCGTTTGCTTCTGGAACCGGTGAGTATGTACAGCTCTTTGAACCGCAGGCTTCTCTCTTTGAGAAAAAAGGCATCGGCCATATCGTTGCTTCATTCGGAGAAGAATCAGGAGAGGTTCCTTATACGACTTTTATGGCGAAAAAAAGCTATTTGAAGAAAAATGAAGACACAGCCGTCAAGTTTACAAAAGCCATTTATAAGGCACAGCAGTGGGTTGAAAATCATTCTGCGAAGGACATCACAGATGCCATTAAAGATGAATTTGATGATACCGACCCAGACGTCATCGAAACATCCATTGAACGCTATAAAAAACAGCATTCATATTCGCCAGACCCTCTGCTTAACGAAAAAGAATGGGAGCTTCTCCAAACCATTATGGATCAATCGGGAGAACTGCCGAAGCACATTCCATACAATCAGCTTGTAAATAAAGAAATTGCTGAAAAAGTCACCTCGGAGAAATAGGAGGCGCCATCTATGTCTTTCTTACATGTCGACCATGTAACCCATACTTATTTTTCTATTAAAGAAAAAACAACGGCTGTGCGGGATATTCATTTCGATGCCGAAAAAGGTGATTTCATCTCATTTCTCGGCCCAAGCGGCTGCGGAAAAACAACACTGCTTTCCATTATTGCCGGTTTGATTGAGCCATCAGAAGGCAGAGTTCTGATTGAAGGCCGTGAGCCGAATCAAAAAGAACATAATATTGGCTATATGCTTCAGCAGGATTACTTATTTCCCTGGAAATCTATCGAGGAAAATGTGCTTCTCGGTTTAAAAATCGCCGACACGCTGACAGAAGAAAGCAAAGCCGCTGCACTCGGTCTATTGCCGGAGTTCGGCCTCATAGATGTGGAGAAAAAATATCCGAAAGAGCTGTCAGGCGGGATGCGCCAGCGGGCTGCGCTTGCAAGAACACTTGCGCCTAACCCTAGTCTGCTTTTGCTGGATGAGCCATTTTCCGCGCTTGATTTTCAGACAAAGCTGTCTTTAGAAAACCTGGTATTCCGCACATTAAAGGAATATCAAAAAACAGCAGTGCTTGTCACTCATGATATAGGGGAAGCGATAGCGATGAGCGATACGATCTTTTTATTTTCAAATCAGCCGGGCACCATCCATCAGATTTTTACCATTCCTAAGGAATTGGCCGCAATGTTGCCTTTTGACGCCCGTCAGGAACCTTCCTTCCAGACACTGTTTCAAACGATATGGAAGGAGCTGAATTCTCTTGAGAAACAGCAAAGAAACCATTGATCTGCTTCACGAGCAGTATCAATTCAAACAGAAAAAGGAAAAGTGGAAGGTCCATTCCTTTCAGCTTGCCATATTTATTCTCTTTTTCTCGGGCTGGGAAACCTCCAGCAGGCAGGGCTGGATCGATCCGCTGATCTTCAGCTCTCCCTCAGCTGTGTGGCGATTATTGCTGGAGAAACTTGGTGACGGTTCTTTACTGTCACACATCGGCGTCACTTTATTTGAAACGGTGCTTGGCTTTTTGCTTGGGACGTTTATGGGCACGTGCCTCGCCGCTTTGTTATGGTGGTCTAACCGACTTGCCAGAATTTTAGATCCGTATCTTGTGATTTTGAATGCAATGCCGAAAGTGGCCCTAGGCCCGATCCTGATTGTCGCGCTCGGTCCCAGTTTTATCAGCATCATTGCGATGGGAGCCATCATCAGCGTCATTATCACAACCATCGTTGTCTACACCGCCTTCCAAGAGGTCGACGAAAACTATACGAAAGTCATGAAAACATTCGGCGCAAAAAAGTGGGTTATTTTTAAAGAAGTCATACTGCCTGCATCTTCCCCCGCGATTATTTCAACACTAAAAGTGAACGTCGGTTTATCATGGGTTGGCGTCATTGTAGGGGAATTCCTCGTTTCGAAGGTCGGATTAGGATATATGATTATTTACGGATTCCAAGTCTTCAATTTTACACTCGTCTTCTTAAGCCTGCTGATCATCGCCATCTTCGCCACTCTGATGTATCAGGGCGTCGAGCTGCTGGAAAAGAAATGGACGAAGGGGAGGACATAAAAAACCCGGCATATGTGCCGGGTTTTTTTATTCAATCCATCCAGATTCTTTCAGTTTTTTCAAGCTGATCGGAAGTACGGAATCCTTCATAATAAAGCTGAATTTTTTATTGCGGGAAAGGTTCTCCGGAAGCTCGTGAAACAAAACCGGGCCTTTCGTTTCAAAGTAATCAGCCTGCTTTTCAAGCTTTTCTATATCTGCAAAATATATATTTTTTACAATCACTTTTTCTTTTCCGAGAACTTTATACTGTCCGAGATACTTGAGGCTTTTGACTCTCGCGCCCGTCTCTTCCTTTACTTCCCGGAGCGCAGCCTCTTCTGCGCACTCCATCGGCTCTACTTTCCCGCCTGGAAACTCATAGCCTCTGTCCTCATGTTCTGTTAAAAGCCATTTACCGCCAAAACGGCAAATCACCCAGACATGCTTCGGGCTGTCCGAGAAAGGCTGATCGTCAAAGGAAAGCTGAACAGTATTCTGATAATAATCTTTAAACTCGTACATGTTTATCCCTCAAATCCGTTCCTAGCTATCTTCCATACATCATACCACAGTTACGTTTCTTCGGAAGCCTTTTATCAAAAAATAAGGGACCCAGCACGCCGTCAGGTTCTGCATGCAGACTAGCTCGTACAGTTTTTTTGCGATACTTTTGCCGGAAAGTGCGACCGACGCTCTGGGCTTTATTATGACCCGCGAACAGGGAAAAGTTACGGTTTGCGCTTAAATTTATTTTTTAACGTTTCTAAAAGATCGACAAGCATCTGAGGAACCGGTATGCCAAGAGAGCTGGCTGTCACAACAATTTGCACAGATTCATAAAGAATATAAAACATAATAGCCAAGTCACGAATTGATCCCTGTGTATTCAGCAGCTGATCAAAAAAGTGGCATACAGAGATCAGAGCCAGCGTGACTAATTTTTTGACAAGCCGGGCAAATACCTTTTTAAATGACAGTTTGTGAATAATGGTTTCCTTCAAAGTCGTACTGATAAATTCAATTGCCATAAGAGAGAGCAAAATCAGAAATGAATACTGAAAACCTCCAAAGAAAAAACCCGCTGCTGAAACGCTGACTGCTATTAACGAAAAGATGCCAAAGTCTCTATCCATTTATCCCAACATCCTTTCACAGAAACGGCCTTACGATATTCTATGGAAAACAAGCCGAACGGATTGGATTTTTCAGAAAAATGGACTGGTTGTCGCCTATTTTTCAGATACAAAAAGAAAAGCCGGACGTCTTTTTTAAGACATCCGACCGTTCTATTTTTGAACTTAACCTAGGTAAGCTTTTAGCATCCAGTTATGTTTTTCAATATTTTGATGGATCGCAAGAAGCATGTCCCCTGTTGTTTCGTCACCGACTTCATCAGCTAAATCCATGCCGTTTTTCAGCTCTTCCGCGATGACTGTGAAATCATCATATACGCTTTGAACCATTTGTTCAGCTGTTTCATTTCCAGCCGCTTCTTTGACAGAAGCCGTTTCTAAGGATTCCTTCATTGTTGCAATCGGTTTTCCGTTCAGCGCCAAAAGACGTTCTGCTAAGTCATCAATATAAGTTGCTGTTTCGTTGTACAGCTCCTCAAACTTTTCATGAAGAGTGAAGAAATCTTTTCCTTTCACATACCAGTGATAATTATGTAGTTTCACATACATGACCGTCCAGTTGGCTACTTGTTTGTTCACTGCTTGAATCAATTGTTCTGACATGGTATCTCCTCCTTGTTATATGACTATGTATACCCTTAATATCGTACGCTAAAACCTCTTTTTTACCCTTATCTGTCACGATTTCTTCTATTATGCTACAATTGTTAAAAAACGGGAGGTGGAATGTCATGACGCTTCTCATTACGATAAGTATTTTGATTGTGCTGGCTGTTTTGCTTGTAACCATTTGGACGACTGTAAAAGCCTATAATGTAAAGCATACCATTGATCCACCACAAGAAAATCACTCTGATTCACACAATCAATGATGATGTGAATGCTCCTCTTCTGACTGATTGCTGGCAGCATCGGCGTCTCCGACTTGGACTTTTAAGGTCGGCATGCTATGCTGTTTTTTTGCTGTGACATGGGATTGGACAGTGTATACACCATCTTCCTTAAACGTCGTTTCCAATCGGTATACGCCTTTTTCTTGTTTCGCCTTAAACATTTGGCTTGCGTCTTTTTCCCCTTCTTTCCATACTTCAAACTCTACTTCATCGGCATCCGTCACAGCTTCATCACCATATGATACGGCTGCTTCATAAGCAGCGCTTTCTCCGGGATTTACTTTTTCAGGCCCGGTCAGCTTGACATCCAAAACCTCGGGCGTCTCAGCTGTATTTGCTTTGCTTTCACCAGATCCGCACCCGTTAAGCAAAAAAGCAGAAAAAAGCAGAACAACCAACATCTTTTTCATGCCATCACCCTTTCATCGTTTACCTAAATAGTAGCAAACGCTTACAGCAAATGGTACACAAAATATGAGACGTCACAAAAAAGACCTTTTTGCTTATGCGCAAAAAGGTCCTTTCTATTTTAGCCAAATACTTTTAGCAATTCTTCTTTATCCTGTGAAAGCCAGAAACGCATTAAACGTTTAGCGCCTTCCAGATCATGAAGCTTCGCTTGGCCGCACTGCTTTTCATTCGCAGCTGGTATTTCTGTAATCTCTACCGCTTCCTTCATTGTGTCTTCAAGCAGATCAACGATTTCCGCTGATGTCGGCTCTCCGCTCACAACTAGATAATAGCCTGTCTGGCAGCCCATTGGAGAAATATCAATGATATCAAAATGATCGTATTTCTCAGCGTGAGAACGAATCGTAAACGCGAGCAAATGCTCGAGTGTGTGAATGGTGTCAGGCTTCATCGCCTGTTTATTTGGCTGGCAAAAACGAATGTCAAATTTATTGACAACGCCGTCTGTTCCCACTTTATGCACGCCGCAATGTCTTACATATGGAGCAACAACTGCATTATGATCAAGCTCAAAACTTTCTACTGAAGGCATAATGGCACTCTCCCCTTTTTTAAAAATGTAATTTCATTATAACATACTTTTCCGATAAGAATTATTGATTAACTTTTCAATCTGTGTTTTTTTTCTTATACTTGCATCAGAAAGGTTGCTGAAGAAACATGAAAACCCTATTCATCGCTCTGATCAGAGGATATCAAAAATTCATCTCGCCCCTGACACCGCCAACGTGCCGCTTTTATCCGACCTGTTCCCAATATGGAATCGAAGCGATTAAAACACATGGCGCTTTAAAAGGCGGATGGCTGACAATCAAACGGATTTTGAAATGCCACCCGTTCCATCCGGGAGGAGTCGATCCCGTTCCTGAAAAGAAACAAAAACATTAATTGTTATAACCGTTTACGATAAGATCCAGTTTTCCGGTTTTAGGATCAATGACTAAGCCATGGACCGGAACGTTTTCAGGGAACAGCGGGTGATGTTTAATAACATCTACGCTGTCTTTCACACTCGCTTCCACTGAATCAAAGCTTTTAAACCATTGATCAAAGTCTACACCGGAGTACTTTATTGTTTCGATGCGTTCTTCCGGAATCCCTCTTGCTTTGATTTTTTCAAGCATGCTTTTGCTGCTGATTTTGCTCATGCCGCAATCGTGATGCCCGATCACACACACCTCATCTGCATTCAGCTCGTACACTGCGACGAGTAAACTTCTCATGATGCTTCCGAATGGGTGTGTCACAAGCGCACCGGCACTTTTAATGATTTTCACATCACCGTTTCGCAAATTCATCGCATGCGGCAGCAGTTCAACCAGACGAGTGTCCATGCAAGAAAGAATCGCCATTTTTTTATCTGGAAATTTTGATGTTTGATACTTTTCATACTCTCTTTGCTCAGTAAATGTCTTGTTAAATTCGAGAATATCATTTAGAAGACTCATGTTCGTTGTCCCTTTCTATTCTTTTTACTCTTCAATATATCACAACCCTTGTTTATTCGTCATAATAAAAAAAGACAAACCCTCTGGTCTGCCTTATTTCCCCATGTTATAGCGTTTTTTGAACTGCTCAACTCGTCCGCCTTTTTCATTGAATTTCTGGCGGCCAGTATAAAACGGATGCGTGTCAGAGCTTACTTCTACTTTAATGACAGGATATGTGTTTCCGTCTTCCCACTCTGCTGTTTCATTAGATGTTTTCGTAGAGGTGCTGAGAAAACGGTAGCCGCTGTTGACATCCTGAAATATCACTTTGTGGTTCTTCGGATGAATTCCTTCTTTCATGGGTATCTCCTTTCAATAAATCGTAATAATTACGTTTTATTTTATAACGTCACAAACGTTTTGTCAATCTTCTTACATCCTTCCCTCTGTTTTCACATCGTAAACCTCATGGCATTTAAGAATAGGAAGAATAATCTAACCGAGGAAGCAAATAATAAACCCAAAATACATACAGAACGTCTTTTTGGAAAGGTGGTTTACGATTGTGGATGATTTAGTTTTGGCCAGAAGCCTTTTTGGCACGACGATGGGCTTTCATATCATTTTCGCAACACTTGGAGTCGGTCTGCCGCTCATGATTTTAGTGGCGGAATTGATCTATCAAAAAACGAAAGATGACCATTATGCGATCATGGCGAAAAGATGGACGAAAGCACAAGCCGTTTTGCTGGGGGTCGCCATACCGACCGGAACGATCGCGGGCACTCAGCTCGCGCTTTTATGGCCGGGATTTATGGAAGTCATCGGCCGGGTGATGTCCCTGCCATTTCAAATTGAAATCTATGCTTTTTTTGTTGAAGCCCTATTCATGTCGATTTATGTATACGCTGCAGACCGTTTGTCACCTGCAATGAGGATTGTTGCTGTTTTCTTTGTGTTAGTCGGGGCAGCAGCATCCGCTGTTCTGATCACGAATGTTCACGCTTTTGAAGGTACGCCCGCCGGTTTTAAAATTTTAAACGGAAAAATTACAGATGTTGACCCGTGGGCTGCGTTTTTTAATCCTAGCTTTTTTATCACTGCCGGCCATGTCGTGCTGTCCGCGTTTATGACCGGTGCGTTTATCGTGGCTTCTGTTGCGGCGTATAAAATGATCCGAACGAGGGAAAAGGAAAAGGTCTATCGCTTTCACCGGAAAGCCCTTTTGCTCGCACTGACGATCGGCGGTATTTTTTCATTGCTGACCGCTTTGAACGGACACGAATCTGCACAGATGCTGTACGAATACCAGCCCGAAAAATTAGCCGGTGCGGAAGGCCTATTTGAAACAAGATCCCACGCCCCGCTCGCTATCGGCGGTTTTACCGACCCGAATGAAGAAAAAGTAAAATGGGCTATCGAGATTCCATGGGCTTTAAGCTTTTTGGCAGCGAACCGTTTTGACACTGTTGTAAAGGGATTGAATGCATTTCCTAGAGATGAATGGCCGCCGCTTTTCATTCACACGCTGTTTAATGCGATGGTGGGTGTAGGCATGCTGCTTATTCTTTATTCCATTATCGGTGTGGTCTGGAGAAAGGTGCTCAAGAAAGACCGTTTCCCAACGTGGCTTTTGGTCATTTTCATGACAGCAGGCCCTTTTAGTCTCATCGGCATTGAATTCGGCTGGATTTTCGCATGTACGGGGAGGCAGCCTTGGGTCATCTATCATCTGCTGAAAACGTCAGATGTCGTAACAACGACTGGCTCGATCGGGGTGCTGTTCTTATTTTTCACATTTGTTTATGCCGTGTTAGGCGCAGCTGTCGTCTACGTGCTGCTGTATTATTTCCGCAAGCACCCGGTTGACGAAGATTTAAATACAGCGGAGTCGTAATGGCTCCGCAAACAGGAAACCAAATGGAAGGAAGATCGTACAAATGGAGATTTCAACTGACGCTCTGATCGCCATCTCAATTATCTGGGGCTTTGTGTTTATTTACGCCGTCATGGCGACAATGGATTTTGGAGCGGGATTTTGGTCTATGATCTATTTAAACAAGGAGCATATGAAGGCCACCGATATTGCGAATCGCTTTTTGTCCCCTACTTGGGAGGTCACAAATGTCTTTATTGTGGCCATCGTCGTGGCGCTTTTCAGTTTTTTCCCCGGCGCGACATTTGTGCTCGGAACCGTTTTATTAATTCCCGGAAGCATGATTTTGCTGCTTTTAGCGATTCGAAGCGGATTTCTCGTTTTTTCAAATACAGCAAAGGAGCGGAAAACGCTAAGATATATTTCCGGCATCTCCGGCTTTATCATTCCTGCTATTTTAATTTTGGTGCTTCCTGTGACACACGGAGGGTTTATAGAAAAAACGGATGGAATCTATAACTTAAATATGTCTAAAATCTTTTCAAGCCCCAACGCCTATTCATTTATCGGGTTTGCGATTTTAAGCACCTTATTTTTGTCCTCGCTGCTGCTTGCAGATGTTTCAAATGTGGCAGAGGAACAGGATGCGTACCGAGCCTACAGAAAAAGCGCCCTGATTACCGGCCCGATTTCACTGTTGTTTGCTGTATGCATCATGGTGACAATGCGGAATGAAGCTAACTGGCTGTACAGCGGAATGCTGAATGATTTTACTTGGATTATTGCATCGTTTATTACATTTGTCATTGCTGGAATCGCCCTTTTTCTGCCTAATAAGAGCTTTGGGCAAAACATTGGAAAACCGCGGCTTGCACTTGTCGCGATTGGGATACAGTATTTTCTCGCAAGCTACGCGTACGGGCGGGCGCATCTTCCGTATATGATTTATCCTGATGTGACAGTCATGTCAGGCTTCACAGAGCCAGCAACGTTCAGGGCGCTGTTTGCGACTTATATCGTTGCATTTATCATTCTATTTCCGGGCTTTTATTTCTTCTGGAAAATGTTTATGCGAGATAAACGCTATATCCGCCAGGAGGAATAGAGGGCAAGCCAGCCGGCTATACTAATCCAGAACCTTTATAAGGAGGGGATGGCATGGAGCAGAAAATTCTATGTGAGGTCAACAACTGTTCTTATTGGGGCAAAGGTAACAAATGCACCGCTGATGCCATTTATGTTGTCAGCCATACTGGTGAAACGGCTGAAAACAGCCGGGAAACAGACTGCAAAACGTTTAAGCCGCATGATTTGTAATTAAAAGAAAGAGCTGCGTCAGCCAGCTCTTTCTTTTTGCATGTTGAGTGTTCTCAACTTTTTAGTCATGACCCCGTTTGCAGGTGAAAACAAAAAGGCGCTTGCATAACATACACCTGTCATAGCTGCCATCGCTCCTGAAATCGAAACATTAAGCCACGTTGCGAAGAAATAGCCCATGACCGCCGACAGCCCGCCAATCAACGCGCTGAGAATCAGCATATAAAGAAGCCGGTCTGTCAGCAAATGTGCCGCAGCAGGCGGAACAATCAGCATGGCCACAACCAATACAGCACCCACCGAATCAAAGGAAGCAACAGTCGTCAGGGACAGCATGCCCATTTGCACGTAATGAATGAGCAAAACCGGTATTCCCAAGGCTAAAGCCATTTGAGGATCAAACGAAGCGATTTTAAACTCCTTATAGCACACACTGATCAACACTACGTTTAAAACCAGAACAGATGCAAGCATCCAAAACGCTTTCGGCCCAATATCAACCCCGAATACCGTCATCGTATTCCACGGCACAAAAG
Organism: Bacillus sp. FSL M8-0071; assembly: GCF_037975455.1. NCBI lineage: Bacteria > Bacillati > Bacillota > Bacilli > Caryophanales > Bacillaceae > Bacillus > Bacillus sp. FSL M8-0071. Next base: position 3,018,806 of record NZ_CP150256.1, read on the forward strand.
CGATTTCTCCCATTAACGAGTGCTCAATATCGAGATGGACATTCGCTCCATACACAGAAAGCAAAATAACCCCGATTGCAAATAAGGATGTAAACACAACTCCTATGGCAGCATCTGATTGAACCCCCTTGCTATGAAGAAGCTGAACCAAGAAAGCCGTTAACAGACCGGTTGCGGCTGCGCCAATAAACATATAAATCCCATCGAGACTTCCCGTCACTAGAAAAGCGCCGACAATGCCAAGCAACACTGTATGACTGATTGCGTCGGCCAGCATCGCCATGCTTCTCAGCACAAGAAATGTGCCTATCAATCCGCAGCTTACACCGACTAATACACCGGTAGCTATAATCCATGCTTCAAAACTCATTTGCGATCTGTCCCTTCTCGGCATCATGAGACGCTTTTCGAAGCTCAGGCATCCGTCCATACAGCTTTAAGAGTGAATAAAGCCGCTCTCTCGTTTCTCTCGGTAAACGGTCCGGGTCAAAGTAGTCCTGATCGGATTCTATATTGGTAAGTTCCATTTCATGCATGAGATACACTTCATACATCCGCTGCTTCAAAGCTGTGTGATAGCCTTTTTCTATCCCTTTGCTTGTGATTTGCCAAATCCCATTTTCGATACGCTCAATGCACCTCTCTTGTTCCAAGTCATTTAATGCCTTAAGGCATAATGAAGGGGATAGGCGTCTTTTCTTTCTTACACTTTCAACAGTTACACAAAGATTATTCTTTTCATACTGTTCATAAATCGCCAAAAGCACTTGCTCCCTGCTTGTTCTGCGCCGCAGCCTCATCAGCCTTATGGCTTTAGCAGCCAATCCCCGCTTAGGCGCGCAAATCATTGAAACAAGAAAGAGCAGCGTTGCAGATAAGATCATTAATGGCCCTGTCGCCATTCCCTTCATCGTGGTGCTAAGCAGGGTTCCGGCCGCGCCGCTGACCCCGCCTGTAATCCCGGCAATGACGATCATCCCGGTTAACCGTTCGGTCCAATATCTCGCGGTTATGGCAGGTGTAATCAGCATAGCCGCCATTAATATCACACCAACAGTCTGAAGCCCAATGACGACAGCACAGACAATCAGACAAGCCAAAAGCCCGTTTAAAAAACGCACCGGGATTCCTAATCCCTTTGCAAACGCGAGATCAAAAGTAATCAATGTAAATTCCTTAAAGAAAACAATACATAGGAGCAGTAGAACAGCGGATATCCCTGCAATAAGGATGATATCCTGCCTGACCAATGAAGCAGCCTGGCCGAATAAAAAAGAATCAAGCCCGCTTTGGCTTCCCGCCCCCTGTTGCTGAATATATGTCAGCAGAATGATCCCGACGCCAAAAAACACAGAAAGAACAATCCCGATCGCCGAGTCCTCCTTTGTTTTTGAAAGCCGAGGAATCAGCTGAATACAAAACGTTCCGAGCAGTCCGGCGAGCGCTGCCCCCAGCAAAAAGAAAGGCAGTGATTTTTGCCCGGTGAACAGAAAAGCGAGACACACTCCCGGCAGAGCTGAATGGGCCATCGCATCGCCGATTAAACTTTGCTTTCTCAGCAGCACAAAGCTGCCCAAAACACCGCTTGCCGTCCCGAGCAAAAGCGTACCGGCCAGCACCCACTGTGTATTCGGATGCTGAAGCTGCAGCCACAAACTTTCAAACATTGCGCTCACTCCTTATGTCCTTCTGCCAGCACTTTATCTTTTAAAAACGTAAGCCTTCCTCCATATGTTTTTTGCAGGTTTTCGATCGTAAAAACGTTTTCCGCTGGTCCGAAAGCGATTTTTCTTAAATGAAGCAGTAAGATCCAATCGAAATAATCCTCGGCGGTCTGCAGATCATGATGGACGACAAGCACGGTTTTTCCTTTTTCTTTGAGTTCTGCCAACAGCGTCATAATCGCGCGCTCCGTCGCTGCATCGACACCTGCAAACGGTTCATCCATAAAATAAATGTCAGCGTTCTGGCAGAGTGCCCGGGCAAGAAACACCCGCTGCTGCTGTCCGCCTGACAGCTGGCTGATTTGCCTCTTTGCATAATCAAGCATCCCGACTTTTGTTAATGCGGCCTTCGCCAACTCCACATCCGCTTTCTTTGGCCTCTTTAATAAACCGATTCTCCCGTATCTTCCCATTAGGACGACATCGAGCGCGCTTGTGGGGAAATCCCAGTCAACCGAGCCGCGCTGCGGAACATATCCGATTCTGGTCCGCTGATCCTTATAGTCTTTGCCGTAAATAGAGATGTCTCCGGAAGTACGGGGCACAAGACCGAGAATCGTTTTGATCAAGGTTGATTTTCCCGCGCCGTTTGGGCCGATAATGCCAATAAGTTTTCCTTCAGGCACCTGCAGCGAAATGTCCTGCAGTACAGGCTTTTTATGATAAGCAACCGTCACATTATCAAGCTCAACAGGGAACATATCCTCCACCTCTTTTCTTTATTTAAGCGCTTTAGTAATCGTGTTGATATTGTGGCGGAACATTCCTTCGTATGTGCCTTCTTTTGTGCCCTTTTCACCCATGGCATCCGAATAAAGCTGACCGCCGATTGTGACTGTATGGCCTTTTTCTTTAGCGCCTTCCACCACTGCATTGATTGATTTTTCAGATACACTGCTTTCTACGAACACAGCTTTTATTTGTTTTTCTGTCAGAAGATCAACCAGCTCCTGAACATCCCTTAATCCATAGTCCGAATCTGTGCTGAGTCCCTGCAGGCCTTTTACCTTAAATCCATACTCATTCCCAAAGTACGCAAACGCATCATGAGCAGTCACAAGCACACGGCTTTTCTCCGGAATATGTGCGATCTCCTTACGCGACCACTTATCTAAATATTGCAAATATTCTTTGTACTCTTTGGCATTTTTCCGAAAGGCATCTGCGTGCTGAGGCATTGCTTTGCTGAATTGCGCTTCAATTTCATCCACCGCATAGATCCATAACGGAATGCTGAACCAGACGTGGGGATCAAACGTCTTGCCTTCCCCCGCGGGAATAAGCTTATTTTTCGGAATGGCCTCAGCTACTGCCGCCGATTGTTTTTGTTCGCCGATTTTTTGGAGGACATCCTCCATTTTCCCTTCCAAATGCAACCCGCTGTACAGAACAACATCGGCAGACATTAATTTTTTCGTGTCACCTTGGGAAGCTTTGTAAAGGTGCGGATCAACCCCCGGTCCCATTAAAGAGGTGACTTTTACATGCTTACCTCCGATGTTTTCTGCTGCATCGGCAATTTGAGATGTTGTCGCTGTCACTTGTAATTGCTGATCAGCGCTTTTTCCGGCTGAATCCGTTCCGCATCCCGTTAAAGCAAAGGTCGCAAAAAGTACTGCTGCCATCAGCCCTTGTCTCATATTTCTCCTCCTCTTTGCCATCAATGTCCGATTGTTTTATCTTATGTTGTCAGTTCTTAGACATGTGACATTAAATTAGCCAAAAGCATGTTTTATTTACACAGGACAAAAAGTTTCCCTTATGCAAAATTATCGCGTTTGGCCATTTTTGTCAAGCTGATTTACATAAAAAAACCGGCTGGGTCAGCAGCCGGTCCAAACGAGAAGGGATGTATTCAACGAACACTTTTACTGTAACAGCACAGTGTCATTTATTCAAAATAGCAAAATGCTTTTTTCTTAACCATGCTGTGTGAAAACATCCATTTTGGTCACATATTTTCGCATAATATCTTGGTTTACCTCAACCCCTAAACCAGGCTGTTTTGACACAGAAATAAATCCATTATCAATACGAATATCAGGAGTTACAATATCTTCATCCCAATAGCGTGAGGATGAAGATATATCGCCAGGTATTGTGAATTGAGGCAGTGAAGCAAGCGCCACGTTCTGCGCTCTTGATATGCCTGTTTCCAGCATTCCTCCGCACCAAACCTGCATATGATGCTCTTTGCATAAATCATGAATTTTTAAGGCTTCTGTTAAGCCGCCGACACGAGAAGGTTTTATATTAATAATTTTGCAGCTTCCTAGCTCAATCGCCCGTCTCGCATCATCAACTGAACAAATGCTCTCATCAAGGCAAATGGCCGTTTTCAAATGTTTCTGCAGGTGGCGGTGGTCAACGATATCGTCAGCTTGGAGCGGCTGCTCAATCATCATTAAATGATAGTCATCAAGCTCCTTTAAACGGCTGATATCCTTCAGTTCGTAAGAGGAATTGGCATCGGCCATAAGCGGGATGTTTGGGAATCGGCTGCGGATGGCCTTGACCAATTCCACATCCTGCCCAGGCTGAATTTTAATTTTTATTCTTTGATAACCTTCTTTTTGATAGCTCTCAATTTCCTTCAGCATATCGTCAAGAGGCGCCAGGCCGACTACCACCCCGGCAGGGACTTTATCTCTTGTTCCGCCCAATGCCTCAGCAAGGGATACGCCCTTCTTTTTGGCATAAATATCCCATACAGCCGATTCAAGTCCCGCTTTTGCCATCCGGTTTCCTTTATACCGCGCCAGGCTGTCCGGCACTTCTGAAGGGTGATTGAATTCACGGCCGACGACATTTGGGATAAAAAAATCTTTTAGCATATGCAAACATGTTCCAATGGTTTCCTCGGTGTACCAAGGCGAAGAGAAAGCGGAAACTTCTCCCCAGCCTGTGACACCTGATGTATCAATGGCTTCCACGATCAGAAATTTACGCTCTTGAAGCGTTTCGATACTGTTTTTAAACGGTTTCTTTAAGTTCATGCTCAAATGGTAAAGCGTGATTTTTTCTATTTCGATCATAGCAGTTCTCCTTTACGCGCATCCTTCAGCTGATTTCGCAAGAGCTTATTAGACGCATTGCGCGGCAGGCGGTCAAGCACAAAGAATTTTGCCGGAATTTTATACTTCGCCAAGCGTTCTTTGCAGTAGTCAGTCAATTCTCCTGCGCTCACAGGCTTGTGAAGGACAAGATAGGCGTGAGGCACTTTCCCCCATTTTTTGTCCTCAGCCCCTGAAACCCCGGCTTCGGCCACAGCGGGGTGTGAAAGCAGTACTGACTCCACTTCGGCCGGATAAATGTTTTCTCCGCCGGATATGATCAGATCTGAACGTCTGTCTAATACATATAAAAAGCCTTCATTGTCCAAATAACCAAGATCACCTGTTTTCAGCCAGCCATTTTGAAAGGAGGCTTCGTTTGCGCTCTCCCGGTTAAAATAGCTTTTCATGACATTCGGGCCTTTGACCATGATTTCACCGTGTTCATACGGTTCACATACCTGTCCGTCCCGCTCTATTTTGATTTCACATGAAAACAGCGGTTTCCCCGCAGATCCGAGCTTTTCCATACTGAATTCCGGCGACAGGGTAACAATTTGTGAGCATGTTTCTGTCATTCCATATGACTGAAAGACAGGGAATCCTTTCTCACGGCATTCCTCAAGCAATGGCAGAGGTGCAGGGCCGCCGCCGAGAAGAATGCATCTGATGGATTCAGGGCAGCGGCTTGTTTCTTCCAAAAGACTGGCCAGCATAGTCTGCACCGCAGATATCATTGTCACTTCATGCCTGTTGATAGAATTCAGCACATCGCTTACGGAAAAACGCTGGTGAAGCACGACAGTCATTCCATAGATCACAGATTTAAATAATGCGGACAATCCGCTGATATGAAAGAGCGGCAATGCGATAAGCCAGCGGTCTTGTTCTGTTATACCCAAATTAAGCGCGGACGACACCGCACTGAAATAGTGGTTTCCGAACGTTTGCTGAACTCCCTTGGGCTTTCCTGTCGTACCCGACGTATACATCAGCGTTGCCGTTGCATCCATTTGCATATAAGCCTCGATCTCAATTTCCTCTGCTGCTTCTTTCATCAGTTCATCCACATCAATCGTTTGAACGATGTGTTCATATTCTTTCTTCTCAAAGCTTGAATCTGTCAATAAAAAGCCGGATCCCGAATCCTCCAGCTGAAACAGCCTTTCATGTGTTGACAGCTTCGTATTCAAAAGCACCGCCTTAACACCAAGCAAAAAACAAGCGTGAACAGCGTATACCATTTCTGCACGGTTTTGGAGCAAAATAGCTGCAGTATCCCCTTTCCGAACCGAATGAGCGGCAAGCTGTTCCGCCATTCGTTTAGACGCGGCAAACAATTCTGCAAATGTCACGGTTTGGTCTTCATAGATGAGAGCGATTCTCTCAGGTGTCAGCTGTGCCCGCTGCATGAGCCAGTTGGGCTGTTCTGTCAGCATGTCATCATCTCCGAGGTAAAATGTCTGTATTGAAAAGAAAACAGCTTGGACCGCAAAGTCTCAAGCTGTTGGTTTACTAGGTATTGCTGATCACGGAAAACGAGGGAACTGTCCGAAATCAGGTTTGCGTTTTTCCTTAAAGGAATCACGGCCTTCTTTTGCTTCATCTGTTGTGTAGTAAAGAAGGGTAGCATCCCCTGCAAACTGCTGAATTCCAGCAAGTCCGTCTGTGTCCGCGTTAAACGCAGCTTTAAGAAAGCGCAGTGCGGTCGGGCTTTTTTCAAGCATTTCTTCACACCATTTAATCGTTTCTTCTTCAAGCTGTTCCAAAGGAACGACTGTGTTGACAAGACCCATGTCCAGTGCTTCCTGTGCGTTGTACTGACGGCATAGGTACCAGATTTCACGTGCTTTTTTATGTCCTACAATTCGAGCCAGGTAGCCAGAACCGTAACCTGCATCGAAGCTTCCCACTTTAGGGCCTGTTTGTCCAAAAATTGCGTTGTCCGCAGCAATTGTCAAGTCACATACGATGTGAAGCACATGGCCTCCGCCGATCGCATATCCGGACACCATCGCAACAACCGGTTTCGGGATGACGCGGATTAAACGCTGAAGATCCAATACGTTAAGACGCGGGATCTGGTCGTCTCCTACATATCCACCGTGGCCGCGCACTTTTTGGTCTCCGCCAGAACAAAATGCCTTGTCCCCTGCACCGGCAAGCACGATAACCCCAACGTTTTGGTCGTCTCTTGCGTCAGCAAACGCATCAATCATTTCAGCAACCGTTTTAGGGGTAAACGCATTATGTACCTCAGGTCGGTTGATTGTTATTTTTGCAATGCCATTATACGTTTCATACAATATCTCATCGTATGTCCGTTTTGTTTTCCATTCAGCCATATGATGACCTCCTTTTATTCTCTATGTGAATGAGTCAGATGCTTGTCAAAAACTCACTCACTATTTTACCAAACAATCGCGGCTGTTCCACATGGACCGTATGTCCTGCTTTTGGAACAATCTCTATTCTACTAGAAGGAAGCATCTTATGCACCTCTTGATTGATGGCGCAAAATTTTTCGTCCCACTCCCCGCAGATAAGAAGCACAGGAACATCTATTTTCTCTACACGGCTCCACAAGGAAGGCTGTGAACCGGTGCCCATGCCGGTTAAACTGTTCGCAAGCCCAATCTTATTGTTCCGCAGACGGCCCGATCGTATCCTGTGCCGAATATCTTCAGCCAGCCTCTGCTGAGATGAAAACAAAGGGATATTCTCCCAATACGCAACAAACGCTTTGAGCCCGTCTCGTAAAATAAAATCAGCAAGCTTCCGGTCCCGCATGATTCGTTCCCGCCGTTCCCCAAGTGTTTTGAGCCCCGGCGTCGTGCTTTCAAGCACAAGTGCCGATACCCGCTCGGGATATGTCATCGCGAAAGAGTAAGCAAGCCTTCCTCCCATAGAATACCCAATCAATTTCACTTTGTGAAGTTTTAATTGATCAAAAATCTCGGCAAGGTCAGAAACTTGCCGGCTTGTGCTGTATCTTTTCCCATTCAGCGGGGCATCGGTTTCCCCATGCCCTAAACAATCAATTTTGATCAAACGGGAATCAGGCAGCATTTCATCAAGAAAAGTCCATGATTGTTTGCTGCCGGTAAACCCGTGCAGACAGACGACGGCTTCGGAAGCATTCGGTCCCTCGTCTGCCACTGCATATCGGACACCATCTGATACCGTTATGTTTACAGTTCCCATTGTTTTTTCACTTCCCGCACAGCCTCATTCAGCATATCGCGATGAAGCTGGACTCTTGATTGGCGATCCGTTTTGATTTCAATCAAATGGAGTCCGGGCTTGTCTGCCTGCGGCGCGTAAGCTGTTTTGAATTCATCCCAAGAAGCCGGGCATGAATACGTTCCGCCGTAAAGTGCAGCGGCATGCTTGAAATCGAGCCCTGTCGGTGTGCCGAACAAATCTTCAAAGTGTGTCTTCTCAGAAGCCTGCGGCAAAAAGGAGAAAATCCCTCCCCCGTCATTATTGACAAGAATCACAGTAAGTGGAATACCCAGCTTTTTGGCCGCCAGCAAGCCGTTTAAATCGTGATAAAAAGATAAATCTCCAATCACAAGGGTAACAGGCGCTTTTGTTCCTTCACATACCCCCATGGCAGAGGAGACGACACCGTCTATCCCGTTTGCTCCCCGGTTTGAATAAATCCGGAAAGGGCGGTCCTGCTTTTCGAAAAACGTATCAACATCCCTGATCGGCATGCTGTTTCCCACAAACAGCGAGCTGTTTTCAGGCACAAGATGCTGAAGGATTCGATAGAGATTGCCTTCAAACGAAACATCTTCACTGCTGATTGTTTGCAGATGCTCGCGGAACCGCCCATTGACAAACTGCCACTTTTCCAGCCACTCTGAGGATCTGGCAGCAGCAGTAAGGCCTCCCATGATCTCCTCAGCAAAAACAGACGCATTACAATGAATCATATGCGCGCTTGCCTGTGTCGGGTCTCTCCACCCTCCATCCTCGTCAATCACTATTTGCTGAATCGCAGGATCATCCTTAAGCCATAAGAAAACCGGTTTTGAAACAGGCATCGGTCCAAACCGAATGACAACATCAGGACGAAGTTTCCGCTTCAGCTCATCATCTTTTAAAAACGAATCATACGCATCAATAACAGTGCTTTTATCATGAACACCATTCCGCAGATTAGACAGCGGATCCGCTAAAATTGGATACTGAAGCGCTTTTGACAGCGCAATAATGTTTTCCTTATCCGCATCACTATGGAGCTCCCCGCAGACGATCATTCCTTTTTCAGCCTCTGCGAGCATCTCAGCCACATCAGACAGGGACTCTCGGTCAACAGACTGCGTACCCGTTTTCACAGACACATGACGGCCTGTTCTCATTCTTCCAAACGGCTCATCTGAAAGATCCGGCATCAGCGGTTCGCGCAGCGGCACATTCACATGGACAGGCCCCATCGGGCGCTTTTGTGCTTCTCCGGCAGCGCGGCTTGCCAGCGTTCGGATGTATCTCAGCATTTGCGGAGACTCTTCAGGAAGAGCAGAGTCTGTGAAAAACTTAACAAAGTTACCGAATAAGAAGTGCTGATTAATAGCCTGCGGTGCGCCTACTTCGCGCAGCTCATGAGGCCGATCAGCAGTTAACACAATAATAGGCACCCTTGAATAATGGGCTTCAACCACAGCCGGATAAAAGTTGGCCGCGGCTGTTCCAGATGTACAGATCAATAGTACGGGACGCTGCTTCGCTTTTGCCAAACCTAAGGCAAAAAACCCGGCAGATCTTTCATCAATTTGGACATGGACGCTGATATCGGGATGCGCAGCACAAAGAACAGCCAGCGGTGTAGATCTTGAGCCCGGACAAACGACGGCGTCCGTAATTCCGGAAAGGGCGAATTCATCAATAAAACTTCCGATGTAATGAGTAATCGGGTTGACTGTCAACGCCTCTCACCTCCTAATGCAGAGATCATCGGCTTCAATTTAATCTGTGTTTCTTCATATTCCGAGATTGGTTCCGAGTCTTCCACAATACCGCACCCGGCAAACAGCCTTGCAGTGCTTCCTTCGATCAGCCCTGAACGAATGGCTACCGCGAATTCCCCGTTATCCTGGCTGTCAATCCAGCCGATAGGGGCAGCATACCAGCCGCGAGACATCGGTTCAATCTCTCTGATCACGTCAACAGCTTTTTCCTGAGGTGCTCCCCCGAGCGCCGGAGTGGGATGCAGCTTCTCAATTAAGTCAAAAATTGAAGCAGACTCGCGCAGCTGTCCGACAATCGGCGTAAACAGGTGCTGAACGCTTTTTGTTTTGTACAAAACAGGTCCATCAGGCTTTTCAACCTCTGAACAGCTTGATACAAAAGCATTATGAATCATACCTACCACAATATCATGCTCAAGCAGGTTTTTCTCATCGTTTAATAATTCAAGGCCTATCCGGCGGTCGTCTTCTTCATTCAAGCCTCGTTTAATGGAGCCTGCCAGACAGGAAGACATGACAGTGCCGCCGTCTCTTTTGATCAGTCTTTCCGGAGACGCGCCGACAAAGGTTTTGCCTTCTTGTTCAATTGCAAAAACATAGCTTGTCTGCTGATCGTCCAGAAGCGTTTTAAGCACCGGTTCAATTTGGATTGGACCGTCAAACGTGAGCAGCAGCTCTCGGGCAAGAACAACCTTATCATATTGTTTCTCTTTAATTTGGCTTGTGGCCGTTTCGATTGCTTTCAGCCAATCATCCTTATCCAGCTCTTCGGCTGCTGCAATCACAGCCTGATCTTCTTGCTTGAAATCGGGAACCATAAATTCCGCCGCAAAAGCTTTTAAACCTTCTAAAACAGCTTCTGCGTCTTCTCCTCCGCTTACCCATCTGTTAACTGTTAAGAACGGGCCTTCAGCAGTCATCGTCAGCATAAGCGCAGGCACAAAGAAATCCCCTTCCGAGAAATGGTCCCATTGTGAACCTCTTTCTTCGCAAGGGTCAAAAGAAAATCCTCCGAATAACAAAGGTCCCACTGCAGAATGCTGCAGCTTTTCTTCTTCATAAATATGAAAAGCCGTCTTTTTAAAGCGCTCCCATTGTTCAAAAACCTCACGATACCGCTCGCTGTTTTTTTGATTTGTTTGGAAAACCGCTTCTTTGCCAAGACCGACTATTGTCAATTCACTTTCAGGATCTGACCAAAAAAATCGATTGCCTGTATATTTTTTTGCTCCGTAATTGAAAAATGATAGAGGGTCAAGAGACTCGATTTGTCTCGAATAGCTTATTAAGACAGCATGGTTGACTTCTTTGGCTTTATGTAATGCATGTAGAACTTCCTTTCGGAACGTACGCTGCACCGTTGTCACCATGAGACATTCCTCCATAATCCTTAAAATGCTTTTAATACCATACACCTGTGTCTCCTTTGTGTCAAACACAGATCATGCAGTCCAAATGGCCTGCCTTACCTATTATAAACCTAATTTCAGAAATGAAAAAGAAACAAAGCTTAAATTTCTTTCTCCACTGATAGCAAAGGTTGTATCCGCTTACCATAAAAGGAAAACCTCCTATATTCCTCCACCCGCCATTTATGAAAGTTCTCAGGCGATCTGTTCATACTAAAGGTATGCATCACAGAGAAACGAGGCGATCACATTGCTTACGAAAGAACAGCTTCAGCATTTAAAAAATGAACTGGAACAAACGAAAAAAGATATCTTAAACCGTTTCAAAGACAATGATCATTTTCAGCTTAACTCAGCCTTTCCTTATGATTCGTGGGGTGAGCTTTCGGCATACGACAACCATCCCGGCGATCAGGCGACAGAACTTTACGAGCGTGAGAAAGACATCGCTCTAGACTTGCATGAGAGAGAGCACCTTCGGGACATTGAGCATTCATTGAAGGCGATAGAAAACGGTACGTATGGCATTTGTGAAGTCAGCGGAAAGGAAATCCCTTTCGAACGACTTGAAGCGCTTCCGACTGCCACAACCCTCGCGGAGTATTCGTCACAGGACGTGGTTTCCAAAGACCGTCCGATTGAAGAAGAAACACCATTCGGGCAATTTGAATTTGATGATGATGAAGAAATCAGAGCGCCATATGACAGTGAGGATTCCTATCAGGATGTCGAAAAATATGGGAACTCACAAACGCCGCAGGATATGGAAAACCCTCCGCTCAGCTATGATGATATGACGATGAATGCCGAAGAGAATATCGGCAATACGGAGTCTTACGAAAATTTCATCGCTACAGATATCACTGGGAAAGAAATTACCGTTTATCAAAGCAGAGCCCATGAGCGCTATGAAGAAGAACTTGACGAAGAGGGAATCATGACCACATTCGGCGATCTCCACGCTGATTGAACCCCCGATTATTGGGGGTTCTTTTCCGTTTTCAGCATATCGTAAATCAGCTTCAGATAATCCTTTTGCAGGCCGATGTCATACCGCTCGCCCTCTAGCAATTTCCCGTATACGGTACATGCCCCGAGCGAAGCTTTTATCGCATCCGTTACCTGCACTTCTCCTCCGCTGTCAGCTTCTAATGCCTCCAGCTCATTAAAAATATCCGGTGTGAAAATATAACGCCCTGCTGCTGCAAAATGAGACGGAGGGTTTTGTTTAGGCTTTTCCACAATATCCTGTATGCGATAAAGCCCTTTTTCAACAGGCTCCCCTTTTATCACCCCGTAATGATGTAAATCCTCCGTTTTTGTTTCTTTTAAGCCGATTACACTGGACTGATATTTCGTATATGCTTCAATCAGCTGCCCCAAAGCCGGCTGATTGGCGGAAAAAATCAGATCATCTGGCAAAACGACGGCAAAAGGCTCTCCGCCTGCAAATTGCTTTCCGAAAGAAATGGCGTCGCCAAGACCCTTTGCATAAGGCTGCCGCACATAGTGAATCCGTATATCCGGAATGGGATGCTCTCTAAGTAAATGCAGTTTATTCTTAGAGGCCAAAAAAGCCTCAAGTGCCAAAGAGGAATCAAAATAGTCGACAATCAGATTTTTATGGCTCGATACAACCATCAAAATGTCCTCAATGCCTGACTCCTTTAATTCTTCAACAAGATAATGAATCACAGGCTTAGATCCTACCGGAAACATTTCTTTCGGAATCACCTTCGTCACCGGCAGATTTCTCGTGCCGAATCCGCCTGCAGGAATGATTGCTTTTTTTATCATGGTATTTTCCCCTCAGCTCATGTTTATTACATGATATTCCAAGAGCGCATCCCGATGTTTGTACATCTGAAATTAGGCGGAAGCAACTGGGCAGAAAGCGGAATCACGAACCAGCCCTTTTTTAATAGGATATTGATATATGACCAGTAATCTTGTAAAGGAGCTCAGGTGATGAAAATTTGTGTGGTTGGCGCCGGGTATGTCGGTTTAACCCTATCAGCGGCACTGGCATCCATCGGACATGACATGATATGCACAGACAAAGACGTCAAAAAAATCGGGCAGCTGAAAAAAGGAGTCATTCCCTTTTACGAGCCTGGGCTTTCAGATGCAATACTTCGTTGCGGCAATCTCTCGTTTTCTTCTGAAGTGAAATCGAGCATGGAGGAATGTCCCGTTATTTTTATCGCAGTCGGAACTCCGCCGCGTTCGGACGGATCAGCTGATACGAAAGCCCTGCAGTCCGTCATCGGTGATTTAAGCGAGGCGATCCGATCGTATAAAACCATTATTACGAAAAGCACTGTTCCGCCCGGGACAAATGAAAACATAGCAAAACAGCTGATTGCCTCCGGAGTGTCTAAAAACCTCTTTAATATCGTATCCAATCCGGAGTTTCTGCGGGAAGGCAATGCCTTATATGACATGCTGCATCCTGACAAAACAGTCATCGGTGTTCAGGAAGAAGATCACGTATCGGCAGCCATCGTCAAATCCATTTACAAACACATTGATACCCCTTTTATCGTTACAAGCTTAGCGGGAGCAGAGCTGATCAAATATGCCAACAATTTCTTTTTAGCGGCCAAAATTTCGTTTATTAACGAAATGGCCCGCATATGTGAAGCCTATCAATCAGATATCTCAGATATTTCCCGCGCTATCGGTCTAGACCCAAGGATCGGGAAGCACTTTTTGCAGGCAGGCATCGGATACGGAGGCTCTTGTTTTCCAAAGGATCTGCAGGCGCTGCAATTTGCTGCCCAGGAAAAAAACACGGAGACCTTCCTGCTCCGGGCCGTGCAGCACATTAATGACACCCAGCTTGGCCTGTATATCAAAAAAATACAGTCATTCTTCGAAACACTTCAAGGCAAGAAAGCGGCTGTACTCGGCATTTCCTTCAAACCGAATACTGATGACATCCGGAATTCTCAGGCTGTCAGACTGATGGAAAGGCTGGCGGAGCTGGGATGTGATGTTCATGCATATGATCCTGAAGCTGTACTTCCAGAACATTTGCGGCAACATGTAACTCAGCATTCTCAAGCTTTTGATGCGATCGAAGAGAGTGACTTTTTATTTTTGGCGACAGAATGGTCTGAGTTTTTAGCGTTTGATTGGAAAAAGGCTGCAGATATCATGAAAGGGCGTCTTGTGATTGACGGACGCAACGTACTAAAAAAAGAACTGATCGAGGCTTGCGGCCTGATCTGTACGGGAGTTGGCCGTCCATGAAAATACTCGTCACAGGAGCAGCTGGCTTTATCGGCTCCCACCTCTGCGAAGAATTACTAAAAGATAAGAAACATAACGTTATCGGAATCGATGACTTTATCGGTCCTACTCCATTTTCCTTGAAATTAAAAAACCTTAAAAACCTGCTGCCGGAAAAGCGATTTACGTTCATAAAGGAAAATCTGCTGACAGCCGATCTTGCTCCCTTACTGGAAGGAGTGGACGTCATCTTTCATTTGGCGGCCATACCGGGTGTCCGCTCAAGCTGGGGCAATCATTTTCACCCATATGCCGCACATAATATCCAAGCGCTCCAAAGGCTCCTCGAGGCGTGCCGGGAACATTCTATTCAAACGTTCGTCTTTGCATCCACCTCTTCCGTCTATGGCGAAAAACAAGGAAAAGTCAGCGAAAACACGTCGCTTTCTCCTTTATCTCCGTACGGGGTAACAAAGCTTACGGGAGAAAAGCTTTGCCATGTGTATAAACAGAGCTTTGGCATTCCAATTGTGATTCTCCGTTTTTTTACCGTATACGGGCCAAGACAGCGGCCGGATATGGCTTTTCACCGGCTCATTAAGCAGCACCTTCAGCAAAAGCCGCTTACCATCTTCGGTGATGGGCAGCAGTCAAGAGATTTCACTTATATCAGCGACTGTGTCAAAGGCATCACCGCTGTTCTTGGGAAACCCCACCTTATTGGTGAAACAGTAAATATCGGCGGCGCAGAGCGTGCCTCAGTCTTAAAAGTTGTCTCCCTCATTGAGGATATTTCCGGGAGAAAAGCAACACTGCACTTTTCGGACAAAATAGCAGGGGAACCGAGCAACACGTGGGCGGATATTTCAAAAGCAAAACAGCTCTTGCATTATGATCCCGCCACATCCTTAAAGGATGGCTTGACCAACGAAATCGCCTATTTATCGTCGCTGTATCAGGGGGAATAAAAATGAAGCTTGCCTTTATCTGTACAGAAAAGCTGCCGGCGCCCGCAGTACGCGGCGGCGCTATTCAAATGATGATTGACGGTGTCACGCCCTATTTCAGCAGCAGGTACGACCTGACCATTTTTTCAATAGAAGATCCAGCGCTTCCAAAAAGAGAAACAAAAGACGGCGTACATTATATCCATCTGCCAAAAGAACATTACCGCGAGGCGGTAGCCGAAGAGCTGCGAGCCTCTTCCTTTGACCTCATTCATGTGTTCAACAGGCCTTTAAATGTCTCTTTATATAAAAAAGCCTCACCAAACAGCAAGATCGTTCTGAGCCTGCATAACGAAATGTTTTCTGAAAAAAAGATGACCTTCGCGCAAGGAAAAGAAGTACTCGACAATGTCTCCATGATCACAACTGTGAGCGAATTTATTAAACAAACCGTCATTGAACGTTTCCCTGAAGCCGAGGACATCACAAAAGTTGTGTATTCCGGCGTTGATTTAAACTCTTATCCGCCCGTCTGGACGATGAAAGGCTCGGCTGTCAGAAAAACATACCGGAAAAAATACGGTATTGAAGATAAAAAAGTTATTTTATTCGCCGGCCGCTTAAGCCCAACAAAAGGACCTCACCTTCTCATTCACAGCATGAGAAGGATTTTGCAGCAGCACCCTGATGCTGTATTGGTCATAGCAGGCGGGAAGTGGTTCAGCGATGACAGCCAAAACCAATATGTAACCTATCTGCGCACGCTGGCGCTGCCATACAGAGACCACATAATCTTTACAAAATTCATTCCCGCAGACGACATCCCAAACCTTTTTCTGATGGCAGATGTATTTGTGTGCAGCTCTCAGTGGAACGAACCCCTCGCCCGTGTGAATTATGAAGCAATGGCGGCCGGCACGCCCTTAATTACCACAAATCGGGGCGGAAACGGTGAAGTCGTAAAAGACGAAGTCACCGGCCTTGTCATCGACAGATACAACAAACCTTCTTCATTTGCAAAAGCAATTGACAGAGCCTTTACAGATCAAGAATTAATGAGCAAAATGACAAAAAACGCCCGACAGCATGTAGAAGCTTTATTTACCTTTACCCATGCGGCCAAAAGGCTCAATACTGTTTACCAATCCGTTCTCACTCCGAAAAACAAACAATTTCCGCCGCCTTTTCTGACGCAAAATTTTGATTTATCATCTATCAATCAGCTTTTTGTGAAAGCAAAAACATAAAACCTACAGCTCGTGTTGCAAAACGGGCTGTTTTTTCGCTGCAGAGAACTTAAAAAAAGGCATAAATGTGACTTTATGCCTTGCGCTTTACAGTTTGAGAAAACCATGGAGCTGGTTTAGATTCACTTGGAAGAATGATGATTTCCACTTTAGCTTCTTCCGCTAAGTCTGGTTCTTCATCTTCATCCTCTTCTTCATATGGGGGCGCTGAGCGTTTCGAATCACGCTCCTCCTCAGGCTCCAGAGTGGTTTCGAATTTCGTTTCTTCTTCATCATCGACGATTTTGTGATCTGTTTCCTTTTCCTTCGTTTCTTCTTGATATTCTTTCGGTGCATTGATGTGAGGGAGCTCTCGAATGCTGCCCACATCTAAATGCTTCTCCTCTTCTTCCTTCTCAGCTGAGGTTGAGTCATGAGCCTGCCATCCCATCGGTCCAGGCGGTGTAAATACGAATTGGTCGAGATCCAGTTTAGAAATAGAGGCTTTTTGTCTCGATGACCTCATGTCAATTCGCCTCCCGATAGGCTTTTATCTTTTTATACAGTTCCGGCAGTTTATCCAAAAACGAATCTTTAGATTCTTCAACAGAAATCATGTTTTGCAGCGCCCAGTTATATTTCTCATCTGACCACGTTTTCTTTTGCTTCAAATAATATTTGTGCCCGATTGCACAGAACAAATGCGGAAACGCGAGATCAATCCAAAGTACCTCGTACTGTTTTTCTGTGAGCGGATACACTGCGTCGTAGGACGCAAGCAGTGCAACCATGAAATCAGTATCCCATACAGAAAGCTTAACCATCACTTTATTCAGCAGAATACGAAGGTCTCTTGACGGCAAATCGTAGGTAATCGAGTGAAGCTCCTTTAAAAAAGGCTCCCCTTCGATCTCAGTCAAACGTGCCAATGTAAAATCCTGAAAACAGAATCCGCCATGCTCGAGCGTCTCTTTTGTCCAGGTTTCGTATTCTGAGTCATCAAGCGCTCTGAGAGCTTCTTTTCCTCTTGCCAGCATTTTATCAGCATGTTTTAAGAAAGTTTGCGAAAATACGTCATCAGGATAGGATGCTGCGATCTGCATATTCCCTTCAAGTTCCTGCAGCTTCCAACGGTACAATTTGTGCCATTTTCCCAGCCTGCTTCTCTTCTTGCTTTCATCTGTGCAAACATATCCTTTTGAGGCATGATGAAAATGGCCGGCAAATGACATGACTTTTTTCATTTGCTCTGCATCATAGTAAATCATTTCTTTTCCTGTCACTTTGTCATATAAGCTGTAAGAAACCTGATCCGTGCCCAAGCAGCTACCGCCATTTTTTGTTTGATGAATCGGCGCTATCGGCAGCCCTTTCTCTTGTAAATGGGCGTGTGCCTGAGTGATAAAAAGCATCCGCTCCGGTTTCATTTGCGCTTCTTTTAGCAGCTTTGGGACATGATCAGTTTCGACTTCCCAGATTTTGCGCCCGCTTTTGTTCGATTTCAGCGCCACATGGTCGATATGAAACGGATAATAACTGAGAATTTCGGACACAATCTGTTCTTCATGCTCTTTTTGGTACACTCTGTTCACCCCTTCTATCTGTTCTTTTCATAGACGCTGAGCAGATTTTCAGCCACCCTCTGCCAGCCAAAATTGCTTTCTGCCTCACGGCGGCTGTATTTTCCAAGCCGTTCCCGCTTTTCCGAGCTGCTCAGCAAATCATTGATACGTTCGGCATATTGTTTAGGATTTTCAAAGTCATGAATGATGTAGCCGTTTTTCCCTTCCTCTATGACCTCTGGATTGCCTCCCCGATTGCTTGTAATAATAGGAAGTCCCGCAGCCATCGCTTCATAATGCACCCTTGCTAAAGGCTCCTGCCATTGTGAAGAGCATACAAATACATCTGACATGGTATAAAGGCGCGGAATGTCCTTTGGCTTCACAAATTGAATAAATGTGACATGATCCTTTTGCATCGCACCAAGGGTATGAAGATGTTTGACATAGTTATTTAATTCATTATCTCCGAACCATTTTGACCCGATAAACACCATCATGACATCGGGGTGCTCCTCAATGATGTCCGGCAAAGCCTGCAATAATATGTGCGGGCCTTTGACTTTGCTAAGCCGGCCGACAAACAAGACGATTTTTTTGCCGTGAAGCCCCAGCTCGCTTCGCATCTCTTCGCGAGCCCGCTGCCCTTCATTCGTCCAGCGAGGGTGGTACGTTTTTAAATCCACACCGGAATACACCGTTTTTGTTTTTGATCGTGCTGACGGAAAACGGCTTGTGATCGTCTGTCCGATATAATCGCTGACCGTAACAATCTGCGCTACGGAGTCGATGCAAATCTCGCCTTCCGCCTGGCTGATTTTATCGTAAGCGAACATTTCATTGTGAACGCTCAAAATAAAAACAGCATCCGGCGCCTGTTTCTTCAATTTCGGAACCCAGCTTGGGCGATTACAAACATGCACAAGATCAAAACGGCTCTTTTTCAGCTCTGCTCCAACGGCTTCTTCATAACGGTCTTCATCCAAATGCACATAATGGACACCGTCTACCTTCTCTCTATCAGCGAGATTCGGATCTTTAATAGAAAACACAGTCACCTCATGTTTTTTGGCAATTAAAGGGGCAACCGCTTCTAGGTAGATTTGAATGGCGCCTCCTCGAACCGATGGGACAGGAAGCTTCTCTGTGGCGATCAGTGCTATTTTCATACATAGCCTCCATTCCTGCATGATTTTTAACTAGTTAGAATCATGATACGGCTGAACAACCAACTTGTGCGGAATGGGACTGCCCTAAAAACAAAACGGGTAAACAACCAGATTCATCTATTAAATATAGTCAAATAACTCAATCATTTTTTCCTTTTGATTCATAAGGTAGGAGTAAAACAGGTAAGGATGTGTCCTTTAATGGCAGAAAACCATGAAGTCATTGAGGAGGGGAATTCATCAGAGCTTCCTTTATCAGCAGAAGATGCAAAAAAATTAACGGAGCTGGCTGAAAATGTGCTTCAAGGATGGGATGTGCAGGCTGAAAAAATAGACGTCATTCAGGGAAACCAGATGGCGCTTGTCTGGAAGGTCCACACAGACTCCGGCGCGGTTTGTCTAAAACGAATACACAGGCCAGAAAAGAAAGCGTTGTTTTCCATTTTCGCGCAGGACTATTTAGCAAAAAAAGGCATGAATGTTCCTGGCATACTCCCAAACAAAAAAGGCAGCCTATATTCCAAGCACGGCTCATTTCTATTTGTCGTATATGACTGGATCGAAGGAAGGCCGTTTGAGCTGACTGTAAAGCAGGACTTGGAGTTTATCATGAAAGGCCTTGCTGATTTTCATACAGCTTCCGTCGGATATCAGCCGCCAAATGGCGTTCCCGTATTTACCAAATTAGGTCGCTGGCCGAATCACTACACGAAACGATGCAAACAGATGGAAACGTGGAAGCTGATGGCGGAGGCGGAAAAAGAAGATCCTTTCTCACAGCTTTATCTTCAGGAGATAGATGGCTTTATTGAAGACGGGCTGCGCATCAAAGACCGGCTTTTGCAGTCGACCTATGTTCCATGGACTGAACAGCTGAAAAAAAGCCCTAACCTTTGCCACCAGGATTACGGAACCGGAAATACACTCTTAGGGGAAAATGAACAGATTTGGGTCATTGACTTAGATACCGTTTCATTTGATCTGCCTATTCGCGATTTGCGCAAAATGATTATTCCGCTTTTGGATACGACGGGCGTTTGGGATGAAGAAACATTTAATGTCATGCTGAACGCATACGAATCCAGAGCCCCATTAACTGAAGAACAAAAACAAGTCATGTTTATTGATATGCTGTTTCCTTACGAGCTTTACGATGTCATTCGCGAAAAATACGTCCGCAAGTCTGCTTTACCGAAGGAAGAATTAGAATCAGCTTTTGAATATGAACGCATTAAAGCAAACGCATTGCGGCAGCTTATTTAAGACCATCATTTCCCCCGCATATCGGGGGTTTGATCTTTATAAGATAAAGGGTAATTAAATACATGCGGAGGTTGCAAATATGAAAAAGATTGTCGGCGCTTTAGCCGTTTTTGTGATTACATATGCGCTGTTTTCAGCCGCAGGCTACCTGTTTCCTGTGGACCAAGAATGGTACAATTCATTGAAAAAACCGGACTGGACGCCAAGCGGAACTGCGATCGGCATCATTTGGGCCATCCTGTTTGCCATGATCTCCCTTTCAGCAGCCATTGTATATGCTGCGTTTTCATTTAAAGGTGCGAAAAGCTTTTGGTTTACACTTTTGATAAATTACGTGCTCAATCAAGCCTTCAGCTATTTCCAATTTACGCAAAAAAATCTGCTGGCTGCATCGCTTGACTGCCTGCTTGTCGCCATCACAGCAATCATATTACTGATCATTGCCAAAAAATACAGCAGAGCCGCAAGCTATCTTCTTTTGCCTTATTTTTTATGGAGTGCATTTGCAACGTTCTTATCCTTTACAATCAATTCAATGAATCTGTGAACAAAAAAAGCCGCTTATACAGCGGCTTTTTCACATCATCGGCTTGATGCCCCAAATGTCCTTCGCATATTCCCGGATCGTGCGGTCGCTGGAGAAATATCCAGAATGAGCAATGTTTACAATCGAACGCTCAGACCATTTCCTTCGCTCCCGATAATCAGCTTGAATTCGCTCCTGTGCATCTGCATATGAGCTGAAATCCTTCAGCACAAAATACTCATCATTATGCGGAAGCAGCGAGTCAAAGATCGATTCAAATTCATCTGCCTCTCCTTCAAAAAAACCATTGATCAACTGATCCGCTACCTGCCTGATTCTTCTGTCATGCTGATAATATTCCCTCGATCTATAGCCGCCGTTTTCCTGATACGATAGAACTTCATCCGCCTTTAAGCCGAACGTGTAAATACAATCAGGGCCCACCCGCTCAAGGATCTCGATATTTGCGCCGTCATGCGTGCCGATCGTCAAAGCCCCGTTCATCATAAACTTCATATTCCCTGTACCAGACGCTTCCTTGCTTGCGGTTGAAATTTGCTCACTTACGTCTGATGCCGGAAAAATTCGCTCAGCCATAGAAACTCTATAATTTTCTAAAAAAACAACTTTGATCAGCTGTTTGACTGCCGGATCATAATTGACTTTTTCTGCGACAGAATGGATCAGCTTAATGATTTTCTTGGCATAATAATAGCTTGGTGAAGCCTTTGCCCCGAAAATAAAGGTTTGCGGGTAGATTGAAAACCCGGCGTCCTCCTTGAGGCGGTTATACAAATACATAATGTGAAGAACATTCAGCAGCTGCCGTTTATATGCATGAAGCCGTTTCACCTGTACGTCGAATATGCTGTCAGGGTTCACAACCACCCCGGCCGTGCAAAAAATCAAATCGGCAAGCTCTTGTTTTTTCTTGCTTTTGTTGTTTTGAAACTGTTCAATAAATGCAGGATCAGTGGCGTACGGTTCTAAACGGATCAGTGATTCCGGCTGTTTGACCCATTCATCGCCGATCGCCTCTGTAATGATGGCAGACAAGCCTGGATTCGCTTTTAACAGCCAGCGCCTGTGGGCAATTCCATTCGTCTTATTGTTAAAACGATTCGGAAACAGCAAGTGAAAGTCGCGCATCTCCCTTTCCATTAATATATCGGAATGTATTTTTGCAACGCCATTTACACTGTAACTGCCTACTATGGCCAGATGAGCCATTTTGACAACACCATGCGCTGTAATCGCCATGTCCTCTATCCTTTTCCAGTCTCCCGGATACTTTTCCCAAACTGCGCGGCAAAACCTCTCATTGATCTCTTCAATAATCATGTACATTCGCGGGAGCAGCGGCTTAAACAAATGAATCGGCCATTTCTCGAGCGCTTCTGACAATGTTGTATGATTTGTATAAGAAATCGTATGTACAGTGATATGCCAAGCTTCTTCCCAGCTCATGTTCTCTTCATCGAGCAAAATCCGCATCAGCTCAGGCACCGCAAGCGCAGGGTGAGTGTCATTAATATGAATGCTCACTTTTTTATGCAGGCCGGATAAAGATTTATGTGTTTTTCGGTAATTGTTCACAATGCTTTTTAAGCTTGCGCATACTAAAAAATACTGCTGCTTCAGCCGTAAAATTTTCCCCTCATCATGGGTGTCATCGGGATATAAGAATTCAGAAACCGCTTCTGTTTCTCGCTTATAAGACAAAATATTACCGCCGTGATAATGCGCATAGGGCTCAGCGTTCCAAAGCCTTAACGTGTTGACAGTGCCTGTTTCATAGCCGATAATCGGGATATCATAAGGAACAGCGGTAACAATTGTCGCTTGTTCGTGGCGAAAATGCAGGCGCCCGCTTTTTTCTGTCATATGGACTTCGCCCCAAAACGGCACGTCCACTGCTTGATCCGCATTCCTTACTTCCCATACGTTCCCGTTTTTCAGCCATTGCTCAGGCAGCTCCACCTGATGCCCGTCTACAATTTTTTGCTCAAACAAACCATGCTTATAACGTATGCCCATGCCGTGCCCAGGCAGGTTCAACGAAGCAAGCGAATCTAAAAAGCAAGCGGCCAAGCGCCCAAGTCCGCCATTGCCGAGACCTGCATCGTTCTCTATCTGAAGGATCTCCTCTAAATTGATGCCGATTTCCTTTAAACCAGCTTCTACAACATCACGAACACCAAGATTCATTAAGTTTTGCTCAAGTAGCTGACCGAGCAGAAATTCGATTGATAAATAATATGTCTGCTTCCCGGAATTTGATCTGCTTTTTTCATTCGTCTCGATCCAATCAGCGCTGATATACTCTCTGACCATATTGCCCAACGTTTTATATTGATCCAGCTTGGCAGAATCTTTAAAGCTTTTTCCGCACGTCATTTCCAGACGCTTTAAAAATAAGTCTGCAAAGCGTTCTTTACTCGAGAACATCCCGTCCACTCCTTGTCACCTGCTCGAAAATACGCTGATACTCTTTAGCCGACTTCCCCCAGCTGTAATCTGCATTCATAGCGGTCTTCACGATGCTCTTCCATACATCCTGTTGGCAATAAAACGACAGCGCCCTTTCTATCGTAAATTTCAGATCATGCGCATTAAAGGCGGAAAACGTAAAGCCATTGCCCGTTCCCTCTTCCTCCTGATAGGCACGGACAGTGTCGTAAAGACCGCCCGTTTCCCTGACAATCGGAATGGCGCCATATTGAAGCGCAATGAGCTGCCCCAAACCGCACGGCTCAAATTTCGACGGCATCAAAAACATATCAGAGCCCGCATAAATTTGATGGGCTAGCGGCTCATCAAACCCGATATAAGCCCGGCACTTCTCATGAAAAGCAAATTCTGCATACCGGAAATAATCTTCAAATTCACGTTCTCCTGTGCCTAGCACAACCAGCTGTATGTCTTGCTCCTCAAGAAGTTCGTGCATAATTCTGCGGACAAGATCAAGCCCCTTTTGTTTAGTGAGCCTTGTCACCATACTGATCAGCGGAATATCGTTTTTCTCTGGAAGCCCCATCCGCTGCTGAAGCTTCGTTTTGTTTTCCAGCTTGCATGCAAGATCCCCTGAATCGTATTGCGCCTCTATATAAGGGTCGCTTTTCGGCTGATAGAACGTATCATCAATGCCATTTAATATGCCGGTTACATCATCTTCCCTATATTGCAAAACCTGTTCCAACTGCTCACCATAATACGGCGTCATGATTTCATTTCTGTAAGTGGGGCTCACAGTTGTCACATGATCAGCCGCAATGATGCCCGCTTTCATAAAATTAACAAATCCGTTGCATTCTAACCTTTCATAATGAAAATGATCCATCTCAAGACCCAGCAAGTCATGTGTGACATCAGGAGGGAATATGCCTTGAAACTGCAGGTTGTGGATCGTGAGCACGCTTTTCATCCGTTCATAAAAAGGATGTTTTCTGTACTCCTCTTTCAGCAAATAATTGACCATCGCTGTATGCCAATCGTGAGTATGAACAATATCGGCTTGAACATTCACAACTTTGGCAGCCTCCAGCACAGCTCTTGAAAAAAAGGCAAACCGCTCACCGTCATCATAATGCCCGTACAACGAATCCCTGTTGAAATAGTACTCATTGTCGATGAAGTAATAATTCACATCATTCTCTGCCATATGTTCAATTCCGCAATATTGCTGCCGCCAGCCGACAGCTACGGTACACTCAGCCTGTTTTTTCATACGCTTTTTCCACGGTTCAGGTATTTGGCTGTACTTCGGCAGCATCACAGCTACCTCATTGCCTAATCGCGCAAGCGCCTTTGGCAGAGCACCTGCTACATCGGCAAGACCTCCTGATTTCACAAATGGGGTGCATTCTGACACAGCAAATAATATCTTCAAGAATTCATCAGCTCTCCTTGCACCAAACCTTTTCTTAATACAAGCGGCTGCTCAGCTGTTCCTACAGCTTCCGTCGCCTTGCCGATTTTAACATCCTTATCCGAAATGACCTGCTCAAGAAGACAATCCTCTCCAATCTGCGTTTTTTGCATAATAATACAGTTTTTCAGCTTCGTACCCTTTCCGACATGAACCGCCCTGAACAAAATGCAGTTTTCAACCTCTCCTTCAAGCACACAGCCGTTTGCCACCAAAGAATTTTTGACAGTGCTGTGCTTTCCGTATTTCGTAGGCGGCTCATCCTTCACTTTTGTATAGATCGGCTGCTGCGGCAAAAACACCTGCTGCCAAAAACGAGGCTGAATGAGCTCCATACTGTGGGTATAATATTTTTCCACCGAATCAATGACAGCGGCATAACCTGAATATTCATAAGGGCAAATGGTCAGGGCGGAAGATTCCTTTTCAACAGCCTCCTGAATGGTTTTATAGCCTTTTTCGCTATGTCCGTAGATCAGATCCTTTAAAAGCGTTGTTGACATGATATAGATTTGCAGCGACTGGCCGTCCTGAAATACCTCGGTGACGTCGCAGCCAACCTCCTGATGGCGTTTCAGCACATATTGAAATTGAATGTTGCATACGGTATGGCTGTTGGAGATAACAGCATATTGCTGCGTGCTTCTGTGGAAGTAATCTAGATGGTCCGAAAACTGGCGAAAGGAACCGAATTCATCGTATTCGTGATGAAGATGGGGAGACGGGAAAAAAAAGAGGCCGTCCTTTTTCCGGTGCAAATCCCATTCCTTACCCGCCCCAAGGTGATCCATGAGCGAACGGTAACGATACTTCGGAAAAATTGCAACACTCCTAATATCCGCATTCACCATGTTGGAAAGCATAAAATCAATCAGTCGGTACCTGCCGACAAAAGGGATCGCCCCGAGCGACCGCTTTGCTGTTAAATCCTGAAGAGAATGCTTATATGTGGTTTCATCTATAACACCTAACATTTGATTATTGAACACTGACTCTGCCCCCTCTTCAGTAATTAAATCAATTCTTTTTCTACAAATTCCTCTGAAACGAGCAGCACCTCTTCAATGTCTTTTTCGGAGCGAATCACTGCGCCATCCGGCAGCACCATCCCATTAGGAACAATGGCATTTTCAATGACTACATGCTCCCCAATCGTCACATCCGGCATTATGACGGATGATGTAACAGTCGTATGCTTACCAACAGTCACACCTTGAAAAAGAACGGAGTGAGACACATTTCCATATACAACACAACCTTCGTTCACAAGCGAATCTTGAACCTGCGCATCAGATGAAATAAATTGCGGAGGCTGATTTGGATTGACGGAGTAAATTTTCCATTTGCGTTCAAACAGCTTCAGCTCCGAGTCCTCTTTTAACAAATCCATATTGGCTTCCCACAAGCTCTGCACCGTTCCGACATCCTTCCAATATCCCTTGAACGGATAAGCAGAAAGCTTCTTTTTCTCTTCCAAAAGCAGAGGAATAATGTCTTTGCCGAAGTCGTGGCTAGAATAAGGGTTTTGATCGTCCATCTCAAGATACTGTTTCAAAAGCGGCCAATTGAATATATAAATTCCCATTGAGGCAAGATTGCTCTTAGGGAATTTGGGCTTTTCATCAAAATGTGTGATCGTCCCATCTGGATTGGCCTTCATGATGCCGAACCGGCTTGCTTCCTCCCAGCCCACTTCGATGACAGAGATGGTCACATCTGCTTTCTTTTCAATGTGATAATCAAGCATTTTGCCGTAGTCCATCTTGTATATGTGATCTCCTGATAAAATCAGTACATACTCAGGATCATACTGATTCAAATAATTGAGATTTTCATAAATGGCGCTTGCCGTCCCTTTATACCATTTGACTTCTGATGACTCGGCATAAGGGGGTAAAACCGTCACGCCTCCATTATATCTATCCAGGTCCCATGCACTGCCGATCCCAATATAGGAATTCAGCTCAAGCGGCTGATATTGCGTTAAAATCCCGACTGTGTCTATGCCTGAATTAGAACAGTTGCTTAGGGTAAAATCAATAATCCTGTATTTTCCCCCGAAAGATACAGCCGGTTTGGCCATATTTTTTGTTAATCCGCTGAGACGGCTGCCCTTCCCGCCGGCAAGGAGCATGGCTACACATTGTTTTTTCATCTTTTTATCTCTCCTCTTTTTTTAACCGCCCGTAAAATCGAGATGCCGTAAGGGGGGATGGTCATCGTGATATAACACGGTTTATGATGAAGTGCTCCCTTTTTAGCCGATAACGGCTTTTTGTTGATTTGCCCTGAGCCTCCATATGTTTCACTGTCACTGTTAAGCACTTCAATGTATTGAGTAAAAAAAGGAACTCCAACATCATATTGATGATAGACCACGGGTGTAAAATTACAAATGATGACAAGCGCCTCACCGTGCTTTTTGCCATAACGAATAAAAGAAAAGATTGATTGTTCGTCATTATGGACATCAATCCATTCAAACGATTGTGCACGATGGTCATGCTCATAAAGGATTTTGCTTTTTTGGTAAAAGCGGAGAAGATCTTGCGTAAAAACGCTGGCTTTCTGATGCATGGGGAAGGAGTCCAAAAACCAATCAAGCTGTTCTGTATCTTTCCATTCATCAAATTGAGCAAACTCTGATCCCATAAAGATCAATTTCTTTCCGGGATGCACTGTCATATAGCCCAGCAAAAGCCGATACTGGGCAAATTTCTGCCAGTAGTCGCCAGGCATTTTATTGAGAAGTGATTTTTTTCCGTATACGACTTCATCATGAGAAAACGGCAATACAAAATGTTCACTAAACGCATATAGTAATGAAAAAGAGATAAGCTGATGACAATGCCGCCTTTCTTCGGGCGGCGTCTCCATGTATTTCAGTACGTCATTCATCCATCCCATATTCCATTTATAATGAAAACCAAGCCCCCCTTCCTCAACGGCACCTGTCACTTGAGGCCATTCTGTAGAATCTTCTGCAATCATCATCACATGGGGATATGTCTCTCTCATGGTTTGATTGAGTTTTTTTAAAAAATCAACAGCATATGGATTCGTGTGGCGTTCATCCTGATTTGGCCAATACAGGATATTAGCCACTGCATCAACCCTAAATCCATCTATATGATAGAATTCCGCCCAGTACAACGCATTCGAAATTAAAAAACTATGAACTTCCGGTTTTCCCAGGTCAAAGTTTGCCGTGCCCCATAACCAGTTCTCCCGATCACGTTCTTCTTTGTATTCATAAAGCGGTTCTCCATCAAACATATAAAGGCCATGTGCATCTTTACAAAAATGTCCGGGGACCCAATCCAAAATGACTCCGATATTTTGTTGATGACATTCATCAACAAACTTCATCAGATCATGCGGCGTGCCAAACCTGCTTGTCGGGCTGTAATACCCCGTTCCTTGGTACCCCCATGAACGATCATATGGATGCTCATACACCGGAAGCAGTTCAATATGGGTAAACCCATGCTCCTTGATATAAGGGATAAGCGTCTGACTTATTTCTTTATAGGAATAATGCCTGCCATCAGAATGTTTCTTCCAAGACCCAAGATGCAGTTCATAAATGAAAACAGGTTTTTCATACAGCGTCTTAGCCTTCTGTTTCTTTTGCCATTTTTGATCTTGCCAGCTATACCCTTCCAAATTGTAAGTAAGTGACGCTGTGTTTGGTCTGACTTCTGAATAAATAGCGTATGGATCTGCCTTCAGCCTGATCTCACCGTTATTCGTCACGATTTCATATTTATATCGTTCCTTTTCTCCTATACCTGGAATAAATAACGTCCAAATGCCATTATCATTCACTCTGTGCATCACATGCTCTTCTCCAGACCAGCTGTTAAAATCTCCAGCCACTCGTACTTCCGACGCATGAGGCGCCCACACACAGAATTCATATCCGCTTTTGCCATTCAGCTCGCGGTAATGCGAGCCAAACAGCTGATAGCTTTTAAACAGACTGCCTTCGTGAAAAAGATAAACATCATGTGCTGTCGGGCTGGCAGCGGCCATGTAATCATCCTTTCTGACATCATAGTTTTCATTTATAGTATTTATTCGAAGAAATAAAAAAAAGCCCTTTCCTGAAAGCGCTTATACTTATAGACAATTAACTTCATTTTCTGAAGAAAAACGAAATATATGGAGATTTTTGTAGTCTGTTTTTAAAATAAAGAACAAAATCTAAGACATATCATGATTTATAAAAACAAAAAAACCTTGCAGGATATGCAAGGCTTCTGGATGACCCGTACGGGATTCGAACCCGTGTTACCGCCGTGAAAGGGCGGTGTCTTAACCGCTTGACCAACGGGCCGATAATTATGATATCTGTAATCATATGGCGGAGAAGGAGGGATTTGAACCCTCGCGCCGCTTACACGACCTACACCCTTAGCAGGGGCGCCTCTTCAGCCACTTGAGTACTTCTCCATTTGGCTCCACAGGCAGGATTCGAACCTGCGACCGATCGGTTAACAGCCGATAGCTCTACCACTGAGCTACTGTGGAATACAAAAGTCATGGTGGGCCTGAATGGACTCGAACCATCGACCTCACGCTTATCAGGCGTGCGCTCTAACCAGCTGAGCTACAGGCCCATGACGATATAGAAATGGAGCGGGTGATGGGAATCGAACCCACGACATCAGCTTGGAAGGCTGAGGTTTTACCACTAAACTACACCCGCAATTTTTATTTGGGGCGATTGATGGGAATCGAACCCACGAATGCCAGAGCCACAATCTGGTGCGTTAACCACTTCGCCACAACCGCCAAAATATATTGATAAATGGTGGCTCGGGACGGAATCGAACCGCCGACACACGGATTTTCAGTCCGTTGCTCTACCAACTGAGCTACCGAGCCTAAGTAATTAAATGGCGGTCCGGACGGGACTCGAACCCGCGACCTCCTGCGTGACAGGCAGGCATTCTAACCAACTGAACTACCGGACCATTTTAAAATTTGGTTGCGGGGGCAGGATTTGAACCTGCGACCTTCGGGTTATGAGCCCGACGAGCTACCGAACTGCTCCACCCCGCGATGATTAGGAATATGTATGGCGGAGGAAGAGGGATTCGAACCCCCGCGGGCTTTGACACCCCTGTCGGTTTTCAAGACCGATCCCTTCAGCCAGACTTGGGTATTCCTCCGTATAGTGGTGGACCTTGTAGGACTCGAACCTACGACCGGACGGTTATGAGCCGTCTGCTCTAACCAACTGAGCTAAAGGTCCATTGGTAGCGGCGGAGGGGATCGAACCCCCGACCTCACGGGTATGAACCGTACGCTCTAGCCAGCTGAGCTACACCGCCAAATATTTTTAGAAATCAAGTGGAGCCTAGCGGGATCGAACCGCTGACCTCCTGCGTGCAAAGCAGGCGCTCTCCCAGCTGAGCTAAGGCCCCAAGAATGGTCGGGAAGACAGGATTCGAACCTGCGACCCCATGGTCCCAAACCATGTGCTCTACCAAGCTGAGCTACTTCCCGATTTCATATAGATCATGGCGCGCCCGAGAGGAGTCGAACCCCTAACCTTTTGATCCGTAGTCAAACGCTCTATCCAATTGAGCTACGGGCGCAAAACTTAATGCCGAGGGCCGGACTTGAACCGGCACGGTAGTCACCTACCGCAGGATTTTAAGTCCTGTGTGTCTGCCAATTCCACCACCCCGGCGTGGATGGTATAGTTGGAGCGGAAGACGGGATTCGAACCCGCGACCCCCACCTTGGCAAGGTGGTGTTCTACCACTGAACTACTTCCGCAGAAATGGTGCGGATGAAGGGACTTGAACCCCCACGTCTGTAAAGACACTAGAGCCTGATTCTAGCGCGTCTGCCAATTCCGCCACATCCGCAACATGTAAATGGTGAGCCATGAAGGACTCGAACCTTCGACCCTCTGATTAAAAGTCAGATGCTCTACCAACTGAGCTAATGGCTCTTCTTACAAGAGACTTGAATATTATATCATATAAAAGTGGTGCCGGCAAGAGGACTTGAACCCCCAACCTACTGATTACAAGTCAGTTGCTCTACCAATTGAGCTACACCGGCATATATGTAAAACCGATATGTATAATGAAAAATGGTGGAGGATGACGGGCTCGAACCGCCGACCCTCTGCTTGTAAGGCAGATGCTCTCCCAGCTGAGCTAATCCTCCATACTTGCACTAACGTGCAATTGCTTGGCGGCGTCCTACTCTCACAGGGGGAAACCCCCGACTACCATCGGCGCTGAAGAGCTTAACTTCCGTGTTCGGTATGGGAACGGGTGTGACCTCTTCGCTATCGCCACCAAACAAATTGAGAGTGTTCTCTCAAAACTAGATAACAGGTGTGACATCATTCAAAAATATGGTTAAGTCCTCGATCGATTAGTATCTGTCAGCTCCATGTGTCGCCACACTTCCACCTCAGACCTATCAACCTGATCATCTTTCAGGGATCTTACTTCCTTGCGGAATGGGAAATCTCATCTTGAGGGGGGCTTCATGCTTAGATGCTTTCAGCACTTATCCCGTCCGCACATAGCTACCCAGCGATGCCCTTGGCAGAACAACTGGTACACCAGCGGTGCGTCCATCCCGGTCCTCTCGTACTAAGGACAGCTCCTCTCAAATTTCCTGCGCCCGCGACGGATAGGGACCGAACTGTCTCACGACGTTCTGAACCCAGCTCGCGTACCGCTTTAATGGGCGAACAGCCCAACCCTTGGGACCGACTACAGCCCCAGGATGCGATGAGCCGACATCGAGGTGCCAAACCTCCCCGTCGATGTGGACTCTTGGGGGAGATAAGCCTGTTATCCCCGGGGTAGCTTTTATCCGTTGAGCGATGGCCCTTCCATGCGGAACCACCGGATCACTAAGCCCGACTTTCGTCCCTGCTCGACTTGTAGGTCTCGCAGTCAAGCTCCCTTGTGCCTTTACACTCTGCGAATGATTTCCAACCATTCTGAGGGAACCTTTGGGCGCCTCCGTTACCTTTTAGGAGGCGACCGCCCCAGTCAAACTGCCCACCTGACACTGTCTCCCCGCCCGATAAGGGCGGCGGGTTAGAAGGTCAATACAGCCAGGGTAGTATCCCACCGATGCCTCCACCGAAGCTGGCGCTCCGGTTTCCAAGGCTCCTACCTATCCTGTACAAGCTGTACCAACATTCAATATCAGGCTGCAGTAAAGCTCCACGGGGTCTTTCCGTCCTGTCGCGGGTAACCTGCATCTTCACAGGTACTATAATTTCACCGAGTCTCTCGTTGAGACAGTGCCCAGATCGTTGCGCCTTTCGTGCGGGTCGGAACTTACCCGACAAGGAATTTCGCTACCTTAGGACCGTTATAGTTACGGCCGCCGTTTACTGGGGCTTCAATTCGCACCTTCGCTTACGCTAAGCGCTCCTCTTAACCTTCCAGCACCGGGCAGGCGTCAGCCCCTATACTTCGCCTTACGGCTTCGCAGAGACCTGTGTTTTTGCTAAACAGTCGCCTGGGCCTATTCACTGCGGCTCTCTCGGGCTTGCACCCTAACAGAGCACCCCTTCTCCCGAAGTTACGGGGTCATTTTGCCGAGTTCCTTAACGAGAGTTCTCTCGATCACCTTAGGATTCTCTCCTCGCCTACCTGTGTCGGTTTGCGGTACGGGCACCTCTCACCTCGCTAGAGGCTTTTCTTGGCAGTGTGGAATCAGGAACTTCGCTACTATATTTCGCTCGCCATCACAGCTCAGCCTTATGGGAAACGGATTTGCCTATTTCCCAGCCTAACTGCTTGGACGCGGATATCCAATACCGCGCTTACCCTATCCTCCTGCGTCCCCCCATTGCTCAAATGGTGAGGAGGTGGTACAGGAATATCAACCTGTTGTCCATCGCCTACGCCTTTCGGCCTCGGCTTAGGTCCCGACTAACCCTGAGCGGACGAGCCTTCCTCAGGAAACCTTAGGCATTCGGTGGAGGGGATTCTCACCCCTCTTTCGCTACTCATACCGGCATTCTCACTTCTAAGCGCTCCACCAGTCCTTCCGGTCTGGCTTCACAGCCCTTAGAACGCTCTCCTACCACTGTTCGAAGAACAGTCCGCAGCTTCGGTGATACGTTTAGCCCCGGTACATTTTCGGCGCAGAGTCACTCGACCAGTGAGCTATTACGCACTCTTTAAATGGTGGCTGCTTCTAAGCCAACATCCTGGTTGTCTAAGCAACTCCACATCCTTTTCCACTTAACGTATACTTTGGGACCTTAGCTGGCGGTCTGGGCTGTTTCCCTTTCGACTACGGATCTTATCACTCGCAGTCTGACTCCCAAGGATAAGTCATTGGCATTCGGAGTTTGACTGAATTCGGTAACCCGGTAGGGGCCCCTAGTCCAATCAGTGCTCTACCTCCAAGACTCTTACCTTGAGGCTAGCCCTAAAGCTATTTCGGAGAGAACCAGCTATCTCCAGGTTCGATTGGCATTTCACCCCTACCCACACCTCATCCCCGCACTTTTCAACGTGCGTGGGTTCGGGCCTCCATTCAGTGTTACCTGAACTTCACCCTGGACATGGGTAGATCACCTGGTTTCGGGTCTACGACCACGTACTCATGCGCCCTATTCAGACTCGCTTTCGCTGCGGCTCCGCATCTTCTGCTTAACCTTGCACGGGATCGTAACTCGCCGGTTCATTCTACAAAAGGCACGCCATCACCCGTTAACGGGCTCTGACTACTTGTAGGCACACGGTTTCAGGATCTCTTTCACTCCCCTTCCGGGGTGCTTTTCACCTTTCCCTCACGGTACTGGTTCACTATCGGTCACTAGGGAGTATTTAGCCTTGGGAGATGGTCCTCCCGGATTCCGACGGAATTTCACGTGTTCCGCCGTACTCAGGATCCACTCAGGAGAGAACGAAGTTTTGACTACAGGGCTGTTACCTCCTATGGCGGGCCTTTCCAGACCTCTTCATCTACCTCGTTCTTTTGTAACTCCGTACAGAGTGTCCTACAACCCCAAGAGGCAAGCCTCTTGGTTTGGGCTAATCCCGTTTCGCTCGCCGCTACTCAGGGAATCGCATTTGCTTTCTCTTCCTCCGGGTACTTAGATGTTTCAGTTCCCCGGGTCTGCCTTCTCATATCCTATGAATTCAGATATGGATACCACTCCATTACGAGTGGTGGGTTTCCCCATTCGGAAATCTCCGGATCAAAGCTTGCTTACAGCTCCCCGAAGCATATCGGTGTTCGTCCCGTCCTTCATCGGCTCCTAGTGCCAAGGCATCCACCGTGCGCCCTTTCTAACTTAACCGTTAAAAAGAATCACTATGTGATATCTTGTGTTACTAATTGAATGTGATGTCTACTGTTATCTAGTTTTCAAAGAACACGTTTCGAAGGAATGATCCTTCAAAACTAAACAAGACAGGGAACGTTCTGTTTATAAGACCCAAGGTCTTATATTCCGTATAATATCCTTAGAAAGGAGGTGATCCAGCCGCACCTTCCGATACGGCTACCTTGTTACGACTTCACCCCAATCATCTGTCCCACCTTCGGCGGCTGGCTCCTAAAAGGTTACCTCACCGACTTCGGGTGTTACAAACTCTCGTGGTGTGACGGGCGGTGTGTACAAGGCCCGGGAACGTATTCACCGCGGCATGCTGATCCGCGATTACTAGCGATTCCAGCTTCACGCAGTCGAGTTGCAGACTGCGATCCGAACTGAGAACAGATTTGTGGGATTGGCTTAACCTCGCGGTTTCGCTGCCCTTTGTTCTGTCCATTGTAGCACGTGTGTAGCCCAGGTCATAAGGGGCATGATGATTTGACGTCATCCCCACCTTCCTCCGGTTTGTCACCGGCAGTCACCTTAGAGTGCCCAACTGAATGCTGGCAACTAAGATCAAGGGTTGCGCTCGTTGCGGGACTTAACCCAACATCTCACGACACGAGCTGACGACAACCATGCACCACCTGTCACTCTGCCCCCGAAGGGGACGTCCTATCTCTAGGATTGTCAGAGGATGTCAAGACCTGGTAAGGTTCTTCGCGTTGCTTCGAATTAAACCACATGCTCCACCGCTTGTGCGGGCCCCCGTCAATTCCTTTGAGTTTCAGTCTTGCGACCGTACTCCCCAGGCGGAGTGCTTAATGCGTTAGCTGCAGCACTAAGGGGCGGAAACCCCCTAACACTTAGCACTCATCGTTTACGGCGTGGACTACCAGGGTATCTAATCCTGTTCGCTCCCCACGCTTTCGCTCCTCAGCGTCAGTTACAGACCAGAGAGTCGCCTTCGCCACTGGTGTTCCTCCACATCTCTACGCATTTCACCGCTACACGTGGAATTCCACTCTCCTCTTCTGCACTCAAGTTCCCCAGTTTCCAATGACCCTCCCCGGTTGAGCCGGGGGCTTTCACATCAGACTTAAGAAACCGCCTGCGAGCCCTTTACGCCCAATAATTCCGGACAACGCTTGCCACCTACGTATTACCGCGGCTGCTGGCACGTAGTTAGCCGTGGCTTTCTGGTTAGGTACCGTCAAGGTACCGCCCTATTCGAACGGTACTTGTTCTTCCCTAACAACAGAGCTTTACGATCCGAAAACCTTCATCACTCACGCGGCGTTGCTCCGTCAGACTTTCGTCCATTGCGGAAGATTCCCTACTGCTGCCTCCCGTAGGAGTCTGGGCCGTGTCTCAGTCCCAGTGTGGCCGATCACCCTCTCAGGTCGGCTACGCATCGTTGCCTTGGTGAGCCGTTACCTCACCAACTAGCTAATGCGCCGCGGGTCCATCTGTAAGTGGTAGCCGAAGCCACCTTTTATGTTTGAACCATGCGGTTCAAACAACCATCCGGTATTAGCCCCGGTTTCCCGGAGTTATCCCAGTCTTACAGGCAGGTTACCCACGTGTTACTCACCCGTCCGCCGCTAACATCAGGGAGCAAGCTCCCATCTGTCCGCTCGACTTGCATGTATTAGGCACGCCGCCAGCGTTCGTCCTGAGCCAGGATCAAACTCTCCGATAAATGGATCACAGGTTAAGTTCACCGCATCCCGCGGCGACACCTGTGTGACCTGCGTCGTGCAGGCCCCAGTTTGACTGACTACGCACATTGCTGTGCGATTTATAAAAATGAATTAACAGGTACGTTTTGTCTTGTTTAGTTTTCAAAGATCATTTCGTTACTTCTCAATGAAGCAGCTTTACTAATATAACATTCAGCTTCTTTTTTGTCAACAACTTTTTTCAAGTTGTTTTGAAGCATCTAGTTTGTGTCCGCTGTGCATCAGCGACGTTTAATAATATAACACCTGTATTTATTTATTGCAATAGTTTTTTAAAAAAATCTATAAAACAAATAAACTATAATCCTCGCCATGATTTCTAAAGCGTGTGTATCATATAACTTTCTTAAAAGAACATATACATCAGTCATGTGATCTTGTTGTTTTTTTCGTTTTCTTGTATAGTAGAAACGAACTAAATACTGATGACCACAAGGGGAGCATTAAAGCTGAGAGTGAGCGGTATCGTTCTGACCCTTTGAACCTGTTAGTTAACGCTGGCGTAGGGATGTGGCAAAGTCAAATGAATTGCAGATCGTAAAGCAGTGCGTGGAACTTTTCTCATCCTTCCGCGTGCTGCTTTTTTGTTGTCCTTTTGGT
The DNA here is from genome assembly GCF_037975455.1 of Bacillus sp. FSL M8-0071. NCBI lineage: Bacteria > Bacillati > Bacillota > Bacilli > Caryophanales > Bacillaceae > Bacillus > Bacillus sp. FSL M8-0071. The sequence goes on from NZ_CP150256.1 coordinate 3,055,493, forward strand.
TGTCTGTCAATGGAAGGAGATAGATATGAATCAATCTAAGCAACTGGTTCGCCTTATTGAAATTGCCATTATGACAGCGGCAGCCGTTATTTTAGACATTGTCTCAGGAATGTTTCTTAGCATGCCTCAAGGAGGCTCGGTCTCCATCATGATGATTCCGATCTTTTTAATTTCGTTTCGCTGGGGTGTCAAAGCAGGTCTTACTACAGGTTTGTTGACAGGTCTAATACAAATAGCAATCGGAAACTTGTTTGCTCAACATCTTGTACAGCTATTGTTAGATTACATTGTCGCTTTCGCAGCAATCGGCATAAGCGGCTGTTTCGCTTCTTCTGTCCGTAATGCTGCTGTATCAAAAACAAAAGGGAAATTGATTGTTTCAGTGGTCAGCGCAGTTTTTATCGGCAGTTTGCTGCGCTATGCCGCGCATGTCATTTCAGGAGCTGTGTTTTTCGGCAGCTTTGCTCCAAAAGGAACACCGGTATGGATTTATTCTTTAACTTATAATGCGACTTACATGGTTCCTTCATTCATTATTTGTGCAATTGTCCTATGTTTATTATTTATGACAGCACCCCGTCTGCTTAAAAGTGACAAAGCGTAAAAGTAACAATCCCCCAGCGAATTCTGCTGGGGGATTGTTCGTTATCTGTTAAGAAGTGTTTTTAAAGCTGAAAGATCCGGCCAGCCAAGACCTACTTCTTTCAGCCTTACTCCGGCAATTTCAAAGTTGTCCTCCGCTACTCTTTCAGGTGAATAGGCCTGATAAAATATAATCGAGGGATTCTGCTCAATAACCCAAACAAACATACTTGAAAACCCATGTTGAAGCAAATACTCCGCTCCTTTTGCTAAGAGCGCCCTGCCTGCACCTTGCCGCTGGCGCTCTTCCACAAGATAAATAGCGTATAACTCGCCGTCATAGCCTTCTTGTTCAGAGCGAATAGGTCCAAATGAAGCAAAGCCGAATACTGAACCCATTTCGTCCTGAGCAACAAATACTCCTTTTAACGAGCGACTTTTCCATTTGTCTTCAAATTCCTTATAGTTCAGGCTGTTTAAATAATCAATCGGGATAATTTCGTGGTATGTTGTCCTCCAGCTGTCTACATGCACTTTTGCAATGTCCTTTATATCCTCTAACTTTGCTTCACGTACAGTTACCATACGGTTCTGCCCTTTCCTTACTCTGATTTTTGGATCGTTTTGGCTTCTTTGATTTCATTTGTTAATTCATTAATGCTTTGTTTTACGTTTCCTTTTCCTGAAAAGTTCTCAAGCATTTCTTTTACATCAATTCCTGAGGATGCTTTTAAACTTTCTTGCAGACTTGACATTAAGTTCGTCGCATAGCTGGTTACTTTGTTTGCTCCGCTTGATTCACCGCTTCCTCCTGTATCGACAACGGTGATTTTATCAATATTTGAAAGAGGTGCCGCTGCTTGTTTCGCGTATTCCGGAAGCATTTTGACAATCATATCGAAAATCGCCGCCTGCCCGTACTGTTCAAAGGCAGCCGCAATTTTCTCTTTTGCTTCCGCTTCTGCAAGACCTTTCAGGCGGATAACCTCTGCCTCTGTCTCTCCTTTCGCTTTTTCCGCTTCTGCTTTTGCTAGCCCGTCAATTCTTACTTTTTCCGCCTCAGCCTTTGCCATTGCTTCAATACTGTACTTCTTGGCATCGGCTTCCGCGAGCTGTTTGGCTTTCTCAGCTGCTGCGGACTGCTCAACAGAATAACGGTCTGCATCGGCTTTTTTCTTTACCTCTGAGTCGTATTGACGTTCACGGCGAAGAATTTCTTTTTCTTCTAGTTCTATTTGTTTTTGGCGTTCGATAATTTTAACCTGCATTTCCTGCTCTGTGACTTGCTGGCGCGCTCTGGCAGTCTCTAAATCATATGCCTGGTCGGCATTCGCTTTTGCCGTATCTTGTTCTCTGCGGAATTCAGCCATTTTGAGCTGATTGAGTTTTTCAGCTTCAGCGATTTCCGTCGCCCGTTCAAGTTCTGATTTTTTTGCGTCTTTATCGGCTTCTGCCCGTTTAATTCGGGTTTCTTTATCAGCCTCTGCTGTTGCGATATCAGCATCGCGTTTTACTTGGGCAATTCTCGGTTTCCCTAATGATTCAAGATAACCGTTTTTATCACGAACATCTTTAATGGTAAACGAGACGATTACAAGCCCCATTTTCGCGAGATCCTGTGAAGCGACACGCTGCACCTCTTGAGAGAATTTTTCTCTGTTTTTATAGATTTCTTCTACTGTCATTGAGCCGAGAATGGAACGAAGGTGGCCTTCTAAAACCTCCCGCGCTTCCTGCTCACGGTCGTCTTTTGATTTCCCTAAAAATTGTTCAGCCGCTGTAGCGATTTCTCCTATAGAACCGCCGATTTTAATAATCGCAGTTCCATCGGCCATTACTGGCACTCCTTGTTCTGTATAGACTTCAGGTGTCGAAACATCGAGTTTGCTTGATAATAGGCTTAGCGGCTCTGCCTGCTGGAAGACGGGAAGGACAAAGGTTCCTCCGCCGCGGACGATTTTAATACGGTTGCCGCCTTCATCGACATGAACATTTTTATTACCCAGATAGCTCCCTGTTACAATTAACGCTTCATCAGGCCCTGCTGTACGATACTTCGTAATAAACACAGCTATTAGTGCAATTAATAAAAAGAATACAACTCCGATGATCATTATAATCGGCATTGTCATATCAAATTCCTCCTTTTATGTTAAATGGGTTCATGCGGAGTAACCGAAAGAACTCCGTTGTTAATATCTACGACTAACACCGTTGTCCCGTAACTGATCTGCTGATTATCAAAACTGACCGCTGACTTTGAAATGGTCCCGCCTATCCCTTCTATGACCACTTCACCAAACCCGTCAACCGGAACAGCTGTAATCACTTTACCGAGTCTTCCTCTGAGATCATCTTCTCTATATGCCAATGATTCTTCTGCAGATGATAATGGTACCAGTACAAAGATGTGAAGCAATACCACCAGCATGATCGAAAGGATGCAAGATAAAAGCGCAATCAGCAAGCTTGACAGAGGCAATACGAGTTCACCTATATATCCGCCCGCTGAAAAACATGTGAAAAATGAGAGCACTAATGTCGGATTAAGAAACGGAATGCCTTCTGGCAGCCCCGCAAATACATCTCCGAAAAACAGGAATAACAGCGTAAGGCTGCCCGCAATAATAAGCATATAAAGATAAATTGTTTGTATAGGTACTCCAAATAACTCCAATTTCCTCATCCTTTCTTCATCAATGCATTGATGAACGGCTGCCGTTACCATTTATACGAGACACCCCGGGAAAAGTTTCAAAATTTTAAGACAAATAACCCATTTGAAGTGCTTTATAAATGATAATTGCTTATATATATGGTAATGTCATTTTAGGAGGAGATATGATGAGTATCTTTAATGAAGCCAGATTAGAAACGTGGAACGAATTGAAAGGACTTTCTGACGAAAAGCTGAACCAAAAGCCTTCTGCTGAAGAATGGAGCATACGGGAAGTTCTTGACCATTTGAAAAAAATCGATATGACCGCACAAAAAATGTTGAAGGAACGTGTAAAGGACGCTCCGATTAAAGAAATTGAAGAAAAACCGCTTGAGGTAGCACAGGACAGAAATAATAAACGGAAAGCCCCGAGTCATCTTGAGCCTGCGCATGATTTTATTTCAGGCAGCCAAATGAAACTTGAGCTTGATGTGGTAAGAGAGCAGCTGACTGCTGCGATTGCCTCTCTGAAAGAAGAAGATTTTGAAAGAGTGCTTCCGCATCCCGTGTTTCAAGAGCTGACTGTCAGACAGTGGATCGATTTTATCGGCCATCATGAAAAACGGCACCTCAGCCAAATGAAAGAAATTAAAGAAAAGATAGAAAGGGCCTGATTTAATCAGACCCTTTCTGCTTTTCGTTTGACTTTTCGCTGATAGGAATGAACTTCTATTTCATCACCTGTGTAAACAGCACCAGGTCTCTCCACAATACAGACAATCCCTCTAATGCCCAGTGCGTGGCGGACGAAAGCCGACGCCAGCTTCGGTTGGTCCGGATAATAAGACTGAATGACTTCTCCCGGCTGGATACACGGATCATTTTCGCCCTCACACAGCAGAGCCGCTCCGCTCGGAAAAATAATCCGGCTTCCTTCTTTTAATGAAGTAAGATCTGGCATACCGCTGACTGCCACATTCGCCCCGAGCCATTCCGGCAAAATTCTCGGCACTCCCATTTTTAAAGCGATTTCGTTGCATTCCTCTATTGAAACAATTGAAATTTGTCTGCGGTTGAAAATTTCAGTCCCTCTTGAAAACATTGGTTCTCTGGCTCCCGCTTTTTTGGTCAGGCCAAAATGCAAGTCGCCGGGGATGCCGCCATAATCAAAATCAAGCTTGTCCATTTGCTTTGTTACGAAGCTTTCTGTATCTGCGATATATAAGCCTTCCGCTTTTGCAGTCATCCGCTTCCACATCAGCTGGCACCTTCTTTCTTATCCAAAATTTCCACCTATGCTTCATTATCCCAAAAAATCCCGCTCTGTAAAGGAGCGGGATTTTGTTTATACCGTTTTAGGCGTAAGGTTAAAGCAGCGCTTGTAGATCCAGTTGTATGCTTTTTCATTTAAATCTCTAGGGTTTCCGAAGGTTTGCGGATCTTTCATTGCTTCTTTAGACAAGCGTTCAATCATATCAGGTGATACTCCCTGCTCTTCTAAAGTCGGCACTTCTAAATCTTCGACCAGATCATACATCCAATTGACAGATGCTTTCGCAGCTTCTTCTGTTGTCATCTTGCTTGTATCAATACCGAACGCTTTCGCAATACGCGCAAACTTCTCAGGATAGCCCTTCCAGTTGTATTCCATGACAGGGCCCATCATCGCCGCTACACATTGGCCGTGAGCGACTGGGATAATACCGCCAAGCGTTTGGCTCATCGCATGAGCAGCGCCCGCTGATTCACTTCCGTAAGAAAGACCGGCAAGCATCGCAGCCTGCGCCATTCCGTACCTTGCTTCCAGATCCTCTCCATCAGCAAATGCCCTCTTGATGTAATGAGCGGCATACTCAATCGCCATTAAGGCAACCGCATCCGTGATTGGCTGTGCAAATTTCATTGTATAGCACTCAATGGCATGGGCGAGCGCATCAATTCCTGTCATAGCTGTTACATGCGGAGGCATTGAAACATGAAGCTCAGGATCAATGATTGTCAAGTGCGCTGCAATCAGCGGACCGCCCGTGTTGAATTTGAATTCTCTTTCTTCATCTGTGATAACCGCCCATTGGGTTACTTCTGATCCTGTTCCAGCTGTAGTGGGAATTGTCGTCAGCGGAGGAATGCGGTTTTCCAGCGGTTTTTTCCCATCTGCCGCTTCATAATCAAGCACGCTTCCTTCGTGAGTCGCTTCTACTCCGATTGCTTTTGCTGTATCCATGGAGCTTCCGCCTCCGACTGCCACCAAACCATTACAGTTCTCTTTTTTGTAAAGCTCAGATCCTTCATTCACCAGACGGACAGGCGGGTTTGGCTCAACTTTATTAAAGAGCACCACTTCAATGCCTGCTTCTTTAAGTGATTCGATTACAGGATCAGCAACACCGGCTTTATAAATCCCTGGGTCTGTGACAAGGAGCGCTTTTGAAACGCCCAGTGCAGCTACTTCCTCACCCGTATGCTTGATGGCTCCGATTCCATGCTTAATCACAGTCGGAATTTCAAATGTGTGGAATTTCTGCATGCTTTCTACCTTCATATTTAATGTCATCATCAATCTCCCCCTCTTATGAATTGAACCAGTTAACCGCTGCCGGTTTTGTATTACGGTATACATGTTTGACTTCTGTGTATTCTTCAAGGCCTATTTTTCCAAGCTCGCGTCCGAACCCGGATTGCTTATATCCGCCCCATGGCGCTTGTGCAAAGTACGGATGAAAATCGTTGATCCAAACGGTTCCCATTCTCAAGCGGGCTGCTACCCGTTCGCACTTTTCAATATCTTTTGACCATACCGCTCCAGCCAAGCCATAGATGGTATCATTCGCAAGCTCGATTACCTCTTCTTCAGAGCTGAAGGTTTCGACTGTCAATACAGGACCGAAAACCTCTTCCTGAACGATTCTCATGTCAGAATTACAGTTTGAGAAAATAGTAGGTTCATAGAAAAAGCCGTTTTGAAGCGCAGGATCTTCCGGGCGTTTGCCTCCTGTCTCCAGCTTCGCGCCTTCCTCTATTCCGATCTCTACATATTTTTCTACCTTTGCCCTGTGCTCCGCCGAAATAAGCGGACCGCTTTCTGTCTCAGCATGAAAACCATTTCCGAGTTTTATGCGTTTTGCCCGTTTGACCAGCTCCGCCAAAAATTGATCATGAATGGCGTCCTCAACAAGCAAGCGGGAACCTGCAGAGCATACTTGGCCGGCGTGGAAAAATACAGCGTTTAAGGCCTGATCAACCGCAACTTCTAAATCCGCGTCCTTGAAAACAATATTTGGGTTTTTCCCGCCAAGTTCAAGGGCGATTTTTTTGACGTTTCCGCTTGCCGCCCGCATGATTTTTTTGCCTGTTTCAATTCCGCCCGTAAACGAAATCAAATCGACGTCTTTGTTTACGGCAAGCTCGTCGCCCACTGTGGCTCCCGGTCCAAGGACAAGATTTGCGACACCTTTTGGTACACCGGCTTCTTCCATCAGCTTAAAGACTTTGATTGTCGTCAGCGGCGTAATCTCACTCGGCTTCATGACGATTGTGTTTCCTGCAGCCAGTGCAGGGGCGATTTTCCAGCTCGCTTGAAGGAGCGGATAATTCCATGGAGTGATCTGGCCGCAAACCCCGATTGGCTCTCTAATAATTTTGCTTTCTGAATCAGGAATCGGAGATGAAATGATCTCTCCTCCATCTTTGTCTGCCAAGCCGGCGTAATATTGAAAAACATTGGCGATATCGTCCATATCGGCCTTGCTTTCTTCGAGTGTTTTTCCTGTATCAAGAGATTCAAGCTCAGCCAGCTCCTCAAGATCGCGTCTGATTAATTCCGCAATTTTCAGAACAATTTTTCCGCGTTCAAGCCCGGATAGCGATGACCATTCTCCTTTGTCAAATGCTCTGCGTGCGGCTGCGATTGCTTTGATGGCGTCCTCTCGCCCTCCCTCGCTTACAGTTGCAATTTCTTCTTGATTAAATGGATTGATAATACTGCGGATCTGTTCTTTTTCGGCACTGATCCATTCTCCGTCAATGAATAATGTTTGACTCATATAAGCCTCCTTGACGTAAATAAAGTTTGTTAAATAAAAATTTAATGTTTTTAACAACCTTAATCTAACATATGGTTTTTAAACTGTCAAAGTCCCATTTTGATTTTTCTTTTTGACTTTTCCTCATGTTTCGTTAAGATAAAGAACATAAAGAAATAACTTAACGAATTTAATTTTCTAAAGGAAAAGAGGGTCAGTATGGATGAAAATCCAGAATTTGCAGCTATAGAACAGGCTCGGGATCTTGTTATTGACTCCATTGCTGAAACGATGGATCTTTACGGAATTACCCGCAGTGTCGGGATTTTATATGGGACGATGTATATGAGGGATGAGATGACGCTTGACGAAATGCGTGAGGAGTTGCAAATGAGCAAACCAAGCATGAGCACAGGCGTCAAAAAGCTTCAAGACTTAAATGTAGTGAAAAAAACATTTCACCGGGGCATCCGTAAGCATACATTTGTGGCTGAGAAGGATTTCTTTAAATTTTTCACAAATTTCTTTCCACCTAAATGGGAGCGGGAGGTTCAAGTGAATGTAGCAGCGATCGAGGAAGCTCAAGCTGATTTACAAAAGGTTTTATGCAAGGAAGATCTCGATGAGGATATCAAAAATGAAGCACTGCTGTTATATGATCAGCTGGAAAGCTCTAAAGCTTACTATGACTGGCTGAAACGGCTTGCTGAATCGGTGCAGACCGGAGAAATTTTTAAATTTATACCGATCGAAACAAAGTAAAGCAGAAAACGCCTGGGAAAGCAGGCGTTTTTTTGATGTAACTACTACAAATTTGAAAAATACGGGAAAAACACCCCATTTACTTCCAAAATATTTGATGGTAATTTTATGTAGGTAAAATTTGTATTTGGCCTTTCAGAGGAGGTGAAAAGCGGGCAGGCCTGTTTAATTTATCATTTTTTAGGGGGAATTTTGTTATGAAACGCAAATTATTATCTTCTTTGGCAATTAGTGCATTAAGTCTCGGGTTACTCGTTTCTGCACCTACAGCTTCTTTCGCGGCTGAATCTACATCAACTAAAGCTCATACTGAATCTACTATGAGAACACAGTCTACAGCTTCATTGTTCGCAACAATCACTGGCGCCAGCAAAACGGAATGGTCTTTCTCAGATATCGAATTGACTTACCGTCCAAACACGCTTCTCAGCCTTGGCGTTATGGAGTTTACATTGCCAAGCGGATTTACTGCAAACACGAAAGACACATTGAACGGAAATGCCTTGCGTACAACACAGATCCTCAATAACGGGAAAACAGTAAGAGTTCCTTTGGCACTTGATTTGTTAGGAGCTGGCGAATTCAAATTAAAACTGAATAACAAAACACTTCCTGCCGCTGGTACATATACTTTCCGTGCGGAGAATAAATCATTAAGCATCGGAAATAAATTTTACGCAGAAGCCAGCATTGACGTGGCTAAGCGCAGCACTCCTCCGACTCAGCCTTGCGGTTGCAACTAATGTAAAAGACCGGTTAACGCCGGTCTTTTTTGCGTTTTACCCTCCCCTTTTTCTCTAATTCCCGTTATCTTTTTTCTGGTTTAAAATTTAAATTGACAAACACTAGAAACAGGAGTAAATTCTTGAGTGTTCAATTTCATACAGTCTCTTTTACCGCTTAATCAAACACGAACGGGGGAACCAACGATTGGCTGTTTTATTAACAGCCTTGGGGTGAATCTTACTAAGTAAGAGGGGGTACTCTGAATCCCTAATCCGACAGCTAACCTCGTAGGCGTATACAGAGAGGAGGTCTATTATCGGCCATTCTTTGCAATGGTCTTTTTTGCTTAAAAAACGTTAATTCACTAAGGGAGATATGAACATTGGGAAGAATTAAAAATAAGCAATTTGCCGTGATCGGGCTGGGCCGATTTGGCGGCAGCATTTGTAAAGAACTTCATAGAATGGGGCATGAGGTCCTTGCGGTTGATATCAACGAAGAAAAGGTCAATGCATATGCTTCTTACGCCACTCATGCGGTAATTGCCAACGCCACCGAAGAAAACGAATTGCTTTCATTAGGAATACGCAATTTTGAATATGTGATTGTTGCCATCGGAGCAAATATTCAAGCGAGTACGCTGACCACCCTATTATTAAAGGAGCTTGATGTTCCAAATATTTGGGTGAAGGCTCAAAACTATTATCATCACAAGGTGCTTGAAAAAATAGGCGCTGACCGCATTATTCATCCTGAAAAAGATATGGGAGTTAAAATCGCACAAAGCCTTTCAGACGAAAATGTTTTGAATTACATTGATCTATCTGATGAATACAGTATTGTCGAGCTGCTGGCTACGCGCAAGCTTGATTCAAAATCGATTATTGACCTGAATGTAAGAGCAAAGTACGGCTGCACGATCCTGGCCATTAAACATCATGGAGATATCTGTCTTTCCCCCGCGCCTGAAGACATCATTCACGAGCAAGATTGCCTGGTGATCATGGGCCACAAAAAGGATATTAAACGTTTTGAAAACGAAGGGATGTAGACAAAAGTGACACTTCAAAGGGATAAAGTGATCAAATGGGTTCGGTTTACACCGCCTCAAGTGCTTGCCATTGGTTTTTTCCTTACCATTATCATCGGGGCTGTCCTATTAATGCTTCCGATTTCCACTACGAAGCCATTGTCATGGATAGATGCCCTTTTTACTGCGGCTTCCGCTACAACTGTTACAGGGCTTGCTGTTGTCGATACCGGTACTCAATTTACGGTATTCGGGCAAACAGTTATTATGGGGCTGATTCAGATTGGCGGGCTTGGATTTATGACATTTGCGGTCTTGATCGTCATGATATTAGGAAAAAAAATCGGCTTAAAAGAACGAATGCTCGTCCAGGAAGCCTTAAACCAGCCGACAATCGGCGGTGTCATTGGCCTTGTCAAAGTCCTGTTTCTGTTTTCGATCAGTATTGAATTGATAGCAGCACTCATTTTATCCATCCGGCTTGTACCTCAGTACGGCTGGTCATCCGGCTTGTTTGCAAGTTTGTTTCACGCAATTTCTGCTTTTAACAATGCCGGGTTTTCGCTGTGGCCTGATAATTTGATGAGCTACGTTGGCGATCCTACAGTAAACCTCGTGATTACTTTCTTATTTATTACAGGAGGGATCGGATTTACGGTTCTGTTTGATGTGATGAAAAATCGGCGTTTTAAAGCTTTTTCTTTACATACAAAGCTCATGCTTACAGGAACGCTGATGTTGAATGCGATTGCTATGCTTACGGTCTTTATTTTAGAATACAGCAACCCCGGCACGCTCGGCCACCTGCATATAGTGGATAAACTGTGGGCGTCCTATTTTCAGGCAGTGACGCCGAGAACCGCAGGCTTCAATTCTCTAGATTTTGGAAGCATGAGAGAAGGAACAATTGTATTTACTTTATTATTGATGTTTATCGGAGCAGGAAGCGCATCAACGGCGAGCGGCATTAAGCTGACTACGTTCATCGTGATTTTAACATCTGTTATTGCTTACTTGAGAGGTAAAAAAGAAACGGTTATTTTCCGCCGTTCCATCAAATATCCGATTATCATTAAAGCTTTAGCTGTGAGCGTCACCAGTTTGTTCATCGTGTTTTTAGGGATTTTCGCCCTGACGATCACAGAACAAGCGCCATTTCTTCAAATTGTGTTTGAAACCTTTTCCGCATTCGGAACTGTCGGCCTTACGATGGGGCTTACTCCTGTACTGACAACAGCTGGCAAGTGTATCATTATTGTCATCATGTTTATCGGAAGAATTGGTCCTTTAACGTTCGTGTTTTCATTCGCAAAAACAGAGCAATCAAATATCCGTTACCCTGATGGCGAAGTGTTTACAGGGTGATATCAAAAAAATCCGGCGTGCAGTCGCCGGATTTTTTTATGATTCGATATGAGATTGATTTTGTCTTTTTTCCTGTTCCGCGATGATTTCGTTATCCTCCGCATTATCACGGGTCACTTTTTGTGTAAGAATCGCACCAACTGCTACAAGTATCATAACAGCGATGTAATAACCTTTTTCATTGAGTTCCAGGTTATCAGCATTATAGAGTCCGATACTAAACAAAAATACTCCCGCAAAAAAAGTAAAATAAGCTAATACTGTAAAGGCAACCGTGTTTCTGCGTCTATATTTCTGCACCTTTGTTCCCTCCCGAAAGCATAGTTAAAAAGTGATAACTTCCGTGGAATATTATACCTCAAATTCCCCGTAATGGAACAAAGATTTAAAAATACCAGTAAAAAGGGCTTAGGTTGCCTCCTTTATTTCAACAGCTGAATCATCAATCCAGCCGATAAGTTTATCATTGATTTGGAATTGGTACCATACAGACTGGCCTTTCTGTTTTTTAGACACAACCTTTATGTCTTTGCCGACGTAAGATTGGGCAGAGGTAAGCCTTATGGACCGATCATCAGTAGAAGGCTTGGACCATACGTCTTGAACGGCACTGTCTTTAATAGAGGCGTTTAAATCCACAGATTTGAGGGATGGATTTACCTCATCGTACTCATCTAAATCGTATTTTTCCACAATAGCGCTGATTTTGTCAGCGTAGTCAGGATCTGTAGCATATCCTGATGTTTGCAGGGCGGTTGCCGCTTCCTTATAATTCCCTGCCTCAAGCACCGGTTTATACTTCTTTTTATTCCACGATGTGCCACGGACGAACAATTGGGCATGATCATCCATAGATTCAAAAAACGTGCTGTATTTTCGAAACTTCGCGCGAATGGTTTTTCTTTTCCCTTTTTCAACTTCGTCCGTTTCCATCGTGACATGATGGCCTTTATAATTCCCTTTTACGCCAAAAAGGTTGTTGGCCTTAGCAGCCAGTTCACTGTTCCCCCAGTCCGATTCGAGAATGGCCTGAGCAATTGTGATGCTGGGGAGAACATGGTATTTTTCATACAAAATTTGGGCATGTCCGGACAGACTGTCTATAAATACTTGCTGTTCATCGATTTCTTCAGTTTCTTTGGATATTTCAATCGGTTTTGATAAAGTTGTCGCTAAAACAAACAGAGCTAGCGGAATCGATACAAGGAAAAATAGTGAAATCAAGAGTTTACGTTTTTTAAGTTTTTTACGGGCCATGAAAACCTTCCTTCGAATTAAAAGATTACGAATGTAAAAGAATCTACCTTTTAGAATTTTACTTGCACTTCTAATATTTTTCAATTCTTTAGGGATAAAGTTGGGAAAAGATTGCAAAATAAAAACCTTTTCGCTCAATGAAAAGGTTTTTACCATGTTTCTATTTTTGTAAATTTCTGAGTGCATTCCGATATTCCGTATCATTTATTACTTTATATGATTTGACAGTTGCCTTCGACAAACCTTCTGCTGAAACGGCCGGTTTTTCCGGAGCTGTTTTCGCTTTATCATGTGGTTTATGTGCCAGCTTGTGCCCCATTCCAGTGGCATTCATACAAAATGACAGGCAGACGAGCAGCACGCTAAGGATAAAAGAAATGAAGAAGAGATCATGATAAGCAGTCATCATAGAATCCTGTACCGAACCGCTTTGTCTGGCAGCATCTTTTTTCGTGAAAAAGCCGATGAGAATAGGAACTCCCATATAGACAAACAATCTTAAAAACTGAACAGCTGTCATTCTCTTGACCAAATCAGGCAGCGGGCCTCCCATGGCAGCTCCCATCAGCCCTGCGGCGACTGTCAGGCCTGTTCCCGCTGCAAGCATGATAAACAGTGCCGCGAACATATAAAGAGATGATCGATCCTGCATATGCAGCCATTGAAAATTCACAAAGACGAGAATGAGTCCGCCGATAATACCGAGCATCCCTGGTCCGACTTTATCATAAAACAGAGTGCTCAAAATGGCCGCGATCGCCACTCCGATTAAAAGAGTCAAGTTTAAAAGAATGAGATGCTCCTGAGAAATATCATACATTTGACGGAGCAAGCCTTGAAAAGCAGACAGGCTGACAGCTACCGTTATCGTCCCTGCAGCTATGATCAATAAGCCAAGCACCGGTTTTGGCAGCAGCATCAGTTTAATAGATATGAATGGGTTTTTCACTTTATATTCCACAATCAATAGACCAATGAGCAAACATAACGTCACCCCGAAACCAATCCATACATAACCCGATGACAGCCCCCATTTTTGCAGAAAAATGAATGAAACCGCTGAGGCTGCGGCAAGGAAAACAGATAAAAGAATTCCCGCACGATCAAGCGGCTGTTCTTGATCCGCCGCTCCGTGATGTTCGTCATGGAGAAAGAAATAGCTCACCGCGACACCGATCAGGGACAAGGTGCCAAAGATGAAAAACAGCCATCTCCAATGCCCGCAGCTTGTTGCAATGGTTCCCAGGATTGTGCCGATGATAACAGAACCATAGAATCCCCCGATCAGCACAAGCAGTGCATAATTCCTGCGTTCAATCGGGAATGACAGTACAAGCATTGGAATCATAATCATCAGCATGACACCTGTTGCCGCTCCCTGTAAAAAGCGTCCTGCCGCCATCCATGCAACATCGCTTGAACATGCGATGAGCAGTGAACCTAGTATAAAGACAGGTAATGAAGCCAGATAGAGGGGACGAGCACCGAATTTTTTCCTCAGCAGCGGTCCTGCCGGAACTAATAAGGCAAAGGCCATATTGCCGATCAATATTGGATTTACTGATGTGAAGCCACTTGTTCCAACCGCTTTCTGAACAAGGCCTTGAACTGACGACAATGCCGTGTTAGACATCAATCCCGGCCCGACCGCTAAGACGGCGAGCAAAGAAATCACCCAATAGTGTTTTGTCTTCATGTTGTCATTCCTTCCTATATGAATACATGCGAAACACATCATTTTTTGAAACCAAAAGAAGCTAATAGATTTTGCATACCATTAGCTTTCAGTCTAATATTCTCCCTTTCAGGGGAAATGATATTATTTTATTATAATTATGTGAATGAATGAGCATATAATCAAATATTATTTCAAATCGATTGTGTTTTGTCAATGGAGTAAATTTCAAGCACAACATAAAAAGTCTGAAAGCTTTTCCCCGATATTGTGTTTTGGAGCCAAGGGGCCTAGAACTGCACTTATGGAGCCCTGCTCGTTCCCTCAAGCGAATTAAAGCAGGCCGTTTTAACCCTTTCAATCCACTATTCCAACTAATAAACTCGAATAAGTTGGTGATAAGACAACATTTTGGCCGCACATTTTTTTGTGTTCACTGGGCGTTTGCCGCCTCTAAATTGTATATGGGTAAATACCATGAATTAACCTATGAAATACCAATGTAAGGAAATTTTAAATATTCCGGGAGGCAAAAACGAATGGAACTGTATGAGTGTATCCAAGACATTTTTGGCGGCTTGAAAAATCCATCGGTTAAAGATTTAGCAACGTCTTTAAAACAAATTCCAAACGCAGCAAAATTGAGTCAACCGTATATTAAGGAACCAGACCAGTACGCTTACGGCCGAAATGCCATCTATCGAAATAATGAATTGGAAATTATCGTGATTAACATTCCGCCAAACAAGGAGACAACAGTCCACGATCATGGTCAATCCATTGGTTGTGCAATGGTGTTAGAAGGAAAGCTTCTTAATTCTATTTATCGCTCAGCCGGCGAACACGCAGAACTCTCCAATTCATACTTTGTCCACGAAGGAGAATGCCTTATTTCAACCAAAGGTTTAATTCACAAAATGTCTAATCCCACATCCGAACGAATGGTGTCTCTTCATGTCTACTCCCCTCCTTTGGAAGACATGACGGTCTTTGAGGAACAAAAGGAGGTATTGGAAAATTCATGATTGACAGATAAACTGCTCACTTTGACTTCGCTCAACTGGAGGATTCAGAGAATGAATCTTTTCCTCAAAACAAAAAAACCCTTATAGAATAAGGGTTTAAAGGTATGGAGCCAAGGGGGCTCGAACCCCTGACCTCTACGCTGCCAGCGTAGCGCTCTCCCAGCTGAGCTATGGCCCCGTATGTAATGTCATGTTTATTATAGATGATTTTATTTTGAAAAACAAGCTGTTTCCTCTTGAATTGACAGAAAAAATAAGGCTCGTAAAAGAGCCTTATTTTCGACTTACATCATGATCAAAAGTAAAATCACACCGAGAATAATTCGATAGATTGCAAATGGGACAAGTTTGATTTTGTTAATCAGCCTTAAGAAGAAACGGACGACAAACAGTGCGACAACAAAGGCACAGATAAAGCCGACGATGAAAAATGGCATCAGATCCGAGCTTAAGCTGTCCCAATGCTTCACGAGGCTTAGAAAGCTGGCTCCCATCATGATCGGCATCGCCATAATAAACGTAAAGTCGGCTGCAGCTCGGTGGTTTAATCCGAGAATAACACCGCCGGAAATGGTTGAACCCGAACGCGAGAAACCCGGCCAAAGGGCAAGACATTGGAATAAGCCGACGGCTATCGCCTGTTTATAGGAAATGCGGTCGAGTGTGTCTGTCGCTGTTTTCCGTTTATTGACCCAGTCAGCAAAAAGCATGAGGATTGCCCCGGCAATTAAACCGATGGCCACAGTTTTAACGGAAAATAAATATTCATCAATGTAATCTTCAAACAAAAAGCCGAGAACAGCTGCAGGCACGAGTCCGACGGCAATTTGGGCAATGCTTAATTTATGTCCCTGCTCCTGGTCGCTTGTAATATTTTTTTTCAAGCCCAGTAAATTTAAAATTCGGTCTTTAAACACGATAGCTACTGCTAAAATGGAGCCTAGCTGAATAACCACCTTGAATGAGTTAGCAGCTTCTTCTGACATCAGATTACTTGATTTAAGCCAGATGTCGTCTACTATAATCATATGTCCTGTCGAAGAAACCGGCGCGTACTCTGTTAATCCTTCTACGATTCCTAAAATGGCGGCTACAAACAATTCCCATAGAGTCATGATTTTGATTCTCCCCATTAGACATTTATTTTTTTACATAACGGGAGCTTCCCATAAATGGAAAGCCCGTCTTATATAACTATAAACGAAAATCACACTTTATGCCCCGGCGTATTTTCATTTTTTTCTTCATCGTATAAATGTGACCGCATTTTAAACCAGTCAAATAAATGTGTCGTAATGACTTTGGCAACCGCATAGCCGGGAATCGCAAGAATGATTCCAACAACGCCGAACAGCTTGCCGGCTGTTAACAGCAGAAAAATAATCGTAATCGGATGGATGTGAAGGTTTTTTCCCATAATTTGCGGAGAGATCAGCTTCCCTTCAATCAGCTGAACAATCGTCCAAACGATCACCAGCTTAAGCAGCATGAGCGGCGATGTCACTATGGCAATGATAATCGCAGGCGTAATGGCAATCGTTGGCCCTAAATATGGAACGATGCTTGTGCAAGCCGCAATGACTGCAAGCAATGAAGCATAATCCAGCCCGATAATCAAATAACCGATAAACAGCAAAAACCCGATACAGAAGCTGACAATGATCTGGCCTCTGATATAAGAGCTTAACCGATGATTCATTTCGCTTAAGACTGTGTATGTCTGTTCTTTCAATTGCGTCGGAACAAACTTCAGTATGTAGACCGGCAATTTTTTTCCGTCCTTTAACAAATAGAAAAGGATAAACGGAACCGTAACGATTGAAATGATAATCTCAGTCAGGGCGCCGATAAAATTCCCAACGCCGGTAAAGGTACTGTTCACAATTGTCGCTGCCTGATCTGAAACCTTTGTTGCGAGATCAGATATATTGATGTTCGTCGTTTGCTGGGCCTGATTGACGAAGTTGCTGCCGATCAGCTGTTTCGTCTGATTTTCAACGATATCCACATATCTTGGGATGTTGTCGATTAAACTCATAATTTGTTCTTTTAAGAAGGGAATGATCGACACGATTGTGATCGTGATCAGCCCGATAACCAATAGATATAGCAGCAATATAGAATAGATTCTTCTTATTCTTCTTCTCTCAAGGAAATCGACGACCGGGTTTAACAGATAAAAAACAATGCCTGTCAAAATAATCGGAAGTGATATCGTTTTGAGCAAAACAATAATCGGGGTGAAAATAAATGATGTTTTTGTAAATACTAGAATATTTAAACCAATCAGCAGCAGCACAAGCAAAAATAAAACAAACTTATTGTCCAAGAAGAATCGCTTGAATCTGCCGCTCCATGTTTGCAACGTCTCCACTATCGTTCCTCCGTCATACATAGTTTAATTAAATTGTACACTATCGTCCCTATAATGAAAAATAAAAACCGTTAATTGCTGGAAAAGCTTTCACGGTTTTAACATTCTATTTATATCTATCATGTGATTTTATTCTTTTTAAGCTATAATTTAGCTATATCATACAAAAGGAGCGATACGAGTGATACGTTTTGCAATAATAGGAACCAACTGGATTACAGACCGCTTTCTTGAGTCAGCAGCGGATATCGAAGATTTTCAGCTGACTGCTGTTTATTCAAGATCGGCTGAACGCGCTGGCGAGTTTGCTGCTAAACACAACGCTGCGCATGCCTTCTCAGACCTTCAGGAAATGGCGGCGAGCGATTGCTTTGATGCCGTATACATAGCGAGCCCGAACGCTCTTCACAAGGAACAAGCCGTTCTCTTTATGAACCATGGCAAGCATGTGCTTTGTGAGAAGCCGTTTGCTTCGAATACAAAAGAAACAGAAGAGATGATCTCAGCGGCTAAGGCAAACGGCGTTGTTCTCATGGAAGCAATGAAGACCACTTTCCTGCCGAATTTCAAAGAGCTGAAAAAACACCTGCATAAAATCGGCACTGTCCGCAGATTTACCGCAAGCTACTGCCAGTATTCCTCACGATATGACGCGTTCAGAAGCGGAACTGTTTTGAATGCGTTTCAGCCTGAGCTTTCCAATGGGTCATTAATGGATATTGGCGTCTATTGTATTTATCCGGCTGTTGTGTTGTTTGGCGCGCCGAAGGATGTAAAAGCAAACGGATATGCTTTATCCTCCGGAGTGGACGGAGAAGGAACTGTCATTCTGTCTTACGACGGGTTCGAAGCTGTTCTGATGCATTCCAAAATCTCTACTTCCTATGCCCCGGCTGAAATCCAGGGTGAAGACGGGACGATTGTAATCGATACGATTCACCGGCCTGAACGTGTTGAAATCCGCTACCGGGACGGCCGCCTTGAAAACATCGCGATCCCTGATCCTAAACCGGCGATGTTCTATGAAGCAGAAGAATTTGTCACGCTCATAAAAGAGAATAAGCTGGAATCTGAAGAAAATACATTTGAACGGTCTTTGACCACTGCAAAGATTATGGAAGAAGCAAGAAAGCAAATGGGGATTGTATACCCTGCTGATCAAGCTTAAAAAAATCCGCCCGCGTGCAAATGCCGCGGCGGATTTTTTATTAGACAATCGGAGAAGACGCCTTCCTTTTTAAAAGCACCTGTTGTTCATATTCTTTGATGTCATGAAGCCATGCTTCTTTTACCGGAACGCCCATTTGCTCACAGTAGGAATCCCAGATGGCTCCGAAAGGATATGTTTTGAATTCCTCCATCAGGGCCAGCCTTTCTGTATAGCGGCCCTCTTCCTGCAATTGTTTTAAATATCCGTTCGGGAGAAGCAGGGCATACAATAAAGCTTTGATCATATTTCTCGTTCCGATAGTCCAGGCGGCTACACGGTTAATGCTGGCATCGAAAAAATCCAGACCGATGGCGACCTTCTCAAGAGCATGATTTCGTACAATTTCAAGAGCGATTTCTCTCAATTCATCATCCAAAACCACTACATGGTCGCTATCCCAACGAACAGGCCGCGATACGTGCAAGGCAAGCTTGTCTGTGTAAAGCAGCATCGACGAGATTTTGTTCGATACCGTCTCAGTCGGATGGAAATGGCCTGTATCAAGTAAACAAAGCTTATGGTTCGTCAAAGCATAAGCTAAATAAAATTCATGAGATCCGACAACATATGATTCGGAGCCAAGCCCGAACAGCTTGCTCTCGATTGAATCAAGATTGTGTTGTTCACTGATCTCCTCTGCGAAGATCCGATCCAGTGATTCTTTTAGTCTTTTACGCGGTGTCAGCCTATCACTCGGGATATCCTTATAGCCGTCGGGAATCCAAATATTCGTCAAGCAAGGTGTTCCTAATTCTTTCCCGAAGTATTCCCCGATACGGCGGCAAGCGATGCAATGCCTGATCCAAAATTCTCTGATATCTGGATCAGGGTGTGAAAGGGTGAGTCCGTCAGCCGCTTTCTCATGCGAAAACAAGGTTGGATTAAAATCTAAACCGAGACCAAGGTTTTTTGCCCATTTCACCCAGTTTTCAAAATGCTGCGGCTTCAATTCGTCACGTTCTACCGCTTCCCTGTTTGTTTCTGCGTATATCGCATGCAGGTTTACGCGGTGCTTTCCAGGAATGAGAGAAAGAGCCTTCTCCAAATCTTTTCTTAATTCTTCAGGAGTTTGCGCTTTTCCGGGATAATTGCCGGTCACGTCAATTCCGCCTGAAAGCTCGCCCTTATTTACTTCAAAGCCTCCAATGTCGTCACCCTGCCAGCAGTGGATCGAAATGGGCACTTGCTCTAATTGCCGAAGCGCCTCTTCAACATCAATTCCCCATTTTTCATATGCCTGTTTTGCACTGTCATAATTGGCTTTTATGGTCATACGGCTCTCTCCCTTTATCAGTTTTTTAATCCAAATAAAAAACTTCCTTTAGATCTATCGCAACAGGACTGAAATCCGAATTTGTTTTCATTAATGGCGCCATCGATTTCCACCATCTTCGGCAAACTTCCGTGTCCGCCATCTTTCTCCATTTCTCTTCATCCTCTATTTCTAAATATGCAAAAAGCCTGCCTGTTTCCTCGTCTAGAAAAATGGAATAATGGTGTGCTCCATGAGCTTTGAGTGCTTCTGCCATCTCAGGCCAAATGTCATCATGCCGCTGTTTGTATTCTTCGTACTTGTCTTGATGGACAAACATGATACTGGCTTTTCTTTTCAAACTTTTTCACCTCTTCATCATTTAGATAGCGCTTTCAAAACAGTTTGCTGAAATGACTGAATGATCGTGCTTCTGTCAATGTCTTTAGGTGTAAACACTTTGATCGGAAAGGAATTTCTGACGACTTGCCGGGCTTCTTTTATGTCTTTGACTTCTTTGGCAGCAATCATTTGCATCAAAAGATTTCCGGTGGCAGTTGCCTCTATCGGCCCTGCATATACCGCTTTTCCACTCATGTCTGCCGTTAATTGATTTAAGAAATCATTCCGGGCTCCGCCGCCGATGATATGAAATTGCTCGATCGGTTTTTCTGTGATTGTTTCGAGCTCTTTGATGGCTATCGCATAGATGATGGCTAAATTGCTGTAGATGCAGCAGGCAAGTTCGCCTGCAGTGCGAGGAGTCTTTTGGCGGGTTTGTCTGCAATAATGTTGTATTTCCTTTATCATGTTTTCTGGATTCAGGAAACGTTTATCATTTAAGTTTATAAATTGCTGGAATGGTTCTGTTTTTTTGGCTTCTTCTGCAAGCTGCTGGAAAGAGTAATCTGCTTGTAACTGTTGTCTGACTTCTTGTATCACCCACATGCCGATAATGTTTTTGAGAAAGCGAATGGTGTTGTTTGCGCCGCGTTCATTTGTATAGTTGTTTTCTAAAGCAAGATCAGTTATTATCGGTGTTTTGTTTTCAACCCCGATTAACGACCATGTTCCGCTGCTGATATACGCCCAGCCATCATGTACGCCTGGCGCCGCAATGACGGCCGAGGCCGTATCATGTGTTGCGACTGTCATCACCTTGCACGCCGGGAGATCATAATCCGGGAACCACTCATTTCTTAGCTTCCCGAGTTCACACCCCGGTTCAGTCAGCGGCGCAAATTGCTGTTCCAGAACAGACACGGCTTCAAGCAATTCAGGATCAAGATTTCCCGTTGAGACGTTTAAAAGCTGTGTTGTGGACACGTTTGTGATTTCCGTTACAGCTTTTCCGGTTAAACAATAGCCTAAATAATCAGGAATCATCATAATTTTGTCTGTCTTTTTCAGCAGCTCACGGTCTTCTTCAAACAATTGATAGATCGTGTTGAAAGGCTGAAATTGTATTCCTGTTTTTTGATAAATTGCGGCTTTTGAGAGGGTATGTTCCAGTTTGTCTATTGTGTGATCTGTTCTTCTATCACGGTAGGAGATTGCTTCCCGCAACCGATCGCCTTTTTCGTCCAGTAAGACATAATCAACTGCCCAAGTATCAATGCCTACGGTGCAGTGTTCATACCCAAGCGTCTTTACTTTTTGCAGTCCTTGCAGGATTTGTTTTAGCAAATGATCAATATCCCATAAGCAATGCCCGTCTCTTTGACTGAAACCGTTAGCGAACCTGTGAATCTCTTGTATGTCAAGCTTCCCTTCATTCAGTTCACCTACCATGATTCTCCCGCTTGATGCGCCTATATCAATGGCAGTATAAATCATCCTTTCACCCTCTCTTCGAAAGAGGAACAGCTGTCACCTTCACCTTTTTGTCCTCAAGAGCTTTTACCGATGCCGGATCAAGTCCAGAATCCGTAATAAGGCGGCTGACATCTTGCAGCGAGGCAATATGTGAAAACTCGCGGTTCCCCCATTTGCTTGAATCGGCCATCAAAATGGTCTGGTCCGACCTTTCGATCATCCGTTTTTTGAGCAGCGCCTGCCACTCATTTGAATCACTCATCCCGTTGTGTACGTCAAATCCCTTACATGACAGAAAGGTTTTATTGACATGATAGGTCTCAAGTGAACGCTCTGCTAACGGGCCGGCAAACGATAATGATTTTTCCAGCAAAATGCCGCCTGTTGAAATGACTGATATGTTTTCTTTATTGCTGAGTTCAATAGCTGCTTTCATTGAGTTTGTAATCACGGTGAGCTCAATGTCAGGGAGTATTTTCGCCATGTACCAGGCAGTTGTGCTTGCATCGAGAATGATTCGGTCTCCGCTTTTTACATATTTGGCCGCTTCGTGAGCGATGGCTTTTTTTTCGATGACATTCGTAATTTCCCGTTCAGAAAAATGAATTTCTGATTCCTTCTGCTGAATACTGACCGCTCCTCCGTGGCTCCGGCTCAGTTTATGTTCTTTTTCAAGCTTTTCAAGATCACGCCGAATGGTTTCCTCTGTGACTGAAAATATGTCACTTAATTCGGAAACGCGGATGCTTGAACGCATATTTACTATTTCCACTATTTTTTGCTGCCGTTCTGCTACTAGCATCGGTAACGCCCTTCCTCATATCGTAGTCCGTCTTATATTTTTTATCATAGCATATTTCTAACGCGTAAAAGCAGCAGGGACGCCGCCGTCTACCGTGATCATGCAGCCCGTTGTTTTTTCGGCTTTGGAAGAAGCGAAGAATGCAATGGCTTCGGCAATATCCTCCGGGTAAATATTGACGAGCAATGCTGTCCGTTTCCGGTAATGTTCCTCCAGCTGATCCGGTTCAATCCCGTACGCCGCGGCTCGTTCCTCCCGCCAGCTTGAACCCCAGATTGCCGATCCTTGAAGAACCGCATCAGGCAAAACAGAGTTGACCCTAATGCCGAATTCTCCGCCTTCTGCAGCAATGCATCTTGCTAAATGGGTTTCAAGCGCCTTAACCGAGCTGTAGGCAGAGGCGTTTTTGCCCGCATAAACCGAATTTTTCGATCCGACAAATACCATGCTTCCGCCTCTATTTTGGTGTTTCATCTGTTTAAACGCTTCACGGGCTACAAGGAAATAGCCTGTTCCTAAAACATTCATATTAAGATTCCATTCTTTTAGACTTGTTTCGTCAAATGGGCTTGATGTGGCCAGCCCGGCATTATTGACGACGATATCAATGCCGCCGTAAGCAAGCGCCGCTCGTTCAAAAGCTGATTGTACGTCTTCCTCCTTTGTCACATCCATTTTGACAGCCATTGCCCGTCCTTCTCCGTATGCATCGTTTATTTCCCCGGCAATTTTCTGTGCACCTTCTATATTCAGATCAGCTACGATCACGTGCCCTCCCTCAGCTGCAAATCGGCGGCATGCTGCACTGCCGATTCCGCCGGCTCCTCCAGTTATCAACGCTACTTTTCGGGAAAATTCTGCTTCCGGCGGGGCCAGCGTGAGTTTATATAGTTCGAGCGGCCAATATTCGACATGGTAGGATTCATTTTCATGTAAAGAAACAAATTGCCCCAGAGCGGTTGCTCCTTTCATCACGGCGATGGCCCTCCGATATAAAGCCCCGCTTACTTTAGACATGGCATAACTTTTTCCTGTATTCACCATTCCGATTCCCGGAATCAATATCACCCGTGGGGAGGATTCAAAGATTTGATCCCCATCCTGCTGATTTCGTGTAAAGTAAGCCTGATACTCTGATGTAAAGGTCTCGACTCCTGACTTGATCAGATCTGCAAGCTTGTGCACATCTTGAGTTTCCGGATTCCAATCAATGTACAGCGGAACCCGTTTTGTGTGAACAAGGTGATCCGGGCATGCCGCACCGATTTGCGAAAGTGCTGGCGCTTGGACACTGTTTACAAATTCCAAGACATCGTCATGATCATCATAGGAAAGGATCATTTTCTTTTCTTCACTTACTGCTCCTCTGATCACAGGCATGATGCCTGCCAAGATTTGTTTTCTTTTATCCTCCGGCAGCGGCTGATACCTTTTGCCTCCGAATACCTCATGCTGATTGATACGATCGTTAACATACTGCTCGGCTTCTTGAATGATGGATATCGTTTTTTGATAACATGTTTCAGACGTCTCTCCCCAAGTGACTAAGCCGTGTTTCTCCATTAATATAAGCTCGGCGTGGGGATTGTTTGCTACGCCTTCAGCGATCATTTTAGACAAAGTAAATCCAGGACGGACGTATGGCACCCATACAAACCGATTTCCGTAAATGTCTTCAGCGATTTGTTTTCCATTATCCGCACAGCATATGCTGATAATCGCATCTGGATGGGTATGGTCAACATGTTTGTATGGCAGAAAAGCGTGTAATAGCGTTTCAATTGAAGGGCGGGGATGTTTGCTGTCTATCATACAATGAGACAGGTAGTCTACCATTTCTTCATCTGGCATTTGGTCCCTTTTAATCAGCGGGCGGATATCATCTAATTTCAAACCGGTAAAGTTATGCGCTTTCATTGTTGCCAAATCCGAACCGCTTCCTTTTACCCACATGACTTCTATTTCACGGCCTCTAAAATCCTTTTCCGTTGTTTTCATAGATGTATTCCCCCCGCCCCAGTTGCAGACAGTGCGGTCTGACCCGATCAGATTGGACCTGTACACCAATTCCTCTACACCTTTAGGCAGCCGTGCAGCTCGCTCTGAATCCCATATATGTTTCGCCATATTTGATATTCCTCCATCCCCTTTTATTTGTATCCGTTTTCATTATATATGATTTCTGTTTGTTTTTGAATTGTTTTTGTTTATTTTTGCTTTTAACAAAAAAGAAAGCAGCAGATATGCCGCTTTCTTGTTTCATTATGATTCTATTTTAAATTTCTTCGTAATGTCCTGAAGTTCTTCCGCCATGTTTGCCAACGTTTCCGCTGAAGAGCTGATTTCTTCCATGGACGCAAGCTGTTCTTCCGCCGAAGCTGCGATATCCTGAATGCCTGCTGAGCTTTCTTTCGCCACTGCAGAAATATCTTCAACAGCACTTGACACTTCCTGTGATCCGGCTGACAGTTGTTCAACCGTCGCGTTCAAGTTTTGCAATTCGCCGGAAATTTGGGTTGTCATCTCATAGATTTGTTTAAAGCTTTCCGCTGTTTGATCCGTAATCTGCAAGCCTTCTTTCACTTCATGATTCACGGATTGGAACATTGAAAGTGAGGTGCTGATTTCCCTGACAATCTCTTGAATTAATCCTTCAATTTCCTTGGCGGAGTCTGCTGATTGTACAGCAAGTTTTCTAACCTCTTCCGCAACTACTGAGAAACCTCTTCCGTATTCTCCCGCTCTTGCCGCCTCAATCGCAGCATTTAATGCAAGCAGGTTGGTTTGATCAGCAATGCCATTAATCACATTCAAGATGCTTGTGATATCTTGCGATTTTGTTTCAAGGCCCTTCACAACCGCTTCCGCTTTTTGAACGGATTGGTCAATTGTTTTCATCTGGCCGACTGTATGCTCCACCAGCTTTTCTCCGCTGCCCGCTGCCTCAGAGGACTGAATCGATGATTTCGTAATGGTTGAAGAGGCCTGAGCCACTTTTGAAATCCCCTCGTTCATTTGAGAAAGATGATTTGAGCTTGTTTCCAGTTTCTCGCTTTGTGCCTCGTTGCCATCTGAGAACTGTTCGATGGCAAGTGTAATATGCTCAGTTGCCTTGCTCGTTTGGGCTGCGCTTGCCGTCAGCTCCTCAGAAGATGAAGCAACGTTTTCTACAGACGTTTGAATAACGCCGATTACAGAACGCAATGATGCAGACATTTCATTAAAGCTTTCGCCAAGCTGGCCAAACTCGTTTTTCGAGTGAATGTCAATGACTTCTGTGAGATCTCCGCTGCTGATTTTTGCAGACGTTGAGACAAGTTTTCTTAACGGCTTGGTGATGGCACGGATAATATAGAGAATGAGTATGCCGCCGATTACAATTGACACGCATAGAATGATAACCGCAGTGTTCAGCACCGGGCTTGAAGCATCTTGCAATTCACTGACAAAATATGTGCCTGCGATTTTCCAGCCAGTCAATTTATTTGTCGTAAAGGCCATTTTCTTTTCTTTGCCTTCGAATGTATATTCAAATGAGCCTTCTTTTTTGGAATATACTTGGTTTGTCCAATCGCCGGAACCGGTTGTCCCCGGCTTAATGGTCGGATGAGCGATATATTTTTTGTTGCCAGTTGTAATAAATGCAAAGCCTTCTTTACCGATTTTGATTCTTTGTGATGCAGTAAGCACTTCATCCAGGTTTAAATCAAGCGCTATAACCCCTGAACCGTCTTTTAATTGTTTTGAAATTGTGACAACGATATCTCCTGTCGCTTCATCAGTATACGGTTCTGAGAAAACAGCTTGTCCTTTTTCCGCAACCGCCTGTTTGTACCAGTCACGTCCTGTCGGATCAAAACCTTTCGGAACACCGCTATCCGGATATTTATAAAGCTTCTTATCTTCTGAAGCAGCATAGATTGCGCCTACATCGTCGTTAAGTGTCGTGTACTGCTTAAATTTCTCTTTCAGTAATGTTTTGTTTTTGCCTAGCAATATGTCTTTATCGACTGTCTCACTATAATAATCTATTGCTTTTACTTTATCTTCTAATTTATTTTGCAGCGTACTGTTTAGTTCTTCAACATTTCCCTTCGCACTGTTTATGAGCTCTCTGTCTAACGCGTTCCAAGCTGATTGATAACTGAAATATGCTAAAACCCCAACCGGCAAAATAAGCACTGCCAGAAACGCAGCGATTAGCGGTTTGCTGATCGATGGCTGTTTGATCCAATGTATGAATTTTCCCATTCTTGTTGACTCCTCCTTTAAGATAAATCTAATATCGTCAAACTAGGATAAAAGGTTTAATAAAAAAACTAAAAAAAACACCCAAGCGTAACAAGCTTGGGTGTTAAGGCTTATTATTCGATTTTGAATCGTTTGGTCATATCGCGAAGCTCTTCCGCCATAGACGAAAGGGTCTCTGCAGACGAGCTGATTTCTTCCATGGAAGCAAGCTGCTCTTCGGCTGACGCCGCGATATCTTGTATATGCGCTGAACTTTCTTTTGAAATCGATGCAATGTGCTCAGACGCTCCCGAAACTTCTTCGGAGCTGGCAGAAAGCTGCTGAACCGTCGCACTCATATTTTGCAGTTCGCCGGCGATTTGGTTCGTCATTTCAGAAATGCGTTTGAAGCTCATTTCTGTTTTATCTGTGATGTCAAGTCCTGTCTGCACCTCTTGATTGACAGATTGGAACATGCCGAGAGATGTATTGATTTCCTTCACAATTTCGATGATTAATCCTTCAATCTCTTTTGCTGAATCTGCTGACTGTACTGCCAGTTTTCTTACTTCTTCCGCTACAACGGAGAAGCCGCGGCCGTACTCGCCTGCGCGCGCTGCTTCAATTGCTGCGTTTAAGGCAAGCAGGTTCGTCTGGTCTGCGATGCCGTTGATCACACGCAAAATGTTTGTAATGTCTTTCGATTTCGTTTCCAATCCGCGTACAACTTGCTCCGCTTCTTTAACGGACTTGTCAATGACGTTCATTTGGCCGACGGTTTGGTGAACAAGCTTGCCGCCTTCACTTGCAATTTCTGTCGATTGAACAGATGAATCAGTGATCACTTCAGAAGCTTGAGCCATATTCGTCAACCCGTCATTCATTTGATAAATGTGCTCTGCTGCCGTTTCAATGTTTTCGTTTTGTTTTTCATTGCCGTTAGAAAATTGTTCAATCGCCAATGTAATGTGCTCTGTTGCCTTGCTCGTTTGCGCAGCTGATGCAGTGAGCTCCTCAGAGGAAGCGGCAACATTATCTACCGAATCCTGGATGGCGTGTATGAGAGAACGAAGTGACGACGCCATATTGTTAAAGCTTTTGCCGAGCTCTCCCAATTCATCTTTTGAACGGATATCAATGGTTTCCGTCAAATCTCCCTCGCTGATCCGCTTAGAGGAACCGACAAGCTGTTTCAGCGGTGTTGTAATCGACCGAATGATCAAAGTCATGACGATAATCCCTATGATAATAGCTGCGGCCAAGACAATTAAAGCAAGGTGTAGGACAGGCTGGGCTGCCTCATGGATTTCATCCAAATACATGGTGCCGCCGATCTTCCATCCCGTCAACTTGTTTGTGTCAAAGGCCATTTTTTTCTTATCGCCATCCATGGTGTATTGAAAATCGCCTTTATCAGCACTCAACATCTTATCGAGCCAGTCGCCTTTTAATTCAGTTCCTGATTTTTCATTCGGGTGTGCGACAACTTTTTTGTCCTTCGTCATGATAAATGCGTAGCCTTGTGTGCCGATGTTGACTTTTTTGGTTGTTTTCAGCAGATTTTCAATCGTCATGTTGATTGCGATAACGCCTGAACCATCTTTTGTCTGCTGGGCGATTGTCACAACCATCGTATTTGTCGACGCGGTTTTATAAGGATCTGTCACAACGACTTTTCCTTTATTCGCAACCGCTTTTTTGTACCAGTCGCGCTCAACCGGATTGTAGCCGCTCGGCATCGGGAGATCCGGGTAACGGGTAAAGTGCCCTTTTGTGTCGCTTGTATAAATGGATTCTACATCCTTGTTAATGCTGATATATTGTGAGAATTTCTCTGCAATGCTTGCATTGCTTTTTGCATTGTATTTCTCTTTTGTCAGCCATTCGCTGAAATAATCAGCACTGTTTTCTTTTTCGCCGATGCTGGTGTTAATGATTTCGTTTAATTGCTGTACATTTTCCAATGCGCTCCCCATCATCTGTCTGTCGAGTGAGCTGCTAGCCGATTGATACGCAAAGATCGCCAATATAACAACCGGTATGATGAGGATCGACAGAAAGGAAACGAGAAGCTTCCGTGTAATTGATCTTTGTTTTATGAGTTGGAGTATTTTTTTCATCATTCATTTCTCCTTTTTTATGCTACCCTTCATATCGGTTGGAAATGGGTAAATATATACAGCAAAAAAGAAGAAATTTAACAAAAGTAACTAATTTCCCATAAATAAATAGTATTTTAGACCTATTATTTATCTACTTTAAATTGTTTTGTCAGATCACGGAGTTCTTCAGACATTCTTTCAAGCGTCAGTGCAGATGAACTAATCTCCTCCATGGATGCCAGCTGTTCCTCAGCTGAAGCAGCAATATCTTGGATGCCATCCGAGCTTTCCTTAGAAATGGCTGTGATATCATTTGAAGCTGCGGAAATTTCTTGAGCTCCCGCTGACAGCTCCTCAACCGTCGCATTCATGTTTTGCAGCTCGGAAGCAATTTGATTGGTCATTTGCGATATATGTTTGAAGCTCTGTTTAGTTTCATCCGTCATGACAAGCCCTGTTTCAACTTCTTTGTTTACGGACTGAAGCACGTTCAGTGATGTGTGAATTTCTTTTACTATTTCACTGATCAGCGATTCAATTTCTTTTGCCGAGTCAGCCGACTGTACCGCGAGCTTTCTCACTTCCTCAGCGACGACTGAGAAGCCCCGGCCATATTCACCCGCTCTGGCCGCTTCAATGGCGGCATTTAAAGCCAAAAGATTGGTTTGATCCGCAATGCCGTTGATGACACGCAAAATATTCGTGATATCCTTTGATTTGATCTCCAGCCCTTTCACCACTTGTTCCGCTGCTTTTACGGAATGGTCAATTGTGTTCATTTGGCCGGCTGTTTTCTGGACGAGTGTCTCCCCCTTGCTTGACACTTCGGTTGAATCTGCGGATGTTTCTGTAATCACTGCTGCAGCCCGCGCCAGCTCTGCCAATCCGTCATTCATTTCATTAATTTGTTCGGTTGTCGTTTCTATTTTCTCGCTTTGGCTTTCACTGCCGTTTGAAAATTGCTCGATAGCCATCGTAATGTGCTCAGTGGCTCTGCTTGTCTGGTCTGCCGATGCAGTCAGCTCTTCAGACGATGAGGCAACGTGTTCTACTGAGTCTTTGATCCCGTGAATGAGCGAGCGAAGCGAGTGTGCCATATGATTGAAGCTCTCGCTCAGAACGCCGAGTTCATCTTTTGAATTGATTTCAATCGTTTCGGTTAGATCGCCTTCACTAATTTTTTCAGCGGATGCGACAATGCGTCTCAATGGCTTTGTGATGGATCGAATCACAAAATAAATCGCCGTCATTCCAGCTGCGATGGCAATCGCCAGAACGATTGAAGCCATGATCAGAACCCTGCTTGCAGCATCGTGAATCTCGTTTGCATACATCGTGCCGCTGATTTTCCAGCCTGTTGTTTCGCTTGTTGCAAATGCCATTTTTTTCTTTTTGCCTTTGTACGTATATTCAAAGTCCCCGCTTTTATCCTTGTAGAGCTTATCAACCCAGTCCCCTTTTAGCTCTGTTCCCGCTTTTTCTCCGGAGTAGGCGATGACTTTCTTGTTTTGGCTCAAAATAAAAGCATAGCCTTCTTTTCCGATATTGATTCCTTTCGCGGTAGTGACTAAGTCATCAATTTTCATATCAATGGCGACAACGCCTGACCCATCCACCGTTTGACGGGCGATGGTGACGACCATTTTTCCTGATGAAATCGATTCATAAGGCTCAGTGACAATTGTTTTGCCTTTATTGGCCATTGCTTCTTTGTACCAATCTCGTTCCAAAGCATTAAAGTCACTTGGCATGTCAGCGTACGGATAACGTGTGAATTCCCCGTCTTTGCCGCTTGAAAATACCGCAGCGACATTATCATTCATTTGGATAAATTGTTTAAATTCCTGTTTCAGCTCTGTTTTCTTTTTATCCTGAAATTTTTCTGCTGTAGCCCAATCGCTGAAATACGCGAGGCTTTTTTCAGTCGTACTGATTTTATCATCAATGATGTGATCTAATATCTGAACATTTTCCTTTGCGCTTTGCGTCATCTGTACATCAAGTGAGGCAACTGCTGATTGATAAGCGCTAACCGAAAGGGCGGTTATCGGAACAATTAAGATCAGCAGGAAAGAAATAATAAGTCTCCTTGCAATTGATGATCTGCGAATAGTGGTGAGTGTTTTTTTCATTTCCTTTTGAACCTTCTTTCAATAATTTACAAATTATATCGGCGGATCTTCCTTTAAATTACATTGAAAATGGAGGAAAAAATGAAAAATAGTTCTAAATTCACCTGTTAAACTAGGACTTTATTATTGTTTACCATATAAAAAAACAGCGCTTTGATAGCGCTGTTTTTCGGTTTTTACTCGATTTTAAATTGTTTCGTCAGATCGCGAAGCTCTTCTGCCATCTGCGCAAGAGTCGTCGCTGAGGAACTGATTTCTTCCATGGAAGCAAGCTGTTCTTCAGCTGATGCGGCAATGTCCTGGATGCTTGCCGAGCTTTCTTTCGACACGTCTGCAATGCCGCTGACTGCTGCTGAAACATGCTGTGAACGGTCTGACAGCTGCTCGACGGTGGAATTCATCGTCTGCAGCTTGCCCGCGATTTCGTTTGTCATGCTGAAAATGCTCTGGAAGCTTTCTTTTGTATTGTCTGTGACAACAAGTCCGGACTGTACTTCCTGATTGACCTCTTTAAACATGTGAAGAGAGGTTTCGATTTCTGCGACGATTTCTTGGATCAGCTTTTCGATTTCTTTCGCTGAATCGGCTGATTGGACAGCCAGCTTGCGCACTTCCTCCGCTACGACAGAGAAGCCGCGTCCTGACTCTCCGGCACGCGCCGCTTCAATGGCTGCGTTTAGTGCAAGCAGATTTGTTTGGTCAGCGATTCCGTTGATGACTCTCAAAATGCTTGTGATGTCTTTTGATTTTCCTTCTAAGCCTTTGACAACAGCTTCAGCCTGCTGAACAGATTGATTAATCGAGTTCATTTGTCCGACTGTCTGCTGCACAAACTTCTCACCCGTTCCGGCGATTTCCGTTGATTGGATAGATGCCTTTGTAATATCTGACGATGTTTGTGAGACTTGCTGGAGTCCTTCATTCATTAAGTTCAGCTGATGAGAGCTGGATTCAACCTTTTCGCTTTGCTCCTCGTTTCCGTTTGAGAACTGCTCAATCGCCATCGTAATATGCTCGGTGGCTTTACTCGTCTGCCCGGCAGATGCGGTAAGCTGTTCGGAAGATGCGGCCACATTGTTCACCGAGTCCTGAATAGCGCTGATCAGAGAGCGGAGAGATTGTCCCATTTCATTGAAGCTTTCCCCAAGCTCCCCAAGCTCATCCTTTGAATGAATTTCGATCGTTTCGGTCAGATCCCCCCTGCTGATCGTTTTCGATGATTGAACAAGACGTTTTAACGGTTTTGTAATCGAACGAACGATAAACAGAATTAAAATTCCGCCTGCCACAATGGAAGCAATCAGCACAATCATTCCTGTTGTCAGCACAGACTTTGAGGCATCCTTAATTTCATCCATATACATTGTGCCGGCTATTTTCCAACCAGTCAGTTCGTTTGTAGTATAGGTCATCTTTTTATCTTCGTTATTAAGAGTATACTGGAGTTCACCGCTGTCATTCGCATACATTTTGGCTACCCAGTCGCCTGAAAGCTTTTCTCCAGCCTTATGGTTCTTGTGAGCGACATAGGTTTTGTTTTTTGTTGCAATGAAAGCATAACCTTCTTTTCCGACCTTGATTTGTTTCATTTGTTCTAACAATTTATCAATGGTAATATCCATGGCGACAACGCCAGATCCGTCCTTCAGCTCCTGTGCAATGGTAATGACCATGCTTCCGTCACTCGCAGCCACGTAAGGATCTGTCACGACAATTTCACCGCCGGCCTTCATCGCATCCTGGTACCAAGGGCGTTGTCTCGGGTCGTATCCTTCCGGCAATTTTTCTTTTGGCGCTTGTACATAAGTGCCGTTATCTGCGCCCCCATAAATTCTGGCTACTCCTTGATTAATAGATACATATTGTGAAAATTTAGCTTTGATCTCTTCTTGATTCGATTTCCCTTTGAATGCGGATCTTTTAAGAGATTCACTGAAAAAGGTGACTGCTTTCGCTTTTTCTCCCAGATCATTTGTAACAGTTGTATTAAATGTATCGACACTGTTTTTCGCATTTCCCATAATTTCCTGATCCAGCTTTCCGCTGGCGCTTCGGTAAGAGCTAAATTCTAATATAAGAATAGGGATAATGAGAATCGCAATAAATGAGACGATTAATTTCTTTGAAATAGACGGTTTCTTCAGCCAATTGATAAAAGTCTTCATGTCACTTGCTCCTTCAGGTTTGATACAGTATATATCGGCTGCTTAAAAAAGTTTTAAAATAAAAAATGGAAGAAGTTCTTTTTGGCTGTCTTCTGCCTTTTTAACTTTCATTGCCCAAGCTCTTTGCATATCTTATAAAAAACAAGGGGGGCTTAACATGATTATTGTATCAGGACAATTGCTCCGTCCCCAGGATATTGAAAATTGGCAGATTGATCAAAATCTGAATCCGCTGTTAAAAGAGATGATTGAGACGCCTGTTCAGTTTGATTATCATTCAATTGCTGAACTGATGTTTGAGCTTAAACTGCGGATGAATATTGTAGCAGCGGCAAAGACGCTGCACAAAAGCGGGGCGAAGTTTGCCACTTTTTTAAAAACATACGGGAATACAACGTATTGGAGGGTTTCACCGGAGGGCGCCTTGGAGCTGAAATACAGAATGCCGCCTTCAAAAGCGATTCGGGACATTGCAGAGAACGGCCCGTTTTATGCGTTTGAATGCGCAACCGCAATCGTTATCATTTATTACTTGGCCTTAATCGATACAATCGGTGAAGATAAATTCAATGCCAGCTTTGACAGAATTATTTTATATGACTGGCATTATGAGAAATTGCCGATCTATACGGAAACAGGACACCACTTTTTCCTTGGAGATTGTTTGTATTTTAAGAATCCTGAATTTGATCCGCAAAAGGCGCAATGGAGAGGCGAAAATGTGATTTTACTGGGGGAAGATAAATATTTTGCCCATGGTCTTGGAATCTTAAACGGAAAGCAAATTATTGATAAGCTGAATTCTTTTAGGAAAAAAGGAGCCTTACAGTCAGCCTACCTTCTGTCACAGGCGACCAGACTGGATGTTCCGTCTCTTTTCCGCATCGTCCGCTAAAAAGCCCCATCGCCTATTTTCGGGACGATGGGGTTTCAAATGTCTTTCGTTTTCGATAGAAGGGGGCTGTGCCAAGATATTGGTTCGCAGCCCACTCCATTTTTTCAAGGTCATTTCTTGTTACGATTGGATCCTGGCTGCTCCATTTGATAAAGCGGACAAAATAGTAGCCTTTGATAGGAGCCATTGTAACTTTTGAGTGAGGCCAGCCTTCAAATACAAACTCAATTTTCCCTCTTTTTTTATAAGAATATTGAAGAATGTTCATATCTGTCACCTCAGTTTATCAAGTTACGTTCGGCAAAGCTCGGTACGTTTACATCCATTGATTAACTATCCCTCATGCAAGGCTTTCCTTTTTTTATTTCACATAGGGATTAGCTTTTCGAGCATGTCGTGACTGAGATAGCCGAATGCCAAGCGCGCCTTCATTCGATAAAGCGGCAGCCGGGGCGGGTGTGACAAGCCCTCCGGCTATCGGCGTTTGTTCAGCGATCATGCTTTTGTCAAAAAAACAGCCTATTATCCCATCATTTTGATATAGCATGTCCGGGTGCGAGGGCCGTCAAATTCACAGAAATAAATGCCCTGCCACGTTCCAAGAATGAGCCGGCCGTTTTCCACAATGACATGCTGTGAAGCTCCGACCGTACTCGACTTCATGTGTGCAGCTGTATTGCCCTCCATATGGCGGTCCAGCTCATGTTCCCACGGATATACCTCATCAAACCTTCTGAGCATATCTTTTTTGACGTCCGGATCGGCATTTTCATTAATTGTAATGCCCGCAGTCGTATGCGGACAGTAAATCAGCGCTGCGCCGCTCGTTATACCTGTTTCTTGAAGAAACGCTTCCACCTCCCGGGTGATATCAATCATTTCATCTCGTTTGGTTGTTTGGATTTGCAGTGTTTTCAGCATTTGTTTCTCCTTCCGTTTGTCCGCTCTCATCGCTTAATTCGTTCTGTGTTCTTTTTTTCCTGTTAAACCGCTCTCTTAAACCCTATAAAACAAAAAAACTCCAGTCTAAGGCTGGAGTTTAGCGCCATAGATATATTCTTGCTTCATACGGCTTTAAGAGTGCTGATGTCATATGCTTGTGCGGCTCTGCTTCAATATTTGACAAGACGAGTGCATCTGATGACAATGGCAAGCCAGAGTGCTTGAACAACGCCGGTGTTCCTGTCAGATTGGCCACAATCAGTGCAGTATGGCTCTCGTTTTTCCGAAGATATGCAAAGATTTGCTGATCTTCCGATAAAATGAGCTCGTATGTCCCGTTAATAAAAACATCATATGTTTGGCGCAGCTTGATCAAGCTTTTGTAAAAATGGTAAACGGATGTTTTATCATTTTTTTGCGCCTCGGCATTCAGCCATTTGTAATTCTCATTGATTCCGATCCACGGTTTGGCCTCAGAAAATCCGGCGTATGGACCTGCATTCCATTGCATCGGCGTTCTTGAATTGTCTCTTCCCTTTTTCCAGACAATCTTCATCACATCCTCGTGTGATGTGCCTTTCGCCGTTTTTGTTTCATACAGGCGTTTCATTGCGACATCATCATAGTCATCAATAGATGGAAAAGCCACGTTCGTCATCCCGAGTTCCTGTCCCTGATAAATAAACGGTGTGCCTTTCATGAGAAAATAAACAGCGGAAAGCGCTTTTGCACTTTCTTTCAGGTACACTCCGTCGTCTCCCCACACAGAAACTGAACGGGGCTGGTCGTGATTCTCCATAAACAAAGCATTCCAGCCGATCCCTTCCAGACTGTCCTGCCAGTCAGTTGAAATTCGTTTAAATGCAACGATATCAATACTTTCATTGATCTCTACATCCCACAGGCCGAGATGCTCAAATTGAAAAATCATGCTGAATATGCCGTTTTTTTCTCCAGCCCAATCAGCTGCTTCTTTTGCAGCGACGCCGTTTGCTTCACCAACTGTCATAATCGGATAGCGGGAAAACGTGTTTTCCTTCAGTTCTGTTAACAAATCCATAATGCCGTCAGCATTCATATAATAAGGAAAGGAAGGGACATAGTCCAGTCCCTTTGGATTCGGCATGTCAGGAAACCCTTCTTTTTTCTTAATATGCGTAATGGCATCCACCCGAAATCCGTCAATTCCTTTATCAAGCCACCAATTGATCATGTCATAAACGGCATTCCTCACCTTTTCATTTTCCCAATTCAAATCAGGCTGTTTTTTATCAAAAAGGTGCAGATAATACTGGCTTGTCTTTTGATCATACTCCCAAGCCGGCCCGCCGAAAATGCTTTCCCAATTGTTGGGCGTTTTTCCGTTTTTGCCGTCTTTCCAAATATACCAGTCGCGCTTTTCCGAGTGTATGGATGAACGGGATTCTATGAACCATGGATGTTCGTCGCTTGTGTGGTTCACAACGAGATCCATAATCAGCTTCATATCCAGATCATGAATGTCACCAAGCAGCTCATCAAAATCTTCCATCGTGCCAAACTCGCTTAATATGTTTTGATAATCCCTGATATCATAGCCATTATCGGCATTCGGTGAATCATACAGCGGGCAAATCCATATGACGTCAGCGCCCAGCTCTTTTATGTAAGAAAGCTTGGTTCTGATTCCTTGAATATCCCCGATTCCGTCGCCATTTGAATCTTTAAAACTGCGGGGGTAAATTTGGTAAACTACGGCTTCCTTCCACCAAGCCTTTTTCATACAGCCACTCCTTCCCAGTGTACCGTTCTTATATATCCTATGTAGAAAAAGGTCTTTACAGCATTGCTTTTTAAGAAATGACTTGATGACACAAAAAACAGCCGTTTGTTCCCCGGCTGTTTTTTATCAAAAATCAGTTTTTTTTATTTCTACAAAACGGATGTGGTGATCTTCGGCGTCGAGGATTTTAAATTCACAGCCCTCCGCGTGTATCACATCCCCTGCTTTCAGCTCCATTTTTTGCGTTAGAAGCCAGCCTGCAATCGTATCAATTTCTTCATTTTCAATCGCAATGTCGAGAAGGTCATTCACTTCGTCTATTAGCGCTTTTCCATCCATCACATAATGGTGCTCGCCCTTTTTCAGGATGTGCGGTGTTTCATCCTGATCATACTCATCGCGGATTTCCCCGACGATTTCCTCGATAATATCCTCTACAGTGACAAGCCCCGCCGTTCCCCCGTATTCATCGACAAGAATCGCCATGTGAATCCGCTCCTTCTGCATGCGGATTAAAAGCTGCTGAACAGGAATACTTTCAATGACCCTGATAACGGGCCTCATGATTTGCTCCAGCTTTATCGGCTGGCCGAGAAAATAAGCTTTAAACATATCTTTGCTGTTGATGATCCCTAAAATATGATCCTTGTCATCTTTGATGACAGGGTAGCGTGTATACCGTTCATTAATGATGTGATGAATTGCCTCTTCAAGCGACTGCTCCAGAGAGATAACCGCAATTTCTGTCCGCGGAATCATAATCTCTCTCGCTACCCGGTTGTCAAATTCAAAAATCTTATTTACATAACGGAATTCAGACTGATTAATTTCTCCCTTTTCATAGCTTTCTGAAAGGATCAGTCTTAGTTCCTCCTCGCTGATGACAACCTGATGCTCCTTTACTGAATGAAAGCCAAACAATTTCACAAGAAAACTTGCAGAGCCGTTTAATGCTTTAATAAACGGGTACGTGATTTTATAAAACCAGATCAGCGGCTTTGCAATCCATAAGCTTACAGCTTCAGCTTTTTGAATAGAAACCGTTTTCGGAGCAAGCTCCCCCATCACCACATGCAAAAAAGTGACGATG
Organism: Bacillus sp. FSL M8-0071; assembly: GCF_037975455.1. Taxonomy (NCBI): domain Bacteria; kingdom Bacillati; phylum Bacillota; class Bacilli; order Caryophanales; family Bacillaceae; genus Bacillus; species Bacillus sp. FSL M8-0071. The sequence continues at coordinate 3,093,367 of NZ_CP150256.1, forward strand.
ATAAATGCAACTACAAATGTGACAATGTGGTTAAACGGTTCCGGCATGCCTGTCATTGTAAATAAGGGATGAAGAAAACGTTCAAATGTAGGTTCACCAAGCCATCCAAGGCCGAGGGCAGTAATCGTAATCCCGAGCTGGCAGGCTGATAAATACTCGTCAAGATTGGAGATGATTTTATGTGCGGCTAGCGCTCGGCTGTCACCGCTTTCGATGAGCTGATTGATTTTTGAACCTCTGATTTTGACGATCGCAAATTCCGCTGCAACGAAAACAGCCGTAATGCCAATCAAAACAAAAATGGCGATCAATTGTAAAATAAGCAAAAAAAGCCCTTACCATAAATGGTAAGGGGCCACCTCCTTAACGTTAATTCTCATCACGACCGTTTAAGAAAATCATCACAAAACGAAGTAGTTCAAACAGGGAAACCAGGGCGGCGGCCACATACGTTAAGGCAGCAGCGCTCAGCACTTTATTTACCCCATTTTCTTCATTGTTTCGGATGAATCCTTCTGACACAATAATCTGCTTGGCGCGTGAACTTGCATTGAATTCGACAGGCAATGTAATCAGCTGGAAAAAGACTGCCGCTGAAAACAGTATGATGCCAAGCCCGATCAAATTCAGGCTGCCGAGAAGCATGCCTCCTAAGAAAAGCAAAGGAGCTACACCGGATGCAAAATTCACGACTGGGAAGATTTTATGTCTCAGCACAAGCGCACCATATGACTCCTGATGCTGCAAGGCATGTCCGACTTCATGGGAAGCTACGGATATGGCGGAAATTGAGCGGCCGTAATAGACCGGCTCAGATAAACGCACCACCCGTCTTGTCGGGTCGTAATGGTCTGTTAAAGTGCCTCTTACCGGTTCGACCGGCACGTCGTAAAGACCGTTTATATCTAAAATCCGTCTTGCCGTTTCTGCCCCTGTACGTCCGCTTGAGGCTTCCACTTTTGAATATTTTTCAAAGTTGCTCTTTACTTTAAATTGTGCCCAAAACGACAATCCCAATGCGGCTATTGTTAAAAATATAAACAGCATTTTTTCATCATCCTTTTTCCATGATCATTTCTCTATTACGATTATTTTAATGAGTTTTCTTTCCCGTGTACAGAAATGCGCTTTTTCTTCCGGCTTGGAGCACAGAATCCAATCAGCAAAAAGAACAGGCCTGCTGAAAACAAATAAAAGGCGAAACCGCCGGCCAGTTCTTTCAGAAAATAAAACCAGGAGAAGCTGCCGGAAAAGTGATTATATGAATTCAAATCGAAAATAAACAAAATCACCGCGGATGCCGCCAGCTGTGTACCGATCAAAACCACGATCGTTCTTTGAAAGATCGTCATCTTTTTCATCCTTTTTGTTTTAGTTTATGGAGAAATCCGGTTTTATATGTTTTGTACATTTTTTGAAAAACATCACCGGAAGTGGGACATACTGTTAGAAAAAAGCACGGGTGTGATGGAAGCTATGAAAGTGACGAGTGAGGAAAAGGAACAGCTGAGCACAGCAATCGACCGAATGAATGAAGGACTGGACGCGTTTATCCAGCTGTATAATGAATCGGAAATTGATGAACCGCTTATTCAGCTTGATGATGATACAGCCGAGTTAATGAAGCAGGCCCGAGATAAGTACGGCCAGGAAAAGCTAAATGAAAAATTAAATACAATTATTAAACAGATTTTATCCATCTCAGTATCTGAAGAAGGAGAAAAAGAATGAAATCAAATCGGATATTTATTTCATGGCTCAGGTGGCCGTTATTTATCCGAATCGGGGTTATTATTTTATGTCTGATTCTTTTGTTCGGCCAAATCATTTATATACTTGAGCCTAAGCAGTTCACTTCGGTATTCGAAGGCATTTGGTGGGCTGTCGTTACGGTTTCGACAGTCGGTTATGGAGACTATGTGCCGCACACGCCGCTGGGACAGGCAGCCGGAATACTGCTGATTTTGAGCGGAGCAAGCTTTGTCACAGCATATTTCGCTACGTTATCAGCGGCCGCATTCAGCAGACAGCATCGCTACATCGAAGGAAAAGTTGCTTACAAAGGCCGGGACCACATCATTCTGATCGGGTGGAATGAAAAAACAAACCGGCTTTTGAAGGACCTTCAGCTTGCCGCCCCTTCCAAAACGGTCGTACTAATCGATGAATCCTTAACAGAAGGCCCGCTTATTGAAAACGTTCATTTCATACGCGGGCACGCTGCCGATGATGGGACACTGAAACGGGCCAATATTACTGAAGCGGAATCAGTGATGATTACTGCCGATCAGTATAAAAGTGAAACTGATGCTGATATGCTGTCAGTGCTGACTCTTTTATCTGTTAAAGGGCTTAATCCCCTTGCTTACTGCATCGTCGAGATTTTGACTGACCGTTTTGTCACCAATGCGGAGCGGGCAGGTGCAAACCAAATCATCGGAACTTCAGAATTTATCAGCCGGGCGATGCTGCAGCATTACCAAGTCAAGTTACGGCCGTCTAAACAGCAGAACGGAATCAAGCTGACACTTGATCAGCATGTGGAGCTTCTTGCTGTTCCTGACGAACTAAAGGGAGCGGCTTACAAAACCTGTGTTCTCTATTTCCTTGATCACAACACAACAATTATAGGCGTACAAAAAGAGGAGGGGCCGATGCTTTCCCCTCCTCTTACATACAAGGTGCTCGAAACAGATCAATTCCTTGCCATCTAGTGTAACAGAACATCCTCCAATTCTTTCACGAGAGAGGCGCCGATATCCAAAAATGCCGGATCAATTTCCGCGTCCCGCCTTTCCGGTTCGGAAAATTGATTAAACAGTGATTGGAAAGGCCCTCCCTCGGCGTGATCGTCAACATCCGCCTGAAACACCTGTCTCAGCATAAACGGCGTTCCGATCCGGACGGCCGCCCCTCGTTCATCGAGACTGCCCTGTACCGCATTGACGGGAATTCTTAAAAATAAATAGCCGTCTCTATCATCAATTTTATAATCAAAGTAGCCATGATCGTATTCCCAGCCGCCGTTTATCACATAACCGAGCGGCTTCATCACTTGTTCCAGTTCTTGAAGCAGAAAAGACTGCCCATCTATCGCGGAAGGTATTGGTATCATCAGAATGCCCCTTTTTTCACTTATCCTGTCCCGCCGAACAAGACTTCATTCAGAGGCGCCTACATGGAAATCGTTGTTTCTTTCGCGCGGCCAACAGAAAAGAAAGCGCATTCAATTAATAAGTAAACAGCCATTGCCGCTGCAAGCCATACAGCTGAATCCCAAGACACATAAACAACCGTTGCATAGAGTCCTAATTTAGTGAAAAGAGTATGGGTTCGTTTTAAATGCAAAATCCGATGTACCGCATCGGTAAAAAGGGCAAGCGGCAAACCAATGAGAAGAAAGGCGTGGATGAAAAAATGTGAAAGCGTGCCGCCAAAGCTTGAAGAAAACTCTGTATACACGGCATCAAAGGAGATAAGGAAACTTAAAATAGCTGCAGAAAAACCGGCAATGATGAGATGTTTAACCAATTGTTTCATGAACATCAGCACCTTTCTGATTTTATAAAAAGCCGACCGGCAAATGCCAGTCAGCTTTCTCACATTAATCTTCCAGACGTTTTTCAAGCTCTGCTTTTTTCTCTTCAAAGCCAGGTTTGCCGAGTAACGCAAACATATTGACTTTATACGCTTCTACACCAGGCTGGTCAAACGGATTGACGCCAAGGAGGTAACCGCTCATCGCGCAGGCTTTTTCGAAGAAATATACAAGGTATCCAAAAGTATATGCATTCAGCTCAGGAATGTTAACGATTAAGTTCGGAACATTTCCGTCTGTATGGGCAAGCATTGTACCTTGGAATGCTTTTTTGTTAACGAAATCAACAGTTTTACCGGCTAAATAGTTCAAGCCGTCAAGATCGTTATCCGCTTCCTCAATTGTCAGTTCATGTTTAGGTTTCTCTACGTTCAGGACCGTTTCGAATAAATCTCTGCGGCCTTCTTGTACATACTGGCCTAAAGAATGAAGATCTGTTGAATAGTTCGCTGAAGAAGGATAAATGCCCTTCTCATCTTTCCCTTCGCTTTCTCCGAACAGCTGCTTCCACCATTCCGCAAAGTATTGAAGCGCCGGTTCGTAGTTGATGAGCATTTCAATTGTTTTGCCCTTATTATAAAGGACATTGCGAACAACCGCATATTGGTATGCTGGGTTATCTTCCAGTTCAGATGTTGCAAAATCTTTGCTCGCATCCAGGGCGCCTTTCATCATGTCATCAATGTTGACGCCGCTGACAGCAATCGGCAAGAGACCTACAGCTGTTAAAACTGAATAACGGCCGCCGACATCGTCAGGAATAACAAATGATTCGAAGCCTTCTTCGTTAGAAAGCGTTTTTAATGCGCCGCGCTCTTTATCAGTTGTTGCATAAATCCGCGCTTTCGCTTCTTCTTTACCGTATTTCTCTTCAAGAAGCTTGCGGAAAATACGGAAAGCGATTGCAGGTTCAGTTGTCGTACCTGATTTAGAAATCACATTAATAGAGAAGTCAACATCTTCAAGAAGATCCATGACGTCTCTCATATAAGATGAACTGATGTTGTTCCCGATAAAAATGACTTGCGGATTGCCGCGTTTTGCTTTTGGCAAAGTGTTATAAAACGCGTGATTCAGCGCTTCAATCGCTGCCCGCGCTCCTAGATAAGAACCGCCGATGCCGACAACAAGCAAGACATCAGAGTCAGATTTGATTTTTTCCGCGCTTTTTTTGATGCGCGCGAATTCTTCTTTATCATAATGTTCAGGGAGGTCCACCCAGCCTAGAAAATCGCTGCCCGCGCCTGTTTTTTCATGGATATTATGGTGTGCTGTTTTTACAAAGTCCCGCAGATATGTAAGTTCATGTTCGTTGAAGAAAGTCAACGCTTTTGAGTAGTCAAAGCGTACATGCGTCATTGCTTGTCCCTCCATAACGGTATAATGTTTTCATCTTTCACTTTATATGAACTTATCTGTGAAATCAAGTCAAGAAGAAAGGGCGGAATGACTGGATTCCGCCCTTTGAGTTTATAGAGACGCGCGAAGGATGGCAAGCACGTCATCTTTGTTCAATTTTTGGAAGTTGCCGAAGCCGCCGTGTTCCATTTCCTTGGCTGCGATATCAGCAATCAGCTCAAGCTTTTCTTCTCCAATATTGTAATCAGCAAGACGGGAAGGTGCACCGAGGCTTGTCCAGAACGCAGACAGTTTATCGATTCCTTCAAGCGCAATTTCTTTATCTGTTTTGCCTTCAGTATCAATGTCAAACATGTTGAGCATAAGGTTTTTAAAACGGCCTACATTTGTATCAAGCGTGTATCTCATCCAGTTTGGGAACAGTATCGCCAAACCGCCCGCGTGCGGAATATCATATACAGCTGAAACAGCGTGTTCCATTGTATGAGAAGCCCAGTCACCAAAGTAGCCCATTTGGAGCGTGCCGTTTAATGCGATTGTACCAGCATACAAAATCGTTTCACGAAGCTCGTAGTTTTCCAGATCTTCAAGAAGCTTAGGAGCTGTTTCGATGACCGTCTGCAAAACAGCAAAGCACATTCTATCCTGAAGCGGCGTGTTTTCAACATTATGGAAGTATTGTTCGAATACGTGGCTCATCATGTCAACCATGCCGTATACTGTTTGATTTTCTGGAACGGTGAACGTATTTTCAGGGTCTAAAATAGAGAAACGCGGATGAGTCACATTGCTGCCCCATACAAATTTCTCGTTTGTTTCCCAGTTTGTAATCACGGAATCAGGGTTCATTTCAGAGCCTGTCGCAGCAAGCGTTAAAACAGTGCCAAACGGCAGCGCATCCTCCGCTGTTACTTTTTTGCTGAAAATATCCCAAGCGTCGCCATCGTATTTGACGCCAGCTGCAATTGCCTTTGTACAGTCAATCACACTGCCTCCGCCGACAGCAAGCAGAAAATCAATGTTATGCTCTCTGCAAAGGCCTATGCCTTTTTCCACTGTTGCAAGACGCGGGTTCGGCTCTACACCTGACAGCTCATGAACAACAGCGCCCTCTTCTTTTAAAATGCCTGTGACTTGATCATAAAGGCCGTTGCGTTTAATGCTGCCGCCCCCGTAAACAAGCAGTACATTCTTGCCGTATCGTTTGAATTCTTTTCTTAATTGTTCAAGCTGACCTTTTCCAAAAATCAGCTTTGTCGGATTATAATAAGTGAAATTTTCCATAGTAAAACCTCCAAATGATGCTGGTAAAAAACAGATTTTCCATTGTAACATAAGTTGACAAAAAGAAAAAGGGAAGCAGCCAAACGGCTATTTCCCCTTTTTTTATAGAGATGCTTTCAAAATTGACAGCACATCTTCTTTGTTGAGTGATTTAAATTGGCCGAATGTACCGTTAGCCATTGCCTTGTCAGCAATTGTGTCAAGCTGCTCATCATTAATATCATAATCAGCAAGACGGTTCGGAGCGCCAAGGCTTGTCCAGAATGCGGACAGCTTATCGATACCTTCAAGGGCAATTTCTTCATCCGTTTTACCTGCTTCTTCAACATCAAACACGCGAACTGCAAGCTGTTTCATGCGGGCAGGGTTTTCAGACAATGTGTGTCTCATCCAGTTCGGGAACAAAATTGCCAGTCCGCCGGCATGCGGAATATCATAAACGGCTGATACTGCATGTTCAATATTATGAGTAGCCCAATCCCCTCTTGCCCCCATAGAAAGCATGCCGTTTAATGCGATTGTTCCTGTGTACAGGATCGTCTCACGCAATTCGTAATTTTCGAGATCATTGATCAGCTTAGGCGCTGTTTCAATGACTGTACGCAAAAGTGATTCACACATGCGGTCCTGATACGGCGTGTTTGATACATGATGGAAGTATTGTTCGAATACGTGGCTCATCATGTCAACCATCCCGTAGATCGTGTGGTTTTTAGGTACGGTGAATGTATTCACCGGATCAAGAATCGAGAATTTAGGGAATACGAGCGGGCTGCCCCAGCCGTATTTTTCTTTTGTTTCCCAGTTTGTAATAACAGATCCTGAGTTCATTTCTGAACCAGTTGCAGCGAGAGTCAATACCGTTCCGAATGGCAAAGCATCTTTTGGCTGATGCTTTTTCGTAACGATATCCCACGCATCACCATCATACTTCGCTCCTGCGGCAATCGCTTTTGTACAGTCGATTACGCTTCCGCCTCCGACAGCCAGCAAGAAATCAATGTTTTGTTCTTTACAGATGGCAACACCTTTATTAACAGTCGACACACGAGGATTCGGTTCCACACCTGCTAATTCATGCACGGTCGCTCCGGCTTTATTCAGCTGGTCAATCACTTGATCATACAGGCCGCTGCGTTTAATGCTGCCGCCTCCGTACACAAGCAATACGTTTTTTCCGTAAGGTTTGAGTTCCTCTGGAAGTCTTTCCACTTCGCCGCGCCCGAAAATTAATTTGGTCGGATTCCAGTATGTAAAGTTTTGCATGACATCTCCTCCTTAGATTTTTTATTATGCAGAATGTCCTCACCACATGTAAAGCAATCAGCTCTCACCGGTCAGCATACCAGATGGTTTTATTTTGCATGTCGCTGGGAAAGAAGCTGATATAAGCGAGGGCAGGCCAGCTTCCCTCATATGGAGAATGCATGTATAGATTCTCCAATATGTCACAATCTATAACTGTTTTAATAATTCATGGAGGAGGTTGCAAAACATGAGTACCATTCAAAGAATTTGTCTTGTATTAACCATCATTGGCGCCATTAACTGGGGACTGATCGGATTTTTCCAATTTGACTTAGTAGCGGCTATCTTCGGCGGCCAAGGGTCAGCTCTTTCCCGAATCATTTACGGACTTGTCGGAATCGCCGGCTTAATCAACCTCGGTCTGCTATTTAAGCCAAACGAGGAAAGATCACGTGAAGAAGCAGCAAATCCTGAAATGCGATAGGATATCAATCACGCTGAAATAGGATTTTGCATGAAATCAAAAGCACCGAACATTCCTGTCCGGTGCTTTTTTCATGCTTATTTTTTGATAAGGTCTTTGCGGTTGGACATTTCGATCCACTCTTCAAGCTTATCTTTTAATGTGTTGAAACCTTGTGGTGTAGAAGCTTCTTCGCTTACTTGAGCAGCTTTAGGTTTTCTTGGTTTGCTTTCTTTTTTCTCAGGCGCAGCTTGTGTCGCACGAATTGAAAGGCTGATTTTGCCTTTTTCTTCATCAACAGCAAGTACTTTTACTTGTACTTCGTCGCCAACTGAAAGGTGCTCGTTGATATCTTTTACGAAACCATGAGTCACTTCAGAAATGTGTACTAAACCTTGAGTTTCTTCATCTAATGCAACAAACGCACCATACGCTTGTAATCCTGTAACTTTACCAGTGTAAACACTGCCCACTTCAAATTTTGCTGCCATTCATAACAACTCCTAAGTTAAATTAAATATCTGTTTATACGCAATTTAAAATTATATCACACATGTCTTATTTCCGCAAAGAAAACTTTTTATAAAAAATCAGGTTTATACACAGCAAAAAGGGGGTAAACTGAAAATACCAAAGGCTTTCTAGTATTCCCCCCTTTTATTGGATGCGAACAAAAGGTTCGTATCTTTTTTTATGTTGTTTTGTGCAGGAAGCGTTTCATTCTGACTAACGCTTCTTGAAGCTGTTCAATCGAGGTTGCGTATGAACAACGGATATATCCCTCACCGCTCGGACCAAACACACTTCCAGGAACAACTGCCACTTTTTCCTGCGTCAGTAGCTCCTCGGCAAACTGTTCTGAACTCATTCCCGTGCTTTTAATAGATGGAAAAGCATAGAAAGCGCCGCCCGGATGATGACAGCTGAGACCGATTTCATTGAGCGATTCTACAAACAGATTCCGTCTTCTTCGATAGCTTTTTTTCATTTTTTCTACGTCTTCCATGCCGTTCTTCAGGCCTTCAAGGGCGGCAAACTGCGCCATTGCGGGCGCACACATCATCGCATATTGATGAATTTTAAGCATGGCATCCCGAAGCAAGGATGGTGCCGCGGCAAAACCGAGCCTCCAGCCCGTCATTGCAAATGCTTTTGAAAAGCCTGAGATGACTACCGTCCGTTCCTTCATTCCCGGTAATGCCGCTATACTTGTAAATTCCTCATCATATGTCAGCTCCGCGTAGATCTCGTCGGCTAAGACGATGACATCATGTTTTTTGGCAAACTCAGCAATCTCATTCAGCTCTTCCTTCGAATAAACCGAACCTGTCGGATTCGATGGTGAGCAGATGAGAATGGCCTTTGTTTTTTCAGTGACTGCCGCTTCAAAATCAGCAGCCGTTGCTTTAAATCCTTTGTCTGCCGTTGTATGAACGTGAACCGGGATACCGCCTGCCAAAGAAACAAGCGCATCATACGCCACAAAACACGGCTCAGGAATGATGACTTCCTCACCTGGATTCACAATGGCGCGGATCGCAATATCCAAAGCCTGACTTGCCCCCACTGTCACAATCAGCTCATTATCTGGCGAGTAGCTAAGATCAAACCTGTTGCTCAAATAACGGCTGATTTCCTCCCGCAATGAGTATAAACCTGCATTGGCCGTGTATGACGTATATCCTTGTTCAAGAGAGAGAATGCTTGCTTCGCGGACATTCCACGCGGTAACAAAATCAGGCTCGCCGACGCCTAAAGAAATGACGCCTTCCATCGTTGCCGCCAAATCAAAGAATTTGCGGATGCCGGATGGTTTTATTTGTTGTACATAGTCTGATAAATACGAAGTCATTTACGGTGACACCACGATTCTTTTGTCGTCGTCTCCTGTTTCAAACACTTTGCCGTCATGCTTGTATTTTTTCAGGATAAAATGGGTTGTCGTAGATACAACTGAATCAAGCGTTGACAGTTTATCCGAAACAAAACGCGCTACGTCAGACATCGAATTGCCGCGAATCACGACAGACAAATCGTATACGCCTGACATCAGGTAAACTGATTCAACCTCTTGGAATCGGTAAATCCGTTCCGCCACTTCATCAAAACCGACGCCCCGCTTCGGCGTTACTTTGACGTCGATCATGGCCGTAACGCCCTCATGTCCGTCTACTTTTCGCCAATCAATCATAGCGGAATAATCGATAATAACCTTTTCTTTCTCCAGTTTGTCAATAATTGTTTTTACTTCATTTACAGGGATGCCCGCCATCTTTGCGATTGTTTCTAAATCGGCGCGGCTGTTTTCGTCTAAAATTTCTAATATTTCTGTTTCTTTTTCTGTCAATTTCATTTGATTCACACCTTTGCAATGTCAAGAAATCTCATGACATTATATCACGTTTTTTGACGAATGCTAAGAAAAAACGAGGAGAAACTTCCGCTAGAATTTACAATTTCAGGGCATAATACAACCATCAAAAAAAGGGAGTGACACAGAATGGAGGCGGTTTCACCAATAAGGCGGTTTATGGTCGATGGAGTCAATGTATACTACGAACATTATCAAAATCCCGGCAGGCAAACGCTGGTCTGCGTACACGGTTTTTTATCATCTGCATTCAGCTTCAGAAAAGTAATTCCTCTCCTTCGGGACAAGTACGACATCATCGCGCTTGATTTGCCTCCTTTCGGCCAATCTGAAAAATCAAGAACGTTTATCTATACCTATCAAAACCTTGCTAAGCTTGTCATTGGGATTTTGGAGCACTTGCAAGTGAAACAGGCTGTGCTTGTCGGGCATTCTATGGGCGGGCAGATATCGCTGTCTGCTGCTCTCCAAAAACCTGAGCTTTTTTCAAAGGTTGTGCTGCTTTGCAGTTCAGGGTATTTAAAACGTTCACACCCGACGATCATTTTCGGGACCCATATCCCGTATTTTCATCTTTACATCAAACGCTGGCTCTCGAAAGAAGGCGTGATGAAAAATTTATTAAATGTGGTGCATGACAAATCGCTGATTGATGAGGAGATGATCGACGGCTATGGCAGACCGTTTCAGGACGAGCAGATTTTCAAAGCCATGACAAGGTTTATCCGCCACAGAGAAGGAGATTTAGAACCCGAGCAATTGAAGAAAATGAACAAGCCTGCTCTATTGATTTGGGGCGAGGAGGATCGAATTGTCCCAATGGAGATCGGTAAACGGCTGCACGCAGATTTGCCTAATTCCGTGCTGTACTCACTTGGCCAGACCGGACATCTGGTGCCTGAAGAACGGCCTGAACTTGTTTCTGAACACATTGCTGATTTTATCAATTAAAAAAACCGGTGCTGAACCGGTTTTTTTAAGGCGTGCAGGAGCTGCTGTTTTTAATGAATAAAAGCTGGCCAGCCACTTCCCGGCAGCTGGCGATCGGCAGCGTTTGTTCAAAAGAAGTTTCAAATATTTGCTGAATGCTTTTCGCCAGCACGTCGGGATCGTCTTCATCATAGACTGCCTGCACGACATCAACAGCCTCCGTTTCGTAAAACTCTTCTCCATATTTAAACGGGTCCCATTTGGCAATGATCTTAATCATTTCCCTGACCGCTTGACTTTCTTCCATATTCATCACCGCTTATAATAAAATTTGCAGTTCTATCTTATCATAGTGAAGCTTAGAAGAATAAACATACATGAGGGGGTAACAGAATGAACTTTGATAAACGAGAAGAACGCCTTGGCACCCAATCGGTCAAATGGGACAAAACAGGCGAATTATTTGGCGTGACAGACGCACTCCCGATGTGGGTGGCGGATATGGATTTTCGCGCGCCAGAAGCGATAACTGAAGCGTTAAAAGAGCGTCTTGACCACGGTATTTTTGGTTATACAACTCCAGATCAAAAAACGAGGGATGCTGTGTGCGGATGGATGCAAAACAGGCACGGCTGGAAGGTGAATCCGGAAAGCATCACATTCAGCCCCGGCGTTGTAACGGCTTTGAGCATGGCGGTACAAGCTTTTACGGAGCCGGGCGATCAAGTAGTTGTTCAGCCTCCAGTTTATACGCCTTTTTACCATATGGTGGAGAAAAACGGCCGGCACATTTTACATAATCCGCTGCTAGAAAAAGACGGCGCATATGCAATGGATTTTGAAGATTTGGAGACGAAGCTTAGTGACCCAAGTGTTACATTGTTTATTTTATGCAATCCTCATAACCCTTCTGGGCGTTCATGGGGCCGGGAAGACTTACTGAAGCTAGGCGAATTGTGCCTTGAGCATGGCGTCACAGTTGTATCGGATGAAATCCATTCTGATTTAATGCTGTACGGACACATACACACGCCGTTCGCTTCGCTCTCTGACGATTTCGCTGATATTTCTGTGACATGTGCTGCTCCAAGCAAAACATTTAATATCGCCGGATTGCAGGCTTCAGCAATCATTATTCCGGATCGCCTGAAGCGCGCCAAGTTTTCCGCAAGCCTTCAGCGAAATGGTTTAGGCGGACTGAACGCATTTGCCGTCACTGCAATCGAAGCCGCGTATTCAAAAGGGGGACCGTGGCTTGATGAATTGATCACTTACATTGAGAAAAACATGAACGAAGCGGAAGCCTTTTTGAGCACCGAGCTGCCAAAGGTCAAAATGATGAAGCCGGATGCATCATACTTGATTTGGCTCGACTTCAGCGCTTACGGCTTGTCCGATGCAGAGCTTCAGCAAAGAATGCTAAAAAAAGGAAAAGTTATTTTAGAGCCCGGGACGAAATACGGGCCTGGCGGAGAAGGATTTATGCGCCTGAACGCGGGATGCTCTCTTGCAACCCTGCAGGACGGCCTGCGCCGCATCAAAGCCGCATTATCGTAAATATAGCTGTTAAACGCCTTTACGTCTTCATTTGTAAAGGCGTTCTTAATAAAGGAATTTTATATTTTACTTCTAATATTTAGTGTTATAATAGATTCATATTTTATACGAAAGGATTTCACACGAATGGAAATTCTAAAAGACTATCTTCTGCACATCTGCTTTATTTTGTTTCCTATTCTTCTTTACCAAGTGTTTTGGCTTGGAAAACCTGCGATTCTTGTGCCAAAAATAAACAGCGGTTTGGTCACGCTCTTCGCCTGCGGCGCCTCCGTTTTATGCATTATTTTCCCGATTCATGAAATGGACTACATACAATACGGCCTTCAGATGATTCCCGTTATCATTTGTTTATTTTACATTAGTACCGCTTCCGGACTTACAGTCGCCGCATCTGTCCTATGTTTTGAACTGCTTTTTTACGAACCTTCCGCAATGTTTGTTTTCACTTTGCTGCCTTTTCTTATCATTATCCCAATCTTATTTCAGAAAAAATGGCCATTCATGTCCAAAACGAAAAAACTGCTGCTGTCTTTATTGATCAGCTGCGTGGAGATTTTCCTATTTTTCGCCTCAAGCTGGATTCTTTCCGCCTTGAATATTTTAAATTTTCAAAAATCAGGAATTTTCGTTTACGAGGCGGCAGTCTCAGGGCTTTTCCGCTCCAGTGTTCTTCTATTAAGCATCTATATTATCGAAAGCATCGCCGAAAATATCGCCCTGCGCTCACAGCTTATCCATTCTGAAAAAATGACGATTGTGAGTGAACTGGCAGCGAGCGTCGCTCATGAGGTCAGGAATCCGCTGACAGTTGTCCGCGGGTTTGTCCAGCTGCTTTTTAATGATGAAACCTTACAAAACAAGTCGAGTGCAGATTACAAAAAGCTTGTACTGTCAGAGCTTGACCGGGCGCAAGGCATTATTACAAACTATCTCGATATGGCCAAACAGCAATTATACGAAAAAGAGGTTTTTGACCTATCTGCCCTTATCAAAGAGACAAGCTCCCTTATGGTGTCGTACGCCAATTACAAGTCAGTAACCGTCGAGGCTGAAACAGAACCGGACCTTTTGATATACGGAGACGCAACAAAGCTGAAGCAGGCTGTCATCAACCTGATGAAAAACAGTATTGAAGCGGTTCCTCACGGTAAGGGGATGATCCACATATCAGCCAAAAGAAACGGCCATACGATCATGATCAACATCACAGACAATGGGGTCGGGATGACAGACCATCAAATGCAAAAACTCGGCGAACCTTATTATTCCTTAAAAACGAACGGAACGGGACTCGGCCTCACCGTAACCTTTTCCATTATTGAACATCATCACGGGACCATTTCATTTAACAGCAGCTTCCAAAAAGGCACTACGGTGACCATTAAGCTTCCCGCTGATCTTCCTCACTAGCAAATCGATTGGAACTTTAATAGAATAAATGCGAGGTGATGACAGATGAGCACGTTTGAAACAGGCTCTATCGTTAAAGGATTTTACAAAACAGGTGTATACATAGGAGAAATCACGGCTTGCAGGCCGCAGCATTATTTAGTGAAAGTGAAAGCGGTTCTTACCCATCCCGCTCAAGGAGACCTTCATCATCCAAAACAGGCGGATGTGCCATTTTTTCATGAGAGAAAAGCGCTCGCACATGGTGAACAGACCAATATCCCCTACCATATGGTGAAGCCTTATGACGGTGAAGTGCCGGATTATACCGAATCTCTGCGGGAGGCGACAGCACAGCTGAGAGCCAAATTGGATGAGGATGGTTCGGAGTGGGCAAAACGCTCCCTTCATAATCTGGACATTTTAGAAAAAGAATATTTTAACCTGCCATAACCCAGTCTGACAAAAGATTGGGTTTTTTACGTCGCGCGCTTCAACAGTTCGGTTAAATCGATTCTCTCGCCGATTGTGGGCGGTTTTGGCTTTTCGAGATACTGCTTATCCTGCTCAACAAGCTTAAAAAGTTTATATGCTGTAAGAGCATCATCAAGCGCTTTATGATGGGTGCCGGTTCCGGAATCTCCATACTCTTCGGCAGCTTTCCATAAACCCGTCAATGTCCGGTCTCCAAAAAAGTTTTTGTATTCAAGCGATAAATCTCTCATTTCTCCCTTAAACGGGAAAGGGATATGGTTAAACATACAGTTTTGCTTCAGCACTTTCATATCCATGTTTCCCCACGTAATAATTGTGCTGTTTTTCTCAGGATCCAGCTCGTTTAGTTTACGGATGAAATCCTCGAATCTCATTCCTTCGTCTACCTGTTTTTGGGTTATTTTTAAAAATGATTTGCATCGTTTCGTAAGCTTCGGGAACTTTTTCGGTCTAACATAGCTAGAAAACGTCTCAACCACTTCATCATCAATCGACTTTACAATTCCGGCTTCAATGATTTCCGGGAAGAAGTTTTGAGGACTGTACTTTCCATCAGGCATTGTAAATTCGAAATCAATAATGAGTAAGCTGTTTGTCGTCACCTTTTTACACCTGCCTTTCCTCCGATCAGAAAATGCTATCTTTATAGTATATCAATTCCCCTTCTCGACATTTCTTCATTTTCTAAAAATAATGAATTTTCCCAGCCGCTTCGTTTCTTTTAAATTGTGAATCGTTTCTTTATAATTAGTAAGGAACCCGAAATAATAAGAAGGTGATGTTATATCTATCCGTAAGAAAAACTTTGTCATTGTGTGGCTGGCGAACTTTTTTGTCTCCGCTAGCACAACGATGATCGTTCCTTTTCTCTCCTTATACATTGAGACGCTCAGCTCTTTTTCAAACGGCTTTGTGCAAAGGTGGAGCGGCTATGTGTTCGGCATTACATTTCTCATGGCGTTTTTGGTATCCCCGTTTTGGGGACGGTTCGGAGACAAACGCGGATATAAGAAAATCCTTATGGCAACCGGAACAGGCATTGCCCTCAGCATTTTCTTCATGGGCTTTGTTACATCGGTGTACCAATTGTTTTTTCTGCGTATGGCAATGGGTCTTGTAACCGGATTCATCCCAACATCTCTTGCGATGATTTCGGCACAGACTCCGAAGAGCTCAGCCGGCAAAACGCTTGGCACGCTGCAAATGGGGCAAGTGTCCGGAAGCTTGTTCGGCCCGCTTTTGGGAGGCATGCTTGCTGATCGTTTCGGCTTTACGTATACCTTTTTTATCACATCCTTTGTGATTTTCTCGTCTGTTCTTCTCGTGTTATTTGGTGTCAAAGAAAAGCCTCTTGCAGAGAAAACAGCCAAACGTACGTCTTACTCGAGAAAAGAAGTGCTCTCCTATATTTTTCACCAGCCGGCGCTGTGGGTCATGATGCTGTTAACCATGCTGATTCAAACAGGCAATTTCAGTATCCAGCCCCTGCTCGCTTTATATGTAAATGAGCTGCACGGACCTGTCAATCTTGCCTTTTTCTCCGGCATGGCATTTTCAGCAACGGGGCTCGGAAGTTTGCTGCTGGCTAGAAAATGGGGTGATCTGGGCGACCGCTACGGCCACCGCCGCATTTTAATCGGACTTTTGCTCGCCGCCTCTTTCTTTTTTATTCCGCAGGCGCTCGCGTCCTCACTCAGCGTGCTCCTTGTTTTCAGATTTTTATTCGGAATGGCGATGGGCGGTTTGCTGCCATGCATTACGGCAGCGATCCGCGTTCAGGCTCCCGGCAGCATTCAAGGTGAAGTTCTCGGCTACAATGTCAGCTTTCGCTTTTTAGGAAACGTGCTCGGGCCTCTGCTCGGCGGAATCATATCGAGCCACTTTACCATTTCGGCCACCTTTTACGTCACGGCGTTTCTCTTTTTCGCCGGCGCCTGCATGCTTTGGATCATGCAGAAACTTCGGAAAGATTCTTATGCCAAAGCAAGCTGATTCCGAGAAAAAACTGAGGAATCTTCTAAATTTAACCTTCTCGTAATCTCAAAAGAATGGTACGATATGGCTAGAATTTAGGAGAAAAGAGAGTGACCATGTTACGAAAAATAATCGGATGGATTTTGCTCCTTTGCATAATCCCATTGTTTGCATTTACAGTTATCGCTTCCGGAAAAGAAGTAAAACAAATGAAGTCCCTGGATCAGGTGCTTGATAAAAATATTAATCTGAAAGATATCAGCCTTGTTCAGAACAGCTACATGTATGACAGGGACGGCTCCCTTGTCTCGGAAATCGTCAGCGACCACGAAAACCGTGTGCTCGTTCCATTTAACAAGATTCCCGAGGAAGTCAAACAGATTTTCTTAACATCTGAGGACCGCCATTTTTACGAGCATAAAGGCTTTGACTTTATGGGAATGGTGCGGGCTACTGCTTCTAACGTAAAAGACAAGAAAATTGACCAGGGTGCCAGCACCATCACACAGCAGCTTTCAAGAAACTTATATTTGAGCCACGAACGCTCCTTCAGCCGCAAGCTGACAGAGCTCGCGTATTCCTATCAGCTGGAGAAAAAATATACGAAAAATGAAATTCTTGAAGCTTACTTAAATACCATTTATTTTAACAATGGTGTTTATGGCGTCGGTTCAGCAGCTCAATTCTATTTCAGCAAACCGCTGAAATCTCTCACAGTGGGAGAAATGGCTTTTATCTGTGCTATACCTAATAACCCTACATTATATGATCCTCTCAAGCATTTTGACTACACGAAAAGCCGTCAAGAACGTTTGCTTAAAGGGCTAAAAGATGCCGGGGTCATTACGGACAAAGAGCTGAAAAAAGCCGTAAAACAAAAAATCAAACTGGATGTTGAAAAAAGAGAAGACAAATATCCTGACTACGTTTCCTACGTCAATGATGAATTCACTCAGCTGGTGTCTGAATCAGAAGGCTTTGATAAACGCCTTCAAAAAGCATCAGGAAAACAAAAAGAAAAGATCGAGAACGAGCTGTCCGCAAGAGTCAGCACGCTGATGAAAGACGGAGTGAAAATTTATACTGCACTTGATCCGTACATGCAAAATCAAGTTGTGGCACAAATGAATTCCAAGCTCCCGTATGCGGACGTACAGGGCGGAGCGGCTGTGATTAATCACCAGACGCATCAAATCATCGCTCTATCCGGCGGGAAAAACTATCAAAAATATGACTTTAACCGCGCCTACCAGGCGTACAGGCAGCCGGGTTCATCCATTAAGCCGCTTCTTGATTACGGCCCTTATATTGAACAGACCGGCGCGACAACAAGCAGCACCATTGATGCCAGCAAGTTTTGCAGCAAAGACTACTGTCCGCAAAACTACAATAACCGCACTTACGGCACAGTGACGCTTGATACGGCGTTTAAAAATTCATATAATACCCCGGCTATTAGAATGCTCGACCGCGTCGGCATCCAAAAGGCATTCAGTTATATTGAGCCGTATCATTTTGCCAAACTTGTCGACAGTGACTATCTTCTTCCGGCGGCGCTTGGCGGATTTACAAACGGCATGACGCCTCTTGAGATGACAAAGGCTTATACGACATTCGGCAACAGCGGAAGCTATACGCCGAGCCATGCGATTACAAAGGTGACAGACCTTAAAGGAAAAACGCTTTATAAATGGAATGATAAAGCGACTCAAATATTCAGCGTCCGCACGAACATGCAGCTGAAAAAACTGATGTCTTCCGTTGTGAAAAGCGGAACAGGGAAAAAAGCATATTTCAATGCGCCTTACATCGGCGGTAAAACCGGTACATCAAATGATTATCACGATATGTGGTTTGTCGGCCTGACTGATACGTATACAATGGGTGTCTGGGTCGGAAAGGATACACCGACCAGCGTTGAATATCTTCACAGCATCAGCCCTCAGCTTTCCATCTGGAAAGGAACGCTGCAAGCGGCTTATTAAAGGATCGGAGGGGATATGGGGTGACTTCAGAACAAATTCCAAATCGCGTTTTGCTGTTTGACGGTGTCTGCAATTTATGCAATGGAGCCGTGCAGTTTATCATTAAACGTGATCCGGACGGATTGATTTCTTTCACATCGCTGCAGTCGGAAACAGGACAGAGCCTGCTGAAAAAAAGCGGGCTTCCGACTGATCGGTTTGACAGCTTTGTCTTTATTGAAGACGGCCAAGTGTACACAAAGTCAACTGCAGCCATTAAGGTTTTCAGGCATCTGCGAGGCCCATGGCGGCTCTTCGTCCTGTTTTTCGCAGTGCCGAAGCCTGTCAGAGATATGGTCTATTCTTTCATTGCCAACAACCGCTATAAGTGGTTTGGCAAAAAAAATGAATGTATGCTCCCCTCCCCTTCTATTAAAAAAAGATTTTTACCGTAAATAAAAAATGGCTAGGACGCTAGCCATCACAGATTGTTGACAAAATCCTAAAACGGCTTCGTTTTAGGATTTTGTCATCTATTCAGCGTGATTGAAAACTTTTGAAGTTGTGAAACGGCGGAAACCTGAGAATCTACCGCCGTTTCATTGCGTACAGAGCACGAAGCGCAAATCTGACCACCAAACGCTGAAATGGCTAGCTACACAGGTAAGCTAGCCATTATGCTATTATAAAGCTTGATAAATATGAACAGAATACCGATAACAAAGGTAAACCAAAACAGCAGTTCCAATAGAATGAATCCGACTAATGACATGAGAGAAAGCGTCGAATAAATCCGGTACACGGTAAACACAAAGTAAGCGAGCGTGACGACCGCAAACCAGATCACAATCCAAATGACATTTTGCAAGAGCACAAAGGATAAAATCCCGCCGCCCAAATAAATCATGGAACCCATTCTGAGTTTTTTCAGGTTGTTCCCTTCCGGATCATTAGCAAAAAACAGCAATGACAGCTCGGTCACGGTATTTGCAATTAATTTCAGAGCGGACAGAACCATAAAATATAAAAGTGCAAAGGCAGCAAATAACGCAAGCCTGATTCCTTTCTCTGAAAAATAATCGAGCATTCCATCATACATTCCAAATGAAGACAGCATCTTTAACGCATAAAGTGAAGTTGAGATGGATAAGGACGAACTAAAAAGCAGGATCGCAATCAGCGGAAAATATCCTGTCAAATAAGTATTTTTCATATAAAAAAGTCCCTTTCTATAATCTACCTCATTTATTATGGAGGACTTAAAACACATTGACAAGATAAATTATTCCATTTTTTCTCCTTTTTACGAATTACGGTCCCAAATCTTCACAAAGCAGCATTTTGAGAGTAAAGTAGTACGCAGGAATCATAAAACGTAAGGAAGTTTTATATGAAAAAAACATTAAAACTGCAAACCAGACTCACCATATTTGTTTGTATCGTTGTATTAATCGCATTGCTCATTACGTTTTTTACAGTCGGTGCCCAAACCACCAAACGAATTAGAGATCAGGAAAAGGCCACTGCGCTGCAGACTGCTGAAATGGTAGCTGAAGCGCCGATGACAGCCGCTGCTTTAGAAAGCGGAAAAAAACAAAAGGAACTGCAGAGCTACACAAAGCGGGTTCAGAAAATTACCGGCACGGAATTTGTTGTCGTCATGGATATGAACGGTATCCGCAAAACCCATCCTGACCCGAGCAAAATCGGAAAAAAATTCAGAGGCGGTGATGAGTCCGAGGTATTAAAAGGGCATGTCCATATCAGCACAGCCTCTGGCACGCTCGGGAAATCGCAGAGAGCGTTCGTCCCTGTCTACGCGGAGAATGGAAAACAAGTCGGTGCAGTCGCGGTCGGCATCACTGTAAATGAAATTGATGAAGTGATCAGCCATAGCTTACGGCCGCTTTACTTTATTATTTGCGTCAGCATCTTCGTCGGTGTGATCGGAGCCGTTATCGTCGCCCGTACAGTGAAAAATATCATGTACGGACTTGAACCTTATGAAATTGCGACTCTGCTTGAAGAACGGAGCGCGATGCTGGAATCGACGAAGGAAGGAATACTCGCTGTCGATGAACATGGCAAAATCAAACTTGCCAACGCGGAAGCAAAGCGCCTATTCGTCAAAATGGGCATCAACACAAATCCCATTGATCAGGATGTAGATGACATCTTGCCGAAAAGCCGCTTGAAAAAGGTCATTGAGACAAAAAAACCCCTTCAAGACAGAGACGTCCGCATTAACGGGCTGGAGCTTGTGTTTAATGAAGTTCCTATCCAGCTGAAAGGACAAACTGTCGGAGCGATTGCGACATTCCGAGACAAGACCGAGGTAAAACATTTAGCTGAACAGCTATCCGGTGTTAAAATGTATGCAAACGCACTGAGAGCGCAGTCTCATGAATTTATGAACAAACTGCATGTGATATTAGGGCTCGTCCAGCTGAAAGAGTATGACGATCTTGGAGATTATATTAAAGATATTGCCATTCAGCAAAAATCAGAAACAAGTGAAATTATAAATGATGTCAAAAGCTCCGTACTGGCCGGTTTTCTGCTCGGAAAGCAAAGCTTTATACGTGAGCAGGGCGCAAATCTTGATATTGAATGCAACGGCGTCATCCCGAACGCGGCAGACCCTTCTGTCATCCATGAACTTATTACAATCATCGGAAATCTCATCAACAATGGCTTAGACGCCGTTGCCGATATGCCGAAAAAACAAATCACCATGTCCATGCGCTTCCATAACAGCATACTTGATATTGAAATTACCGATACTGGAGCAGGCATGTCTGAAGAAGACCAAGCCAAAGTATTTGAACAAGGCTATTCAACAAAGGGCAAAAACCGGGGATTCGGCCTTTATTTCACACAGCAAAGCATCGAAAATTTAAAAGGCCAAATGATCCTCACAAGCGAAGAGAATGAAGGAACGACATTCAGTATTCGCATCCCGTACGAACCGAAGGAGGAAAATCATGATTAATGTACTAATAGTTGAAGATGACCCCATGGTGGGTGAATTAAATAAACGATACTTAAGCCAAATAGATGGCTTTCAGCTGAAAGGCATCGCTTCTTCCTTTCAAAGCGCTCTGCACATTTTAGGCGAGCATCATATCGACCTCATTTTGCTTGATATTTATATGCCGGGAAAAAACGGGCTGGAACTGCTGACGGAATTGAGAGCCCAAAATGAAGCGGTTGACGTGATTGTCATCTCAGCGGCCAGCGAGCTTGACGTGATCAAGAAAACACTTCGGTACGGAGCTGTTGATTATTTAATCAAACCGTTTGAATTTGAACGTTTCCAAACGGCTCTGTCTGATTACAGACGAAAACAAAAGGTGTATTCAACCCATCGCAACATGAGCCAAAAAGAACTGGACGCCGAGCTTTTTCAAAAGAAAGAAGCAACAGAAAAAGTGCAGCTTCCTAAAGGCCTGACAAAAAGCACGCTGAAGCTGATCTGGTCCAGTATCCAGTCATTTGAAAATGAATCTTTTACGACAGAAGACTTGGCAAAGCACACAGAAATCTCTCAAGTATCCATACGAAAATACTTAAAGTTTCTTGAAGATATACAGGTTCTGAATGTAGAAATGGCGTACGGAACGATCGGAAGACCTGTGTTTCAGTACAACGTCAACAACAGTAACCTTAACGGAATAAAGCAATATCTATAAGAAAACGCACTGCTTGCTTTGAGCAGTGCGTTTTTCTGTCATATCTCTTGCCAAGATGCTTGATTCTATTGTTGATAAGTTATACAAGAATAACAAAGGGCCTTTTAACATTTTTAAGCAAACAATTCTAAAAATAGATACTTTTAAAAAAATTATGCGAAATTCTATTTATTTCTTATTAGTTAAATGATAAATTATGATTGGTAAGTTGATCCCGAAAAACTAAGTCATAAGTCTTACTTCAGAAAACGATGTCACGGTTTTCCGCCCGGAACGCCTTCCGCATCCTTCTCTTCCCCGCCTTTCGAAGGAAATATTCACACCACGCTTATTCAGGGAAGAATAGAACTGTCTCAGCGCATTCCATTTGTTATTATCAGAAAATTTTATCGATTCTAAGAAATTGTTCAGGACAGCCCATCACATGACTGGCCGGATCAGCTTTGAACCAAATTTTTCTGGGGGGTTATATCTTGAATAAACGAAAAATCGGCTTGGCGATGTCACTTGTGATCGCAGCAAGCACCATATTAGGAGCATGCGGAAACAGTGAAAAAAGCAACGGCTCAGGCGAAGGCAAAAACAAATTCAGTGTGGCGATGGTTACTGACGTAGGCGGAGTGGATGACAAATCCTTCAACCAATCAGCCTGGGAAGGCATCCAAGCCTTTGGGAAAGAGAATGGGCTGAAAAAAGGCAAAAACGGTTACGACTATCTTCAATCCAAATCAGATGCAGACTATACAACGAACTTAAATAAATTGGCGCGTGAGAATTTTGACTTAATTTACGGCGTCGGCTACTTAATGGAGGATTCAATCAGCGAAATTGCTGACCAGCGCAAAAATACAAACTTTGCGATTATAGATGCTGTTGTCGATAAAGACAACGTCGCAAGTATTACGTTTAAAGAGCAGGAAGGCTCATTTCTCGTCGGAGTGGCCGCAGCCCTATCAAGCAAATCAGGAAAAATCGGCTTTGTAGGCGGCATGGAATCAGAGTTAATCAAAAAATTCGAGGTCGGCTTCCGTGCCGGCGTGCAAGCAGTTAACCCTAAAGCCGTTGTAGAAGTGAAATACGCAGGAGGTTTCGATAAAGCCGATGTCGGCAAAGCAACCGCCGAAAGCATGTATAAATCAGGCGTAGATGTTATTTATCACTCTGCGGGCGCCACTGGCACAGGCGTCTTTACTGAAGCGAAAAACCTGAAGAAAGAAGATCCAAAACGCGATGTCTGGGTCATCGGTGTCGATAAAGACCAATACGCAGAAGGCCAGGTAGAAGGAACAGATGATAACGTCACCCTCACTTCCATGGTGAAAAAAGTAGATACAGTCGTTGAAGATGTAACGAAAAAAGCGAGTGACGGAAAGTTCCCGGGCGGCGAAACACTTACCTACGGGCTTGATCAAGACGGAGTCGGCATTTCTCCATCTAAACAAAATCTATCGGATGATGTGATCAAAGCGGTCGATAAATGGAAGAAAAAAATCATCGACGGATTGGAAGTCCCGGCAACTGAGAAAGAGCTGAAAACCTTCAAAGCTAAATAAGAATCGCAGGGATAAGGAGGTCGAGCCCTTATCCCTTGTTTTTCTTTTATTTTGAAATAAAGGAGCGGTCAATCAATGGAATATGTCATTGAAATGCTCAATATCCGCAAGGCGTTTCCAGGTATCGTCGCCAATGACAATATCAATCTTCAAGTCAAAAAAGGCGAAATACACGCGTTGCTCGGTGAAAACGGAGCGGGGAAATCAACATTGATGAATGTCCTTTTCGGGCTGTATCAGCCGGAGCGGGGTGAAATTCGGGTGCGCGGCGAGAAGGTGCACATCAACAGCCCGAACAAAGCGAATGACCTTGGAATTGGAATGGTGCACCAGCACTTTATGCTTGTTGACACCTTTACAGTTGCTGAAAATATTATTCTCGGGAAGGAGCCAAAGAAGTTTGGCAGAATTGACCGGAAGCATGCTGTCCAAGAGGTGCAGGACATTTCCGATCGATACGGCCTGCAGATCCATCCTGAAGCAAAAGCAGCTGACATATCAGTCGGTATGCAGCAGCGCGCAGAAATATTAAAAACCCTCTACCGCGGTGCCGACATTCTGATTTTTGATGAACCGACGGCTGTTTTGACGCCTCATGAAATTAAGGAACTGATGCAAATTATGAAGAACCTGGTCAAAGAAGGGAAGTCCATCATCTTAATCACCCATAAGCTGAAAGAGATTATGGAGATTTGTGACCGCGTTACGGTTATCCGTAAAGGAAAAGGCATCAAAACCCTTGATGTCCGTGATACAAACCAAGACGAACTCGCCAGTCTAATGGTCGGCCGCGAGGTATCGTTCAAAACCGAAAAGAGAGCTGCTCAGCCGGGAGCGGAAGTGCTTGCGATTGACGGCATCACTGTAAAGGATACCCGCGGAATAGAGACAGTCAGAGATTTGTCTCTTTCTGTCAAAGCGGGAGAAATAGTCGGCATAGCCGGCGTCGACGGAAACGGGCAATCAGAGCTGATCGAAGCGGTGACAGGACTCCGCAAAACAGATTCAGGAACAATCACCTTAAACGGAAAACAGATCCAAAACCTGACGCCAAGAAAAATCACTGAATCCGGGATCGGGCATATTCCTCAGGATCGCCATAAACACGGTCTCGTCCTTGATTTTCCAATCGGAGAGAATATCCTGCTGCAAAGCTATTACAAAAAGCCGTATTCAGCATTGGGCGTTTTACATAAAGGCGAAATGTACAAAAAAGCACGCAGCCTGATCACTGAGTACGATGTCAGAACGCCGGATGAATATACACACGCTCGGGCATTGTCAGGCGGAAACCAGCAAAAAGCGATTATCGGGCGGGAAATAGACCGAAATCCTGATTTATTAATTGCCGCCCAGCCGACTCGCGGCCTTGATGTCGGAGCGATTGAATTTGTCCATAAAAAGCTCATTGAGCAGCGTGATGCCGGGAAAGCCGTTCTTCTCCTCTCGTTTGAGCTTGAAGAAATTATGAATCTCAGTGACAGAATCGCCGTTATTTTTGAAGGACGCATTATCGCCAGTGTTAATCCGCAGGAAACCACTGAACAGGAGCTTGGTCTCTTGATGGCAGGAAGCACGCAAAAGGAAGCGGGGAAAGCAAATGGTTAAACGACTCTCTCATTTACTCGTGCCGCTCATCGCAATCATACTTGGTCTTGCGGCCGGCGCGTTGATTATGCTTGTGAGCGGCTACAGTGTGGCCAGCGGATATTCGGCTTTGTGGAATGGGATATTCGGAGAGATCTATTATGTCGGAGAAACAATCCGGCAAATTACGCCTTATATTTTATCCGGATTGGCTGTCGCCTTTGCATTCCGAACCGGACTCTTTAATATCGGCGTCGAGGGACAGCTGCTCGTCGGCTGGACAGCAGCGGTTTGGGTCGGTACGGCGTTTGACGGACCGGCATATATTCACTTGCCGCTCGCATTGATTACAGCGGCAGCTGCAGGAGGATTATGGGGGTTTATTCCCGGCATTTTGAAAGCGCGATTTTACGTTCATGAAGTCATTGTCACCATTATGATGAATTATATCGCGCTGCACATGACCAATTACATCATTTCAAACGTCTTGACAGATCATCAGGACAAGACGGGGAAAATTCACGAATCCGCCTCCCTCCGCTCTCCTTTTCTTGAACAGATCACCGATTACTCACGGCTGCATTTGGGAATCATCGTTGCCCTTCTCGCAGCAGTTATCATGTGGTTTATCATCAACAAAACTACAAAAGGATTTGAGCTCCGGGCGGTCGGGTTTAACCAGCACGCTTCCCAGTATGCCGGCATGAGCGTGCGGAAGAATATCATGACCTCCATGCTTATCTCCGGCGCTTTTGCAGGCCTTGCCGGAGCCATGGAGGGGCTAGGAACATTCGAATACGCAGCAGTGAAAGGCGCATTTACCGGCGTAGGCTTTGACGGTATCGCTGTCGCTCTTCTCGGGGGAAACACAGCCATCGGCGTTGTACTGGCAGCATGCCTGCTTGGCGGGCTGAAAATCGGCGCATTAAATATGCCGATTGAATCAGGCGTTCCATCAGAGGTCGTTGATATTGTGATTGCTATTATTATTCTGTTTGTGGCTTCAAGCTATGCGATTCGTTTCGTCATGGGCAAATTGAAGAAAAAGGGGGCGAACTAAGTGGACATTGTGCAGATTTTATCTATCATTGTCCCTGCCACACTCGTCTATGCGGCCCCGCTTATTTTAACTGCTCTCGGCGGCGTGTTTTCCGAGAGATCAGGTGTGGTGAATATCGGCCTAGAAGGCCTCATGATTATCGGGGCGTTCACCAGCGTGTTATTTAATTTATTTTTTGGTCAGGAATTAGGTGCCGCCGCACCTTGGCTTTCGCTCCTTGCCGCCATGGCAGCAGGCGCCCTGTTTTCACTGATTCACGCGGCAGCGGCGATTTCGTTTCGCGCCGACCAGACAGTCAGCGGTGTCGCCATTAACATGCTGGCGCTTGGGGCAACTTTATTTATCGTCAAACTGATCTACGGCAAAGCGCAGACAGACAAAATTCCAGAGCCTTTTTATAAGACGAAAATCCCCGGTTTGGGCGATATTCCCGCCTTGGGAAAGATCTTCTTTTCGGATGTCTATTATACGTCTATTCTTGCAATAGCACTTGCCTTTATTTCCTGGTTTATCTTGTTCAAAACGCCGTTCGGCCTTCGTATCCGTTCTGTCGGCGAGCATCCGATGGCGGCCGATACGATGGGAATCAACGTATATAAAATGCGCTACATCGGCGTGATGATCAGCGGATTGTTCGGCGGTCTCGGCGGCGGCGTATATGCCTCCACAATTGCGCTTGATTTCACGCACTCTACCATCTCCGGGCAAGGTTTTATCGCCCTGGCAGCGCTTGTATTCGGAAAATGGCATCCGATCGGAGCACTGGGGGCCGCCCTGTTTTTCGGATTCGCCCAAAGCTTAAGCATCATTGGATCGCTGCTCCCTCTTTTTAAAGACATACCAAATGTGTATATGCTGATGGCTCCTTATATCTTAACGATTCTCGCTTTAACCGGCTTTATCGGGCGGGCAGATGCGCCAAAAGCCAATGGCGTGCCTTATATTAAAGGAAAAAGATAAACATTCTCCCCTGGGAAGACGATTCTCAGGGATTTTTTTCTAATCCAAAAGACCCCCTTAATTTAATTGTTTATTAGTTTTTTAACTTAAAAAAATATGAAGTGTTAACGCTTTCTTGTAGACTGTAACAAACAATACATGGGGGTGTATGACATGGGAGCAATTCCAAAAACGGGGACAATTTCACCTGAGCAAAAAGACTCACAGGGGAAAAACCTGTTTCAAAAAATCTGGTCTTGGGAAATCGGTGTGATTCCTCTGCCTTTATACACAGTATTAGCTGTTATTATTATTCTAGCAGCCTATTACAATGAGCTGCCGGCAAATATGCTTGGCGGGTTTGCCATCATTATGATTCTTGGTGTGTTTCTCGGAGACATAGGCCAACGCATACCGATATTGAAGGATATTGGCGGCCCTGCTATTTTATCTTTGTTTGTTCCTTCATTTTTAGTCTTTTACAATGTACTGAATTCAACATCTTTAGACGCTGTAACCAACTTGATGAAAACGTCTAACTTCCTTTATTTCTATATCGCTTGCCTTGTTGTGGGAAGTATCCTCGGTATGAACAGAATTGTTTTAATACAGGGGTTTATCAGAATGTTCGTTCCACTGGTTGCAGGAACGATCGCGGCCGTTGCAGCCGGCATCCTTGTCGGATTTATTTTTGGCTATAGTGCCTATGATTCCTTTTTCTTTGTTGTTGTCCCGATTATTGCCGGGGGAATAGGCGAAGGAATTTTGCCGCTTTCAATCGCCTACTCACAAATACTGGGCTCATCTGCTGATGTATTTGTGTCTCAGCTGGTTCCAGCCGCAATTATAGGAAACGTTTTTGCTATCATATGTGCAGCCTTAATGAAAAAGCTTGGCGATAAGCGTCCAGATCTAAATGGGAACGGACGTCTCGTAAAATCTAAAAAAGCAAATGAGATTTTCAATCAAAAAGAAGCCGAAGCAAAAATTGATTTCAAATTAATGGGAGCAGGAGTTCTGCTCGCGTGTACATTCTTTATTTTTGGCGGGTTATTGGAGAAATTCATCTTCATCCCGGGCGCGATCTTAATGATTATTTCAGCTGCGGCTGTCAAGTATGCAAATATTCTTCCGAAAAAAATGGAAGAAGGCGCTTACCAGCTTTATAAGTTTATTTCTTCAAGCTTTACATGGCCGCTGATGGTCGGTCTCGGCATCCTCTTTATTCCGTTGGATGACGTAGCGTCTGTGATTTCTATTCCGTTTGTCATCATTTGTATTTCAGTTGTTATCGCGATGATTGGTTCTGGATATTTTGTAGGCAAGCTGATGAACATGTATCCGGTTGAATCCGCAATCGTTACCTGCTGCCACAGCGGCCTCGGCGGAACGGGTGATGTTGCCATTTTATCAGCATCAGGAAGAATGGGCCTTATGCCGTTTGCCCAAATTTCAACCCGTCTCGGCGGTGCAGGCACAGTTATTTGCGCGACAGTTTTGCTTCGTTTTTTCACTTCATAAACAGAAAGAGTTCCGTTTTATGCGGAACTCTTTTTTTATTTATTCACAATCCGAATATACTCTCGGGGACCAAACGGCAGATCCTTTGATTCCGTCTCACTCATTCTGGCTGACAGGTGGTGCTCCAGTAAATACAGCTCCCACTCATCACTAGCCGCAACACCGCTGCGCCCGTCATATTGATTCAACATGAATGCCCCTGCAAATACTGAGCAGAATAAACCTGAGCACATCACGACTTTTCTTTTCACATGACCAGCTCCTTACCTTCAGCTTGATCAGGATTGATTTTAAATATACAAATAACCTCTTTTTTGTTAGACTTATTTTGAGGTCAAAAGAACTCATAAAAACCCATTACAGCAGTTCGAAGCGTGGCAGCTTGCAGAAAAGTGCGATATAATTTGGACTAGGTCGTTTGACCGTATATTTCATACATAGCGCATTTTTCAATTGAGAACGAGAAAAGGAGGTCTTATCTTTGCAGCTCTTACATCTTGCTATTTTATCGCCTTTTTTATTTGCTTTTATCATTCCCTTCTTGGCAAAATACGCAAAAAGAGTGCATACGGGCTGGTTTGTGTTGATCCTGCCCGTCTTGCTGTTTATATACTTTCTCCCAATGATCAGGATGACACAATCTGGAGAAACACTTCGATCGGTATTAGAGTGGATTCCGTCACTCGGCATTAACTTTACCGTTTATATAGACGGCCTCGGGTTATTATTCGCTTTACTGATCACAGGCATTGGCTCTTTGGTCACTCTTTACAGCATTTTTTATTTATCGAAAGAAAAAGAACAGCTTGGGCCCTTTTATGTCTACTTATTGATGTTCATGGGCGCCATGCTCGGCGTCGTTCTAGTAGACAATGTCATGGTTCTCTACATGTTCTGGGAGCTTACAAGCCTTTCATCCTTTTTGCTGATCGGCTATTGGTATAAGCGGGAAAAGTCGCGCTATGGCGCAGCCAAATCACTTTTGATTACGGTCAGCGGCGGGCTGTGCATGCTCGGCGGATTTATTCTCCTTTATTTGATAACGGATTCCTTCAGTATTCGAGAGATGGTTCATCAAGTTCAATTAATTGCCGGCCACGAATTGTTTATCCCGGCTATGATTCTCATTTTATTAGGGGCTTTTACGAAATCAGCGCAATTTCCTTTTTACATCTGGCTCCCTGACGCGATGGAAGCTCCGACGCCTGTCAGCGCTTATCTCCATTCAGCTACTATGGTAAAAGCCGGCATTTATGTGATTGCGAGATTCAGTCCTATTTTCGCCTTTTCAGCTCAGTGGTTTTGGATCGTGTCCCTCGTCGGCCTCTTTACGATGGTTTGGGGTTCATTCCATGCCGTGAAACAAACTGATTTAAAATCGATTTTGGCGTTTTCAACCGTCAGCCAGCTCGGCATGATCATCTCCATGCTCGGAGTCAGTGCTGCGGCCCTTCATTACGGACATACAGAATATTATACAGTTGCCGCTATGGCTGCCATTTTCCATTTGATCAACCACGCAACCTTTAAAGGAAGCTTGTTTATGGCAGTCGGGATTATCGATCACGAAACAGGCACACGGGATATCCGGAAGCTAGGCGGCCTGATGGCGATTATGCCGATTACTTTTACCATTTCCTTAATCGGGACATTTTCAATGGCCGGCCTACCGCCGTTTAACGGATTTTTGAGTAAAGAAATGTTTTTCACAAGCATGCTTCGCGTGACACATTTCGACCTGTTCAACGTGCAGACATGGGGCGTTCTGTTCCCTCTTTTCGCCTGGATCGGAAGTGTATTTACGTTTATCTACAGCATGAAATTGCTGTTTAAAACATTCAGAGGAAATTACCAGCCTGAACAGCTTGAAAAACAGGCTCACGAAGCGCCTGTCGGCATGCTCGTACCACCGGTCATTCTTGTCGCTTTGGCTGTCAGTCTCTTCTTTTTCCCGAATATATTGTCGTACAGCTTGATAGAGCCTGCGATGAACTCAATCTATCCGACATTGCTTGCCGGCCATGAGAAATTCCACGTTCACATTTCACAGTGGCATGGGGTTACAACGGAATTGCTCATGACTGCGGGTATTGTTGTGATCGGAACAATTGGTTATTTGTCGCTGAATAAGTGGAAGGGAATCTATAAACTGTTTCCTTCGAAACTCACACTCAACTGGTTATATGATAAGCTTTTGACTCTGATGGAGAAAGGCTCTTACCGGGTCACAAAACAATATATGACCGGGTTTTTAAGAGATTATTTGCTGTATATCTTCGCTGGTTTCATCATTCTGATAGGCGGAGCTTTTGCCATTAAAGGCGGATTTTCATTTAAAACGGAAGGCATGGCTAAAATCGGTGTATACGAAATCATTTTGACGCTTGTCATGATCAGCGCCACAGTGGCGACTGTTTTTGCTAGGTCAAGACTGACGGCGATCATTGCACTCGGTGTTGTCGGTTATACGCTTGCATTGTTTTTTGTCATTTTCAGAGCGCCGGACTTGGCATTGACTCAGCTCGTCATTGAAACGATTTCTGTGGCACTGTTTCTGCTTTGCTTCTACCATTTGCCGAAACTGAGGCTGAAAACAAAAACGAGAACGTTCCGGATGACGAATTTTATCATTTCTTTAGGCGTCGGTGTTATCGTTACTCTGCTCGGCATCGCATCCTCAAGCCAGCGGACAAAAGACAGCATTGCGTCCTTCTTTGTCAAACACAGCCACGATCTCGGGGGAGGGGATAATGTCGTCAATGTCATTCTCGTTGATTTCAGGGGATTTGATACAATGTTTGAAATTACGGTATTAACGATAGCCGCTCTCGGCATTTACAGCATGATTAAAACAAAAGTAAAAGAGGAGGGGAAAAGCGGTGAATGAACAAAAAACAAATGACTTGATTCTTCAAACCGCGACAAAGCTTGTATCCTTTATCATTTTGCTTTTCTCTTTCTATTTATTTTTATCAGGGCATAACGCGCCCGGAGGAGGATTTGTCGGCGGACTGATCACGTCCTCTTCCATCGTTCTCTTGCTCTTGGCGTATGATTTAAAAACCGTGCGTTCCCTTTTGCCGGTCAATTTCATTTATGTCGCGGGAGCCGGCCTTCTGCTCGCTGTATTAACAGGCGTTGGCTCCTTTGTCTTCGGGGCTCCTTTTTTAACCCACACATTCGGATACTTTCAGCTGCCGATCCTTGGGAAAACGGAGCTCGCCACAGCGACGATATTTGATTTAGGCGTTTATCTTGTTGTCGTAGGCATAACGATGACCATTATTCAAACGATTGGAGAGGAAGAATAATGGAAATCTTAATGGCTGTATTAGCCGGTATTATTTTTATGGCTGCTACGTATTTGCTGCTGTCTAAAAGCCTGCTTCGCGTCATTATCGGAACAGCACTGTTAAGCCATGGCGTTCATTTAATGCTTTTGACTATGGGAGGATTAAAGAAAGGCGCCGCTCCGATTTTGAGCGAGCATGCCAAATCATTTGTCGATCCGCTTCCGCAAGCCCTGATTTTGACCGCAATTGTCATTTCTTTTGGCGTTACGTCATTCATCCTCGTCATGGCCTTTCGCGCTTATCAGGAATTGAAATCGGATGATATGGATCAAATGAGGGGAAATGATCAACATGAATAATTTTGTTATTTTGCCAATCCTGATCCCGCTTTTGTCGGCTATTCTTCTGATTTTCATGACGAAGAATCTTATGCTCATGAGAATCTTCAGCACGGCGGCATCGGCCATCGGGATTGTGATTAGCGGCATACTTGTACAGACTGTCTTCACAAAAGGTATCCAGACACTCAGCCTAGGCGGATGGAAAGCGCCGTACGGCATTGTGCTTGCCGCAGACCAATTCGCCAGCCTTCTCGTTCTCACAACAGCGATCATCGGTTTATTGGTTGGGCTTTATTCCTTCCGTTCTGTCGGTGAAAAACGGGAGCGCTCCTTTTACTACTCCGGCGTTCAGTTCTTGCTTGCCGGCGTCAGCGGAGCGTTTTTAACAGGCGATTTATTTAATATGTACGTATTTTTTGAGCTTCTGCTTATTGCTTCCTATATGCTGATTGTATTAGGCGGCACAAAAATTCAGCTGCGGGAATCCCTTAAATATATTGTGTTTAATATCGTATCGTCTGCCCTGTTTGTCATAGGGGTCGGCTTTTTATACGCTGTAACCGGTACGTTAAACATGGCGGATCTTAGCGTGAAAATCAGCGAATCAGGACAAACCGGGCTGATCACTGTGATTGGTGTCCTGCTGCTTTTGGTATTTGGCATGAAGGGCGGAATCTTCCCCCTCTACTTTTGGCTTCCAGGCTCTTATTACGCGCCACCGGCAGCAATCTCCGCGTTGTTCGGCGCTTTGCTGACAAAAGTCGGGTTATATGCGATTGCGAGGGTTTTCACATTGATTTTTATTCACGATACAGCCTTTACCCATCAGCTGATGATTTGGCTGGCGGCGCTGACTGTGATTTTTGGTGTCATCGGTTCACTCGCTTATTCGAATGTCATGAAAATTGTGATCTATAACATTATTACCGCTGTCGGCGTGATTTTGTTCGGTGTGGCAGTACACACCCCCGCATCCATTCAGGGCGCGATCTACTATCTGATTCACGATATGCTGATTAAGGGCGCTTTGTTTATGCTGGCAGGTACGCTGATCGCATTGACTGGAACCGCGAGCCTGCATAAAATGGGCGGGCTGATCAAACGCTATCCTGTTCTTGGATGGATGTTTTTCATTTCCGCTATTTCTCTTGCAGGCATTCCGCCACTGAGCGGATTTGTCGGCAAATTTAAAATTGCAGAGGGCGGCTTCGCAGAAGGTGAATTTACGATATCCATGCTGATTCTGCTTTCGAGTCTGCTCGTACTGTACTCTGTGCTGAGGATCTTTATACATGCGTTTTGGGGCGAAGAAAAAGAAACGCCAAAACCAAATCATCGAACAGCTAAAGGACTTCTTTATCCGGCAGCTATTTTTCTCTTGCTGTCTCTTCTCTTCGGGTTGGGTACAGAATGGGTGTCGCCTTACGTTGATCAAGCGGCCGAGACGCTGCTGAATCCGGAAAAATATATCGAAGCTGTTCTGAAGGAGTAGATCGCATGGCATTTCAAATTTTATTAAATGTGTTTCTCGCTTTTTGCTGGATGTTCTTAAGCAACAGTCCAAGCGCCGCAGGATTCATTACAGGCTATATTCTGGGAATGCTCTCTCTCTTTTTCTTCCGGCGCTTTTTCACTCGCCAGTTTTATCTATGGAAATTGATTTCTATCATCAAGCTCTGTTTCATTTTTATAAAGGAACTGTACCTTGCCAATGTCAGTGTGATGAAATCAGTCTTATCTCCAAAACTGAATATCAGACCGGGTATTTTTGCTTTTAAAACTGAACTGACGAAGGACTGGGAAATCACCCTGCTTTCTCTGCTCATTACATTAACGCCGGGAACCTTGGTGATGGATATTTCAGATGACAGAACAATACTTTATATTCATGCAATGGATATCGAGGATGCGGAAAAAGCGATTTTTGACATTCGGGAGTCATTTGAAAAAGCCATACAGGAGGTGAGCCGGTGATGTTTACGCTGATCCTGCAAATCGCGCTCGGCATTATGGCAGTGTCTACCTTTTTGTATGTCATTCGTGTCATTAAAGGGCCGACTGTGCCTGACCGGGTGGTGGCTCTGGATGCAATCGGCATCAATCTGATCGCAATCACGGCGCTTGTCTCCATTTTGCTGAAAACAAGTGCGTTTTTGGATATTATTTTGCTGCTGGGGATTTTATCGTTTATTGGAACGATCGCATTTTCCAAGTTCCTGGAGAAAGGAGAGATTATCGAAAATGATCGAAACCGCTAAGGTCGTTGTGGCTGTATTCATTTTGCTGGGTGCTCTAATATGCCTCATTGCGTCATTTGGCGTACTTCGCCTTCCCGATGTGTTTACACGCGCTCATGCTGCTTCTAAAGGCTCAACATTAGGTGTCAATATGATTCTGCTCGGTGTCTTCTTCTATTTGTGGTTTGTGACGGGGGAGCTCTCCGCTAAAATCCTGCTTGGGATTCTCTTTATCTTTATTACGTCGCCTATCGGCGGGCACTTGATCTGCCGTGCTGCGTATAACTCCGGCGTCAAGCTTGATGAGAGAAGCGTACAGGATGACTATAACGGAATCAGAAACTTTGTGATTAAACGAAAAGAGGATTCTTATTTATAAAAATAAGCAGCCGGACAGGCAGAGTTCCGGCTGTTTTTTTATTTCTTGATGACAGCCAGCGTGCATCTGGATATACAGATCAGCCTCTCTTGCTCGTCATATATGTGAATATGATAGACAATCGTCGTTCTGCCGATATGAACGGGCTCGGCTACCGCCTTTACCGTTCCTTCCTTTACAGATTTTAAATGGTTGGCGTTAATCTCCAAACCGACACAAGCCTGTGTTGAATGATCAATCAGGTTCTGTGCACCTGCGCTCGCCGCTGTTTCCGCCAGGGCCACTGAAGCGCCCCCATGCAAATATCCGAACGGCTGAACCGTCCGATGATCCACCGGCATGACCGCAACGCATCGTTCCGCTGTGTTTTCAACAATCTCTATACCAAGCGCTTCAAGCAATGTGTGTTTCGTATCCATCATCTACACCCCCAACATTTAAAGTACACCGTCTGATTTCGCAATCAAAACCGCTTCCGTCCGTGAACCGACATTCAGCTTATTGAAAATCGATGTCAAGCTGTATTCAATGGACCGCTTGCTTAAATGAAGGGCATCTGCGATTTCTTGGTTTGTAAATCCCTTTTCAACTTCTTGAAGAATCAGGCATTCTCTAGGTGTGAGCACATCTTGTTCTTTTTGAGAGGAAGGAGCCGGCTTTGTTTTTTGCTGAGTCATCAGCTGTTTAAAGTAAGCAAAATCGACTAAAATTTCTCCGTTGAGTACGTGGTATATGTATTGGGTGATCTTTTCTTTAGATTCCGTTTTGCTGATGGCACCGTGCAGACCCGCACGAATCGCTTCCTCGAAATAATCCTCGACCTCATAACCGGTATACACGATAATTTTACAATGAGGATTCTCTTGTAAAATCTGTTTAGAAAGCTCCATCCCATTGACCTCGCCGCCTAGATTCAGATCCATTAAAATGAGATCATATGACGAGAAATCATGCTGCTTGATAAACTGTTCGCTCGGTTCAGGACTGAGACAATCAACAGACAAATTCGAATCCGTTTCCAAAATTGTCTTGGTGCCTTCCATGACAGCCGGATGGTCATCAATCACTAGTATCTTTTTCATGTTTTCCTCCCTTTTACTCACTCTTTTCCATTTTATAAAAAAGACTTGGCCTGTGCCAAGTCGTTTCCGTTATAAATCCATTACAATTCGATTTCAATATCAGCCTTAAAGCCCTTTCCTTCACTTGTTTCAATCCGAAGGCGCCCATCTAAAGCCCTGACTCTCTCCTTAATGCCAGAAAGCCCCATGCTCATGGAATGCTCAGTATTCTTTTCCTGATCAAACCCAACGCCATCGTCCTCATAATGAAGAACGATTTTGTTTTGAATACTGATGAGCATAATCAGCACATCCGTCGCCTGAGAGTGCTTGACCGCATTAGACAGAAACTCTTGAATGATCCGGTACAAATTCAGCTGCGAATCCAGATCAAGGGAAGCCGTAAATCTTCCGGTATTTAAACGGATATGAAACGGAACCCGCTCCTGCTGCTGCGCCACCAGCTTCGACAGCGCCTTGACCAGCCCAAGATCATACAGAAGCTGCGGCCGCAGCTCATGACACGTCTCCCTCGTCATCGAAATCACATCAGACATCTGCTCATTCATCTGTACAAGCTTGTCCTGCACCTCTTCACGGCACGGATTATCACCCTTCTTAAAATCACCCAAAAACAGCTCACACTG
Source organism: Bacillus sp. FSL M8-0071 (assembly GCF_037975455.1). Lineage (NCBI taxonomy): Bacteria > Bacillati > Bacillota > Bacilli > Caryophanales > Bacillaceae > Bacillus > Bacillus sp. FSL M8-0071. The sequence continues at coordinate 3,130,312 of NZ_CP150256.1, forward strand.
GCGTTTTAAGGAAATCAAATCCTGAAGAACCGAATCGTGGAGATCGCGGGCGAGATCCGAGCGTTGTTTTTCTTCGATCGTGTACATGAGTTTTTTGAGCCATACGGGGTTGGATTCTTGTTGTTTTATTTCTTCTAAATGACTCATCAGTTCTTCGATTTTCATGACGTTTTCGATCGATACGTTTGTATAAAAAGCCAAAGTTTTCAGCCAAGAAAGTTCTTCGAGTGTGAGACGAGGCGTATTCATTTTAGATAAACAAAGGATCACAAATGATTTACCACCGCGTTCACCTATTTTCATGACAAAGCCTTTATTAAATTCAACGATTTTACCTATTTCGGATGTTACTTTTCTAAATTCTTTTTCATAGACTTTTTCAAATGAATTTACGTTCTCATCATCATATAGTTTAATATTTCCGTCAGCTGAAACTTCATATACATGTGCTCGGCTAACAAGAGAAACCTCAAGTATAGTATTTTTCAGTTCTTCAAATACTTGAGACAGGGAAGTAGAGTCTCTTATCATCTGCGTGAATTTATATATACTGTCTTGATAATTGAATTTTTCCGAGACCCTTTTTAATCTAAATCTGAAATCAAGTACTTCTTTATAATAAAAGACCGCCAACATGATAATATAAATTAAAAAGGTTAGTTTAACACTATAAAAATCACTATCAGGACTACTAATTAATTCAATTGTAGAGATTAGAATAATTGTTGGCGTTAGAGCTAAAAAGCCATAGTACCTTAATCTGCTTAAAATAAAATCTACATTATAGATTTTATTTGTCATGAATTGAAATACTAAGGAGAAAGGTATTAGCATCATAAATGAAGCTGCTAAAAAGGATGAAACATAGTGCGCATTTAAAAAGACATAAGGTATCAAATATAAACACAAAAAAGGTGAGAAAGAAAAGATATTAATAATAGTGAGAACCTTAATAATATGCGCTTGTTCAGTATCTTTATTTTTAATTAAAATGATACAGAAGTATATCCCTACTATGATAAATAAAAAGAAAAAGGATAGTAAACTTAATTTAGGCACATAATCACGAAAGAAAAGGTGTGAACGGAACATTTCACACACTACATTTATGATCGGTACCAAATATAAAATGAAAACTTTTTTATCAAATAAGGTAGTGCCTAACTCTCTAAAATAATGATAAAGAAAGAGAAGGTAGTTTAGCGGTACAGATATTAATGTTACCACCATAATACATCTGCATAGTATATCGCCTTTAACAGAAACTCCTGCGCTTATATAAGCAATAGAAGCTGATAACAGAAATATAATTAAAACTAAAGCAGATGGTAAATCCTTTGATTCATTTATTTTTATTATAAATAGGCAACAAAATAAACAAACAATATAAAACATTAACGGTATTAAGTAAGTAGAAAAATTTTTATCATTAAATAAAGTCAGCTTTAGCTCAACATCCTTGCCATTTCTCTCAACAACCATTGAGCTCACATTTTTAAGCTTATTCATTTTTATTTCTTTAGTGTTTATCTTTTGATTATTAATACGCTTTACGATATCCCCTTTTTCTATTCCGCTGTATGATGCCATTGAATATTCATCTACATTGGTAATTACAACGTCTCCGTTCTTCCCTTTCGAAACAGTTGCTCCAACTAACAAATTATTATTGCTTATATAGGTCAAATAAATAACATATAACAGACTTATTACAACTAACAATACAGAAATTTTATTGGTTCTAGACTTCATTTAACCCTCAATAGTGCCAATCCATCATTGAATAAATTTCTAACCCTTTAAAACCATTTATGATACATTCAGATTGATCTTTATCAACACCCAATAAACAAGCATTCCCTTCCATTACTTCCCTTAAAACATTTGGGTATTTAATTAAGTATCCTACCATTTCTTGCATAATAAATCCCCTCCTTATTTAATCATAACAGACAATAATTTTTCAGTTTTATCTTCTCCTAGTTTTAATTGTGACATTTCATTTTTTATTTTTTGGAGAGATAAATGTTTCATCACCAGTAAATATTGTATGACGCCTGCTTCTGTCAATTTTCGCTTCAAAGCCTTAGTATTAATAGAAACAAATTCCTCTGGTTTTTGATATAAACTTAGTAGCTCCGCTGAAGCATCGTTAAATTGTTTCTTTAAGTATAAGTATGCCAATGTATTTTTTTTCTGAACAAAATCGTTATTTAAGTAAAACAAACCTTTATAATCATTATCGATCTGTGAAATAATCCCAAGTTCATAAGAATAAGAAGCCACGATGGGATGGTATTTGCCTGTTGCCAACATTACTCCCATTACACAGGGCAATGCCGTTAGTGCTCCTGATTTATTTTTGATCATTTCAAGACAGGCTTCTTCAGTTTGCGGCGCATTCACAATATCATCATGCTGGCCTTGAATTGATTGTAACGCAAAATTCAATATCTCTTGTGAAAATTCTGGTTCATGACTAGCTTGACACATCACTTGTATACTTAGGGTGTAAAGAGCTGTAACTGCATTTAAAGCGATTGACGAGTCAATCTTCATCCAGACAGCACTTCCATTATCTTGATCCTCTAAGTCATCATAAATATCGAATGAGAGTATAAGCAATTCAATTCCGGCAGCTAGCAATTCGATTGCTTTTTGGTCCTGACCGTTAAAAGCTAAATAATGATGAAGAGCCAAATCGGCAAACTCAAACGTATCCTTAGACTCAATAAAATTCTGAAGATATCGTTCCAAGTCCTGATTCATTATTTTTTGGCTTACAATCTCCTTCATTTTCTCCTTGATCCGGCCAGAATCTAAACATATCTGCTCAATAACGACTTCCCCCCTCCCATTCCATTTTACTAAATGGGACATTTAAAGGACAGCAGGTTTTTCGTTTTTTAACAATCATATAATACTTTATCCATTTATTGTATCGGTAGAACGAAAAAAAAGACTTGTTTCCAAGTCTTTTTCACGAAATTTTCATTGCATAATTGTATTTATCGAGTTGATCAATGCTTTTGTTAATGTTTCGTAATGAATCTGTCGTTTCTTTAATATCAAGTTCGAGTCGGAATAACAATTGTTTTACTTCTTCAAGTTTCTTTTCCATCGTTTCCACACTCCTTTTTTTGAAAGATCAATGAATTGTGTATGGTGAACGAGTCCTAGGTATTTGATCTGTTACTAATAGTGTATCTGCTTTCGGCTTATTTTTCACCGAAAAGTATACAAAAAAGTCCTGCGTGACACCGCAAATCTCAATAGGTCCTTATACTCAAAGGAATCACAACAAGAACGGGACTATCTTTCTATGCGAAAGAGCGTTTATATATGCTCAAATTGAGAAAGATTCTTAATTCCCTTGATTTTAACGTGTTTCGCATTTTTACTAAGTAAGACTATAGTCCTTCATATCGTATTTTCAAAATTGAATATGCGATTCTTGGCGTTTCCTGACCGACAAACACCGAAAAAGACCGCAACGCTAAAGTTGTGGCCTTTTCGCTTTGTCATATTCGGCAATTAGGGATCTATACATATAGAAACATCCCTTTTTTGTGAGGTGCTCCCATGAGATATCGTTATCCCTGGTTTTACGTGTATCCGTATGATATACGCCGCCCGCCCGCTCCTGCCAACAATATTGATACCTTTATCCGTTCAGCGAGGCAGGCCGCAGGGATATTTGCGGATGCCCAGCTCGTTCTCGGCCGCATTGCGGGCTCGCGGGAGCTCTCGCGCCGCATTCTGACCGCAGCCGAACAGTCTGATAAACAAACTATAAGGCGCCTGATCAAACAAATGGGCGTCCGGCATGAAGTGGATACGGTCTTTAATCCCGACGGCATCTATATCAGCCTTATCGGAACGCAAAGCCGAATGATTCTTGCTTTGCGGTGGTCAGAGGACCGCAATCATTTTGCGTCCATAAGATTATGACACCATTCCAGAGCCTCTAAATAACATTCATACGCTTCTTCTTTGTCCAGTTGATTGCCTAATTCTGAGCAAGTGTCCCAGTTGTTGCTTTCAATTAATTTCACAAGCTCAAGCATTTGGTAGTAGTCGTTTTGATGGCCTAATAATGCTTGCCCGACTTCATCTTTTAAAGGCAATTCTTGAACAATTTCCTCTATTTCTCTATGCAGGAGGGTGTCTATGAGAGAAAACATTCCGATCAACATATAAGAAGCAGGCTGCGGACGGGATGTCTTTCTCGCCAGCAGTTCGCAAAGCTTTGCTCTTATCAAAGAAATCTTAATGATTTCGTGCTTGCTGGAATGCCCTTTCCTGCTTAAATCCTTAAAGGAAAGAATATATATCCACCGTTTGATTTCATTAAATCCCAGCAGCATAATGGCCTGTTGAATGCTTTCAATTTTCTGGCTCAAACGGCTGTGGGATGAGTTTAAAAATTTTAAAATCTGATAGGACAGTGATAAATCCCGCTCTATGTACTCTGTCACACGCTTTATGTTAGGCTGCTCTTTGCTCAGTTCGTTAAGCAGTTCATAGTAAGAATAGAAATGAGTCGATAGGTCATGCCCGCTGATGATGCGCGGCTCGCTGAAAAAGTAGCCTTGGAATAATTGAAAGCCGTCTTGGACCGCCTGTTTATATTCTTTTCGGGTCTCTACTTTTTCCGCTAAAAAAATCAGGCCGCGGCAGCCGTAGGTTTGCAAAATTTTTCTGCGTTCCATTCGTGTTGTTTTGAGAAAATCAATTTTCAATATATCAATATAGCTCATGAGTTTTTCCAGTAAGTCCTCATCTTGCAGGTTTATTGCATAAAAATCATCAAGCGCCAGCATATACCCCATTTTTTTCAATTCTTTGCATCTAGAAATGAGGGCCGGCGTGATCGGTATATCTTCAAGGATTTCAATGACAAGCTGTTTCGGATTGAAGGAGGTGGGAAGATTCGAAAACATCAGGCTTTCCGTAAAATTAACAAAACAGCGTTTCCCTTCCGTCAGCTTCTCAATTCCGATGTTTAAAAAGCTGTTGATCACCAAATCTGTTGTTGCCTGATCGCCGTCTTTAGCGCTATACACGTTCTCTTCGCTTTCTCTATACAGAAGTTCATAAGCAACAACCTGTTCTTTTCTATTAAAAATAGGCTGTCTTGCAACAAACACCCTCATTGATTTATCCCCCTTACAATACGCGCGGCTTTCACCCCTAAGTATATCAAATAATTTGACGAAAATTGTCTAAACATGAAAAATAATATATACATAAAGAAAACTGGCCCTTCGCAAATGAAAGGCCAGTTTTTCTTTATTCTTCCTCAAGCTCTTCTTCAATTCTGCTTTTCACTTCGTGGATCCGCTGCATTTTATTGCTCCAGCAGTCCTCGCTTAAATCAACCGGGTATTCCTCCGGCTTGCTGATTCTCTTATATTCCTCCCAAAGCAGGCTGAGGTTATCCTGCACATACTGCTGTATGTCTGAAATCTCAGGATTTTGGTAGCAAAGAATACCCTTCTCAAAAATCAGCTCATGAAGATCCTTCGCATAAAAATTCGTGACAAATTTGCTGATGAATGTATGAACCGGGTGGAACATTCTGAGCCGCTTCTGATCATTCACCTGCTCATCATAAAGCGCAATATAGTCGCCTTCAGAATGATGGTTGGACTGATTAATAATGCGGTAGACTTTCTTTCTGCCCGGTGTCGTCACTTTTTCAGGATTGGACGAAATTTTGATCGTGTCGACCATTTTCCCGTCTTCTTCAATGGCAACGAGTTTATAAACTGCGCCGAGAGCCGGCTGGTCATAGGCAGTGATCAGCTTCGTACCGACACCCCAGACATCAATGCGCGCTCCCTGAGCCTTTAAATTCATAATGGTGTGCTCATCCAAATCGCTTGAAGCAATCACCTTCGCATCTGTAAATCCTGCTTCATCAAGCATTTTCCGGGCTTTTTTTGACAGGTACGCCAAATCGCCGCTGTCCAGACGGATGCCAATGAAATTAATGCGGTCGCCGAATTCCTTGGCAACCCTAATCGCGTTCGGCATGCCTGAACGAAGCGTGTCATACGTGTCAACTAAGAAGACGCAATCCTTATGTGTTTCCGCGTATTTTTTGAAAGCTGTATATTCATCGCGGTAAGCCTGCACAAGCGCATGCGCATGTGTGCCGGAAACCGGGATATTAAAGCGCTTTCCGGCTCTTACATTGCTTGTCGCGCTAAAGCCGCCGATTAAGGCTGCTCTCGCTCCCCACATGGCCGCATCCATTTCGTGCGCCCGTCTTGTTCCGAATTCAAGCGCAACTTCATCACCAATGACGCCTTTAATCCGGGCAGCCTTTGTTGCGATTAATGTTTGATAGTTCACAATGTTGAGCAAAGCTGTTTCAATCAGCTGCGCTTCTACCAGGGGTGCCTCCACCCTCATAATCGGCTCATTGTTAAAAACGAGCTCTCCTTCTTTCATGGAGTAAAGTGAACCTGTAAAAGATAAGCCGCGCAAATATTCAATAAAATCTTCATGATACCCGAGTTCATCCTGTAAATAACTCAAATCGCTATCCGTAAACTTGAAATTTTCCAAGTATTCAATGGCTTTTTCCAAGCCCGCAAATACGGCATAGCCATTTTCAAACGGAAGCCTTCTGAAAAACAGCTCAAAAATCGCTTTCTTTTCATGAATGCCGTCTCTCCAGTACGTTTCCGCCATATTGATCTGATAAAGGTCTGTATGTAATGACAGGCTGTCATCTTTAAATCCGTACTCTAACACTGTTTTTCCCCTTCCTTACTCTGCCACTTGCGCTCCGATGCTGTTTGCAAAATGGGAAAGAGCCCATGCGTGCCCCTCCTGATTAAAGCTGGCAACAGCTTGTTTATGCACAACAATCCGAAAACCTTTGTTATATGCGTCAACAGCTGTATGCAACACACAAATATCTGTGCAGACACCGGCAAGGTGCAGTTCGCCAATCTGCCGCTCTCTGAGTTTGAGCTCTAAATCAGTTCCCGCAAAAGCAGAATATCTCGTTTTTTCCATGTAGTAAACATTAGGCTCATGTTCATGTTTCTGATATAGAGGCAAAAGCTTTCCGTACAGATCTTTTCCTTCCGTGCCTTTTATATTATGCGGAGGAAAAAGACGGGTTTCAGGGTGATATTGATCCCCTTCATCATGAGAATCTACTGCTAATACGACGTAATCACCGTTTGTGATGAATTCTTCAGTTAAATTGACGATCGCCTCTTCAATCATTCTGCCGGGCTCCCCGCAGGTCAATTTTCCGTCACTCGCCACAAAATCATTCGTATAATCAATACAAATAAGTGCTTTTTTCATAGCCGGCCTCCCCGCCATCAGTATGAGAACATTATATCTTATCTCCAGTTGTAAGTGAATTGCCATGAACAAAAAGACAAACGGTCCGTTTGTCTCTTACGATTTCAGCACTGACCGATTATAAATGTCGTCCTGAATATATATCAATTCACGATTCACAGCGATGTCAGCCGCAATGACGATGCCTAAAGGCGTATGAAACTGAAGATCAGATACAATCTTGAAGGGCACTCCGTACCGGTTCGCCATTTGGATATAAGGAGAGTAAGACTGGTATTGAAGCTCTCCATTAATCAAAAGGGTGACGTTATGGCTGTTTTTCAGCTCGTGCTCCGCCTCTTTATACGGTTTGCTTCTAAGCACCTGTCCTTTCGTCAGTGCCAAAACGACTCTTTCTCTTAAAGAGCCTAAAAACAAATGGCGCTCGTCAGGCTTTGTCTCCAAAGGCCCATACATTCCTTGCTGCAAATAGAGATCCATTTTATCTTCACTCAAAAGCCTGTCCTCCCGTCTTGTTTGTCTTCATTATCACCTGATCAGGCAGGAGCTAAACTTTCAAGCGCCGTTTACATTTCTGTTACCCAATGAATGATTTTTTTGGCCAGCTCACCAGCAGGGGTTTCCTCTGTATGCCGGCGCAACGACGCTTCCAGCCGTTCAGGCAGAGTTGCTTTATCTTCTTCATAGGAAATGATCGTGCTCCACTCCAGCTGCGGTACCGCTACAAGCGTGCGCAGTTCTTTTCTGTTTTCATGCAGATACACGTCCGTGATCATTCCGGTTTGCGTATTGATATTTGCTTTTCTGATTTTCATAACATGACCTCTCTATTTAAAGACTACCCATATTATACAATAAAAAAGCAACAGCCTCTTGTGAAAAGGCTGTTACCCGTTAAACGAAACTGTTTCATCAGTGATATCGGCATCTTTGAAGAGAGTTTTACTCGTTTGGTTGTTAATCTTCACAAAATCACCAAGCTGAAATGTGCCTGACCCCGCCCCTGAATGAGCGACGCTTTTGGGCGAAATCGCAAATACGTCTCCAAAGCTTGCCGCGGCATTACCCGTAACTGACATGATATAAATCGGCCCCACAATTGCAGGCATTTCCCCACCTCCGCATTGATTTACAGCATCATATGCAAGGAGCCGATAATGGTGCCCGCCTATTCAGCTGGCTTTGCGTTTTCCTCGAGTCGTGACCGCTGGCGCAGCTTGATCAAGCGGACAATATTCAGGAAGAACGCCTTCACTACCGCATAAACCGGCACCGCTAAAATCATGCCGAGAATTCCGCCGAAGCTTCCCGCTCCGATTAATAGCAAAATAATCGTAAGCGGATGGGTATTCAGCCGCTTTCCGATCACAAGAGGAGACAGCAGGTTTCCGTCCAGCTGCTGAACGATGACGACCACAATAATCGCAAACAGCGCTTTGGCCGGCGAGTCCATAAAACCGACAATGACAGCCGGCGCGGCACCGAGAAAAGGCCCGACATAGGGAATGATATTGGTAATCGCCATGACAATCCCAAGAATCAGGGCATACGGCAGTCCGGCAATTAAATAGCCGATAAAACACGCTGTTCCGACAAAAAGACAGATTAACAGCTGCCCCTGGAAATATGCCGCAAGCGTATCGGATAAATCTTTAAAAATCTTTAAGCCTTCTGTCCGATAAGAAGCCGGTAGAATTTTTACTGCCAAATGTGGAAAGCGGTGTCCGTCTTTCAGCATGTAAAAAAGGATAAATGGAACAGTAATAATAACAAGCGTGATGTTTGTCACGACACCAAACACCGCAGATAAACTGGACGTGATATTTTGCGGCAGGTTTTGGAGAAAACTTGTCAATGACTGTTCAATTTTTGATATCGATACATAATCCTGGTTCATCATCCAGGTAAACCATTGAGAATGGGACAAATCATTTGTCAGCGCCTGAATCTGTTTTATATAATCAGGAAGGTTGTTAAACAGCCCTGTCACCTGTGAGGTGATGATAGGTCCGACTGACGCTGAAATAAAGGCAAGCAAACCGATAAACAGTAAATAGATCAATAGAATGGATAATGTCCGCGGAATTTTTTTCTCAAGCAGGCGGACCACCGGATTAAATATGAAATACAAAATTCCCGCAATCAGCATCGGGAAAAACAATGTCGAGATAAAAACAATAAACGGCTGAAATACAAATGAAACTTTTGTTGCTACATAAATAATCAGCAAAACAAATAAAATCTGCAATGTCCAAAAATGGACTTTTGATTTCAACAAGCTTTGTTCCTCCTAGTTTTTCTTTGTCTGTCAGATAAAAGAACTTATACCCCATCATTGTAACAAAAATGAACCCATATCAGAACTCTTAATATAATGAAAGGAGTGTTGGTGATGAAGGCCGTGACATACGATACAGATCCAGAACTGGCTTATATCTATGTTCATCCTCCGGAAAAGAACAGGAATAAGCGGTCTGAGGAGCTTAAGGTCAATGATTGTCTCCTGCTGGATATCGACCAAGACGGCAAAATTGCCGGATTCGAAGGTTTTGGTGAGCCAGCACACCTCTGTGCCCCATTTACCGGGAAATCCCGGCTGTATGTAAAAGATTCAGACGGTTATCATTTTCGTGTCCGTCAGCATGCTTCAATCCGTTCCTGCTATACGGTGTACGGCGTCACTTTCTGTTTTTCAGATGGTGACGATCAGGAATTTGCCGGTTTTGACCTTGACGGAACAATGAATCATAGTGCATTTTTACAGCGCTTAACTGAAAAATAGGACGTCCTGTTGTACGCCTATTTTTCATGCGCAAGCACTGTTAGACCCGCTCACTGTAATCTGGGGTGACGGAAATCATGTGCTGGATTCTGATCAAACAAACAGAATTTCGGGCTCCTTCAATTGTGATATGGTCAGGTTTTACATCGATCAGTCTGCCTCTGACCGTATCTCGTACTGTCTGTATAACGAACCTTGAGCCGATGAGCTTTTTAATGGTCTGATAGACATAAGGATCGACTAAAGAGACCAGTTGCGGACTACCTTGGTTGACCATACTTTTATCCCCTTTGTGTGTTTTATCTCAGCTTATGCCGCGCTTATGGATAATGACACAGGCTTACCTGATAAAACAAAGGGGTGCGGAGATTTTAGGAGAATACGTTTGGAAGCTGGTGTAAAGGAAGTATCGATGAAGCGGAGACAGCGAAGAAAGCTGGCGCTGTTCCGTACTTATACAGGCTTTATCACGGATGCCTGGGCTTGGTCGATTAATTGGTCCAGCTTTTCTATTTTTTTTCGTGCGGTTGAAGGATCAATTTGGCGGTAATGATGGTGGCCGCCCGGCTCTTCATCCAGTTCGTCCGCTTTTTTGACAATCTGCTGCAGTGTGTTTTTATCTAATTCGCCTTCAGGCAAATAGGAATCTGTATGAAGCAAAATGGCTAGTGCAATCTCTTTTGCTGCTTTCGGTTCCTCGCCAAGCCGAATCAGAAGTTTATGCGCCCGTTCCGCCCCTTTAATGGCATGAATGTCATTTCTTTTGTATTTCTCATAATCCCACTTTCCGTCTGTATACCATTCATAATGGCCGATGTCATGAAGCAGTGCCGCTTTTGCTGCTAAATCAGGATTAATGTCAGCCTTCACAGACAGCCTGTATGCATGATAAGCGCAGGCAATCGCATGTGCCACGCCGGAACGCTGAAGATATTTTTGTGCAATTGGATGGGTGAAAACATCCATTAATGTAACCTTTCTCATGGAAACCCCTCCTTTAGATATTTTTAGAATCCTAACATAATTTGCAGAGAAACTCAATTCTTATGTCATATCATTTTGATCTTCTTATCATCATTGTTATACCCTAAAAGCAACGTTTCAGTCAGTATATGCGGCTGTTCAATAAAATGCGCTGGCTGTAGCCTTTTGTATAAAAAAAGAGCAGAAAATATCTGCTCTACAAAAACTCTTTAATATCATAAATGCGGCCGTTTTCCGTCCCTTTTTCTAGTAAAGAAAGCAGCGTGCCGGCAATAAAGTCCGGACTGCGAAGGCTTCCTGTTTCATTTAATTTCCGGAATCGTTCAATGTGGTGGAAATCCTTTTTCGATGAAGAACGGATGACGGCCTGCATCTCAGTGTCCATCACTCCAGGTGAGAACGAAATCATGTTCACCGGAAGCTCTTCATCCTCCTGTTCAAATCCGAATGTCCTCGTAAACATGTCGAGCCCGGCTTTTGAACTGCAATACGCGCTCCATCCCTTATATGGATTTTTGGCGGCTCCTGAAGTAATGTTGACAACCGTCTTTTTGCCGCTGTATGAAGCAAACCGTTTTGTAAACAGCTGACTCAAAAGCACGGGCGCAGTCAGGTTCAGCTGATAATGGCGCTGAAGCTCGTCAAGAGACGCTTCGCCGGCACGTTTGATCGGCGTTACCATTCCGGCGTTATTAATAAGGGTAATACCAGAATAACGATCTGGATCGATGGATGAGAGCAATGTTTCAAATTGCTGTTCAGCTTCTTCGAGATTGATGAGGTCTATTTGATGCTGCGTTAGTTTTTCATGAGAGACATCCGTTTTCGTTCTGGATAAGGCATGGACTTCATGCCCCTTTTCTAAAGCCTGTAATGCAATGGCTTGACCCAGCCCTTTTGACGCTCCGGTGATGATATAAAGTTCCATTGGAAACCTCCTTTTCCGTTATTATTGTACGGCACCTCTTTTACACAACACAAGCACGCGGCCTATACCTTCTTGTTTTCCTGCGCTGTGACTTTTGGGATGAGGAACACGATGCCTGCAATTCCGAACAGGATCAGTACGACATAGATCATCGGCAGCAGCAATGATGATGTTTCTTGTTCATCTTCTGTTTCCGTTGATGATGTCTTTGTTATTGGTTTTTCTGCAAATGTAATTCCAAGCTGTTTCGACTGGGCCGCAATCGTGTTGGAATCCTCGGCATTTGTTGATGTAAACAAATCTTTTATCAGCTCGGCATCCTTGTCCTTCGGTTTATCAAAAGTGATATCCTTCTGTTCCTCAGGCAGTTCTGTTTTTTCTTCATAGTAGGTATCTTCATGCAAATAATTCGTATCGATTTCAATGTCTTTTTTCTCATACTGGTTTGGCGCGACATCTGTATTTTCTTCAGTTTGGGCAGCAGCTGCAGAGGGTATGAAAAGGGAAAAGGAGAGCATACAAATCATGATCCCCTTTTCCATGCTGCGATCACGCTTCATACGTTTCATCGCTTTCTGCTGTGTGTTCAGCCATCAGCCGGATAATCAGCGGCAGAGCCGCGGCAATCACCGTAATGATCAGCAGAACTGTTATTCCCATTGTAAACAAGTGCCCAGTACCGTACTGGATGTCGATATATACTTTCGAAACCGGATCTTCAAATGTAAAGTTCGGCATGATCAAATCAATAAGCGGTGCGACATAGAATAGGATCATTGCCGCTGAAGCAACCCAGCCAGGGATTGATCCGAATCTGAATGCCGTCCGGATGAAGGCAGAGCTTGCGACCAGCAATAGAATCGTAAACACCGACCACTTAATCGTCTGATCGTCCGGCAGTGAATAAATATTCAAACCGAACAAGCTGATCATAAGTCCGACAAGGATATTCAGAATTCCGAATAACGCTCCTTTGACGAGAAGCGGTGCGTTTTGGTAATACGAGCTGAAATAGCCGATTAACAGACTGCTGATCAACACAATGACAAGGATGACAACCGGAGGTACCGTCTGAATTTTTTCTTCCGGAACCTCTCCGCTGATTTTAAGCGGATTCGCTAAGTAATCATATACATAGCCATTGTTTTGCCCGTCTACTAATGTATTTCCGAGTATGCCGTATACGTCATTTCGCACGAGTTTCGTGGAGGCGACATTTTTCCCCCAGTTGTTGTTTAAGGTGTCGGCTTTCGCTTGAACATCATTGACGCTTTGCTGCATGTTGGTTGTGTAATCAATGATGCCTGACTGGCGATCAGACAATGAACCCATCATGTCTGACATTTGCAGCACTTCCTGGCCGACCGTATCTTGGACACTCAGTGCCATGGTGCCAGACAGCCCATCGTTGCTGAACGTCGCAGATTCCTGTGTTGCGCCCGTTACAAGCTGTTCTGACGCTTTTGCGGCACTTTCAGAGATTTTCGTCAGTTCGTCGAGAACACCTGCTTGAGAGTCACGGATATAGCCGCTGTAGTCGTCCGCAAATTTGGTCATGCCGTCGATGAAGCTGTTAATATCCTCATCTGTTTGCATCGTGTTGTTTTTGAGAGCTTCCCAGCTGGCTGATTCTTCAGGTGTGAGAGCCAGGACTGATTTGACGTTGCCCTGCTGGCCGTCAATAGCGCCGGCTTTTGCAGCACTGTCAATCGTACCGGATAATACAGAGTCATAAACAGACAAATATTTATAGTATCTCATTAAAGCGGAGATGCTTTCTGTATTGATTTCTCCTGAAAATTGAAGCTGATCTTTATTTTCAAGCTCGCGAATCGCACTGTAAATCCCTTCAAACTCCCGCTTCCGTTTCGCTTCGAGATTTTCAAGCTTACCTTCGAGCTTTTTCACTTTGTCTTTCAGGTCTTCAATTTCATCATTAAGACCTTCCATTTGTACTTTTATTTCCTCTAACTTCTTTTTCAGCTCTTCATTATGGGCAGTTTCTTTTTCTTTGAGCTCTTCTTCAATTTGCTTGATTCGCTCAGACGCTTTGCTGAGCTGTTCCTTTGCTTTGGCGATATCAGAAATGCCGCCGTTTCCTGGTTGATCTTGGTCCCCAGGCTCCGTCGTATCTCCGCCGCTGCCGGTATCTCCTGAATCTCCGGTACCGTCTTCATTTGCCAGCTTGATAAATTGAAGGGCTGAGTCAGATGAAGCAGTCTGTTCGGCAGATGTGCCCGTTTCAGTTTTTCCGCTGTCTGACGCATCGCCGTTCTGCTCCTGACCGTCTGTTCCCTTCTGCTGGTCTTGATCCTGAGTACTGCCGTCCGTTTGTCCGTCATTACCGGTATCACTGCTGTTATTGTCGTTCCCTGTGTCGCCCTGTGTATCATCGGGCTTTGTACTGCCCCCGTCATCAGGTTTTTCTGGATTATCAGTGGACGGATCGTCTGGTTCAGTACCCGGGTCCTCCGGTGTTGGGTCCTCTTTTTCAGGCTCCTTCAGATTGTCTGAAATATCCTGAATATCAGCAGCGATATTTTTCAGTTCTTCACGCTGTTTTTCAAGATCAATTTTGAGTTCTTCAGGATCTTCTTCTTTAGGGTCTTTATCTTTATCATTGTTGTCAGAACCATCGTCTATGACTGGGTCGTCCCCTTTCGCAACTGTCAATGCCTGACGTGCCGGGACAAGCAATTGGTACACCTGATTTAGTGCAGCCTGTCTTGATGCGGCCTGATATTGTTCGATTAAATTACTTTGGATTTTTGCCATGCCAAGTTCCTGCTGGGACACTTGCCCTTCCCTAATTTCCTGGGCGTTTGCCAGCACATTACTGGTTTGTCCGAGCTGTGTCTTCGCTTGGCCGATCCCGGTTGCCAACCCGCTCATGCGTTCGCTGAACTGATTCGCCTTTTGCTGTGCCTGGATGGCATCCAGACCTGTCCGGATTTGCTGCTGTGTTGAATCCTGGGCTGCCAAAAGCAGCTTTTTCTGATTCTCTTGATATTCTTTGTACCTTTCAACTGTATCAATGAATTCTTTCAGCGTGTTTTTGGCTTCCTCCGCCGTAGAAGCTTTTTCTTTTGTCGTGCCTTGCGCTTCATTCATTGATTTCTTCAGCTCATCGATTAAGTCTTTTTGCTGTTTGATTTCACCTGCTAAATCATTAGAGCTTGGTTTGTAAAAGTTGTACATGACATTCTGGAATTCAGATTCTTTATTGACGATCTTGTCAAATTCTCCTCTGATGTTGTCCACTTTTTGCGAAACAAAGTTCCAGTATAAGGCCGACATTTTTTTGTTCATTGTCTTTTGGGCATCCTCAAGCTCCCGCTGAACTTTTTCTTTGTTAACCGCATTCAGGTTATCTTGAATGCTGAATTCGAGCGTTGCTTTTTGAGGATGGTCTTTGTCATAGCTCAAAATGTTTTTTGAGAAGTCTGAGGGAATGTAGACGATCGCATCATATTTCTTTGAAGCGAGACCGGTCTCGGCCGCGCTTCGGTTTACGACCGTCCACGAATAATCAGGACGTTCACCCAGAACAGCCGCTACTTCCTTGCCGAACTGGGCGGATTTGTCCTCTTCATCAGACTTTACCTCATCACTCAATACGCCTGTGTCTTCATTCACCACCGCGATTTGCCGGGTGGAATTGACTGCTTTTTTCGTCGGATCGTCTCCGATAAATCGGAAAAACAACACCGGCAGCAGCAAAATGATGATGACGGCGGATATTAACTTGATCAAGCTTTTTCGTTGTTCTGTCATCTAGCACTCTCCCTTTCAGCAGAACATAAAGGAATTTGAACTTTTTGCTCCTTCCCGTTTTCCACAACATATCCGAAGCCCGGCTGAATCTCCGGCTCCTGTCTTTGGTACGGGAGAGGAATGACATTTTGCTCAGACTTTTTCATCAGCAGAATCGCGTGGCGGATTTGCTTCATCTCAGTCGTCAAGGAGTCATAGCCTTTTGAGAATTCGCTGTGGTTACCACCCGGGATAAAACTGAAGCCAAGATGAGCGTATGATTTCATGAAGTTAGCGAGACGATCTTGTATTCTCGTATCAATCGTCTGCTGGAATCTCGTTATCCCGTCAATCATCAGCACCACTTGTGAGAATCGCAGATTTTGCGCGTCTCCTTGGCGGACGGCTTCCACATACATGGCCTCTCTAGTTTTGAAAATGTCTTCTGCTGTTTCAATCCACTGCTCAATATCTTCTTTCGTTTCCAAATATGAAACATCTGATTCCTTCGCATAATGAGATAAGCCGCGGTCAATCGAGTCAAACAGGCCGATCATTTCAGTTTCATCATCAATCAGATGTTCGAGCATGACTTTTAAGACGTTTGTTTTCCCGCGCTGAGTCTGGCCTAAAATCAGGCAGTGCTTATGCTTGCCTAAATCAAAATAGACTGGGCTGACTGTTTCTTCATGAAGCCCGATCGGTACAGATAAAGGCTTGCGTTCCAGCTTGAAGCGGAGAGAAAATTCTCTCGTTGTCAGGCTCTCAGGCAGCATCGGAATCGGTGCCGGCTGCTTATTTGAAGCAAATCGCCCTTGAAGTTTCTGTACGTCTGATTTCAGCTCGTTGAACATGCCGATATCATCATCGGCGTCAACAGGCAGGAACATTTGCGCGAAATAAAGCTCTTCCTTTTGAATGATGACGCGTCCCGGAATCGGCTCAAGATTGAATTTCGGACGGCCGTAAATGGAATATCCTTCTGATTGATCCATGAGATAATGGACAACCTTTGTTTTCAAGTTATTTAACAATGACTGGCGGACAGCATTCACCCTCGTTGCTGTCAGCATAAAGTAGATACCCAAGCTTTGTCCGTCTCTGGAAAGCTGGACAAATTCCGATTCAAGCTCATGCATCTCATCCTTGACAATGTCAAAGTTGTCAATGGTGATAAAAATGAACGGAAGCTCTTCTTCGCTCAGCGCATTGTACATTTTGATGTGGCTGATTTCTTTTTCCCGGAACAAACGTTTACGGCGGTCAATTTCTTCTTTGATGCGAATCATGAACTTTTCAATTTTTCTTGACTGGTCCATCAGGAAGTAATCCGCGGTATGCGGGAGCTTCGCTAATGGCAGCAGCGTTCCGTTACCGAAATCAAAGATATAGACATGAAGCTCTTCAGGTGTGTATACGTCCGCAAAACTCATCAGGAACGTTGTGGCTGCAATCGATTTTCCGTAGCCCGAAGAGCCGAAGATGCCGATATTTCCATCTTCCATCATCTTATAAGCAATTGGCGCTTGTCTTTGCAGATCAGGTTCATCGACATACGCAAAGTGGAAATGGTCTTTTTCGTTTGAAGGGAAAAGAGTGCGCGGAATACGTTCCGCAAGCGGCGGAAGCCAAGGGCTTGGCAGCTTCTCGATTCCCATTTCATCTTGGATGCGTTCAATTTCGTCAACTACAGCTTCGATTTCGGTTTGAACGTCTTTTTTCGCGTTATCTTCGGTATCAACCTCAGAAAGCGGGATCAGACCCGTATCTGTAACGATCGCGATTTCATCCTCGGTACCGTAGACTTCCTCTAAGTAAGGCGCCCCGCTCCATGCAGATTGGAACAGCTCATACACTTCATTGTTTCCGACCTGCAAATAGCCGCGGCCTGTTACGGTAATGTTTGCGGCATCGCTGTTTTTCAAAATTTCTTTACTGTCGGTGGCATCCTGGACCTTGAGCGCTACTTTAAAGCGCGAGTTACTCCAGATCTGGTCGTCGATGATGCCGCCTGGCTTCTGTGTCGCCAAAATCAAATGAACTCCGAGGCTTCGTCCGATACGCGCGGCACTGACAAGCTCCCTGATAAAATCAGGCTCCTCGCTTTTCAGCTCGGCAAACTCATCAGAGATTAAGAACAAGTGAGGCATCGCCACTTCTGCTTTCCCTTGCTTGTACAGCTTTGTATAGTCATTGATGTGATTGACTTGATACTGGTCAAACAGGCGCTGCCTTTTTTTCAGCTCGCTTTTAATGGAAGCAAGCGCACGCATACTGAAGTTTTTGCTTCCTTCAATATTTGTGATCGTGCCGAGGAGGTGGGGAATGTTGCGGAACGGCTGCGCCATTCCTCCGCCTTTATAGTCAATTAGTAAGAAAGCCGCTTCATGCGGATGAAAATGCACTGCAAGTGACAAGATGTAGGTCTGGAGAAATTCACTTTTCCCTGATCCCGTTGTCCCCGCAAGCAAGCCGTGCGGACCGTGTGCTTTTTCGTGAAGGTTCAGATACACAATGTCATCTTTCCCTTTATAGCCGATCGGCACTGACAGCGACTTCGACGATTCACTTGTCAGCCATCTTTGCTGAATGCCGATTTCTTTTACTTCCTTCGCATGAAAAAGCTCCAGGAACGATACCGTTTCCGGAATGGAATTCGTAATGCCGACCTGGTGGTTCAGCGTCCGCAGTGTGCGTGAGAACCGTTCGTTGTCCTCACGCTGATGATGATCGAGACGGAACGGAATTCTTACCGCTTTTTTCTTTTGTATTAAAATGTCGCCTTCATGCTCATTGATGTAGCGGACAAGAGTTGTAATGTTTTCCGACAAGCTTTCCTTTGTTTCCGCAGCGACAATTGTCGAGATGCCCAGATGCTCATGCTGTCCTTCTAAATATTCGAGAATGACATGCTCGGAGATCAGCTGCTGATTCGTGATGACAAATACAAAATGCGGTTTGAACTGCAGTTTTTCTTTGTCATCTTCGAGATCACGCTCTCTGATCAATTCGTAAAGTGAAGACAGGAGCTGATCTCGCGTTTGCTCATTATAAATAAATCCCTTTGCATAAATATGGGGCATTTGAAATTGCGGAAGCCACTTCATCCACTCCCAGTCTTTATACTCATCTTCATGAAAAATAAATACAAAACGCAAATCGTGATAGCTGTTAAAGAACGACAGCTGTCCGATCAGCTGGTGAATCTCATTTTTCACAATTTGCGATTTACCGACAAGCCCCATCGGACCTTCTGCCAAATCGACCGTCACCGGCGCATTGCGGATATCTTTATAGACGCGCTGCATGTGCTGCGATTTCTCCATGAGATCATCGATATCACGATTAGCCAAGTCTCCGCCGCTCATATTGATTTCATAGCTTGACGGAACTGTTCCCGTCCCAAGCCGCAGCTGGAGATAATCCTTGCTTTCAAGGGATTTTTCCCAGATCCGGTCACTGATTTCACTTGTTAAGTATTTCATTTGTTCAAATGAAGGAAAGTGAAATTCAAGAACCTGCTTTTGTTTTTCAGCAAGTGCCTGAAGCTCTTTCCGCTTATTGTCTAAGTAAAGCTTATATACACGCTCCCGTTTTTCCTCGCGTTTTTTCCGCTGGTTTTTATCCCGGAAATATTGCACTGTCGAGGTAATGAGAGTCATCATAAACATCGCCAAAGAAACGAGTATAAATATGCCGCGCGGCTGGATGATGGCAACTACGCCCATCACGATCAGCATCACAAGCGGAGGCAGGATGACGAGCCACAGCCCTCTGTTGGTTTGATCGCTCTCCTGAGAGGGAAAACTGAAAGAAACGCGGTCATCCGGCAGATCGTATACCATCCGCGGCGTTCTTCTGTACTGCGGATATTTTTTCTGCATCTCTGTACTCGGTTTGACCGTTTCTGTTAACGCTGTTTCAAACTGGGCATAATGAACAATTTCTAACAGGTCTTGTTCCGTCACCCTCATTTGCGTGAAGTTCCAGAATATTTCGTCCCCCGGCTTAAGCGGCGTATTGACGTTGATTTTCTCTCCGTTCAAGAAGATAGACCCGTTTTCAGGGCGGACCGACCAGCTGCCGCCTGAACGAAGCAAAGAAAACGTGCTTTGTTCTGCAAATGCAAAGTCTTGCGGATTCAGATAAATATCTGCATTCGTTTTTTCTGAGGAACATACAATTTCATCCCGGTTTCCCGTAAAATAAACGGATTTCTCAGGTTCACTGCCCGTCAATATCAAGCGTATATCCTGCTGATCCGTTTGGAGAGTAAATGATATATCCGCCTCAATCGTGCCGAGACAATCATTTCCCAGGAAAACTTCGTATTGGCCGCCGGATTCCTTTCTTTTAAGAGAAATCACTCCGCTATTAAATGGAATGGAGCTGATCGTAACAGAATCCTTCACATCAGGCCCTATGGTCACCGGATGAGACGACGGGAGGTTAGACAGATTTAATTTTTGAACGTTATTTTGGTAAAAAACCCATAATAGACTCAAATGGCGAACCCCCTTACGGCCGAATGGCAGCATGCGATGACCTGCGCTTCATGTCTCACGTTATTTGTCATCTTTTTTCTCATCTTTCTTTTCTGTTTCTTTTTTCTCGTCTTCTTTTTCCTTCTGTTCTTCTTTTTTCGCTTTTTCCTCGGCTGCGGCTTTTTCTTCTGCCGCTTTCTCTTCTGCTTGTTTTTCTTCGTCTGTTTGTGTCTGTTCTTCGCTTGTATCGACTAACGATGTTTCAGAATTAGACTGTTTATTTTCTTGACGTTCTTTTTGCGCTTTTTCAAGCTCACTATTTACTGAGTCAAGTTCTTTTTGTATGTCTTCATCATTTGTATCCTCAGATAAAAGCTGCTGTTTATATTTAGCTAGGGCAAAGTAAATATAATCATTGTATTCAAGCTTACGGCCGATACTGATCGCTTCTTTGTATTCTCCTCGACCATAATCAATCCAATATAAGAAATGCTGAGGGTCTGATTGAAGGGTGACTAAATTATTTTCTATATTTTTGGTTTTTGCACTCCCCAGGTTTTCGACCTCAACATAGGACGTCGCCAGCTGATACTGCACCGATTCAGGCAGGCTTTCCGCATCGTACTTGGACAGTGTGCTGATGACTTCACTGTACTGCTTGTTTAAGAACGCACGGTTGCTGTCCACTATCGCCTGGTGCTTTGGCTGCGCGAAAAATAAGGCGTACATCGAATAAATAAGTGCCGGTACAAGCAAAACAATGAGCCCCAGGCCGATATATCGCTGGATGTTCCACTTCTTTCTCGGGATATGTATGTATGTTTTTGCTTTGGCTTCGAGCTCATCAATATGGGTTTGAATCAGCTCGAGCAAATCATCATAGGATTCAGCATCTAATATCGCCTTTGCCTCTGCGGAGAACGTCAGCGTTTCATTGAATTTCAGGTAGTCTTCAAACGCAAAAGCGCCGTCAACTGCCAAAGCCGCTGCCGCTTTCAGCTCCTGCCATACTCTTTCCTCATCACGCTCGTAAGGAGGAATGCTTTCTTTTACTCCATAATGGAGAAAATAAGGCGTAAGCCCTTTATCGAATACAATGTTTTCAGGAGCGACAATCAAATTCAGCCTCGACAGATTGTGCTGCTGTACGGCTTGAACAAGCTGATAGGCAAACTGCCATTTACTTTTTTTATCCTTAGCTTTCATGAAGCGGAATGCTTTATAGGAGGAGGGAGGTTGGATTGTGATGATTACTTCATCATCCGTCACATCGATTTCTTTATGAAAAAATGGATTTATATCTTTGATCACGTTAGCTTCAAGACCGTCGAGAAGCTTTATTTTTTCCCGTTGAAAGGTAAATGTATAGCCGGCATCTGTTTTCTCGGCAACAGCTTCTAATTGGTTTTCTAAATATGATTTTTGTTTACCTGACATTCAACCAGATCCTTTCATAATATTTCAAGCCGGTCTCCGTTTGTAATGCCGCAATCAGACAGCTTGCATTCTCCGGAAAACACCTTATCCTTGTTCACCACTCTGATCCAGTGCCCTTCGCGCGGAGGCATAGATACGCTTTGGGCCTGCCAAGCAATATCAATTACTTTTTTCACCGGGTGGTAATCTGACAATCTGAGATCAAAGACACTGCCGTTATAATGTTTCAAATCTATTGTAATATCAATATACATTTAGGATCACCCTTACATAGAAAGAGCGCCGTCTTCTTTTGAATCAGGCGCTCCTTCCCTTTCATACTGTTATCCGCGGATTTGATTTGCGATGTCTTGGTCAGTAGACTCAAGTGTATTTGCTGTTTGATCAAGCTGCTGATTCACATCTTGAAGCAAATCTGACATTTTGATAAATGAAGGTTTGAGCTGCTCGTATTGATCTGCGAACGCTTCGCTTGAAGCACCTTCCCACATGCTTTTCAAATCAGAGATCATTCGGTTTAAACGATCAACCTGATTTAATACTTCTTGGCTTTCAACGCCGTATTGCTTCGCCATCGCTCTTAGCTCTTCGGGTGTGACACGAATTAATCCTGCCATATTCCTCATTACCTCCTGTGCCATCAGCCTAAATATGGGCTAATTCACTTATTTTTAGAACGTCATTATTATAAAAACAGTTTTTCGGCATAGTCAAACAAATATGTTTTAATTTTACAAAATGAGTCCAATGGTTTACCCCGAATCACTTAAAAATGACATATAATGTAAAGTAAATAGGTTTATTTTCTTAATCTTCTCTTCATTCTCCGAATAATCCAAAAGACCCAAATAACGCTCCAACTCCCAAAAAAAACCTTTCAGAAAATTTGATGCTACAGCACCATTTCTGAAAGGTTCAGTTTTTTCTTTCCTTAATTAGTCTTGCCTCCGATGACTTTCTTAGAAGATTAATAGGATAAGCTGTCGTATTATATGAGGCATACTGTCCTGCAAAAAGGCGATTACACCGCCAAATGTATATAGAACGTTTCTCTCATGAAATTGTTTTTTTGCTTCTGTTCTTTGTTGTTGATTTTCACAAACAACAACAATCATAATAAAAGGAAGGGGATGAGATGTCAAAGAGAAATCAAGCACGAAAAGTAGGGAGATTTATGACCATGCCGAATGATCCGTTTAAATATAGTTTTGACAGACTTGAAGATGTGGCTGATCATATCAGCGACGTTCTGCGGTGCCCGATCACCATAGAGGATGTTAACCACAAGCTGCTTGCCTACAGTACACACAGCGACTGCACAGACCCTGCCCGGACGTCTACCATTATTGGCAGAAGGGTACCGGAAAAGGTGATTAACAAGTTGTGGAAAGATGGGACAATTCCAGCTCTCTTAAAAACGGACCAGCCGATCAGAGTCAAGCAAATTGATGAAGTCGGGCTGAGCAATCGCGTCGCTATTTCGATTTGGAAAAACAAGCAAGTACTTGGCTTCATATGGGCGCTTGAGATCCAAAAAACATTGTCCGATGAAGATCTGCTGACATTGCAAATGGCAGCAAAAGCAGTGAAAAACAAGCTTCTCAAACTTCAAATCAGAAAAACGAAAAATGAAGAACGCAGCCAAGAATTTTTCTGGAAAATGCTGACCGGACACATCCATCAGGAGGATGATATGGCGGATGGGTTCCATAAGCTTGGAATGGCCGCTCCTTCAGAGTTTTCCGTTATGATCATCCGCATAAATGGCGAGCTGACTGAAAAAATCGAACAGCAGCTGCAATATTTACAGGAAACGACCCAGCAGGTTTACGTGCTGCTGGCGACCGTAGATTCCAATGAACTTATTATATTAACCTCACCCAAAACAGATCATCCTTTTCAAGATTTAAAACAGTTTGCTTTAAGTACGCAAAAACAGCTGAAGGAGCGGTATAAAATAGAAGACGTTTCTATCGCTTTTGGCGGAATATACAACTCTATTTCTTTTGTCTCCCGCTCCTATCAGGAAGCATTGTCCGTCTTAAAAACGAAGGAACGGTTCGCTGAAGAGACCAAACATCTTTTCAGCTTTTCTGAGTTAGGCATTTATCAATACTTAGATGTCTTATATGAAAAACGGAAACAGGCGGGCCATTATAATTACTCGCTTTCCAAACTTGAACAATATGACCGGGATCACCAGTCAAATATGGTAGAGACGCTAGAGCGCTTTATTGAAGCGGACAGCAACGTGAATACCGCTTCCAAGCTGTTAAATATACACGTTAATACGTTGAATTACCGACTCAAGCGGATCAGCCAGATCGCTGAAATTGATTTGAAAAATGTGAATCAAAAATTCACCATCTATTTAGATATCAAACTTCGGCACATGGATTTGTGAAATTTCACAAATCCATGTTTTTTTATTTTCTTAATCAAACAAAGAATTTTCCAAAATATCAAGCTACACTAAAAATATCACAGATACAGGAGGAGACAGATATGATCATAGGGGTTCCTAAAGAGATAAAAAACAATGAAAACCGTGTCGCATTAACACCCGGGGGCGTTTCTCAGCTCATTTCAAACGGCCACCGGGTGCTGGTTGAAACAGGCGCGGGCCTTGGAAGCGGATTTGAAAATGAAGCCTATGAGTCAGCAGGAGCGGAAATCATCGCTGATCCGAAACAGGTCTGGGACGCCGAAATGGTCATGAAGGTAAAAGAACCGCTGCCGGAAGAATATGTTTATTTCCGCAAAGGACTTGTGCTGTTTACGTACCTTCATTTAGCAGCTGAGCCTGAGCTTGCACAGGCCTTGAAGGATAAAGGAGTAACTGCCATCGCATATGAAACGGTCAGTGAAGGCCGGACATTGCCTCTTCTCACGCCAATGTCAGAGGTTGCGGGCAGAATGGCAGCGCAAATCGGCGCTCAATTCTTAGAAAAGCCTAAAGGCGGAAAAGGCATTCTGCTTGCCGGGGTGCCGGGCGTTTCTCGCGGAAAAGTAACGATTATCGGAGGAGGCGTTGTCGGAACAAACGCGGCGAAAATGGCTGTCGGCCTCGGTGCAGATGTGACGATCAT
This sequence comes from Bacillus sp. FSL M8-0071, assembly GCF_037975455.1. Lineage (NCBI taxonomy): Bacteria > Bacillati > Bacillota > Bacilli > Caryophanales > Bacillaceae > Bacillus > Bacillus sp. FSL M8-0071. The sequence goes on from NZ_CP150256.1 coordinate 3,155,101, forward strand.
TGACTTAAACGCAGACCGCTTGCGCCAGCTTGATGACATCTTCGGTCATCAGATTAAAACGTTAATTTCTAATCCGGTCAATATTGCTGATGCTGTAGCGGAAGCGGATCTCCTCATTTGCGCGGTATTAATTCCGGGTGCTAAAGCTCCGACTCTTGTCACTGAGGAAATGGTAAAACAAATGAAACCCGGTTCAGTCATTGTTGATGTAGCGATCGACCAAGGCGGCATCGTCGAAACTGTCGACCATATCACAACACATGATCAGCCAACATATGAAAAACACGGGGTTGTGCATTATGCTGTAGCGAACATGCCGGGCGCAGTCCCTCGTACATCAACAATCGCCCTGACTAACGTTACTGTTCCATACGCGCTGCAAATCGCGAACAAAGGGGCAGTAAAAGCGCTCGCAGACAATGCGGCACTGAGAGCGGGTTTAAACACCGCAAACGGACACGTGACCTATGAAGCTGTAGCAAGAGATCTAGGCTATGAGTATGTTCCTGCCGAGAAAGCTTTACAGGATGAATCATCTGTGGCGGGTGCTTAATTCACAATGAGCTTGCAGAAAGATTTCTGCAGGCTTTTTTATTTTTTAAAAGGAAAAAAGAGACCATTTCACGAATTATGACTATGAAGTTGATCATAAAGGAGGATTCATATGGCTGTTCAGCAATATGGCGTGTTAAAAGGCATAGTCTTAGACATGAAGCGGGAAACAGATGATGACAGTCCTCATTTCCAAGTCAAAATGCTCGGTGAAGAGAATACGTATTACAGGTGCGCCATCAATGTGATGTCCAGTTCTGAGGAATCTGAAGTATTGTATTTGGCTGACGATCAGTTTGATTCGGGCTCAATTACCATCCTTCCGAACATGCCGTATGGATATACAAGGATCAATGAAGCAAACCGTGAAGTGGCACTGGATTATGTGCGGGGCAATTTGTTTGACCCGCGGGAAATGAAGCCTTTGCCTCATGAAATCACGGGACCTGATAATGATTTAAATGATTTTATTGAAACCTATATGAAGAAAGCACAAGATGAGAAAGCGCCGGTTTATATATTTGGTTCAAAATTCGGACCTGAACGGGCTGCAGATAAAATATTCGGCTTTACCCCGACTAACGGAATGCACAATATCCATATGAATCAAGGGAATGCAATGGATACGCGCTGGAAAAAAGACAACGGCTCTTGGCATGACGGGGGTATTCTGATTCAGTTTGCAGATCAGTGGGCCGCTGTGTTTTTAGCGTTTTTGTCCCAATCTTGGTGTACCGATGAAAACGGAAACCCGGTCAGAGATTGTGATCATACTCAAACGTCTGCGTAAGATAGAAAAAGAGACTGCGGCGAGCAGTCTCTTTTTGATACGATTACACATTTTCAACAGTCTTTAGGCTGTTTGGCCTCATATCGCTCCAATGCGATTGGATATAGTCCAAACAAGCTTCACGCCCTTTTTCCTCATGAACAACTGTCCAGCCGCTCGGCACATCTATAAAACCCGGCCATAGGGAATATTGGCCTTCTTCATTGACCAGCACCAAATATGTGCCATCCGCATTTTCAAAAGGATTTGCCATTCTATTTCTCCTCCCTTATTTATTCAACTCTTCCAATTTGACAGCGAGAATCTCGCCGATTTGAGCCAGAGGTTCCGGCTGACATAGATCTTTATGACGGCAGTCGATGTCGATTTGTTCAATCTGTCCGTTAATATAAGGCTTCCACGAGTCAGGTTCAATCGGGTCAAACCATTCAGGAATGATTGTTGATCTGAAAAACAAAACATTTCCACGGAAGGTTTTCGGCTTATAGGAACCTAAAATGCCGACAGAATTGACATACGTATTCTTCAAATTTAAAATGACCGTTTCATCCAGGCTCGCAAGCGCACTGCCGTCACGGCGAAGAATCTCAATCGCCGCTTCAAAATCTAGCGGTTTGTCCCCTAAGCTGTCTGGATCGTACCCGCCTAACGCCAGAAGGGCAATAAGCGCTTCCTCATCATCCGGTGCCTCTTTTATAGGAAGGAAGTGGTTCGGATAGGCGTCCAGCATCACCAACAGGGATACTTCTTCTCCTTGATTTTGCAGCTGGGTAGCCATCGCTTGAACGACATTCCCGCCCAGGGACCAGCCCAGCAGATGGTACGGGCCTTTTGGCTGGACCGTTCGGATTTGTTTAATGTAATCGGCAGCCATGTCATCAAGTGTTTTCGGAAGCTCCTCGCGCTGCCCGATTCCCCGTGCCTGCAAGCCGTAGATTGGATAATCTGTTCCTATATTGGTCATCAAACCGGCATAACACCAGCTGAGCCCCCCTGCCGGATGAACACAGAATAAAGGAGGCTTGTCTCCACTTGTTCGGAGCGGCAGCAGAACGTCAAGAGCGCTTTGGCTTGATCCCATTTCAAGTCTTTCAGCGAGTCCGGCTACAGTAGGTGCTTCGAACAAGTTGCCGATGCTGAGTTCAACGCCGAGCGCTTCACGAATGCGGCTCATGAGCTGTACAGCAAGCAAGGAATGTCCGCCTAAATCAAAGAAACGGTCATCAATGCCGACACGCGGCAAGTGAAGCACCTCCATAAAGAGGTCACAGAGAATTTCTTCCTGCGGCGTTCTCGGTCCTCGTCCTGTCACTGCCGCTGCGAAATCCGGAGCGGGCAGTGCTTTACGATCAAGCTTTCCATTCGGTGTCAGCGGCAATTCTTTCATCGTCACAAAGGCAGCAGGCACCATGTAATCCGGCAGTCTCTCCGCAGCATATTTGCGCAGTTCCGCCGTATCAAATGTTTCTTCCGAAGGGATGACATAAGCTGCCAACCGTTTATCTCCCGGCTGATCCTCACGAACGATCACTGCCGCATCTTCAAGCTGCGGATGCTGAACAAGCGCGGCTTCAATTTCTCCCAATTCAATCCGGAATCCCCGAATTTTCACTTGATGGTCTGCACGGCCGACATAGTCGAGAGAACCGTCAGCGCGGAGGCGGGCCACATCCCCAGTGCGGTACATCCGGGTGCCTGGAGGACCGAACGGATCAGCTATGAAGCGTTCAGATGTTAAACCAGGCCGGCCTAGATAACCTCGTGCTAACCCCGCTCCTGATACATACAGCTCTCCGGCAACACCCGGCGGGACCGGCTGCAGGCGTTCATCCAGCACGTATACACCAAGATCGGGAATGCCGCAGCCGATCAAGCTGTTTGCCCGTAAAGCTGCCATGCTTCGGTCTAATTCGATATAGCTCACATGCACCGTCGTTTCTGTAATACCATACATATTGATAAGCTGCGGTCTATTTTCAGGGTGGCGGTTGTACCAATCCTCTAAACGGCTGAGTTCAAGCGCTTCTCCGCCAAAAATGACATAGCGCAGACTGAGTGCCTGTCCGAGATCCGGCTGTTCCCGTTCCGCCTGCATAAACTGATAGAAAGCAGACGGTGTCTGGTTCAGAACAGTCACCCCCTCTTTGACAAGCAGGCGCAGAAACGCTTCTGGCGATCTGCTGACGTGGTGAGGCACGATTACAAGACGTCCGCCATGCAGCAGAGGACCCCAGATCTCCCACACCGAAAAATCAAACGCATAGGAATGGAACATGGTCCAGATATCGTCTGAGCTGAAACGGAACCAGTGCTCGGTCGCTGCAAATAAACGTGTTACATTTTGGTGAGGAATCATCACACCTTTTGGAACACCTGTTGAGCCGGATGTATAAATGACATACGCCGTATTCAAAGGCGAAAGCGGCTGAGTCCTATCCTTATTTTTTGGATTCTCTGCAGGGTACGTGTTTAGTTTCTCTGCCAGCTCGGGATCATCCAGCACGATTTTCGGCACGTTTTCAACTGGCGGAATGTGATTTGCAGCTTTAGTGTTCGTCATGATAAACGCAGGCTGGGCATCTTTTAGCATAAAAGCAATTCGATCAGCCGGATAATCCGGATCAAGAGGGAGATAAGCTGCCCCGGCTTTTAGCACCGCCAATAGGCCGACAGCCATTTCCAACGATCGGGGCAGTGCCAATGCCACAAATTGCTCCGGCCCGACACCTTCACTAATCAGCATTCGGGCAAGCCGGTTTGCTCTTTCATTCAGCTCTGCATAGTTCAGTGCCTGATTTTCATATACAACGGCAATGGCATCAGGACGTAAAGCAGCCTGCTTCTCAAATTGCTCTGGCAAACATGCGTGCGGAATCTTTTCAGATACACTTTGCCAATCAGTCACCATGCTGCTGCGTTCCTCTGGCGCAAGAATATCCAGATTTCCGATTTGCTCGTCAGGATCAGACTCGGCAGCCTCCAACAGGCGCATCAATCGGTCAGCAAGAGCCTGAGCAGTTTCCCGCTTGAAAAGATCAGTGCTGTATTCAAGCAGTCCTTCCATTCCGTTTGGTGTCCCGTCAGCAAGGCGATCTTCACTAATTTCCAGCGTCAAATCAAACTTGGCAGAACCGACACTGTTGATTCGCAGGCTGCTCTCCATATCAGGAAGATGCAGTTCAGCGTCCGGTGTGTTTTGGAACGCAAGCATGATTTGGAATAAAGGATGCGTCGCACGCGAACGAGCCGGATTGAGCACCTCTACAAGTCTCTCAAACGGCAGATCCTGATTGTCATAGGCGGCCAGATTCACTTCCCGTACTCTGTCTAGAAGCTCACGAAAGCTTGGGTCACCGGACGTATCAGTTCTGAGCACCAATGTATTAATGAACAGCCCTACAAGATCGCCCAGCGCATCATCATTCCGTCCCGCGATCGGACTGCCGATCGGAATATCGGTGCCCGCCCCGAGCCTTGTCAATAAAGCGGCGAGACCGGATTGAAGCACCATAAACAGGCTCACCCTATTTGCGCGAGCCAGCTCCTGCAATCGCTTGTGAAACTCGGGCTCAATACGAAAATGAATCGTATCTCCATCATGACTCGGCTCAGCCGGACGTGAATAATCGGTTGGCAGTTCAAGCTGATCAGGCAGGTTTTTCAAGGTTTCTTTCCAGAAAGCAAGCTGTCCGGCAATCAAGCTATTTGGATCATCCTCGTTTCCAAGCAGTTCTTGCTGCCAAAGCGCATAGTCTGCATACTGCACAGCAAGAGGCGCCCATTCGGGAGATCGTCCGTGGCAGCGAGCCGCATAAGCTGTCCCAAGGTCTCTGGTCAGCGGTGTTAAGGACCAGCCGTCCCCGACAATATGATGGACGAGAAGAAGCAGCACGTACTCGTCAGGACCGATCACAAAAAGCTCGGCACGAAAAGCAGGTTCAGCTGCAAGATCAAAGCTGTAGCGTACAGCTTCGGCAAGCCGATCAGAAAGCTCCTTCTCAGCAATTTCAGTAACATGTAACTCGGGACAGGCTCGATCGGCATCTAAAATATGCTGATAGGATGTCCCCTGTGATTCAGGGAAGATCGTCCGAAGACTTTCATGACGGCGGACGAGGTCATAAAGTGCCGCTTTCAGCAATCCTTGATCCAACTCACCTGACAAACGGACAGCAACCGGAATATTATAAGTAGGACTCGGTCCTTCCAGACAATGCAGGAACCATAGCCGGCGCTGGGCAAATGAGAGCGGGATCTTTTCAGGCCGCTCAGCTCTCTGCAAAGCGGGACGTGCACTCTGCACCAAATCAAGATGGGCTGCGAGTCCGGCTACTGTCGGTTCGTCAAAGAGCTTGGCGATACCAAGTTCGGCTCCCATTACCTCGCGAATGCGGCCCATCAGACGGGCTGCAAGAAGAGAATGGCCCCCAAGCTCGAAGAAACTGTCATCGATACCGACGCGTGCCAAACCGAGAACCTCTGCAAACAAGTCACACAATATCTCTTCCTGAGGAGTCCGCGGGGCCCGATCACTGACAGATGTGCTGAAGTCTGGTGCCGGCAGTGCTTTCCGGTCAAGCTTGCCATTAGGTGTTAACGGCAGCTCGTCCATCTCCACAAACGCCGACGGTACCATATAATCAGGAAGACTAGCCCCCATATAACGACGAAGCTCTGCAGTATCAATAGCAGCATCAGCGACTACATAAGCCGCCAATCGTTTGTCTCCCGGCAGATCTTCCCGTACGACAACCGCGGCCTGTTCAATGTGCGGGTGATTGGCAAGCACGGCATCAATTTCTCCAAGTTCAATTCGGAATCCGCGAATTTTGATTTGATGATCCGCCCGCCCGATATAATCCAAAGACCCATCGGCGCGCCAGCGGGCCTGGTCTCCGGTCCGATACATCCGAGTTCCCGGCGGTCCGTATGGATCTGCAACGAAGCGCTCCGCCGTTAAATCAGGACGATGGAAATAACCTCTGGCCAAGCCGGTTCCTGCAATATAAAGCTCTCCGACAACGCCCGGCGGCACCGGCTGCAATCCATTATCAAGCACATACACCTGCGTGTTCCAAATCGGTTTCCCAATCGGAGGAACGCCCTTCAGCCCTTCTTCAAGAAAAGCTGCGGCAGACCAAATCGTTGTTTCAGTGGGACCGTATAAGTTCGTGACTGAACAATGAAGGTCTTGAAGCGCCTGCAAAAGACCGCTCGGCAGCGCCTCGCCTCCTACAAGCACTCTAAGCCCCCGAAGTTTCTCAGGTTCACTCGTTACCAAAGCGTGCCACAGTGTCGGTGTCGCCTGCATAATGTTAATATCGAAATTTTCAATCATTTGAGCTAATGCCTGCGGCTCACGGATCGTTTCTTTCTTTGCGATCACGATTTGCGCTCCGCTAATCAGCGGAAGATATAACTCCAATGCTGAAATATCAAAAGCGACAGTCGTCACAGCCAACAGCCTGTCTTCTTCTCCTAGAGAAAATGCCTCCTGCATAGACAGCAGAAAATTGCTTAAGCTTTTCTGTGTCACAACGACTCCCTTCGGTCTTCCTGTTGATCCTGAGGTATAGATGATATACGCAGGATGGTCAAGCGAAACCGATACATCCTGATTTTCCGGCGAATAGCGTTTTATAATCTCCTGTGTAACAGCCTGATCAAGCACAAGCTCAGGTACAGCCAGGTCATCAGGCAGACTGGCTGCTATTTCCTCAGTCGTTATGATGCATGAAGGTTTCGCATCCTCCAGCATGTAAGAAATGCGGTCGGCTGGAAACTCCGGATCAAGGGGGAGATACGCCGCACCAGTCTTGAGCACACCAAGCATTGAAGCCACCATCTCAGGGGAACGCGGCAGCGCCAAAGCGACAAATTGCTCCGGACCAATCCCTTTTTCGATCAACAGACGCGCGAGGCGGTTTGCCTCTTCATTGAGCTTTCGATAGTTGACTTGAATGTCATCACACATGAGAGCGATACGTTCTGGCGTAAGAACTGCCTGCTTTTCGAACATGTCCTGAAGGCTGACCAGCTTCTCGGATTTTGCCGTCTCATTCCATTTAGAAATGACTTTTTCTTTCTCCTCTGGCAACAGAAGCTCCATTTGCCCAATCAGCATGTCCTCTCCGGCAGAAGCCGTTTGCAGCAGCTGCAAAATACGCTGCTGATGAAGCTTAATATCAGACTCACTGTATACCTCGGGATTCGCATCAACATCAATTCGCAGCCCGCTGCCGTCTGTTCTGTCATATACATTGATTGATAGATCATCAACAGGACCGGCTGAAAGATTATGCGTTGTGCCCCGGACGCCGGCAAAGTCGAGACCGTAATCAAACGGCATAAGATTGATTTGAGGGCCAAATAATCTATGATTTTCTCCTATCAATTTCAGATCGCGCCTAAGCTCTTCATGGCGATACTTATGATGTCGCCGAATGCTACGGATTTCCCGGGAAATTTGCTGAATCAGTTCAGAAAAGCTCATCGAAGAGCTTACCGTCAGCCGGAGCGGGAGAAGGTTCATCACCATAGCCGGTACATTCAGTGACGCGGACCCTATCCGACCCATCATGGGCAGGCCGAGCACAACATCCTCAGAGCCGGTCATACGGTGCACATAAACAGCTGACACCGCAATCATGACTTCATGCCAGCTTCCTGAGAAATAGCGCGCCGCTTCTTTTAACGCGTTTACATCAGACGGAGGCAGATATGCCGTATGACGAAGAAAACTGTTAGATGTTCTTGGCGCCCGATCAGCCAAGCTCACAACTTCAGGTGCATCTGCAAAACGGTCCAGCCAGAATTGACGATCCTTCTCATACTGCTCTGATCCGCGATAATCTGTATCCTCCTCCAAAATGGCCTGGAGAGACCCAAAGGAACGGCTTTTAGCTGTTTGTCCTTTTATAAGCGCAGTATATGTACTTGCCACACGCTGGGCTATCAGGGAAAAACCGAAGCCGTCGATCGCTATATGGTGAATGCGCTGATACCAAAAGAAACGATCAGGCCCGGCAATAAACAGAGCTTCATTGAACAAAGGGTCATACCCTAAATCAACCGGCTTTGCTAAATCAGCTTTCATCCAGTTTAATGCTGTTTTTTCCGGATCAGGCTCAGAGCTGACGTCAATGACGTGCAGCTGTACATCCGGAGACGGGTTTATCATCTGCCAAGGCCCGTCCATATTTTCACCGAAGCGGACATGCAGCGATTCCGCTTCCTTGATCACGTGCCGCAAAGCTTCTTCAAAAAGAGCAATATTGACTGGTCCATTGATTTCTATATATTCCGCTGTATTGTAGATTGGATTGTCCGGATCAAGCTGCTGAGCAAACCATATGCCAGTTTGCGCCCCGGTCAAAGAATATTGAAGATCTTTTGTATCAGGCATCCGTTTGTTTACCCTCCTTTTATAAATAATCCGCGTTTGGCAGCACTTGCTGGCTGCGAGTTGTGAGCAATTTCTGCCATTCTTCGATCGTTGGGCGTTCAGCCAATTCCACGAAAGTCACCTCTGCCCCTTCACGGCGCCATTGTTCCACCAATGTCATGATCCTTACCGAATCAAGACCACGATCGAGCAAATCCTCTTGATCTGTGATGTCTTCCGGTGTTTCTTGTAGAAGCTCAGCAATTTGTTTACGGATATTCTCACATGTAAACACGTTCTTTTTGCCAGTGTTTGCTGACGTTTTTTGAACGTCTGCCGGCGCATTCTGCAGCTGATCAAGAAGACTGTCAGTCATCACGGTAAACGCACAGCGTCCAGCCGCATATTCCAGCGCCATTTGATGTTTTTCTAATGAAAAATCAGCAACTGCATCTCCCACAAAAAAGGCTTTAATATCCTCCATAAATGCTTCACATGCTGTAACAAGACAGCCGATATGGGCGTAAATTCCTGTAATGATCAGCTGATCGCGTCCCTCTTTGCGCATCATTTCAAGCAGATTCGTTCTCTTAAACGCGCTGTATCTCCATTTTGTCAGCACAAGATCATCATCCTCTGGTGCCAGCTCGGTTATAATTTTCTCCTCATAAGGACCGCTGTTTAATCCCGGGCCCCAAAAGTCTGTCAGCAGCGCACGGTCATCCGGATTTTGGCTTCCCGGCTGTGCGGTATAGACAACAGGAATCCCAAGCTGAACACATTGATTCTTCAGCTTTCGTATATTCGCTGAAAGCTCTGTTACCGGAGACGCTCCCGCTGTGAAAGCATCAACAAAATAGTTTTGCATATCGTGTATTAACAAGACAGCCCGATTCGGATCAGGCACCCATGATACTTTGTTTTGCGGCATATCAGATGCTGTCGGCATTTGATACGGCTGAATGGCAGGTATAGCCATATGAACACTTCCTCTCAAATTGTTGTTTTATTTTTTAAATCCTGCAAGAAGCTTCTCGGAAATGGCTTCACGGAGCGCTTTTTTGCTGACTTTTCCTACTCCTGTCTGCGGGAAGGATTCGACAAATTCAACTCGATCAGGGATTTTATATGCCGCCAGTCCGCGCTCTCTCAAAAATGCTTTAAGCTCTGCGGCTTTTGGGGCTTCATCCCGGGGAATAATGAACACACAAGATCTTTCGCCAAGAAATTGATCAGGCATGGAGACCATTGCCGCATCATGGACAGCCGGATGCGCCAGCAGATGATTTTCTACCTCTTCAGCCGCAACCTTTTCTCCTCCACGGTTAATTTGATCCTTCGCCCGGCCTTCAACGACAATATAGCCGTCTCGTGTCAGCCTGACGATATCACCCGTACGGTAAAAACCGTCCTCAGTAAATGAAGCGGCGTTATGCTCTTCTGCCTTATAGTAACCTCGAATTGTATACGGCCCCCGCGTCAGCAGATGGCCTGTTTCACCAGGTTTTACGTCGCGATCATGATCATCCCAAACACGCATTTCATCATATGGAGACATCGGTTTTCCTTGGGTGTTGACAATGATCTCCTCAGGATCATCCAATCTCGTATAATTGACGAGACCCTCTGCCATTCCGAACACCTGCTGCAGCGTGCAGCCGAAAACAGCTTTTACCCTGCGCGCGGCTTCAGCACTAAACTTGGCACCGCCGACCTGCAGCACTTGAAGGCTGGATAAATCATCACGGCGTGAGGATGCCGCATCCATCCATACCATCGCAAGAGGCGGAACAAGAGCGGTTATCGTGACCTTTTCCCGTTCAATTAAAGGAAATGCGTCATCTGGACTTGGAGAAGGAGATAATACCACTCTTCCTCCAGCGTATAATACGCCGAGAACGCCGGGTGAGCTCAGCGGATAATTGTGTGCCATCGGCAGCGCGGCCAAGTACACCGTGCTGTGGTCGAGCCAGCAGACCTCCACACTCCGCTTCAGGCTGTATATGTAGTCATCGTGGGTCCTCGGAATCAGTTTCGATAGCCCGGTGCTCCCGCCAGAAAGCTGGAGGAACGCCACATCCGATGATTTGACTTCAGGCAGTTTTACAGGTTCTGCATGCAAATCCTCCAGCGGTAAAAATTCCTCTGCCTCACCTGCGACAATGATGTTTTTCAAAGTCGGCAGCTTGCTTTGAACCTGTCTGGCAAGCGAACGGTAGTCAAAACCGGAATAAGCGTCGGGAATGATATATGCAGCCGCTTCAGCAAACTCGCAAAAATATGTAATTTCACTGCTTCGATGAGAAGGCAGTGCGAAGACTGGAAGCGCCCCCAGACGGAAAAGCGCGAAAATGACTTCAAAAAACTCTTTGATATTTGGCAACTGCACCACAACACGATCCATCTGTTGAATGCCGAGCTTTTGAAATCCGGCAGCCAGGCGATCAGCCCTTGTGTCAAGCTCTCGATAGCTCCAATGGGTGTTTCCGCATGTAATGGCAATGCGATCACCATATTTGGCTGCCCGGTCCCTTAACAAATCTCCAAACGTCTCACCGGCCCAGCAGCCGTTCTTTCGATAGGTCTCAGCTAACTCATCAGGCCAAGGCGTAAATCCTTTCAGCATGTTGTATCCCTCCAGCAATTCATTCTGTTCATATGTGATCCACGCCCATTGCCCGCAGCATTGTCCGAAACTTTGCGGACGTCTCCTGAAGCTCGTCCTCAGGCTTTGAACCGGCCACAACACCAGCTCCAGCATACAGGCGGAGTGAGCGTTCTTCTGCTTCTGCACAACGGATGGTCACGATCCATTCTCCGTCACCGGCATCGTCACACCATCCGACCATGCCGGTAAAGAAACCGCGGTCAAATGGTTCAATGCTGAGAATCGCTTCTCTTGCAAGATCAGTCGGTGTTCCGCAGACGGCTGGCGTCGGGTGGAGCGCCGCCGCCAATTCAAGTGCGGTTACAGACGGGTCGGAAAGCTCTCCCTTAATCACGCTGGACAGGTGCCACATCGTTTCCGTTTTGATCAGTGAAGGCTTCTCCGGAACCTCCAGCGTCCGGCAGAAAGGTCTCAGCGCTGCCGCAACCGCGTCAGCGACAACCGCGTGCTCATGAAGATCCTTTGCGGAAGAAAGCAATTCAGCTGCCCGGCGCTGGTCTTCAACAGGATCATTACTGCGCGGTCTTGAGCCGGCTAATGGGTTGGAAACGACCTGTGTTCCCATCCTTGAAACGAGAAGCTCCGGACTTGCTCCGAGCAATGTTCTGCGGGGAGACGTTTCCTCCTGACTGGACACGTCTGCGGCAAACGTGTAGCCATGCGAGTTATGCTGAGCCAGATGGCGAAGCAATTCATCCGTCTGAATCGGTTCAGGCGATGTCAAATGCAGCGATCTGGACAGGACGATTTTGCTGAGTGTTCCATCGGCAATGCGTGTCAGCCCTTGTTCAACACCATTTTTATAATCCTCAGGTTCAGGAACAGGCTTTATGTGGTATGTATGCCCAGCCTGCTGTTCCTTTTCCTCATGATCAAATTGAAGCGGTCCTGACCAGCGCACTTCTTCAGGTACAACGAGCCGCGCTGCTTTTACTTGATCAAAAGGAACGGCCCCGACAACAAGCGGCCGGTTTTGCCCTGATTGTTTTGCCTGACGTAACGCCTCTGCAATTCGGCCAGAAAGGGTTTCCATTTGGTTTTGCCCGTCTGCCTCCGGTACGATTTCACATATGCCTTTCGCTAACAGTACACGATGAGGAGACGCTAAGAAAAAGGCGCCCGGCTGATATTCATGAAGCAAATGCTCCGCTTTTGTTTCTGTTATAACGTTTTGATCCAACATTCTCATGAACCTCCTTTAAATTCAGTTACACGCCTAGGGTCGCGCCGCCATCTACGCATAAATTATGCATCGTAATATGCCCTGCCTGGCCAGAAACCAAAAAGAGCACCGCATCAGCAATATCCGAAGGCTTGGCTAGTTTTTTGAGCGGGATCCCTGTTTTAAATGTCTCAAGTGATCCTTTTATGACTTGCTCCGCTCCATTCTCGTCGGCCCATAATGACCACTGCATGTCTGTTTCCGTTGATCCGGGAGATACAATGTTGCAGCGAATATTGTATTCTGCAAGCTCAAGGCCAAGGCATTTCGTAAACATCACAGCCGCAGCCTTTGAGGACGCATATGCCGCCATAGATGTTCTTGGTACACCGGCAGCATTCGATCCGACTGTTACAATCGAACCCGATCTTCGGTCCATCATATATTTGCTGACTGAACGCGAGGCGTTAAATACGCCAGTCGAATTCACTGCGAACGTCGCCTCCCATTCCTCATCGCTAAGCGAATGGATCAGTCCCGGGCGAAGGACACCCGCTACATTCACTAAAATATCAATCGGCCCCATTTCACGTTCGATGCGCGCCGTGATCTCATCAATCGCCGCGCTGTCTCTCACATCCGCAGGAAAAGCTTCTGCATGGCGGCCTTCTGCTTTGAGGCTGCTCACAACCTTTTCCAGCTTTTCAGGATTATAATCAACTGCCGCAATATGTGCGCCTTGACTGGCAAGCGTCCGCGCAACAGCTTCGCCTATTCCTTGGGCAGCCCCTGTTATAAAAGCAATTTTTCCCTCTATACCCTTTGCATTCATATCATCAATTCCTTTCTTCGCTCTAAATGCCAAACAGACATCCAGCGAAAAAGACTGCTGCGCCTTGAAAAACGCAATCTATTGATAATGATTATCATTATCAATTATAAAAATAATCATATCCAAATGTCATGTGACAGTCAAATATAATTTCAGTGACAAATATTTTTTTAAAGGCAAGGCTGAGTATGTCTCAGCCCATTGATAGATGCGGTCCGTCAGGGTGAAGCGCAAAACGCAGCGCCCTGCTGACCAAAACAGGAAGAACTGAAATATGTCCTTCTCCTGAAAACTCGCAAAATTCTGCCCGTATGCCTTGTTCAGATAAAACGGCCAGCCGCTCATAAAGCTCCCTTGCATTATCATTCATCCGGCTTTTATGATGCTGCTCTAATTCTCCTGCGGCAAGCAGGATATTGATAGGCTGATTGTTTTTCTTGGTGAGAGAGACGAAATGGTCCGTTTTCTCGAGAATAAACGGTTTATTCCAATGAATGGACGGACTTCCTGCGATATACGTTTGAAACGCATCGGGCTTAGTTAGCAGCACCTGCAGCACGAAAAGCCCTCCGAGCGAATGGCCAAAGATTGTTTGTCTATTTTTATCAATCTGGTAATCTCGTTCTATCTCCGGTTTTAAATCCTCTTCAATAAATCTGAAAAAGCCCTCCGCTCCGCCATGCTCCGGCCATTCTCTGCCGTCGGGCCTTTCCGGCAGCTTCGATTGGGCTGTTGGCATTGTAAAATCCCGGTGGCGTGCTGAGGAGAACGGCTCCGCTGTCTCATAGCCAATGCCGACGATCACTGCAGGGATCACCCCGGTTTTTTCGGGTCGGCGTCCCTGTATTCGAACGGCTTCCGTCATCGTTCCGAAGACAGAATTGGCATCCAGCAGATAAATCACAGGATAACCAGCGGGTGGCGGCGGCGTACTAGGTTTCGAGATAAAAATGTGATAGGTACGGTTTTCATTGCGTGAAGACATCATACGCACTTCCGTACCAGGAATCGTAAATGCGTTTGATGTCCCGCCATTTGTCCGGTCTGTTGTTTGCTCTTTCATGCAGTACGACATTCCTCTCCTTAAACTAAACCGCAATGTATGATAATGATTTTCACTATCAACTAGACACCTCAAATAATAGGTTTTCTTCCAAAGAAAGTCAACTTTTTCCCGAATAAAAAAGGCACCTTGATCAAATAAGGTACCTGCAGACTATCAATATGGAAGTAAAAACCTAATAAAGATGCGGATTGCCCTATTTGAAATAGAACCTTAATCCCATGTAAACCTTTGATTTTGCCAAGGATCGCCTCTCATGTGATAGCCATTCCGCTCCCAAAAGCCAGGGTGATTTTCTTTCGTAAATTGGATGCCGCGCAGCCACTTGGCGCTTTTCCAAAAATACAGATGCGGAAATACACCCCGCAGCGGAAAGCCGTGTTCAGGGGTTAAAGGTTCGCCATTATGCGCATAAGCCAGAAGGGAAGTTTCCGCTAAGAAATCATCAAGCGGCAGATTGGTCGTCCAGCCCTCTTCAGCATGTAAAATGACGTAGCCCGCTTCTTCTTTTACACCCGCTTTTTCCGCTATATCACAAGCCCGCACGCCTTGCCACACATTATCAAGCCTTGACCATCCCGTGACACAATGAATGTCGTTTTTCGATTCATACCGTGGAAAGGCTTTGACATCTTCAAAGCTTAGCAGCATCGGATGGTCAACCAAACCGTATACTTGAAGATTCCATTTCGTCATATCTTCGTAATATGGGACATCTCCGGTATGAAGCACAGGAAATGAAGTGGTGACGTTTTGATTTGGCGGCACTCTTCCAGATTGATCGGACTGTCTTGTTTTTCCGAAATACATATGGGCCTCCTTTTTGTTAACCTAAATTAAAATCATGTTGACAATCTTTTTGTTCTTTATTACTCTATGATTGTGTATGTCAACCTAAGGGGGAACAACGATGAAACAACGTAAACTTCGTGCGGGAGATATGGCGCTGATTGGCATGTTCGCCGCACTTATGGCTGTCGGGGCCAACATTACATCAGTAGCACCCTTTTTACAAGTAGCCGGCATTCCGCTTTCGATGCAGCCGTTTTTCTGTCTCTTGGCAGCTTTGCTTCTTGGCAGCAAACGGGCAGCGATTGCCATGATTGTATATGCACTTGTGGGATTGGCCGGAGCGCCTGTGTTTGCTCAATTTTCAGCAGGCTTCGCACCGTTTGCAGGGAAAAGCGGCGGGTTTATTATCTCATACATTCCGGCAGCATTTGCAGCGGGATGGTTTTTAGAACGAAACATTCAGCCAAGTAAAATTCGATTTCTCATTGCTTCACTTATCGGAACGGCGATCATGTATCTCATCGGCACTACCTATATGTATCTTGCACTGAAGCTGTGGATTCATACGCCAGTGAGCTACGGCACGGCTTGGGGCTTTATGATTTGGTTTATGGTAAAAGATACAGCGCTGGCTGTGATACTGTCGTTTATCGCACCAGCAATCTACCGCTCTATTCATAAAGCAACCGGCTTTAACAGAAATCACATATCATCTACGTAAAAACCGTTCTATTGGACGGTTTTTTTATCATAACGAGAAAAGGCTCCCCAGTAAAGGGGAGCCTTTTTCCTATAAAACAAGCGCTGCAATCCAGCCAAAGATGACAAGCGGAATATTATAAAATATAAATGTCGGCACACAAGTATCCCAAATGTGGTGATGCTGGCCGTCCGCACTCAAACCTGAAGTCGGCCCAAGCGTACTGTCACTGGCAGGTGAACCGGCATCGCCAAGCGCAGCAGCAGCCCCGATAATCGCAATCGTTGCCATCGGGCTGAATCCAAGCTGCATGCATAGAGGCACGAAAATGGTTGTGATAACAGGAATGGTCGCAAAAGAAGATCCGATCCCCATTGTAATTAATAAGCCGACAATGAGCATCAGCAATGCGCCCAAGGACTGACTGTGTCCGATAAAACCAGCTGACGTTTTGACCAGTGACTCGACATCCCCGGTTTTCGTCAATACGTTTGAAAACCCGGCTGCAACAAGCATGACAAAGCCGATAAAGGCCATTAAAACCATTCCATCAGTAATCAGTGAGTCCGCTTCATCACGCTTCATCACACCGCTGACAAACAGAACAATCAGACCAGCGAGCGCCCCCATAATCATTCCTTCTACTCCCAAAGTCTGAGATAAGTAAAGCTGGACGCCGAGTGACACAACAATGGCTAGAACCGCGATACCAATACTTTTTCTCGTATATGGCGATGCTTCTGCACCTGAAATGTCTTTTGTTTCATATTGTTTCGGTTTACGGTATACGATCACTGATAAAATAAGGCCGACAACCATACCTGCAACTGGAATAATCAGTGCGTACGGAATATCAGCAAGCGGAACGTTTAACCCGGCATCCGCCATATTGTCCTTCAGCATGCCTTGGAAGATTTGGCCGAAACCGACCGGAAGCAAAATATAAGGAGCCGTTAAACCAAATGTAATTACACACGCGATCAGACGGCGGTCCATTTCAAGTTCATTAAAGATTTTCAAAAGCGGCGGAATCAGCACCGGAATAAACGCGATGTGAACCGGAACGACGTTTTGCGAAAAACAAGATACAATTAAAATAATCAGCACAATCAGCACCTTAGACAGTGCTTTTTTTCGAGAATCTTCTTTATTTCCGATTAATTTAACGGAGGCTTCCACCATTGCGTCCGGAAGACCTGTTTTCGTCAAAGCGGCGGCAAACGCGCCAAGCATGGCATAGCTAACTGCAACGGTGGCATTTCCGCCGAGACCGTCTGTGAAAGCTTTAACCGTTTCACCAAGACCGAGCCCGCCTGTTAACCCGCCGGCCAAGGCGCCTATAATTAATGCGATAACAATATTGACACGCAGCAGGCTTAATACAAGCATAAGCAGGACTGCGATGACGACTGCATTCATGATGATACCCCTCCAAAAATCCTTTAGTTTGCTAATGTAGTAGATAAATAAAGTACGAACGTATCGTATCATAACCGATCCACTTTAGTCAACTAAAGATTTCGGAAGTAAAAATCCCTGCCGCATCATACAGCAGGGATTTTTCATTACTCGTTTTTATCTTCTTCCAATGTAAATCGCTCCGCAAGTGTAGCCAGTGTTCTTGCCATAACGCCAGTAGCCCCGGCCGGCCCGAAGCAGGTTGCTTTATTGGCAGTCGCTGTTCCTGCAATATCAAGGTGAACCCAAGGTGTTGACTCAGCGAATTCACCAAGAAACGTTCCTGCCATAATCGCATGTCCCTCGCGTCCCGGTGAATTGTTGAGATCCGCCATTTGGCTGCTTTTCACGCGTTTTTTATCCTTCTCTGTTATCGGCAGCTGCCAGATTGCCTCGCCGCACTCTTGTGCAGCATCAGCTACCTGCTGGTAAAAGATTTGATCATTTGTCATTGCACCGGTTGTTTCTGTTCCTAATGCCACAACGACGCCGCCGGTAAGCGTAGCTACATCGACAAGAACTGATGCGCCATGCTGTTTCGCGTATGTAATGCCATCTGCAAGCACTAGCCTTCCTTCAGCATCCGTATTAAGGATTTCTATTGTTTTTCCGCTTAAAGATACGATCACGTCATCCGGCTTCATGGCCCCGCCGGAGATCATATTATCGGTTGATGGAATAACGCACAGCACGTTTTGTTCAGGACGAAGCTCTCCGATCGTTTCCATAGCCCCGAGAACCGCAGCTGCTCCTCCCATATCTGATTTCATGCCAACAATTCCAGATTTCGTTTTAATGGAGTAGCCGCCTGTGTCAAAGGTAATTCCTTTCCCGACTAGTCCGACGACGTCCTCCCATTCCTTTTTGCCCTGATATTTCAACACAATCATTTTCGGCGGTTCGGTGGAGCCTTGGTTTACCGCAAGTATTCCGCCCATACCGAGCTCCTCCATCTCTGATTTCTCCAATATCTCACACTCAAAATCATATTTCGCCGCAAGCTCTTCAGCATACGAAGCGAGGTCAGTCGCTGTCAGCATGTTTCCCGGCATATTCACAAGCGTTCTAGCCGAATTTGTCCCTTGTCCGTATGCCTGGCCGACGCGAAGCCCGGCCTGCACTTCCTGTGTATCTTCATCTGTTACAACATACACGGCTTCAATTTGTTTGTCAGGCTCATTTGATTTGTGCTTATAATCCTGCACCTCATAGGAAGCAAGCAGGCAGCTCTCAGCTAAAGCATGAGCGGCATCGGCTGGAGGCACGTCTTCCGAAATAAACGTATCAAGCAGAACAGCAGTTTCTTGTTTTCGATCTTTATGAATGGCTTGAAAAACATGAGCAAAACGTTCCTTCGCCTGTTCAAACGAATAATTTGCTTCTCTCCCCAGGCCAACGAAATAAATCCGTTTCATACCCGCAGAAGATGGAGGGAATACTTTTGATACTTGATTCGGTTTCACAGAGACATCACCCTCTTTTAAAAGCTGTGTCAGATGGCCTTCGAGCATTTCATCAATTTCCAACGCTTTTCCTGTCAGCTGGCTTTTTTGAAAAAGCCCGACCACAAGGGTTTCTGTATGCTCTGATTGTTGAACCGCATAAAACATGAGGCTTACACTCCTAACGTAATGGGTATTTGTAATGAACAATGGTATAATAGGAAAAACATTCTTTCCACTATACTTATTTTAACAAACAACAGTCTAAGACTTGCTTTTTTCTTTTGAAACACGAAGGATTTTTCAAATAGAAAGGATGTCGCCGATGGAACTTTTAACGAATTTTCCTTTATTATCAAGCCTGGCCGCAATTATTTTTGCTCAGGTCATCAAAGTGCCCATACAGTTTATCGTGTCCAGAAAACTGGACTGGTCGCTGGTCACAAGCACAGGCGGCATGCCCAGCTCTCACTCCGCAGCGGTCACTGCACTTTCAACAGGCGTAGCCTTGGAGCATGGATTAGACTCCTCACTCTTTGCGGTTTCCGCCATTTTCGCCGTCATAACCATGTTTGACGCAACTGGCGTCAGACGCCACGCCGGTGAGCAGGCAACAGTCATTAATAAGCTTGTTATTGATTTTAACCGTTTCGTAAATGAAGCGAAGGACTTCCCTAAGGCTGCAGAGAAAGAAAAGCAAAAAAAGCTGAAAGAGCTTCTCGGACATCAGCCGATCGAAGTCTTTTTCGGAGGCCTAACAGGTATTTTACTGACATTGGTACTCGCTTACTTTTTCATGTAAAAAAACGCTCCTGCTTTCGCTGGAGCGTTTTATTCTTTCACAGTTTTATATTGATTTCTGAACACTTGCAAAGATTTTGTTTCATTGAGCTTCTCAAGCTCATCCTCGGTAATCTTTCCCGTTCCCTTTTTAATCACATATACATCAAGGGTTTTTTTGCCCCATTCATTGTATACATCTTTGACTGTCTCAAAGTACAGATCAAGGCGGTTTCCCTTAATAGCTGATCCTGTGTCGGCCACAACTCCGAGACCGTAGTTCGGAATGAATAAAATTGTTCCGATCGGAAAAACGGACGGGTCAGCAGCAACCGTGGAATATAAATCCCGTTTCACTTTCACACCTGAATATGTAAGCCCGTATAATGGATCACCGGGATTTTTGCCCGTCGACTCAGCTCCTGCTGTGTAGCCTGTTGCTGTTACTCTTTGGACTGGATATTCATCCCAATCAAATGCCTCTTCTAACGGTTTTGTTTTATCCTCAGCCGCGGACGTGGTTTGTGTTTGTTTCTGCTGCAATGCTTTTAATGTCAGTCCTGCATGCTTCAAGTGCTTTTCCTGATGTTCCTGCACCCATTTTGACAAGTCCTTCGCTTCAATTCCTGACACTGATAAAAATGTCGTGCCAAATGCAAGCAGAAATAAACAGGTCATCAGCAAACGTCTGATCATATTCAACATCATTCACCTCTCCTCCGAATCATTGTTCCCAAGTGGAGAGAGCATTATTCAAAATGGTGAATGAGCTGAACGCATAAAAAAAGCTTTCTTTAGAAGAAAGCGGCATTTAAAACATTTGATATCCTCTTTTTCTGAGCATGTTGATCGCTATACCGGACACGATGGCGCCGGCCAAACCGCTGACTAAAATCAGCACGTCAGCAGCCGCTAATGATAAGACACGATGAAACAGGCTGGCAAAGGATTCTCCCGGCGACTGGACATAGCTGATCAGCTTTTCTTTGCTGATAATGAAAAGGCATACAATCGGATAAATCACAGCCATAATCCAAGACATTCTCAGCAGCATGTTTAATAAGAAACCGATTCCAAAAAACAAGACAAAAAACAAAACAATTGAGATGATTACGACTGGCAGACTAATCAACCTATTCCACCCCCCTGCGTTGTTTTTAGTGTAACGCGGGGGCTGAAATAAAGTCAACGGCTGGAAAAAGAATGACTGTCTTTTCCTGTCCCCTGGCAAGACGGACAAGTCTCTGAACCGCCGAGAATCAATTGAAAATATCCTTTCCCTGAACAAAATGGGCATGCATGTGAAGCGGTTGTCGTTGCAGTTTTCATCTAATCATCACCCTTTTTCTAAATTTTCTGATAATATACCATATCAAGCTGTCAACAATAAAGTCAGATCATGTGACAAATCTTTTGATGTAAGCGGAAACATACTTGTTTTCCTCTCGTTCTCTTTTTATTTTGGCGTTTTTTAATAAAGAAAACCCGCTTCCGCGGGTTTTTAGAAAAACTTGAACTTGCCTTTTTTCAGTGTCAGTCCGAGTCCGCCAATCATAAACAGTGAGCGGTTATCAATGACTTTTTTCATAAACGAAGCCGGCGTGCCTTTCAGCTTTCTGCCATAAACAACCCCAACCGCGTTATGCTCGCCAAGAGAAGCCACTGTTCCCTTAATGTCCGGCTTGAATTCCTCAAGCTCTCCGCCTTTAATAAGCCTGCCAAGGTTTTTAGCGACCGTTATGCCCTGCTGCATTGCAATTTGCGCAGTCGGCGGATACGGGCGCTCTGTATCTTCATTCATAAACAGCGAGCTGTCGCCGAGAATAAAGACATTGTCATGTCCCGGGGCGCGGAGATCAGGGTTGACTTTGACTCGGCCGCGCATATTCTCAAAACCGGCTTCCTCCACAATCGGATGGCCGCGGACACCTGCCGCCCATACAACGGTTTGCGATTTGATCTGCTCTGGTTCTTCATCTTTTTTGCCGACTCTGACTCCTTCTGGTGTACATTCTTGTACAGCCGTTCCGATCTTGAACTCAACTCCGTTTTCCTCAAGATAATGTACGGCGTAATCAACAAGTTCCGGATCAAAGCCCGGCAAAACGGTCGGCGCTGCTTCCACACAAATGATGCGGACAAGGCTTCTGTCAACGTCATATTCCTTACAGAGCTCCGGCACGCGAGCAGCCAGTTCGCCAAGAAATTCAATTCCCGTAAATCCGGCACCGCCAACAACGATCGTTAACCTGTCCGGCCGTTTTTCCGCTTCCGTATTGTAAGTCGCAAACTGCAGCTCAATATGTTCCCGCAGCAGGCGCGACGTGTTGATGTTGGCAATCGGAAACGCATATTCTTTTAAGCCTTTAATGCCGAACGTTTCAGGCACGGCGCCGAGCCCGATGACTAAATAATCGTACTGCAATTCTCCATTCGCAAGCACAACTTTTTTCTCATCAATTTTGATTGCCTTTACGGTATCCTGTACAAAATTCACCCGTGACTGGTTGATTACATCTTTTATCTGATAACGGCAGCGGTCATGATGGAGCGTACCCGCGCTCGCTTCATGCATCCATGTCGTTTCATAATGATAATTGTGTTTATTTACAAGCGTAATGTCAGCATCATTCGGCCCGACATACTTCGTCAGCCTTGTCACCGTCATCAATCCGCCATATCCTGCACCTAAAATCACGATTTTGGGCTTATTCAATGCCATCACATCCACCTTCTCTTTTTTTGCTTTTGTTAGACCCATAATAAAATCATCATTTGTGTTAGCTTCAGCTTATTGGCGGGATTTTATGAAATATATTGAAAAGTTTTTTGTGAAGTCCTTACCCGTAGCACTATTATCATGTTTATCCGGCTGGCCCAAGAAACATTCAGAAAAAGATCATTTCATTTGGTTATTATCGTAGCGGCCTGCGGAAATATTTTCAAGAACGGATGGGCACGTTAGATCCTTACGATTTTTTCTGCTGACTCGTCAATTTGAACGGCAATATGGTATAATTAATAACAATTTTCATTTAGGAGGCAATTTTCGTATGCGAGAGGATACAAAGGTTTATGATATTACAATTATAGGCGGGGGACCGGTCGGCTTATTCACCGCTTTTTACGGCGGGATGAGACAGGCAAGCGTCAAAATTATCGAAAGCCTGCCTCAGCTCGGCGGACAGCTTAGCGCCCTATACCCTGAGAAGTATATATATGATGTAGCGGGATTCCCGAAAATCCGCGCGCAAGAGCTTATCAATAACCTAAAAGAGCAAATGGCGAAATTCGACCAAACCATTTGTCTGGAGCAAGCGGTTGAATCTGTTGAGAAACAAGCGGACGGCGTGTTTAAGCTTGTAACAAATGAAGAAACCCACTACTCTAAAACGGTCATCATAACTGCAGGAAACGGCGCATTCAAACCGAGAAAGCTGGAACTTGAAAATGCCGAGCAGTATGAAGGCAAAAACCTCCATTACTTCGTTGATGATCTGCAAAAATTCGCCGGCAGACGCGTTGCGATCCTTGGCGGTGGAGATTCCGCGGTTGACTGGGCGCTTATGCTTGAGCCAATCGCAAAAGAAGTATCGATCATTCACCGCCGCGACAAGTTCCGTGCGCACGAGCACAGTGTGGAAAACCTTCATGCGTCGAAGGTTAATGTCCTGACACCATTCGTCCCTGCGGAGCTGATCGGCGAAGACAAAATCGAACAGCTAGTGCTTGAAGAAGTGAAAGGCGACCGCAAAGAGATTTTAGAAATTGATGACTTAATCGTCAACTACGGTTTCGTTTCATCTCTTGGACCGATCAAAAACTGGGGCCTGGACATCGAGAAAAATTCCATTGTCGTGAAATCAACAATGGAAACAAATATCGAAGGCTTCTTTGCAGCAGGTGACATTTGTACATACGAAGGAAAAGTCAACCTGATTGCCAGCGGCTTCGGCGAGGCACCGACAGCAGTGAACAACGCCAAGGCTTACATGGACCCGAAAGCCCGCGTACAGCCTCTTCACTCAACAAGTCTTTTTGAAAATAAATAATAAAAAAAGAGAGCTTGTGTCTGCGACACAGCTCCTTTTTTATTTGAAGATATTTATATAATTCAATGCAGTTCCTACAACCAGCGCAATCACAAGGGCTGCGACTACCCAGATCATTGCCATAATAATGCGGTCCTGAATCTTTTGGGACTTCGGTGTTTTTTCTTCGTTTTGGGCCATCTTATTCGCTCCTTTCCCATGTCCATGCCATAAAGAAAGCCTGGTGCTGAACGACCAAGCTTTGCTGAACGTATATCATTCGCGTTTTGATCCGCTCTCTAAGACCATTCGTTAAAACTATGATACCTAAACTCACCCTGCATGACAAGCTTCGGCACTTGCACCACACCTGCCAGCAAATCATAATGTTTGACATCCTAAATAAAACAGAGTACATTATAGAAGGCGAACATTTCATATATTATACTTTTAAATATTCGTTTTTAGGAGTGAAAACCATGGAAAACGTATTTGATTACGAAGATATTCAGCTAATTCCTGCAAAATGCATTGTAAATAGCCGTTCAGAATGTGATACATCCGTACGTTTAGGCGGACGTACATTTAAATTACCCGTCGTCCCTGCCAATATGCAGACGATTATAGATGAAAAGCTAGCGATTCAATTAGCCGAAAATGGCTACTTTTATGTCATGCACCGATTTGAGCCTGAGACACGAATTGATTTTATTAAAGATATGAACGCACGCGGGTTATTCTCTTCTATCAGCGTGGGCGTCAAAGATGAGGAGTATGAATTTGTCCGCCAGCTGGCAGAAGAAAATCTGACGCCTGAATACGTGACAATTGACATTGCTCACGGGCACTCAAATGCTGTCATTGAAATGATCCAGCACCTTAAAAAACATTTGCCGGACAGCTTTGTTATTGCTGGCAATGTCGGAACGCCAGAAGCGGTCAGAGAGCTTGAAAATGCGGGAGCGGATGCCACTAAAGTCGGCATCGGACCGGGAAAAGTATGTATTACGAAAATCAAAACCGGCTTCGGCACAGGCGGCTGGCAATTAGCGGCGCTGCGCTGGTGTGCCAAGGCTGCCAGCAAACCGATTATCGCGGATGGCGGCATCCGTACCCATGGCGACATCGCAAAATCAATCCGATTCGGCGCAACGATGGTCATGATCGGTTCACTATTTGCCGGACACGAAGAGTCGCCAGGCCAAACGATCGAAAAAGACGGAAAGCTTTACAAGGAGTACTTCGGCTCAGCCTCTGAATTCCAAAAAGGCGAAAAGAAAAATGTCGAAGGCAAAAAAATGCACGTGGCGCATAAAGGCTCAATCAAGGATACACTGATTGAAATGGAGCAGGATCTTCAATCTTCTATTTCTTATGCAGGCGGAACAAAGCTTGAAGCCATCCGCAATGTGGATTATGTGATTGTGAAAAATTCCATTTTTAATGGGGATAAATATTAATCATAAAAAAACGCCAAGTCAGCGGTTCTCCGCTTGACTTGGCGTTTTCTGCTACTTCTTCAGCAAAGTAAGCTTATATTTGCTTTTTGAATTTATTTTCCATCAGTTCTGCCATTTGTTTTGCATTTGGATTTTCTTCATTTTGCAACTGTTCAATGATGTTCATATAATCCGTTTCATTTCGGTTCTGGCTTAATTTATATGCCGCTTGAATGTCTTCCACCTTAATCTTAAATCCAACGATACCTTTCAATTCACGTTCTAAGAGTTTTGGAGAAAGCTTATCCCATAAAACAGGATTGTCACGATGTTTTTCGTATTTCTCCAGCATGATTGTTAATTCTTCTGCTAATTCATCTTTCTCTAACATACTTGCTTTTCCATACATGTGGACAGCCTGATAATTCCACGTCGGAACATTTTCGCGCGCATACCAGGAAGAAGAAATATAAGCGTGCGGTCCCTGAAACATCACAAGCACATCTTCACAGGCTTCAAACGTTCTCCACTGAGGATTTCCATAAGCGAAATGCCCCGTAATATAGTAATGATCGTCTTTTTTATTGAATCCTAACGGCAAATGTGTGGCAATTGGTTTTCCTTGTTCTGTTGTGACAACCGTACCAAAGGAGTTTTCTTGTACAAAATTCCAAATTTCTTCAGCATTTGTGACTTTAAAATATTTTGGAATATACATCATCATCCACCCTTCGAAAAATATTATATGAGTGTTTTAGCCATGATTAAATCCGTTTGTTCTTCATCACCCATATAAAATGAGTGGGCGCCGGTCTGAACAAACCCCATTTTCTTATAAAAGGCAATGGCATTTTCATTTTTTTCCCACACACCTAGCCAAATGTTCTTTTTATTACGTTCCAGCGCAATTTCTATCGCTTTATTCAGCAGATGTTTGCCAAGCCCATGTTTTTGAAAGCTGTTCTTTATATAAATTCTCTCGATTTCAAGTGATTCAGCACCCATTTCTTCAGACTGAGCATCATCGATATTGACCTTTACATATCCAGCGATTTCATGATCAAAGTAAATAAAAAAGAATTGCGAAGACATATTGGATAACTCTTTTTCCAGCTGCTCAGTGTTAAATGCGCTTTCTAAATAGGCTTTCATATTTTCAGGTGAGTTCTGTTCTTTAAAAGTGTCATTGAATGTTTCAATACTCAATTGTTGAAGTGTTTGTAAATCTTCCCGGCTGCATTTTTTCATTTTTACACTCATTGTTCGGATTCAGCCCCTTTATTTAAAATTCAATTGTCTTGTGTCCCTTTTATATATTTAAACACGGAACACATACTGACCTTGTTACCATTCCAAAAATCTTCTTCATCACCAACTCCCTATCGTGATTTTGTTGTAAATGCAATAAAATATACTCCGCATTAAATATAGCGTAACTTTGCTGTATTTACAACAAAAATCAAACAACAAAGCAGCGTTTCTCTTGCCGAAGTTCCCGGAACTCTCTGCATCATTTCCCCATAATAAAAACGCCTCCCTTAACGATGATTTATCGCTAAGAAAAGCGTCAGTAATAGTTGCTATCCGTTTTTAGTGCTTAGCACTCTTCAGGCTTGCCTGCATTCGTTGCTGTTCTGAACGAAGAACCGCAGCCGCATGAAGCGATGGCGTTTGGATTGTCGATGGTGAAGCCGCCGCCGAGCATGGATTGTTTATAATCAATCACGGTGCCGTTCATGATGTCAAGGCTTTCTTTGTCAACTAGAACAGTGATGCCGTGCTGATCAAACACACTGTCTGATTCACTCTTTTCATGCTCAAAGCCCATGCCGTAAGAAAGTCCGCTGCAGCCGCCGCCTTTGACGCCTACACGCAGAAACGCGTTTTCTTCTTCATGCTCTTTCATCATATCTTTTATATGCAAAGCTGCTGCTTCTGTAATTGTTACCGGGTTGCTCATCATTATGAACCTCCTTTTAAAAACCGGTTGCTGTCTTTTATTATAAACATGATCGTCCCAATTCTCAAACAAGGTGTTTTACAAGAAATAGACACCCTCACAAACGGTTTCAGCCGGCCCTGTCATCATTACATGGCCGTTATCTTTCCAGTTTATCACCAAATCCCCGCCTGCTAAATGCACCGTGATGTCTTGATTTCGCTTTGATACGCCGTTTAATACAGATGCGACTGCCGCTGCACATGCTCCTGTCCCGCATGCCTGAGTAATCCCTGATCCCCGTTCCCAGACGCGGAAATGCAATTCTTGTTCATTCACGGTTTCAACGAATTCCACATTGATGCCTTCCGGAAATCTCGGATCTTTCTCAATCACCGGCCCCAGTGTCGTTAAGGGTGCCTGTTCAATGTCTGCGATCGGAAAAACGATATGCGGATTTCCCATTGAAACGGCAGTGCCTGTTAGTTCTACTTCACCAAATGCCATCGTTTCATTGATTGTGTGCTCTTCCCCGCCGTCAAGCATCGGAAGCTCGGATTTTGTCAAGCGCGGTTCGCCCATATCGACAGTGACCACATTCACTTTTCCGTTTTCGACTTGAACCTCCGCTTTCACAAGCCCGGAGAGAGTTTCAATCAGAAAAGATGTTTCCTCAACCAGCTTATGCTCATATGCGTATTTTGCGACGCAGCGCAGGCCGTTGCCGCAGTTTTTCCCTTCAGACCCGTCATTATTAAAAATCCGCATTTTAACAGGCGCTTGGTCTGATGGGCATATCAGGATCATTCCGTCGGATCCGATCCCTGTATAAACAGAAGAAACCTGAATTGCAATCTCTGACAGTTTTTCTTCTGGAAGCTGTTCTTCAAATTGATTCACATAAATATAACTGTTTCCCAGGCCGTGCATTTTGGTAAATCGAAATGAGTTCATAGGTGCCTCCAACTTTTTTTCTTTTTCTTAGTATAAAAGCTATTATAAGCGGACACAATACAATTATCCCCCGTTTTTCATACATAAAAGCTCCTTGCACTGACGCAAGGAGCTTTTATCGTTTATATAAACATGCCGGCAATGGCTGCGCTGAGCAGATTGGCTAATGTTCCTGCAAGAACAGCCTTCAGGCCGAGACGTGCGATATCTGAACGGCGGCTGGGCGCTAAACCGCCAAGCGTACCAAGCATAATCGCAATTGATGAAAAATTGGCGAATCCGCATAACGCGAAACTGATAATGGTAGCAGTTTTCTTAGAAAACTCGCCGATGTGCGGACCGAAGTTAGAATAAGCGACAAACTCATTCAGCACCAATTTCTGGCCGATATAGCTTCCCGCCTGCAATGCTTCATGCCAAGGCACGCCAATCAAAAAGGCGATAGGAGAAAACACATAGCCGAGAATGGATTCTAATGTTACGCCTTTTAAACCGAACAAGCCGAAAGCCCCGCCGAGAATACCGTTTACTACAGCGATTAACGCAACAAACGCAAGCAGCATCGCCCCAACATTTAACGCAATTTGCAGTCCTGTTGACGCTCCCTTTGCAGCTGCGTCAATGACATTGGCTGCGCCTTCGCCTTCATCCATTTTGAAATCGCTTTTTACGGTTTGCGTTTTTTCCGTTTCGGGTATAATCAATTTACCAAAGACTAGTCCAGCTGGAGCAGCCATAAAGCTGGCCGCCAGCAAGTACTCAATCGGAATACCGAGAAGCGCGTACCCAAACAAGGTAGATCCCGCAACTGCCGATAGACCGCTCGTCATAATCGTAAACAACTCAGAGCGCGTCAGCCCGGCAATCAGGGGTTTGATCACTAACGGAGATTCTGATTGTCCTACAAAAATATTGGCAGCAGCCGCCAGAGATTCCGTTTTGCTTGTTCCAAGGAGCTTCGACAATCCGCCGCCAATGACACGGAAAACGAGCTGCATGATTTTCAAATGATATAAAACTGCAATCAGTGCTGAGAAGAAAATGATAACGGGCAGTACACTTAATGCAAATGCCGGACTGTCTCCGACCTTTAGAAGCGGTCCAAAAATAAAACTGATGCCTTCATTCGCATAGTCAATCAGAAGCTGTACACGGCTTGAAAACCATAAAAAAACAGCGCGTCCCGCTTCCCATTTCAACACGATGTATCCAAACGCCACCTGTGTGCATAAACCAACGATGACGGTTCTTATCTTAATATTGCTTTTCTTTTCTGAAAATAAAAACGCGATAGCAATGATCGCAACTGCGCCCAGCAGCCCCCACAGAACATTCATGAATACTCGTACACCTCTTAAATTTTATTTAAAAAAATATCTTTTATACGATAACAATAATATTTTTTGATGTCTACACATTTTTTTAGTTCTTTTGTACGGCAAAATAAAAAAGGGCCTGTCCAGGCCCTTTTCTTTAAAACATTGGATTTTCTTCAATAAAGGTATATATATTCTCAACAAGCTCAGCAGGCGTTTCACCCATGACGACTTCTCCGTTTACCAGAGCGAAAAGCGATTCCATGCATGTCCCGCAGTAGCTTAAGCAGCCATATTCAAGGACATCAAGGTTGGGATCCTTCTCCAAAATCGCCCGGGCTTCCTGAGAGCCGTGAGCCAGATTGCTGACACAAAATTCAATCATTGGATTCATGCGGTTTCACCTCACATATGTCCATTATCGCGAATTTTTCACTATTCGTCAAAGACAACGGATGATTCAAAATTTATTATCGTAACATATTATTTCTCAAATAACGTTTTACTAATTTGTGTTTTCAGGCTAAATTGTAGGTTATTTTGAAACTATTATTGTGATTTTAGATCAAATTCGATATAATTCTAGATGTTATTTTACATAGTTCGTATTTTCTTCAATGTATCTATCATACTCTTCGGATTAAAGGGGAATTCAAATGAAAAAATTGGTCTTGATCGGCGGAGGTTACGGGAACATGCGTGTTCTTCATCGCTTATTGCCAAACCAGCTGCCTGATGATGTTTCAATCACGTTAATTGACAGAAATCCTTATCACTGCTTGAAAACAGAATATTATGCCCTTGCCGCAGGCACAATTTCTGACCATCATATCAGAGTGTCATTCCCAGAGCACCCTCGCCTGGATGTCCAATACGGTGATATCACATCAATTGATATTGTACAAAAACAAGTGCTGTTCCAAGATCGTGAACCGATTTCTTACGATGACGCCGTAATCGGGCTCGGCTGTGAGGATAAATATCACAACGTGCCGGGAGCGCCTGAATTCACCTACAGTATTCAAACCATCGATCAGTCCCGCGAAACCTACCAAAAGCTGAATAATCTGAGCGCTAATGCCACCGTCGCCATTGTCGGAGCGGGCTTAAGCGGCGTTGAGCTTGCAAGTGAATTGAGAGAAAGCCGTGATGACCTGAACATTATTTTGTTCGACCGCGGTAATCTCATTTTATCAAGCTTTCCCGAGCGTTTAAGCAAATATGTGCAAAAATGGTTCGAAGAGCACGGTGTCCGCATTATTAACAGGGCAAATATCACAAAAGTAGAAGAAGGCGTTGTGTATAACCACGATGATCCGATTTCTGCAGACGCCATCGTGTGGACAGCCGGCATCCAGCCAAACAAAGTCGTCAGAGACTTAGATGTGGAGAAGGACGCACAAGGGCGTATTGTATTAACGCCTCATCACAATCTTCCAGGTGATGAACATCTGTACGTTGTCGGCGATTGCGCCAGCCTTCCTCATGCACCGAGCGCCCAGCTGGCAGAGGCTCAAGCAGAGCAGATTGTCCAAATCTTGCAAAAACGCTGGAATGGAGAAGCCCTGCCTGAATCAATGCCGCAGTTTAAGCTGAAAGGCGTCCTCGGTTCACTCGGAAAAAAAGCCGGCTTCGGGCTTGTTGCTGACCGTCCGCTGATCGGCCGTGTTCCGCGTATGCTGAAATCCGGCTTGCTGTGGATGTATAAACACCATAACGGTTAATGATAGAGAAGAACCGCTGATCAAGTCAGCGGTTTTCTGTATACCCATGCTTCTCCATTTCCTCATAAACGTCTTTTAATTTTGGATTGCCTTCACCGACAATTTTGTCTTCTACGAGCACAAGCGGATAAAAATACTCGTCATTTCTGATTTTTTCCGCAAGCTCTTTCGCATGTTCATTGTCAGGCGGCTCATGAATATCGATGTACTGCATCTCAAAAGGCTGATTTGGATATTTTCTTTTCAGCGCAGCCTCAAGCCACTCGTATGTATCCTTGGCTGTCGGCATATTGACACAGCTCGCACAAACGGTTTCTGCCCCGTACACGCTTAGAATGACTGGTTTCATCACTTGTAGACGCCCCCTTCTCCTATGTAAGTCCTTTCTTTTAAGTATACAGAGCCAAAGGGCGTTTTTATAGAAAAAAACCGTTTTTGTGTTGAAGTCTGAATGTGCTATAATAGGGAAAGCAACTTTGCAAACCAAACAATAGATTTTTATTGTTACACTGAATATAATGGTTTTATGACGACGAAAGGAGCGAATGTCATGACTGAAGTTGAAATGAAAGAACAGGTGCAGGAAGTACTGGACAAACTTCGTCCGTTTTTACTTCGTGACGGCGGTGACTGTGAGCTTGTAGACGTAGATGAAGGTATCGTTAAGCTTCGTCTTCTAGGCGCATGCGGCAGCTGCCCAAGTTCAACAATTACGCTGAAAGCCGGAATTGAGCGCGCTCTTCTAGAAGAAGTGCCGGGTGTCGTTGAAGTAGAACAAGTCTTTTAATAAAGCAGCCAGGCTGATATTTGATCAGCCTGGCTTTTTTTTATTAGAGATATTGGTCAAACCATGAGCTGATATAATTCAGGCGCTTGATCCGCTGTCTTGGGTGTCCGGTGCGTGACAAATTGTGCGATGCATTCGGAAAACGGACAAGCTTGGTTTCCTTGCCCATTTTTTTCAGAGCGATAAACAGCTGCTCCGCCTGCTCGATCGGACATCGGTCATCCCGCTCGCCATGCAGTATCAAAAGCGGTGTCTCCACGTTTGCTGCGTATTTTAAAGGAGACCGGTCCCAGAGCTTTTCTGTGTCCTCAAACATGTCATGCTCAAGCTGCCAGTCTGTAAAGAAATAGCCGATATCACTGACGCCGTGAAAGCTGATCCAATTTGATATCGAGCGCTGGGTAACGGCAGCTTTAAAGCGGTTCGTCTGCCCGACGATCCAGTTGGTCATAAAACCTCCGTAGCTTCCGCCCGTGACACCGAGCCGCTTAGGATCAATATGCGGATCTCGTTTGATAGCCTCATCCACAGCCTGCATCACATCGTCATAATCCTTTCCCCCATAATCTCCTCTGACCGCATTCACAAATTCCTGCCCGTAGCCGTGGCTTCCTCTCGGATTGATATAAACGACCGCGTATCCTTTCGCCGCCAGCACCTGAAACTCATGAAAATATGTATGTCCGTACATCATATGCGGACCGCCGTGTATGTTAAGAATAAGTGGATATGTTGTCTCACCTTCCATTTGTGCAGGCCTCATCAGCCAGCCGTTCACCATCACGCCGTCTTCTGTAGCATATTGAATCTCTTCAGGTATTGATATCGTATGCTCCCTGACAAACTTGTCATTCGCGCCAGTCAGCTGTTTCTCTTCCTGTCCAAGCGGGATACTGTAAAGCTCACTCGGTCTGTCCGGCTTTGTCACACTGGCAATAAAGTGCTGTTCATCAGGTGAAAGAGAAAAGCTATTGATGTACTCTTTTTCCAGGCGAACTGGATACACAAGGCCTTCAATCGAAATATAATAGATGCCCGTACTGCCTTGATCTGTGCCGATGACATAAAACCCTTGGCTGTCCTTTGTCCAAATCGGGCGCTGTTCAGCACCACCGATCAATGAATCTCCAATCAGCGCATCCGCTAAATGAACGTCCAGCATCTCAGTCAGACATGTGAGGCGGCCTTGTTCGATATCATAGAGCCACGCCTTTGAGAGCGTTGCATTCTTATATTCCTTTTCATTTCCAAGCAAAGCAAGATACCTTCCGTCTGGTGAAAATGAACTAGATCCGAATGAGCCGCGATGAGGTGTAACCTGCTTAAGATCTCCAGACTCCAATGACATTATGTAAACATCATGAGGCTTGCTGGCATCATCTGTTTCAGTTAAATTAGCTGAGAAAACAAGCCATTTGCCGTCAGGAGAAAAAGCAGGATCACCATGATCAGCTTTGTGACTTGTCAGCTCCTTCATCTCACCCGACTTTACGCTGACAAGCACAAGCTGGGCATACGCGCCTCTCGTCAGCCCTTTGCCGTCCCGTTTGTAGGAGAGGCTTTGCACTTCAACAGGTTCATAGCTGTCCTGCTCCGTTTTTTCTCGGTCATCAATGCTTTCCCCCTCTCCCAAACTGACAGTGACCAGAATCGATTCACCGTCCGGGGACCATAGCGGCTTTGACACGCCATATGGGATATCAGTCAGTTTTCTTGCTTCTCCGCCTTCAGTGCTCATGATATAAAGCTGTGCCGCATCGCCTTCTCGATCAGAAATAAAGGCAAGCGTGCGCCCGTCCGGAGACCATCTTGGGTCGGTGCTTCGCTTTTCTCCATGTGTCCAAGGAACAGATCCTCCCGTTTTCGTTTCATAGATCCATATATTTGATGTATACGAATCTTTCTCTTGATTTACTTGTGATTTTACATATGCGGCACGGGTACCGTCTGGGGCGTATTGAGGATCGGTCACAGAGACAATCGCTGTGATGTCGTCTGCGGTTATCAGCTTTTTCATATTCATCTCCTCCTTTTTACATGTATTTCGTTTTTCTAAATAAAAACTCCTTTATCTCCAGCAAAAAAAAGCGCCCTCCGCTGACGCTGAGGAACGCTTGGCATGATCTATACACTTTTTACTTGATATAAAGGATTTCGCTCTATTATACTTCCCTCTTTCGGAACGGTCAAAGCGTCTACTTCACAATGAGGGAAATGAAGCGCGAGCTGTTCTTTTAGCTCTTCTCCCTTTCCTTTTTCGGTCATGACGAGAATCGTTGGGCCTGCTCCGCTGAGAGCCGTTCCATATGCGCCCTTCATCTCGGCGACGTGCTCTACTTTTGACAGCTCAGGCACAAGCATCGCCCGGTACGGCTGATGGAACATATCCTTCTTCATGATTTTCCCGACAAGCGGCCAATCCTTGGACATGATCGCAGCAATGAGGATATTGCTGACAGCACTTGCTTTTACGGCATCGGCATATGGAAACTCCTTCGGAAGCACGTCTCTCGCGTCTCTTGTCAGCACTTCA
The DNA here is from genome assembly GCF_037975455.1 of Bacillus sp. FSL M8-0071. Classification (NCBI taxonomy): domain Bacteria; kingdom Bacillati; phylum Bacillota; class Bacilli; order Caryophanales; family Bacillaceae; genus Bacillus; species Bacillus sp. FSL M8-0071. The sequence continues at coordinate 3,189,447 of NZ_CP150256.1, forward strand.
TAAAAAGGAATGACAACGACTACGTCAATGTCAGCATTCGGGACGCGGATCATTTGGGTCGCGTCATCCTCATGCAGGCCGATCACAAGTCCGCCGACGAGAGAAGCGCCAGCATTGTCCGGGTGTCCTTCTTCTAGACTCGCTAAATGCAGCTTGTCCGCTTCAGACAGCTTTAAGCCGCATAATTCATCAGCCAGTTCAATGGCCGCTACAATCGCTGCGGCGCTGCTGCCAAGGCCGCGTGCAAGCGGGATGTCGCTCCACACCTTCACATGGACAGGAGGCATTTCTTTTCCGTACAAATCTGCGGTCCGTTTAGCCACTTGATAGATCAGGTTATCTGTACCCGCCGGAATTCCGGCGACTGTTTCTGTTTCAGCCTCAAAAGACCATTTGTCGCTTTCAAAGACGGTCAGCTTCAAATATCTGCTGAGCGCCATTCCGACTGAATCAAAGCCGGGGCCTAGGTTAGCTGTGCTTCCGGGAACAGTGACAGAGAACAGCATGTCGGCTTCGTTCATACACGGGCCGCTCCTTTTACATATTCAAGGATGCTGTCTTCATCAGTCGGCAATGTGACAGGCTTGATTTCTGAAATGTCGACCGCTGTGTTCGGATCTTTCAGTCCGTTTCCTGTTAACACAGCTACGACCTTGCTGCCTTTCGGAATTTCTCCGGATTTCACCTGTTTCAGCACTCCTGCGATAGACGCGCAAGAACCCGGTTCTGCAAACACGCCTTCTACACGGGCGATCAGCTGATATGCGTGAAGGATTTCATCATCAGTGACTTCGTCAATTTTCCCATTGGATTCCTCGGCTGCCTTTACAGCTTTGTCCCAGCTTGCCGGGTTTCCGATACGAATGGCTGTCGCTATTGTTTCAGGATTTTCAATCACTTCATTGCGCACGATTGCCGCCGCACCCTCAGCTTCAAAGCCACGCATTTTCGGAAGGCCTGTGCCGTTTTTCTCATGATATTCCTTGAAGCCCTTCCAGTACGCAGTGATGTTTCCCGCGTTTCCGACCGGGATCGCTAAAACATCAGGCGCTTCCCCCAGCTGTTCGCACACTTCGAAGGCAGCAGTTTTTTGGCCTTCAATGCGGTAAGGGTTGACTGAGTTGACAAGGGCAATCGGTGATTTCTCACAGATGGAACGGACAATTTTAAGCGCATCGTCAAAGTTTCCGTCAATTGCGATAATCTCGGCTCCGTACATGACAGCTTGAGCGAGTTTTCCAAATGCAATTTTTCCGTTCGGGATGATGACAATGCATTTCATGTTAGCACGGGCTGCATATGCTGCCGCAGCAGCGGAAGTGTTACCTGTTGACGCGCACATAATCGTGTCATTGCCTTCTTCTTTTGCCTTTGCCACAGCCATAACCATTCCGCGATCTTTAAATGATCCCGTAGGATTGACGCCTTCCGTTTTGACATGAAGCTCAATTCCGAGCTGCTCAGACAGCTTCGGCAGGTGAATAAGAGGTGTGTTTCCTTCATGTAAAGTTAGCGCTGGTGTTTGATCTGTTACAGGTAAAAATTCTTTATATTGATGGATAAGTCCTTTCCACATTAGCTCCAACCGTTCCCTTCTACACGATATGTGCTTTTGACTTCTTGAACGACTTCCAAATCATTTAGGTTTTGCAGGATATCACTGAAATCAGCTTCTGATGTATGATGTGTGACAATTACGATTTCAGCTAACTCATCATGGCCTTTAATTGGCAGCTGAAGGATTTTTTCAAAGCTCACGCCCCGCTCTGAGAACACAGATGTAATTTTCGAGAATGAACCAACCTCATCTTTTACATGAATTCTTAAAAACTGCTGTGCATAAATGTCAGACGGCGATTTCATGTTTTTCTCATATTGCGGTCCGACAAAGCTGTTGCCGGTTACACCGAGGCGCATATTTTTCATGACAGCGACGAGGTCAGAAACAACGGATGTCGCTGTCGGCATGCTTCCGGCTCCCGGCCCGTAGAACATCGTCTCACCGACAGCCTCGCCGTATACATAAACAGCGTTAAACTCATTATGAACAGCAGAAAGCGGATGGTGGTCAGGAAGCAGTGTCGGCTGTACGCTGACCTCGATTTTGCTGCCGTCACGCTGAGCAATCCCGATCAGCTTCATTGTATAGCCGAGGCGTTTGCTGAAGCTGATGTCCTCGTCTGTAATTTGGGAGATCCCCTTTACTTTGACGTCTTCCAGATCCACGTTCATCGAGAAGCCGAGGCGCGCCAATATCGCCATTTTCCGTGCGGCGTCAAGCCCTTCCACATCAGAAGTCGGATCAGCTTCGGCAAAACCGAGATCCTGCGCTTCCTTGAGCACTTCCTCGTATGGGCTTTTCTCTTTGATCATTTTGGTTAAGATAAAGTTTGTTGTGCCGTTCACAATTCCCATCATTTTTGTAATTCGATCTGATGAGAGGCCTTCCTCTAACGTGCGCAGAATCGGAATCCCGCCGGCAACACTGGCTTCAAAGTAGATATCGCATCCATTTTCCTTCGCTTCAGCAAGCAGCTCGGAGCCGTACACAGCCATTAAGTCCTTGTTTGCTGTGACAACATGCTTTTTCGATCTCAGCGCGTCGACCAAATATTGTTTTGTCTGTTCAACGCCGCCGATCACCTCGATGACGACATCAACATCTGGATCATCAATGACATCATACACTTCTGTCGTGAGCACTTCCTTCGGCAAATCTACTTCTCTCTTTTTCTCTAAATCTTTTACAAGCACTTTTTTTATCGTAACCGGACAGCCGACCTGATGCATAAGCTTATCCTGATGGTCTTGAATAATTTTAACGACACCGCTTCCGACGGTACCTAAACCTAAAAGCCCTACACGAATCGCTTTCAAAAAAACTCCACCTTTCTTTTGATTGTCCTCTTGGAAAAGACAATTGTTAACTCAACACAGACATATAAGTTACAAACATTATATAAGCCCGCTCCTGTTTTGACAAGACAGCATTAGGCTGAATTTTGCGAATGTAAACGCTTAACGCATTGATATGACAAGATTCTTTATTTTCTAATTATTTTTGTCAGATTTTCTCCTCACCTTGAGCTGCCTTTGCCGAGCCAGCTGACGCGTGGAACAAACAGCTTCTGCGCCCGCATATTCATGAATTCCTGCGCTGTATTGAGAAATTGTTCATAACGCCCACAGTCATTAAGAATGAAGTCAAGCTGTTCTTCAAAATAATGCTTTTCTGATTCTGATGACATGTAATAGCTTTCTACGATTTCAAAATAATGAAGCGGGAAAAGCAGACGGCTGTATAAAAGGCGTTTCGAAAATGAAGACAGCGGTGTGACTTGCTCGTATTCCTGTAAAAAGAGAAAGCCCTGCTGATTAAAATCTTGTCTGTGATGCAAAAACGTATGCCTCATATATTCAGCCAAATCACGGGAAGCGTGGTCAAACACCCAATCCGCCGGAATCCTGATCAATGATTCCGGTGACCATGTATGCCTTTCCATCCGCTGATGGCATATCGTTCCTGAATCAGCGGCTTGGGGCTTGTCATCCAGCTCAGTGTCCACTAAATATTGTATCGCGTTTTCTGACAGTCCTAAATAATATGGAAATGATTCGATCATTTTTTTATCGAATGGCTCATGCGGAGGGGTCTGAACCTTTCTCTGCCAAAATGCTTCCAGCTGATCAATTCGTTTTCCCCACAGATCCTTCCACTGGCCGATTCTTCCGGCCGCCTTCACCTCATATGGATATCCTCGGCCTTTTCGGTGAAATTCCGCAAGCTCCGCTCCAATGGAGAACGCCCTGTTTGAATAAGGGGGGGCCGCCTTCAGCAGAGCGTACGTTTTTCCCTCATGTTCAAATGTCAGTTCACCTTCTTTTGTAAAGATAAAAACCGAAACGTATGGGTCACTTTGTTCTTGTAAATACTGACTCATGTAATAAAGCTCCGCCAGCTCTGTTTCTGAGAATTGGGAAACGGGGACAATCAGAAAGTATGAATTAGGCGTCTGAAAGCATTGATATGTGTGCTGGTACATGGAAAGCTGCCTGATGTGAATGCCGTATTTTTCTTTTATTGTACCTTTCACCATGATCACCTGCCTGTTGAATTAGGGCTCATCACATCGTAGTCATACACAGCCGGAATTATGAATACATATTTTAATCCGAAGAAGGCGCAAGAAAAAGTCGTAAACTTCTCAAGCATTTTGTATAAACTAGTAAAAAAGATTGGGTGAAGCTGATGTCAGAAAACGAACAATTCAGTCAGATGGAAGCTAAAGCAAGAGCACGGATGAAGGAGCGCGGCGTTGAGGTATCAGACATTGCCGAGCTTGTCTTTTTTCTGCAGAAAAAATATCATCCGGATTTAACCATTGATGAATGCACGCTGAACGTCAATCGTGTTCTCGCAAAACGCGAGGTGCAAAACGCGATTTTAACGGGCATTGAATTGGATGTTCTTGCTGAGCAGAAAAAACTGTCTGAACCGCTGCAAACGATGCTGGAAATAGATGAAAGCCTATATGGAGTAGATGAAGTTCTGGCATTTTCCATTGTGAACATTTACGGATCGATCGGGTTTACGAACTACGGTTACATCGACAAAGAAAAACCCGGAATCCTTAAACGATTGAATGATAAATCAACCGGTGAATGCCATACCTTTTTAGATGACATCGTCGGAGCGATTTCCGCCGCGGCTTCAAGCAGACTTGCTCACCGCGCGCGGCATACAGAATAAGGGCACCCTTTTAGGGCGCCCTTTTTTCAAATGTATGGAATCCATTCAGTCAGAGAGTCAATGGCGTGAGTCGGTTTTTCCATATCGTCTGTCATATGTTCTCTTTTCGTTACGCCTGTGTGAACGAGCAGCGTATCCATACCCGCGTTAATGCCGGCCATAATATCAGTGGCGTAGTTGTCGCCGACCATGAGTGTTTCAGACACATCTGTGCCGAGAACGCGCATCGCCTGCTCCATAATAATTGATTCCGGCTTGCCGATAAATACAGGCTGTACACCTGTAGATACGGTTAACACCGATGTCAGTGAGCCGTTTCCCGGCAGAAGCCCTCTTTCAGTCGGAATCGCAATATCTCCGTTAGTGGAAATAAAGCGGGCGCCATTTCTGATTGCCAGGCAGCCGACAGCAAATTTTTCGTATGTAATGGAACGGTCGATGCCAACAACGACAAAGTCCGCGTTTTCTCCGCCAAATGTCAGGCCGTTTTCTTCAATCGCCTGGCGGATTCCTTCCTCCCCAATCACATACACAGACGCGTCTTTTTTCTGCTGTGCAATGTGCTGGGCAGTTGCCATGCTGGTCGTGAAGACCTGCTCTTCTGTTGCCGGAATATCAAAAGACACGAGCTTGTCCGCTACCTGCTTCGGTGTGCGCGAAGAGTTGTTTGTCACGAAAAGATAAGGAACGCCGCGATCTTTCAGCGTTCTGACAAATTCACACGCCTCCTCGATTTTTTCCGTGCCATTGTACATTGTTCCGTCTAAATCAATTAAATACCCTTTATATGTTTTCATATCCAACACTCCTGTGGCTTTCCAGTTGTTATTTAAACGCGGAAACAGGTCCTAGCTCTGTTTCCAAATAGCTTCTGATCCGTTTCGGGAAGTCCTGAAGAGCTGTTTGATGCGCCTTGATCAGCCTGTAAAGCTCGCCGCTGTCAGCGAGCAGATACTGTTGAACCAACGTTTTGCGGTAGGCGATCAATTTTTTGAGCTCATCACCCTCTTTTTCCGTGACAACTTTCTCATCAACAAGTATATCCATAATGTCGTCATAGCTGCCCGGGTCCCGCATAATAAAGCCGTCAATCATGTCATTGCCTGTATCCAAAATGCATTCGATTAACAGATGGCCTATACGCTGAAGTGCCAATTCCCCGATTTCAGACTGCCAGTCTGTTTGTGAGTCAAATAGCGCCAGCTGGTGCTCGAAGAACCCTAGTGTTTTCTCGATTTTGCTTCTGTCAACAAAATACATGACAGCATCCCCTTTGTGTATATTTATTTTCTGATCCGTTTCAAGACAAAATACGCACAGCCGAAATTGCAGTATTCGTAAATATATTCATCTAATGTGCTGATTTTCGTTTCGAAGGTTGCCTTTTGATTCTGGTCGTCAAAGAAGCCCTTGAGCCTTAACTGACCGTATCCCCAGTCTCCCACAATATAATCGTATTTATTTAATATATCGGAGTAGCGGGCTTTAAAAGCCTCTTCGTTGAAGCCGTCTTTGAAATTGTGCACCAATTCAAATTCGGCATTTTGAATAAGAATCATGATCTCACCTCTTTTTCACTCATTCCTATCATAATTCATTGCCCCGTCCCCATCAATTGCTAAAGAATAAATCATGCGATTTGGCTACCCTACACATGAGGAGGGATTGATAAATGAAACGAACCGCTGTCAGCCTCTTCCTGCTAACCGGACTATTATCCGGGTGCGGAGGCGCAGGATTGGATAATGCCCAAAATGTCCGGAATCAGACGCAGAATCAAACCAAACCCATTCATGTGTCGGACCGCAACGAGGCTTTTAACAGGCATAATGAGAACGAACAATTTGGCTATGTCCGCTATCAAAGAGAACAATTTGACGGAGACCAGCAGAAAACGCCGGTGATGAACCGGGAAGAAACCGCTCACATGATATCAAGTTTAACGGTTCAGCTTCCCCATATTCAAGATGCTGCGACATTGGTGACTGACCGAGAAGCGCTTGTCGTATACAAAACCGATTCTAAAAACCGGGAGCTGACCGCCGATCAGGTGAAAAAAACAGCGGCTTCCGTGATACCGCGATACTATCACGTGTATATTTCCGATAATCCAAACCATATGCAGTCCGTCGAAAATTACAGCAATCTCGGCTCTGGTTCAAGGGATATTAGAGAGATCATGTCGGGGACGATTCAAGAAATGAAAACCTCCCCGCAAGGAAGCCCTGTCTCAGAGAATGAAAATGCCAATGGAGAAACGCGTCAGGACATGAAAATCGATAGGAATGACAAAAACGCCAGATGATCTGGCGTTTTGGCATTATGCTTGGGCTTGACGCTTTTTAGATGCTTCGTTTACTTGTTCATCCGCATGGTAAGAGGAACGGACAAGCGGACCGGCTTCACAATGGCTGAAGCCTTTTTGCATCGCGATTTCTTTTAATTCTGCAAATTCATCAGGATGGTAGTATTTTTGGACTTTCAAGTGTTTCTTCGTCGGCTGCAGATATTGGCCGATTGCCATAATATCCACGTTGTTCGCCAAGAGGTCGTCCATTACTTCAATAATCTCTTCTTTTGTTTCGCCGAGCCCGATCATGATACTTGATTTTGTCGGAATGTCAGGCTGCATTTCCTTCGCACGGCGCAAAAATTCCAATGAACGGTCGTACGTCGCACGCGCACGGACTCTTGGCGTCAGGCGGCGAACCGTTTCGATATTGTGATTCAGGATGTCTGGGCGTGTATCCATTAAGGTTTTTAGGTTATCGTAGTTTCCGCCCATATCAGACGGCAGCACCTCAATTGTTGTGAACGGGCTTTTTCTGCGGATCGCACGGACAGTTTCCGCGAAAATGCCTGCCCCTCCATCTTTCTGATCGTCACGCGCAACAGCCGTAATAACCGCGTGCTTCAGATTCATAAGCGCGACTGAATCCGCTACGCGTTCCGGCTCTTGCAGATCAAGCTCAGTTGGAAGGCCTGTTTTGACAGCACAGAAACGGCATGCTCTTGTACAAACAGAACCTAAAATCATAAATGTCGCTGTACGTCTGACCGCCCAGCATTCATGAATATTCGGACACTTTGCTTCTTCGCATACGGTATGCAGGTTGTTTTCCCGCATGAGTTTTTTGAGCCCTGTATAGTTTTCATTTGTATTTAATTTAATTTTAAGCCATTCGGGCTTTCTGAGGTGTTCGTCTTTCTTTGCCAATTCCCATCATCTCCAATATCCAATATACTCAATTTCTGACACGAAACATTCTGAAAACGAGAAAGGTGCAGATTTTAGTTCTGCAACAAAAATAATGTTTTTCTAACTAAAGAAAGTCTTTTCTTTAGACACTTTAACATAGGAAAAATTTCTCGACAAGGGAAGATGATTACTGACATTTTTAAGCCGGGTTGCCGCAAACTATGTGTATTCAATATGAAAGGAGATTATTTTGTGAAAGTTTTGTTATCCGCTCTTCTTCTCCTTTTGTTTGCATTTGAGCCTTCTGCGTCTGGAAAAAAGCTTTCAGATCCAGTGCTGTCGAAACGGATGGAATTATATCATAAAATCGAAGCTGTGACGCAGATCCCTTGGTATGCGCTCGCCGCTGTTGATCAATACGAAGAAAACGTGCGGAGCAACCGGAAAGATCTGCCTGAAAAGGCGGGAATCATCAGCATCTATATACCCGATGATATCTGGAGCGGGCCTGAAAACCCGAATCCGAAAGACGATGCGCCGTTAAGCATTAAAGTGTTTGACGGAATCGGAATGGATGGCGATGGAGACGGGAAAGCCGAGGTCAGCAACGATGAAGATATCTTGTATACGTTCAGCCAATACTTACTGTCGTATGGCACAGATGAAGACAACATCCGGATCGGGCTTTGGAATTATTACCGGCGTGATCAGACAGTGGGGATTATATCTGAATTCATGAAGCTGTTTAAAGCCTACGGCCATATTGATCTGGGCGAGCATGCATTCCCGCTTCCGATCAGAACCGATTACAGCTACCGAAGCACGTGGGGAGATGCCCGCGGCTTCGGTGGAAGGCGGATTCATGAAGGTACGGATATCTTTGCCCATTACGGCCTTCCTGTCAAATCCACATGTTACGGCGTAGTTGAAATGAAGGGCTGGAACCGCTTCGGAGGATGGAGAATCGGCATCAGGGACATTAACAATACGTATCATTATTTTGCCCATCTCAATGGGTTTGCCAAAGGGATTAAAACAGGACAAATCGTTGAGCCTGGCCAAGTGATCGGATCAGTCGGCAGCTCCGGATACGGCCCGCCGGGAACCGCCGGGAAGTTCCCGCCGCATTTGCACTATGGCATGTACAAAGATAACGGAAGAACCGAATGGTCATTTGATCCATACCCACATTTGAGGGCGTGGGAGCGATATGAATACCAAAAAAAGAAGTAACAAAAAGCCGCCTCTTCAACAGGCGGCTTATTTGCTGCTTTTTTCTTTTTTTGAATCGGCACCGTCTTCTTTGCTGCTCGGAAGCTGGACAGAAGGCGTGACACCCGAGCCGCCGCTTCCATTATAAAACTGCGGCACTTCGCCCTGCACTGCTTTAATCGATACAGGAACATTATTTGTGACGACAGCGGTTTTGCTGGCAAATGGAATGATGACCTTCACTTTAATTTCGACAAAGATGCTGATATCAATAAGTGCGTTATTTATGCCATACGGCTTGATTTTGGTTTTGACATCTGTAAAAGCGTCACCGATTAAATTGAACCGGACCGGGATTTTCGGCCCGAGGTTTCCAAGAAGGCTGTTGCCGGTTACCTGTCCCAGCGGAATGTTGATCATAATGTTTTCACTGGCGCCGCTGTGTCCGGTATGGGTTTCCATCTCTTTCAAATGAGCCTGAAGCTGCTTTGTCACTTTTGTTTTCACACTGTTTACAACCTGTGTATTAAAATCGATTGTCGTTAAGTTTCCGTTTTCATCAGAATTCATTTGAAACATATCTTTCATATTTTCACTGTCAGACATATAGTCCTCAATCGAATCCTGGATCACCTCTGTCGCTATACGCTTCGTTTCCATCTCGCCGATGTCCATTAAAACAGGTTTGATCGAGCCATTGATCATCCAAAGGCTGACCGTTGTTGACAGGATAAAAAAGACAACGGACAGGAGCATCACGTAACGGAAAGGCAAAGGTCCTCTCTTGCGAAAAGGGCCGCGATATCTTGGCAAGAAAATCCCCCCTTACATATCACAATGTATGCTTGTAAGAGGGGACATAGTAATAGCCGGGGCCAATTTATTTTATTTCACCATTTTTAAAAGCGCTTCTCTGCCGCTCATGCCGACTTTGATGCCAAGATCTTCCGCAGCGTACGTGACGGATTCTAAAGGTGCGTCTAACAGCTGGTCAATGGTGCGGACACCAACTGCGCGTCCCGCCACAATGCCGCGCTCCTTTAATTTTTCATTCAGCAGCGCCACATCCAGCGCACCGCACATAATATATCCGTGATCATTGGCGACGGCCATAAAATTCGTTTTTGGAAGTTTCACTGTCACAGCTGTAAAAGGCTGTCCTTCTATCATGATCGGTGTCAGGTTTACCACGTCAACCACTCCCTTCATTCATCACTTTATGATGAAGGGCACAGCTTGTTGTGGGCTGACTGCCTTATTGCGCAAGCTTCCAAGCAAGCAGATCCCGCAAAAATTCCGGCATAAAATATTCTTTTTCTGCAGCGTCGCGAATCAACGGAAACAGTTTGCCGAGCGTAAACATATCAAGCACCGCAACGGAGTATTGTTTATGTTTTTTAATATCTTCCCCGTTCAGTGTGATCCGGGTGACGTGGGTGATCCCGTCATCGAGCCGTTTCGTTTCTACCTCAACGCCGGCATACACCATTTTCCCCATCACTTCTCCGCGGAAGCCAAGTCCTTTGATCCGGAGCTGCTCCATTTGTTCGGAAGCGGCATGGACAATGGTTTCCTTCAATTCTTCTCCCGTCAGGCGGACAGCCACCGGGTTGATCGGATGCGGACAGATGCGGTGCAGATCCAGCTTTGTCACAGGACCTGCTTTTAGCGGACCGAGAATGACACCTGAATTGACCATACTGATGTCCGTCTCGCACCATTCCTTTAAGGCGTATGCCAAAAGCAAAGGCAGCTCTGATTCTTCAAACCACTTCACCTCAGCATCTTGTGCAAGCTCTGCAACGGCATCGGACAGTTTCTCCTCGGCTTCACGTTCTTTTTCATTGAGAAACGCTTTTGTTTCTGCGGATTCTCCTGTCCATTCCGCCATGTTCTGCACAGAAGCCGTTTTGCTGATGATGCTTCGCTGTACGCTGTCCACCGTGATTTCTACACAGCCGACATAATGCCCGTATTTCTCGGCGCTGGCCAGCAGTACCCCATTCACCACTTGTCCATCTTCAAGCAAATGATGGGTATGTGATTCGAGGATTACATCAATCTCAGGCACCGCTTCAGCCACTGCCTGATCATCAAGAATGCCTAAATGTGACAGCAGAACGATAATATCAGCCTGCCCTTTCACTTCCCGAATGGTTTCCTTTATGCTTTCAAGAGCATCCGTTACTGTCCATCCCAGCTTGTCATATACAGGATAATACGGCACAGTTACGCCTAAGAAAGCAATGGACATACCGTTTTTCAATGATTTGATATGGTAAGGCACCGCCCAGGACGGACGGTTTCCATTTTTATCAAACAGGTTAGAGACGATGACAGGAAATTCAGCATGATCATATAAGGCAGCAAGCTCTTCATGCGGAAGCGTAATCCCTTCGTTATTGCCGATCGCCGCTCCATCAATGTGAAGGCGGTTTAAGAGATCGACATTCGCTTTTCCGAATGTCGCCTCTGTCACGAATTGAAAACGATCAAGATGATCGCCAATATCAAAAACGAGCGTCTCTTCGCCGTCTGACTGATGCTCTTTTCTTTTCTGCTCGATATAATCTACAATTTTCGGCCAATTTTCAAAATGGCTGTGCAAATCATTTGTATGATATAAGCGGAGCTTCTCCTTCATAATATCTCTCCCTAATCGTTCAGCTGAAAATGCCTTCATAAATGAGCTGGCAGCCGATCAAAATCAATACGATCCGCATGATCATAACGATCGTTTTCGTCTGCATTTTTCTGTTGATGGCGGCGCCAAGCTTTCCGCCGAACCAAGCGCCGGGCACAAGCGCGAGGGCGTACAGCCAATTGACGTGCCCGGAAATCATATGTGAAACAGACCCTGTCATAGAAGACAGGAAAATAATAAACATGGACGTTGCCACCGCAACCTTCGGCGGAAACAGAAATAACAGCATCATCGCCGGAACCATCAGTGATCCGCCGCCTATACCGAAAAGTCCGCCTAAAAAACCGACAACAAAGGCAATGGCAATACCGACAGGGGCCTGATATGAGTACGTATAAGGCTCACCGGCATCATCCTGAAATGTCCGGATAATTCCTTTGTGCGCTTTGTTGATTGGCCGGGCTTTCGCTTTCAGCATTAAGGATAATGAAATCAGAATCATAAAAATGCCAAACCAAACGGAAAACGAGTTTGAATTGAACAGCTTTGACACGTAAGCCCCGATCATGCTGCCGGGACCTGAACCGATAAAGAAAATGAGCCCGCTCTTATAATCAACTGTTTTATATTTAATATAAGCCAAAGTTGAAGAAAGGCCCGTAAAAATAATGACCAAAAGCGAAGTTCCAATCGCAACCTGCGGCGTCACATCCTGAAACAGCTGCGTCACTGTGCTTAAAAACATCAGAGACGGCACAATGACAATTCCGCCGCCAAGCCCGATCAGACTTCCTACCGTACCTGCGATTAATCCCAGTACGACCAAAATCACAAACGACATCAATAAAAACCTCTTTTCTAAAATAAATCGAGCTGTCTCGGAGCAAGTCCGCTGTACTCGATATCAAGCAGTTCAAGCATCTGCTTGCCATTATCCGCAGCGTCACCGCCGGAATTATTGTTGAACAGGACAAAAACATCCTTACATTGCTGCTGCAATTCATTCAGGTGCTTTTTCCAATCCTCCAGCTCCTGTTGGTTGTAGCGGTATAAGTACCTGACCTCCCGCCAGTTTTTCCCGCCATCAGGCTTCATCCAGCCCTGCTTGTTGCGTCCGTGAAACCTGACGAGCGTTTTGTTTTCATCGGTCGCGCGCAGCACAGTAGGAACGCTGCCTTCTCCGATTTGCGGTTCATCACAGACACTGTGAATCCAGCCTTCCGCTTTCATAAATGAAAGCGTCTGCTCATAAAATGGCGGCGAGAACCAGGAACGGTTTCTGAATTCAAGCGCGCAAGGAATATCTCCCATTTGGTGCTTGCACCATCTCAAATAGGCGACATTCTCCTTCTTGCAGTCAAACCACGGCGGAAATTGAAACAGCACCATGGCGAGCTTATTGCTATGTAAATATGGCGTTAGAGACACCTTAAACGCATCAAACATCTCCTCTTTTGAGTCAAAGGGAATTTCGCCGCGCTGATGCCCTGTCATGCCCTGATATGCTTTCACGATAAATTGGAAGGTTTCGGGCGTTTCCTTCACCCACTTTTCATTATTGCGCGCCGGCTGAATCGCGTAAAAGCTCGCGTCTAATTCCACGATCGGAAAATGGGAGGAATAGGCCTGCAATTTTTTCTGGCTGGCCGTTTTCGGCGGATAGATGCTGTCATGATCCCCCCACCCCGTCAGTCCGATATAAATCACACTCATTCACCTCTCTTCCAGTTTATCACACGTGTTTTCAGGTTTCCTCGGAAATGCTGTTCATATGGCGGGAAAATGCAGAACGAAGATGCTGATATTGTTCCTCATTCGTATCTAAAAACGCCTCTTCTCTTGAGGAAGGAATATGCTGATATTCAATAGGCGCCTGAAACTGCTCACTCGTAAAATCGTACATCACACCATTGATGCTGTTGTAAAAATGCCAGCTCTCACCGACTTTTGTTTTGAAAATCGTGCCGCCGAAATGGTCTTGAATCACCAATGCCGTCACGCCGCATTGGCCGCATGACGGGCATTCTTCCGTCCATTTAGAGCTCGAATGGCGCGACCAGGATTGCTTAAGTATGTATTTGACATGCTCCATTGCCTCCGCCTCCTTTAAAAAAAGATACCACGTTGATGAGATTTTAAAAACTAGAACGGAGGAAATCAAAAAACCCGGCGGTAAAATCCGCCGGGCTTACGAAGGAACGACCAGAGCTCCGTCAATTTCAGTGACCTTTTCCCCATCATTGTACACGCATCGGCCTTTGCTGTAAGTGGCCCAAATGCTGCAGGGAAATGTATGTCCTTCGTAAATGCTTTTTTTATGCTTTGCAAACATCGATTCTCTTGTAACAGTGTACGGCTCCATGCTGACGAGCACGAAATCTGCATCACACCCCGCCTCAAGCCACCCTTTTTTCTGAAGGCCGAATCGTTTTGCAGGGGCCGCCGCTGTCCATTCTGCGATGGTTTCAAACGGAATCTGATGCTCAAGCGCCAGTTCCAGCATTCCTAATAAAGTGAACTGCCCGCCGCTGATTCCGCCCCATGATAAAAACATGTTATCCTCCCGCTTCAAGGATGGACGGCAGGGGGAATGGTCTGAGGAAACCATGTCAATGTCCCCGGCAATGAGCGTTTCGATCAGCGTCTCTTTTGATTGCAGCGACCGGAGCGGAGGCGCGCATTTTGCGACAGAGCCCCTTTGCCGTAAATCGTCATGGCTGAACAAGACATAATGCGGGCATGTCTCGACCGAAACATCAAGACCTTCCTGTTTCGCCTCTCTGATCAGCCGGACCGCTTTCGCCGTGCTGATATGGACAAAATGAACCGGACAGCCTGTCACCTTCGCATACTGAATCGTGCGATACACCGCTTCAACTTCTGCTTCCTCCGGGCGGGAGACGGCGTACGCATCCGCATCCACCTTTCCTTTATTGGCCAAAACCATTTGCAAGTAGCTTGTGATCGCGTCGCTTTCCGCGTGGAGAGCGAGGATTTTTCCTGCAGCCGCGATTTCTGCCATGCCTTTGAGCAATGTCCGTTCATCAACAGAGCGGAACTCATCAGTACCTGACTTTGATAAAAACGCTTTAAACCCGATCGCTCCCGCTTCAGCCATCGGACGGATGTCCTCAATATGGCCTGGCACAAGGCCGCCCCATAGCGCAAAATCCACGGCAGATTTTTGCCTGCCTAGCTCAGCTTTTGCGAGAAGATGCTCTGCCGTCACGGTTGATGGAATACAGTTGAGCGGCATATCAAAATAGGTGGTGCAGCCGCCTGCGGCCATCATTTGAGAACCTGTTTCAAACCCCTCCCAATCCTCCCTGCCCGGTTCATTAAAATGAACATGGCAGTCTATCACACCAGGAAACACGTATTTCCCGTCTGCCTGTATGATTTCCGTCCCGCTTGCTTCAATGTCAGAACCTATCTCGGCAATGACACCGTTTTGAACTGCAATCTCAGCTTCTATAACGCCATCTGGCGTAACTGCCTTCGCACCTTTTATCACCATATCGTAAGCCATATTGATCCCCCCATGTCAGGATGACGATTTTTCATGTCAGTTTATGTAACACAACCAGTTCTATTTTCAACAGTTTACTGCTACTATGATCGTATTACATCAGCAAAACCGCTAGAATTCCTATTGAAAATTATTCACCTTAACCAATGTTTTTATAGAAAAGGAGAATGCGCTATGAATATTTTTGATGTGATGAAAATACCGGCTTTTGAAAACGCCAATTTAATCGCTGGAAAAGCAGGAGGGGAAAGAGAGGTTCAGCATGTCAATATGATGGACGCTCCGGATATCGCAGACTTTTTGCATAAGAATGAATTGCTCGTCACCACCGCCTATCACCTGAAGGATCACCCGCATCAATTATCTGAACTGATTCGGCAAATGGCAAAACGCGGCTGCGCGGGCCTCGGCATTAAAACAAAGCGCTATCTGGAAGATATCCCGAAGGAAATCATCGAACTGGCCGATTCATATGCGTTTCCGATCATTGAGCTTCCGGAACACATCCGACTCGGCGATATTGTGAATGCCACACTCAGCCATATTCTCGATATGCGTTCTAACGAGCTGCAGCAAGCCATTTACGCGCACAAAAAATTCACAAACCACATTATGAGCGGCAAGGGGCTGCAATCCCTCCTCAAAAAGGTGTCAGACCTCCTTCAGCTTCCCGTGCTGCTGCTTGACCAGCATGCCAAAATGCTGTCTGCGTCTCATCAGATTTCAGTTGAGACCGAAAAGCTGAAAGGCACCCTGAATACCGTATCCGGGCCATTTTTCACTTGTTTCTCTACAATCTCAGATCAGAAAACATATTCTGTCCTGCCTATTTATAATCACGAAAAAAACTGCGGCTACCTGCTGATACCGGACATGGTGCAGGCCGGCGATAAAGGATTGATCCTCACGATTGAACAAGCGGCCAACGTCATTTCCTTTGAACTGCTGAAGGAAAATGCGCTGAAGCAGTTCAGCCGGCGGGCTCGCAATGAGTTTTTCAACAATTTTATTGAGCGGTCCTTTTCTTCAGATGACGAAATCAAAAACCGGGCGAAAGAATTCAAGCTGCGCTGGGATCAAAAATACATGTGCATTGCCGGCAAACTCGATCGCAATGACGAATCAATCAGCTTTACAGAAAATCAGCTCGCTTCCGACAGCGTATTCGAATTTCTTGAAGGTGAATTATCAGCCTTCCCGTTTCCGCCTCACTTCTTTATGAAAGGAAATGTCGGCATTATTCTAATCGAGGCGACAGACAGCTGGAGTGAAATGCACGCCTCGGTGATCAGCTTTTTAGAACAGTTTCAAACACAGGTCAGCGCTCAATTTAAACGAACCGTGTCCTTTGGCATCAGCAATATCTGCCAAAAGCTCATTGATGTTCCCGACGCTTTCACAGAAGCTTCTGATGCTCTGCAATCGGGGCATTTGTCAAGAAGCACCGCATTTATCCAGGTGTATCACGCCAAAGATGTGCCTGAGCTTCTGCGCTTGCTCCCGGTTGAGGATTTGAAGAAATTTTACAACTCCACGCTTCAGAGCCTCGCTGAAAAACAGCAGGAGGATCAAAGCCTGCTTCATACGCTTTCCGTCTATTTAGAGACACACTGCCAAATTTCAGAGACGGCAAAGCGTCTGTACGTTCATCGCAATACGGTCATATACCGCCTTGAAAAATGCGAAGAGCTTCTGGGTAAAAGCTTAAAAGATCCTGAAACAACGATGCGTTTGCGGCTTGCCTTACGCATGCAGCGGCTGATCAGCTAAAGTTTGTTACATTTTCTTACAAAACGAATCGTTTTTCGTCACTTTCAGCAATCACACCTGTCTTTTTCAGCTACTGTATCCAATGACACCCCTCGACCGGAACGATATCATGTTACTAAAGTTCACATACAGGGAGGGACTATAGTGAAAAAAAGATCGTTTAAGGTGTTTACGCTTAGCCTGCAGCATGTGCTCGCCATGTATGCAGGTGCGATTTTGGTGCCCCTGCTTGTCGGCAGGGCGCTGAATGTAACAACTGAACAGCTGTCCTACCTATTGGCGATTGACCTGTTAACATGCGGCGTGGCGACGCTTTTGCAAACCTTGCGCGGAGCATACATCGGCATCGGGCTTCCCGTCATGCTTGGCAGTTCATTTGTGGCCGTCACCCCGATGATTGCAATCGGCAGCAATTACGGCATTCACGCGATTTATGGTTCCATCATCGCGGCCGGTGTGTTCATCTTTTTGTTTGCGCGTTTTTTCGGCAAGCTGACTGTGTTATTTCCTCCTGTCGTAACAGGTACCGTTGTGACCTTGATCGGCCTTTCACTTGTTCCGACAGGTGTGAAAAATATGGCTGGCGGCGAAAAAATAAACGGCAGCGCCAACCCCGAATACGGTTCGCTCGAAAACCTTCTTCTCTCTGTCGGTGTCCTTGTTCTGATCTTAGTCCTCAACCGCTTTCTCAAAGGATTTGCCCGAACACTGTCCGTTCTGATCGGCATCGCCGCCGGAACAGCGGCAGCAGCGATCATGGGCAAAGTCAGCTTTTCTTCTGTTACAGAAGCACCGTTCTTCCAAATCCCGAAGCCTTTTTACTTCGGAGCCCCCACGTTTGAAATCGGTCCGATCTTAACGATGCTGATCGTCGGAATCGTCATTATTGTGGAATCAACCGGCGTTTTTTACGCAATCGGAAAGATATGCGGCAGACCTTTAACTGAAAAAGATCTCGTCAAAGGCTATCGAGCGGAAGGAATCGCCATTCTCATCGGCGGGCTGTTCAATGCCTTTCCTTATAATACCTTTGCGCAAAACGCCGGCTTATTGCAGCTGACCAAAGTGAAAACAAGAAACATCGTCGTTTCCGCAGGCTGTATCCTTGTCTGTCTCGGACTGATTCCGAAGATTGCCGCCCTTGCATCTGCCGTTCCTGCTGCTGTACTTGGCGGCGCGACCGTCGTCATGTTCGGCATGGTGATTGCCTCCGGCGTCAAAATGCTCAGCACAGCGGATCTCAAAAATCAATACCACCTCCTGACCATCGCATGCTCAATCGCACTCGGCATCGGCGCCAGCACGGCCCCCGGGATTTTTGCTGAATTCCCCGCTCCGATTAGAATTCTGGTCAGTGACGGCACCATCACTGGCAGCCTGACCGCCATCTTTTTGAATCTATTTTTCAGCTTGCGCGACAAAAAAGAATTAACAGCACAGCAAACAGAACTTCCGGTATTAGAACATACACTCGCATTAGAAAAAGAGGTGTAAAAAAGATGAAGGAACAGCACAATGCCTTACAGCTAATGATGCTGGGGCTTCAGCACATGCTTGCCATGTATGCGGGAGCCATTCTCGTTCCGTTGATCGTCGGAGCAGCGATCGGGCTGAATGCGGGGCAGCTGACGTATTTAATCGCGATTGATTTGTTTATGTGCGGGGCGGCAACTCTTTTGCAGCTCTGGAGAAACCGATATTTCGGCATCGGCCTTCCCGTTGTGCTCGGATGCACGTTTACCGCAGTCGGCCCGATGATTTCCATCGGAAGCACTTACGGTGTCCCAGCGATATATGGTGCCATTATCGCCGCAGGACTGATTGTCGTCTTAGCCGCGGGCTTCTTCGGGAAGCTTGTCCGTTTTTTTCCGCCTGTCGTAACCGGATCAGTCGTCATGATCATCGGCATCAGCCTGATTCCAACGGCAATGAATAACCTGGCCGGAGGTGAAGGAAGCAAAGAATTCGGCTCACTCGACAACGTGCTCCTCGGGTTTGGCGTCACAGCTTTTATCTTATTGCTGTTTTATTTCTTTAAAGGCTTTATCCGCTCCATAGCGATTTTACTCGGTCTTATCGCAGGAACAGCGGCTGCATATTTCATGGGAAAGGTCGATTTTTCTGAGGTTTTGGAGGCGTCTTGGCTTCATGTTCCGTCTCTGTTTTATTTCGGACCGCCAACCTTTGAGCTGCCGGCTGTTGTCACGATGCTTCTCGTTGCGATTGTCAGCCTCGTTGAATCGACAGGCGTTTATTTTGCCCTCGCTGATATCACAAACCGCAGGCTGTCGGAGAAGGATCTGGAAAAAGGCTACCGGGCAGAAGGCCTTGCGATTTTGCTGGGCGGCTTATTTAACGCGTTTCCCTATACAGCTTTCTCGCAGAATGTCGGCATCGTTCAGCTCTCAAAGATGAAAAGTGTCAACGTCATCGCCATCACAGGAATCATACTGGTCGCGATCGGGCTGGTTCCAAAAGCAGCGGCCCTGACAACAGTGATCCCCACCCCAGTTCTCGGCGGCGCAATGATCGTCATGTTCGGCATGGTCATTTCTTACGGGATCAAAATGCTATCCAGCGTTGACCTTGATTCGCAAGGCAACTTGCTGATTATCGCCTCTTCCGTCAGCTTGGGGCTTGGCGCTACAACAGTTCCCGCGTTGTTTTCATCTCTTCCGGGCGCGGCCTCTGTCTTGGCAGGAAGCGGAATTGTGATCGGCAGTTTGACGGCCATTGCACTGCACGCTTTTTTTCAAACCAAACAGCCGAATGGCGCAGACATAAAAACGTAAAGGAAGATGCCAATGTTCACAATGGATGACCTGAACCAAATGGACACACAAACACTGACAGACACACTTGGCTCTATTTTTGAACACTCTTCATGGATTGCGGAGAGATCCGCAGCACTACGGCCGTTTTCGTCCCTTTCTGATCTTCACCGCAAAATGACTGGCATTGTAAAAGCTGCGGATCGCGAGACACAGCTTGATTTAATCAAAAAGCATCCCCGGCTCGGAACAAAGAAAACAATGAGCGATGACTCGGTACGAGAGCAGCAGAACGCAGGGCTCGGCAAATTAGAACAGCAGGAATACGAGGAGTTTCTCATGCTGAATGAACACTATTATGATCGCTTCGGCTTTCCTTTTATTTTAGCGGTGAAGGGAAAGACGAAACAGGACATTCACCAAGCCCTGCTGGCAAGGCTTGAGAGCGAACGAGAAACGGAGTTCCAGCAGGCCCTTATAGAAATTTACCGAATCGCCCGCTTTCGTCTGGCTGACATCATCACTGAAAAAGGAGAGACGCAAATGAAAAGAACCATGTCTTATGGCAAAGGAAATGTATTTGCATACCGAACGTATTTAAAACCGCTCACTGGAGTGAAGCAAATCCCGGAATCATCTTTTGCCGGAAGAGATAATACCGTTGTCGGCGTTGATGTGACATGCGAAATTGGCGGAGAAGCCTTCCTGCCATCATTTACAGACGGAGACAACACTCTCGTCGTGGCAACGGATTCAATGAAAAACTTTATCCAGCGCCATCTCGCATCCTATGAAGGAACGACAACCGAGGGGTTCCTACACTATGTAGCTCACCGATTTTTAGATACCTATTCTCATATGGACACGATCACTCTGACTGGCGAAGACATTCCGTTTGAAGCAATGCCTGCATACGAGGAGAAAGATCTCAGCACAAGCCGCCTCGTCTTCAGAAGATCGCGTAATGAACGAAGCCGCTCTGTGCTGAAAGCAGAACGAAGCGGGAATACCATAACGATTACCGAGCAATACAGCGAAATCATGGATCTTCAGCTCGTCAAGGTGAGCGGCAACTCCTTCGTCGGCTTCATCCGGGACGAATATACGACTCTCCCGGAAGACGGTAACCGCCCGTTGTTTGTCTATTTAAACATCAGCTGGCAATATGAAAATACCAATGACGCATACGCTTTTGATCCAGCCCGCTACGTCGCGGCTGAACAAGTCCGCGACTTAGCGAGCACCGTTTTTCACGAGCTCGAAACCCCTTCAATCCAAAACTTAATCTATCATATCGGCTGCAGAATATTAGCGAGGTTCCCGCAGCTCACTGATGTCAGCTTCCAATCTCAAAATCACACGTGGGATGCGGTTGTCGAAGAAATCCCGGGCTCAAAAGGAAAAGTCTACACCGAACCGCGCCCGCCATACGGTTTCCAACATTTTACCGTGACAAGAGAAGACGCCGAGAAAGAAAAACAGAAAGCCGCTGAAAAATGTCGGAGCCTGAAAGCCTGATGGGAAAACTGACAACCCATATTTTAGATTTAACCAGCGGCAAACCAGCGGCGAACGTAAAAATTGAATTGAAGCGGCTGGGCGAAAGTATTTTGAAAGAGGTTTACACTAACAATGACGGCAGAGCCAATGTCCCTCTGCTGGCTGGTGAAGAGCTGGTTTCCGGAGAGTATGTGATGGAATTTCATGCAGGAGACTATTTTGCGAATAAAAACGTGAATACAGTCGACCAGCCGTTTTTAACCATAGTCACCGTCCGTTTTCAGCTTGCAGATCCAGATGCACATTATCATATCCCGCTCTTGCTGTCGCCGTTTGGTTATCAGGTGTATAGGGGGAGTTAAGAAGGAAGCCCGCCTCACCGGCGGGCTTCTATTTGCACTTCAATAAACTTTTGATCCTAGGACAGTACTTGAAGTGATCCCCACACTTAGTGAAACAACAGCTAGAATAAACATTCACCTATATTTTTCAGGATAATTGCCTACGAGAAAAATATCCTGTAGTCCTTTCATTTATAAATCGAGGTTTCAAACTAATAAGTCAGCTCTTAGCAGCCGAGCTCCCTTCTCCAATCCTATAAACAGACCGCGTTTTTTCTCGAAAAAATACTCTGAAGACAATTGCTGCGTTTTTAATAGTTTTGATAACGCGTTCTCTCTTACACCTTTAGACAAAATATCATTTTTTCTTTTTTAGACTTAAATCTATGTCGAAAATGATCGTTGGCATATCTTATACTATCTCCACTAAGGAGGTGACATTATGGGATTCTACAATTCTGGTGGATACAGTGGAAACTCTGGTTACTCAAACGGTTTCGGGAGCTCCTTCGCTTTGATCGTGGTGCTATTCATTTTGTTGATCATTGTTGGAGCAGCTATCTTTAATTATTAAGTTTAACTTTCCTTGCCTCCGCCGTATCCAACACCTCCCTGTCCGACAGACGCCATAAGAAGTTTTTATGGCGTCTTTGCTATGTGCTCACTAATCTTTTTGTAATTCAGAAGCTGTCAAGTTCTACGAGATTTATCGTGTGTTTTCCCACAACGCTTCTGCGTCTTGATCGCGCTGTCTGACTGAGGCTAAAAAAGTCCGGCTTTTAAAAGCCGGACTCCAGACTACCCCCGTTCAACTCTCTTCTAATCCTGCAAGCTGACCGCATAATCCCGCCATACCCGGTACACCGGCACAAATTCCCCGCCAGCCCTTCTTCTATATCTTTGTCAGAAGGTTGAGGGGTTTCCCGAAACAATGCTTTAAGCGCAATGATCATTCCCGGCGTACAGTAGCCGCATTGGAAGCCGCCTTCTTCCAGGAAAGCGGTTTGACACATATCCAGCTCTTCTTTTTGAAGCCCCTCGATGGTTGTGATGGAATGGCCGTCTGCTTGATAGGCCATCGTCATGCACGCATTGGCCAGTTTTCCGTCGATTAAAATAGAGCAGGCTCCGCAGCGGCCGATTCCGCAGGACACCTTTGTCCCGGTCAGCTGAAATTCCTTTCTAAGCAGGTCACTCAGATGTGTCGTAGGAACGGCAGCAACCTCCCACGCCTGACCATTCACGGTCATCCGGAACTGTTCCTTTTTTACAGGAAATGGCCCGGCCTCTTTTATGTCCATTGCTTCAGCCCCTTTCTGTCGATCGCTTCAAGCAGCTCTTCTCTTGAAATTGGCAGCTTGTTTATCCAGCATCCGACCGCATCATGTACTGCCTTTACAATCGCCGGAGTGATGGCGATTGTTCCGATTTCGCCAACACCGCGCGGTCCATATACGTCTCCCTTCATTAAGTCTTCTATTGCAATCAGCTTCATGTCAGGAACATCTTTGATTCCGGGAATCAAATAGTGATCGAGATTTTCCGCAGCATAACGGCCATCCGTCATTTTCGCTTCCTCCATCAGTGTGTAGCCGAGTGCCATGGCAGCGCCGCCTTCAATTTGACCTCGATATCCCTGCGGACTGACAACCGGACCTGCCGCAATAGCGTGCTCACAATCTATCAATTTGACATCGCCTGTTAACAGATCTACCTCCACCTCAACGGCAGCCGCTCCAAATGAGTAGAGGAAATGGCCGCCCACCACAGGATCAGGCGTTGTTGGAAAGTCAAAGGCCGTTTCCTCTGCCAAAGGGCCTTTTTCAGCCAGCTCCTTATACGTCACCACGAGCGCCTTTGTGTTTTTGTCACGCAAGCCTGCAGCGCCGGGAATAAGATTTTCCGCTGAACAGCCGCTCCATTCTGCCGCCCGTTTTTTCAACTGAGATAGAAACGGCTTCTTCAAACGCTGGATCGCGTGCCACACCATGCTTGTGCCGCGGGATGCTGTGGAGGAGCCTGACTTCGGCACTTTTGCGGTATCCCCAATAACAATGGAAATATCCTCTGCGGCACAACCTAACTCCTCCATGACAATCTGTTCAATCGCTGCTAGAATCCCCTGTCCGCATTCTTCAAATCCAAACGAAGCAGTGATTTTGCCTTCACTCGAAAGAGACAAACGGCCTCCTGCCGCATCCATTCGGCCAAACCCCAGCCCGCCGCCGTGCATTGTAATTGCCGCTCCCGTGCCTCTTTGCAGATACCCGCAGTTCCGGCTGGTTCTTGTAAGAATGGGAGATTTAGATATGGCATTCAACACCTGTGCCGCTCCGTCAGTCGGTGCAATCCGATGCTCAAGAGGCCCCAAGTCATGCGGTTTTCTGATATTTTTTCTTCTCAGCTCCAGCGGGTCGATGCCGAGCATGCCGCTGAGACGATCGAGATGGGTTTCGAGTGCAAATGTGATTTGGTTGCCGCCAAAGCCTCGAAATTCCCCCGCCACCCCGTTGTTCGTAAATACTGATATTCCTTCAGTCCGGATATTCGGAATACGGTACGGCCCCGCGGCATGCTCGACAGAAAAATCTAGAACGGCAGGTCCAAGCGTGGCGTAAGCGCCTGTGTCCGCCACAATTTTCACGTCGTGCGCCAATAGATTTCCCGAATGATCTGCACCCGTTTTTATCGTAATCTTCATCGGATGGCGCTTAATGCCAGAACGTATAGATTCCTTTCGTGTCTGATGGATTTTGACAGGGCGTCCGCTTTTCAGGGCCAAAAGCGCAGCATACGGCTGAATATTCAGCTCATCCTTCCCTCCGAACGAGCCGCCCATCGGACTTGACACAATTCTGATCTTCTCTTCAGGAATATCAAAAATACGGGCAAGCTGGAAACGGTCTTTATAGCCGTGCTGGGTTCCTGCATACATCGTAAAACCCCCGTCGTCTTCCGGAACGGCTACGCCTCCCTCCGTTTCCATATACGTATGCATCTGCCGCGGCAGCTCATAGGTTTCTTCAAGGACTGTGTCAGATGCTTGAAACCCTTCTTCCACATCGCCGTTTGAAAAAAATGCGCGGTGCAGGATATTCCCGTCCTCATGCAGTCTTTGCGCATTCGACCGAAGCGCTTTTTCTGGTGAATCTATGACTTCCAGCTCTTTATACTCAACTCGAATCAGCTCCAGCGCCGCTTCCGCGATTTCCTCCGTTTCCGCAGCAACTGCGGCGATCGCATCCCCGACATACCGCACCCTGTCCTCACATAAAACCGGCTGATCAGGGATGACAATGCCAAATCGGTTTAAGCCGGGAACGCCTTTATGCGTGACGATGGCTTGCACGCCTTCCATTTTCTCAGCTTTTATGGTGCAAACCGACACAATCTCTGCATGAGGATAAGCACTTCTCAGCACCTTGCCATACAGCATTCTCGGAAAGCTGAGATCGGTCATATATTTCAATTCCCCTGTGACCTTATCCCTTCCATCCGGCCTGACTCTTGACGGTTTGTTGATGATCATTTATTCCCCTCCCTCAGCCATCAGCTCTGCCATGATGACGTTGGCAGCGGCTTTTTTTCTGTATGCCGCTGACATAAAAGCATCTGAGGAAAACGGCAGCTCATGGATAAGTGTTTTGTACAGCTCATGCGAGTCCCACCCTGGTGCCATCCATTTCGCTTCGCTGTCCAATAATCTCCTAGGAGTGATATCGGCATGGCCAGCGGCGAGACGAATGCTGCCGTCTTTCAAAAAACGTCCAGCTGCAACAGCAGCCGCTCCTGTAAAAGCCTGGCGCCTTCCAAGCTTGTGATAAAATACACGCTCTCCCTCCGCCCGCGGGATGATGACACGCGTGACGATAGCCGTTCTAAAGTCTTCCTCACTGAGCCAAGCGCCAAGCGGCAGCCTGATTAGCTCCTTTTGATATACGATAAGCTCAGCACCAAGCACAAGTAGAAGCGGAATGAAATCACCGATTTTACTCGCTATGTTGCCGCCAATCGTGGCACGGCTGCGAATCCCCGGTGCAGCGACAGCGGAAGCAGCGTCACTGAAACAGCCAAGCGCTCTCTTGATCAAAGGGTTCTTTCTGCATTCATTCAGTGATGTGAGCGCCCCGATCGACACGTGGGTGTCACTGGCGCTGATCCCTCGCATCTCGTCAATCCCTTCAAGGCTGACAAGGTGCTGTTTCGGCAGAGTTCCTTTGTCCCACTGAAGCTGAAGCAGCGTGCTTCCCGATGCGGCACACACATCCGGAGCAAGCTTCTCTAAAAGCGAATAGGCCTCATCAAGCGCTGTCGGCCTCCATAATTGAATATTCATCCTTGCTTTTGTCACTTGGCCGTTCAAGCCATCGCCCTCCTTACCATGTCATATTCCTCGGGTGTATCAATATCGTCCAACTCACCGCTATCCTTTGCCTCCAAAACCGCTCCTGCTCCAAGCTGTCCGCTTTTCAGGAGCCTGCGAGCCCCTTCATCTCCTGTTAATCCCTTTACATAAGGAAAACATGTCGACGAGAAGTAGATTGGCGGGGTGAACGCCCCTAAAAACGATGACACGGCAAATGACTCAGGAGCCAGAGCCACAAGGGCATTGAGATGATCGACGGAAAGCTGAGGCTGGTCGGCTAACAAAATGACAACGCCGTCCGCCCCCATGCTTTCTGCTTTTCTCACCCCGCTGCTGACTGAATGCCCCTGACCCTTTTCTGCGTCTTGGCAAACGTGCAGGCTCCAGCGTTTTTGAAAAGGCGGAGCGTGATACGGCGCTCCTATCCACTCAAGGGAGGCATGTTCTGTCCGCTCGACGACCAGCACGTGATCAAGGCGGGACGACAGAGCAGTTTTCAAGGAAAGTGAGCCTATGTTTTCTCCTTTTAGCGGCAAAGCCAGCTTGTTTTGACCCATTCTTCTGCTTTTGCCGGCAGCGAGAAACACGCCGATCAGATAGGGGTTTCTCATACAATCGCCAGCCGTTTTCTTGTTTGAATAATTTCTGCAACTACACTTACCGCAATTTCCTCGGGACCTTCCGCACCGATTTTCAGCCCGACCGGACTGTAAAAGTGAGATGGGGGATGTTTTCCGTTCAGCAGCCGTTTCGTGCGGTTTGCCGAACCCAACAGTCCAATATAATGGAGGTTTTGAGAAAATAAGAAGTTGATGATCGTTTGATCGTGCTGATAATGATGGGTTGCCACAACAGCTGCATCATGTGGAAAAAATTGAAATTCGCTAAGCATTTGTTCCGGAAAAGCGGTGATCAGCTGATCCGCTTTTGGAAAAAGAGAGGATGTACAATAAGCGGGCCGCCAATCCGTCACGATAACAGAAAACCCTGTGTCAGCCGCCAAATTGGCCAGCGGTACAGTATCCGGTCCCGCCCCAAACAGAATGAGGCGCGGCTTCGGTTCAATTCGCTGAATAAACATGTTAGTGGGTGGATCGAAATGCGGTAAATGAAGCGTTGAAACAGTACGTTGAATAGCTTGCAGAGGCGCGTCCGGCCAGTTGCCAAAATGCCCGTTCTCCGTCAGAAATAAATAATGGGAGGATCCAATCTTTGTAACGGAAGTGACAGCTTTGCCTGAATGAAGGCAATCCCTCACTTTCTCATAGTGCCGCCTTTTTTCCTGAGTGATTCGCTCTGCATGAACATGAATAATGCCATTGCACCCGGCTCCCATGCCCCAAGAAAGATCGTCCTCCGACCGCATGTCGTAGGGAATCAGCGTTGGTGTGAGCTGATCGCCCAGCGCACTGATTCTTTGGAATACATCTTCTTCCACACACCCGCCGCTCAGCAAGCCAATCCGTCTGCCATTTTTCTTAAAGAGCATAGAGGCGCCTGCTTTTCGATACGCGGAGCCTTCCACTTGAACAATTGTCGCCAGTACAGCCTCCTCCTGGTCTTCCAGGAGCGCATCTAACATCGTGTGAAAATTCCCCAATGCCGCATCCTCCTCTCGAAAATTGCCGTGAGAAACAACTAGTTCAGCATGATTTTATAGGTAACTTGTATAAAGAATAGACGATGGAAGAAAAAATGACTCATGATTTGTCAGAAAATAAAACACATAGAAAGAGGATTTGTAAAAAGAGTCAAACGAAGAAAATCAGATTGGAGAAAACACGAAATCATATCGTTAAAAAGCTTGCGGAGTTCCGCAAGCTTTTCTTTACACCGCCGCCTGGCGGCCAGCGTTTTCATACACATCCAGCGCTGCTTGGAGCGCTTTTCCTGC
Organism: Bacillus sp. FSL M8-0071; assembly: GCF_037975455.1. NCBI lineage: Bacteria > Bacillati > Bacillota > Bacilli > Caryophanales > Bacillaceae > Bacillus > Bacillus sp. FSL M8-0071. The sequence continues at coordinate 3,217,423 of NZ_CP150256.1, forward strand.
TTCGATTCCTGCGTTATGTCTAAGAAGCACAGCCTCTAACCCGGCAAGCACGAATAGCACGTTTTCTTTTCTGCAGCTGTACCCCATCGTGCCGATTCTCCAGATCTTCCCTGCGAGCGGGCCGAATGAGCTGGCGATTTCAATACCGAATTGTGCCAGCAGCATGTCACGGACAGACTCGCCGTCAATGCCGCCGGGAATTTCGACACAGGTGACAACAGGCATTTTGCAGCTGTCATCTCCAAACAATCTTAGCCCCATTGCCTTTATCCCTGCTGCTAATGCGGCTTCATGGTGCCGATGCCGCTCGAAACGCGTCTCAAGACCTTCTTCAAGCACCAGTCTGACTCCCTCACGTAAGGCGTACAGCATCGTCGTCGCTTCTGTATGATGATTGAGCCGTCTTTCGCTCCAATAATCCTCAAGCTGGCTCAAATCAAAGTAGTTGCTTGTAATTGGCCGATTTCCCGAAAGTGCTGCCCTGTCAGCTTGTGTCGCAATCCCGCGTTCCACCTTTTTGCGAGCTGCAATCACGTCCGCCACCCGCTCATTATATGTAATCGGCGCCATTCCTGAAGGCACAGACAAACACTTTTGCGTTCCGCCGATGGCAGCATCAATCTTCCATTCATCGACTTTAACCTCGCAGCCCCCAATCGTTGCGACTGCATCGACGATAAACAATGCATCCTCGGTGCGGCAGGCTTCGCCGATGGCTTTCAGCGGGTGAATCCGTCCTGTCGATGTTTCTCCATGCACCATGGCCACAATTTTCGGCTTCACTTTTTTTATCTCCCGTATGATGTCCTCCGGGTCAAAAACCGTTCCCCATTCGCACTCCAGCATATGAACATTTGCCCCATATCGCTCGGCGATTTCAGTCAGCAAATAACCGAAACGGCCGTAAATGGGAATGAGCACATCATCTTCCGGCTCTATCACACTAGCCAGCACTGCTTCAATTCCCGCCCGTGAAGTGCCGTCAATCGGGTATGCCCAGCGGTTTTTTGTTTGGAACAGCTCCCGAAGCATCTCCATCGTTTCATTCATAATACCTGTAAACGCCGGATCAAATTGGCCGACAACCGGGGTGCTCATTACTCTTAATACACGCGGATCAACCTCAACAGGCCCCGGCGTCATAATCGTTCTTAACGGGGTGCATAATTCTCTTCTGCCTGACACAGCCATTCCTCCTTTATCAGTAAGCCAGTTTGTATAATAAATCAGTCAGTGCGCGGACGCCGATCTCAAGCTGTCTGGCTGACGTATATTCCTTCGGTGAGTGGCTGACGCCGCCTCGGCTCGGCACAAACAGCATACAAGCAGGATAGCGCCTTCCGATCATTTGCGCGTCATGCCCTGCTCCGCTCACCATTTCCTCACAGCTGAAGCCGTTTTCTAATGCTGTTTCAAAAGCCGCAGCCTTCAGCCTTTCGTCCATCGGCACAGGCTCTATCCGCATATATTCATCAATCACAGCGCGAATTCCTTTTTGTAGGCAAATGCCGTTGATCAAAGCAACCATGTCTTGATGAAACTGTTCCAGCACATGCTGATGCTGATGGCGAATATCGATTGAAAACTGGACGCGGCCCGGTATGACATTGGCTACATTGGGCTCTGCCGTTATTTTTCCGCATGTCAGACGGAGCTCATCCGGCAGCTCCTCCGACCGCAGCAACAGCTCATGAATGATACGGCTGCTGGCTGCGAGCGGGTCCTTGCGCCATTTCATGGAGGTGGTTCCTGCGTGATTGCATTCTCCTTCGAGCGTGACGAGATATCGTCTCTGCCCCGCAATACTTGTCACGATGCCGAGATCCCGGCCTGACATTTCCAACGTCTTCCCCTGTTCAATATGCAGCTCAACAAACGCGCTGATATCTGTCCTATATGCTGACTGAAACACACCTTTGCCAAAACCGCTCTCATGCATCGCTGTTTGGAGGGAGACTCCCGACTCGTCTCTTGGCTCTTTTGCATCTTGTTCTGAAAAAACACCCGTCATATTCCCCGACCCCCAATAGGTCATTGGAAAACGGCTGCCTTCCTCCTCACATAAGGAGACCGCCTCGAGCGTTTTTTTTGGCGCTCCGTATGTTTCCTTGAGCTGCTTTAACGCGAGCATTGCCGCCAGAACGCCATAGGCGCCGTCGTATTTTCCTCCATTGATGACAGTATCGATATGTGAACCGGTTACAATGACTTCATCCGGAGACTGGGTGCCCGAAAGCCTTCCAAACACATTGCCGACATCGTCGAATCTTGTTTCAAGCCCGAAAGAAGACATTTCCGTTTTCACAGCAAGCTGTGCGTCCATCCACTCTTTTGTGTATAAAAGCCTCGTTACGCCGCCATCCGCAGACGCACCGTATTGGGCGAGCCATTCAATATAATCTGTGATGCTGTTTTTTACTGAAAGCTTCTGCTTTTCCATGTACTCCCCCCTCTGGCCGCTATGGTGACTTCATTATAGAAGGAGCAACATGATAGTTCATTGACAGATTAACCAAAAAAACGTTTATTTTTTAGCCACAGTATCCATCCAGCAACCAGATACACCCTACATGTCACAACTATTTTGATGTAAAGGTCAAAAGAAAACACGGTAAGGAAGAGAGCCAGCAAGAGCGAAAGAGAGGGTCAAAATGCCTTTCATATGAACAAGCTAAGCTGGAGAGGCGATGTTCGCGGAACGGATGAAAACAGAAATGCCGGCAGCCCGCAAAAACAGGACCTAAAGATATGGAAACAGGAGATTTCCGCCTCCTCCAAAGGGACTAATTTACAATTTTAATGAAAAATATACAAAATGACACTTCTATCCTTTATTTCAATTTTAGATAATAGACATGATCTGATAAAAGGAGGGCAAGTGATGACAAAAAAAGCATGGTTTCTGCCGCTCGTCTGTGTATTACTGATTTCCGGATGGCTTGCGCCAGCAGCTTCAGCAAGCGCGCAAACCACATTAAGCCTTAATGACCGATTGGCGTCTTCCCCTTCAGGAACGGGAAGCCTTCTCTCATTAGCCGCCCCCGCTGCACCCTATGCTGACACAGATACCTATTATGAAGGGGCTGAAGGTAAAACAGGAGACTCGCTAAAAAGCACCCTGCACCGTATTATCAGCGGACACACGATGCTGTCCTACAGCGAAGTGTGGAACGCGCTGAAAGAAACGGATGAAGACCCAAGAAATCCGAATAACGTCATCCTGCTCTATACGAATGAATCGCGTTCCAAAAACCTGAACGGCGGCAATGTCGGCGATTGGAACCGCGAGCATGTCTGGGCGAAATCCCATGGCGATTTTGGTACGAGCAAGGGACCTGGTACTGATATTCATCATTTGCGCCCGGCTGATGTTCAAGTTAACAGCGCCAGAGGAAATATGGATTTTGACAATGGCGGCACTGAATATGCGAAGGCACCCGGAAATTATTATGACGGCGATTCATGGGAGCCCCGCGATGATGTGAAAGGCGATGTTGCCCGCATGCTGTTTTACATGGCTGTCCGTTACGAGGGTGATGACGGCTATCCTGATCTTGAGCTTAATGATAAGACAGGCAACGGCTCAGCTCCTTATCATGGCAAACAATCTGTCCTGCTCGAATGGAATAAGCAGGATCCGGTTGACGACCGCGAGCGGAAAAGAAATGAAATCATTTATGAAAAATATCAGCACAACCGCAATCCATTTATCGACCACCCTGAATGGGCGGATGAGATTTGGCCGTAAGAAAAAGGTGCTCCTTTTGAGGAGCACCTTTTTCTAATACACAGCCTCTTCCGTTTCCGCATCGAAAAAGACGACGTGGTCCATTTTCACTGAGAGCTGGATTGAATCGCCTGCATCGATTCGCGTGTTTCCGTCCAGGCGGACCTTGAGCCGCTCGTCCCCAGCCATGACATGCACTATGAGCTCCGAGCCCAGATTTTCATTCACTTCCACGTTCGCTTGAAACACTGAATCAAACAACTGGTCATTTCCTGTCATTTGTGTGATGTGCTCCGGCCGTACACCGGCAATCATCTGTTCTCCGGCATATCCCTTTTCCTTCAGCCGCTTTGCTTTTTCTTCAGGAATATGAAGCCGGATCGAAGAATTTGTGAAAAACAGCTCGCCATGCTGCTGTTCTATGATGCCTTTCAAAAAGTTCATTCCGGGAGAGCCAATGAAGCCTGCGACAAACAAATTGGCCGGGTAATGATAAATGTCATGAGGTTTCGCCACTTGCTGAATTTCCCCTTCATTCATGACGACAATCCGATCTCCCATTGTCATTGCTTCGGTCTGGTCATGCGTGACATAAATGATCGTTGCCTCTAATCGCTGGTGCAGCTTGCTGATTTCTGTCCGCATCGTCACTCTTAGTTTTGCATCCAGATTAGAAAGCGGCTCGTCCATTAAAAAGACCTTCGGCTCCCTCACAATCGACCTGCCAAGCGCCACCCTTTGCCGCTGCCCGCCGGAGAGCGCCTTCGGTTTTCTCTTCAGCAAATGTTCAATTTCTAAAATTCTGGCTGCCGCATGAACCCGCTCGGCAATTTCCTGTTTCGCCATCTTTCTGAGCTTTAATCCAAACGCCATATTATCAAAAACCGTCATATGCGGATAAAGCGCATAGTTTTGGAATACCATCGCAATATCACGTTCTTTCGGCGGAAAATCATTGACCCGCTCCCCATCAATAAGAAGATTTCCTTCAGAAATGCTTTCTAATCCAGCCACCATCCGCAGCGTTGTTGATTTTCCGCATCCTGACGGCCCCACCAGCACCAAAAGCTCCTTATCCTTTACATCTAAATCAAAGTCCTTCACGGTTAATTGTGAGTGATATGATTTTTTGACGTGTTCAAATGTTAATGAAGCCATCAGAAAAGTCCCCCTATCTTTTGACCCGTTATTTCGTCACTGGAAACAACTTGGTCTTTCTGTTATTTTTAGAGTAATCGATTCCCATTTTTGCTATATTTCTAAAATAAAAAATGTAAATTTGTATTATAACGTCATAATACATTATAATATAAATAATAGGTTAAAAGGAGGCTACCCTTTGTTAAACAACGGAAGTTCTACACCTTTATACATTCAGCTAAAACAAATCATCACTGATGACATCAAAAAGGGCGTGTATTCCCCAACTGCCAAGCTGCCTACCGAAAACGAGCTTTGCACCAAGTATAACGTCAGCCGCATCACCGTCAGGAAAGCCATTCTCGATTTAGTCGAAGAAGGCTATCTGATCAGGCAGCAGGGAAAGGGAACGTTCGTTAAAAGCCCTAAATTAAAACGAGAGCTGATCGCTGTAAACGGCTACTCGGAATTTATGGAATCAACCGGCAAAAAACCGAAGCATCATGTGCTGTCCCATGACATCATTCCAGCGTCAAAACCCATCGCCGAAAAGCTTCAAATCCAACCCGAGAGCCCTGTGGTTGAATTAAAACGGATTTTATATAATGATGATCAGCCTCTCACCTTTGAAGTGACGCATTATCCGCTTGATTTGTTTCCCGGCATTGATACCTTTATTGCTGACGGCGTATCCATGCATGATATTTTGAAACAGCAATACAAAGTTGTACCCACGCACAATACGAAGCTATTAAACGTTGTATATGCCCAACAGGAGGAAAGCAAATACCTGGATTGTGATATCGGGGATGCGCTGTTTGAAATTGATAAAACGGCTTTTACATCAAACGACCAGCCAATCTATTGCTCATTGTTTTTGATGCACACAAACCGTGTCACTTTTACCATCAACAGCCCCTACACATAACAGGCATAAAAAACGAGACACTGCTTATAGTATTCTCGTTTTTTCACTGCTTCCCCCGTCCTCCAAGCGATAAGGATAGCCATAGCCGAAAGCTCCGTACACACCGCATGTTTTCGCAGCCGTTTCGGCGGCCTGGCGCAAAGCGTACGTTATATCCTGCTTCACGCAAAAGGCAGTCAAAAAGCCTGCTATAAAAGAATCTCCCGCTCCAAGTGTATCTATTATATCAGCTTCCACAATCGGCTGATGATAGACTCGATCACCCGCAGACAGGATTGCTCCTTGGCCCCCTCGGGTCATACAAACCATTTTGGCTCCGTACCCATGAGCTGTTTTGGCAAGCTCACCGCATTCCGACTCACTCAAATCGCTTCCTGAAAAAAACGCATACGTCACATAAGGACAGACCCTCCTCAAATAATCATCCTCCCGATTGGTTGAAAAATCAAATGAGACAGGGACCAGCCCGCACAGCTGCGGAAGATCGTTCTCAAGCCTGCTGTACACGCTCGTATGCAGCAGATCATGCCCGCTGATAAAAGATACATCTTTCTCCTGAAACGCGAGGCGAAGCCGGGACTGAATGCCGCCTTTATTTGATCTGACAAAAATGCGGTCCCCCTGTTCATCAAGGGTGACAATCGCCATCCCGTTTTCTCCGTGCGCCTGGCGGATATAATCTGCATTGACCTGCTCCAGCTTGAGAACGTTCAACAGATGCGCCGCGGCTTCGTCATTGCCGACGATTCCGATATAGGAAGACTCATGCCCGAGCCGCTTGGCAAGCACAGCAACGTTTAAGGCATTTCCTCCCGGGTAAAATGTTTCTTGATCCTGGTAGTAATCTACAACATTATCTCCAACCGCAATCAATTTCATAGCGCTTCCTCCTTTATCCTTTTACACTGCCGCTTGCAATCCCGCGGACAAAATATTTCTGCATCAATAAAAATAGAATAATAATCGGCGCGGCTGAAATCGTTAACCCCGCCAGCAGGACGCCCCAGTCTGTCTGCAGCGCGTCTCTGAACTGCATCAGCCCGGCTGGAATGGTCCGTAAATTCTCATCATCTATGAAAATAATCGCAAACATAAACTCATTCCATGTATGGTAAGCCGTCAAAATGCCGGATGTCACCAAAATCGGCACGCTCATTGGTAAGAAAATTCTGAAAAATACTCCAAAACTTGTACACCCATCCAAATAGGCCGCCTCCTCCAATTCTTTTGAAATAGAAAGAAAATAAGAGCGGATCAAAATGATGGTGAATGGGATCCGATAAGCCGCATACGGCAAGATTAACGCCCAATACGTATTGTACAGGCCCAGCGACTGAATAATAGAATAAAGCGGCACAAGACTGACCTGCGGCGTCAGCATCAATCCGCCAAGACATAGCACCAAAAAGAATCCTTTTCCTTTAAACTCAAACCGGGAAAGGCCATACGCTGCCCATGCACTGATAAAGACAGTGATCACACACGTCAGCGCCGTAACGATGACACTGTTCATAAAATAAGAAGAAATCCCCTGATTCCAGGCGGAAACAAAATTTTCCGGATGCCACGAAGACGGCAGCGACCAGCTGTGCTCAAAAATATCGTCAGAGTTTTTAAAGGCGCTCATCACCATCCAGAGAAGCGGATAGGCAATCGCAATCAGATAAAGAAACAGAAAAACCCACACAGACGTTTCTCCGATATACCATTTTCGTCTAGGCTTTCTTTTCACCTCAATGTGCTGGTCAGGCACCGGCTCCAATCTGAACGAATCTGTCTTCTTCTGAGGCAGCATCAGTTACTCCTCCTTTCCGGTTTTAAAGAACTTCATTTGCATGAGCGATAATGCAAGCGTAATGATTAACACGACAGTGGCAATCGCTGAGGCGTAGCCCATCATATCCTTTGTAAAGGCGCTTTTATATAAAAACGTGCTCAAGACTTCTGACGCGTTTCCCGGCCCGCCGCCTGTCAAAATGTACGGCTCATTAAAGACCGTAAAGGCCCCGGTCAGCGTCATGACCACCGCAACAAAAGACATCTCTTTCGTCTGGGGAACAGTAATATGAAAAAACTGCTGAATTTTACCCGCGCCGTCAAGCCGGGCCGCTTCATACAGTTCATCCGGTATTTTTTGAATCGACACGATGTACAGCATCGCAATATAACCGACAGATTGCCACTGGGACACAAAAATGACAGAAAGCATAGCTGTGCTGTCATCCCCGAGCCAGGCCCTCGTCAGCTGATCAAGACCGATGGCCTGAAGCAGCTGATTCAAAAGCCCTGTCTCCGGATTGTAAATAAAATCAAACAAAAGCGCGATCACCGTCATTGAGATGACAACCGGCAAAAAGAAAACGGTACGAAAAAACGGCGACCATTTTCTGACCAGCTTATCCTCAAGCACCGCCGCCAAAATCAAACCGCCAAATACCTGGCATACAATTGAGATCACTGCATAAAGCACATTATTGGTAAGTGCCTGATAGAAGACAGGATCATGAAATAATTCAACATAGTTTTTTAAGCCGATAAACGTTTTTTCCGGAGAAAATGAGCTCCACTGAAACAGGCTGAGGAATACATTCTCAAAAATCGGGATATAAACGAAAAGTAAAAAAACGAGAGCGGGCACCAAAAACAAATAGGGGATTATTTTATTCTGATTGACCAAGGGTATCTCATCTCCTTTATAAAAAGAAAAGGTGCGAAGCTTCACCTTTTCTTTGATTTATTCAGCTGACGCCCTCACCTGCTTTGCTGCCTTTTGAACGGCTTTCATCACCTGCTGCGGTGTCATGTCGCCGCCAAGCATTTGCTGGACGCCTGTTAGGTACGCATCTGCGACTTCAACATCGACATCCATATCAAACCATGGAACCATTGATTTGGCATCAACAATATGCTGAACGGCTTCACGCTGAATAGCTGTTGCATTTTCTTCAGTAGCCGTACCTTGCACTGCACTGTATTTCCCGACATCTTTCACGAGCTTTTCGCCCATTTTTTTCGACGTCAAGAACTGCAAAAATTCCATTGCTTCCTTCGGATGTTTTGTTCTTGAGGAAATCATGAATCCTTCCGGCGCTCCCGTTAACGCTTCTGAAGATCCTTTTTGTCCGCTGATTTCAGGAAATGGGAACATCCCGAGATTAACCGGTTCAACCAGCTTGATTTCCGCTGTTTCCGCATATATCATCGCCGACTTTCCGCTCTTAAATTGCTGTCTCACATATTCGTGGTCGACGGAGTTTACATGTTTATTAAAGTAAGGCATCAGCTCTTGAAGCTTTTCAAGGGCTTTTACGTAGCCTTCATCAGTAAATTCACCCGTTTTGGCGTTATAGTCCTTGTCTCGCGTTTTTTCATCGACCATCCGCTGATTAAGCGTGCCGATATAGTGCGAGATTGTCCAAGTCGCCTTTGTTCCGAAGCTGATCGGTGTGTAGCCATGTTCTTTCAGCTTTTTTGACACATCGATTAATTCATCCCACGTCTTCGGGGGATCAAGATTCAGCTTTTGGAAAATGTCTTTATTATAGAAGAATGATTTAGCGTCCATTTGCCACGGCACGCCATATTGCTTGTTTTCATAAGTAAATGGTGTAATTTGCGATTGAACGAGCTGTGATGACCAATCGGTGTCATTTTTGTAGTAGGACGAGAGATCAAGTGCTTTATTGCCTCTGATAAATTTAAAAGCAAACTCATCGCTCCAAGAGAAGTAAATGTCAGGAGGGCTGGTGGTTCCCAGCATGACCTTAATTTTATCTTTATAGGAGTCATTTAAAACGGCTTCAATTTGAATATCGATATCTGGGTGTTCTTTTTCAAATTCCTTAACAACCTCTTCAAAATAACTTTTTTCCGGCTCCTTCGGCCATCTGTGGAAAAATTTCAATGTCACCTTTCCGTCCGCTGAACTGCTTTGGCTCGAACAGCCTGCAATGGTGAACATACTGACAGCTGCAATGATCAAGAACAACAACATTTTCTTCAAAGGGTTGGCCTCCTCTGGACATTAGACTATAATGTTATATAACATTATAGTCTAATGCATAATGGTTCCTCATTTTCAGATCAATACTCAACTTTCCACATGTATCTTCTAAGAGATAAAGGATGATTTCTCGCCTCTGCCAGCTCGTCTGCATAGCTTCTCAGCACACGATTGAGAACGAGCGGAGCAAGGTAGCCTTTAACTGAATCGTCAATTGCAGTGAAGTCGTAAGATGCAGCATCAAGCACAGTGAGCTTTTTGCCATACTTTTTCGAGAAGGTAAGCGCCCGCTCTTCAAGAGGTCTTGTTTCATCTAAACCGAGCAGGATGATAAACGGCACGGATTCATCAATAATTTCAAACGGTCCGTGAAAATATTCTCCGGCATGAATGGCGTGGGAATGAATCCATTGCATTTCCATGAGAATGCAGATGCTGTAGGAGTAAGCGACACCGTAGTTTGCACCGCTTGCCATGGTATAAATAATGCTTTCTTTTTCATGGGCTTTTGCAAATTGCTTGGCGTTGTCAGCTTCCTGCTTAAGGGCTTTTTCATATACAGCCTGCAATTGATCTAAGCCTTCAATTGCTTGTTGGAATTTCGTATTGTTTTCTAATACTTGCAGGGTTCCAAAAACGATTTGATACAAAACGCCATAGTTTGTATTGATCGCAAGCGCCTCATCACCCCAATCGTACTGGGCAACATATTGCGCTTCCTGCGCTAAAGGAGACTCCGGTTTAAACGTCATCGCAATCGTAAGTGCGCCCTTGCCCCTTGCAAACGCAGCAGCTTTGACTGTCTCCGGGGTATTTCCCGAATGCGAGCACAAAATAACAAGAGACTTTTCACCAAGCTGAACAGGGTTGCGCTGAATAAATTCGTTGGCGCTGTAGAGGTCGGAGTTTATTGATTTTGACTCTCTGTCAAACACATACTTACTCGGATACATAATGGCAGAAGACCCTCCGCATGCGACAAAGAATACATGATCAATGGTTTTCCCTTTCAAATCCTGCAAGAAAGCTTGAACCTCACGATTTACTTTTGCTGTGGCCTGACTCAAATCCTTCACTCCCCGTTTTTATTATATAACGTTATATAACATTATATATTGTTATATTAAAGTCCGCGGGTAGGATTGTCAATATTATTTTCTGAAATTTCTCATTAATTTATTCGAATGACAGACAAAGGGTCTATATGCGAAAAAATGCCCAAATCAAAAGCCAGAACTTGACTTAAGCTCTGGCTTCGCTGTTCAATCCGCAGACTGACGTCTTATTTAAAAAATACCTTGTCTATATTGTACTTCGAGTGCTGTGTATTGATGATATATGTTTCGTAAATCTCTCTTTCCATTGGATCATCAACTACACATACCTCGATTTTATATACTTCATCTCTGTGATGTTTGATCGGTGAAACAGTGTCTTCGAAATGCTTCTTAATTCTCTGTCTTAACTTTCTGGCTTTACCGACAAACAGCAGCTCGTCATGAATGTTGTAAAACATAAAAATGCCGCCTTTGTCCCTTGGGATCTGGTGAAAGTCGATGAATCCGTGAATCGGTTTTATCTTCGGCTCGTTATCATTAGCTGACTGCTGTCGTTCAGTGATGGTGACATTCGGTGCGGGTATATCAATTTTTATCAAAATCAGTTCACGTCCTCTTTTTCATTAAAGATAAATGCTAACACATACAGAAAAGAAAAGCTAGAACAGCTTTACTATATTTGTTTGTTATGCTCTTGCTTATTATGCAAGTGCTCCGGCTGGATGATAAGGACTAAGGTCTAATTCTGTCTGCTTTCCAAGAACTAGCTTTGCGAGCTCTGCACCCAAGAACGGCCCCATCGTCAGTCCAGAAGCACCCAAACCGTTTGCAGCATATAAGCCTTGAACATTCGGCACGGCCCCTACGACCGGCAGAAATCCCGGTGTAAACGGCCTGAAGCCCACTCTTGTTTCAACAGCAGCCGCATCAGCAAGACCCGGTGCAACGGCTAACGCTTTGCTCAATACTTCGTGCTGGCCTCCGGCTGTCACACGCAGATCATCAAGACCGGCATCGTTCTCGTGTGTGGCGCCGGCTACAATTCTGCCGTTATCAAACGACAGAATGTACTGATCACTCGGCGGCATTACAACCGGCCACGATCCTGTATCTGCATCTGTCATTTCAAAATGCATAATCTGCGCTTTTTGAAATGACACTTGAAAATGAATGCCAAGAGGCTTCAATATCTCATTGGCCCATGCTCCCGCCGTCACAATGACCGCGTCAGCCGCAAACTGCTTTGTATCTGTTTGCACGCCGGTGACTGTTCCGTTTTCAAAAAGCAAGGACGCATTTCCTTTGATGACCGTTGCGCCGCGTTTCTCTGCAGCGCTTAAAAGCGACCGGCACAGCGCTCTTCCGTTCACACGGGCGGCACCGCTGATATGAACCGATTCATAGCCGTCAGCTAAAATCGGAAACAGCTTTTTCGTTTCACTTGCAGACAAGCGGGTAATGTCGCCAATTTCCGGCGCATCCTCCCGTCTCTTATACGCTCTTTCCTCCATTTTATCGAGTTTAGACGCGTCAGTATGAATGCTGATGGCACCGACACGTTTGTATCCTGTATCCGTTTCACCGTCTTTTTCCAATTGATGGATTAAATCCTTATAGTACCGGGCTCCCCCCTTAGCAAGCTGGTACCAATCCTGATTACGGCGTTGCGAGAGCCATGGACAGACGATCCCCGCCGCCGCATCAGTCGCTTGTCCCGGCTCTTTCCGATCAATGACAGTAACGCAAGCGCCTGATTTTGCGAGATAATAAGCCGTCGACGCGCCCAGAATCCCTGCGCCGACGATGATGTACGATTTCATATGCAAACACCTTTTCTATTATAATGTCTATTCATTTTACCAAATAGAATGCTTTCCTTCGATCTTTTGCCCTAATGTGGAAAAACCGCGAAGTTCGTCCAATCTCTTTACTCTCCTATCGAATATCCTGTCACTATCAATAGAGAAAGGATGATACCATGAGCGAAAATCGTCATGAAAATGAAGAAAACAGACGCGATGCGGCAGTCGCAAAAGTCCAAAACAGCGGTAATGCAAAAGTCGTGGTCAGCGTAAACACAGACCAGGATCAGGCACAGGCTCAGACACAAGACGGAGAAGACTAATGAACGAAAATATCATTCCTATCAACAGACATGCACAAGAGATACCCACTACTGAATCTGCTATCAAAAACAGCGGCAACTCAGAGGTCCATATCGACATTCACATTGATACAATGCCAATTGCTTTTGCTATATTATGCTCCGCATTAGCCGCAAAGCAGATGACAAAAGAGGAATTCGATATGGCTTATACTCAATTGCGAGAGATGAACAGAGAAAATAACAGCAGATCATCTGTAAAGCAAATTATCAATCAAGAGACAGAAGAAGAGTAAAAAACCGCGGCCCCTCGGCCAGCGGTTTTTCTTCTCAATACAAAAAGGACGCGGCTGAAAACCAGTCACGTCCTTTTTATGAAAGAATTAACCGAATGAACCTTCATTTCGAACTTAAATCTCAATGAACTATACAAGATAAATTGAGCAAAGCTTGTTACACTATACTTTTGTAATTTCTAATCAAACTGAGTTTGGGACTTAATAACAAAAATCACTGAATTATTTGCTTTAAAGCATTGACCTTTCTCTCAAAAGACGAGTCTTTCTTAATCTTATCTAAGGGACCATTAAATGCTTCTATTGCATTAATTAACTCTAAGACTGCTTGTGAAGTGACTTTCACTCTTACAATCTCGAGTAATTCCTTGAATTTCTTTTGACATAACGTATGTTGCAACCTAGAAGAAATAATTTCATTGTCAAAAGACAGTATTGCTATTAAAGCCTGATTAGCATTAAATTGTCTTATTAGCTCTAAGTAAATAGTTTCAGCATCCCAAGCTACTCCATTACCATTAGTTAAGAAAACTTCCACTAATGTATTAACATAATGAGTATTAATTTGTTGTGGTACTTGACTTGAATCACCTACTAAACGTTTAAGCTCTCTTGCTAATGGAGGTTCACTATAAAAATTATTAATACCTCTATGAGCGGATAATAAATTCTCTAAAGCCGTTTCAATTTCTGTAGCTCTTAATCCATCTGGAATATAAGATTCAGCATTTACAACTTCTAAAAAAGAGCGGGCATTATTTTGCTCATCTTGGTCATTGTTTGCAACGAATTTTCCATATTTCACACCTAAAAGATTTCTTGTTTCTTCATCTACAAATCCCCATAAAAATGGTAATAATCTATGGATGTTTTCTCTAACTTGAACAGTAGTATCATGTCTAGTGTAGATACCAAATAAACCTTGGGCTAAATTATTAGCTTGCTCTTTTGAAAAATCTTGAAAGAACGTAGCAATTTGTTTGGCTTCTTCCTCACTAATTGTATTTACTTTAATATTTGTAAGTAACTTTTTTATCTCAATTGTAATATTTGATAGAGGTAGTGATATAACTTCATTTATACAAGTTTCCAGCCAACTTATCAACTGTAATCCTGTTAACTCATTTTGATTTGGATGAGCTGCACTTGCCCAATTTCTCATATATCTTATATAGTCTAAATGCTTAAATCCTAATTCAGAAATTAAACCAATCTCTCGAGAACCATATATTAGCTCACTATCATCTATTTTGTCTAAATCGCTCTCATCTTTTAAACGTTTTCTTTTTTCTTGACTTTTCACTGCATTATCAAAAAAGTAATTTATATCATAATGAATTACTCTATTTCTCAATTCGTTTATAGTTTCATCCCATAAATAATTTAAGGCGGAATCAAACAAACCGGCTGTAACAGCAGCAACAAATTTTGATATATATAAAGAATTACTTTTCCCCTCGTTACTTAGTCTCTCTAAAGAAGCTGGTAAGTTTCTAAATACATTTATCCTATGCTCAACGGGTACAAGTACAGATTGAGTTGGCAGCCCCATTTCTTGTAAATATGTCATTAGGCCTGACTCAATTTCCTTCAAATTTAGATTTTCTTTCTGATGTGGGTTTATTGAAGAGGTTGCTGGAATCATATCATGTTTCATTCCTTCATCTCCTAGTTTTTTATTATGTAATTCTAAAATAAACAAAATTAAATTTGATCTTATATTAGCGAGTTAATAATAAACTCGTATCATGTATAAACCTCTAATGCTTTAATTTCATAGTTCATTCTATTTAAGATTACAACTATTTTTAACTTGGCTATTTACGATTTATCCACATAAATACGAACCTTATGACCTATTACATAATAAATTCCGATTAGGTTCGTAATATAATCGTTAGTTTTAACATTTACATCTTAAACCACTCATGATGACATCTATTTTATTTAACAAAACATATTACTTTTTAAGTATACACTTAATTCAAAAAAGATGGTAGTATCCTCCAACTTATTCTTTATCCCCGAGTATATAGTCTATTTGCATCAAGTAGGTATCTCTACTGATAAAAAATATATTTTTCAAATTTTAAGTCATCATAACCGAAAAAAATCTTCAAAACGGACGACTCGTTTATTCACAATCCCATAGAGCAGTAAGAGTAAGAACAAAAACTCAAAGTAAAAATAAAAAAATAACCCCTGCCACAAGCATTAATGTGACAAGGGTTTTCTGTATTAACCGATAGAACCTTCCATTTCGAACTTAATCAAACGGTTCATTTCAACTGCGTATTCCATTGGAAGCTCTTTTGTGAATGGCTCGATAAAGCCCATTACGATCATTTCAGTTGCTTCTTCTTCAGAAATACCGCGGCTCATCAAGTAGAAGAGCTGCTCTTCAGATACTTTAGACACTTTCGCTTCGTGCTCCAATGAAATGTTATCATTTAAGATTTCATTGTAAGGAATTGTGTCTGAAGTTGATTTGTTATCCATAATGAGCGTATCGCACTCGATGTTAGAGCGAGCGCCTTCCGCTTTGCGTCCGAAGTGGACGATTCCGCGGTACGTTACTTTTCCGCCCTGTTTTGAAATCGATTTTGATACGATTGTAGATGATGTGTTTGGTGCAAGGTGAATCATTTTCGCACCTGCATCCTGATGCTGGCCTTTACCTGCAAGAGCGATAGAAAGCGTCATACCGCGCGCGCCTTCGCCTTTTAGGATACAAGCCGGATATTTCATTGTCAGCTTAGAACCGATGTTGCCGTCGATCCATTCCATTGTTGCGTTTTCTTCACAGACTGTACGCTTTGTTACAAGGTTGTAAACGTTGTTCGCCCAGTTTTGGATCGTTGTATAACGGCAGTAGCCGCCTTTTTTCACGATGATCTCAACGACCGCACTGTGAAGTGAGTTTGTTGTGTAAACAGGCGCAGTACAGCCTTCAACATAATGAACGCTTGCTTCTTCGTCAACAATGATCAGTGTACGTTCGAACTGACCCATGTTCTCAGAGTTGATACGGAAGTAAGCTTGAAGCGGTGTTTCAACCTTCACGCCTTTAGGCACGTAGATGAAAGATCCGCCGGACCAAACAGCTGAGTTAAGCGCCGCAAACTTGTTATCAGTCGGCGGGATTACTTTTGCCCAGTGCTCACGGAAAATATCTTCATTCTCTTTCAGCGCGCTGTCAGTGTCTTTAAAGACGATGCCTTGCGCTTCAAGATCTTCTTTCATGTTGTGGTATACAACCTCAGATTCGTACTGAGCAGAAACACCCGCAAGGTATTTTTGTTCAGCTTCAGGAATACCGAGCTTGTCGAATGTTTGCTTAATTTCTTCAGGAACTTCATCCCAAGAACGCTCTGAACGCTCAGACGGTTTTACGTAGTACGTAATTTCGTCAAAGTTCAGTGAGTTTAAATCTCCGCCCCATTGAGGCATCGGCATGTTGTAGAAATGCTCAAGTGATTTCAAGCGGAAGTCAAGCATCCATTGAGGCTCTTCTTTCATGCGAGAAATTTCTTCTACGATTTCTTTTGTCAATCCGCGCTCTGAACGGAAAATGGAAACGTCCTTGTCGTGAAAACCATACTTGTATTCACCAATATCAGGCATTTTTTTAGCCATCCATTTTCACTCCAATCCTTTTAATTGCCGCCTTCTTCTTTCGCGACTCCTTTTTCAAGTGCTTTCCATGAGAGGGTTGCACATTTGATACGGGCCGGGAATTTTGAAACGCCTTGAAGGGCTTCAATATCCCCGAGATCTATAGAATCATCATACTCTTTCCCTTGCATCATATCCGAGAAAATCTTAGACATGGAAAGGGCAGTTTCAATATCTTTCCCTTTAATCGCCTGAGTCATCATCGAAGCGGATGCCATTGAAATGGAACAGCCTTCCCCTTCAAACTTCGCATCTTCCACGATGTCTCCGTCAAGCTTCATTGTCAGTCTGATGCGGTCGCCGCATGTCGGATTGTTCATATCCACGACGATGCTGTCATTCAAAACCCCTTTATTTCGTGGGTTTTTGTAATGATCCATAATCACCTGTCTGTACAATGTATCTAAGTTTGCATTAAAAGACATTTGTAAAATACTCCTTTGTCTTTTGAAGAGCTTCCACAAGCTTATCAATCTCTTCCTCTGTATTATACAGATAAAAGCTTGCTCTTGCAGTAGCAGTTACATCCAGCCATTTCATCAGCGGCTGCGCACAATGGTGGCCGGCTCTGACTGCGATTCCCTCCGCATCAAGCACAGTCGCCACATCGTGCGGATGAACATCATCAAGGTTAAATGTGACAAGCCCGGCACGCTCTTCCGGCCCGTAAACCGTTACGCCGTCAAGCTGGCGGAAGCGTTCAAGCGCATAAGCTGCAAGCTTGTGCTCATGGCGGGAAATCTCATCAAGACCGATTTCTTCGAGAAAATCAATGGCGGCACCGAGGCCGATTGCTCCTGCAATAATCGGCGTACCCGCTTCGAATTTCCACGGAAGCTCTTTCCAAGTTGATTCATAAAGCCCGACAAAGTCGATCATTTCACCGCCGAATTCGGCAGGCTCCATGTTTTCCAGCAGGGCTTTCTTTCCGTACAGCACACCAACACCAGTAGGTCCGCACATTTTATGGGAAGAAAGCGCAAAGAAGTCGCAATCGAGATCCTGCACGTCAATTTTCATGTGAGGCGTGCTTTGTGCACCGTCCACCACAATGACAGCCCCATTGTCATGAGCGATTTTCGCCATTTCTTTAATCGGGTTGACCGTGCCGAGAACATTAGATACATGAGACACCGCAACAATTTTTGTGTTGCTTGTGACCGTTTCTCTGACGTCTTCTAAAGAAATCGTTCCGTCTTCCTGCAGCGGAATATATTTTAATGTGGCGCCAGTTGCTTTTACAGCCTGCTGCCACGGAATGATATTCGCATGATGCTCCATGTAGGTGATGACCACTTCATCACCAGGTTTCAGGTTGGCGCGCGCATAGCTTAACGCCACCATATTCAGTGATGTGGTCGTGCCTTTTGTGAAAATAATCTCAGCCATTGACTTCGCGTTAATAAACTTGCGGACTTTTTCACGCGCTCCTTCATAACCATCTGTCGCTCTGGTTCCAAGTGTATGGACGCCCCGGTGAACATTGGAATTGTATTGGTTATAATACTTATCCAGTGTTTCAATGACAGCACGCGGCTTCTGGGAAGTCGCCGCGCTGTCGAGATAAACGAGATCATGTCCGTTCACTTGCTGATGAAGGATCGGGAACTGTTCACGAATATCTGTGATATTCATTACTTCACTTTCCTTTCGATAACAGAAACTAATTGTTTCTTAACGCCTTCAATCGGAAGTTCATTTACTACCGGTGCAAGGAATCCGTAAATAACTAAGCGTTCTGCTTCTTCTTTCGGAATTCCGCGGCTCATCAGGTAGTAAAGCTGAATAGGGTCCACACGGCCGACAGATGCCGCATGTCCTGCAGTTACATCGTCTTCGTCAATTAAAAGAATAGGGTTTGCGTCTCCGCGTGCTTTTTCGCTAAGCATCAGCACGCGTGATTCTTGCTCCGCATTCGCTTTAGAAGCGCCATGTTCGATTTTGCCGATTCCGTTAAAGATAGAAGAAGCGGAATCCTTCATCACACCGTGCTTCAAGATATAGCCTTCAGAAGCTTTACCAAAATGGATGATTTGTGTTGTGAAGTTTTCTGTTTGCTCTCCTCTTCCGACAACAACCGTTTTCGTATCGCCGTATGTGCCGTCACCGTAAAGGTTTGTTGTATTTTCGGAAATCGTGTCGCCGTCGTTCATCAGGCCAAGAGCCCACTCGATTTTGCTGTCGCGTCCGCGCGCAGCACCGCGGCGGTTCACATAAGTTGTCACACCGCTTGACAGATTATCCACCGCACCGTATGTCACGCTGGCATTATCACCTGTGATGACCTCACTGATAATATTGAAGACAGCGTCTTTCGGGTTTACAGTGCTGATGTAGTTTTCTACATATGTTACAGAGCTGTGGTCTTCAGCCACAATCAGCACGTGGTTGAATAGAGCTGTATCATTGCTTTCGTGGACATAAACAGCCTGAACCGGCGTCTCCACCTGAACATTTTTCGGAACATAAAGGAATGCTCCTCCGTTAACAAGAGCCGCGTGAAGTGCAGTTAACTTATGTTCGTCAACCTTCACGCCGTCCTTCATAAAGTATTTCTCCACCAAGTCGCTGTGCTCGCGTGCAGCAGTCAGAATATCAGTGAAGATGACGCCTTTGTCTTTCAATTCTTGAGAAAGAGAAAGATGTGCCGGCGTCTGGTCACGCTGTACGTATAATGTTTTATCTTCGTTTTCAATGTCGATCAGCGCTTTTACTTCATCAGTCAAATCTTCTAATGAAGAAAGCGGTTCGTTATCCACTGTATGCTTCGCGAAATTCGTGAAGTTCCAGTTTGTGATTTTTGTTTTGTCAGGTTTCGGCATCGGCAGATCCTCAGCTTGTTCAAGAGCCTGTAAGCGCAGGTTCTTCAGCCAGGCAGGTTCTTGGTGCTTTTCGGAAAAGCTTTTGAGATACTCCTGATCTATGGATAGTTTTGTACCTAGTGTCATATTAATCCCCCTAACGCTTACGCTTCTTGGCCAACAGTTTCGTCTTCAATGCCAAGTTCTTGTTTGATCCAGTCATAACCTTCTGCTTCAAGACGCTGAGCAAGCTCTGCACCGCCGGATTTTACAACGCGGCCTTGCATCATAACGTGAACAACATCCGGAGTGATGTAGTTTAACAGGCGCTGATAGTGAGTGATCATCAGGCAGCCGAAGTTTTCGCTGCGCATTTTGTTGATCCCTTTTGATACAACTTTCAAAGCGTCAATATCAAGGCCTGAGTCAATTTCATCAAGGATGGCGATTTTCGGTTCAATCATCATTAATTGAAGGATTTCGTTGCGTTTTTTCTCCCCGCCTGAGAAGCCTTCGTTAAGATAGCGCTGAGCCATTTCAGGGTCCATTTCAAGGAACTCCATGTTTTCGTCCATTTTGCGGATGAATTTCATGAGAGAAATTTCATCGCCTTCTTCTCTGCGCGCGTTGATTGCTGAGCGAAGGAAGTCGGCATTTGTCACACCGCTGATTTCACTTGGGTACTGCATTGCAAGGAATAAGCCTGCCTGCGCACGCTCGTCCACTTCCATCTCCAGTACATCTTTGCCGTCAAGCGTGATGCTGCCTTTTGTTACTTCATATTTAGGATGCCCCATAATAGCAGCTGATAAAGTGGATTTACCAGTTCCGTTCGGGCCCATTACTGCGTGGAATTCTCCACCTTTTATTTCAAGGTTTACACCCTTTAAGATCTCTTTCCCTTCGATTTCAACGTGAAGATCTTTGATCGTTAATGTTGAAGCAGCCATATCTATACCTCCAAAAATATATAATCATTATTCTCATTTTATTCTCATTCTAATTTTATAACAAATGAAAAGTAAATACAACTTTTTATCGTGCCTTGCACATTCCTCAAGTTTAACAAAGATCAGCACTTTATTAAAGCGATTGAAAAAGAAAAAGAGTGGATTCCCACCCTTTTTTAAAAGTTTGATTTTCTCAATAAGCTCCCGCAGAAATCCGCTTGCTTTTTTCATAATCAAGCTCTCTCTGCCGCTCTACTTTCATTCTTGTTTCCAGCCGGCGTCCATATTCCTCGTATCCAATTCCGTGTGACAGCTGCATCGCTTTTTCCATTTCTGACGTATAATCGAGGTTCAGTCTGTCCTGGCTGCTGCAAATAATGAATCAATCCCTTCATATATTTGCTTTTTATTGTACCAGTGCTGCGTTGGATGCCGCAAAAACGATTTGGCGTGAAATAGCGGCAGATGAGACGAAAGCATCCTTTCAGAACAAATGAGAATGGTTTTTCGGAATATTCCTTCTCTTAATGCGTGGTGTTTCCGAATTCCTCAATGCACTGTTGAACGACTGTCACGCCTTGGCTGAAAGCTGCGCCGCCTCCAAATGCCGCTGCCACACTGACGGCTTCGAGAATGTTTTCTTCTGTCGCTCCCTGATCGAGACAGCCTTTTGTATGATAGATCATGCAATATTCGTCCTGAGCATTGATGGCAATTCCGAGGGCGATCAGCTGTTTTTCTCTTTCAGTCAGAGAATTCCCGGCAAAGCACTGTTCAGTAAATTCGTTAAATTTTCTTCCCATCAGCGGCATCTTTTGTTCAAATGTGCCTAAACCATGTTTATATTGTTTTAACGCGTTCTGCATGCTTCCTCTGTCTTGATTCAAAGAAAATCCCTCCATCTGTTTAACATTCCTTTTTATTATGAACAGCTTTTAGGAAAATACGCGAAAAAAACCCCGGATTTCTCATCCGGGGTTTCAGTCTTATTCAGATACAGGAAGCACAGCTCCGTCGTATTTTTTCTCGATGAAGTCTTTGATCTTTTTAGAGTGAAGAACTTCCATCAGCGCTTTGATTTTTGCAGAATCTTCTTCGCCTTTTCTTACTGCGATGATGTTAGCGTATGGGTTGTTATTCGTTGATTCTACTTCAATTGCGTCTTTTTTAGGATTTAATTTATTTTGGATCGCATAGTTTACATTGATGAAGACCGCGTCTCCTTCTTTGTTTTCATATGCTTTTGCCGTTAATTCAGGCGCTACTTTTTTGAATTCAAGGTTTTTCGGGTTTTTCTTAATGTCTTTCAATGTTGCGTCAACTGTTTCCACTTTAGAATCAAGAGTGATTAATCCAGCGTTTTCAAGCATTGCAAGCATACGGCCTTGTTCAGCAACGTTGTTTGTCAGAATGATTGTCGCACCGTCTGGAAGGTCTTTCAGTGATTTGTATGTTTTAGAGTAAATACCGAATGGCTCTAAGTGAACAGCGCCGGCATTCACAAGTTTGTAATCTGTGTTTTCTTTCATTTCTTGCTCAAGGTAAGGAATGTGCTGGAAGTAGTTCGCGTCCACTTCTTTATCAGCTAAAGCTTTATTGTACATTTTGTAATCACTAAGCACTTTCACTTTCAGCGTATAGCCTTTTTCTTTCAGCAATGGTTCAGCTTCTTTTAAAATTTCCGCATGCGGTGTTTTTGTTGCCGCAACGACAATTTCTTTCTTGCCGGATTCAGCGCCGTTATTCGAACCGCAGGCAGCCATAACTCCTGCAAATACAAGCAGTAATGCACCCAAAAATAGCTTTTTCAATGTAAATCCTCCCTTATCGTTTGTCTATAATATTTGTTATTAGATCACCGATGATTTGAATAATAAACACGATGATTAAAATAAACACAGTAGCAACGAAGGTAACATCAGCGTTATTAGACTGATATCCTTCTACGTACGCAAGGTTTCCAAGGCCTCCTGAACCAATGGCTCCGGCAATTGCCGTTGAACCGATTAAAGCGATGGCTGTAACCGTAATGCCAGAAATAAGAGCAGGCATTGATTCCGGAATCAGCACTTTGAAAATAATCGTAGACGTTTTCGCGCCCATTGATTTAGCGGCTTCAATCACACCTTTATCCACCTCACGCAGCGCGATTTCAACAAGGCGCGCGTAAAATGGTGCCGAGCCGATTACCAGCGCCGGCAATGCGGCGTTTGGCCCTAAGATCGTGCCGACTAAAAATTTCGTAAAACCTAATAGTAAAATAATTAAAATAAGGAACGGAATCGATCTGAATATGTTAACAACGGCCGCAATCGCAGAGTTGACCGCTTTATTCTGCCAGAGGCTTCCTTTGCTCGTCAGAAAGAGCAGCAAGCCGAGGATGACCCCGATGACAAAAGCAAACAGTAAAGAAATCAGCGTCATATAAAGTGTTTCATATGTCGCGTTCCATAATTCAGTTAAATCAACGTTCGGGAAGTATTTTTCAAACATTCGTGATCACCTCTGCTTTCACCTGTTTGTCATTAATGAATCGGATCACGTTTTGCACTTCTTCCTCGTCCCCGTCAATGTGGATGAACAGTGAACCGTAAGCCCCATCCTTCGTCTGCGAAATTTTCCCTTGCAGAATATTGACGCTGACATTGAAGTTTCTGATCATCTCTGTAATCAGAGGCTGTTCAGCTGACTCACCGACAAATGTGAGCTGAACCATTTTTCCTGATGCTGTATCATCAAGAAGGTGCTGAAGCGTCTCTTTCGTTTCTTCCGGCTCTGTCACCTGCTGAACAAATCGTTTTGTCATTTGTTCCTTTGGATTTTTGAAGACATCGAGAACCTCGCCTTCTTCGACCACCTTGCCGTTTTCCATGACGGCGACTCTGTTGCAGATTTTGCGGATGACATGCATTTCGTGCGTAATCAGCACAATCGTCAAACCGAGTCTTTCATTAATATCGGACAATAGATCCAGAATTGAATCTGTCGTTTGCGGATCTAATGCTGATGTCGCTTCGTCACAAAGGAGAACCTTCGGATTGTTTGCAAGCGCTCTGGCAATTCCGACACGCTGCTTCTGACCGCCGCTCAGCTGAGACGGATAAGATTTTTCTTTTCCTTCTAAACCTACCAGTTTAATCAGTTCATTGGTGCGCTTGATCCGCTCGCTCTTTTTCACTCCGGCAATTTCCAAAGGAAACATGATATTATCTCTGACAGTCCGCGACCAAAGCAAATTGAAATGCTGGAAAATCATACTGATCTCATGGCGTGCTTTTCTTAAACCGCGTCCATTTACTTCATTAATCTTGGTTCCCGCCACTTCCACGGTTCCTGAGGTTGGTTTCTCAAGGCCGTTCAGCAGACGGATTAAGGAACTCTTACCAGCTCCGCTATATCCTATAATTCCAAAAATCTCACCTTTTTTAATGGAAAGCGAGACGTTTTGGACAGCATTGACATCTCCATGTTTCGACTTGTAAACTTTTGAAACATCCTGAAGATTGATCAAAGCAATCACCTGCCTTAACACTATTCTAAGAAATCTTCCGGTTTTTTCTGCAAAAGAAAAGCCTTTCTGCACACTTGAGCAGAAAGGCTTATATAAAATGCCTTTCTCTCATCTTTCAAAGCTGAACGCTTCGTGTGAATTGGCACCATTTCAACAGCGTTGATGGTTGCCGGGCTTCATAGGGCACTTCCCTCCACCTCTCTTGATAAGAGAAATATATAGTCTTTTTCGTCCGGAAATTCTTAATGTAGAATAGCACGGCGAATGATTAAATGTCAATAAAATAAATGATGTCAACTTTTACTATTATAATAATTTATTATTTTTTAATTTTTTAAAATCCTCTGAAAAAATCCATTTGTCAGCCAGAGAATGGCTTCCAGTTTTAACAGGGCCCTGAATGACCCCTTTACTTTGAGGCTTCCGCTCTGAATCAGGTGCTGAAGGGAAATGTCTCCGTGCAATAAATCAATAATTTCCGTTTGGTTTCCGTAAAAGGTCAGGTTGGACGTTTGGGGCGGAGAAACTTTTTTCATTTCTCCCTGTTCGTTTATTGAGACGGTTAAGGCTTCTGCTTCTCCTTGGAAGGTAATGAGCAATGTTGAGGCATTCAAAAGGGGTTTTAAAAACAGATGCTGATACTCATCTTCTAAAACTTCCGCTTTCTCCATATGTACAACCTCCTATTTGTTGGTCATACATACACATTTCTCTCTTTGTCGCAAGAACCCCTTTATAAAACGAACGACAATTTCATTGGATATGCTGAGAAATATGTCATAAATGAGATGCGGAAGATGATTTTTGTTTGATCAGCTCATATAAATAAGAAACGGAATGAAATGCATATCCTCTTTCGACCACCTTTCCGCCTTTAAACAGCAGAAAACAAGGGACGCTTTCAATTTGATACGCTTTTGCGAATGTCGGAGAGTAATTGACATTGTTTTGATAGAAGGCGACATCCGGCAGCATTTCTTTCACCACTGTCAGCATTTTGCTTGCAAGCTGGCAGGTGCCGCAAAACGGAGTATATAAATATAGAAGGTACACATCATCTTCAATGTGATCAAGTTCGTGTTCTTGGAGTTCTTTCATGCTATACACCTCGGGACTTTCTTTCAAGAAAAATAGTATGGACATTCAGATTCGCACGCAGTAATACAGAAGCGACATGGTGCCTGGGCGCAGCCGCTACTTCCTTATAGGCTCTGTCGATATGGAGATGGCAGGCTTCATTAAATTCACGCTTCAGCTGTTTTCTCAATTTCTCACCTGATTCATCAGCATCAACTAATATATAGACGTCTTTATCATAAAGCTCGTCAGCCAATTCCTCGAGCCTCAGCTGGCTGATTGTTCCGTTTGTGCAGATAATGCGCACCGGTTCATTCAGGACGCTTTCGATTTTCTCTTTATCTGATTTCCCCTCGACAATCATAACCTTTTCCAGCTCATCCATCTTCATCTTGTTCACCTGCCGCGTCAAATTTGAAACGTTCAGATTGTAAAAGAAGGCAGTGAAATTCACCGCCAACATTAACACCAGCCGTTTTCGTAGTCACAATCTACATATTTTGCGTCGTCTCCAGAGACCACATCGGCTGTCTTATAAAATTTCTCATTTTCAAAGGAATAACCGGACTTAAGCTCATATTCATTCATGCTTGTCATTTGGCCGATCATCTCATTATCATGATATAACGAGAGCCGGCCATTTTGAAAGCGGCCTGTCACGTCATTGGTGACATCGAGCTTTTGTTTGTCGAAAGCCATATTGGACACCTCCCATAACGTTAGCGTGTCCAATTGCTTTTACGGCTATCCTGTTTTAGTCTTCTTGTGTCATCTCTTCGTATTGCTCTGCTGTCATCAGTTTTTCAATTTCAGAAGCGTCAGATGGCTCAACGACGATCATCCATGCTTTTTCGTACGGAGATTCGTTGACGAATTCCGGACTGTCATCAAGATCTTCGTTTACTTCCACAACCGTTCCGTTAATCGGTGCATAAAGCTCAGATACCGTTTTAACGGATTCAACACTGCCGAATGGCTCGTCCGCTTTGATTTCAGCGCCCACTTCAGGAAGTTCGACAAACACGATGTCGCCTAGTTCGGACTGGGCAAAATGCGTAATTCCGATTCTGGCTTTTTCTCCTTCAACTTTTACCCACTCGTGTTCTCCTGAGTAACGCAAATCTTTTGGTATGCTCAATTGAATCCCTCCATTTTTTACAGCACTACAATAAGAAGATACCACACTTTTCAAAAAAAATTTACATTAAGCCCAGTTTTCTTCAAATTGGTCTTCTTTAAATCCGACAGTCACTTTTTCGCCGTCTGTTGTAAGCGGGCGTTTGATCAGCATACCATCTGAAGCCAGCAGCTCGAGCTGTTCGTCCTCTGACATGTGATACAGCTTTTCCTTGAGATTGAGCTCGCGGTATTTCATGCCGCTCGTGTTGAAAAATTTCTTGAGATCCAGCCCGCTTTTTTCATAAAGCGCTTTTAATTCTTCTTTGCTTGGCGGCTGCTCAGCAATATGTATTTCGTTTATTTCTTTCCCATGCTCTTCAAGCCACTTCTTTGCTTTGCGGCACGTTCCGCATTTAGGGTACCAGTAAAAAGTTAACGACATCTTCTTCCCCCTCAATAAAATAATCGAGGTTATTTTAACACAGTTTGTTTTAAAAACCTAAAACAGTGCTTCTTAAAAAAGAGCTCCGCGCATGCGGAGCTCATGGCCAATCAGACAATATATTTCTCAGCCTCAAAAATGCCTGCCGCCGCCTCGCGTTTTTTCTGAATCACGTTTTTAGGCGTTACGCGTGTCAGCTTGCGCAGAGCGGAAAGCATCATGCGGAGTGAATCTCCTTCTTCCATTGCGATAAGGGATTCCTTCGCATGCGCTTCAATTTCGTTAAAGGCCTCTTGAACGAAAATTTCTGTGTACAGCACCTTTTGCGCTGCTTTTTCAGCGCCTTGTGCGGCAATGGCCTTTTCCGTTCTGAGCACGGCTGATTCCATTGCGTATACATTGCTGACGATATCCGCTACGTTCACGAGAATTTCTTGCTCACGATCGATCGCTTTTCCGTATTTTTGCGCGGCTAGGCCGGCAGCAAACAACGCAATTTTTTTGGCTTGCTTGACGATATATTTTTCCTGCTCTAAGACGCCGCTTCCAGGCTCTTCAGGCATAAGCATCATGAGTTCTTCCTGCAGCGACTGCGCTTTTTCGAATAAAGGCAGCTCGCCTTTAAGCGCTTTTTTCAGGAAGGTGCTTGGCACGATTAACCGGTTGATTTCGTTTGTGCCTTCAAAAATCCGATTGATCCTTGAATCCCTATAGGCCCTTTCTACTTCGTACTCCTGCATAAAGCCGTAGCCTCCATGAATCTGCACGCCTTCATCAACTATATAATCAAGCGTTTCAGAGCCGAATACCTTATTCAGAGAGCATTCGATGGCGTATTCCGCAATCGATTTGGCGATTTGCCGGCCGTCCTTGAGATCTTCGGCCGTGAACTGGCTCATATTGTCTTCAAACAGCCCGACGGTTCTGTATACAGAGCTTTCCATCGCATACAGCCTTGAGGCCATTGTCCCGATTTTTTCCTGTGTTAATGAAAAACCAGCAATCGGCGTTTTAAATTGGCGGCGCTGATTTGCGTATGCCGCAGACAGCTCGATGACGCGTTTAGATGCGCCGATTGTGCCAACCGCCAGTTTGTAACGGCCGATGTTTAAAATATTAAAGGCGATGACATGCCCTTTGCCGATTTCTCCGAGCAGGTTTTCCTTTGGCACTTCAGCTTGATCCAGAATGAGAGTTCTTGTCGATGATCCCTTGATTCCCATTTTCTTTTCTTCCGGTCCCGTGGAGACACCCGGGAACTCTTTTTCTACAATAAAGGCTGAAAACTTGTCGCCGTCTACCTTGGCGTAAACCACAAATACATCGGCAAAAGCAGAGTTGGTAATCCACTGTTTTTCCCCTGTTAATACATAATGGGTTCCTGCTTCATTCAGCACAGCTGTTGTTTTTGCTCCAAGTGCATCAGACCCAGAGCCAGGCTCAGTCAGAGCATAAGCGGCGATCTTTTCGCCTGAAGCGAGTCCAGGCAAATATTTTTTCTTTTGTTCTTCTGATCCGAAAAAGACGATCGGCAAGGAACCGATACCGACATGCGCGCCATAAGAAAGAGAAAAGCTTCCCGCACGCGAAAATTTCTCAGTGATGAGTGCCGAGCTGATTTTATCTAGGCCGAGCCCGCCGTATTCTTCCGGCACATCGGCGCCAAGCAGCCCTAGTTCGCCCGCTTTCTTCAACAGTCTGACAGAATGCTCGAATTGATGGTTTTCGATATCATCTATATGAGGGAGAACATCTTGCTCGATGTAATCCTCTGTTGTTTTCGCAATCATTTTATGCTCGTCAGTGAAATCCTCCGGTGTATACATTTGATCGTATGTGACATCCTCGATTAAAAATCCGCCGCCTTTTTGTACGTCAGCCGCTTTTTTTGCCATTTGTTTTTCCCCCTTTAGCATAATTCAAATACACCGGCCGCTCCCATTCCGCCGCCGATACACATGGTCACGACTCCAAATTGCTCGTTTCTCCGTTTCATTTCATGGATGAGTGAGAGTGTAAGCTTTGTGCCCGTACAGCCAAGCGGGTGTCCAAGCGCGATTGCGCCCCCGTTGACATTCACTTTTTCTTCATCAATTCCCAATTCCCTGATTACTTGAATGGCCTGTGAGGCAAAAGCTTCATTCAGTTCAAACAAGCCGATGTCCTGCAGCTGAAGTCCGGCAAGCTTCAAAGCGCGCGGAATCGCTTCCACCGGTCCGATTCCCATGACTTCCGGCGGCACGCCGCCTACTGCAAAGGAGCGGAATTTCACAAGCGGCGCCAGGCCAAGAGCATCGGCTTTTTCCCGGTCCATCAGCATGACAGCCGCCGCTCCGTCACTTGTCTGCGAGGAATTGCCCGCAGTCACCGTCCCATCAACGGAAAAGGCCGGTCGCAATGTCGCTAAGATGTCTGCAGTCGTTTGCGGGCGAACACCTTCATCCTGAGAAAATACAAATTGTTTTTCCATAGGCTTATGGTCTTCTCCGATTTCTGTCACCGTCACTTCTACGGGTACAATTTCATCTTTAAATTTTCCTTCTGTAAGGGCTTTAGCAGCGTTTTGGTGGCTGCGAACGGCAAACGCGTCTTGATCCTCACGGGAGACGCCGTATTTTTTCGCGACTTGCTCGGCTGTGTGGCCCATGCTCATATAATATTCCGGTGCCTTTTCTGCCAAAGCAAGGTTCGGACGGGTAACATGCCCCATCATCGGAACTTGCGACATGGATTCTGCTCCGCCGGCGATCGCTGTATCGTAGGCGCCCAGCATAATTTTTTCTGCTGCATATGCAATAGACTGAAGGCCTGAAGAGCAATAACGGTTAACTGTAATCGCCGGAACCGTGTACGGCAGGCCCGCGAGCGCACCGATATTTCTCGCCATATTAAGCCCCTGCTCCGCTTCAGGCGTTGCACAGCCAATAATCAAATCGTCAATATTGCCTTCGTAACCGCCTGCCCGTTTCAGTGTCTCTTTTACACAAATCGCTCCCAAATCATCCGGACGAACGGTGGCCAACGATCCTTTTTTTGCTTTTCCAACCGGTGTTCTTGCACCTGACACAATGACTGCCTCTTTCATAAGCTCCCTCCTAATTCCGTAAAGGTTTACCTTTCACAAGCATATGCTGCATTCTCGCTTGAGATTTTGCTTCTCCTGCCAAACTCAAAAACGCTTCTCTTTCGATCTCCAATAAATACTCTTCATCAACCTCTGTACCAAACGGCACTTTTCCGCCCGCAATGACATAAGCGAGTTTTTTCGCGATCTTGAAATCATGCTCAGATATATAGCCGGACAGCTTCATCTGCTCAGCGCCAAGCAAGAGTGCCGCATAACCGGTTTCTCCCGGCACCTTGACCTTTTCTTTTACAGGCGGCCGCCAGCCGGTATCGTATAAAGATGCGGCCAGCTGCTTCGCATCGTATAACAGGTGGTCTTGATTCACGCTGATCTGATCCGTTTCTTTTAAGATGTTCATCTCACGAGCCTCTTGAGCGGAAGCGGACACTTTCGCCATCGCAATCGTTTCAAATGTTTTCATTGCCGCATTCATCGGATCAAGGCCACGGCGTAGATGATTGATGTACAGCTCTTTGTTTCCCCCTCCGCCAGGGATGAGGCCGACACCTGATTCAACAAGGCCCATATAGGCTTCGCTTGCCGCTTGAGTACGCGCCGCAGGCAGGCATACTTCCGTTCCTCCGCCGAGCGTCATGCCAAATGGCGCGGCGACGACCGGTTTCGCACTGTATTTGATCTTCATCATCGTCTCCTGAAAACGGCGGATCACAAAATCAACTTCCAAAAAGTTGTCATCTTGGACTTCCATTAAGATCATGGCGAGATTCGCGCCGACGCAGAAATTTTTCCCTTGATTGCCGATGACAAGCCCCTTGTAATTCCGTTCTGTTTCCTCTAATCCTTTGTGGATCATTTGAATGATATCAAGGCCGATCGCATTGCTTTTCGAATGAAATTCAAGAAGGGCCACATCATCTCCAAGGTCAATTAAGCTTGCTCCGCTGTTTTTCGCAATCACGCCTTTTGTTTCTTTAAGTGCTTGTAAATGAATTCGTTTTTTGTTTTCTTTCACAGCTCTGTATTCGCCGCGGTCATAATAAAATACCGTTCCGTTCTCTTTGATGTAGAAGGTTTCATTTCCTTTGTCCAGCATCTCTTTTATCCAGCCAGGCATATCTGCTCCAAGCTGCTCAAGCTTTTCCGCTGACTGCTTGAGGCCGATGGCGTCCCACATCTCAAAAGGTCCCAGTTCCCAGCCGAATCCCCACTTCATGGCTTGGTCAATCGCATGAATATCATCGGCAATCTCGCCAAGCAGCTCGGCTGAGTAAAGCAGGGTTTGAGATGTGATATTCCACAGCAATCGGCCGGCTCTGTCATCCGAATAAATAAGCGCTTTCATTTTGGCTTTTGTCCCTTTTGCCTGTTTTGCCGCTTCAAGTGCCGGTGTTTTCATTTTTGTCCGCTCGCCGTAAGTAAGCGTCACTGGGTCAAGCTCATAAATCGTTTTTCCTTCTTTTTTATAAAAGCCTTGGCCGGCCTTACTTCCGATCCACCCTTTTTCCAGCATATCGTTCATGAAGCTTGGAAGGCGAAACACTTCTTTTTCATCGCCATCAGCTTTGTCATACACATTTCGGGCAACGTGGGCGAATGTATCGAGACCGACCACATCAAGCGTTCTAAAGGTAGCGCTTTTCGGCCTGCCGATCAGCGGTCCTGTGATCGAATCAACCTCCCCGACCTGATAGCCGCCTTTCAGCATTTCTTGGACTGTCACGAGAAGCCCGTACGTCCCGATGCGGTTTGCGATAAAGTTCGGTGTGTCCTTTGCTGTAACAACACCTTTCCCGAGGACATTTTCTCCGAAAGCTGTCATAAACTTTAAAATATCAGGATCCGTTTCCTTAATCGGAATGATCTCCAGCAGCTTTAAATAGCGTGCGGGATTAAAAAAATGCGTTCCGAGAAAATGGGCTTTAAAATCATCCGACCGGCCTTCAGCCATTTCCTGCACTGATATGCCGGATGTGTTGCTTGAGACGATGCTTCCAGTCTTTCGATGTTCATCCACAAGAGCGAAAATTTTCTTTTTGACTTCAAGGTTTTCGACAACGACCTCAATAATCCAATCTGCTTCTTTCAGTTTTTCTGCATCATCCTCCAGATTGCCCGGTGTAATATAGGAGGTATTTTTCGCTGATGTGAGGGGAGCGGGCTTTTGTTTCAGCAGTTTTTTCACCGCCTGCCGGCTCAGCCTGCTGCGCACCTCCGGACTGTCCTTCGTCAGCCCCCTTTTTTCCTCTTCCTTTGTCAAATCGTTCGGCACAATATCTAGCAGCAGGACATGTATTCCGATGTTAGCCAAATGCGCCGCAATCCCGGAGCCCATTACCCCCGATCCTAAAACGGCTGCCTTCCGAATGTGTTTGTGCATGAGATATCCCCCTTGAACATTGAATGAATAGTCATTCATTTTTTGACCAAAAAAAATGAAACCCGTTTCTTCTTTCATCTTAAAAGATTTCCGGTTCGACTTCAATAGCTAATTTGTTATTTTTTTGTATGAAGCCTATAAAAGTCGGGCAACTTAAGCCCGGAGGTGAAGGGAATGGTACGAGAGAAAAAAAATCCGTCTTCAGCGGCAGTCAGCGCGGCGAGCGTAAAGGGAGATGCCGGTCCGACTCAGCATTACGGCGGCGGAAAACGGACAAGTCAAAATCAGCAGTATAAAAAACATAACATGGAACAATCATAATGCAGCTGCTTCCCGCGGCTGCTTTCACTTTTTCAAAATTCCTTTTAACACAAACGCTGCATTGGCAGGCCGCTCGGCAATTCTTCTCATAAAGTAGCTGAACCAGTCCGTTCCATATGGGACATACACACGCATTCTGTAGCCTTCCTTGGCGAGTTCCTTCTGACGCTCCGGCCTGATGCCGTATAGCATTTGAAACTCAAATTGCGACGCGGGGATTTGATGTTCGGTGACAAGCTGTTTCGTAAATGCTATGATGTCATCGTCATGTGTGGCGACAGCCGTGTAGTTCCCGCTTAACAACTGCAGCTTTATTAAGCTCTGAAAATGAAGGTCCGTTCCTCTTTTGTCGGGAAACGCTACAGCCGCAGATTCTTTATAAGCGCCTTTTACAAGTCTGAGATTCGGCTTTAAGTCCCGCATCTTTCTGATATCTTCTGCCGCCCGGTACAGATACGCCTGAATGACCGTGCCGAGCTTCTCAAATTCCTGTTTGCATTGCCTGTAAATAGAAAGTGTCTGTTCATAATGGGAATAGTCTTCCATATCAATGGTCACAGCAACATCATATTGCTTCGCAACGGAAAGAATGGCGCGCAAATGAGTAAGAGCAAGTTCTTCTGAAAGATCGAGCCCGATTGAGGTCAGCTTAAGTGAAAGCTCTGAGTCCAATTGATGTTCGGCAATGGCTTGAATGGCTTTCTTGCATTCCTCTGCGACTTGGTTTGCTTCTTTTTCCGAAGCTGCATACTCGCCTAAATAATCAATTGTTGCACACAAACCGGATCTGTTTAGCCTTTTGACGGTCTTAACCGCCGATTCAATCGTATCCCCTGCGACAAACCTTCGTGCTCCAAGCCGCGTTCCGTATGCTTTTGCGAACTTGGTAAGTGTTTTATTTTGAGATAAGAATAAAAACACATGTCTCAACATCCGACTCCCTCCCGCCGTCATCTTCAAAACCCTGTATATAACTCCCAGTCTGAAGGAAACTATAAAATGAACAGAAACCAAAGGAGGATCACAATGGATAATCAGCAGCAATCTCAAATGCCGCCTTCCGTTATTTCGACAAAGGATCATTTGTATCTCAATGACATGCTGAACTGGAATTTGCTCGCGATGAAAAAAGCGCATTTCATGGCGCAGCAGTGCCAGGATCAAACGTTAAAGCAAGAACTCGACCGCGTCGGACACATGCATCATGATCACTATCAAAGAATATTAAAGCACCTGCAGCCAGGCCAGCAGCAGTCCGGCTACATCCAATAAGGAGGCGCCAGAATGAATCAGCAAAATCAAAAAATCAGCAACCCGCAGACACCTGTACCGACAACATCGGAAATGAATGACAGAGATTTCGTCAACGAATTGCTGACAACCGAAAAATACATGACAACAGCTTATTGCACTGCTTTGCACGAATTCAGCCACGAGTCTCTTTATCAGGATATTCAATCCATTTTTGATGAGTCACAAAAAGCGCAAAGAAAACTATATGATCTCATGTTCCAATATGGATGGTATTCTGTTGAAGCGGAGGATGCACAAAAGCTGCAGCAGTCCTATCAGAAATTCCAGCAGACCATTCAGCAGCAGTCTCCTTATCAGCAATAACAACATTAGTAAAAAGGATACGATGTTCTTTCGGGCATCTATCCTTTTTTTGTGTAAAATCAGTTGACTTTTCATTTACGCTTATTTATATTTAATAAGCATTAACTATTTTGTCATTAAAATATATATACAGTGTATGTAACAGAGGGGAAATGAATATGAAGAGTGCGGATCAGTTAATGTCCGATATTCAATTATCGCTTCAGGCGCTCTTTCAAAAGATACAGCCTGAAATGCTGGAAAGCATGGAGAAACAAGGTGTCACCCCAGCTCAGCTGTTTGTGCTGGCCAGCCTAAAGAAACACGGCAGCCTCAAAATTTCTGAAATTGCCGAGCGTATGGAGGTTAAGCCAAGCGCGGTGACGCTGATGGCAGATCGCCTTGAACAAAAAAATCTTATCGCCAGAACACACAACACAAAAGACAGGCGAGTGATTGATCTCAGTCTTACTGACGAAGGAGACAGAAAGTTCGAGGAGGTTCTGGCGGGCAGAAAAGCCATTATGGCGCGCTACCTTTCCTTTTTGACGGAGGAGGAAATGCTGCAGGCGGCGCATATTACAGCAAAGCTCGCACAAGCAGCAGAAACGGATGAAAAGCAAAACATGAAAAGAGGAAACGGATGAAAATGAGTAAAGAAGGCAAACAATCAAAACGAACGTTATTAATAACAGGCTTAATTATTGCCATGTTTTTTTCAGCCCTTGACGGTACCATTGTCGGAACGGCCATGCCGAAAATTGTCGGTGATCTGGGCGGTTTGAGCATGATGACCTGGCTGACAACTGCATATTTGTTAACATCAACAACCATTGTTCCAATTGCCGGTAAACTGGCTGATTTATTGGGACGCCGCATTGTCTATGTATCAGGTTTGATTATTTTTATGGCCGCTTCTGCTTTGTGCGGAATGGCCAACAACATGACGGAATTGATTATCTTCCGTGGACTGCAGGGAATCGGCGGAGGCATCATGATGCCGATGGCGATGATTGTCATCGGTGACTTGTTCACAGGAAAACAGCGTGCTAAATTCCAAGGTGTCTTTGGCGCAATTTACGGGCTGGCTTCAGTGATTGGGCCGCAAATCGGCGGCTGGATTGTAGACTCGTTAAACTGGAAATGGGTTTTCTATATTAACCTGCCAGTCGGAATTATTGCGGTTATTTTTATTGCCAGAGGATTACAGGGACGCCAGCAGACTGGTCCGATCAACTTCGATATCGCTGGTATTTTCACAATGATTGTGGGTGTGGTCAGCCTCCTGCTCGCCTTAAGCTTT
Source organism: Bacillus sp. FSL M8-0071 (assembly GCF_037975455.1). Taxonomy (NCBI): domain Bacteria; kingdom Bacillati; phylum Bacillota; class Bacilli; order Caryophanales; family Bacillaceae; genus Bacillus; species Bacillus sp. FSL M8-0071. The sequence goes on from NZ_CP150256.1 coordinate 3,252,939, forward strand.
GGCGGAAAAGATTATGCATGGGATTCATGGCAGATTCTTGGGTTGTTCGCTCTCGCACTGATCGGCATTGTCAGCTTTATCATCGTAGAATCAAAAGCAAAAGAGCCAATCCTGCCAATGTATTTATTTAAAAACAGAACATTTACATTTCTAAACTTGATCGGCTTCTTTATGAGTATCGGTATGTTTGGCGCCATTACGTTTGTTCCTTTCTTTATGCAGGGAATTGTCGGTGTAAGTGCGTCTGAATCGGGTACAATTATGACACCGATGATGATTTCTATGATTATTACAAGTATCATCGGCGGACAGCTTGTTTATAAAATCGGGATTAAACCGCAAATCATTGCAGGCATGCTGGTTATGGCCAGCGGATTCCTGCTGTTAACGACCTTGGATCTCGACACGAGTAAGCTTGTCGCTACATCTTTTATGGCGATTATTGGTCTGGGAATGGGTCTTGTTATGCCGATTCTGACATTGGCTTTACAGGAAAGCTTTTCGAAGGAGGAGCTGGGAGTTGTCACTTCATCCAGCCAATTCTTCCGTTCTATCGGCGGAACATTCGGCATTACCATGCTGGGAGCCGTAATGAATGCGAGATCAGGAAATCTATTAACAGATAAATTGGTTCCATATTTAGACTCTCTTCCGGCACAGGCAAGCTCGTTTGCCGCCCAGCTAAAGGGTATGATTGATACAAATCCGCAAGGGCTGCTGCAATCACTGTTCAGTCCGGACGCGGTCAAACAAATCCCTGCGGCTTTCTCATCCCATATTGTGCCGATTTTAAAAACATCGTTGATGGATTCGCTCCACAGCGTGTTTTATACGGGCCTGATCTTTATCGCAGTTGGAGCCGTATTCACCTTGTTCTTAAAACCTATCAAGCTATCAAATAAGAAAACGGAAGACCAACAAGAAAAAGAGAAAGCGGCAAAAGCCGTTGAATCACCTTCCCATTAATAGAGCGCCCCGCGGGTATCAATCCGCGGGGTTTTTTATTCAATCATCTGGGCTCTTCCATTTCCGAAAGACCAATCCTCATCCTGATTTCCGGCCAGCATGATAAACACATCTTCTTTTCTTACACCAAGCTCGGAATGAATCCGGCTCGCGATTGAGCGGTATAGTGCTTTTTTCTGTTCGGTTGTTCTTGACTGTTTCAGTGTAAAATGAATGTATATCAGTCCATCAGTTCGCTCGACTTGGAGATAAAATGGATCATAAAAAAATTCGCTTTTTTCATATTGTCTAATGACTTGAAAATAGTCATCTTCCGGCACATTGATTTCTTCAATCATCGATTGGTGGACAGTCCTGCTCAGTTTTTGAAGCCACGCTTCGCTTCTTCCCGACCGTAAATGAATCTGTACAAATGGCATCTCCCTGCACCCCTTTCTTTACAGCGTCTGTCCGCTGTCAATTGTGATAATTTGGCCTGTGAGTGATTCCTGTTCAATTAGTGAACAAATCAATTTGGCAACATCATCTGGTTCAGCAATACACTGCAGCGGCAAAGAGCCGATCATGCTTTTCATTTTTTCTTCCCGGCCGGCCCACCATCTCGTTGCCACAGCTCCTGGTGCTACACCGCTCACTCTGATTTCAGGTGCTAAGGCGTGGGCCAATGATTTCGTTAAACCGTGCACCGCCGATTTTGATACTGCATAAGGCATAGATGAGCCGGCACCAGTTATCCCTGCGATGCTGCCGACGTTTACGATCGCCCCGGCCTTGCTTTTCTTCATGAACGTAACCACTGCCCGCGCGCAGAAAAACATCCCTTTCACATTGACGGCATACAGCTCATCCCATATGTCTTCTGTCGCAGCCTCAAGATTATCCATTGGAATATGCCGTGTAATGCTGGCATTGTTGACTAAAATATCAACCGTTCCGTGTGTGTTCACGATTGCTTGAATCATATCCTGCACGTCGCTGTTTTTGGATACATCTGCTTGGATGGCGAAGGCTTGCCCGCCAGCTTTTTGAATCTTTTCCACTGTTTCCTCCGCTTCTGATTGCGAGCGCGAATAATTCACCGCCACAATCGCCCCGCGCTTTGCCAATTCCATACTGGCTGCTTTTCCGATTCCTGTGCCGCCCCCCGTTACGAGAGCTATTTTGTTCAAGACATTCATTGCCGCCACTCCTTGCTGTTGACTAAAGTATATTTCTGATTCCATTGTAATCCAGCTTTGATGTTGCGTATAATGATTGTTAAAGATACTAGATATCACTCATATTGATAGCAAACGAACGGAGGAGTTTAAAATGGAAAGCGGAGATTTACGTGTGTTTCAAATGGTAGCCCGTGAAGGGACCATTACGAAAGCAGCCTTGCAGCTTGGCTATGTACAATCGAATGTCACGGCCAGAATTCAGCAATTGGAAGCTGAGCTGGGTACCACACTGTTTTTGCGCCATAATCGGGGCATGACACTTTCTGCAAGCGGAAAATTGCTGCTGGACTACGCAAATAAAATTATCGGCCTGCTTGATGAAGCGTCTAAAGCGCTCTCATCCTCCGCAGAACCAAGCGGGCCGCTTATGATCGGCTCCACTCAGACAACCGCCGCGGTAAGGCTTCCAAAGCTCCTGGCATCTTATTATGAAGAACATCCAAACGTCCAGCTGTCTTTAACAACAGGACATACGCAATTTCTCCTTGATAAAGTTCTTCGTTATGAATTGGATGGCGCGTTTATCGGATGCGAATGCCATCATCCTGAGCTCGAATCCTATCCTGCGTTTGAGGAAGAACCAGTAGTTGTTTCGGCTGCCTCCGTGCCCGATGTTGAGGAAGCCATCACAAAGCCGATTCTCGTTTACAGCACAGGCTGTTCGTATCGAGAAACACTTGAAAAATGGCTGCGTTCCGTCGGTGTCACACAGCCGGTCATTATGGAATTTGGGACACTTGAAGCAATTATCGGCGGGGTTACAGCAGGTCTTGGCATCTCGTTGCTGCCAAGAACGGTTGTGCAGAAACATGAAGCAGAAGGATCAATTCGATTGTACCCGCTGCCTGAAGCTCTCAGCCAGATGAAAACAGAATTTATTGTTCGAAAAGATTCATTTATCAGCAGCGCGCTGAGAACCTTTATGGATTCCTTTACGCCAGATAAAACGGCTGAATCACAAAAAAGCAGTCTGCTATAATGAACAGACTGCTTTTTGGCTATTGTTTGTTTCGATGCGCTTCATTTAATTCCTTAATATGCTGAATGATCTCTTTAATGCCCTGCTTTGCATCAGGGTATGTCGCATTCCAATGCTTAGCGAGCGGAGGCATGCTTTTGGCTATATGGGTGTACAAAATCCATTGCTTCACTTCTTCTTTTAGCTCATCGTTTGTTTCACCAAGCAGAAGCTCAGTATACTTCTCCAGCAATCCATCCAGCTGCTCCTGAAGTTTTTGTTCCATTTTCCATCTTCCTTTCGAAAAAACAGCAAGGAGCTTTCTCAATTGAAAGCTCCTTCGCTGCGTTATTTATCCATGTGATGTGAAAGCCGCTTCCTGGACAATGCATCTGCCCCTGCCATGAGGAATGCAAAGAGGCGTTCCGAAGAGCGGGTCCTGTGTAACCTGACAGTTCATAGAAAACACATTTTGCACAAGATCACAAGTGATGACCTCTTCCGGACGGCCTTCTGCATAAATCCGTTTATCTTTTATGGCCACAAGATGATGCGCATAGCGGCACGCCAAGTTTAAGTCATGGAGAACCATAACAATCGTCCGGCCTTCCTTTTCATTCAGCTCAAACAGCAAATCAAGAATTTCAATTTGATGCGTCATGTCTAAATACGTCGTCGGCTCGTCAAGAAGGATGATATCCGTTTCCTGGGCAAGCGTCATCGCAATCCAAGCCCGCTGGCGCTGTCCGCCTGACAAAGAATCAACGGCGCGGTCAGCCATGTCCTCAAGCTTTGTTGCTTTAAGCGCTCTTTCAACTGCTTCCTCATCCTCTTTTGACCACTGCTTCAGCCAGTTTTGGTAAGGATATCTTCCTTGCTTCACCAGCTGATGCACCGTCAGCCCCTCAGGAGCCGAAGGACCTTGGGGCAGGATTGCGAGCTCTTTTGCGACTTCCTTCGTCGGAAGCTTGGCAATCGCTCTTCCTTCCAGCAGCACTGAACCGCCTCTCGGCTTCATCAGGCGCGCTAATGAACGTAAAAGTGTCGATTTTCCGCAGCCATTGCTGCCAATAAATACGGTAATTTCACCTTTGGGAATTGTTAAATTCAACTCATCAATAATAACGGCATCCCCGTATCCTAAGCTCAGCGTTTCTGTAGAAATTGCACTCATACCCATAACCGCTCCTTTTTGCTGGCTTTTTAGCAGCACTATGTATTGCACGTTTTCTATATACATGCTTTTAAGTCAATTATCATCAATGCAAGTGATTCCGATATTCAGCCATTTGATATGGTCATATATCCCTCATTGTAGCAGAAAACACTGACTTTGAAAATCATTTTCAATTAGTTTTATGGACATAATTGACGTTTATGGGTTTTTTATCACAAGATTACTTCTTGATTTCTCTGATGGAGCCGTCCTTCAGCTTCAATTTTAAATCGATATGATCATAATGACTGTCCAGATTAAATGCTGCCAGCACACTGTGTATCACTTCTGTTTCAGCCATTTGGTCTGTTACGGAAAGCTCGCTCAAAATCATTTTCATCTCATCCAATGCTTCTTCTCCCTCCTGATTGACACCGGAGAGCTTATCCTGTATTTCCGCTTTTTCCTGAGTTCCGTTCTTTGTATAGATTCCTTCATAACGGTTATGCTCACCATCCCCGTAGCTCACACGAAGCGAAAAATTACTGTAGGGAACGGACTTCAGCTGGGTGACGGCTGTATTTTCTCCTTCTGCCTGCTGCTGGTCTTCATTGAAACGGCAGCCCGCAATCAGAACCACTGCGAGACATACAGCCCCGGCTGCTCTGATCAAATGCATATGTTTCCCCCCTGTAGGATTCCATTTATTTTAGGTATATCCAGAGAATGAAATCCTCATTCAGAGAAGAATTGAAAAAGCCGGGGCATTTAACGCCACGGCTTTTTCTTTAAGATTCGGTCATTTGTAAAAAGGTTTCGGCGTCACGCACAGCCAGCTTGATGGCATTCTCCCAGAAATCGCGCTTTGTGATGTCAGCGCCCAAATGCTTCATCGCCAAATCCTCCACTGTCATAGAAGCCGTATCGCGCAATAGCGCAATATACTTCTCTTCGAATGCATTTTTTTCTTCAAGCGCCAGCGCGTAAATGCCAAGAGAAAACAGGTAGCCGAATGTATAAGGGAAATTGTAAAACGGCACCCTCGTGATGTGAAAATGAAGCTTTGATGCCCAAAAAAGCGGATGATATTCTTCTAACGCATTGCAGTATGCCTCTCTTTGCGCCTCTTCCATCAGCTCATTCAAGCGGCTGGCCGGTACCACTCCCCGCTTTCGTTCCTCGTAGAATCTCGTTTCAAATAGAAATCTTGCGTGAATGTTCATGAAGAACGCAACGCTTCTTTGCACTTTATCCTCCAGAAGAACAAGCTTTTCTTCCCTCGTCTCGGCCTGCTGGACAGTCGCGTCCGCCACTATCATCTCTGCAAACGTTGAAGCTGTTTCTGCAACGTTCATGGCGTAGGAACGGTTTAACGGCCTGACGTTGAGCATTGCTTCCTGATGGAACGCGTGCCCGAGTTCATGCGCAAGAGTAGAGACATTTGAGGCGCTTCCCGAAAATGTCATGAAAATCCGGGATTCCCCGCTGTCAGGAAAACTGGTGCAAAAGCCGCCGACTCTTTTTCCACTCCTGTCTTCCGCCTCAATCCAGCCGTCCCGAAACGCTTTTTCAGTGAATGAGGACAGTTTTTTGCCAAACGTTGAAAACTGGCTGGTAATGATATTTGCGGCTTCATCATACGAATAGACCTTTCCGTCAGAACCGATCGGTGCCTCAACATCGTACCAGCTGAGTTTTTCAAGGCCGAGCATGGATGCTTTCCGGTTCAAAAACTGAACGAACGGCTTCTTGTTTTCAGTGATGACCTGCCACATCGTATCAAGTGTTTCTTTTTTCATCCTGTTAATTTGCAGCGGTTCCTTCAGGACATTCTCCCAACCGCGCGCTTTATAGGTTTCAAGCCGGAATCCCGCCAAATGATTCAGCGTGCTGCTGAAAATATCCTGCTTACTCTCCCAAGCTTGGCGGAAACGTTCATATACTGTTTTTCTGACAGTACGGTCTTGATGGTCCATCATATTCTCCGCCTGACCGACAGACAATTGCTTGTTTTCACCGTTTTCCTCATACGGGATCGTCATTTTCCCGACAATCATATTGTATAAGTCACTCCAAGCGTGATATCCGTCCACCGCAAGGTTCCCGATCAGTTTTTCTTTACCGGGGCTAAGCTTTTCGGCAACCCTCTGTCTTCTTTCATTTAATATGTAAGAAACATCGCGCAATCCCGGTTTTGTTAACAACCTATTCCACACTTCTTGATCAATGTCCACAAGTTTATGATCTAATGTAACGAGCGACGATTGAAAATCTGCGGAAAGCCGGTTCATGAGTGCCTGATGCTCTATAGCCTTTTGATCATTGATATTCTGGGCCTGAAGACAGGCAACAAACGCGCCGGCCTGCTGAAGCTTGACGGATGTCTGTTCGAATAAATCAAGCAACGCGGTCAGCCCTTCAGCCTCTTCAGGCGATTCAGGCACCTGAAACGCATCAGTCCTGTCTTGAAATGCACGCAGACTTTGTGACAGCTTCTCAATATAACCTTTGAATTCTTCCGATTGGCTCCCGCCCTTAAAAAATGAATCAAGATCCCATCTTTGGCCTACCCCTTGCAGCGCCATATCACAAAACCCCTTTCCTTCTTTCGTTCTATTATAGAACAATTCTGAATTGTTGTATAAAAATTTCTTTTTACAGGCGTCATCTCCTGTTCAGGATAGTACAATAGCTGTAGCCGTTTAATAGGAGGTATAGGATGAATAAAAAAATAGCCATCGTAACGGGAGCGTCCAGCGGCTTCGGTCTGCTGGCAGCTGTAAAGCTTGCCCGATCATTTTTCGTGATAGCCACATCAAGACAGCCTGAAAAAGCGGAACAGCTTCGGGAATTGGCTGCAGCACACAATGTGTCTGATTCTATTCACATTACAGCTCTCGATGTCACCGATGAACAATCTATAGTCTCATTCGGAAAAGCCATTAGTGCTTACGCCCCGATCGACTTACTCGTTAACAACGCCGGAACGGCTTATGGAGGATTTATCGAGGATGTGCCGATGGAACATTTCAGAGAACAATTTGAAACGAATGTCTTCGGTGTGATCCATGTGACAAAAACCGTTCTCCCTTACATAAGAAAGCATGGCGGCGCAAAGATTATAAACGTGAGCAGCATCAGCGGACTGACCGGATTCCCAGCGCTGTCGCCATATGTTTCTTCCAAGCATGCATTGGAAGGTTTTTCTGAAAGCCTGCGTATCGAGCTGCTTCCGTTCGGTATCGAAACCGCTTTGATCGAGCCGGGCTCATACAAGACATCGATCTGGTCAACGTCATTATCAAATTTTATGTCGGTGCCTGCTGACGATTCAGCCTATCATCAATACTATAAAAAGATCCTTTCCTACGTTGAAAAAAACGGAGAAGAAAGCGGAGATCCCCAAGAGGTTGCCGACCTCATTTATCAATTGGCAACAAAACAGCATATCAAGAAATTGCGATACCCGATCGGAAAGGGCATCAAGCTCACCCTGCTGTTCCGATCGCTTTTTCCTTGGTCTGCGTGGGAGTCTATCCTGAAGAAAAAGCTATTCAGCTGATCTAAATTATAATTATTATAATTTAGTATTGATTTTTATTTAGTATATGATATAATTAAGTCAACAGATCACAAGGAGGACGTTATCTTATGAAAACTGAAAACGCAAAAACAAATCAAACATTAGTTGAGAATTCACTGAACACACAATTATCAAACTGGTTTCTTTTATACTCTAAGCTCCACCGTTTCCATTGGTATGTGAAAGGGCCTCATTTCTTTACATTGCACGAGAAATTTGAAGAACTTTATGACCATGCGGCTGAAACAGTGGATACCATCGCTGAGCGCCTGCTGGCGATTGGCGGACAGCCTGTTGCCACAGTGAAAGAATACACTGAGCATGCATCTATCACAGACGGCGGAAACGAAACATCAGCATCAGAAATGGTACAAGCATTGGTAAACGACTACAAACAAATCAGCAGCGAATCTAAATTCGTGATCGGCCTGGCTGAAGAAAATCAAGACAATGCGACAGCGGACTTGTTTGTCGGATTAATTGAAGAAGTTGAAAAACAAGTGTGGATGCTTTCCTCTTATTTAGGATAAAAAAAGCTGAACCCTATTTGGGTTCAGCTTTTTGTTTTTTTCTTAGCTTGAACTGCTTTCTGTCTGCTTGGTCAGTGTTGCGTTCAACGTTTTCGTTTTTCCCTTTCGCAGCACTTGGATTGTTGTTTTATCTCCGACTTTTAAGTCTTTGTAAAGGATCTGACGGATATCCGCACTGCTTTCCACGTCTTTACCGTTTAGTTTGACAATGACATCCTCAGATTTAATACCTGCTTTTTCTGCCGGCGAATTTGCTTGAACTTCTTTTACATAAACACCTTTGCCCAATTGATCTCCAAACAGACCGAGCGTATTTTCCTGATAGGTTTCAGGAACTTGTGACATGTCAATCATCTGCACGCCTAAAAACGGACGGTCCACCTTCCCGTTTTGCAGCAGCTGGTCAACAATCGGCTCGACATCATTGCTTGGGATCGCAAATCCAAGTGATTCCACGCCGCTTTCGCTCACCTTCAAACTGTTGATGCCGATGACCTGGCCGCTTGCATTGATTAATGGGCCTCCGCTGTTCCCCGGATTGATCGCTGCATCAGTTTGCAGCACGTTCATTTCCACCGTCCCTTGTGTTGTATCCACATCAATTGTCCGGTTCAATCCGCTAATGATGCCTTGTGTCACCGTACCGGAAAACTGCTGTCCGAGCGGGTTACCGATAGCGATTACCTTTTCGCCAGTGCGCAGCTGTGAAGAATCACCAAAGCTCGCCACTTTTTTGACGTTCTTGCTGCTGATTTCCAAAACTGCCAAATCAGTAATGGTATCGCTGCCGACAAGCTTGGCAGTTTCCGTTTCTCCGTTGTATAGCGTAACAGTCAGCTTGTTCGCGCCTTCAACGACATGGTTGTTTGTAATGATATACGCTTTATTGCTGTCTTTTTTGAAAATAACACCTGACCCGGTTCCGCTTTCACTTTCTGAGCTGGAGCCTCCTCCTGTGCCGAATGTGTTATTTTGAGAGGTTTGGATATTTGAGATTCCGACAATCGTAGGCTCTAAATCCTCTACCATATCAGCGATGTTTGATGCGTTCGTTATCGGCGCCGTTGTAAAATTATCAGACTGCACCTGTTTATTTGCGGAAGCGGTCTCGGTCGCCTGATTTTGGTCTGACGGCAGATAAGGCGCGATGCCAAGCATGAGGCCCCCGCCGATAATACCGCCTAAAATCGGGCTCAGCCATGCGGCTCTCCGTTTCTTTTCTTTTTTCACAGCCGTTTCTTGCTTTTCCATTTCTAAAGCAGAAGCCGTTTCCTGCCGTCCCGCTTCATACGACACAGGCGCGTCAAGCAATTCTTGTTCAGAATGTCCAATCAGCTTCTGGTTTTCTGTATTCTGCTGTTCTGTATGTGAAGGTTCAGTTTGATGTTGATCGTTTTGGCCATCACGTCGATAATCCATGTTCTTACACTCCTTTAACGGTTATTCATTTATCGTTACATATTCATCGCATGTACAAGTTCAATTGTCCCAATAATGAGGAGAAAAGCAAAGCACCAAAATAGAATATGTTTGATCATCCTACATCTTCCTCGCTCTTTTTCTCTTCCTTTCTTCCCTTAACCATATCATAAACAAACATTGTGGGATAAAAATGAAAAGAATATGTGAAATTATGAAAATTGCCTGCCGTATGTTAAAACTAGTTTATAATGACGTTGAAAGGATGTGAAGAGCCTTGTCATACACCATTTATCTAGTTGAAGATGAGGATAACCTGAATGAACTGCTGACGAAGTATTTAGAGAATGAGGGCTGGAACATTACATCTTTTACGAAAGGTGAAGACGCCAGAAAGAAAATGACACCGTCTCCCCACCTATGGATTCTCGATATCATGCTGCCGGATACCGACGGCTATACATTAATAAAAGAAATCAAGGCGAAAGATCCTGACGTGCCGGTCATTTTTATTTCCGCCCGAGATGCGGATATTGACAGAGTGCTTGGCTTAGAGCTTGGCAGCAATGACTACATTTCAAAGCCGTTTCTGCCGCGGGAGCTGATTATCCGTGTGCAAAAGCTGCTGCAGCTCGTATATAAGGAAGCTCCTCCTGTCCAAAAAAATGAAATTGCCGTCTCCTCGTACTGGGTCGCTGAAGACGCCCGCGAGGTCTATGACGAAAACGGGAATATCATCAATTTGACGTCAAAGGAATTTGATCTGCTGCTATTATTTATCCATCATAAAGGGCATCCATACTCTCGTGAGGATATCCTCCTAAAAGTGTGGGGACATGACTACTTCGGAACAGACCGGGTAGTTGATGATCTCGTCCGGAGACTGCGCAGAAAGATGCCTGAATTGAGGGTGGAGACGATTTACGGTTTCGGCTACAGGATGATGTCATCATGAAAAACAAGCCGCTCGCGTTTCAGATATGGGTTGTCATATCCGGCATCCTGTTAGCGATATCGATTTTACTGCTTGTGTTATTTTCAAACACGCTGCGTGATTTTTTCACTAATGAAACGTATACGATGATTGAAAATGAGCAGCATGTTCTGACAGAGTACCGCCTGCCAGGTTCGATTGAAAGGCGCTATTACAGCGAGGAGGCGACGGCGCCGACAACTGTCCGCTCCGTACAGCACGTGCTCCTTCCTGAAAATGAAGAGGCTTCTTCAGACAAGGATTTAAGCATTCTGTCATCTTCATTTATCCACAAGGTGTACAAGCTGGCTGATAAGCAGGAAGCTAAAAAGAAACGTTACAGCGCCGACGTCAATGGAGAGAAAGTGTTTTTTGTCATTAAAAAGGGACTTTCAGTCAATGGACAATCAGCGATGATGCTCTCTTACGCGCTTGATTCTTATCGGGACGATTTGGCCTATACCTTGTTCAAACAGCTTCTGTTTATTATAGCTGTCGTCATTTTATTAAGCTGGATTCCGGCTATTTGGCTTGCAAAGTATTTATCAAGGCCTCTTGTATCATTTGAAAAACACGTCAAACGGATTTCTGAACAGGATTGGGATGACCCAGTAAAAGTGGACCGGAAAGATGAAATCGGCAAATTGGGCCATACCATCGAAGAGATGCGCCAAAAGCTTGTGCAAAAGGATGAAACAGAAAGAACTCTATTGCAAAATATCTCTCATGATTTAAAAACGCCGGTCATGGTCATCAGAGGCTATACACAATCAATTAAAGACGGGATTTTTCCTAAAGGAGACCTTGAAAACACTGTAGATGTTATTGAATGCGAAGCTCTTAAGCTGGAGAAAAAAATAAAGGATTTATTATATTTAACGAAGCTGGATTATTTAGCGAAGCAAAAAGTGCAGCACGACATGTTCAGTATTGTGGAAGTGACAGAAGAAGTCATCGAACGATTGAAGTGGGCGCGGAAAGAACTATCGTGGGAAATTGATGTAGAAGAGGATATTTTGATGCCGGGCGATCCGGAGCAATGGAACAAACTCCTCGAAAACATTTTGGAAAATCAAATCCGCTATGCTGAGACAAAAATAGAAATCAGCATGAAACAAGATGATCGAAATATCGTGATCACCATTAAAAATGACGGTCCGCATATTGAAGATGAGATGCTCTCCAGCCTCTATGAGCCTTTTAATAAAGGGAAGAAAGGCGAATTCGGCATTGGTCTAAGCATCGTAAAACGAATTTTAACTCTTCATAAGGCATCTATCTCAATTGAAAATGACAAAACGGGTGTAACATACCGCATAGCAGTGCCAAAATAGACTGTAGATGTTTTGCAGTCTATTTTTTTATGTGAAAGAATAGCCGTTAAAATCTCTGTAATTTGTTTTGAGCGGCTGTTTGCATTGATGAACCCATTTTTTCTCTGACAAGGTCTGCTTCGGATATTTGACTTTCTCCACTTTGATTCCTCTGTTTCGCAAGCGGCTGATCATTTCGTCCAATTCTCTCATTCTAGATTCACCCTTTCGCTTGAGCTTTGACCATTCGGTCATCTCAATTTATAATATAAATAATACATGATAAAAAAACAAGTTACAATAAGGTTAATTTTATAACAGACGGTGTGACTATATGGTCATATCCTAGCAGGCCTCCGGGCTCCGAAAGGGTGGAACCATTGAAGGAAAAAGAAAAACTGATTATTGAAACAGCCTTAAAACTATTTGCCCAAAAAGGATACAACTCAACATCAGTCCAGGAAATCGCAAAAGAATGCAAAATATCTAAAGGCGCTTTTTATATTTATTTTCCTTCGAAAGAAGCGCTTCTTCTCTCTATGCTGAACTACTATTATGATAAAACGTTTACCCGAATTTTAAATATTAAAACGAAGGGCGACAGCCCCAGAACGGCTTACCGTAAACAGCTGACCGTCCTCTATGAAAACATTCTTGAACACAAAGATTTTATCAGCATGCAGTTGAAGGAGGGTTCTCTGCCTTACACAGAAGAAGTGGAGCAATGCGCAAAAAAAATCCGCCAGTCCTCACTTCAATTTCATATCGACAGCCTGCTGAACATCTATGGAAAAAAAGCGGAACCCTACACTGCTGAGCTTTGTTTTTTAATAGAGGGCATCAGCCAGATTTACCTGGAATGCATGATTTTGCTCGGGTACACTGTGAAGCCGTCTCAATTAGCTGATATCATTATGAATCGAATTGATGATATGGTAAAAGGCATGTCTGAACGAAACGATAAGCCTTTCATCACATTGGAAGAGGCGAGCTCTTTATTCGGACCTCTTACGCACGGACGGCCTGACCCGCTGACTGAATCAATTGTGAAAAGCCTACGTGACAAAATTAACAGCTTAAACACAAACTCCTCTCTTGAATTATCGGAGAGCTTGGACATACTTGAAGCAGAAATGAAGAAAAAAACACCGAAGCTGGCGATCATAAAAGGAATGATTCATAATCTGACGGAGTCTGAAGCTCTCGCCAAAGATGCGGAACAGCTTAAATATTTATTAAAACAGCAACATATTTAGAAGAACGGCTGCTTAAAAAGCAGCCGTTCTTCCTATTACGCCTTTGGTTTTACCATGTCTTCCGGCTTAACCATTTCGTTAAATTGCTCCTCTGTCAGCAATTCAAGCTTCAAAGCTGCTTCTTTGAGCGTCAATCCCTCTTTATGGGCAAGCTTGGCGATTTTCGCCGCGTTTTCATAACCGATATGCGGGTTCAGCGCCGTAACAAGCATTAATGAATTTGACAGGTTTTCCTGAATGGTTTCTTTATTAGGCTCAATACCGACAGCACATTTATCATGGAATGAATTCATGCCGTCACTGAGCAGCTGCACAGATTGCAGGAAGTTGTAAATAATAACAGGCTTAAACACGTTCAGTTCAAAGTTCCCCTGACTCGCCGCAAAGCCGATTGTCGCATCGTTCCCCATGATTTGCGCTGCGATCATTGTTAACGCTTCGCTTTGTGTCGGGTTGACTTTACCAGGCATAATAGAGCTTCCCGGCTCATTTTCAGGAATGACGATCTCCCCGATGCCGCAGCGGGGTCCGCTTGCGAGCCATCTGACATCGTTCGCGATTTTCATTAAGTCAGCCGCAAGCGCTTTTAATGCGCCATGCGCATAAGTGATTTCGTCATGGCTTGTCAGCGCGTGGAATTTATTCGGCGAGCTGCTGAACGTTTGGCCGGTCAGCTTAGTGATCTCTTCTGAGACAAGCTCTCCAAACTCTGGGTGGGCGTTGATACCCGTTCCGACAGCCGTTCCACCAATTGCAAGCGCACGCATTTTATCTGTCGCTTCCAAAATCATTTCCTTCGAACGGTCCAGCATGTGAACCCATCCGCTGATTTCCTGTCCGAGGGTCAGTGGCGTAGCATCCTGAAGATGCGTGCGTCCGATTTTGACAATATCATTGTATGCTTTTGCTTTTTCATCCAGTGTATTGCGAAGCTGATCAAGCGCCGGCACAAGCTGCTCGTAAACAGCCAAAACAGCGGCAACATGCATCGCAGTCGGGAATGTGTCGTTTGAGCTTTGGCTTCGGTTCACGTCATCATTTGGATGAATCGTTTGATCAGAGTTCTTCTCTTTTAATAAAGCAGTCGCACGGTTGGCTACCACTTCGTTCATGTTCATATTGCTTTGTGTGCCGCTTCCGGTCTGCCATACGACAAGCGGGAAGTTGTCATCGTACTTGCCTTTGAGCACATCATCACAAACCGCTGCAATCGCTTCTGCTTTTTCAGCGTCCAGATTGCCGAGGCGTTTATTAGCTAGAGCAGTGCTTCGTTTTAAAATTGCAAACGCCTTCACAACACGCATCGGCATTTTTTCAGAACCGATCTTAAAGTTCTCCTTGCTTCGCTGTGTTTGGGCGCCCCAAAATTTATCAGCAGGAACTTTTACTTCTCCCATGGTGTCTCGTTCAATTCTGTATTCCATTTATGTATCCCTCCATAACGGTTGCTTCAATAGATCATAATTCGCCAATGACACAAAAAATCCTTTTTATTTTTCGATCTTGGCAGATTTTAATTTTAATTCAAGATATACGCGGGAATCCTTTGAATATTTGTATTTTGGATTTGTCCTGCCGTACTCCTTTGATGTATAAGAGACATCATAATGCTGTTCAAATGATCTAATGAGCTGTTCAATTTCTTCTTGTTTTCCAGCTAGCCTTACCTGTGCCACTTCGTATCCTCCGCTTTCATAAAAAAACTTACTCCATGAAATACTCTAACACAGTATATCATTTTTTTAACAGGAAAAGATAACCTCTACTAAGGTTTTGGATAAGAGGTGACCTCATTGGAACAAACAGAGTTTAAGGAATATATACACGATAATTTAGCATTGGTGCTGCCAAAATTAAAAGAAAACGATGATCTGGTGAAAAACAAAAAAATGCTTGCGAACGGACTGGTTTTTTACTATCTCTATTTCAGTGAAATGACTGATGAGAATAAGGTGTCAGAAGCCATTAAAACTTTGATTAAAGATGAGGAGACCTTAACGCTTGACCAGGTCAAAAAACGCCTTGACCAGCTTGACGCAAGACCTGTTGAAACTGCAAAAAAAACGATTGAATCGATTCTCAACGGCAATTGTGCTGTGTTTATCAACGGATTGGATAAAGCCTATATTCTGACCACAGGAAAGAAAAAAACAAGAAGCCTGACAGAGCCGACAACTGAAAAAGTGGTTCGCGGCCCAAAAGTAGCGTTTGTAGAGGATATTGATACAAATCTCGCTCTGATCAGACAAAGAACCTCTCATCCGAAATTGATCACCAAAAAAATCATGATCGGCGAAAACAAGCTGAAGCCTGCAGCCATTATGTACATTGAAGGCAAAGCAAAAAAGTCCGTCATAAAAGAAGTGAAGGCGCGGCTTAAAAATATCCAGCTGGAAGATATCCAGGACAGCGGAACGCTCGAGGAGCTCATTGAAGATAATAAATATTCACCATTTCCGCAGATACAAAATACGGAAAGACCTGACAAAGTATCTTCAGCCCTGTTTAACGGCCGTGTGGCAATTTTGGTCGACAGTTCACCATTTGTGCTGCTGGTGCCGGTTTCTCTCGGCATCCTGATGCAATCCCCGGATGACTACTATGAACGCTGGATTTCAGCATCTCTTATCCGGTCGCTGCGCTTTGCTTCTATCTTTATCACCTTGTTTTTGTCATCGATTTATATAGCACTTGTTTCCTTCCATCAGGGGCTGCTGCCGACCGCACTCGCCGTCACGATTTCGGCGAACAGGGAAAACGTGCCGTTCCCTCCGATATTTGAAGCCCTGCTGATGGAAGTAACCATCGAGCTGCTAAGGGAAGCCGGACTGCGACTCCCCAATCCGCTCGGACAGACGATCGGCCTCGTTGGGGGCGTAGTCATCGGACAGGCTGCTGTAGAAGCGAATCTCGTCAGTTCGATTATGGTCATTGTCGTCAGTGTCATTGCCCTGGCATCCTTTACTGTTCCTCAATACGGAATGGGTCTGTCTTTCCGGGTGCTGCGTTTTATTTCGATGTTTTCCGCCGCTATTTTAGGACTATACGGCATTATTTTATTTATGCTTGTCGTTTATACGCACTTAACGAGACAAACGAGCTTTGGGTCTCCGTATTTTTCGCCAAACGGATTCTTTAGCCTGAAAAATACGGATGACTCCATTATCCGTCTCCCAATTAAAAACAAACCAAAAGAGGCGAATAATCCAAATGAGCCAAAAACAGACTCCACTGAAACTTAATACCTTTCAAGGTATTTCTATTGTTGCAAATACAATGCTTGGGGCCGGACTTTTAACATTGCCGCGAGCGCTGACCACTAAGGCTAATACGCCTGACGGCTGGATCACGCTGATATTAGAAGGTTTCATTTTTATTTTCTTCATTTATTTAAACACGCTCATTCAGAAAAAACATCAATACCCTTCACTCTTTGAATATTTGAAGGAAGGGCTTGGAAAATGGATCGGCAGCATCATCGGCCTTTTGATCTGCGGCTATTTCCTCGGCGTAGCCAGCTTCGAGACCCGGGCAATGGCTGAAATGGTGAAGTTTTTCCTGTTGGAGAGAACCCCAATTCAAGTCATTATTTTAACGTTTATTTGCTGCGGTATTTATTTAATCGTTGGGGGCTTAAGTGATGTGTCGCGGCTGTTTCCCTTTTATTTAACGGTAACCATTATTATTTTGCTGGTTGTGTTCGGGATCAGTTTTAAAATTTTTGATATCAATAATTTGCGTCCTGTTTTAGGCGAAGGCCTTGGACCCATTGCAAACTCCCTTACCGTCGTTTCCATCTCTTTTTTAGGAATGGAAGTGATGCTGTTTCTTCCTGAACATATGAAGAAAAAGAAATACACGTTCAGATATGCGTCTCTAGGATTTCTGATTCCGATTATCTTATATATCCTTACGTATATTATTGTTATCGGAGCTTTGACCGCTCCCGAGGTAAAAACGCTGATTTGGCCGACTATTTCTCTCTTTCAGTCCTTTGAGCTTAAAGGCATATTTATTGAACGGTTTGAATCGTTTTTACTGGTGGTCTGGATCATCCAGTTTTTCACCACATTTGTCATTTACGGATACTTTGCCGCTAACGGGCTAAAGAAGACATTTGGATTATCGACTAAAACAAGCATGGTGATTATCGGCATAACGGTCTTTTATTTTTCTCTCTGGCCGGATGACGCCAATCAAGTCATGATGTATAGCGATTATCTTGGCTATATTTTTGTCTCCCTGTTTCTGCTTCCGTTCATTCTCTTTTTCATTGTAGCTCTCAAGAGGAGGATTACAGCAAAATGAAAATCCGGATTTTATGTATGTTTATATGCACCCTATTGCTGTCCGGATGCTGGGACAGTGAAAATATCGAGGAATTAAGCTTAGTGATCGGAGTAGGGCTAGACAAGCCTGACGATGACAATTTAGAGCTGACACAGCAAATTCTCGTGCCGAAAAAAATCAGCGCCAAGGAGGGCTCTTCATCTGATCCGACACAGCTTTCTATCACAAAGGGTGAAACTGTCCATCAAATGATGAGAACCTCTGCATTAAAGCATAATCCTACGTTTTCACAGCATTTGCGTCTCATTCTGCTTTCCAAAAGCGTGATCGCTGATCAAATTGGAATGGACGCGATCATTAACCAGTTTGTCAGAGACAACGGAACAAGGAGGAGTTCCTACGTCTTTATCACCAACGGCCGAACTAAGGATATATTTAAAATGAATGATGAAGGCGAGCCTGCATCCAACGTGATATATGATCTGACAGAGAATAATAAGGTGACGATCAGAATGATGGAGCCAGTTACATTGGGGGAGATCTCAGAACACTTAACCTCTGACGATTCATTCCTCATCCCTCATGTCGGTAAGGAAAACGGCAAGCTCGCGATAAACGGAGCCTCTATCATAAAAAATAAATTATGGCACCGGGACCTCACCCCGATTGAGGTTCAAAATATCAACTTATTTTCAGGCACTGTCGAGGGAGGCATCATTGACTTGAAGCGCGATGGCCATCTCTTTTCTTATGAAGTATATTCAAGCAATCGGAAGATCAAGACGGCCTATAAGGACGGAAAGTTCAAATTCACCGTCACCCGAAATATTGAAGGTCGTCTATCTGAGGATTGGAATCCCAATGAAGATTCGTTTAAGGATTCATATATCAAAAGTATTGAAAAGACAGTTGAAAAACGGGTACACGATACAGTAACAGCATTTATTACAGGGAAACTGCAGAAAGAGATCAAAGCGGACGTCACCGGGCTGGGAAACGAGGTCAGAATTCATTATCCTCAAAAGTGGAAAAAGATTTCAAGAAAATGGGATGAGGATTATTTCAGCAATGCGGAAATAGACTACCGGGTCAACGTGGTTGTCAGAGACTTCGGAACGAAAGGCGCGAACAAATAGCGGCCCCTATTTTACGAGGTGATTTCGGTGTGCGTACACCGCCGCCTGCGTCCGGTCACTGACATCAAGCTTTGATAAAATATTGGTAATATGTGTTTTGACTGTTTTAACCGTAATAAATAGTTCCTCGCCTATTTCTTTGTTTGTTTTTCCTTCTGCGATCAGGCAGAGTATTTCGAGCTCCCGTTTCGTAAGCGATTCATGAGGGAGCGCGTTTTCACCTGAGTGGCGCAGCCTGGATAATACTTTTCCCGCCACTTTTGACTCCAGCTTCGGCTCTCCCTTGCTTGCGGCGCGGATGGCTTCGGCGATTTCTGCCGCTTTTGAGGTTTTCAACAGATAGCTGAGCGCGCCAGCTTCAATAACCGGGTACACTTTGTCATCATCAATGAAGCTAGTGAGCACAATAATTTTCGGGTCGGAAAGCTCCCGGCAAATTTGCTTTGTAGCTTCAATGCCATCCATGCCCTCCATGACAAGGTCCATTAAAATGACATCAGGCGACAGTTCCGCAGCAAGCCGAACACCTTCGCTGCCGTCCGATGCCTCGCCGATGACTTCAATATCGGGCTGCGCCTCCAAAAAAGCCGCGAGCCCCATTCTGACCATTTCATGATCATCAATCAATAATACTCGAATCACGTTCGTTCTCTCCTTTTTCTTCCGGGAAAATCGGGACCTTCACTTCGATTTGGGTGCCTTTTCCTTCTACTGAAATCACTTCGGCGACCCCGCCGATTTCACTTGCACGTTCTTTCATAGAATTCAATCCGTATGAGGAGGCTTTCACCTGGTCCATTTTGAAGCCTTTTCCATTATCAATCACCTTCAGACGGAGCTGGCTGTTCTTTATGCCCAGAATCACGGTTACTTTTGACGCTTTTGAATGTCTAAATACGTTTGAAAGGGCCTCCTGCACGATTCTGAACAAGTGGTCTTCAACACCCTTGGATATCGCTGTGTCCTGTATATCCCACTCAATATCAATCGGCTGCTTTTTTCGGAACTCGTCCAAAAGCTCCGTAAGGCCCTCCTTCAGCCCTTTTCCTTCAAGGGTAACAGGCCGTAAATGGAGCAGCAGCGCCCTCATCTCATTTTGGGCTTCGCCTGCCATATGCTCTACCATCCTGATCCGCTTGACTGTTTTGTCATCAGCATCCTTGACATGTTCCAGCACGGCTGATGTCATCATCGATATGGCAAAGAGCTGCTGGCTGACCGCATCATGAAGATCTCTGGCCAATCGCTGGCGTTCTTCTGAGATAACCGACTTCTTCATTTGAGCCTGCCATTCCGCACGTTCATTGGAAAGTTTCTGGAGGGATGCGACTTGAAGCTCCACGCGCTTCGCCATTTCGTTCAGCTGATCAGCAGCCAGGCCGATTTCATCATCACCGAGCGGCGGTATCCGATAAGCGAAATTGCCGTTTTCAAAGGTTAAAATGGATTCAATTAATGTATCAATCCTTGTCTTCAACCGGTTGCCGTACATATACCCTGAGGCGAAACCGACGGTCACGCTGATCAGAAGCAAAATCAGGATAAACGGAATTCCGAACCAGCTAGATGACAGCAAAACAAGCGGATCGAGCCGATAGTAAAACATCATAAAGGAAATCAGGCAGGCAAAAAGGAGCAGGCTGATTCCCGTTGTCATGCGGATGGCGCGCCATTGGAGGCTGGCAAGCATTTTTTTTCTCATACGTACTTCACATCCACATCACCGATAAATAAGGAAACGGACACTTTGACACGGCGCTTTGACTCGCTGAAATCGGTTGACGCGGCATATACCTTCGTGCTTAATCCGCTTTTCTTCGAGCCGATCAGATTGATGTCACCTATAAAAACAGCTGAGCTGACAGCCACTTCAAGGTCCGATGGTACATAAATATCAACGTTACCAATGACTCCGCTAATGACGATTGTACTTTCTCCCTCGGGAATCATCGCTTTAGATAAATCGATTTTGATATCACCGATAAAACCAGAGACATTTAAATCATTCAGGTCAAACGGCTGCTTCATCATTTGCAGCTCACCGATAAAAAAGCTGCGCATGTCGGGATGTTTTACATCTTTTGGCGGATCATGATGTTCTTTTTTATTGAGATTGACCTGTTTCTCATTCGGTTCAAATATCGGCTTCCCTTTGATAAGCCTGTAACCGGCGTAAATCAGAAATGCAGCAAACGCATAGCCGAATAAATTAAAGGTGATGCTGAAGAGGTTTTTCAAAAATAGAAACGCGGCAAAGATATACATGACGGAGCCAAGCCAATCACGGGAATATTTTTTAAGGAAATAGCCGGCAATCAGAAAAAAGAGCGGCCAAAACAGCAGATCGCCTATTCCGATAATTTGCAAAAACATACTGATGCCGAATAAAGCAATGATCAATCCGAGAAGCTGTTTTTTTGTCATTCCTGGTGTCCGCCTCCTTTCTTCTGCCTAGTGCTACCGTATCGCTAGATCCCCGCTGTCCGTTTTGATGTCGATTGGATGCTGGCCGCTTCCTTGCGTGCCTGTGATGTGATGCTGTTCTTTATGTGCTTTATCAGCAAATGAATACGGCGAACTGACGTCACCGCTTGCTGATAAAGCATTGACTGCAAAGCTGCCGTTTTGGGGAAGGCTTACATTAGCATCACCGCTTGTCAGCGTGACAGATACGGGACCGGTTACCTTTTTCAATACAGCATTAAAATCTCCTGAAGTCATTTTCACATCAAGAGAGCCTGATACATGAACCAGATTTGCGTCCCCTGAAGCTAAATCAATGCCGGCTGTTTTGGAGACGGTATTTGAAATGGAAACATCCCCCGATGATGCCTTCACTTTCAGATCTTGAATGCGGACGTCCGTCACGCTCGTATTTCCGCTCGCAGATACTGCGTTCAGCCCGGAAAGCGCAAGATGGTCATTCCCGGCCACAGACACGTCACCGCTTGAGGTTCGTACTGCCAGATCACCTTTATAATCATACGGAAGCCTGACGATAAGAGTTGAACGGTTAAATCCATTCAAAAATTGAAATTCTTTTTCCTTTACGGTCAGCTCCAGTTTTCTTTTGTTTTCAGTAACAAATAACTTTCCTGAGTCTCCTGAAATGCCTGCCGATATGTCACTTCGTTCTTCCGCTATAATCCGGACATCCTTGCTATCCGACTCAATGACCATGCTGTCAATGTCCCGCGGCGATGCGCTGGCTGAATCGGCTTCTGTGCCATTTATCAAACCCAGGCCTGCAGCAAACACATCTTTTACGACAACGGCGAAAAAAACCAGAATACCGGCAGTGATCAACAGTTTGCCAAGCATTTTTTTCATTCGGTTTCATCCTTCTCATTCATTCTATTATAAAGGAAAAGCTTGCGAATTGATACGTGCGGAAGGGAAGGACTTGACCGCAAATCCTTCCCCGTTCCGCTTATTCATTTGCCGCTTGTGTCTGGTCTGATTTTTGCAGTGAAAGTGTCCGCATTTTTTCAATCTCCGCTTCCACATCGTCTGCGAATTCTTTACGTGTAAGTTCTGCGCCGGCTTCCGCTGACTTTGAATAATTCGCGCGGATTTCCATTTCTTCAATACGATTTTCAATACGCAAAAATTCACGATACGCGCTTTCACTGTCAATTTTGTCAAATGTCGTATTCATATGCTCTTTAGCTTTCGCCGCATTTGCCCGCGCAATCAGCGCCTGTTTTTTATCCTTTACGTCCTGAAGCTTTGTTTCAAGTGCAGCCAGCTGCTCTTTCAGATCAGCCAGCTGACTGTTTGCCTGTTCATAGGAAGCTTTATGCTCAGCCGCCTTCCCTTCTAAATACTTCATTTCAGTCAGCGCCTTTTTCGCCAGTTCTTCTTCACCTGCGTCAAATGCGAGCTGTGCCTGATTTTTCCGTTTGCCAGCAACTTCAGCGGCTTCTTCATATTTTTTCTTAAATTGATAGGCAATCGTGTGCTGTTTCACAATTGTTTGCTTTGCTTTTGCGATGTCGCTTTCCATATCGCGTACATATTGATTCAGCATCACCTTTGGATTCTCCATTTTATCAAGTCCTTCATGAACTGACGCAACAAACATGTCTCTGATTCTTTTTAATACCATACCTAATTCCTCCTAATATATTGATATTATTTTTTCTTCAAAAATTCTTCCCATTCGTCATCAAAGTGAGATTGGTAAGCAGCCGAAGCCGGTTCAGGATCAAAAGATGATACACCGTTATCAGCTGATCCGTTTTTCATCAGCTTCCAGCCGTAATACACCATAGCGGCCGCCAACGCGATTCCGACGACAAACGGAAGTGAGCAGATGAGCATAATGGCTCCGATACCGCCCACGATGATTCCCGTGATGGTTTTTCCCGCGGCAAACCTTTTGATTCCTGCGTATGTCATCAAGCTCCCGATGGCGAGCGGGATGATAAAGCCGAAGCTTCCTCCTCCAAAAAAGACAGAGATCCCAAATACAATTAATAAGAATCCGCCTATTGTTTTCTTGTTTATCTTCATGCAGATCCTCCTTTCGTTTTCCTTGTCTTCATCTTATACAAGTTGGAAGATATGCAAAACGAATCAGAGATTGATTTTTATATAAGACCGGAGTCGTATCTCGCACCGGACCCATTGGCACAAAAAAACGCCATGCACGAGGCATGGCGTTTTAAAACCCTTTACAGATGAACACTTGCTTCCCTTTCTTTAATCAGGTCGGACCTTTCTGCTTTGGCCAGTTTTGTAAACAGCAAAATTCCGATACCCGCAATAATTTCGACAATCCCGCCGACAGCGATCACTTTACCTGAGCCGAAAGCATTAGCGGCATACCCGCAAATGACAGCTCCGGCAGGGATCGAAATATTTGAGATCATATGTATAACGGCGTAAACCTGCGGCTGATCCTCACTGTCCACAGACGTCTGGATAATCGTATACTCAGGAACATTAACAGCACTGACTGCGGCGCCAAAGGTAAAAGCAGCGAAAAAGACGAGCGGCAAAAAGGTATTCATCCCGGTAATAAAGAAAGCAAATCCTTCAATAATGCCGGCAGTGACGAATAACAAGCCGTACCTGTTTACCTTGACTTTCGCCAGCACAAACCCTAATAAAAACGCGCCCGCGGCGGTGGTGGCCTTTAAAAGCGAGTATACGATCGGCTGGCCGTTTAAATCTTCCGCAACGTATACGGCAGAGAGCGCTTCCCATGGGGCAGCCGCGAAATTCATAAAGATACAGTAAATGGCGAGCGGGTATAAAATCTGGTGTTTTCTGACGAGCCTAAAGCCGCGTTTCAGTCTTCCGATATATGTGCCTCTCTGTGTAACAACCGCAGACTCTGATTGAGATTCAACCGCAGTGTACTTAATAAAAAGAACGAGAAAACCTGACACCAAATAGAGCACAAGTGCGATAAGCATGGTATAAGAAGGACTGATAAATGTAAGAAAAGCGCCGCATAATGTGACAGCCCCGAGCCTGACAATTTGAGCGGAGGACTGCAGCACAGCATTTGCTTTTTGAATGCCCTGTTCATTTACGATTTGAGGAATCAAAGCGATAGAGGCGGGATTGTAGGCAGCTCCAGTAGCTGAATGCACAATCATAAGCGTCATGACAAACCACAGCGGAGAGAAGCCCGCAAAATGACATAGAGGGATAATCAAAACAATCGCCGCCCTTGTCAGATCTGAAAAGTACATCCAAAATTTCAGCGTGGTCTGTTTCATAAAAGGCCCCGTCACAGGCGCCAGAACGGCTTCCGGCAAAAAAGTGACAGCAATCAATAAAGCAGTGCCGATCGCACCTTTGCCGTCATAAATTAAAAACCATAATATTGAATTAAATGCGAACATATCGCCGGATATCTTGACTATTCTTGAGAAAAACAGATAATTGAAATTTCTCTTCCAGATGCTATCACTTTCAATCAATTTCACCATCCATCAGAGCCCCCCGTTGCCTATTTTTTACATCTATTTATTACAATATCTCATTTTTCCATTTTTCAGTCAATAATTCATAAGGTTCATTTTTTGTCGTAAAATGGGAAATTGACAGAGTGAAAAACAAAAAAAGCCGGCATGTATTTGAACACGCCGGCTTTCCTTTTCACTTTTTATGATTCGCTGCTGTTTCGGTCCCGAAACACAATGGCACTTCTTTCATATTCTACATCGCCAATACCGCTTCTTGCATTCACAACCCGTGCGGCGGCAAAGAAATAATCGGACAGACGATTGAGATAACGCAGCACTGTTTCATGAATCTCCTCCGATTTCATCAGCGCCACCACTCTTCGTTCTGCCCGCCTTGTAATGGTGCGGGCGATATGGAGAAGCGAAGCACCCTTTGATCCGCCTGGAAGAATAAATTTCTTCAGTTCCGGCGCTTCTGCTGTATAGGCATCAATGCGCGTTTCTAAAAAGGAAACAGATTCTTCCGTTAGTTTATAGTCTTTTCTTTCTGTGACGATTGCCAGATCGCCTCCGCAGTCAAACAGCTCATGCTGGATGGTCAGCAGCTCGGCTGTCAGATCTTCAAAGCCGGGCTGCCCGGAAAGCTCTGCCAAAGCAAGCCCGATAAAGCTGTTAAGCTCGTCAATCGTGCCGTAGCTTTCGACGCGTAGGCTGTCCTTGTCCGTTCTGCCCCCGACTAAGCCCGTTTGTCCCTTATCGCCTGTTTTTGTATATAGTTTCATACCCTGAATCTCCTTTACAGACTTATTCAAACAACTCAGCAGCCTCTTCTACACATTCAGCCGTCCCTTTCTTTATCAATTGGTTCAGCCGCTGTTCTATGTTTTCGGATTGCTGAGTTTGAGTCCCGGCGATGAGAATATCACCTGTGCCTCTTCCGTCTCCCAGCACTTTCGTCCGTTCTGCTTCGGCAGCCATAAGAGCTTTGATGAAGTATTGATCTGCCGCATAGCCGTTAATCAAAATCCAAATCGAAAAGCCGGTCTGAACGCATATGAAAACGGATAACTCTCCGTCTTCATACGTTCGATACACGAAACGGTCAAGTCTTTCTGAAGAAGCCATCGCACACGTCTCCTGCAGTTGAAAACCGCTTTCTGAAAGATAGGCCATAAGTCCTTCTATCGGATCTGGCTGATCTGGCAGCCGTTTATGGATCAGCGTCCTGCTCCACGAAAACCCTGCACCGATAGGCGTCGAGGACAATGTTCGAAGCGGGATTTCCGTTTGCAGAAGAATGTTATCACGCCCCGCTTGGAGCAATGCTTCAAATGGGATAGACTGCCGCTTCACGCTATCTTTTTCAGGCTGAATCACAATCATCGGTTTAGGTGAGCTTTGATGAACCAAGGCGGTGACATCTGTATCGTACACCGCCTTTATGCTTTGTTCTGTAACAACATATTCCGGTTTTTGCTTAGGCCCAGCGGTACCGTTTTTCATAAACATGAGCTCATCACAGTACAGGCTTGCGGTGTTCAGATCATGAAAAACACTGACAGCTGCCAATCCGCTTTCTCTCGTCAGGCGTTTGATCAGATCAAGCAGGTCTTTTTGATAAGCCAGATCGAGAAAATTAGTCGGCTCGTCCAAAAATAAAATACGCGGCTGCTGCGCCAAAGCTTGTGCCAAATACACCCGCTGCTGTTCCCCTCCGCTTAGTTCGCGAATCGGCTTTTGCGCAAAATCGGCCACTCCTGTTTGCTCCATTGCTTCCTGTACAATGGCTTCATCCTTTTCAGTCTGCTGTCTGAACAGCCCCGTTTGGAATGGATATCTGCCAAAGGCTACAGTTTCTTCGACGGTAAAGGTGAAGGCTTGATCCGTTTTTTGCGGCAGGACGGCCATGATTTGCGCCAGTTCCTTCGGTTTATAGTCCGCCAGCAGTTTTCCGGCCAGATAAACGCTGCCTTCCTTGGCCGGCAGCGTGCCTGCCAGCAAGTGCAAAAGCGTGGTTTTTCCGCTTCCATTAGGGCCAAGAATTCCGAGAAATTCTCCCTTCTCCACTGTTAAGCTGACATTGTTGATTAGGCGGCTGTCACCGTATCCTCCCGACAGCCCTTCTGCCTTCATCATAAGCTTCTCCTCCCGCGGTGCTGCCGAATTAAAATAAGAGCGAACACAGGCGCTCCCGCCAAGGACGTAATGATCCCGATCGGCAGTTCAATCGGCTCAATGATGGTTCTGGAAAGCAGATCGGCTAAAACGAGAAATCCTGCCCCGAGCAAGGCGGACAGCGGCAGTAAATGCCGATGGTCCGTTCCCCACAAAAACCTTGTGATATGCGGAATCACAAGGCCGACAAAGCCAATCGTACCCGATACTGCCACAGCGCTTCCCGTCAAAAGAGATCCGGCTATTAGAATCATCATCTTCCTCTGCTGAACGCTGACTCCAAGAAGCTTTGCTTTATCTTCTCCATATGTCATCACGTTTAGTTCCCTTCCGTTTATAATCAATAAAATGGTTCCCAAAAGAAAAAACGGGAGAAACAAAATAACATAGCTCCAGCCCCTCATTGAGACGCTGCCAAGCAGCCAATGCACAATCGGAAGCAGGTTGTCTCCTGTCAAGGCGATGATAAGAGAAATAAATGCGCCCAAAAAAGAGTTAGTGATGACACCGGTCAAAATGAGGGTGGAAACAGACATCGAAGCATGAACGAGGCGGCTGAAGAAAAGGACCGCCGCCATCGTGGCAAGTGCCGCGGCTACACTCACAACCGGGAGTGTAAACTCTCCGATGACAGGAAGGTGCAGACCTAAGAACAGAGTCACAACAGCTCCAACTGAAGCACCGGATGACACACCTAGCGTATAGGGATCAGCAAGCGGATTTTTCAACAATCCTTGAAAAGCGGCCCCTGCAATAGAAAGAGCCGCCCCCACAAGGGCGGCCAGCACAACTCTCGGCAGTCTGATATTCATCATAATATTAGTGTACATCGGATCATCAGAACCGATAGAGCCGCCGAAACCTTGATGCCAAAAGACACGAAAAACAGCGGGAATAGGAATATGCAGGCTGCCGCAAGAAATTCCTAAGATGATGCTCACGGCTAAAAATGAGAAACCAATGATATATGCGGCATAACGATTATTCCTTAAACGTATCCGGGTAAATGCTTTCCGCAAGTTCTTCGACCCCTTCGATCAGACGGGGACCGGAACGTGTCACAAGATCAGGGTCCACATCATATACACGATGATGTTTCACAGCATTGATTTCGCTCCAGCCATCGCGTTTTTCCACAGCTTTCGCTTTCACACCGTCCGTTGTAACAATTGCATCAGGATTGAGTTTTACGATCGCCTCGTCTGTCATTTGCACCCATCCTGTCTGATCCGCAGCTGCGTTTTTAGCATGGATGACATTCAGCATTTCATTCATAAACGTATCTTTTCCGGTTGTATAAATGTCAGGATTAGGAGAAACCTCGATAAATACGCTTTTCTCCTCGTCCTTTGAAATGTTTTTCGCTTTTTCTTTAATATCCTTTAGATCTGATTTCATGCTTTTCACGAGCTGATCGGCTTTTTTCTCCGCCCCGGCAGCTTCTCCGATCATTTCAATTGATTTGTACACCTCGGAGAATGATTGTGCATCATTGACAGTCAGCACTGTAATGCCCGCGTCCTTCAGCTGTTTGATGGCATCCGCTGATGCTGACATGGAAGACTCATGGGCCAGAACGAGATCTGGTTTTAGAGAAATGACTTTTTCAACGTTTACATTCATATCTCCGACTTTCTCAACCTTTTTGACTTCCTTTGGATAGGTATCGTTTGTGGTGACACCGACCACTTTGTCACCAAGGCCAAGTGCGTATGTAATTTCTGTGTTGCTCGGCATTAATGAAACAATCTTTTTTGGCTCTTTTTTGATGGTTACATCTTGGTTTGACGCATCATCAATGGTGACAGGAAACGCTTCTGTTTTTTGTTTTGCCTTTGAATCCTTCTGATCCGCAGGATTGCCGCAGCCTGCCAGCATAACAGCAGCCAGCAGGAGCGCAGTCCATATCCCGGCTCGTTTTTTCATAATCTTTTCCTCCTAAACGAACTAAAAAAGCATCTCTACGACGGTAAAGATGCTGTAAACAACACAAAAAAGCCTATTGTTTACACATCATCTGTCCTCGCAGAATTCGTGCTGATCAAACAGGCAGGTATCCTGGCTCTTGGCGCTTGGCCAATTACAGTGGCGGGACCGCACCGGCTTTTACCGGTTTCCCTTTTAAGCCGGCTGTTGTTCACGGACCGGCACCTATTTGACATTCGTATCCTTTTTTCGGAGTAATTATACTATATGACTGACAGGCTTGTATATGCGTCCTGAATGACTTTTCCCCGTATTATGCATGGGAGCAAAATCCTCGTAAACACTAAATTTGATCTTGTATACTTAATACCATCATCTACAAAAGGAATGATTCTTATGGATTTACAGCTAAAAGACAAACTCGTCTTAATCACCGGCTCGACGTCCGGCATCGGGAAAGCCGCCGCAAAAAGCTTTCTGCAAGAGGGTGCGGCAGTCATTGTCAACGGACGCAAACAGGAGACTGTCGATCGCACCATTGAAGAGCTTTCTGGCTATGGAACAGTGCACGGTGCTGCTGCCGATTTGTCAAAAACAGATGAAGCAGCGGCTTTTATTGAAAAAGTAAATGAAATCGGTGATATCGATATCCTTGTCAACAACCTTGGTTTCTTCGAGGTAAAAGACTTTGCTGATGTGACAGATGAAGAGTGGAATCAATATTTCGAAGTGAACGTGATGAGCGCCGTTCGGACAAGCCGTCACTTCCTTCCAAAAATGCTTGCCAAAAACAGCGGCCGCATTTTAAATATTGCAAGTGAAGCAGGCGTCAAACCGCTGCCAACGATGATTCCATACTCAATGACAAAAACGGCGCTGATCAGCCTTTCAAGAGGAATGGCTGAAATGACAAAAGGCACAAATGTGACGGTTAACTCAGTGCTCCCGGGACCTACTTGGACAGAGGGCGTGGCATCCTATATGGAAGGCGCCGCACAAGCAGCCGGCCAGGATACAGACACATTTATCAAAGACTATTTCAAGGTCAATGAGCCAACCTCGCTTATTCAGCGATACGCGACAGCAGAAGAAGTCGCTAACACAATCGTATTCCTCGCGTCTGACGCCGCATCCGCCATTAACGGCACGGCACAGCGTGTGGAAGGCGGCATTATCCGTTCTCTGTAGTATAAAAAAACGCATCCGTGTTTCGGATGCGTTTTTTTTATACGTCTCCAGCAAATGGTACCGGCTGATATCCGCCTGTTTCCAGTTGTGCTGAAAACAACCCTCCAGCGTGAGGCTGCTCGTATCTCTCTTTTTCTGTCATTTGTTCTGTTGCCGTTGTAATGTAAAGGGTTTTTAAGTCTCTGCCGCCGAACGCGCAGCACGTGACATATTTAGCCGGCACGCTGATTGAATTGATTTCTTTTTTCTGAAACGGGTCAATGTGAACAACGCGGCTGCCGCCAAACAGCGCCACCCACAGCATGCCATTTTGGTCAATTGTCATGCCGTCCGGTAATCCGTCTGACTGATCAAAACGATAGACAGGTTCTGGATTCGAAACATCTCCGCTTTGAGGATCATAGCTGTAACGCACAATCTCCTGCGTCGGCGTGTCGATGTAATACATCAAATTCCGCTCGCGGTCCCAATCCAAACCGTTTGAGGTGGAGACTTGATCCTTGATTTTGACAAGACTGCCGTCTAGATTCAAACGGTACAGCGACGCCTGTTTTTGCTCGCCTTCCATGCTCGTCGTCCCCGCCCAAAGCCTTCCGTACGGGTCACATTTAGCATCATTAAATCTCAGGCTCTCATGCATGTCCTTCGGCTGTTTAATTTTTTCCAAGCTGTCATCCCGAAGATGATACAGGTAAAACCCGTCCTTCATCGTCATAATCAGTTCATCCTTTGAATATTTCGCAAGCGCCGTCACAAAGGATTTGAATTTGATTGATCGGTTGATTTTTTCTTCAGGGTCAAAGATATGGAGCTCGCTCCCCAGGATATCAACCCAATATAAGCGGCCGTTTTCTTCATCCCATAACGGGCCTTCTCCAATCACTGCCCGAGTGTCTGCTTCCAATACTGCATCCATGTGTTACACCTCTTTAGCTTCAGTCTATATATTGTTATTCCCGGCAAAGAGGTGTCCAAACCACTTGATGTTTATTGTTTTTTAAAAAGGATGGTAATGACCGTTCCAATGTTCATTCTGCTGTTCACATGTATCGTTCCGTTATGCAGATGGACAAGCTCCTTGGCAATCGCGAGCCCGAGACCCGTTCCGGCAGTTGAATCTTTTGTGTTCGTCCCTCTGTAGTAACGGTTAAACAAATGGGTAATCGTTTCTTCATCCATTCCTTTCCCATTGTCCTTCACCTTTAAAGATATATGATTTTTTGTTTGCTCCAGAATGACTTGAATCTCTGTTCCTTTGTCGTTGTGCTTCACGGCATTCCCAAGGAGGTTTTCTAATATGCGCCTGAACCACGCTTCATCAAGGGCAAATTCAATATGCTCTTCTTTGGATACAAACGAGATATCATAGCCTTCAGAAAACGGATTTTTCTTAAAATCCTCAATGACATTTTTAAAAAACGGGATAAGGCTAGTGAGATTTCTCTCAATAGGAAGAGCATCATTTTTCAGCCGATACGTTAAATTTAAGTCTTCAATCAGCTTAGACATGTATTCAGATTTTTCTCTGACAACCTGCCCCATTTCTTTCACTTCTTCCGGCGACCAGTCATACTGCTTCGACTCGAGCATCATGCTGTAGCCGTAAATGCTGCTGAGCGGTGTTTTTAAGTCATGTGACAAACCGGCAATCCATTCTTCCCTTGTCGCCTGGATTTTTTCTCTGTTTCTTTTATCCCTTCTCAGCGTTTCAGTCAGCTGATCCATTGATTCAAATATCTCACCGAAGAAGCGGTACGGCTGTTTGATTTTTCCCTTTTTATTTTTGCTGACAGGACGGCCTTCCCGGTTTCTAGGTTCCTCAAGCTTCCCTTTTGACAGATTGACCAGCCATCTAATCGTGTGAAAAATCGGCAGCCCGAATCGGAACATATACCAAACGGTCATCCAAATGATATACATGAACAAAACGGCCATCACGAGAAACATCGCTTTTAATACAACCTTCAGGAATGATTTGTTAAACTCCTGATCGGTTACATAGACTGGGTTTGGCACCGTAGCGACCATCCATCTGTCTTTATTGAGGATCTTAACGGAAATTTCCCGCTTATAGTTCCAAGGCTTAGAGCTGTATTTAAGCAGCTCCAGCTGGTTCATCGTTTTTCTTTCGCTTTTTGTGCTGTTGATGCTGTCGAGAATCTTTCCATTGCTGTCTAACAGGTAAATGGCGCCTTTTTTCCGTTTAATATAGTCGATGGTACTAGACTTATAGTGCGCTAGTGAGTCTATCTTTTGTTCACGCTTTTCAACGGAAGTCAGGAGCTGTTCACTTTTTGATTTCCAGCCGGACAATAGAAGATACGACTTATCTTCAATATTGATGGCCCAATAATTCAGTTTATAGTTATGAAGCTTTTTGGTTTTATAAATAGACAAAAGCTCTTTCTTGGTATAGGTGCCCGGCACGTCTTTTGGCACGCCGTAGGAATAATCAGTGTTTCCTTCCGAATCAATGATTTGCATCCAGCCGTGCTGTTTATCAACAGATTTCTTCAGGAAATTATCCACTTCCCATGTCCCGTCTTCGTTTACATCGAGATATGCCTCAAGTGTGTCGGTCGTTGCTTTCGTCAGCCCTGAATTGGATTCCGCATCGCTAAAACGGGCGTCTAAATAGAAAAACGATGCAACAAGCATAACCGTAAGCAGCAGGATCACAATCAGCATCTGGCCGAAAAAGTGAAACAAAAACTTCCATCTTAACCTCATGACCGCTTGCCTTCAGGATTTGGGATAAAACGATAGCCGAGACCTCGAACGGTTACAATATACTCCGGATTGCTCGGATCGCGCTCAATCTTCTCCCTAAGCTTGCGAATATGAACCATGACGGTGTTGTTGTCACCGTAGGAAGGATAGCCCCATACTTTTTCATATATTTGATCTTTGGAAAGCACCACGTTAGGGTGTTCACAAAAATACTGCAAAAGCTGCAGAAGCTGGGCTGAACAGGCAACGGCTTCCCCGCCTACGATCAACTCGGCATTTTGCGGAGAAAAAGTAAAGTAATCATATGTGTAGGTTTGATTTGAACTCGTTTCTTTCGATTGATATGTACGCTTGAGATGCGCTCTGATCCGCGCCGCTAATTCCAGCGGATTAAATGGTTTTGTGATATAGTCATCAGCTCCAACCGCAAAGCCCGATAATTTGTCCGCGTCGGATGATCTTGCCGTCAGGAAAAAAATCGGAGCGTCTGAATACTCTCTGATCAATGTGCAGGCTTCAAAACCGGACATTCCGCCCATCATGACATCCAGCACAATCAAGTCAACCTTATTGGCCTTCACAACGGGAATCGCTTCTTCTGCGCTTGCCGCATCCAGTATATTTCGATAACCTTCTTTTTCGAGAACGCGTTTGATCATGTCCACAATCGCTTTCTCATCGTCTACGATTAAAATTGACGCATTTTCCACTTTTATGTTCCTTTCTGTCACTGTTTTTTTTCATCTTATCATTATATCGTTTATTTATGGTACATTTTTGAATACATTGGAGCTTGGCAAATCAAAACAGCAAAAAAGGAGCAAACAAGCGCTCCCTTTTGATGTTTTTTCATATGAAAATATTATGAGTTCTCATCCACCATGTACAAAATAAACTCCCAAAACCCCGGTACATCCTGACATAAAAGCATATCAGCCTTTTCAAACATTTTGATCTTCAGCTCTTGCTCTAAATCTTCTCTTTCTTGATAGGACGTATTGCTGAGTTTTTTTCTGATCATCGGTGAAAAGCATGCAATCAGGTGCTCAATGTCATAAGTCTCGTCTTTTTGTTTCTTTTTTTGTTCAAACTGGCCGTCCACAGCTTACTTTTCCCCCTTTTTTTGCGCCGCTAGCTGCTTTCTGATATTCTCCAGCCCCTTTTTATGAATGTTGGAGATGTTTTGTCGGGACTCCCCTAATGAATCTGCAATCTCCTGCATCGTGGCACCGTGAAGATACACTTTCGTCAGCACACTTTTTTGTTTGTCAGTCAGATTCTGAATCGCTTGGTAGAGCTGATAATCCTGAACATGCTGGCTCAAATCATCCTGCCTGTCTAAAAATTCTTCAAATGCATCGCTTCCTGTTTCGGAAGGAAGCCGATCTCCTGCCTCCGGATGATCAACCGTCAGCGGATACCGTTTTTGATTTTTGCGAACCCGCTTATCAAAATCAATAGAAAAGATGCGAATCATTGAATTCATATACTTGACGATGCGGATTTCTTTATAAAACTGCTTAAATAGCTCGTCCAATGATTTTGCATCTTTTTCGTTAGGGCTTTCCATTACTTTTTTGAACAAACGGTAATGCTGAGGATTGCTCAAAAAATGCTTCACGATGGGATGCTTCATTATCTCCTTACATTTTGACCGTAAAAGACTTTGATAGTCCATCAAACCGCCTCCCTACTAAATTAAATGAAGGAAAGCAAAAAAAAGTAAACTACTACTTTCCGACTAGTGTCTTCCAAAATACTTTGCAGCAGTTTACGTTTTATCGGTTTTCCTTCACTTACATACATGACTGCAGAAAAAGAAGGGAGGTATTTTCCTATGGATCAGGTTTTTATAGAGGAAGTCGTAAAACAGATCGGCAATTTGGGGTTTCCCGCGCTGATTGCAATGTATCTGCTGACCCGATTCGAAAAGAAGTTTGATCAACTAATAGAACTAATGACAGAACTGAAAGATCATGCAAAAAAATAATTTTTCAATCGAAGTTGACTTTTCACTGGTTTTTTTCACTTAACAAAACAGAAGGGAAAACGAAAGGCCTTTCACCTTCTCTTTCTGCTATCACATTAAATTTAAGGAGGAAATATTTCATGAAAAAACAAAATGACATTCCGCAGCCAATTAGAGGAGACAAAGGAGCAACGGTAAAAATCTCGCGCAATATTGAAAGAGACCGGCAAAACCCTGATATGCTCGTTCCGCCTGAAACCGATCATGGCACCGTCAGCAATATGAAGTTTTCGTTCTCTGATACTCATAACCGATTAGAAAAAGGCGGATATGCCCGTGAAGTGACAGTACGTGAATTGCCGATTTCAGAAAACCTTGCATCCGTAAATATGCGGCTGAAGCCAGGTGCGATTCGCGAGCTTCACTGGCATAAAGAAGCTGAATGGGCTTATATGATTTACGGAAGTGCAAGAGTCACAATTGTAGATGAAAAAGGGCGCAGCTTTATTGACGATGTAGGTGAAGGAGACCTTTGGTACTTCCCGTCAGGCCTGCCGCACTCCATCCAAGCGCTGGATGAGGGAGCTGAGTTCCTGCTCGTGTTTGACGATGGATCATTCTCTGAAAACAGCACGTTCCAGCTGACAGATTGGCTTGCCCACACTCCAAAAGAAGTTATTGCTGCGAACTTCGGCGTGACAAAAGAAGAGATTGCCAATTTACCTGGCAAAGAAAAATATATATTTGAAAACCAACTTCCTGGCAGTTTAAAAGATGATATTGTGGAAGGGCCGAATGGCGAAGTGCCTTATCCATTTACTTACCGCCTTCTTGAACAAGAGCCGATCGAATCTGAGGGAGGAAAAGTATACATTGCAGATTCGACAAACTTCAAAGTGTCTAAAACCATCGCATCAGCGCTCGTAACAGTAGAACCCGGCGCCATAAGAGAACTGCACTGGCATCCGAATACCCACGAATGGCAATACTACATCTCCGGTAAAGCTAGAATGACCGTTTTTGCATCTGACGGCCATGCCAGAACGTTTAATTACCAAGCCGGTGATGTCGGGTATGTACCATTTGCAATGGGTCATTACGTTGAAAACATCGGGGATGAACCGCTTGTCTTTTTAGAAATCTTCAAAGACGACCATTATGCTGATGTATCTTTAAACCAATGGCTTGCCATGCTTCCTGAAACATTTGTTCAAGCGCACCTTGACTTGGGCAAAGACTTTACTGATGTGCTTTCAAAAGAAAAGCACCCAGTAGTGAAAAAGAAATGCAGTAAATAAAAGACTTGCGGCTTGCAGAGAGCACTCGTTCTCTGCAAGCCTTCATAAGGAGCTGAACCAGTGAAACATCAAAACCCTTCAAAACGCTTATTGCGGCTCTCCATAAAGTACTTGCTGGCCGCAGCAGCAGTGGTGTTGACCTATTTTGCTGTCATCTATATATTGTTTTCTTTAGCGGGAACGAGCTACCGCTCAGCAGCTCATGTCCTGCTTTTTGCCATGGTATTCCTTGTTCTCGGATTATGCTTTGAACCATTTGAACGGCTGATGATACATAGCTTTACATTTTTCAAGACAGGAAAACGTCTATTCATTCTCCTTGCCGGCATCGTACAGCTGCTGTTTTTGTGGATGACTGCTCACACAACAGACCAATTGATCAGCGACATCTGGCTGTCCACCACAGAAGAAATGATTGTCGCAGCCGTTTTTTTGATTTTAGACAAATGCAACTCGGCTCTTCCCAGCTAAAAAAAGAACGCATTCCAATTGGATGCGTTCTTTTTATTCATAGCGAAGCGCGTCTACAGGCTGAAGCTTCGAAGCCTTGATAGACGGAAGCAAGCCGAAGATAATGCCGACTGCCATTGAAAAGATGAGTGCTCCGACAACAGCTGGAATGGAGACGATAAAAGGCATCGGAAAAATGACCGTCAGCAGCTTGGCGATGCCGAAGCCCGCCAGCACACCGAGTATTCCGCCAATGCTTGTCAGCACGACAGCCTCGGTTAAAAATTGAAATAAAATCACACGCCGCTTAGCACCGAGCGCTTTCTTAATTCCGATTTCCCTCGTGCGCTCCGTTACGGAAACGAGCATAATGTTCATGACGCCGATACCGCCCACCAAAAGTGAAATACTGGCGATTCCGCCAAGCAGCAATGCAAATGACTGATTAAAGGACTCCACTTCCTGCGCGATCTCCTGAAGATCCATTACACTGTACTCTGCTTTTTCCAGCTCAGCTTCTGACAGTCCCTGATTTAAAAGATCTGCAGCCATTACACCCGCTTCTTGGATATGCTCAGAAGAATCAGCCTGCACGGCAATCTGCGTCGGCGCGTCAAATCCTTCAATAAGCGGCCACACTTTTTTCGGCACGTACAAAACCGGGTTCGCATAGTCGCCTTCAAACATGCTTTCCTGTTGATTTTTTTCTTTAAAAACACCGATGACCTTAAACGGCACACCATTCATCTCAATGTTTTTATGCAGAGCTTCTCCGTCTGGAAACAGTTCATCTCTGACAGCTTCATTGATCATCACTACTTGGTGTGTGCTGTTTAAATCGTTTTCCGTTAGCTTTCTCCCTTCGGTTATTCGGATTGGAAACATGTCGAAGTAATCATCGTCCACTCCATACACTTGGGGATACGAAACGTTTGTTAAATGAAAAACGCTCGCGCCTTCTGACAAGTAATATAAGGATAATCCTTTGACCATCGGATCTGATTTGATCGCCTTTACTGTTTCTTCCGCTACAGGCGGCGCGGACGCATACGACACCTGAGGGCCGCCGCTCTCCTCTTCTCCGCCAGACGGCTGGTAGACAACGTTGATCGCGTTGTTTCCCATGCCGATCATACTTTGCTTTAATTGCTCACTTTGGCCCTTCAGCATTGAAACAATCGCGATGATTGCCGCTATGCCGATAATCACGCCGAGCATTGTCAGAATGGATCTTAATTTATGAGAGAAAATGGATTGAAAGGAGATTCGAATATGTTCAAGCATGGCTGATATCCCCTCTCTCATCTAATACCAGCTCTCCGTCTCTGATAAAAACGGTTCTGTCAGCTTTTTTGGCGACGTCCGGGTCGTGGGTTATCATAATAATGGTCTTGCCTTCCCGATGCAGTTCAGAAAACAGTGACAAAATTTGTTCACTTGATTTGGTATCAAGCGCCCCGGTCGGTTCATCAGCTAAAATAAACCTCGGCTGATTGACAAGGGCCCTCGCTATCGCCACCCGCTGCTTTTGGCCGCCGGACAGCTTAGGCGGTTTGTAGGAGACCCTGTCTTTTAATCCGACTTTTTCCAGCGCTTCATATGCCCGTTGCCTTCTCTCTTTTTTCTTCACTTTATTGTAGATCATCGGCAGCTCGACATTTTGCAGCGCGGTGAGACGCGGCAGCAAATGAAAAGTTTGAAATACAAACCCGATTGATTCATTGCGAATTTCAGCTAAAGCCCCGTCTTTCCCTTTCAATATATCGATCTGGTCAAGCGTATAGGTTCCTGAGGTTGGCCTGTCCAAACAGCCGATAATATTCATTAACGTTGACTTTCCAGAACCGGAAGGCCCCATAATAGCTAAAAACTCCCCCGCCTGAACAGTCAGATTGATATGTTTCAAGATTGGAACTTCTTCTTTTCCCAGCTTGTACGACTTCGAAATATTATTCAGTGTCAGCATTGACTGTAACCTGCTTTCCTTCCTTGACCGCGGGATCAGGATAGATCACATAATCTTCCGGCGTCAGGCCGCTCTTAATTTCCACCATGTCATTTTCATCAGTCTCTCCGATTTCAACAGGCTGCTTAACCGCTTTCTGATTCTCATCAGCTTTCCATACGTACGGTTCGCCGTCATCCTGAATGACCATGTCGGACGGCAGCTTGATCGTGTCCGCATCAGCATTATCACTCATCACTTCGATGTTGACATGATAGCCGACTTCAAGACCTTTATGGCTGTCTAATAAAATGGTGAAAGGATAGTTAGAGGACTGGGGATTCATTTCTTCATCAGCAAAGCTTTCTGATTCTTCACCCTCGCCTGCTCCCGCTGGAAGCTTGCCGATCGAGGTGACCTTTCCTTTCCACTCGCCCTCACCGCCTGTTTTCAGCGTGACCCTGACTTTGCTGCCTTTTTTGATCGTGTCCATTAACAGCTCATTGATTTGGCTTTTGACCAGATATTTGCCTGTCGAAACAATCTGGATATACGGGCCTGCTGCCTGGTCGCCTGTTGCACCGTCAGCGATATCCTGATTGACGCTTTGAACGATTCCGTCATGCTTGCTTGTAATGACATTGGAACCTTTGTTTTTCGTCAGGCCAGCCAGTTCTTTTTGATGCTGCTTCAGTTCAAGCTGGCTTGTTTTCAAATCGAAATTGGCTTGGTCAAGTTCATCTTGAAGCTGGGTTTTCTCTTCTTTCCCTGCAACTTTCAGCTTCTTTTCCGTTTCCGTTATTGATTTTTGCAAACGGTTGATTTGCAGATTTGTCATTTCAATTTGCAAATTGGCTTGCTCCACTTCATCAGAATGATCCTCGCCCTCATACTCAAAAAGCTTATCGCCCTTTTTAACCTGATCGCCTTCTTTGACGTATGTTTTTTTAATGCTGCCTTTTTCTGAATCTATGTATACTTTCTGCTGTTTCTCAGGTTCAACCTTTCCAGAAAACGTTTGGCCTGATTCTGAATCTCCTCCCATGTATACCGCGACCGATTCAGCATAGGGCTCCGATGATACGGCAACTTGGTTCATGTGAGTAAAAAAGTAAAAACCGCCAGCGCCGATCCCAGCCAATACAAGCACACCGGCACATATCGCACCGCCAATAAGCCATTTTTTCTTCTTGGACACAACGATCTCCTCTTTCTGTAAACTATGTAATATTTTCGAAACATTCTAACCAATATTATCTATTAATTCAAAAAGACTTGCAATCCTTTTATTGAAATGACGGAATCAAATAGAAAAATTGTATTTTCAAAGCCGAATAAAAAAAATCCCGGCTTCAAACCGGGATTTTTTCATACAGTAACTAGCTCTTTTTCATTTTTAATCAAGTCATATGTCAAGCATACAGGTTTATTTGTACGGGGATCAGTCACGATTTCGGCATCAATCTGAAATACCTGCTTCAAAATGTCTGGTGTCATGACCTCCAGAGCAGTTCCTTCCTTGATGACCGTGCCTTTTTTGAGCGCGATCATATAATGAGAAAAACGAGCTGCATGGTTAAGATCATGAATGACCATTAAAATCGTCCGCCCTTGCTCTTTGTTGAGTCTGTCAAGCAGCTGCAGAATTTCAAGCTGATGTGCAAGATCAAGATACGTTGTAGGTTCATCCAGCAGAAGCAGTTCCGTCCCTTGCGCAAGCGCCATGGCAATCCACACGCGTTGACGCTGTCCGCCTGACAATGCCTCAATCGGCCGTTCAGCATATTCAGCCATGCCTGTTTCTTCAAGCGCCCATTTGATAATCCGTCGGTCTTCGTCATTTAATCTGCCGAATCCTGATTGATGCGGAAACCTGCCGTACGACACCAATTCGTGCACTGTTAGGCCGCTCGGCGCTTCAGGTGTCTGTGGAAGAATCGCCATATCTTTTGCAATGTCCTTTGTAGACATTTTATGAATCGCTTTGCCGTTTAAATAGACGGCACCTGCATGTGAACGCATAATTCTGGACATTGTTTTTAAAATCGTTGATTTCCCGCAGCCGTTCGGGCCAATTAAGGTGGTAATTTTCCCTTTAGGAATCGATATATTTAAATCCTCTACAATCGCCCTGTCGCCATAACCGATTCCAAGCTGTTCCGTTGATAATGAATTCATATTCGGCCCCCTCCTCTAATTCGCTTTCATCAATAAATAAATAAAGTAAGGCGCACCTAGCACGGAAATGACAAGTCCGACCGGAATTTCTGATGGTGCCAATACATTTCTCGACAGCGTATCAGCAAGCAAAAACAGGAATGAGCCGATGAAGGCGGAGACCGGTATCAGCGTCTGGTGACGTGGACCGGTCAGCCTTCTAGCCACATGCGGCGCGATCAATCCGAGAAACGCAATGCCCCCCGCAGCTGCCACGCATGAAGCGGCAAGAGTGACCGCTGCCAGAAGAAGAATCCGTCTTTCCTTTTCAACAGCGGTGCCCAGCCCGGTCGCCAATTGGTCTCCGAGCTGCATAATGTTCAAATAGCGTGCCTTATATAAAGTAAACAGAAGCAAGATCACAATCCAAGGGAGAATCGCCCAGATCATATTCCAGTTCGCCCCCCATATTGAGCCGGATATCCAAACCGCGGCTTGCATAAAATCATGAGGGTCCATCTTAAGCTGAAAAATCAGCAACAGGGCGTTGAACCCGGCATTCACCCCTATGCCGACTAAAATCAGCCGAATCGGTGTCACGCCTTTTTTCCATGCCAGAATATAAATGAGAAACGCAGCGAGGATTGCTCCTGCCAAAGCACTGAACGGCAGCATAAATGTTCCGAAAAAGCTGAGATCTGAAGCTGACCCTTGAAAAAAGTATATAAAAAGCACTACAGCAAGTGAACCGCCGGCGTTAATTCCGAGAATACCAGGCTCGGCAAGTTCATTTTGAGACACGCTTTGCAAAATGGCTCCAGCTACGGAGATCCCTGCTCCAACAAGCAAAGAAAGGATGATCCGGGGCAGCCTGAACTCAAATAAGACAAGTTCATCACGCGCCGTTCCTTGGCCGAAAAAGACCTGAAGCGTTTTAAGCGGTGCAATTTTGATAACGCCCAAATTGAGACTGATAAAAAAGACCACCACGATAAGCAAAAAGGTCACAGCCATTACAATGAGCGGTTTGTTTGTTTTTGTTTTCATTACAGCCCTCTCCTTTCACGACGTGCCAAATAAAAGAAAAAGGGAACGCCGATAAGAGAAGTCAGCGCGCCGACAGGCGTTTCAAAGGGCGCATTTACGAGTCTGGCCGCTATGTCAGCAAAAACAAGCAAAACAGCACCGAGCACCGCCGAGCAAGGAATGATCCACCGATAATCCACACCGACCAAAAAACGGGTAATATGCGGAATGATCAGCCCGATAAATGCAATGGTGCCGGCAATGGAAACCGCAGCTCCGGTCAGAATTACTACAATAAGCATGCCAACCAGTTTCACCGCTGATGTATATTGTCCAAGCCCTTTTGCCAGATCGTCACCGAGACTTAACACTGTAACAGACCGGGCGATGAAAAACGCGAGCGTTAAACCGACAGCCCCTGCAATAAGCAAAAGCTGGACCCCCGACCATTTCACACCCGCTACCCCGCCTGCGTACCAAAAGCTGATATCCTGAGCGACATCAAAGCGGATTGCAATGGCAGTTGAAATGCCGGTAAAGAAATAAGTAACTGCCGTACCCGCCAGAGCAAGCTTTACAGGCGTAAGTCCGCCCCTTGAAAACATGC
This sequence comes from Bacillus sp. FSL M8-0071, assembly GCF_037975455.1. NCBI lineage: Bacteria > Bacillati > Bacillota > Bacilli > Caryophanales > Bacillaceae > Bacillus > Bacillus sp. FSL M8-0071. Next base: position 3,295,131 of record NZ_CP150256.1, read on the forward strand.
CTATGCCCATTACCGTCGATGCCCCCAGCCCCGCTCCCGCAAAGGACCATAGCACAAGCCCCATTGCAGAAAGCCCGGGAAAAAAGGCAAACGCAATCGAAACCGCAAACGCAGAGCCTGAAGTCACACCCATAATCGAAGGCTCTGCCAAAGGGTTTCTCGTCATCCCCTGCATGATTGCTCCCGACACTGCCAACAATGCGCCTACAAGCGCGGCAGCCGCCGTTCTCGGCAGCCGAAGATCATGTATAATTTGGTGAGATGTCTTTGTCGGCTGATAATGAAAAATGGCGTCCCATACAGTGCGCAAATGAATATCCGCTGCACCGAGAGATATGGATAAAAATGCGCCAAGGCAAAGCAGGCATAGACCTGCAATAAGGACGATGACCGCGCCATATGTCCTTGACGTCCATTGGATTTCTTCTGATGCAGTCTGTATATTTTTATGTTGACTCAACTGCCGTACTTCCTTTCTTACTGATAATGATTATCAATTGCTGTTTCAGTATATCACTTTTTTCAGCTGATTTAATAGAGTGTTTTGAACAAAAATGAAAATGCATTTGCAAAAATATCGTGTCAACCGGCACTTGCAGTGGTATAATCACAGATGATAATGATTCTCTTTTTCATCTATTTTTTTAGAAAGAAGGTATGAGATATGACCCATATATACAAGAAACTCGGAGCCGCGTTTTTTGCCCTGTTATTGATTGCAGCGCTGGCAGCCTGCGGGAATAACTCAGAAAGCAAAGGTTCTGCCTCTGATTCAAAAGGCGCAGAAACCTTTACATACAAGGCTGAAAACGGAAGTGTAAAAATCCCGAAGCATCCTAAACGGGTGGTTGTCATGGCAGACAGCTATTACGGCTACTTCAAAACACTCGGCATCAACGTTGTCGGTGCGCCTGAGAATGTATTTAAAAACCCTTACTACAAAGGAAAAACCGATGGCGTTGAAAACATCGGAGACGGCACTTCGGTTGAAAAGGTCATTGATTTGAACCCTGACCTGATTATCGTCTGGACAACACAGGGCGCTGATATTAAAAAGCTTGAAAAAATTGCGCCGACTGTCGCAGTAAAATACGATAAGCTCGACAACATCGAACAACTGAAAGAATTTGCAAAAATGACGGGAACTGAAGATAAAGCTGAAAAATGGCTGGCCAAGTGGGATAAAAAAGTTGCGGCCGCTAAAACAAAAATCAAAAAAGCGGTCGGTGACAAAACCATTTCCATTATGCAAACGAACGGAAAAGACATTTACGTATTTGGTAAAGACTTTGGAAGAGGCGGAAGCATCATTTACAAAGACCTCGGCCTGCAGGCTACAAAGCTGACAAAAGAAAAAGCCATTGACCAGGGGCCAGGTTATACAAGTATTTCATTAGAGAAGCTCCCTGACTTCGCCGGAGATTACATTTTCGCGGGCCCATGGCAATCAGGCGGTGATGATGGCGGCGTTTTTGAAAGCTCCATTTGGAAGAACCTGAATGCCGTTAAAAATGGCCATGTCTACAAGATGGATCCGATCGGTTTCTATTTCTCTGACCCGATTTCATTAGAAGGACAACTGGAGTTTATTACGGAAAGCTTGACTAAATAAACAAAAGAGCCGCCTGCCCGCGGCTCTTTTGCTTATTTATAAGGAACGGCTCAATTTGAATCATATCGGATATTTTCTTTGAGCCATTCATATTAAGCTGCATCCTCATCACGATCAGTTTTTTTATGCTGGAGAGACTGAAAAACGTTTTTTGCATATTTAACGAACGGATTCCTAACAGGAGAAATTGTGATTTTATAAAAAAGACACCTGAGCAAATCAGGTGTCTTTTCATTATGCTTGTTTTTCTTTCTGGAACTTTTTACTCACAAATGGATAAACGATTAAGCCGACAAAGAATAAACCGATGCCGAGGATAAATGTCGTTAAATCTGCTGTGCCTGTTACGATAACAAACACGGAGTATGCACACGCCAGTATCGCGATCAATCCGTCTCTTACACGGGAGCCTTTCAGCTGGTCATACGTTTCACCTTTGATGACTACCTTCAAGCTGTAGATTGCAGATACTAGATACGGAATTAAATATGCGAGTGTAGCTGCTGTCGTTAAAAATGTAAATGCGTCACTTATTGTCCGGGAAATAACCGAGAAAATGAAGACCTGTGACATGACGTTTGTAATAATGAGTGCAATGACCGGACTTCCCTTTTTATTTGTTTTTGCAAAAAATGCCGGAAAATCTCCTGCTTTAGCGGCTTGGTATGGCACCTCAGAGCCGAGCAAAATCCAGCCGAGCATCGTTCCGAATAAACAAAGGATAGCCAAAAGCGCCATAATCACGCTTCCCGCGTTTCCAACAATCGCATAGAGTACATCAACAAATGGTTTTTCAGAGCCGACAAGCTTATCATGCGGCAGAACACCCATCGTAATTAAAGTCACAATAATATATATGCTCAAGGCAATCAGCAAGCCGGTAATTGTCGCACGTTTCACATCACGCTGAGAGCGCGCACGGCCGGACAGGATCACCGCGGATTCAATTCCGACAAACGCCCACAGTGTAGAAATCGCGGCGTTATGAACCTGGCCGCCAATTCCAATGCTTGTGCCGTTTTCTCCTTGAACCGGGAAATAAAAATGACCGAATAATGCCGTTTGAAACACAAACAAACCGGCAACGATAAAGAAGACAAAACCTAATACTTTAGAAAGCGTTGTGACAAAGTTTAGTTTACTTGCGCCGTTAATGCTGGCAACAAGAATCGCGTGCGTTCCCCATAACAAGATCGTACATACGGCAAACGTCAGTAATTGGCCGAGTGTCACCTCTTGCCCGCCGATCGAAAACATCTCACGTTTATCAACCAAGATCGGGAAGAACGAAGTCAAGTAACCGGCGAGACTTGTGATGATCGCCACGTTACTGATCCAGCTCGCCACCCAGTAGCCCCACACCATTGTGAAACCGGCAGCGTTGCCTTTTTTCGGGTCAGAAAACAGCGCTCTTGCATAACTTTGCGGTCCCGCTGTCAGTTCAGGCTTGCGAATGGACAAGTGTCCGAACACAAGTGCAATCATCAGCACGCCGGCACCTGTCAAAAGCCAGGCGGACGTAGCTCCAAACGGACTCGCAATTGAAGCAAGCGAGCTCGGCAAGGAGAAAATTCCTGATCCAACCATATTTCCAACGACAAACGCCGTTAATAACCAAAAACCCCATTTTTTTGTCTGTTCCATTCCAGTACCTCCATGATTCTTTGTACGGACCAGACCCCGAGATCATATAAACGCAAAAAAAGCCTGAACAAAAGTCCATGCTTAAAGAAACACACACCCTTGATCTCCGGATAGCCCTCCGCGAAAAAGCACGCGGCAGTCCTGCACTTATTCAGATACAGTCCCAGCATAGAGAAGGATCGGCTTTCTCCACACTTCGGCGCTGATGCCTTTTACACATGTTTAACAGCCCCTGTCAGCCTGGCATGTGTGACTTATCATCCGCGCAACCTCTACCTCACTGAGAAAGAGTGAGGATTTAATTATTCAGTTACTCCCAGAAGGTTATCAAAGAAAGGATGATCTGTCAAAGGGAACAGATGGAAAATACGGATAGAGCCAAGCCCTATCCGCATGTGATTATCGATTATTTTTCTTTTTTTGCACAGCTTCTTGAAGCGGATCATCTTTTAGAGCTGAACCAGCATCTTCAAGAGCTCCTTGGATTACGTTTTTTTCTTTTTCGGAACGTTTTCCTTTATCTTTATTAAAGAAACCCATTCGTATCACCTCTTTTAAAAAATAGGTACATGTTTAAGATGCCTCTTTTATGAAAAATTATGCGGGATATTTTTTATCGTCCAAAGTCCTGTTGATCAAACATACATTCTCTTGATATATTTGTAATTCAGAGATTTTTTGCAAAAGATAAAAGGAGAAGCGGCAAATGACAGGAAAAACACACATCATGGGAGGCATCGCTTCTTGTACGGCAGCGGCTTATTATTATGGATTTGATCCAGTGCTTATGGCTGCGTCAGGCGCGGTTGGAGCATTAATACCCGATATCTGCCACACACAAAGCAAAATCGGGAGAAAATTTCCTATTTTATCGAAAGTGGTCAGCTCCGTTTTTGGCCATCGTACATTTACACACAGCTTGCTGTTTATGCTCATCATGTTTTTTATCACTTCTACATACATTCCAGATAAAAACATATCAGCCGGCCTGATGATCGGAATGGCAAGCCACTTGATTCTTGACGCTTGGACGGTGAACGGAATCAAATTATTATTCCCTTCAACGATCCGCGTTCGGCTTCCATTATATATGAAGACAGGCAGTTTTTCTGAGCAGCTCGTGCTAGCTGGCCTGACCCTTGCTTCATGTTACTACTTTTATATGCTGTTTCATGGGCGCATGTTTTAAACATGAGTGCTGAGACTTGTCTGAACCGGCTGTTTTTAGTAGGTTTTACTTAAGAAGCATTTCATGCAGATGATCAAGAAAACGCGAGGAGTCATATTGATGAAAGGAACCTTTTTTCACAATCAGCGGTTTTTATGTTTTTCGATCTTATTTATGTGGATCAAAACGTATGTGATATATAAACTCGGCTTTGATTTGCAAATCGATACTCTGTTGGAGGAGCTAATGCTGCTGGTCAACCCGCTCAGCTTTATTCTTCCTTTATTCGGGATCGGCCTGTTTCTAAAAGAAAACAAGCAGCGGGCCTTTTTGCTGATCGCCAATTTGGTTCTGACTGTTATCTTGATCTCTAATACGATTTTTTACGGCTTTTATATCGATTTTATTACCATCCCGGTTTTATTTCAGGCCAGCAACATGAGCGATATGGGCAGCAGTGTAAAAGAACTGTTCCATCCTCTGTTTATCGCCCTGTTTGTGGATTTGGTTTTTCTGCTGCTGTTCGCCAGAAAAACCAAACACCCACAGACAAAAGCCGCTCCCCGCACGATCAAACGGTACTATGCAGCTTCCTGCGGCATGCTTTTATGCACACTGGCACTTGCAGAAGTACAGCAGCCGAAGCTTTTGGCACATTCTTTTGACCGGGAAATGCTAGTCAAAAGCATCGGTCTGTTTCAGTTCCATATTTACGATACAATTTCTCAGACTGTTAATATCAGCGCGAAAGCTTTTGCCGATGAAGACAGTATAACTGCCATTAAAAACTACACAGAGGCTGATTACAGCAAGCCTGATCAAAGCAAATTCGGTCTTGCAAAGGGGCGCAATGTCATCTTTGTAACACTTGAATCGACCCAAAGCTTTGTTCTGAATGAAAAAGTAAATGGAAAAGAAATTACCCCATTTATGAATGATCTCATAAAAAAAAGCTATTCCTTTGATCATTTCTATCAGCAAACAGAACAAGGAAAAACATCAGATTCAGAATTTATCGTCGCTAACTCACTGTATCCTTCCCTTAGCGGCGCCGTCTTTTTCACGAAAAGCGACCATCAATTTCATACGATGTATAAATCGCTGAAACAGCACGATTATTATTCAGCCGTCTTTCATGCTAACCATAAAACATTTTGGAACAGAGATGTCATGTACGATACGTTTGGCATTGACCGCTTTTTTGATGTTGATGATTTTCATGTCACTCCCGGGACATCGACAAGCTGGGGCTTAAAAGACAAAGAATTTTTAGAGCAGTCCGCCGAAAAGCTGAAAAGCCTGCCACAGCCGTTCTACAGCAGTTTTATCACGTTAACGAATCATTTTCCGTTTGAGATTGATGAAAAGGATCAGCTGATAGATGAATTCGATTCAAGCAGTGATCTGTTAAACCGCTATGTGACCACGGTTCGCTATGAGGATGAAGCATTGAAGCATTTTATCAAAAAACTGAAAGACGAAGGCTTATACGAAAATTCGATGATCGTATTTATGGGAGATCATTACGGCATTTCTGAAGCCCATAACGAGGCAATGGCTGAGTTTTTAGGGAAAGACGAAATCACACCGTATGACAACGTTCAGCTCCAGCGGGTGCCGTTTATCATACATATCCCGGGAATCACCGATCAAAAGCCGGAAACCATCCCTGATGCCGGGGGACAGGTCGACGTCAGGCCGACGCTGATGCATTTGCTCGGCGTTGAGACAAAAGGCGATATCCAATTCGGCAATGATTTGCTGTCGGGCGACCGCACCCCATTCGCCGTTCTGCGAAACGGCAGCTTTATTACGAACGATTATATATACACAAAGAACACGTGCTATAGCCAAAAAACAGGTGAAGTGCTGGAAGATCAGGATGCGTGCCTCCCTTATAAGGAGAAAGCAAACGAAGAACTGTCTTTCTCTGATAAAATTTTAAATGGTGACCTGCTCAGGTTTTCCGAATGAAAAAAATCCCTCTATCAAGAGGGATTTTTTACGTTTCCAATATCACCTTGCCAGTCAGCTTCGTTTCATAGCCGTTTAATTGAGACAAATTAGCCTTGTATTCCTCAGAATTCAAAATCTCCTTCACGGCCTTAAGCAGCTGCTCATGTTTTTTCAAAACGACAATATCATATTGTTCGTCGATGAGCGGGATAAAATCAACACTGCCCATATGTGCCGCGTGCTGCGCCCCGATTCCCGCGTCAGCCTGTCCGCTTGAAACTTGTGAAGCGACAGCGTAATGATCAGTCACGATATCGCCATATCCCACTACATCAGCCGGATTCACACCAAGCAAGCCAAGCTGTTCATCAAGGAGCACCCTTGCGCCAGAACCCTTTTCCCTGTTGATGATCCGGATATCGGCTCTTTTCAAGTCTTTCCAGCCTTGAATGTTTTTCGGATTCCCTTTTTGCACATACAGTCCTGCTTTGCGGAGAACGACATTGATGAGACAAAACGGTTCACCTGTCAAAATCCGTTTTACATAAGGCGCGTTATACTGGCCCGTTTCTGCATCGTACAAATGGAGGCTGACAATGTCACACTTGCCTTGATACATATCAATCAGGCTGTTTAAGCTTCCTTTGTATTTACGGAGCGGCGTCTCCTGAATGGCATTCTCCAAATGCTTGCTGAGGATATCCATCGAAATGTCCTGTCCGCTGATCATGACATTTGGTCTGCCGTCCGGCTCAGCCTCCTGCACCTGTTTCGGCGCTTCTTTTGCAGCGATGGGCTGAGACATTCTCATATTCGTTTTATATTGCTTTAAATCTTCTTCATCCACACGCATCTGCCTTCCGACACGGTAAGCAGGCAGCACGCCTTTTTTAATCAAGTCATAAACGGTCAGCTTTGATACCTTCAGCAGACCTGCAACTTCTTCTATCGTATAGGAAGAGGTTTCATTCATCATCATCACTCTCCTATTTTATTATACCTTTTCGCCGAATGTAAAAAAACCCACATAAACCAAACATATTCAGTTATAATTAGTTATATCTAATGATAAGGGGTGCAATCATGTTTAAGAAGTATTCTATTTTCATCGCAGCCTTAACTGCTTTTCTGCTTGTAGCAGGCTGTTCTTCAAACCAGTCTTCAACGGACAGCGAGAAAAAAGTAACGTTAACCATCTCAGCTGCCGCCAGCGCGCAGGATGCACTTGAGGAAATCCAAAAAAATTATGAAAAAGATCATCAAAATATAACCATCCAAGATAACTATGGCTCATCCGGCGCCTTGCAAAAACAGATTTCTCAAGGAGCAGGAGCAGATCTGTTCTTCTCAGCTGCTGAGGATAAATTTAAAAAGCTGGTGGATGATGGAGATATCGCAAAAAAAGACAGCACTGAATTAGTCGGTAATGAAATTGTGCTGGTCGTACCGAAAAACGGAGATTCACCTGTGACAAGCTTCAGCAATCTGGCTGAATCAGAAAAAATCGCTCTTGGCACTCCGGAATCCGTACCGGCAGGAGCTTATGGGAAAGAATCACTGACAAAGCTGTCTTTATGGGACAAAGTGAAGGATAAAATTGTGTATGGAAAAGACGTTCGCCAAGTTCTTTCTTATGTTGAAACCGGCAATGTAGACGCAGGTGTTGTTTATAAAACAGATGCCCTAGTCTCGAAAAAGGTCAACATTGTTGACGAGGCAAAAGCAGATACACACAGCCCAATTGTCTATCCGTTAGGAATCGTAAAAGATACAAAACACCGTAAGGAAGCGAAGGAATTTTACGAATACCTGCAATCTGATGAAGCAATGAAAGTATTTGAGAAATATGGCTTTACTGCCGAGTAGCATAAGCGCTTCAGAATTTTTCACACCCGTTGTGCTTTCCTTTCAGGTGGCGGCAGTTGCCGGAATTGTTGTCATTATTCTCGGAACACTTGCTGGAGCATGGATGTCACGGGCATCATTTTTCGGAAAAACGGCACTCGAAACATGTTTTATGCTTCCGCTCGTTCTTCCGCCTACTGTTGTCGGTTTTATTCTGATCGTCATTTTCGGAAAGCACAGCTTCATCGGACAAGCCATCGAGTGGATTTTCCAGCAGCCTGTCATTTTCACCTGGTGGGCCGCTGTGATCGCCTCGGCTGTTGTAGCCTTTCCGCTTATGTACCAATCAGCCAAAACCGGATTTGCTGACATTGATCCCGATATACAAGGTGCGGCAATGGTAGACGGCGCTAGCAGATGGAAAGTGTTTATCCATATCTCCGTCCCGCTTGCCTATCCTTCGTTACTGACCGGAAGCATCCTCAGCCTTGCGCGGGCGCTCGGAGAATTTGGCGCAACACTCATGTTTGCAGGAAACATCCCCGGTGTTACGCAAACACTGCCGACGGCGATATATGTCGCATTGGATTCCGGCAACAATACCCTTGCTTGGGCGTGGGTCGTCTGTATTGTTGTCATTTCCTTTTTGATGCTGTTTTTCATTCAACAGAAAAAAACGCACTAAAAAAACTCCCCATAACGGGGAGTTTTTTGATTAAAACAGAAGCTCATCAGGATTTGGGCCGACACGCTCATCTTTATTTAATGCGTCAATTTTGTCCATGTCTTCTTGAGACAATTCGAAATCAAAAATATCAGCGTTTTCGATGATACGGTGTTCTTTAATGGATTTTGGAATGGTTACAACTCCATGCTGCAGATCCCAGCGCAAAATCACTTGAGCCACAGATTTATTGTGTTTTTCAGCAATCTGTGTCAGTACTTCGTTATCCAAAAGCTGTCCCTGCATGAGCGGAGACCACGCTTCCAGCTGAATGCCTTGCGCTTTGCAGTAATCTCTTAATTCTTTTTGCGTCAAGCGAGGGTGAAACTCAACTTGGTTCACCATCGGTTTGATTTCAGCATCTTTCAACAGCTCTTCTAAATGATGAACTTGGAAGTTGCTGACGCCGATCGCGCGAATTTTGCCGTCTTTGTACAGCTTTTCAAGCGCGCGCCATGTATCTTTATATTTATCTTTGCCAGGCCAATGGATTAAATATAAATCTAAGTAATCAAGCTGCAGTCTTTCCAGACTCTTTTCAAAGGCAGCAAGCGTTGTTTCATAGCCTTGATCTTCATTCCACACTTTTGATGTGATGAAGAGCTCTTCTCTTGCCACACCTGATTCTTTAATCCCGATGCCAACGCCTTCTTCATTTTTGTAGATCGCTGCTGTATCAATGCTGCGATAGCCATTTTTAATTGCCGCTTTCACTGATTCAGTCGCTTCATTACCATTTTCTACTTTAAAAACACCCAGACCGAACCAAGGCATTTCAACTCCGTTATGTAACTTTACAGTATCTTTTAAACTTGTTGGCACTTGAACATCCACCCTTTCACTGAAATGTAAGCGTCTATATTATCTCACATTCCTCTCAGCCGATACCAATAATACGCTTAAGACCCTCTTTTTGCTTCTTTTTTCACAGCACAGGCAAATTCAAACACTATTTTTTTCCTATTTTAACAATATTGAGATTACAAATACATTGAGCAGGGTATGCGTGTAGTGTAACCAAATGAAAACAAAGGAGGAAACAACTTGAAACGTATTCGTATCCCAATGACACTTGCTCTTGGTGCCGCTTTGACAATTGCCCCTTTGTCCTTTGCTTCCGCTGAAGAAAATCCTGCTCCGAAGATGTCGCAGACAACTGCTGCTGGAACAACTGCCGCTGATGTAGGTTTAAACGTCAACCTGGATGTACTTGGAATTGCCAACCAGATTGCTGATGCCATCAAATCCGCACAGAATAGGGATGGCTTTGTGAAAAACCTCATGGAGTCTTCCTTCTACGCGTCCGGCCAAAAATATAACGTCATGGTCTTTAATTTAAGCCAGGAATATGAAGATCATTTGAACGGTGTGCAATTTTACGGCTCAGCCGTTTACGACGGCATTACGTATGGCATTTGGGTATTTGAAGACGGAACCTTTACAAACAAAGGCGATGGCGGCTGGATCAACTGGGCCTTCAGAGGCTGGTTCGACCGGGATGGCAGCACTGTCGCATTTCATCGCCCTTAATATAAAAAAAGCTGGCGCTCTAACGCCAGCTTTTTTTCTGCATTTATTCGCCGCCTTCAAGCATGGCGGCTTCGACATCATTAATGTATTGGCGAAGCTCATGGGAGATGTCCCGGGAAATTTCTCTTTCCTCGAAAAGTGTTTGAATTTCATTTCTGATCGCCTGTACAGCCTTCAGCTTCACTTCCAGCTTCTGATTTTCAAAATGGGCGCTTGATTTCAGCTCATGATGGCTGTGCTCCAGCCTGAAAATTAACTGTTTATAGAATGTAATGACAGATAAAAACACTTCTTTATGCTCTTCCGTCTTGTGTTTTTCCAGATATTCTATCGCTGCTTTTGCCGTTTTCACTCTTGTTGCCCGTATCAATCCCGCTTCATTTAAAATCGACATCTCCGGCTTTTTATGTTCACCGAAGAAAATCCAATACATCAGCCTCTTGAGCCTTGTTTTTGATAATCCGACTTTAAACGGGTTCGCATACAAAATTTCCAACTCGTTAAATCGTTCTTGCAGCACATTTGCTGTTTCTTCCGGGATGTCTCCCCGCTCCAGCATTTTCATCAGCGCCTCTTGCTCTGCCTTAACCCCTTGGGCACGGACTTTACGCTCGTGCTTTTTGATGCGATTAGACGATGTATATTGCTGAAAACGAAGATTTTTCATTTTCTCATTGTATTCAGCTATCACCGCAAGAGAGGCCGTTTTGTTTGTCTCATTCATGTCCTCTTTAATCGTTTGAAGGGCTGTTTTGATCAATTTGCGTCTCGCCGTCAGCAGCTTCTTGTTTCGTTCCTCGTCCTCTTCTTCTTTTTCAGTCAGAATCGGCAGCACAACGGTAGCAATGACAAGCGTGCATAAAATGACGCCGGCTGCTAAAAAGAGAATCAGATTTCTTTCCGGAAACGGCGTGCCGTCCTCCAGGAAATACGGAATGGAAAAAGAACCTGCAAGCGTTACTGCTCCACGCACACCGGAAATCGAAATTAACAGCGTCGAACGAAGACCCGGTTTATAGATGTTCTGATCTTTATTAAAGAACCATTTGCCGTTCCAGAAGAACAGCACCCACAGGAATCTCAGGAGCATTAACGTAAATGTGATGACTAGGATATAGCCGATCACCTTCATGTTGCTGATGGCAGTGTCGTTAAAGATAACAGAAATAACATCAGGGATTTGCGTGCCGAGAATAACGAAGACCAGGCCGTTCAAAATAAATAAAATAATGTTCCACGTACTTGAGGAGACGATTTGCAGCTTGATCATCGTAGATTCCAGACGATCCTGTTCAACCGCATGGGTAATACCGCCAGCCACAACAGCTAAAATGCCGGAAACGCCGATTTCTTCAGCTGCCAAATAAATCACAAACGGCGTCAGAATTTGAATCAGCATATGCATCGTGACATCCTGCATGCCAAGGCGGCGCAGAAATAGGCGAAAACGAATAATCAAAAATGAAATGACAACCCCGCACAGCAAGCCTCCGAGAGAAATAAAGACAAAGCTGACAGCCGCTTGTGCTAATGAAAATGCACCAGTCACTGCCGCTGCAATCGCAAACTTAAAGGCCACCAGACCTGATGCGTCATTCATCAGCCCCTCACCTTCCAGCAGGCGAAGAATCCCTTTTGGCATTTTCACTCTTCCTGATAATGCGCTGACAGCGACGACATCAGTCGGTGAAAGAATGGCCGCAAGTCCAAAGGCCGCTGCCAGCGGAATAGCAGGAATCATCCAGTGAATCGTGTAGCCGCCTACAATCACAGTCGCAAATACAAGGCCGAGTGCAAGCAATAAAATCGGAGCCCTTAAATTCCAAAGCTCTGCCCGCGGTGTCCTCTTTCCATCATTAAATAGCAGAGGCGCGATAAACAGAACAAAAAACAATTCGGTGTTTAATTCAAAATGAAGTCCCTGTGGAAATGAGGCGGCAAGAATCCCAAGAGCCACTTGAATCAGCGGCACCGGAATAAACGGAATAAACCGGTTCACGATATTAGAAATCGCAATAATCGTTAATAATACGAGCACAACTAAAAATATGTCCAAATGCATGACCTCCTTCGTCTGTTGTGTGTCGGCATGATGAGCCAAAAAATCTGTTTGTCTAAAAGCCCTTGAGCTAGGGTGGCCTTGCATCCGCTATGTGGTTTCGCAGGAGTTCTCTCCACACTTGTCTTCTTTTATAGTACCCTTTTTAGGGTATTTTTTCTCATGATATGCTCACAGTGAACTTTTTTGCAGCAGAGCAAATTACAGAAAAAAGAGACAGGAAGCTATTCCCTGTCTCTCTTCTTAGTTTTCTCAATCATGAAAATTCGTACCGTCAGTTGTTGCTTTAATAATGCCCGCGCGGATGACAAAGTCACCGAAATGCTCGCCTTCCTCGCGTTCTTTCGCATAGCGGGAAAGAAGGATGCGCAGCTCGCTTAAAATGTCTGCTTCACCGATGTTTTCACGGTACATTTTGCTTAAACGGCTTCCGTCAAACGCAGCGCCAAGATACATATTATATTTGCCCGGCGCCTTTCCGATAAATCCGATCTCACCGAGTGCATGACGTGCACAGCCGTTCGGACACCCTGTCATGCGAATGGTGATTTCCTGATCACGAAGGCCGTTTTCGTCAATAATCTCTTCAATCTTATCTAACAGGGTCGGCAAATAACGTTCTGCTTCGGCCATTGCCAATCCGCAGGTCGGAAGCGCGACGCATGCCATCGAGCTGCGGCGAAGTGCTGAATAGTGCTTGCCGTCAGTTAGTCCGTATTGTTCAATTAAAGCACTGATTTCTTCTTTTTTATCGCTTGAAACGTTCGCAATCATTAAGTTCTGATTGGCTGTCAGCCGGAACTCGCCTGTATGAACTTTGGCGATTTCCCGCAAGCCTGTCATCAGCTTATAATCATCGTAATCCGTTATACGGCCGCCTTCGACAAACAGCGTAAAATGCCATTTATCCTCGATGCCTTCCACCCAGCCGTAGCGGTCGCCGTTATGATCGAAATGATACGGCTTCGCTTCTTCCAGGCTCCAGCCGAGACGGTTTTCCAATTCTTCTTTTACGTTTTCTAAACCGAGGCGGTCAACTGTGTATTTGAACCGCGCATTTTTACGGACAGAACGGTTGCCGTAATCACGCTGAATCGTAATCGTTTTTTCAGCAACGTCATACATTTGCTCAGGCCGGCAGAATCCGATCACCTTGGCTAATTGCGGATATGTCGCAGTATCGCCATGCGTCATTCCCATACCGCCGCCGATTGCCACGTTAAAACCGATCAGCTTGCCATCCTCGACAATCGCAATGAATCCGAGATCTTGTGAAAAGACGTCAATATCATTAGACGGCGGAACGGCAATACCGATTTTAAACTTCCGCGGCAGATAGAGCGGTCCGTACATTGGCTCGACTTCTTCCTCCGGCGTGCCGGCAACTCTTTCCTCATCAAGCCAAATTTCATGATATGCTCTCGTCCGCGGCAGCAGATCATCACTTAATTTTTTAGACCACTCGTATACCTCTGAGTGGATTTCAGATTGATAAGGGTTTGATGCACACATGACGTTACGGTTTACGTCTCCGCAGGCTGCGATCGTATCCAAAAGTGCTGAGTGGATCGTCTGAATGGTTTTCTTCATGTTCCATTTCAGAATCCCGTGCATTTGGAACGTTTCACGTGTCGTCAATTTTAATGTGCCGTTCCCGTATTTCTGGGACAGGTCATCCATGACAAGCCATTGTTCAGGCGTCGAGACGCCCCCGGGCATACGCACGCGCAGCATGAACTGATATGCGGGCTCAAGCTTCTGCTTTTGGCGTTCATTTCGGAGGTCGCGGTCATCCTGCAAATAACTGCCGTGGTGTTTCATCAGGCGGTTATCATCATCCGGAATTCCCGCACTGATTCGATCGAGCATCACTTCTTTCAGCGTGCCGCGCAAATAATCACTTTCTTTTTTAATGCGTTCAACATCACTTGGAGAGCCGTCCGGTGCTTTTAGAATTTTGGTCACCATGTTGAAAAACTCCTTTCAAGTCAAATCAATATACATCACGCTGATAGCGTTTTTGCTGCTGCATATCGGCAAGATAAGCCTCCGCTTCTTCGCGGCTCATATTGCCTTCTTTTTCGATAATTTCAAGCAATGTGTTATGGACGTCATGCGCCATGTGCTTTTCATCTCCGCAAATGTAAACAGCCGCTCCTTCTTGAAGCCATTCAAACAATTCTGCGCTATGTTCAAGCATGCGGTGCTGCACATATACTTTTTCTTCCGTATCACGTGAGAACGCCACATCCATTTTTGTCAGCACACCGTCTTTGAGCCAATTCTGCCACTCTGTCTGGTAAAGGAAATCCGTGACAAAGTGCTGATCGCCAAAGAACATCCATGCCTTTCCTTCCGCTCCCGTCTCCTCACGCTCCTGCATAAAGGAACGGAAAGGTGCGACGCCTGTCCCAGGGCCCACCATGATAATCGGTGTTTCAGGGTCTTTCGGAAGCTTAAAGTTTTGATTGTGCTGTACATAAACCGGCAGTGTGTCTCCTGGCTGCAGACGTTCCGCGCACAAAATCGAGCAGACGCCTTTTCGTTCACGGCCGTGCGCATCGTAGCGGACTGCGCCGATTGTTAAATGCACTTCATCCGGATTTGCGGATAAACTGCTTGCAATCGAATAAAGGCGGGCAGGCATTTTTCGCAAAATCGAGACAAACTCCTGCGCAGATACACTAAATGGGCCATAGTCACGGACGAGATCAAGCAAATCGCGCCCTTCAATATAGGCTTTTACATTCTCCTCATTTCCCGGGGCTAAAAGCTCTCTAAGCTCATCGTTCCCTGTCAGCTGGGCTGCCTGTTCAAGAAGCGGTTTTGTGAGAACGGTAATCTCATAGTGAGAAATCAGCGCTTCTTTCAGCGGACGGACATCACCTTGCTTATTAAGCGTCACAATTTCTTCCGGGTCCCAATTCATTTCCTTAAGGAGCAGCTCGACAAGTTCCGGATCGTTTTCTGGATAGACGCCGAGGCTGTCACCAGGCTCGTAAGTCAGGCCTGATCCTTCAAGAGACAGCTCCACATGGCGTGTTTCTTTATTTGATCCTCTGCCGTTTAAATTTAAATTTTCTAACACTTCAGCCCGAAACGGGTTTGTTCTGGAATACGAAGACTCACCGGTTTGAGACGCAGCCGCCGGCGCAGGCGCGGCGCTTCCGCCCCCAGCTTCATTTAATCCCTTCAATACACCCTCAAGCCATTCGGCTGCCGGTTCATCATAGTCAAGATCGCAATCAACGCGCGGAGAAATCCGTTTTCCGCCGAGTTCTTCTAAGCGCTGATCAAATTCTTTCCCTGTCTGGCAGAAAAATTCGTACGAACTGTCACCAAGCGCCAAAACGGAAAAACGCAGATCTTCAAGCTTAGGCGCCCGTCTTCCGTGCAGAAATTCATGAAACGACAGCGCGTTATCAGGCGGCTCTCCTTCTCCATGCGTACTGACGACGATTAAAAGATTGGTTACCTTCTTCAGCTGATTCGGCTTAAAATCGCTCATGGATGAGACGGTCACTTGAAAACCGCTCTGTTCAAGCTGCTTGCCGGCATTTTCTGCAAGCCCCTGTGCGTTTCCCGTCTGTGAACCATAAAGAACGGTCACTTCTTTTGAAACGGCCGGTGCCGGTGCTTCCGCAGACACAGCTGCCGCCGGCGCACCCGCAGCTTCTTGGGCGGAAACAGATTGAGCGGATAAATATCCGCTCAGCCAGATTTTCTGGGATTCGGTAAAGGTCGGCAGAAGGCGGTTAAGGAGCTCTGCCTGCTCCTGATTAAACGGACTGTTCATTACCTGAAGTTGCAACGTATCCACCTCACAAAGTTATAAACTGATCGAAAATTGCATCTAATTGAACTTTACCGGAATACTAGGCTTAAGTAAAATATATTTACATGATGATAACTATTAAGAATCCTAATGATAAAACGGCTATGCTTCATGTAAATAGAAAAAAGAGAAGGACTCCCTTCTCTTCATTCAGCCATCTGATATAAGTGAGGCGGCACAGCGGTTGCAAACGGACTGGCTTCACCTGTATAAAATACCGCCAGCATGTGCATCGCACGGGTGCACGCAGTATATAAAAGCCTGCGGTCGTGCTCTGTATGATAGTGTTCTTCAGATGCATCATAGACAAGCACTGCGTCAAATTCAATTCCCTTCGCTAAATACACCGGAATCACGCAAACACCCTTTTGAAATGGTTGATTTTCTTTATGAATCAGGCGAACATCTGTATATTCACTCATGTGGGCGTGTGCCTGTATGCATTGCTGCGCTGTCTTGCAGATGACGGCTATTGTTTCGTGCCCTTTTTTCTTGAGCCGGCCAATTTCTTGCGCGAGCTTTTGGCAAAGGCTCTCATGTCCTTCAGTTTTGACAACGAGCGGCATTTCCCCGCTTCTATTAAACGGCTCAATATCCGCTCCATCTTGAAGCATCGCTTTGGTAAATTCGACAATCTGCCTTGTTGATCTGTATGTTCTCTTTAAACGAACATACTCAGCAGGCTCATCCTCAAAGCACGCATCCATACGCTGATCCCCATGTATGGTATGCGCGTAGATGGACTGATTGATATCACCGAGCACTGTCATGCTGGCAGCCGGAAAAATACTTCTCATGTAAGCCATCTGAAACGGTGAATAGTCCTGGGCTTCGTCAATAAATAGATGTTTGATCTTCGTATTTTTCTTTCTGCCCTCAATCAGATCCTGCATATAAAGAAACGGTGCCGCGTCCTCATAGAGCAATTTATTATCCGAAAATGCCGAACGGGTCAGCTCAGCTATCGCGGCCATCTTCTCATGCTGAAATTTTCCTCCCCAGCCAGAAAACAATTGCAAATAAAGTTGTGTAACATCAAGAAATGCAAGGAGCCTGACTGCCTGTTTGAGCGGTTTGAAAGCTTTTTTCACAATGATGGCGGCAAGCAGCTGCTGCTCTCTTTGATAATCGTTAAACGTACTCTCGCTGAACCGTTTCCTTTCCTGCAGTTTTTTGTACACGTCCAGGTAGTCCTCTTTGTCAAGCAGCTCAGCTTCATGAACAACCCAATCCTTTCGCCGTTCCTTTTTCTCAAGCTTGTTAAGCTCACTCAGCAGCCACTTCGCGGTTTGCTCCATCCGATTCGGAATGGAGTGATTTTGATCCAATGAGTAAAAATAGGATTGAATTTGCTCCTTTGTGATCAGCTTTTGTCCGCGGAATATAATATTTTTAAAAATCATCCCGTCAGAGGAAAGCCGTGTGACGTATTCATTAATGAATTGCTGAAAGGATAAACCCGCCTTCCATGTGATTCCCGCAAGCCTTGTTGGAAAATCGCCTCCCTTTGTTTCGGTCAGGCAATATTCGAGCTGATCAAAGGGGCTTTCACATTTGAACCTGCGGCCAAGACGATGCTCGATATATTCCTGAAACGTCGCCTGCTCCATATTCTCTTCTCCTAACTCCGGCAAAACAGAGGAGACATAGCTGTTAAATAAGAAGTTGGGAGAAAACAAAACGATTTGTCCGGCATCAATGACGCCACGGTGCCTGTATAACAAATAAGCGACACGCTGAAGCGCAGCCGATGTTTTCCCGCTGCCAGCCGCTCCCTGCACGATCAGGATCTTGCTTTTTTCATTACGGATAATCTGATTTTGTTCTTTCTGAATCGTAGACACGATGTTTTTCATTTGGGTATCGGAGTGATGGCTTAATACCTCTTGCAGCATTTCATCACCAATCGTCATATCGGTATTAAACATCGCCTTGAGAGTGCCGTTTTTGATCATAAACTGGCGTTTCAGCACCATTTCCCCTTCTATCGTTTCACCGGGCACCTCGTACTCCGCTTTTCCTGGGGAATAATTGTAGTACAAACTTGATATCGGCGCCCTCCAGTCATAAATCAGAAAGTGTTCCTCCTTCTCATCCAAACAGGAAGCTAAACCGATATAAATTCGCTCTGCCTTCTCCTCGCCGTTTTCAATAAAATCAATCCGGCCGAAATAAGGCGATTTTTTTAATTGATGAATTCGTTTGAGCTGCTGATCCATGCGCCGATGATTGTGTTCCCGATCAGACAGCAGCTCTGCCTGCTGCTTAATGCTTGCCATCGTTTCAATCGCTTCATGGGCATCATCAAAATTAACCTTAACATCCTCCCAAAAGCTTTTTCTTAATCCGATGATATCATGCTTCAACCCGCCCGCAGACGTTTCCAGAAACCGCTCTTTTTTTTCGAGCTCCTGCAGCACCTCATCTATTCTCGACTGCTCTTCCTTCCATTCCTTATCCTGCTGATTCATGAACGGCACCTCCAGAAAATAGTTGACAAACATAGATGAAATACTGTAAAATATAATTGGATACATATATCGAATGTATGATGAAACTAGCAAATACAATTTATCTTAGCACATTCACCCAATACCAATCAAGGTTTGGGTTATTTATATGCAGAAAAAACCGATTTCAACTCGAAATCGGTTTTTTCTCTTATGATTTCACATTGATCACTGTTGGAGGTGCTTTTCTTAGGTTGCAAATCTTCTCTTTCATCAGTATCGATTCCTTATTCCATTCAATCTTCGATATAATATTTCTTTTTCATTTTAAAAACACCGCAGAGCTTTACCGTGTTTGTCTGTTCATCTAACGTGAAGAATGACTAAACTGGCTGTTATTGTCATCTTCCATAAAGCAACTACATCCTCGCTATCGTATCTATAGTCGCAGTAAAATAGTCATTTTTCATCCAATTTCGACATATTTCAACAAATTGAAGTTTTTCATTTGGGAGAATAGGACGATGTTACATTATTTCTCTCGGTTTATGATAAGAACATGAAGAAAGAACCAGAATTAGTTAGGAGGAAATACTCAGTGAAGAAAAAGCTATCTATGATGTTGCTGGCATTCGTCGTAGCCGTAACAAGTTTTACGGCAATTGACCTAGTAAACAACAAAGCGGAAGCTAAAGATTGGGTTAAAAAAGGTCAAATATGGAGTACTCATTACCATTCGGGCTCATTTAAAAACTATACTTACTCGCCAACATTTCAGATTTATTATCCAGGACGAGGAACTTGGGCCAACATGACAGCAAACGGATCAGGCAGCGGGAAAATTACAGCAACTCTGCAACAAAAGACAAATAAAGGCTGGAAAAATGTTAAAACTTTTTATGCAACGAAAAAAGGCTCTACAAATTTAAGTTACAAACAAGCTTCTAAAAGCTACAAAACAAAATACAGATTCAAATTCACTAACACAGGAACTAAAAAAACCATCAGCTATACCTTTTGGGCTACCTATTAATTTTCAATAGCTTTGCTCTGCGCGGTCAGCATTCGAAAAGGACTTTTTATTTGATCCCGGCAGGCTACCATAAAAGAAACCTCTCCATGACGGAGAGGTTTCTTTTATTTTACTGACTATCTAAGCGAAAAGAACGGTTTGGCAGCTTCCAATTAAACATATAGGAACAAACCCGGCAAACAACGAGCACGAAAAACAGAACGTACAAGCCGAACGAGTTTCCCAGCCAGCCCAATCCGACGATTAAACCGCCGAGAGCCGCCCAGACTGCATAAATTTCTGCCTTCAGCACAAGCGGTTTGCGCCCGGCAAGAAGGTCGCGGATGATTCCGCCCCCGCTTCCCGTCAGCACCGCAGCCACGATCACGGCACTAAGCGGATGGCCCATTTTGACAGCATACAGTGCGCCTTGGATAGCAAAGGCAGCGAGGCCGATCGCATCTGATAAATTGCCCCACTTATTCCAATGCTTCAGCAGCAGCTTCGGAAACAGAAACACAATTGTAATAGATAAAAGCGCGATTTGAAAGAACGCTCCCTGCTCCCATAGCGCTGACACCGGAACACCGATCAGCAAATTGCGGATCGCTCCTCCTCCAAAAGCGGTGACAATCCCTAATATATAAACTCCTAAAATATCATATTCCTCTTCCATCGCAACAATTGCGCCGCTGACTGCAAACGCAATGATGCCAATCACACTGAGCAGCTCCCAAGCCATTCTGATGACTCCCTTTTATGTTTGTTAAATTTTCTGACGACCTCTAGATTTTATAATCGCTCCAGCGTAAAATCAATAACATTTTTATGAGAAAAAAAGATAAATTTAGAGGGAATACGGCTATTGCTGATGGACATGAGTTTGCGAAATTAAAAAAGCGTCCGGCATACGCGGGCGCTTTTTTTGTTATTCAGATTTTTCGCCTTTCAGCAGGCACATAAAAATGATAATCAGGATAAAAGCAATCAGGGCCAGGAATGGAATCGTAATAAAACCAAACCAGTTAATATATTGGCCCGAGCACGGCACGCCGCTGACACATGGCTTAATGCCGCTAAAACCGGGCACTTTTTGCTCTAAGTAATGCATAGTCGAAATGAATGCCCCTATCATCGCCATCGGGAGCACATATTTTTTCACTCGTGTGTCCCCTTGAAAGGTGGCGATGCCTAAAATCAGGACGAGTGGATACATGAGGATACGCTGGTACCAGCACAGTTCACATGGAATAAACTTTCTGATTTCACTGAAATACAGGCTGCCCAGCATAGCGATAAGAGCCACAACCCAGGAAGCATATAAAAATACGATTCTATTTTTCATATCGTTACTTCCCTTTCAGCTCTTTTTCTATTGTCTCTTTGATTTCATCATAATTCGCAAAATTTTTGATCACTTTATCATTGACGTAAATCGTCGGTGTTGCCTGTATGTTCATTTTTTGATTAAGGTCAGAATCCTTTTCCACTTGAAAAGCGAATGTTTCCTTATCAAGATTTTCCTTGAGCGTCTCAGGTTTTATCTTTGTGGTGCTTTTTGCAAGATCACCAAGGAGGCCTGGGGTTACCCATTCCTGTTCCGTATCCGGCTGTTTTTCGAACAGCTTTTCATGGAAATCCCAGAAAGAGTCAGGGTCTTCCTTCCATACTTCTTCAGATGCAAGAGCCGCTAACCTTGAACCTTTTCCATGGAACATGACGTTCACGAAAGAAAATTTCACATCGCCCTTATCAATAAAGTCTTTTTGTATTTTTGGAAAGATGTCACTGTTAAACACCTTGCAAGACGGACATTTGTAATCTCCGAATTCTACTACAGTTACCGGTGCATCGTCCTTGCCAAGCACAGGCTGCCCTTTGATAGACGGCTGTCCGGAAACCGCATCATTGCCTTGTTCCGTTTTGTTATTAATGATGACAATGGCTGCTAGCAATACAACAACCACAACCGTAAGGATGACCGCGAATTTCGCAGAAGACTGCTGTTTCTTTTTCACTCCGACACCTCATCGTTTTAAAATTAAAAAAGAAGCGGATCGCAATTGACCCACTTCTTTATTTTAACAAGACAAGCGCTGATAAGAAAACCCCGAAAAAATGAATTCTCTCCGACAATTTATTTGTTTTTGAGACGCATGACGCGCATGGCGTTCGCCACAGCAAGCAGTGTAACGCCGACATCTGAGAAAACCGCTTCCCACATGGTCGCAATTCCAAATGCACCAAGAATGAGAAAGATCGCTTTCACACCTAAAGCAAAGCCGATGTTTTGCCACACGATTCGCCGTGTCCGTTTCGCAATCCGAATCGCTTCCGCTATTTTTGACGGCTGATCTGTCATCAGCACGATGTCTGCGGCTTCTACTGCGGCGTCTGAGCCAAGGCCTCCCATCGCGATCCCTATATCTGCGCGGGCAAGCACCGGCGTATCATTGATGCCGTCACCGACAAAAATGAGTTTTTCATTAGGTGAAAGCTTAGCTTCCAATGCTTCGACCTGCGCGACTTTATCTTGCGGCAGCAGCTCTGCATATACCTCACCAATCCCAAGCTGTTTTCCGACGGCTTCTCCCGTTTGTTTCGAATCACCCGTCAGCATAGCTGTCTGTTTGATCCCAAGCGACTTCAGATCAGCAACCGCTTGTGCTGCGTCTTCCTTTATCTCATCCGCTATGATGATTGCTCCGGCATAGCGTTGATCAACAGCAACGTGTACGATTGTTCCAGCATTTTCATCCGGGACATCCTCAATTTGTTCTCTTTCCATGAGCTTTTTATTCCCAGCAAGGATCTCAGTTCCATTTACCTTTGCAAAAATGCCGTGACCGGAGATTTCTTCGTATGACTCAATCTCATCGGAGGAAAGCATTTTCCCGTAAGCTTTACGCACAGATTCAGCAATCGGATGCTGTGAATGAAGCTCAGCGTATGCCGCCGCTTCAAGTAATCTATCCTTTGTAAAACCTTCCGCAGGTTTGATTTCTGTCACTTCAAAGCTGCCTTTTGTTAGTGTTCCCGTTTTATCAAACACCGCGTATTTGACTTGATTCAAGGCTTCTAAATAATTGCTTCCCTTTACAAGCACTCCGGCCTTTGAGGCCGCTCCGATTCCGCCGAAGAAACCGAGCGGAATAGAGACAACAAGCGCACAAGGACAAGAAATCACTAAAAAGATAAGCGCGCGGTACACCCAATCGGAAAGCGCGGCGCCAGAAAGAACAAGCGGCGGAACAAAGGCCAGCAATACCGCAATGATCACAACAGCAGGTGTATAATACTTGGCAAACTTCGTGATAAAGTTTTCTGTCCGGGCTTTACGGCTGCTCGCATTCTGAACCAAGTCTAATATTTTTGATACTGCTGATTCCTGATAGCCCTTTGTGACTTCAATATGCAGAACGCCGTTTTGATTGATAAAGCCTGACATTACATCTTGTCCTTCCGCAGCTTTTCTCGGAACGGACTCACCTGTTAAAGCAGATGTATCAACCATCGCTGACCCTTGCACGACCTTACCGTCCAAGGGTATGCTTTCTCCCGGATTAACCACAATGATGTCTCCTGTCTGAACGTCCTCCGGGGAAACCTGTTCGATGCCGTTCTTTGTTTTGAGATTGGCGTAATCAGGCCGTATGTCCATTAACGCACTAATTGATTTTCTGGAACGGCTGACCGCGGCTCCTTGAAAAAGCTCACCGATTTGATAAAACAGCATAACGGCGACCCCCTCAGGGTATTGCTGAATCAGAAAAGCGCCGATTGTGGCAAGAGCCATTAAGAAATGCTCATCAAACACCTGACCGCGAATGATGTTTTTGACTGCGCGGATGACAATGTCACCGCCGATAATCAAATAAGCACCGAGGAAAAGGAAAAATTCAATGGTTCCCGAATGAACCAAATATGCCGCTGCGCCGAGAATGACAGCCGCCGCCATTCTGATCAGCATATTGACCATTCTATTACGATAGCCATCATCAGCTGATTTCTTTTTATGCTTTAGGCGAACCGTTACATGCGGATCAATTGATTTCACTTTTTTCTCTACTTTATTCGTGACCCATTGCTCTTCTTTCCCATCGGCTGAGACAGTTAAGGTGCTTGCCGCAAAATTTACCGCGCATCCGTCAATGCCTTTTATGCCTTTGACTCCATTTTCGATTTTTTGGGCACAATTGCTGCAATCCAAACCGTCCAGAACGTATTCCTGTTTCACTAGTCTCACCTTACCTTCCGATTTAGGGTTCCCACTTCAAAGCGTATCAATGAGTATTGCATTCTTTATAATATATATGAGCATATACTCATATAATAGTTACACCTATTATATGTTGTTTTCCAAGAAAGTGTCAATGAAAAACAAAAACCGGCATATAGCCGGTTTTTCATTTTACTTTTTGCAGACGAAGAGCATTCAGAACAACGGAAACGGAGCTGAATGCCATTGCTGCTCCTGCTATCCACGGTGCTAAAAATCCAAGTGCTGCGATTGGGATGCCGAGGCTGTTATAGCCAAGCGCCCAGAATAAATTTTGTTTAATGTTTTTCATTGTCAATCTGCTCATGCGGATTGCGTCGGCAATGCTGTTCAGATCGCCGCGAATCAGTGTAATGTCTGCTGTTTCCATGGCAATGTCCGTTCCAGTTCCAATCGCCATGCCGATGTCAGCTGTGGCAAGCGCCGGCGCATCGTTAATTCCGTCGCCTACCATTGCTGTCTGGCGGCCTTCTTTTTGCAGGCGGGCAATTTCTGCTGCCTTTTGTTCTGGAAGGACTTCCGCAATGATATTCGTAATTCCCGCTTCCTTCGCGATGGCTTCTGCGGTTCTGCGATTGTCTCCTGTCATCATGATGACATCAAGGCCCAACTCTTTCAGACGGGCAACAGCCTTCCGTGACGTGTCCTTAATCGTATCTGCAACCGCTACTAGCCCAGCTGCTTCTCCATCAATGGATACAAGCATAACTGTTTTTCCTTCTGCCTCTAGCTCTTCCATTTTGGCGAGAAGAGCCCCATGCTCAACCTGTTCGCTCTCCATTAATTTTCTTGTGCCGACGAGAATGCTTTTTCCTCCGGCTTCAGCCAAAATGCCTGCGCCGACTTTTGCTTCAAAACGGGTTAGCTTCGGTATCTCAAGCCCTTTATCTTTCACGCCAGCAATAATCGCTTCGCCAAGCGGATGCTCTGATCCCGTTTCGGCTGCCGCTGCAAATTGAAGCAAATCTTTTTCTTCAAAACGGCCGAATGGAATGGCATCCGTCAGACGCGGCTTCCCGTTTGTCACGGTTCCGGTTTTATCAAGAACAATTGTATCGAGACGATGTGTTTTTTCTAAATGCTCGCCGCCTTTAAATAAAATCCCGAATTCAGCAGCGCGTCCAGATCCAGCCATTATGCTCGTCGGAGTAGCAAGACCGAGGGCGCAAGGACAGGCAATGACAAGAACCGCAATGAACTTGCTGATCGCTTCAGCAAAATCGCCAGGAGCCGTCCAAAGATACCAAATGAGAAAAGTGAGAACGGCAACCCCCAATACAATGGGCACAAAAATGCCTGAAATCTGGTCAGCGAGACGCTGGATCGGCGCTTTTGACCCTTGTGCTTCCTCAACAATTTTGATGATATGAGAAAGCGCAGTATCCTTTCCGACGTTGACAGCTTTAATTTTCAGGAAACCGTTTGCGTTAACGGTTGAACCTGTCACGCTGTCACCAGGATTTTTGTCAACAGGAAGACTTTCTCCTGTAATCATCGATTCGTCAACCGCTGAGCGGCCTTCAACCACTTCTCCGTCTACAGGAATTCGTTCGCCAGGTTTGACGTAAACAATGTCATTAACAAGCACTTCGTCGATCGGGATAATTTGCTCCTGTCCGTCTCTTACAACAGTCGCTGTCTTCGCTTGAAGCTTCATCAGCTTTTTAATCGCATCCGAGGAACGGCCTTTTGCTTTTGTTTCAAACAACTTGCCTAATAAAATCAGCGTCAGCAAAATCGCGCTTGTTTCATAGTAAAGGCCGTCTGTATGCCCGTGAGAGCCAAGGCTTTGAAAAGTAAGATAAAGACTATAAGCGTAAGCAGCCGTCGTACCGAGGGCGACCAATACATCCATATTGGCGCTTTTATTTCTAAGCGCCTTATACGCACCCACATAAAACGGCCAGCCGATCAGAAACTGGACTGGTGTCGCCAGCGCAAATTGCATCCACGGATTGAGAAATATATCCGGTACCCAAATGAATGATGTAAATGTAAAATGGCTCACCATCGCCCAAAGCAATGGAAATGACAGGACAGCTGAAAAAATCAGTCTCGCCGTTTGCTTCCGTTCTTCTTTCTTTTTAGCAGCAGCAGCCTCACTGTCCTGTTCACCCTTCAACTTTAGCTTATATCCAAGCTTATCTACCGCTTCTTTCAAATCGCCGACAGACGCTTCTTTCGGATTGTACTCGACCGTAACCGTTTCTAAAGCGAAGTTTACTGGTGCATTTGCGACGCCTTCTATTTTGTTAAGCCGTTTTTCAATCCGATTGGCGCAAGCCGCACAGGTCATGCCCTCAATATCGAATTCAGCTTTTTCTGTAACGACGTGATAGCCCAGCTTCTCTATTTTTTCCTGAATCGCTGCAGTCCCTGTTTCAGCAGGATCGTAGATTACATTTGATGTTTCCGTTGCCAGATTAACATTTGCATCCGTGACACCGGGCATCCGCTTCAGGCCTTTTTCAATTCTGGCAGCACATGCCGCACAGGTCATACCAGAGACCTGCATCGCGATTTCCTTTTGTTCACTCAACATACTCACTCCTTTATATACACCTGGGGGGTATATAAAAATGAAAGAAATATCGCGCCTCCCTAAAGGCGCGATACCTTGAATCACTTGGCTACATCATAGCCCTGATCTTCTATCGCATCCGCAATATCTTTGACTGATACTTTGTCAGCATCAAACGAAACATCGACTTTACCCGCTTCCAGATTGACATGAACGGCACTGACGCCGTCCAGTTCTCCTACGCTTGTTTCTACTGCTTTGACGCAGTGCTGACAAGACATTCCTTCAACTTGCAATGTTTTTTGTTCCATAATCAATTCCTCCTGTTTATTCTTTCTATTTTCATCCTACCATACCCCCGTAGGGTATTACAATAAAAAAACGCTTTATGATTTTGTGAACTTTTTAAATACGTCCAAAAGCTCAGAAATGGCCTGTTCCCCGTCTCCGCTTTTGATGGCATCTGCTACACAATGATGGGCATGATCCTCAAGCAAATGAAGCGCCACATTTTTCATTGCCGCCTGAACAGCTGAAATTTGCACAAGAATATCTACACAATATCTGTCGTTTTCCACCATGTTTTGAATGCCTCGGACTTGACCCTCAATCCGCTTAAGCCGGTTTGTAATCTGATCTTTTTCTTTCGAGCTTTTATGGTTTAATGTTTTATGTTCGTTATGCTTTTCCATGCGTACACCTCTGTTTAATGATATTAATTCCCATTATACTGATTGTCCAAACGGTTGTCTAAGCATGCCGACGCAAAAAATGAATCAGTTAGGTTTTACCATTTGACCAGGAGGGTATATACTTCTGTTGATAACGCTTTTAAAGGGGAGAAGGAAAGTGGATACGATCAAGGTTGGAATATTAGGATACGGATTGTCCGGTTCTGTTTTTCACGGGCCGCTGCTGGATGTTCTGGATGAATATCAAATCAGCAAAATCATGACATCTCGGACAGAAGAAGTGAAACGGGATTTTCCAGATGCTGAGGTTGTACATGAGCTTGAGGAAATCACAAATGACCCTGCCATTGAGCTTGTCATTGTCACCACCCCGAGCGGCCTTCATTACGAGCATGCTATGGCATGCATACAGGCCGGAAAACATGTTGTGATGGAAAAACCAATGACAGCAACGGCCGAAGAGGGGGAAACATTAAAAAGGGCTGCCGATGAAAAAGGCGTATTATTAAGCGTATATCATAACCGACGCTGGGATAACGATTTTTTAACGATTAAAAAACTGATCTCTGAAGGATCCCTTGAAGATATCAATACATATCAAGTTTCCTATGACCGCTACAGACCTGAAGTTCAAGCGCGGTGGCGGGAAAAAGAAGGCATTGCCACTGGTACGCTGTATGATCTCGGCTCCCACATCATAGACCAAACCCTGCATTTGTTTGGGATGCCTAAAGCCGTGACTGCAAACGTGATGGCCCAGCGGGAAAATGCCGAAACGGTTGACTATTTTCATTTAACCCTGGATTATGGCAAGCTTCAAGCCATTCTATACGGAGGATCAATCGTTCCGGCAAACGGACCTCGTTATCAAATCCATGGAAAAGATTCCAGCTTTATCAAATACGGAATTGACGGACAGGAAGACGCACTCAGAGCGGGAAGAAAACCAGAGGATGACAGCTGGGGTGCAGATGATCCGGAGTTTTACGGACAGCTTACAACCATTCGTGGCTCCGACAAAAAAACAGAAACGATCCCATCAGTAAATGGCTCCTACCTTACTTATTACCGTAAAATAGCGGAAAGCATACGAGAAGGTGCTGCGCTGCCAGTCACTGCTGAGGAAGGTATTAATGTCATCCGCATCATTGAAGCCGCGATGGAAAGCAGTAAAGAGAAACGAACCATTATGCTGGAGCACTAAAACAAAAGCCTCCCCAAATAAGGGGAGGCTTTTTCATTAGAATGTTTTTCCTGCTTCTTTCGCACGCGCAATCGCGTCTTCTTTGATTTGCTGTGCTTTATCAGGCTCCGCATTATGTCCCTCTACGAAAATGCCATCGAATGATGGTACGCCGAAGAAGTTCATCATGATGCCGATGTAGCGGTGCCCCATTTCCATCTCAGCCGCAGGGCCTTCTGAATAGTAGCCGCCGCGCGCTTGGATATGAATTGCTTTTTTATCAGTTAACAAGCCGACAGGACCTTGTTCTGTGTATTTGAATGATTTTCCTGCAACAGCAACAGAATCGAGATACGCTTTCATCACTGGCGGGAATGAGAAGTTCCATAAAGGAGTAACAAATACATACTTATCAGCTGATGCAAATTGATCGCTAAGCTCTCCCAAACGGCCTACTTTCGCTTTTTCGCTTTCAGAAAGCTCTTCAAAGCCTGTACCTGACTGAAGCTTTCCCCATCCGCTGAATACATCTGCGTCAATATGCGGGATGTTTTCTTTGTACAAATCGATATGTACAACTTCATCATTTGGATTCGCTTCTTTGTAAGATTCGATAAATGCTTTACCTGTTGCCATACTGTACGAAGTTGCTTCGTCATGCGGATGAGCAGTGATATATAATACTTTTGCCATTTTTACCAGCCCTTTCGTTTTTAAAAATCACACATCAATTATTATCATACAGATGCATAATGATTATTCTGTCTCTCTTAGACTTTATTATAGAGACAAAGAAATTTACTTTCAAGTAAAACATCTCGAATTAAAGATTATTTAACTTTCCCAAACAGCTTACTTTTCAAAAGCTGTTCTCAAGCCGGAATACAGCGCAGACAATTCTTTACTGATTCGAGGATAATGAGGGACATGCGGCACTTGAATATCCGCAGGCATCCTTTTCATGATAAAGGATTGCTCAGCCCGTTCAAAAAACGCCCGCAGCTGGTTGATCTCTTCATCAGAAAACGGAGCAGGCGGACGGCGGTGAGCTTGCGCCGAGAGCAAATAGTACCCTAAGTGCTGAGCACCGGAAATGGCAGGCCAGAGCGCCTCCGCATTCGCGTGAGGAAACTCGCCAAGCGCCTTGTCATACGCATCCCGAAGCCTGACAAGACTCACCCTTAACTTGTGTTCGTCGGCAATTTGCCCGGTTAACAGTTTCTCCATAAACTGCCCTTCCAGCCGGATGACATTCCGCACAAGTTCTGGCAGCCGCTTGGTTGAAAACCGCCGCCACAAAAGCATTGTTCCCAACAGCCCGATCACGCTGCCGACAGCTACATCAGTCAGCCTCGCTATCGTAAAATAACCGGCGCCCGCCCCGCCATGCATACTTTCTGTGATAACAAGCGCATTTGCGGTTAAAAAGGGAACAGCCAGCGCATAATTGCGGACGATCAGCATCTCAAGAAGACATTGCAGCGCTGCAATACAAAACGCAATATAAACACCGCCCGGCTTAAAAAACAGGATTGCGCCTGCCAGTATAACACCGATCACCGTTCCGGCCGAACGCTGAATAGCCCTGTGAAGCGTAAAAACAACAGTAGTGCCAAGCATGACCGCTGCTGCCGAAAGCGGAATCCAATAGGAGCGTGCAAAGCCGAATGCGAGGGCAAACATATCGGCGGCAAACAGAACAATTCCGTACTTTAACGCTCTAATCAAAACTGGAGACTTCCAGTCAAAGGCATTTCTCAAAAAGTAAAAAGAGGATGGCAGGCGGCTTGGTTCCCCGTCAAGCTGCTTATCAAAACGTCCTGAAGCGATATACAAAACCTCATTGATTTCTTCAAACAGCTTCCGCCTAGGCTCAGATTCGTTCTCATTAATCTGAAACGTACCGGAAACCCGTGCATGCGCAAGCATATCTCCGGTTTGGCGAAGTGCCTTTTCAATCTGCGCGGTCTCTCTGTCCGGCGTTTCAGCTGAAAAATGAATAATGGCAATGAATATGTCGTCAGCTTTTTCAAGGAGGCGGAAAAATCGTTCATCATGCCGCGATTTTTTCCGTCTGTTCCCTTTCCCAAGAACCGTTTGGCGGGCTGTTCTAAGCATGAGCACGGTCTGATGCTGTGCGTTATGAAAACCTGGCGTTCCGACGGCTGAAAGACATGCAGCCAGCTGATGATATGTTTTTTGCAGCACCGCTCCCTCCGGTCCATGTTTGTTCGATAACCAGCCGATTAAAGCGATACCCATGGCGAAGATGCCGCCGAGAAACGTCAGTCCCGCTCTGAACAGCGCTTGTGAAGGATCGGCCGGCAGCCCGGAACTGACTAAAAAGGCAAGGACAAAAAACATCGGCGCAGGGCCTTGAATGCCGAGCGCGCTAAAAATAAACATCGCCGCTGCACCGATCAGCCCCAAAACAGCCGCCATCATCCAAAGCATCCCGGACAAAAGCGTCCCTAAGCCAAATGAGAGGGCGATCCCAATGGAAACCAAGAGCAGCTTCAAGGCGCGCTTTTTGTATGATTCACCGCCCGCATATAAATAAACAAAGCCTCCGATACTTGCAGTTAATCCGTAATCCGTGTGACCTGCCAATGCTCCGACCAGCACAGGAAACCCTGAAGCGAAACCTGATCCGATAGCCTTTTTCCAAGGAAATGGATTTGCATGAATGCGAAAGGCATCCTTCACGATAGGCATGATTCTTTGATTGTTCGCAGCAGTTTTGTTCATTTGACAAAATCCTTTTCAATGAATGTGTAGAACTTTTCCCGTTTCTTCGCTTTAGTATGCCCAAAAACGCGGTTAGCTTCTCAATTGGTGCGCCCGATAAAAAAACAGAGACTTATACCGTCTCTGCTTTATTACATCAGTTTATTATCATAAAAGCGGCACCTGTCAGGACTGTTTTGTCCTTCTGCCTTCCTTTAAGAGCAGGTGAATAAAAAATAAAGGATAAATCAATAGATACCCATTAAACAGCCACCACACAAGATCAAAGTCACTGCTGAATGTCCAGAATGATAGCGCCTGCAGACCTGAACAACAGGTCAGCACAAGAGAAATCAGCGCCATCAGCTTCCAGTCAGCACGATTCACCCGCTGTAGGTACAAGCTGTACAACCCTGTGACAGAAATCAGGATATCCAGCGGAAAAAAAGACCAGTTCCAAGCGATCATAAACGGATGGTCATGATGTTTAAAAGCCCAGCTTTCCGGTATGAGCGAAAACCCGGCTGACAGCCAGTACAAGATAAAACCGATATCAGTCACGAGAAAAAACAGCTTCATATATCTCATTTGTACTGCCCGCTTTTATGTACCGGCTCAGACACCGCAGCATGCTCGATCAGGTTTAAAGACACAACACCGGCAATAATCAATCCAATTGAAATGACTTTCATGACACTAAAATGTTCTTGAAAAAACAAAAAACCAACGACTGTAATCAGGACAATTCCCATCCCTGACCATACAGCATAAGCAACTGATACATCAATGGATTTAAGCGTAAGCGTCAGAAAGAAAAGACTCCCTCCATAAAAGAAAATCAACAGCAAACTGGGAATAAGCTTTGTAAAACCGGACGATAGCTTCATGCTGACCGTTCCCGCAACCTCAAACAAAATCGCCGAGCATAGAAACACCCAATTCATGTCGCATCAGCCTCCTCATCAGCTGTTATACCGTTAAACAAAACATCTACAATTGATTCAAGCACCTCTCCTGTCGTGAACTGATGTTTCAGCGGATATTCAGGCTCATACACTTGATTGATGCTCCCTATATACATGTGAACAAACAGGTCCGGATTGATGTTTCTGATTCTCTTTTGCTGTTTGCACTCGTTTAATAATGCTAGGACAATCGCCCATTCTTCCTTAATAAACGCGTCTAATGTAAGCCACGCATCGTAATGGTATTTCTTTAGTTCATTTAATAATCCCATGTTCAGCAGTTCCATCCCCTGCGGAAGGCTGATCAGCATTTTTTTCACCTTTTCAAGCACATTTAAACTTTCATTTTCATAGATGTCTCTTTCCATTTGCTTCATTTCGGCTAAAAATTGTTCGACAACCGCCTCAACAAGCTGATCTTTAGATGAATAATATGCATAGAGCGTCCGTTTGCTCGTTCCCAGCGCTGCAGCCAAATCATTCATCGTAAATGAAAATCCTTTTTGCTTGATCAGCCGGAAAGTTTCCGCCAGAATTCTTTTATCCATATTAATCCCCCGCTTTCGGTACCAAGAAAACTATTTCGGTACCAATATTATACGGCAGAAATTTATGGAAATCAACAATATATAAAAAACCTCTCCTGTTGGGAGAGGTTTAAAAGACACTGCGGACCAAACCGCCGTCCGCCCGAAGTGCCGCGCCATTGATCGCAGAGGAAAGCGGGCTGCTTAAAAATGTAACGAAGTGGGCGATTTCTTCCGGACGGATCAGTCTTTGAATAATAGATGTCGGCCGGTTTTCTTTCATAAAACGTGCCTCAGCTTCTTGAACAGTCAGGTTTTCACCAGGATACAGCGAGTTCAGCATGGTTTCCACACCCTCTGTTAAGGTAGAGCCCGGCATGACGGTGTTGACTGTGACATTCGTGCCGGTTGCCAGCTCCGCCAAACTGCGGGAAATGGACAGCTGCATCGTTTTTGTCGCACTGTAATGGGCCATTTCCTGTGACGGCATAATCGCCGCTTCACTGGCAATGAAAATCACACGCCCTTCTTTTTTCTCTATCATGTTATGCAAATACCTGCGTGTCAGCCTTACACCGCTCATAATATTCACTTCAAAAAAACGAAACCATTCATCGTCGGGAATATCAAAGTACTCCGCCGGTTCAAAAATCCCTAAATTGTTGACCAAAATATCAACCTCTGGATATGCCTGAAACAGCTCATTGCAGCCTTCTTCAGTTCCCAAATCAAATGCGGCCGGATAAAGAAGCGCTTCAGCATGTTGTGTTTTCAGTTCATCTATCGTCTGATTCACTTTCTCTTCCCGGCGTCCGTTAATGATCACTGCCGCACCTTCTTCAGCTAACGAAGAGGCAATAGCTTTTCCGATCCCAGATGTCGAACCGGTCACCAGTGCGGTTTTTCCTTGTAAATTCAGCTTCATTATTCATCCCTCCGTTTTTGATTCCTCTTATTTATTGACAGAAATCTGATTGGTGAAACATCTGCTCTGCAATCAGTATGAAACAGCTGGGATTGAAATGGAAGTACGCACTTTTTGGTGCCTGTGGTTTGGAGAAAAAATAAAGCAGAACCTCTTAAGAGGTTCTGCTTTATTGTCAGTATGTATGGAGACGGTGGGAGTCGAACCCACGTCCAGAAACATCGATTACTTAAGCGTCTACGAGCGTAGCCTGCATATTTATGGTTTCACTCATCTTCTTGCCTGCGGGCGGGCCTTCCGAGAGCTAGTCTGTTCATCTCTTCTTACGTTCTCAGACGGGAACGCAAGCGTAGCCTACTTGGATGTGCTCTTCACAGACACATAGGCAATGTCAGGAAGAGCTCGCTGCGCTTATTAGGCAGCTAATGCTACGTTTTGGTTAAAACTGTTAGTTTTGCCAGTTATATTTAAGTGCGTGTTTACGAGATCGCCTCTCGGCTCGCAGCTCAAGCTCGATCCATCCCTGTCGAATCCGTAACGTCCCCTTGGTATAAGGGAAATACGGGAGAAAATATCAAGCTCTCACTCAAACTGGCTATAGTCTTATTATAACATGATCACGGCTCTTTTCAATTGTCAAATCCTTCAAATGAATGGCGTCGTGATCTAATCGTGAACACAGTATAGCACAGGCCTGAATTTCGAATCAAGCACTATGCCTTTAGAAGCCTTTTTGACTGTCTCTAAATGCTCTTTCGATTTCCCGCTTCGCGTCCTTGCGCTTCAGATCTTCCCGTTTGTCATAGTTCTTCTTCCCTTTTCCAAGGCCGAGAAGCACTTTGGCAAAGCCGTTTTTTAAATACAGCTTCAGCGGAACGAGAGAATAGCCTTTTTCCTTTGTTAACCCGATCAGCTTATTAATCTCCTTGCGGTGCATTAACAGCTTTCTTGTCCGGAGCGGATCGTGGTTATAGCGGTTTCCCTGCTCATATGGGCTGACGTGCATATTGTGGAGAAACACTTCTCCCCGTTCGATTTTGGCGAAGGAATCCTTAAGGTTTACGCGGCCGGCGCGAATCGATTTGATTTCGGTTCCTTGCAGAACGATGCCTGTTTCATAGGTTTCTTCTATAAAATAATCGTGGTTGGCTTTCTTATTTTGAGATAATACTTTTCCTGACCCTTTTGGCATGCCAGAACCTCCTCTCTCTAAGGAAAAACTGTCCACCTTTTGCGATACGCTCTATTTTACCAAATGTCACGTACCGCTACAATGAAAAGCTGTTTCCGAAAGAAAGCAAATAGAGCGCTGCGGCCCTATTTGCTGGTTGAGCTGCTATTTCTTCTTTTTCCGTTTCTGTTTCGGCGCATTCTGGAAGCCGCGTTTTTTCTTTTTCTTCTTCGGCTTAGTGAACCACTCCCCTTTTTCCTCAGACGGAGCTGGAGAAACAGGTGTATTGGTGCTTTGAACACGTTTTCTGGCAGGCTTTCCGCGTTTTCTGCTCCGGCTGCTGTCCAATTCTCTCGGACGCCGCGGAGTGCCCTTCATGCCGACAATTTCAAAGTCGATATTGCGCTCATCTTTATTGACATCGACAACCTTGACTGTGATTTCATCCCCGATGCGGAAGACGTTGCCTGTCCGCTCGCCAATCATTGCGAAATGCTGTTCGTCAAAGCGGTAGTAGTCATCTGTCATAAAGCTGACATGGACGAGTCCTTCAATTGTATTCGGCAACTCGACGAACATTCCGAAGTTTGTCACAGAGCTGATCATGCCGTCAAACTCTTCACCGATTTTATCAAGCATGTATTCCGCTTTTTTCAGATCATCCGTCTCACGCTCGGCGTCAACTGCACGGCGCTCCATTGATGATGTATGTTCGGCGATATCCGGCAGGCGTTCAGCCCACTTTTCCTGAGTCGCTTCATCGACTTTGCCGTTGATCAAATACGTTCGGATCAGGCGGTGAACGATTAAGTCCGGATAACGGCGGATCGGCGATGTGAAATGCGTATAGAATTCCGTTGACAGACCGAAGTGCCCCAAGCTTTGCGGGTCGTATTTCGCCTGTTTCATCGAACGGAGCATAACAGTAGATATAACCGTTTCCTCTGGTCTGTCACGCACAGCGTCCAGAATGCTTTGCAGCGCGCGCGGATGAATATTTCCCGCCGTTCCTTTCACCACATAGCCAAATGTCGTCACAAACTCTAAAAACTTTTGCAGCTTTTCAGCATTCGGCTCTTCGTGAATCCGGTATATAAACGGGACGTTCATCCAATGGAAATGCTCTGCCACTGTTTCGTTTGCCACAAGCATAAATTCTTCAATCAGCTTCTCGGCAACAGAGCGTTCTCTGATCACAACGTCTTTAACCGCTCCTTCGTCATCAACAAGCACCTTTGCTTCTTTGAAATCAAAGTCAACGGCGCCGCGGTCCATCCGCTTATCGCGCAGAATTTGAGCCAGGCGCTCCATGTCTTTGAACATCGGAACAAGAGGCTCGTATTTTTGTTTCAGCTCTTCATCATCGTCAACAAGAATTTTATTTACATCTGAATATGTCATTCTTTCCGTTGTTTTGATGACACTTTGGAAGATCTCGTGCTCTGTCACCTGTCCCTGACTGTTAATTGTCATTTCACAAGAAAGCGTCAGGCGGTCAACCTTTGGATTTAAGGAGCAGATGCCGTTTGACAATCTGTGCGGAATCATCGGGATGACACGGTCAACCAGATACACACTTGTCCCTCTTTCAAGCGCTTCTTTGTCAATCGGCGAGTTTTCGGTTACGTAATGGCTGACATCAGCTATGTGAACGCCAAGCTTGTAGCTTCCATCATCAAGCTTCGTCACGGTAACTGCATCATCCAAATCCTTCGCATCCGCACCATCAATGGTGACAATCACCTGGTCACGGAGATCACGGCGGTCTTTCAGATCTTTTTCATCAATCGTGTCAGGCGTACTTGATGCCTGTTCCATTGCGTCAGCTGGAAATTCTCCCGGCAGGCCGTGCTTATGAATGACCGATAAAATATCAATGCCCGGGTCGTTTTTGTGGCCGAGAATGGTTTCAACCTCACCCTCTGCGTTCATGCGGCCTTCAGGATAGCTCGTCAGCTTGACAACAACCTTATGCCCTTCCGCAGCTCCATTTTTCCCATTTTTCGGAATGAAGATGTCACTCGTGATTTTTTTGTCGTCCGGAATGACAAAGCCGAAGTTTCTCGTTTCTGTATACGTGCCGACAACCCGCTGAATCGCTCTTTCTAAAATCCGTATGACGGTTCCTTCCTGCCTGGAGCCGCTTGACTGTGAATTTAGACGCACCATGACGATATCGCCGTTCATTGCCGTATTTAGCTCATTAGGCGGAATAAACACATCACTTAACGACGTATCCTCAGGCAGCAAAAAGGCGAATCCTTTCGCATGCGCTGAAATCTTTCCTTTTATTAAATTCATCTTCTCCGGAATGCCGTAACGGTCGCTTCTCGTCCGTACGATAAGGCCTTTTTCTTCCAAGGCGACTAACGCTTTGACGAGCTCTTTAAACTCCTCGGCTTCCGTAATATTTAACATCTCCTCAAGTTCCTGAACGGTCAGAGGTTTGTACGCCTCTTCCTTCATAAACGAGAGAAGCTTTTCCATAAATGCTTCTTTTTCCATTATCCGACCTCCTGTTGATTACCAATCGAGCTTCTCTAAAAATTCATACACATCCTGATGGACGAGGTCACGTTCTTTGTCGAGTGTAATGACATGCCCTGATTCCTCGTACCATTTCAGCTGTTTATCATCAGTTTCCACTTCGTTGTAAATAATATTGGCGCTTTCGGTATTAATCATGTGGTCATGACGGGCCTGCACCACAAATGTCGGTGAATAAATCATATCGACATTATTCCGCACATCAGCAATTAAGTCTTGCAGCGCCTTGAGGGTATTCATCGGCGTTTTTTCGAATTCTTTCATTTCCTCTTCAATTTGCTCCGGGCTTTTCCCCTCAAACTTTTTGTAATTGCGAGCGTATGAAAGAACGCCTTGATACATGACCTCTTCACTCTTAATATGCATCGGTGCGCACATTGGGACAATTCCCTTTATGGGTACAGTGTAACCCAATTTCAGCGAAAAAACCCCGCCAAGCGACAGTCCGCAGGCAGCAATGCTCTCATAGCCTTCAGATTTTAAGTATTCATAGCCATCCATTACGTTTTTCCACCAGTCTTCGGGCCCCGTATGTACAAGTTCTTCAGGCGGGACGCCATGTCCTTCATATTGAGGCGCGTGGCACGTATAGCCGCGTTCATTCAAATATCGTCCCAGCATCCTTACATCCGCTGTATTGCCTGTAAAGCCGTGCAGCAAAAGCACCGCTTTGTCTCCGCCTTTAAATGTAAATGGTTTTGGTGTCACAACTTTCATGCTCATGTCTCCCTTTCTATCTGCACGATCATTTTAGTTTTCCACAGTTTAATCAGAAAAAAACGTTTTGAATATCATCCAGAAACGTGAAAAAGGCCTGACTTCACATCAGACCTTATACAAACATTGCCCTATAGGATATAAGCAAGCGCAATCGTTAACACGAAAAACAAGACTGCCAGCACTACCGTAATGCGGTGCAAAATTAAATCAAGACCTCTTGCTTTTTGTTTCCCGAAGAGCTGCTCCGCTCCGCCTGAAATCGCACCAGATAATCCGGCGCTTTTACTGGATTGAAGCAAAACGACAATAATAAGTGCAATGCTGACGATAACCAATAAGGTAATCAAAACTGCGTGCATCCCATACACCTCCAGACTCACTGGCTACATTACTTCTATTTTACATGAAAAGGGTTGGCATGTCACGCTGTATCAGACGCCAAAAGGCCGGATAAGACGTTTTATCTTGGTTACCCTATTCATATGAAAAGGCCAAAGGAGAAAAGCGATGCCGCTTATCAGCATAGACAGCAGGAAACATCTTTTTTATGAAGAAT
Organism: Bacillus sp. FSL M8-0071; assembly: GCF_037975455.1. Classification (NCBI taxonomy): domain Bacteria; kingdom Bacillati; phylum Bacillota; class Bacilli; order Caryophanales; family Bacillaceae; genus Bacillus; species Bacillus sp. FSL M8-0071. Next base: position 3,333,779 of record NZ_CP150256.1, read on the forward strand.
ATGGACAGGGAATCCCTATCATTTTTATCCACCCGCCGGGCATGGGACGCAAGGTTTTTTATTATCAGCGCCTTCTATCCAAGCATTTCAGGGTGATTTTTCCCGATTTAAGCGGCCACGGTGATAGTGATCATATCGATCAGCCAGCGTCTATTTCCTATTACGCAAACGAGATCGCGCAATTCATGGACGCTTTGCACATTGATAAAGCTGTGTTATTCGGGTATTCTGCCGGAGGCTTAATCGCGCAGCATATCGGCTTCACCCGCCCGGACAAAGTGTCACACCTTATTCTGTCCGGCGCCTACCCCGCTGTTCATAACGTAATCGGCCAGAAGCTGCACAAACTGGGAATGTATCTGCTTGAAAAAAACCCCGGTTTGCTCATGAAAATCCTCGCTGGCAGCCACACAAAAGACAGACAGCTTCGCAGCATATTAACAGACCATATGAAAAAAGCAGACCTGGCCCATTGGCATCAGTATTATCTGGATTCGCTTGGCTACAACTGCATTGAACAGCTGCCCCGCCTAGAAATGCCAATGCTGTTTATGTATGGCGGCCTGCGGGACTGGACCTTTACAAACGCAGGCTATTACCGAAGATCGTGCAGACATGCCGAATTTTTCAGATTGGAATATCAGGGACATCAATTGCCGACAAAACAATGGAAAACGTGCAATGAGCTGGTGACAGGGTTTGTTTTGTGCTGACACATCATTCAATATAGAAAACGCTTGGATCTCCTTGCGTTTTCTATATTTTATTGACTTTTGTCAACAAAATCATAGTAAAAAAGATCCTCAAATTTCAAATTAAAATAGTGAAGCATTTTACCGATCACAAGCTGCCCCGGCCGTCTTTCTCCATTCAGCACGCGGCTCAGTGTGGCGGGTGAGACTCCGATTTCCAGCGCAAGCTGATTAAGGGAATAATCGTTATTAACCATATACTGCAAGACATAATCACGTCTAATCTGTATCTTTTCTACTGGCACTTTCCTCACCTTCCATTCCTGAAAAACTTTTTTCTATACTTTTACATTACGGCTTATGTTAACTTTTGTCAATACATTTCCAGTCTACCTATTCCCTTTAGTCAATAAACATACTAAAATATGAGTAACAGTGAGGGACGGGGTGAGATATATGGAAAGCTTTGGCGAACAATTACGGGCATTGCGTGAAGAGAGAAAGTTAACAGTCAACCAGCTGGCGACTTATTCAGGCGTAAGCGCGGCCGGCATCTCCAGAATCGAAAACGGAAAACGGGGCGTTCCCAAACCTGCCACCATCAAAAAACTGGCAGAGGCCTTAAAAATTCCTTATGAGGGGCTTATGTACAAGGCTGGTTACATCGAAGAAGTGCATGAAGCCAGGGCCCCTTACGAAACGAAGTGCAAGCTGCTTGAAAAAGCGGAGGCCTATGACCTGAAAAACCTTGCGCTTCTTGAGAACGAAAAGTGGCAATATCTCAATAAAGAAGATTTGCTCATGCTGGATCATTATTTTTCGTTTATTTCAGACGAAGCCAAAAAACGGTCTGCTGATGACTGACTCTTGATAGAAATGTGAGGCGATAGACCATGTCACCGTTCGGACAGCAATTACGGGAGCTGCGCCGCGCCCGCAAACTGACAGTGAATCAGCTTGCGGTGTACTCAGGCATCAGCTCGGCCACCATTTCAAAAATTGAAAACGGCAAACGCGGGACGCCAAAACCCGCCACGATTAAAAAACTGGCGACTGTACTGAAAGTGCCCTACGAAAACCTGATGGCTGCCGCTGGTCATATTCAAGCTTTTCCAGAAGAAATCCGCGAAGCATCTGAAAGCTATCAATCCGTTTATGAAATTTACCAGACGGCTGTCACTCGCGGAGCGGAGCACCTCCCGATTTTCAATAGTCAAAAATGGGAACATCTCTCAAAGCAGGATATTGAAAATCTCAGTAAATACTTCGATTTTTTGTCTTCAGAAGCAAAAAAACGGGCCTCTTCCTCATAATCCCCTGTTTCTCTTTCTATATTTTATCAATCACGCTTGCATACCCTCCCTCGTTATTTGCGTTATAATAGTGACAGACGAGGTGAAAAGTATGAACCAATCAGAAATGTGTCCTAGATTTGAAAAAGCAGTCGACATCTTAAGTAAACGCTGGGTCGCTTTAATCGTATTTCAGCTCTTGAACGGGTCTCAGCGATTTAGCGAAATTGAAGCAGCACTTCCAAATCTAAGCGGCAGAGTTCTGTCAGAACGGCTGAAAGAACTTGAGCTTGAAGGAGTAGTGAAGCGGGATGTCATCCCTGAAACTCCGGTTCGCATCGAATATTCATTGACTGATAAAGGAAAGGCACTAGCACCCATATTAGGTGAGATTTCTAAATGGGCGACTGAATGGATTGACCCTTCCTTTCTTGACTAATTGCTAAAACGGCTCTGATCTCAAAGATGAGAAAAGAGCCGTTTTTTATTTTTTCCCAGGTGAAAAAACGATTTCTCAGCCGATATATAGTACATCCACACATTACGTTTTTAAAGGAGACCACTATATGCGACTGACGATTTCCCGCAAATTCAGCCTGGTATTTTTGACACTGATCCTGATCAATTTACTTGTAGGCGGAATAGGCGTTCTTAATATGCAGCATATCATTCAAAAAACAGATGAAATCAACACAAAATGGATTGACGGCATCAAAGGAATCACTTCAATTAATTATGTAACCGAGCACCTGTCTTCTAAAGAAAAGGACTTTCTGATTTATACAGACAAAAGCAAAATGGATACACTTGATCAAGAAATGAATCAAATCATGGAAGACATTAACCAAAAGCTCGATAACTACGAAAAAACGATCTCCACTGATAAAGAGCAGAAACTGTTCGAGCAGCTTCAAACTGAAGTGAATACCTATATGGATATTCATGCGCAAATTATCGAAAGCGGCCGCACGAATGACATGGACAAAGCAAGAGGTTTATTGGTTCAGACTGAGGCCAGCTTTGAGGATATGAAAAAAACAATCACTCAGCTTGTTGACTTAAATCAAGAAGGCAGCAACACAGCGGTAAAAGAAACGAAGGCCGTCTATCATAAAGGGCTCATTTACACTGCTTTGCTTGTGGCAGCTTCGATCCTCATCAGCATTTTCATCTGGCTTTATATCACGCGAAACATTGTAAAGCCTATCATTCGCATGAAGGAATCTGCCAATCATATTGCCGAAGGCGATCTGTCGAACGATATGGAGCCGCTCAACTCAAAAGACGAGCTGGGTGATCTGAATGAAGCGCTGCAAAAAATGGTAGGGAATCTGAGAGATATTGTCGGATATTCTAAAGACATATCAAGCCGGGTTCTTTCTTCTTCACAGGTGCTTGCAACCGCAACGAATGAAACAAGATCCGGCAGCAAACATATTACTGAAACGATGAACGAAATGTCTGAGGGCTCTGAACAGCAGGCCCAAGACGCGGTGACGATTGCCGAATCGATGAATGAGTTCACTGAAAACATTGATAAAGTCTATAATCACGGCATTACCATCAGCGATACGTCTCAAAACGTTCTCGAACTCGCGGTAAGCGGAAACGAAAATATGGCTACGTCATTACAGCAAATGAAAACCATCCACCATATCGTTCAAGAAGCCGTTCATAAAGTGAGATCACTTGAACAGCATTCTCAGGATATCAACAAGCTCGTTCAGGTCATCAACGGGATTGCCGAGCAGACGAATTTGCTGTCCCTTAACGCCGCGATTGAAGCTGCCCGCGCTGGAGAAAGCGGCAAAGGCTTCGCCGTTGTGGCTGATGAAGTCAGAAAGCTGGCTGACGGCGTTTCTGATTCCGTGCAGGACATTACCCGGATTGTAAACGGGACACAGCAGGAGATCCACACTGTCATTACGTACTTGGAAAGCAGCTTTACAGAAGTCGAAAAAGGAACGGAAAACCTGACAGACACCGGACAGGCTATGCAGCATATCAAACAATCCGTCACCCATGTTGCAGACAGCATTAAGGAAGTAACGGATGGCCTGAAGCAGTTAACAAACCAATCGATTACCATCAATCAATCGATTGAAAATATCGCTTCTGTATCCGAAGAGTCTGCCGCCGGCATTGAAGAAACATTTTCAATTACCGAGCAATCCGCCCATTCGATGGATCAAGTGCTTCTAAATGCTGAAGAGCTTGAGCAGCTGGCCAATGAGCTTAATGAGAAGATGGGTCAGTTTACGATTTAAATAGAAAAAAGAGGCTGGACTCCAGCCTCTTTTTCTATTCTATGCAGCTGATTGAACATGTTTCGCCCCGGTTCTTTTTTTCTTCACCGGACTTAATGCCCGCTCCAGCCAAGCCATGAGCAAATCCGCCCCTACCGCCATCACCGCAGTTGGTATCGCTCCGGCTAGAATAATCGCAGTTCCGTTTGTTGCGTTTGAGCCGCGGACAATCATGTCCCCAAGGCCTCCGGCACCGACAAATGTGCCGATCGCTGTAATTCCGATGGCAATGACGAGAGCCGTGCGAAGGCCCGCCATAATGACAGAAAGTGCGAGCGGGAGCTCAACCATTCTGAGTACTTGGAATTTCGTCATGCCCATTGCTTTTCCCGATTCTAAGTAGGCATGTTCAATACTGATAATGCCTGTGTACGTGTTTCGAATAATCGGCAGCAGGGAATACAGAAATAATGATAGAATCACGGTATTTGCGCCGAGCCCCATAACAAGCATTAAGACGGCCAGCATAGCGAGCGCCGGGATTGTTTGAATAACGTTTGTTACGGCAAACACCCAGGCTGACAAACGGCGAAAATGCGCGATGAGGATTCCGGCCGGAACCCCGACGACAGCGGCAAATAAAACGCCGTAAGCCGACATGAGAAAGTGGCGGCCGAATTCATCCATGACGTAACTGCCATTCTGCGCGTAATACGTCATTAACTGTTCAAGCACGTTCATTGACCTCTTCCCCCTTTCACGATTCGAAGTAGTGATGTTTTTCTAAATATTCCTTGGCAACGACAGACGGTTCTTTGAGATTGCCGTCGACTTCATAGTTAAGCTCCTGCATCGTGGTTGTGTCGATTTTTCCGAGCATTTTCTTGATGATGCCTTCAAGCTCAGGATGTTCTTTGAGCACCTTTTCCGGAACAACCGGAGAGCAGTCGTACGGCGGGAAAAATTGTTTATCATCCTTTAGCATTTTGAGACCATAGGACTTGATTCTTCCATCGGTTGAATACGCAAGCACAATGTCCATTTTTCCGCTTTTCACCGCGTCGTACACAAGGCCGATCTGCATCGGATACGTGCCGCCGAATGTCATGCCGTAGGTTTTCGTAAAATCCTGATAGCCGTTTCCTTTGAGCTTCATCCAATAGTTATCAACGCCCAGCTTTAATTGCGGCGCCCATTTTTTAACGTCTGATACGGTCTCTAAATGGTATTGGTCGGCCAGCTCCCTGCTGACTGTAAAGGCATATGTATTATCAAACCCGTAGGAGTCATACCACTTTAAATCATATCTTTTTTTAAACTCCCGCTGAGTAAGCGCCAGCGCTTTGTCCGGGTCTTTTTCCGGTTGCATTCTCAGCGTGCCTGTCAGCGCGTCTCCCGTATATCTTGTGGCCGCAATGTCGATTTCCCCGTTCATTAAAGCCTGCTGCTGCACCGCGTTGGAGCCAAGATTTTTAATCGTTGTTGTTTTGAGATCAGTATGGTGTTCGATCAACTGGCCAAGCATGCTGGCGATGATTTCTGATTCGCTCATGCTTTGCGCGCCGATTTTAATGGTCTGGTCTGCAGCAGCGCTGAGACCAGGAAGCGAACAGCCGCTCAGCGTCAGCGTTGCCGCAAGTGCTAAACCTATCATTAATTTGAGATATTTTCTTTTCATGAGCCGCCTCCTTATGACAATTCATTCAATCTCTGCATGCCGGCAGGTGTCAGTTTTCGTTCAGCAACTGCCAGCACATAATCAATCACAATTGCCAATATCGTGACAGGTACCGCGCCCCCGATGATATATTCCGGCTGATATAAATTCAGTCCGATAAAAATGTAATCACCCAATCCGCCGCCTCCGATAAAGGAAGCAAGCGTGGCCCAGCCGATTAAGTAAATCGTCGATGTTCTGATTCCCGCCATGATCACTGGTGCGGCAAGCGGCAGCTCCACCAAGCGGACTTGTTCAGACGGCGTCATTCCGATTCCTTTACCAGACTCGAGCAGATTTTTGTTGACGCCGCGAATGCCGGTATACGTGTTGCGAAGAATCGGCAATACGGAATAGAAAAACAAAGCCACAATGGCCGGAACCTTCCCTACACCAAGGAGCGGGATAAAAAAAGCGAGGATGGCCAGACTCGGCAGCGTCTGAATGATATTGACAATGCCGATAATGGTGCCGGCTCCTTTTTTCATTCTGGTAAGCACAACCCCGAGGGGGACGGCAACCAGCACGCCCAGGATCACAGCAATGAGCGATATCGTAATATGCTCGTATGTTTTATAAAGAAGCTCGCCCCCATTGGTTTGCAAAAATTGAACAATATGATGCATGACTTATCGCCCCTCCCTATGACAATGCTGCGAGCTGCTTTTCTTCTCCCCAGAGGGAGTCATACACGATGTCGACCAGACTTGCCCTCGTCACAATTCCGATCAGGCGTCGGTCTTCATCCACAACGGGAACATATTTGACACCCCGTTTTAAAATTTTGCGGACCGTGTCGCGCAGCAGTGTGCCGCCCAGTACTGTGTATATATCTTCATGTAAAACTTCACTGACGAGATTGGCCTTTTTCCGGCATTGATCAATGATTTCAACATCGACATAGCCTTGCAGAACACGCTCGTCATCGACGACCAGCAATGAATCGACCCGTTCCTGCCTCATCAGCTGAATGGCCTCAGAAAGTGTTTTATCCGCGGTGATCGTTACAGGCTGTGTGTTCATAATCTGGTCAACCCGTTCAACATCCGGGCTGGATGACTGAATCAGCCGCTCCTTGCCGATAAATTCCTCAACAAATTCGTCTGCCGGATTTCTTAAAATGTCATCGGGCGTTCCAACTTGAACGATTTCTCCCGCTTTTAAAATCACAATCCGGTCTGCCAGCTTAATCGCTTCATCCATATCGTGGGTAACAAATACGATGGTTTTATGTAAGGTTTTTTGCAGTTTTTTAAATTCTTCCTGGAGGGAATCCCTCGTAATCGGGTCGAGTGCCCCAAACGGTTCATCCATTAAGATAAGCGGCGGCTCCGCGGCAAGTGCCCGTAATACACCAATTCGCTGCTGCTGCCCCCCGCTTAATTCATGAGGGTAACGGTCTACATATTCTGGCCCCATATCGACCAATTTTAAAAGCTCACGCGCCCGCTCTTTCCGCTGCTGCTCCGGCCATTTCAGCAGTTTTGGGACGAGTGAGATATTCTGCTGAATGGTCATATGGGGAAACAGGCCGATCTGCTGAATCACATAGCCAATTTTGCGCCTGAGCTCTACAGGATCCTGGTCCATGATGTTTTCGCCGTCAATGAAAATCTTCCCGGCGGAAGGCTCAATTAATCGGTTAATCATTTTCATTGTTGTCGTTTTTCCGCAGCCGCTCGGCCCGATAAAGCAGATAAATTCGCCTTTTGCAATCTTAAGATTTACGTTGTTCACGGCTTTTTTGCCGCCCTTGTATGTTTTCGAGACATTTTCTAATGTCAGCAAACATCGCACCTCCAAAATTAAGTTTATTCAATTTGTTCAGTTTAAATTTAATTTTTCAGACAATTGAATGCTTCCCATTATAGAATAAAGTTTATAAAATAAAAAGTTTACAATTTGTTCATATTATTTATAAAGTATGTGTAAACGCTGATTTACCCGCATTGACGTGTGTTGATCTCCTTATTGCTCCAATTTCCTGCCAAATTCTCTTTTGACAGCATTTTCGCCGTATCAAAAATGTGGTATATTGACATCGGAATTGTTAGCTGAAAGGATGAAACCGTTGGAGAAAGATCCGTTAACGATCATTGAACAAGCCGAGGACCATTTTATAGAAAGAATCGCGGAAAACATGCATGCATTTGGAATGCCCTCTACCGTCGGACGAGTGCTGGGCATTATTTATATGAATCGAAAACCGATGACGCTTACGGAATTATCTGAGGCCACCGGCATGAGCAAAACACGCATGAGCCAGGTAGTGCGGGAAATGCTTGATGCCAACATTGCCGAGAAGGTGTTCGAAAAAGGCGTCCGAAAAGATTTATATGAGGTTGAGCAGGACTACTATCAAACATTTATCACGCTGTTTTCAGCCACCTGGAGCAAAGTCGTCAGCAAAAACAAAATGATGCATAAAAAACTCAATCGGGAGCTGCTTAGCGTGTTGGATGAAGAGCTTACTCCTGAAGCGGAAGAAAAAGTGAATGAACTGCTGAAAGAATTAAAGGAATGGCTTGATTATTATAATTGGCTCAGCCGTTTGATTGAGTTTTTTGAGAGCGAAGAAATTTTTAAATATGTGCCGAAGCCGTAAAAAACGCCCTGTCATTACAAGGCGTTTTTTCTTATGCGGCACCTGCCAAGTTTTTCTTCTTTCTCTTTTTAATCGGGCTTAATGCTCGTTCAAGCCAGCCCATGACCAAATCGGCAATCACCGCCATCAGAGCTGTGGGGATCGCTCCCGCTAATATAATCGCGGTTCCGTTTGTGGCGTTTGATCCCCTGACGATGATGTCCCCGAGACCGCCTGCACCGACAAATGTCCCGATGGCCGTAATGCCGATGGCAATGACAAGCGCGGTGCGCAGGCCGGCCATTATGACCGAAAGCGCAAGCGGAAGCTCGACCATCCTCAGCACTTGAAATTTTGTCATCCCCATTGCTTTTCCGGATTCAAGATAGGCGTGCTCAATACTGATAATCCCTGTATACGTATTTCTGATAATCGGCAGAAGAGAATACAGAAATAATGACAATATCACCGTATTAGCGCCCAGCCCCATGACAAGCATCAGCACGGCAAGCATGGCGAGAGCCGGGATCGTCTGAATGACGTTCGTGACCGCAAAAACCCATCCGCTTAATCTTCTGTATCTGGCTATCAGGATGCCGAGCGGAATTCCAACAATGGCGGCAAATAAAACGCCGTATACCGACATCAGAAAATGGCGGTAAAACTCCTGCAGCACATAACCGCCGTTTTGCGAATAGTATGTGCCAAGCTGCTGTAGTACTTCCATATGATCCACCTCTTTTCTTAGTCAAAATAATGATGTTTCTCTAAAAATTCCTTTGCTACGACAGACGGCTCCTTCAGCTTGCCATCCACTTCATAATTAAGTTCCTGCATCGTTTCCGTGTCGATTTGCCCAATCAGCTTATTGATCACACCTTCAAGTTCCGGATGCTCCTTAAGCACCTTTTCCGGAATCACCGGTGAACAGTCATACGGCGGAAAGAAACGCTTATCGTCTTTTAAGATTTTCAGATCATATGCTTTAATCCGTCCATCCGTTGAATAAGCCAAAACCGCATCCATTTTCCCGTTTTTGACTGCGTCATAGACTAGCCCGATCTGCATTGGATAAGTTGTGCCGAATTCAAAGCCATATGTGCTGACAAAGCCTTTATACCCGTCGCCTTTTCGTTTCAGCCAAGCATTGTCGACGCCTAATTTATATTGGGAGGCATTTTTCTTCAGGTCAGACACGGTGTTAATATGCTCCTTTTCCGCAAACTTTTTTGTTACGGTGAAGGCATATGTGTTATCAAAGCCGTAGGAATCAAACCATTTATAAGAAAAGCGCTTTTGAAACTCGTTCTGCACAATGTTCAGCGCTTTTTTCGGATCTTTCTCCGCTTCCTTGCCGAGGGTGCTTGTTAAATCTGTTCCGGAATAGCGCGTGGCTGAAATATCAATGTCACCGCCCAGCATCGCTTGGTGCTGAACATAGTTTGAGCCGAGGTTTTTCACTAAAGCAGTATTCAAATCTGTATCATGTTCAATAAGCTGCGCGATCATATTCGCTACAATTTCTGATTCTGTCATGCTCTGCGCCCCGATTTTGATCGTATCGTCAGAAGCGCCGCCTAGACCCGGCAGAGAGCAGCCGCCTAGCAGCATGACAAAGACGAGAGCAAACGCGCCAAGCCATTTGATTTTTGTCATTTTCAACAGTGCCAACTCCTTACGATACTTCCTTCATCCCTTGCAAGCCTTTCGGCGTCACCTTTCGTTCTGTCACAGCCAGCACATAATCAATAATAATTGCCAGAATTGTGACAGGCACGGCACCGCCAATGATATATTCAGGCTGGTATAGGTTCAGTCCGATAAAAATATAGTCCCCGAGGCCGCCTCCCCCGATAAACGACGCAAGTGTCGCCCAGCCAATTAGATAGATCGTTGATGTGCGGATCCCCGCCATGATGATGGGAATCGCCAGCGGGATTTCAACGAGCCGAATCTGCTCCCAGCCGGTCATGCCAATCCCTTTCCCCGATTCCAGGAGGTTTTTATTTACACCTTTAATGCCGGTATACGTATTGCGCAGGATCGGCAGCACCGAATAGAAAAATAAAGCGACAATCGCAGGCACTTTTCCTACGCCGAGAAGCGGAATAAAAAAGGCTAAAATCGCCAGACTCGGCAGGGTTTGCACAATGTTTACGAAACCGATTACCGCACCTGCGCCTTTTTTCATTCTGGTAAGAGCAACGCCGAGCGGCACTGCAACGATAATGCCCAATACAACGGCTATGAGTGAAATATATAAATGCTCTCCTGTTTTATACAACAGCTCTCCGCCGTTCGTTTGCAAAAAAGTCATCATTTGATTCATCTTAAAAGAGCTCCTCCCCTGGTCAGATCGTCATGAGCTGGTTTTCCTCGTCGCCCCAAATGGAATCGTATACGATATCAACGAGGCTCGCTCTTGTCACAATCCCTGCTAAATGGTTCTGTTCATCGACCACCGGAACATACTTGATCCCCTGCTTCAAAATTTTTCGGACTGTATCGCGAAGAAGCGCCCCTTTTTGAACGGTATATATATCTGAGCGGTATACATCGCCAACGATGCTCGCTTTTTTGCGGTTTTGATCAATCATTTCCACATCAACATAGCCCTTCAGCACATTTTGCCGGTCCACAACGAGCAGCGAGTCAACACGTTTTTCTCTCATCAGCTGAATCGCCTGAGAAAGCGTTTTGTCCGCAGATACCGTCACCGGCGTTCTGTTCATCATTTGCTCTACCCGCTCGATATCCGGTCTTGACTGAATCAGGCGCTCTTTCCCGATAAATTCTTCAACAAACTCATTTGCCGGGTTTCGAAGAATCTCATCAGGTGTGCCGACTTGAACGATTTCTCCCGCTTTTAATATCACAATCCTGTCAGCAAGCTTAATCGCTTCATCCATATCGTGGGTTACAAACACAATCGTTTTGTTTAAGGTTCTCTGCAGTTTTTTGAATTCTTCCTGAAGGGAATCACGCGTAATCGGATCAAGCGCTCCGAACGGTTCATCCATTAAAATGAGAGGGGGTTCCGCTGCCAGGGCGCGCAGCACGCCGATTCTCTGCTGCTGTCCGCCGCTGAGCTCATGCGGATAACGGTCTAAATACTCCGGGCCCATATCCACAAGCTTTAACAGCTCGCGCGCCCGTTCTTTCCGTTTTTCCTCAGGCCATTTCAGCAGCTTTGGTACGAGTGAGATGTTCTGCTGGATGGTCATATGGGGGAACAAACCAATCTGCTGTATCACATAGCCGATTTTTCTCCTCAGCTCAACCGGGTCCTGTTCCATAATATTTTCTCCGTCGATAAAGATCCTTCCAGACGATGGTTCTATCAGTCTGTTGATCATCTTCATCGTTGTCGTTTTTCCGCAGCCGCTCGGGCCGATAAAACAGATAAATTCACCTTTGGCAATATCTAAATCAATGCTGTTCACAGCTTTTTTGCCGCCTTTATATACTTTTGACACTTGTTCCAATTTCAGCAATCCGTGCACCTCCGCAGGTTTCCTTTAAATTTTCTGAAAAGTATAATCCTTATTATAGTTTGAACTTTATAAAATAAAAAGTTTACAATGTGTTGAAATTATATGTTATTTATAGATTATTTATTGTTATGACCGAGACGGAAAGGGTGTTCTTACAATTACGCCGGATACCTCCCACTTCCTCTGCATTCAGCTATTTTCAACACCAGGAAGAAATATGATATATTGACACCATCAATTGCCATTTGAAGGGATGATCAGCTGTGAAAAAAACCGCTCTCGACATCATTGAACATGCTGAAGAGCATCTCATTGAGAAGATTGCCGAAAATATGCATACGTTTGGAATGCCTTCAACTGTCGGACGTGTGCTCGGAATTATTTATATGAATCGAAAACCAATGACCTTAAGCGAGCTCTCTGAGGCAACGGGCATGAGCAAAACACGGATGAGCCAGGTTGTCCGGGAAATGATCGATGCCAATATCGCCGAAAAGGTGTTTGAAAAAGGCGTACGAAAAGACCTTTATGACGTCGAGCAGGATTATTATCAAACCTTCATTTCTTTATTTGCGGCGAATTGGACAAAGGTCGTGAGCAAAAACAAAGTGCTGTATAAAAAATTAAACCGGGAGCTGAGTGATCTTTTACAAAGGGACGGGCTTACCCCGGAAGCGGAAGAGAAAGTCAATCAGCTGCTGAGTGAATTAAAAGAATGGCTTCATTACTATGATTGGCTGAGCAGGTTGATTGAATTTTTTGAGAGTGAGGAAGTCTTTCGGTATGTGCCGAAAACAAAAGAAAGCAGCTCTCTAAAATAAGAGAGCTGCTTTTTTCATCATGAGGTTAAGACCGGAAACATGCCTTTCAGCCCGGCACCAATCATCCCGACCGCAACCACGGCTAAGATTAATCCCATCAGTCTGGTAATCACATTCATCTCGGTTTTTCCGAGTTTGCTGCTGATAAAAGCAGAATAGTGGAAAAAGAGAAAGGTCAGGGCAATAACGGCGGCTATACCGATCATGACAGCCGCATAATGACCAATGCCGCTATGTCCGGCGGAAAGGCTCATCACTGTTGCAATCGTTCCGGGCCCAGCAATGATCGGAATGGATAAAGGTGTGACTGATATATCCGCTTTTTCCTTGCTTTCCTTATGTTCATCATGGTGAAGAGATTGCACGTGCGATTCTTTCGCATTCAATAGATTATAGGCAATGCCGAAAATGAATATGCCGCCCGCCACTCGGAGCGCGTGAATGTTGATATCAAACAGTTTAAAGATAAGATGACCGAAAACCAAAAAAGCTGCGAGAATAAAAAAGGATAAAATAGCTGCCTTCCGGGCAATCGCTTTTCTTTCCGCTGCAGTATAGCCTTCTGTCAGCGTCAGAAATATCGGTACGTTTCCGATCGGATTCGATACTGCGAATAAAGAAATGAAGACGTGAACGATAAATGAGAACATCATATACCTCCTTGTTGATAGTCTCTGCACAGGAAATAGAATTATTCTCCACCCTTTTACCCGGAGGCGATTTCCCGGTAAACCTTTATAGCCTGTCAGAAACGCGCCATGCTACAATGAAGTGACAAATTGAATAGGAAGGACGTAAACAGATGTTCAAAAAAATTGCGGCAGATGCCTTGGGCTTATCTGATATCGGAAAAATTATCGAACCTCAGGACTATGACAAAACAGACGCAGATGACTATGTCATGCATGAAGATAATGAGAAAATTTATTTCTTGATTAAAACAAAAGCAGACGAGTATTGCTTTACGAACCTGGCCCTGATCCATGTAGACGGCGAACGCGCCACTTCCTCGAAACGAACGTTGAAACGCTATCCTTATTCGCAATATAAAATCTCTGACGTTTTTCTTGAAACTGCCGGAAAAGTGGATTTGGATGTTGAAATTAAGTTCAAGCTGGGCGGTGAACAATTCGACATTGATGTCCACAAAGACCAGATTGAAAAGTTAAAAGACCTTTATAAAGCACTGCTTCGCATCGCTGAAACAACCTATGAAAATGACATTTTAATCAATCAAGCGGAGCAAAGCTTAGATAAAGCAGTGACGATTCTTCACCATACCCGCCCTGAGCACGTCAATATTGAAACGCAATACAAAGAGCTGACCGAATTCGGATTTACTTGGCTGACATCCGTTCGCTCGCAGTATCATATTAAGGATTTTGGGGATGTATTTGAGAAATATATTAATAACTAGATAAAAAAAGACACAGCTGCTATCGGGCTCGTGTCTTTTTTTGTATGAATATTGATTACTTTACAACTTTTTTCTTTTATAATAAAACTATTAGTCTATTTTCCCTATATTACAGATAAAGGAGTTATTTTATGTATTGTCCTCAATGCGGCCATCAAACAGATGGCGGAAATTTTTGTGAGAAATGCGGATCACCGCTCCCCGGTCAATCAGGCCACCAGCATGCAGCTCAAACTGGAGCCGCTGCAAAGCAAGCAGCAAAACAGTTCGGTTCATTTGTCTTATCCGTCCTGAAACGCCCTTATCAGGAATGTAAAGCAACAGGCGGAGAACAGCTGATCAGCGCAATCATTACGATGGTTCTTTTCAGTTTGCTGACCCCTTTGATGTTTTATATTCTTTTTTCAGACGGTCCCGGAAGCGTAAGCTTTACAGCAATCTTCTTAGAGCCAACCATTTATTTTATTTTATTTCTATTTGGCCTGCATGCATGCATCTTTTTCGCCCTGAAAATCGCGGGAAACCAAGTGTCTTTCAAGGATTCATTCTCAAGATTCGGAGCATTTCTTATTCCTTTTACGGCTATTTTGATTCTTGCCCTTTTCTTCTTTTTATTACATACAGACATTTGCTTTACCATATTAGCCGTTGGTTTAATCGGTGCATTCTTCGCCATTCCTCCTGCGATGCTGAGCAGTTACCAGCATTCATATAAAGGGAAGGTTGATGTCATTTACTCAACGATTGTGATTTATCTGATCATCTGCGTTACATTTCAGCTTATTATCGAACACTATGTCAAAGAAATTTTCCGTTATATGCTCTTTTAAAAACAACCCCATCACCTGCTGGTGATGGGGTTGTTTTATTGAATAGACGTTAAGTAAATTCTTCCGTTCTTCACTACGCCGGTATAGGTCCAGTTATATGTTCTGAGCTTTGGACTGCCGCCTGATTTTGTGATGTAGAATTCTTCATACGTCTTAATCGTGATAGCCGACCCATTTTGGCTCCAGCTTTTCACTTCATAGTTATTAAAGTCTTCTGTTGTCCCCTCTTTATTTAATTTCGACACGAGATGCTGCTGGTCGGAATAAAGGGAACTGCCTTTTTCAAGGCTGTCTTCCATCAGTGAGAAATTATTTTGATTCACGGCATCTGCCTGACTTTGCAGATAACTGCCCATAAATAATGTCACTTGTTCATCTGTAACATCGCCGCTTGCAGAGCTTTCACTGCCTTTGTTTTTCGAGCCAGCCCAGGCGGAAGTGTATGTCTCTGGTTTATCATTTTTGATTTTCTTTATATTTGTGCCTGCAGATTGGAATGTTGATTCTGCATCTTCGAAAATCCACTTTTTCTGTTTTTTATCATATGAAAGAAGATATTCATAACTCGGACTGTCGTCAGTCATTTCAGATTTTGTATAGTCGTTATACGAAGAAGACTGGTGAAGTTCTTTTCCTGTTACCGATACCTGCCACGTTCCGTCGTTTTTCTGAGAGAGGGCAAATGTGTCCAGGTCAAAATCAGTTTCCAAGTATCTATCTTTTAAGTATGAATCCGCGCTTTTCATAGAATCAACGGTGTCCTTCGTCTCTGTCTTCCAATTGGCACTTGCCTCTGTCATCTGGGCTGTATTCCCATCAGATAGAGCTTTGGAGTATTGTTTTGTTGTTTTGACAATTGTGTTCATAATCTGTTCCTGTGTATCTTGATCAGGAATTAACGTTAACTCCATTTCTTTATCATCGATCGGAACGCCGGCAGTTTTTGTTTTTCCCCACGGAAATTCTGCCTCGACTGAAGCTGTCATTGATCCATCTGTCAGCAGCGGACCATATGTTACGGATTTGAACGGATCTTTATGAATTGACTTGCCGTTAATCAGCAAATCTCCCTTCCCGCTCTTGATGTCATCCGCTAAGCTGAATGTCACATCGTCTGCTTCCAATGAGAGATCAACACGAAAGCTGCTATCGCCAATCGCCTGAATGTCTTCCTTTTTCACAAGGTCAACGACATCGTTTTTCAGTTTGGCTGAGACTGTATATTCGCCGGGAATGTACGGACCAAGGGTTTGTGCTTGATCTGCTTTCTTTACAGATCCGGCTTCCTCTTTATTGACATATAGATCGGTATTTTTATAATTGCTGCTCACTTCAAAATAAACAGGTGCTACCTTTAAGTCATAATGGTCAAATACCAGCAGGCTTTTCCCGTCTTTTTCTGCATATACGATATCCTTCTGGGCTGTTTCATCCCGCAGCGATGCAAAAAGTTCATCTTTTTTGTCTGGATGATCCTTCAAATATGTAAGAAACGGTTTTACATTATTTTTAGTGAGTTTAAGATTGTCATTTACCGGTGTAAGCAGAGTCGCGATTTGGTCCTGATCCCCATCATTTACGGCCTGTTCAAACTTGTCTACTAACCTATCCTTTGAAGTAAAATACGCTCCGGTTTTATATGCGGCGAATAATATAACGCACGCCGCGGCAATGCTGCTCCATAAAATGATGGTTTTCTTAGGGATCGGTTTTCGCGGAGCCTGCCTTGTTTCTGCAGTGCTAGCTGTTTCTTGATTTGCCTGTTTGCTGCCCCCTCCGATCGGGGTGCCGCATTGTTTACAAAACTTGGCTCCTTCATTATTCTGGGAGCCGCAATTCTTACAAAAAAACATGACTTTCCTCCTATTCTACTAATTTGATAACATTTACTGCTTTTCATATTTTATAATAAAACAGAATGAAATTGGGAACGAATGAAAAAATTAAATGTCTATCAGACTAAAAAGGTGGTACGAATATGCAAAAGCTCAGGATTGAATTAGGAGAAGAAACAAATGACGAACTATATGATCTATTGCTGCTCGCCGATCCATCGAAAGACATTGTAGATGAATATCTTGAGAGGGGAGAATGTTACACAGCTTGGGCCGGTGATGAGCTTGCAGGGGTTTATGTATTGCTAAAAACAAGGCCGCAAACAGTTGAAATTGTAAATATTGCGGTAAAAGAATCTCTTCAGAAGAAAGGCTTTGGCAAACAGCTTGTACTTGACGCCATCGAAAAAGCGAAGAAGCTGGGGGCGGACACGATTGAAATCGGAACGGGGAATTCGAGCATTCATCAGCTTTCCCTCTATCAAAAATGCGGATTCCGCATTCAGGCGATCGACCACGATTTCTTTCTCAGACATTATGATGAGGACATTTTTGAAAACGGGATTCAATGCCGCGATATGGTAAGGCTTTATTTGGATCTCTGAAAGCATAAAAAAGCCGCCGAGAGAAAATCCCGGCGGTCTTTTTATTACTTGTTTAAGTTGTAGAAAGAGTTGATACCGTGGTATTGAGCAGTTTCAGCCAACTGATCTTCGATGCGAAGAAGCTGGTTGTATTTCGCAACACGGTCCGTACGAGACGGAGCACCTGTTTTGATTTGTCCTGCGTTTGTTGCCACAGCGATGTCAGCGATTGTGCTGTCTTCAGTTTCACCAGAACGGTGAGAGATAACAGCTGTGTAGCCTGCGCGTTTCGCCATTTCGATCGCATCGAATGTTTCAGTCAATGTACCGATTTGGTTTACTTTGATCAGGATAGAGTTGCCTACGCCGTTTTTAATACCTTCAGAAAGTTTTTTCGTGTTTGTAACGAAGAGGTCGTCACCAACAAGCTGAACTTTTTTGCCAAGACGCTCAGTAAGAAGCTTGTGGCCTTCCCAGTCGTTTTCGTCAAGTCCGTCTTCGATAGAGATGATTGGGTATTTAGAAACAAGCTCTTCATACCAGTCAACCATTTCAGCAGATGTTTTCACAACGCCTTCGCCAGACAGATGGTATTTGCCGTCTTCTTTGTTGTAGAACTCAGAAGATGCAGCATCCATAGCAAGTTTAACTTCTTCGCCAGGTTTGAAGCCGGCTTTTTCGATTGCTTCAACGATTGTTTGAAGCGCTTCTTCGTTAGAACCAAGGTTTGGAGCGAATCCGCCTTCGTCACCTACAGCAGTGTTTAAGCCTTTTGCGCTTAATACTGATTTCAGGCTGTGGAAGATTTGAGCGCCCATGCGAAGTGCTTCACGGAAGTTAGGAGCACCTACAGGCATGATCATGAATTCTTGAATATCCACGTTGTTATCAGCATGCTCTCCGCCGTTTACGATGTTCATCATCGGTACAGGAAGCGTTTTTGAGTTGAATCCTCCAAGGTATTGGTAAAGAGGAATCTGTAAGAAATCAGCAGCAGCACGCGCACAAGCCATAGATACGCCAAGGATTGCGTTCGCACCAAGTTTACCTTTGTTTTCAGTACCGTCAAGCTCGATTAAAAGCTGATCGATTGCGTTTTGTTCAGTTACATCAAAGCCAAGAAGCTCTGGAGCAATGATTTCGTTTACGTTGTTAACAGCTGTTAACACGCCTTTTCCAAGGTAACGGTCTTTGTCGCCGTCACGAAGCTCAACCGCTTCGTATTCACCTGTAGAAGCTCCGCTTGGCACTAATGCGCGGCCGAAAGCTCCTGTTTCTGTATATACTTCAACTTCAACTGTTGGGTTGCCGCGGGAGTCTAATACTTCGCGTGCATAAACATCAACAATGTATGGCATGAGTTTTGTCTCTCCTTTTGATTTTCAAATTATTTTTGAATTAAAGATGTTCCTGTCATTTCTTTCGGTTTTTCAACACCAAGAAGGTCTAATAACGTTGGTGCAAGGTCGCCTAGGATTCCGCCTTCACGCAGCGTAATGCCTTCTTTCGTTACAATCACAGGGACTGGGTTTGTTGTATGCGCAGTGTGCGGTTCGCCTGATTCTGTAATCAGAATGTCAGCATTACCGTGATCAGCGGTAATGATAGCGTGTCCGCCTTTAGCAAGGATCACGTCAACGACTTCGCCCAAGCATTCGTCCACTGCTTCAATTGCTTTAATTGTTGGTTCAACCATTCCGGAGTGGCCGACCATATCAGGGTTTGCGAAGTTAAGAATGATCGCGTCATGCTTGTCAGCTTCAATTTCTTTGACAAGCGCGTCTTTCACTTCATACGCACTCATCTCAGGCTTCAAGTCATACGTTGCAACTTTAGGCGAGTTGATGAGAATACGCTCTTCACCCGGGAATTCAGCTTCACGGCCGCCGCTCATAAAGAACGTGACGTGCGGATACTTTTCAGTTTCTGCAATTCGAAGCTGTTTTAACCCGTGCTGAGATAATACTTCTCCGACTGTGTTATCAAGATTTATCGGTTTAAACGCTACATAGCCGTCAACTGTTTCACTGAAGTGAGTCAGGCAGACGAAATACAGGTTCTTTGGATAATTCTCGCCGCGGTCGAAGTCACGGAAGTCTTTGTTTGTGAACGTGTTGGAAATCTGGATGGCGCGGTCCGGTCTGAAATTATAGAAAATCACAGAATCGCCGTCTTGGATTTTCGCAACAGGCTCACCGTTTTCTTTTGTGATGACAGATGGAATCACGAATTCATCGTAGATACCATTTGCATATGAATCATCAACAACATCCAGGGCGCTGCGGTAAGATGGGCCTTCGCCGTACGCCATTGCGCGGTACGCTTTTTCTACACGGTCCCAGCGTTTGTCGCGGTCCATAGAGTAGTAACGTCCGGAAATGCTGGCGATTTCACCTACACCGATTTCCTTGATTTGATCGTTCAACTGGTTGATGTACGTTTTCGCTGTCTGCGGACCTACATCACGGCCGTCAAGGAAGCCATGGATATAAACCTTTGTCAGCCCTTCTTTTTTCGCAAGCTTTAACAGTGCGAATAAATGATTGATATGGCTGTGCACGCCTCCGTCAGATAAAAGACCGAACAGGTGCAAGGCTTTGTTGTTTTCTTTCGCGTTGCTGATCGCGTCAAGGAATGTTTGATTGCGTTCGAACTCTCCTTCACGAATGGCAACATTTACGCGTGTTAAGCTTTGGTACACAATACGTCCCGCACCGATATTTAAGTGACCTACTTCGGAGTTCCCCATTTGCCCTTCAGGAAGACCTACAGCCTCGCCTGAAGCAGTCAATGTTTGATGAGGATACTGGTTCCAGTAGCGGTCAAAATTCGGTTTTTTCGCTAAAGCGACTGCGTTCCCTACTGTTTCGTTACGTAATCCGAACCCATCAAGAATGATGAGTGCAGCTGGTTTTTTACTCATATTGACCTTCCTCCAATAATTGAACGAATGACTGTGGCTCAAGGCTCGCGCCGCCGACCAAAGCACCGTCAATATCGGACTCTGCCATATATTCTTTAATGTTTGCAGGCTTTACGCTTCCGCCGTATTGGATGCGAAGCTTGTCTGCAGCTTCTTGGCTGAAGCTTTCAGCGACGGTTTTACGGATATGCGCACACACGTCATTCGCATCTTTCGCTGTAGAAGATTTGCCTGTTCCGATTGCCCAGATTGGCTCATACGCAATAACAGAAGCAGCAACTTGTTCTTCAGAAAGACCAGCAAGGCCTTTTTTCACTTGGTCAGCAACAAGATCATTTGTTTTGCCAGCTTCACGCTCTTCAAGCGTTTCACCTACACAGATGATCGGCACAATGCCGTGTTTGAAAGCTGCGTGTGCTTTTTTGTTAACTGTTTCATCAGTTTCAGCGAACATTTCACGGCGCTCAGAGTGGCCGATGACGCAGTAGTCAACGCCAAGGTCTTTCAGAGCAACCGGGCTGATTTCGCCTGTGAACGCGCCGCTTTCTTCGAAGTGCATGTTTTGAGCGCCGACTTTTAGGTCAGTGCCTTTCACAGCAGAAGCAAGCTTTTCTAAGAAAAGCGCTGGCGCGCAAACAACAGCTTCAGCTTTGTCTGCTGCTGGAATGGAAGATTTCACTTCTTCAACGAAGCTGACAGCTTCGCCGAGTGTTTTGTTCATTTTCCAGTTACCGGCGATAATTGGTTTTCTCATCTGTTCCACTTCCTTATAGCAGTTTTGAGATTATTTATCGTTCAGTGCAGCTACCCCTGGAAGCTCTTTGCCTTCCATAAACTCAAGGGATGCGCCGCCGCCTGTTGAGATGTGGCTCATTTTGTCAGCAAGGCCGAATTTTTCAACCGCTGCCGCAGAGTCTCCTCCGCCGATGACAGAGTATGTATCTTTCGCCTCTGCCAATGCTTCCGCAACCGCTTTTGTTCCTTGAGCGAACAAGTCGATTTCGAATACGCCCATTGGTCCGTTCCACACGACAAGTTTGCTGTTTTTGATGACGTCAGCATACGTTTCGCGTGTTTTCGTACCAATGTCGATTGCTTCTAAATCACTAGGGATTTCAGAGATCGGCACAATTTTCACGTTTGCATCGTTAGAGAAATCATCTGCAACGAGTACATCTTCAGGCATGTAGAAGTTAACGCCTTTTTCTTTAGCGCGGTCCATAAATGATTTCGCAAGCTCGATTTTATCCTCTTCAAGAAGAGATTTACCGACTTCATAGCCAAGCGCTTTTACGAAAGTATAAGCAAGACCTCCGCCGATGATCAGGTTGTCTACTTTATCAAGAAGACTTTCGATTACACCGATTTTGTCTTTTACTTTCGCTCCGCCGATGATCGCTGTGAACGGGCGGTCAGGGTTGGAAACCGCTTTTCCAAGTACATCAAGCTCTTTTTCCATTAAGAAACCTGCAACTGCTGGCAGATGCTCGGCAATTCCAGCTGTAGATGCGTGAGCACGGTGGGCAGCACCGAATGCGTCATTTACATATACATCTGCAAGCTCAGCAAATGCTTTTGCAAGCTCAGGGTCATTTTTCTCTTCACCAGGATAGAAACGTACGTTTTCCAATACAAGAACGTCTCCGTCCTTCATCTCGGAAATTTGTGCTTTTACAGCATCGCCGTATGCTTCATCCGCTTTTTTTACTTCTTTGCCAAACAGTTCGCCGAGACGTGCAGCGACAGGAGTTAAACGAAGCTCCTCAACCACTTCGCCTTTCGGGCGGCCTAAGTGGCTCGCAAGAAGGACTTTTGCGCCTTGGTCTGCAAGGTGTTTGATTGTTGGAAGCGCGGCACGGATACGTGTATCGTCTGTTACTTCCCCGTCTTTCATTGGAACGTTAAAGTCGACGCGGCAGAATACAACTTTGCCTTTTACGTCGATGTCTTTGAGAGTTTTTTTATTCATGCCTAGGAGATCCTCCTTCAAAATGGTTTGCATACAGCACGAAAAACGTGAAACCGTCTGTTCAAGCGATAACTCCGCTAGGGCAGATCGCAGTCTTTTTCGGCACAGGGCAGTTCGTCTAAAAGCCAGGGCAGCGGCCTTAGGCGAAAGCGCCGGCAAGGCTGCTTAAAACGCGTTCGTTTCTCTATCACAGAGCGTTTTCTGAAAGCCGGTCTTCATGGAAAAAGGGAAAGGGAGTCCGTCCCCTTCCCTTGTCCGCTTTCATTATAGCGCTTCTATTCGAAAGAACCAAGTCAGGTCCTTTTTCAGCTATAAATTAAAGACCTTTTTTTGCGATGTAAGCTGCAAGGTCAACAACGCGGTTAGAGTAGCCGCTTTCGTTATCGTACCAAGAGATTACTTTTACCATGCTGCCTTCCATAACCATTGTAGAAAGAGCATCGATTGTAGAAGAGTTTTTGTTTCCGTTGTAGTCGCCAGAAACTAATGGCTCTTCGCTGTAGCCAAGGATTCCTTTAAGGTCGCCTTCAGCCGCTTCTTTAAGAGCTGCGTTTACTTCTTCAGCTGTTACTTCTTGGTTCAGTTCAGCAACCAAGTCAACTAGAGAAACGTTTGGAGTTGGAACACGCATTGCTCCACCGTTCAGTTTGCCTTTTAGTTCAGGAAGAACTAGAGAAACTGCTTTAGCAGCACCAGTTGATGTTGGGATGATGTTTTCAGCTGCTGCACGCGCACGACGGTAGTCTTTGTGCGGAAGATCAAGGATTTGCTGATCGTTTGTGTAAGAGTGAACAGTTGTCATCATACCGCGTTTGATGCCGAATTTATCGTTAAGTACTTTTGCAAACGGCGCAAGGCAGTTTGTTGTGCAAGATGCGTTAGAGATAACATCGTGGTTAGCCGCATCGTATTTATCTTCGTTAACACCCATAACGATTGTGATATCTTCTTCGTTAGCAGGAGCAGAGATGATTACTTTTTTCGCGCCAGCTTCTAAGTGTTTCGCAGCGTCTGCGCGTTTTGTGAAGAAACCAGTAGATTCAACTACGATTTCAACGCCTTGTTTGCCCCAGCTAAGTTTAGCAGGATCGCGTTCTGCAGAAACTTCAATTGTTTTGCCGTTAACAACAAGGTTGTTACCGTCAACTGAAACTTCAGCGTCTAATTTTCCGTGTACAGAATCATATTGTAAAAGGTGAGCTAGCATGTTAGCATCTGTTAAATCGTTAACCGCTACTACCTCAACTTCAGGATTGTTTAATGCTGCGCGGAATACGTTACGTCCAATACGACCAAAACCGTTAATACCGACTTTTACTGCCATGATTGTTTCCTCCTTTAAATAAGTGAGAGATATTTATATTGAGGGATTATTCATCCCTTAATAACTTCTTTGCGGCTCCTTCGTCTGTGACGAGAACCGTGTTGCGTGGCTTTTTAAAGTAAGCCTCGATCGCCTCGGCTTTTGATGATCCGCCCGCTACCGCAATAATATCGGGGATGGCGTCTATGTCATCCAGCTGCATTCCGACAGAATGCACTTTGTGAACCACTTCGCCGTCCGCGTTAAAATAGTAGCCGAACGCTTCTGTCACTGCGTCGTTATCATCTATTTTCTTTAAGTCTTCTAAAGGCGTGTTTCTGCGCTGAGCCATAGTTTTAGCTTCGCCGATTCCATGAACCAGCATACTCGCTGATTTAATGGTGTTCAGCACCTCTTTGACAGAAGGCTCTTCAATAATAGATGAATAGGCGCCTTGTGACAGCTGTCCCGGAACAAACAAAAGCCGGTAAGTGCCTGAAGCCTTCTCCGCCATATGCGCGCATATGGTGTTCGCCTGGTTTTTCACATCTTCGCCTAAACCGCCTCTTGCAGGCACAAACAAAAGCTCGCGGTTTTTAGAATCCGGCGTCATCATTTCGGCGACAGCTTCAATTGTCGTACCGCCAGTTACAGCGACGATATTTTTGCCTGAAAATCTTTTTTTCATACATGCGACAGCCGCTCTTCCCATTTCTTTTTTGACCCATGGGGATTGATCGCTGTCTCCGGATACGATAATGGCATCCTTTAGATTTAAACGTTCTTTTAATGTCTTTTCCAAAAGAGTCAAACCTAAAACATCTTTCATCGTATCTTCCAAAACAGAAAGCAGTTCATAGCCCTCTTCTGTCAATGTCATGCCGTTTGTCTTAATATCGACCAGGTTCTGTTCCTTTAAAAACTGAACCTCGCCCCTCAGCACACGCTCGCTGATTCCGAGACTGGCAGACAGGCTTCTTCGCCCGATGGGTTCTGTCAGCCTGATATACTGCAAGATTTCAAACCTCTTTTGCATAACGAGCAGAAGATCAGGCAATAATTTTTTTTGAGCTTGTATTAACTGGTTCATGACTCAAACGTTCCTTCCTTTTTCGCTGGACATTATATGTCCCGCTATGACAAAAAACGTCCCGTCATAGCCAAAAAAAATCATTTCTGCTTTCTTTAATTATTTTAACAGGGTGGAATTGTTTATTCAACTGTTAAGAGCCAATTCATCGACAATATTCGCAGAGTTTTCATGCCGCGTCGTTTTATCCAGCAATATTTTATCCTATATATCTTTATCTTATACAGAAAGCGCCAAATGGTGCATCCCAATATAAACAGCCCTTCCCGTAGAAAGGGCTGTTTCATTAAAGCGTTTTCATTTTATCCAAAGCTTTTCAATTTCCTCGAGCGATTTGTTCTTCGTTTCCGGACAGATCGTAACGACAAACAGGAAACAAAGGATGTTAATCACCGCAAAGATCCAAAATGTATAGGCGAGCCCGAAAGAATCGATCATCATTGGCACAAACTGTCCGATCGCCCAGTTTGCTCCCCATAAAAAGATGGTCGCAATGCCCGCGGCCCGCGCACGCAGATGGTTCGGGAAGATTTCAGAAATCATAATCCATGTGATCGGTCCGACCGAGACACAGAAAGCAGCGACAAAACCTAATATAAGGACGATCATCATGATCCCGCTTGTTAACTCAAAATAAAACGACGTCCCGATTAAAATCATAAAAATAGCCATAAAAGCAGAACCGATGGACATCAGTTTTTTTCGTCCGACTTTATCAATCAGCAACACCGCAATAACGGTAAAGATGACTTCTACAACACCGACGATACAAGTTGTCACAAATCCGGCGTTTTGCCCGAATCCCATCATTTTAAAGATTTCCGGCCCGTAGTAAGTAATGGCGTTCATGCCGATGACTTGGTTAAACAGCGCCAGCAGGATTCCAATGACAAGCGCCTTTCTGAGACCCGGCTTAAACAGCTGGGAGAGCGACCCCATTTGTTCTATTTTTAAAGAGTTCTCAATGTTCTTTAATTCTTCTTTTGCAACAGTTTCTCCATTAATACGTGTCAGGATCTTTAAAGCTTCATTTGTTTTGCCCGCTTTCGCCAGCCATCTCGGACTTTCCGGGACGACGAGCAGGACAAGGAAAAAGATGACGGACGGCACCATTCCGTAAGCAAGCATCCATCTCCAGCCGGTGTGCACGCCCCATTCGTATGTTCCGGACCGCTGCACAGCTAGATTAATAAAGTATGTTGCGGAAATACCCAGTATCGTAAAGAGCTGATATAACGAAGATAAACTTCCGCGTATGGCGGGCGGTGCCGCTTCTGTAATATACGTAACAGAGAGCGATGAGCCCATCCCGATTCCCAGCCCCCCGATAATCCTTGCAATGATTAAGGTGGACACGTCTTGAGAAAGTGCTGAAACGATTGCTGATATCGCAAATAACAAAGCGGCTGTCATTAAAATTTTTCTCCGGCCGAATCTGTCACTTAAAAATCCGGATATCCCGACGCCCACAACTCCTCCAATCATAATGCTTGAAATGACAAGTCCCTCCATAAACGGACTCAGGCTGTATAAATCTTTCAGAAAACCGATGGCGCCAGAAATCACTGCCGTGTCATAGCCATACAATAAGCCGCCAAGCCCCGCCGCACATGAGATCAAAATGACAAATCCCATTGAATGGCTTCTTGTTACAGGAACATTTGGTTCTAATTGAGTTGGAGTATTCTTCATTTCCCTGCCCTCCCGAATGTTGAATAAAGCGTTTACATTCCACTTTTCAATTGTACGTACTTATATTAAAATTTAACGAAAATTACATTTAATTAGTACGTACAAATATAGAATAATCTTGTTTGCATTTTCTGTCAATGTTTTCTTACAAAGAACGCTGTGATATACTGAAATTTGTCCGTATACATTTTGGAGGAATGGATATGTTACCAAAATACGCGCAAGTAAAAGAAGAAATCAGTTCTTGGATTAATCAAGGCAAAATACTGCCCGATCAAAAAATCCCTACCGAAAACGAATTAATGCAGCAATTCGGCGTCAGCCGGCATACCATCCGTAAAGCGATCGGAGACCTCGTATCACAAGGTCTGCTGTACAGCGTGCAAGGCGGAGGCACCTTTGTCGCTTCACGCTCTGCTAAGTCAGCGCTGCATTCCAATAAAACGATCGGTGTTTTGACAACCTACATATCAGACTATATTTTCCCGAGCATCATCAGAGGAATCGAGTCCTATTTAAGCGAGCAGGGGTATTCTATGCTTTTGACAAGCACAAACAACAACCCGGACAACGAAAGAAGAGGCTTAGAAAACCTGCTGTCCCAGCATATTGACGGACTCATCGTAGAACCGACAAAAAGCGCCCTTCAAACCCCAAACATCGGCTATTATCTGAACTTGGAGAAAAACGGCATTCCTTTTGCGATGATTAACGCGTCATATGCCGAGCTTGCCGCGCCAAGTTTTACCTTGGATGATGTGAAAGGCGGGATGATGGCGGCGGAGCATTTGCTTTCTCTCGGCCACACGCATATGATGGGTATTTTTAAAGCTGATGACACACAAGGCGTGAAACGGATGAACGGATTTATACAGGCGCACCGGGAGCGTGAGTTGTTTCCTTCTCCGGATATGATCGTGACATTTACAACGGAAGAAAAAGAATCAAAACTTCTGGAGAAAGTAAAAGCCACACTGGAGAAAAACAGCAAGCACATGCCGACAGCCATTCTTTGTTATAACGATGAAATTGCGCTGAAGGTGATTGATATGCTGAGGGAGATGGATCTTAAAGTGCCGGAGGATATGTCTATTGTCGGGTACGATGATTCACATTTCGCCCAAATCTCAGAAGTGAAACTAACCTCTGTCAAACATCCGAAATCAGTGCTTGGAAAAGCAGCCGCCAAATATGTCATTGACTGCTTAGAGCATAAAAAGCCGAAGCAAGAGGATGTCATATTTGAGCCTGAGTTGATCATTCGCCAGTCCGCACGAAAACTGAATGAATAAAAAAAGCAATGTATGGGTCTCCCCGCTACATTGCTTTTTTTATAGCTGTTATCTGTTTTTCCAAACGTCAGCGATGATTTCAAACGAACGCATTCTGTCTGCGTGTTCAAAGGTTTCTGAGTTAACCATAATTTCGTCAGCCTGTGTCGTTTTGACGAAATCTTCAAGCTTCGCCTTCACTTCTTCCGGACCTCCGACAATCGTGGAGCTCAGCTGCTCATTGACCATCGCTTTTTCATACGGGCTCCAGATTTGATCCATATCCTCAACAGGCGGTTTAAGCTGGTTCGGCGTACCGCGGACAAGATCAAGAAACCTTTGATAATGCGAAGTCGCAAGGTGCTGCGCTTTCTCGTTTGTATCTGCCGCGATAATGGTGACACCGACCATCGCATACGGTTCGTCGAGCACGTCTGACGGCGTGAAGGAATTGCGGTAAAGCTCCAATGCAGGAACCGTATTCGCCGGTGAGAAATGAGCGGCAAAGGCAAACGGAAGACCTAGTTCACCAGCCAGACGGGCGCTGAAGCCGCTTGAGCCCAGCAGCCAAATCGGCACATCTATGCCCTCTCCGGGAATGGCGCGAACTTGATTGCGCACATTTCCTGACGGTTTAAAATAATTGCGCAGTTCCTCTAATTGTTCTGGAAAATCCTCCCCGCTGTTGATGTTTCTGCGGAGCGCTCTGGCTGTCAATTGGTCTGTTCCCGGCGCACGTCCAAGCCCCAGATCTATCCGCCCGGGATACAGTGTTTCCAGTGTGCCGAATTGTTCAGCAATGACTAATGAAGAGTGGTTCGGGAGCATAATGCCGCCGGAACCGACGCGGATTTTCTTCGTGCCTCCGGCAATATGGCCAATCAAAACTGCAGTGGCGGAGCTTGCAACACCTTCTATATTATGATGTTCAGCAAGCCAGTAACGGTGATAGCCCCATTCCTCTGCCCGGCGCGCCAAGTCCATGCTGTTTCGGAATGATTCTGCAATCGTTCCTCCCTGAACAACCGGAGATAAATTCAAGACAGAAAGCAAGGTATCTTTGCGTTGGTTGTTAGACATATTGTTCTCCTTTGCAAATGTGTTATCAGTAAACAGCCCAAAGCTGTCAGGTCATGATTGAAAGAACTTCTATCACACCATAACACAACTGCATTCAGGAATAAAAGAATTTGATTCGATGAAATTCGAACAATGTAAAACGAACGGTTTGGCCCGCTATTCTGCTCCAAACAGCTCCTTAGCCATCTCAATAAAGAGCTTAGCCGCCAGAGAAGCCTCCTTTAGCGACGGAACAGCAAGCTGCACATCACGGTATACCTGCGGGTCCAATTCCCGGGTCACCACATGCTCCGGAAGCGGCATCCCCGACATGGACATTTCTGATAAAATCGCGAGACCCAGGCCTTCTCTGATCATACTGATCGAGGTGTTGATGTTATAGACCGTGAAAGCTGGGTGCAGCGTAGCGCCCGCCTGCCTGAACATATCGACAAATGGTGATTCATAGCCTCCGTCACAGACGATCATCGGTTCATGGTCAAGATCTTTCAGCGTAATGGCCGAATGACTGGCAAGCGGGTGATCGTCCCTGAGCACGACAGCCATTTTGTCTTTTTTCAAATGGATGTACTCCATCTCCTCTGTTGGATACAGAAGAATGCCGACATCTATCATCCGCGTATGAAGCCACTCCTTGACTTCATTTACAGTTCCCTCGTGCAGCACGAGCTCAAGTTTTGGATATTTTTGTTTAAATTCACTGATCAGCTTCGGCATAAAATAAGCCGAGGCAGTTGAGAATGTGCCGATATGGATCGTTCCCAGTTCAAGCCCTTTTTCCGCTGCTGCTACCTGCTCAACTTTTTCAATGCCTTTTAAGACTTCTCTAATGTGTACTAAGATCTGTTTTCCCGTATCCGTCAGCATCAGGCCATTGCGGCGGTCACGAATGATCAGCTTTACATCAAGCTCAGCTTCGATCGCAGAAATCGCATGGCTGACAGCCGGCTGTGTCATGTTCAGCGCCTGACCCGCTTTTGTAAAGCTTCCCGTTTCAGCTATTTTCACAAAAACCTTTAATTGTGTAATAGTCATAACAATTTACTTATGCTCCTTATAAAAAAGATTCATTTTATTTATCTTATGTTCTACCGTATCATATGATGGAAAAGTTCTACAAGGAGTGAATGAACAATGAAGCAGCTCTCAAAAACGCGGACAGCTCTCCTGCTCGCATTTCTCGTCATCATGTGGGGCGTCAATTGGCCGCTGTCCAAAGCCGCGCTCGCCTATTCTCCGCCATTATTGTTCGCGGGCATCCGAACGCTGATCGGCGGGCTTTTATTAGTCATTGTCGCACTGCCGCGTATTCATAAATTACGCTTAAAAGAAACGTGGCCGATTTATCTTGTTTCTGCTCTTTTAAATATTACATTATTCTACGGCCTGCAAACGATCGGGCTGAATTATCTTCCGGCCGGCCTGTTTTCTGCAATCGTCTTCTTTCAGCCTGTTCTGATGGGTGTATTTTCTTGGCTGTGGCTCGGCGAATCCATGTTTGTAATGAAAGTGATTGGCCTCATCCTCGGTTTTGCGGGAGTAGCCGTCATTAGTGCTGCGGGCTTTGGCGGGCATATTTCTGTCATTGGGGTTCTGCTGGCTCTCGGCTCCGCAGTCAGCTGGGCGCTCGGGACGGTATATATGAAAAAAACAGGCAGCCGCGTCGATTCCATCTGGATGGTCGCTCTGCAGCTGACGATCGGAAGCGTGTTTCTGCTTATATCCGGCTTTTGGACAGAAAGCTTTTCGGCGATCCAATGGACAGCTCCGTTTATCACGAGCCTGCTGTTCATCTCCGTATTCGTTATCGCGCTCGGCTGGCTTGTCTTTTTTACGCTTGTCGGTTCAGGCGAAGCAAGCAAGGTCGCATCTTATACTTTTTTGATTCCGCTCATATCAATCGTGGCCAGCTCCATTTTCCTGCATGAACCGCTCACCCTTAGCCTCTTCGCAGGGCTGCTGCTGATTGTCACGAGCATCTGTCTCGTGAATACAAAATCAAAAGCGCAGAAAGCTGCGGCGATTGGTATAAACGAGAAAGCTGCACAATAATAAAAACCCTCTTGCCGGATGCGGCAAGAGGGTTTCTTATTTACTGATGCTTGCGTCCTTTGACCAAATATGCAACTGTAATCAAAAGGTAGATCGCCGTAGTAATGCCGGTAATGACAATTGATGTTGTCATGATGACCCCGATCAGAATGGCGAGTAATGCCACAATCGCAAACCATGTCGTGTACGGGAACCATTTTACATAATAGGCCGGTGTTTCCGTTTGCTGTTTTCTCGATTTTAAATGAGCGAATCCGATGATCAGCCAAATGAATAAAACGGTATATCCCAATGATCCCATTAAATAATTAAATGTTTGGCTTCCTGCGAACAGAGAAATCAATACGCCAATATAGAGAGAAGAAGTGCACATCAGAATCGCAAACATCGGTACGTTTTTCGATGAAAGCTTCGAGAAGACCTTTGGAAGCCTTCCGTCACTTGCCTGTGTATACAAAATGCGTGATGATCCGTATAAACCTGAATTCATAGAAGAAATGATCGCCAGCAGGATGACTGCATTCATGATATGATCCGCGCCCGGAATGCCTACCATTTTAAAGACCATCACGAAAGGACTTTCCGGAACCGAATTGACTTGGTTCCATGGAATCAGGCTGACGATGATGAAAAACGGCAGCAGGTAAAACGCGACAATCCGTGTCAGTGTGCTGCGGACAGCTTTCGGGACAACCTTTTCCGGATTTTTTGTCTCTGCAAGCGTTACACCGATAATTTCTGTACCGCCGTAAGAGTAGATGACGACAAGCATCGCCGTGATCAGCCCTGTGCCGCCGTGCGGGAAAAATCCGCCGTGGTCTGTCAGGTTGGAAAATCCGGATGCTGTATGATCACCGAATGATACAAATAAGAGCAGCAATCCCAGAATAATAAAGATAATAATAACGGTAATCTTGATCATTGCCAGCCAATATTCAGTTTCGGCGAAGATTTTAACAGAAAGCAAGTTTACAATCGTGACGATAAGAGAAATTCCTAATGCCAACACCCAGATCGGGCAGCCCGGCAGCCAATATTGAATGAAAATCGCAGCTACAACAGCTTCAGCCGCAATGTTAAGCACCCACATTTTCCAGTAGATCCAGTCCAAAAAGTAAGCAGCGTAATTTCCCAATACCTGCTGGACAAGATCACGGAAGGTTCTGGCGTTACGGTTTCGAACAGCCATTTCCGCCAGCCCCTGCATAATAAACAGCAAAATAATCCCGCCGAGCAGGTATGCGATAATGACAGATGGCCCTGCCACATCGATCGCTGAGCTGCTCCCCTTAAATAAACCTGCGCCGATTGCTCCGCCCAGCGCCATCATCATAATATGGCGGGACGTCATCGTGCGTTTTAACGTTCGATTGTCGTTTTTCATCCTCTTCTACCTCTCCTTCTCGTTTTCAAAAACAAAAAAGCCCGCCGTCTCCTACCTAATCTAATAGATAAAGAGACGACGAGCCTTCGGCTGACCGCGGTACCACTCTTGTTGATCCTTCATGAAGAATCCTGCTTTTGACCTGTAACGAAGGTTAGCCGTTAAAACATAGGGAATATTCAATCTATTCCGTTCCGTCTTACCACTCCCGGGCGAGTTCAAAGAAGAATCAGGCTGCGTCGCACCACCCCGCAGCTCTCTGTTCTGATCACTTTCTTTTACTGCTCCCAATCTATGTGTTTTAGTTTTCTGAAAAACTCAAATTTTATGATCTGAATATATTAACATAATATACGTGCTTCTCTTTTAACTGTCAATAACTTCAGAGAAAAAAGAAACTGTTATTTTGTCCCTTTTCGAATGGCTTTCCAAAAGGATTCTGACTCGTTTCCTAATGCGTAAACTGAAACACCTGCTATTTTATATTGCTTTGCCAGATGGCTTTTCGTTTGAACGGTTTTTTCGTTTTCATACCACACGACATGTTTATGCTTCTTTTTGTCAACATAAGAAAACGTCATCGAGCCTGATTTTTTGTTGAATGCCGGCTTTGCTTTTTGTTTTTTGATGAGGGATTTGAGCTCATTCCATTCCCTTATTGTGCTGGTACTTCCGTCTTTTACATCCCAGTCATAGCCGTACGCAGGGATTCCCATGATGACTTTATTGGCTTTGATCTTTTTGACTGAAAACTGCAGAGAGCTTTTGATCCAGTTTGTGCTTGCCACTGACCCCGGCTCACCCCAAATGCCGTGTTCATCGTAGGTCATGACTTGTACGAAGTCGGCATATTTGCCGATTTTCGCATAATCATACGGCCAGCTCCAGTCATCATTTTTATCATCGGCGCTTTTGGCCGGAACGGATACCATTGTTTTAATATGTTTCTTATTCAAAGCCTGTGAGACATATTGAATGAAGTTCGAGTATGCAGCGCGGTCTTCTGGATTTACTGCTTCAAAATCGATATTGATTCCGTAATATGAGTGCTTTTTGGCCAGTGTAATTAACTGATCTGTGAATCGTTTTTTCGCTGTTTTATTGCTCATGACCCGACTCGCTAAATCTCCGTCAAAATCATAAATGGCATCATTATAGTTTGAAATGACAGCCCATGTCTTGATTTTTTTCTTTTTCGCATATGTCAGCTGCTTAGTTGGGGCATCGCCAATGATTTGTCCGTTTTTTTCAAACGCAAATGTATCGGTTGCGATGGCATTCATGTATGTATGATATTTCGTAAGAGCATTGTATGAAGCCGTATCCCCAGTCGTGTAGCCTACTGTCATACCGGCTGCCTTCGCTTCTCCTTTTGTATACATAAACAGAACAATCGCAATCGCCAGTGAAACCGCTATGATCAGCCATTTTTTCATCGCATTTCCTCCTGTATCAAGTCATACTCTTCTCATCGGCCAAAAAATTGGAAGTTGAAGTTTTTTCAAGCAAAAAGCCCGGCATATGCCTGCCGGGCTTCCTGAGTTCAGCGGTCAGAGACGAGAATATATGCTGCCTTTACTGGTCCATGCACCCCCACAACTAAATCCATTTCAATGTCGGCTGAGTTACTCGGTCCGGTAATGTAGTTGATACATGAAGGAACAGTGACACCGTTCGCAATGTTTTGGCGGATGATATCACTGGCTTGTGTCATTCTCGGTACAATGCTTGATTTCGGCACGATCGCAATATAAGTCGTTGGCAAAAGGCTGACAGAGCGGCCGATGTCTTTTGAGGAGAAGAGGACAACCGTCCCCGACTCAGCCAATGTAATTTCGCTGAATGTAATCCCTACATTGGCTTGCTCCGCTTTTTTAATATTTTCCTCGCCTTTGTCAGCATCCCACTCCCAGACCGGCGTTCCTTCACTCGGCCAGTCCTTGGTGAGCAGGCTTTTCAGTCCGTATTCTTCAAAGCGGGGGTCCTTCGGAATGATGACAGGGCCTCCAGAAAAGCGGCTGACTTGCTCGCGCAGGGCATCGTAAAGGCCGGTTGAATCCGTTTCAATCAGCTCTGTATGGATTTTGACACAATGGTTTTTGAGCACTGTGACTAAGTCATCCGCTGAATAACCTTCAAGTGTTTTATATTGCGGCTGATGCGCCCATTCAGGGACTGCCACGCCTCCTGTTCTTCGTTCACGGCCCAGGCTGGATGCGATTCGGTTTAAAAAGCTCTCTTGATTCTGAATGGTTCCCTTCGTCATCACTGCTCCTCCTTCGTGCGTTCACTTGTTTCTCTGTCCGCAAACCAGTCTCTGAATCTCGATTTATGCGGTGCCGGGAAGTCGCGAATCTGGGTCCAATTTTTAAGCGGGCCGGGCCCTTTCGAAATTTTTTCGTCCTCTGTAAAAGGCGTCATGGCGGCCGGCGCCCATTTTGAGCCCATTTTGTAAAGCGATAAGGAGGATGCGCCAAGTCCGAATGCTTTCATTGCAAGCTTTTCACTGATCGGCGCCCTGCCTTCTTTTTCGACGATATTCTGACGATGCTTGAGCAGCAGCTCATGAAGCGGGATTTTGACCGGGCAGGCTTCTGAACAAGCAGCGCACAGTGAAGATGCGTACGGCAGCTCCTTATAATCGTCATAACCGCCGAGCAACGGTGATAAAACAGCTCCGATCGGCCCCGAGTAGATTGAGCCGTATGAATGTCCGCCGACATGGCGGTACACAGGACAGACATTGATACAGGCGGCACAGCGGATACATTGCAGCACAGACTGGAATTCCGTTCCAAGGATATTGGATCGTCCATTATCAACGATGACAAGATGGAATTCTTCCGGACCGTCCACTTCACCTTCCAGCTTCGGACCCGTCAAAGCTGTAATATAACTTGTCAGCCGCTGTCCGACAGCACTTCTTGTCAGCATGCTGACTAGCACTTCAAATTCAGAAAATGACGGGACAATCCGCTCCATTCCCATGACGGTAATTTGTGTTTTCGGCAAGGTGCTCACAAGCCGTCCATTTCCTTCATTGGTCACAAGGCTGACGGAACCCGTGTCAGCGATGGCGAAGTTACAGCCGGTAATGCCGATATCCGCTTCCAGAAACTTTTTACGGAGAATGGCGCGCGCATGCATCACCAGCTCTTCCGGTTTTTCTGTATGTTGATAGTCTAGCCTTTCTTTAAACACATCGCGTATCTGCTCTTTATTTTTATGAAGGGCGGGCGCTACGATATGTGACGGCGGATCGTGATCATCAATCTGCAAAATATACTCGCCGAGATCGGTTTCTACGACTTCACAGCCTTCCTTCTCCAGCACCTCATTCAGATTGATTTCCTCTGTGACCATTGATTTAGATTTCACAATTTTCTTCCCGTTCTTCTTTTGAATGACATCCCGAATATAGGAAGACGCCTCTTCCGCTGTTTCCGCGAAATAGACATGTCCGCCTCTTTTCGCCACATTTTCGGCAAGCTGTCCGAGATAGAAATCAAGGTTTTCAAGGACATGCTGCCTGATTTCCTCTGATAATGAGCGCCACTCCTCCCAGTTTCCCAGTTCTTCTGCTGCCTCTAGGCGCCGCGTCCGCAGACGCTCCTGTGCACCCGAAACAGCGCCTCTCATAAATTCATTATCAATCCCCTGTGATACCCGCTCTTTAAAAGCGTCAGTACCGATTTTCATCGCCATGATCCTTTCCCCCTCTGAATCCAGTTTTATCTGCTGTTGAGCACTTCGGCGATGTGCATCACTTTGACATTCTTATCTTTTCGGCCAAGCCGTCCCCCGATATTCATCAAACAGCCGCAGTCAGCACCGATCAGCACCTCTGCTCCCGTTTCCTCCACACATTCGACTTTTTCATCAACCATCTGCTCAGAAATCTGCGCCATCTTGACGGAGAACGTTCCTCCGAATCCGCAGCAGTTATGTTTGCCCGGAAGCTCTGTAAACTGCAGGCCCTTCACATGGCTCAACAGCTTCATCGGCTCCTCCCGAACACCCAGCAGCCTAGTCATATGGCACGACGTATGTAAGGTCGCTTTTGTATGAAGGGTCGCGCCGACATCCTCTACCCCAAGGACGTTCACAATAAAATCTGTCAGTTCATACGTTTTATCCGCCAGCTTTTGCGCTTTATCGGCCCATTTCGGATCATCCTGAAACAGGTGCGGATACTCCCGGAACATCGTTGTGCAGGAACCCGAAGGACTGACAACATATTCGGAATCCTGAAACGTTTCGATCATCCGTTTCATTGCTTTTTTGGCGTCATGTACATAGCCGCTGTTGTAAGCCGGCTGTCCGCAGCAAATCTGCCCTTCTGGAAAATCAACCTCGCACCCAAGCCGCTCCAGCAGCTCAACCGTTGCTTTTCCGACATTTGTTTGAAACATATCAACAAGACAAGTGACAAAAAGTGAGACTTTCATGATGAACCCCTCTCTCATCCCCAATATATGATCAGGTCATCTGATGACCTGAGTTAAAATAACTATATGAATATCGTACACTATTCTGACAATGGAAGGGAAGGGTTTTCTAGGGATATTTTCATTTGTGGCATATCAAAAACACTCCCGATCTCCCAGGAGTGCAGTATATGGTTAAATCCAGCCCTTTTCCTCAGCAATGCTGGCGGCTTCTGTCCGATTTTTCGCATTAAGCTTTTGGATGATTTCTGAGATATAGTTTCGAACTGTGCCTTGAGATAAATAGAGCTCCAGCGTAATGTCTTTTGTTGTCTTGCCTAAAGCCGCAAGCCTCAGAATTTCTTGCTCTCTAACGGTTAGCGGATTTTCGTCTCGCATCATATTAAACGTCAGCTCAGGGCTGAAGACACGTTTTCCCTTTACACATTTTCGAATGGCATCGGCCAGATCGTCAATTTCGCCGTCTTTCAGCAGATAGCCATGTGCACCGGCCTTTACGGCGCGTTCAAAATATCCGGGGCGGGCAAAGGTGGTTAAAATAATGACCTTGCTGACGCAGCCTTTTTTCATTAATTCCTCTGCCACATCCAGCCCGCTTCGAACCGGCATTTCAATGTCCATAATGCATACATCCGGCTCCAGCTTCAAAATAGCATGTAGCGCCTCTTCCCCGTTCAATGCTTGTCCGATGACTGTCATATCCTCTTCTAAATCAAGCAAGGATCCCAAAGCGCCTAAAAGCATGCGCTGGTCCTCAGCAATAAACAGACGAATCATTCTTTTCGTCCTCCAATCATTCTGCTTTTTTAATAAGCGGAATCGTCAGTGCCACAACCGTTCCGTTATGATCTGAAACCGTTAATCCCCCTTCAATGAGCATGAGCCGTTCTTCCATTCCCCACAGGCCATTCCCAAACATTTTCTCCTTCGGCGCTCCCTTTCCGTCATCCCGTATTACGATCCTCATTTTGTCAGCAAATTGAGAAATGGTGATGGCACAGTGGGTTGCTTTGCTGTGCTTGATAATGTTAGTCACGGCTTCCCGCATACACATACTGATAATATTTTGAGTGACGGGAGATATCGCTGAAAAGTCGTCGGCTCCTTCGTATTGAAAGGTAATGTTCCCCGCTCTTAATATGTGCTGAATGTTTACGAGCTCCTCTGTTATCGTGACCGTCCTCATATCAGAAACCAGCTCTCGAACTTGCTTGAGTGCGGATCGTGAGCTGGTTTCCATTTCTTTTGCCTCAAGCTTGGTCCGTTCTGGATCAGATGCAGCCAGCCGCTGAATGAGCTGGCTTTTTAATGTAAGCAGCGACAGGGTGTGGCCAAGAGTATCGTGAAGATCACGGGCGATTCGAACACGCTCCTCTCTTTTAGAGAGTTCTTTTATCTGTTCGTTGGCTTGTGCAAGCTTATTTTCAAGCTCAATCCTCCGAAACATAGAACGAATTCCGAATGGAGAAATGAGCATAATGACGAGAAACGGGAGAACAGAAAAAAGCTCCCGAAGCGAGACCGAATTCGCGATAAATTGGTATAGGCATGGAAAAAGCAGTATAAAGATTAAAGCGCAGAACGCACGGTTAAAATTCGTTTTCTCTTTGTAATAACCAACAAAGTTTGCCGGAAAAAAACCTAAGTATATATAGGTGATATTGTAAAACACACTATACATCAAAATAACCGCCATTTGCACGATAAGCCAATATGTAAACGAAGCTTTGCCCACGCTGCAGAATAACTGGCGATATGCCGCTACAAAAAGGAGCAGCATACCATATCCGATCCCCTGTTTGACCCCTGATTCTTTTAATAAAGAGAGGAACGGCATAATCGTATACACCAGAAAGATATAAGGGAAAAACCCGAATTCCTTCGGGAAAATAGATATTGCCTTTTTCATGTATTACACCGCTTCTTGTTTTCTTCTTATATATTTAGATAGTAGCATGAAGAGCATCATATAAGCGATTAATATCAGAATATTTTTCCAAGTCGGACTCCCACCCCGGACAAGTTCCCACGCTCCGCTCCCGAAATGATAAGACGGAAGCCACTGGCCAATGCTCTGCATCATGTCAGGCATGACCTCAAACGGCATCCACATCCCTCCGCCTAAAGCCAGCAGCATATAAAGCACATTACTGATTCCGGCCGCTGTTTCTACTTTTCTCATGAGGCCGATTAGTGTGCCTAATGCTAAAAAAGGCAATGCGCCAAACAAAATCCACAGTCCGCTCATCATCCATTCAAACGGTGACAAGGCAATATCATTGATGATTGCGCCGAACAGAAATATGACGGTAATTGATAAAACGTGAATGACACTTTGGCCGATCATCTGAGCTGATAAATAGATATGATCCGGAAGAGGCGTAAGGCGGATAAAGGCGGCCCAGCCTTGTGACCGTTCTTGTACCATTCGGATGCCAAGCGTCATGATAGAGGAACCCATCACGCTGAAGACTGTCATCGACATCAGGTAATGGGCTTCCCATGCACGTTGATCAGGGACGTTGGTATTCACTACATTTGTAAAGAAATAATAAAAGGCAATCGGCATGATCAGAGACCAAAGCACAAAGTACTTGTTCCTAAGCACCCTTTTCATTTCAGCGATGCTTTGCTTTTGCAGCACGTTCACTCACATCGCCTCCCTGTTGCCGTCAGCCAGCTGGCGAAATGCCTCATCGAGCGTTGCTTGCTCAATTCGAATATCCCGTGCATGTATGTTTTCTTGAAAGATCAGCGCCAACACTTTGTCTGTATTTGATGTCTGGATGATGGTTCTCTCATGCTCGTGGATCACTCTCTCGACTTCCGGGTGACAAGACAGCCTTTCCAATGATTCACTTGAATGAAGCGTAAAGGAAACAGACTGTTTTTGAATTCTTGAGCGGATTTGCATTGGTGAGCCGTCTGCAACAAGCTGTCCTTCAGTAAAAAATAGGATTCGCTGTGCGGCATCATCTGCTTCCTGTAAATAATGAGTTGAAAAAATAATCGTTTTTCCTTGGTCCGACAGTCCGTGAATGGTCTGCCAGAATCGGTGTCTTGATGAAGTGTCCATGCCGACTGTCGGTTCATCAAGTATAAGCAGCTCCGGGTTCCCGGCAAGAGCCAAAGCAAAGCTCAAACGGCGTTTTTGTCCGCCGGATAATTTTTCTGCTCTTGTTTTCAAATCTTCTTTGGTGAGTGCTGTTAACGAAACGAGTTCTTTCATGGACAATGGATTCGGATAATAGCTCCGGAAGAGTTCAAGGATTTCATCCACCTTAAGGCCCGGCATGACACTTACTTCCTGAAGCATTACACCTATTTTTTCACGAACCTGTTGATCATCGGGAACCCGGTTAAATAGTTTGATTTCTCCCTCACTCGGTTTCAGCAATCCTAATATCATCGAGACGACGGTCGTCTTCCCTGCCCCATTTGGCCCGAGAATGGCTGCAATTTCTCCTTTTTCAATACTGAAGCTGATGTGGTTTACAGCGGTTTTTCGCTGGAAATGTTTTGTCACGTTGCTTACTGTTACTGCTTCTTTCATCACATGAGCACCTCCTGATCGTTTACATTGATTGTAAAATGACGGAGAAGACGATGTTAGTATGGGGTGTCATGATGATGGAGTGACAAATGTCATTTTTTTCTCACCCCGGTGTCTAGGCAATCCTCCTCCTGCATCTTCCAATTCATCCATCTTTTCTATCTCCCATGTCCTCTTTCTTTTAAACTGCTGTGACATTCATAGAAAGATACACTCTTCAAACCATCCGAGTGTTATGATAGAAATATTGAACTTTATATTACTTTCCGGCTGAAAGGAGCCAATCATGAACGAAGCGATTTTGTCTAGAAATCATGTGAAGGTGAAAGGCAGCGGCAAAGCATCTATCATGTTCGCACCTGGTTTTGGATGCGATCAAAGCGTGTGGAATGCCGTGGCACCTGCCTTTGAAGAAGATCATCGGGTGATTTTATTTGATTACGTCGGTTCGGGACATTCAGATTTGCGCGCATATGACCTGAATCGTTACCAGACACTTGACGGCTATGCCCAGGATATTCTTGATGTTTGTGAAGCTTTAGATCTGAAGGAAACCGTGTTTGTGGGTCACTCCGTCGGGGCCTTGATTGGGATGCTTGCATCCATCCGCCGCCCGGAGCTTTTTTCCCATCTGGTGATGGTGGGGCCTTCTCCTTGCTATTTGAATGATCCGCCTGAGTATTACGGAGGATTTGAAGAGGAGCAGCTCCTTGGCTTGCTGGAGATGATGGAGAAAAATTATATCGGCTGGGCGACTGTATTTGCGGCAACCGTTCTGAATCAGCCAGATCGGCCTGAAATTAAGGAAGAGCTTGAAAGCCGTTTTTGTTCTACTGATCCTGTCATTGCCCGCCAATTCGCGAAAGCGGCGTTTTTTTCTGATCACCGAGAGGATCTTTCGAAGGTAACGGTTCCCTCTCTTATTCTCCAATGTGCAGATGATATCATCGCACCTGCAACAGTAGGTAAGTATATGCATCAGCATCTGCCTTATAGCAGTCTGAAACAAATGGAGGCTCGCGGACATTGCCCTCATATGAGCCATCCAGATGAGACGATACAGCTGATCGGCGATTATTTAAAAGCACACGTGTGATATAGGAACGAAAGGGATAGAGGTGACCCTCTTAGATGGACAAACAATTGAATGATGCACCATGCGGTTTCCTCGCTTTGTCAGAAGAGGGGTCGATCATAGCTGCCAACCGCACCCTTATCAAGATTCTGGATTATGAACCGGAGCAGGTTATCGGCCAGCACATGAATATGATGTTGACCATTCCCGCACAGCTTTTCTGCCAGCTTTATTTTTTTCCGCTTTTGAAATTGGAGCATCACATCGAAGAAATATACATTTCCCTGAAAGCA
This sequence comes from Bacillus sp. FSL M8-0071, assembly GCF_037975455.1. Taxonomy (NCBI): domain Bacteria; kingdom Bacillati; phylum Bacillota; class Bacilli; order Caryophanales; family Bacillaceae; genus Bacillus; species Bacillus sp. FSL M8-0071. The sequence goes on from NZ_CP150256.1 coordinate 3,375,424, forward strand.
AGAGATGGAGAAGAAATTCCCGTCCTTATCAATGCGGTTGCGAGACACGGTAGCGGGGCTTCTGTCTTTGATTGTGTTCTTATTCCAATGCGAAAGCGAAATGAATATGAAAATGAGCTGCTGCTAGCCAGAAATGAGGCTCAGGAAGCTTTGCTTGCCAAACAGAAAGCCAATGCGGAGTTAGAAATTGCCTTGGAAACGCTGAAAGCAAAACAAGAAGAACTTCTTGAGATCAACAAACAAAATCAACAATTTAAATTAAACACCAAAAGAGAGCTTGAACTCGCCAGAAAGATCCAGAAAAACTCGTTGACTGAACCGATTGTAAACGATCAGGTTCAGATTGACTCTTATTACAACGCATCGAGTGAATTGTCAGGTGATCTTTACGGATATTATCAAATCGATGAACACCGTTACGGCATTATTATCCTTGATGTGATGGGGCACGGAATTTCATCTGCATTGATTACGATGTCTCTTCATCCTTTGTTCCAGCGCCAGATCACGCAAGGTCTCAGCCCTGTTAAAGTTATGAAGGAATTGGACCGGCACCTTCACAGCTTGTTTCAAAATGATGAGGAAGCAAGACATTATTGCACTGCTATTTATCTCGAGATTGACATAGCACGGCAAAGAATTGATTATGTCAACGCAGGGCATCCGCCGGCACTTTGGCAGGATGATAGCGGAACTCAACATCTGCTTCACGCGACTTCGCCTCCGATCGGGATGTTTGAAGACTTAGTGTTTCAGTCAAGCAGCCTTTCATACACGGAGGGCGGAAGATTGCTTCTGTATACGGATGGCGTGATGGATCCTACGGCTTCATGTTATTTATATGATTTACTAAAGGATCATCCTGATTCGCCGATCGCTGACCAGAAGGAGAAAATCCTTACATCACTGCAGCATCAAAAGGAAGCTCATCATAAGAGTGATGACGAATGTTTTATATTAGTTGATGTAAAATAACATGATCCATGAGACATAACAATGATTTGTTACATCTCATGGATTTTTTTGTTTCAGCGTTTCTTTGGAATATGTCCTGACTCCGCATATTGAAACACCTGCAAGGAAGGCAGCGGGTGTCCATTAAAATCAAATAAAGCTTGATTATCTACAGCACTTCCCCCATACCACTTCCCGGCGTCTTCAGGGTCGTATTCAGCAGCATAGCTGGACGCCCACCCTGACCCGTATGTTTCCCATAACACTTTGTTTTTCTCTATCTGTGTCTTCGGCCCGACTGGAATCCACGCCGGCTCCCAGTAGAAAACACCGAGTCCTGCTTTGCCCGTATTCGCCACTGCCTCCATTACATCTCTTACTGCAGTTGCCTGGCCTTGAACAGAAATTGGATATGGCAGCGTCTGCCCGCTTTTTGGCGCTGTATTTCCATGCCCATCGCCATCCTCAGCGGTATAGGTGTACGATGTTTCCGCCACCATGACTTTTTTGCCGTACGTATTGGCAACAGCCTTCAGCACGGAGGTCAAATTTTGTAATGTCCCATGCCAGAAAGGATAATAGGAGCTCGCAAACACATCATAATCCACTTTGTTTTTGCTGAGTGTTTCCGCAATAAATGAATACCTTCCAGCCGTTTCAGGATTGGTAAAATGCAGGGCGACCAAAATATTTGAATTTGTCTCCCTGACCGCTCGGCTTCCTTCATTAAATAATTGGCACATCTTCGTCCAATCAGTCTCACCGGCAAATCCTCCTGTTGTTTCATTTCCGACCTGAACCATGCCGATGTCAACGCCTTCCTTGATCATCTTTTGCAGGCTTTGTTTCGTATACTCATAGAGCTTTGCTTTTTTTGCTTCAAAGCTGAGATTCGCCCAGGCTTTGGGCACCTTTTGTTTCGCTGGATCGGCCCAGAAATCAGAGTAGTGAAAGTCGGCCAGCACCTTCATTCCGTTCGCTGTCGCTCTTTTTCCGATTTCGATTGCTTTTTGAACATCATTGTTTCCCCCGCCATACCCGTTGCCATTTGAATCATACGGGTGATTCCAGATGCGGACGCGAACATAGTTGACCCCAGCCTGTTTTAAGGTTGTAAAGATGTCCTGACGTTTTCCGCTTGTATTATAAAAGGTGACACCGCTGTTTTCCAAAGCAATAACGCTGGACACATCTGCCCCTTTGATAAAACCCTTGTTCATCCCCTCTACTTTTTTAACAAAAAGATCCTCATCCTCTGTCCGAAGCTCTGACACGTGCTTCTCCTTCTCAATGGCAGCGGCATATCCTGTTGAACTACATGCACTCCACACGATGGCAGCCGCAAAGAACATTTTCACTTTGCTTTTCATGATTTCATCCCCCCAAGACTTAGTAAGCGGTTTCATTCTATAGAAAAAAGAATCCGCCCATATCGAGCGGAGCATCAGCCTAATGTGTGTTTACGATAATTCTCACTTCATACTTTTCCATCGTCAGGTCGCCTGACAATATGTCTCCTGTCATTATGTCCTTCACACTCTGATCAAACGTGACCAGTTGTTTTTCTTCCGTAAAGTTCATCACAAAAATATAATCATTGTCCTGATCCTGCCTCGCTTGTACGGAGACGCCTTTTCCGTGCCGAACCGGAAAAACTGGAGAAAGAGACAGGTCTGTGATCAGACCCTCATAGAAATCACGCTGAAATTGATCCTCCAAACGCGCGCCGATAAAATACGCCTTGCCCTGCTGATACTCATGGCTTGTGACCGCTGGCGTGCGCGCATAAAAATCTTCTTGATACACTGCTTCCACTGAAGCTGTCTTTACATCAATCACGGTTGCATAATCCTTCATTTCATATATTTGGCTGCGATAGCTGACAGCGTTTCGATCCTTCGGATACAGGGTGTCCGTTTCAAGAGGCTCAACTCCAAATATAGCTTGAAGGTCCGGATGCCATCCGCCTGTGTATGTTAAGTCATGCTCATTCACAACCCCGCTGATATACGTCATGACTAAGGTGCCGCCGTCAGCCGTAAACGCTTTTAAACGGGAAATGGTGTCCTCGCTGATTAAATACAGCATCGGGACGATCAGCAGTTTATATGGTGAAAAGTCTTGTTCTTTCGTGATGACGTCGACAGGGATATCGTGTTCCCAGAATGTGCGGTAATGCTGCTGAAGCGTTTGCGGATAACGTTTTGTCGCCTTCGCAAACCCCTGAGCATCCTCGAGCGCCCAATGATTTTCCCAGTCATATAAAATAGCGGTTTGTGCCGGCCTCTTCGTTCCGACAACTTCGGACAGCCGTTCCAATGTCTCGCCTACCTTGGCCACTTCTTGAAAGACGCGGTTCTTTGGGCTATTGTCATGATCCACAACCGCTCCGTGTAATTTTTCTGATGACCCCCGTGATTTGCGGTATTGGAAATAGAGTACGCTGTCCGAGCCGTGGGCAATCATTTGCATGGATGACAGCAGATTCATGCCCGGGCGCTTTGCCTTGTTGACGTTATGCCAATTGACCGCGCTTGGCGTACACTCCATTAATAAGAAGGGCTGCTGCTTCAAGCTTCGGTACAGATCATTGATAAAGCCGACCTTCATCGCCAAATCAGCTGTGCTTTCCCAGTCATTGTGCCAGACAGGATAAGCGTCCCAGCTGATGACATCGACATGCTTTGCAAATTTGCTGTAGTTGAGGCCCTGATACGGGATCAAATCCGGTGTGTCAGCCATAAAATTCGTTGTGATAGGGATATCAGGCGTCAATTCTTTCAGCGGAATGATTTCATTTTTATAAAACGAAATCGTTTGATCGGTGACGAACCGGCGCCAATCTAAATTCAGGCCATGCAAGCCATTTTCACCGATCGGCGAAGGGCTTTCAATTTGTGACCAGTCATTGAACGTATGGCTCCAAAAAGGGGTCCACCACGCATGGTTCAATGTCTTGAGGCTGTTGTCATATTTCGATTTCAGCCACTCCCGGAAAGCATGCTGGCATAAATCACAGTGGCAATCTCCCCCGTATTCGTTTGAAATGTGCCACATTAACAGCGCCGGGTGATGCCCGTATCGTTCTGCTAATAAGCGGTTGATGTGCCGTGTCTTTTCTCGGTAGACTTTAGATGTGAGGCAGTGGTTGTGCCTTCCGCCGTGCAGCTGTTTGACGCGGGAGGCATTGACGCGCAAAACTTCCGGATAGGTTTGCGACAGCCAGGCCGGACGGGCTCCGCTCGGCGTTGCTAATATGACCCGGCCGCCTATACTGTGAATCCGCTCAAAAATATCATCCAGCCATTCAAATTGATATACGCCCTCCTCCGGCTCAAGTGCGCTCCATGCAAAAATACCGACAGAAAACGTATTCGTATGAGAAAGCTTCATCAGTTTGATATCGTCAGCTAAAATATCGGGCCGATCCAGCCACTGATCGGGGTTGTAGTCTCCCCCATGGAGCATAAATTTCGCTTTTGTTACGTGCGTTTTTTCAAGCTTTGACATCACATTCTCCTCCTTTTTCTCTTAGCCCTTCGTTCCGCCTGCGGTTAGTCCGGACACAAAATTCTTTTGCAGCATGATAAAGATGATGGCCACCGGTATGCTGATAAGCAGGGCTCCGGCCGCAAATGTCGTATAGCTGGCCCCCATGACATCATTCACTAAATTGAATAGACCGACGGGCAATGTATATGATTCAGGCGTTCTCAATATGGTTGAGGACAGCACAAAATCTCCGAGCGGACCGGTAAAGCCGTTCATGGCCACGACTGCCGCCATCGGTTTTGATAATGGCAGAATGATCTGGAAGAAAATTCTGGTGCTGCTGGCTCCGTCAATCTTGGCGCTTTCGTCTAAATCCATCGGAATGGAATCCATGTACCCTTTCATCAAATACGTATTCATCGGGATCAGGCCGCCGATATAAAGCAAGATTAGCAGCCAATGGCTATTGATCATTCCCAAGATTTGCGCCAGCACAAACAAGGCAATTAAAGCTGAAAACTGAGGAATCATCTGCAGCAATAAAAAGAGCGTTAAAGCGTATTTCCTGCCTTTGAAGCGAAAGCGCGAAAACGCATAGGCTGTAAATGTCACACAGAGCAAAGACCCTGCCATTGTAAACAGGCTGATCTTCATTGAGTTGACATACCACTGCACATATTGAAGGCTTTCTTTGCCCGCAAATAATTCCTTGTAATGGTCGAATGTCGGATGCTTCGGAATGATGGATGTACTGATTAAGCTGTTGCCAGGGTTAAAGCTTGCGCCTGCCGTCCAAAGGAGAGGATACACAATGATGACCGCCATAAAGGCTAGCAACAAGTAAGAGAAAAGGAGACGGATATATTTTCTGACTTTCATATCTGCCAGCATACCTTATGCCCCCTCTTTAAAAGACTTTGTCTGTCTGAATTGCCACAATGCGATGGAGATAACAAATACAGATAATAAAATGGTTAAAGCCGCAGCAAGAGAATATTGGCTGGACTGCATTGTCAATTTATAAATCCATGAAACGAGGATATCTGTCCCGCCGGCTGTTGATCCGGTTACAGCCGGACCTCCGCCATTGAATAGATAGATAATATTAAAGTTATTAAAGTTAAACGTAAACTGAGTAATGATAATCGGAGCCATTGCAATGAACACCATCGGAAGCGTGATGTATCTCAGCTTTGAAAAGACAGAAGCGCCATCAATCGTAGCTGCTTCATACAGATCGTCCGGGATGGATTGCAATACGCCTGTTGAGACGAGAAAGATGTACGGAAATCCGAGCCAGCCCTGCATGAGAATCAACGCAAGCCTCGACCAATTGGCATCTGTCATCCACGGAAGCGGATCTATCCCGAAGAAAGCCAAGATGTCGTGATTCATCGCACCGAAGCTATCATTAAACAGTCCCGCAAAAATTAAAATCGTCACAAAACCGGGAACGGCCCATGGCAAAATCAGAATCGTCCGAAAAAAACGTTTAAACCGAAGGTCTTTCTGGTTAACAATGATCGCGAGAAAAATCCCCAAGCTGACTTGCAGTGTGGATGCAGCAAGTGTCCAAACCACCGTCCAAGCCAGTACATCAAAAAAAGTCGACCTCCAAATATCAACTGTGAAAATATTTGCGAACGTTTGAAAACCGACCCAATCAATTAATTTTGCAGGAGGAGAATGATACAAATCATAGTTTGTAAACGCTAATGCAAAGCTGAATAAGATAGGAAAGATCACGGCGAAAATTAAAATAAACAAAGATGGGCCGCTGACGACATAAGGATAGCCCTCAGAAATGATATGTTGGTATTGTTCCTTTAAGGAACTTAATGGCTTATTTTCATCACGCTGTTTTCCGCTTTGGAACGCATCGCGAAGATTCACATAATACACCGCAAGGCCAAAGCAGGTCACGATGACAGCGATAATTCCTTCCGCCAGCAGAAAAACGGAATTATCCCGCGGCACTTCTGTTCCCAGTGTAAAGATTCCCCAAAACCCCATATTGAGCAGATCTCCAAAGACCGCAAAAAACGATGCGCCTAAGAAAAGAAAGACAATACCTTTTATCCATTGCTTGTTATAAAATTGCCCGAGTCCCGGAATGATAGAAAGCAACAAAGCGACTTGACGATGCTGCACCGTTTTCACCTCTCTTACAATACAAATCTAGCTTTCTCTTTATTTTCCGCTGTGCTTTGCCTTAATTTGTCCTTTGGCCGTTTCAGCTGCTTGATCCAATGCTTGTTTCGGATCTGCCTTCCCTGTTGCAACCGTCTGTAATGCTGAATCAGCCGGCGTCCATATTTCATTCATTTCCGGAATATTTGGTGTTGGCTCTGAGAAACGGGATTGTTCAGTAACAGCCCGTGCCGCCTCGCTTTTCATAATAGCCGGGTCATTGGCTAGGGATTTCACGGCAGGAACTTCTTTCGTTTCTTCATATCGTGTTTTAGAATTTTTTTCATTTGCCAGGAAAACGGCTAATTCTTGCGCCAGCTCTGCATTCTTTGAAAATGCACTGACATTGTAGCTTTTGACGCCGATAAAGGAGCTCATGTTTTTCCCATTTTCCAGCTTCGGCAGTTTCGTAATGCCATAATTGATTCCTGCTTTCGAAAAAGCTTCTACATTCCATGGACCAGAAATAATTGCGGCGGCTTTTCCTTCTGTGAACAGCGATTCCAATACGTTAATCCCTTGTTCTCCAATAATGCCAGCTGGGAACAGGCCATCTTTGTAAAACTTCTGAATCAGCGCCGCACCTTTGACAGCTCCTTCATTATTGATTCCAATGTCTGACGGGTTATAGCTCCCATCTTTGGCCTTTCCAAAAATGTATCCGCCATATCCGCTCATCACACTTTCTGCATAATAAATTTGATCGAATAGGGCTAAAAAGCCAAATTTGCTGCCGTCAGCAGTCTTTTTGGAATAGTCGTACCACTCTTCCAGCGTTTTGGGCAATTCCTTTTCTGTGATGAGATCTTTGTTGTAAAAAAGCACAGTCGTTTCGACCGCTTTTGGCAGTCCATAAAGCTTTTGATCTACCATTTGAGACTGAATGGAAGCGTCAGTATAAAGTGATTGAACGTCTTTTTTGACATGTAATTCCTTGAGTAATCCTTCCGTGACAGCGGTTCCGATTTGGTCACCTGGCATTGTTAACACGTCAGGGCCTGTGCCGGCCGGTCCGTCCATTCGCAAATCTTCAATCTGCTTGGCATACGGTTTTTCAACGACTTTGACCTTCACATCATGCTCTTTTTCAAACGCAGCAACGGCGTCTTTAATGCCGATGCTCTTTTCTTTATCCTCCCATACAACAAGCTCTGACCCTTTTGAACTCGATTTGGCGCTGCTGCTTTCCTTTGGGCCGCAAGCCGCCAAGGATAAACTGACAGCTGCGCAGAGCATGAATACGGAACACTTTTTTGCCATTTTCATTGATTGTCACCCTTTCGGTAGGAATGAAAGCGCTTTAAAGATAATATAGCATGCCTGAGAAAATGTGTAAACAAACTATTTACTTCATAGAGTAAATTTTTTTACCTAAATAAAAAATGACTTAGTGTCCTAAGTCATCCTTAATTCATACTCTTCCTGACGATTAATTCTGCGCCCACATATAATGTTTTTACCGTTCTTCTCTTGTCCTGCACTTGTTCAAGCAGTAATTGAACAGCATTTTTACATAATTCATGTATATCAATATGAAACGTCGTCAGAGGAGGCGAGACATACTTCGCGAAGCTGATGTTGTTGATACTCACAATGCTTACCCTGTTTGGTATGGCAATTCCTTTTTCGTTCAGGGCTTGCAGACAGCCCACTGCAATCGGGTCCGCTGCAATCATAAAAGCAGTCGGAAGCTGATCGCCTAATGTGTCGATCGCTGCTGACATCAGGCGGTAGCCGTTTTCTACAGAGAATCCGCGATGACAGAAAATATAGCGCTCGTCCAGCATGGCTTTTTCCCTCATATAGGATCTGAAGGTTTGTTCACGGATGTCCATTTCATCCTGATTGGTATTCGGATTTTTGTATGTGCCGCCGATAAAACCGATGCTCTTATGCCCCTTCTCAGTCAGGATGTTTACCGTCTTCCTTGTCATTTGTGCCAAATCGGGCCTTACCGAGTCAAAATGATCGGGATCAGGAGTTGAATCGATGAACACGCCGTTTTCAGTGAGATTTCTGAGGAAAGCCAGCTCTTCATCTGAAAATGTGCCGACGGCAATAAACCCTTCCGTATGTTCAGGAATGCTCTCGATTCCATCCGCTATTTTATAAGTGGTCATATCGACATTGAATGCTTTCGCCAGTTTCTCTACTTCTAATCTCATCGTTTTAAAATAGACATCTTCTAATTCTTCTTTATCTGTCAGCCAATATAAAAACGCAATATGTTTCACCAGCGGCCTTACTGTTTTTTTGCGGTAATTGAGCTTTTCCGCCGCTTCATAGATTTTCTCCCGTGTCTCATCAGGAACAGAAAGGCTTTCATCGTTATTTAAAACGCGGGAAACGGTTGAGATTGAAAATCCCGCTTCCTGCGCGATATCTTTAATTGTCGCCATTGTATCTGCCTCCATTATTCAGCTCGCATTGTTTTAGTAAAATATTTTACTTTCTTTTTCACAAATGTCAAGTGCACAAAGCCCTCTGGCTGCCATGTAAAAAGACTGAACCATTTGCGGCTCAGTCTCAGTTGTTCGTATCATTCGGAACCGGCGGAATTGCCCGGGAAATGAGTTGGTTATTGCACATTTTCCTCGAAATATCCCGAAAGCACATCTTCCACATTCGTCAAATGCGCCAGCATGGCGGCTTCCGCCTCTGCACCGTTCCCGGCAGCCACAGCATTGTAAATCCGTTCGTGCTCCTCATACAGCCGCTGAACGGAGGTCTTCTTGGAAAACAGCCAGATTTTCCTCGTTTCCCTCATTGTTTCCAGCAGCAATGATGACACGTGATTCATCAAGTGTTTAAGAAGTTCATTTTGAGAAGCGTCCGCAAGCGCAAGATGAAATGCAAAGTCTGCTTTCTCTCCCAGCTCCCCGTCCGCTTCAATGCTGCCCATTTCCTTTAGTGCATCCTGAATTCTTTCAAGATCTGCTTCTGTCCTTTTTTCAGCCGCTAGTGAAGCCACGCCGATTTCAAGCAGTTTTCTGACCTCGAGCAGCTGCTTGACGTCCTCTTTTTTCATCAGAAGGGCCGCTGAGAGCGGCTGAGAGATTTGATTGAGCTCAAATTCCTTCAGATACGTGCCTTCTCCCTGTTTCATTTCGACAAGCCCCATCGCCTTTAGCGCAGAAAGTGCTTCGCGAACCGCTGAACGGCTGACTTGAAAGCTCTCAGCAAGCGCCTGAACAGAGTCCAGTTTATCCCCCGGCTTCAATTCGCCGTTTTTGATCATATCTAATAGGGCATCCGCTACTTCTTCATATATTTTTTTTGTTTTAATCTGTTTGTATTTCAATGCAATTCACCCCGTAACTTGTAGGTCTGGCTGTTTACGATCTATTATACTCTGTTTTGTGGGCCGCCAAAAGATTTTGACTATTTTGTCAAAAAGTCTTGTACTTTGATTTTTTTCAAAATATAATGCTAGGTAACTGGTCTTATTACCCAGTCATCAGATGATCATATCATCTATAGAAACCGCTTACATATGGCGCCAGTTTATGTTTCAAGGAGGGGTTTGGGATGCAATGGACACAGGCATATACGCCTATAGGGGGAAATTTGCTATTATCAGCGCTTGCCGCACTTGTACCGATTATTTTCTTTTTTTGGGCACTCGCGATTAAACGGATGAAGGGGTATACAGCAGGCTTGGCCACATTGGGGATCGCCCTTATTATTGCTGTATTGGTTTATCGTATGCCGGCGGAAAAAGCGCTGATGTCCGCGACACAAGGAGCCGTATACGGATTGTTGCCGATCGGCTGGATCATTGTGACGTCTGTTTTTTTGTATAAAATCACTGTGAAAACGGGACAGTTTGATATCATTCGCAGCTCTGTTCTCTCGATTACTGATGACCGACGGCTTCAAGCTCTCTTGATCGCTTTTTCATTCGGGGCTTTTTTAGAAGGGGCAGCAGGCTTCGGAGCGCCGGTCGCCATTTCTGCCGCGCTGCTGGTCGGTCTCGGCTTTAATCCTCTTTATGCTGCGGGGATCTGTTTGATCGCCAATACGGCGCCGGTTGCCTTTGGGGCAATTGGGATTCCAATTACAGCCGTAGAAGGGCCGACAGGGATTCCGGCGATGGAGATTTCGCAAATGGTCGGGCGGCAGCTGCCGTTTTTATCCGTATTTATTCCTCTTTATTTAATCATCATCATGAGCGGGTTCAGGAAAGCCTTGGAGATCTGGCCGGCGATTCTCGTATCTGGTGTTTCCTTTGCCGTTGTTCAATATCTCAGTTCCAATTTTTTAGGGCCTGAGCTGCCCGATGTTTTGTCAGCTCTTGTTTCAATGGCTGCGCTTGCTGTGTTTTTGAGATGGTGGACGCCGAAAACAACATTCCGGTTTGCCGGTGAACAAGAGTCGGCCGCCTCAATTGAAACGGCGCGCACAAATCCGGCGGCGCCTGCGTACAGCGGCGGACAGATTTTTAAGGCTTGGTCGCCATTTCTGCTGCTGACGGCGATGATTTCCGTATGGGGCATTCCATCTGTCAAATCCGCGCTGACCGGGCATTATGAAGGCTCTGCGGTGTTCTTGAAGTGGCTGAATGCTGTTGGAGAAAAACTGACTTTTTCCCCAGGTGTGCCTTTTTTGAACAATCAGATTGTCAATGCTGACGGTACACCGATTGAAGCGGTTTACAAGCTGGAGGTGCTTGGTTCGGCCGGCACCGCGATTTTGATTGCCGCAGTGCTGTCAAAGTTCATCACGGCGATTTCATGGAAAGACTGGGGAACCGTTTTTAAAGAAACAGTCCAAGAATTGAAGCTTCCGATTTTGACCATTGCTTCTGTCGTTGGTTTTGCCTATGTCACCAACTCCTCGGGAATGAGCACGACACTCGGGATGACACTCGCGCTGACAGGTTCGATGTTTACCTTCTTTGCGCCCGTTCTCGGCTGGCTCGGCGTCTTCATTACCGGCTCGGATACTTCCGCCAACCTGCTGTTCGGCAACCTGCAGAAAGTCACCGCATTATCAGTCGGCATGGACCCCGTTCTGTCTGTGGCCGCCAACTCTTCAGGCGGTGTCACAGGAAAAATGATTTCACCGCAGTCGATAGCGGTAGCGTGCGCCGCGGTAGGACTCGCCGGAAAGGAGTCAGATCTTTTCCGCTTTACCATTAAACACAGTCTGTTTTTGCTGCTGCTCGTCTGTATCATCACCTTTTTGCAGCATCACGTATTCAGCTGGATGATTCCTTAAAAAAATCCTCCCGTCTAGGGAGGATTTTATTTATATCGCTTTCTCGCTGCCGATGACGGAATATTCATTTGATCGCGATATTTTGCCACGGTGCGTCTCGAGATTTGGATGCCGTGTTGTTCATACAGCAAATCGACAAGCTTTTGATCTGAAAGCGGTTTTGTTTTGTCCTCTTGATTGATCAGGTCTTCCAGATGCATTTTGACTGCATAATTCGACGCATCTCCCTCTCCTGAAGCCTCGGCTTTTGCTGAGAAAAAGAGTTTCATCTCAAACAGCCCGTAAGGCGTTTGTATTGTTTTCCCTTTAATGGCCCGGCTCACAGTTGATTCATGAAGGCTTAGACAGTCCGCCACCTCTCTCAGAGTCAGCGGCTTCATTGCGCTTCGCCCTTTCAGAAAGAAATCCTTTTGGCGTGTGATCAGTTCATTGATAATTCTCGTGATTGTCTGTTTTCGCTGCCTCAGCGCGCGGCTCAGCCAGCGCCACTCCTGATATTTCGCAGATAAATAGGAGACAGTATCCTGACAGGAGCCGGATGATAAAAGCGTTCTGTACTGCGGATGCAGATCGATCTCGGGAAACGAGCGGGTATTCAGTTCCGCTGCGATGTGCCCATTTTTTACGGTGATAAAAATGTCAGGCTCAATATACACATCTTGCTCTGGCCGGGCAAACAGAAGGCCAGGTCTAGGATGAAGAGCCGCGATATCATCTGAGATATCTTGAATAGTATGAAGCGGAATTCCTGTCTCCACTGAAAGCGCTTTCCATTTTTTTTGTGCAAAAGCATCAAAATGAGCTGAAACCAGCATTTCCGCTTGTTCATTTCTGTTCGGCAGCCGCTGTAATTGAAGAAGGATGCATTCCTGCAAAGATCTCGCGCCGATTCCAGCCGGTTCTAACGACTGGAGTTTTGCCAAAACAGCCTCCGCTTCCTTGGCCGATACAGATAATCGCCGTGCTGCCTCCTCTATATCTTCTTCCAAGTACCCGTTTGAATCAAGCGAATGAATCAGATAATTAAAAATCTTTTTTTCAGTGTTGGTCAGATTCATATCGAGTGACTGCTGTTTTAACGCATCCTGCAATGTTTTTTGCGGATTACTTAATTGAAGGCCCGCTTCCTGTGCATTCATCCTGTTTTTGTTTGTTTTATGGTAAGATAGTGGCGGTGTGTCTGTTTCCTTTCGTTCAATAAGAGGGTTTTCCAGTGAGAGCTCATCAATGTACTCGGCGAGTTCTGCCGAATGATAGCCAAGCAGCGTGATGGCCTGCCTGAGCTCCTGTGTCAGTTGAGGCTTTAATACTTGTACTTGCTGAAGTTTCATATCCATCTTGCTCACTCCCCTTTCTTCATTGTACATGATTGAGATCACACCGTATACATTTATGAAAAAGGAGCTGCCAAAGAAATGTCTGAACTTTTTTCCGTCCCTTATTTTATTGAGAATTTAAAACAGCATATTGAAATGAATCAGTCTGAGGATAAAATCCACGCGATGAACAGCTACTACCGTTCCGTCGTCTCAACACTAGTGCAGGACCAGCTGACGAAAAACGCAGTTGTCCTGAAACGGATTCAGCATTTAGATGAAGCATACAACAAAGTCAAACGTGGAGAATCAAAATAAACCTTCCGCTCACATGTGAGCAGGAAGGTTTTCCTTCTTTGAGGCGTGCTGGATGAGACGGGTGCTTGGCACGCCTTCCATCCAGGTATGAAAGTAATTGGCGTTTTTCCCGTAGGAATTATCAATGACCGTGTTTTCTTTTTGAAGAAGAGAAGACAGGATGTGGCCGTGCAGCCTTGATGTTTCCACCGATTCGTAACGGCTGAAAAACCGAATGGCTTTTCGGACGATATAATCCGAGTATTTTTCCCATATATACGCAATGGGCAAAGGGTTGCCTGCTTTTTTATTCAAGACGTTCAGCGTTTGGAGAAAAGCAATCGTCCGGCGGTCTGAAGCTGACAGCACCGTGCGCCAGTCGTAGCTTTCCGCTTCTGCGTGTTCCTGAAGCGCCTGGTTTGCTTCATGATCTGTTCGGATAAATCTCAGCTTTTGATTGGACGGCTGCTGCGTGGGAATGACGGGAAACAGCTGATGAGCCATATCAGGCAGAAGCTGAATGTGATTTGTTGTAAAATAGGCCTGTGCCGTAGCATAGGAGGCTTTTTCCCTTGTCATGATGTGAAGGTTCGCATGCTTAGAAAATATCTCTGCCGTCCGCTTGAGGTTGTCTTTGTTTTGAAAATAAATCGATTGCGGCAGGATCACAATTTTGTGGTTCGGATAGGTTTGGACGATTTTCTCTCTAAAGCCTTGATAATACGGATACAGATCCCCGAAGTTTCCGCCTCCCTGGCAGACGATGATGAGATTCGGATCAAGCTTTCGCCCGATTGGGAAATTGTCTGGATTCCAGCGTTTTCTGACCCGAATCCCGTGTTCTTTAAAGAAGGCTTCTGTTCCTTTCATAATAAATAAATCCCCTACATTCCCATATAGAGGATAGTCAGCATATATAATCTCTGATTGTTTCGGAATGACGTCGAGCAGCCCGGACAGTTTCTGTTTCAGGCTGATCATCGAATGCTTGCTGTCCATTTCTTCACCTCGGCAGTTTGGAATAAGTGCAGTAGCACTTCAATGACCCGGCCTTGCTCATCTTCTGTCATATTGGACCCCGATGGGAGACAGATTCCTCGCTTGAACAAATCTTCGCATACGCTTCCTGTATCTTCATGAGAATAAAATAAAGCCGGATCAAACAGCGGCTGGGTATGGAGCGGCTTCCACAGCGGACGGGCTTCAATGTTTTCTTCAGCAAGACGTTGAACTACGTCATATGGGCTGAGCCCGTTATCAAGTGTGAGCGTGGTGAGCCAGCGATTGGATACGCCGGCTGCGTACTCCGGCATAAAGCGGACGCCGGCTATGTGACCGAGCGCATTTTTGTATCTCGTGAAAATGGTCCTTCTTTTTTCCACTCGCTCATCCAGCACCTCAAGCTGGGCAATGCCGACGCCGGCTAAGATATTGCTCAGCCTGTAATTGTGTCCAATTTCACTGTGCTGATAATGAACAGCCGGCTCTCGTGCCTGCGAAGCGAGAAATCTTGCTTTTTCAATTGCGGCTTCATCATTTGAAACGAGCATCCCTCCGCCTGATGTGGTAATGATTTTGTTCCCGTTAAATGAAAAAATGCCGAAGCGCCCGAATGTTCCGCTTTGCTTCCCTTTATAGACTGTGCCGAGAGATTCGGCTGCGTCCTCAATGACAGGAACTCCGTATGCATCACACAGGCTTACGATTTCATCCATTTTCGCGCTCTGCCCATATAGATTGACGGCAATAACCGCTTTTGGCAGTGTTCCATTTCTTTTCGCTTCCTCCAATGCTCTTTCAAGGGCTGTCGGCGACATATTCCACGTATCAGGCTCAGAATCAATAAAAACGGGCACCGCTTTTTCATATAAAATCGGATTGGCGGTTGCTACAAATGTGAAGGACTGGCAAAACACGCTGTCACCTTCTTTTACCTCAAGCAAACGCAGGGCCAGATGAATCGCCGCCGTTCCTGAGCTGACCGCAGCTGCTGCTTTTACACCGACTCGTTCTGCCAGCTGTTCTTCAAATGAATTCACGAGCGGCCCAAGCGGCGCGATCCAGTTTGAGCGAAAGGCTTCTGAAATATAGTGCTGCTCCCTGCCGCTCATATGAGGGGGAGATAAGTAGATTTTTTTATGCATAGAATCATCCTTTGTTTGATGTTTGAATGGAAGAAATGATGCGTGCCGGAGCACCAGCCGCCGTTACCCTGTCCGGTATGGGACGGATCACCGCGGAGCCGGCGCCGACAATGCTCCAAGCCCCGATTGTGATCTGCGGTATGACGGATGCACCGGTTCCGACGTGAGCGCCTTCCTGAACGGAAACCGCTCCTGACAGCGTGACACGCGGGGACAGATGAACGTAATCGCTGATTTGATTATCGTGCTCTGCCACTGCACCCGTATTGATGATGCAGTGGGTGCCGATGCGCGCATCCGCCTGAATGATCGCGCCCGCCATAATCACTGTCCCTTCCCCAATGACAGCCGACCTGCTGACGATGGCTGACGGGTGAATCAATGTAATAAAATCATCTTTCCTCAGTCCCAGTCGCTCCGCCAGCTGTTTTCTGACACTGTTATTCCCAACAGCAATCAGAAACAGCACATCAGGAATGAGCCTGCGCAGTTCAGTAACGGCTTCCGGCGGTCCTGTGTACCATTCCTTTCCGCCTTCGAACGTTTTGAATTTATCATCCAGCACCGCGGCTAAGCGCGTATCTGAGCGGGCGTTTATCAGCTCCCTGATCACCTTTCCGTGTCCGCCGTCACCCACAATGGCCACGTTTTTCATGAGGACACATCTCCGCTTCCGGTAAACCGTTCTGCGGTCACATGATTGGTTTGCTGAATCCCTTCTGAAACAAGGACCTTTCGCACCGTCAAACATAAAATTTTCAAATCGAGAAAAAATGACCGGTTGTCAACGTACCAAACATCTAATTCAAATTTCTTTTCCCAGGAAATCGCGTTTCTGCCATTGATTTGCGCCCAGCCTGTGATACCCGGCTTCACCTCATGGCGCCGTGCCTGTTTTTCTGTATAAAGAGGCAGATAGTCCATCAAAAGCGGCCGCGGCCCGACAAGGCTCAGATCGCCCTTCAGGACATTCAGGAGCTGCGGAAGCTCATCAATGCTCAGCTTTCTGATCAGCCTGCCCGTTTTCGTCAGCCGGACTTCATCGGGCAGCAGATTTCCCTCACCGTCCCGTTCATCCGTCATTGTTCGGAACTTATATAGGGTGAACGGTTTGCCGTGCAGGCCCGGCCTTACTTGCTTAAAGAAGACAGGTGATCCTATTTTCAGCCTGACAACGGCGATGGTGAACAGAATGATCACACTTGTACAGCACAACAAAAAAATGGCGGCCGTCAGATCAAAAAGTCGTTTCAGGATCAAAGATTCACAGCTCCTTTCGTTTTTCGAAACCGTTTTAATACCAGCTGTCTTTCCTCTTTTGTACAAACGAGCATAAAAGCGAAAACAGCGTAGAAAAAGCTGACTGTCACTCCCGTCGCTATCAATGACGGCCAGCTGTCAATCTTCACAATGAACTGAATTGCCTTACAGACCGTCCAGGCAAATACAGCGGCTGAAAGAGGCCCGATTATGCCTTTAAAGAACACGTGCTTTTTGTAGCCTGTAATGCGGGATACATAAAGCGGCGTAAAGATGGCATTTTTTAAAATAAGAGAAATGGCCCCTGCCAACGTTATGCCGTACAGACCGAGATGAGCCGGCCCGCTCAGCGTGACCGCCAGCACCACATTCACCGCACCTAACAGCAGGGTAACAATCGCCGGTGTTTTTTGTTGATTAAAAGCGGTCCATATATAAAACAGCGGCATAAAGGCGAGGCTGACAACCAAGTATCCGGCATGAATAAATAAAAGCGGTGCTATCGTTGAAAAGGAGGGTCCGAGCCAGATTGTCAAAAAAGGTCCCGCCAATCCGCCCAATAAGGCAGCAGGAAGTGCAAGCAAAAGACCATTGAGCCTTACTGCCTTATTGGCGTAATTCATCAATCCTTCCATATCGCCTTTTGAATAATATGAAGTCATGATAGGCGCAAACAGGGATGCGACCGTTCCGGCCAAGCTGCGCAAAAGCAGCGGAAACTGGATAATCGCCGCGTATTTCCCGGATGCGGACGCCCCCAGCATCAAATTGGCGGTTAACAGATCAATCTGCAAAAAAAGCAGGACGCCGATTTGATTGACGGAGCTCCATGCGCCCGCTTGAAACAGCTCCTTGCTAGTGCGGAATGAAAGATCCTTCATACGAAACGAAAACCACGGAATCAGCTTTTTGAAGAAATAGAAAGACAGCACAGACGCAATGACAGCACCAGCTAAAGCTGCAAGCTGGATCTGCCAGATTTTCGGCGCAAAGCATGCAAACAGGAGCAGCACAGACAGCACCCGTATAAGCATTTGCACCGCCTGAATGGAACTGGTGATATAAAGGCGGTTGGCATAAAATGGTGCAGCGCCGAAACCCGCCATCAGAAACGTTAAAATAAACAGCACACTGCCGATCAAAATCGACAAGCGCACATCTGCCAAAAGCGCTTGCGGCACATTCATGACGCGGTCAATAAAAAAAGCCGAACCCGCAAGCGGCAGCAAGAGCAGCAATGAAATCAAAACAGAGGCCGCTAAATAATTGCTGATATACGCATTTGCTTTCTCCCGCTCTCCCCTGTGGGCAGCAACAGAAAAGAATCGAACGACAACCGAGCTGAGCGCCACGGTGATAACCGAAAAGTAATTAATCACATTTTGTGTCAAGTGAACAAAGCCAAACGCTTCCACACCAAGCGTACTGACAATAAAAGGCGTCATCCAAACCGATAGGAAAACAGACAACAGAAAAGCCGTGAGATTAGCGCTGAAATTTATCGTGAATTTCATGCCTGCTTCGCACTGCCTTTCATTTTCCCCCGCTGCTCGAAAAACAGCTTGATGAGAAAAGTGAGCCGCCATTTACACAGTGCTAATACCAAACGCTCTCCTCTTAATAATTTCTCATGCTGAAACGGTGTATGTCTGACAGCCTGCCGCACCATGTCATAGGATAAAATCTGTCTGATCTTCTTTTTGATGTCTTTCGGCGAATTCGGAGAAGCACAGGCATTTGCCAAAAGCATCGGAAGCTGGTGCCTGCAAATGTACACATTCAAATCTTCTTGGCATGCGCCTGCTAAGCCATAGTGATTGTAGAATGCGATTTTAGCTTGATATTGTTTTTGAAGATGTTCATCCATTGCCGGCTTATAAGGGATTTCTGTCAGGCTGTTCGGGTTTTCACGATAAATGTACAATCCCTCATCAAGCATTTTCACCCGCTCCGCTTCGCAAAAAGCGGACAAATTGAAGGGAGAGTCTTCAGCAAAACGGATGTCTTCATCAAACAACAGATTCGCCCTTTCAAAAAGCTCACGACGGTAAAGATAACGCCATACATACCAGATAAATCTCGTTTCGTGAGCATGTTTAAGCTGTTCAGTAATTTCTGGTTTCGTCAGCACGCGGTTTGCCTCAAGCTGCGGTGGCACATATGTCCGCCTGTCCGATGACTGCTTGTAAAAACCGCATCCGACGATGTCGAGCCGATTTTCCTCCGCTTCTTCAGCCAGCCTCTGGAACATGGCGGATGATACATAATCGTCTCCGTCTACAAAGCCGATGTAAGTGCCCCACGCGGCCTGTATTCCCGTATTTCGCGCTGAACTAAGCCCGCCGTTTGCCTGATGAATGACCCGGATTCTCGCATCCCGTTTTGCATAGTCCTCTGCAATTTCGCCTGAACGATCCGGTGTTCCGTCATTCACGAGGATGATTTCAATATCAGAAAGCGTTTGACGAAGCAAAGAATCAATGCACTCTTCTATAAATGGTTCAACATTATACATCGGGACAATAATGCTGACGAGCGGGATCATTGCGCTTCACCGCTGATTTTGTCACGCAGACCTTTAAAATACACATCTCTCGGAAAGCCTGCACGGGGTGTTTCTTTTGTTAAAAGCTCATTGACTGCGGCTGTTACGCGCTCTGGCTCCGGATGTTCTATCAGCTTCATGAACGGGATGTCTTTAAGCCATTGATAGCCCTCCATTACCTTATGGTCAAAGGAGCGAATGACAACACACGGCGTTCCTGTCAGCGCGCAAAAAATCATGCCATGAAGCCTGTCAGTGACGACGGCTTCTGCGCTTTGCAGCTTAGACCACAGTGCTTCAAGTTCATGTTCGCGTGTATCGCGGCTGACCCGGCGGCCGATCGTTGTCGTAAAGGATTTGATCTCGCCGAATTCCTCACATAGCGCAGCCTTGACCCGGTTCCTCTGCTCCTCCTGAAGCACGCTTTCCTGATCCTCGCGCAAACACATATAAACCCCTTCGCGTTCTGCGGGGGTCTTGCTTCTGTCTAAATACAGCACCATGTCCGGCTGTTTCAAAATTATTTTTTCTTGAAAGTGCTGTTTCATAAATTGATACGTTGTTTCATCCCGTGCCATCAGCAACAGGCCGGGGTGCGCATTATAAATTTTCTGTGCCCGTTTCAGCTCTTTGCGCCCCTTTTTCGTGTCAGAAAAATGAGCCGTTGCCGGAAGCTGGATAACCCGATAGTCACGGAATGTTTTAATGATGAAGCGGCGCGTCCACTCCTCATAACGGTATAAATCCCCCATATTTCCGCCGCCGATGATAAAAACCATATCCTCCGGATGGCGCGAGCGGATCAGGCTTTTTGCTGATTTGTAAATGTCCTTCATATCAACCTCGACGATGTCAAAGTCCGGGTATTCTTGCTCAAGAAATGCCTTGCTGGCATAAGCAATTGCGTGATCTCCCAAATTGTCATGGGACGGCAGCAGGGTCAGTATGATTTTTTTCTGATGTGCTGCGGCCTTTACCGGTTGATCTGCCGCTCCCAGCCAATATTGGGACGGGTATTTGACCTTTAGCAGCAGCCATTCTGCAAAATTGATTTTCAACGATTGTAACGACATGTCCTCACCCTCTGTTTCTCATTTTGTACTCGATCACCCGCTGATACACAGCCGATGCCATAGCGACGAACGGAATCATTCTGTATTTCGCCATCAGAAGCAGGCATGACCGTTTTGCGTCAAAAGGAGCGGTACCCGTTTTTGAAAGACTTTCTTGAAACACCGGGTCCGCGCATATCACGCCAACATTTCTAAGCTTTTCAAACAGCCGGCGGCTGCCGCTCGTTTTCCATTCATTCAGCATACAGATGCTGCTGTGAAGAACGATAAAGGTATCAAGCTCCTTGCGATACTCCTCCAGTTTGTTGTTCTCCTGTAAAAACGCCGCATTCGCCTCATACAGCGCAAGTCCTGATTCAAACAATTTTTTCTGATAGCGCTGCACAATGGAGGAAAGGTGAATTCGATAATGATAGAGCGGCGTTTTTACGTAGGATACTGAGCGGGCGAAAAAGTGAGCCCTGAAGCTGAAAAACTGATCCTCGACATGCTCCAGCTCGCCTCGGAGCGGAAACGACAGCCGATGGGCTTCAATCATGCTTCTTCTGTACAGTTTGTTCCATGAAAACCCTCTGACCTTCCCTTCGAATAACGCCTTGATATAGTGCTCCTTCGGCTGATCCTGATAGGTTTGGGCAATGTCTGAGTCCATGGTTTTGCCAGTGTCCTCAAACTCTGCGGCGTAATTGCAAATGACCAGATCAGTTTCATCGCCTGCTGCCCGGAGCATCTGCTCGCAATAATCAGGCTCAATCCAATCGTCTGAATCGATAAACGCGATAAATTCGCCGCGTGCAGCTTCAATGCCTTTATTCCGAACCGCACCGAGTCCCTGGTTTTCCTGATGAATCACCTTGAACCTGTTGTCCATTTTGGCGTATTCTTCTGCGATATCCGGGCTGGCGTCAGCTGAACCGTCATTGACAATGATGATTTCAATATTGTCCACTGTCTGGTTCCGCAGTGATTCGAGACACGTTCTGATATATGTTTCTGTGTTATAAACAGCGACTAACAGACTAACCGCAGGTGTTTCCATAATGACCGGCTCCTCTTGCATAAATTACCGGGAAAAAATCGTTCTGTAAGGCAGAACGGATGAATCAACCGGCATAAGCAAATAACTGTAAAGAAAATAACAAACAACGATAGCGATATAGATAAGGGCGTTCGATTTTTCATCAAATATCCTGACGAAATAAGGGACTAAGATCATTTGATACAGACCGAAATAAATATTGAATCTGGCAAAAATCACGTCCTTTGTGGCCAAAAGGCCGAACAAAAAACCAAGCAGGCACAAATTAACGACAATATCGATTTGCGGCCACAGACTCCGCAATCGTTCTTTATAGCAAAATGCAAGGAACAGCGGCAGAACCAACACAGCGATTTTGATCACATTCATTCCATTTGTGTTCGTCATGAGCCATTTTTCATAATGGCTGTATGAGCTGTTTTCAAGTACAACGACAAACACAGAAATAAATTTTTGATATAAAAATGTCATGCCGAGAAATAAAGCGGATAGGCCGATTATCGCCGGAGACCAGGCTTTTCTTCTGACAATAAAGTACACTGGAATCATAATCAGCGCCGACGAATGAAAGAGCGAGCTGACCAGCACAATCAGAAAATACCGCTTCCAGTTCCCGCTGATGATATAACGGATCGCCCAAAACAAAGCAGCTGCGACCATGTATTGCCTGATGCCGTTAAAAGACGCGTAGTAATGAAAGGTTCCCAAAAACAAAAAGACACTCAGCTCAAACGGCCTGCCATAGTCGGCGAGTGTCTTCATAATAAAGCTGTAGGTCACGACCGCCACCGTAAAATACATGATTTGAGGATCTTCCGTGATGAAATTCATAAGCCAAAGGAGTGCGGTAAACCCCGGATCTGTCGCTGTTTTCGCTGTGCCGAAACCGAATATCTGCCACACATTTTGATAATCGCCCGCCAATTCGTACAGGAGCGTGTACGTCTGAAAATCCGTGCCGACTCGATAGCGGAGACCTGACACGAGCACAAGTGAAGCGAGCGGAATCCAGATCAAAAGCTTATTCGGCCGATACCCCGTGGCAAGCGAATCGTCACGGCCGCCGCACATTTTAGCGAACCAAGACCAAATAAATACAATCCCCATATTGACGGCATATACAATCATCGGTCATGGTCCTTTTCCGTGCTGATGTTGTATACATTCAGCAGCGCTCCTACATTTTGCTGTGCATCGTAGCCAAGTTGAGCGAGTGTTTCTTTGATGAACTCACGCTTCGGCCTGCCTGCGGCGGCCGCCCTTGCAATGGTTTCAGCCCAGACGCTGATCGGCTCAGAAAGACTTAATCTTGTGACAAGCCCGAGACCGGCGTCGACTTTTTCTGTAATGCTGTCTGAAATGATGCATGGAAGCCCCGACGCCTGTGCTTCCACAAGCACAACCGGCAAGCCTTCGTACAGAGACGGCATGACAAATACATCGAATGTGCGCATCAGTTCATGGATCCGTTCCTCCGTGCCTAAAAAGAGGACGTCTGTTAGCAAATTCTGCTGCCGCGCCTCCTCCTCTATCTCCCCGCGCAACGGCCCGTCTCCCGCCAGAACGAGCTGAAAGCGAACGCCCCTTTCTTTGAGATGTGCGGCAAGTTTCAGCAGGAACGCGTGGTTTTTCACTTCATGAAACCGGGCCACATGGCCAATGATGAGCCGGTCGGCTGCAATGCCGCGTGCTGCTTTTTCTTCATCAGCCGCCTGCCCATTTGGGGCGAACAACTCAAGGTCAATCCCGTTAGGAAGAAGGTGAACACGCTCCCGCTCCATGTTAGACTGTCCAAATAAAAACCTGCCCGCATCCTCTCCGCAGGCACATAGCGCTGTCGCATTCGCCAAGATGAGCCGCCTGAACACCAGCAGCTGCAAGCGATCCTTCCAATTGAAGCAGGTCTTCCAAGACGTATTGTGGGAGTGGCATACCCTGACCGGCACTCCGGCGAGCCTTGCCGCAAGGGCGATAAAGCCCGTTTGGAAATCCGTGTGTGCATGAACGGCGCTGAACGGCCCGTTTTCTTTTATCGCGTTTCTCACATTCCTCACAAATGTAAGGGGATTGCTTTGCCCAATGCTCGGGACATAAAAAAGCCGCCCGCCTAAAGATAAAATCTCTTCATCATAAGCGCACGGATCATTTCGATACGTTAAAAAATCAAATTGCACTTTGCTTTTGTCCATCTTCCGATATAAATTCATTACCATGGTTTCCGCGCCGCCCCTGTTCATGCCGCTGAGAACATGGAGCACGCGCTTTTGGCTGCTATTCATGCTTGACAAGCCCTTCCTTTTGGTTCATCACTCTTTTTTTATGGTAGCGATTCATCACAGCTGCAGGCATAAAGGCGCGAATTAACGGTTTTGCGATATATATGTAATCAGATAAAGGAAGCTTCAAGCGTCTGCACGCCTGATAGACAAGAATGGCATTGTCGATTGAATACGTAAATGACCGCCGTTTGAATGCATCGCTGTCTTCCCTCACTTTATACAAGGCTTCCTGAAGATTATAGCCCCTGAAGCCCTCTTCAAAAAAGCGAAGCCACAAATCAATATCTTCCATTCGTCTCGTCCGCCGCACCGACCGGTAGCCTTTCAGCGTGCGGTAGGCACTCGCTCTCATCATAATCGTGCCGTGGCAAAATGGAGTCCCTTTTGCCATGATGCCCGGCTCCGGAACAGAAGGCAGAATGCGGGTGCCTCTTACGCCAAATTCATCAAACACAAGCATGCCGGTGCCAACCACCTGATAGTGTCGGTGCTTTTCTAAAAACGCGACCTGCTTTTCCAGACGGCGCGGAAACGAAAGGTCATCTCCGTCCTGACGTGCGATATAATCGCCTGTCGCATGCGAAAGACAATGATTTAATGATGCGGCAAGCCGCTTATTTGTTTTGTTTTGAATCAGTTTGATGCGGTCGCTGTAATGAGCGGCATACTGCTTCGCGATACGGAGCGTGCCGTCTGTTGACGCATCATCGCACAAAATCAGCTCCCAATTTTTATAGGATTGGCTGAGAATAGATTCTATGCTTTCTGCCAAAGTGCGTTCGCAATTATAAATGCCCATAATGACAGAAACTTTCGGTCCTGAGTTCATACGCTTTTCTCCTTTGTATCCATATCCATGTACGCGGAATAAATATCTGCCATTTCTTCCACCGTTCGCGCCTCCGAGAAGCGCAAGGCTGTTTTTCGGCCTTCCTGTCCCAGCTTTCGGCAGAGCCCCGGCTTATGGTAAAGCTGTTCAATCCGGCGGGCAAAAGCAGCACTGTCACCGATTTTGATCAGAAAACCGTTTTCTCCGTCGCGAATGATTTCCCGATGCCCGCGATTATCTGTGGCGATCGCCGGTTTTTCTGCCGCCATTCCCTCAAGCACATTCATACCGAGGCCTTCTCTAATGCTGGATGCGACAGATACATCCGCAAGCTGAATCAACTCATGTATGTCGCTGCAAAAGCCGTAAAAACAGACATTGGCGGAGGCACCAAGCTTTTCAGCTAACGTTTGATACGTATGTTCCATTGCCCCTTCCCCGGCAAACACAAGGCGGAGTGAGGGAATTTTTTCTTTTAGCAAGGCTGCGGCTTCAATTAACTGCTTCTGGTTTTTGTTCAGATTGAGCTCAGCCGGATAAACCAATATAAAATCATCTTCACGGAACCCGTGCTTTTCTCTGAGTCTTTGCTGCTCTATCGGACTGACAGGCCGGAAACGCTCGGTGTTGACGCCAATGCCGTGAATTTTCTGCGTCCTTCCGCCCGGCCTTTGAAGTCCTTTCGCCCGTATGTAATCCTCTTCATTAATCGTAATCAGGCAGTCTGTATATGCTGAAAGCCATTTCTCAACCGGATAGTAAAGAAGCCAATTTTTCATCGGTGCCCCTTTGCAGAAGTGAAATCCGTGCGCTGTGTACAGCACCTTTGTTCCGTGCCGCCGTGCCTGCCTCGCCGCCAGTCTGGCGAGAACGCCGCCGACCGGTGTATGGCAATGGACAATGTCGTATTCATAGGTGTCAATCACTTTCTTCAGCTGCCTATAAACGGCCAGGTTCTGAGGGTCAAAAGGTGACCTGCGAATCGGGATGGAGAATTTCTCATCCACATACGGCAGCTTGGTTTGTCCGTTCGCGGCGACATGAACCTCCCAGCCCATTTGCTTGAACCATTTAAAATAAGGGAGGTGAAAGGCCTTAAAATGATAATCAACAGTCGCGCAAAACAATATCTTTTTCGTCATTTTCACTCCCCCTAATGAACGCTGGCAGCCGTCATTTCTTCTGATGTATTGATTGCAGCAAACAGCCTCGCTCTCAGGTCGGCTTCCGGCAGCTCATGAAAATCCTCGATAAAGCGCATCAGCACCGGCCAATCGCCGTCCACCGCTTTACCGATGTGAATTTTTGGAAAGATTTGTTCAGCATGGACTTCATTTTTGTTCAGCAATTCTTCATACATTTTTTCGCCCGGACGAATGCCAGTGAATTCGATTGGAACCTGCTCAGTCGTGTAGCCGGACAAATGAATGAGGTTTTTGGCAAGATCCACAATCTTTACGGGCTCTCCCATATCGAGAACGAAAATTTGACGCCCTTTCGCCAGTGCCCCAGCCTGAATCACAAGCCTTGATGCCTCGGGAATCGTCATGAAATAGCGGGTCATTGCCGGATGTGTTACTGTCACCGGGCCGCCTTTTTCAATCTGTTTTTTGAAAATTGGAATGACGCTGCCGCGGCTCCCGAGTACATTGCCGAAGCGAACAGCAACAAATTTGGTTCTGCTGACTTTCCCAAGATTCATAATAATCATCTCTGCGAATCGTTTTGTCGCCCCCATTACGTTGGCTGGGTTCACCGCTTTGTCCGATGAAATCAGCACGAATGTCTCAGTTCCCGACATATCGGCTGCTTCCGCGACATTTTTTGTTCCGATAATATTGTTTTTGACCGCCTCTTCTGGATTGTGTTCCATTAAAGGCACATGCTTATGGGCAGCTGCATGATAGACAACATGCGGCTCGTATTTTTTCATCAAGGTAAACATTTTATCGCGGTCCTGCACATCAGCGATTTCCGTATGGAACACAATGTGTTTGCCGAATCGTCCATTCAGCTCTGTATAAATCGAATGAATGCTGTTTTCCCCATGGCCGAGCAGAATAATTTCCTTAGGCTGAAACGCGCTGATCTGACGGCAGATTTCCGAGCCGATTGATCCGCCCGCTCCCGTGACGAGAACTGTTTTTCCTTTGATGCGGTTCGAAATTTCGCTAGTGTCGAGGGTTACCGGCTTTCTGCCGAGCAAGTCCTCAGCTTTTACATCTCTGATTTGTCCTGCAGTTCGTGTGCCAAGCAGCATTTCATCAAAATGAGGCATAATTTTAATGCTTACTCCGGTTCGCACACATTCTTTATATAACACCTGAAGCTCATGGGTGCGGAGTGAAGGAATGGCAATAATAATATAATTAATTTTGAGCTTTTGCACCGCAGGCATGATACTTTCTTTACCGCCGATTACGGGCAGTCCCATAATTTCTAATTTATGCTTCGTTTGGTCGTCATCAATAAAAGCGACAGGTATGATATCAGGTTCATCTTTCGAAAGCAGCTGCCTGACCATCAGAGTCCCACCTGAGCCCGCCCCGATAATCAGCGCGCGGGACGAGGCGCAGCGTTTTTTCCTGATGCTTTCGTTTAATACTCTGGATAAAATACGGGTCCCTCCAATAGACAAAAGCTGAAGCACCCAGCACGCGGTTAACAGACGGAAGAACATCGTGTGATACACAGCATACTGAATGATACCGGTCACAGCGGCGGAAAGCGTAATGCCCTTAAGCAGGACAATCAGCTCGCCAAGTCCGGTGTATGTCCACACCTGTTTATACTGATTGAACAGGAAAGCACACACATGATAGCTGAGGAGCAAGCTGACAGCGGTAAGCAGTAATGCTCCGGAGTCATAAAATTGATAGGAATCTTTTAAAAATTGATATCCTGCAATAACTGAATTTAAAACGAGGTAAGTATCCAGCGCAATAATCATTGACAGTCTTCTCCGGTAACTCAACCTTTTCCCCCCTAATTCTTTTATCGGTTTAGCTGCGGCGGTTTTCGTCTCTCCAAAAAATCGGCAGCAGCTAAACCGACAACACGTCCTATGTATATATCAGATAAGTGGGCATTTAACCCATCCTCACGCCCCGCCAGCGACGACCAGCATCTAAGGCAGCAACTTCAGCTGCCCACAGCAGAGCCGAGTGCCTCCATTGATACAGGTCAGGAGACATCACCTTTACAAAAACTAGTAGGAATAGTGTTCCGATTTTTTCATTTTCTTTTTGTTTAAAAGAGCGCCTAACAGCTTCGCATTGGATTGTTCCAGTGCATCTTTTGCTTTCAGAACGGTATCGGTTTTTGTTTTTCCGCTTAAAACGACGAGCACGCTGCCGTCTGTCTGATTTGCTAGAATCTGAGCATCTGCAACAGCCAAAAGAGGAGGGGAATCAAAGATGACGAGGCTGAATTGTTCATAGATCTCAGATATTAAATCTCCCATTGCTTTTGAAGACAGCAGTTCTGCCGGGTTTGGCGGGGTCGGCCCGCTTGTCAGTACATATAAGTTATCGATCGGCGTCTTTTGCACCGTCTCACTGAGTGAAGCATTGCCGACCAGCACATTTGTCAGCCCGGTTACATTATCAACCTGAAACGTCTGATTGATGGTCGGCTTTCTTAAATCGGCATCCACCAGCAGTACTTTCTTTTCCTGCTGCTGCGCAAAGACAGCCGCAAGATTCGCTGCACTGAACGATTTACCTTCACCAGGCACAGAGGAGGTGACGAGGATAGATCGCAAGTTGGTCTGGACAGATGAGAACTCAATGTTTGTCCGAATGGTGCGATATTGTTCCGCAACAACTGATTTATTGTGTAAAACAGATATTTGAGCCAAACCTCGCCTTGCTTTCTTTTTTCTAAAGATCACTCGCTTCACTCCCCGAAATGTTTTATCCCGCGATTCCGCCCTTTGTGGACATCAGGAACGGAGCCTAAGCATGGCAATCCGGTTCTCTCGCTGAGCTGCCGTGCGCTTTTGCAAGTATCATCGAGAAAATGCAGAAAAAATGCCAGTGTAATGCCGCCCATGACAGCAGCGCCAAAAGCCATGACCATATTTCGCAGCCTGGCTGGCTTGATCATCGGGCTTTCAGAAGCCTTCGCCTCTGATAATATATGTACGCCTTGTACATTCATTCTTTCATCTACTTCTTTTTCAAACTTGTTCACTAACGTGTTCGCAATCTCAGCTGCTTTCGCCGGGTCGTGATCCTGGACGGCAACGTTGATAATTTCTGATTCATTTTCACTGCTGGTAACCACTTTTCCTTTCAGCGAGGAAGCCGATTCAGATAGGTGCAATTCCGCCTTAACTTCTTCCATCAAGGCAGTGCTTTTCATAATCGATTGGAACGTGCTGCTATACTGAAGATTTCGCTGGATGTCACTGAGATTCGAGTTTTCTTCACCGTCTGATTCATGAACCAGCACCTGTGTCGACGCCTGGTAGGTCGGTGAAATGACCTTAAATTGCACAAAACCCATAATAAGGGTGACGCCGATTGTGATGAGCAGAATCAGCACGAATCTGTGTCTGACAATCGCATATAATTCTTTGAAACTCATATTCTCATTCATGTATTCATAGCCTTCAGCCTTCCCGCGTCTGGCTTCCCGCGCCCCTTTCTGTTAATGATTGGATTATAAAAGAAAACGTTATTATTTAAAAATTGCAAAATAAGCCAACAAGTTCTCTTTAGAGAACAAAATCATGATTTTCCTCTAATTTACTGCACTTCCCTTATTATTTTAAATTTTATAAAGAACGAAAAATTCCTTATAATGAACAAAATAACGACAGGAATAGAGGAGAATTTCATATTATGATTGGAAGAATTATCCGTTTGTACCGTAAAAGAAAAGGCTATTCTATTAATCAGCTGGCTGTTGAGTCAGGCGTATCCAAATCCTATTTAAGCAAGATTGAAAGAGGCGTTCACACGAATCCGTCCGTTCAATTTTTAAAAAAAGTTTCTGCCACACTGGAAGTTGAATTAACAGAATTATTTGACGCAGAAACAATGATGTATGAAAAAATCAGCGGCGGTGAAGAAGAATGGCGCGTACATTTAGTGCAAGCCGTACAAGCCGGGATGGAAAAGGAAGAATTGTTCACTTTTACGAACAGGCTAAAGAAAGAACAGCCTGAAACTGCCTCTTACCGCAACCGCAAACTGACGGAATCCAATATAGAAGAATGGAAAGCGCTGATGGCGGAAGCAAGAGAAATCGGTCTGACTGTCCATGAAGTCAAATCCTTTTTAAAAACAATGGGAAGATGATGATCGGTTAAGGGCTAACGTTCGCATCTATAGGGTAAATCTGTTTATAATGGGGGAAAAAGGGAGAGAACACAATGACTCATCAAATAGTAACGACTCAATACGGCAAAGTAAAAGGCACAACGGAAAACGGCGTACATAAGTGGAAAGGCATCCCCTATGCCAAGCCGCCTGTCGGACAATGGCGTTTTAAAGCACCTGAGCCGCCTGAAGTGTGGGAAGATGTCCTTGATGCCACAGCGTACGGCCCTATTTGCCCGCAGCCGTCTGATTTGCTCTCACTGTCGTATACAGAGCTGCCCCGCCAGTCCGAGGATTGCTTGTATGTCAATGTATTTGCGCCTGACACTCCAAGTCAAAATCTTCCTGTCATGGTGTGGATTCACGGAGGCGCTTTTTATCTTGGAGCGGGCAGTGAGCCATTGTATGACGGATCAAAACTTGCGGCGCAGGGAGAAGTCATTGTCGTTACATTGAACTATCGGCTGGGGCCGTTTGGCTTTTTGCACTTGTCTTCGTTTGATGAGGCGTATTCCGATAACCTTGGGCTTTTAGACCAAGCCGCCGCACTGAAATGGGTGCGAGAGAATATCTCAGCGTTTGGCGGTGATCCCGATAACGTAACAGTATTTGGAGAATCCGCCGGCGGCATGAGCATTGCCGCGCTGCTCGCTATGCCTGCGGCAAAAGGCCTGTTCCAGAAAGCAATCATGGAAAGCGGCGCTTCTCGAACGATGACGAAAGAACAAGCGGCGAGCACCTCGGCAGCCTTTTTACAGGTCCTTGGGATTAACGAGGGCCAATTGGATAAATTGCATACGGTTTCTGCGGAAGATTTGCTAAAAGCGGCTGATCAGCTTCGGATTGCAGAAAAAGAAAATATCTTTCAGCTGTTCTTCCAGCCCGCCCTTGATCCAAAAACGCTGCCTGCTGAACCAGAAAAAGCGATCGCAGAAGGGGCTGCTTCCGGTATTCCGCTATTGATTGGAACAACCCGTGATGAAGGATATTTATTTTTCACCCCGGATTCAGACGTTCATTCTCAGGAAACGCTTGATGCAGCGCTCGAGTATTTACTAGGGAAGCCGCTGGCCAAGAAAGCCGCCGATTTGTATCCGCGTTCTCTGGAAAGCCAAATTCATATGATGACTGATTTATTATTTTGGCGCCCTGCCGTCGCCTATGCATCCGCACAGTCTCATTACGCCCCTGTCTGGATGTACAGGTTCGATTGGCACCCGAAGAAGCCGCCGTACAATAAAGCGTTTCACGCATTAGAGCTTCCTTTTGTCTTTGGAAATCTGGACGGATTAGAACGAATGGCAAAAGCGGAGATTACGGATGAGGTGAAACAGCTTTCTCACACGATACAATCAGCGTGGATCACGTTCGCTAAAACAGGAAACCCAAGCACCGAAGCTGTGAATTGGCCTGCGTATCATGAAGAAACGAGAGAGACGCTGATTTTAGACTCAGAGATTACGATCGAAAACGATCCCGAATCTGAAAAAAGGCAGAAGCTATTCCCTTCAAAAGGAGAATAAATATGGGGAAAACAGGATACATTGGTGCTGCCATTGTTGTGGCAGCTTGTATCATTATTTTGTCGGCCGTGGTATGTTTACGGGACACAGTCTATTACCAGCCTATGCGCTGGACTGGCATCATACTGTTTTTCGCGGGAATTGTGATGGTTCCCGCATACTCAGCAAAAAGAAAACCCGGAAAAGAGAAGTAATTCTCTTTTCCGGGTTTTTATGTTTATTATAATTTTCCCGCGCGAATATCGTCTGTCATTCCCTCATAAGGAGCCTTCGAAATCACTTCTTCGTTGTCGACTCCTTCATTTTTCAGAAATGTAATTTCCGCAAATTCAGGTACAACGTATTTTGGATACGTTTCATATTTTTCGCGGGATTCTTTCATCAAATCAATGTGGTCATTTTGGTAGCAAACCGTAATTTCAGGATGTTCATGCACCCATTTCGGGAAGAAAATAATGCCGTGCATGCGTTTTTCATTTGGCATAAAGTTTAATGAAACATCCGTGCCAGTCGGCTCTGTCCAAGACACTTTATATACGCCTTCTGTCAGTTTGACAATATTCACTTCCTGATCCCGAACCCAGCGTCCGGCAACCATTCCGCTATGAATTCTATAATCAATTGTATGGTCGTTTTTAATATAAATCTCGTATTCCCAGCCGTTTTCATACGTATAAATCATGTGGCTTCCGATAAAGTTTTCCATTTTTCACACTCTCCTTAGTCTTTTACTGCACTTCATAAATGTCTAGTCGAACGTAATCAGGGGTTCTTTCTGCGGAACCGATAAACAAGCGGTCATGGAGCCATTGATAGACTTTACTGCCTGTTTCAAACGTCGGTACCGTACGAAAATAAACATGCTCCGGATCAATGATTTCCCCGGCTGCCGCTTGTTTTCGAAACGGCTCGCTGACTTGCCGTATTCCATTGTTTTCAATGTAAATCAGTTCATGATCTGCTGTTACGATCACATACCTGGCAGATAAATCGGTTCTGCCGTCAGCGCGAATCATTTGCGAATCGGCACCGCTCGGCAAAATACGTCCCTTTACTTCCCCGGTTATTGTTCCCGAACAAATCGGAATGAATCGTCTCAGTCCCAGGCCTGTCTCACCAATCGTGATAGGCGGATCAACCTTGATTTCTAACGAGGCGAATGGTTTTAAAACCGGCTTCTTCACGAGAACCACCTCACCTTCAGAAAAAATCATGTAACTATTTACATGTTTAATTTAACACTATTGCAGTTAACTGTCAAACAATAGGAACATAAAAAAACAAGGGTTTGAAGACAGTCCTTGTCTGAAGCTAGCTTTGATAAGCAAGATATGTGCTGACAGTGCTTTTGGCAAGACAGGCAGAGGAATCTATAATCGGAATCTCACTTTGAGTATGATCTAACACCGCATTTAAATCCGTGCAGGCTGAAATGATGATGTCTGCATGCTGACTGATTTCTTCATATAGCGTCTGCCACAATGCTTGTGTATGCTCCATATGATTAGGCTGTTTGATTGCGGCGATAAGCTGGTTCACAACCTGCTGCCAATGGTCCTTGTGAACAACTTCTTGTCCATTTGCCTTCAGAACTTTTTGGTAGATGGCGGATTGGATGGTTGGCTCTGTTCCTAAAACCACCGCTTTTTTTGCAGGATGCGGAATCTCTTTTATCGTTTCCTCAACGATATGCAACATAGGAACCGACAATGCCTGCTGAATCTCTTCATAGTAGATATGCGCCGTATTACAAGGTAGCGCAATGAAATCCACGCCTGTTTTCTCGAGCTTTACCGCTCCGTCGATAATCGCTTTTTTCATCTCGTCATGGTCAATTGGACGATCTGCATAGAAGGGCGTCGGGCATGAATAGATCATCATGTGCGGGTAGTCAATATCGTTTGAAGCCCCATACAGCTTCTGACAGTAATCAATCACCTTATCAATAAACGGCGAGGTCGATTTCGGCCCCATTCCAGCTAATATTCCGATCATCAAATTCATTCCTTTCTAATTCGTACGGACCGCTTCTTCCTCTGAGCCATCCTCATAGAGGAAAAAGCTTTTCGCAGCATCCTCACCTAATGTAAACTCGACTTCAACAGACAATGCTCGCAGAAAGAAACGGGTTTCCGAGGAAGGAAATAACTCCAGTCTCAGCTGTCCGGCGATCTCCAAATAAAGCCGTTCATTCTCGGCTGTCACCTGTACAGCCGTCCCATCCTGCAACAGGTAGCTGCCAACATAGCGGCTGTATATCGCCGTATCAATTGCTTTTTTCTTTTTATCAGCAGGACGTTCCGGGACCTCATATGGCTGGCCAAATAGAATATGTTCCGCCGCCTTCAGAATCGCTTGTTCATATTCAGTATCCTCTTCCTTATTACTCAAATAGATCAGCGTTTTACGATGATCGATATATCGGATCATCAACGTCGAATAGCCGGGCCATCCTCCGCTGTGGCTGACAATCCGCCCTTTTTCAGGACTATTTTGCAGCACCCAGCCAAAGCCATAATCAATTGTTTCTCCATTGTTGAGGCGCACTGGAGAAAACGCAGATTCCTTAGAAGCCTTGCTGATGAAATCGTCCTGATATAAAGCCTGATCAAATCGAAACAAATCGCTTGTGACAGAGTTCACCGTCCCATCTCCCTGTATGCCATCGAGATACACAACATAGTTCGTTTCCTCCAGCTCATCAGGGAGGACGTATGTTTCGGAATGTACATCATACACATATCCATATGCATAATGATCAATTCGCTCAGGCGAAAGCCTCCTGTTATACACTCTTGTTTCATTCATGCCGATCGGTGAAAAAATACTTGTTTTCATAAAATCCGCATAGCTCATGCCAGATGCTTTTTCAATGATAACCGCCAGCAGCACATACCCCGTATTGCTGTACATCCAGCCTTCATTCGGTTCAAAATAACCAGATAGCCCCTCATTCATCAGCATATCGACAATATCCTGATTCACTGCAATCTTGTGTGAATCCCAATTGGCAAAAAACCATCCCATATAATCAGGAAGCCCTGACGTATGGTTCAATAAATGCCGAATCGTTACGCCCTGATACGGAAAACCGGGCAGCCAGCGATCCACTTTATCCTCATAGCCAAGAATCCCCTTCTCCTCCAGCAAGATGATTCCCAATGCTGTAAAAGGCTTTGACAAAGACGCTAACTCAAACAAAGAGTTGGTTTTCAACGGGCGTTTTTCCGTCATTTCCGCATAGCCAAAAGAGTGGTGATATAAAATATCGCCACCCTCCGCAGCCAGAACCGTCCCGTTAAACTGATGTTTTTCGCCTAATGTCTCAAATAACGTCTGAAGATGCTTTCTTTTATTCTGCTTCATTCCTCCACCTCCCATATCTCTGTACGTTACTAACCTACTAACGTTTCAAATATTTTGAAAAACCCTTCAGTTAGAGATCCTTTTTAACCCATCACGTATACCTGTCGTTCACTACTATTTAGTGAAATGAGATATTATGATATTTTCTGAATTATGATTAAAAAGGCAACTTTATGCCCATGCAACAGAAGCTATAAAAAATACAGAGAATGAAAAGAAACAGATAGATTTTTTAGTTCTTTAGGCCCGTAGACCGTAAATACTTTTATGATTTTCTATCAAACAAAAGAGGAAAATAGACCAGTTGCAATCCAAACGAGAGTCTAATAGAATGAGGTCGAAAAGTAAATCGAGCGGGTTTGTTACTGATAAAGCAGGCAAGACCTAAAATGTGTAAAGGGCAAAGTGTATACTTTGGCGTCACCCCTTACATATTTTAGGTCTTTTTTTATTGTGCGTAACTAACTTGCCATCTTCAAACAGGAGGGCTGGAAGAAGCAGACCGCTAACACAGTACATAAAAAAGGAGACATGAACGATGAACATCAAAAAGTTTGCAAAACAAGCAACAGTATTAACCTTTACTACCGCACTGCTGGCAGGAGGCGCAACTCAAGCGTTTGCGAAAGAAACGAACCAAAAGCCATATAAGGAAACATACGGCATTTCCCATATTACACGCCATGATATGCTGCAAATCCCTGAACAGCAAAAAAATGAAAAATATCAAGTTCCTGAATTCGATTCGTCCACAATTAAAAATATCTCTTCTGCAAAAGGCCTGGACGTTTGGGACAGCTGGCCATTACAAAACGCTGACGGCACTGTCGCAAACTATCACGGCTACCACATCGTCTTTGCATTAGCCGGAGATCCTAAAAATGCGGATGACACATCGATTTACATGTTCTATCAAAAAGTCGGCGAAACTTCTATTGACAGCTGGAAAAACGCTGGCCGCGTCTTTAAAGACAGCGACAAATTCGATGCAAATGATTCTATCCTAAAAGACCAAACACAAGAATGGTCAGGTTCAGCCACATTTACATCTGACGGAAAAATCCGTTTATTCTACACTGATTTCTCCGGTAAACATTACGGCAAACAAACACTGACAACTGCACAAGTTAACGTATCAGCATCAGACAGCTCTTTGAACATCAACGGTGTAGAGGATTATAAATCAATCTTTGACGGTGACGGAAAAACGTATCAAAATGTACAGCAGTTCATCGATGAAGGCAACTACAGCTCAGGCGACAACCATACGCTGAGAGATCCTCACTACGTAGAAGATAAAGGCCACAAATACTTAGTATTTGAAGCAAACACTGGAACTGAAGATGGCTACCAAGGCGAAGAATCTTTATTTAACAAAGCATACTATGGCAAAAGCACATCATTCTTCCGTCAAGAAAGTCAAAAGCTTCTGCAAAGTGATAAAAAACGCACTGCTGAATTAGCTAACGGCGCTCTCGGCATGATTGAGCTAAACGATGATTACACACTGAAAAAAGTGATGAAACCGCTGATTGCATCTAACACAGTAACAGATGAAATTGAACGCGCGAACGTCTTTAAAATGAACGGCAAATGGTACCTGTTCACTGACTCTCGCGGGTCAAAAATGACGATTGACGGCATCACGTCTAACGATATTTACATGCTTGGCTATGTTTCTAATTCTTTAACTGGCCCATACAAGCCGCTGAACAAAACTGGCCTTGTGTTAAAAATGGATCTTGATCCTAACGATGTAACCTTTACTTACTCACACTTCGCTGTACCTCAAGCGAAAGGAAACAATGTCGTGATTACAAGCTATATGACAAACAGAGGATTCTACGCAGACAAACAATCAACGTTTGCACCAAGCTTCCTGCTGAACATCAAAGGCAAGAAAACATCTGTTGTCAAAGACAGCATCCTTGAACAAGGACAATTAACAGTTAACAAATAAAAACGCAAAAGAAAATGCCGATATCCTATTGGCATTTTCTTTTATTTCTTATCAACATAAAGGTGAATC
This sequence comes from Bacillus sp. FSL M8-0071, assembly GCF_037975455.1. Taxonomy (NCBI): domain Bacteria; kingdom Bacillati; phylum Bacillota; class Bacilli; order Caryophanales; family Bacillaceae; genus Bacillus; species Bacillus sp. FSL M8-0071. The sequence continues at coordinate 3,412,307 of NZ_CP150256.1, forward strand.
CCATATGAACTATATAAAAGCAGGCAAATGGCTAACCGTATTCCTAACCTTTTTAGGAATATTGCTGTTTATCGACTTATTTCCAAAAGAAGAACATGACCAAAAAACAAAATCAAAACAGAAGCCGGACTACCGGGCGGCATATCATTTTACGACGCCGGATAAATGGAAAAATGACCCTCAAAAACCGATCTATTTTGATGGCAAGTATCATTATTTCTATCTATATAACCGGGATTACCCAAAAGGCAACGGCACAGAATGGCGCCATGCCGTCTCAGAGGATTTGGTGCACTGGACCGATGAAGGCGTGGCGATTCCGAAATATACAAACCCGGACGGTGACATTTGGACCGGTTCCGTCGTGGTTGATAAAGAGAACACAGCCGGCTTTGGGAAAAATGCCCTTGTCGCGATTGTGACACAGCCCTCAGCCAAAGACAAAAAACAGGAACAATATTTGTGGTACAGCACAGATAAGGGAAAATCATTCAAATTCTACAGTGGCAACCCCGTTATGCCTAATCCGGGTACAGACGATTTCAGAGATCCGAAAGTCATATGGGATGACCAGGATAACAAATGGGTCATGGTCATGGCTGAAGGATCAAAAATCGGCTTTTATGAATCCGATAATCTTAAGGACTGGCATTACACAAGCGGATTCTTCCCAGAACAGACGGGAATGGTGGAATGTCCCGACCTCTACATGATGCGGGCAAGCGACGGAACGAATAAGTGGGTTCTCGGTGCCAGCGCGAATGGCAAACCGTGGGGCAAACCAAATACGTACGCCTACTGGACCGGAAGCTTCGACGGAAAAGAATTCAAAGCGGATCAGACTGAAGCCCAATGGCTTGACTATGGCTTCGACTGGTATGGCGGTGTGACATTCGAAGACAGCAAAAGCACAGATCCATTAGAAAAGCGGTATGCGCTTGCCTGGATGAACAATTGGGATTATGCCAACAACACCCCGACAATGAAGAACGGCTTTAACGGCACAGATTCTGTCATACGCGAACTCCGGCTGAAGGAGCAGGATGGAACATACAGCCTCGTCTCACAGCCGATTGAAGCTTTGGAGCAGCTGACTGTTTCAACTGACGAAATAGAGGATCAGGATGTGAACGGATCAAAAACATTGTCGATAACAGGTGATACGTACCAGCTTGATACGGATCTTTCTTGGTCAGAGCTAAAGAATGCAGGCGTCAGGCTCAGAGAATCAGAAGACCAAAAAAGCCATATTGATGTCGGCATTTTCGCTGAAGGCGGCTATGCTTATGTCAATAGAGCAGCCACAAATCAGCCTGACAAAAGCAATACCTATGTCGAAAGCAAAGCTCCTTATGATGTAAACAAACGTAAGGTGCATTTGAAAATACTTGTCGATAAAACAACGATAGAAGTATTTGTTGGCGACGGGAAAACCGTTTTTTCAAATGAAGTCTTCCCAAAGCCTGAAGATAAAGGAATTACCCTTTATTCTGACGGCGGCACAGCCTCCTTCAAAAATATAACAGTGAAACACTTTGATTCGATTCATGAATAAAAACAGGGGCGGCGCAGGCTGCCCCTGTTTTTTTATTAGGAGCGGTATTCTCTGTTACATATTGGGCATTGTAAGGAATATAAGGCTGGTTTCAAAGGAGGAAGCGAATGTCTAAACAAGGAAATTTTCAAAAATCAATGTCGCTGTTTGATCTGATTTTGATTGGGATGGGAGCCATCTTTGGATCAGCGTGGCTGTTCGCTGTCAGTAATGTCGCTTCAAAAGCAGGGCCCTCCGGCGCTTTTTCCTGGATCCTCGGAGGAGCCATTATTTTGTTAATAGGGCTTGTATATGCGGAGCTCGGAGCCGCTCTGCCCCGTACCGGAGGCATCATTCGATACCCCGTTTATTCACATGGCCACCTTGTCGGCTACTTAATTTCGTTTGTCACGATTGTCGCTTATACAAGCTTGATTTCAATTGAAGTGACAGCTGTGCGCCAGTATGTGGCCTATTGGTTTCCCGGCCTGACCATTAAAGGGTCTGATTCGCCGACCATTTCCGGCTGGATCTTGCAGTTTGCCCTATTATGCTTGTTTTTCCTGCTGAATTATTGGAGCGTCAAAACCTTCGCTAAGGCGAATTTCATCATATCGATTTTTAAATATATTGTGCCGATTACCATCATTATTGTGCTGATCTTTCATTTTCAGCCGGAGAATTTATCTGTTGAAGGATTTGCACCGTTTGGATTTACAGGTATTCAGGCTGCCATCTCGACAGGCGGCGTGATGTTTGCGTATCTCGGCCTGCATCCGATTGTATCTGTAGCAGGTGAAGTCCAAAATCCAAAACGCAATATCCCGATCGCTTTAATCATTTGCATCATCGTTTCAACCATCATTTATACTGTTTTGCAGGTCACCTTTATTGGTGCAATCCCGACAGAAACACTGAAACATGGCTGGCCGGCAATTGGCCGGGAGTTCTCATTGCCGTTTAAGGATATTGCGGTCATGCTCGGGTTAGGCTGGCTTGCAACGCTTGTCATTTTAGACGCCATTCTGTCTCCCGGAGGAAACGGGAATATCTTTATGAATACGACATCCCGCCTTGTTTACGCCTGGGCGCGTAACGGCACATTATTTGGCATATTCTCAAAGGTCAATAAAGATACGGGGACACCCCGCGCTTCGCTTTGGCTTTCGTTTGCCCTGTCCATTTTCTGGACACTTCCCTTTCCTTCGTGGAACGCGCTCGTCAATGTCTGTTCAGTCGCGCTCATTCTTTCATATGCGATTGCACCCATTTCTTCAGCTGCGCTGAGGGTCAACGCGAAGGACTTAAACAGGCCGTTTTATTTAAAGGGAATGAGCATTATCGGGCCGCTTTCCTTTATATTTACAGCGTTTATCGTGTACTGGTCAGGATGGAAAACAGTCTCCTGGCTGCTTGGTTCACAGCTCGTGATGTTTTTGATCTATCTCTGTTTCAGCAAATATACGCCTAAAGAAGATGTCAGCCTCGCTCAGCAGCTGAAATCAGCCTGGTGGCTTATCGGGTTTTATATTATGATGCTGATCTTTTCCTACATCGGTTCTTTCGGACATGGTTTAGGGATTATCAGCAATCCCGTCGACCTCATTTTAGTCGCGATCGGCTCACTTGCGATTTATTACTGGGCAAAGTATACCGGGCTCCCAAAAGCCGCCATTGATTACGATAAATAAAGAAGCAAGAGGTTTTCTTGCTTCTTTATTCTTTACAAACATACATACACGCGATAAAATGAATGAGAGTCAGTCATTACTGGAGGTGTTCCTCATGCCAAAACAAACATCGGGTAAATACGAAAAAATTTTGCAGGCGGCCATAGAAGTCATTTCTGAAAAAGGCCTCGACAAAGCTTCTATTTCTGATATTGTCAAAAAGGCCGGCACTGCCCAAGGAACATTCTATTTGTATTTTTCATCTAAAAATGCCCTCATACCGGCCATTGCAGAAAATCTCCTCACCCATACACTTGATCAAATCAAAGGTAGGCTGCATGGGGACGAGGATTTTTGGACCGTTTTAGATATATTAATTGATGAGACATTTCTCATTACAGAACGCCATAAGGATATTATTGTCCTCTGTTATTCCGGGCTTGCGATCGACCACTCCATGGAAAAATGGGAGACGATCTATCAGCCTTATTATTCCTGGCTTGAAAAAATCATCAACAAGGCCATTGCAAACCACGAGGTAACGGAAGGAATCAATTCAAAATGGACGGCCAGAACGATTATCAACTTGGTCGAGAATACTGCGGAACGATTCTATATCGGATTTGAACAAGATGAAAATGTTGAAGTGTATAAAAAGGAAATTTTCACTTTCTTAAAACGGAGCTTAGGTACTGCTTAAAAAATGACTGGGTAACACCGCTCATTTTTTAATGCCCTAAAAATGACTGACGTTCATTCATAAAATAGAGAGGTGTTTCATTTGAATTGGGTTCTTGTTTTTATTGCAGGGCTTTTAGAGGTTGTTTGGGCCTCTTCCCTCAAACATGCCGATTCGCTTTTGGATTGGATCATCATTTTTATCTTAATCGCGGTCAGCTTTATCCTGTTGATCCGCTCTTATCAAAAAATCCCGATGGCCGCGGCGTACACTGTGTTTGTGGGAATCGGAACCGTCGGAACATATCTGACTGGAATTGTTCTGGGCGAATCCTTCTCAGCAGCCCAAATGTTCTTTTTAGCTTTATTGCTGGCTGGCATTTTAGGAATGAAATTATTTACGAAAGAAAGCAAATCTCAGCCGGGAGGTGAAAAATAATGGCATGGTTTTTATTAGTGATTGCCGGCATAGAAGAAATTATAGCTGCCATTGCCATGAAATATATAGACGGAACAAGAAAAAAATGGCCGATCATTGTGATGACTGTTGGATTCGGCTTATCCTTTTACTGCCTGTCCCAAGCGATGATCGTCCTGCCTGCCGGAGTCGCATATGCCGTTTGGACTGGCATTGGAAGCATTGGTGTTTCGGCGGTCGGGCTCATTTGGTTTAAGGAGCGGTTTCAGCTTTCACAGGTGATTTCACTTTGCCTTATCCTAGCCGGCGTCATCGGCCTGCGTCTTACGTCATCTTCATAAAATCAAGGCATATACAGCTGTATATGCCTTTGCCATTAAGCTTCGTGATGTTTTTGAAGATGAAGCGGCGGCGGGATGAGCCAGCCTTTGTTTTTTAGCAGCCTTAAGTATTTTGCGCCGGTTGCCGCTTTCGACATATGAAATTGCCCAAACATCATGGCAATATCCTCACGAATCGATTGCCCCATCATTTTGCTGCATGTCACAAGACCTGCAGCATTTTCTGCTGCCGCGGAAGCCGCCACATCCGGATCGAGAAACCGTGCGCCAGGCGGAATATCGTTAAGATCTGCTGTCGGCGGTTCAGGAGAAGCCGGCGGCAGCGCCACCCCGTTTTCTTTCAGGATCGTGCTGACCTGTTTGATTTCATCTTGGCATTTCTCAATAGACTCACGAAGCAGCTTCTTCAGGTCGTCATCACCGACATGATTCAATAGCATTTGGTAATTGCCGACCATTTTATTGCCCGCCATCACATAACTCCACAAGCCGAATACCTCACCGTAATGCATCGGTTCATCCTGCGGATTTCCGCTTAAAATACCCATGTTCATCCTCCTCCCATATTCAATATTGCACATTTCATAACGTGCCCAAGCGGAGGAACATTTATGTTTCAGCGGAAAAGATTTATGAAATGAAACAAAACAAAAAAGACAAGAGTGGCAAGTTGCCAAACCATTGTCTTTCCTGTTGTTTGATTGGACGCACTGAAGGGATTCGCACCCCGACAGACAAGATACCGGAAACCATTCAAGTGCTTTTTAATATGAGTCATTGATTCTGTCTTTAATAAACTTTAACGAGATGGCGGGATGCTTTGCGGAAAACGAAATACATTTTCGGGGTCATATTTCGCCTTTATTTCTCGAAGCCGCGCAAAGTTTGCGCCATAATATTCTTTTCCGAAGTTTTCAATGTTTTGATCTGGAACATTAACATATGAACCTGCTACATATGGTTGCATCAGCTGACGCACTCTTTCAACTGATGCAAGATTTGAATCTTCTTGTGATTTATTTTTCCAACTAGCCGTCCATTCCGTATAAAATAATGGATGGCGCCAAAAAAAGGCAGTTTCGTCTTTAGGGACTCTGCTTATAGCACCACCCCAATTGATAAAAAAGAAATTGGCTTCTGTTCCAGTAGCATCTTCCAAAAATTTTCTCATGATTGAAATGGGTTCGTCAGACCAAAAATCATGACCCCAAGCCGAGGAGAATTTAACACTCTGATCATTTCTGCCAGGGATGGGTTCGTCAGGGTCTAAGAAATCTATAGCATCTGGATAGTATAATGTTTTGATATCTGCTTCTGTTGGAGTTCCCGCATGTAATAAAGGTTTTAATAATCGAATCAATTCAGTTTTCGAACCGAGGAAAATTCCTTCTGCATGACACAAACCATTTATTTTGCTGTAAATTTCAAGGTAGCATCCTAATCGTTCATCTACAAACGGAGCCCATTTCTGCCAAGCTTTAAATACCGTTTCTAATTGTTCCCACGGCCAGATAATATTGAAGACGGTTGCAGTTTTAGGGGCACGATGAACTTTGAATGTATATTGGGTATTATATCCAAAGTTACCTCCTCCTCCGCCTCTAGAAGCCCATAGCAAATCCTCATTGTGAGATTGATCTGCATGAATAATCCTTCCTTTTGCATCTACCGTTTTCAGCGCGAGAAGGTTATCACTTATAAGGCCAATCGATCGTGAGAGTACACCAAATCCGCCGCCCATCGTAATTCCCCCGATTCCAACTGTTGGGCTATCTCCAAACGGAGCCATAAAACCGTCTCGAGCTAATCCCTTTACAAGCGGGCCAACGGGAATACCAGTTTGAACGGTTGCAATCGCGTTTTCTTCATCTAAGAAAACTTTATTCATGTCACTCACATCAATAACAATTCCTCCACTTACTACTGAAAGGTTTTTATCTAAAGCATGGCGACCGCTTCTGACACGTAAGGGCACTTTATTCTCACGAGCCCATTTAATGGCATTACTTACATCGTATGAATTTTGCGCAAAAACAAAGACAAGAGGATAGACATCCACATAAGGGTTCCAATTCTTAATAGCCTCTGTATAGCCGGGGTCTCCTTTGAAGATTACACGCCCTGTCAACTGTGTTGATCCCATATATTATTTCACTCCCAAAGAAATTCGATTCAGATACTAAAATATGCAGGAGCTGGATAATCGCATAGACAAATGATCTACGAACTATAAATATAATACGCTAAGGCCTTTTTCGTCGGTAAGGTCTGCTGAGAAACATTTTTCAAACAATTTTGAGCAAACTTCCTGTCCAATCCTCCAACAAGCGTTTTTTCTTATCGTTTTTAGGAGCAGTGTCCAGTTTTTTTTCGGAGTGAATATTCGTTTAGGCCAAAAGAAAAGAGAGATGAAGAAGTGTTTAGTACCAGAGGTATACATCCATACAACAGACTCTAGATCATCATATACTGAATGTATGTAGAAAGGAGACATCAGCTTTGGCAAAATATCGGATTATGACCTTTGACGGCGGCGGTACCTTAGGTGCTTTAAGTTTGCAACTGTTAAACAGATTGGCTAGGCAAAACCCGAAGTTAATTAGTCGAACCCATGTATTTTCGGGAAATTCAATCGGTTCATTTACTGCCCTTGCATTAGCAAGCGGAAGATCTCCGAGGGAAACACTTCAGTATTTTGAGGATGAAATCCTGCCCGCATTCAGCATTTCCCGGCCAGGCGGACCTGTTTTCAACCAACAATTACCCTATTCCGGTTTTATTAAAGCGGTAAGAAATTTTTTCCCAGCAGATCTTCAACTTATAGATTTAAGAAAACGAATTGTTGTCCCATCATTCAAATTATACTCTCAAAAACTGGACCGTTGGACTCCTGTCTTATTTCACAATTTTCCCGGCTCTCCCTATTTAAATGAAAAAGTGAGTGATGTCATACTGCGGAGCAGCGGTGCTCCCGCGACGCAACGCGCCTATCAAAACTATGTGGACGGATATGTAGTAGCAACGAATCCCAGTACAGCCAGTATCGCGTTTGCAGTTGGTAAAGCCAACGTGCCATTGGATCAAATTGCGGTATTGTCCATCGGAACAGGTGAAGCCCCGACTCGGTTAAGAAGAGATACGAGGGGATGGGGAATGGTAAGTGCAGATAACATACGTCCCGAAAATCTGAAGAACCTTCCTCCAAATTGGGGAGTCCTTTTGGACAGGTCGCCTAATGAACCTTTACTGCCATTTCTTCAGATGATTGCTGGCGGTAATGGGTACTATGAATCCATGGTCAGTGCGAATCTTCTGGGAGATCGTTTTTTCCGGTTAGATCCGCGGATTCCGAACTTCTCCAAAACGGACCCTGCCGTCGTTCCCGCTGTCATTGAAATTGCGAACAAAACCAACTTACAGCCTGCAATTCAATTTATAGAGAAGAACTGGGGAAGCAAATAAATTTTTATTTTAAAACTATTCTCGCTTATCCAATTTTGTCCGAGAGAAGATTCTCAAAATAAATACAGGCAATGGGTAGAACCGGATTTTTTTAAAGGTTTGTTAATCACAAGCTAATAAGATGAATGAAAAACTCAATTCATACTTCTTCTTTTGAAAGTGAGGGTTCAAACTAAAGAATATAATTGAAATGTTACTCTAAGGTATGCAATTCCCTTTTTCACACAAAAAAGACAAGAGCGGCAAATCGCCAAACCCTTGTCTTTCCTGTTGTTCTATTGGACGCGCTCGGAGGGATTCGAACCCCCGACAGACGTGGTACCGGAAACCACCGCTCTATCCAACTGAGCTACGAGCGCAGAATGACTGCGTTATGAGAACGTCAGCACAACTAATTATACGATAATTCCATTCAAATAACAACCCTCTATTTCGAGAGGCCGTTTTTTAAATAGACAAAGCATCTTAATTGGCAATCTGACATACGATGGTTTGAACCCCTGTATTTTTGGGGAAAATGGGAAAAAGAGACGACTTTGCATATCAGGCCAGCTTTTTGTTTGACCTTTATTGACCAAAAATGTATCATGTAACTACATACTTACCTAAAAGGTGAAGGAGGAGCATTATGAATTTAATACCTACAGTCATTGAACAAACGAACCGCGGGGAAAGAGCGTATGACATTTATTCTCGTCTATTAAAGGATCGAATCATCATGCTTGGATCTGCGATTGATGACAACGTTGCGAACTCCATCGTGTCACAGCTTTTATTCTTAGCAGCAGAAGACCCTGAAAAAGAAATTTCTCTTTACATCAACAGCCCGGGCGGCTCTATTACAGCCGGTATGGCGATCTATGATACCATGCAGTTTATTAAGCCGAAGGTATCTACAATTTGTATCGGTATGGCTGCGTCAATGGGCGCGTTCCTGCTTGCAGCCGGCGAAAAAGGCAAACGCTATGCGCTTCCAAACAGTGAAGTCATGATTCACCAGCCTCTTGGCGGTGCGCAAGGTCAGGCGACAGAAATTGAAATTGCCGCGAAACGCATTCTCTTGCTTCGCGACAAATTAAACAAAGTCCTTGCTGAACGTACTGGCCAGCCGCTTGAAGTGATCGAACGCGACACAGACCGTGATAACTTCAAGTCTGCTGAAGAAGCGCTTGAATACGGCCTGATTGACAAAATTTTGACTCACACAGAAGACAAAAAATAATCAACAAAACCTGCAAGAGCTGCGTCTCTTGCAGGTTTTTTCATTTCAAGGAATTGACTCCCTTAAACACTTTTTATTCTATACTGCTCCCATTCCTCATGTAACAGCTCAAGTGTCAAATCATTCGTCTGCCTCACAACCAGATCAGCACCAAGCATCGGCTGTCCTTGACCGACACCAACCGCAAACATCCCGGCAGATTTGATTGCAGAAATACCTGCTTCTGCGTCTTCTATTGCCGCGCAATCAGCAGGGGAAACATCGAGCATCGCTGCAGCTGTTAAAAAGATGTCAGGATCAGGCTTCCCCTTCGCAAGAGTCGTCGGATCAACAATGGCATGAAAATCATCGATAATTGCCAAACGTCTTAAAATCTTAGGAGCATTGCGACTTGAAGATGCTAACCCGATTTTTATATTTTCGTTTTTCAATTGACATAGGAGCCTGCCAATCCCCGGTAAAAGATCTTCCGGCGTCAATTTGCTGATCAGCGTTTGATAATTGTGATTTTTCCGATGCATAAGCTCTTGTTTCTCCGCATTTGTATACTTTGTTTCCGCACCGCCAAAGATCAATATGCTTTCAAGTGACTCTTCTCTGCTGATTCCTTTTAGCCTTTCATTCATGTCTCTGTCAAAGGGAATATTGATTTGTTCTGCGATGTGCTTCCAAGCGAGAAAATGATATTCAGCAGTATCTGTTATCACTCCGTCTAAATCAAAAATGACCGCTTTCATATACTAATGCCCATCACAGCTTCATAAGGTTTGAGGCTAATACTCTTTAAGTCAGCCCGCTCCTGCGGATAGTTTGAAATCAGCACTTTCCAACGCTCATGAATCAGTTCTGGAGGCGCTACGAACAGAGCCTTTTCTTCCGATAAATTCACAACGACAAGAAGCTTTTCCCCTTGATATTCTCGAAGGTAAGAAAAGACCTGCGGATCATTCTCCTGCAGCAGCTGATAATCGCCATATATCATAATCTTATATTGCTTTCGTAATTGAATGAGCTTCTGATAGTAAAAGAAAATCGAATCTTGATCTTCCAAGGACTCTTTCACATTGATATCTTGATAGCGGGAATTTACCGGTATCCACGGGTCTCCGGTTGTGAATCCCGCATGTTTTCCGGCATCCCACTGCATCGGTGTTCTCGCATGATCCCTTCCTTTTATCATCACGGCTTTGACAAACTCTTTTTCTGACATCGTTTTGTTTTCGACGACTAGTTCACGATATGCATTCTTTATTTCAAGATCATCATACATCTCCAGCCGCATATCGCTGTTGACCATGCCGATTTCTTCTCCCTGGTAAATAAACGGCGTTCCTTTCATGCCGTGCAGAACCGTTGCAAATGCCTTCGCACATTCCTTACGCAGCTTCCCATCATTGCCCCAGCGGGAAATAACCCTCGGCTGGTCATGGTTCTCAAAATACAGGGTATTCCAGCCGACATTCATTAACCCGGTCTGCCACCTTGTCATCGTCTTTTTTAAAGCAATCAAATCAAATGGCTTGATCTGCCATTTCCCATTTGGCGAGTTTTGTTCTGTATCAATATCCATATGTTCAAATGTAAAGATCATATTCAGCTCTTGCCTGCTTGCATCTGTGTACTTTTTCGCCTCTTCAATATCAGAGCCGTTTGCCTCTCCGACTGTCATGCAGTCGTAATGAGAAAGCACTTCCCTGTTCATCTCTTGAATAAACTCATGAAGACGGGGGCCGTTAGAGTGATAACGGCCGACAATATAGCTGCGGCTGTGATCCGTTTCGTAGTCCGGAAAATCGGTGTATTTAGAAATAGAGCCGATCACATCCATCCGCCAGCCGTCAACGCCTCTATCCATCCAGAATCTCATTACATCATAAACTTCCCGGCGAACGGCTTCGTTTTCCCAATTTAAATCAGGCTGTTTTTTTGAAAAGTAGTGCAAATAATACTGCCCTGTTCCTTCATCGTATGTCCACGCTGAGCCTGAAAAGATCGATCCCCAATTATTCGGCTCTGAGCCGTCCGGTTTAGGATCTTTCCAAAAATAATAATCCCGGTAAGGATTGTCCTTCGACTTGCGGCTTTCAACAAACCAAGCATGCTCATCTGATGTGTGGTTCACGACCAAATCCATGACGATTTTCATTCCGCGTTTATGGACTTCATCAATCAGCTGAAACATATCTTCATTTGTCCCAAACTTTTCGTACATGTTTTTGTAATCGCTGATATCATATCCGTTGTCATCCTGCGGGGAATCAAATACCGGGGAGAGCCAGATGACATCCGCCCCGAGATTTTTGATGTAATCCAGCTTTTGAATCACACCTTGCAAATCTCCGAATCCATCTCCATTGGCATCATAAAAACTGCGCGGGTAAATTTGATAAACGACAGCTTCTTTCCACCATTCACTCATTAGGCGTTCTCCTTTCACATCGTCCCTGTAGGACAACCGGTTCCTCATAAACGTTCATGTGCAGCGGCTCGCCTTTTACAAGCTCAAAAATAACGCGCTTTTCGTCAACCGTCACATTGATTAATCGGTTTCGATAATTGATGTTGAATGAATATTCGTCCCATTCTTTTGGCAAAAACGGAGCAAATGACAGCGTCTCATTCGCGGTGCGCATGCCTGCAAAGCCATGAACGATTGCCAGCCAGCTACCCGTCATTGAAGTAATATGCAAGCCTTCTTCCGTATCATGATTGTAATTATCAAGATCAAGCCTTGCTGTGCGCTTATATAATTCGAGCGCTTTCTTTTCCAGCTTGAGTTCGGCTGCGAGAATCGCATGGACAGAGGGCGATAGGCTTGATTCATGAACAGTCATTGGCTCATAAAATTCAAAGTTTCTCCGTTTTTCTTCCATTGTAAAACGGTCATTAAAAAGATAAATGCCTTGGAGAACATCTGCCTGCTTTATAAAATTGGAGCGGAGAATCTTGTCCCATGACCATTTCTGATAAAGAGGCCGCTCCGCTGGATCTAATTCGGCAACTGCTTGCAGATCTTTGTCCAAGAACGTGTCATGCTGAACGAAAATTTGCAGTTCTTCACTATACGGATAGTACATGTGCTGGATGATTTCTCTCCAGACTTTCAATTCTTCATCCTGCACATCCAGAAGGCGGCGTTTCTCCGCTGAGATACTTTCGAGACTTTGTAGAGTATACTCCAACGTCCAAGCCGCAATAACATTCGTATACCAATTGTTGTTAACGTTGTTTTCGTATTCATTCGGCCCTGTGACGCCATGGATCATATACTTATTTTTTCGTTTCGAGAAGTGAACACGGTCGGCCCAAAATCTGCTGACTGCCACAAGTACGTCTATCCCGTATTCTTCCATATAGTCACAGTCGCCTGTATAATTGATATAATTGTAGATCGCATAACAGATCGCGCCATTGCGGTGAATTTCTTCAAAGGTGATTTCCCATTCGTTGTGGCATTCATCACCGGTGAACGTCACCATCGGATAAAGTGCCCCCTTCATCCCCAATTTTGCAGCGTTTCGTTTGGCAGCCTCCAACTGATGAAAGCGATACAAAAGCAGGTTTTTCGTCACCTCCGGCTCGGCTGTCGCCAAATACATCGGAACGGCGTACGCCTCAGTATCCCAATATGCGGCACCTCCATATTTCTCGCCAGTAAATCCTTTCGGCCCGATATTCAAACGGGCATCGCCCCCGTAATATGTCGAGAATAACTGAAAGATGTTGTAGCGTATTCCTTGTTGAAGCTCCTCATCTCCTTTAATCTCAATGTCCGCTTTTGCCCATCTTTCCTTCCATCGATCAGTGTGCCTCCGTTTTGCTTTTTCATAGCCGTACTCAACCACATCCGCCAAAAGCTCCTTGGCTTTTGATAAAAGCTCTTCCTCACGAAAATCACGTGAAGTCGTGACAATCACAAACTTTTTCAATGATGCTTTCGTTTGATAACTGTAGCGATTCTCGACATACATTTCATTCGTTTTAAAGCTTTCATTGACAAAACCCTCCGTTTCGTTTGCCATCGCGGCTAAAACCGTGAAGCGCGGTGTTCCAAATGGATTTTCGATCGTTTTTGCCGCTAAATGGCCGCTGTAAGAATCAGCACCTTTCGCTTCCTCCTGCCAAAACTGTTCTTGGTAGTTAGAATCTTCATTTGCCACATTTCCATCCAGGTAAGGAACAAGCGTAATGACAGCATCTCCCGTCAGGCATTCCGCTTCATAATGAATCGCACAGAGTTCTTTTACAGCAAGGCTAAGAAACCGCTCTGACCTGATTCTGACGGATTTATCCTGAATGCTGACAACAGCGCTTCGCCGCAGAATCCCCTCTTTCATATTGAGTTCTACCTCAAATGATTCGATTGGTTTTTGATGGAGATCGATTTTTTCACCGTCAACATATAGGCCTATGCCCATAAAGTTCATCGCATTGATCACTTTTCCGAAATATTCTGGATACCCGTTTTTCCACCAGCCTACTCGCGTTTTGTCGGGGAACCACACGCCTGCAATATATGTGCCTTGGTGACTGTCGCCTGAATAGCCTTCTTCAAAATTCCCTCTGACCCCCATATAGCCATTGGCAAGAGACGTCAGGCTTTCCAGCAGCCGTGTATGCTCCTTATTAAATGTATTTGTTTTGATTTTCCATTCATCAATCTCAAATAACCGCTGATTTATCATCATTTCCTCCCGAATGTAAGTTTCCATTATCATGGCGGGTTTTGGTCAAATATCTAAATGCAAAAGAAATCATCAAAGTAACGCCACACGAATGGATCATCAATACAGTAATCAAATCAAAATGAACCATGCCGATAGCAGCTGCCGCAAATGCCGGCAGTGCCGAGGCGCAAATCGCCGTAGATACTGCTTCCTTGAATGACGCAATAGAGATCATGTTTGATATTTTTGTGATCCAGAGGCCACCTGCAAGAACAAACGTTAACAAAAGCTGGATCATAAAGATTACCGCATATGCCAGCATCATGATCATCGGCTTATACTGTGCCAACCATAATGTATCGATCAAAACCTCTACATCATGGGCGTTTGGTTTCTCGAGCTTAACGTCCATTTTCGCATAGCCAACAGAAAACCCCGTTTCGTTTTGATCGGTGATCACCAGTTGATCAGGTTGAAATATGACGGCGTTTTCAAATCCAGTTACTTTCAATCGCCCATTTTCACCGCTTGTCTCATATTCATGCTTCATATCGACTGCCATCACATTCTGCCCATCTTCAATCCTCTCAGAGCTCTTCCCGCCTGTTAGTTTTCCGTTCCTGATTTGAAAACCCTGTAATTGATCAGCAAATTGATCATTAACCCCTTGAATCGCTGACGGCATAAAAGATGCAACGCTGAAGCGATCCATTTTCACAAACGAAACCGCTAACGGCGCCATTAAGCAGGCCGTTAAAAACATAAAGAGAAAAGAGAGCTGCAGCCAGCTGAAGGTATTCCCATAGCTGCAAACACCTGATGGAGATGCAGCCGCTTTCAGGCAGCGGATGATAAAGCTTTTATTCTCCAGATTCTTCATTGAATTACCCCTTTGTTCCGCCGGCTGTCAAACCGGACACAAAGTTCTTTTGGAGAAAAAAGAATAGAACGCATATCGGCAGTGCGGCAAGGATGGCACCAGCCGCAAATAGAGCTACTTTTTGCTGCTGCGGATTAGAAATAAAGGATTGTAATCCTACAGCGATGGTCAGCCTTTCCGGTGAGCGAAGCAAAAACTTTGCCAGCAAATAATCGCCAAACGGTGCCATAAATGCCCAAAGCGCTTGCACCGCGAGCATTGGCTTAACAAGCGGCAGAACAATTGAAGCGAAAATCCTCAGATGTCCCGCTCCGTCAATTCGCGCGGCTTCATCAATTTCTCTCGGCACAGTATCAAAATAACCTTTCATCAGCCACGTGTTCATCGGAATTCCGCCGCCGATATAGATCGCTGTTAAAAACCAGTATTGATCGAGTGCGCCTATTAGCATCGCCAAGACATAAAAAGCAGTCAGCGCCGCCATTGTCGGCACCATTTGAATGATTAAAAAGAATATCAGGCTCTTTTTTCTGCCTGCAAACCGATAGCGGCTGTACGAGTACCCGGCAAGCGTCACAATCGTAACCTGCAAAACCATGACCGATAGCGCGATGACAAGTGTATTGCTGTACCAATTGAGATAAAGCGTTTCGTCAAATAGCCGCTTAAAATGATCCAATGTCCAAGCACCCGAAAAATCGAGCTGAAAAGCCGCCGAATTCCCCACCCGGAATGCTGATGATGCCGTAATCAGCAACGGATATATAATGACAATACTTAAAAGCGTCAAAAAGAAATACGTAAAGATTCTATTAAGTAATCTGGCAGTTCTCGCGTTCACCTACATAACCTCCTCATTGCCAAAAGCATTCGATTTTTTGAAAGCAATTAGTGAAATTCCAATGACAATGAAAGAAATTAACAGTGTCACAGCCGCCGCAACGGAATATTGGGGTGATGTGCCTGTTGTCAGTTTATAAATCCACGAAATTAAGATATCGGTCGACCCGGCCCCGGCTCCCGCACTGCCTGGCCCTCCCTCATTAAATAAGTAGATGATCGAGAAATTATTGAAATTAAACGTATACTGAGTAATCATCACGGGTGCTGTCGCAAATAAAATCATCGGAAATGTAATATGCCGAAAACGCTGAATAAAAGTGGCCCCGTCAATCTTTGCCGCTTCATACAATTCACCTGGAATCGCCTGAAGCACTCCCGTTACCATGACATAAATATATGGAAAGCCAAGCCACGTCTGAATTATAATGAGGGCTGTCTTTGTCCAGAAAGGATCGGTCTTCCACGCGATCGCAGGCAGCTCTACAAACGGCAGGTGATTGAATAGTGGAATCACCTGTGCATTCACCGCTCCTATGCTGTCGTTAAACATGTTGGAAAAACTCATGATTGTAATAAACGCCGGAACAGCCCATGGAAATAAGAAAATCATTCGAAATATCCGCTTGCCTCTTATAAAATCCTGATTGACGAAAAGGGCCGTCACAATACCTAAAATGATTTGCAGCGTTGTTGCGCAGATTGTCCAGATAACCGTCCAGCCCAGTACATTCACAAATGTTTCACGATAGGAGCCAAGGAAAAAAATATTCAAGAAATTTTTAAACCCGACCCAGTCAATCAGACGATTAGGCGGAATATGATAAAAATCATAGTTTGTTAATGCAACAAACAGAGTCACCAAAACCGGAAAGATAATCACAAACACCATCATGATATATGCCGGCAGTGTAAATAGATATGGAAACCCTTTATCGCCCGCATGACAGATCATATCCTTGGCTGTTGTATTGACTTCCAAACCCGCCGCTTTCATAGCGGCGGTCTTACGTGAATCATGAATATTAAAGATATAGAACATGAGGAAAATCATTGTCACGATTAATTGCAGCGTGCCTTCAATCAGCATAAACAGCGAGTGATCTTCACCGGGAACACTTCCCAATGTCATTAATCCGGTTAGCGCCTGTATACCGAAAACGCATAATTCAAAAGCAAACAAGCCTGTGATGGCAAGAAATAAGAGCCCCTTTGACAATTGCTGATTCGCAATCTGCCCAAGTCCTGGAATGATCGATAAAAGCCCTGCCTTTCGTTTTTGCTTTGCAAGTGTGTGATGTTTATTCATTTTTTCCGCCCTCTATTCTTCCGGACGCTATCCCGCCGTTTTATTTCACATACTTTTCTTTAATATTTTCCTTTATGACGTTTACAGCATCATTCGCTGATGTTTGTGTCGATTTTTTTCCTGAAGCTGCATCAAAAATTAAACTTTCCGCTCCTGTCCATACTTCAGCCATTTCCGGAATATTTGGAGTTGGCGTTGCTGTTTCATATTGTTTAATCACAGCTGACGTCAGTTCATTCTTTTGCTCATCGGCTTTCTTCCTTGCAGCCGTGTTGGCCGGAACTTCGTTTGTATCCTCATAAAAAGCGTAAGCATTGGCATCATTTGCAGCATACTCAAGCCATTTTTCAGCCAGCCCGGGCTCTTTTGTATATTTTGAAGCTACCCAGCCCTTCCCGCCCGCAAAAGGGGCATATTCTTCTCCATTGGGCAATGTCGGAATGGGAGCCGCTCCGTAGTTCAATTTAGCCTCTTTATAATTGGCAGCTGACCAAGGACCGCCAATGATCGCAGCCGCTTTGCCTTCTAAAAACATCTGCTGAATAAAGTCGTCTGCGCTTGAATTGTCTTGCATTCCTTTCGGCCAATATGTTTCAAACCATTTCTCCGCATATTTCACCGCTTCTACAGCTCCTTTATTGTTCAGGCCGATGTCCCCGGAATCTGTGCCGTTTTTTCCAAACACATATCCGCCGTATCCAGCCAATAAGCCGTACGACATATAAAAGTCAGTCCATTTTGCTAAAAATCCGGTTGATTTTCCTTTTTCCGAAACAAACGCGAATCGAGGATCTTCCGTTAACTTTTCAAGGTCTTTAAATGTTTTTGGCGCTGTTTTTAAAAGATCTTTGTTGTAATACAAAATAAGTGTCTCAATGACTAGCGGCATTCCGTACACTTTGCCGTCAACTGTCACCTGCTGCATTTCTTTATCACCAAAGCTTTTTGTATGAGATGGCTTAATGTCAAGCAAATGTCCTTGCTGTCCCAAACCGCCGATCCGGTCATATGCAGCAAGCATAACATCAGGCGCATTACCCGCCGGGCCATCAAGAGGAAGCGCCTCCAACTGTTCGAACATTTGCTTTTCAACAATTTTTACTGTGACATCATTCTCTTTTTCGAACTTTGTTTTTATGCTTTCAATGTATTCTTTATACGTTTCTTCGACAGACACAGTCAGCACCTTTTTGCCATCAGCGCTTGCTGGATTTTTTGAACTTGAGCAGGCGGCAAGGCCGATTGCCAGAAATGATGCCGCCAATATGGCGAACCCCTTTTTAAAAAGAACCATCTCTTTTCCCCCTTCTATTTACGAAACTATAACAATTGTATTGTCCTGTAGAAAGCGGTTACAACAACTTTCGATTTGTTACCGATAACAGAATGTTATACAGGGGCGGCAGCACTCAAAATCAAAAATTCTCCCGACTGAACGGTAATGACATCGTGATGATGAAGCGGCTGCTCTGTCCATGCATCACAGATTTTCTTATTCCTATCAATATTCAACTCTCGTAAACTGACGTGTTGAACCACATTCCCTTGATTAAAGAAATAAATCAGTATTTTTTCATCAAGAGTCCGCGAAAAGCTAATGAAATCATTTTTGTCGTCCAGCCGATTCCACTCAAGATGTCCTTCAGTCAATAAAGTGTTTTCCTGCTTGCGTAAAGCAATTAACCGTTTCATAAATTGCAGCATGTCTTGGTTTTGCTTCTCCTTTTCCCAAACCATACATTTCCGGCATAATGGATCATTTTCGCCGTCCAGCCCGATTTCTGTTCCGTAATAAATGCAGGGAGAACCTGCCTGAGCAAACATAAAGGCCAGCAATGCGCGTGCTTTCTTCTCATCATTGCGGCATCTGGTCAAAAGGCGCTTTGTATCATGGCTATCCAGTAAATTAAACATCACCTCATTGGCCTGCTTCATCCCATTCATCAAATGTGCATTGACACGGTGAGCCATACGTGAAGCTGAGATCGTCTGGTCAGCAAAGTATTCAATCATAGGCTCTGTAAAAGGGTAATTCATCGCCGCATGAAATTCATCCCCTCTAAGCCAGGGTTCGGCAGAATGCCAGATCTCACCTAAAATATAAACATCAGGCTTTTCTGCTGATACAGCCTGCCTGAATGTCTTCCAAAACACGTGATCCACTTCATTTGCGACATCCAAACGCCAGCCGTCAATGTCAAATTCCCGAATCCAGTACAAAGCAATATCAAGCAAATATTTCTGCACCTCGGGATTAGCCGTGTTTAGCTTCGGCATATCAGCTGTAAAAGCAAATCTGTCATAATTGTCGTCTGTGACGGGAAAAGAGTGAATATGGAACCAGTCCTTATAGCGGGATTGATCTCCGTTTTTGACGACATCCTGCCATTGCGGAGACGCGCTTCCTATATGGTTAAAAACCGCATCAAGCATAATTCTCATCCCCCGCTGATGCAGCTGGCTGACCAATGTACGAAAAAGCTCAGGATCCCCGAAATGCGGATCAATAGAAAAGTAATCCAGCGTGTCATATTTATGATTAGAAGGCGCGGAAAAGATCGGCGTCAGATAAATGCCGTTCACCCCCAAATCCTCTAAATAATCAAGCTTGTCAACAATTCCTTGTAAATCTCCTCCAAAAAAATCATTGACGTCCGGGTCCTTGCTCCCCCACGGCAATGCATTCTTCGGTGACAAGTCTTCTCTTCCATTTGCAAAACGCTCCGGAAAAATTTGATACCAAACCGTTGACTTGACCCATTCAGGCGCTTGAAATGTATCAGCCTCGTGAACAAACGGAAATTTAAAGTAATAATGAATCGTTTCCAGTGTTTTTTTGTTATAAGGGCATACACCCGAACTTCCGAAAAAGATGTCTTCATGATCGTCTGTTACAACAAACGCATATTGTAAACGCCTAAATGGCGGCACCACTTCAGCAAACCAATAGTCATGCATTTCTGTAGCAGCAATTTTCCTCATCGGCTGCTCGTTTGCCGACCATTTGCCGTCGTTGTACTCATAGGGATCACCCCAAATGAATCGAATGTGATCTGCATTACCTTTTTTCGTCCGAATCTTGATATGCACAGTCCGCCCATCATAAGAATAAGCATCTGTGCTGAATGGCTGGTGGTGAATCGCTGCATATTCCATCATGTTTCCCCCTTTGATTTCCGTTTTATTGAAGCCGGCTCATAGTTTGAAAGTATCATGATGAAATTGTGGGAACAATCCTTTTCACCCTGTTACCGATAACAGAATAAGGCGCTTACAGCGTTGATTCTCGTACAATTAACTCTGGTTCAAAAAATAGACTTCCTTGTGCAGCACCGTCTTCATTCATTTTTTTCAGCAACATTTTCGCACAGGCTTCCCCCATTTCAACAACAGGCTGTCTGACCGTAGTCAAGCGCGGCGAGGAGATGCGATCAAGAAACACACCGTCATTCCCGGTAACCGCAACGTCTTCTGGAATTCTCTTTCCAAGGGATTGCGCCGCACGAATGACGCCGAGCGCGATTCGATCAGATGCGCAGACAAATGCGGCTTGATTGTCCATGGATTTCAGCAGTTCTCTTGCAAGGCCTTCACTTTTCTTAGAACTGTTGTCGATCCGAAACATATTCGATTTTTTAAAGCTTTTATTCATCGCCCGTATATACCCCTGTTCTCTTGCACGTTCGAAAGGCTCATCTAAATCAATGCCAAAAAAGACAACTTCCCGCTCCCCAAGCCCCATAACATGGCGGGTTGCCATAAAAGTGCCTTTCTCGTTATTCACATCGATAAAGTCATAGCCCATTTCATTTTGCCCAAATACGACGAGCGGCTTCTCAAACGCTTTTATTACACCTTCAAAATCGTTCTTTCTCAAGCCGGTGGCAATAATGCCGTCACATTGGCCAATATTAAGAGAATTTCTTGTTACAAGCTGGAGAGCATAGTGATTGCGATCCAGCTCCCTGCTGATTCCTGTCAGCAGGTTCATGTAATATGGTTCTGTCGTATCCATTTCCTCAAGTATCAATAGTTTCACAACCTGTGTTCTGTTTTGCACGAGCGCTCTCGCCGCATAATTAGGGATGTAATTCAGCTCTTTCATCGCAGAATGAACAAGCTTTTTCAATTCATCTGTCACCGTCTCAGGGTGATTGATCACTCGTGATACCGTCATCTTCGAAACATTTGCTTTTTTTGCCACATCTGACAATGTTGCCATTTTCATCCCCTCCTTATCTGTGCTTATTATCCAAACTAGTGATAAAGTCCTCTATTACTGTTAAATATACGATGCAGGCAAAAGAGAAATAAAAAAGAGATTTCCCTTAAGGAAACCTCACTTTGTTAAAAACACTCGATTTTTCATGGATTCATACGCTAGGTTGCTGACTCATTCTCTCCGCTTCCATGAGAAAATCTCTTTTTTAAATTTCTGTCCACTTTTTTTCTAAAATCGGATAAGAATAATTTTGCATTTGCTCAATTAACTCATCCGGCCGTGACGAGCTGTGAATCAGTTTTAAGTGCGATTCGTTAGAAAACCCTTCTTGAATGCTGTATTTCACCATTTTCATCATTGGTTCAAAATATCCGTTTACATTGTACAGTCCGATTGGCTTTTGGTGGATGCCGATCTGTGCCCAGCACAGCACTTCAAATAATTCTTCATATGTACCGAAGCCGCCCGGCATCGAGATAAAGCCGTCCGCCAGCTCGCTCATTTTAGCCTTTCGTTCATGCATCCCGTTTACTTCAATCAGCTCAGTCAGATTCTGATGGACAACCTCCCCGCTGAACAAACCGCTCGGCATGACCCCGATTGCAGTTCCGCCGTTTTCCATAATCGCGTCGGCAATCGTGCCCATCAAGCCTACGCGGGAGCCCCCATAGACAAGGCCGATTCCCTGCTCAGCCATATACACGCCAAGCTCTGCCGCTTTTCTTTTATACGCTTCATTTCCCCCAGGGTTTGATCCCGCAAATACACAAATGGTTTTCATCTTGTCATCTCCGCATCTATATATCGTGTTAAACATTCAAAAACACACTATATATTGTCCCATCTTCATGTGATAATATCAATATGAAATACATAAAGAATGCAGGAGTGATGAGGTTGGAGCTGGCTGATGCAGAAAAATGGATGAAAGAGTTTTACGAAAAAAGAGGCTGGACAGAATACGGACCTTTTATTCGCGTCGGCTTTTTAATGGAGGAAGCCGGAGAACTGGCCCGGGCTGTCAGGGCGTATGAAATCGGCAGAGACCGGCCGGATGAGAAAGAATCGTCACGCGCTGAGCAAAAACAAGAATTGATTGAAGAAATGGGAGATGTCATCGGAAATATCGCCATTCTTGCTGATATGTATGGTGTCTCTTTAGAAGACATCATGAAGGCACACCAAGAAAAACTGACAAAACGATTTGAACATGCATAAAAAAGCGGCCGCGATGGCCGCTTTTTTTAACCTGTGATTTCATCATGATGATCAAAGAAATGCTGCTTTCCTATTTTGTGAAAAAGGCCTGTTTTATGCAGCAGCTCCTTTGGCTGCGATTGCAATCCTACAATCATCAGCTTTCCATTGTGGCGCTTAATTCGATTCATAATGTTCCCAAGCACCGCTTCAGCTGACGTATCCATATAGTGCACCTTATTCATGAGCAGAATAAGGGTTTTCGGTTTTTTCTGTACATGCTCCAGCAATGACGATTCAAGGGAATCAATTGATCCGAAAAACAGCGGCCCTTCTATGGCATACATGCTGACAGATGGATCTTCTCTCTTCGCCAGAACAGGATGCGTTTCCTGATTGTGGATGCGGGTCGCTTCGCTCATTCTTCTGATAAAGAACACGAATGCAAGCAGCAATCCGGTTGCCACACCGATGATTAAGTCAAACAGAACCGTAAGGGCGAAGGTCGCCGCCAAAATAAAGGAATCAGCATTTTTCAGTCTCAGCATGTTTGCGACTTCCTTGCGCTCACTCATATTCCATGCGACCACCATGAGAATCGGTGCCATACTGGCGAGCGGCACATGGGACGCATAAGGCGCAAATACAAGCAGGACAAGGAGAACGACTACGCCGTGAACGACGCCGGAAACTGGGGAAACCGCTCCGTTTTTTATATTGGTCGCCGTTCTCGCAATCGCTCCTGTAGCCGGGATTCCGCCAAACAGGGGCGCTGCCATATTCGCAATCCCCTGGCCG
The DNA here is from genome assembly GCF_037975455.1 of Bacillus sp. FSL M8-0071. Classification (NCBI taxonomy): domain Bacteria; kingdom Bacillati; phylum Bacillota; class Bacilli; order Caryophanales; family Bacillaceae; genus Bacillus; species Bacillus sp. FSL M8-0071. The sequence goes on from NZ_CP150256.1 coordinate 3,435,545, forward strand.
ACAAGCTCCTTGTTGCTGTCATGCTTTGAGCCCTTCATGTTATCAGCGACCATTGCGGACAAAATCGACTCAAGTCCTCCAAGAAGCGCGATGACAAGCGCAGCCGGAAACAGCATAACCATTTTATCCAAAGTAAGCTCAGGAAACTGAAATTCCGGCAAATGGCGGGGGATTTCTCCATAAGTTGACCCAATCGTTGCCATGCGGTCAGGGAAAAAGACAACCGCGACCACTGTGGAAATAAGAAGCGCCAACAAAGCGCCCGGCACTTTAGGCATCACCTTGGCGGATACAAGCAAAATGACGAGCCCGATCACAGCTGTCAAAATGGCATAAACGTTAAAGGTGCCGAGCTGCTGCACAATTTCAAACATGTTGTGATGAAAGTTCTCATGTTTTTCAACATTTCTCAATCCGAGAAAATTAGCGATTTGTTCCGTAAAGATCAGCACGGCAATTCCGGCTGTAAAACCGACGATAACGGGTTTGGGCACGAATTTCATTATTTTTCCGAGCTTAAACAGCCCAAACAGCACCAGCATCACTCCTGCCATAAACCCCGCAATCAGCAGATTTTCCAAGCCGTACTGCATGACAATGCCGAATAAAATCGGGACAAAGGCGCCCGTCGGACCGCCAATCTGATATTTTGATCCTCCAAACAAAGAAATACAAATCCCTGCTATAACAACAGTGTACAGCCCATATTCAGGCTCGACTCCCGAGGCAATGGCAAACGCCATTCCTAAAGGAATTGCCACGACACCTACTACGATACCTGCAATCAAGTCTTTCTGAAATTTCTGCAAATTGTATCCCTTGAATCTCCCTGAGAATCGCATATTTTATTATAACCTCCCTTATGAGTGATTGTTTATAAGCTCAGTTTCATAACCGTTAATGACCACATCAAGTTTTCCTGTTTCAGGATGAATGACAAGTCCGTGAACCGGCACTTTTTTCGGAAGCAGCGGATGATTCTTAATCATGTTCACACTGTGGGAAACGCTTTCTTCCACGCTGTGAAAACCAGTCAGCCACGTTTTCAAATCGAGTCCGGCACTCGTCAGCAAATTCAGGCAGCTATCCTCCACCCCGCGTTCCTTTGCTTTCTCAAGAATCGAGGACGCATTCAGCCCAGACATTCCGCATTCATGATGGCCGACAATGCATACCTCTTCAGCCTGCAATTCATAAATCGCGACCAGTATGCTTCGCATCACGCTTCCAAATGGGTGAGAAACGATGGCTCCCGCGTTTTTTACAATTTTAGCATCACCGTTTTTAAGCCCCATTGCTTGCGGAAGAAGTTCTGTAAGCCTTGTATCCATACAGGTGACAATGACGAGCTTTTTCGAAGGAAACTTTGTCGTTTTGTACGGTTCATACTTCTTCTCACTGACAAACCGCTGATTGTGTTCCAAAATTGATGTTAAAGAAACCATTTGATTCATCTCCCATCCATATGATTTTGCAAGCCTTCTTACCCAGCTTACAGTAAGGAATTATAGCATAGGAATAAGCCAAGAAAAGGTTTTCAAAAAAAGACACTATAATTGGACTGTAGAATCAAAACATAAACATTTATATCTTTCAAAGATAATAAAATTTATATTTAATGCATCCTATAATCCGGCTGCAGTTCGTATATCGATGATTTGTCTGACAAAAAATATGGGTGAATTCTGATAATTAAAAAACTTTTTTAAGCAGATTTAGCTGTTCGATCTTCATTTTAAGTTCAAAAGAACCAGAAATTAAAAAAACGCAGCTATATTTTTAACATCTATTTATTTTCGATATAATGAATTAGACAACAGCCATAAAGGGGGAGCCTTGTTGAAACCATTTGTATTTATCACAAAACCGATTCCTGAAGAGATTGAAGCATTCATCGGTGAACATTGCCGTTATGAAGTATGGCAGGAGGATACGCTTCCGAGTGACGTGCTATTTGAAAAATTAAAAGAAGCGGAGGGGCTTTTAACATCAGGGACGTCCGGACCGTCAATCAATCGTGAGTTGCTGGAACACGCGCCTAAGCTCAAAGTGGTCAGCAACCAATCAGTAGGCTACGATAACTTCGATATAGAAGCAATGAAAGAAAGAGGAGTCGTCGGGACTCATACACCTTATACACTGGATGACACAGTTGCAGATCTGGCTTTTTCACTGATTCTGTCTTCCGCCAGACGTGTTGCCGAACTGGACCGTTTTGTCAGAGCAGGAAAATGGGGAACCGTGGAAGAGGAAGCGCTTTTCGGAATTGATGTTCATCATCAAACGTTAGGCATTATCGGCATGGGCAGAATTGGAGAACAAGCAGCGAGACGCGCCAAATTTGGTTTTGATATGGAAGTGCTTTATCATAACCGACATCGCAAACAAGAAACAGAAGACAGCATCGGCGTTAAGTATGCAGAGCTTGATACATTGCTGGAGCAATCTGATTTTATTCTTCTCATTACGCCGCTGACTGATGAAACCTATCACATGATAGGAGAACGCGAATTTAAGTTGATGAAGGATTCAGCAATTTTCGTCAATATTTCCCGGGGAAAGACAGTTGATGAAAAAGCACTGATTCGCGCTCTTCAGGAAGGCTGGATCAGGGGAGCCGGCTTAGATGTATACGAAAAAGAGCCTGTCACCCAAGATAATCCGCTCCTGCAGCTGGATAATGTCACGCTGCTTCCTCATATCGGTTCAGCAACAGCTAAAGTGCGCTTCAACATGTGCAAACAGGCCGCCGAAAATATGCTCGCAGCGATCCAAGGGCAAACACCGAAAAATCTCACAAGAGAATTTCAATAAATCAAAAATCCGGTCTGATAACAGACCGGATTTCATATTACATACGCTGAAGAACAGCACGCTTATAAATATGACGGGTAACGATATAATAAAGAGCCTGGAATACAAAATAAATGAAGATGACAATTACGGCCTCAAGAAATAAATTGGAATTCAGCATATTACTTAACGCTGCATACGCAAAGCCCGCGTGAATCGTACCTGCGATAAATGGGATGAAGAATAAAAATCCTATTTGCTTTCCAAGGATCGAGTGAATCTCTTTGTCCGTAACCCCTATCCTCTTTAACGCTAACACCTGCACTCTCGTATCTTCTATTTCCGTAAACATCCGCAAATACAGCATGCTTCCTTGCACGATAAAAAACAGCACGCTGACAAACAGACCAATAAACAGCATTAATGCAACTCCCTGCTTTACAATTTGATAACTGGGAGCACGTGTTTGAAAATCAGATGTATGTTCTTTCGGCACCATGTTTTCAAGCTTTTCAGAGACATCCACCGTCTCCTGCCAATGCTCAAGCTCATAACCTACCATTCTCATCTGTTCCTTCAGCGGCACATCCTGTAACAGACTGTCAAAGCTCTTTTCGCTGACAACCAATAAACGGCTGACTCCATCGACAGACATCAATATCCCTTTGTTTTGCTGCTTTTTCATGACGTAGGAAAGGGTTTTTCCTGACTTCATATGAAATGCTGCTGTTTCCCCTTCTCCAAATGTGTCTTTCACCATCATTTGAAAAGAAACATTAATAAATGCTTCATTTTCTTGTAAATGAATAACTGGGAACCCTTTTTCCTTTGCGACTTGATTATAGACTTTTTCTGAAATCAGCAGAGCTTCCGCTTCCATCTTCTTATTTCCATACGGCAAGTCTGATTGAAAAGTGACAGGAATCCCTGTGGCATCCACCTTATACTTGATAACAGCATGAGCTTTTTTCAATGTATTCTCAGCCGTCTCAGGCTTCATGACCTGAAAGCGGGAAGCATCCTTTTCCACCCAGGAAACAGACTGAGGAATGCTTTGCTCCTCCTGCCTTTGTAAACCGGAATAAAACATATAGATGACACCTGTAGCTGTTAGTATGACCGCTGTAATGACAGAGGTTAAAAACAGCATGCGTGCATGATCCTTCAGCCTGAATATCATGTTGGAACGCACAATGATATTTGTGCCTTTGTAGAAGCTGTGTTTCTTTCGGTACAGCATGCGGAAAAATGCCACACTGCTTTGGGTAAAAAAGAAATACGTGCCAATTAACACTAAAATCAAAATTGGAAAAACCCGAAACATCATGTCAATTGCATTGGCTGTTGCAGATAGATAATAACCGCTGCCAAGACATAGCAAAGACAATACAGTGAGCCATTTCGAATAAACTGGCAAACTTTTCGGCTTTTTGGCTGATTTAATCAGTTCAATGATTTCCAGCTTCCGAATCCGTCCCAGTGATAAAATGAGCAGCGTCTGAAACAGGATGAGAAAGCCGGCAATTGTCATCACAAACGCTTTCGGCACAATGGCAAACGAAATCGGCACCTTCACGCTGAGCATCCATGTCATGATCATAAAAAACAGTTTTGAAAATAACAGGCCTGCTCCAATGCCGGCCGCAATCGCCGCAAGAGAAATAAGTGACTGCTCATAATAAATCATCTTGCGAAGCTGCTGCTTTGATGTGCCAAACAGTGTCAGCAGCCCAAACTCTTTCTTTCTTGCCTGCAAAAACGCTGAATTGGAATATGTGATGAAAAATATACAAAACACAATGATGACGACAAGAGCTGCGCTCAAGCATGTTTTGACAAGGCTTCCTCCATATATATTGTCTTCATTGACATCAGGATGAAAAATAAATGATGTGAAGACAAAAAACACCGAAACGGCAAACACACAGCTTAAAAAGTAGGCCACATACCGTTGCAGATTCCCAAGAATGTTTTTACGGGCGATAGTTCTCAAATTCATGAAAATCGCCTCCCAACACACTCAAGGTATCCAATATACTTTGATAAAACACCTGCCTGTTTGTTCCTCTGTGAATCTCTGAAAAGAAACGTCCGTCTTTAATAAAAACAATTCGTTTACAGAAACTTGCTGCTGTGGCATCATGCGTAACCAACAGAATCGTCGCTTCCTTTTCCTCATTCAACTGAGCCAGTGTGTTCATCACTTGCTTTGCCGATTTTGAGTCGAGGTTTCCTGTCGGTTCATCGGCAAGGATGAGCGCCGGATTGTGAATAATCGCTCTGGCACAGGCTGCCCGCTGCTGCTGTCCGCCCGAAACCTCATATGTGCGATGATCGAGAATTTGCTTGATTTGCAGCGTATCCGCCAGTTCATCCAATCGGGCTTCCATTTCTCTCAGCTTTACCTTATCCAATGCGAGCGGCAAGAGAATATTTTCACGAATCGTCAGCGTATCAAGCAGATTAAAATCCTGAAAGACGAAGCCGAGTTCTCTTCTGCGAAACAAAGCCAGCTCTTGGTCCTTTAACGTTTTCGGCTGAATGCCGTTGATCATCATCTCGCCCTGGGTCGGCTTATCAATGGTAGCCAGCAAATTCAAAAGCGTGGTTTTTCCGCTTCCCGACGGCCCCATAATCCCGACAAATTCCCCTTTTGACACACTAAGATCAAAGGCGCTGAGCGCTTGGTATGATATTGTTCCTTTATTTGAATAGTACGTTTTCGATAGGTTCGTTGTTTGCAACACGTTCATGTTCTGCTCCTCCTTTTTCTTTATTATAAAAAGGAAGTCAGCATCCTCCCATCGAACTTTCTTGCAATTCCGCTCCCCAACCTTACAATGCTGTCACATTCACGAGGGTGTCACTTGAAAACACGATGGTCATCACAGTGCCAGCCCCTTCTTTTGATTCCGCATATAGCTTATGGCCGAGACGACTGCACACCTGTTTTGCTAAATAAAGGCCCATTCCAGTTGCCTCTTTCATGGTTCGTCCGTTTTCTCCGGTAAAAAACGCGTCAAAAATCCGCGGCAGATCCTGCGGCGGTATGCCGATTCCTTCGTCGGCAACCGACAATCGCGTCTCATGTCCCTGCGTTTCAATACGGATTGTAATAGGGTCTCCCACACCTTGCTTGGAATATTTTAAGGCGTTGAAAAAGATTTGCTCAACAACAAAGGAAAGCCACTTTTGATCACTGGAAATCTGAATGGCATTTGGCGGCACATGTAATGTTGGAAAAAGGCGCCGTTTAATAAACTGACGTTTTTCCTGATTGATCAGTGAACGAACCATTTCTGCCAAATCAAAGGTTTGCGGCTTTACATCAAATGCAAATTCCTCCAGCCGGGCCGTTTGCAGCATCATATCAAGACCGTGGCGAAATCTCTCATTCTCATCCTCCAGCTCCTCTAAAAACGTCGGAAAAGAGGATGAGGTTCCGTTTTTTCCTTCCTGAATCATTAAGGATATGACAGATACCGGTGTTTTCATATGGTGGACCCATTGGTTGGTGAAGGTGTAATGCTGTTTTTGCTGATTGATATATTGTGAGAGCCTGCTTTCGTATTGCTGCCCGAGTGCGTTGATCATCTTCGTCCAAAGCGCTTGCTCTCCTGTTCTTGGCTTTCTGGCTTTCAAAGACTGTCCGATGTCATTCGAAGAAGAGGCTTGTTCTGCAAGCTTTTTAACATATGTGAGAAAGGAAAATTGCCGAACATAATCAGCAGCAAAACCTGCGGCTAAAAGAGTACCGGGCAAAATCCATATGTACATCATATTTTCTTTGGAAGGTTCTGCGCCGCTCTCTACAATGCTTAAATACGCAATCAGCATGGCGGACCCTATCCCTAATAATGAAAATAGAATAATGGCTAAGCGGTCGATGAGATAAGTCTTTAACATTCCGCTTCATCCTTCCGATTGACTTGAAATTGATAACCTTGTCCTCTGATTGTGGAAATGCAATCTGTCAGTCCTGCATTCTCCAGTTTTCTCCGCAGCCGATTGACATTGACCGTTAACGTATTGTCATCGACAAAATCAACGTCATCCCATAACGCCTCCAATAGTTCATCACGAGAGACAATTTTTTTATGCTCCCTCACAAAAATCGAGAGAAGCTGGAATTCTTTTTGGGAAAACAAAATCCGGACGCTGTTCCATTCGGCCTCATTCTGATCAGGATAAATCGTCAGCCCGCCAAGCTCCACTATTCTAGATTCCTGCGGCAAAGAGGGCGAATATTCACCATATGTGCGGCGCAGGACGCTTTTGATTTTGGCCATCACTACCTCTAGATGGAACGGCTTTGTGATATAATCATCGCCGCCATTTTCAATCGCCATTACCTGATTCAGCTCATCGGTCCGTGCCGATATAAAGATAATCGGCGCATTGGAAATGGTACGGATTTGCCTGCACCAATAAAACCCGTCAAAAAAAGGCAGGTTGATATCAAGCAGCACAAGATCAGGCTTCATTTCTGCAAATTCCAATTTTATATCATTCAGCTGTTCAGCAATTTTCACTTCATATCCGTATTTTTGAAGATGACCGCCCAGCAAAGAAGCAATCCGCTCATCATCTTCCACAAGCAAAATCCGATACACGTTGATCCCCCTTATATGTACATCACGATGATTTTTCTAGAAGATTCCAAAATTATTATAGCATGTGCGGAATAGTAAATCGGACTTTTTCTTTTTGTTATAATAGAATGACAAAGGTAAAATTTTCATAATAGGCAGGTGTCGTGATGAAGAAAATCATGCTGTTTCTGGCAATGACGTCAATTCTTTCAGCATGTCAGCCCAACTATACCGGGAAATACATAGAAATTGGGGATACACTAACTGAATATGAAAAAGAGTGTTTTAAAGAGAATGAAATTCCTTATAAATACGAAAAGGGAAAACTGTATATCCCAGAAGATGCATTTGATACAGCAATCTACACTTGTTCATAAGAAAAAGCTTGCAGATAACCTGCAAGCTTTTCACGTTACAAAAAATGAGTATTTAATTTCTCTTCAAATTCTGAAGGGCCAATGTCACTTTTTTGAATGTCACTGCCGTTTTCATGAATCGTAAAATGGCGCTCTGACATGACCATCCTTCCGCTCGGCGTCAGCTTTGAGGCAAGCGGGGATTTGTTAAAAGGAGATTTTTCATGAGAGTGAATGATGTCCTTCATGTTATCTAAATCACCGAGATCACTCTCTTCAAGAGTAAAGGCGTACCCGATTTGCCAGCCTTCTCCCTTGTCCATCAGCAGAACATGGCTGCCCTTTTCTGTCTCTTCTCTTTTGATTCGGAATGACCCGACTGGTGACTGTACCGTTTCTCCGGAAAGCGGTATCGGCTGGAGCGCCAGGTTGATGCCGAAGCCGATATCAACGAGGTAATCGCCGTTTTCCGCAGACAGCCATACAGCAGCATGCGTCCCTTCTAGTGCCCATCCCTCTTGATCGCCTGCATAAACCGTTCCTCGAATGAGCTTCACATGAAACCCAGCCTCACGCAAGACAAAATAAAGAAAACCATTTAAATCGTAGCATAGGCCGCCGTGCTGATCTTTGAGCAGACGTCGCCATAGCTCTTCTTTTGTGATCTTATAATTCTCTTTTGCAAGTACGGCACGGTTTTCGAATGGAAAACGGTATGCCATTGCTTTAAGAAAAAGGGGAAGATCGCCGAAGCTGACATGGTCTTTCTCCCAGCCGATTTTCTGAAAGCAGTCTTTTAGAAAGTCACTCATTTTTATCACCTAAACTTCTTCTTGAACGTAAGCAGCCAGCTTCTCCAGCGCCTCTTGTTCATCTTCTCCCTGGGCAATCAAGGTAACCTCAGTGCCTGTGCTTACCGCAAGGCTCATCAGCCCCATGATGCTTTTGGCGTTTACTTTTTTCCCATCCTTCTCAAGAAACACATCTGACGTAAACCGGTTTGCTTCTTGTACAAACAAAGCAGCAGGACGTGCTTGCAGTCCTGTCTTTAATCGAACTTCCACTTTCTGTTGAACCATAAGATCTCCCCTTTTCTTTACGGTTATTTTAAAGTGACGGTTTGCCCTGTCCGCAGCTGTTCTGCGATTTCGTCAAGTTTTCTCAGCCTGTGATTGATCCCTGATTTGCTGATTTTCCCGCTTGCTACCATTTCCCCTAGCTCTTTCAGCGTCACTTCCTGATAATCAATCCGCAGCTGCGCAATTTCCCGAAGTTTTTCAGGCAGCGCCTCCAGGCCGATTCTTTCATCGATGTATTTAATATTTTCCACCTGTCTCAGCGATGCGCCGATCGTTTTGTTTAAGTTGGCTGTTTCACAATTGACGAGGCGGTTGACCGAATTTCTCATGTCCCGAACGATTCTGACATCCTCAAATCGCAGAAGCGAATTGTGAGCGCCAATTACGTTAAGAAACTCTGTAATCTTTTCAGCCTCTTTTAAATAGGTAATATAGCCTTTTTTCCGTTCGAGCGTTTTGCTGTTTAACTGAAACTCATTTAACAGGTCACATAATGAATCGTTATGCTCCTTATAAAGAGAGAAGATTTCTAAATGATACGAGGAGGTTTCCGGGTTATTGACCGAACCTCCTGCCAAAAATGCTCCTCTCATATAAGAACGCTTGCAGCATCTCTTTTTGACCAGCTCTTTCGAAATACTTCGTTCAAACACAAAATTCTCCCCGAGTATTTTTAAATCCTCTAAGATCGCTTTTGCATTTTCTGAAAAACGCACAATATAGACGTTATTCTTTTTCAGCCGCATTTTCTTTCTGACCAGCAGCTCGACCGACACATCATATTGTTTTTTCAGCAATGTATAGATGCGGCGGGCAATCGCCGCGTTTTCAGTTTGAACATCGAGTACGAGATGGCGGTTTGTAAATGATAAAGCTCCATTCATCCGAATGAGTGCAGACAACTCGGCATTAATGCAGCAGTCCTTCACTTCCAGATTCGTTAATTCTTTTTTTGTTTCTGATGCAAATGACATATAGCCACCTCATTTCAAGGCTTCATTCTTTCAGTAAATCAACAAGAAGAGAGGCCACTTTATGTGTATCGTGACGTATTACGTCATTTTTATACGTTACAATTTGATCTCTGATGACTTCAAGCCCCATCGCTTTCAGCTCTTCAATATCAAAATCAACAGGACGCGCCGATTCCATTTCGTACTTACGCTTTATTTCGTCGGGAATGTCTTCACTGTTTACTAATATCGTATCAATAAAACCACAGCCCATATGCTGATTGAGCGCTTTCACATGATCAGCAGCGGTGTAATGGAGCGTTTCGCCGGGCTGAGTCATCACGTTGCAAATGTATACTTTTTTCGCCGGCGCCTTTATCACTTCTTCCCCGATTTTTGGGACGAGCAAATTGGGCAGAATGCTTGTATAGAGACTTCCCGGGCCGATAATAATCAAATCCGCTTCCCTGATCACGTCTATTGTTTCCGGCAGCGGATCAATCTGTTCAGGCGTGAGAAAAACACGCTTAATGCGCTGTCCGTATTCTGGAATCGTTGACTCGCCTGAGACCACGCGGCCGTCTTCCATCTCAGCATGCAAAACGACACTGGCATTGGCAGCCGGCAAAACCTTTCCTCTTACATTCAGCACCTTGCTCATTTCAGTGACAGCGTGAAAAAAATCACCGGTTATATTTGTCATCGCTGCCAAAATCAAATTCCCGAGAGAATGGCCTGTTAAGTCATTCCCTTTATTGAAGCGGTGCTGAAAAAGATCTTCAACAAGCGGCTCCACATCGGATAAAGCGGCAAGCACATTTCTGATGTCTCCGGGAGGCGGAATTTTCAGTTCATTCCGCAGACGGCCAGAGCTTCCCCCATCATCGGCAACTGTTACAATGGCCGTGATGTCAACAGGTTTATGCTTTAGGCCCCGAAGCAATACAGAAAGACCTGTACCGCCGCCAAAGATTGCAATTTTCGGCTTTTGTCCCATCTTATTTCCGGCTTCTCTTTTCAATGTCCCGGTGAGTAACATGAGTATAGTAATCCTTTTTGAAATAATCAGCTAAATTCTCGGCTAATGTCACAGAGCGGTGCTGGCCCCCTGTGCAGCCGATCGCAATGACAACCTGGCTTTTTCCTTCTCTTTTATAAGATGGAAGCATAAAGCTCAGCAGATCAATTAATTTCTCATTGAACTTTTGTGTTTCATTCCACTTCATGACGTAAGAGGAAACCTCTTTATCCTTGCCAGTCAGCGGCCGCATGCTTTCGATATAGTACGGATTCGGCAAAAATCTGACATCAAAGACGAGATCTGCATCAATTGGAATACCGTATTTAAAACCAAATGACATGACATTTACGGTAAATGTCTCTCCTTGGTTTGTCGCAAAGTGCTTCACGATTTTTTCACGCAAATCACGCGGCTTCATGTCAGACGTATCGTAAATGATTTGAGAGCGGCCTTTTAATTCCTCAAGCAGCTCTCGTTCCAGCGCGATGCCTTCAAGCGGCAGGCCAGTCGCTGCCAGCGGATGCGAGCGTCTCGTTTCTTTATATCTTGTGACGAGAATGGAATCCTTCGCGTCCAGGAATAAAATTCGCGGTGTGATCCACGGATTTTCGGCCATTTCATCCAGCGCTTCAATCAGCCGGTCAAAAAATTCGCGGCCGCGCAAATCCATCACAAGCGCAACTTTGCTCATTTTAGAATTTGATTCCTTCATCAGCTCTAAAAACTTCGGAAGCAATGAAGGCGGAAGATTATCGACGCAGAAATAGCCGAGATCTTCAAAGCTTTGGATCGCGACAGTTTTCCCCGCTCCCGACATTCCGGTTATAATGACAAGCTGAATATCATGTGATTCACTAACACTCATCTTTCTCCCCCCTGACTTGTCTTTCTATTTGATGTGCTGCGGGTCTAAACGATAACTGAGCAGCTCAAATTCCGGTGTATACGTAAATGTGCCGTGCAGCAGCCCTTGTCCCTTCATCATAAAATCAAGGATATGGCCGTCTCCAGGGGCCATAGGCAGGTTCTGAATGTCATTGACATCGTGCCACTGCAGTTTGCCTTCCTCTGATTCTGATACATTTTGTCCTGTATAAGAATCCGCGACAAACGTAAACATCATCCACTCGGAGACAATGTGGTCACCGTCTTTAATAATAAAGGTAAAAACGCCTTTTAATTGAGGATTTATGATATAGATACCAGTCTCTTCTCTGTACTCTCTGATGACGGAGTCTCTGACTGATTCTCCGCTTTCCATCTTGCCTCCCGGCGCGACCCACCATCCGCGTCTCGGCTTTTGAAGCAGAAGAACTTTGTCATCCGTCTGAAGCACACAATTTGTCACTCTTTGCAAGTACGTCACCTAACCTTCGTCCTGTCATCGTCTCTTTATTATACCGCTTCAAGATGCCTCCCACAATGAAGAGACATTGACAATCTTTTCTTCTATTTTACAGCATATTCATTCCTTAATTCAGATGATTTTGCTGTAACTGGCATTCATCTTTTATTTATGGACAAAAAAAGGACACGGATAACTGGAGAATCCGTGCCAAAAAAGTGTATTCATTATAAAAAGGGGGTCAATTACTTTATTAATCATAACCGAAAAGCATTACACATGTGTTACAGCGGAATTAAAACCCAGTAACGTAATGTGAAACTCGTATGACAGCCCTTTTTATTTTAAGGTTTTCAGCGTTTCTTGAAGCTCTTCAACATAATGCTGTACGCTTTGCGCCGCAATACTTCCGTCTCCTGTAGCCGTTACGATTTGGCGCAGTGATTTTTCGCGAATGTCTCCGGCAGCGAAAATTCCTTCAACCTTTGTCTCCATGCGGTCATTTGTTTCGATGTAGCCTTCTTCATTCGTAATGCCCAGATTCTCAAACGGTTTAGACAGAGGAAGCATGCCGATGTAAATGAATACGCCGTCTGTTTTGAATTCACTTTCTTCACCGGTTACCGTATCGACAAGCGTTACGTTACCGACTTTGCCGTTTTCCTCATGAATTTCCTTCACGGTTTTGTTCCATAGGAAGTCAACTTTTTCATTATCAAATGCTCTCGCTTGAAGAATACTTTGAGCACGGAGTTTATCACGTCTGTGAACAATCGTTACTTTTGAAGCGAAACGAGTCAGATATACGCCTTCTTCAACCGCGGAATCTCCGCCGCCAACAACGACTAGTTCTTTGCCTTTAAAGAAAGCGCCGTCACATACTGCACAATAAGATACACCGCGGCCGCCCAATTCTTTTTCGCCAGGCACGCCGATTTTTTTATATTCCGCACCAGCAGCAATGATGACAGCACGGGCTTTATATTCCTTTGAACCGGCTTTGACTACTTTATACTCTTTGCCGTCAACGACTTCTTTAATATCGCCATAAGCGTATTCAGCGCCGAACTTTTTCGCATGTTCAAACATTTTGTTAGAAAGCTCAGGCCCAAGGATACTTTCGAATCCAGGATAGTTTTCTACATCTTCCGTATTGGCCATTTGTCCGCCAGGAATTCCTCTTTCAATCATTAATGTCGATAAATTCGCTCTTGATGTGTATACAGCGGCCGTCATCCCAGCAGGGCCCGCGCCGATTATAATCACGTCATAAATTTTTTCTTCTGACACACTATTCACTCCTTAAACCATCTTTTCAAGTTTGGGCTCTTTCTTATAAGATAAGAATCCCCATCAAACGTATTCCTTACCCATATCCTATAAAATCTCATGGTGATACGCTATTTTTTTGCTCAACACGATTAAATGTATTCGAAAAGGGTATATGTTAATAAAGAAAGAGCCTTCTGTTTATAGAAGGCCCTTGTCATATTTATTATTGAACAACACGTCTTACAACGCCTTTAAATGCTTTTTTCCAGTAAGGATTGCTCATAGAGTCAACAGATACGCCATGAGATGTATTGTCGTTTAGGAAAGTACCGTTTCCTAAGTAGATTCCTACGTGTCCATTTGTTTTGTAAGTGTCAAAGAACACAAGGTCTCCGCGTTTCATTTCAGACGCGCTGACAGCTTGTCCTCTGCCAACTAACGTATCAGTAGTTGTTCCGCCTACAGGCCCAAGGTTAACACCTGCAGAAGCGTATGCCCAGCGTACGAATGATGAGCAGTCAAAAATACGGTTGTTGATATCAGATTGGCTGCGTCCGCCGCCAAACTTGTACGGAGATTGTCCTACAATGCTTGAACCAACGCTGATCGCGCCTTCAATTCCGCCAGAGTTGCTGATAACAGTTCCGCCTGAATTGCTGTTTGAGCCGCTGCTCTTCTTAGAAGATGAGCCGTTTGACGAACTGTTTGATGAACTGTTAGAAGAATTGTCTGAAGAATCATCAGATGAGCTTGCTTTTGCTGATTCAGTTGTCGCCGTTTGACTGTCATCTGTTTGTGTTTCATCAGATGCTTTTTGTGCTTCTTCCTGCTTTTTGATCAAAGCAGCCGCTGCTTCTTGTTCTTTTTTGATGCGTGCTTGTTCAGCTTCAGTATTTGCTTTTTGATTTGCAAGTTCAGACGCCTCTGATTTTAATTCAGAAATCGCTTTAGCCGTTTTCTTTTGGCTTGCTTTTGCTTCGTCGAAAAGCTTGTCTTTTTCATTAAGCTGTTTATCAAGGTCTTTTTGCATTGTTTCTAATTTAGCCAATGCAGCTTGAACTTCTTTCAGCTTGTCATTCAAATCCGCTTCAGAAGCTTCGAGCTTCGCTTTATCCTGCTCTTGCTGTTTGATTAAATCTTTGTCTGCGTCCACAATAGATGAAACCGCAGTCGCACGAGAGATAAAGTCACCAAAGCTTGTTGATCCTAAAAGAACATCTATGTATCCTTGAGATCCGCCGCTTTCCTGTAAAGAACGAACGCGTTTTTTCAGGATTTCATTGCGTTTTTCGATGCGTGCTTCAGTTTCTTTAATCTCTTTTTTCAGTTTTTTGATTTCTTCTTTTGTTTTATCATTTTCTTCTTTTTTATCTTCGATCTTGTTGCTTGTATCAAGCGCCTTAGCGTTAATGTCTTTCAGTTCTTTTTCAATCTTTGATTGATTTTCCTGAAGCTCAGTTAATTCTTTTTCCTTCGCTTCAATGCTGGAAGCAACCTCAGATTGCTTGCTTTCGATTTTTTGTTTCTTTTCATCTAATGTTTCCGCCGATGCAGTTTTACTTGTAAATGGGATCAAAAAACTGCTTGTCCCGATGACGGAAGCCAAACCAAGTGTAATTAAACTCTTTCTCACTTTTTATATCCTCCCTTTTACTGTGAACCTGTCCTCATTTGGAATCGTATTTTGAACATCAAGTTTCGTTCCTCATACTCTACGAGGAATGATGGTTGTTTATGGTTAATTATTCTGTGCATCTCTTATTCTGGTTGTATAGCGTTTATTTCACATCATATGTAAAAAACACTAATTCCTTATGTACGAGAATCATTATACCATCAAGTTTCGACAAATTAGCGATAAATTTTATTACATTTATGTTTCAAACAGATGTCAAGTCACACATCATTTGTCATTTTTCTTAAGCGTGCAAAAAAACTGTCGATATTATTTTCTCAATATAATCTATCTAACAAAAAAAGAGTCGATTAAATAAATCGACTCTTTAAAATTTACTATTCTAGAATATCATCAATATATTTCATATATTTCGTCAACGTTGCCGGAGAGATGCCGAATCGGGCCGCTGTGTCTTTTTTCGTGTCTTGCTTGCCATGGGCTTCTTTCCAAATATAACAGATGGCTGCTGCCCAGCCTTTCTCATTCTTCAGCGGAGCAGCTGCACGAATTTGCTGGATGACATGGAAAACCCAGCAGCTCATGACTTCTGTTTTCATCTCTTCTTTTTCAGCTTGCTCTAATAATTTGACCGTTTGATAAGCGAAAAGTGCATCCTCTGAAACGTCAGCAGCAGCAGAATCTCCATTCAGAAGCAGCTTTACAAAATGATTTTCAAAAGGAGCGGTAATTCTCTTTGAGCGTATCACCGCTTCAAGATGCTCTGTTTCTCCCTTTGTGCTGCTGATATAATAGGCTGCGAGACGCTGCTCCACAGATGAAGGAAGAGCTTCCCTCCGCTCTATCCAAGGCGCCGGGCGGTCTTCGCCGGGATATTGCGACTCGACTTTTCTCCAGATTGTCTCGGCAAATTCGGTATGTCCCGTAAAATAAGCAGAGCATGAAAGCCAGTAAAAGAAGGTGTCGTCCCCTTCAAAGCCGGTTTTATATAATAATTTGAGCCATTTATATCCGATCTCGTAGCGGCCGACAAGCGCCAAAGTAGCACCCAATTTATAACGCTGCTCCATTAGCATCGGATAGACATTGGAGAGCTGATCACTCAATTCCGCCACTTTTTCGTCTTCTCTTTCATAATAGTAGAAAACGAGAAGATTGCATAAGGCGTGAAGATTTCCTTCATTATGAGAAAGCACTTCATAAGCGGTTTGCTTCGCTTTTACAACGTTTCCTGAATAGAAATAGGCAAGCGCGAGATTGTTGTATGCTGACCAAAGCTCCGGATATTCAGCTGTGATTTCCTCAAGCGCCGCAACCGCTTCAGCAAGCTGGCCGCTTTCCAGCAATGACTTTGCCCGATCCTGTTTCACCAGCAGTTCATCCTGATCATACAACGAATCCTCAATGCCGTCGTCTCCTAAATCGAGCAAATCAAGCAGACTATCGTTTTCTTCGGCGAATTCACCATCCGGGTCCGCATCAGAATAAGCGGCCGCTTCTTTATAAGCTTCCTGGAAGAGCCCCAGATGGGCAAAGTTATTCGCTTTAAAGTAATGGCACTCCGGCATTTCGGCCTCCAGATTTGCCATGATATAGTCAAGAAGATCGTTCGACTCTTGATACTGGCCCATTTCCGAATAAATGACCGCAAGCTGTGAAAGCATCTCTGAATCCTCCGGCTCCAAATGAACCGCGCGCTGAATCAGTTTGCTTGCCCGTTTTAGATTGCGCTCTTTATACGCTTTCAAGCCTTTATGAAAAAAATATTGTCCATCTTGAAGCAGCTGGACAATTTGTGCGTGATTTTTATGTTCAGAAGTGTGTTTTCCCACAACTACCCTCCGTTTTATACAATATTACCGTCAGTAGTATACCATAAATCGTAAGCCCCTCAATAGTTCAAAAGGAAGGATTGGGAAAATCCCTCCTCTTTTTTATTGGCTGATTCGACCAAAATTTACCCGGCTTTGTTTTCTAAGTCTGCATTCATTTTCAGCTGCTGTTCAGCAAAATCCCGATAAAGGCCATGGGAAGCCATTAACTCATGGTGTGTTCCACGACCGGTAATTTCCCCTTTTTCAACAAACAAAAGCTGGTCCGCATCTACAACGGTAGATAGGCGGTGAGCGATCACAATCGTTGTGCGGCCCTCCATCAGCACCTCCAGCGCCTGCTGAACTGATTTTTCAGATTGGCTGTCGAGACTTGAGGTAGCTTCATCGAGCATAAGAATGCTTGGGTTACGGAGAAGCGCTCTCGCAATCGCAATTCTTTGCCTTTGTCCGCCTGACAGCATAATGCCGCGTTCGCCCACTTCTGTATCAAACTGATTCGGCAGCTCCTTTATAAAATTGAGCGCATATGCCATCTCCGCGGCTTTTTCGATCTCAGCATCCGTCACATCTCGTTCTAACCCGTAGCAAATATTTTCTCTGATTGTCCCGGACATTAACGGGCTTTCCTGCGATACATACCCGATGTGCTCCCGCCACGATTCAAGCGAATAAGTATCAATCGGCTCGTCCCCCAGCCGAATGGACCCTGCAGTCGGAGAATAAAAACGTTCAAGCAGCTTAAACAGCGTCGTTTTCCCCCCGCCGCTCGGACCGACAATCGCTGTGACTTTACCTGCTTCAATGACAGCGCTGACCTCTTTTAAGATCAGCTGATCAGGCTTATATCCAAAAGACACGCAATCCAGCTGGATAGGGAGATGCGCATTTTCAATTTGTTTTCCTGTCACTGTATCTTCCTCTTCCTCTGCTAAAATCTCAATCATTCGTTCTGTTGCACCGATTGATTTTTGCAGCTGTGTGAAAAACGTTGTAATCTGGCCCATCGGCATAATAATTTGAAACAAATATAAAATAAAAGCCACTAGCGCTCCGGCTGTGAGCTCGCCTGATGAGACCTGCATGCCGCCATATCCGATCACTGCGACAAGCGCTGCCATTAACACGAGTGAAATAAGCGGGCCGACAAGCGATTGAACCTTGGCTTCACGAACGCCAAGCTTAAATAATGAGGAAATCCCCATCTTCCCGCGCCCATATTCGACATCCTCCGCATTTGAAGCCTTAACAAGTCTGATTTCCGGGAGAATTTGATTCAGCAGTCCTGTAAAACGAGCCGTTTCATCTTGCGTTTCCCGTGAAATGGAGAACATTTTCCGTCCAATCGGCACCAAAATAAGAGCGGCCAGCGGAACGACCACTAACACAAGCAGTGTCAGCTTCCAGTTCATAATAAACAAGATTGTCAATGATCCAATGACAGAAATGATGCCTGTAATAAATCCGCTGATATGGGTTGTAATCAATTCTTTGACCACCATCGTATCGTTCGTTACACGGCTGACTGTTTCTCCGGAAGCATTTGTATCGAAATAAGAGACAGGAAGCTTAATTAATTTCTTCCATAATAACTCCCGCAGCCCGGAAATGATTTTTTGTCCATTATAGTTAAGCGCATAGGTGGCATAAGCGCTTAAACCCGCCTGAACGAAAAACACAAGCGCGATCAAACCGATTTGCGTGCCTGACAGATTTGACATAGAAAAACCATCGACAAGCTGCTTCGTTAATAATGGAATGAGCAGGCTGACCAGCGTGGTTACTACACTGAGGGCAAGCGCAAAGGCGAGCTTTCCATAAGAAGGATTGGTCCGTCTTACTAAGGCAAAAAAGGGTTTCAATTTACTTTTAGATTTTTGTTTCTTGGTTGGCATATATTTTCCTCCTGTTTCAGCGTTCAGAAAGGTGAAAAGTCATAGCAAAAGGATGATTTTTACTCTTTCTCAATCATATCAATGGAGAAAGACTTTTTCAGTATATTTTTGCCGTGATCAAAATAAAAATCTCCCACTCATTGTTTGAATAGGAGATTTTTATGTTAGACATCTTTCACAGGCTTCTTTTTTCTGTAAGTCAATGTTACATCCTGCTGTCGCAGGTCTTCTATTATCATTTTGTACCGATCAACTTTTGCGGTATGTTCTTCTTTTATCATCTCAAGGGCAGCTTTTCGTTTTTCGCTATTAGACTCAAGCTCTTTTTTTATTTTTTTTACAATCAACCCTTTTTGCCCTTTGATTTCCTCTTTTAATGAAGACTCAAATTTCTTTGTCAGGCTGAGAAAGTCGTTGATCGGTTGATTGAGGGTGCCCGCTTTCCCCTTCATTTCATCTTGGGTAAGAAACATATAGGTCGTTGATACAATTTCTGTTTCACTTTCTGAAAATAAGGAAGTCACTCTTCATATTCCTCCTAAGGCTGAAAATCAAATAACTGAGAAATCATTTCTTCTTTTTCAAACAGCTTTTCAATACTCTCGCGGATATTTTTGATAAAATCTCTTTTTTCTGTTGTCTGTTTTTTTAATTCAGCAACAATTCCATCATTTGCAGGAAGCGCACCTGTGTGGAATGATTCATGAACAGAGATTTTCTCCAATTTATCGAATGTGTGGCTGAAACCAGCTGCAAGCCGGAATTGAAGATCGAAGGCATAATGCGAAGGGTTTTCTTCCATATGATGAATAGCCGTGATGATCGCCTGCTTTTTGTCTATGAAATCTTCATCGATTTCCTGACTGTAAACCTTCTGGTACTTAGAAATCGCATCTTCCATATCTTCAACGATTTTCATACCGTTTTGATAGATTCTGACAGCGGATGAGAGATTGACTTGAATCGTTTCTCCCGAGCCGCTCTTCCCTGTAAAATAAATATCGGAGCCTTTATAGCTGAAGCCTTTTTCCTTTGACAAGGCGTTGAGCATTTGAACGATGCTGTGGCCGTCGACGATAAGTTTTAGTGCGTCTTTTGTTTCTGTGTCGAGTGTTTTCAATGAGGATAGAATTGATTTTACATAGTCCACTATTTCACCAACGTCTTTTAAAGCTTGCATAAATTGGCCATGCTTTAAATGGTCAATGAATTGTTCGTACCGTAATTCTATGCCTCGCATACTCGCATTAATATTCGTTAATTCTTTTTTGATGACTTTCTTTTGCGTTTCATCAATATAACCGTTTTCAGCTAACTGATCTACGACCGGTCCGCTGTTTCTCAACAAGGTATGAAGAAAACCTAAAAACGACGGCAGTTCCTCTTTTATTCGGCCATACATTTGCTTAACATCATCAAAATGCTCATATAGGACACTTACTTTCTTTAAAGCGCCGTCTGTGTTTTTCACTTTTTCAATCAGGTCTATGTCTATCCCGCTGGCTGCCTTTATAAAACCGTTCAAGCCGTCTTTTTCATAGTCATCCTTATATTTTTGAAGGAATTTTTGAATTGACCTCACATCTTCGTCAGGAACCCCATCCATAATATTTCGGATGCCTTTTACACTTGTATTTGTATCTGCCATCTTCACATCACCGAATGTAATGAAATCGGCCTTGCCGCTGACTCCATACAGCGGGTCATCTTTTGAGATGCGTTGGGTGATGTTTGCTGTTACGCCTTTGTCTTCATAATATTTTTGGATTTCTTTTTTTAGCTTATCTGGTGGGATATCATTTATATCTTTTAAGCGTCTAATATGAAATTTATGCATTAGCCTATCTCTCAAATTCAAATCAGTTGCTAGCAGGTGGTCAACGCTTATTTGAGCTCCGTTAACCCCATAAACCTCATCAAATTCTCCGTCAATTAATTGAACCATCACCTGATTATTATTTGCCAGTGAGTGGCCCATAGCAAAGGTCTTTAAATCATGAGAATTCTCTGTTTCTCTTTTGGCATTTCTTACAAACTCTTTTGTCGCTTGGTACTGGCTGTCATCTATCCCTAAAAAGAGACCAAAGAAATTGTATGACCAGTCTTCGTTATCAGCACTCCCCTCTGAAATAATATGAAGTTGATTAACGTGTTGTTTATCATCCTTAATATAAATAGCTGTACCATCATATCCGGACTCTCTTATTGATGTATCTATTTTCGAATTTTTTTTAATAAGTTCATTAGATGTGTATATTTCCAGATTTTTTGGAAGATCTCGATGTGTTTCTTCTTTGTATATTCGACGCACCTCGACTTCAAAATCTGTTTTAGCTCTCTTTATTTCACTTTCAATATTAGAAGCAAATTTTTCTTTATAATCGTACTCCAAGTCAATTAAACGCAGCTTTACATTTTCATTTTCAAATATATTCTTATTTTCCATTTTCTCTATTTCTCCTTTTTAACTTTTAAAAAGGTAATAGAATCAATTATTTTTCGAACTTTTTTTTCTGCTTCTTCTTTCTTTAATGAACAAACCTCTTTACCCTTATAGCAAGAAAAACGAAAAGAATACTCTATTCCTAAATATTCCTCTTTTTTAGATTTAACATAACCAAAAAATCTATAAGAAAAATTATTCTTTTCATCCACATCATCAAAACTGCTTTTCTTTTGAGCAGAATATACAATTTTATCAGATAGCTCTCTTTCTTCGTATTTTCCTTTATAGCTATTTCTGCCGCTTACAATGTCAAGCATTGTATCCTTGTCATTCGCAAAACTTTTTTCTTGATGATAATCTAATTGCCCGTCATATTGAATGTTAGTTTTTTTATTGAAACTATCAAATACTATTGTTTCCTCATTTTCACCTTTACTTGAAAGATCAGGTACATACTCCCCATCCTCCGGAAACAACATCCTAAACCCTTTCAGCTTAGATTCAAGCAAATAATACCCTGGCTCCTCTTCTTTCGTTGACACCATGTACTCTCTCGTTTTTTCATCTTGAAACGCCGGAACTTGCGGCAGGTCTTTTGGATCCATTTCTTTTGGTTTTACGGCTTCTGTTTTATTGTCATTTGTGGTGTTTTTATCATTGTCTTGCATACTGCATCCTCCTGTCAGGGCAAGTAATAAGCTAAAGCAAATACATATGATCTTTTTCATTACGAACCTCCACGGGTTTTGTGAGAATAGAATTCTATTTTCATACCGAAAATAATCCTATTGACCTGGTTAATACGTGATTATTTTATCCTTTTCTATGTTACATCATGGTGGAATTTGGATAAATAGGAAATCCGACTTGGTTTTGATCTCCTTTCACTAACAAATCAAGCAAAACACCACAAACACATCATAATACCTATTTCTTTTTTTATAAAATCGTTTATCATACGGCTCTTACTTAACCTCTTCATCTTTATAGTAGGTGAATCGAAACGAATACTCTATTTCCCTTAATTCTCTATAAGAAAAACTATTCTTTCCCTCTATATCATCAAAAGCCTTTTTCTTTGAGCAGATATCTCTCTTTCTTCGTATTTTCCTTTACATTTCGCCAAAGGTAGTAGAGTTTATTATTTTTTTAACTTTTTCTTCATTGTCTTTCGGGTTTTGTTTACATGTATTTGCATTGGCGGAGCAGCTAAACATAAAAGAATATTCCATCCCTAAATAATCTTGTTTTTTCGATTTTATATAACCAAGGAAGATATAAGATGGTGTCTCTTCTTTGTCAAAGTTTTCTTGTCTTGAGGCAAAGTAAATATCTTTATCCTTCGTTTCTAATTTCTCAAAATCACCTTTGTATTCATTTTTACCGCTAATAATATCCAACATATTCTCCGGTTCGTTTATAAACGATTCATTTTGATAAAACTTAACTGAAGCATTCATTACTATATTCGTTTTTTTATTAAAACTATCAAAAAATAGTGACTCGTTTGTCTTTGAAGTTTCTGAGTCGGAATACTCCGCATCCTCCGGAAACAACATCCTAAACCCTTGCAGCTTAGATTCAAGCAAATAATACCCCGGCTGCTCTTCTTTCGTTGACACCATGTACTCTCTCGTTTTCTCGTCCTGAAACGCCGGAACCTGCGGCAGGTCTTTTGGATCCATGTCTTTTGGTTTTACGGCTTCTGTTTTATGTTCGTTTGAGTTGTTCTTATCATTGTCATTCATACTGCATCCTTCTATCAGGGCGAGTAATAAGTTGAAGCAAATAAAGATGATCTTTTTCATGACGAACCTCCACGGATTTTTTTCGAGAATTATATTCTATTTTTTCTCTATAAATAATGCGATCAGTCCCTGTTCAAAGGGTGATTATATTATTCTTTTCCATGTTACATTATGGAGGAATTTGATTAAGTAGGAAAACGAACTTTATTTTAATTTGCTTTAATCATCTCAAAATTTCATAAAACAAAAAGAGCCGTATCATACGGCTCTTTACTCTTCTTTCTCAGAATGGCGTTTTTTCAATACGTCAAGCACATCATCCAGCGGCAAGGCTTGTTCTCTGAGCAGGACAAGCAGGTGATACAGCAGGTCTGCCGCTTCCCATTTGAGTTCCTCGTGGTCCCGGTTTTTCGCGGCTATGATGACTTCGGATGCTTCTTCTCCGACTTTTTTCAAAATCTTATCGACGCCTTCACGGAAAAGGTAAGTGGTGTAAGCTCCTTCAGGCATCTCCGCTTGGCGTTCCGCGATCACGCGCTCCAGTTCGTTCATGATGCCGAATCGGCCTGCGGCCTGTTCTTCTGTTTGTTCCTTCGTAAAACAGCTGTAGCTGCCAGTGTGGCATGCCGGGCCGGACGGCTCTACAAGTACGATCAATGCGTCCTGGTCGCAGTCATACCGGATACCTTTGACGGCTTGCGTGTTCCCTGAGGTTTCTCCTTTATGCCATAACGCTTGGCGTGAGCGGCTGTAAAACCATGTTTCCTTCGTTTCCAGCGTTTTTTCGTACGATTCCTTGTTCATATACGCAAGTGTCAGCACTTCTTTGCTTGCCGCATCCTGCACGATAGCAGGAATTAATCCGTCCTCGTTAAAACGCAGCTCATCTGCCTGTTTCATCTCACATTCACCCCGTACTCTTTCAAGTATGATTTCACTTCTTTAATCGATGTTTCTTTATAATGAAAAATTGAGGCGGCCAGCGCGGCGTCGGCTTCTCCTTTTGTAAAAGCCTCAAGCATATGCTGTGCGTTTCCCGCGCCTCCCGAAGCGATAACAGGGACGGGGACAGCTTCGGAAACAAGCTTTGTCAGCGTGTGGTCGAAGCCTTTTTTCTCACCGTCGGAGTCCATGCTTGTCAGCAATATTTCTCCTGCCCCGCGTTTGACGCCTTCTTTTGCCCACGCGGTGACCTCCCAATCTGTTTTCTTTCTGCCGCCGTGCGTATAGACCTTATATGTGTCAGATTCTTTGTCGTACTTGGCATCAATGGCAAGTACGATGCATTGAGAACCGAAAAACTCGGCTCCTTCTGTAATCAGCTCAGGGCGGAGAACAGCTGCCGTGTTCACCGACACTTTGTCCGCTCCGGCACGCAGAATCGTTTTCATATCGCTGAGCTGATTGATGCCGCCGCCGACTGTAAACGGAATCGCGAGCTTCGCGGCAACCTGCTCCACAACGTCAACCATCGTCTTTCGTCCTTCGTGCGAGGCGGAGATATCAAGAAAAACAAGTTCATCCGCACCTTCCCGGTCGTACACTTCAGCGAGTTCAACTGGGTCACCTGCATCCTTCAATTCGAGAAATTGAATTCCTTTGACAACGCGTCCTTCTTTGACATCAAGGCATGGAATAATCCGTTTTGTGATCATTTGCGCTTCACCCTTTCAAGCGCCTCACTCAGCGTAAACTGATTGGTATACAGCGCTTTTCCGATGATCGCTCCAGAGACGCCGTCCGCCTCATAGCGGGCGAGAGCTTCGAGATCCGCGACGGAGCTGACTCCGCCGGAAGCGATCACCGATTTCCCCGTTTCCTTAGCAAGCTCGACCGTGCTTTTAACATTGGGGCCTGACAGCATTCCGTCTGTCGCGATGTCAGTAAAAATAAAGACTTCCGCACCTTCATTGGCTAGCTCTTTGCCCAGTTCAGTTGCCTTAAGGGTTGATGTTTCAAGCCATCCCTCTGTTGAAACAAAACCGTTTCTCGCATCCAGTCCGATTGCAATTTTCTCGCCATATTGTTTCAGCATTTTTTTGACAAACGGAGGGTTAGAAACTGCTGAGCTTCCCAGGATCACCCGATCGACTCCTGCTGATAAATATTCATAGACGTCATTTTCGGAACGGATCCCGCCGCCGATTTCGACTTTCAGGTTCAGCTTTTGCGTAATCTCAATCACATGGCGGTCATTCACTCTTTTCCCTTCTTTGGCCCCGTCGAGATCAACGAGATGGATCCATTCGGCACCCTCTTTCGCAAATAACTCAGCCATGTCGTACGGTGAATCGCCATATATCGTTTCCTTATTGTAATCCCCTTGAACAAGGCGGACACATTTGCCGTTTCTCATATCAATTGCCGGATATAATGTAAAAACACTCATTTTTTCACCTTCTGTTCTGCTGCCATTTTCGTAAATTGAGTTAAAATAGACATTCCGACCGTGCTGCTTTTTTCCGGATGAAATTGGGCGCCGAAGACGTTTCTTTTTCCGACTACAGCAGGCACTCGTACACCATAATCGGCGCTTGCCAGAAGCGCGTTCTCCTCCATCCCGTCAATGTAATAGGAATGAACGAAGTAAGCGTAGCCTTGTTCTGTTTTAGTCAGCAGCGGAGATTCATTATGAAAAGAAAGACGATTCCAGCCCATATGCGGAACCTTCAGCTTGTTTCCTTTTTCATCTTCTGCTTTCAGCCTGACTGCTTTTCCTTTTAACAGCCCGAGTCCTGAAGCGGTGCCGTTTTCTTCGCTTTCTTCAAATAAAAGCTGCATGCCGAGGCAGATCCCTAGAAGCAGTCTTCCCTCTGAGACCATATCGTGAATCAATTGATCAAGCTTCGTGTAGCGCAAATTGTCCATCGCGTCTCCAAATGAACCAACTCCCGGCAAAATGAAGGCATCAGCTTCTTTCAGCTCCTCCGGCTTTTCAGAAACAAAATACGGCACGCCGACACGTTCAAGCGCCTTTGAGACACTGTATAAATTCCCCATTCCGTAATCTATCACGCCGATCATTTACAGCATCCCTTTCGTTGACGGTATTCCTTTAACTCGCGGATCGATCGTTGTCGCTTCATCAAGCGCACGTCCCAGTGCTTTAAAAACGGCTTCAATCATGTGGTGGGTGTTTGTGCCATAATGAACGATGACGTGCAGGTTCATTCGAGCTTCGAGCGCCAGCTTCCACAAAAATTCATGTACAAGCTCCGTATCGAAAGTTCCGACTTTAGCAGCCGGGAAATCAGCGCGCATTTCTAAGTGCGGCCGGTTGCTTAAATCAATCACAACTTGAGCAAGTGCCTCATCCATCGGCACAAACGCCGATCCGTAGCGTTTGATTCCTTTTTTATCGCCCAACGCTTTGAGCAGCGCCTGCCCTAAGCAGATGCCGATATCTTCAGTCGTGTGGTGATCATCTATATCAACATCGCCTTTTGCGTTAATGGAAAGATCGAATTGGCCGTGTTTCGTGAATAAATCCAACATATGTGTCATAAACGGCACATCTGTTTTGATATCCGCTTGTCCCCCGCCGTCTATTGTAAATGCCAGTTCAATATCTGTTTCGTTTGTTTTCCTGACGCGTTCCGCTTTTCTCATTTAGAAATCCTCCGTTCTCTCGCTTCAATTGATCTGGCATGGGCTTCTAACCCTTCCAGTCTGGCAAAAGCCGCGATGCTTTCGGCATGTTCTTCAAAGGCTGATTGACTGTAAGAAATAATGCTCGATTTCTTTTGAAAATCAGTTACGTTTAATGGACTTGAAAATCTGGCTGTTCCGTTTGTCGGAAGCACATGGTTCGGTCCGGCAAAATAATCACCGACAGGCTCAGGGCTGTATCTGCCTAAGAAAATTGCACCCGCATGTTTGATACTGCCAAGCAAAGCTTCCGGAGACTGTGTTATGATTTCTAAATGCTCTGGCGCGAGTGTATTGACAGTATTAATCGCTTCCACCATTGTTTCCGCCACATATATACAACCGTAATCTCTCACTGAAGCTTCCGCTATTTCTCTTCGCGGCAAGGTTTTCAGCTGCTTACTCACCTCGGCTGAAACCGCCTCGGCCAGCGCCATGGAATCTGTGACAAACACACATGAGCTGAGCTTATCGTGTTCCGCCTGTGACAGCAGATCGGCTGCAATTTCGCTCGGAATCGCTGTTTCATCAGCCAGCACGACGATTTCACTCGGTCCGGCAATCATATCGATATCAACATCGCCGAACACTTCTCGTTTGGCAAGCGCGACATAAATGTTGCCCGGACCCGTGATTTTATCCACCGGCTCAATGGTTTCTGTTCCGTATGCTAACGACGCAATCGCCTGAGCGCCGCCCATTTTGTAAATATCTTTTATGCCCAGCTCGGCTGCTGCAACCAAAACTCCAGGAGACAGCAGACCGTCTTTTCCCGGAGGCGTGACGAGAACGATTCTTTCAACGCCCGCTACGAGCGCCGGAATCACATTCATCAAAACAGATGAAGGATATGCGGCCGTTCCCCCCGGCACATATACACCGGCGGAATCCAGCGCCGTCACTTTCTGCCCCAGCATTGTGCCGTCCTTTCTGTGATAAAACCAGGAGGATTGCAGCTGTCTTTCGTGATATTCCCTAATATTTTCGATTGCCTGCCTAATCACCTGAAGAAGACGTGAATCCAGTGAGGTGTATGCCTCCTCAAATTCTTCTTTTGTGACCAGCGGACTGTCTATTTCGATGCCGTCAAATTTCGCCGTGTAGCTGCGAACCGCCTGATCACCGTTTGCTTTAACATCTTCTATAATGGACCGGACCGTCTTTCTTTGCTCTTCCGTTCCGGCATCGATGGAACGCTTGAGAGAAAGCCGTTCCGCTCCGCTGATGGTTTTGATCTTCATTTTGCCGTCTCTCCTTCCACAACGAGAGATAGGCGGGATGCCATTTCGTCAATCACATCGTCTTTCATGCGATAGCTTACCGGGTTGACAATAAAGCGAGAGGTAATGTCACAAATGTGCTCCGTTTCAACAAGCCCATTTTCTTTCAGCGTCTGTCCTGTGGAAACAATGTCCACTATCCGATCTGCAAGCCCAATGAGCGGAGCCAGTTCAATTGAACCGTTGAGCTTAATAATCTCGACTTGTTCTCCCTGCTCTCTGAAATAACTGGAAGCCACATTCGGATACTTTGTCGCGATTCTTGGCGCTACTCCGCTCCAGTCTGTATTCGGAAGTCCGGCGACAGCTAAGTGGCACTTGCTGATTTTTAAATCCAGTACCTCATACACGTCGCGTTCCTCCTCCAGCATGACATCCTTGCCCGCAATTCCGACGTCTGCCACGCCATGCTCCACATACGTAGTTACGTCCATCGGCTTCGCTAATATGAAACGAAGATTTTCCTCCGGCACATCGATGATCAGTTTTCTCGAATCTTCAAACTCCTCAGGGAGCCTGTAGCCTGCCTGCCTCAGCAGCCCTGCCGCTTCTTCAAATATCCGGCCCTTTGGCATCGCCATTGTGAGTAACTTACCCATTTTGCTCTTCCTTTCTGGCACCGATAAAATAAGTGACGTTTGCAAAAGATTTTGTCATCTGGTCGATATTTTCTATTCCCGATAAATCTTGAAGAACCACTTTGTTCCCTTTCATGCGTTCTTCATTCGCATAAGCGATGGCTTGCGCCCGCTGCTCTTTGCTGAAAATAACAGCGTCTATATCACAAGGTTCTTCTTTCATATGAAGGGCTTCAATCAGCCGGTCGATCCGAAGCCCGAAGCCTGTTGCCGGTGCAGGTGAATCAAAATGGCCCAGCAGCTTGTTGTAACGGCCACCGCTTCCAATGACAAAACCGACATTCTCGGCGTACACTTCAAATAAAATCCCTGTGTAATAGCTCATGTGGCTGACCATATTCAGATCCAGGCGGACATTTTCCGTACATCCGTAATCCTCAAGAATGCCCCACAGCGCCTTCAGCTCATCAACCACGCTTTTTCCTTGCGCAGAATCGACGATTTCCTCGGCACGTCCGCATACTTCTATGCCGCCCCGCAATTCGAGGAGCTCAAGCAGTCTGCTTTTATCAATGGAGGAAAGCGGGAGAGACTTGACATGCTCTCTGTAGCCGACGTAGTTCTTTTCATATAAGAACCTCCGCAGCACATCAGCTCGTTCAACGTTTCCGAGCACCTCAACAAACAAAGCATCCGCAATGCCGGCATGGCCGATGGCAATTTTAAAGGATGCCAGCCCAGCGTTTTTTAATGCCCCGACGACTAAAGCAATGACCTCCGCATCCGCGCTCGTCGTGCCGTCACCGATTAACTCCACTCCGACCTGCTCGAACTCAGCCGGACGTCCGCCTTCACGCTCCTGAGCCCTGAATACATTTGCCGCATAGCCGACTCTTAGCGGATGACCGTGTTTCAGAAGCTTCGATGCCGCTACCCTTGCAATCGGCCCCGTCATATCCGGGCGAAGCACCAATGTCTTGCCGTCCTGATCAAGTAGCTTAAACAGCTGCTGCTCTTCAATTGCTGACTGGACGCCAACGGTATCGTAAAACTCCAGTGTCGGCGTTTCCATAAATTGATATCCCCATTTATCAATCAAATCGGTTAACGATCGTCTCACCTTTTTTTTCGTTTCGTATAAACCGGGCAGTGTATCTCTCATGCCGTGCGGTTTTTCAAACATAAACATCAACCCGAGCACCTCCGCTGTTATCTTATGAAGGAAAATTCCGAATCCTTTAGTTCGCTAATATGATAATATGTTAGCAGATGAAAGAATGAAAATCAACGCTTAACTTCAGTAAGGATATTTTTAGTTCAAATATCCTTCTCCTCATTATGAAAAAATCATGAATAATGTATTAAAGGTACGTAATATCTCAAATTCTTTATGTTTGGCATGCTATAATACAAATCAAATAGAGAACAAGGAGATAAAGATGAAAACACTGCGAACTCTATGTGTCCTGATGATTCTTTCAGGCGTTATTTTTTTCGGACTTAAAATAGATGCAAAAGATATAGATATTCCTTTTTTGAACAGCCTTAAAAAAGTGGTTTCTGATAGCGATACAAACTCAGCTGCGAATAGCAAAAAGGAGCTGAAGGGAAGCGCAAAACCGCTGGATGTCATCCTTTACAATCAAATGGACGCACCCCGGCTCTATAACGGCTGTGAAGTAACAAGCCTTGCGATGGTGCTGAATTACGCAGGATACGACGTGACAAAAAACACCCTGGCAAATCAGGTTGCCACAGTGCCTTTGACATACAGCAGCGGATTAAAGGGTGATCCGAATGACGGATTTGTCGGGGATATGGCGAATGGCCCTGGTCTCGGTGTCTACCATCGACCGATCTATCAGCTGGCGAAAACCTATGCGGGAGACAAAGTGTCCGATCTGACTGGAAAAAGCATTTCTGCTGTTTATGAACAGCTTGAAAAAGGCAATCCAGTTTGGGTTATCACGACAGCCAACTTTACGCCAGTTGACAACATGCAGACATGGAAAACGCCAAACGGAACGATAGAGATTACGTACAGCGAACACAGCGTCGCCGTTACGGGATATGATGATAAATATGTGTATCTCAATGATCCGTATGGCTATAAAAACAGAAAAACCGATAGAACAAGCTTTGAAAAAGCGTGGAAACAAATGGGCAGCCAGGCCGTAGTTATTCAAAAGTAAACACCTGAAGCCTCACTATGCTCTATCCTGAGCAAATACGACAATATTCATGCTTTTTGTTTCAATCGGTAAGATCGATTCATTTTCCATTTATCATCCAGAATTGTCTTTACTTTCAGGCTATCTGTTTTTATGATTAAAGCAGATTCAGCCTTGCCCCGATCTATGTGAGAGAAGCCGGTGCAAGTCGCTGACGCTTCTCTTGCAAAAAATGAAAGATATCCGGGGAGGATTTATCATTGAAAAAATTCGTGTCTATCCTATTTATGTTCGGTTTGGTTATGGTGTTCAGCCAGTTTCAGTCATCAACCGCTTTTGCAGCAGACAAAGTGGTGCACGAAACAATTATCGTACCAAAAAATACAACATATGACGGGAAAGGACAGCGGTTTGTGGCAGGGAAAGAATTAGGCGACGGAAGCCAGTCAGAAAACCAAGACCCTGTTTTTCGTGTGGAAGATGGAGCAACCCTGAAAAATGTGGTGCTTGGCGCCCCTGCTGCTGATGGCGTGCACACTTATGGAAACGTTAACATTCAGAATGTGAAATGGGAAGATGTTGGTGAGGATGCGTTAACGGTGAAGAAGGAAGGAAAAGTGCCGATCGACGGCGGTTCTGCTCAAAAAGCGTCAGATAAGATATTCCAAATCAATAAAGCCAGTACATTCACAGTGAAAAACTTCACGGCAGACAATGGCGGAAAGTTCATAAGACAGCTTGGCGGTTCAACCTTCCACGTTGATGTAATCATCGATAAGTGCACCATCACAAACATGAAGGAAGCGATATTCCGGACGGACAGCAAAACAAGCACGGTCAGAATGACAAATACACGCTACTCTAATGTCGGTCAAAAATGGATTGGTGTTCAGCATATTTACGAAAACAACAACACTCAATTTTAACAAAAAAAGTCCGCTGATGTTATTCAGCGGACTTTTTCAATCTTTCTTGCATTTCTTCCTTCGTATAGATGATCCTCATCGGATTTCCGCCGACAAATGCCCCGTCAGGCACATCCTTATGGACAAGCGTTCCGGCGGACACAACTGCGCCATCTCCTATTTTCACCCCGGGCAGAATGGTCGTGTTGGCACCAATCATCACTTCGTCCCCGATCAGAACTTTGCCGATCCGGTATTCGTGAATCAAATACTCATGGGCCAGAATGGTCGTATTGTACCCGATGATTGTATTTGTTCCGACTAAGATCTTTTCCGGAAACATGATATCTGGCATCACCATGAGGGCAAAGGATGTCTGTTTTCCAACCTTCATCCGCAGAAATGTACGGTACAGCCAGTTTTTCATCCCTATAAACGGCGTATATCTCGCAATTTGAATGACAATGAAATTTTTGACGACCTTTAAAAAAGGTACCGTTTGATAGACATGCCACAGTGAGTTGGCCCCCGAGACCGGATGACGATCTGTTTTTCTCACAGATTACTTCACTCCAACGATTTGTAATAGATCACTCATTTTCTCAAGCATAAAATCCGGCTCATGCTTCGCCAGCATTTCCGGCCCTTTAATCGTCCATGCGACTCCTGCCGTTTTTGTACCGGCGTTTTTGCCTGCCAGCACATCGTGGTAATTATCTCCGACCATAATGGCTTCCTCGGACTTGCTTCCTAACTGTTTCAGCGCTAACAGCACAGGCTCGGGATCAGGCTTTGCATTCGTCACATCATCAAGGGTGACAACTGTTTCAAAGAATTCGCCGATTCCCGTGAGCTTGAGGCCCATATTGACAGTATCTCTTAATTTTGTTGTCACAATTCCTAATGTAAAGCCGGCTTTTTTTAATGCATCCAGGGTCTCATATACCGTTTCATATTCAGTCACGAGTGAATCATGCATGTCATGATTGTACGCTCTGTACATAGCGATCATATCCTCGCATTTATCAGGGTCCATCGAAGAGAACGTATCAAAAAGAGACGGCCCGATAAATGCAAGGACATCTTCTCGTTTATACTTGCTCGGATAATAATGCTCCAGTGTATGCAAAAAGGACGCGATAATTAATTCATTCGTATTAATAAGCGTTCCGTCTAAATCAAACAGAATCGTCGTTACTTGTTTGTCACTCATATTGCTTCCTTTCCAACCGCTGAGGGTTTCCATTTTTTCCACGTGTGCGCAATAGCCATTGTCAGCAGAACTGCTGTGGTGACACGAATCAAAAGAAGCGGCCAGACCGGTATGCCAAGCGGAATAAAGACAAGTGTATCTTCCACGACCGCGTGGCAGGCAACGAGAAATATAAATGCCAATGTCATGTCCCGCTTGCTCACGCCGTCATCCTCGACAGCTTTGATCATGACACCCGCTCCGTAGGCCAGACCAATCGTCAGTCCCGCCACCATCGTCATAGACGTATTTTTATTCATGCCAAGCAGCTGCGTAAACGGCGACAGCCACCTGGAAAACCGATAAAGCCAGCCTAAATCTCTTAAAAACTGGATGATAATCATCAGCGGTATGACTATTGCCGCCAGCTGCAAAACACCAAGTCCGGCTTTCGTTAATGCTTCTGCCAACATTCCTAGCCAGCTGTCTGGCGCGGCGCTCTTCGCAGCGATAAAACCGTACTGCGCCGTTTCCTGTCCGCCATGCCAAATGAGGTTGATGACGATGGCTGACACAGCGGCCAAACCGATGCGCACCGCCAATATGACGCCAATTCTGATACCAACCTTTGCGGCAACTGTCGATTCGATAATTAAGTTATGACAGAATGAAAGCATAACAGCTAAAATAAAGACTTCTTTCACAGATAAATCCAATGTTAAAATCCCGGCAATTCCCGCATACAGATTCAGCATATTTCCCAGTACAAGCGGAATGGCCGCTTCACCAGAAAGCCCGAAGAGACTCATTACCGGTGTGATCAGCCGTACAAGCCAATCCATGACAGGGGTATGCTGAAGCAAAGTGACCAATAGCGTTACCGGGAAAATCACTTTACCCAGCGTCCATGTTGTTTGAAAACCTGCTGCAAGACCGGCCAGAAAGATCTTCTTCATCCCTCATCCCCCTTTGTTGACGTCTACTCCGCGTACCGCTCCTTCGAGTATCCCTTGACGCGTCTGAAGATGATGGCTGCCACAGCCAAAACAATCAATACGATTGAAATCACCTGAGCGATGCGAAGTGAATCAGTCAGCATTAAGCTGTCAGTCCGCATTCCTTCAATAAAGTATCTTCCGATTGAATACCAAATGATATAGATCAAGAACATCTCGCCTCTACGCAAATTCGCTCTGCGCAGCAGCAGTAAAACAATGACGCCGACAAAGCTCCATAGTGATTCATATAAAAAAGTAGGATGATAATATTGCCCATTGATATACATTTGATTGATGATAAATTCAGGCAGGTGCAGGTTTTCTAAAAAGGCTCTGCTGACAGCCTCGCCGTGCGCTTCCTGATTCATGAAGTTCCCCCAGCGGCCGATCGCCTGGCCGAGCAAAATGCTGGGCGCGGCAATATCTGCAAGCTTCCAGAACGAAAGGTTTTTCACTCTCGAAAACACATATCCCGTTAAAATGGCGCCGATTAATCCGCCATGAATGGCAATGCCGCCCTTCCAAATCTTAATGATTTCTCCCGGATGTGCCGCATAATAATCCCATTCAAAGGCAACGTAATAAATTCGCGCGCAAATAATCGCAATCGGAATGGCAAACAGGACAAGATCAATAAACGTATCTTTCTGCAGCCCCCGTTTTTCACTTTCCCTCATCGCAATCCACAGCCCGAGCAAAGCGCCGAGACCGATAATGATTCCGTACCAATGGACAGCTAACGGCCCCAGCTGAAATGCTATCGGATTGAGTGGTTCTATCGCTTCATTCATTTAACGCCAACTCCTATTCTTCTTGTTCACCGTCTTCAATGACGTCCGCCAGCTTGTTGGTAAATTGTTCAGCGGCATTCAGCCCCATCCGCTTCAATCTGAAGTTCATTGCTGCGACTTCGATGATGACTGCAAGATTTCGGCCTGGGCGGACGGGAATCGTCAGTTTTGTAATTTCTGTATCAATGATTTTCATGGTCTCTTCCTCAAGTCCGAGCCGGTCGTATTGCTTGCCCTGCTCCCAGAGTTCAAGATTCATGACAATCGTGATTCGTTTATTGCTTCTGACCGCGCCAGCGCCAAATAGCGTCATCACATTGATAATGCCAAGGCCCCTGATCTCAAGAAGGTGCTCAATTAATTCCGGAGCGTTTCCCACAAGAGTATCCTGATCCTCCTGCCGTATTTCAACGCAATCATCGGCAACAAGGCGATGCCCTCTTTTCACAAGCTCCAGCGCTGTTTCGCTTTTTCCGACGCCGCTCTTTCCTGTGATCAGCACGCCGACACCATATATATCGACAAGAACGCCATGAATTGCTGTGGTAGGCGCCAGCCTGCTCTCAAGGAAGTTGGTTAAACGGCTTGACAGTCTTGTCGTTTTCAGCGGCGATCTGAGGACAGGCACCCCATTTTTCTCGGAGGCGTCAATCAGCTCCTGCGGGATGGGCATATCTCTAGAAAGAATAATAGCTGGTGTTACATCAGTGCACAGAGAATCCATTCGCTGTTTTTTCTCCTCTTCAGGAAGCTGTTCAAAGAAAGAAAGCTCTGTTTTTCCGAGAAGCTGCACGCGCTCTCTCGGGTAATATGTAAAATATCCGGCAATTTCAATGCCTGGTCTTGATAGGTCACTCATTGTAATCGGGCGGTTAATTCCTTCTTCTCCGCTGATTAATTCCAAATTGAACTGTTCCATTACGTCTTTTGTGCGAACCTTTGCCACGATATGTTCCTCCTGTTCCGGGCTGCCCCGAGCTTGCTCACAATACTTTCATTTTATCACTTTCAGGCTTGAACCTAAAACAGATTTTATAAAAGGCGGGAAAACACCTCAGCTGGTCTAGATCACTAGTCTGAAAA
This sequence comes from Bacillus sp. FSL M8-0071, assembly GCF_037975455.1. Taxonomy (NCBI): domain Bacteria; kingdom Bacillati; phylum Bacillota; class Bacilli; order Caryophanales; family Bacillaceae; genus Bacillus; species Bacillus sp. FSL M8-0071. The sequence continues at coordinate 3,471,159 of NZ_CP150256.1, forward strand.
AGAGTAAAATAAAGGTATTCAAATTCCAGAAAGGCGGATCATCTATGGCAGAGAGTCTTCTTATCAAAGACATTGCGATCGTGACAGAAAATGAAGTAATCAAAAACGGCTATGTCGGAATCAATGACGGAAAAATCAGCACAGTCTCAACAGAACGGCCCAAGGAGTCATATTCAAAAGAGATTCAAGCACCTGCGAATTCCGTTTTGCTTCCCGGCATGATTGACATTCATATCCACGGCGGCTATGGCGCAGATACGATGGATGCAAGCTTTTCTGCGCTCGACATCATGTCGTCCAGACTTCCCGAAGAAGGCACGACGAGCTTTTTAGCCACAACGATTACCCAAGAGCATGGGAACATTTCTCAATCTTTGGTGAACGCAAGAGAGTGGAAAGCGGCTGAAGAGTCCTCTTTATTAGGTGCAGAACTGCTCGGCATTCATTTAGAGGGCCCCTTTGTTTCGCCTAAAAGAGCCGGAGCGCAGCCAAAGGAGTGGATTAGGCCTTCGGATGTTGCGCTTTTCAAAAAGTGGCAGCAGGAGGCGGGCGGACTGATCAAAATTGTTACACTTGCGCCGGAGGAGGATCAGCATTTTGAACTGATCCGCCATTTGAAAGACGAATCGATTATCGCGTCCATGGGGCACACGGATGCCGATTCCGCATTGCTGTCGGATGCCGCAAAAGCAGGGGCGAGCCATATGACCCATCTGTACAACGCGATGAGCCCGTTTCATCACCGAGAGCCCGGAGTGATCGGAACGGCGCTGGCCCATGATGGGTTTGTGACAGAGCTTATCGCCGATGGCATTCACTCCCACCCTTTAGCTGCAAAGCTTGCTTTTTTGGCGAAAGGCAGCAGCAAGCTCATTTTAATTACCGATTCCATGAGGGCAAAAGGCCTGAAAGACGGCGTTTATGAGTTCGGCGGCCAAAGTGTGACGGTAAGAGGACGAACAGCTCTTCTTTCAGACGGAACCCTTGCCGGTTCGATCCTCAAAATGAACGAGGGCGCACGGCATATGCGTGAGTTTACAAATTGCTCTTGGACGGATATAGCTAATATAACTTCTGCAAACGCGGCCAAACAGCTGGGCATCTTTGACCGAAAAGGCAGTGTGACTGTGGGAAAAGATGCAGATTTGGTGATTGTCGGCAGTGATTGCGAGGTGATTCTCACCATTTGCCGCGGAAACATTGCATTTATATCCAAGGAGGCTGACCAGATATGAAAGTAATGGAATGTCAAACGTATGAAGAGCTAAGCCAAATAGCAGCCAGAATAACGGCAGATACAATCAAAGAAAAACCTGATGCCATTCTCGGTTTAGCGACGGGCGGCACACCGGAAGGCACGTATCGCCAGCTGATCCGCCTGCACCAAACTGAGAATCTCTCATTTCAAAACATCACTACAGTTAATTTGGATGAGTACGCCGGACTTTCAAGCGATGACCCGAACAGCTATCACTTCTATATGAACGACCGTTTTTTTCAGCATATCGACAGCAAGCCTAGCCGGCATTTTATTCCGAATGGAAATGCAGACGATTTGGAGGCCGAATGCAGACGGTATGAACAGCTAGTCGATTCCCTCGGCGGCACTGACATTCAGCTTCTCGGCATCGGCCGAAACGGACACATCGGCTTTAACGAACCGGGAACGTCTTTCAAGTCGCGAACTCATGTTGTGACATTAAATGAGCAAACCCGCCAAGCGAATGCCAGATATTTTCCCTCCATAGACAGCGTGCCGAAAAAAGCACTGACAATGGGAATTCAAACGATACTCTCAAGCAAGCGCATTCTGCTGCTTATTTCTGGAAAAAGCAAAGCGGAAGCTGTTCGTAAGCTGTTAGAAGGAAACATAAGCGAAGATTTTCCCGCATCTGCTTTGCACCTGCATTCCGATGTTACGGTTTTGATTGATCGTGAAGCCGCGTCATTAAGACCTTGAAAGGAACATGCTGACTTATGAATATCAATAAACAATCGCCTATTCCGATTTACTATCAGATTATGGAGCAATTAAAAACCCAAATTAAGAACGGAGAGCTGCAACCGGATATGCCTCTTCCTTCTGAGCGCGAATATGCCGAACAATTCGGGATCAGCCGGATGACAGTTCGCCAGGCGCTTTCTAATTTAGTTAATGAAGGCTTGCTCTATCGCCTGAAGGGGCGGGGCACCTTTGTCAGCAAGCCAAAAATGGAACAAGCACTTCAAGGGCTGACAAGCTTTACCGAGGATATGAAAAGCCGCGGGATGACACCGGGCAGCAGGCTCATTGATTATCAGCTTATTGATTCGACTGAGGAACTCGCGGCTATATTAGGCTGCGGGCACCCCTCCTCTATCCATAAAATCACTCGGGTGCGGCTGGCAAATGATATTCCGATGGCGATTGAGTCCTCACATATTCCGTTTGAGCTTGCGGGTGAATTAAACGAATCGCATTTTCAGTCGTCGATCTATGATCATATTGAAAGGTACAACAGCATACCGATTTCCCGTGCAAAACAGGAGCTTGAGCCAAGCGCTGCCACCACGGAAGAAGCGAACATTCTTGGTATTCAAAAGGGAGCGCCGGTCCTATTAATCAAACGAACAACATATCTGCAGAACGGAACTGCTTTTGAGCATGCAAAATCCGTATACAGAGGCGACCGTTATACATTTGTCCACTATATGGATCGTCTTTCATAAAAAAAGCCTCCAACCCTTTTTAAGGATTGGAGACATGGCGAAAATCAAACTGGTCTGGTGCTGGACGATATGTCTCTTTTTTCGTCTTGAACTTCCAGATCGGTGATTTCGTTTTGCCGTTAAAACTGTCTTCCACTATAATGTACCAATAATAAACAGACTGCGGTTCAAGATGATCCCAGCGGAATTCAGCTGTGTCCCCGCTCTTCACTTGCTCCCGTTTTCCGAGCTCTTCATTGGTATATACGTTACATTCAAAATAATCGGTTTCCACCTTTTTGATTCTTGGCTTCAAATCAAGCGAAAGGGAAAATTCATCCTTGTTGCCATAGGTATCCGTATCATAGTAGTTCTTATCCTTTACATACGGAGAGTACGTCAATACGTGCACCATGTCATTGGCCTGGTCAAATTGAAGCAAACGCAAATACCCTTGGCCGCCTTCTGGCCCGCCCTGATAATCGGCCAGCATTTGATGCACAAGACGATCCGGTTTCCCATCACCATCATCATCCAGCTCATCTGTTTTTCTCATCGCACTATGATAATGCCCGCTCAACACCATCACGACATTCGGGTTCGGCTTTACGATTTCTTTGAATATTTTCTCTCCGATCGGGCTTCTGTTTCCGCTGACCAGCAAATACTCATGAAAAGCTAAAATGGCCATCCGGTCAGGATGCTTCTTCAGCACCTGATTCATCCACGCGATGTCTTCATCCGTAATGCCCCATCCCATGTACAGCATGATATAATCATTGCCGTTGCTAGAAATCAGGTCATAATGTCCGCGGTTGTTTTTATAGGAACCGCCATAATGCAATTTTTTATCAAAACGATCGCTGCCAAAATATTTGCCAAACGCCCTGTAGGAGCCGTCCTTATGCCCGACATCGTGGTTGCCGGCCAGCACGCCGTAAGGAATTCCGCTCTTATCCAGAACGGACATTGACCGATCAGCGTTTTTCCACTGTCTGATATCGGCGGAATCATCTACAATATCACCCGTGTGGAACACATATTTGATATTGAGCTGCTTTTGGTTATCTTTTATCCATTCGGTCTGTTTATCAAAAATATGCGGATAGCTTTCGGCGTAATACTGTGTATCAGACATCCAGACAAATGTGTACATATCCTTCGCAGGAGGAATTTCATCCTGTACAATCACATTCATTTTCGACTCCCGTACAAAATCGGCGGCAATCACAGACGCTTTCAGCGTAAACGGTTTGTCATCCTTCGCGACGAAGCTGTCAACAGGCTGCCATTCGTTTGTCCGATAATTCCAAGCATACATCGTCACCTTTCTCCCCGGCAAAGAACTGCCCTTCCAGACCGCTTCTGCCAGATCATTCTCATCAATTGATGGATCAACCGTCACTTCAAAGCGATGATAAGGGAAAAGCTCTTTGTTTTCTGTCGATACTGTTTTTCCATCAGCAGCTGATACCCGCTCCAATTCTTTATTCGTAAATGGGGTCTCCCTTTCCGGCACAAAGCTTTTCGGCGGTTCAGTCAGTGACGCGTGCTTAAATATTTTTACATGATTTCGCGCTGTATATTGAAATCCCCTATAAAAACCAACATCCATGGCGTCATTCGTCGGATCTTTCACCCGTACAGAAAGCTTAGCCTTATGCGTGTCGGCTTCGCTGTCTATAACCTCCGGCTGGTCCGGATGCTCTCGTTCGGTTTTAAACGTCCTCTCAATCACTGTTTTATTGCCCGCGAGATCCGTTGCTGTCACTTTTAGAGAATGTTTTCCCGGCAAAAGGTCAGAAGATGACGTATGATATGGGAGTGTAATGCTTTCTCCATCTAACGACGCCTCCGCTTCCTCAATTCTGCTCCATTTATCATACATATCCGCCTGCAGGATAAGGTTTCCTTTATACGTTTGCCCCTCGGTGATATTCGGCTCAATGTGAGGTCCTGAATTATCTACCCGTACAACCAGGCTGACATTTTCCTTCCCGTCGCTTGCTTGAATATGGTGAGCGCCTTCAGAAAGCTTTGATGTATCCCACTCCAGCAGCTGTGATGTAAATAGTCCGTCAGGCAGATTGAACTGAAATTGCCAGCTTTTATTTGAGCGCTGATTATCGCCAATAAAGAGTTCCTTCTCAGGGGACACCCTCTGATCCCTGATCACCGTTCCATCTGATAACACCAATCGGGCGTTTTTGACTAAGAAGTCATCACGGTTTTCAGCAGTATCAAACGGAGACACCTTCGAACCTGAACGTATCGTAATACGCTGCAGCTGCTTCCCTTTCCGAAGCAGTGTCTCTGGCAATGGAACAGAATAGGTGCGGTATTTATTTGTTGTATCATCGAACACCTTCAGCACTTTGCCTTCCATCGTTACCGCGTTTTTAAAATAAAGGTTCGTTTTCCTCGTATCGAATGCAAAATATACTTCTTTTTCCATCGCGGGCTCTGTCACTTGTTTTCTCCCGTCAATCCATAGCTTAATGCGGTCAGCTCGCCCTTCTGTCGTGGCTTTGAGAAATTGAGTTCCCGACAGCGTGTCTCTGTTTTCAATATTCAACCGCAGACCGTGCGCCTTGCTTGTTTGTTTAATATCAATCATTTTGACCGGCGTTCTCGCTTCATTGATCCCGTCCCCGGCCGCCACATAATACTCTAGTTGATCCTTCCCGATCAATTCAGGCGAATACACAATATAATGGTAGAGATTATCGTTACGGTCTTTTTCAGCAAGAATTCGCTTAAACGGTTTGTTCTCATCCGTCCGGTAGTAAAAGGCAGCTGTTTTCACTAGACTTCGGTCCCGTATGTCAGCCCGCAGCTCAATGCTTTCAGCAGGGCGGACAGGCTTGCGGTCAGTCAAATCCTCAATAACCGGCTTTTCTTTATCGAGCTTGATTTTCCGTTTCTGGTCGGGCACCTGTGCCTGTAATACGGTTCCGGGAGACGGATTCTTTTCCCCGATTGAAATGTTCAGAAGTTCTGCTGTTCCGTTCAGTGGATACTTATAAAGCACTGATGACAGCCGGCGCAGCGCATGTTTCCGATAATGCGCAACCGAAATGTCCTTTCCTGTATTCGTTGATATCACAACGGCCCGCGGCCTCGTATTGGCCATACCCTCTGTCTCGTCTATCACCGCAAGATTTTTTCCTTCTTTTAGTTGTGTCTGATAATAACGATTGAAATCCGCTGACGTCAATTCTGGATGCCCGGCAGGCTTCAGCCAGACGACAAACGTTTCGCCGGATGGTATCAAGATCCTTTCATCAGGTCTCCAAATCAGATCGGAGTCAGGCCCTTCTTTTGGGTAGCGGTAACGGATATGGTAGTCTTTAAAATCAATCGTTCTGTCAGTCGTATTAAAAATCTCAATAAATTCATAACCGTCTGCGCGTCCTATATTCTTCGTATCAACCGCCAGCTCTGTGATCAGAAGCTCCGGAATATGGGCAAGGTCAGCCTGGTATCCTTCAAGCTTCAGTTTCTTCGTCTCCGACTCAACCCGCTGCTTCCCATTCGACATCACAATGTAATACTCAAGCTCGCTGTTCCAAATCAAACGTTTCGGAATTTGTGCCAAAAACTTGCGGACCGCTCCGGGGGTCGGGTCCATCGGCACCATTTTGTAGCCCAGCTCATTACTTTGTTTATAAAAAAGAAAGGCGGAAAATGCTTGATACGAATTATCGCGAACTTGAGCCTCAATCATTAGATTGCTTCTCATTTCAGCTTTCACATCAATTTGAGGAGGATTTTCAAGCAAGGGTATGTAATGAGGCGTTTGAAATAGTTCCTGCTGTACAACAGGAAAAGCTTTCGATTCATGATGGCCGCCAGACAAAACGGAAAGAAAAGACAGTAATATAGAAGCAATAACCGTGTATTTCCTCATCAAAGCACCTCCCTTTTCATGTATTTTGCGTCTGAACAGGGAAGCTTATGAGTTCATTTTTGTGCATAAAGAACAAAAAAACGTCTGTCTCTTGAAAATTCCACTATTACCCAGTAAACTAAGAATAGTTAACCAGTTAACAATTAAATCAGAGAGGCAAATTGATGGACAACAGCATTCATGATGAATTATTTCAAGCTATACAACAATTCGCATTAAAAAGGGATAAACGCGTCTGGCAAAAGGTGCAGATACCATCCATTGGCATATCCTCACAACATCACGATCACCTCAAAAAAGACTGGACTTTGACCCAGCTTCACATTGTTTCCTGCATACATACCAGCCAAAATGTGAACAACAGCTTCTTAGCATCCCGTTTACACATCTCAAAAGCCGCTGTTTCAAAAGCGGTTCATGCTTTGTTGAAACACAATATCATTACAGTGACAAAAAAGCCTGGCAACAAAAAAGAAATTTTTTATACGCTAACTGATAGCGGCAGAAAATTGGCGGCATTACATGAACAGCTTCATGAGAAAGCAAAGGAGCAATATAAACAGCTTTTCAATGAATTTTCAATTGATGATTTAAAAACAGTGACTGCGTTTTTCAACTTGTGGATCAAATATATGTAAAAAGAGTCTCACCCGCATGGGAGAGACCTTTGGAATTCTATTATGCCCCGTCAAACGCAACGAGAAGTGAAACAGGTCCGCGTGTATACAGACCGGACTCAGCATAACAAAAATCTTCCTCTAATCTGATATTCCGCATCTTATCCAGCACAATATTAGCTACAATTTCGATTTCGTTTTTGGCAAAAGCTGCTCCTACACAGTTATGAATGCCGGATCCGAAAGCGAGATGCCGGGCGGCGCCGCTAAAAGCGCTCTTGATACCAAGATCTTCCCGATGAATATTAAACACGTCAGGCTGTTCAAATGCTTCAGGGTCCCGGTTAGCCGCACCGATCATACAAAAAACAATCGTATCTTTTTTGATTTCCATACCGCCGACCACTGTATCTTGGGACAGCTGCCGCGGAATCAGCTGAACCGGCGGTTTATAACGCAATGTCTCCGCAATGGCTCTCGGAACTAACGAACGGTCAGCCAAAACATCATTCATCTGCTCAGGATTGTTGAGCAAATGGTAGATCATCAGTGCCAGCGTCTTATCAGCCGGTTCCGTTGCGGCTAACAGCACATTAAGAATCAGTGCGAGTATATCCTTGTCCGACAGCGCCATGCCTTCATATTCAGAAGTACATAGGATCGAAATTAAATCTGATCCCGGATTGACGCGACGTTCTTTAATGACCGGCATCAAGTATTGGGAAAGCTGTTCGCTGCACCATAACGAATGTGCCCGCGCTTCAGGAGATTGAGAGATACTCGTGATAAAATCGGCAACTCCGCTGTGCCACTCAGAGATTTTTTCATGGTCTCTTTTATCCAGCCCGAGCATGTCCATCGTGACGCACACCGCAAACGTCTTTCCAAAATCATTGACGAGATCAATTTTCCCTCTTTCAAGATAAGGCGCTAACAAGTTTTCTGCATTTTGTTTAATCAATGGAGACAGATGATCCAGTGCGTCACCGATAAAGCTTCTCACTACAATTCTTCTTTTGGCAGAGTGTTCTTTTCCATGCATTTGGGCCAGCACAGGGCCTCGCATTACTGGTTCGGCACGCTCAACAAGTGATTTCGTCGTGAAAATATCCGGATGCTGAAGGATATAGCGGACATCATGATAGCGGCTGATAAAATAACTGTCTATCGACTCTTCATAATGAACCGGATCTTCCTCCCGCAGTTGTGAAAAATAAGCATATGGATTGTTTTGAAATTGATCAGAAAGCACACTAAACAATTTAATCGATTGGCTCATGTTTTACTCCCCCTATCATCCTTCAGATGTGATCCGTTTCTCAGAAAGCATCTGCGCCATTTCCTGTACAATGAGATACCCTTGATTCGGCCGCATACAAATAGAAAATTCATGGTTACTGATCTTCTCACCGAGCTTCCACGGACGATGATAAGCAAGGAGCGTCTCTTCCACCTCTAAAATATCCGGAGCTCCGATAAAAAACGGCAGCTCAGCTATGACATATTCCACAGCCAAATTCAGCATATCCTCACTGACTTCTTCCATCATCAAACTGACGCCCCGTGCACGCCCGATTATCGCTTCACGAGACATGTCCAAACAAGCATGTCGAAAATGAGGCTGCTCAAAAAAAGCATGTTCAACTTCTTGTCTCAACAGCTGGTAGGCTTTGTTATCCATAAAATCAGAAAATGTATGAATCGCCTTCGGATCCCCGCCATGAGCCACAAGGGCTCTTTCTGCAAATCTCCTGTTTCGTGATACCTCTTTCCTTACTTTTCGTTCAGCCTTTCCTCTCGGAGTTCCAAGCGCTTCTAGAAGATTAGCCGCCTCATGCCCTGCAAGTAAAACTGAAACGCTTTTAAATTGAGCTTTCGCCCATCCAATTAATCTGTAAATATAATCCTCTGAAAACCTGCTGTTAAATGGGCTGATCCCCACCAAAACATGCCTGCGCCGTTCAAATATTTCTCTGCAGTTTTCTGTTAATGCCTCAGCAATAAAATGCACAGACCTTCTTTCCGTTACCATTCCGGTCATCTCATTCACCCCTAAAACTTATCCCGCTTTAAGTCATCACCCTCAAATACAAGATGGAATAGCTAGATCAACTGAACAAGACGAATGGCAGGCATCACTTAAAGTTTCCAAATGTTTTTTAAGATTTTAATAATCATTTTCAATACCCATATCATGATAAATGTTTACTAGTAAACATTAGTCATTTTATCCCTTTTCCTTCCAAACGTCAATATGATCTGTGCCCAAATATTTGAAAATAAATGTAAACATCACATTTTCCACACACTTTTTACACGCATATTCAGCATGACATATCAACAAATAGTCTAAACACCAACAATTGACAATGAAAACAAGAAAAGATAAAATAAAATTGTTCACCAGTAAACTATTTGTTTTATTGTTTCATCGTAAACTATTATTCCTAAGAAAGAAGGTAGCCTATGTCTGATTTGACAAAACAGATGATATACGACATATACGTGAGACTGCTGCACCTTAATGAACAAAAAGCGAACACTTCACTTCAGCAATTTTTTAAGGAGGCCGCAGAAGAGGATGTAGCTGAAATTCCCAAAAATATGACAAGCATTCACGTCATTGACTGCATCGGCCAGCATGAACCCATTAACAATGCGGGGATTGCCAGAAAAATGAACTTATCGAAAGCGAATGTAACGAAAATCAGCACAAAACTGATCAAGGAAGAATTCATTAACAGCTATCAGCTGACAGATAACAAAAAAGAAGTTTATTTTAAATTAACCCGTAAAGGCAGACGGATTTTCGACTTACATGAGAAACTGCATAAAAAAAAGGAGCTGGCTTTTTACCAATTCCTCGATTCATTTTCACAAGAAGAACAAAAGGCTGTATTGAAGTTTCTAGAGCAGTTGACGTCAACACTTGAAGCAGAACAAACCGATGGGACTCCAGACAAACCTGTAAAGTAAACAAAAAGGCGGTGTACACTTTGGCTCATACAAAATCAAAGGCAGTATTGATCTTATACACTGTTTGCTTCAGTGCATTTTTTGCATCTTTAAGCCAGAACATTTATTCACCTATTCTTCCGATCATTAAAGAATCATTCCATGTTTCCACAGCTATGGTGAACCTGTCAGTCTCTGTTTTTATGATTGTGACAGCAATAATGCAAATTATATTAGGAGCGATCATTGATTTTAAAGGCGCTCGGATCGTCTTGATTACCGGTATTCTGGCAACGGCAGCAGCCAGCATCGGCTGTGCGGTGACTACTGACTTTACCTTGTTTCTGATATTCAGAATGATACAGGCAGCCGGTTCCGCAGCACTGCCTCTTATTGCTGCCACAACGATCGGACAGCTGTTTACAGGAAATGAACGCGGGAGTGCAATGGGAACGTATCAAATGCTCCTGTCTGTCGCACCGGCTATTGCTCCAGTTCTAGGAGGATTCATAGGCGGAGCAGCCGGATACGAAGGGATTTTTTGGATACTTGCGGCCATCTCTATCGTTTTGCTGGTGACAAACAGCATCACCTTTCCTAAAGATTCTCCAACTGAATCTATGCAGCAAGCCAAAGGCAATGTGTTCGCTCATTATAAATCAATATTTACAAATCGAACAGGGAACGTCATTTTGACTTTAAGTTTTGTTCTCTTTTTCATTTATTTTGCAGTAATTGTCTACCTCCCAATATTGCTGACAGAGCATTACCATATAGATGTGGGTATAGCAGGACTGTTATATTTGCCGCTGGCGCTGAGCACGATTGCAGGTACGTTTCTGTTTAAAAGAATACAGGCAAAAATCGGGCTGCACACCTTGTTTATCGGAAGCAATGTGATTGCCGCCTGCAGCATCATTTTATTTGCTGTTACACATTCCGTTTCTCTCGTTCTCATGGCTCTGACGCTGGCACTGTTTGGCATCTCGATGGGGGTTATTCCTCCCTTGTACTCTACAATGATTACTAATGAATTTGAGCACAACAGAGGGAGTGCAATCGGAATGTTTAACTTTATCCGATATACAGGCATGGCAGCAGGTCCGATGGTATCTGCCTACTTGCTCACAATGATGCCGTCTGCCATGTCCTTTAGCCTCCTAGGCCTTGGATTTGCCGCATTGAGCTTTTGCCTTCTTCCGCCAATGTTTTCGCCGCAGAAGCGCACGAAACAAAAAAAGCACCACATGTAAAAAAGCTGCCTTTGCGGGCAGCTTTTTTTATTTTTTTCTAAGCGGCTCTAAAATGCCTTTTTGAATCAGCAAATGGAAGACCGACAGGATAACGGATGCCCATATCGCTGTGCCGAAGCCGTCGATTTGAAAGCTGTCACCCATAATGGACGCGGTCATCATAAGCGTGATGGCGTTAATCACAAACAAGAAGAGTCCAAGCGTCACCATGGTGACCGGCAGTGTAAATATAATTAAAAGCGGTTTAATCAGCACGTTTAAGATCGATAAAATGAGGCTGGCGATAATCGCTGCCCCAATGCTGCTGATATGGATGGAGTCAATATATCCATCAATGACGATTAATAACAATGCATTGACTAAAATGCTGACTGCCCATTTTACCATGTCATTTCATATCCCTTTCTGACGGGACGATAAAAATCCAAATGATATAAATGAGCAAAACCGGCAAGACACTTGTCATAATGGCTAAGATGACAGTTATGACTCTGAGGAGTGATGCGTCCCAATTGAAATATTCCGCGAGACCTCCGATAACACCGGCGATTTTCTTATTTTTTTCTGAGCGATAAAGCTTATTCATTCGATCACCTCTGTGAGTACTTTAGTTTGATGGCGCCTGTTAGTGATTCTGAGAAGACGGTGATGTTTTGATCATGTGCCTGATTTGAAGTGAACATCATTTCTTTTTGAATCGTATCATTTTTTTCCTTCAGCATCTCTACATCCATTAATTCATGGGACAGCGTACCAAGATTGCTTTTCAGCTCTGCCTTCACTGCGAGATCGTCCGGAATTGCAAGCTCTACATTTCCAGTCGTTGTTTTTGCATAAATGGAGCGGCAGTCTGATTCTGTTACGTTAATCGCAATATTTCCGTTAAAGCTTTGAACGTCAATGGATTCGCTTTTCCCTCGGAGATCGATCAATCCGTTAATGGTTTCCGCTTCTATCGTACCGCAGCTGTGGCTTGCGAGCTTAATTTGCCCGTTGGCCGTTTCAGCTATGGCTTTTTCGGCTGTTAAATACGAGAACGACAGCACGCCGTTTGTCGTTTTCGCTGAGAACTCTTTTACATGTAAATGTTCCCCTCTGACTGGACCGTTAAACAGCTTCACCCGAATCTTATCATACTCCTTCTGAGGAATATACAAAGTGACATTCGTTTTCATCGTCTTTTTCTCAGTACGGATAAAAAACTTATTACCTTTGATTTCACATTCAATATGCTGAAGAAATGCGTGTCTCGCCGCATCCTGGCTGTCAGCGCGATATACCTTCGCCTGGCATTCCGCTCTGATATCGTCATCTTCCCAAGGGACGATATTTACGCTGCCATTGGCAATTTGCAGCTCAACACTGGAAAAGTCAGTATCTTTAAATTGAAAAATGTGCTGAACATCATACGCATGGCCAAAGTTTAAATCAAGGTCAACTTCCTTGACCTTTTTCACAGCAGAATCAATCCAGTCAAACAGCTTGGCTCCTAAAGACGGTTTGCCGCTTTCTTTTTTTGCCGTTGTAAATGGCTCTTCCTCGTCATGAACGTGAACTGAGAGCGCTGTGATTTTCTCTTCTTTTTCCTTGTAGTCGCTGTCAAGCTTTTCAATCAGTGTCAAAGCTTCTTGTGCTGTAAGCTTTCCTTCCTCAACAAGCTTAAGGATTCGTTCCTTTTCTTGCTTCATTACGATCTCCTCCCCATTGTCTACTTATGCTGCACGCAGGACCTTAATGCCCTGAATCACATTCCAAATGATAATGCCAATGACAACTAAGAAATAAATAACCGCTCCCCCGATGATTACAAATACAGGAAGCAAGCTGTCTCCATCAATCGCAACGGCTCCGCCAAGTAAAGCAATAAAAAGGAACAGCCAGCCGACAAACGGAACAATGTGAGAAATAAGAGAGCGTATCGCATGGCGTTTTGTTTCTTTCTCATTTACAACAAAATATGCGACAATCGGCACAATGATTGGCGCAATGAACACACTGAAATAACAAAGTGATGCAATAATAGCTTGATTACGGTTCAATTCATTCCACACTCCTATTGTGAATTGTCCATGACAAAAGATCAGGGACGTTTTACTTATTTATACGTTTAAAATCTCTTCAGGTTTCAAATTCATTCTTTAGACATGCTCCGATTTACGGAAATTGGATTTTAAAAAGTTTTAGAAGTAGAATCTTCCGGCTATACCGATTACAATATGTAAAAAGCTTACGGCAACCAAGGAGGCTGGACAAGCAATGGAGAAAGATCCCAGTGACTATACAGTAACACAAGAATCAGTGTTAAAGCTGATTCATGAACAAAAAAGAATGAATCGTGAAATGATCGCCGAGCTTGAGCAGATTCACGGACCCTTCCCGATCTCTCACGATATCCAATATATAAAAGTGCTGCTCGACAGCAGCAACACGCATATTGTTCAAGATTTAATGAGTGTAAGTAAGCAGCTGTATAAGAAGACTTTGTAATTGCGGAAAACATATCATTCATTATAACTGAAACAAAGCTAAAGGTTAGATGACAATATCTTGCCTTTTTTGTTTTGAAAAAACAAGTGATTCCCTGGCTGTCACAAAATGATTGTAACAAAAAAAGCCTGCCGGCACATCCAGTTAATGGACTCTGTCGGCAAGCTGTAACTATCAGAAAGAGATAGCCGTTCAAAATTAACGTAACAATTGAAGCACGTTTTGCGGCTGTTGGTTTGCTTGAGCAAGCATCGCTTGAGAAGCTTGAGAAAGAATGTTGTTCTTTGTGAAATCGCTCATTTCTTTCGCCATGTCAACGTCACGGATGCGAGACTCAGCAGCTGTTAAGTTTTCAGAAGAAGCACCAAGGTTGTTGATTGTGTGCTCTAGACGGTTTTGTACCGCACCAAGTTTAGCACGTTGGTTTGAAACACTTGTAATTGCACTATCGATTTTAACAATCTCAGTGTCAAAACTAAAATCATCTGCTGAAACATCGATACCTTTTACTCCTAAAGTTGTTGCATCCATGTTACCAATTGTAACATTAATATTTTGGCCAGCATTTGCACCAATTTGGAATGTAAATCCTGCTGTTTCACTACCGTCTAAAAGTTTTTTTCCGTTAAATTCAGTACGTTGAGAAATTCCATCGATCTCTTCAGTTAAAGCATCCATTTCATCTTTAATTGCAGTTAAATCTTCAGTTTGCTGTGTACCTGTGTTTCCTGCTTGAACAGTAAGTTCACGCATACGTTGAAGGATTGCATGGGTTTCAGTCAATGCACCCTCAGCTGTTTGGATAAGAGAAATTCCATCTTGAGAGTTTTTAGAAGCCATTTCAAGACCTCTGATTTGTCCTCTCATTTTTTCAGAAATCGCAAGACCCGCTGCGTCATCTCCCGCACGGTTGATGCGAAGACCAGAAGAAAGTTTCTCCATGTTTTTTGAGCTCGCACTGTTGTTTGAAGACAAACGGTTTAGTGTGTTAAGCGCTGCAATATTGTGGTTGATTCTCATGTGAAAAATACCTCCATGTGTATATGTTTTTGAAATCAAAGACTTCCTTTTCTTTGATTTCTGGCGTATCAGATTCCAATAAAGCTTCTAACCTATGTAGATTCAGTTATTGCTTAAGGATGCCTTTAAGCTCCTTAATAGGGTTTGTCTGCTTAATTTGGAAATCATCATCCGCCTTTCAATTCATATATCGACAGCAATTTGTAAATGTTTAGGCGTTTTCCCAAAGAAATTTTACCCAAAGACGATTCTAAACCTATTATGCCGTAAAGAAAAAGCTTGCCTGCTAAGCCCAAGGATGGACTTGCTGACAAGCTGTCCCCTCTTAACAGAGGGTTTTAAGATGTAGCTGTTTCTTTCGCTTTTAAGAGCGATTTCATGCGTGTTTTGTCACGTTCGATAACAGGCTTCAAATAACGGCCTGTATACGATTCTTCCACTTCAGTGATTTCCTCAGGCGTTCCTGACGCGACAATGGTTCCGCCCCCGGCTCCGCCTTCCGGGCCCAAATCCACAATGTAATCGGCCGTCTTAATGATATCAAGATTATGCTCAATAACCAGTACAGTGTCTCCGTTGTCTACCAACCGTTGCAGCACGACAAGAAGCCTGGCGATATCGTCGACATGCAAACCTGTCGTCGGCTCATCTAAAATGTAGAGCGTGCGTCCGGTCGAGCGTTTGTGCAGCTCTGATGCGAGCTTCACGCGCTGCGCTTCTCCGCCTGACAAGGTCGTCGCCGGCTGGCCGAGCGTAATATAACCTAAACCAACATCATAAAGGGTTTGGAGCTTGCGTTTGATTTTCGGGATATTTTCAAAGAAAGAAAGAGCATCTTCAACCGTCATATCAAGCACATCAGAGATGCTTTTTCCTTTGTACGTCACTTCAAGCGTTTCACGGTTATAGCGTTTGCCGTGACACACCTCGCATGGAACGTATACGTCAGGAAGGAAGTGCATTTCAATTTTAATAATCCCGTCGCCGCGGCAGGCTTCACATCGTCCGCCCTTCACGTTGAAGCTGAAACGGCCTTTTTTATAGCCGCGGACCTTCGCTTCATTTGTCTGCGCGAATACATCACGAATGTCATCAAATACACCGGTGTATGTCGCAGGGTTGGATCTCGGCGTTCTTCCGATTGGCGCCTGGTCAATGTCAATGACTTTATCTAAATGATCCAAACCTTTAATCTCTTTATGGCTGCCGGGCTTCGCTTTCGCTTTATGAAGCTTTTGCGCCAGCGCCTTATGCAAAATTTCATTAACGAGTGTACTCTTTCCTGAACCGGAAACACCTGTAACTGCTGTAAACGTCCCAAGCGGGAACTTGGCATTCACTTTTTTCAGGTTGTTTTCTGATGCACCTTTAATTTCAATGTAACGTCCGTCCGGCTTTCTTCTTTCAGGAGGCAATGGGATAAACTTTTTCCCTGATAAATAGCTGCCCGTTAATGAGTTTGGATCTTCCATCACTTCTTCCGGCGTACCCGCAGATATCACCTGTCCGCCGTGAATGCCGGCTCCCGGTCCAATATCTATTAAATAATCTGCTGCCATCATCGTGTCCTCATCATGTTCGACAACAATCAGCGTGTTCCCGAGGTCTCTCATATTTTTCAGAGCGCTGATCAAGCGGTCGTTATCACGCTGATGCAGACCGATAGACGGCTCATCTAAAATATAAAGCACACCGGATAAACGCGAGCCAATTTGAGTCGCCAGCCTGATGCGCTGCGCCTCTCCTCCGGACAATGTACCCGCTGCCCTGCTCAATGTCAGGTAATCGAGGCCGACTTTGTCCAGAAAGCTTAAGCGCTCCACAATTTCGCGCAAAATCAAATTGGCGATCTGCATATCCTTCTCAGAAAGGGTGAGATCTTTAAAGAAGGCAAGTGCGTCGGCGACAGACAGCTCGGTAATTTTTCCAATGTGGCGACCGTCAATCAGTACGGCAAGCGCCTCTTTCTTTAACCGATAGCCTTTGCACGTCGGACAAGACTTCTGAGACATATACTGCTCCATTTGCTCACGTATGAAATCGGAGCCTGTCTCCTTATAGCGTCTTTCAATGTTGCGCAATACGCCTTCAAATTGAATTTCACCTTCGCGGATTTGTCCAAAATCATTTTCATATCGGAAATAAATCAGGTCATCTCCGCTGCCGTACAGCACTTTATCCAGTTGATGCTTCGGCAAATCTTTGACCGGCACATCCATATCAATCCCGTAGTGGGTGCAGACTGCCTCAAGCAGCTGAGGATAATATTGTGAGCTGATCGGTGTCCAAGGGGCGACCGCATTCTCCTTCAATGACAAATCTTGATTGGGGATGACAAGATCGGCATCCACTTCAAGCTTCATTCCGAGACCGTCACACGTCGGACACGCCCCGAACGGACTGTTAAACGAAAACAGACGCGGCTCAAGCTCACCAATTGAAAATCCGCAGTGCGGACAGGCATGATGCTCGCTGAACATCAGCTCTTCCTCACCGATGACATCGATCATAACCCGTCCTTCACCTAAACGGAGCGCCGTTTCCAATGAATCTGACAGCCGGGCTGCCACGCCTTCTTTCACGACAATCCGGTCAATGACTACCTCAATGGAATGCTTCTTGTTCTTTTCTAATTCGATATCGTCAGAAAGCTCAGCCATCTCGCCGTCAATTCTGACTCTGACATAGCCTTGTTTTCTAATCTGTTCAAGCACTTTGACATGAGCGCCTTTTCGGCCCGAGACAATCGGCGCCAGCACCTGAAGCTTCGTCCGTTCCGGGTATTCCAGAATTCTGTCCACCATTTGCTCGATAGTCTGGGATGTAATCTCAATTCCGTGCTCCGGACAATGAGGCTTCCCTACTCTCGCATATAAAAGACGCAGATAATCATAAATCTCAGTTACCGTACCGACAGTAGACCTCGGATTGCGGCTTGTTGTTTTCTGATCAATGCTGATGGCGGGAGAGAGCCCCTCAATTGCATCCACATCAGGCTTATCCATTTGCCCTAAAAACTGGCGGGCATAAGCAGACAGCGACTCGACATACCGTCTCTGTCCTTCAGCATATATCGTGTCAAAGGCAAGGGAGGATTTACCTGATCCGGACAAACCCGTGACAACGACAAGCTGATCTCTCGGAATCGTTACATCAATATTTTTCAGGTTATGCGCCCTGGCTCCCTTCACCTCTATCCGATCCATAGCCATTTGTTCATCATCCTTCCGCTTTTAGCTCTAAAAGTAAATCGCGAAGCTCCGCGGCTCTTTCAAAGTCAAGCGCCTTGGCGGCTTCCTTCATTTCATGCTCCATCTGTTCAACGACTTTCTGGCGTTCTTTCTTCGTCAGTTTCGACAGCTTCGGCGCGGCTTTTGTTTTGTATTCCGCTTTATCCTCAGCTGCTACTGTGGCACGAATGACATCGCGAATTTCTTTATTTATCGTTTTCGGCGTAATGCCGTGCTCTTCATTAAACCGCTCCTGCTGCTCGCGGCGGCGTTTTGTTTCATTAATCGCAATTTCCATAGACTTCGTTATTTTATCGGCGTACATAATGACGCGGCCTTCCGCATTTCTCGCTGCCCGTCCGATGGTCTGGATCAGCGACCGCTCCGAACGAAGGAAACCTTCCTTATCCGCATCCAAAATCGCAACAAGGGATACTTCGGGAATGTCCAAACCTTCCCTCAGCAGGTTGATGCCGACAAGCACATCGTACTTGCCAAGGCGCAGGTCGCGGATAATTTCAATCCGTTCAAGCGTCTTGATCTCAGAATGCAGATAGTTTACTTTAATGCCGATTTCTTTTAAATAATCGGTCAGATCCTCTGACATCTTCTTCGTCAAAGTTGTCACAAGCACCCGTTCATTCCGCTCTATTCTAGCTTGAATTTCGCCGATCAAGTCGTCAATCTGACCTTCGATTGGACGGACGTCAATAAGCGGGTCAAGAAGCCCCGTCGGACGAATGATCTGTTCGACCATTTCATCTGTATGTTCAATCTCGTACGGCCCTGGTGTTGCTGATACATACACGATATTGTGCATATGCTTTTCAAATTCCTCAAAACGAAGCGGACGGTTATCAAGCGCTGATGGAAGCCGGAAGCCGTGATCCACGAGCACCTGTTTCCGCGCCTGGTCTCCGTTAAACATGCCGCGCACCTGAGGAATTGTCACATGCGACTCATCCACCACGATCATAAAATCGTCTGGGAAATAATCAAGAAGCGTATACGGCGTTGAACCTGGAGGCCGCAGCGTCAAATGTCTTGAATAGTTCTCGATGCCGGAGCAGAAACCCATTTCACGCATCATTTCAAGATCATATCTTGTCCGCTGCTCTAAACGCTGCGCTTCAAGGAGCTTTCCGTTTTCATGCATGACCTTCAGCTGCTCCTCAAGCTCCTTCTCGATATTTTGAATCGCCTTCTCCATTTTCTCGGCTCGCGTTACGAAGTGGGATGCCGGGAAAATCGCAACATGATCTCGGTCGCCGAGAATTTCTCCTGTCAGCGCATCCACTTCCCGAATCCGTTCGATTTCGTCACCGAAAAATTCAACTCTGATACAATGCTCATCACGGGATGCCGGAAAGATTTCCACTACATCCCCGCGCACACGAAATGTACCGCGCTGAAAGTCGATATCGTTGCGGGCATATTGGATGTCTACAAGTTTTCTGAGCAGCTCGTTGCGCTCAATTTCCATTTCAGTCCGCAGTGACACGACCATTTCCCGGTATTCCTCAGGCGAACCGAGGCCGTATATACAAGACACACTCGCAATAATAATGACATCTCTACGCTCAAACAAAGCTGATGTGGCGGAGTGTCTCAGTTTATCAATTTCATCATTAATACTAGCGTCTTTCTCTATAAATGTATCCGTTTGAGGCACATACGCCTCCGGCTGATAATAATCATAGTAGCTGACAAAATACTCGACAGCATTGTTCGGAAAAAATTCCTTGAACTCACTGTAAAGCTGTCCAGCAAGGGTTTTGTTATGGGCAATCACGAGAGTCGGCTTATTGACTTCTTTAATCAAATTAGACACCGTAAATGTTTTCCCAGTTCCTGTCGCACCCAGCAGAGTCTGATGCTTCTTGCCCTCCTGAATTCCTTTTACAAGCTTTTCAATGGCTTTCGGCTGATCTCCTTGGGGCTGATATTTCGAGACTAACTCAAAGCGATCTTTCACAAAAATAAGCCTCCGTTTCTTTAACGAAATCTTCCTATAGATATAGTAACACAATGGAAAGCAAAATCACTAAAAATACGAACTAAAGTTCGGTGGTTTTTTATTTCCAGCTGTTTTTGTGTATAAAAAACCTGCTTTTAAAACGTAAAAGCAGGTATTCAGTCTTTATATTCATTATGTCCGATTTATTCTTCTTTTTTCTCTGCAGCTTTTTTGGCCATATACAGTCCGCCAGCCACAAGAGACACAACATCCAATCCTACAATAAAATACGTTTCTGTATAGCCTTTTAAATAAGAGGCAAACAGCAATGCAGCTGTTAAAGCGATCGCCACATAATGATTAAAGGTGACTCTAGTAAATAGAACAACAAGCATAAAAGGGAAAAACAATGCAAAAACGGCTTTTGTAATCAACAAAAACCCTCCTCAGGGATTCTTCATCTGATCTGATTATAGTAAAAAATGAAGAATCGGACAATCGTGCATTCGCTCCCTCTACTACACCATACCCCTTTTCAGCCAAAATCAATCACTATATTTGCATTTTGGTGCCGGTCAAAACTTATTCCATGGTGCCGCTGTTCTAATCAGCGGCACTTTTTTTATTACCATCAAGTCCGCCGCCAGATTCCGAGAATAAAAGAAAATAGGCATAGAGTAACAGTACGGCCGAATTTTTCAGGATAATATAACCAACTTAACTATTCATTTTATTTAGGACTTTTTGCGTTTGACAGCATTTTCCTGAAAACCTACAATTGAATGATAGTGTTTACTATCATTTTTTTAAACACAGGCTCCGCAATAAAAAGACTAGAGAGAAAAACAAAATGAATGAAGAAAAGAGGGGTTTCAAATATGTATTCTGTTTTATTTCGCCAGGCAGAAGAGTCCAGCCAGCTGGCTGGAGCAAAAGGAATGAATTTGATTAAATTGACCAAACACGGTCTTCCTGTTCCGGACGGGTTTATTATTCAAACGAATGCGCTCGCACGTTTTATGGAGGACAACCAGCTTCAAGAGACTAGTGAAAACGTCGAAAGCAGGATCATTTCCGGAACATTTTCGGATGAGCTGAAAGATGAGCTGACTAGTTCCTTTTATAAGCTTAGAGAATCATATCGATCCGTAGCCGTGCGTTCTTCGTCTGCCTCGGAAGATTTAGAAGGCGCCTCATTCGCGGGTCAATATGAAACCTACTTAAATATCAAAACAGAGGAAGAATTTCTGGCTAAAGTGAAAGAATGCTGGGCCTCATTTTTTTCTGGGCGGGTCAGCAGCTATAAGAAAAAAATGAACAATCAAATCGCAGAGCCGTTAATGGGAATAGTCGTTCAGGGGCTGATCGATTCAGAAATGTCAGGTGTTATCTTCAGCCGCAACCCTGTTACCCATGATGATAGAGAGCTTTTAATCAGCGCCAGCTACGGGTTGGGTGAAGCTGTTGTTTCAGGAAGTGTTACCCCAGACACGTTCATTGTTAATAAATCTTCGTTTGAGATTCAGAAAGAAATAGGTGCAAAGGAAATCTACATGGAGTCTGCGGCAGAAGGAATTGCTGAAAAAGAAACGAGTGAAGACATGCGCAGCCGTTTTTGCCTTACAGATGAACAAGTGATTGAATTGGCTGAAATCACAAAAAAAACCGAAGACCTGTACGGATATCCTGTCGATATAGAATTTGGAATTGCTGATCATCAAATATATCTTCTGCAAGCTCGTCCGATTACAACCATTGATCAGGACAAAAAGGCGGCAGAAGAAAAACGCAGCTTCATGATTACCGACACTGATATGAATGATTTCTGGCTTAACATGGAGTCTAATATTGAAGGTCCGGTGAGTCCGTTATTTTCATCCTTCATCGTGCCGGCATTGGAATATGGCTTGAAGAAGAGCATGCAAAAGTTTCCGATTGGTGTAGTTGTTGATGAAGTAAAACTTTATCGCGGACATATTTATTCCAAAAACCAAGGCGGACAACAGCCTCCTTCTGAAGACTGTGGCAAAGAGCTTTTCCCGATTTTATCGGAGCATATGTATGACATCATCAATCACACATACCTCCCATTTTACCGGACACTGGACCAGCTCGCACAAACTGAGCATACCGCAGAAAGCGCACTGGATGCTTTTCAAAAACTAAAGGCCTTTTATCTCACGGCTTATGAAGAGCACTTCAATATCGTTTTCCCGCAAATCCTTTTAACAAACAAACTGCAAGCGATGTATCAGGACATTCAAGGAGAGTCCGAAAACGCTCATTTTTACGAGATGCTGACAGGAAAAATGAACAAATCACTGGAAACGGAACGTTGCTTATGGCTATTTTCTGTGGAAGTTCAGGAGAACCCGAACCTTCTGGCCATTTTTGAAAACAACAAGCCTGAACAACTCCAGGAGAAATTGGAACAAACAGATGAGGGAAGACACTTCCTGAAGAACGTCCATGAATTCTTGCAAGAATACGGATGGAGATCTGTTAAAAGTCATGATCTGATTGAACAAATCTGGGTGGAAAATCCGTATTTCGCTCTGGCCAATATTCAAAATTATGTCCGTAATGGCTATCATTTTGACAATGAATTTCAGAAAACGAAAGAAAAACGAGAGAAATTATACAATGAATTCTTGGAAAACATAGAAGATCCCGGTTTGCGCACCGAATTTGACCGGTATTATCAATGGACACTGAACTCTGCAAATATAAAAGATGATCACCACTTTTATATTGACGCCATGCTGGATGCCAAGGCGAGAATCTTTCTGCTGAAGATAGGTGAATTGCTGGCGGAAAACGGTGTCATTCAAGATCGTGAGGACCTTTGGTTCTTATATGACGACGAAGTGGAACAAGCGCTTCTTCACCCTGTATCCCTGCAAGAAAAGGCTGAAAAACGCAGACAGATTTTTCATGAGTATGAGCTGGCCCAAGCCCCGGCCTACCTCGGCACCCCGACAAAAGAACAGCTCAAAGCAGCTGAAGAAATTGTCGGCGCTGTGATAGAGGATGAAAAAAACACAGAGAATCATATTTTTGGCATTGCGGCATCAAGCGGCATTGCGACAGGTCCGGTGAAAATCATTCGGGACGCCAATGAATTTTCTCAATTCGCGCCTGGGGACGTACTCGTTTGCAAGATGACCACACCGCTATGGACCAGCCTGTTTCAAGACGCCAAAGCGATTATTACAGACACAGGCGGCATTTTGTCTCACGCTGCGATTATTGCCCGTGAATACGGCATTCCAGCCGTTCTCGGCACACGCACGGCAACCGAAAGACTGCGAGACGGTGACATCATCACTGTTGACGGAAGCAGCGGCAAAATCACAGTTGTCAGCCGGTCCTGATGCGTCCCCCCTCTTTCTTATACAAGCGGGGCGGGTGTATACTTGTCCTGCCAGTATATTCGTGAGGTGAAACGTATTGAGACCGACAAACAAGAGAATCCTTGACGCTGCCATGCAGCTGCTCGTCAAAAAAGGATATCGCGCAACAACTACAAAAGAAATTGCAGAAAAAGCAAATGTAAGTGAAGCGACGATTTTCAGGAACTTTAAAAACAAACAAGGACTAGTTGAGGCTTTGCTTTCTCAGCATTCTTCAAACAGAGGCAGCATTTTGGAACAAACAGAAGGGGATTTGTACAAAGACCTGCTTCATATCGGAACCTGTCTCTTGGAGGAGCTCGAACATAGAAAAGATATCATTAAAATCAGCTTTCGTGAACCGGCCATGTTTCAGGATGTCATTAACCACGTCACTGAATATCCCCAATCTATGAAACAGCTATTGGTTGATTATCTCAAAACAATGGGTGAGAAAGGGGTTATTCAGACAGGAAATGAAGCGGAGCATGCCGACGTGTTCATGTCGATTATCTTCGGTTATTTCATTCACTGTCTCCACTTAGGAGACCGGGTCATATCAATGCCCCAGGAAAAAATGCTGGAGCACAGCACAGCTCTATTTGTCAAAGGAATTTCTGCTGATTAACTCCTTGGCATAATAAAAAGGAGGATCCCAATGAGCTCAAGAAAAGAATGGGCGCTGATCGTCTCGCTATTATTGGGGGCCATTCTGGTTCCCATTAACTCAACGATGATCGCGGTCGCGCTCTCATCTATTTCCCATACGTATAACGAGTCCATCGCAAGCATCACTTGGGTGGTTACCGTTTATTTAATCGTGATGGCAGTCACACAGCCGATTGCAGGAAAGCTCGGTGACATGTACGGCAATAAAACAATGTACTTATGGGGAGTCGGCCTTTTTCTAATCGCATCTCTAGGCTGCGCCCTTTCACCGAGTCTGCTCCTGTTAATTGTCTTTCGGGCATTGCAGGCTGTCGGCGGGGCATTGCTTACGCCAAACAGCATTGCCATTATCCGGCATGTTGTTTCTGAAAAACGCCTACCGAAAGTGTTTGGATTTTTCGGACTGGGTGCGGGACTGGGTGCAGCACTCGGGCCTTTTATCGGCTCTATACTGATTGACAGCTTCAGCTGGCATTCGATTTTTTGGGTCAACATCCCGTTCCTCGCCATTGCTTTATTTACGGCATTAACGATGTTTCCTCAATATAAAGAAAATAAATCTGACGCGCCGCTGGATATCATCGGCTCTCTCTTGCTTGCAGGCAGCATCGTTTCAATTATCCTGCTGACGAAAAATGAGGCTCCATGGGGATATGCGGTATACAGTGTATTGATACTTCTTTTTGTTCCGCTTTTTTTCAGAAGAGAAAAACGTACCCAGCACCCCATCATTGACTTTGCACTGTTTAAAAGCTCAACCTTTACAAATGCGAATCTATCAGTCTTGTTAAGCAATTTGATGATGTATGCCGTCTTATTGATTATGCCGTTATTTATGACAAACCAATTTGGGCTTAATACGTCTAACAGCGGGATGGCGCTTTCTGTATTTTCGATCTTCATGTCAGCCAGCAACTGGGTGGGCGCGCAGCTCCATCACAAATGGGGAGCCAAAAAAATCATTTTTCTTTCATTTGCCATGATGGCTGGTGCGAATCTATTATTTTTGCTGTTAAGCAGCTCGCATTCTGTCTTGTTCCTCATGCTCTCTCTTATCCTTGGCGGGCTCGCTTCCGGAGTCGGTCTGACCAGCATGCAGGTTTCATCCCTTGCCACAGTAGACCCCGGAATGTCAGGAGTGGCATCCGGGATTTTCTCGACCTTCCGTTATTTCGGAAGCATCATTTCATCAGCCTTAATTGGCCTGATTTCGGGATATCACACCCTATTTATGATTCTCTTTGCTGTATCCATCATCGGCGTTTTTGTTTCATTGGGCATCAAATCTGATGAAACGGCACGGATAGAAAAAAACTCAGCGTAACACAAAACAGCCCGGCATCGCATCATCCTGCGGTGCCGGGCTGCCTTTTATGATCCCGAAGCGACTGCTTCGTCTTCACGGTCATCCTTTACGAAGAGGATGCCCAATTCATGATGTTCTCCTTCATAAGAAGCTCGCTGGTCAAAACGAATTTCTCCATTCAAACCGATAATTTCAAGCTTTACATATGCACGGTTATGCTGAAGCGCTTCATAGAAATCAGAAACGTTCTTAACCGGTATGCCATTGACTTTCGTTATGATTTCCCCGATTTTCAATTCCAGATCCTCAGCCGGCGTATTGGGGATAATCCCAAGCACCATTAAGCCCTGATCTCTTTTCGAGAAATAAAACGGAGCCGCGTTATCATTCACTCTTTGCTTTATGGACAGAAAAATACGCCCTAACAAAGCGGTACAGACCGCTGCACCCGCAAGCGGCGTCCACAGTAAGCTCGCTGCACCGAGAACTGCGACGGCAAGACCGAGAATACAAACGCGTTTCGCTGTGATCCTTATACTCGTTTCAGGCAGCGATCCCTGTACCCTTTGTCCAAATCCGACAAAGTAAGGAATCCATAGAAAATGGAATGAGCCGCCGGGAACCGTAAACACGGGCCACCAGCTAAGGTGCGATTCTAAACCATTACCGGGCACGAGAAGGAACAGCGGCAAAAGCCAAACCCGGTTTGCCAGCTGCTGTCCGATCGGCAAACCGCGGCTGCTTACGACAAGTGCCGGTGATGTTCTCACATGCGCAGAACGATAAGCAACCGCTCCTTCAGTGATAATCAGCAAACCTAGAAACACAGCCACAGCCGGCCAAACAACTGCAAATCCTTGCGGAAATCTCTCCAGAAAGGGCTCCGCCTGATATATTTGCAGTCCAAAACCTATCAGCATACTCACACTGACGATATATGCAGCAGACATCCAGTTTGCGCGAAGAGTGAACGCTGCCGCTGCAGTGATAACGGCAATAATCGCAAGTAAACCGAGAGGAATCGATATTCCGAGTCCACCTAAAATAACTGACAAAAGAAGACCTGGAATCAGTCCCTTTGTATATGTAAATTTCAGATCATCATAAATATCTGCTATTCTTGTATGAAAGGTTTTTCGTTCCCGTTTGATTCTTACATAGCCGAAAGCCAAGGTTATGATGATAAAAAACCAGAAAAGCGGGTGTAAGAAGAACAAGCCCGCGCTTTTTAACAGTTCAATTCCCCATTGAACAGACACTATCTCTCACCGCCTCAAGCCAAACATGTTACTCATATTCTATCAAATATTAAATGGCTTGGATATCCTCAGGAGAGTTTATCTCTCTTGCGTCATCCACAGCGTGACATTCGATAGTGAAAAATCCTTTAAATAGTGGTTTACATCCACATCCAATAACCCGCTGATTAGATGCATCGACCTTTTTATATCTGTCAGATTAATTCCTAATCGCTTATGGTTTTTCATTAAGTAGTTAAAATAATGTTTGGCGCATTCCTCATTAATGTCATTTACTGATTCGACATTGGTGTAATTGACCAAATATCTGCTGAACAGCATAAGAAGACTTAGTGCTTTTGTAGCTGAAAATGTTACGTCTTGTGTTCTGTCTTTTAATTGTTCCACTAATTCATAATATTTTTTTTCACGCACAATACTTGCCCTCTTCAATTGTGAACCCCCATTTTCTTTATACAGATAAGCACGGGCCAGTATAAGCAGCAGTACTGGAGTGCTAACAAGCATTCTCGCTAACGTTACTCTTTAAATACCTGTCGTTCAGCTGCCATTAACCTGATTACTGTTCTTTTTAGAACCTTCTTATATTGTATGAAGTAAACAAAGACTAGGCAACTTGCAAAAGTTTCATTTTAAATGCATATTAACTCGTTAGAAAGTCTCTCTCATATATTGATATCGGGTAATAACAGTCCTTTATAAATGTTTATTTGTGAAAATTTTTTTAATTTCTTGTCAAAAACTCATTTTTTATGTGACTTATGATCCATAATCTCTTTAAGCACAAAGAAACAGGAGATGGGATACCATCTCCTTTAATTGACAAATAATGATTTCAATGCTGTTTGAAGCTGCAAATCATTTTTTTCATCTGATTTTTTCTTTTCTATCTGCTGATTTAATGTCTCTGCAGTGCGAGTGTCGATCACACCGGTTTTATTCAGCTTGTTTTGATCCTGAAAAGCCATAACCGCTTTTTTCATGTCTTTGCTGAAATAGCCATCCTCACGTCCCGGATCAAAGCTGAGACCTTTTAACAATACCTGCGCATGCTTGACGTCTTCATTGTTCATGTCCACTTTAAGCGGCTCTTTCAGCTGTAAAGGCCCGGCGGAAAAATAATCGGGCTGCTTAATCGCAATGGTCGGTTCAATTCCTTTCTTATGAATCCAGTTTCCATTTGGCGTCAGCCACTTGTAAAGCGTTAATTTGATGTTGCTGCCATCCCCCATTGGCACAGCCTGTTGAACCGTTCCCTTTCCAAAAGACGTATCGCCTACAACATCATAATGGCCAGCTTCCTTTAATGCGCCGGCAAGAATTTCTGATGCAGAGGCACTTCCTTTATCCGTAATCACATTGACAGGGTACGCTTTTTTATGGGTCAATGTTGAAAAATAACGTTTTTTATCCCCATTGCGTTCAGCAATCTGAATATACGGCTGGTCCTTTGTAACGAAATGCTTAAGAATTTCTTCCACACTTTGAAGATATCCGCCCGGGTTGCCGCGTACATCAATGACAAGTCCTTCTATTTCTTTTTTCTCAAGCTCCCTCAGCGCTTTTGCAAAATCCTCTGCGGTGTGCTCAGAAAAAGTAGAGATGGCGATATATCCGACAGAATGCCCCTGTACTTTTTTCTCTGATGCAAAAACCGTTTCGAGCGGAATCTCAGCTCTCTTGATCCGGAATGACAGCTGCTTCTTCGTTCCAGGCCGCTGAATCTTCATTGAAACGCTGGACCCTTTTTTTCCTCTTATTTTTAACACAGCGTGGTTTAAATCCTTGCCGGCCATCGATTCTCCATTGATGCTGATAATTTCATCATTAGGCTTCAACCCGGCTTTTTCCGCTGGCGATTTCTTGAATGGGGAAACAATAATAATTTTGCCGTTTTCCATGCCAACCTCAGCCCCGATGCCTTCAAATGAGGAATCAAGAGAATCAGAAAATTGCTTAGCTGTCTGCTTGTCCATGTAAACAGAATAAGGATCATTTAGCGTAGACAGCATTCCCTGGATGGCTCCCTCGAGCAGCTTTTCTCTATCTACTTTTTCTACGTACTCATTCGAAATTAACTCATACGCTTTTTCGATTTTGTCCATAGCTTTATCCCGTTCAGAGTCAGCTTGTGCCGTCGCGGGAACTGCTGCAGTCTGGGGCTTATCCATCTCAAGCAGGTTGATTCCCGCATATACACCGGCGCCTCCGAACAGCATGCTCCCTGCTGCTATCACAGCCATTATTTTTTGATTCATCCTTTACTCCTCCTGTATGCCAGACTGTCTTTACCAAAACCTAGAGATAGTATATGTAAAGGATGGAGATTTCATGTAATCATAGAAGAAAAAGAAGGCAAATGAAAAGCCGTCCCGAAAACGGAACGGCTTTTTCACTTTATACTCGCAAAAACTTGCGGATGGAAGTCAGACTTCCCCATACTCCAATTACTGCGCCGATTGCAATCAGCACTAGCGAAACTTGGAATACAAATGGATTATAAGGAAGAAGAGAGACAAATGATCCTTGAACCTTTGGAACGACCCATCCGATGACGTATTGGTAAGTGCTCAGCACCAGTGCAATCGGAATCACAGAACCGAATACGCCTAGCAGCAATCCTTCAAGGAAAAACGGCCAGCGGATAAACCAGTTTGTCGCACCGACAAGCTTCATGATTTCAATTTCTTTTCTTCTTGCGAAAATTGTAATTTTAATGGTGTTGGAAATTAAGAACATCGCCGTAAATACCAGGCCGATAATTAACGCGATTCCGATGTTGCGGGAAACGCCGACCACTTTAAACAAACGGCTGACCTCTTCTTTTCCATAAGTGACTTTATAAACATGATCCATTTTTTCGATCTTTTTCGCCACGTTCGGCGTATCATGCGGATCTGTCGTTTTGACGACAAACGCATCATTAAGCGGGTTTTCCTGATCCTTCATTGTCAGGGATTTTCCGCTGTCACCAAAACTGTCAACCAGCTGGTCAAGCTCTTTTTCTTTAGATGAAAAAGTGACACTCTGAATGCCCTTCAGTTCCTTAATATCGTTCTGAAGCTTGTCCTGTGCCTTCTGATCTGCAGTCAGATCAACCAGTACTTTGATTTCGACTTGTTTTTCTGCATTCGTGGCCATGTTATTCAAATTCAGCATAATCACTAAAAACACGCCGACTAAAATCAGCGTAACGGTTACAGCACTAATGGATGCAAATGTCATCCATGTGTTTCTCCCGAGAGATTTAAAACTCTCACGCAAGTGGCGCCCGAGAATTTTAATCATATGAACCATACTCCCCTCTTGACTCATCACGCACAATGATACCATCTTCGATTGCAATGACACGTTTCTTCATGGTGTTTACGATTTCTTTATTATGTGTCGCCATCACGACTGTTGTCCCGCGGTTGTTAATTTCCTCCAGCGTCTTCATGACTTCCCAAGACGTATCCGGATCAAGGTTTCCTGTCGGTTCATCAGCAATGACAACATCAGGGTTGTTCACAATTGATCTTGCAATAGATACACGCTGCTGCTCCCCGCCTGAAAGTTGGTCAGGAAATTGTCGCGCTTTATGCTTCAGCTGCACGAGATCAAGCACTTCAAGCACCCGTTTCTTAATGACAGACGGCTGTTCTCCAATCACTTCAAGGGCAAATGCCACATTTTCAAAAACAGTAAGTTTCGGAAGAAGCTTGAAATCCTGAAAGACAACGCCTATTTTTCGGCGCACGAAAGGAATCTCTTTTTCTTTAATTGTCGCGAGATCTTTATGATTGATTAAAATTTGTCCTTTTGTCGGTTTTTCTTCTCTGTAAATCATTTTAATAAAAGTAGATTTACCTGCTCCGCTCGGACCAACAACATACACAAACTCGCCGGGATGAATGGTAACAGAAATCCCATTGAGCGCTTTTACGCCGTTCGGATAGGCTTTATATACTTCCTTCATCTCTATCATGAAATCACCTAATCTTTTTATATCATTTTATCTATCACACGGTCATACTCTTCGAATGCATTCGACAATTTATGACCCATTCATTTGTAAAAAGATGAAAAATCTGAAAGTTCCCTTTTTCAATACACTTCATTATACGTCAAATTTAGACATAATACTATTACAGTTTCTTTTCATTCATATTGTCAAGGCATAAAAACATCCTTGCCGGCACTCGGCAAGGATGTTTTTATCTTACTTTTTTTCTGACAGCCATTTGGCAATAACAGCGGCTTCGTTATCCTCTACAAGCCCCTTTGGCATATTGCCGCGGCCGTTTTTAATAATGCTTTCAATTTTGTGTTCATCGTATTTGCCTCCGACCTCTTGGAGATTAGGCCCTGACACACCTTCTAAATCCTTGCCGTGGCAGCCTACGCAGCTTTGCTGATATAATTCTTCCCCTTCAGATGCAGTGGCTTCCGTCTTGCTGCCGGTGTCTGCCTTCTCTTCTTTTGCATCGTTTGATCCGCAGGCAGCCAACAGAACAGAAAGCGCAAATCCAACCATTAGTATCAATAACTTTGATTTCATGTTGAGAAGCACAACTCCTTTACGATCTCTTCCATATTATAACCTCGTTTAAGCTCGCTTGAAACCCTCGCCCAGCACCTCGCTCGCGTCTGCTACAATTACAAAAGCTGACTCATCAATCTGTTTGACGATTTGTTTCAATTTGGTGAATTCAGTTTGCCCAACCACGCACATTAAAATCGGACGGTCATCGTCAGTATATCCGCCGACTGCAGAAATTTTTGTCACCCCTCTGTCAATCTTCTGTAAGACAGCCTCCTTGACAGCCTGCTCCTGCTTTGTAATGATGAGCGCCATTTTTGAACGATTAAAGCCGACTTGCACAACATCAATGGTTTTGCTGGACACATAGACGCCAAGCATGGCATATAAGCCTTGCTCAATATTAAATACAATCATAGCCGTAACAACGATCATTCCGTCAATGATGGCGAGACACTTCCCCAATGACAGACCGGAGTACTTATGAATGATCTGTGCAGCCAAGGCTGTTCCTCCCGTCGACCCTTTCCCTAAGTACACAATACCAATTCCGATACCTATCCCGACACCGCCAAAAATCGCCGCCAGGAGTTCATGATGAGTGGCAGGCTGAATATCCCTTGTCAGAAACACTACTAGCGGCAAAAACACAGAACCTGCAAGCGTCTTTAGCCCAAATTTCCCACCGAGCAAAATGACGCCAGCAATAAATAAAGGGATATTAATAATCCACTGTACATACGCTGCTTCAAAACCATATGATTGTAAAATCGTACTGATCCCGCTGACACCGCCGGCGGCAATCTTGTTCGGAAGCAAAAATACATTAAAGGACACGGCCGTAATCGCTGCTCCTATCAATATGTATACATAATCCCGCAAAATCCACAATGTTTTATTCCGTACGTCCATCATATATCCTCCGTTTCTTCCAATGCTCTCCGATAGCATTTTAATCCTTCCCTGATTAGATGTAAATAACACCCAAATACAGTGGTAATATGCTAAAGCAGCAGTGAAATCAAGGATATAAGGAATTAAAAAAACACACCCGTTGCATCAGGTGTGTTTTTCAGCTTATGAAAGCTTAGAACGCAGGTAGGCATCAATAAACGTATCAATGTCACCATCCATTACAGCTTGAACGTTCCCCATTTCTGTATTGGTCCGATGATCTTTTACCATGGAATACGGATGGAATACATAAGAACGGATTTGGCTGCCCCAGCCGATTTCTTTTTGTTCACCGCGAATTTCATCCAGCTCTGCCTGCTGCTCTTCAATTCTGCGCTGATACAGCTTGGCCTTCAGCATTTTCATGGCTCTTTCACGGTTTTTAATTTGTGAGCGCTCCGTTTGGCATGTCACAACTACATTCGTCGGCAAGTGAGTAATCCGAACGGCTGAATCCGTCGTATTGACGTGCTGTCCGCCCGCACCGCTTGCACGGTACGTGTCAACTTTAATATCCTCCGTACGAATATCAATATCAATTTCATCGTTAAATTCAGGCATGACTTCACATGAAACGAAAGATGTGTGGCGGCGGCCTGATGAATCAAATGGTGAGATCCGCACAAGACGATGAACACCTTTCTCTGCTTTGAGATACCCGTAAGCGTTGTGTCCTTTGATGAGCAATGTCACTGATTTGATTCCCGCCTCGTCACCTGGAAGGTAATCGAGAGTTTCTACTTTAAAGCCGCGGCGCTCTCCCCATCTTGTATACATTCTAAGAAGCATAGAGCCCCAGTCCTGTGACTCTGTACCGCCAGCACCAGGGTGCAGTTCTAAAATCGCGTTATTTTTATCATACGGCTCGCTGAGAAGAAGCTGAAGCTCAAACTCATTGAACTCTTTTGTTAATGATTTTAGTTCTTTTTCAAGCTCAAGCTGGAGATCAGTGTCCGGCTCTTCTTTCAAAAGATCATGAGTCATTTGTAATTCTTCGTGGGATTCATTCAATTTTTTATACGAATTGACATAATCCTTTAAACCGTTTGCTTCATTTATAACCGTTTGAGCTTTTTGCTGATCATTCCAGAATTCCGGATCAGCCATTTGTTCATCTAGCTCAGCAATGCGGGCCTCCTTTGATTCGAGGTCAAAGAGACCCCCTAAAGTCCGCTAAACGAGAAGCCATATTTTCGAGCTCTGCTCTAATTTCTGATAATTCCATTTCATTCACCTCATTAAAAGATCCGCAGGCGCCTGCAGGCGCCGCGGTCGGTAAACTTGCCGGGGCGAACTATTCAGTACGGCCGCAGCAATTTTTATATTTTTTCCCGCTTCCGCAGTGGCATGGGGCATTTCGTCCGATATCAACCACTTTGCGAACCGGTGCTTTCTTTGCTTTTTTGTTATCGTCGCCTTCTTGCGGCTGATGAGCTGTTGTTTGGCCTTGTACAACCTCTTCACGCTCCAGATTGTTTTCAATCTCAGCTTTCATCACAAATTTTGCGACTTCGTCCTCAATTGATTCAATCATATGCTCAAACATCGCAAAACCTTCCATTTGATACTCACGAAGCGGGTTCGTCTGCGCGTAAGCACGAAGGTGAATCCCTTGGCGGAGCTGATCCATCGCATCAATATGATCCATCCATTTAGAATCAACGGCACGAAGAACGATAACTTTTTCGAATTCGCGCATTTGCTCTTTGCCGAATTGCTCTTCCTTCTCATTATATTTTGTGATGATGCGATCCATAATGAGCTCAAGCATTTCATCCGGTTCTTTGCCGAAGATATCGCTCTTCTCAAGCGCACCTTCATCAAGATAAGTTGTGTTGATAAGATCAACTAGACCGTCAAGCTTCCACTCCTCAGGAAGCTCTTCTCTTGGCGTATAGGCTGCAATTGCGCGTTCGAGAGAAGACTTGATCATATTTTCAACGATTTCACGCAGGTTTTCAGAGTCAATGACTTCAAAGCGCTGCTTATAAATGACCTCACGCTGCTGGCGGAGAACATCATCATATTGCAGAAGCTGTTTACGTGAATCGAAGTTATTGCCTTCGACGCGTTTTTGAGACGATTCAACCGCGCGAGATACCATTTTGCTTTGGATTGGAGTAGAGTCGTCCATGCCGAAGCGGTCCAGCATCGCCATTGTCCGCTCAGCTCCGAATCTGCGCATCAATTCATCTTCCATAGAAAGATAAAATTGAGTAATCCCCGGGTCTCCCTGACGTCCGGAACGACCTCGAAGCTGATTGTCAATCCGGCGTGATTCATGTCGTTCTGTTCCGACTACAGCGAGCCCGCCAAGCTCTTTTACACCTTCGCCAAGCTTAATGTCCGTTCCGCGCCCCGCCATGTTAGTCGCAATCGTAACTGCGCCTTTTTGGCCGGCCTCTTCAATGATCTGCGCTTCACGTTCATGGTTTTTGGCATTTAACACTTGATGCGGAATTCCTTTGTTTTTAAGCAGCTTAGAAATCAATTCAGATGTTTCAACGGCAACCGTACCGACGAGAACAGGCTGTCCCGTCATGTAACGCTGTGCGACATCCTCCGCAACTGCCTTAAACTTTCCTTCCATCGTGCGGTAAATTAAATCCGGTCGGTCATCACGGACAACAGGCCTGTTGGTAGGGATCGTGACAACCTGCATATTGTAGATGTTGCGGAATTCTTCTTCCTCTGTCTTAGCTGTACCCGTCATACCGGCAAGTTTTTCGTACATCCGGAAGTAATTTTGGAACGTAATCGTCGCCAAGGTCATGCTTTCGTTTTGAATCTCAAGCCCTTCCTTCGCTTCAATCGCTTGGTGAAGCCCCTCACTGTAGCGGCGGCCTTTCATCAAACGTCCCGTGAAGGAATCAACAATAACAACCTGTCCGTCTTCCACTACATAGTCAACGTCCTTTTGCATCGCAACGTGAGCTTTTAAGGCCTGGTTGATATGGTGGTTGAGCGCGACATGCTTCACATCAAAGAGGTTATCGATGCCGAACGCTTTTTCCGCCTTCGTCATTCCTTCTTCAGTAAGCTGTACAGCTTTTGTTTTGATATCGTACGTGTAATCCTTCTCCGCTTTTAACGTGCGGACAAAAGCATTTGCCTGTACGTACAGCTTAGTGGATTTTGCAGCTTGTCCAGAAATGATAAGCGGTGTTCTTGCTTCATCAATTAAAATAGAGTCAACTTCATCTATTACCGCAAAATGAAGCGGGCGCTGAACCATCTGCTCTTTATAAAGAACCATATTGTCACGCAAATAGTCGAAGCCAAGCTCGTTGTTTGTGGAGTAAGTAATATCAGCGGCATAAGCTTCCCGTTTTTCGTCTTTTGACATTGAGTTTAAATTCAAACCGACAGTCAAACCGAGAAACTCGAAAATTTTCCCCATTTGCTCAGCGTCACGGCTTGCCAAGTATTCGTTGACAGTCACGACGTGTACGCCTTTACCGGTTAACGCATTTAAATAAACAGGCAGGGTAGACGTTAATGTTTTCCCTTCCCCCGTTTTCATTTCCGCTATATTTCCGTCATGAAGCGCCACGCCCCCCATGAGCTGGACTTTAAACGGAAACATGCCTGTTACGCGGCGTGAAGCTTCTCGAACAACAGCGAAAGCTTCAACAAGAAGATCATCCGTTGTCGCCCCTTTTTCAAGACGCTCTTTAAATTCAATTGTTTTATGTTTCAATGCGTCGTCAGAGAGATTTTCATAGTCTCCGCGAATCGCATCAATATCGTTAGCTATTTTTTCGTATCTATTCAGCGTACGTTTTGTTGGATCAAACATTTTATTTAAAATTCCAAGCATTTATAACGCTCCTCTATCATCACATGCCTATTTTAGAGGCATGTATAAATAATTTACTAGTCCATGTATACCTCTCATTATCATATCATACCTTTTGTTATTTCCAAAGAATTTGCAAATAAGAAAAACAAAAACCTTCCGCGGACATCACGGAAGGCTTCTCTTCATTATTCAGTCGGTTCAATTAAGCCATACTTCCCGTCATTTCTGCGGTACACGACATTTGTAAGGTTTGTTTCCGCATTTGTGAAAACAAAGAAATTATGGCCGAGCATATTCATTTGCAAGATCGCTTCTTCACTATCCATCGGCTTTAAATTAAAGCGTTTCTGACGGACGATGTCCAAGCTCTCCTCCTCTTCTATGTCATCCTGAACCGCAATATCTGTATCAGAGCCAAGACCGTTTGCCAATAAATATTTTGGAGAGCCCTGCTCACGGAATTTACGGTTTACTTTCGTTTTATGCTTACGGATTTGACGTTCCAGTTTGTTTGTTGCGAGATCAATTGCGTTGTACATATCCTCGTTATGCACCTCGGACCGAAGCGCCAGATCTGTCATCGGAATCGTAACCTCAACCTTAGACTCCTTGTCATTGTAAAACTTCAAGTTGACGTTCACATCAGCATCCACGCTATGGTCAAAATAGCGCTCCAGCTTGCCGATCTTCCTCTCGACATGATCCTTTAACGCGGGTGTCACTTCAATATTTTCTCCTCTGATGTTATAGTTCATCAAAGAACGCCTCCCTTTTATTAAGGATATGTATCTATTTCTCTTTTACCCTTTACAATTCCTGCTGAAACATAAATCTTTTGTGAAAATTCAGTGAACTTTGTCGAATTTTGTTTGTATTTGCTCTGTTATTGGCGGTTCGGAGGTATATGTATATGCTGATTGAACGAAACAAATACCTCACACACGCCTAATTGATTAAAAAGGGTTCCATACATTGATGAATAGACAGCATCCATTTTCTATAATGAATCAGAAAATGTTCCTTTAAATACTCACAGAACTCATGAGAGGGAAAAGAGTAAGAGACCAATTGATCAAACTCCGCAAAAATTTGGTCAAATGCTTTCACACAAATTTCAGCACACCGCGAATCCATAATGAAGAGAAGTGTTGAATGTGTTGAATCCAAATAAAAAAAGGCTTGGATCAGATCTTGGTAGATCCGATCCCCTTCTGTTTTTGATAAATTCTCTTCAGCCTCTATCAAATAACACAACCCCTCTTCGATGGTAAAAAGAAGATGATAATAAGCTGATAAAAGCGTATAATCTTCAATGCTCTTCAAGGCACTCACCTATTTACGCTTGTCATAATATGTGCCGTCAATCGTAATGTTGTTATAAGGGTTTAAATACGTCGTATGCATCACACGTTTTCTTTTCATCTGCTGAAGTTCTGTTGCGATTGACTGCTTCAGTCTTTCCATTTCCTTCACAATCAGCTGATCCCATGTCAAAATAAGTTTCATCTGCTTTCGCTCTTCTTCTGAAAGCGGCAGAGATATCTCCTGAATCCGTTCAGACCGTGTAGCCACAAAGTCTTCAATTTGCTTTAAAAGTTCATCGCTTTCCGGCGTATTTTGTATGTGTGACAGCATACTCTTCGTCTCAGTGTATAGTTGATCTATATTATTCATGCGATCCCGCCTGATCCGTGCCGGTCCTTCCGCTCACTTTGAATGGCTTGTTTCCAAGCATCGCGAAAATCTGTTACATAACCTTCAACCTCAGCCAGCATGCCCGTATCATTTTTGATATTTGCCTGTACCAATCTGCGATACATATAATCGTACATCGCACCCATAGAAGCGGAAAGCTCTATGTTACGGTTAAGTGTAAAATTTAATTCCTGAATAATATTTTGCGCTTTAATCAGATTTTCATTTTTACGTTCCATATCATCATTCTCAATGGCCTGAGCGGCAAGTCTTATAAATTTCAAACAGCCATTATACAGCATAAGCGTCAGCTCACCGGGTGTAGCCGTATTCACTGAATTTTGCTGATAGGCTGTATAAGGATTTTGGATCGCCATGTGTCATCCTCCAAATTACATTTATTGTGCTAGAAGCTGTGATAAATAGGACGATTGTTCGTTCATTTTTTGAATCGCAGAATCCATTGCACTGAATTTTGTATAATAGCGGTTTTCTATTGTGGTCAACCGGTCCTGCATTTTGGTGATATCAGTGCTGATCGTGTTTAAATTTTTACCGATTGAGTAGTCATTGGTTCCCATTGTCGAGTTACCGGCTTTTGCTTCAATGCTTTTCACCGTACTTTTCAGTGTGTCACCGATACGTTTCATAATCCCTTTATCACTATAAGCACTGCTGTTCGACCCGCTTGTAAATAAGGCGGCAACACTTTGCGGATCTTCTTGTATTTTAGCTTTCAGTTTGTCTTCATTAATTTCTAGATGTCCTCGCATTTGGTAAGCACCAGACGTTGTGATGCCAAATTCAGTTAATTGATAGGTTTTTCCATCCGCACTAACTTGAGAATAAAAATCAGTCCGCATTTGATTCGTACCAGTGCTTATGCTGGTATCATTTTTCAGCAAACCGCTTTTTGCCTTCTCTTCCCAGAGTTCTATCTCTTTATCGGACATGGCTTCTTTTTGTTCACTCGTCAGCGGCGCATAGTCTCTGTATTTTTCTTCTTTCAACTTTTCATTCAGGCTGTCTACCAGTTCATTGTATTTATTCACAAACTCTTTAATTTGGTTGTAAATCCCGTCAACATCAGTAGATACAGATGTGGTAACAGGGCCTGTGGCTGCAGTTGTATTTTTGATCGAATAAGTAACGCCATTCACTGTGAAGTTGTTTGACAGCTTCTCCATTTCAAAGCCGTTGATGGTGACTTTTGCATTCGTTCCTTCTTTGTAAGCAGTAATCTTATTATCAGTGTCCAAAGAAAAACCTAGCTGGCCAGACATAAAATCTGCTGTAGCAGAGTCTGCTGCTTGTATACTGCCTCCTGCACCTGTTGCTTTAGAAGAAAACGCAATGGTTTCCACATACTCTGTACCATTCCAAATTTTATCTTTAAAAGCTGATACTCCTAGATCTGAGCTGTTAAGTTTAGAAATCACATTATCAATCGTATCAGCGCTCGTCACACTAATGTTCACTGTTTTTGCGGCTGTCTCACCAGGCGCAACAACGTTAAATGCCAAATTATAATCGCCCTGTGTGTATCCTGTATAATTGTTTGCCTTATATGTCGCAGCAGTTGCCAAACTTGCTACTTCAATAGTAGATGAAGAGTTTGCTGCACTTGCAGTTCCTGTAGCAGTTAACACAGATTCGTTTGAGCTTGATACGGTTTTACTCTGAAACGTACTCGGATATGTCAGCTTATTATTAGACATATAATCTTGGAATTCTTTTATTTTCGAGTTTACTTCACGATAGCTATCACGCTGCCATTCAAGAGTCTGCTTTTTTTGTGTTAGCTTATTAAGCGGTGCTCTTTCTGTCTGCATCAGCTTTGATACAATATCATCTATATCCATTCCTGACGCCAGACCTGTTATTCTCGTGACCATTTCAAACCACTCCTAATCTACTTTTTTTCATCTACAAATAACCCAAGAAATTCAGTCATAGCTGCATAAAAATCTAGCCACCGCCTTGGCGGAATTTCACGGATCACTTCATTTGTAGAGTCCTCTATTACTTTTACATAGTATTCATTTAACTTCTCATGGAGCTCAAACTTCAGATGAACTTGCGAAGGTTCCAAAAACTTGTTCATTCCCTCTACCATTTCAGCAAGGTCGGTATATGAAACTTGATGAACAGGAACCTCACTCTCATGATCCTTCTGATTATGTATTTGAGTATCATAACGATCCCAAACAGGTTGTAACGTAGTGAGCCTTTCAATGTTCAATTGATCATCCCCTATGCCCCAATCTATCGTTTATATCGACTAAATCGAGATAAGATTACACATATTTTTGGAAAAAATCTCATCCGTTTTAGATTTCTTAGTTTGGAAATACGTTTATAAAAAGTAAGTGGAGAATCCGGTTATTATATCATGATTTAATAACAGCAAGTGGAATGATTCGGAGTTAGAAATATAAATAAAAGACCTTGGCAACGCCAAGGTCCTCTCTAAAATTAACGTAACAATTGAAGCACGTTTTGCGGCTGTTGGTTCGCTTGAGCAAGCATTGCTTGAGAAGCTTGAGAAAGAATGTTGTTCTTTGTGAACTCGCTCATTTCTTTCGCCATGTCAACGTCACGGATACGAGACTCAGCAGCTGTTAAATTTTCAGAAGAAGCACTAAGGTTGTTAATTGTGTGCTCTAAGCGGTTTTGTACCGCACCAAGTTTTGAACGTTGGCTTGAAACGCTAGTAATTGCAGTATCGATTTTCGCGATCTCAGTGTCAAAACTAAAAGTAGCTGATGAAACATCGATCCCTTTTACTCCTAAAGTTGTTGCATCCATGTTGCCAATTGTAACATTAATATTTTGGGTAGCATTTGCACCAATTTGGAATGTAAATCCTGCTGTTACACTACCGTCTAAAAGTTTTTTTCCGTTAAATTCAGTACGTTGAGAGATACCATCGATCTCTTCAGTTAAAGCATCCATTTCATCTTTAATTGCAGTTAAATCTTCAGGTTGCTGTGTACCTGTGTTACCAGCTTGAACAGTAAGTTCACGCATACGTTGAAGGATGGCATGAGTTTCAGTCAATGCACCCTCAGCTGTTTGGATAAGAGAGATTCCGTCTTGAGAGTTTTTAGAAGCCATATCAAGACCTCTGATTTGTCCTCTCATTTTTTCAGAGATCGCAAGACCTGCTGCGTCATCTCCCGCACGGTTGATACGAAGACCTGAAGAAAGTTTCTCCATATTCTTTTGTGCTGCACCGTTGTTTGAAGACAAACGGTTCAGTGTGTTAAGCGCTGCAATATTGTGGTTAATTCTCATTTTTATTTCCTCCCTGAATATGTTGTTTAGGCACGTCCTTGTGCCTCAATTTTGTAATCGGCGGAGCCATTTTTGCCCTCTCCCGGCTACATCATTAATATCGGATTGTCTCTGATTTTGTTAATACAAAAATAAAAAAATCCTCACTTTTTTTGTGAGGATAATGCGGAGATCACATCGCTGGATAACGCTGCTGCACGGTTATTTTCTTCCTGAATGGTCAAATAAATTTCTTTCCTGTGAATATCAATATGCTTTGGGGCGTCAATTCCAAGCTTCACTTGATCCCCCTCAACCGCAATCACTTTTACTTCAATATCAGCACCTATTTGAATCGCTTCGCTTATTTTCCGCGATAAAACTAGCATGATTCTCCTCCAATCGGATGCTTTGTCGTATATGAGGAGTCGTGTAAAACGACTTGCTTAGCCATCATGTTCTTGCGATTCACAATAATGGGAGCCAATAAATTCGCAGTAGACTTTTCAAATGGCTCTGCCATAGTCAATATTGTCATGACTTCTACGTCTTGAATATTATCGATATCCAAAAGTTCAGCAGTTGATTCATCAAGATCAAATTCATAATTCTTAAAAAAGATAAACGGACTTACGACGATAAACGCAAGATTTTCTGAAGTGACGGACTGCAGTGCCACGAATGGAGAGTCTTCTGAAAGCGGAAGTATGACAAATTGTTTTTCTTCTAAAAAGCCTGGAATCCCGCTTTCAAAAAGAATGATTTGTTCTTCTTTTATGTTCATTTGGCCATGGTACTTCGTATGAATGATCATTGTTCACGATCCTTTTCTTTTTACTTTTCGGGTGATTCTTTCGGGTATTCTACATCTATATTTAAATCAGGGTATTGGAGCATGTCAACCTTAACATTTCCTGGCGTATATTCAACAATTGGCTTATGCGGCTCAGCCTGAATAACAGGCTTTCGCGGCGTAATCTGAACATCAAGCTGTGACGGAGTATATTGTATTTTCACCCTAGATAGAGAAGGAGCATAATTTTCGCCTAATTGAATTTGGTGCATTTCAGAGTTCCTCCTTGCTTGTGAAGCGATTGGGTTCCCCTTATTTTCAATCCTCATAAGCTCGTCGCCTTCTTCTGCAGTACGCGCTATTCCCTCCATTACATCCTCATGCCCTTGTTGTGCGGCTTCTTCAATTCTCTTGAAAACATGCTTTCTGTCTAATTCTTCCCATGCTTGTGTCTGGTCAATCGTGAGTTTTCCAGGTGTCACCGATATTTCCATTTCCGCACTCGGCTGTTCGATCTCTAGATCAGCTTGAGGCTGCTCCATTTTTAAGCTGGCAGGCGTCGTTGTTAAACCAATTTTTCCTTGAACACTATGCATAATCAATCTGGGAATCTGCATCACTCTACCTCCTGAACTATAAAAAAAGCGAACTCCTAAGAGCCGCTTACTTTAAAAAGTCAATCAATGTAGGCTGAACAATTTGCGCATTAACGGCCAGAGTAGCCCTGTGCACACTTTGCTGCGCA
The DNA here is from genome assembly GCF_037975455.1 of Bacillus sp. FSL M8-0071. Lineage (NCBI taxonomy): Bacteria > Bacillati > Bacillota > Bacilli > Caryophanales > Bacillaceae > Bacillus > Bacillus sp. FSL M8-0071. Next base: position 3,513,689 of record NZ_CP150256.1, read on the forward strand.
ATAAATTCAGTTATTACTTCTTCCAGTTCTACATCTTCATTGTCTGATAACACTTTGGTAGCTGTTTCTTCTTGCGCTGACAGTCTTGTATTAACCAGTTCAAGACGATTATATCTCGCTCCAAGATCAGATCGTTCAGCGCTCATGCCGTCAGAAAAATGATCAATATCATCTAAAACACTGTCCATGCCATCTAGCGAACCAGAATTTAGTGCTTTCTCAAAAGAATCAAGCATTTCAAATACATTCTGCCCGCTTTCAGAAGTGCCTCCAAAAGCTGACTTTGGATCTGAATTCACTTTCAATGACATATTATTTGATATATTGACTACGACATCAGCTGTATCAGAAATTGTATAAGTTCCGTCTCCGTTATCTGTAACCGGAGGCTTATCTGAATTTGTGCCATTAAAGATATATCTGCCGTTCACTTGTGTATTCGCAATATTTAAAAGCTGTTCCTTTAACTGCTTTACCTCTACGCCAATCGCTTGCCGCTCCGACTCGCCGTTTGTATCATTTTGAGCTTCAACCGCTAATTCTCTGACCTTTGACAGGATGTCAATTCCTTCTGTAATGTTTGTTTCTGTGTTTTCGAGCCAGGTAAAGGCTTGAGAAGCATTGCTTTTGTACTGCTGCACTTGAGACAGTTGCGTATTATACTTTAAGCTTTTCATTGCTACTACAGGATCGTCGGAAGCTTTTGAGATTTTTTTCCCTGAAGAAATCTGCGACTGGAGTTTATCCAGCTTCGAGTAGCTCGAACCGATATATCTCAGTGAGTTTTGCTGTATCATGCCTTGTGTTACTCTCATGTGACTCTACCTACCTTCCTCCAACACCCATGCCGTTGATCACTTTATCAAGTAATTCATCTTGTAAAGTCACCATTCTTGCAGCTGCATTGTATGCGTGTTGAAATTGAATCATATTCGTCATTTCTTCGTCTAAAGAAACTGCGCTCATTTGCTGACGGTTTATGTCAGCATCATTTAGCTGTGTTTCTGTATTAGACGCCAGTCGATTAGCCTCTTGAGCTTCGATCCCTAGCTCGCCAATCAGACCCGCATAATAATCTAAAACACTAGTTTCTTTACCGTTAATGGTTATTTTACCGGTTAAAACATTTGCTAATTTTGTAGCATTTGCGTTATCGTTGGCTGCACCAGTCAGTGAGAAAGCAATGTTTGCGCCTTTTGAATCTATTATGCTGTCAGCCACTTTGATCTTGCCCGCCGCGCCCTTGGCAGGTTCAGTTTCACCGCCAGTAAAATCAAAAAAGTCTCCGCCTTGTTCACCGCTCTTGGTCACACCATTTCTGTGCACTTCATTGAAAGCTTTCGCGAATTCAAGCGCCATATTGTCAAGATCAGAAAGCATTTCCGGGTATACTCCCTTTTCTTGGCCATCTGCTGTTATATACCCATAAGACTCTATAAATCCTAAAAGGGATCCCTTGCTGCTAAAGGACTCCGCCTGCACAGCTGTATCCCCGATTGAAATACTTGATACTAACCCAGTTTCATTATCATAGTTGGCTGCAAGTTCTGAAACCTCGTAATTTTTACCGTCCAAAACAGTTCCTAGCGACTGTTTATTTTTATCAAGGATTTCAATTGATACAGTTCCTTCAGCAGATGCAAGTGCATTCCCGCCTGATTTGTTGTAGCTGACTTTGATATCAACCATTGAGGATAATTTATCGATCAGCAAATCTCGCTGGTCATATAAGCCATTCGGAAGAAGCCCGACCGGCTCTACTTGTGCAATTTGCTTATTTAAACTGTTTAACTGAGAAAGCAGAGAATTGACATCCAACACAGTTGTATTTAGCTCTGCTTTTAAATTCGATTGGACATTTGTAAGTGATTCAGAAATATAATTAAACGTTTCAGCTACAGCTTGTCCTTTTCGAGCAACAACAGAACGTGCACTTTCTTCATTTGTATTATTCGATAATTCCTGCAGGGAATTCCAAAACGAATTGAGCACACTGTTCAAGCCGCTGTCATCCGTTTCATTTAAAACGCCTTCCATTTGGGACAGCGCTTTGGCCTTCGTGTCATAGTATCCGGCACTGTTGTTTTGAAGACGGTATTGGTAGTCAAGAAAGATATCTCTTATTCTCTCAACTGATTTTCCTTGAACGCCCGTACCCATTTGTCCCGCTGTTTTTTCTGCGTTTTTAGATACAGCAGGGAAATAGTCCGTTGCCTCCAATGAGACCCGCTGCCTTGTATAACCATCAGTATTGGCATTTGCCACGTTATTTGCAGTAGTGCTTAAAGCTGCCTGCTGAGCGCTTAACGCCCGCCTTGCAGTTTCAAGCCCCATAAAGGTAGATGTCATTTTCTGAATTCCTTTCTGCTAAGCTTTTGAATCAAACAATTTCATTTGGCTGCTTTTCGGCAGCTCAGCTTTAATTGATTTGCTGTAATTGAAGTTATTTTCCTTAGGAACCAGCATATCGTACGAAATAGAGATGAATTGCAGCGCGTCTCTTGTCAGCTGCCTATTCATCTCATTTACCTTTTTCAGACGTCCGAGAACTTGAGAAAGAGATTCGTATAGTTGTTCCAGCTCTTCCTTTTCACTGCCTGAGGTTTTGGCGATACATACGGAAATAGTATTATTTTCGCTATATCCGAGAAAGGCCGAAGTTGTTTTGATCCGGTCATCTTCTGTCTGCGTGATTGCTTGAATATATTTTTGCTCTTTTGTCAAAATGTTAGAAAGCTCTTTTGTTTTGCCGGCTTTGAGCGCTTCCGTCTTTTCTTCAGACAGCGTGAGCAGGTGCTCATGCAGAACGCAAAGTCGCTTCAAATGTTCAATAATTGCCTTCGCTGACATGGGCTTTCTCCTTTTTTATTGCTTTTTATAAAAATTAATCATATTTTTCGCGATATGATTTGCGTCTACTTTGTATGACCCATTTTCAATTTGCGCTTTAAGCTGCGCAATTTTTTCCTGTCGTGAACCAGTGACTGCGTCGGATGCATGTTGCATTTCTTTAGCCTGTGATGAAATTTCAATTTTATCTTGAGGCTGTGCAGCAGTTTTTTGCACCGCTTGCTTATCATAATTTTTTTGATATGGATTAACGGATTGTGTTCCAAATTGATTGATTTTCATAGGATTCCTCTCGCTTTCCGTTGCAGTCTTTAAACAATCTTAACCCTTTTATCGACTGCGTTTTCAGTTAGTTTAGGGAATCAGCTGTTTTTGGTATTATAGGCATAGTATGTGTCTTTTTTACTATTTTCTTTCTCGATTTTCAGAGCATCCTCGTGGTTCAAATGATCCATTTGATCCTTAATATCGGACTGGCAAGCCTTGCAGAACTTGCCTTCTCTAATCGATGTCCCGCACCTTTCACAAGGGTATGCCAAATTAGGAAGATGAGTGATCTGAATTCGCTTCTGCCTGATGAATTTCAATATCAGCTCTTCTTCCACACCTGTTTCCTCAGTTATCCGGCTCAAAGTTGATTGCCGGTTTTCCTGTTTTCTTAAAAATTTATAGACAGTCTCAAATGATTTTTCTTCTTCCTTAATACACGCCTGACATACAGTTTGCAGCTTTGTTTTTAAAAATAAAGCATTGCATTTCGGACAATTAGCCAGTTCTCCCATCTTTTTTTCTCCTTATTAGATAATATGCCTGTGTCAATTTCTAGTGATTATATCGGCATAAAAACAGAATCATTTAGCTTCTGATCAAGGTAAAAGATGACACTGAAGCGGCTTTTCCTTTTTCTAATAAGCAGCGGGCTGCGAAGTGCAAGGTGGCGCCTGTTGTATAAAGATCGTCTATTAAAATGATATTCATACCTGCTGCTGAATTATTTTTTGTATCAAAAATGCGCTCTGATAGCAGGCGTTCTGTTTTCTTTTTCTTTGACTGTTTCTCATTATTCAGGCGAATGAGGGGATGGTGGGAAGGCCGGTCTAAACATTCTGCCAAGAGCTGTGCCTGGTTAAAACCGCGCTCTTCTTCCCGTTCCTTGCTCAGCGGAATAGGTACAAGAACAAAATGCTTATCGGGGTAAACCTTAGAAAAGGTTGAAGAAAAATCACTTTTAAATGCATTTATGATTTCTGCATCTCCTCTAAATTTAAAACGGGAGAGCGCTTCTTTCATCATATCATTATATGTGTAAACTGAACGGTTTTGACGCAATAGCAAACTGTCTCTGATCCTTGTTCTCCACACCTCGCAATCCCTGCATACGGCATGAACAGATTGAGGTCTGCCGCACAGGGGGCAGATATGTCCTGTGATTTTCTTTAATTTGCTTCTGCAAGAATAACAAACCTTTTCATCAGGCTTTAGTAAAAAAAGGGCTCTCCATGTAACATCTTGAGAAAATTGCGAATCACATAATAAACAGATCAGTTTATGAATGCCTCCTCCTGCTTCGTTTGACATAAATCGCTTGGACTCTCTGAAACTACTGCAACAGATTCAGCCAAAATGACAAGCATTGCTGTGTTTTTTTGTTTATCTACCAGCTCAGCTTTCGTATATGCGATCTTTTTAAGATCAGTAACGTAGGATGGACTCACTTTGTTTAAAGAAAGTGCCAATACATCGTTTTGGCATACTTGGCAAGTACAGGCCATATGAAGCTGGTCCATATATCGGTCGAGCAGTTCTTTCATTACGATTTCTTTTGAATTGACAAGCATTTTTACAGCTCCTCATCATCGGTTATATGAGTATACTGTACCACGTTTTCAAATAATGGCTAGTCTGTACATTCAACTTTTGCTGCCAATTCATTCATTTCTTTTATATGCTTTCTTGCATCGAGCATACTCTTTGTTTTGCCGAAGTGAAAGTAAATGACATCGCCGTCCGCATATTCTTTATGCCGGCCGGTTCTTCCTGCAATTTGAACAAGTGCGCTTTCCGTAAAGATAGACGATTCCGCTCCTAGTACACCCGTTTGCACCTTGGGGACTGTGACGCCTCTTTCCAGTATTGTTGTTGTGATTAATAAATCGAGCTGACCATCTCTGAATTGCTGCACTTTCTCCTTTCTATGCTTGTCTTCCGCGTGCACAGATGCGGTTCGGCAATGAACACCTCTAAAGCACGCAGCAGCCTTTTCCAGAATAGAAACGGAAGGAACGAATAAAAAAACAGGCCTCCCTTCTTTTATATGAAACTCTATCCATCTTTTCACCGCTGGCGGAATTTTATTTCGGTTTAATTTCTTCTTCCAGTTTCCACACCATACAAAGCGCGGTTCGGGTAAAGGTTTCCGGTGGTGTCTTGCGGGGATGCGAACTGAATGTAACTGTCCGTTCAGTGCTTTTCTTTTTAATTCTTTAGGAGGTGTTGCACTTAAATAAACGAGGGTGCTGTTTTTCTTTCTTGCTTTTTGAACAGCGAATTGAAGGGTTTGATCAGCAGGATATGGAAAAGCGTCAACTTCATCAATGATCATAACATCGATTGCATCTTTATATCGCAAAAGCTGATGCGTAGTGGAAATCATAAGCGGCGATAGCCGCCCTTTGTCATCGCTTCCTCCGTAAAGCGCTGAAATGTCAGCACCCTGAAAGGCAGCCTTGAGCCTTGGAACAAGCTCTAATACAACATCGGTGCGAGGTGTTGCAATACATACACGCAGTCCTTGATTTAACGCTGATTCTATACCAGGAAACAGCATTTCTGTTTTGCCAGCGCCGCAAACCGCCCAGATGAGGAGCTCTTCTTTTTTTGATATTGCTTCAATTAAAACATTGGCGGCTTTTTGTTGTCCGCTTGAAAGCTTGCCGTCCCATGTCAGTTTAATTGACTGCCAGTTTGGTTCATTTTCCTCTTCCCATGAATATAAAGGAACCTCCTCACTCACTCTGCCCATCATGACACAGGAACGGCAATACAGCTTATTCTTTCCAGATGAGTGATAAAAAGAAAAATACCGCTGATCAGTTTGTCCGCACCTATTACATCTATATCTCCGTTTATTTATGGATATAGAATTTTCAGCAGTGATATATCCATTCTTGATATGCCATTCAATCATCTCATCGGAAAATGAGAGCTCAGTCCTGAGCAAATGACGGCTTCGAAGCGTCTGCTGCAATTCTTTTGAAAAGGAACTGTTTTTTTCAACTGGCACATTCACATAGCACCGCCTCCTTTCGAGACAGTATGCCTGAATGAATATTTTCTGTCCAACTATTAAAATAAGAATATAAAAAAATCTCCGCTCTAAAAACGGAGATTTTACATTATTTAAAACACCAGCAAATTCCTAAGGCACCTTCACCCAAATGAGTGCCGATTACCGCGCCAAAATAGCTGTTATAAAATTCAACATGAGGATATTTTGCAGAAAGCTCTTCAATGATTTTCGCTGCTTCTTCCTCTCGATTAGCGTGGATAACAGCAGCTCGCATAGGCAACCCCTTACTCGCATCTTCGTCTAAAAGCTCATAAATTCGCGAAATTGCTTTTTTACGTGTGCGAATCTTCTCAAAAGGCACAATTACCTTATTGTCAAAATGAAGGATAGGCTTTACCTTTAGAAGACTACCAATGAAGGCTTGGGCGCTGCTTAATCGCCCGCCGCGCTGAAGATGAGCTAAGTCATCTACCATAAAATAAGCTCGAACTGTTTTTTTCATTTCTTCCAGTTCTTTTATAATATCTTCCGGCGATGATGCTCCGTTTTTGATTAATTCAGCAGCTTTAAGGGCATAAAAGCCTTGAGCCAAGCAGCTGATCTCTGAGTCAAATGGATACACATCAATATTGTCGACCATCGAATCAGCCGCTGCTGCACTGCTGAATGTTCCGCTGATCCCGCTGGAAAGATGGATACTGATAACCGCATCATAAGACTTGCCAAGCTCTTCATACAACGCAACCAGCTCGCCGATGGGCGGCTGAGAAGTCGTCGGGAGCTCATTATGTTTTTTCACTTCTTCGTAAAAGCTTTTCCAGCCCAACTCAATTTCTTCACGGTAAGTCTCCTCCCCAAAAACAACCTGGAGAGGGATCATATGTATCTGATGTTGTTCACGCATTTCTTTCGGAATATATGCCGTGCTGTCTGTTACGACTGCAATATTCATAGCTTCGATACCTGCCTTATTGCTTTATAACTCTATTGTAAGGGAAACGGCAGCCTAAAAAAAGACCTGCCTAGTAAAAGGCAAGTCTCCTATTATACTATCTCATTTCTACCCAGCCATTTTTAATGGCGACCACAACGGCTTGCGTCCGGTCGTTTACATTCATTTTTTGTAAAATATTGCTGACATGGTTTTTAACGGTTTTCTCACTGATAAACAATGATTCACCAATACCGCGGTTGCTTTTTCCGTCTGCAAGCATCTGCAGCACTTCACATTCCCGCCTAGTTAAAATATGTAATGGTCTGCGGATTTCAGGGTAAACCTCATGTTGAGGGTGTGCAGAAACTCCGCTTGTTGCAAGGCGGCGGAATTCGTTAACGAGGTTGTGAGTAACCTTCGGATGGAGGTAAGATCCGCCCTCAGCCACTACTTTAACCGCTTCAATTAATGTATCAGCATCCATCTCTTTCAGCAGATAACCTCTTGCACCTGTTTTCAGGGCATGTGTTACATAATTTTCGTCATCGTGAATTGATAGAATAATTACTTTAGATTCAGGATACAGCTCTACAAGCTGTTTTGTAGCTTCCACACCATTTACGTTTGGCATATTGATATCCATGATCACAACATCAGGATGATAGTGCTCAACAATACGAGCCGCTTCGTCCCCGTCATCACCTTCGGCTACCACTTCAAAGGTAGGTTCAAAATCCAATATCCGTTTAACACCTTCACGAAATAACTGATGGTCGTCGATAATAACAATGTTTACTTTAGTCACAAGCCACGCCTCCTTGTATTATTGTTCTATATACTCTAGCATTCGGTCAATATGCCTTTTGGCTCTATTTTACAAATCATAGTCAAAGAGATAACGGAACCTTAATCATAATAAATGTCCCAAGACCTATTTTCGAATCTATTGTCATCGTTCCTTCCAATAAATCTACTCTTTCTTTCATGCCCAGCAAGCCGAATGATTTGTTTTTCTTCTCTTTCGCTTCCTTCAGGTCGAACCCTTTACCGTTATCTTTTATCATTAAAATCACAAAATCCTTTGTGATCTCAACTTTGACTGTAATTTCTTCAGATTCAGAATGCTTTAGCGCATTAGACACAGCTTCCTGTGCGAGCCTGAAGAGCGCAACCTCAAACTGAGGCGCTAGCCTCTGATCCTCTGTTTCTCCAATGCACTGAAAATGTATTTTGACCTTCCCGTTATATTCCTCGGTTGTATATAGATATTTTCTTAAAGTTGGAATCAGGCCTAGGTCATCAAGGGCCATCGGTCTTAAATCATATATAATCCTTCTCACTTCGTAAAGGGCATTCCGAACATTTTGGCGTAGATTTTTAATTTCTTGGAATCCGTCCTCTGCGCCCCGGTCACGGAAAATCCGCTCGATTAATTCCGATCTCATCATAACATTCGCCAGCATTTGAGCGGGTCCGTCATGGATTTCTCTTGAGACTCTTTTTCGCTCTTCTTCCTGCGCCTCAATAATTCTTAAGCCGAAATCCTGTTTTGCCTGAGCATCAGCAAGAAGCAGTCCAACTTCGCGCAAATCCTGATTCAAGTAGTTGAGCACAACTGTAATTTGGCTTACTAATGATTCTGACCGCTCAATGATTTCCTGAAGCCCTAGCAATCTGCGCTCCAAATCGTCCCGCCGTTCGCGCAATTGCTTCTCACGCTGCTGGATCATCGTCAATTCTACCTGCAGCTTATGGGCTTTTTCATAAGCATTGCGGATTTCCTCTTCACTGAATCTATGAAAATTACGGCTGACCTCGGATAAACGGTTTCTCGCATGGCGGGTTTGCACTTCAAGTTTATCGCCAAGCTCGATCACTTCATACACCTGCTGTTTAATTTGTTTCAGTTCTTCAACCAGCTGTTCATACTGCTGGCGTGACTGCTCCCCGATTTGAAAAACCTCGTCCTTGCTCCCGTCAACGGTTTTCAGCATCTTCATCAAAATAGAATCCAGCACTTTGGAATCCATCTTTGTTTTATTCATAATTTCCCTCCGTCACGGCGTTGTCATATATTTTTATTATAAATGTAATTGATCTGCAAATTATGTCGAATTATAATGAAAGAATGCGTATATTCTAGAAAAAAACATTTTTATATACTATCTACTCTTTATGATACCAAAATACGCACAAAAATTCTAAAGACTGTACGAATTTGTATAGGCAGTCTTTTATGCTTAGCAGGAGGGTCAGCTAGCATGCTGCACAGCTATTTTACTGTGAAAGAAGCAGGAGAACACGAGATTGTTATAGAAAAATCGCGTTTTATCTGTCATTTAAGCCGTGTTTCTACCGAACAAGAGGCACAGGAATTTATACAGAAAATAAAGAAACAGCACTGGAATGCGACTCATAATTGCTCGGCTTATGTTATTGGCGAGAATGATCATATCCAAAAAGCCAATGATGACGGGGAACCAAGCGGTACAGCGGGAGTGCCGATGCTCGAGGTTTTAAAAAAACGCAGGCTGAAGGATACTTGCGCCGTCGTTACACGCTACTTCGGAGGCATTAAGCTTGGTGCTGGCGGATTAATTCGCGCTTATGGGAAATCAGTGTCTGAAGGATTAAATCATATAGGTGTTGTAGAACGGAAGCTTATGCGAATCATGCATACTTCTGCAGATTACACATGGCTTGGCAAGATTGAAAATGAATTAAGGGAGTCACAATTTCTGTTAAAGGAAATCCATTATTCAGAAAATGTTGAATTCGAAACATACGTGGAAGAAAAAGAAACCAACGCTTTTTCTGAATGGATGACAGAACTGACAAATGGAAAGAGTGATATTAAAGAGGGAGAGTTGACGTATCTTGAAAAAGCCGTCAATCACATAAAGGAGACTGAATAATGGCTGAACGCGTTAGAGTGCGTGTGCGAAAAAAGAAAAAGAGCAAACGCAGGAAAATTATAAAAAGAATAATGTTATTGTTCGTCCTCGCATTATTAGTAGTTGTGGGGCTTGGCGGGTATAAACTTTATAAAACCATTAACGCTGCGGATGAATCGTACGATGCCCTATCCCGCGGGAATAAATCAAATCTTCGCAACGAAGTTGTCGACATGAAGAAAAAACCGTTTTCTATTTTATTTATGGGAATAGAGGATTACGCGACTAAAGGACAAAAAGGGAGATCAGACTCTCTTATTGTTGTTACCCTGGATCCCAAAAATAAAACCATGAAAATGCTGAGCATTCCGCGTGACACACGTGTGCAATTAGCTGGTGACACAACGGGAAGCAAGACGAAGATTAATGCCGCTTACAGCAAAGGCGGTAAAGATGAGACAGTTGAAACTGTTGAAAACTTCTTGCAAATCCCGATTGATAAATATGTCACAGTTGATTTTGACGGATTTAAAGATGTGATTAATGAAGTCGGCGGTATTGATGTTGACGTGCCTTTCGATTTCGATGAAAAAAGTGATGTAGACGAAAGCAAACGGATTTACTTCAAAAAAGGCGAGATGCATTTGAACGGCGAAGAAGCCTTAGCATATGCCCGGATGAGAAAACAGGATAAACGTGGAGACTTTGGCCGTAATGACAGACAAAAACAAATCTTAAACGCGCTGATTGACCGAATGTCAAGTGCAAGCAACATTGCTAAAATTGATAAAATCGCAGAAAAAGCCAGCGAAAACGTTGAAACCAATATTCGCATTACTGAAGGTTTAGCGCTTCAGCAGATTTACAGCGGCTTTACCAGCAAAAAAATCGACACATTGAGCATTACAGGTTCTGATTTGTATTTAGGGCCTAACAACACATATTACTTTGAACCTGATGCTACAAATCTTGAGAAAGTAAGAAAAACGCTTCAAGAGCATTTAGATTATACTCCTGATACAAGCACTGGCACTTTCGGTACCGAAAGTTCAACAGACGGGACTGACAGCTCAAGCAGTTCTGGCAGCACTGGCACAACAACTGACGGGACGACGAGCGGAAGCAGCTATTCGAATGACAGCAGCACAAGCTCAAACAACAGTACAACGAATTCAACAACTGATTCATCCTATTAAAAAATGCCCGGTCCTTTTAAAGATCGGGCATTTTTGCGCAGAAAAAAACTCCGGCACATAAGCCGGAGTTTTTAATTCCTTTTCACCAGCCGTTTATAAAACTTTGTAAACGGCTTAAATTTTTCATTCACGAGTCCTGTCACTTCTGCTATGATTTGCATAAAAATAATCAAAATGAAGATAATAAACAAAGAAAGCCAAATTGTGGCACTTTTAAGTACAATCGCACTGATACTGAAAATAAATCCAATTAAATAAATAACTAAGACCGACATCCGATGTGAAAGGCCAAAGGCCATCAGTCTATGGTGAATATGCGACTTATCAGGCGCTGAAATCGGCTGTTTGTTTAATATTCTCCTGATGATAGCAAAAGTTGTATCAAAAATCGGTACGCCTAATATAATAATCGGGATAACGATACTGAACAATGTGACACTTTTATACAGGCCTAATAATGAAAGAATCGAAATACTATACCCTAAAAACAGTGATCCCGTATCTCCCATAAAGATTTTTGCCGGATGGAAGTTGTAAAACAAAAACCCCAGCGTGCTGGCAATAACGACTAATGAGAGTGACAGAATGAGCACTTTTCCGCCGGATAGCGCCATGACAGCGATCGTTGACAGGCCGATAACAGAAAGACCGGCAGCAAGGCCATCCAATCCATCAATCAGGTTAATTGCGTTCGTGATGCCGACAATCCATAATACCGTCAGCGGATAAGCCATCCATCCTAACTCAAACCGTTCTGTTAAAAAAGGTACTGAGAAAAAGTCCATTTTTAAGCCAGTGCTTACAATCATAATGGCTACACCTAATTGAATCAAAAACTTAACTTTTGCACTTAATTGATATTTATCGTCAAGAATACCTAACACAATAATGATGAATGCTCCGACTGTAATTGCCGTCATCCTTGTTTCTGTGTAAATACCGGATGCAAGCACGCCTGCAACCACCCCGATAAATATGGCCAGCCCGCCCATGCGGGGCATGATTTTGTCATGTACTTTTCGATTGCTGGGCTGGTCAACTGCACCTATTTTAATCGCAATCCTTTTTACGATTGGGGTTATGATTAAAACTGTCAGCAGCGAGACAATAAACGCAACAACAATGCGAATCATGCGTTCGTCAAGCATAAAGAAGTCTCCTTTGGAATTAAATGAAGTCTTTATTTATATAGAGAACCGTTCCTTCCATTATACCTTCTCCTTAGTTATTATAACAAGCTTCATCAAAAAGAAACACGTATAATCAAAAAACGCGCATCCCAATTTATAGGACTACGCATGTTTTTGAATCCCTGTATATTTCATAATTTGTCTAAATAAGCAATTCCAATCTTGTGTGCGAGCGATGTTTCGGCGCATTTCTTTATAGGTTTCGTCTCCGTTTTGTCCGAGAACTTTTTCACAAGCTGCTATAAAATCAATTGGATGATCACCTTCTACATATTCGTATACATACGGCTTTTGCATTTTTAAGGTTGACGGAAGATTAGAGCCGACGACAGGTTTTCCTGCCGCTAAAAATTCAAATAGTTTCAGCGGAAACACAGCTTGATTATACGATGATTTTTTATAAGGCATGATGCCAATGTCGATAAGCTCCATAAAATGCGGAACTTCTTTCGGATCTGCCGGGCCGGTCCATATGACATTTGGAAGCCTCAGCAGCTCTTGAAACGAAACGTCACCATTGGTGGCATCCGGGCCAACCCATAAAAATGTCCAATCAGGCTTTTGCAGGGCGGCTTCTTCAATCATTTTAAAATCGAGCTTCGGTTTAATTCCGCCGATAAAACCTAACACTGTTCCTTCTCTCCCCTGCAGTATACTGCGATCGGGAGCTTGTTTATTTGCAGAAAATAGCTCATACTCCACACCGTTTTCCACAGTATGAACCTTTTCTCGTCCTGCAGTCAGTTTTTTGTCTACTTCCTTGTGAAGATAATCTGATGAACAGGTTATTGAATCTGCTCGTTGTATAATTCTCAGCTCTGCCGATTTAATCAGTTTTCGCCGGAATTCAGACAGCAGATTTGATCGGCCGCTGATCGGCGCCGCCCATAAGTCACTGCAGTCATAAATAACCTGATCCCAAGGATACAGCGAAGACAGCAGCGGGAATCCCGGAAACGTGTACCATAAACAGCAGCGTTCACCGTTTGCAGAAGCAGGTGTAAGCTCATCGAGTAATGGGGAGAGCTTATGTCTGTAAAAGACATCTGTATATCGTCCGAAACGAAACATTTTTTTCTGCAGCAGGTCTTTGACAGCGAATTGCCTGATGCCAGAATGGACTTCTTGAAATTCTTTCCCTTGGGCACGCGGAGCCGGACATACCCAAATAACTTCCTTCGTTTCCTCCTGAGCAGCTAAAAACTCTGCCAGCCGGTGCCTTCTGTATCTCAATTGGTCTTTTCCCCATTCAGCAGTGGCAACGATGACATGAATGATTGCTTCTTTTGTTTCCACCTTCATCACCTTTTCTCTCTGTTTGCGGCTATAATCTTTTTTTCACCGCGTTTTTTGCATATTGAACAAAACACCATGTTGCTTTCATAAAATGAAGCCGTTCGATCTCCCTGTAGACAAACCACGTTTTTTTCGCAGCCTTCCATTTGTTGCTGGAAATTGAGTTATTGACAAGCCGATATTCAGCCAGGCATTCATTCATTCCATAGGCAGTAAATCCTTTTTTTAAAAGAGACAGCCATGTGGCTAAGTCCTGTCTCGTTCTGATATTCGGCATTTGGATCTGTCCCGTTTGCTCCCTGTCAATCATCACCGTCAAGCAGCCGATAATTGTATTTTTCAGGGCGTCATCGTACGTCAGGCTTTCCGGCGCATGAATAAATTTATCGAGTGGGGTCCCGTCCTGCGCCATTAAGCTGTAGCCCGTGAAAGAAAACGCACAGGAGCGCTCCATCATAAACTCAAGCTGCTTTTCCAGTTTGTCTTTTTTCCATTTGTCATCACTGTCCAAAAATGCTACGTAGCGCCCTTGAGCGCGTTCCAACGCTTTGTTGCGAGCAACCGCAGCTCCGGAGTTCTCTTCCAGATACACCACATGAATTCTTTCGTCTATTTTTTCATACTGCTGTAAAATGTCGCGGGTCCCATCCGTTGAGCAATCATCCACGATAATCATTTCCCAATGAGGATGGCTCTGATCTAATACCGAATGAACCGTGTCTTCAATATAATCACGCGCATTATAGGAAGGTGTAATGACAGATACGAGAGGTTTCCAATTGGTCATGATCACATCTCCATCGTATGATTTTAAAAGGATTCCCTGAAAAATTCAGGAATGACAACGAACATAAAGGCAATCGTAAGGCCAATCATAACGCCGAGAACTGCTTTCTTTTTCGGAGACATTCCCCCGCCTGCTGTCTCACTTACGGTTTCGGAATCAGTAATACTGGCCGCTTTCAGGTTAAGCTGTGTGTTTTTGAGCTCATACAAAAATCTCTCTTTATCCACTTTGGAATCCTCGCTCACCGACTCGCCTTCAAGCGCGTCTATGCTGCTGCGGATGACGGCTTCTCTTTCTGCATACAGCTTTTGATCGTTTTTGAGGAAGGTGGAGGAAATGGCTTTTAAGACAGATTCCGTTTTATCCTTATCCTCGTCGCTATAGCTTAAAGTCAGTAACGATTTGGATTCCGTTTTGATTGTAAGCTTCTCTTTGATCTCTGCTACATCTTCATCCTTTTCATCAGGAAGCGCCTCCTTCAAAAAGGAGTCGCTCTTTAATAGAAGCGGAATCTCTTCTGTGCTGTTATAAACCGGATGATCATAGCTCCCCACAGCCAAAGTATCTTCAGCTGTATAGCTCTTTTGATCAGCGATCTGTGACGGCAGGATATACCCCGCCGCACCTAATATAATTGGCACCGCTATGATCCAAATGATATTTTTTTTTATGCGACGGGCTATTCTTATCAATATATCGTTCATATAAGTCTCCCTGCTTTTTGTAGTCTGTTTATCTGTACATCGGCTCAGGCATTTGTCTGGATCGCCTTAACACATTCACGGCGGCGATGACGAGCGCCATAAACACCCAATGGAAAAATAAATTTGAAACAGAGCTTGGGCTGATACTTGATACCAGGAAACTGACCATAGCGGTAATAAGTCCTTCTGTGATCAGTTTTGACTGATTTTCTAATTTTCTTTCATAAAACTTGTAAAGCACCCATATGAGGTAGGCATAAACGGACAGATATCCCAGCATGATGAACAAGCCAAAATTAGCAAGAATTTCAACAAGCCAGTTATGCACCTCTGCCACATTGTCAGTATCATATACAGCATAATGCTCAAGATAATAGGATACATTTCCTGCTCCGACTCCGAATCCGTATGAATCAAGGAAAAAATGCCAAGCGTTTTTCAGCAGATTTGCCCGAGCCACATTTGATGGAAGCCTGTCATGAAATGAATGCAGCGTCTGCGGGGCCAGAAACAGCTCCCAAAACTTTGAATAGATTTTGCTGGCGAAAAGAACTGCGAAAAGAGCAATTCCCGCCGCCGACAGCCATATAGCCATTTTCTTTAAAACAGGCGGCAATACAATGAAGATGTAGACAGCAATACCTGCAAAAATCCCCAGAAGGCTGGCTCTTGAACCAGTGGCAAAAATTAAATACAACGCACAGAGCGAGAGCACAAGGCCAATTGCCTTGATGTATCCATTCTTAATGTTTTTCATCATCGTGATGTAAAAAAAGAAGCTGATGGATAAAAAGGTCGCAAAGTCATTTTGATTAAAAAAGACCGATGTCGGATAATGCTGCTTATACTCCGGTCCGCTGTACAATGTGGAACTCGCAAGATGATGGTGGGTGATATGATTGTAAAAACCAATGATCATCAGAAATACCGTCATCACCAGCCAAATGGCATAAACAATCATCAGCCGCTCCATTTTTTGCACGTACATGACAATAAGATAAATGAAGAAGATTCCCATTGCCAATAAGGCTAAATACTTGAGGCCAACTGTTACCGACTTGGCCCACAGCAGAGAAACAAGGCCATATATAAACCAAAAGGCGAAAAAGAGCAATATCCCTTTTACTTGCAGCCCATGCCATCTTTCAATATGGGTTCGATTCCGAACCATGCCGAAAATATGAAGGCAACCCGCTGCAATGAGCAGAAGCCGGTAAAGGAACAAACTGAAAAATCCAAGATGAATAGCGAAAAATGCATTATTTAAAAAAGTGCAGGCGATCAAAATATAGATTACAGCCATAAAGAGCCGTTCTTTTGTTGTAAATGCGGTTGCAAGCGTCAGTAAAAACATGCCAATTGCCAACACCGCAAGCACAACAGCCATCTGCATGAAACCTATATCTTTATGGATGGCTCCCAGCAATAGGACGACTCCAAATATAGCAACGGCCAGTAACGCTAGCGTATGGACCGCTGATCGTTTGATACTCACATGTTTAACCCCTTTCCTGATGTTTCAGGAGCCGGCGGCCGAGCCTAGCAGCCGGCAGCTTCAACCAAGTAACACTTTTTCTTTTTATAAATTGACGCTTCCCAAGTCTTTAGCCAATTCTTCAAGCGGCAAGCCCGGAAAATACTTGTCAGAGGGTTCCGTTCCCCGAACAGCGGGACGGCCGATAGAGTGATAAATGTATCCAGCTGCCTGCATCTCTTCAAGTGAAAATAAATTTCTGCCGTCGATGATGACTGGCTGTTTTAAGAGGTTTTTTACTTTTACAAGCTCCATTTCTTTTACTTCCGGCCAATCCGTTAAAATCAGGCATGCATCAGTGTCTTCAATCGCAGCATACACATCTGTGTAATACTCGACCTGTTCGCCAAGGATCGCTGAAGCTTCAGGAATAGCAATCGGATCGTATGCTTTTACATGGGCGCCCAGCTGCTGCAGCATTGGGATAATATCAAGCGCTGGAGCGGATCTCACATCGTTCGTATTCGGTTTGAAGGCTAATCCCAGGACTGAAATGGTTCTCCCTTTGACGCTTCCCATAACAGTCAAAAGTTTATCTACAATATGAACACGCTGCTTTTCGTTCGTTTCAATGACAGCTTCGATGAGCTTGAATGGATAGCCTGCCGATTTTGCGATTTGAAGCAACGCGGTTGTATCCTTTGGAAAACATGAACCGCCGAATCCAATACCCGCTTTAAGGAACTTTCTGCCGATACGGCTGTCAAGACCAACACCATCAGCAACTTTTGAAACGTCTGCGCCGACTCGCTCACAAATGTTTGCGATATCGTTGATAAAGGAAATCTTTGTCGCCAGAAATGCATTCGCGGCGTATTTAATCATTTCTGCACTTTCTAGGTTTGTTTTAATGACAGGAGCATGGAATGGCTGATGAAGTTCCTCAATGATGGCAGCCGCTTTATGACTTGTTGAACCAATCACGGCACGCTCCATATTCATCGTGTCATGAATCGCTGACCCTTCCCGAAGGAATTCAGGGTTAGATACAACATCAAATGAGTATCTCCCCTTTGAGGCTTTTTGAACGATAGATTGCACCAGTTTCCCTGTTCCAACCGGGACTGTGCTTTTATTTACGATCACTTTGTAGCCGTTAAGATGCTCACCGATTGTTTTCGCCGCCGCTTTGACGTACGTTAAATCAGCTTCACCTGTTTTGGACATAGGCGTTCCGACTGCAATATAAATAATATCTGAGGCCCGAATGGCGGACGGGATATCGTTCGTAAAGGTCAGGCGCTGATCCAGCACATTTTTTTCAACTAAGTCTGCAAGCCCTGGTTCATAGATTGGGATTACCCCATTTTTCAGACTTCTGATTTTTGATTCATCGATATCACAGCAAACAACTTTATTGCCGATCTCCGCAAAGCAAGTGCCTGATACGAGTCCTACATAACCTGTTCCAATGACAGCTATTTTTTTCACAGCGCTCATCCCTCTCCTGTAAAATGATCTTCCTATTTATATTGGTCGCAGTTTCTTACGATTAAACGGACGTTTTCGTGACCGTCTGATACTGATGATGCAAGGCCTTGGCGTTTTTTCCTGCGTCAAATTGAGCCTGCACGGTTTCATACAAGTCATCTGCTACTTCCGGCTTCCATATTTGCTCATGTTCGTACCGAGTGATCGCTTCTGCCAAGGCTTGAGCGGATTTCGGTTTAATCAGCAGATGTTGGTGCTTTCCGAATAAAGACGACACTCCGCCAACATCCGTACAAATAACAGGAACCCTTAGCGCCAGGGCCTCAATCACAACAGTCGGCATCCCCTCACTGTAAGAAGGAAGTACGAATAGATCTGCCGCAAGTAAATAGTCTCTTACCTGATGATTCGGGACTTGGCCTGTGACAATATGCCCCTTCTGTGTCAGCATCGATTTTGCGGGACCATCCCCGACAAAGACTGCCTTAGGAGAGTCCTGCAGCGATTCGATCGCTTCAGACAGTTCAAAAATGCCTTTCTCTCTGACCAGCCGGCCGACATAGACAGCCAGACGCTGATCGAGCGGGAGTCCGAGTCTTTTTCTGATTTCCTCTTTCGTCTCCTCATTCTCCTGAAAACGGCTGAGCTGTATGCCGATTGGCAAAACCGAGCTGTCAAAGCCCGAAAGCTTTTTGGCTTCTTCCTGAAGCTTGTGGCTGACTGCTAAAACAACTGATGCAGAACCTACGGCACGCTTGAAGGCTTTAAACGCTCCTTTGCTATAATGCGGATAGACATTCACATCACTGCCATGCAAGGTCAGGACATAAGGAATTTGCGCGGACTCTGACACGACTGCCGCAGCCCCGCCCGATGGCATGGCAAAATGCGCATGGATCAGATCCGGATATAGGTCACATTGTTTCATGGTTTTTAAAACGGCTGATGCGATTCTCCGATGAGGCTGCGCCCACTTCAGCTGTCCGGGAACTGCCCGATAGAAAGGCCGGTAAACCGGTATTCCCTTTCTAATCTCATACTCCGGTCTGGCATCCTTTTTTCGATATGTCTTTTTCAGCATGCGGACAGGCGCTGAATGAAAAGGCCGTGGGCATATCACAGTGATATCAAGCCCGAGTTTTTGCAGCTCTTGCACCTGTGTCTCATGAAACACACCCTCACCGGGTTTCATACTGCTCGGATATACGCTTGTGATCCACAAAATCTTCATGACAAACGTCCTTTTCTTAGTAGTTTGCTTTTCGTTTGAGGGTACGCTTTTACCAAAAGAAAGAGATAGCACAGCGCCCCAGCCGCAACTGAAATGGCCAGCCGCATTTCTGCCTGCATACTGAAGTGTTCGGTACTGAGGCTTACACCAAACGCGATGATGCCCATCGCCGCAGTAATCAGAAATGGCTTCATAATCGACTGGAAATAAGCTGAAAGGTTAAGCTTGATGACATATGCCAAAAGCCAGCGCCCGATCAGGAAATTAACAACGCTGATAATGGCATACACCCATGCGACTGTCAGCAGGTTTCCCGTCTGTACAGCTGCAAACAGTGATAATCCGTACAGCAGCAGCACGCCGGAATCCCAATAAAACGCTAAGTCAGCTCTTCCTTTAGCCAGCAACACAGATCCATTTGGATTCATAAGCACTCTTAGTATTCCGACAATCGCCAGAACATTTAGGATCGGAACAGCAGCAAGCCACTTTTCTCCGAAAACCGCTGTGATAAAGGCGTCTGACACAGACACGAGCCCGATTAACAGCGGAAACGAAACAAGCGCCAGCATTTTTGTCATATTCAGAAAGCCTTCTCTGATCGCGCTGTTTTCATATTTGTTTTTTGCGAAAACAGGGAATGCCACCCGTGTGACAATCGGATTGATCTTCAAAACCGGAATAGTGACAATCTGATAAGCGAGGTTATAAATCCCCAATGCTTCAGCACCAATAAACCGGCCGATCAAAATCATGTCGATATTTGCTCCCAGCCTGTTCACAAGACGGGATGAAAGCTGAAAGGCTCCAAAAGAAAAGAAATCCTTCATGCCTCTCAAATCAAAAACAAAAGCAGGATGCCACTTTTTTCGGTATACAGCCCAATATAAAATCCCTTTACTGGACTGCAGCAGGACTTGAGAAATCACGTACGCCAAAATCGCATCCATCATAAAAACCGCTATCGCTAAATATCCGAATGACAATACATTTGAAAAAATCTCTATTTTGCTTAACGTATTAAAATGCAGCTGCTTTTGCAGCATATACTGATATTGCTGTCCAATTGGCGCGATCAAAAACATAATCGCCAGAATCCGAACCAGAAACACCAGCTCTTCTCTTTGATAAAATCCCGCAATGACAGGACTGCTCACATATAAAAGAACAAACAGCAAAACGCCCGTCATAATGTTAAGCCAATACAATGTTGACAGCTGGCGCTCCGTCGCGTCGTCTCTCTGAATTAATGCTGCGCCAAAACCCATATCGAGCACAATCTGGGCGAAAACTGTAACCGTTGTGATCATGCCGACAAGCCCAAATTCTGTTAAGGTCATCATATTTCCAAGCAGGGCAAACTGAACAATTTGTATGATTGTAATACACATGGTTGAAATACTTGTCCACTTTGCACCGCTCATGATTTGTTTTGTAATACTTGACATCATATTCCCTACTTCTTTTTAAGCTCAGATTGATGGTGAATAATGGCATTCCGTTTTATCTTGCACCATCACCCGTCCAAACTACTTTACAAGTTTTTAACATAATTTTTAATTCTAAAGTGAAAGTCAGATTGCGAATGTAATATAAATCAAATATCAGCTTTTCCTTCGGCGTCATATCGTAACCGCCGTTCACCTGAGCCCAGCCGCTCAATCCTGGTTTAACAGCCAGACGCTGTGTAAAGCCTGGAATCTCATTCTGGAATTTTTCCGTAAATACGGGCCGTTCCGGACGAGGGCCAATCATACTCATATCGCCTTTCAGCACATTAAACAGCTGAGGAAGCTCGTCAATTCTCGTTCTTCTGATAAAAGCTCCGATCCTTGTCACCCGCGGATCTTGCTTCTGTGCCCAAACCGCTCCAGACTTCTCGGCATCTATTTTCATGGAACGAAGCTTATAAAGCTTAAATGGTTTCCCGCCTTTCCCTACGCGTTCCTGCGTATAAATGGCAGGTCCCGGCGTCTCCAAACAAATCAAAATTGAAAATACCGCAATCATTGGCATCGCAATCGCCAACCCAATGAGCGCAAACCAAATATCCATTACGCGCTTTATTGCCAAATAACGAGCCGTCTTTTCAGATAATGTAAAAGAATGTATTTGCTGAACTGAGAATTCACGACTCACATTCATGCTTTTCTCTGCACTCACTGACACACACCTCACGATTTGTTTGGGATGTTATGATGACCTATGCCAGTCAGTTTAGCAGACGGATGTTAATTGGATGTAAATGGTATGTTAAGAAGTGTGAATTTGTTATTTTTTCTGACATTTATCCGTAAACTTTTTATTGTTTTAGACACTTTTTTTAAAAATTAAGCATATTGTTTAAAAAAAGAGACAAATCATTTTACTGATTTGTCTCTTTTCGTTGTGAAGCATTTAATATTGAAAATAAAACTTTGATTTAGAGGTTAACAGCTTGTATTGAACCTCAACCATTTTACTAAAGAATAACATGGATTTTCGTTCCACATTCCTTGTGTCCAGGACAATTGTTTGGTTATCCACTTTTGCACTGATTTTATTTTGGGAAGTATTTATCGCAAATTCAATTAATCGCTCTTTCTTTACATGAGCTAGCTGTTCAAGCAAACTCTGCACGTTTACCGTCAATTTTGTACAATTAGGCTCTAACTCTATACGTTTTACCGGTAATGAGATTTCAGACTGTCCGGTATTCACAATCATTTTTGAATGATTTGGCAAACAGATTTGCTTATCTTTAAAAATAAATGATAAATCTTTTGATTCAGTTTCATATGAAAGTTCTGCTTCTGTATAGGCATGTTTCTTTATATCAATCGAAAGATTATCGTAGTTCATTGTGAAATATGGTCTTGCACTGAAGACAAACAACGCATTATGCCCTAAATACATCGTGTTTGTTGAATACTTATACGCAGCACGCTTGTTTCCGATTCTCGCCCTTAATTTGTAGTCGTCTATCGACGATTCAATAAAGAAATCCCAAACGCCTAAGTCTTCTTCTGCAGATGCCAGTTCATCAAACTTGCACTCAAATGTAAATGTTGAATTTTCATACTTAGCCGGCGCGATGTATTTTTCCGCCTTTGTATCGCGATGAACAAATATTCCTGTCAGAGATTGATTTTGATTCGTTTCATCATCCAACAATTTGTGTTTAATGGTTCCTTGAATGCTGAGGCTGTGATCGCTAAATTCAATATTCTGCAGATAATGTTCAAGCTTATTTTTATAATTTACTTTTAATAACTCTTCAGAAATTGGATAGCGTTCTAAGCTCGGATAACGTGCAATTAAATCCCCGTTATTTACAACACAGAACTTTTTAATGTCTTGTTCTTCACGCTCATACTGGGTTAACCCCTGCAAATCATTATTCCGAATAAACAGCAGCCGCAATTTGATATGCGGAAGGACAAATTGGTCAGCCTCTTCAGGTACTGCATGAATAAATGAGGACAAATATTTAAACCATTCAGCTCTTTCTTCATCTGTCTTCATTTTTATTGTGACATTTTTTGTCCGCGAAAAATCGAAATGCCTGTTTAAAAATACTGCCATCAGTTTCGTTTTTCTTGCTTCTTCCAGATCACTAGCCTTGATAGCAGAGATAATATCTTCCATTGCTCCATAAAAGTTCTCTGGGGGAACATAAGCGACACTCATATGCTCACCGTCTCTTTTGACCAGATAGTAATAATCATAGTCAGCTGAAACAGAAATCTTCTTTGCTTTTAAATAAGCGTTCATTGTGAAGACTTGATCTTCCGCTGCTTTTATGTGAGTAGGGAAGATGATTTGATTTTCTTTTAAAAGTGAGGCTTTAAACAGTTTTTGGGGTCCCAATGTGAAAACAATTTTGGAATCAACCAAATCAACATCTGGGTTTGTTTCCTTAAACATTGATTTGGGAACACCTCGGCCGTTTATCCCTTTTAACTTACCTAAAGTAATATCTGAATCATTCTCTTTTGAGAAATTGTACCATCTTAACAATGCTTCATTGCCTAGATAGTCATCGGAGTCAACAAACAGGATGTATTCACCTTTGGCAATTTTTATTGCATCATTCCGCGGTGCACCTGGACCGCCTGAATTTACGGTTCTTTCAACAACAACAATATTGTCATATTTCTTTT
The DNA here is from genome assembly GCF_037975455.1 of Bacillus sp. FSL M8-0071. Taxonomy (NCBI): domain Bacteria; kingdom Bacillati; phylum Bacillota; class Bacilli; order Caryophanales; family Bacillaceae; genus Bacillus; species Bacillus sp. FSL M8-0071. The sequence continues at coordinate 3,537,167 of NZ_CP150256.1, forward strand.
TATATCGATTCAAAATGTCTAAAGATGAATCCGTAGATTTATCATCGACACATATAATCTCATAATCCTCTTTTGGCATCGTTTGGTTAACTAAGCTATCAAGACATTCGGAAATAAGATCTTCTGAATTATATACAGGGATAACAATGCTTATTTTCATCGATTACCTCACTACCCTAATGGATCGGTTATATTTTTGCCTGATAATTATATCAAAAACATCTGTCAATAAGAATAGGCCTAACCTTAAATTTTGTTAAACTTTTACATAGCATATGTGGTTTAAAATTTTTCTCATTTTATCGTATAAAAAAGCTTGCCGGCAATTCCTGATGGGTTCTGCCGGCAAGCCGCTGTTGATGTCTACTAATTTAATCCCCTAATAATATCCAATGATTCCTTCATATATTGCTTGAGCTGCTTTTTCTTGATACAAAGCACTCTTTAACTTACTTGCGTCGTTCGCATTCGAAATGAACGCCAGCTCCGCTAAACTGCTCGGCATCGTTGATTCTCTGATGACATGGAAATTCCCGATTTTCACGCCGCGGTTTTGAGTATTGAGTGCTTTATAGAGTCTGTTTTGTATTTCTGTCGCAAGCCGTTTGCTATTCGCTGACTCATACTTTGTATAATAGTAGGTTTCAGTACCTGTTGCAGCAGGAGTTGCTGAATTGGCGTGAATACTCACAAACAGGTTTGCATTATTGCTTTTTGCTTTTGCAACCCGCTCTGAAAGCTCTAAGAAAACATCTGTAGATCTGGCCATAATCGGAATGGCTCCACCATTGGAAAGTTTGCTGTTTACAAGCTTAGCAACGGCAAGGTTAACATCTTTCTCTTTTAAACCATTACCTACCGCGCCGCTGTCATAACCACCGTGTCCTGCATCCACAAATACCTTTTTGCCTACAATTACATTTTTAAGCTGGTTCACGACATTTGTTGTCACTGAAATAGTTCCCCCAAGAACTGTGAAGGTATTCTTGCTATTTGATCCGATGACTGTTCTTGTCGCAGTCGGCAATGAACCGGCGTCAGTAAATAGCATTGGGCGATTTTGCTTCGCCGCCAGCACAGAACCCGCTAAAGCATCTGCATATTGATAGCCATTGCTGACAAATGCAGCTTTTGATGAAGAATAATACTTTTTCGCTATGTTGGCAGCCACTTCAAAACGGCTGTTCCCGCCGATTCTTGTTGGTGATGGCAACTGGCTGTAAACGCTTTTTGAGACACTGATTTCTCCCCCGACCACAATAGTCGATGTTGTTCCTTTGCTGTTCATCGCATTTTTCGTTGGTTCGGGAATAGAGCTTGCAGTCGTCAGAAGAATTGGAATACCGTTACGGGCAGCATAAGAACCGATTGCCAGACTGTCAGCATATGCCGTTCCATTTGCGATTACTGCTTTTGAATTTGAAGACAATTTTTTAGAAATATTTTGAGCAACTTCATAGCGGCTTCTTCCGCCGATCCGTTCCACATTGGAAATACCCAATTTTTTAATGTCACTTACAACGTTGTTAGAAACACTGATCGTTCCGCCAATGACGATGACCTTGCTCGGTTTAAGCTGGCTGATTCTGTCTTTAGTCGGTGCAGTCAGTTTAGATGATTCCGTCAATAAAATCGGGGCATTGTATTTATAAGCCAAAGGAGCAGCAGTTAATACATCTGCATACGCTGTTCCGTTTGCCACAACAACCGTGCTCGCACTGCTCCACCCTTGTTTTGAAACATTCACAGCAACCTCATATCTGCTTGCTCCATCCAGCCTTGTAACAGAGTTTGCCGCAAACGCATTTGGTACAAATAACACGACTCCTAGTATCAGCATAGGTATGCTTTTAAGAAAGATCCGCAAAGATAGTCCCTCCAAAGATTCATAATGATTCATAAATCAAATAACGAACAAAGGAGGCATCTCGCCTCCTTTGACTCTAACAATCTTTTAATAGCTTGATAGAGTTGTTCCCGGATAGTAAAAACTTAAAATTGTTGTATAAGATTGTCCGGCAGCTGCTCTGGCATTGGCTCCGTACTGACTCATGCCTATGCCGTGTCCGTATCCTTTACCGCTAATGAGAAAGGCGTTTGTATTGCTTGAGACAGAAGCATATGTACTCTTCATATTGGAAGCGCCAAGCATCGTTCTCAGCTCTGTTGCAGGTACAGTAATTGTTGCTGTTTTTTCACTGAGGCTTCCATTTGACAGGATATAGCCATTTGATTTTTCTTTCACGAAATATGAGAATGTGACGCTTGCTGTTTCCGGCCGCTGACCGGCAGTTTTCTCCGTGCTGAATTTCACACTGGATATTTTCGTGATTTTGATAGACTCGGCATTGCTGTATTTATTTTTAATAAACCAGCTTTTCAAACCGCTCAAATATGATGAGTTTGTTTCATTTTTAGAGCTCCACCATGAACCCGGGCTTTTCAGATTCAGACTGCTCTTATCAAGCTGGGTTTTATTTAAAGACAGAGACCAGCTGATTTGCGGGTCGTACGTATCTTTTTTGGCGATTAAATAAGGAAGCTGGCTGCTCCACACCTCACCGCTCGCTTCTGTGTAGCCGCCGTTGCTTGAGGAATACGTAGCAGAAATCAAATTCCCATTGTATTTCAAAACTTTTCCTTTTGTAGCTTCGACCACTTCTGAAGTTTTTGAATTCCAGTCATATCCGCCATATACCTGAAAAGCGGTGGTGTCTTGTACTTCTTTTCCGGCCGAACTGATGGAATAAGTTCTCGCTGCGACAGCTTGGGCTTTAAGCGCTTCTTTCTGCCAGCTGGCCGGCATTTCATGAGGAACAACACCCTTTAAATAATCTTCAAAGGGGATATTCACATTGATTGGCCGAACATATTTGCCTGACTCTATTGTAAATTTCATGTTTCCGAGATATGGCGTTCCGTTCAGACTGATAGAATTTGTAGTTGCATATTTTTTAGGCTGTGCTGTAAAAGACGTTCCAAGCGTCTTGATTGCAGTACTGTTTTTATAAAGCACTAGGTTTCCGCCGGTTAACTTGACTGTATATCCAGTTCCTGCAAAAGTATCTGCCAGTTTGTTCTTTAGCGTATCACTGATGGAAATGCTTCCTCCAAGCAGCGCAAATGACTGAGTTCCTTTTGACGCTACTACATCAGCGACTGGTGACGGCAGGCTGCCTGATTCAACCAGCAGTAAAGGGCTTCCCTGCTTTGCTGCAAGCACAGATCCCGTTAATGCATCCGCGAATGTTTGGCCGTTTGACATAAATACCTTTGTTGCTTTCATATTTAATTCTTTAACGATATTGGCAGATACCTCATATCGTGAAACGCCGCCAATCCGTTTCACAGTTGCCTTCTTTTTTAATGCAGCTTCCACACCAGTGCTGACACTCAACGGACCGCCGACAATTGTAACCTTGCTTGGAATTTTGTAATCACTGCGGATGTTATTGTCTCCCGCAAGTAAAATCGGATAACCGTTCATTGCAGCATATGGCGCGATTGACAGGGCATCCGTAAAGACCATGCCTGTGGCCACTACTGCCTGGCTGTAATTCCCCATCCGATCGGCTATGTTTTTAGAAACCTCGTAACGGGTTGCTCCGCCAATCCGATCGATAGAACCATATTTTTTTAATGTATTTTCTACATTTTTAGAAACACTGATTGTCCCGCCAATGATGAGAATATTGTCAGGATTTAATTTTGCAATTTCGCTTTCTGTTTTTGGTGTTAGCGAATCTGCGTCTGTTAATAAAATCGGTGCATCGTACTTTTTGGCAAGCGGGGTTGCTGAGAGCGCATCAGCAAAAGCGTCCCGATTTACAATGAGCACAGTCGTTGGATTTGTCCATCCGGCAGAGGCGACATTATTGGCAACATCAAAACGGGTTGCTCCTCCATATCGCTCCGTATCCGCAATTCTTGAGCCGGGAATTTCATATCCGCCTGTGATATCGACATCCAAACTTGATTTGCTGCCTACATAATTACTCAGCTTAACCGAAATGGTTTTATCAGCGGCTTTCGCAGTCTGCATAAACGCCGGACATGCTACAGCCGCCGCAGTGACTGACGATAGAAGCAAGAGCTTCATTTTTTTCAAAACATGGAACCCCCTAAGAGTTTTTTATTACTTTGTCTCAAGATCCTTAAGCATTAAAGCGCCATTTGAATCTTTTGTATATTTGACAACAACTTTTTGCCCTTCTGAAATGCTGTTCATTTTGTCCTGAAGGTCTGAACCAACCTGAATCGACGTCTCTTTATCATCAATAGTGACTGCAATTGTATGGCTGTCCGCCAAACCGGCAAAAGTGCCTTCCTTCGTTACTGTCTCTTCTGCAGCTGCATCCTGGCTGTCTGAATTTGTTTCTGCTCCTGATGTGTTCTGAGCTGTGCCGCACGCAGACAAAAGAAGCAGCATTGAGAACATTAAAATAGCAATTTTTTTCATTCCTATATCACCTCTCCACTTTTTATCGACAATTTTAAGCTTATTTTAAGATTTCTTTCAAAACAACGAAAAATTTTTGCGGATTTTCTTAAAATACCGAAACATTTGTTACAAGGAGCCGTCTATTGTAAAGAATCAGACAAATTTTAGTTGTTTTCAAATATTAAGAAACTTATAATCGTACTAGATTACAAAAAAGCGAGGACTTTATTATGAGAGCTGAAAAAAGAAAGAAAAAAAGAAAGGCATTACTTGTCATTTTAGCCATTGTGGCCGTATTTGTACTCGGAACTGGCGGCTATGCATACTACTTATGGCATAAAGCAGCATCAACCGTGGCAAGTATTCATGAAAGCATTGATAAATCGAAAAAGAGGGATAAAGAGGTCAGTATCAATAAAAAAGATCCTTTTTCCGTCTTAATCATGGGTGTGGATGAACGCGACGGCGATAAGGGCCGTGCCGATACGCTCATTTATATGACCGTTAACCCAAAAACGAATACAACCGACATGGTCAGTATTCCGCGTGACACGTATACAAAAATTATCGGAAAAGGCACAATGGATAAAATCAACCATTCATACGCTTTCGGCGGCACGCAGATGACGGTAGACACTGTTGAGAACTTCCTTGATGTTCCGGTTGATTATTTTGTGAAAGTGAACATGGAAAGCTTTAGAGACGTTGTTGATACACTTGGCGGCATTACAGTTAACAGCACATTCGCGTTTAGTTATGACGGTTATTCGTTCGGCAAAGGAGAAATCACGCTGAACGGAAAAGAAGCGCTCGCTTATACCCGGATGAGAAAAGAAGATCCGAGAGGCGACTTCGGACGCCAGGACCGCCAGCGCCAAGTTATCCAAGGTATTATTAATAAAGGCGCTAATATTTCTTCCATCACGAAATTCGGAGATATGTTTAAAGTTGTTGAAGATAATGTGAAAACGAACTTGACCTTCGATAACATGTGGGATATCCAGTCCGATTACAAAGGTGCGCGGAAACATATTAAACAGCACGAACTAAAAGGTACAGGCACGAAAATCAATGGAATTTACTACTACCAAGCTGATGAAAGCGCCCTTTCCGATATTACAAAAGAGCTGAAGGAAAGCCTCGAAAAGTAAAACAAAAAAGAAGCTTCGCACAATGTGCAAAGCTTCTTTTTTATTTGCCTGTAAATGAATCCGGTTGTTCTTTCCGATACCCGTAATGAAACAGCAATTCTTCCACAATCCGGCGGGAAGCCTCTCCATCTCCATACGGATTAGAAGCCTGGGACATTTTCTTGTACTCATCATGATCAGTTAACAGCTGTTTTGCCAACTGATAAATGTTTTCCTCATCCGTACCTGCAAGTTTCAGCGTTCCCGCTTCCACTCCTTCAGGCCGTTCCGTCGTATCACGCAGAACAAGCACTGGTTTCCCGAGAGATGGGGCTTCCTCCTGCACGCCGCCCGAATCTGTCAATATAAAATGCGATTTCGCTGCAAAGTTATGGAAATCAATCACCTCTAAAGGTTCAATCAGATGCACTCTGTCAGAATCACCAAAATGCTTCTGAGCCGCTTCCCGGACAACTGGATTCAGGTGCACAGGGTAAACGACTTGTACATCTTCAAATTCCCCTACAATTCTGCGGATGGCCTTGAACATATTTTCCATTGGCTCGCCCAAATTTTCCCGGCGGTGAGCGGTCAAGAGAATCATTTTATCCTCACCCACCTGCTCGAGAACAGGATGTGAGTAACCATCCCTAACCGTTGTGTTGAGTGCGTCAATCGCTGTATTGCCCGTTACAAAAATAGAGTCGGCCTTTTTGTTTTCTTTTAATAAATTGTCTTTCGCCTGGCTTGTCGGAGCAAAATGCAAATCAGCAATCGCCCCTGTCATCTGTCGATTGAGCTCTTCCGGAAACGGGGAATACTTATTCCTTGTACGGAGCCCCGCCTCCACATGACCGACAGCAATTTGATGGTAAAAAGCGGCTAGGCTTCCGGCAAACGTCGTCGTTGTATCACCATGGACAAGCACAATATCGGGTTTGATATCTTTAAACAACTCATCCAATTTTACAAGTGCGTTAGACGTAATCTCTGCCAGTGTCTGCCGCTCCTTCATAATGTTCAAATCGAAGTCAGGCTTGATATGAAACGCATCTAACACCTGATCGAGCATCTGTCTGTGCTGTGCAGTTACCGTTACATAGGAATCTATTTCAGGATATTTTTTCAATTCAAGCACAAGCGGTGCCATCTTGATCGCTTCAGGCCTCGTCCCGAAAACGGTCATAACTTTTAGTTTTTTCATATTTGTCACCTGGTTTCTTTGTTTAACGGGCTGTTAGATAGAATTTCGATTGGTCCGATTGTATAAATAGATCTACTTTCTTCTTTATTTTAAAGCACCATAGCTTTTTTTCAATATTTTTACTGCAAAAGTACACACTGACATCCTTTTTCGGAACCAATGTGGTTTTATAAGAATTAATGGATAAAACAATATTGGTGTTTTGTAAATAAGCCGGAGCAAACTTTTGCTGAACGAGATTCCGATCAACCTGTATCACTGTCCCATCAACTGAACTGATTTGATTTTTTATTGGTATTAAAAACTCTTGGTTATTGCATTCGAGCAATAATAAAGATTGCTTCGGAAAAAACAATTGGCTTCCAGGAAATACGAACGTTAAATGCTGGTCCGAATCATTATCTCTGAATTCGACTTTCAGAACTTCCTGCTTTCTGATATCCACCGACAAATTATCATAGGTTTTAGTAAAGTACGGCCGTGCGCTGAAAGCATATTCCCCGTTATTCCCAATATATTTAGCATGTTTTGAATAAGGATACGGTTCTCTGCTGCTGCCAATTCGGACGCGTTTTTTATAGCCGTCTATCCCCGATTCAATAAAGAAATCCCACACACCAATATCTTCTTCATGAATAGCCAAATCAGTAAACTTAGTGAGAAATTCAAATTCTCCGTCCTTGGAATACACTGGAGAAATGATTTTTTCAGTTTTTCTATCACGGTGCACCCAAATGCCGTATAAAGTTTGCATAGCTTGATGCTCTGGTTGTAAAGCCGTGTGGGTAACCGACCCTCTTAATGTGAAAGTGTTGTCCTTCATTTGAAATTCGCTCACGTAATGACTGATTTTGTTTCTGTCATCAACAATCCGTTCATTCTCTGCCAAATGATATGAGATAAGGCTGGGATAGTTTGCTATGATATGACCATTTTTAACTGACGTATATTGGGCCATATTTTCTTTATCAGCTTCAAACTGCTTTAAGCCCTTTAGGTCATTATGGCGTACAAAGTGTAATTTTAACCGCGTATGAGAATGAACAAGTTTATCAATTTCCCGTGGTATATTTTGTTCAACAAAATGATGCAGCTCTGTCATCCATGTTTGCTGCTCCCGTTCGTCCTCGATTGTTACGGTAAAGTCCGTTGTTCTGGAAAAATCAAAATGACGATTCAAAAATTTCGCCATAAACTTCATTTTGCGATTATGTGAAAGACGGCTATTACGAATCATATCTATGATTACCTTCATTGCGCCATAGTAGCTTTGAGGCGCAACGTATGCAAACGTCATATGCTCGCCATCATGCTGTACAGCATAGTAATAATCATAATCGGCCAAGACAGAAATTTTGTCCGCTTCTAAATAAGCCTGCATGACAAATACCTGATCCTCTGTAGCCTGTATATTAGAGGGGAAATATATGTCATGCATTCTAAGCAGTGAGACTTTAAAAAGTTTTGTCGGTCCTATTGAGTAAACAAGCGGAGATTTTACAAGATCCGCCTCAGGTTTCGTTTCCTTAAAAATAGCTTGCGGGACCGATCTGCCGTTTACACCGACCATTTTCCCAAGCACAATATCTGAATCATGCTGTTTTGCAAATTGATACATTCTCTCGAACGCTTCGATTCCTACATAATCATCGGAATCAATAAAAAAAATGTATTCACCGTTCGCAGCACGTATCGCTTGGTTTCGCGGCTCCCCCGGCCCTCCCGAATTTTTTTCTCGTTCTATAACCGTTATATTAGAATACTGTTCACTGTACTTTTTTAATATTGAAACCGTGCCATCCTGTGAACAATCATCTACACAAATAATTTCGTACTCATTATTCGGCATGGTTTGTTGAACCAGACTATCCAGACAGCGGGAGATAAAATGTTCTGAGTTGTATGTGGGTACTGCTGCAGTGATTTTCACCATGACACCTCTATCCTTATCCGCTTCTATTTCATTCGCAAAAGCTCATATAATGAACAAAAATGGTGCAAAAACGTACTATTTCGTTATTTCAAATACTTCTACCCATCTTTCAAATAATCGGGCTTCACTATATTCAGTATCCATTAAGTTCTTTGCGTTTTTTCCATATTGAATGGCTCTCTCAGGGTTGTCGTACAAATAAATGATACTTTCAGCAAGCATGTCAATATTATCAGGTTCTACAAGCATTCCCGTTTCGTGTTCTTTTATGAGCTCCCTCGGGCTGTATTTCACATCAAAACTGATAACAGGGGTTGCGCACGAAAACGATTCACAAATCGCGAGACTAAACCCCTCAAATTTTGATGTTAATAATGTGGCAAGCGCCTGCTGATAAAATGGAGCGGGATTTGCGACATATCCTTTTAAATGTACATTATCTAACTTAAGATCATCGATCAATTGCTGGTATTCCTCATGGCCGGGACCGCTGCCATATATATTCAGGACAATATCCGGCCGGGATTTTTTTACGATTCCCATTGCTTTTATGACCTTATCGATCCCTTTTTCCTCATGATATCTGGCCACCATGACAAATTCGTTTTTCTTCTTTTCATACGTTTGTAATTTTTCAAGCCTTCTTGGTGCATGAGGAATAACAAAAATATTATTGTTCGACTCAAAATCCTTCATGATATCTTCTTTTTGTTCATTCGTTAATACGATCAGCCCGTCATAATCCTTAATATGCTCCATCGCATATTGATGATTGGTTCGAACTTTGCTGCCTAACGTATAAGGATAATCTAAATGATTTGAGTGAACACAGTAAAATCGTTTTGCCAATCCTGCACGCATTTCATTTACTTTTGAAGCACTTCCGACTCCATCACAGATGAAAATAGGGTCCTTTTCTTTCTCACATAACGTTTCAAGCCAATGTGTATGAAACTGGTGCTTGTTTTTGAAAAATACAGCTTCCTTTTCATCACGGCCAAACAGCATAACTCCTTGACTGGCTCCTGTTTTAAAATGGTACCATTCTGTTAAATAACAGAAACCGTCGGGTGCTGTGTAGTGAATTTGATTGATTTTTCCGCTTCTTGTATCGAATATCACAGTTTTATTTACATAACCGCCATGAAAGAATTCTCGCTTTGTCATTTGCATATTTTCATTGAAATGATCTACATATAAAAGATTATCCGACTCATCCCATTTTTTCTTTTTAATATATAAGCCATTCTTGAAGTATTCCGTTTCTAATTTTTCCTCATTATGATACGCAGCATATGGTTCTTCAAAGCGATTACGATTTTGATCATAGTAACTTTGTTGCACTTCCCCAATTTTTATATGCTTATGCTGATTTTTATAGTCATCATAAATATTGAGGATATTTACATCAGCATGCAGCCTTCCAGCGCTCTTCAGCACTTGCTCAATTTGATCATAATTGTCCTTATAATCAAGTGTAACCAAATCGATTTTATGGCCGCGCTCCGCAAATGTAAAAGATCTTGACATCATAGAGCTTGTAATGCCGCCTTTTTCAATGTCTATTTCATATATAAGTGAAAAGATCCTTCTCATCTTCAAGCTCCTTCTTCTGGTAAAACCTTGTCTGCTATTTTTTTACAAACAGCCGTTTCATTAATTTTCTCCGAAATCCCTCGGCAGTCTGAACACGCAAATAATTATTTTCTTTTTCTAAAGTAACTTGCCAGCCTGAAATACTTTGTTCTGATAATGGAATTTCCTTTGAATCGGTTATTCGCACACCTGATGCAAAGAAGCTATTATCCCACTCGGAACAGAGATACAATTCAATGGTGGACAACTGATCTAATACAGAGTGAACACGAAGTGTACCGCTTACGGTAAATATTAGTTCTTCCTCGCTGTTTACTTTTGCGTTAAACGTGCTTTCAGTGCCGCTCTTTTTATTTTTTAATTTCCAATACATTTTATGACGGCCAACAGAATGGGGAGGAATGCAGCCTTTAAATTCAACCTTGGCTGACAGATATAAATCGGATTTTGATTGCCATTCTGCCATTAACAGCTCAACATTCATATCCTTCAATTGATTATTAAATGGCACCTGATCTATTAGTTTGTCCACAAAACGCTTGCGGGTAAACGGCTCTTCAGAAACGTAATAAATATTTGTGCGAGGCCCCGTATTTTTAATTATGTCATGATATCTCTTCAAGGAAGGAACCACAAAAGCATCAAGGTGGCCTATTTCCTTTTCAGGGTTTTCCAACATCTCATTCGTCTCTATAAAACCTAGATACATGGAAGAATATTCAACTGAAAGAGATTTTAATGTAGTATATAACTCAACTTCAGAAGTCATAAATAAATAATCCGCTTCCTTTATCAAGCGGCTCAGAAAATAACGGGCAAGTTCATTTTCTGAATACAATACACTGACTATATTCTCTTTTTCGTCAAAAATGACAATTTTTTCAGTTGTTCCATCATTCTTATACCATTTTGTCATATAACAAGTGCCATCTGCCCTTAAATAAAGATGCTGCTTCGGTTTGTTAGTGTCCAGATCCATGTACATTAAGCTGTGTACATATCCAGACAAATCATATTCTTCCCTTTTAAATCTTTGCCTGCTTTCATTAAAGTAATCAATAACAGCAAGTTCTCCTGATGCTGTAAACCTTTGATATTTGATATAACGTCCATTATTGTAATAACGATAAATTGGCTTATTTGGTTCTTGAATATATGTTAAACCTTCTTGTTCAATCGGATGCTTGATTTTATCTTTCTGAGGTTCAGAACCTTTAAAGTAGCTGTACATATTAATAACAGCAGTATCTTTAAAAGAAGAAGGCCCATTGGGCTCATGATGTAAAGTGACAATTTCCATTGGATAATTCCAATCGATCGTATTGATACTAAACTTTTTTGCAGCATTCAGCTCTTGACAAACAAATGCTAATTTTGGAGTAGAAACCTTAATCGTCATCATCTATTTATTACCTTTCGAATAAATTCGTACAGTCACATTTTCAGAACTACATTATATCACTTTTGCTGAGCAGGCTCTAGAGATGAAGAAGCTGTTATATTTCTTGAAATACCGGATCAGGTGAAACTGTTTTATCTATCAATTAATGATATTTTTTTGTATTTCTTCAACCCCAAAGTCACTGAATTGACTCTTGTTTAATATTGGTTTTTCTTATATGATTAAATGTGTTTAACAGAATGAAAATAGGGTATTGATGAGAAAAGAAACTCAAACATTTTAAATACTCTGCATTCAAAAGAGTGACCCTAAATCTGTTCTTAAGGAAGGTGCTTTGAAATTGAAAAAAGTACGTAAAGCCATAATCCCTGCCGCAGGTCTCGGAACGAGATTCTTGCCGGCTACGAAAGCAATGCCGAAAGAAATGCTTCCTATCGTTGATAAACCTACCATTCAATACATAATTGAAGAAGCTGTTGAAGCCGGTATTGAAGATATTATTATCGTAACAGGAAAAAGCAAGCGTGCGATTGAGGATCATTTTGATTACTCTCCTGAGCTTGAAAGAAACCTAGAAGAAAAAGGAAAAACTGAGCTGCTTGAAAAAGTGAAAAAGGCTTCTAACCTGGCTGACATTCACTATATCCGCCAAAAAGAACCTAAAGGTCTCGGACATGCTGTCTGGTGCGCGCGCAACTTTATCGGCGATGAGCCGTTTGCGGTACTGCTTGGAGACGATATTGTTCAGGCTGACACACCAGGGTTGCGCCAATTAATGGATGAATATGAAAAAACACTTTCTTCTATTATCGGTGTTCAGCAGGTGCCTGAAGAAGAAACACACCGCTACGGCATTATTGACCCGCTGACAAGTGAAGGCCGCCGTTATCAGGTGAAAAACTTCGTTGAAAAACCGCCTAAAGGCACAGCACCTTCTAATCTTGCCATCTTAGGCCGTTACGTATTCACTCCTGAGATCTTCATGTATTTAGAAGAGCAGCAGGTTGGCGCCGGCGGAGAAATTCAGCTCACAGACGCCATTCAAAAGCTGAATGAAATTCAAAGAGTGTTTGCTTACGATTTTGAAGGCAAGCGTTATGATGTTGGTGAAAAGCTCGGCTTTATCACAACAACTCTAGAATTTGCGATGCAGGATAAAGAGCTTCGCGATCAGCTCGTTCCATTTATGGAAGGTTTACTAAACAAAGAAGAAATCTAAACAAAAAGGCTATTGGACATTCATCCAATAGCCTTTTTTTATTTCAACATCAAAGTCAGTGTATGCTCTTCATTATCAACTGTGAAGACAAGATCAGCTGTATTCACAAGAAAACGATCCTTGCTGCTGTCATACAATACATCGCTATCACTTAAGGATAGTGACGCCGGGTTGATAGGAGAAATGTTATGAAAAATAAGCTCTGTTGCTTTATCATTCTCCAGCACATAGCTGATTTTTTCATAATCAAAATCTAACGTTTTTCTGCCGTCAGCCGTATCCCCTTCAGTATATCCATTCAATTTGGATTGAATGCTGGTTCTGCTGTCTCCCAGGAATTTCAGAAAGTATTCATAGGAAGAAGCTGCGTTTTGCGAGACATAAGACGTAAATGCAGCGGCATGCAATTCAGCATGTTTCATGTTAGCTGCAACAGCGCTCTTTTTCACAAAATAAGACTGTCCGTTAAACTTTATTTTCGCTGCCTGTTTGCCTTTTGCAGCTACCGACACCTCTGTACCGAATGGCAGTGTAACGTCAGCCTTCTGTTTCAAACCCTGATCTTTATAAGCAGCCGCTTTTTCATTTGCTATAAACCCTTGCTTATTGACTGCGGTTAAGCGTTCATCTGACTTGCCCTTTGCATTGCCATGATGATTCTTCACTTCATTTTGCGGGATAGCACCAAACGAAGCAATTGTACGAAGCGGAGCATTAAAGAACATCGTTCCTGCCATGAATACAGTCAGGATAGACAAAATAGCAATTTGAACCGCATTAGCCAATGATTTCGGCTTTTTCTTCTTTTGGCGGAAACGGGCAAACGCTTCAGGATCTTCTTTCTTCCTCTCTTCCGTCTGCTCTTTTTTATATGTCTCTTTTTCTTTTTTAGACAGCTTATTAAACCAGTCAATAAACGCTTTATACTCTTTGACAACCGTTTTTGTTTCATCAAACATACGAAGCTCACCATAGTGCATCCAAGCGACGCGGTCACACATCTTTTCAATCTGGCCGATCGAGTGGCTGACAAAGAAAATCGTTTTCCCTTGCTTTTTAAAATCATTTATTCTGTCTACACACTTCTGATAAAACGTTTGGTCCCCTACAGAAAGCGCTTCGTCAATAATTAAAATGTCAGGGTCAATATGCACGGAAATCGCAAAACCGAGACGCGATTTCATCCCGCTGGAATAGTTTTTAACCGGCTGATTAATAAAATCGCCAATCTCAGCAAATTCAACGATGCTGTCATACATATCATCAATTTCTTTATTGGTTAACCCCATCATCAAACACTTGAGCCGGACATTGTCCCGGCCCGTTAATTGGTTATTTAAACCGGCAGCAATCGCAATCAGCGACGGCTGGCCGTTCATTTCAATTTCACCGCTGGTCGGTGGAATAATTTTAGCCAGCAGGTTAGACATGGTTGATTTCCCTGATCCATTTATCCCTACAAAGCCGATTGTCTCTCCCTCATACACGTCAAAGGAGACATTCCGCACAGCAAAAAAACCATTATCCTTAGCCGGAAAAAACAATCCTTTTATCTTGTCCGATTGTTTTTTATACAAATGATATTGCTTTGAAACATTTCGAAACGAAACTTTTAGTTTCATCGTACAATCTCCTTACGTATTAAAGAAAGTCAACAAACTTGTCTCTGAATTTCATATGCAGAATAGAACCCACTAACAATAAAAGGAATGTGAACAGCCAGAAATACAGCGTGTACTTCATGTCTTGGAAAAACCATTTTCCGTCTAAGAAGCTGTTCCTAAATCCTTCTATCAGATAAAAAATCGGATTCAGCTTAAGCACAGGCAGAAGATTCGGGTGATTTTTCCCGAGCTGCTCTGAGATATTCCAAAAAATCGGAAGTAAAAAGAACAATAATCTGGTTACGGCCTGCAGCAGAAATTGATAATCTCTGACAAGCACACTGATTGTAGAGTTAAACAAGCTAAATGAAAACATAAACACAATCATGCAGATTAAATAGTAAATATATTGTATCCAATGCAAGCTAGGGTAAACACCGCTTGCTAAAAGGACAATGACATAAACACCCATCATTACAAAATAACTAAATAAATTTGAAGCAATCACTACAGAAGGCAGTGAACTAATCGGAAAATTCATTTTCGCAACCATATTGATCCGTTTAAATACACTGTTTGATCCATCCAAAATCGTCGGGCTAATAAAAAACCACGGGATCAAACCAGCCAACATCCAAACAATAAAAGGAACTTCTCCAATACCTGTTATGACTGGCTTGCTGTTACGAATCCCCATACCAAATACAAACCAATACGCCAGCATTTGAATGAGAGGATTGAGAAACTGCCATAATACGCCAAGATAATTCATCTGATACTGAGACTTTGTCTCATACGAAGCTAAGCGCAAAATTAAAGGAAACGATGTCACTTGCTCTTTTACGATTCTTACTAATGCATTCATTGTTTATCTTCCTTAGACTTAAATGATTTTTTGGATCTTTCGGTTAAAGAAATTTGAAAGCACCGGTGAATATTGTAACAGATGTTGAGGTTTTTTTCACTTTTAAAAAGTAAAGAGAAGTCCCTCAGAACTTCTCCTAACATTTTGAAGTGTCAATATAAAACAAACCAACCTCATTTAGCAACTTTATTATTATCTAATTCCAAAATAGCTTTATAAATACGATTCCTATTATTTTTATCAGTATATGCAAAAAAGTTATCTACTCTTTTTCTATACTTATCTTCCATACGACTATTGTTTTTCATATAATAGATAACTTTATCAACTAAGCTATTATGATCTTCTATTACATCACCAAACCCCATTTTTTTATAATCATAATAATCAAGTTTAAAATGGTATGATTTTTCGTATTGATAATAGATAACAGGTTTTTTCTCATATGCAAAATCAAACGCTACAGATGAAAAATCAGTAATCATTATATTAGAAGAATTAAATAGCATTTGATAGCTGCTGTTATAGTCGGCAAACTCCACATACTCATGCTTTTCAAAGTCTACAATCTGTTGCTGAATATCTGGGTGCGGAAAAAAAGTTATTTTATAATTATTTTTCTTAGCAAATTCGATTAGCCGTTCATCATTAATCAAAGCATTATACCTAGAAAAGTATTCACTATCTTTAAATTTCGGGTTGTACGGTCTTACTCCTTTTGCCTGATCTTTCGGTAATACAATATCTTTTCTCCAAGTCGGCATTATTAGAAGCTGCTTTTCTCCTTCACTCTTCTTAAGATTATCGTATCTCGGAAATCCACCCAACAAAATATTCTCTTTTTTATAGTTGTAATTCCCTTTCAAAATAGACCGATATTCAGGTTTGGCAGAAGTGACTAATAATTTGATATTCTTACTGTATTTATTTAACCATTCAGAATGATCTGCCATTGTTATTCCATGCTGCAAAAAGACAAACTCAAAATTAAATAAATCTCTAAAATAAACCTCCATATTAAAAAATGGATTTACAACCCATATATCTGCATGTGTCGATATTACTTTGGAAGAGGATAAGGTTAAAATTTTATGTCTAAAAGATCTGTATGGTATAACCTTTCCATATTTTTTAATCCTGTCGTAATCCTTGCTATCTTTTTTTATTATAAAGTATTTTTTTGCCCCATCATTCTGGTTGATTGCATATTTAAAGAGGTGCTCGGCATTATCATCAGCTTTGTCTTGTCTGTCTATGAATAACCATACTGGTTTTCTATTAAAAATAGTGAAAACATGGTGTGCTATTCTTGCCACAAGTGCCTTCTTAATCGCTGATTTTCTTTTTTTTGATTTCCCCCCTGATTTATGAAGGGATTTCAAGAAACGAAACTCTTTTATAAATCTATTTTTAACATTGTTTTTTTCGAACATTAATTTTTTATAATTATAATAAAAGATATAATCCTTTTTAGCTGCATAAGCATTAAATAGGTCATTTGACAAACCTGAATACTTAAAGAACCGAAGCTTTGCCATTTTTCTTTTTTTACCTTTTGCTATAAAAAATTCAATATGGTGATTGCCAGCAAGATAGCTTTTGGGAATATCTATAGAAAAACCAGGATATTTTTTTATTACCTCTCCTAAACTTATATAATCATTATGACTTCTTTTTATTTTCTTAGCTTTTATTTTAATTTCTCCAATTTTAGCATAAAAATTAAAGCCTTTAGAATTAAAAAGAGAGCTCCAAAACCCTTCAATATGAATAGAATCCTCATTTTCTTCTAAAATCTCAATAGTTAGAGTTTGATTCGATAACTTCGAAACAATTTTATCTTCTCTGAATAAATAATAATCTTGTTCAGTTTCTTTTTCATATACATACTTACTATAATTTTCACCGTGTTTTATTTTTAAAGCATGATATAGATAGAAATGGCTGACACTTTTTGTATTAATAATGACATCGTCGTCAATATACGATAATACTTCTCGTATCAATGTTAAAAATTCGCGGTATTCATTTTCGTCTAAAGGTGTTTCACTAATATCCTTAATCAATAATTTCCACTTCAAATCATGCATAACCATGTATTGAAGAAACAAAGGTATTTTTTGTTCATTATTTTTGGTGATATCGATTAAATTCTTGGAGAAAGTGATAAGTGAATGGTTAAACCAATTCTTATTTGCTTTAGCAGTCTGCATGGCAGACGATCCATCTTCTCTAACTCTATAATGATATTTTGCCTCCTTAACAAGACCATACTTTTTCTTTTGCGATATAATTAAATTAACTAGCTTAGCATCTTCACCTATTTTACAATTTTCATCAAACCTGATATTTTTCAAGGCATCATTTTTTATAAATGTAGAACAGCAATGAGTTAATATATGATGTGGTTCTTTTTCCACATCCAATATTCTCGTTGAAGAAAACTTATTATTTAGATTATGTTCTCCAGTTCTTCCTTCCTCAAAAAATATTGGGATTGCTACAATATCAATTTCATTTTTATGTTGGTTAAAGAAGTTTAAAACATTTTCGAATGTTTCTTCTGAAACTAAATCATCCGGATCCAAAAATTGAATATATCTGCCTTCAGCATACTTTAAACCATAATTTCGGGCACTGCTCACTCCGCCATTCTGTTTCTTTACATATACAATATTTTTTGGATATTTTTGAGCATATTCTTTACAAATCATTTCACTTTTATCAGGGCTTTCATCATTCACAAGTATTAACTGAATATTCTCGAATCCTAAAGTCTGGTTAATAACGCTTTCTATTGCATCAGTTAGATATAACTCGACATTATAAATCGGCATTATAACACTGAAATCATAGTTAAAACTCTTTTCGTTCATAAAAGATTACTCCTAACAAAATGTTTATATGAATAAGAATCCGGGTAAATAAAAGTAAAAACAATTAGAGTGCTAAATTTTTGAAAACACATAATTAATTTAGTAAAATGTATGAAAAGGATTCCTTACCTGTTTTTTAAAGTCTTTGTAAGAAAACTTTTAAATACGTTTACATGGTTAAGTTCTAAAGCATCATTTGGTGTTTTTAGGACAAAGTCAAATGCAAGGGCCCAAATCGGTATTTCTACAACAAAACCAGCATGTCTAAAATCTCTTAATTTATATCCCCATACTTCAATTGTTTTTTTCAGTTCTTTTCGTTTACACTCTTTTAACCTATTAAAATATTTTATATATAATCTGTCATTTTCTTTCATCTCATAATACTGGTTAATAAAGTGCCCTGTTAATTCAAGTCTAAACCCTTTTATTTTTGTCGAAGTAACAGTACATGAACTAAGCAGTACTCTTTCTTTTTTTATATTTTCAAGAGCTTCTGTATTTTCTTTTAATAAGTGAAACATAAATTCTTTATAGTACATCGGCATATCTTGTTCTTTTATAAATTGCGGATCAATAAATTTTAAAACTTTTATAAAATTATCAACAAAAACTTTTTGTTCTTGTTGATCTAAAACAGACTTATAAACATCTCTATAGTTCGGATATAAAAACAGTTTCATATGATATACAATTAAAAATTGCAGATAAGGCAAAACTATATCATATTTTTTTATTGAATCCATCAACAAAGTCATGTAACATTCATTCAACAAATATGTGTACCTTTTTTTGTTAAACCACGAACGATCAACTAACGAGTTCTGTTCTTTCCGTTTTCTATAAAAATACTTTCCTTCTGCAACTGCTCCGTATCTTTTTTCTTTCAGTAATAACTGATTAAAAAAGATAGCGTCTTCCCAAAACTTTATAGATTCATCAAACTGGACGGTACGATTTAGTGTATGTCTTCTGTAAAAAGTGCCGCCAATATAAAAGTGAATAGCTTTATAATCGTTGAGAATATTTATAACTCTTGTTCCTTTTTCAAATCTATTATTTAATTTATGTTCGCCTTCTTTTTCACCTGTGTAATAAACAGGTAATACCGCGATATTTACATCTTCGGAATCACAAAAAAAATCATAAACACTTTGCAGTGCATTATGAGACAATGCATCGTCAGAATCAAGAAAACCAATAAATTTAGATTTTTCGCTTACATTTGATAATCCACAATTTCTTGCAGCAGAGGGTCCAGAGTTTTCAATTTTCATGATTTTAATATTATTAGGATATAGATTTTTAAAGGACTCACAAATTTGAGGACTGCTATCAACACTGCCATCATCTATTAATATCAGTTCTATATTTTCCTTAAATCCTATTGACTGGTTAATGACACTCTCTATTGAGTACCTTAAATAATTCTCAGAATTATATATTGGCATAATTATAGAAAACATGTTTGTACCTCTTTATTTAGAAGTTAAAGGATCGTTTCAATTACTCTTTTAGAAGCCTTGCCATCTTCTAAATTACAAAATTCATTATAAAAATCCTCATAGTTATGATCTATATAAGGATTATGTAACAACTCTATTACCGTATCTATAAGTTCTTCACTTGTTTGAACCAAGTTTCCTGGCGTTTTTTGCTGAAAATTAAAGTAAAAACCTCTGATAGAGTCTCGATAAGCCGGGAGATCATACACAAAAAATACGATGGGTTTTTTTAAATTCATATAATCAAAAAAGACAGAAGAATAATCCGTAATCAATAAATCACTAATTAAATATAAATCTCGAATATCTTTATATAAGGAAACATCTTTCACAAAATCTTTATATTTCCCTAAATTAAATTGTTCTGAAACTAGATAATGCATTCTTAAAAGAATAACCACAGAGTCCCCAAGCTTCCTCTTCATTTCCTCTAAATCAAATTGAAGTTTAAATTTATACTGACCAACTTTCTTAAACTCATTGTCTCTCCAAGTTGGTGCATATAAAATTATTTTTTTATCTTCGCTAATTTCTAACTCTTGTTTTACCCTATTTATTAATGATTCTTTATTTGGTGAATATAGAATGTCATTTCGCGGATAACCTGTTTCTAAAATTTGTTTTTTAAATTGAAATGCCCGTTTAAAAATTTCAGTCGAATAAGCATTAGGAGAAATCAAATAATCCCATTTGCTTGCTTCCTGCAGAAAATTCTGTTTATATTTTTCAGTTGTGGTTCCGGGCATATGCACTTCATCCATATCATTAGCAAGTTTTTTTAGCGGAGTGCCGTGCCACGTCTGTACATACAATGTGTTTTTTGGTTTTGGAATCCATAAAGGGAGCCGGCTGTTTGTAATCCAATATTTCGCTGTAGCCATGTACCAAATCCACTTAAAAGAAAACCTTTTTATATATGCTGCATCTACGCCGTCTAATGCCGACAAATATCGTTTATCAATGCTCCATATCATTTTATAATCATATTGATCTTTATTTTCCTGTAAATATTCATAGATTGCTCGGGGATTGCAGCTAAACTGTTTTCCTGAGTAGCTTTCAAATAAAATTAATTTATTGTTTCTTGGCAGAAGAGCAAAAATCTTAAAAAGAACTGAATAGGCCCTGACTAATAAACTTCTGCATTTTTGTAAAATAAAAGATTTCATAATGAACTCCTTAAAGAGTGAAAAATTTATATTTGCGCAAACAAGAAAAAAAGAAGCAACTGAATTACTTCAAGCCTCTTTAAGTTAGTGCTTCTATAAACTAGCCATGTCTTTTTTGATTTGGGTAGTTGAAATGCCTTCTGTTCTCGGAAGGTAAATGACCTCACAATATTCCTTTAAGAAGTCAAATTTCCCTTTCCAATCATCGCCGATCACAAATGTATCTATATCGTACTTTTGAATATCTGAGATTTTTTGTTCCCAGTTTTTTTCGGGAATCACTTCATCCACAAAATCAATTGTTTCTAAAATGAATTTTCGATGTTCATAGGAATGATGCGATTTTTTTTGTTTTTGAAGATTAAATTCATCTGTAGATAATCCCACGATTAAGTAATCACCCAGATTTTTTGCTCTTTGCAGCAGCTTCATGTGTCCATAGTGAAATAAATCAAATGTTCCGTACGTTATCACTTTCTTCATCAGATAACATCACCTTCCAACCGTTTTCAACTGAGAGTACCAGAAAAAAACCACAAACCTTAACAGATTGTTTATAATTTCGACACATTTTTTACGTACCATTAATATTGAACAATAATAGCATAAGTTCCTATAAAAGTTAAGGCTCTTTAAAAATGTCAATCACCAGCATTTTTTGGTATCATCGTTGTGTTGATGTATAATTTTTACAGGTCCAATGTCTTATCCATACCCATTATAACAAGTTTTCTTTTTCGAAAAAATCGAATCTTTTGTCGCGTTTTTAAGTGAAACGATTTTCTTTCTGCTGCGTCATTTATTTTGTACGCCCTCCTCATATTAATTCATCGTCAAAACGTGAAGGAATTGTAATGTGAATGTTAAAAGTTCCTAAAGATTTTTGTGGTAAGATAGAGTAAAATGTTTTCAGACAAAGAGTCTTTAATCAAACTATACGAATGACACGTGTTTTTTATAGACATATAGATGAAAAGGAGGGTTGATACGATGCAAACGAAACCCATTAATCAATTAGATTTTGTAGACGGTGAACTGACTTCATTTGTATCACATTTAGAAACGTCATTTTTGGACCAGAATAAAGGTGCGTTCATCGTAACAGCGAATCCTGAAATCGGATTTGAAGCGATGCAAAATCCGCGTTATGAAGCGGTTCTTTCATCTGCTGATTTTATTTTGCCGGATGGCATTGGTGTTGTGTTGGTTTCCAAGCTAATTGGTAAGCCGCTTCAATCCAGAATCGCCGGTTATGATTTGTTTACGTCTTTGCTTGAGAAGGCTGATCAAAAGAAAAAACGGGTTTTCTTTTACGGTGCAGCTAAGCATGTGATTGCTCAGACAATCGAGCGAGTCGAACGTGATTATCCTGGGATTGAAATTGCCGGATATTCTGACGGTTATGTGAAGAATCAACGTGAGGTAGCAGACAAGATCGCAGCCTCAAATCCTGACATGGTATTTGTTGCTTTAGGTTATCCTAATCAGGAGTTCTTTATCCATAAATACCGACATCTATTCCCTCAGGCTGTTTCTGTAGGGCTGGGCGGAAGCTTTGATGTGTTCAGCGGCAATGTCAAAAGAGCGCCCTCATTTTTTATCCGTTTTCACCTTGAATGGATGTACAGGCTGATCACAAACCCTGCGCGCTGGAGAAGAATGCTTAGCATTCCTAAGTATGTTACAGCCGTGCTGAAACATGAACGAACTTCAGCAAAGCCGCAATATACGGGACAAGTCAAAGATCAATCACGCCATCTGTAATGGGCCTTAAAGGAGCTATGGTATGTAATGAAATGCATGAATCTTTCGCTGTGCCTGCCGACAATCCGCGGCAGCCGATTTGAGCTGATGACAGATTGAAATCCTGGTTTGCGTTTTTTTACTATTTGTTCATCAAAGTCATCGGCACATTGCTGTTTTGGGTCAAACCGGGAAGTCAAGTGACCCTTCTTGTTTCCTTTCCTGATAATGCCCGGGCAATATTAAAGGAATATCAGATGGGACACTACTCATTTCCCATTCATGTACTTCTGACCCAGCATGCCAAATCGCTGGAAACAGAATTTCCTGAGCTTACTGTTTCAATTATTAACGAAAAACACCCGCTTCATATATATAAAGCGGTCTTTTCTATGCTGAGCAGTAAAGCTGTGATTGTTGATAACTATTTTGTTTTGACAACCGTTTTGACCTGCAGACCTGATATCGAGTGTATCCAAGTTTGGCATGCGAATGGAGCGTTTAAACGATTTGGGTTAAAGGATATCAACACACAGAATCGTTCGCGGGCTGACGTGAGACGCTTTCGCAAAGTGTATGCTTCATTTGACCGGATTGTCGTCGGTTCTGAACATATGGCTGACATATTCAAGGAATTCTTCGATATAAAAGGTGATAAATTTCTTCGGTTTGGCGTGCCTTTAACCGATGCTTACTATGAGGTGAAGGAAAACAGCAGTGACCTTAAAAGCAAATATCACCTGCCGGCAGAGAAAAAAATCATCCTGTATGCGCCAACCTTTAGGGATCATCAGTTTGAAAGCTTTTCGCTGCCATTTTCAGAAAAACAGCTGCAGCATGATTTAAAAGGAGAATATTTACTTGCAGTAAAACTTCATCCTGTTATGAAGCAATATGCTCAATTGCATGGGGATAGTGCGTGGATAAAAGACGTATCAGACCTCCCTCTTGCAGACCTTTTAAAAATGAGTGATCTGTTAATATCAGATTATTCTTCTGTCCCTTTTGAATTTGCTTTGCTGGACAAACCCATTTTGTTTTATACGTATGATATGGAGGCTTACAACAGAACCCGCGGTTTAATCCGTCATTATACAGAGGTAATCCCCGGAGTTCCTTGCCGTGATTCAGGAATGCTCTTGGACCAGCTGAAAGATATGAACAGGCTTCAAGCTGAAGTGGAGCGCTTTTCACGTGAATGGAATCTGTACTCGAGAGGGAATGCCAGCAAGCTGCTTTTAAGCTATGTAAATGAGAAATCAAGCTGATCTTTATATATAATAGAGATCGGTATTGCAAATAATATGAAAACCTTTTATAAAACATTATGAGTTGTAGTAAGGAAGGAGTCATTTTATGATTTATGCTGAGATTCTAGCCGGTGGAAAAGGTTCCCGCATGGGGAACGTCAATATGCCAAAACAGTTTTTGCCGTTAAATAAACGCCCAATTATCATTCATACGGTTGAAAAGTTTTTATTAAATGACCGTTTCGATAAGATTTTAATCGTCTCCCCTAAAGAGTGGATTAACCATACAAAAGACATTTTAAAGAAATTTATCGGGCAGGATGATCGCCTGATTGTCGTTGAAGGCGGCAGCGACCGTAATGAATCTATTATGAGCGGCATCCGCTATATTGAAAAAGAATTCGGTATTCAGGATGATGACGTGATCATCACTCACGATTCTGTGCGTCCGTTTCTCACTCATCGCATTATCGATGAAAACATTGATGCTGTTCTTCAATACGGCGCAGTTGATACTGTTATCTCAGCCATTGATACAATTATTGCTTCAGAAGACCAGGAATTTATTTCTGATATCCCTGTCCGCGATAACATGTATCAGGGGCAAACACCGCAAAGCTTCCGGATCAGCAAATTGGTCGAGCTTTATAATAAACTGTCCGATGAGCAAAAAGCTGTCCTTACTGACGCTTGCAAGATCTGCTCGTTAGCAGGTGAAAAAGTGAAGCTGGTCCGCGGTGAAGTCTTTAACATTAAAGTAACGACACCATATGACTTAAAAGTGGCTAATGCCATTTTACAGGAGCGAATTTCACAATGATTAATCAAACATATCGTTTAGTTTCTGCCCGACAATTTGAAGTGACATATAAAGATAAAGTTGTCCATTCAGATAAGGTCGTCGTCCGTCCTACCCATTTATCCATCTGTGCTGCAGACCAGCGTTATTATACTGGCTCACGCGGCAAAGAAGCGATGGACAAAAAACTGCCAATGGCTCTGATCCATGAAGGAATCGGAAAAGTCATGTTTGATCCGACAGGCACATTTAAAGTCGGAACCCGGGTGGTTATGGTGCCAAATACACCGGTTGAAGAGCATGAAGTCATCGCGGAGAATTACCTGCGGTCCAGCAGATTCCGTTCAAGCGGTTATGATGGATTTATGCAGGATTATATGTTCATGGCGCCTGATCGGCTTGTTGAGCTTCCAGACAGCATTAATCCGCATGTCGCAGCCTTCACTGAGCTTATTACAATTGCAGTTCACGCGCTTTCCCGCTTTGAGCGTATGGCGCATAAGAAGCGTGACACATTCGGTGTCTGGGGGGACGGAAATCTCGGATTTATCATGACGCTTCTACTGAAGAAAAAATATCCAGACAGCAAGGTGTTTATTTTCGGAAAAACACCTTACAAGCTTGATCATTTTTCTTTTGTTGATGCAGCTTATCAAATTAACGACATTCCTGAAGATGTCAGAATCGATCATGCCTTTGAATGCGTGGGCGGACGCGGCAGTGAAAGCGCAATTGAGCAAATCATTGCCCATGTCCATCCTGAAGCGTGTGTAGCGCTCCTAGGCGTGTCTGAATACCCTGTTGAAATTGAAACAAGAATGGTGCTTGAAAAAGGGATTACGCTGATCGGCAGTAGCCGGAGCGGACGCGAGGATTTTGCCCGTACTGTAGACTTTTTAGCTCAATACCCTGAAGTCGTTGATTATTTAGAAACATTAGTTGGCGGACGCTTCCCGGTACGCAGTATTGAGGAAATTACAAACGCGTTTGAAGCAGATTTGACTTCATCTTGGGGAAAAACTGTTATTGAATGGGAAATTTAAACAGTGAAAACATTCCTTACGCGAATTGTAAAAGGAGTATTCGGCACTGCTTATAAACTATTGAGCGCTTTATTACCAGTACAGCACAACAAAATTGTCATAGCTTCCTATCGTGAGGATCATTTAAGTGATAATTTTAAAGGTGTCTATGAAAAGCTGAAGCAAGACCCGTCTCTTCGCATCACCCTGCTGTTCCGCAAGATGGATAAGGGGCTGATCGGACGAGCTGCATATTTGCTTCATCTTTTCAGCTCGTTATATCACCTTGCAACATGCCGCGTGCTTTTGTTGGATGATTATTATTTTCCTTTGTATGTTGTGCCAAAACGAAAGGAAACTGTTGCCATCCAGCTTTGGCATGCTTGCGGCGCGTTTAAAAAATTTGGCTATAGCATTGTGAACAAGCCGTTCGGCCCTTCTTCTGATTATTTGAAGATTGTTCCCGTGCATTCAAACTATGATTATGCCATTGTCAGTGCACCCGCTGCCGTTCCGCATTTCGCCGAAGCCTTTCAAATGGAGCAAAAGCAGATTTTGCCGCTCGGCATTCCAAGAACGGATTATTTTTATCATAAGGAACATATTCGCACTGTACTGGATGAGTTTCATCGGGTTTATCCTGAACTGAAGCATAAAAAAAAGCTTTTGTATGCTCCTACTTTTCGAGGCAGCGGACATCATCAAGAGGGTGACGCTATACCGCTTGATCTGCTACAATTAAAATCGGCGCTAAACCATAAAGATTATGTCGTGATCCTCCATCTTCATCCGTATATGCGCAAACATGCGCACACGGAAGAGGATGATTTTGTGCTGGATTTAACTGATTCGTACTCTTTGTACGATTTGATGGCAATCTCTGATGGGCTGATAACCGATTATTCTTCAGTTATTTTCGAGTACAGCCTGCTGAAACGTCCGATGTATTTTTACTGCCCGGATTTAGAAGACTACTTGGAAGAACGTGATTTCTACTACCCGTTTGAATCGTTTGTACCCGGGCCGATTTCGAAAGACGTTCCATCGCTTGTACACGATATCGAGAGTGATCACGAGGCTGATACGAAACGTATTGAAGATTTTTCACAGGCATTTATCACCCATCAGGACGGCAAATCTTCAGAGCGGGTGGCCGATTTTATTTCATCATTTTTAACATCTGGTGCCGATTAGGAGAAAGTGAGGTACAAAGTGAAGCTGGCAAGAAAGATTAAGAACATACTTTTCAGATCAAAAAAGAAAACGCAAAAAGAAAATGCAGCTGTCATTGTCCATCCAGCTGATAACAGGGTTTTTTCTCTATTTGATAAAACGAAGCGAATTGAAGAAAACCAGCAAGTCCCTGTCAGAAAGATTTCTGAGTTTTCTTGGAATGGGTCAATTCTAAAAATTGCGGGTTATATGTATATCAAGGGCCTGCCGCTTCAAAAAGAGGATCAGGTTCGAAAACGTTTATTATTGGTGAACAACGGTGTTTTATTTACAGCTGTTTCACTGCGGGATGTTCCGGTAGATAAGCTGTCAATTGACACTTCAAATGTGCCTGGAGCCTATAAGTGGGCAGGATTTTCACAGCAGATTAACTTTTCTAAGCTGATGAATGACAAGCCTCTTCCGCAGGGCGAATATAAGCTGTTTCTCGAGATTGAAGCTGTAGATGACCAAAATGTAAAACATCAGGAAGTGCATACAGTCGGAAATGTAAGTAATTTCCTCTCTAATGATGTGTATGCCACAAAAATGGAATTTCATTCTGCTAAAAAGCTGATGAAGTTCAATTTGATCGTTAATTATGATGAGGGCGAAAAGACGATTAATTTGTCTTGCAACAAACTGCAGGAAATTGATCCGAGCCTTTTGGAGCTGGATACTGGAAAAGAGGCAAACCGCTTTTTGCGCAAGCTGAATACAAGCTTATTCCATTTTGCTTATGATGTATTCCGCCTGCTTCCAATTAAGTCTAATAAAATTGTCTTTGCTTCTGACAGCCGACTTGATATGACAGGAAACTTCGAATTTGTTTATGAAGAGCTGCTGAAACGTGAAGAAAATTTTGATTTCAAATTTTTCTTAAAGAGCAGCATTCGAGATAGAAAAAGCCTGTCTGAACTGATGTCGATGGCTTATCATTTTGCGACAAGCAAAATCATTTTTATAGATGATTTTTATCCGATTATTTATCCGTTAAAAATCCGTAAAAATGCGGACCTTGTCCAGCTGTGGCATGCTGTCGGCGCCTTTA
The DNA here is from genome assembly GCF_037975455.1 of Bacillus sp. FSL M8-0071. Lineage (NCBI taxonomy): Bacteria > Bacillati > Bacillota > Bacilli > Caryophanales > Bacillaceae > Bacillus > Bacillus sp. FSL M8-0071. The sequence continues at coordinate 3,565,188 of NZ_CP150256.1, forward strand.
AGACATTCGGCTACAGCCGAATCGGTCTGCCAGGAGGACCGTCACCGCATTCGAAAAACCATAGAAACTACACGAAGGTTATTGTCAGCTCTGAAAATATACGGAAGCACTACGCAGAGGGCTTTGGGGTAGACATTGAGAACGTCATTGCTACGGGCGTACCGCGAACAGACTTTTTCTTTGATGAAGCGAAGAAGGCATTTGTAAAAGAACGCCTTTACACGGAATATCCGTTTCTAAAGGACAAAAAGGTCATTCTTTTTGCTCCAACCTTCCGCGGAAACGGTCAGCAATCAGCTCATTATCCTTTTGAAGTGCTTGATTTTGACCGTCTGTATCGAGAGTTAAAGGATGAATATATCTTCTTATTCAAAATTCATCCATTCGTACGAAACGATGCCAATATACCTTATCAGTACAGCGATTTCTTTTATGATTTCTCTTCGTTCAGAGAAATTAATGAGCTATTGCTCGTAACAGATATTCTGATAACGGATTACTCTTCTGTTTGCTTTGAGTATGCTTTATTAAATAAACCAATGATCTTCTTCAGCTATGATGTAGATGATTATATTCGCAAACGTGATTTCTATTACGATTACTTTGACTTTATTCCTGGTCCTCTTGCGAAAACGTCTGAGCAAATGATTTCGATCATTAAAGAAGAGAAGTATAACTTTGAGCAAATTGATTCATTTGTTCATTATTTCTTCGATGATCTTGATGGAAAAGCAAGTGAGCGAGTCGTCGATCAAATTGTTTTCCCTCAGGAAGAAGAGCCATCAGAGGATAAAGTTCTTAAAAGATAAATCAAAAACACCTTTTGCAGCCGCAAAAGGTGTTTTTTTATCGATATTCCGGAACATCAAAGTAAAGTGTATAGCCGTCCAGCAATGAATACAGGCTGTACATGCGGTTTACTTGTTTGTACGCCCAGCCGATGTCTGTTGCGTATTGATGTGTCGCTGTAGCTGACCATCTCATTTTGTACAGTGTGTCCTGATTGTAAGCTGTGTTGTGGATATACGATGAGCCTATGAATTTAGCTCCGCCGATAATGGCCGCTTCTGGTGTGAACCAGCCCTGCTCGTACGCATATTTGGCTCCGTAGTAATTCGGATTGCTGTCGTATGCTCCAATTCCATACATGTTGTATACGGTTTTTCCGTTATAGGTTAATCCATTGGCTAAAGCGGATGTCCCGTTTCCTGTTTCCAGAAGAGCGTGTGAGATTAAATACAGTTCGTTGATGCTATATTGATTGGCGGCATCGATAAATGCCTTTGCTCTCCCTGTCAGGATGCCTTTACCCGCAAGCACTTTCTGATTGACCTCAGTAACGCTGAGACCCGCTGTCTGTGACAGCTTGAGAAATTGGAAGTAGTATTTGCTGTCTCTGGAAAAGTTATTCGGATCCACGTATTGAACTACTTCATCACTGCTTGCGTTTCGCCAGCCCAAATTGATCTTAGCCCAGCCGTTTATCTGTCCGATGACTTTCACTTTATCGCCTTTTTTAAACTGGCCGATCACGTTTGTCGGGCTGACTTCCGGCGTTGACCGGATATTTAGTACATCAGCCGTAACGGTTGATGTTGCTGTATTAATGTACGTGAGCGATACGTAAGCCGCTCCGTCTGTTTGCGGACTTACTGTCATTTGTTTTTGGACCATATCACGAAGTGAGAGATTGTAATTTGTTTTCATGATTTGCGGACCGTTTTTGATCTTCACGATAGATGATGTCCATCCGTATAATTGTTTTAGCTTCGTTGATGCCGCAGCAGCTGTATCATTGCCTGTGAACTGCTCATTTACGCTGATTTTATAAAGCGTATTGCTTTTCGTTGTGTAGCTGGGGGTTACACTTTTCGATTTAAGATAGGTTAACCCATTGTTCAATGCTGTTTTGCTGCTAAGCTGTGTTGTCACGATTTTGTATTGTGTATATGCAGTCTGGCCTGTTTTTGATGTTGTGACTGCGATATGATTTTGTTTGAAAAATGTTAAAACGCGGTCAATCTCTTCTTGGCTGATGATAGCTTCAGTTGTGATTTGATAGCTGCTCGCAGCTGTCTGACCGGTTTTCTGGCTTGCTGCTGATATATGATTCGATTTGAAAAACGTGAGTGCCTGATTGACTTTCATTTGATCAAGCAGAGATTCGGTTGTGATTTTAAACGTGTCAGCTATTTGTTTTTTGACGGATTTCGCAGAAGCACTCAGCTGATTTTTCTTTAATATGTTCAAGCCCTTTGTGACTTTTGCTTGATCTGATGTTTCTTCTGAGATGAGCTGATATTGATTTTCTGCTGTTGATCCAGCTGCTGTTTTTGCAGCTTTTACTTTTTTCTGAGCAAAGAAGGCTGCTGCTTTGTTTGCTTGCTGCTCGCCTAAAATCTTTGCCGTCGTGATTTGATAAGCTGCAGACGTTGTCGTTTTTTTGACGCTGGATGACGTGTAATGCCATTTTTTCTTTTTAAAGAAAGTGTCTATTTTTTGGAGCTGCTGTTTTGTTATACCCTTCATATTCACGGTATATGATGTGCTTTTTCCAACCTGTTGATAACTGCCGGATACACCGGTGTTTTTCTTGATCTGGCTGATGGCGTCCTTTACTGTATTCAGCCCTTTGAAATAAGCTGATTGGACATTGTATGACTCAACGGTTGTTTTTTGATTGATGGACTTGTAGCTGCCTGTGATGCCAGTGCTCTGTTTCAGCTGCTGCAATAGAGTCTTGGCATTCGCTTCACCTGAAATGGCGGCAGTTGTGAACGTATAATAGGCTTGTCCTTTCACCGTTTCCTTTAATGATGCATGCAGCCCGGATTCCTTTTGGAAGGCATTTTTGATCTGCGCAGCTCTGCTGTCTCCCACGATTGTGCCAGACTGAATGGTTGTGACAGACACCGTGTGTGTGATGGGCTGATACGAGCTTTTAATCCCCGTTTGCTTGGCCAGGTTCTGGATAAGCGCCTTGACTTTTGTCTCATCAGCAATGTCTGATGTCATGACGTTCATATAGGGCTGAGCTGCTCCGTAAGCTTTTACAGCGCCAGCCACTCCCGTCTCCTGTTTCAGCTTTGCTAGGATAGTGTTGGCCTGTTTTTCTCCGGAGATGGCACCTGACGAGATGGTGACATATGGCTGTTTGCTTCCAACAGGACTTGACGTTCCTGTAATCGATGTCTGTTTGGCGAGTCCGCTCAGTATTGCTTTCGCTTCTGATTCGCTATGAATGCCTGAGGCGGAAATTTGGTAGGTCGTTGTTGTGCCTGAAGCCTGATAGGATGCATCCCAGCCAGTATCTTTTTCCAGTTTGGCGACAGCTTGTGAGGCTTGGCTTTCTGTACTGAATGTATTCGACGGCTCTACTTGATATAGTGAGTAGTCGGTATACGCGGCTGCCTGGGCAGAACCAGACATGGCAAAAAAGGCAAGGGACGCGGCGGATAGAAGCATAGGTGCGATTAGTCTCTTTTTCATTCCTTCTCCTCTTTCTTATTCTATGAGTATATAAAACTAGTTTATTTATCGGCACGCGCATGCTTCATTTATAGGTGAATCACTTCCATTTTCTAATAAAAAAACTTAACCTCGAAGTGAGATTAAGTTTAAATATGAGACACGATAAGGGTACAAGTTCCTTTTATCGTAAAATCGGGCATTTGAGCCGGCAAAATAAAGTGATCACCTTTTTTGAGCGGACATGTTTTGTCCTCATACTTGAGCAAACCGCTTCCTTCTATCACGCTGCAAATCAGAAAGGATTCATCCTGAGTCATTTCAGCTTCGCCATTGATGTCCCATTTATACACCGAAAAATATTCCCCTTGAACAAACGTTTTAATGGTTATGCCTTTTCTTGATTCGGTCGATTCATCTATATACCCGTCCACATGGGGAACCGTGGCGGCATTGACCGCTTTGGCAAAATGAAGCTCTCTCGGACTTCCGTTGCTATCAAGACGGTCATAATCGTACACCCGGTATGTGGCATCTGAATTTTGCTGAGTCTCTAAAACAAGGGCCCCCTTGCACAATGCGTGCAGCGTTCCGCTCGGCACATAATAGAAATCACCCGGTTTAATTTTGATTCTTCGCAGCAGGCCCTCCCAGTCACCGCTGTTGATCATTGTGACAAGTTCGGTTTTTGAGCGGGCCGTATGCCCGTAAATGATTTCTGCGTTTTCCTTACAGTCGATAATGTACCAGCATTCCGTCTTGCCGAGTTCTCCCTCTTCGTTTTCTCCGGCATAGTAATCATCAGGGTGAACTTTAATTGACGTATCTTCCTTCACATCCAGCAGCTTTGTCAGAAGCGGAAACCGATCCCCCTCTACGCCGCCGAATACTTCACGGTGCTCTTCCCAAAGCTCGATCAATGTCTTTCCTTTATACGGGCCATTAGCAACAGTGCTCGGTCCTTTTGGATGAGCGGAAATGGCCCAGCATTCCCCCGTTGATTCTGAAGGAATACTGTATCCAAATCTATCTCGTAAAGCGGTTCCGCCCCAGATTTTTTCTTTAAACACAGGCGTTAGAAAAATCGGTGATTGCGTCATGATCCGTACCCCTCCCCTGTAAATAACTGATCATCATTTTCCCGGTGCGCCCCTCTTACAAACGCCCGTATAAGCTGCCTTTTTCCGATGACAACATATGTACAAAGCATCATCTTTTCATTACCCCTTCAAAGAAAACGCTTCCTATCTATTATATCACGTCGAAAAGAAGCTTTGTTTCAGCCTTTTCCTCGATAAGAATAATTCTCCTTTTTTGATACAAATTAATAAAAACCGTCAATCTGTTTACGAAGGAGAGAAACTATGCAAATCGACTCTGATCTCCAGAACAATTTAGACACACTGAAAAAAAACATTGGGACAAAACGACGATATGATGTTTTATACATTTGCTTTCGGAGATAGCAGACAAAAGGCGTGTTTACTGTATATTGACGGTCTGACAGAGAATAAAATGCTGGCGCAATACGTCATTTCTCCTTTACAAAAAGAGGCGTTGGCCCATAAGGAATGCTCGATTGAAGACTTATCCGCCTTTTTTTTCGGCTTTCACCACAGCGTTGTTTCTACAATGAAAGAAATAGAGCAGCTCGTTTTTTCAGGGCAAGCCATTTTGCTCGCTGATGGCTATCGCGGAGGATTAGCTTTCGACACAAAGTCAGTCGCAACACGCAGTCTTGATGAACCCTCCTCCGAAGTCGTGGAACGCGGCCCTAAAATAGGATTTATTGAAAAACTGCGGACAAACACGGCGCTTTTGCGTGAACGGACGAGTGATCCTAATCTCGTCATCAAAGAAATGACACTCGGAAAAAGGACCAAAAAGAAAATCGCTGTCGCTTATATTCAGGATATCGCCCCAGATTATGTCGTCAAAGAAGTGTTTAAAAGGCTGAAATCAGTCAATATAGATAATTTGCCGGAATCGGGGACGCTTGAACAGCTGATTGAAGATGAACCATTTTCAATTTTCCCCACAATATTAAGCACAGAACGACCGGACCGGGTCGAAAGTTCTCTATTAGAAGGGCGAGTGTCCATATTAGTGGATGGTACGCCGTTTGCTTTGATTGTACCGGCTACGGTTGACGAATTTATTCATTCGCCCGATGATTACAGCCAGCGCTGGATCCCAATGTCACTTGTACGCCTTCTTCGTTATTCCAGCATCCTGATCACCATTTATTTGCCCGGTCTGTATATTTCTCTCGTTTCTTTTCACACCGGGCTATTGCCGACTAGAATGGCCATTTCCATTGCAGGCAGCAGGCTTAACGTACCATTCCCGCCTTTTGTAGAGGCCTTTATCATGATCTTTACGATCGAATTGATTCGAGAAGCCGGATTAAGGCTGCCTAAGCCGATTGGACAGACAATTGGCCTTATCGGCGGCGTTGTCATCGGACAGGCAGCTGTTCAGGCGCAAATTGTCAGTGCGCTTATGGTCATTGTCGTTTCTGTCACAGCACTGGCATCCTTTACCGTTCCTTCATACGCCTATAACTTTCCGCTGCGGATCATTCGGATCGGGGTTATGATAAGTGCAACAGCGCTTGGCATGTATGGCGTTATAATGGTTTATCTGTTTGTGATCGGCCATCTCATGCGCCTGAAAAGCTTTGGCCAGGATTACATTATCCCGATCATGGCGCAGCCTGGACAGGATTTGAAAGACACAGTCATCCGTATTCCCACGATGTTTTTAAAAAGAAGACCGACACGAAACGATCCCGAAGATAACATCAGACAAAGGTGATGGCTATGAGGAAATCAGAGCATAAACTGACATTTATGCAGACGCTCATTATGATCAGCAGCACATTGATTGGTGCCGGGGTGCTGACCCTTCCCCGCTCAGCCGCCGAAACCGGCAGTCCGAGCGGATGGCTAATGATACTGCTCCAGGGCGTTATTTTTATTATCATCGTTCTGCTTTTTTTGCCTTTTCTTCAAAAAAACAGCGGAAAAACTCTTTTTAAGCTCAACAGCATTGTAGCTGGAAAATTCATCGGCTTTCTATTGAATTTATATATCTGTCTATATTTCATTGGGATTGTTTGCTTTCAAGCTCGGATTTTGGGAGAGGTTGTCGGATTCTTTTTGTTGAAAAATACGCCAATGGCAGTTGTGGTGTTTATATTTCTTGCAGTTGCCATCTATCATGTAGGCGGAGGCGTTTATTCAATTGCAAAAGTATACGCTTATATTTTTCCTATAACCCTTATTATTTTTATGATGCTTCTGATGTTCAGCTTTCGCTTGTTCCAGCTTGATTTTATCCGGCCGGTATTTGAAGGAGGCTATCAAAGCTTTTTCTCTTTATTCCCAAAAACATTATTATATTTCTCCGGATTTGAAATCATTTTTTACCTGGTCCCCTTTATGAGAGATCCAAAGCAAGTGAAAAAGGCTGTTGCTCTGGGCATCGCGACTTCCACATTGTTCTACAGCATTACTTTGCTCATTGTGATTGGCTGTATGACTGTGGCTGAGGCAAAAACGGTGACATGGCCGACCATTTCCCTTATTCACGCATTAGAGGTTCCGGGTATTTTTATTGAACGATTTGATTTGTTCTTACAGCTGACCTGGACAGCCCAGCAATTTGCCTGTATGCTCGGATCCTTTAAAGGCGCCCATATCGGGTTAACGGAAATCTTTCATCTAAAAAATAAAAACAATGCATGGCTGCTGACTGCAATGCTGGCTGCGACGTTTTTCATAACGATGTATCCCAAGGACTTGAATGACGTGTTTTATTACGGGACGCTTCTTGGATATGCTTTCTTAATTGTGATTACAATTCCATTCTTCGTCTGGTTTTTAAGCTGGATACAGAAAAAAATAGGGAGGGGGCAGCTGCAATGAAAACAGCATCAAAATTCTCCGCCATGTTTTTTATGCTGCTGGCCCTCTGCGGCTGCTGGGATGTCAAAGATATCGAGCAACTATCCTTCGCCAGAGGGCTGGCGATCGATGAGACAAATGATCACCAGTACAAACTGACGTATCAAAACCTTCTTCCCCAAAGCGAAGACAGCCAAGCATCCGGAAAACCCGAATTTGTTAATGTAACGTCCCACGGGAAAACGATTCTGGAAGCAGTCAGTGATGTATCCATCAAGGACCCTCCTGTTTATAGCGATCATTTAAAAGTGATCCTTCTGGGAGAAAAACTGATGAGGAATCAAAATGTAGACCAAGTCCTCAACCACTTTATCCGGGATGATGAGCTGCGGCGAAGCAGCTATTTGATGGCAGCCAGAGGGAATGCAGCTGATGTTTTCACAAAAGGAAACCCCAATCAGCAGCAGCCGATGCCCTCCGAAAAACTGATTGATTTGACAACTCACAGCGGATATAACGGTAAGATTATGATACCGCTGCGCATCGGAAGAGCTTCTGTCTACTCTCAGAACGGGTACAGTTATCTTATTCAAGCCGTGAAAAACGAAAAGGGAAAAGCCAAGTATGACGGAGCAGGCATTATCAAAAGGGGCAGCAATAAACTCGTTGGGTTTCTTTCAGCTGATGAAACCCAAACACTGTCATGGGTCATGGGGACGATCCAAGGCGGTGTCATGCCGACGACAGATAAAGGACATCCGATTACGTTTGAAATCAAAAAGTCGAAAACCAAAATTAAGCCTATCATTGAAAACGGAAAGCCTGTCTTTCATATTTCTGTTAAAACGAAGGGCATCCTGACAGAAGACCAAAACCCGAATGAAAACTCCTTTAGCAAAAGTTATTTGCACAGGCTGGAAAACATTTTTGAAAAAAAGCTTGAACGAGATGTAAAGCAGGTGATGGATAAACTGCAGCACGAGTATAAAACCGATCCGGTCTTTTTATCAGACCACATAAGGATTCAACACCCTGACTACTGGAATAAAGTAAAAGGGCATTGGGATGAAATATTTTCTGAGATTGATTTTAAGTACGATATTTCTTTTAAAATCATTAACTTTGGCACGGTGGGAAAGTAAGCAATCAAAAGGGTGCGCATGATCGCGCACCCTTTTTTATGTTCCGACAGTCTGCTGTTTTCCGGCCGCTCCTCCCTGTCCGTTTTTGTCCCGTAAATCCTGCTCAATTTCTTCAAGGCTTCTTCCCTTTGTCTCTGTCACTTTAAATCGGACAAATAAGAACGCCATGATACCGATCGCGGCATAAATCAGGAATAAATAACTGATTCCGATCGCTTCCATTAATATTGGATAGGTTAATGAAACAATCAGTGTCCCAACGTGCAACATTAAGGTCGAAACACCGGTCCCGATTCCTCTGACGTGAAGCGGGAACAATTCAGGAAGCATCACCCACACAACCGGTCCCCAGCTGACCGCAAAGACAACGATAAACACGCCTAAACAAATGACGGTCGTCCATGAGGCAGCCGGAGTGTTATCAAAAAAGAGATTTACTAAAGCGAGAACGATCAAGCTGATCACCATGCCCGCATTCCCGAATAGCAGTAACGGCTTTCTTCCAATCTTGTCGATGATTTTAATCGCTACTAATGTCATGACAACATTGACTGTGCCGATTCCGACCGTGCCTAAAATCGAAGCGGAGTTTCCGAATCCGACGTTTGTAAAGGTCTTTGGCGCATAGTAGATGATCGTATTCGTTCCGATAAATTGCTGCAAAAAAGCGAGTCCCAAACCTGCAATAAGCGCTGGGCGCACCCATGGATCGAACAGCTCCTTCAGGCCGCCTTCATCCTGCTTTTCCGCTTCTTTTATATCATGTATTTCCTGATCAATATCTTTTGTACCACGCAATTTTTCAAGAATTTTCTTCGCTTTGCTTTCTTCGCCATTCGTGAACAGCCAGCGCGGGCTCTCCGGCATAAACAAAATGCCAATAAGCAAGAGCAATGACGGCACAGCAGCCAATCCAAGCATCCAGCGCCACGCTTCGGCATCGGCAAATATGTAATTGACAATGTAAGAAAGAAGGATGCCGACCGTGATCATCAGCTGATTCAGTGATGACAGCGCCCCGCGTTTATGTTTTGGCGCCAGTTCAGATAAATAAAGGGGCACGATTGTCGTCGATGTTCCGACTGCAAGTCCCAAAATGATGCGAAACAGCACCATGACTCCTGTATTTGGGGCCAGTGCCACACCAAGACCGCCTATACAAAACAGCAGCGCGGCTGCCATAATTGCTTTTTTTCTTCCGAAACGGTCAGTCAGCTTGCCGGCCGCTCCTGAGCCCAATATCGCCCCAACCAGCAAGGAGCTGACAACAAGACCTTCTGTAAACGCGTTTAAGCCTAACTCCTTTTTCATAAATAAAATAGCTCCGGAAATCACTCCGGTATCATAGCCATATAACGCGCCTCCAAGAGCTCCGAAAAAATAAAGCCATATATTTGACTGCTTTTTCATAAAAATGACTCCCTTTCTCCATCAGCTGCAATGACATTGTCTGTGGGATTTTTTTAGAAATCTTTTAGCCTCTTTTTCCGGCCATTAAACCTTTTTATTTTGCTGATCATAAGTTTTCCAATCATTTACTTGTATTTTTTTCAATGTCGCCGAAACATTTTACCTGCTGCGGCGTCCAATATAAGGTGATTCAGCACATCATCGTTATCAATTTTCAAAAACAAGAACTTATAAATATAGGAATATTTATCGAAAAATGTCTTTCGAAGAGTTGCCCCATGGCAAATAGAATGGTACGCTTCAAATATTAAAGAAACGTGAGGTATTGATATATGGAAGAACGATCACAACGCAGAAAGAAAAAGAGAAAACTAAAAAAATGGGTGAAAGTTGTTGCCGGATTAATGGCTTTTTTAGTCATTGCGGCAGGCTCTGTCGGCGCCTATGCTTTTGTAAAGCTGAACAATGCTTCTAAGGAAGCTCATGTCAGCCTTGCACGCGGAGAACAATCTGTAAAACGGATCAAAGAATTTGATCCTGGAAAAGATTCTTTTTCTGTATTGCTCTTAGGAATTGATGCCAGGGAGAAAAACGGCGAGACCGTCGATCAGGCAAGAAGTGACGCGAATGTGCTGGTTACATTTAATCGAAAAGAAAAAACAGCTAAAATGCTGAGCATTCCGCGTGACGCCTATGTAAACATCCCAGGCCACGGGTATGATAAATTCACACATGCTCACGCTTACGGCGGCGTTGACTTGACTGTGAAAACAGTTGAAGAAATGCTGGATATTCCCGTCGATTATGTCGTAGAAAGCAATTTCACGGCTTTTGAAGACGTCGTAAACGAGTTAAATGGCGTCAAAGTAACTGTAAAAAGCGATAAAGTCATTCAGCAAATCAAAAAAGATACAAAAGGTAAAGTCGTTCTTCAAAAAGGAACACATACGCTTGATGGGGAAGAAGCGCTCGCTTACGTAAGAACACGTAAAGCCGACAGTGACCTTTTACGCGGGCAAAGACAAATGGAAGTGCTGAGCGCCATTATAGATAAATCAAAATCATTAAGCTCAATTCCGGCTTATGATGATATTGTGGATACGATGGGGCAAAATTTAAAAATGAACTTATCCCTTAAAGATGCCATCGGCCTGTTCCCGTTCATCACTTCATTGAAATCAGTTGAGTCTATTCAGCTGACGGGTTATGATTATGAACCTGCCGGAGTTTATTATTTCAAATTGAATCAGCAAAAGCTGCAGGAAGTTAAAGAAGAGCTACAAAACGATTTAGGTGTATAATGAACGGGATGGCGATTACGCCATCCCGTTTTACATATTTCCTTGTTGAAAATTATCAAAGTAACGTTTAGCCTTAATTTATATGGATTATGTTTCACAGGCAAGCTGAACATACTACACGAAGCAGCTTCATTTTTAAGGAGGTTCCCCTACATATGAAATGTATTGCGATTGATCTAGACGGAACATTACTCAATAAAGAAAGCGTCATTTCTGCGGAAAACAGAGAGGCGATCAAGCGGGCCGTTGATGCCGGCATCCTCGTCACCATTTGCACGGGAAGAGCGACATTTGATGTAAAAGCGCTGCTGGATGACTTGGACATCCCTATCATTGCAGCTAATGGCGGCACGATCCACGACACGGGTTACCGTTTGATCAGCCGGACATTAATGGATCAGGAAGCCGGTAAAGCGATTGCTGATTACTTACTTTCAAAAAACATTTACTTTGAGGTATATACAGATGACCATCTGCTTTCTCCTTTTGACGGCGAAGCTAAGCTGCACGCGGAGCTTGACATTCTAAAGAGCGCAAACCCAAACGAGCAGACGGATGACTTGTGGCAAGGAGCCATGACTCAATTCAAACAGTTTGGCATTAAACCAATCCCTCATATCGAATCGGTTTTTGACGGCGGTGAAAACATTTATAAGCTTCTTTGCTTCTCCTTTGATATGGACAAGCTGAAACAAGCGAAGGAAGAACTGAAGCATCATAAAAAACTGGCGCAAACCTCTTCAGGAAAACATATTATCGAAATCCTGCCGGCCTCGTCAGGAAAAGGACGCGCGTTAACAAAGCTGGCGGACATATACGGAATTGAAACACAGGATATCTATGCGATCGGCGATAGTCCAAACGATTTGTCCATGTTTGAAGTCGCCGGACACCGTATCGCCATGGAAAATGCGATTGATGAATTAAAAGAAAAAAGCACCTTTGTCACAAAAAGCAATGACGAAAATGGTGTGGCCTTCTTTATAGACCAGCTTCTTTCAGGCCAATATGCATAAAGAAAAGACTCCAGAGATTGGAGTCTTTTTCTTTTATTGCACCCGTATACTTCCTGCGTATTTATCCTTCCAATATGTGCTCGTGTTCATATTGGTGATGGTCACGCCGTTTGATAATGTAACGTGAACAACTTGTCCGTTTCCGATATAGATGGAGGGATTTAAGCTTGTTGATTGAAAGAACACAATGTCTCCCGGCTTCAGGTCCGCCTTCTCAATCTTAGTTCCGGCATTGTACTGGCTTGTTGCGTATCGAGGCAGGGAAATACCGGCTGCTTTCTGGTAGACATATTGGACAAATCCAGCTGTATCAAATCCTGTCTCAGGTGTTACTCCGCCCTGTTTGTAAGGCACTTCTCCGACATAAAGCGTCGCTTCGGAAACAATCGGATTTTCTTTCGGGATTGTCAGGTTGTCAAATCGGCGAATACCCGTCATCTTCGATTTCCAGTAATCCTCTGACAAATAGGAAATGGTTACTTTTTCTGACCGGCTCGCCTGGATGAACCTGCCTGCGCCCGCATAAATGCCTGCATGTGAAATTCCCGTTTTATACGTATTGCTGAAATAGACGACATCACCAGGCTTTATGTTCTGAGGGGCTACCTTCTCGCCCACTGCCCACTGCTGTTCTGCTGATCGCGGCAGATAAATGCCGAGTGCCTGTTGAAACACATATTGCACAAGCCCCGAGCAATCAAAGCCCTCTGACGGCGTGCTTCCGCCAAACACATATGGGACACCGATATATTTTTCGGCCTCCTGAACGACAGGAACATCAGCCGTTGCCGGATCGGCAGCGATTCTTCTCGCCCCGATATAAGTTCCGCTCCAATAGCTGCTTTTTTTGTAATTGGTGATGATAACCCCTTTTGACTGTGTACTGTGAACCATTTGGCCGTCTCCGATATAAAGGGCGTCATGTGTCGGAACAGTGCCGTTGCTTCCCTCTTTCTTGAAAAACAAAATATCACCCGGCTTCAGGTTTTCAGGCTTTACAGCTGTTCCGATTTTATACTGGTCGTTTACAGATCTCGGCAGATGAATATCAGCCTTACTGAACACATATTGTATCAATCCTGATGGATCGAAACCCTCTTTCGGCGTTTCCCCGCCATATTTATACTGATATCCAAGCAGTTTTTTTGCTTCGCTGACAATCAATTCTGATGATGTATCAGCTTCCGCAATCTCCGCTTTTGTCATAATTGGAACCAAAAAACAAATGATAACCGCCACAAGCAAAAACTTCTTCCAGTTTGCCAGTGTGTTCACTTTTATTATCTCCTCCTCTTTTTGCAGTTTTAACATCGGTATTTTTTTGAATATGTTAAGAGACTTTTTAATATTTTTACAGAATGAATATGCTGGGCAAATAAAAAGAGAGTGTCTCATCAGACACTCTCTTTTTTGAATTATTTATTGGCGTTTACCGGTTCTTCCTGCTGCTGGATTTTATTCATTTCCATATCAATCTTCTGTTTTTCCTGATCTGTCAGCTGATCATTGAATTTAAAAGCTGACATAAACATGAACACGATGGCTACGGCAACAAACGGCCAGATGGCTTTGACAAATTTCATCTTTATCACTCCGATTATTTAGATTTTAGTTTGTCACTATGATCAATATCAAACGTCAGTTTTCCGTCTTCTACTTTCCAAGCGAAATTAGAGTCTTTCGTCAGTTCGCGAATAATGGTTTTCTGTTTAAGGCTGTCTTTTTTCACAGGTGCAGGTGTCGCTTCATGGATATCGATCGGTGTCACTTCAAAGCGTCCTGTTCCATTTTTCTTCAGGTGATACTGAACCAGTGCACTGTCTCTTGTTCTCGTCCAGCCCTGGTCAAAGACAAAGTTGCCGAGGCTGTAGAAAATGACGGTTCCGTTATATACTTCAATCGGTTCTAAGACGTGCGGGTGATGGCCGACGATGATGTCAGCTCCCGCATCAGACATGGCTCTTGCAAGCTGGCGCTGGCGGTCGTTTGGATCATTGTCATACTCTTGGCCCCAGTGTGACTGCACAACAACGATGTCCGCATGTTTTTTCGCTTCTGAAATCATAGGGATGAAGATTTCAGGATCTGCGGGCAGCACGCCCGGCGTATTCTTTTTAGCCGCGAAACCTTTCCCGGACACATCGGTAAAGCCAAGCGTCGCAATCGTTACCCCGTTGACTTTCTGGTACGAAATTTTCTTTTTCGCATCACTTAAGCTGTATCCCGCTCCAACGATATCAAGGTTTTGCTTCGCAAATTCTCCAAGCGTATCTTTCATGCCCTGAACGCCGTAATCCATTGCGTGGTTGTTTGCGCTGTTGAGAACCGTGAAATTCATGTCCTTCAAGACTTTCACTGATTCCTTATTCGTCTGCAGATGAATCTCTTTATCTGCTTGTTTATAATTCTTTTGATAGGTTACCGGGTTTTCAAAGTTTCCTGCTACATAATCAGAGGCTCTAAAGATCGGTTCAACATATTGAAAAATACTGTCTGCCCCTTTTTGCTCCGTTACTTTTTCAACATAGCGTCCCATCATAATATCGCCTACAAATGAGGCTGAGAGTACGTCGTCAGAATACGTTTTGACCTTCGGCGTTTCCGCTTTTCCCGCCCACATGAAAGCGAACATAAGGACAAAAACGATCGGAATGGCAATAAATACGTGCTTATTGGTTTTCTTTTTTTGCTGTTTTGTCAGCTTTAGCAGCTTTTCATGAAAGCTCAGTTCTTTTTTCATCGTTTGACACACCTTACATTAAATTAAGTAGTAAACAAACATGATAGCAAAGGTCGCTCCGCTCAATAGCAGCGTGCTTCCGAACGTAATGGTTAAACCTTGTTTCTGAATGGTATTGGCAATTAAACCTGGCACGATGATGCCGATTCCTCGAAATTCTGCGATTTCAAATGGTACAATCGGGTATAGAAAATCAAACGCGATTTTTAGGACGATCCCTGTTATCAGCATGGCAGCGAATTTTCTGCGTCCGTACAAAATCATAAATTTGGATAAACCGTATTTCACAATAACATAAGTGAGCAAGCTCACTAGCAAAACAAGTAAAATAAAGACCGGCTGATTAAACACAAGTCCTAAATATCCCGGTACAACAAGTCCTGCCGGCACGATCCCTGTTTTTTCCGCAAAAATTAAACTGAGTAGTACACCTAAAATTAGTGCGATGTATAAATCTGATCCGAACATGTTTGCATTTCCCCCTAGCTTACGAGCTGCTTAACCTTGTATTCGTGGATTTTTTCAATTAAAGGCTCTGCGGCACCATGAATATTGCCGACGCCATATATGACACGGTTGTGCATTCTTTTCTTTAACAATTCCATAATTTCATCTGTTGACTTATACTCTAGATCATGCAGTTTGTCTGCAGGAATTTTGCCTTCTTCGTAGGCTTTTACGATCGGTTCTGTTGTTTCACCGATTAAGATCAGTTCACTTGCTTCAATATAAGGCAATACGTCATTTGCGAATTGCTGTGTCCGATCGACACGGTCTGCGCGGCAGTTCATGATGATGATCGGATCATCGGTCGGGTAACCGATTTCTTTTACACGTTTCCATATATTCAAAGTAGAAGAAGCGTCGTTTGCGGCAAACCCATTAACAAAGTGCCCAGGCTCGCTCGGACTGATCAGCGGAAGAATTCTCATTGCTCCCGGATCTGGCGGCGCATTCAGCATTCCCTTAAATGCTGTTTCTTCGTCAATGCCGAGTGCTTGAGCCACACCCAGCGCCAGAGAAGCGTTATCAGGGAATACCATGTATTCAAATTTACGTAAATACTCATCTGTAATTTTTGAGTTATCAGCAATGATGACTTTTGTGTTTCGTTCTTTTGCTTTTTGTTTAAAGAACTCGGTATATTCACTATCTGTAATGACAAGATGGCCATTATAAGGAATTGTAGCGGTAAACGCTTCTGCAATTTCATCAAGCGTCGGCCCCATGACATCCATATGGTCTTCCAAAACATTCACAATGACGCCGATATTGGCCTGCAGAAGTTCTTCCTGAAAGATGATTTGATAATCTGGGTTAACAGCCATGCATTCACTGACAATCGCGTTAGCCCCTCTTTCTACTGTTTCTCTCATGACTTCTTTTTGCTCTCCGATATTCGGCCCCTGAGGTTTCCGTTTAATCGGCTTTTCCTCCGGTGTGTCCCAGTAAATCATTCTTGCATCTGTTCCTGTTGTTTTTCCAACAGTCTTGTAACCGGCTTCTATTAATATTCCGGTTGTCAGCCTTGTCACAGTCGATTTTCCGCGGATGCCGTTAATATTCACCCGAACAGGGAGGGCATCAATGTTTTTCTGATGTCGTCGTTTTTCTAATATTCCGATGACCAGTATGACAGCACAGGCTATAATGAGTAACCACATTGCTTTTCGACATCTCCTTCTATATTGTTGTAAATTCATTCATCAGTATATAGAATCACTATGAATTCTCAATCGGCATTATGTAACATAATCTTCCCTAATCGACTAAGCCAAACTTCTCTTTTGAAAGAGATTTTATACCTACAAACTGTTTTCTATTTTTGGAAAACAGCAGGACTTATACCTTATCACTTTTTTAAAAAATCGAAGAGAATGCGCTTTCATTTCTCCCCTGATATCCTTCTGGACGTATAGTCACACCTTGCTGTTTGTGTTTAATATGCATTTCAAATCAATCTTTTTTTCAGCCTGTGTTATCAAGCATCTCCTGCGATCATGCGTGTTTCCGGTTCTTATGAACACAAAATAGTTTTATCCTGTTTCTTAAGGACAAGGTCATAATGTCATCCTTTCTGCATGGAATAAGCAATATGAGGCCCATTCCAAAATGACTAAGGAGGTTCGAGATGAAAACACTAAACATACGAGTCCGAATTCTCTAACATAATTAAACATTTTCTGGGATGATAGTCTTTTCTGTTTCTCACCATTTACAGGTCTAAACGCATGACTTTGAAACAATTTTAATAAAACTTAATATTTGTTCAAGAAATCTTCATCCATATTTGTGAAGACTTTGTCAAAAAAAGAGTGAAAACCTTAAATTTTTCAATTATATATACAATTTACAATTAGATTTCTTTTGATATTTTTATTGCTAACTTCGGATTGTTCATGATAATCTATCTATGTAAACGGTTACATAAACAAGGAGGAGCTGTTTTGGCTACAATTAAAGATGTCGCCGGAGCGGCGGGCGTTTCAGTTGCGACGGTTTCCCGCGTCCTGAATGATAATGGCTATGTACACGAAGAAACGCGAACGCGTGTCATAGCGGCGATGGCGAAGCTGAACTATTACCCGAATGAAGTCGCCAGATCTCTATATAAAAGAGAATCCCGACTGATCGGACTTTTGCTCCCGGATATCACAAACCCTTTCTTCCCCCAGCTTGCCCGCGGTGCGGAGGATGAATTGAACCGGGAAGGCTATCGCCTTATTTTCGGCAACAGTGACGAGGAATTGAAAAAAGAACTTGAATACCTTCAAACCTTTAAGCAAAATCATGTCGCAGGCATTATTGCCGCAACGAATTACCCGGATCTCGAGGAATACAGCGGCATGAATTATCCAGTTGTTTTTCTGGACAGAACACTTGAAGGGGCTCCTTCTGTGTCCAGTGACGGCTATACAGGAGGAAAGTTAGCCGCCCAGGCTATCATTCACGGAAAAAGCCAGCGCATTACGCTCTTGAGAGGACCCGCTCACCTGCCGACCGCTCAAGACCGATTTTACGGCGCTTTGGAAATCTTAAAGCAGGCTGAAGTTGATTTTCAGGTCATTGAGACAGCTTCATTTTCAATTAAAGATGCACAATCGATGGCGAAGGAGCTGTTTGCCGCTTATCCAGCGACAGATGGTGTGATCGCGAGTAATGATATTCAAGCCGCTGCCGTTTTACATGAAGCATTGCGGCGCGGAAAAAACGTGCCGGAGGACATTCAAATTATCGGCTATGATGACATTCCGCAAAGCGGACTTCTGTTCCCGCCACTTTCTACAATTAAACAGCCCGCATATGATATGGGGAAAGAAGCTGCCAAACTGCTTTTGGGTATCATCAAAAAACAGCCGCTGGCAGAAACGGCAATTCAAATGCCTGTCACCTATATAGGAAGAAAGACGACAAGAAAGGAAGATTAAGATGCGTAATATTTGTGTGATTGGTAGCTGTTCTATGGATTTAGTGGTCACCTCGGACAAACGCCCAAAAGCCGGTGAAACGGTTCTTGGCACGTCATTTCAGACTGTGCCGGGCGGCAAAGGAGCAAATCAGGCCGTTGCCGCAGCCAGACTTGGGGCGCAAGTGTTTATGGTCGGCAAGGTCGGAGACGATCATTATGGAACAGCTATTTTGAATAATCTCAAAGCTAACGGCGTTTGCACTGACTATATGGAACCGGTTACACATACGGAAAGCGGAACCGCTCATATTGTGCTTGCTGAAGGCGACAACAGCATTGTCGTTGTCAAAGGCGCGAACGATGACATCACCCCAGCGTATGCGTTAAACGCGCTCGAACAGATTGAAAAGGTCGATATGGTGCTGATTCAGCAGGAAATCCCAGAAGAAACGGTTGATGAGGTGTGCAAATACTGCCATTCTCACGATATCCCGATCATGCTAAACCCAGCACCGGCCCGCCCGCTCAAGCAGGAAACAATTGATCACGCCACCTATCTGACGCCGAATGAACACGAGGCTTCGATTTTATTCCCTGAGCTTACCATTTCTGAAGCTTTGGCGCTTTATCCGGCAAAGCTCTTTATTACGGAAGGAAAACAAGGCGTCCGCTATTCGGCTGGCAGCAAAGAAGTGCTCATCCCGTCCTTCCCTGTAGAGCCCGTTGATACAACCGGAGCCGGTGATACGTTTAACGCAGCCTTTGCCGTGGCCCTGGCTGAGGGAAAAGACATTGAAGCCGCATTGCGGTTTGCCAATCGTGCCGCTTCCCTTTCTGTCTGTTCCTTCGGGGCCCAAGGCGGAATGCCGACAAGAAATGAAGTAGAGGAGCTGCTTTCATGAAAAAACACGGTATACTGAACAGCCATCTTGCCAAGATTTTAGCAGACCTTGGCCACACTGATAAAATTGTCATCGCGGATGCCGGACTGCCGGTTCCCGACGGCGTTTTGAAAATTGATCTTTCACTGAAGCCGGGCCTTCCGGCTTTCCAAGATACAGCGGCAGTACTGGCTGAGGAAATGGCGGTCGAAAAAGTCATTGCTGCAGCTGAAATAAAAGCATCCAATCAAGAGAATGCGAAATTTCTAGAAAATCTTTTCTCTGAACAAGAAATTGAATACCTTTCTCACAAGGAGTTTAAGCTGCTGACAAAAGAAGCAAAGGCAGTCATAAGAACAGGAGAATTCACACCATATGCCAACTGCATCCTGCAGGCGGGTGTGCTTTTCTAGAAAGGAGGATGAAACATGCAGATTGAAATGAAAGACATTCATAAAGCATTTGGAAAAAACCAGGTGCTGTCAGGTGTTTCCTTTCAGCTCATGCCTGGCGAGGTTCACGCATTAATGGGAGAAAACGGCGCCGGCAAGTCCACGCTTATGAACATTTTGACAGGCCTGCACAAAGCAGATAAAGGTCAAATCAGCATAAACGGAAACGAAACGTATTTTTCCAATCCAAAAGAAGCGGAACAGCATGGAATAGCCTTTATCCATCAGGAATTGAATATCTGGCCGGAAATGACCGTTCTTGAGAATCTATTTATCGGTAAAGAGATATCCTCCAAGCTGGGCGTCTTACAAACAAGAAAAATGAAAGCGCTAGCAAAAGAGCAATTTGACAAACTCTCCGTCTCTCTTTCTCTTGATCAAGAAGCCGGCGAATGTTCCGTCGGACAGCAGCAAATGATCGAAATCGCAAAAGCGCTTATGACAAATGCCGAGGTCATCATTATGGATGAACCGACCGCAGCGTTGACTGAACGTGAAATCAGCAAGCTCTTCGAGGTCATTACAGCGTTAAAAAAGAACGGCGTCTCCATTGTCTATATTTCGCATCGCATGGAAGAAATTTTTGCGATTTGCGACAGAATTACCATCATGCGTGACGGAAAAACGGTAGATACAACAAACATCTCAGAAACTGATTTTGATGAAGTCGTCAAAAAAATGGTCGGACGGGAGCTGACTGAACGATATCCAAAACGCACTCCTTCTCTCGGTGACAAAGTATTCGAGGTGAAAAATGCTTCCGTAAAAGGGAGTTTTGAGGACGTCAGCTTTTATGTTCGTTCCGGTGAAATCGTCGGTGTTTCAGGATTGATGGGAGCCGGCCGGACAGAAATGATGAGAGCGCTGTTCGGCGTTGACAGGCTGGACACGGGTGAGATATGGATCGCTGGGAAAAAAACGGCTATTAAGAACCCGCAGGAAGCCGTGAAAAAAGGTCTCGGCTTTATTACAGAGAATCGCAAGGATGAAGGGCTTCTGCTCGACACCTCGATCCGCGAAAATATTGCCCTGCCCAATCTGTCCAGCTTCTCACCAAAGGGTCTCATTGATCATAAGCGGGAGGCTGAATTTGTCAATCTGTTAATCAAACGACTCACTATCAAAACAGCATCACTGGAAACGCACGCACGCCATTTATCAGGAGGAAACCAGCAAAAAGTGGTGATAGCCAAGTGGATCGGCATCGGACCGAAAGTGCTTATCTTGGATGAGCCAACCAGAGGTGTGGATGTTGGCGCCAAACGAGAGATTTATACGCTGATGAATGAGCTGACCGAACGCGGCGTCGCTATCATCATGGTGTCATCAGAGCTGCCTGAAATTCTGGGAATGAGCGATCGGATTATCGTTGTCCATGAAGGCAGAATCAGCGGAGAAATCCATGCGCGAGAAGCAACACAAGAACGAATTATGACACTTGCCACGGGAGGGCGGTAATATGAAAATGGAACAACTGCAAACAGAACAAAAACGGATTCACTTCGACGGAATCATGCAAAAACTCGGCCCGTTTCTTGGTTTATTTATTCTCGTTATCATTGTATCTATTTTAAATCCAAGCTTTCTTGAACCGCTGAATATTTTAAACCTGCTTCGCCAGGTCGCCATTAACGGATTAATCGCGTTCGGGATGACCTTTGTCATTTTGACAGGCGGCATTGATCTTTCTGTTGGCGCTATTCTTGCCCTGTCCAGTGCTTTAGTTGCGGGGATGATTGTGTCCGGTGTCGATCCGGTTCTCGCGATCATCCTTGGCTGTATCATTGGTGCCGTACTAGGCATGATCAACGGATTATTGATTACTAAAGGAAAAATGGCGCCCTTTATCGCCACGCTTGCGACCATGACTGTGTTTCGCGGACTGACGCTAGTGTATACAGATGGAAATCCGATTACCGGACTTGGCACAAACTACGCTTTTCAGATGTTCGGACGCGGTTACTTTTTAGGCATTCCTGTACCGGCGATTACGATGGTTCTTGCCTTTGTCATCCTTTGGGTGCTTCTTCATAAAACACCATTCGGACGCCGAACGTACGCTATCGGCGGCAACGAAAAAGCCGCGCTCATTTCAGGCATCAAAGTGACGCACGTGAAAGTGATGATCTATTCTTTAGCCGGGCTTTTATCCGCTCTTGCAGGTGCCATATTGACTTCCCGCCTGCATTCGGCCCAGCCGACTGCGGGGGAATCGTACGAACTTGATGCTATCGCGGCAGTCGTCTTAGGAGGAACAAGTCTTTCTGGCGGCCGAGGACGCATTGTTGGCACGTTAATCGGGGTGCTGATCATCGGCACACTTAATAACGGACTTAATCTGCTTGGCGTCTCATCATTTTATCAGCTGGTTGTCAAAGGGATTGTTATCTTGATTGCGGTATTATTAGACCGCAAGAAGTCAGCTTAGGAGGGTTTTCACATGAAAAAGGCTGTATCCGTCATTTTAACGTTATCATTATTTTTGTTAACCGCCTGTTCGCTTGAGCCTCCCCAATGGGCAAAGCCGTCAAACTCGGGGAACAAAAAGGAATTCACCATTGGCTTGTCCGTCTCAACACTTAATAATCCTTTTTTTGTCTCATTAAAAAAGGGTATCGAAAAAGAAGCTAAAAAACGGGGAATGAAAGTCATCATTGTTGATGCACAAAATGATTCATCGAAACAGACGAGTGACGTGGAAGATTTAATTCAGCAAGGTGTTGATGCATTATTAATCAACCCGACTGATTCTTCGGCGATCTCAACGGCAGTAGAATCTGCAAACGCAGTCGGTGTGCCCGTCGTAACAATCGATCGATCTGCCGAACAAGGAAAAGTTGAAACCCTCGTTGCTTCCGATAATGTAAAAGGCGGTGAAATGGCCGCGACGTTTATTGCCGACAAACTTGGAAAAGGAGCAAAGGTGGCAGAGCTTGAAGGCGTCCCCGGCGCATCTGCCACACGGGAACGCGGCTCAGGATTCCATAACATCGCTGACCAAAAGCTCCAAGTGGTCACAAAACAATCAGCTGACTTTGACCGCACGAAAGGCCTGACTGTCATGGAAAACCTGCTGCAGGGACATCCTGATATCCAAGCTGTTTTTGCTCACAACGATGAAATGGCGCTCGGTGCTCTCGAGGCAATTAACAGCTCGGGGAAAGACATATTGGTGATCGGTTTTGACGGCAATAAAGATGCGCTCGCTTCCATTAAAGACGGAAAGCTGTCAGCCACCGTAGCTCAGCAGCCTGAATTAATCGGTAAATTGGCTACAGAAGCAGCAGATGATATTTTGCACGGAAAAAAAGTGCAAAAAACAATATCCGCGCCTCTCAAACTAGAAACACAAAAATAATTGTCTGATGTTTAGGAACCTGCGATAACGTGAATAGAGATATAGAATGAATTATTTCTCTTACGTGAGGAGAGGAACGGCATGAACAAACCAACAAAACTATTTTCAACATTAGCACTTGCGGCTGGAATGACTGCGGCGGCTGCTGGCGGCGCTGGAACGATCCATGCCCAACAGCCAGAAACAACGGTAAGCATTGATGATTTATACAGTTATCCGATTGATTCTTATTTGGTATCAGCAGAGGCTCTAAATGTCAGAACGAAGCCTTCCGCATCAAGCCAGAAAGCCGATACGCTGCACCTAGGAGATAGCTTAAAGCTGATTTCCTTCTCAAATGCTGACTGGGCAAAGGTTCAGTATAAAAACGGAAAAATAGGATTTGTCTCCACTCATTACATTGTAAAAGCAGCGACAACGGTAAAAACCAAAACAAAAACAAAAGTATATACTTCCGCTGATGGAAAGAGCATTAAGACTCTTCCAGCAGACACAAGCGTTTCTTTTTTAGGCTGGAGTAAAACGAATAAAGGCGGTTTTGATTTTGATTGGGTATTCGTTGATTACGGCGGTGCGACAGGTTATATGAAAACAAAGGATTTACACATGACAAAATAACTGAGAGGGATTCCGCATTTATGCGGAATCCCTTTTATTATGAATTGATTTGTCACATTCCCAAGATATTTCTCAGGAAATATTGTCGTATGCTGTGTCGAAACCTTACATGATCATCGACATTTTTGTTCACGCTAAAAAGCGGAGGTGTAAATATGGATCAATTTGAAGCAGCATATGAATCGTATAAAGCCCGGCAAACAACTGTCGATCAAGAAAATGTTCCATCTGGAAAAGAAGAAATTATTGCGGTTAGAAGAAATGAGGAAGACAATATTATCGCAGTGAAAACCAATACAGGAAGAGAGCTCGACTACCCTACTGCGCTGTCAGAAGCAAAATCAGGAAAACTCGCTCATGTTGATGTCTTCCATAAATACGGGCGTGACATTTTGCGAAGTGAACCGGACGGCATCAAGGAAAATAACCTGTCTGAGCTGCCGGATTTTTAAACAAATACAGCCCTGCCGTATGTTGGACAGGGCTGTATTTTAAACAAAAGGCTGCTGGATGTATTCGGCTAACCGTTTTGCACTGTGAGAAATATCCTCTGCAGCTGCATAATTCACGCCATAGAACACATATGGAGGCAGATACTTCATGCCGATCAGATTACTCGTGGCCTGAAATGGTTTCAATAGCTCACTGATCGAGTAATGATTTGCTCCGCCCGCTTGATATTTTTCCGCTTCGCTCCCTGTTGATACAGCCAGCATCAGCTCCTTGCCATGCAAGGCATTTCCTTCTGAACCAAAAGCCCAGCCATAAGTCAGCACAAGATCCTGCCATTTTTTCAAGAGCGGCGGAGAGCTGTACCAATATAGCGGGAATTGAAAGACAATCCGATCGTATTCCTCGCACAGCTGCTGTTCCTTCGCAACATCTATCGCTTCATCCGGGTATTCCTTATAAAGATCCCGTACTGTGATATTGTCATGTTTACTCAATTCCTCAGCCCACGCCTTATTAACAACTGAGGTCTCCATATGAGGATGAACTGCCAAAACCAATATTTTCATCAGACCACACCTTTACTGTTTTGATGTTATTTTATCTAAAATCAGGAAAAGAGCCAAATAAAAAGAAAGCCCTGCTAAAAGGGGCTTTCTTTTTTTCTTTTATTCAGGGCTTCCCTCAGTTGTTTCGATATCTCTCGCAAAATCAGGGTTATCCAGATTCGCATTAAAGAAATCCGCTGTGTTCGGAAGTCTGAGATTCATGTTCATTTTTTGAGAAATCGTAACCGTGCAATCCTCAAGCACATAGTCAAAAACGTGTCCGCCTGAATTGCGTCCTTCGTCAATGAAGTGCAGGTGATAGCCAGAAACGGCGATTCCGTTTGCATAAGCTGGTGTCAAGAAACCTACGATTGTTCCTCTCACGTTGTCGAAGTTGAAAATCGGCTGTGTTTTGACCGCTTCAACCATTGGCACGTAAGGTTTTTCTTGAAGTTCTACCGTTCTTGTCTGCACCTTTTTAAACAATCCGTCAATACGAATTGCATAAAATAAGTTTCTGCTTGGCAGCATGCTGTTGATCTCTTTTTCAAAGTCTTCGCGTGTCATTTTCGCATCAATTTTGTGCGTCATGTCCGGTGTAAAGAACGTAAATGAACAGAACGGTGAACGGTCTCCTTTTTGGACCGGTGTCGCGGTTCCGTCTGAGCGAAGACGGTAAAATTCGCCGTCAAACCCAATCAGCTCTCCGTCAAGCTTGTTAAAGGTTCCGATACCGAAGTCTCCATATTTCGGAATCTCTGACAGTTCAAAATCTCCGTCATATACTCCGTCTAATAGAGAAGTCATTGTTGATACTTGATAAATCTGGCTCACAGGCTGATCTTTTTGACCACGGCTGAGCACTTGAATGTTGCTTTCTCGTTTCATATTTCCCTTCACTCCTTTTATTTAGTGCTGTTCATAAAACAGTGTCGTGATGCGCAGAGTGCTAGAGAGCTTTCGTTTTCATGAGTTCCCCGAATTCTTTCGGAAGCTTGTCACTTGCTAAATTAATGTTATCACTGTAGTCAACCGGGACATCGATGATGACAGGACCTTCAGC
Source organism: Bacillus sp. FSL M8-0071 (assembly GCF_037975455.1). Classification (NCBI taxonomy): domain Bacteria; kingdom Bacillati; phylum Bacillota; class Bacilli; order Caryophanales; family Bacillaceae; genus Bacillus; species Bacillus sp. FSL M8-0071. Next base: position 3,590,952 of record NZ_CP150256.1, read on the forward strand.
GTTCATGCCTTGACGCAGAACATCTGCCAGCTGGTCTGGTGATTCTACGCGCAAGCCAGTTGCTCCGAAGCTTTCCGCATATTTCACGATATCGATATTTCCGAAATCGACCGCAGATGTACGGTTATATTTTTTCAATTGCTGGAATGCAACCATGTCATATGTGCTGTCGTTCCATACAATGTGTACAATTGGTGCTTTTAGTCGTACCGCTGTCTCTAATTCCATTGCTGAGAATAAGAAACCGCCGTCACCAGAGACAGAAACCACTTTTTCTCCCGGTTTCACCAATGAAGCGCCGATTGCCCAAGGAAGCGCAACGCCGAGTGTTTGCATACCGTTACTGATCATTAATGTTAACGGCTCGTAGCTGCGGAAATAACGTGACATCCAAATGGCGTGCGAACCGATATCGCAAGTTACTGTAACATGATCATCGACTGCATTACGCAACTCTTTAACGATTTCAAGAGGGTGCGCTCTGTCTGATTTCCAATCTGCAGGCACCTGCTCACCTTCATGCATATATTGTTTTAAATCAGAAAGGATTTTCTGCTCACGCTCTGCAAATTCTACTTTCACAGCATCGTGTTCGATATGATTGATCGTGGACGGAATGTCACCGATCAATTCAAGATCAGGCTGGTAAGCATGATCAATGTCAGCGATAATCTCGTCTAAATGGATAATTGTCCGGTCTCCATTGACATTCCAGAATTTCGGATCATATTCAATCGGGTCATAGCCGATCGTCAGAACAACATCTGCCTGCTCTAGCAGTAAATCGCCAGGCTGGTTGCGGAACAAACCGATACGGCCAAAATACTGATCCTCTAAATCTCTAGAAAGGGTACCGGCAGCTTGATATGTTTCAACAAATGGAAGCTGAACCTTTTTCAAAAGCTTGCGAACCGCTTTAATTGCTTCCGGTCTTCCGCCTTTCATGCCGACCAAAACGACAGGAAGTTTTGCTGTTTGGATTTTTGCTATGGCCGCACTGATTGCATCATCTGCTGCAGGACCGAGTTTTGGCGCTGCAACAGCACGCACGTTTTTCGTATTTGTGACTTCATTCACAACATCTTGCGGAAAGCTCACAAAAGCGGCCCCAGCCTGCCCTGCTGACGCTATCCTAAATGCATTTGTAACAGCTTCCGGTATATTTTTTACATCTTGAACTTCTACACTGTATTTTGTAATCGGCTGGAATAGCGCCGCATTATCCAAAGATTGATGTGTCCGTTTTAAACGATCTGCACGGATCACGTTTCCAGCAAGCGCAACGACAGGGTCTCCTTCAGTGTTCGCTGTCAGCAGGCCTGTTGCCAAGTTAGAGGCACCCGGTCCTGATGTGACTAACACGACTCCCGGTTTTCCAGTTAAACGGCCGACTGCTTGGGCCATGAATGCTGCGTTTTGTTCGTGCCGGGCAACGATAATTTCAGGTCCTTTATCTTGTAAAGCGTCAAATACCGCATCAATTTTTGCACCTGGAATGCCAAATACATGTGTGACACCTTGCTCCACTAAGCAATCAACAACAAGCTCCGCCCCTCTGTTTTTTACAAGGGATTTTTGTTCTTTTGTTGCTTTTGTCAACACCCTCACTCCTTATTATGCATTTTAAACGTAAAATTTTAAATATCTTGTGATAAGTTTCACTATACACTCTTTGGAAATTGACCTCCAATATCGATTCGCCTTATGATTAATATGTAATACGAATTATTAACCTATGGAAAGGAATGCATATTGAATGGAGCTTCGCCATCTTCAATACTTTATCGCAGTAGCCGAAGAGCTTCATTTCGGAAAGGCTGCCCGGCGGCTGAACATGACGCAGCCTCCTCTCAGCCAGCAGATCAAACAGCTGGAGGAAGAAGTCGGAGTTACGCTTCTGAAAAGGACAAAACGATTTGTCGAGCTTACCGCAGCAGGAGAAATCTTTTTAAATCATTGCCGCATGGCATTGATGCAAATCGGACAAGGAATTGAACTGGCACAGCGGACGGCCCGCGGCGAGCAAGGCCTTCTCGTAATCGGTTTTGTCGGATCAGCTACATATGAATTTCTGCCGCCGATTGTCCGGGAATATCGTAAAAAATTCCCATCTGTGAAAATAGAACTACGTGAAATATCCTCGTCTAGGCAGCAGGAGGAGCTACTAAAGGGCAACATTGATATTGGTATACTTCATCCTCCCTTACAGCATACAGCTTTACATATCGAAACCGCCCAAAGCAGCCCTTGTGTTTTAGCTTTGCCTAAGCAACACCCATTGACTTCTAAGGAATCAATTACGATTGAGGATTTAAGAGATGAACCAATTATTACTGTTGCTAAAGAAGCATGGCCTACTCTATACATGGATTTTATTCAGTTCTGTGAACAAGCGGGCTTCAGACCCAACATTGTCCAGGAAGCCACAGAATATCAAATGGTGATTGGTTTAGTCAGTGCCGGAATTGGTATGACATTTGTTCCTTCCTCAGCCAAAAAATTATTTAATTTGGATGTTACTTATCGAAAAATGGACCAAATACAGCTTAATGCAGAATGGGTTATCGCTTACCGCAAAGACAATCATAATCCGCTTATAAAGCATTTTATTCATATTTCAAATTGTCAGCAGACAAGAACTAAAGAGAGTGATGCAGGTACATGAACGATACTTGCAATCTCTTTTTTCTTTTGGGATTCTTATGGAATTTTTATTAATTTAATATAATCGCTTAGTACAACTTTATGTCAGTATACGTATACATACAGTACAAATAGTTGGCAAGGACATCAGTAAGCGCAGGACATTAGTTTGATTTTAAAAATGAAAGATAGAGAGGTGAAGTAAATTATTGAGTTCACCGGCATATTCACATTGCTCGCTTTTTTCGTAACAATGATTTTTATTTTCTGGAGACCAAAAGGACTAAATGAAGCTATCCCTGCCACATTTGGCGCTTTAATGGTTTTATTGTGCGGAAGTGTGTCATTGGCAGACTTAGGGGAAATCGGAACAAAAGTCACGGGAGCATCGGTTACAATCCTTGCCACTATGATTATGGCCATTGCACTAGAAAGCTTTGGTTTCTTTTATTGGGTGGCTGCAAAACTGCTCCAACAATCCAAGGGTTCAGGCATCAAGCTTTTTTGGCTAACCAATTTGCTCTGCTTTCTCATGACCATTTTCCTTAATAATGATGGGAGCATTTTGATCACAACTCCAATCCTTTTGCTTGTACTAAAATATTTAGGTTTAAAAAAACATCAAAAAGCCCCATATTTATTAAGCGGTGTTTTAATAGCCACAGCCTCTAGCGCACCGATTGGCGTAAGTAATATTGTTAATTTAATTTCTCTCAAAATCATTGGAATGGATCTATATCTTCACACCGCCATGATGTTTGTCCCTAGTATGATGGGACTCATTTTTATGACTTGTCTACTGTTTATGTTCTTTTATAAACGTCTTCCCAAGAACCTGCCAGATATACCGGGCCATTTTCAGTCTCTGCGGCATAGAAGGTACCATCCTCTTCATTCGCCATCAGCTCCTTTACCAGAACGAAATCAAACAAAAATCATGTTGTTTGTGCTTGCATTTGTTTTTCTCGTCAGAATGAGTCTATTTGCAGCATCATATACCGGTATTTCTGTTCCTCTAGTCGCTGTCATCGGATCTTTTATCCTGTTGAGCTGGAGATGGATTTATTTCAAAACCTCCCCAAGAGACTTGTTATATAAATCGCCTTGGCACATTTTTATATTCGCTTTTACTATGTATGTCTTAATTTATGGTCTGCATAATATTGGATTCACAGAGTTACTTGTGAATTATTTTGAACCTGTGGTTTCTGGAAGCCTCGCCCATGCAACTTTCGCATCAGGTATCTCTACTTCAGTTTTTTCTAATCTCTTTAACAACCATCCAGCGTTAATGATCAGTACTTTTACCTTAACTGAAATGACCCTGAATCCTTCAGCAACAAAAATCATCTACTTGGCAAATATTATCGGCAGTGATATCGGTTCATTATTATTACCTATGGGAACCTTAGCAACGCTTATTTGGATGCATATATTAAAACAGCATGATGAAAGTATTTCATGGGGCGAATATATAAAAACGACCATTATCATCATTCCGCTGACTGTTCTTTTTACGTTAACATGTTTATATTTTTGGATCAGTTGGTTATTTCTTTAGCATAGTATGAAACGAAAAACTGCCTTCTGCTTTTCAAGAGGGCAGTTTTGTATACACTAGGGAAGATGCATTGTCTTTAGATGATTTAACTTCCAAATGACTGGCTCTCCACTTGCGTTAATAAGCTCAATGATATTATTAGAGACACCCTTTAATAGTCCGACTTTTTCTGGCACCTCTCCCATATCAAATATGACCAATTCACCAATATTTTTTTTGATCTGCTCCTCAAAATTACGCACAAGAGGAACTTTGGAAGGCACGACAGGCAATTGTGAGTTGTCAAGAGTATACGGTGTTTGTTCAGTTGAATAAGGGGTAAACCATTTTAAATGATGCATAGATATAAAAAGTATTTTAAATACAGGTGAGAAAAATACAATATAATCGTTTAAAACATTTGTAACATATCCATGGATCGATCGACCCCCAGTTACATAAACTTCAATAAACTGGCCTTTGACCTTGTTTAATGTATTTCTATATGAAAAAGCTTGAGTTTCTGCCTCTATGGATGGATCTTCCGGATTGATCAAAAATGGCTTCTCAGTACTGGTCATTATTTTCGCCTTGTTTATTTGATGAAGATGCAACAAGGGAATATAAAGATAATTGCAGCCATCAAAAATAACAAAAATATCCTGTCCAATATCTATAAGGGTGCCGACAAACCTTGTATCTCCTGAAATGACAACCTCAACATCTGTGTTTAGGAATTGATTCAAACCTTTCACGATTCTCCTCCTTTAACTGAAAAAGGGCATCACTTAATCTGATGCTCCTCCATTATCTATTAATATTTACGTTTCCAGTGATAGTCTATCGTTCTGACAATCGTTTCATAGCTATAATCTTCCTTTTGTTTTTCTGAGCTTTTGAAGGAACTTGAATAACCTGGTGATCTTGATGATTGATAATCTGATGATCTTGGTGATCGTTTAGATGATTTTGATGATTGATAATCTGATGATTTTAATGATCGTTTAGATGATTTTGAAGAACTTTTTGAACGTGACGAACGGCCAGATTTGGATGATTGATAATCCGAAGATTTTAGTGATCGTTTAGATGATTTTGAAGAACTTTTTGAACGTGACGAACGACCAGATTTGGATGATTGATAATCTGAAGATTTTAGTGATCGTTTAGATGATTTTGATGAGCTATATGATTTTGAAGAAATGAACGAATTGCTGTCCTTATCATTATTGTCTTCCTGGTTTTGTTCATTTTTTTGATCCTCTTTTTTGTACGACCCTTTTGGTCCTAAGCTGATGCTTTTTATGTGAAAAGGATAGATGCGAAGCACCTCTTGATTTTTCACTATAGTATAATGGCCGTCGGCATTATCTACAAGGATACCCTCAATGGCTTCCGGACCTCCACGATTAATTGAAACCCATTTATGAGTCAGACTCTTAAAAACCTCGCTTAAATCATCAGCTTCCAAAACTCCAACTGGCGTCTGCTCTTCTATTTTCAAATCAGGCTCGTGTTTACTTATACTTTTGATGTGATGGATATTAAAATACACTACCCCATCCTCATTTGTGTTTAACGCAGCGTAATCATCTCCCAGCCAGACCAATCTTCCTTTTTTAGATTCCGGACCCCCTTGGTTAAATTGAACTGATTGGTTTATTAAATGTCCGATTAAGCTATGAAAATCATCAGCATCGAGCATTTCCTCAGTCTCAATTGTTGTGGTGCTATTATTGGTATCCTCAGTAATACTTTTCACATGCTCCAACTGATAATAAATTATTTTTTTTTCAGCTTGTAAAGCTATATAATCTGATTTTACAGCTGTTAATTTTCCTTTTTTAGATTCCGGACCTCCACGATATACAGTAACAATTTTATCTTTCATTGAGTGCAAAAAGTTATAATACGATATTTCATTATTTGAATGATATTTCATTCTCCTCTTGCTCATTCAAATTCCTCCTAGTCACTTATACATAGATGATAAACATACTGCATATATACGTGTCACATTTATTTGTTGAACTAATTCAATAGCCTAATTGTCGCTTTTTCCGCGAATACCCATTTTCACGCATTCATAAAATACTTAAATGATCTTTGAGGTATTGTGAACGGTTTTTAATATACTCGCAGATCACATCCGGCTCACGGTCAAAACGCTCAACATCATTCTTTTTATATGGGTCCATGAGGACAAACGGCCTAATCCGTTCATACATCGCCATGATTTTCGGTTCCATATATTCTATTGTAAAAAGAGATTGGAGCGTTTTTTCTAACAGGCGCTTGTAGGACTTGCGAAACTCGGATTCATCCAATATCCGGGCGGTTAGTGTATTAAATCCTTGAATTCTTACATAATCGGCAGCCATCCGCTCTCCATGGATATCCCTGCCCCAAGTCGCATCATAATCCCAAGGAATCACCTCAAATAATCCGGTTTCCCCGCTTCTGTATAATGCGTAGTTGTGGACAAACCCGTCATAGTTCGAGGTGAATACAATACCAGCAAGCCAGCGCAAATACTTATCGACATCCACGTGTTTTGTCACTTCTGACTTAAACTGAGCTTTAGGGACCGTATTAATTTTAAAAATCATATCCTGTAAATAAAAATCATCCTCCTCAGTCCCTGTTTTCTTTTCATATCCAAGCTCCAGCGATGTTTTCGTTTCCCTTTCTAAATCGCTCATCAGAGAAAAGTTGGCATCATCATCCACCGCATAAAAAATCGCGCCATCAGCCAGCTTCCTTTTCGCCAAATAATATTCATCTACGGATTCAAGTTCAAGATAAACCCCTTCATTCTTCCCATTCATCTTTACAAACACAAACTCTGCCTTTGGAGACAGTGTCCCTAGCTCCGAGAAAAAATCCAGAGACAATTTGTTTCTCATCAAGGAAGGGTCTTTATACTCCGCATTTAAGTGAATCTCTCGCGCGCCGCGGAATGTTTTCGGCTGATAAAAGGAAATATGGTATGACTTCTTTTTGAAGTCTCTGATATGTGATCCCCGATAAGCGATATCAATATCCAGCCTTTTTTGATTTACCTTCATCACAGCTGGCACCGGATCATCGTCCCATATATCCTTTTTTAATTCACGCAAGTCTTTTGGATGAACAAACAGCTGATAAAGCGGTAAATTGGATTGATTCTTCATCCATAATCCTCCTTACAAATTTTAGGCTTTTATTTTTATAAGATCTCAGCGGAACACTTATACACTTTTTAAAACCGCGCGTACTATGAGGGTAGTAAGGATCTTCATCCTTAACATATTTTTAAAAGGAGGATTTCAAATTGGGCCACTATTCCCATTCTGACATCGAAGAAGCGGTGAAATCCGCAAAAAAAGAAGGTTTAAAGGATTATTTATACCAAGAGCCTCATGGAAAAAAACGCAGTCATAAAAAGTCGCACCGCACTCACAAAAAATCTCGCAGCCATAAAAAATCATACTGCTCTCACAAAAAATCTCGCAGTCACAAAAAATCATTCTGTTCTCACAAAAAATCTCGCAGCCACAAAAAATCATACTGCTCTCACAAGAAATCTCGCAGCCACAAAAAATCGTACCGTTCTCACAAAAAATCTCGCAGCTATAAAAAATCTTACCGTTCTTACAAAAAATCTCGCAGCTATAAAAAATCTTGCCGTTCTTACAAAAAATCTCGCAGCTACAAAAAGTCATACTGTTCTCACAAGAAAAAATCTCGCAGCTATAAAAAGTCATGCCGCACACACAAAAAATCTTATCGTTCCCATAAGAAATACTACAAAAAACCGTACCACCACTGCGACGACTACAAAAGACACGATGATTATGACAGCAAAAAAGAATACTGGAAAGACGGCAATTGCTGGGTAGTCAAAAAGAAATACAAATAATCTAAGTTTTCATTGTTTCAATAGGCTGCCGGCGGAGGTACGGAAGCCTATTTTTTTATTTGCCCTGTATTAGATATATGTCATGACATAACATATGCAACCCGCATCATTTGGTTTCCTTTAAACCATTTCGTTATAATCAAGGTATCCTAACGATAAAGGCGGTTGTTGCTATGTACATATTTCAAGCTGATCAGCTTAGTGCCAAAGACACATACAAGCTATTGTCAGGTACCGTTATTCCCCGCCCCATTGCATTTGTGACAACACTTTCTTCAGGAGGAGCGGTCAATGCCGCGCCTTTCAGTTTTTATAACGTCGTCAGCTCAGATCCTCCGCTTCTCAGTATTTCTGTTAACAGGACGGAAGGACGCCAAAAAGATACAGCGCGAAACGCAGTGGAGAACGGAGAATTTGTCGTTCATGTCAGTGATGAAGCCATCATTGAAGATATCAATGAAACAGCTGCAAGCTTAAGGCCGGATGAAAGCGAGCTTACACGCACCTCGCTTCATCCTGTTGAAAGCAAAGCTGTTTCAGTTCCCGGCATTAAGGAAGCCCGCGTTCGCTTTGAGTGCAAATTAGAGCGGCATATTACCTTTGACAATGATCAAGGCATCACTACAGCAGATCTGCTCATCGGAAGAGTTGTCTGCTTCCACCTAGATGAAAAGGTGTATGATGCAGAAAAGGGATATATTTTAACGGATGAATTAAAGCCTGCCTCACGATTGGCGGGAAATCACTATGCCAAGCTGGGGGAAGAATTCACACTGATTCGTCCCAGCTGAAGAGAAGGACTATTTAAATAGAAGAAACTAGTCAAAAAGACCTTATGATTACAAAATATCGCCTGTAAATAACTGAAAAAATATCAAAAAAAGAACACCCAGAGTAAGCTCGGGGTGTTCTTTTATGAAACGTTTTTCCTTTTTCTTCGTATATAGGTAGATTAGGAGGAATTGGAATGACAAACTTTTGGATTTTAATGCTGATCGCTATTACCATCAGTCTCGCCTCTCAATTTTTTATAAAGAAAAAATACGGTATTGATAAATCCGGCTGGCGATATAAGCATGTCAGCAATACACACAAATGGATCGAAATCACTTTACTTATTTTGTTTGTGTTTTCACTCTCCTTTTTTCCAGTTGAATATTTGCTTCTTTTATTTTTTATTGTGATTGACTCAATACGAATTTTTATGGAGTGGCATTATAGACCTGAAGATAAACAGTTTATGTACCACATTGTAGAGGTCTCCCTTATGTTTATGCTTTTGATTTATATTTGTACCCTATAGTTATTTAAATCCCCACAGCCGCTCCGTCTCCCCGAGGATCGGCTCCGCCTTGGAGAAAGCCTTCTTCATCAACTTTGATTGCAGCCGCTTGTCCCATCAGCGGATCATAGTCACCGACAACCTCCACGAGATGCCCGCTGTCTTTCAGTTTTTGGATTGTTTTGTCTGTGAATCTGCCCTCGACTCTGAGACCTTCGTATTCCTCTCCCCACGTTCTGCCCCATACCCAGCGCGGTTCGCTGATTGCCTGCTGTGGATGCATTCCGTAGTCCAGCATTCGGGTAATGATGGCCGTCTGAGTCTGCGGCTGGCCTTCGCCGCCTTGTGTGCCGTACAGAATTTTTGGCTTTCCGCCTTTACAGACCATAGCCGGCATCAACGTATGGAAGGTGCGCTTTCTCGGTTCAAGCGTGTTGACATGATTTTCATCCAGTGAGAAAAACGATCCGCGGTTTTGCAGTAATATGCCTGTATCACCGGCAGTGACTGCCGAGCCAAATTCAAAGTACAGGCTTTGAATGAATGACACTGCGTTGCCATCCGCATCGATTACGGCCGCATATGCCGTATCACTTCCCACCGGCCTGCTTTCTGCCGGTATTGCGAGATAGCCGATTTCTTCTGCCAATTGTTTTGCATAACGTTTGTCCAAAAGCCTTTCAAGCGGAATGTCTGCAAACGCCGGATCAGTCAGGACGGCATCCCGATCTAGAAAACTCTTTTTCAATGCCTCCACAAGCACGTGATAATACTCAAATGAACCGTGTTCGATTTGGGTGAAATCATAGTTTTCCAAAATGTTCAGTGTTAATAAACCGGTAAATCCCTGAGAATTTGGCGGCGCCTGATACACACTGTACCCTCGATAATCACTTGATACAGGCACTGCCCACTCACCCCGATGCGCTTTAAAATCATCGATTGTCATGTAACTGCCGTTATTCTGTAAATGTGAGACAATCCGCTGAGCGAGATCTCCTTCATAAAATGCGCTTCTTCCTTTTTCAGCAATCAAGTTCAGACTGTCTGCAAGCTCTTTTTGCACAAACCGCTCTCCCGGGACAGGTGCTTTGCCCCTTCTTGTGAAGATGTCAGCCGTGTAAGGCGTGGAAGCCAGCAATTCAATATTCTTTTCTGTGTGACGACACTGATCAGCTGATACAGGAAACCCATTTTGGGCATAATCGCGTGCGGGCTCCAATACATCTGCAAGAGACAGACGCCCGTACTCCTTCAGGACCGCATCCCAGCTATCAACCATTCCCGGCACGGTAATGGCACTGTCAATTCCCCGCAGCGGAATCGCGCTTTTTCCCTTATATACATCTCTCGTTACGTTTTTTCCTGAACTGCCGCTGCCATTGTAGACTTTTACTGCCTTTGTTTCCTGGTGAAAGGTCAGCCAAAAGGAATCCCCGCCAAGTCCGGTCATATGCGGGTACACAACCGCAAGACAAGCACTCACCGCAACAGCGGCGTCAAACGCGTTGCCTCCCTTATCCAGTATGCGGTTTCCGGCTTGAGAAGCGAGGTAATGCGGACTGACGATCATTTGCTTTGTACCGATGACAGATTTGTTCATCACAAGTCCCCTTTTTTAAGAAATTTTCTTCAGTATAGGGAGCCTGATTTTTCACATCTACTGATCCGGCAGAAAAACTGACGAACTTTCTACTTTTCGCAAATAACAAGATATTTTTTCATTCATTTCGAAAACAAATAAAAAATTATTATTTCGATACGTAACTTTTATGATAAAATGATTGCTAAAAGGCTACGAAAGCAGGTGGAGCAATTGAGTCATGAATATCAAATCCCCAACCTTGTACTTGATGAGACTGATAAACAAATTCTCACGATTTTGCATGAAGAAGGCAGAATTTCTTATACGGATCTTGGCAAAAGAGTCGATTTGTCACGGGTCGCCGTCCAGGCCCGTATCAACCAATTAATTGAAGCCGGTGTTATTGAAAAATTCACCGCTGTCATCAATCCCGCTAAAATCGGCATTCATGTTTCCGTGTTTTTCAATGTCGAGGTAGAACCGCAATTTTTAGAAGAGGTCGCTCTTAAGCTTGAGGAAGAGCCTGCGGTCACCAGCCTTTATCACATGACAGGCCCGAGCAAGCTGCATATGCATGGGATCTTTGCCAACGATCAAGAAATGGAAGAATTCTTAACAAAACGGCTGTATCCATTGCGAGGCGTCGTCAGTGTTGATTGCCAGATGCTGATCAAACGATACAAAAGCCGTATGGGAATGAAGCTGTAAAGGAGAGAAACGAATGAAAAACCATCCTTATCGGGATATGACGGCCGCAATGGTTCGCACCGGCATATTAGGGTTCGGCGGCGGACCTTCCGTGATTCCGCTGATCCGCCATGAAGCGGTCAATAAATATAAATGGATTGACGATGATGAATTCGGAGAAATATTAGCAATCGCTAATGCGCTTCCCGGACCGATTGCCACCAAAATGGCTGCTTATCTGGGCTTTAAGCTAAAAGGCACATTAGGTGCAGTTGTGGCGACTCTCGCCCACATTCTGCCTACATGTCTTGCGATGGTGGGCTTGTTTGCGGCTGTAAATGTGTTAAGCCATTCAGCAATTGTTGCAGGTATGATCGGTGCCGTCACGCCGGTAATTGCGGTCATGCTCGGAATCATGGCGTACGAGTTTGGCCAAAAAGCGCTTAAAGGTTTCGGCTGGGTTACCGGCATCCTGTTTTTTATCATCGCTTTTATCGGCCTGCAAACTTTACAGATTAATCCCGGCCTGGTCATTATCATTTTCTTAGCGTACGGGGCGTTTCATTTTAAACTGAAAGACAAAATCACAAATAAACATTCAAAAGATAAAGGAATGTCAGCCTCATGATATCGATCTATTTATTTATGGCGTTTTTTATCGCAAACCTACTGGGATATGGCGGCGGACCTGCGTCTATCCCGCTAATGTTTGAAGAAGTTGTAAACAGATACAGCTGGCTCTCAAACGATCAATTCTCAAATATGCTCGCACTTGCGAACGCTTTGCCGGGCCCGATCGCCACGAAAATCGCTGCGTATGTCGGCTACAGCGCAGGCGGGTGGCCCGGCTTCCTAATTGCCCTGATCGCAACCGTCGTACCGTCGGCGCTCGCATTGATCGTCCTGCTGCGCATCATCCAGCGCTTCCGCCAATCACCTGTCATCAAAGGCATGACGCTGTCCGTCCAGCCTGTCATCGCGGTCATGATGCTCATTCTTACCTGGCAAATCGGCGCAGATGGCATCAAAGCGATCGGCTGGATCCAATCGATCGTGATTGCGGGAATTTCGCTCCTTGCCATGACAAAATTCAAAATGCATCCGGCATTTTTGATTATCGCGGCGTTTTTATATGGGGGCCTTGTGATCCCTCATTTATAGAAAAAAGCACCTGGACAGGTGCTTTTTTATTTTGGCCCAGAAATGCCGTTTGATATGACAGCTGTTTCTTCTCCTGCGTCACTCTTGATGATGTGCTTGACTTGCAGCGTGGTTCCTGCCATTCTCACAGATTGCTTCAACTCGGACGAATTGGTTTCAACTTGTATCCAAACAGGAGGCTGGACCTTCCAAAATAAATAGAGTGCAAGAATCAGCAAGCCAGCAATGACCGACAGCAAAAACTTCATATCGCATCGCTTCTTTTCAGTAAGCGGCCCGCAGCGGACAGCGCCTGATGATCACGAAGAATATCGCCTGGACGATTGCCTTCTCCCAGCACATAGCCTTTAAAGGACATTCCCATAAAATGAAAAATATGTTCGAATTGCTGAATCAGCGGCAGCCCTTTTATTTTTGGATTGTCTCCGCCCACTGCTATTACATATGCCTGTTTCACTGACATTTGCTGTTTAAAATCAGGAAATCTCGGATCTCTCAACGTCTGTGACCAGCGATCAATAAACAGCTTTAATGTCCCTGACATGCCAAACCAATAAATTGGGGTGGCGAATACAAGAATATGGCACTGCAATATCCGTTCAATGATAGAATCGTAGTCATCTTGAACAGGACGAAAGCCGCCTTGGGCGTGACGCAGATCTTCAATTGGCTGAATTCGATATTTCTGCAAATAAATGTGCTCCGTATCGAATCCTTGAACAGCCTTCTCCGCAAGAACATCCGTATTTCCGCCAGACCGAGTTCCGCCGTTAATAACCGCAATTTTCATGATGCATCTGCTCCTTTGTTTACGAATGATTTTCTTCATCTTATAATGGATTCATCAATCAATACAGATGATTATTTCGATTAATCCAATCGCTAAAACCGATTTAGAAAGGAAGAGAACAAGTGGAATTGAAGCAGCTGATCACCTTTATTACGGCGGCAGAACATGTAAACTTCACCCTAACCGCCAAAATGCTTAATTATGCACAATCAAGCGTTACCTCTCAGATCAAATCACTTGAAGAAGAAATTGGGACGCCTTTATTTGAACGGCTCGGCAAGCGGCTTATCTTGACAGAAGCAGGAAAAACGTTCAAATCTTATGCACAGAAGATCATTGCGTTAACAGAAGAAGCGAAAATGGCCGCAAATCAAGTAAGAGAAACAACCGGAACCTTAAAAATCGGGGCGACGGAAAGCCAGTGCACATACCGCCTGCCGCCTATCATAAAAGAATTTAAACAGGCTTTTCCCCAAGTAAAGCTCATATTCAAACCATATATCTCCAATGAACAAGCGAAAGAACAGCTCTTACAGGGCCAGCTTGATATCACCTTCATCTTGGATGTAAACCGGATGGAAGACGCACTGCACGTTGAATCTTTGATTCAGGATGAGATCAAAATGGTGGCTGCTAATGACCATCCTTTTCCTGCGGATTTACCAGTAACATTGAAGGATCTTCAAAACGAAACTCTTCTGCTGACAGAGGACGGCTGCTCGTACCGCACGCTCTTTGAGAACAATTTGCATGACTCCGGTGTCTATCCTAACAAATTGGAATTCGTCAGCATAGAAGCCATCAAACAATGCGTGATAGCCGGACTTGGGATTGGAATCTTGCCTGAAATGACAGTAAAAGATGATATTGCAGCAGGCCGGATGAAAGAACTCAATTGGCAGAGCGATTGCCCCGTTTTCACTCAATTAGCATGGCATAAGGACAAATGGATGTCTGCGCCATTAAAGGCTTTTATCGATTTGACACGGAAAACATTCAAATAAAACCTCTCCACAAGGACGACAAGGTTTTTGAGACCAGGAAAGCACACACATACAAAAAAACACTTGATGACTTAGAGCCCCAAGTGTTACATGTGATTTTTCTGATAAAACGTTCGCAAAACATGCGTTTCAAGGTCAGCCAGGCGGACAGGGATTGGCAATCTGCTTTCTTGATTGATCAAGCTCATCGTGATCTGATAGCTGCTGTCTAAATCAATATAATTACCGCAAGACAAGAAAATAGGCTTCACGTCCCCCCGCGTTCGCAGCGCCCGGCCATATACCTCGCCGTCAATGAGAATATCGGTGTATGCACCGACTTCATTTTCAGGCATCACGAAATCATAGCCTTTGATTTTGAGATAGGTTTTCGCAATCCCAATCGTCGGCTTGCCCAGAAAAAAAGCCGCATGGGTGGCAACGCCCATATGATTGTAATGCAGATATCCGTTGCCATCAAACAAGAAGACATCCGGCTCCGTCTCCAGCTTTTTCGCCGCCTCGATGATCAAAGGCAGCTCGCGAAACGCAAGAAAACCGGAAACATACGGCACGCTGATTCTCCCCATGCTGTGCACTTTTTCAATGACTTCTTTTGTATCAGCGTCAATCACGATAATACTGCACACTCCGTATGGTTCTCCGTTCTGCTCCCAATAGGCGAGATCGACGCCTGCGCAGGTGTTGATGGAGTTGGGATGGATCGTCTGGGATAGGTTGATACGATTTCTAAGGGATTGTTGTGTTTGAACAAAATCCGATTCATCTTTTAGATGAAAATCGTGTATTTGATGTATTTCCATTTTACTTGTTTCCCTCTCTTCGCGCTCAATTGTCCTGCATATCGATTCTAGCAATGACACCAAATTATATCATTGAAAAAAGCAGATAGTATAATCTGCTTTTTTATTACTATTCATTTTTCATTTCTTTCATAAAAATATAATCCAATTGTTTAATTAATTCTTTAAGTTCAGTACACATAATATCCTCTAAAGGATTTTCCCAATCTTCGTTTTTTATCAGTTCAATCCCATAGCTTCCGGCTGGATCACCTTTTGGTTACCACCCTGGGCTTAGTGGCTGCAAACCCTCTAAAACCCCGCTTCCCACACTCCCGATTTGATATTCTAACTCTTCTAATAATTGTTCTATCTCATTAAAAGACTCATCTTCATAAATCTTATCTGTTTTTAAGCCAGCTACTTTGATATGGTATTGATTATTTTCATAACTTACCTTAATAAAGGCCTTACGTTCTTCATTTTGCAGTATTAGTAATTCACATTTTTCTTGAATTCTTTTTTCTGAACATAAATTGTTCAGTACTACAGACCAGCCATTGCAGATTTTTAATGGCTGCAATAGAGAAATATGGTCTCTTTCCATCCCGCTTCTCCTTGCACTCCATATTGTTATACTCTCTATAAAAAAACTTGCCGATGACAACACGACAAGTTTTAACTACAGCAATTCTAATACATCAGTAAACAAGGCATCTCCTAATGTTAATCTCCTGTTGAAAGGCTGTATATGCGGCAATTCACTCCACTCATACACAGTATCGTAGTAATCATATAAATAACTGAGTTCAATAAACCCTTTCTCTTGCATTATTTTATTAATATAGTTCGTTCCCTGAATGAATTCTAAAGATTCAGCGGTACCTACAATGTCATAAGCGCCATCGATTAAATCGTGTCTTAGGGAATAACTATAATCTAATACATAAACAGGAACCAATTTAGATACTTTCATATTGATTTGCTGTTCTAAATGAAAACCATTTTCCCCAGAAAGATCTTGCAAATGGATATCAATTTCTCCTGAAGGATTGTTTAAATCTCTAACTTCAATTTTTTTCAAACCTTTTATTTGATTAAATTCATCAGGTACTTTTATTTTCTCTGCGCATTTGTTCTTGTACCATTCGTCTAATTCCCTATTCACAAATAGACGATGAAGCAACTCACCAATTTCAGGATATTCATTAATAAACCTGATTCCATGTTCCATAAATAGTAACCATTCCATCCATAATTAAGAATCATTAAACTTAATTCCACCAAGTAGTTGTTACTTGTTTTAAATGATATTCAATATATAAAATCACTTTTTTATAGTCATCTGATGAAAATTCTTTAATAGGATCTTCCCAATCATTATCTTTGACTAGTAAAACCAGATAATTACCTTCAGGAGAAATGTCAGGAACCCAGCCTAAATCAAGCGTTATTGAGGATTGTTCATGATAAAGCTGCAACAAACTGTCTGTGAACAAAAACCAGGAATCATCATTCGGTTCTAATGTTCTTGGATCTATTTCAACAAAATGATTATAATTTACTTTCCAACCTTGTGTTATTCTTAAGGGATGTATATTAGCTTTTGGAACATCTAATTTAATATGTTTTCTCATTTATATAACCTCTTTAGAGAGCCGTTATTCTTAAAGTCTGTTTTTAGATAACTTGTCAACCAACTATTTGAGTGGGAGACCTGAAAGGTGAAAATGTAGATTATGAATAATATTTACTTAGCTGTACGAACTTCATTTTACAAGGCTGCCCCTTGCATCTATATTCATCTTACTAATTATCTTATAGATCAGTTTCAATGCAAAAATTTTAAGTTTAAAAAACCTCGAGAGGCAAGCGCCAATCGAGGGAAGGTTAGTTTTTTTTCTACTTGTAAAAGGATTAAAACTGATATTCTTCCAGGAAAAACGTTATGAGAACATTAGCTGCATCTCATATTATCTTTCCTCTCTGCACAAGTGATTATATTCACCAAATTTAGGGAAATCATCCCAGTTGCTCTTAAGGTTGTCGTTAGTCTCACGCTCTTCGACCGAACCGGTCTTGAAATCTGTCTTCTCCATTGCTATATGACCATCTTCGCGAAAGCCTATAATCAAACTGCTAACTTCATTATCAGTTGCATCATCATATTCCCAATACATTGCTGTTCTTAAGAAGATTTTACCATCACTTATAACTTCAAAATCATAATTCAGATACTTACGAGTCAAGTCATCATAAAAACCCACTGAAACCCATTCATTTGTTACATTTACAACATATTTAGGTTTTTCGCCTTCGGTTAATACCGCAGTATATGGTTCATGTTTTTGGTGATGTAAGTATGCGGTACAATCATCAAGAATATTCCAAGGCTGTTTTTTTATGTCCGACCATTCATCACAATAATAAACTTTCATAGTCAATTATACACCTTCCCATTTATATCCCTAATAATAATCCTATTTTTTGTTGCTTCATCAAGAATTTTTTGTGGAATAGCTTTATTTTGAACAGGTACTTCTAATATCAATTCACCTTTCAGTCGTCCGCCTTTAAGAGCTTTTGGATTAAAAGGACCATTTGATATTTTAGACCCTGAAGAATATTTTTTAGTAATCTCGTTCAAGTAACTCAGTGCTGTCTTTTCTTGAACGTCACTAAGTTGAGTATACTTCCTGGAAACTATCTCCTTATTTGGAGAATATGAATCAACTACGTACTTTTTGCCGCCTGCTTCTTTTGCTTCTAGCTCTACTTCATTATAAGGGTAACGGGGGCGATTTTCCTTATTGAAATTATTTCCTGCTTCCCACCGTTCTTTAAGCCAAGACGGTAATGGATTCTTATTAGATGACTTACCCGTACCCTTAATACCTTTACCACTACTAACCATCTTCACAATCCCAAGATCCTTAACAGCCGTCTTTTCCACATCGACACGTACTGTCGGGATTCCGAATGTAAAGCCATCCGGAGTTACAGGGCGTTCTGCGTACACGCGGACGTTTGTTGGGACTTTGAATTGTTTTACTTTTTCTAGTGTTTTGTTTGCTTTTTGGACTTTTGAATGGGTTGCAAGCGGGATGCCTTTATCAATATGTTTCGCCAATGCACCGGCTCCAACCAAGCTCAATGCCGCTTCGAGCGCCCCTTGCTTCCGCTTCTCCTCAGACACTTTGTTTCCAAACATATCCCGTCCCGTGACGGCTTCTGAGAATCCGTTTGACGCAACAAGGCCGTATGCGCCCATTTCTGTCATTTTGAGGATGTCTAAGGATTTGCCTGTTTTGTAGGCATCTAAAGCGTGTTCAGCCGCGATAGCAGCTTTTCCGGTTTTGTAGATGGCTTTTCCGCCTTTGAAGGCGCGGCCTGCCCAGCCGACGACTGGTATAAATCCGGCTGCGGCCATAGCTCCTGCTGTCACACGTTCTGCGGTGGAGAGTTTTTCTCCGGTAACCGGGTCAACGCCTTCAGTTGCTCTTTTATAATCATAATAGCCAGTGACTTCTCCAGTAAAGTTGCAAACTCCATCCCATGTTTTTTCGTACCATGGTTTGTTTGCTTCTTCCTCGGCTTTTTCCTGGAGACGTCTTGCTTCTGCTTGCTGGGCTTTTGCATCAATATAGGTTGTTCCTTGATTTTCTACTTCAATCACGCTTTTGTAGACTTCATTGCTGTGGAAGGCTTTTTTGTCATAGTACATAGGGGATGCGCTCTTCCCATTGCTGGTGGCCTGCATGAGAACAGAATATTTGGTGAGCACTGCGTTGTCCAGAGATTCTAAATTTTGATATTCAGTGGTCAGGGATTCATCAAGCTTATCGACAGCTGTGATCGTGTCACGTCTGATTTTTTGGGCATCGCCCATCTTATCTGCATACTCGTCAAGCGTGTACATGTCGAGATCAATAATATCGCTGATGCCTGACAAAATAGAATCGATTTCTTCTTTATGAGCGGAGACAATCTCTGAAGCTTTCAGGTCGCCATTGGGCAGCTCATGATCCAAAAATGAAGTTTCCACATATGAATCATTGAGTTCTTGATCTTTAATATCTCCTGAAATGCCGTTTAAAAACGCAATTTGAGCAGAGACAAGCGTCAGCCAGCTGTCTACGATTTCCGCCTGCCCCTGAAAAAAATCTTTAATATTGTCCGCGCCTTTTCCTTTAAAATTGTCGCCTAAATCTGCAACTCCCTGAAACGCTTTTTTCAGCGTATTCAGCTGCTCTTCAAGCGTCTCATATTGCTTTTTTCTGCTCTTCGCTTCTTCGATTAAAGATTTTGATTCAAATACTTTACTCATCGCACTGCCCTTTCTGTTCTATTTTACCGCTATCGCCTCGTCCTGCTCTTTGAGTGAATCTACGTTATCCTTTGTATCCTCGAGATTTTTCTGTACCGCTTTTTTGTAATCTCCGAGCATGGTTTTGATGTTCTCCTCACGCTCATGATATTTTTTCGTATAATCGAGTTTGTTTTTTCCATTGGATCCCGCGGCGCCGATTGATACGTCAGCAAGCGCATCTTTGACAGAATCTAATGTTTTGATTACAGTATCGTATTTCAATTTAATTTCTGACATAAAAAAGATCACCACAATTTAATAGATTTAATTTGATTAACAGCATCCTCCAAGAATTCTTCACCCTTAGCAAGAGTATGACCAGCAAAATTCGCTAGCTTTAATTCTTTGTCATAGAGAAATTTCATAGATTCCAACTGAATAATCTCCATCTGAATCGAAGCCATATACTCGTTATATTTATCATTCACAATCTTAGATGCTTCCGATTTCGCCTCTTCTCTTCCCTTGTCGAAATCATCGGCTTTTGTTCCCGTCCAATGCTTGCCCAATTCCGGTTTTACAATTTCTTTGATTTCAGTGATTGCCTCTTCTTGCAGCGTGTCTATGTCCTTTTTTGCTTTTTTCAGCTTTTCGATCTTGTCTTCTACGTCGGAAATTTTTCCGTTGAGCGAACTTTTGATATCCGCTAGCATACTTTCATAACCCATCTGAATCACCTCTTAATACTCAAAAAGTCGTATGGAGGGGCTGATGAAGATAGACTTTTCCATACTTTATTTCCATATATTATATTTTAAAATAGCCAGAAGGCGGCTTAAATAGGGTAAATGGCTTAATTTAGGCATATAACGCTCTTGAAATGTAGGTATTTGATCTTGTTTTTGTTCGTTATACAGCTAATGAAAACGTTTTTTAAAATGAAATCACCTAAAGTCATAGTTATAAAGGCACTTGAAAGAGGCAGATGTTGTTGATCTGCCTCTTACGGCGCTGAGCTTATTGTTCATGTTTATGTTCTTCATCAGGTCGGCCACGTCTGATTTTGTCTTTGGCTTCTATTATTCCCCGCTTCTGACCCTTTGGATCAAAAGCTTGTATTAGCTGCAGTCCCAGTTGTACAGAACGTTTGAAAAGTCTTTTTTCCTTAGATCGTCAGGTGTGATGAAAAAATTGGCGATGCCGACGTCTCCCCACATTGAATCGATATCATCGTCTGAATCAATTTGTAAAAGCATGATGGTGTGTTCTTTATATGCGTATTCCCGCGGATCATGCTGGGTAAAAGAAGCGTATCCGCCGATTTTATGGCCAAATCCGTTTTCAGCCAGTTCATTATAAATGTCTTCTTCATCCTCGTCGAACTGACCAAAGAACTCCATTGTTTCCATGCCTGTATACTGCTCAAATTGAAAATCTGTAGGCAGCACCCATTCCGAAGATTTCACAGGCTCGACTGCCACTTCTGATAAAATCGGAAAATCACATTCGCCTGTGCCAATAAATGAAAAATCAGAAACAAGCTCGTCTTCGTTTTCTATGATATTTTCAAAATAGATCACTCTGAAATCCTTTTGTTCACATCGATCGTCAAAATTCAATCCATAGACGTCATCATGAACAGAAATGTAGAACTGCAGGATACCTGAAGAAGGGTAGCCGTCAAGCTGGGGAATGTGTGAGAAATTAATCTGTGCCAGAAGCTTCATCGGCTGTCCATTTTCATCAGTCGGGTATGTTTCATGCTTGGGGAAATAGGGATCACCGGCAATTTTACTGTCATATCGTCCTGTTTTCCCTTTTCGGACATTCAATTTCACGTATTCTTTCGCTGATTTCTCCAGCAAGTCGCGGTACGGTCTCATTTTTTCGGGCAGATGATTCATCAGATTCTCTCCTTTTCCGGCATCTCCAATTATTTTTGGAAGGTTTTATTTTCTGGTTTTCTTCTAATGTTTTTCAAACGAATGTTTAAAGAAGCCCTACTTCTGCATAATTTTCCAAACAATAGTTAAATAGTAGCAAATGTATTCAGCACCCCGCAATAGATGAAAAAAAGACTGGTGCGCAACCAGCCTTTCTTTTTCATCTATTGAATTGCACCTGACGGCACAACCGCCTTCCGACCGACAGAATAATACTCCACTCCTGCAGCCGCAGCCTCATCCAATGTGTAGCAGTTTCTGCCGTCAAAAATGAGCGGCGTTTCCATCAAATCCTGATAAGCCGCTAACGGGAATTGTTTAATGTCAGCCCAGTCGGTTAAAATCATGACGGCGTCAGACCCTTTGACAGCTTCCTCGATCGTCTCTTTATATTCAACAGCTTGCGGGAGAACATGCTTTGCATGGCTAACTGCAATGGGATCGTAGGCTCTGATACGGGCGTCGAGCGCAGCGAGACGGTCTGCAATAACAATTGACGGCGCTTCCCTCATATCGTCCGTATTCGGTTTAAATGACAGGCCTAAAAGGGCAATCGTTTTTCCCGTCACCCCGCCGAGCCTGTTCAGCGCTTTATCAACCAGCATCGCCTGCTGATTGTTGTTGACTTTGATAACCGATTTCAGCAGTTCAAAATCATGCTCGACATTGCCGGCAATTTGCACGAGGGCGTTTGTGTCCTTTGGAAAACAAGAGCCGCCGTAGCCTATGCCCGCTTTTAAAAACTGGCTCCCGATCCGCTTATCCTGTCCCATCCCGTACGCGACTGCTTCAATATCGGCGCCGACCTTTTCACATATATTCGAAATTTCGTTTATAAAACTGATCTTAGTGGCCAGAAAAGCATTTGAGGCATATTTGATCATCTCGGCGCTTCTGATATCCGTTTGGTAAATCGGGATTTGAAACGGACGGAAGAGCTCCTCCAGCGTATTTGCTGTTTTCTCATCGGCCGTCCCGATCACGATCCTGTCACCATGAAAGGTATCATAGATCGCCGACCCCTCACGCAAAAATTCCGGATTGGATGCGACCGAAATACTGACAGGCTCCGCTAGATGTTCAGTAATCAGTCCATTAATCAAATCGTTTGTCCCAACGGGCACTGTGCTTTTCGTTACCACGACTGTATCTCGTTTGACATGCTTTGCGATGCGTTTGGCCGCATCTGTAATTTGCTCCAGATTGGCGTGCCCGTCGCTTTTCTGCGGTGTGCCGACCGCTATAAAAATGATGTCTGCCTGTGCCAAGCCTTTCTCATAGCTCGTTTCAAAGTTCAGCCGTCCATCAGCTGTATTTTTTCTCATCAGCTCTTCAAGACCTGGTTCAAATATGGGGGAAATGCCCTTTCTCATTTCATCAATCTTGTGAGCGTCAATATCAATGCAGGTTACATGATGTCCAATCTCAGAAAGAGAAACACCTGTCACAAGACCGACATAGCCTGTTCCGATGACTGTTATATTCATTGTTTCCCTCCAACAGTTAAATTGCTGCTTTGCAGCTTCCGTAATATCGTATGAGAACATCCTATCATGAATGCGAATGATCTCCCGCATAGCCTGTCGGGTACAGCCTGTACAGATTTCTGAAATGTGATTCAACCATACAATACACTATTATATCGCTCTCAAAAAGAAAGTGGTGAAATGAGAATCGGCTGTTAAAAAAAACCAAACAATTTTCTTCTTTTGACCGGCTGCGGAGGCTGTCTGAAGATGGTCTGATTCCGCAGGAGAAGCTCTGCATTTTCCGTCAGCATATAAGGAAGTTCCGAGCCGAATTCTTTCTCTAGAACATAAAGAGCCTCTTGAGTGTGAAAATTTCTCGTTTTCACATTATGGGCATCTGAGGCTACGAAATGGATCAAATTGGCTTCAACCAGCCGGAGAGAAAATGCTTTCAGCTGCTTGCCGAAGGTCCCCGCAAGACTTCCTGAAGTAATCTGAGATGCTGCTCCTTTTTCCACAAGATGATACAGCAAGGACGGGTTTTCGCGAATTTCCCTGTTGCGTTCAGGATGGGCGATAACCGGAATATATCCTTTCAGCTGCAAATCATAAAAAAGCTGCTCCGCATATCGGGGAACGTGATCAAACGGAAACTCAATCAAGATGTGTTTTGTATCATTCAGTGAAAGCAGCTGCTGTTTGGCAAGGTCTTGTTTTACCTCGCCGTAGATTCTGATTTCCTGTCCCGGAAGCACATGTAAAGGAATGTCTTCTTTGATTAAACGTTTGTTTAACTGATCTGCTGCTTCTCTGACTGCGGCTGGCTCGTTTTTATACACACCGTTGTTATGATGAGGTGTCGCAATGATCGTCCGGATTCCCTGACGAACAGCTGCTCTTGCCATTTCTATGCTGTCGGCCGAATCACCTGCCCCGTCATCCATTGCGGGAAGAATGTGACAGTGAATATCGATCATGTCCTAGCCCCCTTTTTTCGCAAAAATAAATAACGGGCACGATGCACGTTATTTATTTTGCATGAAATTGTCCTTGTTTCCGTAATATCCGTATTCAGAGTGCTTCGAAAGCTTTTTGCCGTTCATAATCGCCCCAAGAAGCTTGCTTTTGCACGTTTCAAGCGCCTCTTTCGCTTTTGCGGCTTGTTCTTTTTCTGTTTTCCCGCTTGAAATAACCAGAACAGAACCGTCTGCCACGTTGCCTAAAATCTGTGCATCTGCTACGGCAAGAATAGGCGGCGTATCAAAAATGACCATATCATATGCCGCACACGCTTCGTATGCAAGCTCCTTCATCCACTTCGAGGAGAGAAGCTCGGCCGGGTTTGGCGGGATCGGGCCGCTCGTCAGCACGTCAAGATGTTTTTCATTCGATGCTTGTACAGCCTGCTCCATAGAGCTTTTCTTTAATAAAACAGATGTTAAGCCAACCGTATTTTCAAGAAAAAAAGCCGTATGTACTGTTGGTTTTCGCAAATCAGCATCAATCAGGAGCACTTTTTTTCCCTGTTGGGCGAATACGACAGCCAGGTTGGCGGCCGTTGTTGATTTTCCTTCCCCTGGACAAGCCGATGTAATCATGACTGATTTCATTTGCCGGTCCACTGAAGCAAATTCTATATTCGTGCGAATCGTCCGATATTGTTCAGAGTTCAAGGATTTCGGCTCTGTCATTGCAATGACATTTCTCCGCATCCACGAGTCTCTGTTTTTTCTAAGCGCCAAAATGTCCACTCCCCGTTTTTTCAGATTGGAAACCCTGTAAGGTCTTTGCTGTTTTCTGCTCATTCGCAATGGTGGAAACTGTCCCTAAAACAGGTATGTCCAGCAAGGATTCGAGCTGCTCTTCCGATTTGATCGTATTATCCAAATGCTCAAGCAGGAAGGCCAGTCCGATGCTTCCCGCCAATCCGGCCGCAAACGCGATGGCAATGTTTAGTAGCGGCTTTGGCGATACAGGGGACGGATGTTCTGAAACCTCGGCTTTTGACAGAATGCTGACATTGTCAACATTCATAATGGATGTGATTTTGTCTTGAAAAACAGATGCTATAGTATTGGCAATATGAGCCGCTGTTTCCGCGTTTTCATACCTGACTGATATGTTGACCACTTGGGAGTCCTGTTCGCTGGATACGGTAATTTTGTCATTCAGTTCTTGGGATGTCATCGACAGGCCCATTTCTTTAATGACTTCATCTAAGATGGCAGGGCTCTTAATGATGACATTGTACGTATTGATTAACTGAAGATTGGTTTGGACATCGTTAAATTGGACTTCTTTTCGTTCATTTTTCGATTGGTTGACCAGAATCTGAGTTGAATTTTCATAGATGGGTGTAAGTGCGAAGAAACTAATGAGTCCGCCGGCAGCAGTGGCAGCCGCGGTTACAATCATAATCAAAAGTATGCGTTTTGTTAACGTTGATAATATCTCTTTTAAGCTTGTAGATTCTCCCATGATACCTCCAAATCTCTTATAACATCCTTTTCCATTTACGATTATACAACGTTGAAACCGCATTTCTCCAGCTTTTCACGTGACATAATTCGACATTTTTTCACAAAACGATATGTTACTCTTTTTTATGTAAGCGCTATATTTACTGTGTTGACAGTGCTGTCTCATTTTCTCTTATTCGTGCAGTCACGTCATCTCGCATAAAAAATCCCGCTAAAGGCGTGCGGGATTTTTATGTTGCATATCCATTTTTAATATGAGAAATCAAATTTTCAAGCATTTCCTTCGTCGTCATCTCAGATGACTGCTCACCAATTTCATGTGCATGCATCAAAATTTTCAGAAATTCTTCTTGATTCAATTTCTTTTCACTCATCTTTTTTTTCCTTTCAGCTTCCATTAAGTTGAAAACACGATTATTATATGATGCTGGTTATCAATTTGCAATCTCTAATACATCATTCGACACATCCTATTTTTTATGTCCTTTTTTAGGAAAAACTTTTTAAGGCCGATGTGTTGCGATATAATAGAGAAATTGGATCTTTTTATTACGTGACTCGGTTAGGAGCGATAATCATGCTTCAGAATATGATTTCCAAAGACGATGTGCTGGCATCTGCTGAACAGTTAAAAGAACTTCTTCCTTACAATGAGGAAAATGTTCAGCTGATCAAAAAAGCCCTTATTTTATATCGGCAGGATTCAGTCTATCGTTTACAAGCAGTGAGTCCGACGGAAGTTACGGCTTACGTGCAGGATGTTGTGCCTGTGCGGGTCACATTGAACTTGTTTGTCATAGTCAAAAGCGGCTGTTCATGTCCGTCCGGAAGAATCTGCCGCCATATGCTGGCTGTGTTTTTATATGTATATGCAATGTTCGAGCGAGTGGGTACTTTTACAGAGTATTGGCTGGAGAGGGAAAAGCTTGAGGAAAGCAAAGAGCTCGTCCGCCGCCAGTTTCAGGAAAAGGTGCTGCCTAATGAAGAATCGCTTTCAAGCTGGCTTGCTTTTTTTGATTCAGAGTTTTCTCTCTGGCAGGCACGTACGCCAGAAGGCAGCCAAAACATGCAGGGCCTCTATTACGGCTACCTGTCCGCATTAAAAAAACATGCGCCGAACAAACCGGAGCTGAAAAGCCTGTATCAGATTCATTCCGCGATTGCGGTTTGGCTTCGCATGTTCACATTGATTGAAGCGGGAAAGCTGAACCCCGAACAAGATTATTATTCCCTCAATCCGTACGTTGAACAGCTGATGGATACAATCTACAGCTCTATTGATAAATTAAAAACGTACGCGCTGTCTTTTGCGCTTGATCCGTTTTTGGATAAAACACCGGATGTTATCCGACCTTTGCTGTTGAAAGAAGAAATTTTCCAATATGAACGCATCCGCGTCTTCGGTGAAATTTGGAGTGCGCTGCTGTCGCGGCCAAAATGGGTGGCACGCGAACAGGAGATATTGAAAAAAGAAGCTGGACGGCGTTTTTCTCCCGAATTGCAATTCGGGCGCCTGCATTTGGAATTCCTGCAAAAGAATGATGACGTTATTTTTGCGGAAGCGGATCAATTCCCGCCGGAAGCGCTCCCTTATACGTTCCAATGGCTGAGTGAAATGACTGCCAAGAAGGACTGGAAACGGCTTAAAACATGGTACCAGCAAATTGAGCCAATTGCGATGGGTTATACGAAGCTGGATAAGCCGTTTAAAGAGATTCGCGATGTGATCGGCGAGCTGTTCCTTCTGTTGAATGCCTATGTGCAGCAAACCAATGATCAAGCGCTGTTTGAGCGCTTTGCCGCGGGCTGTCTGCCGTATACGTTCACAGAATACAGCCATCATTTATATGAAAAAAAACGCTATGCCGAGTGGATTGAAATTCATAGCCTTGTCGGCTTTTCCATCAATGAAATGGATAAAATGATGCTCAAGGAAATTGCAGCGAGCGACCCTGAGGCGCTTATACCGGCTTACCATAGAGAAGTGGCTTTTTTCATTGATCAGAAGAACCGCAGCTCGTACAAGGAAGCCGCCCGGTATTTGAAAAAATTGCGCACCCTGTACAAAAAAGCGAAAAAGCAAAAGGTGTGGGAGCGGTATATTCAGCTGCTGAGCTCGCATTACAAGCGCCTGCGTGCGCTTCAAGAAGAACTGCAGAAAGGAAAGTTGATTGATGGCGAGTCTTAAAGAAATTCTCATCCACGTCGAACAAATGGAAGATGGGTCATTTACGCTCTCAGCCTTTGATGAAAATGAGCAGCCTCTTCCCTACAGCCATATGAAAAAGCATTTGTTCCAATGGCATGAATCCTCATTTTACGGGACCTTTCTAGAGGATGTCAGCTTCATCGGGACGACTGCTGTCCTGCTATCGCCATGGATGACTGTAGAGCTTCTCGGCAAAAACTCGTTCAACTCATTCAGCTCCGTGCAGCTTACAGAAGAAACGGAGCCGCTGATCGAGGCGGCATCGACCATCTATGAATTTATCGCAGACGGCGATTTTATGCCTGACTATGAAGCATGGACAAACGGTGTTTTTCGCTGGAAAGACCGCGATAATATACTGGAAGGCTTTACTGCGGAATGGTTTTCCGCTGCCGTACAGGATTACATCCAGTACGACGATGACCTGCGGGAGAAATGGGAACATATCAAGGAAAAATCGCCTGCGGTTACGACATTCCGCGGCCATTTTCTTGATGAAGAGGATTTTCTGGAAGGCATTGGCTGGATTGACGATCAATCTCCATTTACTGTCGGCTTGCGCTTAAATGAACCGGACTTTGACGGAGACGAATGGAAGATCGAGATGTTTTTACGCGATAAAAAGAGCGGCGCTGTAGAATTCTTTGACGGACTGAAGAGCCTCAAAAAATCGTGGCAGGCGTACAGCGATAAAATCGCGCGTGAGCAGGACCGCTTTCACAGAACGGTTCCGTGGCTGTCGTTTGATTCCGGGACAACGCTGATCTCGGAGGAAGAAGCCTGGATCTTCCTGTCAGAAGCAAGTGAGACGCTTGTCGATATGGGGGTAGAAATCCTCCTGCCGTCCTGGTGGCAGATTGTCAGAGACAGCAACATGATGCTGAAAGCAAAGGTGTCGTCCTCCCCGCGCGGCGAGTCATTTGTCGGCATGAATGCACTGCTTGATTTCAACTGGCGGTTTTCGACAAATGGAATTGAACTGACTGAGGCTGAATTTAATGAGCTTGTCGCCAGCAACAGGCGCCTTGTTAATATCCGCGGGCAATGGGTTAAAATCGATCCGCAGTTTATCAAACAGATGAAACGCCTGATGGAAAAAGCAGAATCAGAGGGACTCCACATGTCTGATATTCTGGCGCGTGAGCTAATGGATCAGCAGGATGGCGGACTTGAGGATTCGGATCTGATTGATACATCCGCTTTCGCAGGCATTCAGTTTGATCTGTCTAAACAGCTCAGGTCACTGATTCGAAAGCTCACTGCCGCGGAAAACCTGCCGGAGCACGAAGTCAGTCCTTCTTTCAAAGGAACGCTCCGCCCTTATCAGAAATACGGCATGAACTGGCTGCTGTTTCTGCGGGAAAGCGGTTTTGGCGCCTGTCTGGCTGACGATATGGGGCTTGGGAAAACGATTCAAATGATCGCCTATTTCCTTCACGTGAAGGAAAGCGGCCGGCAAAAAACGCCTCATTTGATTATTGCGCCGACATCCGTACTTGGCAACTGGCAGCGGGAGCTTCAAACCTTTGCCCCTGATCTGTCTGTCGCGCTCCATTATGGGCCGCGCCGGCCAAAGGGTGATGATTTCGCCGCGCATTATGAAAACGCAGACGTGGTGCTCACTTCATACGGTCTGTCACATGCCGATACTGAAGAGCTTTCTTCTGTGACATGGAACACGATCTGCCTTGATGAAGCGCAAAATATTAAAAACGCGCATACGAAGCAATCACGCGCAATCAGGAAGCTGAAGGGGCTTCACCATATCGCGCTGAGCGGCACGCCGATGGAAAACCGACTGACTGAGCTGTGGTCTATTTTTGACTTCATGAATAAAGGCTACCTCGGCAGTTTGACCGGCTTCCATAAACGCTATGTGCTGCCGATCGAAAAAGACCGGGACGAAAAGAGAATCGGACAGCTTCAGCAATTAATCCGGCCATTCCTTCTCCGCCGGACGAAACGGGATGAAGAGGTCGCGCTTAATCTTCCTGAGAAGCTGGAAGAAAAAGAATTTATCCCGCTGTCAGCCGAGCAGGCATCCCTTTATGAGCAGCTCGTCAAAGACACTTTTGACCATATGACATCACTCACCGGCATGCAGCGAAAAGCGCTGATCCTCAGCATGCTTGGACGGCTCAAGCAAATATGCGATCATCCCGCGCTTTATTTAAAGGAAGAGCAAACCGAGCTGCTGGCCGGCAGATCAGTCAAGCTCGAAAAATTGCTGGAACTGATGACAGCGATCCGCGCCCAAAACGAAAGCTGCCTGATTTTCACGCAATACATTCAGATGGGGAACATGATGAAGCGGCTGCTTGAAAAAACGTTCGGGGAACCTGTGCAATTTTTAAACGGGAGTCTCTCCAAGCAAGAGCGGGATACACTCGTTGAGAAATTTCAAAGGAAAGAATATCCGACACTGATTCTTTCACTCAAAGCTGGGGGCACCGGACTTAATTTGACTGCCGCCAATCACGTCATCCATTATGACAGATGGTGGAACCCGGCGGTTGAAAATCAAGCGACTGACCGTGCATACCGCATAGGCCAGGAGCGCTTTGTCCACGTTCATAAAATGATTACAACGGGAACAATCGAGGAAAAAATTGATGTCATGCTTGAATCCAAGCAAACCCTGAACGATCAAATTATCCAAAGTGAAAACTGGATTACCGAGCTTTCCACACAGGAGCTCGAAGAACTGTTTACATTAAGCGCTACAGCGCAATAATCATGACTAAAAAAGCTGGCTCTAGAGAGCCAGCTTTTTTCCGTTCATAGCCGTCACGCCGAATTTCCAAAAAATCCGTTACGCCGGTTATCAACAGGATGCGCTTTTGTGGCAGCACATATACTTACAACAAATGTTTCATCATATGTGCGACACCATGTTCGTCATTGGTTAAGGTGACAGCATCGGCTATCGATTTGATGTCTTCCCGGGCATTGCCCATCGCTACACCTTTTCCCGCAGCCTCCAGCATCGATTTGTCATTTAAACTGTCACCTACAGCAGCGGTTTCCTCGAGCGGAATATTCAGCTGTTCCGCAAGCCTCTTCAGCGCCTGCCCCTTGGAAGCTTTGCGGGAAGAAAGCTCAAAGTTGTGCTCAGCCGAACTGACAAGCGTCAAATCTTCGGCATGCTCATATCTTTTCCAGCCTGCCTCAAGCTTTTCTTTGAAGAAAGAAAAGCCGAGAATATTGTAAAAATCGATTGGCTGATCGGCTTCAAACAGCTCTTGAAAGGAGTTAATGTAAGCAAAGCCCGATTGGCTGTATTGCACCTCGGCCGCCTGCTTAAGGACAGAAAGATCCGCTTCCGGATTTGCGCTTCTGAATCTGTCGAGCTCAACATCAAGAAGTTCTCTGCCGTTTTGCGGCGTATAAATCGCTGAACCTGTGAATACCTCATAATAATAGTTTTCCGACTCAAGCCATGAGAGAATGTCATACGCCCGTTTCTTATCAATCGTTTCGTGATGATAAAGCCTGCCGTCGGGATCGTGAATGACGGCGCCGTTTGCACTGATGACCCATGTTTTGATCCCCAGCGGTTCAAAGATTGACATGACGTCAAAATGAGCGCGCCCAGTTGACACCACCACTTCAATGCCATCCCGCTGCGCCTGCCGCAGTGCGTTTTCATTTTCCAAGCTTACCTGATGCTTGCTGTTGAGTAAGGTTCCATCTAAATCAATCGCAATTAATTTCACGTTTGTCAGTCCTTTCCTTCATCCTGCTCTGTCACGAGAAGCTCAACGCCGTTTCGGTCAAGCAAGTCACAAAATGCCTGATTCGGCAGCCTGTCTGTAATCAAAAGGTCGATTTCATTCAGCTCCGCATACTGATAAAAACTGGTGCTGCCCAGCTTCGAATGATCTGCAAGCGCGATGACCTGCTTTGCCTGCTGTATCATTTTCCGCTTCACCATGCCATCCTCTTCATGCGCAATTGTAATGCCATGTTCGGAAATACCGACCACACCAATCAGCGCTTTATCAACATGGTAGCTTGAGAGCTTTTCAATCACAGAGGACCCGTACAGAAAGCGGTGCTCCTTTTCCAGCTTGCCTCCCAGCAGATAAATTTCAATTGCCTCTTTATCGGACAGCACATCCGCAAGATTAATCGAATTGGTGATTACCGTACAATCAACCGCATTCAAATGCTTTGCACATGCCTGAACAGTTGTAGAGGCGTCTAAAATCACCCGGTCTCCATCATGAATAAGCGATGCTGCAAGCCTGCCGATCTTATTTTTTTCCTCAGACACTGTTTTCAGGCGGCCGGAATAGCTTTGAATTTTCTGATGCACAGTCGGCAAAATGGCGCCGCCTCTTGTGCGGATGATGGCATTCTGTTCCTCAAGTTTCACAAGATCTCGTCGCGCTGTATCCCTTGACACTTGCAGGAGCGTACAGATCTGCTCCGTTGTAATTCGGTTATGCTGTTTTAAAAAATCCAAAATCGCTACTAATCTTTCTTCTTGGTACACGCCCTCATTCCTTTTCTCAGCAATCATTTATAAGTAATTATAAGTTTTTATTTGATTTTATTCAACATTAATAAGTGGTTTTAAGTAAAAATGCGTCGAGAGAACCAATTTTTCCTAAGTAGGCAAAAAGAAAGAACCAGTCTGGTCGACTGGTCAATTTTGAGGGGATGATGCGAAGATCCGGATAATAGTGAATGGATAGATAACGGGAGGAGCAGGGGTGTCAATCAGCAGCTTTTTCCCGGGGTTTAGGGTCCATAAAACGAACAGTGTCAGCCAACACTTCTGTTACATACACGTTAACGCCTTCCGTGTTTTCATAGCTTCTTGTCTGAATCCGTCCGCTTACGCCGACGAGAGAACCTTTTTGGCAATACAACGCCGTGTTTTCAGCTGTTTTTCTCCAAAGTGTGCAATTGACGTAATCAGCTTCGATTTCACCTGAAGCATTCTTGAAGCTGCGGTTCACCGCGAGCGTAACATGTGCAACTGCCGCACCGGCGGAAGTGTAGCGAAGATCAGGATCTTTTGTAAGACGTCCGACAAGCATGACCTGATTGAACATGCGATTCCTCCTCTCCTTGCGGTTGTATGTATTGTAAATGATGCAACAAGAAAAGAAAAACGCTTAAAAATGGCTTTCAGCCTCTGTTTTTATCTTTCGTTTTCATTTTTCCTTCAGCTAAAAACATCTTTTGCTTTTTTCCTTTGAAGAAATATGTACTTTTTAAAAAACGGAAAAAGATTTGCTTTGTCAGCCAGTTTTGCGTATTCATGCGCACATAGGAAGAGCCATCCCACGCAAACCACTGAAAGCTCAATTTTTTTTCCGGCATTGACAGCTTGATTTTATACTGCTCCATGCCATCTTGTGTTTCGTATAAAAAACTTATTCTTCCTTTTTTGTTCAGATGAACCTCAAACACTTCTTTACGGCTTAACATATATGTTACTTCCTTTTGAATCAAATGGCTTTCAGAAGGAGCGCCGTCAATATAAATTTCTTTTAAACGAAATTGATTCATACCACATCTCTCCGTAATCCATAGTCAGTTACAGTATAATGAAAAAATAGAAATTATTAAATGTTTCGCTCATACAAAATTCTTTAGCCCCAGCATTGCAGGATTTTTTCCTCGAAAACGTTTATGTTATAATGGAAGGCAAGAAAACTTTGGAAGTAATCGGGGTGAGAAGAAATGAAAACCTTTAAACTGGTTGACCTGAATGTGGAACGAGTGGACAAGGAAGAACAATCAATTGAACAGTTTCCCCTTATTGACGGACTGATTATAAATAAAGAAGACGGTGAAAATCACTGGCTGATTGAGGCGCTTGTACAGAAAGAACATCTGTCTTTTTTTGAACAGCTTCAAAACAGCCAATCTGAAGCCAAAGTATTTGTAACGATCACGAAAAAAAGCAATCGCCCCGCCCAGCTGACAGCAGCAGTGAAAAATATCGTCAAGCTGGAAGAAAGCATCCAGGTTTTACTCTACGGACAAATGGTCACAAGAAAACAGCAGGGCACTGAAACCATTCTCGAGTCCCTTGTAAAAGAGGGCTATACAGGAACAAAACTCATTGAGGCATTTAAGCAAAAGTTATAAATATGAGGGGGCATGTTCCCCAAAACAGACACAGAACCGAAGAGC
Source organism: Bacillus sp. FSL M8-0071 (assembly GCF_037975455.1). NCBI lineage: Bacteria > Bacillati > Bacillota > Bacilli > Caryophanales > Bacillaceae > Bacillus > Bacillus sp. FSL M8-0071. The sequence continues at coordinate 3,624,890 of NZ_CP150256.1, forward strand.
ATCACAATAGACATTTAGAATAGATATGTTCTGCATGAAAAAAGCTGCCGTTTTGAACGGCAGCTTTTCTTTTCGTGCTTTCACTCTTGCATATTTAATTTGTATGGCCAAAAGAATCAACCAATTCCCCTTTCACAACAAGGCGCCCTTCAGTTTTGACCGCCTTGTCACATGTGATTAACGTAATCTCTTTTTTGTTCGTCTCCTCAATTACATCTGCACCCATTTCCGATATGATGTCTTTAGATGTTACAGAATAGATATAATCCTTTTTAAAATCCGTGATGACAATTTGGGCACCTGTTTTTATGTTTTCCAGAGGTCCGAACAGAAGATTCTTTTGCTTCAAATGATGGCCCGCCAACGGATAATTTCCCTCACCCATTTTTTGATCCGGGCGCATTGTTGCCGCCCCTATCAAAAGATTTTCATTGGTTGTGCCTTTTACGATCGGAAGCTCCAGATCGACACTTTTAATTGTTATCCGCCCGATAACCGCTTTTTGATCGTGATCAAAGCCGGCCTTTACAGCATCCATTAACTCAGGCGGCTCGATTGAATCAAATTCAAATTCCGCTTCTCTCTCATTATTTTTTTTCAGCTGCTCCACAGTTAAGGCCGATTCACTCTGGCTTTTGCTAAGATAAGCTATAATTCCACCTTTGATATAAGGAGAAGAGATCAGCAGCAGTCCGAAAAGGATGAACACTGTAATGATCATTTTCTTGTACATGCAAAAAACCCTTTCTTATGCATCCTTCTAAAAACGCTTCGTGTCACTTTTCAAAAAAGCACCTGATCGATTCTTCGATGATCAGGTGCCTTCAACTTTATCCTTTTCTTTGTTTCTTTCTTGAGGCAACAGCTAAGCCTCCGCCTGCCATAAGCAGCAGGATACCGATCATTGCTGTCAGCATGCTGTCTGTATCTCCGGTTTTTGGGAGGGTTTTGTCTGTGTTCGACTGACCATCCGAGCTGCCATCTGTACCATTGGTATTCGGATGATCTCCATCATCTTTTCCATTTCCACCCGGTGCAGGTTTATCAGGATGATCATGCTTATCAGGCGTTGGTGTTTTCACTTTTTGATTAGAAACAACGATCTCAACAGCTTTTGACTGTCCTTTTTCAATTGTGAATTCAATCGGTGTTTCGTCAAGTTTGTAACCTTCGGGTGCCTTCGTTTCAATCAACTGGTAGCTTCCCGGCGCAAGGCCTTTTACAGTGAACTGCCCATTTTGATCTGTTTTCCAGAGTTCAGAAAGCTCTTTTCCATACCCGTCAGTTTTTACAGGCTTGCCGCTTTCATCCAATAACTTGAATTCAGCGCCCTCCAAAACGGTATTTTTATCGTCTTGATCCACTTTTTTCACATTTACGTCACCTGGTGCCAATATGTTTTCCGCGGTGATTTCGACTGTTTTCGTGTCTGTGTTTGTGATCTTGAACGATATAGGAGTTTGGTCCAACTCATAATCTTTAGGCGCTTTTGTTTCAACAAACTGATATTCGCCAGCTTTAAGGCCGTGCACCGTGATTTGTCCTTTGTCATCGGTAACCAAACCGGACTTCAGCACTTTGCCGTTGGCATCTGTCAAATTGAACTCCGCACCTTGCAGAACTTTATGCTGATCATGCTGATCCACTTTGGTGAGGACAACAAGGTTCTTCGTATTAACCGCTGTTGCTTTCACTTGCTCAGGTTTGCCGCCATATTCTCCTTTAATGGTGAATGACACTGGCTTTTCGGATAAAAGATATCCATCTGGCGCCTGTTTTTCGATAAATTGATAGCTTCCTGGCGCTAACCCGTCAACTTCAATTTTGCCGCCTTCTTTTGAGACTAGATCGTCTCTCACTGTTTTCCCATTGCTGTCAGTGATTTTGAATACCGCGCCTGCTAAGCCTTTTCCATCCTGATCTTCCTTCGTCAGCTGAACCGATCCTTGATAGTTCACGACGATCCCGGCATCAGCGGATTTTGGCTTTCCTGCTGCTGATTCAGAAATGGTAAACTCTTTTTTCTCCGTGTTTAGCACATAACCGGCTGGCGCTTTCGTTTCAACAAAGGCGTAACGTCCCGGCGCAAGGCCCGAAGCTTTTACTTTTCCATCTTTATCGGAAGTCAGCTCTTCTTGAACCGTATTTCCTTTTTCGTCGACAATGATGAAAACTGCACCTTCAAGCTTCTTGCCTTTCGCATTTTCCTTCGTCAACTCAACGGAGCCTTTATGATTAATGGCGATCCCGGCATCTGTAGCTTCAGGCTTTCCTTCAGAGGAATCAGAGATCTCAAACTCTATTTTCTCTGTGTTCAGCACGTAACCGACTGGCGCTTTCGTTTCAACAAAAGCGTATTGTCCCGGTGCAAGGCCTGAAGCTGCGACTTTCCCGTTTTTATCTGAGGTCAGTCCTTCTTGAACCGTATTACCTTCCTTGTCGATAATCTTAAAGACGGCTCCTTCAAGCTTCTGGCCATCTGCATCTTCCTTCGTCAGCTCAACAGAGCCTTTATCGTTAACGGCGATTCCGGCATCTGCGGCTTCAGGCTTTCCTGCTGCAGATGCTGAGATGGTAAATTCTTTTTTCTTTGTATTCAGCACATAGCCGGCTGGCGCTTTTGTTTCCACAAAAGCGTAATGGCCCGGTGCAAGGCCCGAAGCCTCAATTTTTCCGTCTTTATCTGAAGTCAGCTTCTCTTGAACGATCTTTCCATCTTGATCGACAATGTTGAATACTGCGCCTTCAAGTTTCTGGCCTTCAGCATTTTCCTTCGTCAGAGATACTTTTCCTTGATAATTGGTCATTGCCCCCAAATTGACGTCAGACACTTGATTCTTTTCATTCTTTGCGATTGAGAAATGAATCGCTTTTGTATTTACGATAAAGCCTTCAGGAGCTTGTGTTTCTGTCAAGCGATAGTAGCCCGCCGGCAAACCGTTCATTTCTACTTTTCCGTTTTTATCAGATTTTATATCTGTTCGTATGAGAGTATAGGTGCCGTCATTTGATTTTTTCTCCAGCTTAAAAACAGCACCCACCAAAGGATTGTTTTGTTCGTCTTGTTTGATAAGCGTCACCTTGTTCTGTTGATTTACGACTTTGTACAGCGCTCCTGGCTTGGAGGAGTTGCTGTCTATCTTTACAGAGACTCCTTTTGCATAAGCATCACTGATGGTATATCCGTCAGGCGCTTTTACTTCTTTTAATACATAGGAACCGTAGCGAATATTTCCGAATGTAAGCTTCCCGCCGGCATCCGTCGTACCAGTGCGGAGGAGCTGTTTGGAGTCCTCAGACCATAACTGGAATTCTGCTCCTTCAAGAGCTTTATCGTCCTCTCCAGTCTTAAAAATCGTCAGGCTTCCTTTTTCTCCGGATCCGGAACCGTCGCCGCTTGAAATGGCAACAAAGATCGAGCTGCTGTTTTCTTGAGTCTGCTCCTTCACATTTGTTCCTGAAATGGACACCTTATTTTTAACATGGCCGCTCGTGCCGGCTATGTTAATCAGAGACCGGTATTTGATCACATAGGCGCGATCAATTTGCTTATAGCTGCCTATGAATTTCAGGACAAACGATTGTTCACCTGTTGTATTGTCCGTTTTGATGTCTAACGTGTAGTCTTTGTCTTTTTGAAGCTCGACATCTCCCGCGGTCAGATTTCCGCTGCTGTCTTTGACCACTCCGTTTTCATCATATTTTGCTTGATATACTTTAAAAGAATCTGCATCTAGTATTTGATTTTCATCCGGCGTGTCAGTAACTTTTACGTCATCCAGCGTTGATTGGCTGGAGTTGACATTGATGTTCCAATCGATGTAGCTTCCATTTTGTTTGCCGCCTTTGAAAACCAGGCTTCCTCCGTTCGTAACTGAAACAGAGCCTGTTAACGTGCGGTCTGCATAGCCGTCATTATAGTAGGTTGCCTTGTTTGTGTACTGATTCTGATCAATGACCTGTCCTTTGAGTGATGTCTTAAACTCAATCAGATATGGTACAGAATCGCCTGTTTTAAGGTGTACCGTCAGAGTGCGTTCATTTTTTGCAGAAGGCTCTTCGACATCATACTTGGAAGGATCAAGCGCGTCTCCTTCTGTGATGGAGCCGTTTTTATTGATCGTATAGCTCTTAACCACAACGGAACCCGGCACAAATTGCTGAGGATCTGTTATGGCATCTTTGATATAAGGGTTTTTCGTCGGCTCGCCATTATAATTGACGCCGATTTTCCACGTGATTTCCTTTGAAACCGCGTTGTATGAACCGTTCTTGAAACCATTGTTTGTCGTCTGATGATTCGGCGTAAAACCGCTTGATACCTTATTCGTGCGCTCATTGCCGTTTTGATCAGTCCATGTCGACTGAGCTGTATTCTTAACGCTTTCGTTAGAATAATCGGCATTGAACGTTGTCGTATAAGTGATCTTAAATTGACTGTCTGTTTTTGCATAATCCCCGATCAATGCCAAAGTAAAGCCTTTATGATCAGGTTTTTTTGTTAACGTGTAGTCTTTGTCTTTCTGTAATGTTTTGTTGTTCGTTGTGTCTTGAAGCTTGAACGATTCATCAAGCAGAACCATTCCGCCGCTTTCAAATTGATCATCCAAAGTCCAATTGTTCATCAAGTATTTATTTTTATTAACTGTAATCGTCCAATCAACCGTCTTCTTCTCATAATCAACGTTTGAATATCCTTTGATGAGATTTTGCTGAATGGCTATTCCAGAAGCTTCTTTTGAATCCCCTGTTCCGGTCACAACGCTATTGGTGTATGTTGTAGATTTATCAATGATCACTCCGCTGTTGACCTTTGTTTGATATGTGATTTTGTAAGCGCTCGTTACGTTTTTATTAAATTTGACTTCAAATCCGCTTCCATTATCGATGAGCGTGTAGTCCTCGCCTTCCTTTAAAGGCCTGCCCGCTTGCTCGCTGCCATTCTGACCAAAGGTAATAGGAATAACCTTCAAAGAATCTTTCACAAGATGCAAATCACCAGTTCCAAAAGAATCTTTAATGCTGGCCTTGGATTGGTCGATCTGTTTCTCACCGTAGTTGTATGCAAGAGCCCAGCTGAATGTTTGAGATTCTCCATCATAGCCGGTCGATGATTTCGCGATCATTTTTCCATACTTGGCTGCAACAGTGGCTTCTGCAGAAATGGGTTCCAGGTTGTCTCCGCTGAATGCCGCCTTATTTGTCAGCGTTATATTTCCGCCTTCACTCGGCTTCGCACCATTGTCAATGTCGGTTTCGTATACAAGGCGGTAGGCTGAATCAATTGTCCCTTCAAATGTGACATTTCCTTTTGAATCAACACTGTAGCCGGAAGAAACTTCATTTCCTCTGCTGACAGAACCATCAATGTTCACATTGAGTTCATACACTTTAACTGAACGGTAGATTACGCCATCTGGAAGGCTTTCCGCGAGTTTGGCATTTTTGACTTGATCCAACTTTTTATTGACATCGACCGTCCATGTTACTTTACCAGGGTTGATGCCTTTATCCAGCACACCTGATTTATCAATGGTTTTACTCACATTGGGTTTAAAATAAACTGTTGTTTCAGGAGTATCGGCATTCACAGGGAATGGAATCTTTTGTGTTGTCGAACCCGTTATTTTTTTCTCGTTGAACTGCGTATTGATAACCAATGTGCCTTTGACATTAGAACTTTCTTTTACCTCGCCGTTAAATGTCATCACCACATGTCCGTTCGTATCAATAGAAAATGTCCCGTAGGTGGTGTCTCCGGCGCCTAACGGCAGGTTCACAATGTCATTATGCATAATAAATTCTTTAGGCAAATCAAATTCATATTTATCGCCGGCATTGATCGTTTTTCCTAAATCGTCAGGAATAGCCCAATCAATTGAAATTTTCACCGGAGAATTCGTATTGGCGCGATTGCCCTTGTCATATGGCTTTCCGTTTTCGTCCGTCAACGTCACGCCAGTTAAAATATGTTGCGTGATTTGTTTTTCTTCAGTTTGCAAGCTTTTGAAAGCTGATTGACTTGAGGATGACACTTTTTTTGAATCATCACTCTTAGAGGCTTCGCCGCTCTTAGAGTCATCTGACGGCTGCTGTTCTTCCTCTTTTTGATCCTTGCTGACTGAAGGTGCAGGTTTGTCATCTTTCCCTTCCTGATCACCCGCAGTATCAGAAGAGTCGTTTTTTGGCTCTTCCGCCTCGGCATCTGGTGTCTCCTCTTTCTTAACAGGGATGATCACCTGCTGGGTTTTGCCTCCCCCTAGCTGAAAAAGGGCTGCTGCTGTATGTTCATCGTCTTTTACATCTGCAGTAAACTTAGCTGGCAGTGTAATGGTCCCCTTGGCATCAGGAGAATCCGCGGATGCAGTTGTTAATTTTACTGTCATGATGCTGCTGCCCGCCGGCACTTGATAGCTGCCGATGACCTGATCAGTAGATTTGATCTCACCTTCTGCACCTTTATCAAATGTAAAGCTTTTAGGTATCTCCACATTGATTTCCTGTTTGCTATATGCTTCTTTATTTTTTTTCAATGACCATTCATATGTCAGTATCACTTCATCCCCCGGCGTTAATGCCGGTTCGTTTCCTTTTGATCCGTCAACAATCTGACTCTTTGCGTCCTTAACTGTTACCGAATCGAAGAATTGGCTGTCACTGGACGTTACGTCCACAGCCTGTGCTGTAAGAGTATAGCTGGCGATCTGGCTGAAGAAGAAAAAGATGGCAAGGCTTATGATCATAACGATCCGCCCGCTTTTTTTCAGCCCTAAGGGAAAACTCCTCGTTCTCAACTTTTCATTCCTCCCTTTCTTATCTATCTTTCACTTGCCGATTGATCCGCGAGACCATAACATCATGTCTCATCCCCCAAAAAGAACTGCTAATGCCGAATGAGTTTCAAAACTAAGATTTGCCATCCGAACCAAACTACATTGTATGAAATGGAACTATACAATTTCTGTACAACTCAGAAATCATGTAAGATTGAAGTGAATTGGAGAGAGTTGAAGTTTCACCCAGGAGACATATGGCGAGGGCCTTCCCTTTAAGTGCACAAAAAAACCAGTGTGCATCGAAAGGCAATCGACACATACTGGTTTGGAGTTCTTTAATTAATTTGATCCTTCATTTGTTTGTAACGCTGATATTCTTTTATCGCCTCTTCTACCTTCCCGTTTTTGTTGAATAGCTGCAGCTTGTATTGCATAATTTTATGATCGCATGGCTCAATTTTCTCGGCTTGCAGGCAAATGTCCATCGCTTGATGATCGTTCATTTCATGAATATGATAATCGATCAGTTCATAGGCCTTTCCGAGCCAAAGCTGGGAAAGACGCGTCTTTTCCGGTTCTGCCCAAAGATAACCGTGCTCCATTAGGTAATGATTTTGATAGGACATGAAAATATCCATGTGCAGATGTAATGTAGCCGTATTGAGCGGCGGCGCCCCTTTTAGTGATTTTTCCCATTCGACAACATCGATTTTTGCGCCTGAAAGCCGAAGAATATACCCAGTATCAGTCTTCTCGATAGTTTGGCTGAAAGGGATCTGGCTGAATAATTTTCGTATTTGGTAAATGGTGGAGTAAAGTTGGGTGCTTGCTTTTGAAACATCGTAATGAGGCCAAAAAAGATCGATTAGCATTTCTTTACTGACCACATGGCCTTGATTGTGAAGCAAAAATAAGTATATTTCACGTGCTTTCGACGTTCTCCACTTGACTGGAATGCTTGTTTTGACATCCTTTAAGGTTTGATGAAACTGCAAGCTCCCAAAGCATTGGATGGAAAAATGCGCCTCGGTATTTTCTGCATTTTGTCTGAGCATATTATTCGTTTTGATTCGTTCAACAGTTGTCTCAAGCCGCTTGTATATGACAGGCTTCAGCAAATAATCAATGGCATTCAGCTCAAACGCTTTGATAGCAAACTCATTATAAGCCGTGATGAAAACGACTTGGATGTTTTCATTCATCGATTGAATCGCCTCAGCAAGCTCAATGCCGTTTACCCCCGGCATTTCAATATCAAGAAACACCGCATCTACAGCAGGAGTCTCAGGATGCTCTAAGGCTTCAACTGGATCTTGATACGCCATAATAGATTGAAAGGCGTTTGTTCGTTCAAGCATTTTCTTAAAATGAAGCAATGCCAAGTGCTCATCATCAACAATTAACGCTTTCACAAAACATCCCACCCTATATGTAAAATCGAGATATCAGTAAATAACTTCTATTATATCATGACAAATAACCCCTTTATCTGGATTCTTTTTCTTTCTATTGTAGTTTTTGAAATTTTGCACTTACAATATTTATAAAAAAATAGGAATTTAGAATGATCCTATTTGAATAAAGGAGCCATGATATGAAAGAGAAATTGATCTTCACTTCGATTATTTTCGGTTACGCTGCATTTTTTATGGTTTTCATTGCCATTGACCATTTTTCTGGAACAACGCTTCCTGCGGCAAGGCATGGGGTCATGAACCTGGAGAATTGGGATTTTCAGAAGGATGGGAATGTACAGCTGAACGGAAAATGGACATTGTATCCAAATCAGATTCTGTCACCAAAAGAGATCGCTTCAGCAAAAGGAAAAGATCCTCTCTGCGTTGATGTCCCCAGCAATGTGAAGCTAGCCAAGCAGGGTATCAATGTGGATTACGGAACGTATAAGCTGACCATCAGATCAAAGCAAGACAATCAGGTTTTTGGGATCAGCACGTCGTTTATTTACAGTGCCAATCGCATCTATTTTAATGGACAATTCATTGGCCAAAGCGGCAACCCTTCAAATAAACCTGATTTTGCGGCACAAAACCGCCCATATACGAGCTTTTTTACGCTTCACAAGGGTGACAATGAACTTGTCGTACAATTTTCGAACTTCGGAAAAACGCCGGGATGGGGAATCGCAAAGCCAATTACTTTTGGCACCCAGGAGCAAATAGTGCGGGAAAACAAAATTTCCTTTCTTAATGATACAATCATGATTACAGCTTTTTTCATTACCGGATTATATTTTCTGGGCTTTTTCCTGCAAAGAAAAAAAGATAAACATTTGTTGTTTTTTTCTGTTATGTGTCTTCTGTTTTCGTTCATTATTCTGATGATCGGAAAAGAGCGGATTATATTTCTCCTCTATCCGTCAATTTCATTTTCACTGCTAAATTCATTGAGGGCAACCTCTACTGTGCTCGTCAGCATTGCGGTTTTTCTCTATCTCTTTTTTGCTTACAGAGGGATTGTTTCAAAGCGTTTTATTCGCATTGCCACTGTTTCTTCCGGGCTGGTCTTAGTCACAGATTTTTTAACCGTGGGTTTTATCGGCCATGCCTCGTACATCTTACATTCTGTGCTAGCCGTCTCGACTCTGGTTTATATTACATATATTTTTACGATTGCTGCGATCCGCAAAATGGAAGGAAGTCTGTATCTTACTATTGCATCTATATCAATGAGTGCTTTTGTCATTTTAACCACCATTTCAGCTTACAGCGGCAAAACGGCCTTTTCTTTTAATTCGATTTATTCATTGCCAACAGTTATCGCTTTACTGGCGATCGTTCTGCTGATGGCGCAGCAATTTGCCGGAGCATTCCGTGAAAATGAAGTGCTGTCGTGGAAATTGCTCAGAAGTGACCGGCTAAAGGATGAATTTATTGCCAAAACATCACATGAATTCAAAACACCGCTGAACAGCATCATTAATATATGCCAGACCCTGCTGGCCGGCAAAGGAAAAAGAACGATAGAAGAAGAGAGAGAAAACATGCAGCTCGTCATCCGCATGGGCTACAGGCTGTCCAATCTGGTAAATGACATCCTGGATTTAGAAAAAATAAAGCAGGGCATGCTTCAAATCCACCCGGTTCCTGTTGATATTTATACTTTAGTTTTTTCGGAAATGAATTTCTACAATCTTTTATCGAGACATAAAAACTTGAATATGATGAACCATATCCCTGACGATCTTCCTTTAGTGCTCGCAGATGAAAACCGCTTCCGCCAAATATTAACCAATTTGGTAGACAATGCAATCAAATATACAACAGAGGGCCAAATCACACTTTCTGCTTCAAGACTGAACGACAACATGATCAAAGTGACAGTAGCGGATACAGGAAGCGGCATTTCAGAAGCCGATCGCCAAACCATCTTTGAGTCTTTTCAGCAAGCCGAAAAGAATAAAGACGATGGTGCCGGTCTTGGCCTCAGCATTGTCAAACAGCTGGTTCAGCTCCATAACGGAGACATTTGGGTCGAATCGGAAGAAGGAAAAGGTTCGGCATTCCATTTCACCTTGCCGATCGCCCAGTATGAACCTGTATCTGAAACAAAAAAACGCCTTCCTGAATTACAATCCGAGAGAGATCTATCAGATATCTCATTTAGCACGCCTTATTACTCTGAGCATATTGACGCTCCAACCATCCTGATTGTCGATGATAACATTGACAGTTTAAAAATTTTGAGCGATATGCTTGAAGGTGTGCCCTACAATGTGATTGCTGCGAAGAACGGAAAGGAAGCATTAGAAATCATCTCTTGCACAAACCTTGATTTGGTTATTTTGGACTTGATGATGCCGGATATGACTGGTTTCGAAGTCTGTATGAAAATTCGTGAACGATTCAGCATGGTTGATCTTCCGGTTCTGATCATTACAGCTGCCATTATCGGCCATGACAAATACAAGGCTTTTCATGCCGGAGCGAATGACATTTTGCAAAAACCCTATCATTACTCTGAATTTATGGCGCGTATTCAAAACCTGATCATGATGAAACATACAGCAAATCAAGCCACAAGAATGGAAATGGCGTTTCTCCAGTCGCAAATCAAGCCTCATTTTCTTTATAATGTATTAAACACGATTATTTCTCTCACTCATTTGGATATTGAAAAGGCCCGGGAGGTAACAGAGGAATTTACCAACTATTTAAGAATGAGTTTTGACTTTCAAAATACATCAGCCATCAGTTCCTTCAGACATGAGCTTTCGATTATCAATTCCTATCTTTCTATAGAAAAGACGCGATTCGGTAATCGGCTTGAGGTTCTTTTCGATATAGATGAAGACATTGACTTTATCCTTCCGCCTTTAATGATTCAGCCCTTGGTGGAAAATGCCGTTCTTCACGGTGTCAGCAAGAAAAGAGGCGGAGGATGGATCAAACTGACAGCTAAAAAACAAAGCAAAAATGAGTATTACATCAATGTAGAGGATAACGGTGCCGGGATGACTCCTGAAAAACAAAAGGACCTCTTATCTGCGGATTTCGATCGCAGCGTCGGATTGAAAAATATCAATCAGCGGCTGAAACATTTTTGCGGAAGCGAGTTGATGATCAGCAGCATTCCGGATGCAGGCACCTCTGTCTCAATGCTCATTCATCTCGCTGAAACAACAGGAAGCCCTAAAGAACTGAAGGACACAGAACGAACCTAAACGAAAATTGAGATAAAAAAAGACGCCGTTTCTAACGGCATCTTTTTTATTCCGGCGACTTTGCTTGCTGCTTCAGCAGGTCTCTGATTTCTTTCAGCAGCTCCTCCTGCGCATCCACCGCTTCCTCCGCAGCCTCTTCTTCTGCTGCTTCTTTTTTGCGCCTTAACCCATTCAAAGTCCGAATGACGATAAAAATGGAAAACGATATAATTAAGAAGTTCACAATCGTCTGTATAAAGCTGCCATATTTCACTACAGCATCGCCAAACGTAAACGACAGGCCTGAAAAGTCAAGCCCTCCCAGCAGCAAACCGACCAAAGGCATAATGATATCATTTACTAGAGATGTGACGATCTTTCCGAAAGCGCCGCCTATCACAACACCAATCGCAAGGTCTACGATATTCCCCCGCATGGCAAAGGCTTTAAATTCATTCCACATACAATCACCTGCTTTTCTATATTTGTAAAGAAAAAAAGACAAATGTGCCGCTGGCCATCTGCCTTTTTTCAATTATTCTCCGAGGGCAAAAGTCAGTTCTACTTCGCAAACGACTTCGCCATCAACTGTGGCAACGCCTTTTCCGCGCCCGATTGTGCCGCGGGCACGAATGATTTCAACCTCAAGGTGAAGCTGGTCACCAGGCTTGACTTGTTTTTTAAAGCGGCAGTTATCAATGCCTGCAAAAAAAGCCAGTCTGCCGCGGTTTTCTTCTTTAATCAACATCGCAACAGCTCCGACTTGAGCGAGTGCTTCTACGATTAATACGCCGGGCATAACCGGGTACTGAGGAAAATGTCCGTTAAAGAACTCTTCATTAGCGGTTACATTTTTATAGCCTTTTGCCCGTTTGCCCTCTTCAACTTCCGTAATCCGATCCACAAGCAAAAACGGATAACGGTGAGGAATAATTTCTTTAATTTGCTGAGTATCAAGCATTGTCTTGACATCTCCTTCATCTGCATTAGTATGTATAGCAATCATCAAAGATCCAATCTGTACATTTGAAAAGTATATTATGAATTAATCTCTTTTTCAACCGCGCTAAAATGTAACCAACTGTCAATGAGAGCCGTCAAAAGTTATGATATGATAATTATAGATTTTACCAATAGCAAAGAGGTAGGAAAATGATTTCGAAGTTTATTGAAAAAAGAATGCTAAACATGTTAGACGAGTGGTATTCCGCAATGAGCAAACGCAAAATGAATCACGTTTGCACACTGAAAGAGAAAATTGACCAGCACCTTCCGAAGATCAAAAAGAACACAAAACTTTGGATGCGTTATCAATTGTTTCAGGCCCGCCATCAGCTGCTTTTTGAAAACCAGAACGGACTCGATTCATTGTTCGATGACCTATATGGCCTGGAAGACAAAATGGATGATGAATTGAAATATTATCTGTATTTTTTCTCTGGGTTATATGAGATGGTAAAAACAGCTCCGAAACATGCAGTACATCATTTTAAAAAAGCTGAACAGTACCTGGCCGCCATTCACAATACGTTTGAAGCCGCTGATTTATATTATCAAACCGCCGGCGCCTATTACTTGATGAAATCACCGCCGCTTTCCGTCCAATACGTCAAAAAAGCATTACACATCTATTTGCACCAATTCGGCTATATCAAAAAGGTAATCACCTGTAAACTTTTGCTCGCCGTGAATTATATTGATCAAGAACGCTATGAAAAAGCTGAACAGCTTTTCAAAGAAATCATTAAGAAAACCCAGCAACTACATGACGAAAACCTGCTATGCCATGCTTATTATAACCTTGGCTTTTTAAAAGCGACCGAGAAAAAAGACCAGGAAGCGCTTCTTTACTTTAGGAAAGTATTAAAGAATCAAGAATTTGAAATGAATTCACCAGTCTCATATCTTCATTGTGTGTACGAGTCTGTCAGAGCGCTTTTTAAAACAGGAAACATCACAGAAGCTAAAGCCGTCCTTCAAAAAGGAAAAGAATTATCTGAAAAGGTAGACATTCAAACCATTTATTTAAAATTAAAAACGCTTGAAGCCCTCTACACCTCAGTGGAAGATCCCTATGAGCAGCTGCTCGAATATGTGCTTGAATTAGAAAAAATCGAGGCGTGGGTGGATTTAGAAGTGCTGTTAGAAGATATTACGGAATACTACAAAAAAAAGGACGATTTCGAAAAAGCCGCTTTTTTTATCATGCGCGGCTGATTGAAAAACGCCCATTTTCTTATTATCTGACTGAATTGATTAAACCGAGCATTTGATCTCCCATTGTGATCGTTCTGCTGTTCAGCTGATATGAACGCTGGGACGTAATCAAATCTGTCATTTGTTCTGAAATATCGACATTGGACATCTCAAGTGAGCCCTGCTGCATGCCGATGTTTTGTCTATTAGCGCCGTTCAGCTCTTCAAAAGCTGCCGCATTATCAATAGAGAAAAGGTTATTCCCTTCGGATTTCAGCTCTTGAGGGTTATTCACTTGGACAACGCCAAGATTAAACCGCTGAACCGCGTTTCCATCAGTTGCGGTTAAGGTGCCGTTCTTATTGATGGTGATATTCTTCATTGAGCTGTCGATGTTCACTGTATTGCCGTTCTCATCAAGTACGGGATACCCATTTCCAGTGACGAGCTGCAGCTGGTTGGCATTATTGGCTGAAGGCGTTAAATATAATGCTCCGTCTCTCGTATACTGGCGGTTTCCATTTACATTTACCTGAAGATACTGGTATGGAGACGTAAATGCGATATCCAGATCGCGATCGGTCTTCTGAATGCTTCCTTGATCAGAGACTAGGCGTGAATTCATCATCGCTCCGACGCCAAGGCGCAAGCCGGGCGGCGTTTTTCGGGCTTTTGCCACTTCCTCGTTTTTTTCATCAACCTGATCGAATTGCTGTCTGACAAGCTCAGAAAAATTCGTATCTTTTGCCTTATAGCCGGTTGTGTTGCTGTTTGAAAGGTTGCTGCTGATTGTGTCAATCTGCTGCTGCAGCTGGTTTAAGGTTGTTGATGCCGTTAGCATTGACCTGAGCATAGTTGATGTCCCCCGTTTTTTCTTCCGTTATCTTAAATTTTTCCAATTTCATTTGCTGCTTTATCCATACTTTTATCGTAAGCCTGAATAACCTTCTGATTCGCCTCAAACGATCTGTACGCTTCAGTCATTTCTGTATAGGCGCTTGTCACATCCACGTTTGAAAGCTCTGAGACGCCTTGTTTTAATGAATAGGATACCTGATTATTTCCGGCTGCGCTTGGCAGATCATTACCGTCCGCCGTGCTGTACAAATCATTTCCGTCCCGTTTGAGATTGCGGACATCTTCCGCCATTCTGACATCAATCTGGCCGGCTGTGCGTCCGTTCGTTGTCACAGTACCGTTTTCAGACACAGTGAAATTCTCATTATCAACAGTGATTGGCTGGCGATCCGTCGATAAAATAGGGCGTCCGTTGATCGTCAGCTGATTGTTCTCATTTAGTGAAAATGTGCTGCTTTTTGAATAACGGATTCCATCCGCTGTTTGAACCGGATAAAACAGAGCAGCTTTTTCATTGGTTTCCGCATTCATCGGAACTTGATTTTCGATCAATGCAATGTCTGTAGGCTGGTCTGTGGACTTCAGGCTTCCCTGTGTAAAGAGAGGCTTGAGCTCCTGCATATATACTCCGGTATTCACGGAACCGATTTTCGCCCTTGATGTCCCGGCCGGAGATTTTGATTCTATTCTGCTGAGCAGCATCTCAGGGAACGCGCGCATAGAGCCTTGATCAGCTTTATATCCTGATGTATTTGCGTTAGCAATATTATTTGAAAGCATTTCCGTTCTTCGCTGCTGGGCAATCATTGCGGATGTTGCTGTATATAATCCTTTTAACAAATTTCCCACCTCTAAAAATGGCATTTTTTCCAGTTGTCATATAGGAACGTTCGTTCTATAATAAAAACTCAGTATTTTATCCTATTATCGTCATTTAACATCTTTTCGTGAAGGCTTTTTCATAAAAAAACCTCATTCTTTTTGCAGAATGAGGTTTGTGAAATCAGCTTAGTTTGCGTTTAGGAAGCTTGTCCATATTATCAAGCATGACACCTGTGCCGATGGCTACGCAATCCATAGGATTTTCAGCAACGAGGACCGGTACCTTCAGCTCTTCAGCAAGCAGCTGGTCAAGGCCGTTTAAGAGCGCGCCTCCGCCGGTAATAATAACGCCGCGGTCAATAATATCAGCAGAAAGTTCAGGCGGTGTTCTTTCGAGCACTTGTTTCGCAGCCTGAACAATAACAGCGACAGATTCACGAAGGGCTTCTTCAACTTCTTTACTGTTTACTGTAATTGTTCTTGGAAGACCGGAAACCATGTCCCGTCCGCGAATGGAAATTTCCTCGTGACGTGCGTCTGGGAAAACAGTTGCGACTTTAATCTTAATATCCTCCGCAGTACGTTCGCCGATCAGCAGCTTGTACTCGCGTTTGATATAATTTAAGATTTCCATGTCAAACTTGTCCCCAGCCATTTTAATAGAAGAGGAGGTGACAATATCGCCCATTGAAATAACCGCGATATCCGTCGTCCCGCCTCCGATGTCTACAACCATGTTACCGCTTGGCTGGAATATTTCCATACCCGCGCCGATAGCGGCAACTTTAGGTTCTTCTTCAAGGTACACATGTTTCCCGCCGCTTTTTTCTGCAGCTTCTTTGATTGCTTTTTGCTCAACGGATGTAATATTCGTCGGGCAGCAAATGAGCATGCGCGGCTTTGAGAACAGGCCTTTTACATTCAGCTTGTTAATAAAATGTTTCAGCATTGCTTCTGTTACTTCAAAGTCAGCAATAACTCCGTCTTTCAGCGGGCGAATCGCAACAATATTCCCAGGTGTACGTCCAACCATTCGTCTTGCCTCTTCGCCAACCGCCAGCACTTTGCCGCTGTTTTTATCAAGTGCAACAACGGAAGGTTCATTCAGAACAATTCCTTTACCTTTAACATGGATCAGTACATTTGCAGTACCGAGGTCAATACCAATATCCCTTGCAAACATCTATTTATATCCTCCTTGAAAATCTGTTTCACAGTAAATATCCACATTGTGCCCTAATTATATATATTATCATAAAATATAGAAAAAAAGTTGGAAGCACAATAAGTTCTTTACAAATTTTTGCGGATGTTTTATGAACGATTTCAAGAAGGCAATGCCAGGTGATTACGATTGCTGAACAGGCTCTCCTTCGAGAATTTCATCTTTTTTATATTTGAGCTTTGTCGCTTCTCCTCCTCTTAAATGCCTGATGGATTTATGATAATCGAGTATTTCTTTCACTTCGTTTGCCAAGTCGGGGTTAATTTCAGGCAGACGCTCTGTTAAATCCTTGTGTACTGTACTTTTGGAAACACCAAATTCCTTCGCAATGACACGAACGGTTTTCTTTGTCTCCACGATGTACTTCCCTATCTTGATTGTTCGCTCTTTGATGTAATCGTGCACACCACTCGACCTCCCTAAAATGGATGTGAGAAGTGTGAAATGAGATCCGTATTCTGTAAAGAGTCGTTCATTATGCCGCTTCTTCGTTGTATGGTTTTAAAAGTAAGTTTGTGAAATATGCCCACGATCCCTCACCTCAAACACTCTCTTTGTTAGGTTTGTAACAGTGTATTAGCATTCTTTTGGGAATATGCTAAAAACTCAATAAGGACAAGGGGTGAAACGAACTTTTTCAGATTCAGCAAACTATTTCGCGTCACTAAATTTTCATCTTTACAACTATTGATCGCTCCTGTAAAATGAAATAAGCAATTAGTTACTTAGGTAAGTTTTTTAGAAGGAGACCGACATGTCCTACGTCAACAGACACCTCATTCATCAAATCAACCAAAGCGCCCGCCTGATTGCCAAGAAAGCCAATGAACAGCTAGAGCCATTCGGCCTTTATTCATCTCAATGGTCAGTTTTATATTGTTTGCGTACGATCGGACCAATGACTCAAAAAGAGATTTGGTCCTATTTAAATGTGGAAGCGCCGACTGTGACTCGGACGATCAAACGCCTGGAGGAGAACGGCTGGGTTCAGAGACGGCAAGGTGAAGACAAACGGGAAAAACTTGTTGTCCTCACAAAAGAAGCCGAGAAAAAATACGAAGAAATCAATGTGAAAATGCTGAAATTCGAGGAAGAGCTGCTTGCTGATTTCCGGGATGAAGATAAAGAAGCTTTTTCTCATTTATTCCGCATGTTTTTACAACAATGAAAATAAGGAAGTGACATACATTTGAAAAAAGCGGATGCGATATGGACCAAGGATTTTATTATGGTCCTGCTTGTCAATTTATTTGTGTTTGTGTTCTTTTATACATTTTTAACTGTATTGCCGATCTATACGCTGGAAGAGCTTGGCGGCACAGAATCACAAGGCGGGCTTTTAATCAGCCTGTTCCTTCTGTCTGCGATCATTACACGGCCTTTCTCCGGAGCCATCGTTGAGCGTTTCGGGAAGAAAAGAATGGCGATTGTATCAATGGCGCTCTTCGCCCTATCATCTTTTCTGTATATGCCGATTCATAACTTTTCCCTGCTGCTCGGATTGCGGTTCTTCCAAGGAATTTGGTTCAGCATTTTAACGACTGTTACAGGTGCAATTGCCGCTGATATTATTCCAGCCAAACGGCGCGGTGAAGGGCTTGGATACTTTGCCATGTCTATGAACCTCGCTATGGCGATCGGACCTTTCCTTGGTCTGAATTTGATGAGAGTGGTAAGCTTTCCTGTATTCTTTACAGCCTTTGCGCTGTTTATGGTTGCGGGCTTACTTGTTTCGTTCTTGATAAAAGTGCCGCAAAGTAAGGACAGCGGCACGACTGTATTCCGTTTTGCGTTCTCGGATATGTTTGAAAAGGGCGCACTCAAAATTGCGACGGTCGGTTTGTTTATTTCTTTCTGTTATTCAACAGTCACATCATATCTGTCTGTATTCGCCAAATCAGTTGACCTTTCGGATATCAGCGGATATTTCTTTGTTTGCTTTGCGGTGACAATGATGATTGCACGCCCGTTCACAGGGAAATTGTTCGACAAAGTCGGACCGGGCATTGTCATTTACCCATCAATCCTGATTTTCTCTGTTGGACTCTGCATGCTGTCCTTCACACATAGCGGCTTAATGCTTCTGCTTTCAGGGGCGGTTATCGGTCTTGGCTACGGATCAATCGTTCCTTGCATGCAAACATTGGCGATTCAGAAATCTCCGGCTCACCGCTCCGGTTTTGCAACGGCAACGTTCTTTACCTTCTTTGACAGCGGAATTGCTGTAGGATCTTATGTATTCGGATTGTTTGTAGCATCTGCCGGCTTCTCTGCCATTTATTTAACAGCGGGGCTGTTCGTTTTAATTGCTCTGCTTCTCTACACGTGGAGCCAGAAAAAACCTGCAGAGGCTGAAGGAAAAGTGTCTATTGCAGAATAACTTGTCAGACTGCCGGGAAATCCCGGCAGTCTTTTTTGCATATAAAAAACGGCGTCCTCTTAGAGAACGCCGCTTATAGCAATTATTCAATGACAGGCCGCGCAGGTGAATCAGGATCTAACGAAAAATCATAGGACGCTTCATCACGAAACATCGGATCGGCATATATGGATTGCTGATCGTTTTTTGTTGCTTTTCGATACGACGAAAATGAATCATATTCTTTCTTTTTCCACATCCATATGCCGTCTTGATCCGCTTCCTTGTGGTACACGTTATGATTGACCGTATTTCCTTCATTTTCTGTAAAATCGTTTCCGATAAATAATCTGGAATCACCGGCCGTCAATATATTCTTTTCAATTGTGTTGTTTTTCGTATCGTACTGCAGCAGCAGCTGTCCGCCGTACAGTCCCTTTGTGTCATTCCGGTACATAATATTGCGGGCAATCAGAGAATTGCTGGTGCCGCCCCGCTTTTTGTCATATCCTCCGATTGAAATACCGGTGTACGCATTGTTGTACACTTTGTTGTCTGTGATCTGAATGGCATTTGCATACTTTCCTTTGTGTTCAGACGTTGCTTCAATCCCAATATCGTTATCGTAAACTGTGTTGTTCTTAATGTCGATATCGTGTCCTCCATCGACATAAATCCCGCCCGCTGAGTATTCATCTCCATAAGCAGGATTGCCGTAAGTCGAGTTTTGATAAACTGTATTGTTTTCTACGACTCCGTTTCGCACGTAATCGTTTTTATCCGCGGTTCCCTCATAACCAATTAGATCAATCCCGATGTTATTATTGTTGCGGACCACATTGCCTGCAACTGTGAAGCCGTCGATATTACCGTTCAGCACAACTGCTTCACTCGCTCCAAGCGTCAGTTTCTCAACTGTATTGTCCTCGATTCGGATGTCTTTCATGCTGCCAGTCCCATAAACTGCGATTCCGTGAGCATTTCCTTCATCCGCTGTTGTCTTAATCCCCCGGATGTGATTATCCTTAATGGCGATATGACTGCTGGACCCTGATACATAAATCCCTATAGCAGTTGCTTCCTCAGATGAAACAGAAAGATCTTGAATTGTTAAACCGCTGATGGCAATGTCATGTTTATCGTGAATACGAATAAGCGGTGTTTCATATTCAGCGTTCGCAACGGATTCACCGCTAATCACGACGTTTTCATTTTCATAGTTTCGGAATGTGATAGGCTTTCCGTCCGTACCGCTGTGCTTTACATCAAGGGTCTCATGATACGTGCCCTCCCGAATCATGACAGTTGTGCCGGCAGCAGCCTTCTCAGATGCGTGTGCCAATGTACGAAACGGCTTTTCTTTTGTTCCTTCATTTTGATCACTGCCATTTGGCGAAACATACAGATAATCCCCAGATCCTTCCTCATTCGCTTTTGTCTTATCATAAACGAAAGCGAGGATGACAGACGTTAAAACACCCGCCAAAAGAATAAAATACCATTTTCTCATTTTCGATTCCCATTTCGTTTTAGAATAGATTTCTAAAACCATTATAAATGTTCTATTTATGGAAAACCATTTCAAAAATATGAAAATATACCGTCTAAATAGATCTTATTCAGCCTGGCGGACCTGCGCATGTTCAACTGTTTCAATTGCCAATGATGCAGGCGGGTGAACACGCATCAGAACAATGTAGAAAAGAAAGGAAATCAGCACACCTACAAACCAAGAAATATCGTATAAGCTCTTCAATACAGGAACATACATGCCAATCAGCGAAATCAGCGCTCCTAACATTGTGGCTGCAAACGCACGGTAATTGTAGCCCTTCCAATACACATACCGTCCTGTTTCGGAATACAGGTCATCTACCGAGAGCTCACGTTTGCGAATGATAAAATAGTCGGCCATCATCACGCCTGCCACCGGTCCAAGCATGCCGCCTATTAAGCCAAGAAACGCATACACGCTTGTCGCGCTCTCCATCAGCTTCCATGGAACCGTAAATAAAGCGAGCAACGCTGTGATAAAGCTGCCACGTTTGAAATTGATATATTTCGGCAGGGCATTCGCTATATCATAAGCGGGCGATACGATGTTCGCCGCGACATTTACAGAGATCGTGGCGATGCAGAGCGTGATCACGGACAAGACGATGACATAAGGGTTATCAAACCGCGCCAAAATATCGACAACATCCCAAATCGGCTCTCCGAACGCGACCTGCGAGCCGGAGGTCACCGTAATACTGGCGAATGCGAACAGCGCAAACGTTCCCGGCAAGCCGTAAAATTGTCCTTTGATTTGCTCTTTTTGTGTTTCAGCAAACCGTGTAAAATCAGGTATATTTAAGATCAATGTCGCCCAGATGCCGATGATGCCAGTAACTCCGGCAGCAAACGGCCAGAATGTTTCTGAAAACGTATGAAACTTTCCTGGTTGAGAGTATATCGGGCCCAATCCTCCAGCAATATCAACGGCCCACCATACCATGCCGCCAAATACCAGATACACTAAAGGCCCTGCCCACACCTCAAAACGTTTAATCGACTCCATGCCGTGATGCAATACAAGTAAATGAATTGCCCAAAAGAATACAAAGGAAAGCAAACCGGACAAGTGAATGCCGAGAATGTTCCACTCGCCGCCAATTTCTCCCCAGCCTGGCCACATATTCAAAAGCAAAATGTTCAGTGCCGTGCTGCCCGCAAATGTCTGGATGCCAAGCCACATGATAGCTGTAAACGCCCTTTGAAGCGCGGGGATATTCGCGCCGTATATCCCGTAAGAAGCCCGAATGATCACGGGAAACGGCAGCCCATATTTTGTCCCCGCATGGCCGTTTAAGGCAAGAGCGCCAAATAGGATAAGTGATGCCGTAATAATGATCGCCAGCACCTGCCAAGGCGAAAGGCCGATTGCAATTAATCCTCCCACCGTCGCGTAGGTCGGTATGTTATGTATACATCCCATCCAAATGGAGGCAAAGTTCATTGCTTTCCACGTCCGTTTTTCCTGTCCCAAAGGCACCAGATCTTCATTGCTCAGCCTGTTGGATTGCTGCTGACTCTCTTTTAATTTCATAGCCGGCTCCCCTTTCCATATTGTCTATATGTCATCACGTTATGTTTTTTGACATTAGATGTCACTTAATATAACTGAAGAGTCAGACAATAACACTGGCTATGATATACAATTTTCCCGTTTGTATTTGAACAGCTTAAACAAGAAAAAGAGACAGACCTCAGAGCCCGTCTCTTTCTCAAGATGCAGTTTTCATTAATGCAGCAAATCTCACAGCCATTAACAGGCTTGCTCCGCCCGCTATGATCATAATGATTCCCATCATATCAAAATGGGCTGCCGTGATTTCTTTACCAAAAAGAATGCCAAGGATCACCGAAGACAAAATCGATCCTAGGTAACGGCAGGTTTGAAACAGGCCTGAAGTCGTTCCTACCATGTTGGAAGGACTCGTTTTCAGCATCGCTGCCTGAAGCGCGACATTTCCCAGTCCGTAGCCTATACCCAAGAGCGATAGAATGAGGCCTTTCCCAATGGTCTCGACATTGATAAAAAAGATGGTTAAGAGCACGGCTCCAGCCGTCATCAAAAGCGCTCCCGCAAAGATCGGCTTGACGACACCAGATCGGTCGATCCATTTGCCGGTTAAAGGTGACACAACGATGCTCATTCCAGACATAAACAGCATAAACAGGCCGCTCGTTTGAACAGAAAGATGCATTTCATCCTGAAAGTAACTTGGCAGACCAAAAAATAAACAATAGAAGAAAACATTCAATAAAATAAACTGAACATACACGGCTGACAGGTTTCGCTGTGTTTTAAACAGACGGACATCAATAAACGGCTTATCCGTTTTCAGCTCGCGCCAGACAAACGCACAGAGCAGAAGCAAGCCAAGCACACCTTCAACCGCATGCGGCGACGTGCTGAACGACAGCAAAAAGGATAGAAGGAAAATGATTCCCCCGGCAAATAAAACAATTCCAAGAATGTCGAGCTGCTGAATAATGGTTTTGATTCCTGCCCCTTTTTTCTGATCTTTCGGGAACATATACAGGCCCAATAAGAAGCTGAGGATAATAAACGGCAAATTAACGATAAAGATCGCCGGCCAGCCTCCCCATACAATCAAAAAACCGCCGACTGTCGGCCCCAGCGCCGTCATGGCGGACGCAAAAATAGAGAGTACAGCCAAGGCTGAAGCTTGGCGCTCATGAATATGATTCCGAATCAAGCCGACACCTGACGGATAAATCGCGCTGCTCCCCACCGATTGAAACAGCCGCATGACCAATAATGTCATAAACGTCGGCGCAAACGGCGCCCCGATGGCAGAAACCGCAACAAGAATAAGCCCGAATAAAAACAAGCGTTTCCGCCCAATCAAATCACCGAGCTTCCCCGTTACGGGCTGCGCTACGGCACTCGCCAAGTAAAACGAGGAAATCAGCCAGGAAACCGTTGTAAACGAGAGGTGAAACTCATTCTGGATGCTATGGAGCGCAAGAGAGATCATAGACGAGTTCAGCGGATTCAGCATTGTTCCCGAAGCCACCGCTGTTAAAAAAACAGCCCGGCTTTTTTTCGATAACATCATTTCACTTGTTCCAGAAACTCTTCCGTTGTCCGCGATTTACCGATTCTCGGGAAAATAAAGCGCAGTGTGGCTTCATGCTCTTCATCGCTAAATGTGGACATGGCATCTGTAATAAAAATCTGCTGATAGCCAAGCTGAAATGCCTCCCGTGCTGTGCTTTCCACCCCGATATTCGTTGCGATGCCGCACAATACAATCGTATCAATGCCGCGACGTCTCAGCTGCAAGTCTAAATCTGTGCCAAAAAAAGCACCCCATTGCCGTTTTGTCACAGTATAATCGCCATCCTGCACACCGATTTCCGGAACAAATTCGGCCCAGTCCGCCGGCATTTCCCCTGAACCTCCCTGCGCAGGCTCATCCGTTTGCGGCTTCAGGGCGTCCGCTCCATCATGAAAGGCTACATTTACAAAGCTGATGAACCCGTTATGTTTCCGAAATTCATCTACGAGCTTTCTCGCGTTCGGGACAACCTGGCCGCTTTGATCAATCGGCACAATCCCCTTTTGTAAATCAATGATAACCAATGCTGTTTTTTGAAAATCAATGTTGAGTGTATTCATCATACGTCTCCTCCTGATACTGTTAGTGTTTCTCACATTGCATATTTTACTCTTCACACTGCCTAAGTTCTTTTATGATGCTTGTGAAATTCTCAGAAGGAGCGTTGTCTCATGATTTTTCTTTTATGTAGTAGTAACAGGTTGTGCATACGAACAAACCGGCAAGCACTGTAATCATAAGGGGCGTCATCGCTTCATCACCTGCCTGCTGTCTATCGGTTCCTGCCTGAAAACGCCTATGAATTTGCGGCGGTCCATCCAAAGCAGGATGAGACACATAACCATTAATATCGTGCTAAGATCCTGCACGCCAATATCAAAACAATAGTTAATCAAGACGATGTTCACAATAATGGGCATAAAAATAACCGCCCCTAATGCAGCCGTTCGCGGAATCAGTAATAAAACAGCTGCCAGGATTTCACCAAAACCTATAAACAGTTCATAGACATGAGAATAACCGAAAAATGTCCACGCGATCGTAAACCCCTTCCCGGCAGCCGCCTCGATTTCAGGCGTCACCTCGCCAAACTGGCCAATTACCACTTTCGCCAGACCGTACACGAAAAAATTAAAGGCTAAAAACAATCGGAACGTCGCGGGAATCGACTTGCGTAATGATCTCCTCAGCCTGCCGCCTTTATTCATCATACATCCCCCTCAGTGTATTATTTGATGTAGTACACTTAATACAGTATAGAGTATTCTAATTAATGTCAATTCCCTTTTCTGCTCATATGAATAGCTTCTTTTATAGATATAAAGTCTTATATAGTGAAAAATGCCGCTCTCCTTTCTTTCCGTCCCTCGATAACATTCCTTAAAAACCATGTCAGGAAATCTTACATGAAAATGTTTTATCATTCTTTTTTCTCTATAATGAAGAAATATAATAATTGCAATTTAATTCTGAAAGATACGGAGGAATGAGACATGCAAATGGGCGATACAGTTTTTATGTTCTTTTGCGCTTTACTCGTGTGGCTGATGACCCCGGGATTAGCGTTATTTTATGGAGGAATGGTAAAGAGCAAAAATGTGCTGAGCACTGCCATGCACAGTTTCTCTTCCATTGCCATCGTTTCCATCGTTTGGGTGCTGTTCGGATATACACTTGCCTTCGCACCAGGCAATTCAATCATCGGCGGGCTGGAGTGGGCAGGCCTCAAAGGGGTCGGATTTGATCCGGGAGATTACAGCGATACCATTCCCCACTCGTTATTTATGATGTTCCAAATGACGTTTGCCGTTCTGACTACAGCGATTATTTCCGGGGCCTTCGCAGAGCGGATGCGATTCGGCGCTTTTCTTTTATTCTCGGTTTTATGGGCCTCTTTGGTTTACACACCCGTAGCGCACTGGGTATGGGGCGGCGGCTGGATCGGCCAGCTTGGAGCGCTCGATTTTGCTGGCGGCAATGTTGTTCATATTTCCTCCGGTGTGGCAGGACTTGTTCTTGCCATTGTGCTCGGCAAACGGAAAGACGGTACAGCGTCTTCTCCGCATAACCTCATTTACACCTTCTTAGGAGGAGCTTTGATTTGGTTCGGCTGGTTCGGCTTTAACGTCGGCAGCGCTTTGACTTTAGATGGTGTAGCCATGTACGCGTTCATCAACACAAACACCGCAGCTGCAGCCGGGATCGCCGGCTGGATCTTAGTAGAATGGATCATTAACAAAAAACCGACAATGCTCGGAGCGGTATCTGGCGCAATCGCCGGGCTTGTCGCCATTACGCCGGCTGCCGGATTTGTCACACCGTTCGCTTCCATTATTATCGGCATCATCGGCGGAGCTGTTTGTTTCTGGGGAGTATTCTCGCTTAAAAAGAAATTCGGATACGACGACGCGCTTGACGCCTTTGGCCTGCACGGGATCGGCGGCACATGGGGCGGAATCGCAACAGGATTATTCGCAACAACCTCTGTTAACTCAGCGGGCGCAGATGGGTTATTTTACGGTGATGCAAGCTTAATCTGGAAACAAATCGTCGCCATCGCCGCCACTTATGTTTTTGTATTTATTGTCACTTTCGTTATTATTAAATTTGTAAGCCTCTTCCTTCCCCTTCGCGCAACTGAAGAAGAAGAGTCACTTGGGCTTGACTTAACGATGCATGGGGAAAAAGCATATCAAGATTCTATGTGAGGAGTGACGCTATGAGCGGTCAAATGTTCAAGGTAGAAATTGTAACGCGTCCGGCAAATTTTGAAAAGCTGAAGCAGGAACTCGGAAAAATCGGAGTGACCTCTCTGACTTTCTCCAATGTACACGGCTGCGGCCTTCAAAAAGCACATACGGAGCTCTATCGAGGGGTAAAAATAGAAAGCAATGTATACGAGCGTTTAAAAATAGAAATTGTGGTCAGCAAGGTTCCTGTTGATCAAGTGACTGAGACCGCTAAAAGGGTGCTGAAAACGGGATCACCGGGTGACGGTAAAATATTTGTCTATGAAATCAGCAATACGATCAACATCCGCACAGGCGAAGAAGGACCTGAAGCACTTTAATATCGGTACGAGATTCGGACACTCCGGATCTCTTTTTTTGTGCACAGAATCCCCCCCAGAAACCGCGATTCCTCTTCGAATTCTCTTCAAGCGCCGTTATTTCAGACAATCTCTATTTTTATTTGAAACTTTTCATGAGTAAGATTAGTCTACTAAATATAAAAATGTAAAAGGTGATTATTTGAACTACGAAATTTTTAAAGCAATCCATGGACTATCTCATCACAATTCAGTTCTCGATTCCATTATGGTCTTCATCACGGAATATGCCATTGTCGCCTATGCCCTTATCCTATTGGCAATCTGGCTGTTTGGGAACACACAAAGCAGAAAACATGTGCTATACGCAGGCATCACAGGAATTGCAGGCCTTGTGATCAACTATTTGATTACGCTTGTTTATTTCGAACCGCGCCCGTTCGTTGCGCATACAGTGCATACACTGATTCCGCATGCTGCGGATGCTTCATTTCCAAGTGACCACACGACAGGTGCATTAGCGATTTCTATTGCGATGCTTTTCAGAAACCGCAAAATCGGCTGGCCGCTTGTCATTTTTGGGCTTTTGACAGGCTTTTCGAGAATTTGGGTGGGACATCACTATCCGGTAGATGTATTGGGCAGCCTCGTTGTCGCCATCATTATCGGGTTCCTTTTCTTTAGATTTTCAGATCTGCTTCGCCCGTTCGTCGATTTGGTCGTGAGGATTTATGAAACCATTATCAATAAACTGACGAAAAAACCAACCGATCAAAATTTCTAAGAAAGACAAAAGCCGGCGTCTGAAATTAAGACAGCCGGCTTTAATATTTCTCATACATCTCTTGTTTTCTTCGCTTCGCCAACACATATAAACCATAAAACAATCCAATTCCAACAGCATCGATGAGCACATCCCGGATACAACCATTCCTGCTGAAGAAGAGCTGAAGAACTTCTGTAAAAAAAGCAAACGCGAATGAGCCGGCTGAAGCTGATCTTATACTGCCCCGCTGTTTCCACAGCAAATATGTCAGCACAAAGAAGGAAAACGCATGTCCGATTTTTTGAATTAGCGCCCCAGGTAAAGTTTATTCAGCTCTTTGGTCAGAAGTGCTAAAATCCAAAATATCTTTGCTATGGTCCATTGAAAATGCTTATATAAATTGTTATTGATTTCTACTAATTCCCTTTGATGTTAGTACTCTCTATTTAGTTGTTTTTTCTTTACATATAAGTTAACTTACTTTCATTTATCAAATTCAACGACTTATGTTTATCTACATCATCTTAAATTTTATAAGGAATTAGCTAAAAAAGGACTTCTTAAAAAAGAAGTCCCTTCACTGTATATGTGTTTATATATTTTCTCAATCCTGCATCAGTATATAAATTCTTTAAAGCACTTATCAAAAGCATATTTTTCTAGGTTGTTTATTTTAGACTTAATGAAATTTGATCATAATTTTTGATATTATTTTCTTCGTTTATGCTCTTATCACTTGTAGATTTATTATCACTACCCCGTCTAAAATCATCATCGATCCATAACCCATTTTTCTTACGTAACTCCTTAATCCTATCAGGGAACAGTTTATTCTTTTCTTCATAAACCTTATCAAACAGTTTTTTATCTTTTTCTTTATTCACAAGGCGTTCTTTAATTATCTCACAATTTCCTAACTCAAAGCCTATCCATTTACGACCTAACAATTCACTGACAGCAAATGTTGTGCCACTTCCACCGAATGGATCTAAAACAACATCGCCTTCATTTGTACTCAGACTGATTATGCGGTCAAGTAATTTAATGGATAGTTCGTTAAACTTTCTGTTCTTTGAACTGTTATGTCTGACAGGATAAATATCTGACCAAACGTCAGATAGAGTTACACCCTTAGGGTTCATTTTATTTTTGTAACCACCATAATCTTTTATCTCCCTACCACAATGAGGACACGTCTGTAACGGTATTCTTTGTACATTAAAAGTCTTAGGTTTATCACCTTTTACATAATATAAAAGGCTGTAATTAGCTGGATAGAGCCTACCTTGAATAGGAAGCCCAAACTTCATATCAACTGTTATCCAGTTCCTAAAATTCATTCTTCCATTTAGGAACTCAGAGAGATAAGTGTTCCATTTTGGGATATTATAAATGAATAAAGAACCACCCGGTTTTAAAACTCTAATACATTCTTCAATCCACTTATAGTACCAATCTAAATACCCACTAAAGGAATTTTTATCAGTTACACCCTCATCATATTCTTTATCAAGGTTAAATGGGGGATCAGCAAAAATAGTGTCCACACTTTCATTAGGAACTTGCTTAAACAGTTCTATACAATCCCCATTGTATAACTTACCTAAATCTGATGAGTAGTATGGTTGAACTGAGGAGATAGAAATTTCTTTTTGTTGTTGATTTACAATATTTTTCTCCTCAAGCATTTTAGCTATTTCTTTTGTACTATTTGAGAATACTTCTTCAAAACCAGTGGGTATTCTTCCTAATTTCAATTCTAATTCCACTCTAGACATATCCAGATAATTCAGTATTCCACTTAGTACTTTTTCATCTGTAGGAATAATCCCACTGTCTTTATAAGCAAGTAAATCTTTTTTATTTATTTTTTCTTTCTTTAAATTAGCATACATTTCATTTTCTGAATGGCCTAACTGATCAGCTTTATTTTTAACGATGTCAAAAACAGTAAAAAATCGCAATCTCACACACCTCGTGTAACTTATAGTCTGTAGACCTATAGTCTACATGATTCTATCATTTCCATGAAACAATCGTCAAATGTATAGGAGGCAATATGGCTAATATTAGATCCTTATTTGGTCAAAGAGTTCGTCAAATACGATTGTCCAAAATCAATATGTCACAGGAAAAATTAGCTTTCGACTGTGACCTCCATAGAACCTATATCTCTGACATAGAACGAGGAACAAGAAACGTTTCTTTAGACAATATCGAGAAAATTGCTAAAGCACTTCAGGTTCAGCCAAAGGACTTATTTGATTTTACTACAATCAATGAGATGCGACAAAGTTAAATCACAAGGGAGACTGGAATTAAATTGAAAATAAAACAGGGAATAATTCTTATTGACAAAGTAGATGCAAAAGAAAAAAAAGAATTTATTGATCCTCTAAGAGAACAAGTTATTGATTCCATTTTAAAACTTAGATGGCCCGATGACGCAGACGGATTTTATTTTCATCCTAAAAGCAGAACATACACTAAAGACGGTAAAAAAGTTGGTGGAAATGGAGTAAAACCAATTAAAGAACCCTTTATTGAAAATTTAAAAAACCTTTATGGATGGAAAAAAGAATTTCCGGCGTTTTCTTCTGAGGAACGCGTGTTTAAAATTAAGGTACTAAAAAACTTTGGAAAAAGCGGTAATCTTATTTATGGTAGGGTTGTCGCAATAGATAGAGATAATGAAAAAATAATATATACTGATCGCAAAGGCAATAAACAAGAAAAACTCCTTTATTACGATTTTGAATCGCCCTTAAAAGACGATGAACTAAAAAACAAAATTGTCTCAATGACTACTGCTAAACCTGGGGCACTAGATGCTTGTAAAAAAGCTGGTGATAAACTATTTGTTGTTGAATGGGAAACTGGCAATATTTCTTCAAGTCATCGTGCACTTAATAAAATGGCACTTCTACTTTTAAACGGACATATTTCTGCTGGAATACTTATAGTTCCAACTAGAAAAATGTATCCTTACCTTACAGATCGTATTGGTAACTATGATGAGTTACTTCCTTACTTTAACTTATGGAAAAATGTGGATGTCGATAAAGGTTATTTAGAAATAATTCCAATAGAACACGATGATCTTTGTGAACTAGCACCTATTATTCCAAAAGGGACGGATGGTAATGCTAAAAAACCCGAACCAGCAAAGACTCTTTAAGTGAAATGTAATTGCTATGAGTAAGTTTTTAAATAATTAATTACAGGCTTCCTTTCGGAAGTCTTTTTCAATAACGGGAATTGAAAAAAATCTTTAATAATTATTTAACTCTATTAGAAAAAAGGCCGTCTTTCAAAGTATTTATAATAAATTTCCTCATCTTTGAATTGAAAACTATATAATTTCCTATTATGGCTGGGTTTTCTTCTGATAAATCATTTAACTCACCTAAAATCAAAAAGACTGTTTAGAACTCTTGATTGTAATTTAGGGATAATATATTGACATCATATTGCTAACAGTGTGCCATAATGATACACGTTATAAATGTCTTGTTATAATAAAACTTTGCTTTTATTTCCTAGCTAAAATTACAATTCGACCATAATACAAACCTTTGTTTTTTTATCTTTTAGAGCTATAAATTCATTAATATCATCAAATAGCTTTAATTGATTGTCATCTCTAGAATATCAGGAACCATTTCCTTCTTCTTCGTAAAAAGTCCTTCCCCGCGAGCAATAGGCGGTTCATGCCATAACCTCCTTTATAACGTACGTGCCTACATGTAACTACATAGACGGTAAAACAAAGCAAAAAGTAACAGAAAAAAACGCCCATCACAAGGATAGACGTTTTCTTCATTAAGACTGTTCAGTGTCTTCTGTTGTGCTGCTTTCTTTGGAACCAGATTTGTCAGTTGAATCATCCTTTTTCTCACCGGATTTTTCTTCTGTTCCTTTTTCAGTTGATCCGTCCTTTTTCTCGGAAGATTGCTGAATGGATTCCTCTGTTTCTTGGGTGGCAGCTTTTTCTTCAGCTGCTGCTGCTTTTTCAATAGAAGAAACTGGTTTGTCCATAAAGTTTAACGGATTCATTGCGACCCCATCTTTACGGATTTCAAAGTGCACGTGGTTTCCGCTGTCTTCACTGTAAAGGTTCTTGCCAGATTTTCCGATCACTTGATTTTGTTTTACTTTGTCACCTTGCTCAACGCTTACTTCGGAAAGAGATTGATACACAGTCGATAAACCGTCGGCATGTTCTACTTCCACAACATATCCCAGCACTGGATCTTTTTCAGCTTTAACAACCGTACCGCTCAGAGAAGCAGAGACATCGAAATCTTTTCCGTCTTTCTCAGCTAAGTCAATTCCTTTGCTTAGGCTGTACGTGTTATTATAGGTAACGAGTGCTGCTTCTTTCTCTTCTTTTGCGGCATCGGTTTCATAGAACTTTTTCACAACAGAAACGTTTTCAGAATCAACAACTGGCATTGCGACATTTTCCATTGACTTTCCTACTTCAACTGCATCGTCGTTGTTGTCATATGCGGAGTTTCCGCCGTTATCAGCCAACTGATCCTTTACCTCATCATTTGATACTGATTGATACCAAAGGACAGCTGTTAAAATGACGGCCGCACTGACTAAGTAAATTGCAGGGAACACCCAGCGTTTACGAAAAAACTGCTGAAGTTTTTTGACTTGAGAAGTTTTCTTTTCTTCCTCTCTCATTGTTTCATCACCTCAGCAACATTCTGAACACTTTTCTGAAAATATATACAACCTATCCAAAAAAACTTTTTTAGATGTAGTTTGCACAGACTGAACGAAAATATGTATTTTTTTTGAGAGGAGTGCCAAAAACGTATGAACATGACATTGCGTCTTGCTGAACATAAAGACTTGGAGGCTGTTGTAGCGATTTATAATTCAACGATTGCTTCTCGAATGGTAACAGCCGATACCGAACCGGTAACTCCTGAAGACCGGATGGAATGGTTTTTGGGACATACAGAGTCACGCCCGCTCTATGTGGCCGAGGACGAAAACGGAAACGTCGCTGCCTGGATCAGCTTTGAAACATTTTATGGAAGGCCAGCCTATAATAAAACAGCGGAGGTCAGCATATACATTGACGAAGCATGCCGCGGCAAAGGTGTTGGATCATATTTGCTTCAAGAAGCGCTCCGCATTGCCCCGAATCTTGGCATCCGCTCACTTATGGCCTTCATTTTCGGGCATAATAAACCAAGCCTGAAGCTGTTTGAAAAGCACGGGTTTGCAGAATGGGGACTATTCCCCGGCATCGCCGAAATGGACGGGAAAAGATACGATTTAAAAATTTTAGGGAGAGAGCTTTCATGATTAGTCTGGATAAAGATGAAAACGAAATTGAACATCATAATGAAGAAAATAGCCTTGTTGAACAGGAGACCCGCCAGCTGAGCGCCTCCGCTGTCAAGTCGCTATCCGACATTGCCAAGTGGGGCAAAATTTCTGGCATCTTGTTAATCATTATGGGATCGCTTGTCACTCTGTCTGCTTTGATGACAGTGATTGGCGCCATCCCGGGCGTACTGCTCATTATATCAGGCGTATTTTTGATGCGCTCAGCAAAAGCAGCCGCGGAAACCGAAGGAAATCTAGCCGGCAGCGCTGGCGAAAGCATGCTTGAAAATTACGGGACATTTATAAAAATGCAGCTGTTTTATGCAGCATCTAGTATCGTTACTGTCCTGATCGGGATCATTGTAGCCATTTTCGTGCTGGTGGTAATCGGCATTGCTGCTTTTGAGAACACGCCTTCGTATGATGATCCGGATTCTTATTATTATGAGGATGATCCGGTGTTTGAATAATGATGAGACAGGACAGGGCATGAGTTCCATATAAACGGAACCATGCCTATTTTATTTGACTATTCAAAGCAGGCCGGCGTAAACACCAAATCCTGAAGCAAGCATACAATAGACATCTCTAGTAGAGGAAATCAACAAAGCAACGCTGTTACCCAGAAATGAATATCAAAAAAACGGATGAAGTCGGAATCAATCCGAAACCGCACTTTTTATTTCGGGTGTCTGCATGCAAAAAAACACACCTGGATCGTCTGGAAAAACTCAACAATCCGGGTGCAGCTCTTCTTTAATACATTTTTTTGCGTCTGTCTTCCTCAGTCAAAAATTCAACAAAACTCCGCATCGCAAAAGGCTCTTCCTTTATTTGTCGTGCATAGGAGCTTTTCCGCTCTTCTGAAAGGATTTCGCTCTTTTTGATCCTGTTCAGCATATAGATGTGAACCGTTTTTTGGATTTGTTTATGCTGATAGCCTGCCTCTTTAAAAAATGCGAGCCCGAGCGCCGCCAAAAGGGCGAATATGCCTGCGCTGATCAGGGACTCCCTGTCAGCTGAAGCATGAAATAGAAAAGCAGCTAAATTAAAGAGAGAGAATGCAGCAAGCGGAATAGCAAGAAAACGGTAAATGACGGTTTTTTTCATGAAAGGCTGTACGGCCTTTTGAATTTTTTGCATTTCTGTTTTGATGAACCCCGGCATTTGTTCGACTCTGTAAAAGTTCATATAATCCTCCCCCTTTATTTGATGTTTCAAGCTTCACGAACGTTATCATATGTGTTTATTTTAACGCAGGTGCAAGCTGGTTTTAAAGAAATCTGCCCGTATTTTTCACGAAGAATCTGGATCGCCGCTCTTTATTCTTTTAAAATGTGAGTGTTATAATTTGTAATGGGAATCAGATCACTGTTATTCATGGAATACTAATGGCAATCTTCTTGATAAATATGAATGAGCGGGGTTACAAAGTGAGTATTTCTTCCATCCTTTTATCACTTTTTTTCATTTTAAATATTCTTTTGGCCATCATTGTCATCTTCAAAGAACGGCGCGATGCCAGTGCATCTTGGGCGTGGCTGCTTGTTCTTTTCTTTATTCCCGTTTTAGGCTTTATTTTATACTTATTATTCGGCCATAATCTCAGACGCAAGCATTTGTTTCAATGGGAAGACCGGAAAAAGATTGGAATTGAAAGGCTGCTGAAGCATCAGCTTGAAGATTTAGAAACCAAGCAATTTCAGTTTAACAACCGGGCAACCTTTGATAACAAAGATTTAATTTATATGCTGATTATGAATAACCATGCTGTGTTTACAGAGGATAATTCAGTTGACGTCATTACAGATGGACGGGATAAATTTCAGCGGCTGCTGAGTGACATTTCAAAGGCTAAGGATCATATCCATTTACAGTATTATATTTATAAAGGCGATGAATTAGGCAAAAAATTGCGGGACGCTCTCATCCAAAAGGCAAAAGAAGGTGTTCAGGTCAGAGTGCTTTATGATGAACTCGGGTCCAGAACGCTGAGAAAAAAGTTTTTTAAAGAGCTTCGCGAGGCTGGCGGGCATGTGGAGGTCTTTTTCCCGTCAAAGCTCAGGCCGATTAACCTGCGGCTGAATTACCGGAACCATCGAAAGCTTGTGATCATAGACGGTATGACCGGTTATGTCGGAGGCTTTAACGTCGGAGATGAGTATCTAGGGCTTAATCCGAAATTCGGTTATTGGCGGGATACGCATATCCGGCTGCAAGGAACGGCCGTACACGCCATCCAAACACGGTTCATCCTTGACTGGAACCAAGCTTCTCATCACCATACGCTGACATATATTCCAAATCACTTTCCTGATTACGGCCCAAAAGGCAACGTCGGGATGCAGATTGTCACAAGCGGCCCTGATTCGGAATGGGAACAAATTAAAAATGGCTACATCAAAATGATTTCGAACGCCAAGCGTTCCATTTTGATACAAACACCTTATTTTATCCCAGATGCAAGCCTGCTGGATGCTTTAAGGATCGCTTGCCTTTCGGGCATTGACGTTAACATTATGATTCCGAACAAGCCTGATCACGCCTTTGTATACTGGGCAACACTTTCGTATATCGGCGATCTGCTGAAAGCCGGAGCCACTGTCTATATTTACGATAACGGCTTTATTCACGCGAAAACCATCGTGGTGGATGACGAAATCGCTTCAGTCGGCACAGCGAACATTGATGTCCGAAGCTTCAGGCTGAATTTTGAGGTTAATGCATTTATTTACGATATCACCATTGCTAAAAAACTGGTTTCAACTTTTAAAGAAGATTTGCTAGTATCCAGAAAATTCACCTATGAGGAGTATCTGCAGCGCCCGTTGTGGATTCGAATAAAAGAATCCGTCTCGCGGCTGTTGTCGCCGATCTTATAAGATGTGCAAACCCCCGGCCTTTACGGCCGGGGGTTTTCCTGATGGTCACAGTAAATGATGATCGCCTCCCGCAAAAAAGCGGCAAGACCTTCTCCATATTGATTGATTGAATCGGTAAATCGCTCGTCAGTGATATACACTTCCCCGAGTCCTCTGAAAATGTCGAGTGTGCAATCGTAATGATATTGGCAAATATGATCGCGAAATGCCCCCACTGCGGCCTGAACCTCTGCATCATCGGGCCCATGCTTCATTCGCGCCGCAATTCGTCTGTAAATCGAATCAAATTCAGCCATGATCGAGCGCCAATCATCTGCCGAGTATGCAGATGTCCTTTTCTCTGTTTCTTCTGCGATTTCCTTTCCATACAGCTTTCTGACTTCATCAGCGTATGTCTGCTGGTGCTCTTCAATGTCTTTCATGCTTAATCCGGCAAATAAATCTCTCTTATTCATCGTTTCCCCTCCATCAACGGACAAAAGCGTCCTGTCAATTGTTTGAATCATCTCATCCATTCTTTGTTTTTTCTTCATCAATATCTCCTTTTGCGACTGAAGTGCCGCTTTCCGGTCAAAATTCGGATGATCCAGCATCTCTTTAATTTCATCCAAACGAAACCCGATTTCCTTGAAAAATAAAATCTGCTGCAGTCTTTCCAGGTCTGCGTCACTGTACAAACGATACCCAGCATCAGTAAGCGCTGAAGGATTCAGAAGCCCAATATTGTCATAGTGATGAAGCGTCCGAATGCTAACGCCTGATATCTCCGCCACTTGTTTAACTTGATATTTCATACATAACACCTCCTCTTTTTTATCGTAAACAATCACGCAACGTTAGGGTCAATCCCCAAAATGTTATTTTCTATATACAAAACTTCTCACAAATAGTGTATAAAAGAAAAGTGAGTATTTTTTTGTAAAGGGGAGCCAGTATACATGAATCCTGAAACAATGAACAAAACCCTCATCAGCATTTCGAAATGGGGAAAAGCTACAGGCATTTTATTTATTATTATGGGCGCAATTACCGCGCTTTCAGGCGCGTTCATTTTTCTAATCGGTGCCGTGCCAGGCGTACTGCAAATTATTTCCGGTATCTTTTTGATGAGGTCAGCTAGGGAAGCAGGCCAAATGGCTGAACACAATAGCGGACAGTCTGAAGACTTAATGCTGGAGAATTACGCGAAATTCGTAAAGATGCAAGGGATTTATTTGATCGTAAGCATTGCTGTATCCATTCTTGCGATTATCGCCTTCTTCATCTTTTTAATGCTTGGGATTGCTGACGGCCTTTTCAGCGATACGTACAGCACTTATTAATGAGAAAAACCCGGAGCTGGCTCCGGGTTTTTTATTATTCCGCTTCGCTTACCACTGTGAAGCGTTCATTTTTGTGTTCGGGATGTTCAAGCTCGTCCAACACGGCAATGGCATAATCTGCATAGCTGATATAGCTGTCGCCTTTTGCATTTACGATGACATTGTCTTTTCCTTTTTGGTAAGAGCCAGTCCGTTTTCCTGCCGGATCAAAAAATGCCGCAGGACTGAGGAACGTCCAGGAAATGGAGTCTGTCTGCTGCAAATCTTTCAGGTTCTCGCCTTGATTTGATGCAGTTGGCAAATATTCTTTCGGAAATTCCGGCGTATCCATTAAACGGGTTGTTTTGGCTTCATCAACAAACAGGCTTCCCGCTCCTCCAACAACAAGCAATCTTGTGCGCTTCGCGTCCTTTAAGATGTTGATGAGTGCTCTTCCTGCTTCAACATGAAGATGTTCCTGGCCGGGTGCTGCTCCAAAAGCGTTTACGACTGCGTCGAAAGGCTTGATGTCTTCCGCAGTCAGTTCAAACACATCTTTTTCCAAAACCGCTACGTCCTGCCCCTGCACTTTTGAAGCGTTTCTGACGATGGCTGTCACTTCATGGCCTCTTGTTTTCGCTTCTTTCAAAATCTCGTTTCCCGCTTTCCCGCTTGCGCCTATAATACCAATTTTCATTTTTCATTTTCCTCCTTATTTGTAACAATTTTAGTTACATGTTAGCGGTGAGAAGTCATCCCTTTTGATTAAAAGAGATGATTCATAACATCTTTTAATGACTTGCTCGCCAGTTCATTTTCCATCGCTCTTTGCACACTTTCAAACGTTTCATCCAGAGCGTTCTGAATTTTTTTCCCTACCGGACATTTCGGATTCGGGTTTTCATGAACCGCAAAGAGTTCTTCTTGCTTTTGGACAGCCCGGTACACTTCTAAAAGAGAAATATCAGCAGGATCTTTTTTGAGGCTTGCACCCGGCACCCCTGCGCGTGATGTGAGAATATCAGCTTTTTTCAGCAGGCTGATCATTCTTCGCACAACTACCGGATTTGTGTTGACACTGTCAGCAATGATTTCTGAAGATGTTTTTTCATCCATCGAGATGAGGGATAAAATATGAATGGCAACAGCAAGACGGCTGTTAATCATGTTTTTTCACCACCGTTGTAACTATAATAGTTACATTTGATTCGTTTGTCAACATCTAATATACACTAAATACACGGGTTTTGTGCACCGTTTTTAGTCAATAGAACGGCCGGATGCACTCCGGCCGCGTCTTATCAAAATAAGAAATATCTTTGTCCAAGTGGGACATAATCGACAGGCTGGCAAGACAATTCCTCCCCGTCAGCAAAGACCTGATAGGTTTTTGGATCAATCTCAATCTTTGGCAAAGCCGAATTCAGCTTCATATCCAGCTTGCTCAGCTTTCTGATATTTTTGACTGGAGAAATCCTTTTTTCCAGCCCTAAGCTTTCTGCCACACCACGCTCTATGCTTGCCTGAGACATAAATGTAATCGAGGTTGAGCGGTTGGCTTTTCCGTAAGAAGCATACATTTGGCGCATGAAAACCGGTTCAGGAGTCGGGATGGACGCGTTCGGATCTCCCATTTGCGCACGTGCAATCATGCCGCCCTTTAAGACCAGTTCCGGTTTCACGCCGAAAAATACCGGGTCCCACAGAACGAGATCAGCAAGCTTCCCTTTTTCCACCGAGCCGACCTCATGGCTGAGCCCGTGCGTAATTGCCGGATTAATCGTGTATTTGGCAATGTACCGTTTTGCGCGCACATTGTCATTCCCGTTTTCACCGGCAAGAGCGCCGCGCTGTTTTTTCATTTTATCGGCTACCTGCCATGTTCGGATGATCACTTCACCGACCCGCCCCATCGCTTGGGAATCCGATGATGTCATGCTGATCGCACCTATATCATGGAGAATATCCTCCGCGGCAATCGTCGCCGCCCTGATTCTGGAATGGCTGAATGCCACATCTTCAGGCACTTTCGCATCTAAATGGTGGCAGACCATCATCATGTCAAGATGCTCATCCATCGTATTAACGGTATAAGGAATGGTTGGCGTTGTAGATGACGGCAGAATGTTCGCGTAAGAGGCCAGCTTCATAATATCCGGAGCGTGGCCGCCGCCTGCCCCTTCAATGTGATAAGTATGAATAACCCGGTCCCCGATCGCGTCGAGCGTGTTTTCCAAAAAGCCCGCTTCGTTAATCGTATCGGTATGGATGGCAACTTGAATATCAGCCTCGTCCACGACTTCCATACACGTTTTAATGGCGCTTGGCGTCGTGCCCCAGTCTTCATGGAGCTTAAGGCCGATGGCGCCTGCTTCCACCTGCTCGATCAGCGGCGCTTTATCGGATGCATTCCCTTTTCCTAAGAAGCCGACATTGATCGGAAACTCCTCGGCCGCTTCCAGCATCCTCGCCATATACCACGCCCCGGACGTACATGTTGTCGCTTTGCTTCCTGTAGCGGGTCCTGTTCCGCCTCCCAAAAGGGTCGTCACACCTGAAGAAAGCGCAACTTCCATCTGCTGAGGACAAATAAAATGAATGTGCGTGTCCACTCCCCCGGCTGTTAAAATTTTGCCTTCACCGGAAATCACCTCTGTCCCCGCTCCGATGACCATGTGTGGATCGACTCCATCCATGATATCAGGATTTCCGCTTTTTCCGACACCGACAATCCGGCCGTCTTTCACACCGACATCCGCTTTGACAATGCCTGTGTAATCCAATAGCACGACGTTGGTGATAACCAAATCCAAAGCGCCGTCCTTCCCTGTGATTCTGCCGTTTTGGCCCATGCCGTCGCGGATTGTTTTTCCGCCGCCAAAGATCATTTCTTCACCATATACTGTGAAATCCCTTTCGACTTCGATCCATAAATCCGTGTCGCCCAATCTGATTTTATCGCCCGTTGTCGGGCCAAACAGTTCCGCATATTCCTCCCGTGACATTTTCATCGGATTACACCCTCCATCCAGCCGGCTTGTTTTAAGTTGGCCAACGTTTTTTCTTTGCCGCGTTCATCGATAAACGTGTCGGCCATTCCGTTCAGCCCTCTAATTGTCTTGCGTCCTCTGATTTCCACTAGTGAGACCGTTTTCTGCTCTCCAGGCTCAAAACGGACCGACGTGCCTGATGGAACATCAAGACGCATGCCGATCGCCAGCTCACGGTCAAATAATAAAGCCCCGTTGGCCTCCGCAAAATGAAAATGCGAACCGACTTGAATGGAGCGTGATCCGGTGTTTTTTACCGTTACCTCCCGTATCTCACGCCCTTCATTAATCGTAATGGTTCCCTCAACAATTTGAAATGCTCCCGGCTTCATGACTTCACCTCCGCAGAAATTGGCTGATGTACCGTAACAAGCTTTACTCCATCCGGAAATGTGGCCTCCACCTGAATGCTGTCAAGCATCTCAGGCACCCCCTCCATCACATCTTTTTCCGTTAATACATGGCGGCCGGCTTCCATCAGCTCTGCTACTCCCTTCCCATCACGTGCGCCTTCCATAATAAAGCAGGTGATATAAGCAGCAGCCTCAGGATAGTTCAGCAGAACGCCCCGCGCCTTTCGCTGTTTGGCTAATTCCCCCGCTGCAAAAATGAGCAATTTTTCTTGTTCAACCGGTGTCAGTTTCA
This sequence comes from Bacillus sp. FSL M8-0071, assembly GCF_037975455.1. NCBI lineage: Bacteria > Bacillati > Bacillota > Bacilli > Caryophanales > Bacillaceae > Bacillus > Bacillus sp. FSL M8-0071. The sequence goes on from NZ_CP150256.1 coordinate 3,665,462, forward strand.
TCTGTAGTCCTCCTTCTTTTGTCATATAAAGCAGATGCGGCTACTACGAATTTGCGGAACAGTCAGGCGGGACATCACCTCCCTTTCTTCGAGAATGGGGGTCATACGGAAAGATGCCTTTCAAAGCGGCATGCCGTTTCTTCATCAGCCTTGCCATGGTCAACAACCGTTCCCCTGTCGATTACAGAAAGATAGTCAGCACAGATTAACGCGTTTTCCAGACTGCGCTCGACTAAGATAACAAATGTCTTTTTTTCTGGAAATTTCTATAATAACTTGTCTGACTAGTTCGACAATTAAAATCTGAATTCCTTCCAATTGTTTATTAAGTAAAATATTTTTCAGATTTACCATCAGCGCTCTGGCGATTGCAAGCTGCTGCTGTTGGCCGCCTTTTCGCTTTGAACAAACGTTTGATTAAAATAAATAGCCCCCCTGTTTAGCCGGAAGCAGGCCTATGGAGTGGATGGCCGACTCCATTTCGGCCTAATACAGCGACAATCTGCCCCGGGCGAAGCTAAGGCTGTGCAAAACCATCGATTGATCATAACCAGACGTTATATTCCTGATGGCAGCCCGTTGTTTTGCTCCGCAACCGGAAGCATGGCATGGAGTCCAGTCTGAGGCGCCGTCCTCCACGATACCGAGAACCCGACTATTGCCATTAACTCCGCATCATGGACGGTCAATTCGCTGATCGCCACCGTTCCTCTTAACGAGTGAAGAAATCCGGCCCTCATTGAACGAATCCCCGCTTGTGTCGATATCAACTGTTTTTTCGCACTCCCGTTGCTTCCGACACTTTCTTCGGTGCAGTACATTCCGTCATCAAAACCCCTTTGTTTGATTTCTTCAAATGATGTTATAAAAGTTTACAACTTATGTCATTATTATATAGAAGAGGCCTATTAATTCAAAGAATATTTAAAAAATTTAGTTACATTGACCAAATCAGCTTCTTTTTTTGTTATATTTATTCACATCAGAAAAAGCGAACAAAAAAAGACAAGAAACATTTCGTTTCCTGCCTCTTCCGTACGATTAATCTTTATCTGAAAATTTATCCTTGGCTTTCCCGATATCCTTTTGGATTTCGCCTTTTGCCTTATCTTTTTTGCCTTCAGCCTGCATGTCCGTTTTGTCAGCCATATCTCCGACTTTATCCTTCACTTCTCCTTTGGCTTTATTGAAGCCGCCCTTCATTTTGTCTTTTACACTATCGTTACCCATGTTAATTCTCCCCTCTCAATTATGTGTGTACTTGTTACCTTCCCGATCTGAGAGGCAATAAACATTCTAATGTTATTTATCGATTTCGTAGCGCTCTCCGTAACGGAGCACCTTGTATATCGCCAGCCCGTCTGATGACTTTTTCTCCGAATATCGGACCGGCAGCAGGGCAAAAAACACATAATACGTAGAAAAATAGACAAACTGATAGAAAAACACATTCGGCTTTAATACACTGTGTATAATCAGCAGATTGATTGCAAAAATCGTGATGAGGTTAAACAAGCAGCCCCCTGCATACACGAGTGCATTTGAGAATCGATTGTCAATTTTCAACTCCCCGTACCGGCAAAAAGAATCGATAAAATAAATCGTTCTGAACCGTATGGGTCCAATTTTAAGCAGCGTTTTTCCCATGCCTATATCCAACGATCCCTTTCCGCCAAAAATAAAAGCCATAAAGCTGTGCCCTGAAACATGTATAATCTGTACAAGCGGCAGAACAATGAGGAAAGACCACAGAAACTTCACCATATCATTAAAACCAAACATTGAATTCCCCCTCACATGCATATCTGCATCCCAAAACGGCTTTTGTTCAAAAAACAGTGCTGTAGCGATTTTTCCTGTTCTCCCCGGAAATAAACGTTCCGATGCTCCCCTTTTTTTGCATAAAAAAAACCATCTGCCAGCAGATGGTTTTGTCTCATACTTCATATAAACAATCGTTCCTTTGAATCATCTCTCTCATGCTGACCGCTTTTTCATAAAAATACACCGCTTCTTTATATTGTTCGCGATGACTGAAATAAGAGGCAGCATCTAAAGCAAATTCTTCAATATATACATACAGGCCCTTTTCTTCCATATAATCAAATACTTCTTGAATCATATTCAAATTGACAGATTCCACATATAATGCCTGCAGAAATTTATATTTTGCCAGACTGAAGAAGTCGTTTCGTTTTTGGGCAATGGCAATCCCTTTTTCATAGTACCGTATCGCGGCTTCGCTATCTTGTTTTTTGAAAAGAACGCGAGTCAGGCTGAAGAGCGCTTTTGGAAGCTGTTCCAGCTGATAATCCTCGAAGACAGGAAGCGCTTTTTCAAAGTATTCGGCGGCCTGATCCAGCTCCCCCTTGTCATCATAGCAATTACCAATATTATAAAGGGCTGATCCGATCAAACGGGGCTGTCCTTCCAATAAAGCAAGGCGATACGCGTCATCTAAATGTTCAAGCGCTTTTTCATAATTTCTGTAGTCAATGTAGTTTCCTGATATGACGAAATGGCATTGAATTCTTCTGACTCTGTAAAAATCGTGAGCCTTATACGTCTCCAGCGCCTGTACAGCATGGTTCATGGAAAAGTGCGTCTGCTTCATAATATAAAAGACTTCCGCCACTTTAAAATGAAATTCCGCTCTTTCAATTTCATCTTCTACAAACGCAAGCATCTTCTCAGCTTTCCGATAAAAGGATATAGCCGAGATGTAATTGTTCTGTTCAAATTCGTACATTCCTCTAAACAAGTGAAAATAATACTCAGATAATCCGGAGATGCTGTCCTGATTGCTTTCCAGCGTTTTGATCAATTCACGATATTGAAGCTGAGATTCCTCGTGCAGGTCAGGCTTTACATAATCCAGCATAATTTGGTGCCGGTAGCTGATCAGCTGATAATACAGGAGAAGCAGCTGATCCTCTTCCATCTGTTCGATATCTAGATCAATTTCTTCTTTCAGCTTTACGGCATCAGCCACTTGAAATGCTAAAATGTGCTTATACCACTTATTGATTTTCACTCCTACTTGAGATGACGGGATCTCGTACGCGGCCATGCCCCTCCAACCCTTTCTATTTTCTAATTGGTTATATTTTATCATAATGTATGGCTTTGGAATTAAATTTTCTTACAATGATTCCTTCTTTATGCCTATCCTTATATATTTCGGTTTTTCTACGTATTTTTTGCACTCGGATTCTAATAAAAAAGCTTACCGGACAGTGCCGATAAGCTTTTGACTTCAAATTAACCGCCAATATAAGACATTTCCACTTTCTTTTTGCCAGATGCTTTTGATAGCGTACGATCGACTGAATACTGATCGATCCGATTTTTCCATACTGTCCCGATCATTTCTGATAGTTCGTCATCACTTAATTCCTGGCGAACCGGAGCTCTGAGGTCAAATCCGCTTGAAGCGAATAAGCAGGTAAACAGCTCTCCTCTCGCAGAAAGACGGGCTCTGTTGCAAGATCCGCAGAATGCATCAGATACAGATGATATGACGCCAATTTCTCCGGAGCCGTCCAAGTAGCGGAATCTGGAAGCCACTTCGCCTATATAATTAGGCGCTATCGGCTCAACCGGCATGTGTTTATTGATCAAATCTATGATTTCCGCCTTTGTCATGACGTCTTTCTTTTCCCATTGGTTGGTGTTGCCTACGTCCATAAATTCAATGAATCTCAGGATATGCCCTTTTTCTTTAAAATAACGGGCCATAGGCAGTATATCTTTTTCATTGACGCCTTTTTGAACGACCATATTGATTTTAACACCGAGCCCCGCTTGCTTCGCCGCTTCAATGCCTTCCAGCACCTTGCTGACAGAAACACCGCGCCCGTTTATCTTCTTAAAACGCTCGTCTTCTAAAGAATCAAGGCTGATCGTAACCCTTTTCAGCCCAGCCTCCTTGAGCCTCTTAGCATAAACAGGCAGCAGTGATCCGTTTGTCGTCATCGCGATGTCACGAATACCCGGTATGCGGGCCAGTTTTTTGATTAATTCCGGCATATCCTTTCTCATGAGGGGCTCTCCGCCGGTCAAGCGGATTTTTTCAACGCCAAATCTTGTGACAAACAATGTCGCAAGCCGTTCCAGCTCCTCAAATGAAAGCAGCTCCTCTTTCTTTAAAAAAGGATAATCCGGGCCGAATAATTCGGCGGGCATACAGTACGTGCATCGGAAGTTGCAGCGGTCTGTAACAGAAATGCGAAGGTCTCTCAGCGGTCTGTTTCTTTTATCCAACATCTGACGCGACTCTGTAATCATAGCTACAGCCCCTTCCTACTCCCTGATTCTCTCAGGGTGTGTATATACATTAAATGATCCGTTTCTGACAAATCCAATCGCTGTGATATTCAATTCTTCAGCCATTTGAATCGCAAGCTCCGTCGGGGCCGATTTGGAAATGACAATCGACACGCCGATTTTGGCCGCTTTTAACAGGACCTCTGATGAGATTCTGCCGCTGAACACAATCAGTTTGTCGCGTACGGACATCCCGTTTAGAAGGCAGTGTCCGTATAGTTTATCAAGTGCGTTGTGCCGACCGATATCGGTGCGCATCAACAGAAGCTTCTCTGTGTCGCAAAGCGCCGCATTATGGACGCCTCCCGTATCCTGAAACGTCCCGCTCCCTTGCTGCATGTCTTTCATAAGCGCCAGACATGCCTCAGGCGATATCTTGATTTGGCTGACAGCCGTCTTGGCTGTTTTGACATCCTGCTGAAAATAAAAATGACGGCCCTTTCCGCAGCATGAGCCGATCACCCGTTTCGTATAATCCTTTTGATCCAATGTCTCAGGGTGAACGAGGTCGACATATACAAAACCGAGACTTTCATCTATTGTAAACCTTTTAATTTCTTTTTGAAATCGTATAACACCCTCTGATGCGAGAAATCCGATGACAAGCTCTTCGATATGCTCAGGCGTACAAACGAGCGTCACAAATTCACTGCCATTCAGTATCACTGTCAAAGGGAATTCCGTCACCATCCGGTCTTCTACTTTGCTTATTTCCCCTTGTTCATAGCGCCATACATCCCTGACCGCAGTTACTTTATCGTTCAATGTCTCTTCCCCTCCGCAATGTTCCTGCCTTTATATTTTTTCACACTCCTCGGATTTTGTCGAATTCTGAGACACAAAAAGAGCCCTCTATATAAAGGGCTTTCACAGGATGTGATGACGGCGGTGTTTAGGCAGGGCGCCTAAGCATTTAGCCGCCGTTCCTTTTACCAATGTGCATTGACAACGAACGCGGGGTTTGTCGACACGCTGAGAGCCCTCTATATAAAGGACTCTATGTTTGATTATGCTGATTCTTTTTCAGAACCGTAAACAGCACAATAGCTGCGATCAAGGTGAGAATGCTGACAAAAAAGAAGGCTGCCAGTTTTAGAAGAACACCAAGCAATATGAATGCAACGGTGGCTATAAGAAAAATCATTCCGAATAATTTCATATGTTCAACCCCTTTTTAGGGTATCATTCCCGCCCAAACTGTTTTTAAACCAATAAAAAAAGGCGCCTGGGGGAGCGCCTGATCTTTAGGTTCCTTACTCAGTAAATTTTTGTGCTTCTTTTTCCCAAGCCTGTTCGAACTCATCCGCACTGTTCGCTGAAATATATTCTCCACCGCCAGCGACAGCTGCTTGTTTCATCTCTTCATTACCCTTGACATCAAAGTTGAAGCCAATGATGTTTACAATCGTATCCACATTTGATGCACGGAGCTTTTCGATTTCTGCCGCAGGGTCTCCGCCGCACGTTTCTTCACCGTCAGTGATTAAATACACCACGTTTTTCCCGTCTGCGTCAAATGCTTCAAATTCTTTTCTTGTGTCTGCAAGTGCTTTGGCAATCGGTGTCCATCCAGTCGGCTTGAGCTCACTCAATGAATTGTCAAACAGAGACCCTTCATATGGATGAAGGCCGTAAATGGTTTCCGTCGTACTGCACGAAAGGGCTTTACCGGACAGTTTATTGTTCCCTGCATGCCCGAAAACGCGAAGCATAAGATTTGTATCCTTCGGAAGAAGTTCGGCAAAAGATTTTACTGATTTTTTGGCAATGTCTATTTTGCGCTCTCCTCCTGTTTTTTGAACCATGCTTCCGCTTCCGTCAAACAAAACAGCTACATTTGTATCAGCCTGTTTCTCAGCGGCAAAAGACGGGGAGGCAATGGAAACAGTCAACAATCCAATGATACCGGCAGCCAGCAATTTTTTCATATGATTACTTCCTTTCTTTTTCATATTTTCCAACTATATGTTGGATTCTTCTTTATGCTAGAATACGAAAATGCAAAAAGATATAGGACATGCTGCCTTTTGTGCTGCTTTCACGATCTGTCCAAAATCGCTTGAAATGCCGTTCATTTTTAGCCATTTCCGCCCAGAAAGCATAAACAGCTTGTGTGATCATTCATTCTTTTTTCGCCTTGATTATGACAGAAAAACGGAAATCTGCTACTATGCTACAGGCAGACAGCTAATTAGTTTTGAAGTTTTTGTTACATACAAAAAGAGGCTGACCATCACCAGCCTCTTTTTTCTTATTTAGATAACATTAGTGATTGCTGAGTGAAAATTTTCTCAACATCTTTTTGGGTATAAGCCGGGAAGTATTCACCGCCGCCTACTTTCGCAATTGCGTTCAGCTGGCCTTTGTATCCCTCTTTATAATCAAAGCCGATCACATTAACAGTGATATTGTCTTTTTGCAGTTCCTTTGCTGTTTTAATCGGGTTTCCTCCGCACGTTTCCTCACCGTCTGTCAACAGATACACCACTTTTTCCCCTTTTGCATCAAGCTGGTCAAAAGAAGATTTCGCCTCGTTCAGCGCTTTGGCAATTGGCGTCCAGCCAGTCGGCCCAATTGTATTGAGAGAATTGAGGAAGCTTTGCTCGTTAAAGCTTTGGAAGCCGTATACGTTGCGAATGGCTTCGCATGACTGAACTTTTCCGGAATTTTTATTGTTTCCTTCAGAGCCAAACACGCTCATTTTCACCTGAGTTCCTTCTGGCAATGAGCTCGCAAACTTTGAAATTTCTTTTTTGGCTGAATTAAATTTAGATACACCATCTATTCTTTTCGCCATACTTCCGCTGGCATCAAGCAAGACCGCCACGTTCGCCGGCGCTTTAGCCTCCGTTTCTGACTTTTCAGCTGCAAAAGCAGGTGAAGTTAATCCAAAAAGCAATCCTGTCATCATGATCAGTGAAAATCTTTTCTTCATGTTCGTACCCCTTTACCAATTTGTTTCTGCGTGCAGATGTTCAACGCTGAACATAATCTATCGTAATCAACAAAAACCGAGAAATAAATAGGGCGGGCTTCCCCATTGCTGTTGTTTACTTTTGCATAGAAACCTATGTTTTTATTAGTGATTTCCACCTAACGCCCCTATGAAAAGAGAAGATTGTCCGCCTTTCGGCTTTCGTTATATGAGTCTGTCGAAGTCTGTCGACAAATGTGGATGACTTTACCACAATCTCAAAGCCTGAAATCAGGAAAAAAGGACTGATCCTTAAAGACAATCAGAAGCTCCTCTAAACCGTTTCAGCTGCTCTTAGATAAAAGATATTCAGGAACAGAAAAGACGCCCAATGAGCGTCTTTTTCTACTTTTTCGCCATATATTTATTCAAAAACGAATCTGCCTCAGAAATTTGTGTGCCTTGGTAATAATACTTTACAATGTCATCAACCGTTTTGCCTTCTTTCGCCATAAAATTCGCTCCGTATTGGCTCATCCCCACACCGTGGCCAAATCCTCTCGTCGTGACTGTAATTGTGTCTCCATTTCGCTTCCATTCAAAATCTGCGGAGTTGAGACCCAGCTTTTCACGTATGTCTCTTCCTTTCAGCGTCTTGCCGTTAATGACGGCAGTTGCAACCTGGTGGCCCGGTGTCTCGCCGGTAATCTTCCCTACTGCGCTAGATCCATCCAGCTTGACGCCAAGCTTTTGCTGAAATTCTGCCGCTGTAAAGGTTTTCGTTGCCTTATATTTCGGAGACTTTTTATCCCATGGGCTTTTGACGCTTTTTAAATATGGGATAGCACTTGTCCAATATGCTTCTGCATTCTCTGTGTAGCCGTTGCTTGTGGAGAAAAAGGAGGCTTCAATCGGCTGGTTGTTGTACGTTAAGATTTTGCCTTGCGTACTGGCTACCGCAGCTGTGATTTTCTTCAGTTTTGTCTCATAGCTTGTGCCCCACTGTTTTTTCAGCTCCGCTTTGTTTTTATACACCTGGAACATCTGTGTATCATCCACCAGTGAGCCTTTAGGAGCCTCAACCGCTGAATTTGACACCATCAGTCTGACAATAAATGTTCTGGCGGCGAGGGCCTGGGCTTTCAGTGCTTCAGATTCAAAGGTTGCCGGCATTTCGGAGGCGACGACTCCAATCACATACTCTTCAAGCGGAATGTCTTCTACGGATTGATTTGCGGTTCGATAGACGGGAATAGAAACAGGTGAAGCTTTCAATGTTTCTGCTCCTTTCGATGCTGGTTTCGTGCTGACTGCTGTCTTTTCTGATTCTACGCTGGCCCCCGCTTCCTTATTATGCTGGAATGGTATAACCAAGAGTGTGGGAACCAAGAGAATCAATGCACATAGTACGGATAGTGTGATTGCGAATTGTTTCATATTCAGCTGCCTCCTGCTCGGGATTCGACTCTAGTCTAGTCTATGGGCAGGGACAAGCTAATATGACTCTCGTTTTGGACAGAAACTTTATTTGTCATTTACGTATTCTTTTTTGCTATTTTGCGCATAATGATGATAATACACAAAAAATAAAAAACCAGTATGCCAGAGTGACATACTGATTTTCAAGTAAGTTTATGCATTTAAGTCAGAAACGACTTCTTTATTCTCTTGCTCAGAAGCAGACTCATCATTTACACGTTCGATGTCTGCGCCCAGAGCGGCAAGCTTCTGATGGAAATCAACGTAACCGCGGTCTAAGTGCTTCAATTCAGTAACACGTGTGTGACCTTCAGCCACTAACCCCGCAAGAATCAGCGCTGCACCTGCACGCAAATCAGTCGCTGCAACTTCAGCTCCCTGAAGCTGTACAGGACCGTTAATGATGACAGAACGTCCTTCAATCTTGATATCACCATTCATACGGCGGAATTCTTCCGCATGCATAAAACGGTTTTCAAAAACGGTTTCTGTAATCATGCTTGTGCCGCTTGCACGAAGCAGAAGCGCCATCATTTGTGACTGCATATCAGTCGGGAAGCCTGGGTGAGGCATTGTTTTGATGTCAATCGGTTTAAGTTCTTTCGGGCCGATGACACGCAGGCCTTCACCTTCATCCTTAATTGTTACACCCATCTCTTCCATTTTTGCAATTAAAGAGGTGAGGTGCTCAGGAACCGCTCCTTTTACTAATACGTTTCCTTCAGTGATTGCAGCAGCAACCATAAATGTGCCCGCTTCAATACGGTCAGGAATAATATGGTGTTTTACGCCGTGAAGCTTTTCGACTCCTTCAATTTTGATGGTGCCGGTGCCAGCTCCGCGGATTTTTCCGCCCATGCCGTTGATATAGTTTGCTAAATCAACGATTTCGGGTTCTTTTGCCACGTTTTCCAGCGTTGTTGTTCCTTCAGCTAGAGCGGCTGCCATAATCAGGTTCTCTGTAGCTCCTACACTTGGGAAGTCCAGATAAATTTTTGCGCCTTGCAGTCGGCCTTTTACTTCCGCTTCAATGAAGCCATTACCGACTTTGATTTCTGCGCCCATTGCTTCAAAACCTTTTAAATGCTGATCAATCGGTCTGGAACCAATTGCGCATCCGCCCGGAAGTGCAACTCTTGCATGACCTGTACGCGCAAGAAGCGGCCCCATGACAAGCACAGACGCACGCATTTTACGAACATATTCAAAAGGTGCTTCAGTTTGCAAAGCGTATGAAGCATTTACAGTCACTTCATTATTTTCAAAATGCACATCTGCTCCTAAATGACGCAACACTTCGTTAATTGTATATACATCGGAGAGCGTAGGTACATCACAAATTACGCTTTTTTCTTCACTTGCTAATAAAGATGCAGCGATAACAGGTAAAACGGCATTTTTAGCGCCTTCAACTTTGACTGTGCCGTTTAACTTCTGACCGCCGCGGACGATGATTTTTTCCAAGGTATTCCCCTCCGCGTCCCTAAATTCTCTATATTAATATTCAGTCGTAACGATTGGTGTGCCAACCGTAACGGTATGTTTTCCGCCCATTCCTGCACTTCTAAGTGCAATTTGCAAATTCATTTTATGTTTCGAGGTCATAATGTACTCTTCCCACTCATCTGTAAACGCAGAAATAGAAACGAAATTTGGCTCAACTACATGTTCTACTGATCTTGCTTGAAATTCATTTAATAACTGATTTGCTTTTTTTTGCAAAACAATATTCATATTATCATCTAAGTGACCATTTAGACAAGTAAAAATAACTACTTTTTCTTGGAATATCCCAAGTGTCTCCCGTTCAAACTGTTCATATGTATCATTCCAGCTATCCGGTGTCTCTAGACTCATTTGCTCATATAATAAATACGAAGTTGGATTGTGTTTTTTGAGGGTTGTGACAAGCTGCAGTCTAAAAGAAGTGCGATTTTTTTTGTCAGTATATGTGCCAATTGCCTTTACGACTTTATCTTCCTGTGCAATCGTCCAATCATATTGACGATACTCTGATTTTAAACGTTGCACTTTTTGATAAAATTCTTTTTCGGTCAGTGACATGTTTTGTTTTGCATGCAATGTCCACTTATCTATTAGCACATCTTGGCGTTCCATCCCCTCTGCCATCTGTGCTAACGGCGTTAATTCACTCGCATGAATGGTATGGAAAACAGCAATGACGAAGCTTAACATGACGGAAATGATAATAGAGTGGCTTACTTGTTTTTTCTTCATGTTCATCTCTCCCCCTTATCCCCAGTTTTACCGGAGGCAAGAGGCGCCATACGTAAAAATCTTCGTCAAAACTCGAGCTATTCGCCTCAACCCGCTTCTCCCAACCATTTAATGATAATAATGTTCAAAACCTATTAAAATAGATAGGGAAGCTGCTGTGAATAATTGAGGTAATCTAAAAAGAAATTGGCAACGGCCGTTCCAATGGCGATTGTCAGCAAAATCATCAGGAGTCTTGCCTGCACGACTTTGCCTTTTTTTATTAACGGATCTATATTGACGGCTTGCAACGCCCACCAAGTCACTGCTATAAAAATCAGGTGAACGACAATGCCGATTGCAGCCTGCTGTCCCAATACACTCATCTATTACACTCCTTTCTCTGCGTTCATACCCTTTCTTATTATATAAGAAGCACAGATAAAGATGATACATTTTATACAGAACGGAATAATCACCCAAATCTAGGGCTAATCCCCGCTTAAAGTGCGATTCTTTTACATGGTATACTTTATTGGAAAGGAGCTGGCAAATGTGAATCATTCTTTTTTTCAGCCTGAAAAGCAATATGGTGAGGACCTGCCAATTTTTGATCAGGAATGGGAAGCAATTGCATTCTATTATGATTATAGACAGTCACAGATTGAAGAACTGAATGAATTGTGTCAGTTTTTTAACATTTCTCTTACCTATACGAGAGAAAGCCTTGAAGAGCTTGAAAACCTCTATTTTCAAAGTATACAAGAACTTTTGCTTGCTGATTGGAATCTTCCTATTGAAGAATTCGAGAAAATGATCAGTGTTTATCTTATAGATTGCGTGATTGCCCGCCATGAAGATGCTGAATGGGTTGTAAAACCTTATCCCTATAAAGACGGCGCTTATACACTTGGCTTTAGAAGACATCGCAAATCGTGGCATACAATGAATGCCTGTGATGGTTTATACCTGCGCCAAAAAGAGGATCGCCCGCTGCTGTCGCTGTTTGATTCTCTTGTTCGTTCATAAAAAAATCCTTCTCATAAAGAGAAGGATTTTTTCTTATTTCCCTGCTACATCCAATCTGTTCAAAGCCCGCTGTAATGCAAGCTCAGCCCGACGAATGTCAGTATCATCTGATTGAGTATTCAAACGCTCCTGCGCCCGCTGGCGTGCAGCTTCAGCGCGCTCTTTATCGATGCCTTCTGCTGTCTCGGCAGCCTGGGCAAGGATGGTGACCTGATCAGGACGGACTTCGACAAATCCGCCGCTGACGGCAACCATTTCAGTCTGCCCGTCTTTTTTCAGACGGACAGCGCCGATTTTAAGAGGAGCCACGGTTGGAATATGGCCTGGCAAAATACCGAGATCGCCGCTTTCGGCTCTCACACTCACCATTTCGATATCCGCATCGTATACTGGGCCGTCGGGAGTAACGATATTGACTTTAACGGTCTTCATGCTTTTACCCTCCTAGGACCAGATTAAACTTCTACACCCATTTCTTTTGCTTTCTCAACAACTTCTTCAATACGGCCTACAAGACGGAACGCATCTTCTGGAAGATGGTCGTATTTACCGGCTAAGATTTCTTTGAAGCCTTGTACCGTCTCTTTTACAGGCACGTAAGAACCTTTTTGTCCAGTGAACTGTTCAGCCACGTGGAAGTTCTGAGAAAGGAAGAACTGGATACGACGTGCGCGGTGAACGACAAGTTTGTCTTCCTCGCCTAATTCATCCATACCGAGGATCGCAATGATATCCTGAAGCTCTTTGTAACGCTGAAGCGTTGACTGTACTTCACGCGCAACCGCATAATGCTCTTCTCCAACAATTTCAGGAGCAAGGGCGCGTGATGTAGATGCCAACGGATCAACCGCAGGGTAAATACCCATTTCAGTTAATTTACGCTCAAGGTTTGTTGTCGCATCCAAGTGAGCGAACGTTGTCGCCGGCGCCGGGTCAGTGTAGTCATCGGCAGGCACGTAGATCGCCTGGATAGATGTAACTGATCCAACGTTCGTAGACGTGATACGCTCTTGGAGCTGACCCATCTCAGTTGCAAGCGTCGGCTGATAACCAACCGCTGAAGGCATACGGCCAAGAAGGGCTGAAACCTCTGATCCCGCTTGTGTGAAACGGAAAATGTTATCGATGAAGAACAGTACGTCCTGTCCTTGTACATCACGGAAGTGCTCAGCCATTGTAAGGCCTGTCAAAGCAACACGCATACGTGCGCCCGGCGGCTCGTTCATTTGTCCGAATACCATGGCTGTTTTGTTGATAACGCCAGAGTCACTCATTTCGTAGAAAAGGTCGTTTCCTTCACGAGTACGCTCTCCTACGCCGGCGAATACAGAGATACCGCCGTGCTCTTGCGCGATGTTGTTGATTAATTCCTGGATTAATACGGTTTTACCTACACCGGCACCACCGAACAATCCAATTTTACCGCCCTTAATGTAAGGAGCAAGCAAATCAACAACCTTAATACCTGTTTCAAGAATTTCAACTTCTGTTGAAAGCTGATCGAATGAAGGCGCCTGTCTGTGAATCGGATCCTTTTTCGCATCCGCAGGAACCGGCTCATTCAAATCAATATTTTCTCCGAGAACGTTAAATACACGTCCAAGTGTTACATCACCAACCGGTACTGAGATTGGCGCTCCTGTATCTACAGCTTCCATACCGCGCTGAACACCATCTGTAGATGCCATTGCGATTGTACGGACTGTATCATCACCTAAATGAAGAGCGACCTCAAGCGTTAAATCAATACCTACTTCGTTTTCACTTGCAGCTGGCTGTGAAATTTTAATCGCATTATAAATTTCAGGCAAGTGACCGTCTTCAAAACGCACGTCGACGACCGGTCCTAATACCTGGCTAACGCGTCCTTTCTTCATCGCTATCCCTCCTGACAAAATCTTTCTATTCTAAAGCGGCTGCTCCGCCGACAATTTCCGTAATTTCTTGTGTGATCGCTGCTTGGCGAGCGCGGTTGTAAGAAAGCGAAAGTGAATCGATAAGTTCCTTCGCGTTGTCTGTCGCATTTTTCATCGCCGTCATTCTTGCAGCGTGCTCACTTGCTTTACTGTCAAGAAGCGCACCGAAGATTAAGCTTTCTGCATATTGAGGAAGCAAAACCTCCAGAACCTCCTCTTCAGATGGTTCAAATTCATAAGACGCCGTTCTTTTTCCGCCGCCGCTGCCCAAATCAGATAACGGCAGAAGTTTTTTCTCCGTTACTTCTTGAGTAATGGCGCTGACAAAATGGTTATAAACAAGGTGCAATTCATCAAACGCACCGTCTATAAACATTTGGATCGTTTGACGGGCAAGATCTTTAATTTCTGTAAACGTTACTTCATCCCCAAGTCCTGTTAACTCGGAAATGATCGGAATCTCCCGTTTCTTAAAGAAATCACGGCCCACTCTTCCGATGGCAATCACCGCATACTCATCCTTAGACTGATGACGTTCTTGCATGGCCTGATAAGCACTCCGTAAAACCGAACTGTTAAAAGCGCCGGCAAGACCGCGGTCAGACGTAATGACAAGGTATGCCGTTTTTTTCACTTCTCTGCTGAGAAGCATCGGATGCTTTACGTTGCCGGAAACTCTTCCGACGTTTGACACAACCTCTTGGATTTTATCCATATATGGCACAAATGATTTTGCATTGTTTTCAGCACGATTCAGCTTAGCCGCAGATACCATCTGCATGGCTTTTGTAATCTGACTTGTTTTTTTCGTTGACGTGATCCTTGACTTAATATCGCGTAATGAGGCCAAAGATTTCACCACCTTTTCTCTTCATCTGCGTAAAAAGAGAGAAAAAGAGAACCTTTTTCTCTCATCAGCATTCGAGTTAGTTGCTTGGTGCAAATGTGCGTTTGAAGCCTTCGATTGCAGCATTGAAGTCTTCATCAGCAGGAAGGTTTCCTGTTTTCGCAATTCCGTCAAGCAGGTCTTTATGGTTTTGGTCAAGGTACATGTAGTACTCTTCTTCAAAACGTCTGATATCCGCCACAGGAATATCATCGAGATATCCTTTTGTCAGCGCATAAAGAATGGCTACTTGCTTTTCAACCGGAAGCGGCTTGTTCAGATCCTGCTTCAGCACTTCAACTGTACGCGCACCGCGGTTCAGTTTTGCCTGAGTCGCTTGGTCGAGGTCAGAACCGAATTGAGCGAATGCTTCCAGCTCACGGTATGACGCAAGGTCAAGACGCAAAGTACCTGATACTTTTTTCATCGCTTTGATTTGCGCTGAGCCGCCGACGCGGGATACAGACAATCCGGCATTGATCGCTGGACGTACGCCTGAGAAGAACAAATCAGATTGCAGGAAGATCTGTCCGTCGGTGATGGAAATGACGTTCGTCGGAATATAAGCAGAGATATCTCCGGCTTGTGTTTCTACGAACGGCAGAGCTGTAATTGATCCTGCGCCTTTCGCGTCGCTAAGCTTTGCTGCACGCTCAAGCAGACGGGAATGAAGATAGAATACATCCCCAGGGAACGCTTCACGGCCTGGCGGACGGCGAAGAAGCAAGGACAGCTCACGGTAAGCGGCCGCTTGTTTAGAAAGATCATCGTATACAACAAGAACGTGCTTGCCGCTGTACATAAATTCTTCTGCCATTGTAACCCCAGCATACGGTGCCAGGTACAGAAGCGGTGCCGGCTGTGAGGCAGACGCCGTTACAACAATTGTATAATCAAGCGCGCCGTGTTTACGCAATGTTTCTACTACGCCGCGGACTGTTGATTCTTTTTGGCCGATCGCAACATATACGCAGATCATGTCTTGGTCTTTTTGGTTCAGGATCGCATCGATCGCAACAGATGTTTTACCTGTTTGACGGTCACCGATGATCAGCTCACGCTGGCCGCGGCCGATTGGAATCAGTGCATCGATCGCTTTGATACCGGTTTGAAGCGGTTCATGAACGGATTTACGGTCCATAACGCCTGGTGCAGGGCTTTCAATCGGACGAGTTTTGCTTGTAAGGATCGGGCCAAGTCCGTCTACCGGCTGGCCTAGCGGGTTTACAATACGGCCGATTAACTCTTCACCAACAGGAACCTCCATGATGCGACCTGTTCTTTTTACTTCGTCTCCCTCACGGATCTCACTGAAAGGTCCTAAGATGACGATACCTACGTTTGATTCTTCAAGGTTTTGAGCCATACCCAAAACACCGTTTGAAAATTCGACAAGTTCACCGGCCATACAGTTGTCAAGGCCGTGCACACGTGCAATACCGTCACCGACTTGGATGACTGTACCTACGTCTTGAACTTCAATATCAGATTGATAATTTTGTATTTGCTGTTTTATCAGCGTGCTAATCTCTTCAGCTTTGATGCTCACTTAGGTTTCACCCCTTCTATCGATTTTCCCCGGCTAATTGACGTTCGATGCGCTGAAGCTTCCCGCTTACGCTGCCGTCATAAATCCGGTTTCCAATGCGGACTTTAATGCCGCCTATTAAATCCGTCTGCACTTCATTTCTGATTCTCAGTGAAGCGACTCCGGCTTTTTTTGCAAACACTTGTGATAATGGTAACATTTCTGCATCCGTCAGCGGTTTCACTGAATATACGATTGCGTCTTCTGTTTGACGGGCCACATTTGCGAGTTTGATAAACTCATCTGTGAGCTCAGGGACAATCGCGGCACGATGGCGGTCAATCAAAAGAAAAATCGTATTGAGTACGGACTGTGACAAAGAGCCAAATGCATTTTGAATCAGCTCTTTTTTCTTCGCAGCCGGCACCTTCGGATGGTTCAACACATCATTAAGCGCTTTTTCATTTTGAAATACTTGTTTTACAACAATTAGCTCTTCTTCTACTTGATTCAGCTGAGCGGACTCATTGGCTATATCAAAAAGAGCTGATGCATATCGTTTAGAGACAGCTGATCCACTCATCGGCTTTCTCCTACCTCTTTAAGATAGTCCTGGATCAATTTCTCTTGCGCTTGTTCATCCAGTTCTTTTTCGATCACTTTCGACGCAATCATGACAGAAAGAGACGCTACTTGCTCACGGAGAGCAGAAACCGCCTGTTCTTTTTCCTTCACGATTTCAGTTCTTGCTGCTTCTTTCAGACGTTCAGATTCTGCACGTGCAGCCTGAATAATCTCTTCTTTTTGCTTCTCTCCCAGTTTCTTTGCGTTTTCGATAAGAGTTTGGGATTCTTGTCTTGCTTCTTTTAAAAGAACGCGCTGCTCTTCAATCAGCTGCTGCGCTTCTTTATTTTTTTCTTCAGCAGACGTAATTTCTCCAGCGATGTGGTCTTCACGCTGTTTCATTATGTTTAATAGCGGCCCTAAAGCGTATTTCTTCAGAAGCGCTAATAAGATTAACATAGCTAACAGTTGGAACAGGATATCTCCGCCGTTAAACGACAATCCTAGTTCAAGTGGTAATTGAGACATCTACTACGGCAACTCCCTTCTGCAGGTTTTTCTTTGCTGATCCAGCAGCCGCACTTGTCTCTTTTCAGCCGGCAAGGCGGGATGCTTATCAGACATAAAGCAATGGCGAAGGTTCTCTTGGAATGATCTTCGCCATTTTTAGTTCATATAAGGCTTTTATGCTTAGCCAAAGAACGCTAAGAATGCGATAACGACAGCGATAATAGGAAGGGCTTCAACTAATGCGATACCCATGAACATAAGAGTTCTCAGTTCTTTACCTGCTTCCGGCTGACGGGCAATCCCCTCTACCGTACGTGAAACAATCAAACCGTTACCAATACCTGCACCAAGTGCGCCTAAACCAATTGCAATCGCAGCTGCTATTAAATTCATGAAAAAGTTCCTCCTTTAAAATGTTATCCGTTTGGATATAATGTTTTAATGATCATGACTGATTTTATGAGACATGTACACCATCGTCAGCATTGTAAAGATAAATGCCTGGATAGCACCAATAAATAAACTGAATGCTTGCCATGCCAGCATCGGCAGAATGGCACCGATTGTACCGACAAGACCGAGAGCCACGCTTTGCGAATAATGGCTTGTTGCTAATCCCGCAAGCAGGCCGAGAAGAATCTCACCGGCGAAGATGTTACCATACAGCCGCAAACCTAGAGTCAGCGTATTCGCAAACTCTTCGATGATTTTCATCGGGAGCATGAATGGAACAGGTCTTAAATAGTCTTTGGAATATTCCTTGAGCCCTTTCATCTTCACACCATAGTAGTGGGTTAAAGCAACAACCATCACGGCTAGCGTTAATGTAATGGCAGGATCGGCTGTCGGAGACTTCCACCAGAGCTCATGTCCGATTGTAATAGAGAACGGCAGCCCCAGCATATTCGACACAAATATGTACATCAGCAATGTGACACCAAGTGCCAAGAAGTTAGCCCCTGTTTTTAAATCCATTGTACTGCCAATAATATTGCGGACGAAATCAACAATCCATTCCATAAAGTTCTGGGCTTTTCCGGGACGGATCGAAAGCGTTCTTGTCGTCAATATAGCAATCAATAAAACAATCACACTCGCCACAGTAATCATCAGAATGTTTGTCAGATTAAAAGTAAGACCTAGAAATTCTATAGTTCTGTAACCATGATTCAAAGGGTTTTCACCTCTCTTCCATTGATGAACGTTTAAGCTGGATAAAGGAATCTATCATAATGACAGGGTATATTGTCATTAATCCAATAACTGTACTTGCCATATGAAAGTATTCGGGATTTTTATAGGCAACAGCCACAGCAAGAATCGCATTGCACCACCGCGCTGCGCTCCCGAGAGATCGTATGGACTTTCCTTTCTCAACAGCTCTGTCAAAAGCATTCATTCTTCTGACGAGCAGTAAAAAATTAAACAAACTGAAAACAGTTCCCAGAATAAGGCCTAAAAAAACGGTTTTATACGCTGTTAAACCATAACCCAGTACATACACTGCCAAAATGAACAATAAATATTTGCGTTGTCTGCTAAATGTAAGCTTGGGATCGTCCATCAATTATCTGTCTCCTGATGAAAAAATAATGTATAGCTTGGATACGGCAAAAATCAGCGGTTAACCCTTAGTAGAAGACCTTTTTTGACCGGCAAAACGGGCCTGTTCGAAAAAATCATTCATCCGCAAGCCTTGCAGGGATGCTGTTTCATTCGCTTAAATAAATCCTCATAATACGGGTTTGCTGAGAGGATTTACATTGAGGATGAGGACTATAATGAAAGCTATGAAAACCTTCTCATAATACCCTCGTTTAGCATACAATAGCCCCTAACATGTGTCAATCTGTTTAAAGTTAAAAAACTTTTTATACTTTACGTCTCCACAGAATGTTCACATTTTCACCTATAATTGTATACAGATTCACCGAATAGCAAAAAACTGGATAAAAAAATGAAACCCCCTTTTGGGGATTTCATTTTTTATTTTGTTCCAAACATGCGGTCACCCGCATCTCCGAGACCTGGAACAATATATCCTTTTTCATTTAATTTTTCATCTAGCGCCGCAATGTAAATATCAACGTCCGAATGATGCTTCTGTAATTCTTCCACACCCTCCGGCGCTGCTACAAGACACATGAAACGGATATTTTTCGCACCGCGTTTTTTAAGGCTGTGAATGGCTTCAACTGCGGAACCGCCTGTAGCGAGCATCGGGTCAACCACGATGAATTCACGCTCTTCCACATCAGAAGGAAGCTTGACATAGTATTCCACGGGTTTTAAGGTTTCTGGATCACGGTAAAGGCCGACATGTCCCACTTTTGCCGCAGGAATCAGCTTTAAAATGCCGTCAACCATTCCCAATCCTGCTCTGAGGATAGGAACCACTCCGAGTTTTTTCCCTGAGATGACTTTCGATTTCGCAGCCTGAACCGGTGTATTGATATCCACTTCTTCCAGAGGAAGATCGCGGGTAATTTCAAATGCCATGAGTGTAGCCACTTCATCTACTAACTCTCTAAAATCCTTCGTACCTGTATTTTCATTCCGTATATATGTCAGCTTGTGCTGAATTAAAGGATGATCAAATACATAAACCTTTCCCATACTGTGTTTCAGCTCCTTTTTTATTGTCCCATCAACAATTACACACTTCTATTGATTCTACAAAAAAAGACATTGAGTTTCAAGAACATCGTCAAAAAACCCGCCGGGCATAAGCCCAAGCGGGTTTTAGGATCTTAATAATCTAATTCTTTATATAAAGGAAATTTATCAGTCAGAGCAGCTACACGCTGTCTTGCTTCTTCAAGTTTTCCTTCGTCTTCGTGGTTTTTCAATGCAAGCGCAATGATAGCACCGACTTCTTCTAATGCGTCTCCGTCAAAACCACGGCTGGTTACAGCAGCTGTCCCAAGACGGATGCCGCTTGTTACGAAAGGTTTTTCAGGATCATATGGAATCGCGTTTTTGTTAGACGTAATACCGATTTCATCAAGTACATGCTCCGCAACCTTACCAGTCAGTCCGAGCGAACGAAGATCAACAAGGATAAGGTGGTTGTCTGTTCCGCCTGAAACGAGCTGGATGCCCTCTTTCGTTAAGGCTTCAGCCAGACGTTTCGCATTTGAAATGACGTTTTGTGCATATGTTTTGAAATCGTCCTGCAATACTTCACCGAATGAAACAGCTTTTGCGGCAATAACGTGCATCAGCGGGCCGCCTTGAATTCCAGGGAAGATCGATTTATCAATTTTCTTGCCAAACTCTTCACGGCAAAGGATCATACCGCCTCGAGGACCGCGAAGTGTTTTATGTGTTGTTGTTGTAACGAAATCAGCGTAAGGAACCGGGTTTGGATGAAGGCCTGCCGCAACAAGTCCTGCGATATGTGCCATATCCACCATGAAGTAAGCGCCGACTTCATCAGCAATTTCACGGAATTTCTTAAAGTCGATTGTACGAGGATACGCACTTGCTCCTGCTACGATAAGCTTCGGTTTATGAGCGAGGGCTTTTTCACGCACGTCATCGTAATCAATATATTGAGTTTCTTTATCTACGCCGTACTCAACAAAGTTATATTGAACACCGCTGAAGTTGACTGGGCTTCCGTGTGTTAAATGGCCGCCGTGGGAGAGGTTCATCCCAAGTACAGTATCGCCTTGCTCCAAAATCGTGAAGTACACTGCCATGTTTGCTTGTGCGCCTGAATGAGGCTGAACGTTTACATGCTCCGCTCCAAAGATTTCCTTCGCGCGGTCACGGGCGATATCTTCAACGACATCGACGTGCTCGCATCCGCCGTAGTAGCGTTTGCCCGGATATCCTTCTGCGTACTTATTTGTCAAAACAGATCCTTGTGCTTCCATAACCGCTTCACTTACAAAGTTCTCAGAAGCAATCAATTCGATCTTAGTCTGTTGGCGCTCACGCTCATTTTTAATGGCGTTAAACACTTGTTCGTCTTGCGCAGGTAAATGTTTCATCAGCGAGATCCTCTCCTATCCGTATCCTGTTCTTTGTTTTTACCATCACTATTGTACATGGTTTTTAAGGCCGATGTAAAAGATTATTTTTAAAAAATCTAAATTTTTATTGGTAAAAACGAATATTAATAACTTAAATTTAATTTAAAGTTCGGAATTTATTTCACTGTCTTAAAATAAAAGAAAAGACTGGCTATGCAGTCCTTTCATTCGCACTCATAAACCGCCCGCACTCCGCCGATTAGTTTCGGCCGTGTACGCGCCAATGTCACATGAGCTGAACCGAGGCTGTTTTGAGAGACACGCACAGGGACAGCCACCGGCTTCAGATGCATGCCGATAAACGTATCGCCTATATCAATTCCGGCGTCAGCCTGAATGGTTTCAACAAGAACAGGAGACTTCATCTGCTTAAACGCATAAGACGCCATCGCTCCGCCCGCTTTTGGAACGGGCACGGCAGAAACGGTTGGAAGCCTGAACAGCTTGGCTGTTTCTGCTTCGACGACAAGCGCTCTGTTCAAATGCTCGCAGCATTGGAACGCCAGATGGATTCCCGTTTTTTCCCGAAGCTCGGCAAGTCCGCTGTAGATGCTTTCAGCGATATCTACACTGCCCGATGTGCCGATCCGGCTGCCGGCCACTTCGCTCGTGCTGCATCCAAGGACGAAGAGCTGATCTTGTTTCAATTCCGCTTGGTCCTGAAACTCAGACAGCATCGTCTTCCACGTTTGTTTCAACTCATTCATTAAACAGCACCCCTACAGGTTTTTCTCTTCATAATCTGAGATTTTTCCAATACGCGTTTGGTGTCTTCCCCCGGTAAACTCAGTAGTCAGCCAGATTTTTGCGATTTCCCGAGCCAAACCAGGTCCGATCACCCGTTCACCCATCGCAAGGATGTTTGTGTCATTATGCTCCCTCGTCGCCTTCGCGCTGAAGGTATCGTGCGCAAGCGCACAGCGAATCCCTTTTACTTTATTAGCGGAAATGCTCATGCCGATGCCTGTCCCGCAAATTAAAATGCCTCTGTCAACTTCGCCGCTAACCACTTTTTCGGCCACCGGAAAAGCATAATCCGGATAATCGACAGAGCCGCTGCCGCAGTCACAGCCCATATCAATATATTCAATTTGCAATTCGTCCATTAACTCTTTGATTTCATTTCGAATGTGAACGCCGCCATGATCCGATGCAATGGCTACTTTCATCTGCTTTTCCTCCCAGCGTGTGTGATGCGGCCCGCCCGCTTTATTGACCGCGCAGCCTGTCCGCTCTTTGATTCACACCATATGATGTGCTTTTCACTATATTCTACTCCTTCACGCAGGATTTGCAAATGACCTGTTTGCAGATTTTCTGACAACTTATCTACGGTCTTTTTTCAGCTGTTTTGCCAGCTGCCGAAGAAGCTCTTCAAGCTCATCTCGCGTTTGTTTATAGATGTCAATTGAGCCGCCGAACGGATCGATGACATCACCATGGCTGCCTGTGACATATTCTTTTAACGTAAACACTTTATCACGATAACGTCCAAATTGGCTGGCAATGATCTGTTTGTGCTGATGGGTCATAGCCAGAACCAAATCAGCCGACTCCATATGTTCTTCAGTTAATGGAGAAGACACATGATTAAGGGCAATGTGTTTTTCAAACAGCGCTTCGACTGCATGAGGCGTCGCTTTCCCATTAGGTGAAGCAAACACGCCTGCCGAGCGGACATTGACATTCAGCCCTTCCATTTCTGCAATTGATTTAAAAAGCGCCTCAGCCATTGGGCTGCGGCACGTATTTCCAGTACAGACAAAAATAATATCCATGTCAGTCACCCCTTATTTTTCTCTATTATATATGAAGAAAAAAGAAACGGCGACTTCGTTTCTTTTATTGGTATATTAAATTGGCAAAAGCAGCTTTAATCCAAACACGATTAATATGATGCCCCCGAGCGCTTCGCTGTATGTGCCAAGCCATGACTGCACTTGTTTTCCGACCAGCAGGCCCAGCCATGTCAACATCATGCTGAACAGCCCGAACAGGGTAATTGTGAGGAGCGGATGCGAGCCGTATATCCCCAAGCTCAAGCCGACGGAAAAGCTGTCAAGGCTGACGCCGATGGCAAACAGCAATAAGCCCGGCCCTGCCGGTGACATGAATCGTTCTTCTGACTGTTTAAAAGAGGCCATAAGCATTTGAACCCCAAGAACAAAAAGCAGCGCCCCACCGATATAAACCGCTAACACGCCGAGGAGCCCTGACAGCATGTTACCGGCCGCCATCCCTGCGAGAGGCATGATGACGTGAAAGAGGCCGATGATGAAACCAATATAGAATATCTGCTTCTTTCTAAGTTTGACCATGCCCATTCCAAGGCCGACAGAAAAAGCATCCATCCCTAAAGCAAACGCCATGATGCTTAATGTAATCAGTTCGCCTATAAACAAATCCGACATACATAAATAACCCCCTTGGACACGCCCCGCTTTTTTAGCCTATGCGTGTCCAAAAAGGGTTAGAACATCTGACTGCTTTCAGCGAATCACTCTTCCTCCGGCGGCTTTCATCAGCCTGTTCATAATAGCGAGACCGACACCTGTGTCCGGAAAGGATTCCGCAATAATAAAGTCCACCTTATTCTCATCAAAGCTGCGCAAAGCATCATACAGCCCTGCCGCAACAGTCTCAAGCTGAGCCCGTCTTCCGCAGCTCTTCACATAATCAGCGGAATAAACGCCCGCGTTTTCTTCTGTCGTCAGGACACCGACCCGTCTTCCGCCCTGTTGATATTCTTGAATGAGATGCTGAATGCGCTCTGGGCTGCCTTCGCAAATGGCAAGCGGCGCTGTCGGCGCATAATGTGTATATTTCATCCCTGGAGAAATCGGCTTCTCGTTTTGATCGCTGAGCCCTTTATCCACATGGATCGGCCCGATCACGGCCTCAATTTGTTCCTTCGTAATGCCGCCCGGACGCAGGAGAACAGGGATGTCGTCCGCACATGAAAGCACAGTTGATTCGACCCCGATTCCGGTAGGGCCTCCATCCATAATACCGGCTATGCGGCCATCCAAGTCGTGAGCCACATGCTCCGCTTTTGTGGGACTTGGCTTGCCTGATAGATTGGCGCTCGGTGCTGCAATCGGCAGTCCCGATTCGCGAATCAATGCAAGGGCAAGCGGATGATCCGGCATTCTAATGGCAACCGTTTCAAGACCTGCCGTTACACGAGGTGAAAGCGCATCAGGTTTGCAAGGCAGAATGAGCGTAAGTGCTCCCGGCCAAAACCGTTTCATCAATGTTTTCGCCTTTTCCGGCGCTGGGCCCGTTAAATCCTCAAGCTGGCTGATATCCGCAATGTGGACAATCAGGGGATTATCGCTCGGCCGCCCTTTCGCCTCATATATTTTTTTGACGGCATCCGTATTTTTTGCGTTTGCGCCTAGGCCATATACTGTTTCTGTCGGAAAGGCAACGACCTCATTTTCTCGGAGCAAAGCGGCTGCTTGTGCAATTTGTGGATCATTTGTGGATAACTCGTCAGTTACATCCACAAACCATCTTTTCGTTTTCATTTCTGACCAAACTCCTTATTCACAACAATAAAACGATTGTTTTACGCGTGTAATCCTTTTGAAAGTATAAAAGATGTCCTGTAATAAAACAAGCGTTATCCACAAATTGTGGACAACGCTAATAAAGAAGTGGATAAGTATGTGTATAAACTGCACTTATCCAGACGCTTTTTTCATCAAAACGGCTCCTTCTGTTTGCCGCGATTCACAGAAGTGATCAGAAGAAAACAGCTCCTCCGGTACACTCTCAGCTCTTTCAAAACCCATGGCCGTCAGAAAATCCGCAGAGGAATGCTGATTTGCTACTAGGTACACGGTTTTGATCTGATGCTTTTCGCACAGCACCTCCATGCTTTGAAAAAGCGTGACGATATGGCCTTGGTGAAGCTTGTCCGATATGACAAGTGATCGCAGCAGCCCCTGGTCACAGCTTATTTTTTCAATACCGAGGCATCCGGCAATGTTTTTCTCACTGTCCTCCAGCATAAGAAATTGAGTGAAGCCTTCTTTCACGCCTTCATAGCTGGTTTTCGCCTGTTTTAAAAATGCCTCGAGCACATCTCCGTCTTTTTCCCTTGCCACCCGCAGTTGATAAAACATCCGTTCACCCCGTTTTTGCGTTCTTTCTTCCAATCTATGAGGCAAATCTATTTTTAGACCAGATGATTAGGAAAAAAGGTCGGAAATCCATTCGACTAAAAAGAATTTCACTTCTGTGCCGTCTTCTTTTTCTTCGTTCTCTTCTTTTTTGGCTTTTTCCGCTTTAGCGGTTACGTCCTCAAGCACTTTTTCAGTCTGCTTTTTTGAGGCTTCTTTATCTTCTTGTTCTTTGACGGCTTCCCCGTTAGAAAAATCAAGAAAGCAGAGGGGCGGGAACAGCACACACCACCAGTTGGCGCCGTCTCCGTTTCCAAGCGTAATCAAAATCGCTTCATACTCACCAGCGGGATATACCATGTTGCCGTAAAGCTTTGTCGGAAACGAGATTTTGTCAAAATCAACGGATATCGACTGATTCGCTCCTTCTTTCTCCATTGTTTCCTTTGCAATTGCTTTGATTTCAGGCAGCTTTGAACGAATCACGCGACGCGCTTCTTCAATAGAAGTAATATCCTTTACCCAAGTTGTGATTTCTTTATTCACCGCGTCTCTTATATGACGTTTTAATTGCTGGTCTTGATCACTATCGCTGTTTGCCAGTATTCTCAAACGAATCGCCTGATCAGGTATGACCACCGGCTGATTTTCCGATTTTTGTGCCGTCTCTTCTTTTGCCAGCCCTACGAGCACTCCGGATAATAAAAGAAAGATATATATACAAATGATTACTGTTTTTTTCATCGGTCCCCACCGTTCCTCTCCGTGCTTTGTTTCTAGCCCTATTATGGACAAGGAGAGCCTGGGATAAACGTGCAGGGTGAAAAAAATCTAGCAAGCTGTTAATCTTATTTATGGTACGATAGTGTTTTAGGAGGTTTAAGATGAAATACAATTATACAGTGCTGTTATCAGCATTCACGATGTCCGTTCTTTATTCAGTAATTTATATTCATTCATTTATCATTGCCGCTCTCATCACAATGGCATTTTATTTTCTGTTTCCTTATTTGATCTTCGCACTGCCGCTTCAAATCATGATGAATAAAAAGCCGAAACGTTTCAGCCCTTTGTATCTGCTGTATTACCTTGCCGCTGCTTTTATTGCCAACGCGATCATTTTCGGCGTGCTTCAGCCTTCGGGACAATCTCTGTTTCAAAATACAGCCTTTTATCTTTTCGCTGTATTAACAGCTCTTATCTATTGGATATGGGATTCTGTTTTACTGCAAAAAAAGGAAGCCTAAGAGGCTTCCTTTTTTATTAAAACAAAATCGTCAGTAAATAACATAGAATGGAAGGTATCGCCGCAACAAAGAAAGCGGCCGCCATTTTCATGCGAGATGTACGGCCTTCTTTGGTTTCTGAATGGTAGTTTGCCCGCTGATCGCTTCCGCTTACAGCCAAACCCGATGTAATGATCGCGAGCCCCACTAAAACGAGAGACGCAACGCCAAAAATCGCTTCATATGAAAGAGCCTGCGGAAAAATGGTGCCAATCATGCTCTCAATCGCAATGAGCAGGATTCCTGCTGTCAGGGCCTTTTTCATGTTTACATCCCCTTTGCTGGTGTTAAACAGCTTGATCCATTCACTCGCCAGCAAGCTGCTTATTTATTTTTATGAATCAGAGCGCATATGGTTCTGTCTTTTCCATTAATATCTTTCAGCACTTCCACTTCCGCCCCCTTAAACGCCTTGAGGATCAGGTCTTTGACCGCCGCTCCCTGTTTCCAGCCGATTTCAAAAACGACAAATACTTTATCCTTCATAACAAGCGGAATGTCTTCCATAAACCGCTTATAAAATTTCAGCCCGTCTCCGCCATCGGTGAGTGCGTGCAGCGGCTCATGAAAACGGACAATTTCCGATAAATCAGCCATTTCTTCCTCTGAAATATATGGCGGGTTTGAGACAATGATATCCGCTTTTTTTCCCGCCTTAATAAAAGGCTCAAGCAGATCGCCCTGATAAAAGCGCACATTCGCTCCGAGTTTTTCTGCATTGGCAGAGGCGACTTGCAGCGCCTCTTTCGAAATATCGACCGCCGACACAGAAAAGCTTTGGTTTTCAAGCGCAAGCGTGACGGCTATTGCACCGCTCCCTGTACCAACGTCAACAACTTCGAGCTTGCCGTCTTCAGAAAAAACACTCCGATATTTTTCAAGCAAATGAAAGACAACTTCTTCAGTTTCCGGCCGCGGGATCAGCACATCATCATTCACCATAAATTCCCGTCCATAAAAAAACTCTTTTCCTATAATGTATTGAACCGGCACGCCCTCTTTATGCATCTCAACGTGACGCTTAAAGCGATACAGTTCGTCTTCACCAATCGGTTCCTGTAAGCTTGCGAGCAGCTTGCTTCTCTCCATTCCGGTATCATAAAGCAATAGGAGCTCGGCCGCATTTTCTTCTCTTCCCGCTTCGGTTAAATAAGAAGAAGCCCATTTCAGGGCTTCGAATATCGTCTTCATCTTAACCTTCCGACTGCTGAAGCTTGCTTGCCTGATCTTCAACAATCAGCGCTTCAACCACTTCGTCAAGTTTTCCTTCAAGAATCTGATCAAGCTTTTGAATCGTCAAACCGATTCTGTGATCCGTCACACGGTTTTGCGGGAAGTTGTATGTGCGGATACGTTCAGAGCGGTCACCAGATCCGACTGCTGATTTCCGTGTTTGATCATATTCAGCCTGGGCTTCCTGCTGAAATTTATCATAGATTCTGGCACGGAGAACCTTCATTGCTTTTTCTTTGTTCTTAATTTGAGATTTTTCGTCCTGGCATGATACAACAACACCTGTCGGCAAGTGAGTCAGACGAACCGCAGACATTGTTGTGTTAACGCTTTGTCCGCCCGGTCCGCTTGAAGCAAACGTATCGACACGGATATCCTTCTCATGAATGTCAACCTCTACCTCTTCTGCCTCAGGAAGACATGCTACTGTTGCAGTGGATGTATGGATACGGCCGCCTGATTCTGTTTCCGGAACACGCTGCACGCGGTGGGCGCCGTTTTCATATTTGAGTTTAGAATACGCGCCGCTTCCCGTAATCATAAAGATGATCTCTTTGTAGCCGCCCGTTCCGGTTACATTCGCTTCCATGACCTCTGTTTTCCAGCCTTGAAGCTCAGCATAACGGGAATACATTCTGTACAGGTTGCCCGCGAATAAAGCGGCTTCCTCGCCTCCCGCAGCCCCGCGGATCTCCATAATAACGTTTTTGTCGTCATTAGGATCTTTCGGGATCAGGAGCACCTTCAGGCGTTCGGACAGTGTTTCCGTTTCCTTCTGAAGTTCAGAAATCTCTTCCTTCACCATGTCGCGCATCTCAGCATCCAGCTTCTCTTCAAGCATCGCTTTTGCATCAGCCAGCTGTTCTGACGCATCTCTGTATTGTCTATATACGTCAACTGTTTCTTGTATATCAGATTGCTCTTTTGAATATTCTCTTAGCTTTTTCGGATCGTTGACTACTTCTGGATCGCTCAAAAGCTCATTTAATTTCTCGTATCGTTCTTCAATTGATTTTAAACGGTCTAACACGGTCTTCACCTCTGTTTTCCTGTGCGTAACATTCTCATTATAGTATAGTGATTAACCCCAGTCAAAAGCATTTCAATCCCATCTGGAAAAGCTCCCTCTGCTATACTGGAATTCGAGGAGGGATGATGTTGCTGAAATCCATACATCATATTGCAATCATATGTTCAGATTACGAAAAGTCGAAAGCTTTCTACGTACATAAGCTTGGTTTTCAGGTGATTCAAGAAACGTACCGCGAAGAGCGCGGCTCCTATAAGCTTGATTTGTCGCTTAACGGCTCGTATGTCATTGAGCTGTTCTCGTTTCCCGATCCGCCCGAACGACAAACCCGGCCTGAAGCCGCAGGCCTGCGTCACCTCGCCTTTACAGTCGTCAGCTTGGATAAGGCGGTTCAGGAGCTTCATGAAAAAGGAATCGAAACAGAGCCAATCAGAACAGATCCGCTGACCGGCAAGCGTTTCACCTTCTTTTTTGATCCTGACCAGCTTCCATTAGAACTGTATGAACAATAACAGTTTTTGAAGAAAAAAAGGAGATACCCACTTTCTTTGCCGAATCTTTTCTTGTTTTGTCTAACGGGAAGGGAACCGCATTCTATGGTCGAATACCTAGCTTAAAAGGAGGTATGGGATCATGAATACAAATATGGTAGCAAGTGAACTCGGCGTCTCCGCAAAAACGGTGCAGCGGTGGGTGAAGCAGCTGAATCTTCCGGCCGAACGCAATGAGCTCGGACACTATTCGTTCACGGCAGAAGACGTGAAGGTTCTAAAATCCGTTCAAAAACAAATCTCTGAAGGCACGGCGATTCAGGATATTCATCTGCCGAAAAGCGCTAAAAAGCGCACAGGCTTCCTTGTCCAAAAAACAAGTAGCGACACAGAACGAAGAATCGAGCAGCTTGAACAAAAGCTGGACACCCTTTTACAGCAAAGGCAGGACGAAAGCGAATTGATGGCAAGGATGTCGGAACTGGAACGCCAGCTGAAACAAAAAGCCGATGAAGGTGTATCTTACCAGCTGCTTCAGCACCGCAGAGAAATCGATGATATTCTTGCAGATCTGCAATCACTGACCTCACAAATGAAAGAATTCACCGCTCAGCCGATCCCCGAGACTGCTGCTGCTTCTGAAAAAACCAAAACAAGAAAAAAACCGCTGCTGTCACTGTTCAAATTTCAAACCTAAAGCAAAAAGCTCCCGTAAAGGGAGCTTTTTTTGTTACGCAGTAAGCGCGATAATGATTGGAAGTGAAATCAATGACAGAATCGCACTGACCACAAACGCAGTTGCAGTTTCTTCTTCTTGTTTCTCGAAACGAGTCGCAATCATGGCTGCAACGGCAGAACCAGGGAATGCAACAAGAAGAATTGCTTTTGTTGTTTGGTCAGCCGGAAGTCCGATAGCAAGAGCAATCAAGAACATTAACGCAGGCTGAACCGCAACTTTTAGTAACGCAATACCGATAGCCGGCATACTGAGTTTAATTTTACGAATACCAACGGTAACACCGACAGCAAAGAGAGCAACACCAGATGTTGTGCTTCCAAGCTGATCAAGCATTTTAACACCCAGCTCAGGAAGAGTGAAATTGAAAACCAGCACTAAGATCATACTGATTAACGGAGCAGCTGCAAGCGGCTCACAAAGACCATGCAGGATTGATTTTCCTGTCATCTTCCAGAAGCTGTCGCCACTCTCTTCGTTTTTCTTAGAAGACTCACCAACAGTAGCGATAATGATCGCGAGCGGATCAAGAATCGCGTTAACCACGATACCTGTGACCGCGATCGGAATCGCAACTTCATTCGCTCCGAATAAGCTTCCCAATACCGGGATACCCATAAATGCGAATGTCGGCTGTGCAGAGTTCAAAGAAAATACAGATGAGTTCGTTAAATCATACTTGAAAATAAATCTGCAAACCAAAAGAATGATGATATAGAAACCAACAATCCCAATAATTAAAGAAATCATTAAAGGTACTTGTGATAAAAATTCACTTCTGGAAGTTGTCAAAATACCAGCGATAAAGTGAGCTGGAAGTGCGTATTTCGTTACTAACGTACTTACCCCTTTTGCCGACTTGGCATCATAACTTCCAAAATGTCCTGCAAACCAACCCAGCACGATAACAAAGAAGATCGGCGCCAGGAGGATTAAGATATCTAAGATGCTCAAAATATTCTCCTCCAAATCCTATGTCCGTATACTTTAGCTTTACAAAAAGCTTTCCCTCGGACAGAAAAATTTACTCGCTAATTATTTCGCGATGACTTTTTTGTATTCAGGTGTCCACATTGCATCAAGTACCGCTTGTTTCACATCTTCAGGCTGACGATTTGCCACGCCATCTTTAATTGCTGCTTCAGCAACGGCAATCGCAACTTGGATAGAAACCTCTTGAAGCTTATCAATGCTTGGAAGCAATCCTGCTCCAGGTGTTTCAAGATCAACCATTTCAGCAATCGCATCAGCAGTTGCAGCAAACATAGCAGGTGTAATGATACGCGCTTCAGCTACAATTGAACCAAGTCCAAGACCAGGGAACGCGAATGCGTTGTTAGATTGTCCGATTTCATAAGAAACACCGTTGTATTCTACATTGTCAAATGGGCTTCCTGTTGCAATAAGCACTTTTCCGTCAGTCCATTTGAACAGATCTTCAGGAACAGCTTCAGCAAGGTGAGTCGGGTTAGACATCGGCATGATAACCGGACGGTCTACGTGAGATGCCATTTCTTTTACAATTTCCTCTGTGAATGCACCTGAAACCCCAGAAGTACCAATCAAGATCGTTGGTTTCGCTTGACGAACCACTTCATCGAATGGAATTTGACCTTTTTCATCGCGCTTCCAGTCTTTCACTTCATCCGCATTGCGAAGGTAAGGTTTTTGGAAATCAAGGATGCCTTCGATGTCTTCAGTCAGCAAGCCTCTGTAATCAAGTGTGTAGAAACGTTTGTTAGCTTCTTCTTCAGATAATCCGGCAAGCACCATTGTGTCACGGATTTGGTCAGCAATACCGATACCAGCAGAACCAGCACCGAAGATAACAACACGCTGATCTTTAATAGAAGCGCCGGTTTTCTTCATAGCGGCAAGCACACCTGCAAGTGTAATCGCGCCAGTACCTTGAATATCATCATTAAATGTCAGGATTTCATGATTGTATTTTTTCATGATGTTGCGTGCATTTTTGTTGCCAAGGTCTTCCCAGTGAAGAAGCGCTTTAGGGAAGAATTTCAATGCAGCTTTTACATAAGCGTCAATGAAAGCTTCGTAGCGTTCACCTTGAACACGTTCATGCTTGTTACCAATATATAAAGGATCGTTTAGAAGTTTTTCGTTGTTCGTACCGACATCAAGCACAACCGGGATAACACGGCTAGGATCAATACCAGCTGCAGCAGTGTAAACAGCCAATTTACCGATTGCGATATTAATACCGCCTACACCCCAGTCACCGATACCGAGAATGCTTTCGGAATCAGTAGCAACGATAAGATCAATATCGCCTGCTGTCGCATGAAGGTTTTCAAACGCTTTTTCAATACCGTCAATGTTGTCGATTGACAAGTAGATTCCTTGAGGTCTTCTATATTCATGGCTGTATTCCTGAATCGCTTCACCAACTGTTGGCGTGTACACAACAGGAAGCATTTCGCGAAGATGGTTTTTCAGCAATTTATAGAAAAGAACTTCGTTACGGTTTGCAAGATCACTTAAGTAAACATTTTGACGAAGGCGGTCAGGCTGCGCTTGGAATTGCTCGTACGCGCGTTGTGCTTGTTGATCAAGAGAAAGTACAGTTGGCGGCAGAAGCCCTTCTAAGCCGAGTTCTTGTCTTTCTTCTAGTGAAAAAGCAACGCCTTTATTTAAAGTAGGAATAGATAAAACTTCTTTTCCTCTAAGAGTTGTTTCTAAGTGGCCTTCTTTCGTTTTTTTTATGTTATTCAAGCAAATCTCCTTCTTTCTTGAAATAGTTAACCAAGTTAAGTAATAACCCATCTAAAATATGACCGATCATGATCTTTATGCGACTTTGTGACAATTATTCGAACAATGTCTCAAAACTATTTACATTACGTAAGCTATTGTATGCCTGTCAAAATCAAAATTCAAGGGAAGAAAATTACTTAATTTTTTAATATACTTATTTAAATTTTTTAATTGAATATTATCAGAATATAAAAAAAACACCGGTGTTTTTAGCCGGTGCATTCTATCTTTATACCCATGTTTTGGACTATTTTTTAGATTTTCCTGGGACTTCGTGATGATGTCTGCATCTTGCTTCATATGATTCAGATGCACCAACCAAAATGACCGGATCATCGTAAGAAGCAGGTTTGCCGTCAATGAGGCGCTGTGTTCTGCTCGCCGGTGATCCGCAAACAGAACAGACGGCTTGCAGCTTTGTCACACTTTCCGCAATCGCCATGATATTCGGGACGACACCGAACGGCTCTCCCCTAAAATCCATATCAAGGCCTGCTGCTATCACACGGTAGCCTTTATCGGCAAGAGATGATAAAACCTCAACAATTTCCTGATCAAAAAACTGCACTTCATCAACCGCAACCACATCTGTACTTTCACTGATGTGATCCCAAATGTCCGCAGCAGACGAAATGGCATAGCTCGTCATCGATGTTCCATTATGGGAGACAACAGCAGCTTCGCTGTATCGGTTATCAATTACAGGCTTAAATACCCTGACTTCCTGCTTGGCGTAAGTCGCTCTCTTCACTCTTCTGATCAGCTCTTCAGATTTCCCCGAGAACATGCTGCCGCAAATCAGCTCAAGCCACCCGCTTTGTTTCATTATGTACATAGGCTTCGCTCCCCTCTCTCTGCCAGCTGTGTTTTAGACAATATAAAAAACAGGCAAGACTGCTGCTTGCCTGTTGAGAAATCTATTATTACTTAAGACCGTATTTTTTGTTAAAGCGATCAACACGACCATCAGCAGAAGCGAATTTTTGACGGCCAGTGTAGAATGGGTGGCATTCAGAGCAAATCTCAACGCGTACCTCTTCTTTTACTGAGCCTGTTTCAAATTCATTTCCGCAAGCGCATTTAACTGTTGCTTTTTTGAAATTAGGATGAATTCCTGCTTTCATTGTATCCATCTCCTTCCGCCCTGAATCCCGTGTGGAAACAGAGTTATTATTTCGGAGCATTTGTCCGAAACGCATATGAGAAAATTATATCAGTGATTTACTTCTTTTGCAAATACAATTTACCTTCTAGCAGATGATAGATTTGCCTGTTTCCATTCTTGATTGAGAATATCGAAAAATTCCTGGTTTGTTTTGGTTTTTTTCATTTTTCTCATGAACTTTTCTGCGAAATCAGGTGAATCAGACATCGTTTTGCGGATAGACCATAAACGATCAAGATGCTCTTTAGGCACAAGCAGCTCTTCTTTGCGCGTTCCTGAACGGCGGATATCGATGGCAGGGAAGATGCGGCGCTCGGCAAGAGAGCGGTCAAGATGGAGCTCCATGTTGCCTGTTCCCTTGAATTCTTCATAAATGACATCATCCATACGTGAACCTGTATCGACCAGAGCCGTAGCAAGGATGGTTAAGCTGCCGCCCTCTTCGATATTTCTCGCAGCCCCGAAGAAGCGTTTCGGACGGTGGAACGCCGCTGGATCAATCCCCCCGGAAAGCGTTCTTCCGCTTGGCGGAATCACTAAGTTGTAGGCGCGGGCAAGCCGTGTGATGCTGTCCATCAGGATAATGACGTCTTTTTTGTGTTCCACGAGACGCATCGCACGTTCAAGCACAAGCTCGGCCACTTTGATATGGTTTTCCGGCACTTCATCAAACGTTGAGCTGACGACATCCCCAGCTACAGAGCGCTCGATATCGGTTACTTCCTCAGGTCTTTCGTCAATTAAAAGCACGATCAGCTCTGCTTCAGGCTGGTTCGCTGTAATGCTGTTGGCAATTTCCTTCAGCAGCATCGTTTTTCCGGCTTTCGGCGGCGCAACAATCAATCCGCGCTGCCCAAATCCAACCGGCGCCATCATGTCCATAATTCTTGTAGACAAGAAGTTCGGCTTTGTTTCAAGCACCATTTGACGATCCGGGTAAAGTGGCGTAAGAGCCGGGAAATGCACACGCTCTTTTGCAGATTCGGGATCATCCCCATTTACTGCTTCAACGTGCAAAAGTCCATAGTAACGCTCATTTTCTTTTGGCGGGCGAACCTTGCCAGATACTTTGTCTCCGTTCCGCAAATCGAAACGGCGGATTTGTGAAGCTGAGATGTAAATGTCTTCTGAGCTTGGAGAGTAGTTGATCGGTCTCAGGAATCCGAAACCTTCAGACTGGATGATCTCGAGAACGCCTTCCATAAACAGCAGATCTTCCTGTTCTGCATTCGCTTTCAGAATGGCGAAAATGAGTTCTTTTTTTGTCAGTTTGCTGTAATAGGAGATTTTATAATGTCTTGCAAGTTCATAAAGCTCTTTCAATTTCATATTTTCCAAAGAGGAAATAGATACGTCTTTCATAAAAACACCACGCTTTTCATAGTCAATATCTTACTCTGAACATGTCATCTGCTGCTTTTGCACAACATCCGCCAAAGCACATTCTTTTTTTAACATAAAGGAACTTCTATCGGTAACACTTCCACCCATGATCGGCGCTTTTGTTAAAAGGATTGTCTTAATGAGTTTTGAAGGAAGCGAGGACAAAAACATGAGAAGATCAATACTTATATCGTCTGTATGCGGTAGAAATTGAAACTTTCCTAGTGCTTAAAAGAAGGTATTACGCAGTAAAATTCGCAGCACTCTTTATTTTTACCTTATTTCAAAAAATTATTCAACTGAAATAAGGTTTTGACACGGAATTGATAGAGTTGACGCTTTTCTGCAAAAGTTAAAGCGGGCTCACACCCGCTTTTTCTGTTTGTTATGGACGGATTACAAGATTTGGTTTCTTTTTCAAGCTGTGTCTGCCGTCAACGAAACGAACAGTGCCCGATTTTGCACGGATAACTAAGCTTTCAGTTGTACCGACAGAGCCTTTGAATTGAACTCCTTTTAACAGCTCGCCGTCAGTAACCCCTGTAGCTGCAAAAATCGCGTCATCCCCCTTCACAAGGTCTTCCATGCGAAGGACTTTGCTTAAATCAAGGCCCATTTTGTGACAGCGAGTGATTTCTTCTTCGCTTTGCGGAAGAAGTTTACCAATGATTTCTCCGCCGAGTGCTTTCAGGGCAACAGCGGAAAGCACACCCTCAGGAGCGCCGCCTGATCCGAACAGGATATCAACGCCCGTGTGGTCGAAAGCCGTGTTGATGGCGCCTGCGACATCGCCGTCATTGATCAATTTGATTCTGGCGCCGGCCTCACGAAGCTCGGAAATGATTTTTGCGTGTCTTTCACGGTTTAAAATTGTGGCAACGACGTCCTCAACGTCCTTGTTTTTCGCTTTTGCCACCGCTTTAAGGTTGTCAATGACAGGTGCTTCGATGTCAATGCAGCCCACCGCTTCCGGACCGACTGCGATTTTTTGCATATACATGTCAGGAGCATTCAGAAGCGTGCCATGGTCTGCGACCGCGATCACCGTCAGCGCGTTCCAGCCGCCGCTTGCTAAGATGTTTGTGCCTTCAAGAGGGTCAACTGCGACATCAACGCGAGGGCCGTACCCGTTTCCGAGTTTTTCCCCGATATACAGCATCGGCGCTTCGTCCATTTCCCCTTCACCGATTACAACGGTCCCTTTCATCGGCACTGTATCAAAAACGTCTCTCATTGCACTTGTTGCCGCTTCATCAGCCTCATCTTTTTTCCCCCGGCCCATCCATCTTGCTGATGCCAATGCCGCAGCTTCGGTCACACGTACCAATTCCATTGATAAACTTCTTTCCATTTCAACACGATCTCCTCTCACAAGAAACCATTATGAATTTTGAAGCTGTTCTATTTCTTCGTCAGTCATTCTTTCCCGCCAAATTGTCGCTCCAAGCCCCTCAAGCTTCTTCTCAAGGCTGCTGTATCCGCGGTCAATATGCTCCAGTCCCGTAATTTCCGTGACGCCATCAGCCATCAGTCCGGCTACCACCAAGCAGGCTCCGGCACGCAGATCACTCGCCTTCACTTTTGCGCCTTGAAGCTCGACAGGACCTGTGATGATGGCAGATCTGCCTTCTACTTTCATATTGGCACCCATTCGTCTCAGCTCATCAATGTGTTTGAATCTTGCCGAGTAGATGGTGTCTGTGACGACACTCGTCCCTTTCGCCCTTGTCAGGAGCGCCGTCATCGGCTGCTGTAAATCAGTCGGAAACCCCGGGTATACGAGGGTTTTGACGTCAACCGGCTTTAAGTTCTTCTGCCCGCCGACAATGAGGAGCTGATCGTCGCTTGTTTCGATATGATAGCCCATTTCTCTCAGCTTTGCCGTTAACGACTCAAGATGAGTGGGGATGACGTTATCGATAATGACTTCCTTGCCCATTGCAGCCCCTGCAATCATAAATGTCCCGGCTTCAATTCTGTCCGGAATGATCGTATGCTTGCAGCCGTGCAGTTCCTTCACGCCGTCGATTCGAATCACATTGGTGCCCGCACCTTTGATTTTGGCGCCCATGCTGGTAAGCAATGTCGCGACGTCAATGATCTCAGGCTCCTTGGCAGCGTTTTCGATGATCGTTTTCCCTTCTGCCAAAACAGCGGCGAGCATAATGTTAATCGTTGCCCCAACGCTTACGACATCTAAATAAATCCGTGCGCCTCTCAGCCTTTCAGCTCGCAAATAAATGGCGCCTTGTTCATTGGTTACTTCAGCTCCGAGTGCTTCAAAGCCTTTGATATGCTGATCAATCGGACGGGGCCCTAAGTGACAGCCGCCAGGCAATCCAATGACCGCCTGCTTGAAGCGGCCGAGCATCGCCCCCATTAAATAATATGACGCGCGAAGCTTTTTTACTTTCCCGTTAGGAAGCGGCATGCTGATCATCGACGTAGGGTCAACAACCATTTCCCCATTCTCAAAATGCACGTTGCCGCCAATTTCCTTTAACAGGTCACGCAGCGTTTCAATATCTGAAATCTCTGGAAGCCCTTCAATTGTCACCTCGGAATTTGCCAAAATGGTTGCAGGTATTAACGCAACAGCGCTGTTTTTAGCGCCGCTGATATGTACTGTACCGTTTAACGAGTCACCGCCGGCAATATTCAACTTTTCCATGATAGTCTCCTTCCATAAGAAGATAGCTGCGGAGCTAAATAAAATGTCATTTTATTCTGTCTCTGCAAATAAAGCTCATGTCCAAAATCTAGCCAATTCGAAGAGAAAGAATACAACACATTGTAAAATATCAGGAAGAAAATAGCGAAGCTTTGGGGGGTACAGGTTTCAAAAGATGCACAGAGACCCGCCGGCTCGAGAGACATCGTCGTCATCCGGCAAAAGCAGTACGCATACCCTTCATTCCGATATCAGCTTCTGCAGCCCAATGATTCCTTCTCTGTAAAGCGGCGTCAGCATCTGAAGATCCGCTGTATCAGGTCGGTGAAATACAAAGGCCGCGGCAAACAGGCATAAAGCTGTTTGCCGCCCCTTTCATTATTTGTTCCAGTCTGCCAGGAATTGTTCGATTCCTTTGTCTGTTAACGGGTGTTTAGTGAGCGCATGAATGACTTTCAGCGGCATTGTGCCGATATGAGCCCCTCTAAGAGCAGCTTCTGTCACGTGCTGCGGATGGCGGATTGACGCTGCAATGATTTGCGTGTCAAGGCCGTGAATGTCAAAAATCTGTTTAACTTCTGAAATCAGGTCAAGCCCGTTGTGGCCGATGTCATCTAAACGTCCCAGGAATGGAGATACATATGTTGCCCCCGCTCTG
This sequence comes from Bacillus sp. FSL M8-0071, assembly GCF_037975455.1. Taxonomy (NCBI): domain Bacteria; kingdom Bacillati; phylum Bacillota; class Bacilli; order Caryophanales; family Bacillaceae; genus Bacillus; species Bacillus sp. FSL M8-0071. The sequence goes on from NZ_CP150256.1 coordinate 3,704,426, forward strand.
GCAGCAAGAAGCGCCTGGTTGGCATTGAAGATCAATGTAACGTTTGTTTTGATGCCTAAGTCAGTAAGTGCTCTTACCGCTTTTAAACCGTCAGACGTCATTGGGATTTTAACCGTAATGTTCGGAGCGATCTTCGCCAGTTCTTTTCCTTCCTCGATCATTTCCTCAGCTTTCAAAGAAATAACCTCTGCGCTTACAGACCCTTTCACGACGTCTGTGATCTCGCGAAGACGGTCGTGGAATGATACGTTAGCTTCCTTTGCTACTAAACTAGGATTCGTCGTTACACCGGCGAGAATTCCTAATTCATTCGCTTCTCTAATTTCATCGATATTGGCTGTATCAACAAAGAATAACATTTTCAAAAAGCCTCCCTGATTAAGAAATTTTCTGAACTGCGAATATGATTGCGCTTTCTAAAGATAGACGGAAAACCGCCTGTCAAGCTGTCAGGCGGCTATAAAAAGTTCCAATTGAATTAAGCTTGGTTTGAAGAACCAAATTCACGCATTTTACCGATAACTGTTTCTTTGATCGCTTCACGAGCTGGTCCAAGGTATTTACGTGGATCGTACTCGTCAGGCTTAGCTGCCAATGTTTCGCGAACAGCTTTTGCAGAAGAAATTTGGTTTTCAGTATTCACGTTGATTTTAGCTGTACCAAGTGAAATTGATTTTTTGATGTCAGCAGTCGGAATTCCAGTACCGCCGTGAAGAACTAGCGGAAGACCAGTTGATTTTCCGATCTCTTCCATTTCTTTGAAGCCAAGGTTTGGCTCACCTTTGTAAGGGCCGTGAACAGAACCTAATGCAGGTGCAAGGCAGTCGATGCCAGTGCGCTCAACAAGCTCTTGGCACTCTTTAGGATCAGCGTAGATTACGCCTTCAGCGATAACGTCATCTTCTTGTCCGCCTACTGTTCCAAGCTCAGCTTCTACAGATACTCCGTGGAAATGAGCAAGCTCAACAACTTTAGCAGTTGTTGCTACGTTTTCTTCAAATGGATGGTGAGAAGCGTCGATCATTACAGATGTGAAACCTGCATGAATCGCTTTCGCACAAGATTCAAAGCTTGAACCGTGGTCTAAGTGAATCGCAACAGGAACTGTCACTTTGTACTCTTCCATAAGTGCTTTTACCATAGCAACGACTGTTTTGAAGCCGCCCATGTAGCGTCCCGCACCTTCGGAAACACCAAGGATCACTGGAGATTTTTCTTCTTCAGCTGCTTGTAAAATCGCTTGAGTAAACTCAAGGTTGTTTAAGTTAAATTGTCCTACAGCGTACCCTTTTTCTTTAGCTGTATTCAACATTTCCGTCATAGAAACTAAAGGCATGTCGAATGTCCTCCTTATGTAGCCTGATTGTCTTCTAGCGAAAAAAGCTTTCCACCCTAGCATGACCCATATATTGCTGTCATATGTAAATACTCAGATCGCTTTTTCTCCATAACTAGGATACCAACTTTTCGACAAATCGGCAACATAATGACATGATTCATTTGTTTCTTCTTTTTGTCAGTTAGACTTCAGGGGCAGATATTTTTTGACGGCGTCTCTGATTTCGTCGATGTCAAACGGCTTGGCAAAGTGCGTCAGAGCGCCCAATTCCTTCGATTCTTGGATCATGTCGAGCTCTCCGTATGCCGTCATGATAATGACCCGGATGTTTTCGTCAATGACCTTCATCCGTTTTAAGATTTCGATTCCGTCCATGCCGGGAATTTTCATGTCCAAAAGCACAAGGTCGGGCCGTTCTTTTGTCACAATGTCAAGCGCCTGCAGGCCGTTCGCAGCCTGAAACGTCTGGTAGCCTTCTTTATTGAACACTTCATTTAGCAAAATACGAATGCCGTATTGATCATCAACGATTAAAATTTTTTCATTCATCATTTTACACCCCAATATTATGATTTTCGTCAAAAGTAAGCAGTATTGTATGTATTCTGTTTGATTTTCCTATTTCCTTTAATTATAATAGTCTACTTTACGACATTTTCTGAGCATTTTCTCTTTTGTTGTATACTGATATTGTACGTTATAAAGGAGGATTCACTTATGTTGAAAATATTCACGACGCAGTTAACAGGTATTTTTTCCCGCATTCAGGATAAGGAATCTGACGCGATTGAAGATGGGGCGCGGCTGCTTGCTCAAGCGGTGATCAGCGGGCATTCCATTTATTTATACGGAGCGAATGAGCTTCAGGGCGTCTTTTATGAGGCCACCGAAAGCAAAGAACCCTTCCCATCTGTCAAAGCCTTTCCAGAAAGCGCTGAGGAAGTGACAGAAAGCGACAGGGTGCTGATGTTTTGCTCAGGGACGGACACAGCCGAAGAACAGGCGCTCGCAAAAGAGCTTTATGAAAAAGGTGCGGGAGTCGTATGCGTATCGCCCGCAGCCAAAGACAGTGCTGGAATAGAACAGTATTGTGATGTGCATATTGATTCTAAATTAAAAATGCCGCTTGTTCCTGATGAAGACGGCACCCGTTACGGGTTTCCCTCTTTAATGACTGCACTGTATGTCTATCACGCTTTATCGTTTACACTAAAAGAAATTCTGCAAGAGTATGCATAATATCTTATTGTACATGCTGGAACTTGCCGGAAACAAATAAAAAAGACTTGCCCGCTTTTGACAAACGGCAAGTCTTTTTTATTACTTCTGATTTGCAGCTTCGACAGACGCTCCGATAAAGCCTTTGAATAGAGGCTGAGGTCTTGTCGGTCTTGACTTGAACTCTGGGTGGAACTGAGAAGCCACGAACCAAGGGTGGTCTTTCAGCTCGATGATTTCAACAAGGCGTCCATCAGGGCTTGTGCCTGAGAATACGAAGCCTTGCTCTTCCATTTGCTGTCTGAATTCATTGTTAAACTCATAGCGGTGGCGGTGGCGCTCGTACACCACTTCATCCTGATACACTTCAAAGGCTTTCGTGCCTTCTTCAAGCTTACAAGGGTAAAGGCCGAGACGAAGCGTTCCTCCGAGATCCTCAACATCCTTTTGTTCAGGAAGAAGATCAATGATCGGGTATTGAGTTGACGGATCAATTTCCGCTGAGTGGGCGCCTTTTAAGCCCAATACGTTTCGTGCGTATTCAATAGACGCCACCTGCATGCCCAAGCAAATGCCCAAGAACGGAATGTTATTTTCGCGCGCGTATTTTGTCGCGACGATTTTGCCTTCAACACCGCGGTCTCCGAATCCGCCCGGCACAATGATACCGTCTGTTCCGCTTGTGAGTTCTGCGATATTGTTTTCTGTCACTTCTTCCGCGTTGATCCACTTCACTTTTACATCTGTGTCAAACGCATAGCCCGCATGGCGGAGAGACTCGACAACAGAAATGTATGCGTCAGGAAGCTCAACGTATTTGCCGACAAGGCCGATTGTAATCGTTTGAGACAGGTTGCTGACTTTGTTAACAAGCTCTTTCCACTCGGACATTTCCGCTTCTTTGCATGCCAATTTCATGTGCTCGCAAACAAGCTTATCAAGCCCTTGTTTTTGAAGCTCCAGCGGAATGGAGTAAAGGTTGTCCGCATCTTCACATTCAATAACCGCTTTTGTATCGATGTCGCAGAAAAGCGCGATTTTATCTTTCATATCTTGAGAAATCGGCATTTCTGTACGAACGACGATGATGTTTGGCTGAATGCCCAAGCTGCGCAATTCTTTTACGCTGTGCTGTGTCGGTTTTGTTTTTAATTCGCCAGCAGCTTTAATGTAAGGTACGAGCGTACAGTGGATGTACATTACGTTTTCACGGCCGATGTCGCTCTTCATTTGGCGGATCGCTTCAAGGAATGGCAGTGATTCGATGTCTCCGACAGTACCGCCGATTTCTGTAATGACAACATCTGCGTTTGTCTCTTTCCCTGCGCGGTAAACACGGTCTTTCAATTCGTTTGTGATGTGCGGAATGACCTGTACGGTTCCTCCAAGGTAATCTCCGCGGCGTTCTTTTTTAAGAACTGTTGAATAGATTTTACCTGTTGTCACGTTGCTGAATTTATTCAGGTTAATGTCGATAAAACGCTCATAGTGACCAAGGTCCAAGTCTGTTTCAGCGCCGTCATCCGTTACGAATACTTCACCGTGCTGGTACGGGCTCATTGTTCCCGGGTCAACGTTGATGTATGGATCGAATTTTTGAATCGTCACGTTCAGTCCGCGGTTTTTCAGCAAACGCCCTAATGAAGCTGCTACAATACCCTTTCCAAGTGAGGATACAACTCCCCCGGTTACAAAAATATATTTCGTCATTTCGTTTGCTCCTCTCTTCGCTCTTAGCTACATTTTTAAAATGTACTATTTTATAAAAAATCATTTAGCCTTTTAAATGATTTATAAGAAAAATGAGGGGTGAAAATAAGAAAGCTCCCTTTCAATTTCTTGAAAGGGAGCATAACGTACTATGTTCTCTCTTCGTTTTTGAAGAGCCCAAAATACATACTACATAGTTCGACTATGAAAGTCAAGATCGTTTTGAAGATGAAATCTGATACTATTTAATTTCCTCTTCTTCATCATCATAGTCTTCATCATCTTCATCAACAATATCTTCTTCGATCTCAAGATCGTCGTCGTCTTCGTCAAGATCTTCATCGTCAAAATCGTCGGCTTCAAGATCGAGTTCTTCCTCAACTTCATCCAAATCAAGGTCGTCTTCGTCGATCTCTTCAAACTCGTCAAGATCAAGATCTTCTTCGACTGCTTTCTTCGCTTTTTTCTTTTTCGCCTTGACTGTCGGCTGAGTTTCTTCATCAAGCTGATCATACGGATACCAGCTGCGAAGCCCCCACGTCTGGTCAGATAGCGCCAGGAAGCGGCCGTCAATGTTTAAATCTGTATAAAATTGAGCGATGCGGTCTCCAAGCTCTTCTTTTTTCACGCCGAGCAAAGATGCGATTTCATTTAAAAGCTCCTGAAAAGGAACTGGTTTTTTATGTTCTTCAAATAATTCGTGAGCGATTTCAACTAAAGCCATTTCCTTTAGCTCTTCCTGTGAATATTGTTTGATACCCAAGGTCGGACACTCCCTTTCTATTACTTATATGTATCTGTTTTATCAATAATGAAAGCGATTTTGTATCGTTCTTATACAAACCATACCTCTCATTATAAACAAAATAAAACAGAATATGCTACCCTTAACAGCGTTAATTTAAATAATTTTACAAGAGTGATCCGACTGAGAGATGTTTTCCGTTAATCCGCGAGCATTCTGGAGATGACCAGTCTTTGAATTTCTTGAGTGCCTTCATAGATTTGCGTGATTTTTGCATCACGCATATAGCGTTCTACCGGATAATCTTTTGTATAGCCGTAGCCGCCGAAAATCTGCACGGCTTCGGTCGTTACCTTCATCGCCGTATCCCCAGCCATCAGTTTGGACATGGCGGAAGCTTTTCCATATGGAAGGCCCGATGATTCTAACCACGCAGCCTGATAGGTCAATAGCCTTGAAGCTTCTATCATTGTCGCCATATCCGCGAGTTTAAAAGCGATGCCCTGCTGCTCGCCGATCGATTTTCCGAATTGCTTTCGCTCTTTTGCATATTGAAGCGCCGCATCAAGCGCTCCTTGGGCGATGCCTACGGCTTGTGCAGCTATGCCGTTTCTGCCTCCGTCAAGCGTCTTCATCGCGATTTTGAAGCCTTCTCCTTCTTCTCCGAGACGCTTTGATGCGGGCACTACACAATCTTCGAACATGATTTCCGTTGTCGGTGAAGAACGGATGCCCAGCTTCTTTTCTTTCTTGCCTGTAAAAAATCCTTCAAAATCCTTTTCTACTATAAAAGCGGTAATGCCTCTTTTCTTTTTCTCGGGATCGGTGACAGCAAAAACAATGTAAATATCAGCAACGCCGCCGTTTGTGATAAACACTTTGGAACCATTCAACACATAGTCATCGCCGATTCGTTCAGCTGTTGTTTTCATGCTGCCGGCGTCAGAGCCAGACCGTGCTTCGGTCAAAGCGAATGCGCCGATTTTCTCTCCGAGGGCCAGCTGTGTTAAGTACTCTGTCTTCTGTTCCTCCGTCCCAAAGGCAAACAGCGGCCAGCTGCAAAGAGAGATATGGGCGGAAAGCGTCACTCCGGTGGAGGCGCACACTTTTGACAGCTCTTCCACCGCGATGACGTAGGCTAAATAGTCACTTCCAATTCCGCCGTAATCTTCAGGCCATGGAATTCCCGTCAGGCCCAGATTTGCCATTTCCCGAAACAGCTCGCGATCGAAGCGTTCTTGTTCGTCCCGTTCAGCCGCTGTCGGGGCCACCTCATGCTTCGCAAAATCGCGCACCAATTTTCGTATCATCTCATGTTCTTCTGATAATGAAAAATTCATTGCTTCTCCCCCATTTTCAGATCAGCGCCTAAAACGGATTGAGCCAGAAGCTCGACGACGTCGTACGTTTTGACTTGGTCTTCGGCTTCCTTCGCCTTTGTGCCGTCCCCAAGCATGGTGAGACAATACGGACAGCCAGAACTGATCACCGATGGGTTGACTGCGAGCGCTTGCTCTGTCCTGGCGACGTTAATCCTGTTGCCTGTTTCTTCCTCCATCCACATTAATCCCCCGCCGGCTCCGCAGCACATGCCGGTTTCCCGGTTTCTCTCCATTTCAACAAGCTGCACGCCCGGAATGGCTTTCAAAATCTCTCTCGGCGGATCATAGACTTCATTGTACCGGCCCAAATAGCACGAATCATGGAAGGTAATCGTCTCATGAAGCGGGTGCTGCGGCTTTAATTTTCCGTTTTTCACAAGCTCGGCCAGCACTTCTGTATGATGATAAACCTCGCCTTCAAATCCGAAATCCGGATATTCATTTTTAAATAAATTGTATGCATGGGGATCGATCGTAACGATTTTTTTGACATCATTTTTTTCAAATTCAGAAATATTCTTCTCAGCCAGCTCTTGGAACAAAAATTCATTTCCGAGGCGGCGCGGCGTGTCTCCTGAATTTTTTTCTTTATTGCCGAGGATCGCGAAGGACACGCCCGCGTGATTGAGCAGCTTGGCAAAGGAAATTGCGATTTTCTGGCTTCTGTTGTCGTAAGACCCCATGGAGCCTACCCAGAAAAGGTACTCAAATTCTTTTCCTTCTTTTTTCATTTCTTTTACAGTCGGAATCTCAGCATCCGGCGCCTCGTTACGCCAATTTTCACGTTCCTTGCGGTTGAGTCCCCACGGATTCCCCTGCCGCTCAATACTTGTCATTGCGCGCTGGGCGTCACTGTCCATTTTTCCTTCTGTCAGTACGAGGTAGCGGCGGAGATCGATGATTTTATCCACGTGCTCATTCATGACCGGGCATTGATCCTCACAGTTCCGGCAAGTGGTGCATGCCCAAATTTCTTCCTCTGTGATGACGTCGCCGATCAAGCTTGGATTGTAATCAAGCGCCGCTGCGGCTTCCTGCGATCCGCTGCCCGCTGACGCCGCAGCCAGCTGATTGCCTCTCGTATGCCGAAACGCTGCTGCGGGCACCCATGGGGAGCGAGAGGTGACGGCAGCGCCTTTTTCCGTGAGATGGTCTCTGAGACGCAAAATCAAGTCCATCGGAGACAGCATTTTTCCGGTGCCTGTTGCAGGACACATATTGGTACAGCGGCCGCACTCGACACACGCGTATAGATCAAGCAGCTGAGACTGTCTGAAATCCTCAATTTTTCCCGCTCCGTAGCTTTCTTTCGTTTCGTCGGTAAAATCAATTTTTTCAAGTTTTCCGGCAGATTCCATTCGATTGAAAAAGACGTTTGCCGGGCCGGCGATTAAATGGGCATGCTTCGACTGAGGCACGTACACTAAAAAGCTAAGCAAAAATAGGAGATGGATCCACCATGCGATATACAAAATCACCGCCGCGCCTGTTTTCCCGACACCGCTAAGCATAAACGCAATACCTGAGGCAATTGGCTCGCTCCAAGAAAGCCCATGCTCATGCCAAATCAGATTCATCCCGTTCCCAAGCAGAACGGTCAGCATTAATCCTCCGATAAAAATGAGAACGAGTCCGGCTTTGAAACCGCGTTTCAGCCTCACGAGCTTTTCGATATAACGTCTGTAGAATGCCCATCCAACAGCAATTAAAATGAGAAACGTAACAATTTCCTGAAAAAAGGTGAAGGCGGGATAGACCGGGCCAAGCGGCAGATTCCGGCCGGGAGCCAGTCCTTTGATGATAAAGTCAATTGCTCCGAACTGAACCAATATAAATCCGTAGAAAAACATGACGTGAATGATTCCGCTTTTCTTGTCCTTGAGCAGTTTTTTCTGTCCGAATACATTCACCCATATGGCGTGAAGCCGTTCCTTGAACCGTTGATCAAATTGTTCTTTCTGGCCGAGCTTGATGTAGGCCAGTCTCGTTTTGACCAAGTACACAAACAAATAGACAGCGTAAGCGGTTACAATCAGAAATAATAATGCATTTGCGATGAGAAAGCCGCTCATTCCAATTCCCCCTTTTTACTGATAAAGACCGAGATCCCCTACCCCCGAATCTGTATAAGATTATCTTTATGATAAATAATGAATGAGTGTTCAGTCAATAATTAAATTCCTGCTGTTCGGGCACACTACCTTTACTACGGAAAGGAGTGCCGGTATGAAGGTATTTATCGTGATTATGATCATTGTCGTTATTTTCTTTGCCTTGATTCTGCTTGATATCTTCATGGGCCGTGCCGGATACAGAAAAAAGGCGTACGAGCCTGTTTTTTCAAAAAAGAAGAGTGACATCGAATTGATCCACTGCGGCGCTGATCTCGTTGAGCGGATGATGAATGATATTCGCCAGGCCGCCTCTTCTGTTCACATGATGTTTTTTATTATGAAAAATGATGAGGTCAGCCACAATATGTATACCTTGCTGAAAACAAAAGCCCAAGCTGGCGTCTCCGTTTATTTGCTTCTGGATTGGGCGGGCTGCCGGGCAATTAAAAAAACGGCGCTGCAGACGATGAAAAATGCCGGCGTCCATGTCCATGTGATGAATCGTCCCCGTTTTCCTTTTTTCTTTTTTCACATGCAAAAACGGAATCACCGGAAGATTACGGTGATAGACGGAAAAATCTGTTATATCGGCGGGTTTAATATCGCCGAAGAATATCTTGGAAAGAAAGCGAAGTTCGGCAATTGGGAGGATTATCATCTGCGCATGATGGGAGAAGGCGTACATGATCTTCAAACGCTTTTTGCTTCTGATCTAAAACGTAATACCGGAATCGTTCTGGGTTCGGATGTTTGGCCAAAGCTTCAGCAAGGGACTATTTCTCACAAGATATATGCGACTGACGGTTATTCCCTTGAAAACATATACTTGGCCAACATTGCCCAAGCGAAGAATCGCCTTACGGTTTGCACGCCTTATTACATTCCATCAAAACCGCTTCAAGAGGCCCTTATTAACGCAAGAAAAAACGGCGTATCCGTGAGAATCATTGTACCGATGAAATCAGACCATCCGCTGGTACGAGAAGCAGCTTTTACGTATTATTCGGAGCTCTTGGATGCCGGCTGCCTTATTTATCGTTATTATCAAGGGTTTTATCATGTAAAAGCCCTCATCATAGACGACCATCTCAGCATTATCGGAACAGCCAACTTCGATAAACGAAGCCTGTTCTTAAATGAAGAGGTGAATGTTGAAATTGATGACGAAGCGTTTACTAGTGAAGTCTATGCCACGATTGAGGAGGATATGAAAAAGTCGGAGCTGCTGACGATGGAGGATTTCAGCAAGCGCACATTCAGGCAGCGCCCGGCGGAATGGCTCGGCAGGGCATTATCTTATTTCTTATAAAGGAGAGTTCCTATGATTTTCAGATTCGGGTTCGTTTCAAATGCGATGAGCCTTTGGGATGCGTCTCCCGCTAAAACATTGACATTCGCGCGGTATTCAAAGCTTTCAAAGACTGAAAGAAAAGAAGCGCTTCTGACTGTGACAAAAGCCAATTTGCGCAATACGATGAGAACCCTTCACTATATCATCGGCCACGGCATTCCTTTATACCGTTTTTCCAGTTCGATTGTGCCGCTGGCTACGCATCCCGACGTGATGTGGGATTTTGTAACACCGTTTCAAAAAGAGTTTCGGGAGATTGGAGAGCTTGTTAAAACCCATCAACTGCGAACAAGCTTTCATCCAAATCAATTCACTCTGTTTACGAGCCCGAAGGAATCCCTCACAAAAAATGCGGTAACCGATATGGCGTATCACTACCGCATGCTTGAAGCCATGGGCATTGCTGATCGCTCCGTTATCAACATTCATATTGGCGGCGCTTACGGAAATAAAGACACCGCCACTGCACAATTTCATCAAAATATAAAACGGCTGCCGCAGGAGATCAAAGAGCGGATGACACTTGAAAATGATGATAAAACATATACAACGGAAGAAACGCTTCAGGTCTGTGAGCAGGAGGATGTTCCGTTTGTCTTTGACTTTCATCATTTTTACGCCAATCCAGACGATCACGCCGACCTGAATGTAGCACTGCCCCGCATGATCAAAACGTGGGAGCGGATCGGCCTTCAGCCAAAGGTTCACTTGTCTTCCCCAAAATCGGAGCAAGCGATACGCAGCCACGCCGATTATGTTGACGCCAACTTTTTGCTGCCACTGTTGGAACGCTTTAGGCAATGGGGAACTAATATTGATTTCATGATTGAAGCAAAGCAGAAAGACAAGGCGCTTCTCCGCTTGATGGATGAATTAAGCTCCATCCGCGGTGTCAAACGCATCGGGGGCGGTGCGCTGCAATGGAAGTCATAAATGTGCAAAAATAGGTTTACGACTTGTCAGCTTTGGGAACTTAGGCTATATAAGACAACAATCGATGGAGGAGAAAGATCATGAAAAATATCAAGTCTCTGAAAGTAGCCGCACAGGCCTTTACTTTAAGAAATTTGATTCATCTTTATAAAATGTGCCATTCCGGAAGCCACGAGGTTTATATTTATTCAAAGAAAACGATGTGCAAAATCAAAAGCTTAATTGAGCTTGAAACGTTCCGCATGGCTCATAATGAAAAGGAATATCTGATCGTAGTTGAAGGAACAAAAGCATTACAGCTCATTGAAAAATTCCAAAATCTCATCGAGCCTGCTGAGAGAGAAGCGCTCTAACTTACATACAAAAAAGGATAGACATCTGTCTATCCTTTTTCTTATGCTCTTACATAATGGAGCTGAACCGCTTGTCCAAATTGTTTTGTCCCTTTTAACCGCAGTTTTGTTTCATTTGTTAGTTCGTGAAACAGCGGGATGCCGCTTCCTAAAACGACGGGAATAACAGTGATGATGAATTCGTCGATGGCATCTTCTTTCATAAAGTCATTCACAAGCTCTGCCCCGCCAGCTATCCAGATGTTTGAGCCTTTTTCCTGTTTCAAACGGGCAGTGAAGGCTCTGGCTCCCTCATTGATAAACGTCACATGTTCATCTTGATAACTGTCGGGCGATCCTGTAAAAACATAGCAGGTTTTATCCTGATACGGGAAAACCGGTGTTAGCACTTTAACGTGCTCATATGTGCTCCGCCCTAAAATGACTGTATCAACAGTCTGATAAAAATCACTGTAGCCGTTGTCACCTTCACCTTCAAATTCATCCAGCCAATCGATGCTTCCATCTTCTTTTGCGATCATCCCGTCCAATGAAACAGCAATGTACAGCACAGTTTTTCTTTCCATGTTCTCCTCCTATCGATGCACCATTTGCCCGAATTGCGCTTGATGCAGCCTGCTGTATAGGCCTCCGGCTTCGATCAGGTCTTGATGACGGCCTTGTTCTTCAATACCGTTGTTTGTGACGACTACAATTCTGTCCGCGTCTTTGATTGTTGCCAGCCTGTGGGCGATGACAAGCGTCGTGCGCCCCTCAGACAACTCTTGAAGCGCCTTTTGGATCGCCGCTTCCGTCTCTGTATCAAGGGCTGAGGTGGCTTCGTCGAGAATCAAGATCGACGGATTTTTCAAGAACATCCTTGCAATTGACAGACGCTGTTTTTGCCCGCCGGAAAGCTTCACGCCGCGTTCGCCAATCATAGTATCCAACCCATCGGGCATGTTATGGACGAGCTCTTCCAGATGCGCCTGCTTCACAGCTTGCCAAATGTCTTCTTCTGATGCGCCTAGTCGGCCGTAGGCGATATTTTCTCTAAGCGTGCCCGAGAATAAGAAAACGTCCTGCTGCACGACGCCAATCTGCCCGCGCAACGAAGAAAGCGTCATGTCTTTTATACTGATGCCGTCAATCGTAATGTCGCCCTCCGATGCTTCATAAAAACGCGGAAGCAGACTGCAAAGCGTTGATTTCCCAGCACCTGACGGACCGACGAATGCCACCGTTTCCCCCGCTTGAATGGATAGGTTGATGTCATTGAGGACATTGTGATGGTCATCATAGCCAAACGAAACATGTTTATAGCGGATATTGCCCTTCAGGCCGGAAACATCTCTCGCATCAGGTGAATCCTGAATGTCCGGCTCTGTCTCCATGAGCTCCATATAGCTTTTGAAACCCGCGATCCCCCTCGGATACATTTCGATAATGGCATTAATTTTGTCAATAGGCCTGAACAGCACATTTGTCAGGAGCACAAACGCCACAAATTCCCCGTACGATAAGGAGCCGCGAATGACAAACCACGTCCCGCACAAAAGGACAAACAGCGTGACAAACCGGGTCAGCATATAGCTGATTGACCCGTTTTTCGCCATGATTTTGTAGGAAGAAAGCTTTGTGACACGAAAACGCTGGTTGTTGACGGCGAAGCGTTCTTTTTCAAACGCTTCATTTCCGAACGCCTGCACAAGCCGGATGCCGCCGATGTTATTTTCTACACGCGCGCTGAAGTCTCCGATATCCTTGTTCAGCGTGGTAAATGCTTTGGTCATTTTTTTGTTGAAATAAAGCGCTAGCCAAATGACGATCGGCATAATGATAAACGTTAATAAAGCAAGCTGCCAGTTAATAAACAGCATCACTCCGAACGCCCCGAGAATGGTCATGACCGCAATGAATAAGTCTTCCGGACCGTGATGGGCGACTTCACCGATATACATTAAATCGTTCGTGAGCTTCGACATCAGCGTTCCCGTCTTGTTGTTGTCGTAAAATTTGAACGAGAGCTTTTGCAAATGGTCAAAAAGCGACTTTCTCATATCAGTCTCAATATTGATACCAAGCATGTGTCCCCAGTAGGTCACGATATACTGAAGAGCCGAGCTGAGCGCGTACACCGCAAATAACCCGATTGAGGTCGCGATGATCAGTCCCCAGTCCCTGCCCGGCAGCAAGGTATCAATAAAATAATTGACGATCAAAGGAAAACTCAGCTCCATTAAACCTCCCGCGATCGCTGAGAAAAAGTCGAGAAAGAACAACGTTTTATATGGTTTATAATATGAAAAAAATTGCCGCAGCACCCTATCTTCCCCCAATGTATAAATAACTGATAATATTTCTCAATTATACTATACACGGGCTGTTTTGAAAGATCAGATTTCTTTTTTCTTACAGAACACCTGAAAACAGGCGGGCAAATGACTCTTTTGTCCGGTCAGCCACGCCTCTTTTATAAAAGCCGACAGGGCTGAGCTTTTCACTTTCCTGCATATCCTCTTCAAAATGGGCCTCAAGGGTTCGGATCGCTTCGGCATCCGTGAAGAACACATTCACTTCAAAGTTGAGCTGAAAGCTGCGCATGTCCATATTCGCGGTACCGACGGAGGCGAGATCGCCATCAATGATCATGACTTTTTGATGCATGAAGCCTTTTTGGTAGGAGTACACTTCAATGCCCTCAAGGAGCAGCTCGGGGAAATAGGACCTCGACGCGTATTGGGTCAAAAAGCTGTCGTTCTTCTCCGGCACCATAACCCTTACCTCTACCCCCTTTGTCGCCGCTGCTTTTAGCGCCGTGCGAATGGATTCATTGGGGACAAAATAGGGCGTGGCGATCCATATTGATTTCTGCGCTGAAGAAATCATTTCATAATAAAGGTCGCTCATGCTTTCCTTCATGTCAGGGCCTGTCGCGACAATTTGATAAATGCCTCCTCCTTCCACGGGAACCGGGGTATTGTACTCCTCTTGATCAATTAGCACTTCATTGGAGACGTATTCCCAATCCAGCATAAAGATAGCGTGAAGCGTTTGCACAATTTCCCCCTCAAGCCGCAGGTGTGTATCTCTCCAAAATCCGATGTGCGGATCTCTGCTGATATATTCCTTCCCAACATTTAATCCGCCCACAAAACCGGTTTTCCCATCGATGATCACGATTTTCCGGTGATTTCTGAAATTCAGCTTCTGGTTGAAAAACCCGTATTTCAGCGGAGAAAACGGGACGATGTCCACCCCCGCTTGTTTCATTCTCATAATATCTCTTCTTGCCAGCTTCATGCTTCCTGCCGCATCGTATAAAAACCTCACCTCGACACCCTGGCGCGCTTTCTCCATCATAATGTCCATCATGCCGCGTCCGAGCATGTCTGATTTAAACATGTAGTATTCAATATGTATGTAAGATTCCGCTTTTCTCATTGCTTTGAAAATGTCCGGGAAGGTTTCTTCGCCGTTTTTCAGCACTTTGATGTTGCTTTTCGTATTGATATTCATATGGGCAGCCTTGATGGAATATGTAAAGAACCTCTCTTGATTGTCCTTCAGCCCTGTTACTTCGGGCGTTTCCTCCTTGTCAAACAGCTTCCTGAGCTTTTCCCTGTTGTACATTCGTTTTGTCTTAAACAGCTTTCCCTTTACATAAAGCTGTCCAGAAAACAGATAAAACACGTAGCCGGCGATTGGAAAAAAGACAAGAATATGGATCCATAGCAGCGTGTGCTGCGAGGTGCGGTTTTCAAGAATTAATGAATAGATGCTGAACAAAATAATGCTTATATAGCAAAGCAATCCTCCGTAAAACTCAAGCCTGGAAACCGGAAAAAACCAAATGACATATGCCCCGATGAGCATCATATATAAAAAGAAAAATTCCAGTCTCCTTTTCAGCATCCTGATTCTCTCCAATCTGATTCAATTACCTCTGTATTACCTCTTTTTTCTAATCGATAAACCTTGTAAGTAAAAAACCTCTCCACCAAAGGAGGAGAGGTTTAGAGAAAACTAACTGTCAAGGGGTTCATCCGCATCGTTTCTGCAGAAATAAAGCAAGACTATTGGCAACGCCGAGTGAAGCCTGATGCTACAACATGAACGGCAGTCCGAACCCGCTCAGCACTCCGGCAAGCGCCGAAAAAGAGGTGGCGCTGTGACTGCAAATACGGTGGATAGAGTGAATTTGATACCCATTCTGATGAGAGAAAATATATAAAACGGGAAATTGATCAGAAAGATATAAGGAGTTAGTCAGGCTGAATCATAATCTGGCTGTTCCGCCGGTTTAAAATGAGTAAAATCCTTGATGTTATTTCCATATACAAACATAACAGGATTCCCGGCAGCCCAGCCATTACCTTGGTAGAAAAAACCCCCTCTTGCAAGGGGGATTTTCACGAGCGTTTCCGATATACAACGTAGCTGCGGGTCAGATACTTGAGCGGCAGACTGAACACATGAACCAATCTTGTAAACGGCCACAGGATAAAAACGACGTAGCCTATCACAATATGAAACTTAAACCATAGCGGGACACTCTCCATCAAAGAGGCGTCAGGCCTGAACAAAACGATTTCCCTGAACCACGGCCCGACTGTGGTCCGGTAATCAAATCCTTTCGAATCAATGTTGAGAAACGTGGCCGCAACGCCTGACAGCATCATAAACAGCAGCAGGAGGAGCGTAAGGATATCGGATGGCGAGCTCGTTTTGCGGATCCTTTTGTCAAACAGCCTTCTGTACGTCAGGATGACAAGTCCGGTACATGCCGCAATGCCCGCCGGCAAGCCAGCGCCAATCGCCATTTTGTGATACATATGCTCTGAAATGCCAAGGGAAGCATACACGCCTTCCGGGATCAGAATCCCCATGACATGCCCGCCGACAACGCACAGCAGTCCCCAGTGAAAAAGTGTGCTGCCCGCGGCGAGTTTTTTCTTTTCTAACATCCCGCTTGATTTCGCCGTCCAGCCAAATTGGTCATGCTGGTAGCGGTAAATATGGCCGCCGATAAAGATTGTCAATACAATGTATGGCATAATACCCCAGAGGATCTGCCCGCTCATGCCTGAACAGCCCCTTCAACGCTTTCACGTACGCCAATGTTTTCAAGCGCGGCCAGCAGCACGTGCAGCAGTTCAGCGTATATACTGTCATTTTTTTCGAGACGGGATGCCAGCTCCCTCACATTGGACAGATATTTCTCAAACACGCTTCTCGCTGCTTCAATTTCTGCAGCCGCAGCAAATTCCAGCATCAGCGGCAGATAATCAGGCAGCTCTTTCTCTGTCGGCAGGAAACCGGATTGCTCGTATGTGTTTTTTAAATGCAGCAATTCAACGCCGCGTTCCCTTTGCTCGCCCGAGTTAAAGTAGGTGACATACATATTTGTTTTTTTCCCAAAGTCGAATGTATAGACATAGTGTTCAATCAGCGCTTCCGGTGAAAAGCTGGCTGACGCTTCGAAAAAGTGCAGCAGCTTCTCCCGGATTTGCCGGTTGCTGATTTCATGGATAAGAGCCTTCCAATCGGGAATCTCGGCTCTCCACTCTTCATCCGGATAAGAGAGAAGAGTGGAAAGAGCGGAGAACGTCATTTGCCGGTCTGTGGTGTTCATCTTGTTACACCTCATTTATCAAAAGTTAGAAACAGGAGCCGGGGCCGCCTGAAAATGATAAGCCGCAGCTCCCTTGTTCAGCATATAAATCTGAAACTTCTTCTCGATGACTGCTCGGTATCACAAAGCGGTCATCATATTTGGCAATCGCAAGCAGCCGATACATATCTTCAATTTGCTGTTCTGTTAAGCCGACACTGGAGATCAGTTCCGGGTCGATTGATTTATTCGTCTGGATCGCTCTCATATACTGGCGCATGACAGACATTTTCTTCAACGTTGACCGAATATGATCCGTATCACCGGCTGTTAACAGCTGCGCCAAATAATCTATCGGGATTCTCATTTGGTCGATAGCCGGAAAAATATCTTCCGCGGATTGCCGGCTGCCTTTTCCTTCAAAGAGATTCATAATCGGGCTGAGCGGCGGAATGTACCACACCATTGGCAGGGTGCGGTACTCTGGATGAAGCGGCAGCGCAATCTTCCAGTCAATGATCATTTTATAAATCGGCGATTGCTGCGCAGCCTCTATCCAATCAGACGGAATGCCTTGTTCTTTTGCCAGCTTGGCAACCTCAGGATCATTTGGGTCAAGAAAAACGTCCAATTGTGAATGGTAGAGATCCTTTTCATTTTCAACAGATGCCGCTTCCTCCACTTTGTCCGCGTCATACAGCATGACGCCGAGGTAGCGGATTCTGCCAACACACGTCTCAGAGCAGATGGTTGGCAGTCCCGCCTCCAAACGCGGAAAGCAGAGTGTGCATTTTTCCGCTTTGTTCGTTTGCCAGTTAAAATAGACTTTTTTATAAGGACAGGATGAGACGCAATATCTCCATGAACGGCATGCGTTTTGATCCACAAGCACAATGCCGTCCTCCTCGCGTTTGTACATGGCGCCGGATGGACAGGATGAGACGCATGCCGGGTTGATGCAGTGCTCGCAAATACGGGGCAAATACATCATAAAGACGTCATCGAATTCTGTTTTGATCGATTCCTCCATCTTTTGTACGTTGGGATCTTCAAGTCCCGTAATGTGGCCGCCTGCGAGATCGTCCTCCCAGTTCGGTCCCCATTCGATATTCATGAAATCCCCCGTCAAGGACGATTTCGGGCGTGCTACCGGCTGGTGTTTTTTCTGCGGGCTGTTCGTTAATGTTTCATAATCATAGTTCCAAGGTTCATAGTAATCATCAATTGACGGCTGATTCGGATTATAGAAAAGGCCTGCAAGCCGATTGGTTTTCGAGCCCGATTTCAGCTCGAGCTTTCCTTTTTTCAATGTCCAGCCGCCTTTATATTTGTCCTGGTCCTCCCATTGCTTCGGGTAGCCGATGCCCGGCTTTGTTTCTACATTATTGAAGTACATATATTCCGCACCGGAACGGTTTGTCCACGTGTTTTTGCAAGTGACGCTGCACGTGTGGCAGCCGATGCATTTATCCAAGTTCATGACCATACCGATTTGCGCTTTAATCTTCAAGCCAATCGACCTCCTTCAGCTTGCGGATGACGACATTCAGGTCGCGCTGATTCCCCGTTGGGCCGTAATAGTTAAAGCCGTAGCTGAGCTGGGCGTAGCCCCCGATCATCTGTGTCGGCTTGACGTGAATCCTTGTCGGGCTGTTATGGGTGCCTCCGCGGTTATTTGTCAGTTTCGTGCCGGGCACGTTGATGTGGCGGTCCTGGGCATGGTGCATAAACGCCATTCCTTTAGGAATCCGATGAGACAAAACGGCTCTCGCGACGACTACGCCATTTCGGTTGAAGCATTCAATCCAATCGTTGTCTTTGATATCCGTATCCTCTGCATCATCTTTATTCATCCATACGGTCGGCCCGCCGCGGAACAGCGTCAGCATCGGCAGGGAATCAAAATACATGCTGTGGACGGACCATTTGTTATGCGGCGTCAAATAATTAAGGACGATTTCTTTTCCCTCTTGATCAGGCCGCTTGCTTAGAAACGGGCGGTGCTGGAGGATCGGTTTAAATGTCGCCATCGTTTCACCGAATTCCATCATCAGTTCATGATCGACATAATAGGATTGTCTGCCTGTCAGTGTCCGCCACGGGATTAATTTTTCAACATTCGTCGTAAACGGCGAATACCTGCGGCCTCCTTTTTCAGAGCCGGTAAATGCCGGAGACGTGATAACCGTTTTCGGCTGGGCTGTAATTTGTTCGAACGTAAAGCATTCTTCCTCGCGCTCTTCCGCCAGGTCTTTCAGCTTCAGGTTTGTGATGTTTTCAAGTGATTCCCATGCTTTTACGGCGACCTTTCCATTCGAAGTGGATGATAGGGTTAAAACCGCTTCTGCCGCCTGCTTTGCTTCACTTATATTTGGACATCCCTTTGCCACGCTGTCTGAGGTGATTTCTCCCAGTCTCTTTTTGAGTGATTCATATTCATCGGCTATTGACCAGCTCATCCCTTTTGTTCCGCTCGGCTTTAAAGCAGCGTTAGGACCGAGTGCGGTCATTTTATGAAAAATGTGTTTGTAATCCCGTTCAACGACTTGGATGTTCGGCATCGTTTTTCCCGGAATGGCTTCACATTCGCCCTTGCTCCAGTCATTGATTTTGCCGAATGGCTGGGCCAATTCCTGCATGGTGTCGTGGAGGAGCGGCGTCGCAACCACTTCTTTCACCGGCTCCATATTGACTTCTTCTGCCAGATCGGAAACGGCTTTTGACAGCGCCTTGAAAATATCCCAGTCTGACTTCGATTCCCACGGAGCTGAGATCGCCGGAGCAAATGGATGAATGAACGGATGCATATCTGTGCTGCTGAGATCGTGTTTTTCATACCATGTCGCCGCCGGCAGCACGATATCGGAATACAGCGCCGTACCGGCCATTCGGAAGTCAAGATTGATTAACAAGTCGAGCTTTCCTTCCGGCGCCTGCTCCCGCCATTTGATTTCTTCAGGGCGGATGCTGTCGCTGTCGTCATTCATCAAACCGTTCGTCGTCCCCAGCAAATGCTTGAGAAAATATTCATGCCCTTTTCCTGAGCTTGAGATCAGATTTGCCCGCCATACAAAGAGATTCCTTGGGAAATTCACTTCATTGTCAGGATCTTCAATCGCGAATTTCAGTTTTTTCTCTTGGAGCTGTGAGGCCACGTACGCACCTACGTCTTCAGGTGTTGCTGCCCCTGCTTTTTCAGCTTCTTTATACAGATCGATGCCATTTTGATTGAAAGTCGGGTAAGACGGAAGCCACCCCAGCCGCGCGGCCAGCACATTGTAATCAGCGTGGTGCTTGTAGCGGGATGAAGCAGCAATCGGTGATGCCAAATCACTGATCGGCTGGTCCTCATAACGCCACTGATCTGTCGCAAAGTAGAAAAATGAGGTGCCATTTTGCAGCTTGGGCACGCCTTCCCAGTCCTTTGCAGTTGCAATCGTCTGCCACCCTTCAGCAGGTCGGAGCTTTTCCTGCCCCACGTAATGGGCCCAGCCTCCGCCGTTTACGCCTTGGGCACCTACAAGTAAAACAAGATTTAACACCGCTCGGTAGATCGTGTCGGAGTTGAACCAGTGGTTAATGCCGGCCCCTACGATAATCATGGACCGGCCGTCTGTATCGATCGCATTTTGGGCAAACTCTCTGGCAATCTTAACGACAGCTTCTTTTTTGATTCCTGTCATTTGTTCCTGCCAGGCAGGCGTAAACGGCTCAGGATCATCATAGGAGACAGCCGATCGTTCGCCGATACCCCGGTTCACGCCGTAGTTAGCCAGTATCAAGTCAAACACGGTCGTGATGTACGTTTCTTCACCGTTCAGGTTCATTTTTTTAATAGGAAGATCCCGCTCGAGCACTTTGTTTCCGTCATTTGAAAAATACGGGATGCGCACCGTGCCGATTTCGTCCTCTATTCCCAGCACAGAGAGACGGGGTTCAATCGGTTCCCCGGTTTCTTCATCAATCATGTGCAGGTTCCATTTCTGCTGCCCGTCCCAGCGCGAGCCCATTGTCCCTTGGGGTATGGCAAATGAACTAGTCTGTTCATCCCAAACCGCAGGCTTCCACTGATCATGCTTTGTCTTCCGCCCGATGTCCTTCGCATGCAGAAACCGTCCCGCTGTGTATACGCCATTTTCTTTTGACAGGGTGACGAGAAATGGAAAATCAGTGTATTGCTTCGCGTACTCAATAAAACGTTCAGTTTCTTGGTTCACGTAAAATTCCTGCAGAATGACGTGACCCATCGCCATCGCAAGCGCCCCGTCAGTCCCTTGGCGAATACTCAGCCAGTCATCCGCGAACTTTGAGGATTCCGCAAAATCCGGACTGATCGAAATGACCTTAGCGCCTTTATAGCGGGCCTCCGCCAAAAAATGCGCGTCAGGCGTTCTCGTTAACGGAACGTTGGAGCCCCATGTGATAATATAGCCGGAATTGTACCAATCACTGCTTTCCGGAACGTCCGTCTGGTCACCCCAAATTTGCGGGGATGCTGGTGGAAGATCCGCATACCAGTCATAAAAACTGAGCATAGGGCCTCCGATTAACGACATAAACCGGGAGCCTGATGCATGGCTGATCATGGACATGGCCGGAATCGGAGAAAAACCGACGTTTCTGTCAGGCCCGTATTTCATCACTGTATACAGCAGAGAGGCTGAAATCAGCTTCAGCACCTCCGGCCATTCAGCACGCACAAAACCGCCTTTCCCTCTCGCCTGTTTATAGGACTTCGCTTTTTCAGGGTTTTCGACGATCGATTTCCAGGCTTCCAATGGATTTTGATGTTCTTGCAGTGCCTCCCGCCATAAATTAATCAGTACACCGCGCACGTATGGATATTTCACACGCAGCGGGCTGTAGATATACCATGAAAAACTGGCCCCCCGCGGGCAGCCTCTCGGTTCAAAATCAGGCATATCCGGGCCTGTTGAAGGATAATTCAAATTTTGCCCTTCCCACGTGACAATTCCGTTTTTCACATAAATATTCCAGCTGCAAGACCCTGTACAGTTAACGCCGTGGGTGGAGCGAACGACTTTGTCGTACTGCCATCTGTTTCTGTATACATTCTCCCAATCGCGATCTTCGCGGGTGGTTTGGCTATGTTTATTTGAATGGTGTTCGATAGGAGAGAAATAATTCAATCTCCTAAACAACGGACTCCTTTTCTTTTTCTTCATGAGAGTTCACTCCTTCCGAGTCAGGTGATGCTAAGTTCACTATAAACAGAGACAGCGTGTTTCCTTGTGAACTATGTCACACACTCTGCTTTTTTCACAAAATGTTCACACAAAGGAGAAGGAAGGCTGCGTTCAGGCAGGACGCTTGGGTTATTAGCTGCCTTTCATTCAAAGATCAAAAAAACCGGCTCTATTTAAGAACCGGGCTCAGCGTTTTCATCCTGTGATGTATGCAGATACCGCAAAAATAATTGATAGGAACAAAAAACATTTTGCTGAAGCATAGCCAAAAAGTTCATTTGCAGCTGCGGATAATAAGACATCATTTTCTTAAATATGTAATATGGGATGTTGAGAATCAGAATGTCTGAAGTGGCATTGACTGAGATAAAGGGCGATAAATAAAGCCCGCCTTTTTCATCAATCGGAAACACATCGCCTTTTTCCCACAGCGCAACGGTTTTCGACCCTTCAGGGAGCCTCGTGTCCATGAAATGGACACTGCCTTTTAATACAATATAAACAGATTGAGAATGAAGAAAAGATGGAGACTGATCACATGAGCCGCGGATAAACGTGCCGTTTTTCAGCAAGGTTTCGACAATGGATAGAGGCACTTCATTAAACATAGGAAGTTGTTTCAGAAATAATAAATAGTCACACTGATTCATAGGAAAACCTCCTGTGCTAAGGATAGCTTTAGTGTAGCTCGACTGAGCCTGTACAGCAGTGATGTATTTCACAGCCTGTATGATGAATGTCACTTATCAGGAGGGTGACTGCATTTATAATGAAAGAAAAAAGGAGGATTTCGATGAAGGCGCTGATTCCGAAGCAGCACGGCGCGTGGGCGATGCTGCTGATCCCATTTTTACTCGGCATGGCCAAGGGAGGCCCCGTTATTTGGCATATTCCGCTCTTCCTAGGCTGGCTTTTCCTATACTTAGCGGTTTATCCCGTTACGCTTGCCTTAAAAAAGAAACAAAGCAAACCATATCAAAAGTGGATGTGTTATTACGGTTTTCCCGCCTGCTGCTTTTTGATGATCTCGGTCTTTCATAAGCCGCCTCTCATCTGGGTGGGCGTTTCTTTACTGCCGCTGTTTCTCATACATATGTATTTTGCCCGCAGAAAAAAAGAACGAGCCCTATTGAATGATGTTGCAGGTGTCTTGTTCTTTTGTTCGGGCGGGTTTGCGAGCTGCTGGCTGGGGATGGGAACCCTCGACGGCTGGGCTTGGTTTATTTTCTTGCAGTCTGCTTTATTTTTTATCGGGAGTTCCTTTTATGTGAAATCGGTGATTCGTGAAAGAAAAAACAGGACATTTGCATACTGGTCATGGGGATATCACCTGCTGCTCCCCTTTTTATCCGCTCTTTTCGGAGCAGGATGGGCGTTTCTCGCTTTTATCCCGAGCAGCTTGCGGGCATGGTTTTTTCATGGAAGGGATTGGCCCGTAAAAACGATTGGCATTCTGGAAATCGTGAATGCCTGTTTCTTTCTTGCCGTCATGTGCCTGTTTATCACAAGGTAAAAAAACAAGGACACCGCTGTCCTTGTTTTTTTCAGTCAATATTGCAAATCTCCAGCGGGCAATTTTCACACTCAATCTCACATCGTAAATAGTCCCGCTTGTGCAAAATAATTTTTCCGGATTCGTCTATCGAAATAACCCCTTTTTTGCGGAGATCTCCGAGCATACGATTGACGCTTTCCCGTGCAGCCGCGCAAAACTTTGCCAAATCCTGATTTGTCAGGACAATGTTAATCAGAATGCCGTCGCTTCGCTCCACTCCGTAGCTGTTTGATAAACGGATAAGGGTGGAATAGAGCGCCCCCTTTTTGCCATGAAGAAGCAGATCCCTGATTTTGGACTGAATCTTCCGGAGGTGCGTGCTCATCCATTTCATGAACTCAAATGTCAAAGCGCCGTTTTGGATTAATTCTTTTTCCAGCTTATTTTTATTAATGACGAGCACCTCGCCATCCTCTAGCACTTTTGCACTGAGCATATACCTCGGTTCTTCAGTGAAAAGTGTTAATTCTCCGACGATATCATGCTTTTGGCAGATTCTAAGCGTCAGGTCTTTTCCGTCAGATGTCAGCTTGCCGATTTCAATGAGTCCTGATTGAATCAGATAAAGCTCTTCTGCATCCATTCCTTCTCGAAACAAATACGTGTGTTTTTCCATTTTTCTTTTCGTGCTGATCGATTCCAGCAGTTCATGCAGATCGCTGGATATAAGATCACTATCAGATGGTCGAACAGAGAGAAAATTCATGAGCTCACCTCGAAGAAAGTCACGTTGTGTGTTTATTGTAACGTGAATTGATTTGTACCCATCGAGAAAAAACTAACAATCTTGTG
The DNA here is from genome assembly GCF_037975455.1 of Bacillus sp. FSL M8-0071. Classification (NCBI taxonomy): domain Bacteria; kingdom Bacillati; phylum Bacillota; class Bacilli; order Caryophanales; family Bacillaceae; genus Bacillus; species Bacillus sp. FSL M8-0071. The sequence continues at coordinate 3,728,718 of NZ_CP150256.1, forward strand.
AATGCCCAGTGTTAGTTGATGCTCTGGCTGTTTCTCTCCGTGTGTGTTTTCATTCTTTCCTGCCAATACATCCATATGACAAGGACAAAACTGGCTAACGCCACCTCTGAAAGCGCCATAAACCCGATCGCGTACTGGCCTGTTGCCTGAAACACACTCGCCAATATGAGCGGAGGAAAAAAGCCGCCTAATCCGCCCATGGCAGACACAATCCCATTGGCAATCCCCGCTTGCTTCGAAAAATAGAAAGGCACCAGTTTAAAAACAGTCCCATTTCCTACGCCTGAGCAGACGGCCACAGTTAATGATCCAAACGTATAAAGGCCGATTGTCGGCGAGAACGATAGGATAATGCCTGATAATGTAAGCCCGGCAAAAACAAACATCAAGATGCGGAGCGGGCTCATTTTATCAGCCAGGAATCCGCCCGCAGGCCTGAGCAGCGTAGAAACCGCAATAAAGCCAGCCGTCCGCAAGCCGGCATCTGCAGGATTCAGCCCAAAATGCTCCACCAGAAAGTTCGGCAGATAGATAGTGAAGGCGACAAAGGCACCGAACGTAATAAAATAAAACAGGCTCAGAAACCATAGCACATGATTTCGGTAAACGGCTTTGATTTGAGTCTTAACAGAAACTTTGACCTTCTTCTCATGCCTGTCGCCAAACAAAACGTGCAGTAAGGCAAAGACAGCCAGCAAAACCAAATACATCTGCACGGTTGATTTCCACCCGACGGCTTGAGCGATAACCGGCGCTGCAAATGTCGTAACGGCTGTCCCGATATTTCCTGCACCGTAAATCCCATTGACGACACCGTGCTTTTCTTTCGGATAATATTTCGGGAGGGAGGTCACCCCAATGGAAAACACCGCTCCCCCGATCCCTAAGAAAAAGCCGCCTGCGATTAAATCAAACAGAGAATCCGCGATACTGATCCAAAATACAGGAAATAAAAGCAGGATGAAGCTGACCATAAACATGAGCCGCGCGCCAAACCTGTTCGTTAAATACCCTAAAGGAATGCGGAGAAGCGACCCGAGGATCACAGGAATCGCGGTCACTAAAGAAATCTCACCCTTGCTTAAATGAATATCTAATGTGATTTGGGAAATGAGTGATGAAATCAGCACCCAAACCATAAACCCTGCCACCAAGCTTAATGACTGTAACGATAATTGAATGTGTTGACGGTTGATCATTTGGCTTGCCCCTTTCAATGATTCAATAATCAGTCTTATCATACAAAAACTCGGCAAACAGGATTGTGAATTACATCACACGTTTTTCTCATAAAAAAAGGACAAAGCCCGAAGACTTTGTCCTTTTGTTCGTGATTACATTTTTTCCGGAGCCGATACGCCGATCAGCTGAAGCGCATTGTTCAGCGTAATTTGCGTTGCCTTCATTAAAGCCAGGCGCGCGCGGCTTTTCTCTTCATTTTCAGGGTCGATGACTTTCTCTGCGTTGTAGAAGCTGTGCAGAGCAGAAGCCAGATCATAAATATAGTTAGTGACACGGTGCGGAATTCGTTTTTCCGCTGCTTCCGCCACTGCCTCTGGGAAGCCGCCGATCGTTTTCAGCAGATCGTATTCTTTTTCTGATTGAATATGGCTGAAATCAAGATCTGCCGCCGGTTTAAGCCCCTGCTCTTCCCCTTGGCGAAGCATGCTGCAAATACGTGCATGCGCGTATTGTGCATAATACACAGGGTTTTCGTTAGATGTTGATACAGCAAGATCTAAGTCAAAATCCATATGGGTGTCTGCACTTCGCATTGCAAAGAAGTAACGCACGGCATCCAAGCCGACTTCTTCAATCAGGTCACGCATCGTTACGGCTTTACCGGTCCGTTTGCTCATTTTCATTTTCTCGCCGTTTTTGTAAAGGTGAACGAGCTGAATGATTTCTACTTCAAGCGTTCCTTTTTCATACCCCAGCGCTTCGATTGCCGCTTTCATACGCGGGATGTAGCCGTGGTGATCGGCGCCCCAAACGTTGATCAGCTTATCAAAGCCGCGGTCAAGCTTGTCCTTATGATACGCGATATCAGGAAGCAGGTACGTGTACGTGCCGTCCTTCTTGATCAATACGCGGTCTTTATCATCGCCGAACGTCGTGGAACGGAACCAAGTCGCGCCGTCTTCTTCATAGACATGGCCTTTTTCGCGGAGCGCTTCAAGCGCCGTGTCGATTTTTCCATTTTGGTACAGTGAAGTTTCGGAATACCACACATCAAACGGCACACGGAAGTTTTCCAAGTCCTTGCGAAGCTTGTCCAGCTCGTATTTCAGGCCGTATTCACGGAAAAACGCGAGGCGTTCACTTTCCTCTTCGTTAACGAAACGGTCACCGTATTCCTCAGCGAGACGCTTTCCGATCGCAATGATATCCTCGCCGCGGTAGCCATCCTCCGGCATCGGTTTTTCCAATCCGAGCGCTTCAAAGTAACGGACTTCAACAGAAAGCGCCAGATTGTTGATTTGGTTTCCCGCATCGTTAATGTAGTATTCGCGGCTTACATCGTAACCCGCTTTTGAAAGCACGTTGCACAAGGAATCGCCGACAGCCGCCCCGCGCGCATGCCCGAGGTGAAGGTCTCCCGTCGGATTCGCTGATACGAATTCTACCTGAACTCGTTCACCGTTTCCGATGTTCGTTTCCCCGTATGCTTCCCCTGCTTCCAGTACAGACGGAATCAGCTTTGTTAAATATTGATTGTTCATATAGAAATTGATAAAACCCGGGCCGGCGATATCCAGTTTTTCAATCGAAGCCTTTCCTTTATCAAAATGAGCGACAATCTCTTCAGCGATTTGACGCGGCGCTTTTTTTGCCACTCTTGCCAGCTGCATCGCCATATTCGTTGAGTAGTCGCCGTGTGTTTTATCTTTCGGTGTTTCTAAAACAACATTGGGAATCTGGCTTTCTTCAGCCAGTCCCGCTTTCAGAACGGCCGCTTTGATTTCTTCTTTCAGCACGTCCTTCATTTGTTCCGCAATGTTCATGCGTGAGTTCCTCCCTCATACGTGATCGTCATATTATGTAAATGCTCCTGCTCGTCTCCGACATGCATGTCATATGCGATGCTGATACGGCCTTTTTCTTCATCGAGATCAGATTGAATCGATTTTGTGCTTGTTTTCAGCTCAAGCTCACCAAATGACATTTTATATTTAGCAATTGTGGAAGCTCCCGTTACGAAACGCTGATTCATTTTGACAGCGCCTGACCTCATGACCAGGACTTCGCCTTCGCTTACTTTCACAATCGTTTTGACTTTGCCTAAGTCGTGTTCTTCATAATAAGATAGATACACTTTATTTTGTTTTACATAGTAAAATCCGGTGGTGCGGAATTCGATGACTTCTTGGTTTCCGTCATCCTCGATCACAGACTTCACATGGAGTGTTATCGGTGTCTCTTGCTTCATTCTGACACGTCCTTTTCATCATTCCACTTTGACTTGAATAGTATAATCATTCGGTTTGTAAACTTCAACTGCTTCTATCTTACCATCATTGCTCATCAGATTTGAAGATAAACCTCATAAAAAGCATTTCCTTATATAGAAGAGAAAATCATATCACTAATTACCTTTAGGAAATGTTACATTTTTCCGAAATCTATCATTTCCTTTTCACATTTTTTTCAAAATATATGTATTGAATTAGTAATTTGATAGTTTTAAGATAAAAGTACAACATAGATCTGCTAGAAAAACAAAAAAAGGGAGGATTCAATTATGAAAAAAGCTGTCATTGTAGAAAACAAAGGTTGTGCAACATGCTCGATCGGAGCCGCTTGTCTAGTGGACGGTCCTATCCCTGATTTTGAAATTGCCGGTGCAACAGGTCTATTCGGTCTATGGGGGTAAGGATCTCCCAAAAGGGCATAGTCATTCTACTATGCCCTTTTTAAGTAAATTACAATTTTTAACTAAAATCTACCTCTTGGATATACATACACAACCGTTTTTCATTTGAATCATATGTATAGGGGATGGTATTTTGTTTATAGAGCAGATGTTTCCATTTATTAATGAAAGTGTAAGAGTTCACCAGCTTCCTGAGGGCGGCGTGTTAGAAATCGACTACTTGCGCGATAATGTCTCCATTTCTGACTTTGAGTATTTGGATCTCAACAAAACGGCTTACGAGCTCTGCATGCGCATGGATGGCCAAAAAACAGCTGAGCAGATTTTAGCTGAGCAATGTGCAGTGTATGATGAATCACCGGAAGACCATAAAGATTGGTATTACGACATGCTCAACATGCTCCAGAACAAGCAGGTGATCCAGCTTGGAAACCGGGCCAGCCGCCATACAATCACCACGAGCGGAAGCAATGAATTTCCGATGCCCCTGCACGCCACCTTTGAACTGACGCACCGCTGTAATTTGAAATGCGCCCACTGTTATTTGGAAAGCTCACCTGAAGCGCTCGGCACCGTGTCGATTGAGCAATTCAAAAAAACGGCTGATATGCTGTTTGATAACGGTGTATTGACATGCGAAATCACAGGCGGAGAAATTTTTGTCCATCCAAACGCCAATGAGATTCTTGACTATGTGTGTAAAAAGTTCAAAAAAGTCGCTGTCTTAACAAACGGAACACTCATGCGAAAAGAGAGTTTGGAGCTTTTGAAGGCTTACAAGCAAAAAATCATCGTCGGCATTTCTCTTGATAGTGTCAATTCCGAGGTCCATGACTCCTTTAGAGGGAGAAAAGGCTCTTTTGCCCAAACTTGTAAAACGATAAAATTGTTGAGTGACCACGGTATATTTGTCAGAGTCGCCATGTCTGTCTTCGAAAAAAACATGTGGGAAATCCACGATATGGCCCAAAAGGTTCGGGATCTCGGGGCGAAGGCGTTCTCTTACAATTGGGTTGACGATTTCGGAAGAGGCAGGGATATTGTCCATCCAACGAAAGACGCCGAGCAGCACCGCAAGTTTATGGAATACGAGCAAAATGTGATTGATGAGTTTAAAGATCTGATTCCGATTATTCCTTATGAGAGAAAACGCGCGGCAAATTGCGGCGCTGGCTGGAAGTCCATTGTGATCAGCCCGTTCGGCGAAGTACGTCCTTGCGCCCTCTTTCCAAAGGAATTTTCATTGGGAAATATTTTTCATGATTCCTATGAAAGCATCTTTAACTCCCCTCTCGTCCATAAACTGTGGCAAGCGCAAGCGCCGCGGTTCAGCGAACATTGCATGAAAGACAAATGCCCGTTCAGCGGCTATTGCGGAGGCTGTTACTTAAAAGGGCTGAACTCTAACAAATATCACCGGAAAAACATTTGCTCTTGGGCGAAAAATGAACAATTAGAAGACGTGGTCCAGCTTATTTAGGAGGGAAACGATTTGTCACCAGCACAAAGAAGAATTTTACTGTATATCCTTTCATTTATCTTTGTCATCGGCGCAGTCGTCTATTTTGTCAAAAGCGATTATCTGTTTACGCTGATTTTCATTGCCATTGCCATTCTGTTCGGGATGCGCGCGCGGAAGGCTGACTCGCGATGAGCATTTTGGATATACACGATGTATCCGTTTGGTATGAACGGGACAACGTCATCTTAGAACAAGTGGATTTACATTTAGAAAAAGGCGCCGTTTACGGGTTACTTGGGGTAAACGGCGCCGGAAAAACGACACTGATTAATACGCTGACAGGCGTGAACCGCAATTTCAGCGGGCGCTTTACACTGTGCGGAATTGAAGCGGAGGCCGGCATGCCGCAGAAAACATCAGATCAGCTGAAGACTCACCGTTACTTCGCCGCCGATTATCCGCTGCTATTTACAGAAATTACGGCGAAGGACTATGTGTCTTTCGTCCATTCGCTTTATCAAAAGGATTTTTCAGAGCAGCAGTTTGCCAGTTTGGCCGAGGCCTTTCATTTTTCGAAATACATCAATAGGAGAATTTCGGAGCTGTCCTTGGGGAACAGGCAAAAGGTTGTATTGATGACAGGCTTATTGCTGCGCGCTCCCCTGTTTATTTTGGATGAGCCGCTCGTCGGTTTGGATGTGGAATCGATAGAGGTCTTTTATCAGAAAATGCGTGAGTACTGTGAAGCAGGCGGAACCATTTTGTTTTCTTCTCATCTGCTCGATGTCGTGCAAAGATTTTGTGATTATGCGGCTATTCTTCACAACAAACAGATCCAAAAGGTCATTCCGATTGGAGAGGAGACCGATCTGCGGCGGGAATTTTTCGAGGTGATCGGCCATGAATAACATAATCCCTATCATGTCTTTGCTGTTCAAACAGCTTTACAGCCGGCAAGGGAAAAAGGATGCCATCCGCATTGCCGCAGGCCTTGTCATTCTGGCCGTGTTTGAAATTGGGCTGATCCGCCAGGCCGGCATTGATGAATCGGTGTTGCGCAAAACGTATATCATACTCGCGCTTATCTTAATGAACGCATATATGGTGTTTCTTTCTGTGACATCTTCATGGAAGGAATCTTATATGAAACTGAGCTGCCTGCTGCCGATTTCTTCACGGAGCTTTTGGCTCGCCCAGAGTGTCGTTTTGTTTGTCGATACCTGTTTGAGAAGAACTTTATTCTTTTTTATTTTACCGCTGTTCTTATTTGGAAACGGAACGCTGTCAGGGGCGCAAACATTGTTTTGGCTCGGCAGGTTTTCGTTTTTTACCGTTTACTCCATTATTTTCGGAGTTGTGCTAAGCAACCACTTCGTCAAAAAGAAGAACTTGATGTTTCTGCTGCATGCGGCGATATTCGCCTGTGTATGTCTCAGCGCCGCTTTGATGCCGGCCGCCACGCTTCCGCTTTGCGCGGTTCATATGCTGTGGGCGGTGATCATTGACTTTCCTGTCTTTCTGCAGGCGCCTCCGCAGCAGGGCAAGATGCATTCATTTATGCGGCGATCTGAATTTTCGTTTTACAAAAGAGAATGGAGCCGATTTATCTCTTCTAAAGCGATGCTGTTAAATTACGCGGTAATGGCGGTATTCAGCGGCTTCTTTTCGTTCCAGATGATGAACACCGGCATCTTCAATCAGCAAGTGATTTATATCGTGATTTCCGCGCTTTTGCTCATCTGCTCGCCGATCGCCCTTTTGTACTCGATTGAAAAAAATGACCGGATGTTGCTCATCACGCTTCCGATCAAGCGGAAAACGATGTTTTGGGCGAAATATCGCTTTTATTCAGGCCTATTGGCAGGCGGATTTCTCCTTGTCGTGATGATTGTGGGTTTCATCAGCGGCCGTCCGATTTCAGTTCTCACTTTTTTGCAGTGCATTGAGTTGCTGCTGGCGGGAGCTTTTATCAGGTTAACTGCGGATGAAAAAAGGCCCTCCTTCAGCTGGCAGACGGAGCAGCAGCTATGGAGCGGTTTCTCAAAATATCGGTCTTATCTGTTTTGTCTTCCCCTATTCTTAGCCACATTAGCCGGCACCGCTGTATCCTTGGCGGTCATTCCGATAGCCGGTCTGGTCATAGTCTATTACCTGCAAAAACAGGATGGTGGTTTCTTTGATACAAGCAAAAGAGAACGGCTTGGAAGTTAACCTGCTGAAGACTCATCAATTTTCAACTATTTCAATCGCCGCGAGCTTTCTGAAACCGATCGAAAGCGCGGCGGAACCTGAGGAAGAAACGATTTATTTTTACGGCGCCGCCGCATACCTGAAGGAGCAAATTATTGACGCTTTCGGTTGTGCTGCCGGCAGCCGTTTCATGTACTCAGCGAATCTCTTTTTTGATCAGCAGCTGAAAACCTGCGGGACCCGTTTGATTCACCCATTATATAACGGGAATCTTCATGTTGACGCCCTGCTGAAAACTTTTGCAGACTTGTCTTTCCCTTCTTCTCTTTCATTCGAAGCAGTTGAAAAGGCCAGGAATGAGCTGCTGCTGAGAATCGAAAAGAAATTCACTGATCCTTTCTCCTACTCGGCGGCGCGCTTGGCTGAGGAGGTCTTCGGAAACCCGATGTACGGCACAGGCATGTTTGGCCGGAAAGACAGGATAAAGGCGATTCATCCTAAACGGTTTCTCGACGCAACGGACTTTATCGTTGATTTAGTGTCCCAGCAAAAACAGCTGAACATATTGGGACAAGTACAAGCATGTGATGTTCGGGGACATGCCCCGCAAACGTCCGCTGTAACGTCCGGAAGAATACCCGTAAACCGGCATGTTTTTGAAACAGAGACACGCAGCGCTGCAGGTCCTTCCGTCTTGACACTCGGATTTGACTGCGGAGAGATGAAAGATGCCAGCGATTATATCAAAATACAGCTAATAGACGGATTACTGGGAAAGTACGGCCATTCCGCTTTATTCAAGCACTTCAGAGAGAAGGATCTGGCAGTCTATCACGTTATCACCCGTTACGATGTCATGAACAATTTGCTGCTTGTTTCAATATGTACAGATCAGCTTCATGAGATAGACATTCCCCCGCGCGTTTTGGAAGCTGTCTCAGCTTTTCATACAGATGAGCGGGAACTAGAACAGGCAAAGCAGTTTTTACGCAATGAATTGCTGCTGCAATTCGATTCTCCCGAAGGTCTATTGGCCTATATGGGGATCCTGCGCCGCTTCTCCTGCACGAAAGAAGCCTTGCTGGATGGCATCTCAGCGGTTACATGCCGTGATGTATTGCAATTCATAGCGACCATCAATTATATCGGAGCTCATGTAGTAAGGGGATGAAGAGATGGAAAAGAAATCCTTTTTTCAACAGCTGGATGAACGAACCGATATCAGATACACAGACAGCGGACTAAAAATATTCAGATTGAAATTCCCCCGCGCCCACCTGCGGCTGTGCAATGTAAAAATCGATTTTGGAAGCCGGGATGTATGTATACGGGCAGAATCCGGTGATACACTGCTTCCGTATGGCACAGCGCATTTTTTAGAGCATCTTCTCTTCTGGCATAACGGCCGCAATCTGTACAGTGATTTTTTTGCGCATGGCGCGCTTTTAAACGCATTCACTACCTACACCGATACCAATTTCATGTTTACCTCATTACCGGATCGGCTCAGACAAACGATCCCCATCCTGCTTGATGCTTTATGGAACCACTCATTTGACAAGAAGATTGTCGCTCAGGAAAAAGCTGTGATTACAAGCGAAATTCAAACAGCACACCTTAACCATCAGCTCTCATATCATTATCAGCTGATCAGCATGCTTTCTCCCTCCTCACCAGCTGCCGTTTTCCCCGCAGGCAGAATCGAAGATATTGAGGCGCTGGACATCAGTGATTTACAAAAAGCCTATAAGGCTGCCTACCAAGCCCATCGGATGACGCTGTTTTTGATTGGGGGCTCAGAAAATACAGAAACGCTTTTGCCTCCTCACCTCCAGCTGGAAAAGCGTCCGGATTATCATGCTGAAAGAAAAATCATCCCGGCATGCCCTCCAGCCCTCTCACAAAAAATGGTGCTGGGTGATGAGGAGCGGATGGAAGATACATGGACCGGATTACAGATCGGCGCACTTCCCGGGCAAAACGATCTGTTGGCGATAAAGCTTTATTGGGATATCGCGGCTCGTATTCTATTTCAATTAGATTCACCGTTTTTTCAAGAGATTCAGCAAACGTACCGCCTAGAAATCGATCGTTTGTCAGCCGAGACTTATATCTATGAGGATGGCGGTTTCTTGATCCTTCACAGTCAAGGGACCCATTCTTCAGCTTATATCGATGTGGCTTCATACTATGTCACACAGAAGAAAGAACAGGTTGCCGCCTGGCTTCAATACGGCAAGGACTCTTTGACAGACGCGATCATTTATGACAGCGATTATGTGCGTAAATGCTTCGAGTGGGCAGCCGAGTGTGACAGGTGCGATTGCTCGTTTCTTGACATGTACCACATCATTCAAGATATGGATGCGCAGGTTTTCTTGTCTCTCATTGATGCAATGGCATCTTCTAACAAAGCGATCATTCACATTTCTCAGAAAGAGGCGATCAGACAATGAAAAAAAACACTGTCTTTACCCTTTTATTGCTGCTTATAGGTATGGCGGCTTATTCCTTCGGCTGGGTTCAGGCCGTTGCCGAAGCCGCCGCCCAATATGTACAGATGATCAACAATGATGCTGTGCGGCTCGGGCTGCTGGCTTGTACCGCTGCCCTCCTGATGCTGCCTGCTTTTCTCTATCTTCATTATGTCACCCAATCCGTGAAAAACATGACAGCAGCTTTTCAGAAACTCACACAGTCTCATCAAAGCTGCTGTGACTTTCAGCAACACAACTTGTGCAGCCGATATGCAGAAGACGTCAAATCGCTGCGTGACAGCTATAAAAACGTCCGCCAAACATACGTGATGGCTGCCGTGTTGTGCCAAGTCATCATATTCGGCTGCATGTTCGAAATCGTTAAAGCCGTCCCTTTCCGCCTTCACACGCCCCCTGCCCTTTCAATGGGACTTGCGATGCTACTGATTCTGTATTTATTGTTTTGCATGCGAACATATTTGCGGCAGCTTTTCCGGCACGGCAGCCTGTTCAGAAAAGTGTTTGCGGGAGCGCTGGCAGCAGCCGGGATTTGGTGGATGCTCAGTTTCTCTATAAGTGAACTGCTGTTTCTGATTATCCTGGCTACCATTCAGCAAATCGGATCATTTATTTATAAACGATTCTCTTATCGCAGCACCGCTTCTCTTGATCTATAAAATAGCTACATCGCAATCGCAGACGGACCCGCGCCAACCGGAATCACCGTCACGGCTGTATAATCACTTGTGCGGTACACGGTCACAGCATTGTCGTTGGGCTGTGCCGCATAAATATACTGTTTGTCCGGCGTTACGGCGAGGTCAAAAGCGCCGGGGAGAGACACGTTTGCAATGATCCTCTGTCTGGCCGTATTAACTACATATAAGTTATTAATAAGAAACGGTTCACTATATGGCTCTAGAAAATAAGCTCTAGTGCTATCGAGAGAAAATACAATCGTCCTCAGCGTTTCAAATAAACGGCTGAAGTCCCCTCCCCTGCTTAATGGAGACAAACTAATCTCCGTTACACCTTTCGGCCACAGCTCACCATTCAACACGTACGCAAAATTTCCAGCGTAAGGAGTTGCAATTAAACTGGGAAATTCAAATGAATCTATGATACTTTCTACCAACTGCCCAGTATTTGCATCATATTTATCAACCGACCAACTGCTTCCATTAGCGGTATAGACATACTGTCCATTCGGATCAAGAGCAAAGTCTAAAGCGCCGGGTATCGGAATGACATCAATGACCGATTGAGAGGCCGTGTTAATCACATATATAGATCCGGCAGCCATCACGTATGCGAACTCATCTGTTGGATCAAATTCGATCTTTCTCGGCCCTCCTCCAACAGTAATGGTATTTATGATGGTTAATGTTTTATTATCAATCACTGAGACAAGGTTGGTATTTCCATGGAGGACATACGTGAATGCTTTATCGAAAGTAACGCCTAGATTAGTTGGCACGTCAGAAAAAGGGATTGTTTTTACAACAGTGTTTAAATCTGCATCAATGACCGAAACCGTGCTGTCTCCAGTATTGGCAGTAAACACATACGATTGAGGGTCTGGCGATGGCGGCAAAACAAGTGTCCCGGCCACCGTGAGCGGACTGCCGTAGAAAGGCGGCACGATGAGAAGATCTTCCACTGTCATTTGACTAAAATCAGGACAGCGGCCAGACTGTGCTGCATAATAAACAACTTGATCAATCTCTTCAGTATGAATCACAGAAACAGCCCCGTCCCCTTGTCCATATTGATTTCGCACAGGCGACACACTGACAAGAAGCGTAATGGTCCCTTGTACTCTCACAGCATATCGAACACCGATATCTTCTGGTTCCGGCCCAGTCTGGATTAAGCAAGGCTCACTGATACAGGACAAATTGTCTGTACTCCATGTAACAGCCGCTGACGCTTCGGCCGAATCAACCTTGAAGCCCTCAGGGGTATCTATCGGCACTTGAAACGGCGCTTCTCGGCTAATTTCCTCATCACAAAAACAGAAACAATTTTCCTGTAAAGCAGAAAGATCATTCTTTTTCATGATTTCACGTCCTTTTAAAAATGCACAGCATTCAGTTGATTAGATCGCAATAGCTCCCGGTGAAACCCCAAGAGATATGACAGTTTCCACAGAATAATCATCCGTGTTGTAAACAGTGATGTTCTGCTCTGAAAAATGGGTTGCATACAGAAATTCGCCATTCGGGGTAAACGCAAAGTCTCTTGCCGACTGCGGAACATTTCCTATAACGCCTGCTCCATTTGGACTGACAGAATATAAATTGCCAGTGAAGCCGTCATATAAATACACCTCTGCTCCACTCGTAAACATTCGATATTCCCCTTCATACTCCAGATCTTGGGTGCTGCTGATGGTAAACGTATTTAAATCAATAACCGTCAAATAATTAAAAAAGAATTCTTGTTCTAATACATAGGCATACCGCTCCGGCCAATTTGTTTCTATGGTTGATACGATAAGCTCTCGTTCAATTGTTCCTGTGACTTCACCGGTAGTTAGGTCCACTTTTTGCACTATACCAAAATTTAGAACATAGGCGAATAACCCATTGGGATCGATTGCAACATCATACCCTTCTACAGGAATCGACCTATCCACAGTTAACGTATCAATTCCAATCACATAAACCGCAGTACCGGTGAAAACATAAGCAAACTCATGATTAGGGATAAATCTTATCAATCGAGGCGGCTGATCCAGCAATATAGTTGCTGTCACAGTTAATGTGTCATAATCGATGACAGAAATCACATTATTGTTGGGATGTAAGACAAACACAGCGCTTTTATCTGGCGTAATTTCAATACCTGCCGGATTGTACGGAAGAGCAATCGTTGTCACAACAGTATGGGTGTTTGTATCAATCACAGAAACTGATTGATCATTTGGATTCGCTGTAAACGCGTAGACGGGTTCCGGCTCCGGTACAAGCACAATCGTCCCCGTCACCGATAAAGGACTGCCGTAAAACGGCGGAACAACAACAAGGTTCTCAATCGTGATGTCACTGATATCCGGGCAATCATCCGGTTCATCGGAATAATAGACGACTTGATCGATTTCTGCATTGTGAATGACGGAAACAGCCCCGTCCCCTTGTCCATATTGATTTCGCACAGGTGAGACACTGACGAGTAGCGTAACGGTTCCCTGCAGGCGCACTGCAAATTGAACACCGACCTCATCAGGCTCTGGCCCCGTTTGAATTAAGCAACGGTCACTGACACAAGAAAGGCTGTCTGCATTCCACGTCACGTTTGCAACAGCTTCAGCCGGATCAACGACAAATCCTTCAGGTAACTCAATCGGCGCTTGAAACATGGCTTCTCGGCTTGCTTCTCCCTCACAAAAACATAAGCACTCTTCTTGTTCTGCTCCTGCTTTTTCTTTAAAGGAAAGCTTATTTTTTCTCATTCCTTCACTTCCTTTTCAGACATACACTGCTCACGCAGATATAACAGAATATGGAAGAGTAACGTGTTTGCTTGTACAAATTACTGAGGGTAAAAGCTTCTTTTTGAAAATATATCTCCAAACATGCGGTGTAACGAAAGAAAAAATTGCGGTTTTTTTGCGCTTCTCACAAGAATGTTGATGATAAAATATGACATATATAGAATTATGAAGGGAGGGATTTGCAAACGTGACAGGTGTCATATCTTCTTCTTCCATCGGAGAAAAGATTAACGAATGGTATATGTACATACGCCGATTCAGCATACCCGATGCAGAATATTTGCGACGAGAAATCAAGCAAGAGCTGGATCAAATGGAAGAAGATCAAGACCTTCATTTGTACTATTCACTGATGGAGTTTCGGCACAACCTAATGCTTGAGTACCTTGAACCGTTAGAAAAAATGAGGATTGAGGAACAGCCGAGACTGTCTGATCTGCTGCTTGAGATTGATAAAAAACAGGCTCGTTTAACTGGTCTGCTTGAGTACTATTTTAATTTCTTCAGAGGCATGTATGAGCTGGATCAGCGGGAATATCTGTCGGCTATTAAATTTTTCAAAAAGGCCGAAAGCAAGCTGATATTCGTTAAGGATCGGATAGAGAAAGCTGAGTTTTTCTTTAAGATGTCTGAATCTTATTACTATATGAAACAAACGTATTTTTCAATGGACTATGCACGGCAAGCATATGAAATATACAAAGAAAATGAAGCTTATAATATAAGATTGCTGCAGTGTCATTCTTTATTTGCCACCAATTTTTTAGATTTAAAACAGTATGAGGATGCCGTCTCACATTTTCAAAAAGCTTATTCTATGGCAGAAGCTGAAAAGCAGCCCCAATTAATGGGAAGAACTTTGTACAATATCGGGCTTTGTAAAAACAGCCAAAGCCAATATGAGGATGCCATAACTTATTTCAAAAGAGCAATAGCTGTTTTTGAAGAATCAAATATTCTTCCTTCCTTACCTCAAGCGTATTTTTTAATTACACAGATCCATTATAAATTAGGAAAAATGGATAAAGCTCATGAATACCATAGTAAGGGAATGGCTTATTCACAAAAGGCCGGAGATGTAATATATTTATCAGAGTTTGAATTTTTGAAATCTTTATACTTATCAGGCCCGGATGAAGAAGCAATTCAAGGATTTTTTGATTTTCTCGAAAGTAAAATGTTGTATGCTGATCTTGAAGATTTCGCTATTGATGTGGCAAAATATTATCATGAACGTAAAAATTTTCAAAAAGCTTCTGCTTATTTTTTGAAGGTGGAACAAGTAAGGCAACTTATTCAAGGAGGAGTGAGTTTGTATGAAATTGAAGTCTAAACTATTACTCTCTTGTCTGGCTCTAAGCACTGTGTTCGTGGCAACAACTATTGCAAATGCACCTACACACCAAATTGAAGTTGCACAACGAGGAATGATTTAAACACTTAAAATATAAAAAGGGAAATGTTATTTCGTTAACATTTCCCTTTTTATATTTATTCACTTAGAAATTTATCAGCCTTTTCACTTCCTTTAAATTAAATATTAATAAACAAATGAATTTTTCCTTAAATTTCATTTACTTTTCCTGTATTATACATTATTATATATAGGACTTAAGTTATCTATAATCTTCAATTGAAGAATACTCGGAGGAATAATAACAAATGAAATTTACAGTTAAAAAACATATAAGTAAAATGTTTATAATATTTGGGCTTGCTGTTTCATCTTTTGGAGTCACAAGTGCTGTGCATGCCGCTGCCAATACTTCTGATTCAACTGTCCATTTTACTTTTAGAGTATGGTCTCCTTATGATTATACAACTGCACGCAGAAAACAGAACAAAAGCTCTATGTATATGAAAGTGATAAGCTCTGACAAGAACAGCAGTTTTAATGTTTGGACTGAAGCAGATGCTAACGTTCACTCTAAAGGACGAGACTGGAAAAACGTATCTGGAAAAAACATGAAGGAGAGGTAAAGCCAGGAAACACTTATTTATTTGTGAACACAGCAGTTGAAAGTTATGGTAAAAATGTTCCCGTACGATTTGGTGGTTACAGCTGGGAAAATAATGCGTACAAAACAAATTGGAGTCCTGACAGTGTTAAACCTAAAGGCAAATACATAGAATATTAATGGAATTTTGCTTCTAAATAGGGTTTGAGCGGTTTTACGATATGTAAAACCGCTTTTTAAAGTTTATTTTTCCCTTAAATTAATCATGATGATTTATAAATGTGGTAATATATGAAAATGATTACCTTAATTCATTTTAATAACAGGAGGTATAAATATGACCTATTTTTTCATTTACAGGCTTCTAAAAAGCAAGACACTATATTTTTCACTTATATTTAGTACTCTCATAGTACTATACCAGTACTTGGATATTGTAGTGTTTAATAATCATACAAATCTGCCTTACGAAGTTCACAAATCACCTTTTTTATCGAACATATTACAGGGTAATTCTGTTATTCCTTCAACAGTATGGTTGATGATACTTCCTATTTTGGCTACCTTGCCAATTACAAGTCTATATAGATTTGATGTGAATTCTGGATATTTTATGAACACTATAATAAAAACAACTAAAAGCAAATACTTTAATACACTTATCGTGTTTAATTTCTTGTGCTCTTTTTTGATTATTATAATTCCTTTAAGTATTAATTTATATTTATTTTTGATGACTTATCCATCCATTAAACCTGATGGAATCATAAATTACATGCAAAATGTGGTTTCTAATGGTAGTGACCTTGCTAACATTTATTATGAACATCCACTGCTCTATACGTTAATCCTAATACTTATAAATGGACTATACGGTGCTATCTTATCAACAGTCGGGCTATCTTTTTCTTTTTTCATTAAAAAAACTTATTTTGTATATATTATACCTTTTGTTGTGAATTTACTTGGCATTACTATCTTGAATCCAGATTATAATCCTCAAAGATATATTATTAATAAAAATGGTTTTTTTAATTTGCAAATTTTTTCTTTATTAAACTTAGTATTAATTATATTAGGTCTTTTAATATTTTTATGGGGTAAAAAGCGCCGTGTTTTATTATAATCTTTTAAAACAAAAATTCATAAGCAAATATTTTGGTTTTTCTATACTCTTTTCTATCAATGCTATAATTATATTTATATTTTTTAAGAGATCAATACAGACGCAAAATGACCATATTATCGATCAAATCTTTACATATCAGCATCTTGTATTATTGATAGCTCCATTAATTGTAGTATTTACTCTATTAGTGTCTTCCGATTATTTCATGGATCATGCCGTGATTCGGCTGAATAGTTCATTTAAGATAGTAGGGTACTATTTCCTTAAAAGCATTTCTTTTTCAGCTATACTAGGCATTATCGTTATGGGAGAAATCTATATATTGTGCTTTACATATAATATTGATAATAATCTGTTAACTGTTAGTAATTTTTTAACTCATGTATTCGCCTATATATTCATTGCTTACTTGACATCGTTTTTAATCCTTTTAACAAATCAAATATTAGTTGTAATAATAGAAATAATTTTATTTTTGTTTGATTATCTAGAATGTAACGGCATTCTCTTCTTAAACGGATTTTTATTAAATTTTGATGTTTTAAAGGATCTATTGGTATTCAGAGTAGGGCTGATGTTTATTTTGTTCGGAGTGTGTATTCAAATAGTTAAAAAACAAGACTATTTGAGGCCTAACGACCAGAAAGGAACGTACTGATGCATTCTATTTTTCATTTGTTAAAAAGGGATATTATGATGAGGCTGCATGATTGTAAAGCAACTTTTCTTTTTATAAGTTTAGCAGCTTTGCTAGTCTATTTTGTTTCTTTTTGGAATAGTTATAAATCTGGCCAACTAGACCAGCACAATCTTTTAAATAATTATATGAATGTCTTTCATTCACTAAACTTTTTTGAATTACATGAGCTTTATTCACAACATAAATTTTCAATCCCCTTTACGTGGATTTGCCTTCAGCTATTCCCTTTACTTATTATTGGGCATTTTTCATATAATGACTTTCAAAAATCAGGAACTTTATTAATACCTAAATTAAACAATAAATTAGCTTTTTGGTTAAGCAAAGTGTTTTCCTTATGGTTTTTTTGCTTGATAATCTGGATTGTCTGGTTTTCATTCTATTTCATTTTCTTTCTAATATTCAAAGGCACAATAACAATTGGAGAGATCAAACCTGTTCTTTCTTTAATGTTAATTCAATATTCAGTGACAGCTGTTTATACTCTAGTTTTTGAAACATTAACGTATTTCTTTTCGTTTATTATTTCATTAGTTATTTCAATTGTGTATCTCATCATATCCATATTTGTTCATTCAAAATTCTTTTTTACCTCGTTAGCCATACCAGGCAGATGGTATTTCGCCGATCATTCATCAATAAATATGAGTTATTCTAATGGCTCTGCTATTCATTTGCCAATATTTATTGGTGTAATTGCTTTATTTTGCATCTTATGCTCCTTTGTAGGAATGATTCGCATAAAAAAAATAGACATTTTAGGAGATTAATTATGACTGCATTTATAGAATGTACAAATGTATATAAGAAGTTAAAAGGAAATCTTGTACTTAATGATATTAATTTAACTATCAAAAAAAATGAGTTTGTAGTATTAAAAGGACATAATGGCTCTGGAAAAACAATGATTTTAAGAGCAATCGCAGGGCTTTTAAAATTAACCAAAGGGCAAATTATTGTCAATAATCTCGTTATAGGAAAAGATACAGATTTTTCCATAAATACTGGGATATTAATTGAATATCCCAGTTTTATACCTGTCTATACCGGTTATCAAAATTTGAAATTCTTAGCTTCAATTAATAAGAAAGTTTCAGACCAAGAGATCCGAAAAATGATAGAGCAAGTAGGATTAGATCCTGAAGACAAACGTAAGGTAAAACGTTATTCCTTAGGAATGAAGCAACGTTTAGGCCTAGCACAAGCACTAATGGAGTCTCCATCACTGCTGCTTTTAGATGAACCGACTAACGCACTCGACAAAAAAGGAATTCAGCTAATCACTGATTTATTGAAAAAAGAAAAAGAAAAGGGAACTACAATAGTCGTTGCAAGTCATGATGAAACCCTGACTGAAAATAATATTGTAGACAGAGTTATACATATTAGCAATGGTAGACTGGGTGAGGATAATGAATAAACGAGCAATATTGTTAATAACCATTTTTTTAATTATTGTTGCTGGTAGTAGTTTTCGTTATTATAAACTGAATAATCATAATGATAATTACTCTCCTCATATCACAAACCTTCCGAAAAATCGTATGATCGATACGGGCGCCGGGATTACTTATCATGTTCTCAAACCATTAAAACCAATTGAATTTATGGATGAGGATCTTAATATGAAAAGATTATTATACATTTTGCCGCTGGATATAACAAATACATCCAAGCACGAAATAACGCTGGAACAGCTCTCACCTGATGGAATGAAATATCTTTTTTTTGGTGGCTTTGATCACTATTACAATTTAATGGCGTATAATTTAGATCTTCCAGAAAAGTATCAATTCAATACTTCTATTCCTGCTGGGAAAACTATACGAGGCTATGTCGGTTTGAAAATGACAAAAGGCAAAGACGTAAACTTTAACTATAAAAATTTTGATCCCACAACCTCTAAATTATTTGTTTATTATTCCTTGATAAACAAATCAAATAAAAGGATAACATATAAATTCCCACTTAATTAATCTGGTATTACAATTCAGGAAATCAATTCATATTTCCTGAATTGTATTTTTATATTCTCTTCCTTCTCTCCTGAAAAGTTAAATTATAGAATTCAATATCTTTCAATTTAATTTTCATCTATATTGATATGATGATTGCCAACACCGCTTCAATAATTTTCATTGAAAATCATAATAATTCAAAACCTCTTATCTCCTTAATTCATTCCACTTCAAGCACCTATTAAGATTAAAAAAAATAAAACAAGCCCGTACTGAATGGCTTATACCAGTCAACACGGGCCTACCTTCTTATTTCACAAACCCAAGCAGCATTTCACGGATGATTTTGCTGGCTGTGTTTGCCGTTTGCTCTGAGTGGTCATACACCGGTGCGACTTCCACTAAATCAGCGCCCTTTACGTTTACCTCTGAACGCGCAATTTCATGGACGGATGCAAGCAGTTCTTTAGACGTGATGCCGCCGGCGTCAACCGTTCCTGTACCCGGTGCGTGTGCAGGGTCTAATACGTCAATGTCAATTGTGACATAAACCGGACGGCCCGCCAGCTTCGGAAGCACCTCTTTCAGCGGTTCAAGCACTTCAAATTTTGAGATGTGCATGCCGTTTTCCTTCGCCCATTCAAACTCTTCTTTCATGCCGGAACGGATTCCGAATGAATACACATTGTGCGGTCCGATCAATTCTGCCGCCTTACGGATCGGCGTGGAGTGAGAAAGCGGTTCTCCCTCATAATCAACTCGAAGATCTGTATGTGCGTCAAAATGGATAATCGCAAGGTCTGGGTATTTCTTGTACATCGCTTTAATGACAGGCCAAGACACGAGGTGCTCTCCCCCCATACCCATTGGGAACTTCCCTTTTTCTAAAATGCTATCCACGTACTCCTCAATCATATCCAGGCTTCGCTGCGGATTTCCGAACGGCAGCGGAATGTCGCCGGCGTCAAAGAAGTTCAAGTCAGCCAGATCGCGGTCTAAATATGGGCTGTATTCCTCAAGGCCGATTGACACCTCACGGATTCTGCTTGGACCAAAGCGTGAGCCCGGGCGATAGCTGACTGTCCAGTCCATCGGCATGCCGTAAAGAATGGCGTCCGCCTCTTCCCACTCGGGACGGCTCGCGATAAACACTTTTCCTGAATAAGCTTCATCAAATCTCATCTATAATACCCTCGCTTTCCTGTAAAAAAGCGCAAGATTCGCTCCTGCGCCATACCTTCATTATTTAATCAGGTCACTCACAAATTTCGGCAGAACAAACGCCGCTTTATGAATATCTTTTGTGTAATATTTCGTCTCAATATCGAAGAAACGGCTGTCTTCCACTGCAAGAGGATCATATTTTTTCGAGCCAATTGTAAATGTCCACAAACCGCTTGGATATGTCGGAATGTTCGCCGTATACAGCTTCGTAATCGGGAAGATTTCCTTCACGTCGCGCTGTACATTTGTGATTAATTCCGGTGTAAACCATGGGTTGTCCGTCTGCGCAACGAAAATACCGTCTTCTTTCAGCGCTTTTGCGATTCCTGCGTAGAATCCTTTTGTAAACAGGTTTACAGCCGGTCCGACTGGTTCAGTCGAATCTACCATGATGACGTCGTATTGATTTTCAGATTTTGCAATGTGCATAAATCCGTCATCTACCTGCACGTCAACGCGCGGATCATCCAGTTTGCCTGCGATAGAAGGAAGGAACTTTTTAGAGTATTCGATAACCTTGCCGTCAATATCTACAAGTGTCGCTTTTTTCACGCTTGGGTGCTTCAGGATTTCTCTGATAACGCCGCCGTCACCGCCGCCGACTACGAGAACGTGCTCCGGATTTGGGTGCGTAAATAATGGCACATGCGCCACCATTTCGTGATAAACGAATTCGTCTTTTTCAGATGTCATCACCATGCCGTCCAAAAACAGCATGTTGCCGAACTCTTCTGTTTCCACCATTTCTAAATGCTGAAACTCCGTTTGTTCTGTATGTAAC
Source organism: Bacillus sp. FSL M8-0071 (assembly GCF_037975455.1). Classification (NCBI taxonomy): domain Bacteria; kingdom Bacillati; phylum Bacillota; class Bacilli; order Caryophanales; family Bacillaceae; genus Bacillus; species Bacillus sp. FSL M8-0071. The sequence continues at coordinate 3,749,967 of NZ_CP150256.1, forward strand.
GTCTTGTTAACCTTCATCGTAATGCCAAAGTTTTTCGTCTGCTTCTCTGTGTACCAAAGTTCGCTCAATTGTCATCTCCCTTTCGAGGCTGTATTCATTTATTGTAAGCGTCTTATCAGCTTTTATTCTCGGTTGAAATCTCATTTTCACCTAAGGAAAAAGTATAGAGGATGGCGGGGAAAAAGTAAAGATGCGTCCTGTTCTGCGATGTTTAAAAACGATCTTTTTTTCTCATAATAGTAGAAACATAAAAAAAGGGGGAACCCGTTGTGGATGCAATGACAAATAAACGGCTGAGACTGACGCTGAAAACCGTTCGCGCCTTTATCTTTTTAGGGGCTTTTGCGGCCTTGGCGGCAGCTGCCGTGTTTATGACTGTCATTTTGATAGCCAAATACCAGGGCGCTCCCTCGGTGCAAGTGCCGCAATCCACGATTTTGTATGCGAGTGACGGCTCAAAGCTCGGGGAAACGAACTACGGCGAAAAGCGCTATTGGGTCCCCTTAAAGGACATGAATCCGACGATCGTAAAAGCGACAGTGGCGATTGAAGACCAAAATTTCTACGATCATCACGGCTTTGATTATAAACGCATGGCCGGCGCGGCGCTTGCTGACCTGAAAGCATTTGCCAAGGTTCAGGGTGCAAGCACCATCACCCAGCAATATGCGAGAAACTTATACCTTGAACACGACAAAACGTGGAAACGGAAATGGAATGAGGCGTTCTACACAATCCGTCTGGAACAAAACTATTCTAAGGACGAGATATTAGAAGGCTATTTAAATACGATTTACTACGGCCACGGCGCCTACGGCATTGAAGCAGCTTCCCGCCTGTATTTCGGCAAGCATGCCAAAAACCTGACGGATGCGGAGGCGGCGCTTTTGGCAGGAATCCCGAAAGGCCCTTCCGGCTATTCACCGTATGTCAATGAGACGAAGGCCAAGGAACGCCAGAAAACGATTGTGCGAATGATGGAAAAGCAGCAGATGATCAGCCAAAAAAAAGCGGATGAATTGATCAAGGAACCTCTTTCCTATCAGCCTTTGAATAAACAAGTTTCCAAGAGAAAGGCTCCTTATTTCTACGACAATGCGATGAGAGAGCTGGAAAAAAAGCTCGGCATGACACGGGAGCAAATTGAAACGAGCGGGTTAAACGTCTATACAACGGTAGATAAACGGATGCAGCGCATCGCCGAGGAGACCATTACCGAAACGGTTAACGCGGGATCTGACATTCAAGTCGGGTTTTCAGCCATTGATCCCCGCACCGGAAACGTTCTCGCCCTTGTCGGCGGCAGGGATTATCAAAAAAGCCCGTTTGACCGGACGACACAGGCGAAGCGCCAGCCTGCTTCGACGATCAAGCCGTTGCTGTACTATAAAGCGATTCAGAGCGGATTTACGCCAGTCACTTTGATGAAAAGCGAAGAAACCGAGTTTCAAATTGATGCAAAGGGAGAAACCTATTCTCCAAGCAACTATAACGGATACTATGCCAACAAGCCGATTACGCTTCTGCAGGCGCTGGCGCTTTCCGACAATATTTACGCTGTGAAAACGCATCTTTTTCTCGGCACGAACAAACTTGTAAAGACGGCAAAGGAATTCGGCATTACCGCCCATCTTCAAGCACTGCCGTCCCTGGCACTCGGCACCGAACCCGTACGTCCGATTGAGATGGTCAACGCCTATGCCATGCTCGCAAATGGCGGAAAGAAAATCGAACCGACTTTTATTTCAAGAGTAACGGACGCAGCCGGCCACGTGCTGTACGAAAACCCGAATCAGCATAAACAGGTGCTTGATGAAAAAGCCGCTTTTGTCACAGCGAGTATGATGACAGGCATGTTTGATACCGATTTAAATGGATATACGTCGGTTACGGGGCGAACGATAGCCAACCGCCTGACAAGAACGTATGCCGGAAAATCAGGAACCACCAGCGCAGACAGCTGGATGATTGGCTTCAATCCGAAGCTGGCCGCCGGTGTTTGGACCGGGTATGACAAAAACAGCACCATCGACTCGGTCGAAGAAAAAAGCTATGCTAAAACCATTTGGGCGGACTTCATGGAGGACGCGCTCAAAGGCGAACCGGAAACCGCGTTCAAGCCGCCAAAAGGCGTAACCGGTGTGTACATTGATCCGGAAACAGGCTACTCATCAGGTCCCGGCTGCGCCGCTAAGCATTACACATATTTTGTGAAAGGGACAGAACCCGCAAACGTGTGCTACGGGGCAGAACCCGCAAAACAAACAAAAGACCGGCTTCCATCCAAAGAAAAGCCCGCTTCCGAGAAAAAGTGGTGGGACAAATGGCTGGGGCGGCATCATTGAAAATAACCCGGCTCCTCGGAGGCCGGGTTATTCGTATGGTTCCTTCATAATCGATGGAAGAATGTTAGACAATCGAGCTGAACAATCAGTTTTGGGATAAAGTGGTGAATTTCTCATTTCTTCGGCGCTGGCTTTCATCTCCCAGTCGCCGACTCATATCCCCCTAAAAATGAAAAACCCCGAGTCTTGTTTCGGCTCGGGATTTTCCATGTCCTATTTCTGTATCACCAGTTTACTCAATGTTTACGAAAAATATCTCAAATACTTTAAAAATTCACAGAAAATTCATAAATTAATTGTTTTCCGGAAGCAGGCTCGTTTTTAACTCATCTGAGGAACGGTCCCATAGGCCCTGATCATGCTTTTTCAGAAATTCACCTAGTACACGCTTCGAGCTGTCGTCCATTTTATCAACGATGATTTTCCGTTTCATGGATTTATCCATCAAATTCACATGCTCAGGCAGCGACTTGTAGCCTCTTCTGATACTTCTGTCGACCGTCATTTCACAGGCTGTCACACCAGCGTAATAAGGCCCCTCTTCTTTTCTGTCAATCGTTACCCACACAAGCCAGTATGGTTTTCCGTTCGGCACTTCTTCTTTATTCGGGAGAAATTTAATTCCTTTTTCAACGGTGCTGCGGGCATGCATGGCGCCGATGTCTACGAACGCTTCTTTTTCTTCTACATCAACGAATACGGGAGAAATGTTATCAAGGCTGAGTGCCCCTACGCCAAAACCGCCGTGTCCGTCTGTCGGATCACTTTTGATAATATTAAACCCGATTGATTTTTTCTTTTTTTCTTCCATGAAGTTCTACCTCCTACAAAAGCGGTTGAAATATCGCTGAAAACAGCTTTAAAATCGAATCTCTTCCTGCATTGAGCATCGGCCACAGCACGTAAGATCCTAGCGGTGTCACAAACAGCACCAAAAATACGATAAAGCCGTAGCTCTCCGCCTGCGTCATTTTGGCACGCACGCCCGGCGGAACGAGATCTTCTATAATTCGATAGCCATCGAGCGGAGGAAGCGGCAGCAGATTAAATAAAAACAAGACAAGATTCAGCTGTATCCAAATAGAAAAAAACTGATCAAGCCCCGTGCTGAACGCCGCAAGCATTTCCATTCCGTACGCATGCATCAACACTAACAAAAAGAAACCAATAAACGCAAGAATCAGGTTACTGACGGGCCCGGCTATAGATACGAGCACACCGGCAAGCCGGGGTTTCTTAAAGAAGCGGCGATTCACGGGAATGGGGCGCGCCCACCCGAATCCGGCCACCAGAATCAAAATGGTTCCGAACGGATCAAGGTGTTTAATGGGATTCAGCGTCAGTCTTCCTTGTTTTTTCGCCGTATCGTCACCGAATTTGTATGCGACATAAGCGTGGGCAAGCTCGTGCATCGTAAACGACACAATTAGCGTGATGACGAGGTATGGCATTAAAGATAACGGATAATATAAAAAACGGTCCAAGTGAGATATCCCTCTTTCTCAAAATGCAAGAATTTACTTTATTCAGTATACTATAAGAAGCCTCTTTTTCTAAAGAGAGGAAACGAGATAAAGGAGGATTCAGCACCTATGCCATACGTAACTGTCAAAATGCTCGAAGGCCGTACAGACGAGCAAAAACGCAATCTTGTCGAGAAAGTAACAGAAGCCGTAAAGGAAACAACTGGCGCTTCTGAAGAAAAAATTGTTGTCTTTATAGAAGAAATGAGAAAAGACCATTATGCCGTCGCAGGCAAACGCCTGAGCGATATGGAATAATCTCTATAAAGCCGGCGCTTCGCGCACCGGCTTTTATTATCCCTATTGAGCCAGCTTCGCAATAATCGCCAAGAACGTCTTTTTCTCTTCGGCTGTTAAACGTTCAAACATGCCATCAATCAGCTGCTGGCGGTTTTCGATCATTTGTTCAGCCGCTCCCCGGCCCGATTCAGAAAGCGTAATCCATACAGTGCGGCGGTCATTGTTATTTCTGGATCTCTCAATAAACCCTTCCTGCTCTAAATGATTCAGAGCTGTGGTCGTGGCAGAGGGAGACAGTGTGACCTCCTTCAAAATATCCTTTATGGTGCAGCTCCCATGTCTGTATATGATCCGCAGAATAAATCCTCTTACATTATTCACGTGTTTCGGAACGGTGGCTTCATCTAATTGCTTCGTGCTTTTCAAATATTTTGTAAGTGCGTGATCCAGCAAATTTGCTTCCAGTTTATCATGGTCCATGTAAATTTCCCCATTTCGAGATGCATTCATAACATACGAACGATATGATTTACTTATTATTTTACTGATTCCGAATAGGGAAAGTCAAAAAAGCAAAATGTGAATTCACAGCTTTTATCCTACATGCCTCGATTTTCCACCTGTTTGACAAGTTTATCTTTAAAAGTTTGGAAAGGAACGTGTTCACTCTGCTGATGTCCGAATCGGCGGACGTTTACCGCATTCTCCTGCTCCTCATGATCTCCAAGCACCAGCACGTACGGGATTTTCTGCACCTGCGATTCTCTGATTTTATAGCCCAGCTTCTCATTGCGCTCATCAATGCCGGCTCTTATCCCCGCCTGCTTCAGCTCCGCCTGCACCTTTCTGCAATAGTCTAAGTGAACGTGAGAAACCGGTATGATTTGAACCTGGAGCGGTGCGAGCCAGACTGGAAAAGCCCCGCCGTAATGCTCGATCAAAATGCCGAAGAAACGGTCGATTGAGCCGAAAACCGCTCTGTGGATGACAACGGGACGAACCTTTTCATTGTGTTCGTTGATATATGTTAAATCAAATTTTTCCGGCATTTGAAAATCAAGCTGAATAGTCGCGCATTGGTGGCTCCGTTTCAGGGCATCTTTTATGTGGAAATCAATTTTCGGCCCGTAAAACGCCCCATCGCCTTCATTGATCTCATAAGAGAGGCCAAGCTCCTCAAGGACGCGTGCTAAGGCACGTTCCGACGCTTCCCAAAGGCTGTCATTGCCTAATGAATCCTCCGGGCGAGTCGAAAGCTCAACTGAATACTCGAAACCAAATGTCCGATATACCTCATCAATCAGCCGAATCGCTTCTTTGATCTCACTCTCAATCTGATCCTCCCGAACGAAAATATGGGCGTCATCCTGACAGAACGTCCGAACGCGAAGCATTCCGTTTAAAGCGCCGCTGTATTCATGGCGGTGCACCTGTCCGAATTCCGCCATGCGAATCGGCAGATCCCGATAAGAATACAGGCTGTTTTTAAAGATGAGCATGTGGCCGGGGCAATTCATCGGCTTCATTGCGAATCTTGTATCATCCACTTCTGAAAAGTACATATTGTCGCGATAATGGTCCCAATGGCCTGACTGCTCCCATAACCGCTGATTCATCATAAACGGCGTACGCACCTCATCGTAGCCGGCATTTGTTTGCAGCTCACGCGAGAAGCGCTCCAGCTCATTGCGGACAATCTGCCCTTTCGGCAAATAAAACGGCATCCCCGGCGCTTCTTCAGAAAACATAAACAGCCCTAACTGTTTGCCGAGCTTGCGATGGTCTCGTTTTGCCGCTTCTTCCAGCATATGCAGGTGCGCATCCAAATCTTTTTTCTTTTGAAACGCAACCCCGAACACCCGCTGCAGGACTTCATTTTTGCTGTCTCCGCGCCAATAAGCGCCTGATACTCTTGTCAGTTTGAACGCCTTGATCATCCCTGTAGAAGGAAGATGCGGCCCGCGGCACAGGTCAACGAATTCCCCTTGCTGGTACAGTGTGATATCCTCCCCGCGCGGAATATCCTTTAAAATCTCAAGCTTGAGCCGCTCTTCTTTTTGTGCAAACAGCTCTTCAGCCTCTTCGTAAGAAACCTCTATACGTTTGATTTCAAGGTTCTCATTTATTATGTTTTTCATTTCTTTTTCGATGGCCTCTAAGTCTCCTGATGCCAAGCTTTTCCCCAGCTTCATGTCATAGTAGAAGCCGTCTTCAATCACAGGCCCTACCCCCAATGACACTTCGCCGTACAGCCGTTTTACTGCTTGGGCCAGCACATGCGCTGATGTGTGGCGAAGCACCTGCAAGCCTTCTTGTGAATCGAGTGTGACAATCGAAAGCTCAGCATCCTCCTCCAGCTTGAAACTGAGATCAACAAGCTTGCCGTTGACCTGACCTGCGGCCGCCTTCTTTTGCAGACTGGAACTGATAGAACCAGCCGCTTCCTTGATTGTGATGCCTTTCGGATATTCCTTGATCTGTCCGTCCGGAAGCTGAATGTGCACATGTTTACTCATTTTAAAACACTCCTTATTCATTGTTGTATATAAAAAAACACACCCGTCCCGCAGATAGGGACGAGTGTGTGATTAACCCGTGGTTCCACCCAAGTTCCCGACAAATACGATATTGTCGGCTCGGTGCTGTAACGCAGCATAGACGGCATTGGTTACTTCAGTTCCCCAATGCTGCTCCAAGGCGGTAAATGATATTCCTAAGCTGGGAAGCTCTCACCTTTCCTTCCCTCTCTGAAAACCGTAACTATCATTCATGTCCTTTTCATCGCATGTATTCAATTCATAAAAAAACACACCCGTCCCACAGATAGGGACGAGTGTGTGATTAACCCGTGGTTCCACCCAAGTTCCCGACAAATACTATGTTGTCGGCTCGGTGCTGTAACGCAGCATAGACGGCATTGGTTACTTCAGTTCCCCAATGCTGCTCCAAGGCGGTAAATGATATTCCTAAGCTGGGAAGCTCTCACCTTTCCTTCCCTCTCTGAAAACCGTAACTATCATTCGTGTCCTTTTCAACGCATTTATGTAGTTCATATAAAAAAACACACCCATCCCTCTAAAAGGGACGAATGTGTTGATCATCCGTGGTTCCACCCAAATTCCCGATCAATTACACATGGTGATCGGCTTAAAGATGCTGTAACGCAGCATGACGGTATCAGATACTTGTTTTCCCCGATACGGCTCAAAGGCGGTAAGCTGCTTTCCCTGCGTTAGGAAGATCTCAGCTGTCCTTCCCTCTCTGGAAACCGTAAAAAGCATCTCGTGTCCTTATCAGTGCCTGTTGTTTCAATAATTTTTTATATCTTACTATATATTCCCACAAAGTGCAATCAGTGATTTACATTTTTTCTGACGCGGCAGTCCCGTTATGGGCAGCCAGAAACAGCCATACAAGCAATGCAGCGAGGCTGTATGCCGCTCCCATCATCAAAAACGTAAACCCGGCACCAGCATACCAAGTGGCGGACAGATGAATGATCACCCCGGTTATCGCTACGCCGACCAAGGCTCCGATTTGCCGGTTTGCATTTAACGCCGCACCGGCGATATTCGCATGTCTTTGCCCGGCAGCCTGCATGATCACAGTTGTCATGGCAGGAACTGTAATACCGGTACAGAGGTTCATAACAGACATCAACACCGCCAGCTCCCAATAAGGAAAATCCGGAGAAATCAGCACAAACAACAGCAATGCAATGATACAGCTGACCGCCATTGATACAAACATAAGCTGCCCGGCTTCAAACCGATTCGCCAGACGGGCAAACAGCAGATTGCCGAACACGAAGACCGCCATCATCGGCAGCAGCTCCACTCCAGCCATAAAGGAACTTGCCCCTCCTGCTTCCTGCAAAAAAAGGCTGAGCATAAACATGCCGCCAAAAAGGGCGAAATTCAGCAAAAACCCGATAAATTGGGCAGCTGAGAAGCGGCCGTTTTTGTATAAGGACGCCGGCAGGATGGGTGCTTTTGCAGAAATTTCCCGCAGCAAAAACAGCACAAATGCCAAAATCGCTGCAGTAAATACTACAAGAATCACTGGCGAGCGCCAGCCCGCTGAAGGCCCCTGTATCAAAGCATAGGAAAGAAACCCGAGAGCCATCATGCCAAGCAGATGCCGGATGATGTTCACGCGGCTGCTTTTTCCCGGAACGCGGCTGAGGATTCGGTAAGCTGAAATGAGCGCAGCAGCCTCTATTGGCACATTGATCAGAAAAATACTCTGCCAGCCCGCCAACTCTACCAGCACGCCCCCGATAAAAGGCCCAAGGGCTGAAGCGGCAGAAACAAGCGCGGCCCACAGCCCAAACATTCTCGCCCGCGCCCGCTCATCAGGGTAAGAGGCAGCCAAAAGGCTGAGTGAGCTTGGCATAAACAAAGCTGCGCCAATTCCCTGTATAAGGCGTCCGGCAATCAGCATCTGCCCATTAAAGGATGCAGCGCATAAACAGGAGGCCAGAACAAAAACGGCTAGACCCAAGATATAGATCGTCTTCGAGCCGAAACGGTCAGCCAAGGCTCCGCCCGCCAGCAGAAGCGACGCAAAAGTAAGAATGTACCCGTCCACAACCCACGTTACACCTGAAAGTGACATTGAAAGAGTGTTTTTCATATCAGCCATCGCCACATTCACAACGGTCACATCAAGAGTTGCCATGAGGAAACCAAGTGCGAGCACGATCAGCACGGATATGCCTGTTGATGATGTTGATTCTTGTATAGACCCGCTATTTTTCATTACAATTGCCCTTTCACTTGCTTGATTACCCAATCATCTATTTTTTCAAGATCATACAATTCCCCGACCCTGTCCATGACATGCTGCAAGGACTCTTCTCTCATGAGATTAGCCCATTTATCCTCGATTTCCGCCATGACTGTCTCCAGCACACATTGACTTTCACCCTCGAATACAGATTGCAGCAGGCCTTTCCCCTGATACATCGAACCTCTGCCTTCGACCGCTTGATAAACATCATAAAGCGTAATGTCAGCCAAAGGCTTCGTCAGGGTAAAACCGCCCTTCGTCCCTGGTAAGGATTCTGCCAAACCGGCTTGAACCAATGTTCTCATCAGCTTCTTCAAGTAAGACGGAGACACACGCAATCGCTGGCTTATAGCCTCTGACGTCAAAGAAGCCTGTACCGGCAGCCGTGACAGTAACAGCAGCACAGAAACCGCCTGCTCCATTCCTGATTTCATTTTCATCCTATTCACTCCTGATTCATTATGGATAACTATTATCCATAATGAATCTCTTAGCAGCTTTTGTCAATAAAAAAAGCAAAAGAAACGATTCATTTCTTTTGCTTGGTATGGTTAACAAATCTGCTTCAGTTCCTCTATGTATTGAAGCGCTTCGTCATATTCTTCATTTGTATATTTTTGCTTGCTTTTGATGGTAAAGACTTTTTCTTTCTTTTCCTCTTCCTCAAGCCCGTCAAAGTAAAGGATCGTGGAAACCAGCTCTAAAAACCGTGATGAACGGCTGTTTACACTGTCGATATAGCCTTTCATATCCGGCATGTCCAGATCAGCATGGTCTAAAAATGCGGAGCCTGTCTCAGTCAGCGAATACCGGTATTGAAAGTAGCCGCCCTTTTTTTCCTTCACCTCATGCAGAAATCCAAGGTTGCACAGCTCTTCAATCTGGAGCGTCAGTTCCTCTGAATATGGTCCGTAAAAGTGAAAATCATATTTCTCATAGAAAGGAAACTGCATTTTCTTGGCGATATAAATCATTTTCTGCAGCTTCTTTCGCCCGATGATTTCTCCAGAATCCGAGAACACCTTCATCAGTTTTGCATGTTCTTTCAACAAATTCCCGACATCTCCTTTTTCCTTCTTTCCAATTTCTATGTCAGTCCCAGCAGCTGCCGGATTTTCATTTTCGCTTCCGGATGTTTAGAGCCGTCACAAATCAAGTCCTTTGGATAGTACAGCTTGTGGTCCGTCCGCCGTTTACCTGAGATGGATTCCACAATAGCCGACTGCCTGGACAGCTCTTTAATTTGGCCGTTTTGCGTCAAGAGATGGATCGGCAGACGCTCCTCTTCCTCTCCCGGTCGGTAAAAATCGTATGGCAGATCTGATGAAGAATCAACGACCAAATAATAGCTCGGATCGATTCCCGCCTCTTTGAACAATGAAGTCAGCTCAAAATAAGCCGACATTTCTTCATTCGGATTGAATTCAACGTATTGGAAAAGCTGGCGGTTAATGAATCTGCGGCACAAGTCGGATAAAATCGCGTCTTCTTCATCCTCCCAGGCCTGGAAGTAATACAAAATAATAGATTCATCCAGCTTTACATAATCCTCCAGTGTCAATTTCCCTTCAAAAATAGAATAGAAATGAACCGGAGCGTGAGTGAAGACATAGCCTTCATCGTGCAGCTGCTTCGCCCTGTGAAGAATCTTCGTTAAAATGACCTCTGCACTTCTCGTCACAGGATGGAAGTAGACCTGCCAGTACATTTGGTAACGGCTCATGATATAGTCTTCGACAGCGTGCATTCCGCTTTCTTTAATGACGATCTGATCCTCGCGCGGCCGCATCACCCGAAGAATCCGCTCCATATCAAAATGGCCGTAGCTGACGCCCGTATAATATGCGTCGCGCTGCAGGTAATCCATGCGGTCTGCGTCAATCTGACTCGAAATCAGGCTGACCACTTGCTTGTTTTTATATGTTTTGGCAATGACTTCAGCAACATCCTGAGGGAAACCCGGGCTCACCTTTCTGAGCACCTGATTAACCTCCGTGTCTCCCAAAATGATACCTCTTGTAAAATCCTCGTGGTCAAGGTGAAAGACCTTTTCAAATGAATGCGAGAACGGCCCGTGCCCGAGGTCATGAAGCAGTGCCGCGGCCAAACAGAGTTCACGCTCACTGTCATCCCATTCAGGGCGGCCTTTAAAGACGTCATCAACCATTCTTCTGACAATTTCATAGACACCGAGAGAATGGTTGAACCGGCTGTGCTCAGCCCCATGGAACGTCAAATAGGTCGTGCCGAGCTGCTTAATTCTGCGGAGACGCTGAAATTCACGGGTTCCGATTAAATCCCATATCAGCTTGTCCCGAACATGAACATAGCGGTGCACCGGATCTTTAAACACTTTTTCTTCTGATAATTTTCCATTTGGATACGCCATCGTCATTCCCTCTTTTTTTTAGCCGTGTTTCTATTATATCGACTCTATTCTTTGAAAACATCCTTGAATTTGCCCGGCGATTTGTTCCATCTTCATGAAAAACACATCTTGTGAAGCAAAAAAGCCTGACCTGAGGGCCGAGGCTAAGAAAAAATATGTTTTTACTTTTTTATTTTCTTTTTTACTTTGTCAATCAGCTCATCCTCTGTCGGAGCTGACAGCGGGCGATTGTTCACAAAAGCAAATGATTTTTTCCGTCCGGGCCCGCAATAAGATTGGCATCCTACCTCAACCTTTGCGTCCGGGTCCACTTCTTTCAAACGCGGCAGCAATGTTTTGATATTAGTGGCTTGGCAATCATCACACACTCGAAATTCATTAGCCATGACGTACGCTTCCCTTCATTTCTATGTTCATCTATGTGAATAACCTAAAATCACGTTTCAAAAAAAATCACATCACTCTTCATTTTACAAGGATTCGACTGTTCCTGCAAGCCGCTCCATCCTTCGTATCTCCTATTCTTTCAGCCAATTTGTATAAATATTTTCCAACCTGGACATTCTAATACCATGAAAAGAAAAATGGGAGTTGAGATAAATGACAAAACAGCGACAAGACGCTTGGTCAGAGGAAAACGATCTGCTTTTAGCCGAAACAGTGCTTCGGCATGTGAGGGAGGGCAGCACTCAGCTGAACGCCTTTGAAGAAGTCGGCGATAAATTAAACCGGACATCCGCAGCCTGCGGATTCAGATGGAACGCAGTGGTCCGCCATCAATATGAAAAAGCGCTTCAGCTTGCGAAGAAACAACGAAAACAGCGGATGAGAGCGCTCGGAAACGGGCAGCCCGCGAAAAAAAGATTATTATATCAGCCTCCTACTGTTGATCCTGAAATCATTCAAGAAACCGCTGCAGAAGAGCCGGTTAAAATGGAAACACCATCTGTCGAAAATGAACAACCTTTAATGTCTGGCGAACATATGCCTTTTGTTGATGAAAGCTTTAAGGAAGAGTTAGCTAGTCTATCACACTTATTGTCTCCTCAAACGCCTGCAGCTGCGCCTGAGATGACGATGAATGATGTGATCCGCTTCCTGCAGAATTACGAAGGCAATAACGAGCAATCATCAGCATTAAAAATGGAAAACGAGCGTTTAAAGAAAGAAAATCAGGAATTGCAAAACAAAACAGAGCAGCTAGAGGCAGAAGTTCAAAAGCTTGAAAAAGACCAAAAAACGATCCAAGAAGATTATGAAACCTTGGTGAAAATTATGAACAGAGCCAGAAAGCTAGTTTTATTTGAAGAAGATGAACATGCCTCTCCGTCCTTCAAAATGGACCGGAACGGCAATTTAGAAAAATTAGCGGAATGACATAGAAAAATCCCAAAACGGGCAGCTGTTTTGGGATTTTCGCCATGTGCAAAATCCTCTTTTCTATTGAGAAAAGAGAATTTCCTCATTTTGCAGCCGGATCAGCTATTCTTGTAAAATGAGGCCAAGCTTATGTGAATCTATTAAGACATGTGAGCTGCCTCGGCCGTTTTTTGTTTTCGAGGCGCAGCAGAAATGACCAAAAGCCCCAGCATCATAAGCGCAATGCCCAGCCACGAGGAAGGCGAAAGCATTTCCCCTATGAAAAACACGCCAAGCAATGAAGCCGTCAGCGGTTCCGCTAAAGACAGCGTGACCGCCGCCGAGGCCGGAACCCCGGTAAGCCCTTTCGCAAACAAAAAGTATGCGGCACATGTTGCAATTAACCCGATGTAAAGGCTTGTTCCCAGTCCTCTAGGGGTCAATATCCACGAGATATCTGACTGCCATAATAGCGGCGTCAGCAAGATGGCGCTGATCATAAATACAACGGCGGAGGTCGCTCGCGGAGGCTGGGTTTTCATCATCGCTTTACTGATGAGCGTATAGCCTGCAAAAGAAGCACCCGCTCCAAGCGCCATAAGAACACCAGCCACATCAATCCGAACATTGGAACTGTCGGAAAACAGAAGCCAGCAACCCGCTAAAGCCAGCACAGTCGCAATCCACCAGGAGTTTCGCGGGCGTTTCTTCAATACAGCCCATTCGAGGGTCCCGGCAATGATAGGCGCACTGCCGATGGCAATCACAGTTCCCACTGCAATTCCAGTTTCTTTAACCGCTGTGAAAAACAGCGGCTGGTAACACGCCATACAAACAGCGGCTAAAAATACGAGCGGCCATGACCAATTTTTCACGTGAAGCTCCCGGCTGACCCAAACCGCAAGCAGCATGGCGCTTCCTCCTATTAATAACCTGAACGCTCCAAATGCCAGCGGTGTGGCGCTTTCTGGAGCCAATGCCTGAACGGTTCCCGTGGTCCCCCAGAAAAAAGCCGCAATCAATACAAAAAGGCTGTAAATACTCCCTTTCATCTGCCTCTCTCCTTTAATATGGATGCTGATGTCATTTTATCGTTTTTCTTTTTGTCGTGGTTATCTGTATGTAAGAAGGATTTATCTGAAAATAAGATTATTGGGGTAAAATGCTGCTTGAAATAAAAAATGCATGCCGGCATATACAGCCGACATGCGAAGAACGTTCACCCAAATACATTTGCATTCCGCTCAGCCATCCGGACGAGGTTTTTCTCAAATTCCATTTCCTCATCAATGGACAGTCCAGCTGAATAAAGATGGGTGCTTAACGCTTTTAATTCCGTCAATAAAGCGAACATTAAGTCTTGTACGGAGATGTCTTTTTGCAGAAGCTCACTTAAGGACGCCATCGTTTCCGGACGTATTTCCGGATAGACGCCTTTTTTATCGTTTTGTTTGTCTTTCAGCGCCGCTTGATAGAATCGTCTGATCAAGTCGGCCCTTTCACTGCCGCTTTTATCCGCACAGAGATAAATTTGAACAGCGACTCCGCCGCGAACGCGTCTCTGAGAGATGCCGGCGAACTTTTTGCCATTTATACTGAGGTCATAGCTGCCGGGACAATAAGACCCTTCAATTTCATAGGCTTCGATCTTTGCGTTGTACGGTCTCAGCATTCGTCTCATCAGCTCGACCATCGCTTCATATCCTTTGTCTATATCGATGCCTTTCTTTTCGTCCTCGAATATGAGAGAGATATTTAAAACACCGTCATCCAATACGACGGCAAGACCGCCGGAATTGCGTACGATCACACGGTATCCTTCGCTCTCCAGCAAGGAGATACCATCCTGCAAAAACGGGAGGCGTGTATCCTGTATTCCAAGGACAATTGTATCGTGGTGCACCCATGAGCGCGCTGTCGCCGGCGACACGCCTTTTCCGACGGACATGCACAGCGTATCATCCATTGCGAAGGATTGCTTCGCATCAAATAAAGGGCCGAGACTGGATTGGTCAATGACTCTCCATTTCGGCTGCATCAGTAAATCAATCGGTTGGTTTGCCATCTATGTAAAACCCTTTCATGTTAGGCTTATTGAACGAAAACTATTATATCATTTCAGCAGCTGTGATTGATAATTGCTTTTCAGCATCGCAAGAAAAATTTCTTTATTTTTTGTATTCTCCATGAGAGGAGAATGAATGTAAGACAGCTTGCGCTTTAACGAGAAATCTTTAATATGCAGAATTGAAATTTCGCGGTGGATCAAATCCTTATGCAGCACGCTTCTGGATAGAACCGAAAGTCCCATGCCGTTGATCACCGCTTCCTTTACACCTTGATTGCTGCTGATGGTGAACATTGATTTCGGCCGAAGTCCATTTGAACTGAGTACATGATCGAGATATTCTCTCGTCCCGGAGCCTTTCTCTCTTGTCACCCACGCTTCGTTCTGCAAATCGCTGATCGAAATCTCTTTCCGCCCGGCCAGCGGATGCTGATTTGGAGCGGCAATGCACATTTCATCCTCCATGAACGGTTCAATTTCCAGCTCATTCTCGTTTGTATGCCCTTCAATCAGCCCGATATCAGCCTGAAGCATACGCACACGCTCGCTGACCTCCTCTGTATTGCCAATCATGACATCGAGGTTCAGCTCTGGATACAGCTTTTGCAGCTGGGCCAATAGCGGCGGAAGAATATACTCACCGATTGTAAAGCTTGCAGCTATTTTCAATTCGCCCTTCACATAGTGATGATGCGCATAGATTTCAGCCTTGGCTTGTTCGTAGAGAAACACCATTTGCTTTGCTCTTTGATATAAAATGTCTCCTGTCGGCGTTGTCGTAAAGTGTTTTGGCGACCTGTTCAGAAGAGCCGTTTGAAATTCTTTCTCAAGATTTTTGATATGCAGACTGACGCTGGGCTGGGAGATCATCAGCTTTTCCGCCGCTTTTGTGAAGTTTTTTTCTTCTACCACCGCTATAAACGTTTTCAGCACGTCGTAATACAAAAACCCCACCCCTGTCATTAATGAAATATATGGTTATGATTAGTTTTCTTTATTGTACTCATATCATCCGTCTTGGTAAAGAAGGCTATACGGAAGCGCAAAAAAGGCAGCCCTCGGTCGAGAGCTGCCATTGTCTTCAATTTTATTACAGTGCTTGCGCCGCTGTAATTAATGCGAGATTGTAAACATCTTCAGCGTTACATCCTCTTGAAAGGTCGTTTACAGGCATATTTAAACCTTGCAGGATTGGTCCTACCGCTTCAAAGTTGCCCAAACGCTGAGCGATTTTATAGCCGATGTTTCCTGCTTCAAGGCTTGGGAATACGAATACGTTAGCGTCCCCTTTGATCTCGGAATCCGGCGCTTTTTTCTCAGCTACAGATGGAACAAATGCAGCATCAAATTGGAATTCGCCGTCAAGTGTCAGTTCAGGCGCTTTTTCTTTCGCGATTTTCACTGCATCCGCTACTTTTTCTGTTTCATCAGATTTTGCTGAGCCTTTTGTAGAGAAGCTGAGCATTGCCACGCGAGGCTCAATGTCGAACATTTTTGCCGTATTGGCACTTTCGATCGCAATCTCGGCAAGGTCTTGGCTGTCAGGCGCAATGTTGATCGCGCAATCTGCGAATACGTATTGCTCTTCTCCGCGAGCCATGATGAACACGCCTGAAGTCTTTTTCACGCCTTCTTTTGTTTTGATGATTTGAAGAGCCGGGCGGACAGTGTCAGCTGTCGAGTGAGCAGCTCCGCTTACGAGTCCGTCTGCAAGGCCTTTATACACCAGCATTGTACCGAAGTAGTTCTCGTCTAATAACGCTTTGCGAGCCTGTTCTTCTGTCGCTTTGCCTTTGCGGCGTTCTACGAATGCTTGTACAAGGTCTTCCATGCCTTCATATGTATGAGGATCATAAATCTTAACGCCGTCCAGCGTAAGGTTCAATTCTTTTGCTTTTGCTTGGATCTCATTTTCATTGCCGATCACAATCGGATTCAGCACTTTGTTTCCTGCAAGCTTGCTGACCGCTTCTAAAATACGCTCGTCTAAGCCTTCAGGAAATACAATTTTAACGTCTTTTCCAGCTACTTTTTCTTGCACTGTTGAAAATAAATCTGCCACAATAAAACCTCCTCAAAAAGTTACAAAAACGCTTTCTTTTACTAGCATACTCTTCTTCCAATCAAATTCAAACAGCCAACTTCCATTATAGCGCTTTCATAAAAAAATCTTATTTTTCTAACTAATTTAAGTGACTCAATCTTCCCTTATAGGTTCTTCTATTTTGATGGAGTTATACGGAAGGGATGTTCAAGGTTTCTCCACAGTAGAATCGGATAAACTATGGTATAGTGAAGGCAATCATGAAAAGATAATGGGAGTGAAGATAAATGAGTGAACAGCAAATGACGAATGAAGCTGCAAAAACGCTTGACGGCTGGTATGCGCTTCATGATTTCCGCACAATGGATTGGGCTTCCTGGAAGCTTCTGTCCAGTGATGAGCGCCAATCTATCATACATGAATTCACTGGGTTGCTTGAAAAATGGGGCGTAGCCCAAAAAGAAGGAAAAGGATCGCAAACTCTTTACAGCATCGTCGGCCAAAAAGCTGATTTTATGCTGATGATCCTTCGTCCTACAATGGAAGAATTAAATCAAATTGAGCTTGAATTCAACAAATCAAGACTTGCTGAGTTCACCATTCCGGCATACTCCTACGTATCAGTGGTAGAGCTGAGCAACTACTTGGCAAGCGGTGACGGCGATCCTTATGAAAATCCGCATGTGCGCGCTCGCCTTTACCCTGAACTGCCGGAATCAAAATATGTATGCTTCTATCCAATGGATAAAAGAAGATCCGGCAACGACAACTGGTATATGCTTTCAATGGAAGAACGCAGAAACTTGATGAGAAGCCACGGTTTAATCGGCCGCAGCTATGCGGGCAAAGTCAAACAGATCATCACCGGCTCTGTCGGCTTTGACGATTACGAGTGGGGCGTTACATTATTCAGCGATGATGTCCTTCAATTCAAGAAGTTAGTGTATGAAATGCGTTTTGACGAAGTCAGCGCTCGCTATGGCGAATTTGGTTCATTCTTTGTCGGCAATCACCTTTCGCTTGATACACTTCCTCAATTCCTATATGTATAATATCCCCTCCCGCCCATCCGGCGGGAGTTTTTCAATCCTCCTTTATCAGAATTTAAATAAAATTTGCTATTTTCTTCGTTTTTTCTTACGATGTAGATAATAATCCAATTTTTTCAAAGGGGTGCAGTTATTTGTCAAAACGAACCGCATTTGTTATGGGAGCCAGTCAAGGGATCGGGAAAGCAATCGCTCTGAAATTAGCAGACCAGCATTTTTCCCTCGTCATTAATTCGCGAAATTTGGATAATATTGAATCTGTCAAAGAAGACATTTTGGCCAAGCATCCTGAGACGAGCGTCATTGTCCTTGCGGGGGATATGTCTGACCGGCATACGAGAGCGGGCATTTTTCAGAAAATCGAATCTCAATGCGGACGGCTTGATGTTCTGATTAATAATATCCCGGGCGGCGCGCCTGATACATTTGATAACTGCAATATAGACGATATGACGGCCACGTTCACTCAAAAGACCGTTGCCTATATTGACGCTATCAAGCGTGCTTCCTCACTGATGAAACAAAACGAGTTTGGCAGAATCATCAACATTGTCGGAAATCTGTGGAAAGAACCCGGCGCCAACATGTTCACAAACAGCATGATGAATGCCGCTTTAATTAACGCCAGTAAAAATATTTCCATCCAGCTTGCTCCTCACAACATTACTGTCAACTGTCTGAATCCTGGTTTTATCGCTACAGACCGTTATCATCAATTTGTGGAAAATGTGATGAAAAAGAACAGCATATCCAAACAGGAAGCAGAGGAACAGATTGCTTCCGGGATTCCGCTGAAACGGGTCGGATCAGCCGAAGAAACCGCAGCGCTCGCCGCGTTTCTTGCCTCTGAGGAAGCCTCCTACATCACGGGACAGCAAATTTCCGCTGATGGCGGCAGCATGAAAAGCATATAAAAACATCCCGCTTTTTAGCGGGATGTTTCTTGTAATGACCCGAACGGCAGGTTCAGCTTTTGAATCCGCATGACAAATTCCCTCAGATCCTCCTGCTTCGACACCATTGAGATTCTGACATGCCTTTTTCCGTTGCTTCCAAAAATTTCGCCCGGTGTGACTACGACATGGGCATGCTCCAGCAAGTAATCGGAAAATTGGTGAGATGTCTCAAACGTATTCGGAATTTCAGCCCATACGTAAAAAGTTCCTTTTGGCTTTTCCATCTTCCAGCCCAGTTCCTTTTCGCAAAGCGCCGTAAAAAAGTCAATTCGTTCCTTATAAATTCGTTTCAACGATTCCGTATGCTCCGGATCTCCAGAAAGCGCCGCACTCGCTGCCTGCTGCAGCCCGCCGAACATGCCGACAAATACATGATCCTGAAATTCATTGACAGCCTGAATGATCTTTTCGTTCCCAACCGCAAACGCCATTCTCCAGCCGGCCATGTTAAATGTTTTTGAAAATGAATAAAGCTCTGCTCCGACAATTTTGGCATCCTCTGCCTCAAGAAAGCTGGCCGGTTTTTGATCGAATTCAAACGCTCCGTATGCAAAATCATGAATCAAATGGATATGATGCTCTTTTGCAAAAGCAGCAGCTCTTGCATAAAAAGCCGCATCAGCCACAGCTCCAGTGGGGTTGTTCGGATAGTTTAAAAACATAAGCTTCGCTTTTTCCAGCACGGCTGGATCAATCTTTTCAAAATCCGGCAGATAGCCATTTTCTTCATACAGCGGCATTTCGTAAAGCTCAGCTCGCGCCATCGTAATCCCTGATAAATATTCAGGGTAGCCTGGATTCGGGACTAAAGCGATGTCTCCCGGATTGAGCAGGCATTGTGTCAGCACATACAAGCCTGCTTTCCCGCCTCCGAAAAGCGCGACCTCCGTTTCAGGATTGATTGTCACGCCGTATTCTCTTTTATAGAAAGCAGCGATTGCTTCCTTCAAAAAAGGATAACCTCTGAATGGGCCGTATCCATGAAACGAAGGATTCAGAGACGCCTCCCGCAAAGCCTCGACAATATGCGGCGGAGTGGGAAGGTCAGGGTTCCCCTGTCCGAGATTAATGATATGGGCTCCCGTTTTTTCCATTTCCTTTACCTTTTGAAAAACGAGAGAAAACTCCTGCCTTGGAAGTGTCTTGATGACATCGGACGGTGTTATTTCCATCTAAAAGACTCCTTTTTGCTCCGTTTTGTTATCCCGTTCCAAAAACGATTTGTTGACGAGCTTCGTATGCAGAAACAAACCGCATACGATCACGACAATCAGCCCCATAATGACCGGAGCGCTTAGGATGTTAATGAACATTGAACCAATAGAAATGCATAATCCGATAGACGCTTCGGCCACTGAAAAAATGCGCCCTTGAATCTGGTTTGCCGCATTTTCCTGAACCTTCACTTTTGCAAGCACTTCCCCGTATTCCATCGCGATGAAAAAGAGGATCGCCGCGATGACAGAAACAGCGAAAATCGGCGTAAATAAAAACAGCGCCAGCGAGACAACGGATAAAACGGTAAAGTACGTCAGGCCTCTATTGTTGTTAAAGCCCCATTTGCTGACAAGCGCCGCTCCGATAAAGCCGCCGAAGCCGATGCAGAATGTGAGAATAAAGTTGCCGATTTCCCCGTCACCCAGAAAGCGGCTGACAATCGGAAAATAGCTGTACACAACTCCCCACAGCAAAGCCATTGTAATCATCGTAAACATGGCGTTTAATACAAAAGCATTGGTTTTGATTTCCTTGAGCCCTTCCTTAAAAGACTGAAAGGCCTCTTTTATGTTTTCAGATTGAATCGGCACAAATTGCAGCTTGATACGGCTGATAAAAAATGCCGAAACCAGGTATGTCACACCGTTAAAGGCAACAGCCAGCTCTACAGATCCGCCTAACAGAAAGAGCCCTCCGGCAGCCGCCCCGACGATAATGGAAATGGTTGTCGCTTTTGCAAATAACGTGTTGATGCTTTTAATATCTGATTCCAAGGACGACATGACAGCGAGACGGGCGGGATTAAAAAACACGCCGCTTCCATAAGAAATAAACAGCAGGGTCAGAAAAATCAGCGGATACTCGCCTTTTGGAAGAAATGTGAGCCCCAAAAAGATGATGCCTCTGATGATATCCGTCCACAGCATGATCTTAATTCTGTCTAACCGGTCGACCAGAACCCCCAAAAACGGCTGAAACACCATCGGAATGCTTCTGACCACGATGACCCCGGACGTCACCCAATAATCGTGATAATATGTAGACAAAATGAGCAGGGCAGGGAGAACACAATAGTCTCCCATGAACGATAGCGCCTGCCCGTAAAGCAAGTATTTAGAGTTGGGTTTCAGCTGTTTCATACTGGCAGCACATACTTTGCCGTCAGCTTCGCATGCTGCTGAATTTGTCTGATTGATTCAGCCACATCCTGTGAATTACTGCCTTTCAGTTCAAATGCAGCAATGGAATTGAAAGCTTCAAACAATGTCAAATCAACTGAAGTGCCTGGTGCTGCGGCCGAAAAAGAAACGATTTCAGTATCCCCTTTTAAAAGCCCGTCCGGAATATCGATCGCTTCAATGACCAAATCCTCAGCGGTTTCTGGAATCTGGCCATTTTGTTTGAAATGCTGCGGGTACAAATGGCAGTCGGCGACATAGTAAGGCTCTTGATCCAATAATCCGTCCGGCAGATCGGCATCTTTTCCGAAACAGAGGACATCTAATAATAATTGCGCCATATCAAGGCCGAAAACCTTTTTAATGTTAGGGATCATATTCCAGCCGGCAAATCTGGCTGCCGATTCAATTAAACCCGGTTCTCTGTTTTTCATTAGCTTGACCTCTGTATGTGTTGCGCAATTTTGCAGGCCAAGCCCTTCATTTGCCTTTTTGGCAGCTTCGACAATTTTCTTTTTTGCCTCTTCATCCAGAATGGACGGCGTAATGTGGGATGTCTCTGTAAACCCGATTTGCGGCGTTTTATCATGAATGGCGATCGGGAAATACTCACCGTCAGCCATGATGCCTTCTATACTGATATAGTCGGAGTACCCTTCTGTTTGATACCAGTCTCCGTACTCACCCTGTAAAAATTCTTCAGCGATAAACGGCGCTTCAAACGTAACCGCCTTTGGCACGTTAATTGATTTCAGATAGTCATTGACTCTGTTAAATTCATCTTCTGCCGTCTCAGTGTCCGTAATCAGCGTTACACCGATAGAACTCGCTAAGTATGTAGGCTTTAAGATAAGAGGTGTGCCGATCTCTTCAAGAGCAGCACGGAAATCTTCAAGAGTTGTGACTCGTTTGTTTTTGATCGATTTGACTCCGGCCTTATTAAAAGCGTCCCTCATTTTATTTTTATCTCTGGCATTTTCGGCTGCCTGCACGCCGGCACCTCTCAGGCCCAAACGTTCACAGGCTTTCGCCATCGGAGCAATAAATAATTCATTGTTTGTTGTGATGGCATCCGCCCCAAACATTTCGGCAACCTTGACGATTTGCTCGACGACCTCTTCCTCAGGCTTGTCATGATCCTCATGCGCCCAATAAATGGAATCAGGATGCTCAAAATCAGCTAAACTCTTAAAATAGTCTTTATCTTTTATGACCGCGACCGAGTATTTTTCAATCAATGCTGCATGGGAGGCTGTAATTGCAAAAGGTCTTGGAATAAAGCTGACCAGGTTATATTTTTCAGCAGCGCTTTTATAAAACATGTGCGGCGGGCAGCCTCCAAGATCAGCGATGACCAATACTGTTTTTCTCTCCATATGTAAAACACTCCTTCTCTATTGTGCGGTGTATCCTCCGTCTGCGGTGATGGCGCTTCCGGTCATATAGCTTGATAAATCCGAGGCTAAAAACAGCATCACGTTTGCGATTTCTTCAGGTTTCCCAAGCCTCAGCAGCGGATTTACCTTCGCCTTTTCTTTTTTGATCTCTTCAAGTGTGCCTTCATTATTTTCAAGGAATGATTTTTCATTCAGTGGTGTGTCGATGATCCCTGGGCATACGCAGTTCACGCGAATTTGATGCTTCGCATAATCAACGGCCATTGATTTAGTCAGCTGCAAAACCCCGCCTTTGCTGGCGTTATAAGCAGGAATATCAGGCCATGCCACGAGTCCGCCGACAGAGCACGTATTAATGATGTTGCCCTTGCCGGCGGCCAGCATATGCTTGAGTGCATGTTTGCTCATTAAAAACATGCCGGTCAAATTGACTTGCAGCACCTTGTTCCAATCTCTGAGCTCCATCTCGTGAATAGGCGCCACGATTTCGATGCCTGCATTATTAATCAAGACATCGAGCCCGCCAAATGTATGAACCGCCGATTCAACTGCGTGCTGGCAGGCAGCTTCGTCTGTGATGTCCGTTTGCACAAAGTGCAGCCTGTCATTATTTTCTTTTCGTACCATTGCTTCTCCCTGCGCTTCATCAATATCCGCCACAACCACATTGGCCTGCTGGCCCAAAAAAGCCTGAACCGCAGCATAACCAATGCCTGATGCGCCTCCTGTTATGAGGACGGTTTTATCGGTGAGGTTCATGATCATTCATCCGCCTTCATTTTTTTTGCTTTTGCTCTGTTGTAGCGCGGCGGGAAGAAGATATTAATCGATTTTGATTCTTTTTCCGAACGGTTGATGGCACCGTGATCTTCACGAGGCTCACAGAAATAGGCTGTGCCGAATTTCATCTCGACTGTGCAGCCTTCGACCGTCATGTCATAGCCGCCGCCGATGCAGATGCCGATTTGTTCATTCCGATGTTTATGGAAAGGCATTTCTCCGCCATTTCCAGGGATTTTGGCAAGCATAATTTCTACCCAATCCTCAACAAAGAACGTAACTTCCATGCCTGGCAGCAGGTCTCTTGTTTTGAAAATATCCAAAAAGTAGTCCTCAGGACTTGTATATGTTTCATCAGCTTTCAGCCGCTTGATATCAATAGCAATCACTTCTTGGTCTGTGTCGTTTCTTGCCCCGTGAGGCACATGCGGCGGCGCGATATAGGCAGATTCCAAGGCTGTCATTTTTCTTGTCACATCTCCGACAGTCATCATCAGCTCGCCAGAAACGACCATGCCGATTTGGACCTCCTTATGCTGATGGGGTTCAACATTGGTATGCGGCGGGACGTAAGACATTAATACTTCAGTATCCCCTCGTACGGTTGAATACTGCCTCACTCCGTTTTCCCATTCAATTAATTTCGGTGTCGGGAAATAAAGCTCCTGCATATCTTCTTTAGTTTTCATCATCAACGTCTCCTTTTCCAAATAATGACCAGCTCATTGGAATGCTTTTGAATGTTTTTACAAAGGTTAGCCCGTACTTTTGCCGTGCAAGCTCATTGGTTAAGGCAATGTCATACAAACCTTCTTTTACTTTTCTTGCGGCTTGACTGGTTGAATTGACTAGTTTGAAACGAACATCTTTGCGGGTAAAATATTTTATTAAATTAATAGGTGAAGGATGTGAAACAATAACAGATGTATCAAGCATATCGTCTCTGAATTCAAAATCAGGACGAACAGCCAGGCCGTACATCGGTGTATCGCACCTGAAGATCTGCAATAGCTGCAAATCCGGCCTCATGTAGAAATGCTTAATGCCATCGTAAGCATGTGGGACGATGGTATATTCCAGCGGGCTTTGGAGCGTCCTTTCGATGCACGATTCAAAAGTATCATGCAAGGACAATTTACTGTTCAGCCCTTGTAGAAGAGTAAAATTGGAAATGAAATGCTTTGCTGCGTACTCACTGCTTGTCCCCTCAGGGCCGAGCGTGTTGACTGTAATGAGTTTGGATAGTGAATCAGTTCTTTTTTTTGTCTGAATGCTATTATCCAATATAATCATGAGCACCAACCAATCTTTTAAAATTTTAAGTAAATTTTATCCAGCGGCAATTGAACTGTCAATGTTTTTTGAAAATATTGATAATTATTCCCATACAAACAAAAAAACCCTTTAAAAAGGGTTTTTAATTATAGGAATTTAGAAACTTTGTTTATTGAGATAAGGACTGATCGGCCTTCTGCTCAAGTTTGCCGTACTTTTTATATGCGAATACACTGAGCACAAATCCGAGGACTGTGATGGCGGCGCAAATCAATCCGACAGCTGCATAGCCGTATGCCACATATACGGGTCCCATTAAAGCAGAACCTAATGTCACGGCCAGATTCGAGGCGAGGCTGTAAAACACCATGACTTTTCCGCGATGACGCTCTGAGCAGTCACTCAAAATGGTGCTGAGCAGCGTCACCGTCAAACTTTGCATTAATCCCCAAATAAATAGGCTGGCGATTAACAGAAACATTGACTCCGGCGCATATGGTAAACACGCCAGCAGAACACTGATGACCCCCAGCGCAATCAAAAGGGAGCGCATTTTTCCGATGCGGTCGGCTATCTTTCCTGTAATCACACTCATGGAAAACCCGATTCCGTAAATCATGATAAATAAGCCCGCAGCCGTGTTTCCTCCGGCAAAAACGTCCTGAAGATAGGTGCCTAGAAAGGAATACATACCGTAAAAACCAATCATATTACAAAAGGTTATCATGATATAAACAGGTACACGAGGGACTTTCAGCGCATCCCGGAATGTTCCTGCCGGCTCTTCTATTTCTTCCTTGCCGCTGTTTTTATGTTGGGCATGGCGGCGCATTTCAAGGAGAATCAGCAGGACAACTAAAACGCCCATCAAGGCGAAAATCCAAAACGTCCATCTCCAATGCAGGACGCCGCCGATAAATGATCCGAGCGGCACTCCGAAAATCAGCGCCAGCGACCAGCTTGAAACGATCAGTCCCATCACCTTGCCCCGGTATGTATAAGGAACACGATCACCGACAACTGCGTAAGCGGTCGGAACAAACGCTCCCGCAGCCAATCCCGAAAGCGCCCGGCCTAAAAAGAAGAAAAAAATATTTTGAGCCAAAGCGCATATCACCGTTCCTATGATAAAAATCATAAGCCCGGCCAATAAGCTCAGTTCTCTGGAGTATTTATCGCCTAATGGAACCAAAAGCGGCGCACCCATAAAAATCATAATGCCGTAAATACTGATAGATAATGCAAGGACACTGACATCTGAGCTGAAGGCTTTTGCTAAATCCGGCAGCAGCGGTGAGATCACAAGCTCTTCAGATCCGGCTGCAAATACCCCCATCGTTAAAGCCAGTGCCAACAATAACGGAAAATGATGTTTTGTTTTGATGTCATTGTTTTGATTGCTGTTCATTCTTTCTCAAACACCTCTTCCATAATCTTCTTATCATAAAGTTGTATTATAGTTTAGCATTGTTTTTTCTCTATTTACAATTCGAACGAAATATTTATAAGTTTTATTATTTTCATTTAAATCCCATTATATATTTCTATATTTCATTCTAAAAATACATGAGGATGTAACACGTAAAAAAAAGCTCTCCGGCCTCCCGGAGAGCTTTTTCTATTGCGCCTCTGTCTGCTTTTTTTCAATCGGTTCATGATTTATACGCTTTTTGATGCTTAGATGATAGTATGCATAACAGAAAATAATGATCGGCACACCGCAGTATAAGCCAATTCTTTGATCCGGAATGAAAATAAGGCTGATCAACACGCAGCCATATAAACAAAATCCGAGAATCGGGACTAGCGGATAAAGCGGCGTTCTGAACTCCAGATCATTCACATTTCCGCCTTCTGCCAGGAAACGTCTGCGAAAGAAAAATTGCGACGCACAAATGGACATCCATGCGACAACTGTGACCATGCCCGAGATTGAGATACACCATAAATACACTGTTTCTGCGGCCATGACACTTGTCAGCAGCGAACAGCCTGAAATGCCTAGCGTAATCAGCAGGGCATTCATCGGCACGCCTTTTTTTGTCAGTCTGGTGAGAAAGGATGGACCCATTTGATTTGATGAAAGTGACCACATCATACGCGACGCCGCATACAACCCCGAATTAGCAACAGATAAAATGGCTGTTAAGATGACAAAGTTCATGATATCTGCCGAAAATGGGATGCCGATTTGATCGAGTACCGCTACAAATGGGCTTTCAATCACCCCCGCCGTTTTGTACGGAAGGATGGCAACCAAGACGAACATAGCGAGCACAAAGAAAAACAGCGTGCGCCAAATGACATTTCGAATGGACTTTGGCAGTGTTTTTTCCGGGCTTTCACTTTCCCCTGCCGCAATGCCGACAAGCTCCGTTCCCTGGAACGAGAAGTTCACCATGACCAGCGTAAACATAACGGCCAGCACCCCATTAGGGAAAAGTCCTCTATCAGTCATAAAGTTAGACAAAAAGGGTGTCTCCTGTCCGCCTTTAAAGTCAATCAAGCCAAACACAGCGGCTCCGCCAATCACAATAAATAATATGATCGCCGCCACTTTGATGCTTGAAAACCAAAATTCCATTTCTGCAAAGCTTCTGACAGAGAGCGCATTAATCAAAAAGATGACGATGCCGAACACGAGGCACCATATCCAGATCGGAACGGAGGGCAGCCACCTTTGCATCAAAATGCCTGCTGACGTCAGCTCTAACCCCACTGTATTCGCCCAGCTGAACCAATACAGCCAGCCAATCATAAAGCCTGTCGACGGTCCCAGAAATTTAGTGGCGTAGGCCTGAAACGATCCGGCC
Organism: Bacillus sp. FSL M8-0071; assembly: GCF_037975455.1. Lineage (NCBI taxonomy): Bacteria > Bacillati > Bacillota > Bacilli > Caryophanales > Bacillaceae > Bacillus > Bacillus sp. FSL M8-0071. Next base: position 3,777,392 of record NZ_CP150256.1, read on the forward strand.
ACCGGCATGGCAACAGCCAATTCTCCTAAACAAAGCATGACGAGATACATTAAAAATCCGCCGATGATATAAGCGGCAATGGCGCCGAGCGGTCCCGCCTGGCTAATGGTAAAGCCAGAGCCTAGAAACAGCCCAGTGCCAATCACCCCTCCCAAAGCAATCATAAACAAATGCCTGCTTTTCATGCTGCGCTGCAATTCATTTTTATGATTCTGCATCATCCTTCCCCCTTTGGTTCTTTTGCCGTGATGGTCATCCGGTAGCTCTGCAAAAGATGAACGGTGGTTTGCTGTATGAGGAGAGGCAATACATGAAATGTGTACGGTTTATAGACTCGTTCTGTCCATTTATGGCCGTCTTTTCCGTACACGCCCATATTAATGGATGGAATATTCAGCTTGCGTATGTCTTTGAACGGAATGGTCCCAATCATATTCCACCCAGGGAAGTTCCTGATAAAAGAATCAATTTCGCCATCGGTTTCGTGCAGTGATAAAAAACTGCCGTCTGCCAAGTAGGGGAAAAACTTTTTGAAGACAAATGTTTCGCCTGTCGATTCAGCGGTTTTGTCAGCCGCTTCTTTAATCACATGCTGCAAAAGCTGATCTCTTGCGCTATCTTCTTTCAAATAGTTATGCGGCAGGTAAGGAGGTGCGTAAAATAGAATGACTTTTGCGCCTTGATCGGGGTCAAGCTTTTGAAGCTCTTCGATTGCCTGAAAGCATCTCATGCGAAGTTCAAGGTGCTCGTTGGCTTTGAATGTCTGCTCGATACACTGCTCGGGATCTATCCCCCGGTTTCTCAGCTTTTCTAAGTATTGCTCCAGGCTATACACTTGAATGCCCCATGATAAATGTTTCTTTGGCAGGTTGGCTCTTTTTACATATTCTTCATAATAATCTGATAATTTTTGTTCTGTCTCCTGGCATGCTTCCTCAGTGACTTCAATAAGCAAATCCATCATTTCTTTTGCTGTTCTTTCATAAATAAAACAATTGAAATACAAGCTGGTGCTGACAGCCGTTTGCACATTATAGGATTCCTTGTTATCACGCTGATACAAACAGGATGGGGGCAGAACCAACTCCCCTTCAACCTTTTCTGCCAGATGGATGTTATTGTGGAGACGGCTTGTGATTTCAGATGAAATGAAATTCGGGTCAATCCCTGCCAGTGTATCGCCAACATGGACTTCCCGCCCGTGGATGTAAAAGCAAGGCAGCAGTTTTCCCGCGGCTCCGGTATAGATATATCTTGTCTGATCACCATCGTAAAGCGGGGTAATAAAATCCGTATTAATAGCAGCCAAATAGTGAAGCTGTTTTTCTTTTTTTAACCGGTTCAGCTCTGAAATGCTGGCGAGAATGCCCGAATGCTGGCTCTCCTCATCGGGATTGGCCATAAACAATACATTTCCCGGCAACGTCTCAAGGTTCTCCGAAAAATGCAGGAGATTGGCTAAATGCACGGCGATGCCGCTTTGCATATCGACAGATCCTCTTCCGAACATCCACTCGCCTGATTTGGCATCCCGCTGAACATCCTGATCGAACTCATAGCGGCTGAAATACTCGGCCAATTTCTCACAATCAAAAGCGATATCCTTTAAAGGGCCGAAATCTTCGATTCCAACTGTATCCAGATGGGCATGGTAAATGACTGTATTACGGCTTTCTCCATGTCCTTTAATAAACGCAAAAATATTTTTGCGATTGTATGGGTCATTGGGAATGGCCTGTTCCCACACATGACTGGGGTTTTCCTGAAAATAAGGATAGCTCGTGATCACTTCTTTGATGAAATCTGCTTTTGTCCCTTCTCCAACGGTGCCGTTCACGCTGCTGAGGCTGACCAGAGATGCTGTCAGCGCCTCCACTCTTTCAGCCGGATTCATGTGACTGATTTTTGTATACTGCATAAATTGTCCTCCTGATCAAAAAGTTGAAATCGTGCGATCCGCTAAAGAATCGCACGATTTTATTTCTCTCAAATCAAAAAGCTTCGGACGTTGTTTTGGCTTGCATATGAAGAATTAAGTAATCGGGACCGCCTGCTTTTGAGTCTGTTCCTGACATATTAAAACCGCCGAACGGCTGATAGCCGACAATTGCTCCGGTACATCCTCTGTTAAAATATAGGTTTCCGACGTGGAAATCCTCGCGTGCCCGTTCAATGTGCGCACGGTTTTTCGTCAGAAGCGCACCTGTTAATCCGTATTCCGTGTTATTGGCAATCTCCAGCATATGATCGAAATCACGCGCTTTGCAAATTGCAACAACCGGGCCGAAAATTTCTTCCTGCATCAAGCGGGCGTTTTCATCAACATCTGCAAAGATCGTCGGCTGAATAAAGTAGCCTTTTGAATCATCGCCTTCTCCGCCGGCCAATAGCTTGCCTTCAGATTTGCCGATTTCAATGTATTTCATCACTTTGTTGTAGGATGCTTCATGAATCACGGGACCCATATACGTATCAGGATCTTCTGGATTGCCGACAGTCAGCGTTTTGGTCAGCGCCACAGCTTTTTCCACCACTTCATCATAAACATCCTGATGAATGACCGCGCGGGAGCCAGCAGAACACTTTTGTCCTGAATATCCAAATGCTGAGTACACGATAGAGGATGCAGCAAGGTCAAGATCAGCGTCCTTGTCGACAAGCACTGTGTCTTTTCCGCCCATTTCTGCAATTACCCGTTTGAGCCATTTTTGGCCCGGCTGCACTTTGGCGGCTCGCTCATAAATCCGGCAGCCGACTGCACGGGAACCTGTAAATGAGACAAACCGTGTTTTCGGATGCTCAACTAAGAAATCACCGATCTCCGCTCCATCTCCCGGAATGTAATTCAGAACGCCGTTTGGCAGACCCGCTTCCTCCATGACCTCGACAAATTTTGCTGCCACTACCGGGGCTGCGTCAGCCGGTTTTAAGAGAATCGTATTTCCTGTCACAATCGCTGCCGCCGCTGTTCCCGCCATAATCGCAAGCGGGAAGTTAAATGGAGAAATGACGATGCCGACGCCAAGCGCTTCGTAATGATATTGATTGAACTCGCCAGCACGGCTCTTCACCGGAGCCCCTTCCTTGAGCTTTAACATTTGGCGCGCGTAGAACTCTAAAAAGTCTATCGCTTCAGCCGTGTCCGCATCCGCTTCCTTCCACGGTTTTCCCGCTTCCTTCACAAGATAGCTTGAAAATTCATGCTTTCTTCTGCGCAAAATAGCCGCTGCCTTAAAGAGAATATTCGCGCGGTGCTCCGGTCTTTGTTTTTTCCAGGAATCAAATGCCTGCAATGCGGCTTGCATCGCTTTTTCAGCAAGCTCTTGATCCGCTGTAGACGCGTACCCAATGATCTCTTCTTTATTTGCCGGGTTAATAGAAATGATTTTGCGGTCCGTTTCAATTTTTTCTCCATTTATGACAAGCGGATAATGCTTGCCGAGCTGAGTGTTTACAAAGGCCAATGACTCCCCAAATGCAGTTTTATTCTTTGCTTCCGTAAAATCGGTAAATGGTTCGTGCGCGTATGTGACTGTCATATGTAGTCCCCCTCGTGTTATGAAATATATCTTCGCATATGAATAAAAATGCAAGAATCATGCCATTTTCTTGTCTTTTGCTGAAAAAACTTGTTGAAGCGAACAGAAATTTGTCTAACAGGTGATCACCTTTCTCTTTTTCCGATCTTGAACGCAAATTTATTTTGCGATTTTTGCTCTTTACGCAAAAAACAAATGCAAAATGATTTTGCGGAGGCTTCTCAAATTACACCCATCCGCGGAAACGCGATGCTTCTGCCGATTTTCTGATGCCCGTCATGTAAGCCGCCAAACGCATATCCACTTTATGTGTTGCCGCTGTCTGATAAATTGTTTCGAACGAGCTGACCATGACGTTTCTCAGTTTTTCTGCAACCTCTTCTTCTGACCAATAATATCCTTGGTTGTTTTGCACCCATTCAAAATAAGAAACCGTGACGCCGCCGGCACTCGCCAGGATATCCGGCACAAGCAGCACGCCTCTTTCATTCAGGATCTTAGTGGCATCAATGGTTGTCGGTCCGTTCGCCGCTTCAACGACGATTGACGCCTGAATGTTATGTGCGTTTTTGGCTGTGATTTGATTGGAGATCGCGGCAGGCACTAAAATATCGCAATCCTTTTCAAGCAGCTCCTCATTTGTGATGACGTCAGTAAATAAATTGGTGACCATACCGAAGCTGTCCCGTTTATCGAGCAAATAAGGGATATCAAGGCCGTCTGGGTTGTAGAGCCCGCCATTGGCATCAGAAATCCCGATCACCTTCGCGCCCGCATCGTGCATGAATTTAGCCAGGAAGCTACCCGCGTTTCCAAAGCCCTGTATGATGATGCGCGCGTTTTGCAGCTTGATCCCTTTTTTCTTCACCGCCTCTTCAATACAAATCGTGACGCCCTGTGCCGTCGCTGTTTCCCGTCCTTGCGATCCTCCCAAAACAAGCGGTTTACCTGTAATAAAGCCCGGAGAATCGAATTCCCGCAGCCGGCTGTACTCATCCATCATCCACGCCATAATCTGCGAATTGGTGTACACATCGGGAGCTGGAATATCCTTTGTCGGACCGACGATCTGGCTGATGGCACGGACATACCCCCTGCTCAGCCTTTCCAGTTCTCCAAATGACATTGTCCGCGGATCACAAATAATACCGCCCTTCCCGCCGCCGTAAGGAAGATTGGCAATCCCGCATTTGAGCGTCATCCAAATGGATAATGCCTTTACTTCCTCTTCATTAACTTCTGGATGGAAGCGAACGCCCCCCTTTGTCGGACCGACAGCATCATTGTGCTGTGACCGGTAGCCTGTGAACACTTTGACGCTCCCATTGTCCATTTTGACCGGAATGCGGACAGTGAGCATTCTCTGCGGCTCTTTCATGAGTTCATACATATCTCCCGGATAACCCAGCTTCCGAAGGGCTTCCTTAATGATTGTTTGGGTAGACAGAAATAAGTTAAGAGCTTCTTTTTCTTCATCTTTCGAGACTTGCTTTGCTGACATCTTTTTCACCTCATTGTTTTTTTGGCCGGCTGTAATGTAAGCGCTTTAAAAAATCAGCCCGCCAATTCCTTTCTTCATTGGATTCACCCTTATCATCATGCAAGATCCGTACCAGCTTTTGAATCCACAAAAAAAGAGACTGAAAACATCTCAGTCTCTGACTACAAATCTATCGATTAACGGGGATCAATCACCAGCTGCGTTTCAGCATAAAAACTGCCGATTCCCAAACCGTTTACTACATCGCCTTTAATCGTGTAAGTGCCTGCGCGAGGAAGAGTTTTACGCACCATGACAAGGTCAAATTCGGATGCGCCTAACAAATCAAGCGTAAGCGGGAGTCTGACTGTTTTTCCATCGTTTAAAATCTGTGTTTCTTTCAGTGTTCTTCCATTCACTGAATCTCTTGTCGTAGCATGAAACCCGTCAGGAAATTGAAATTCTACCGCTCCGAGAGAAAGCACCGCATTTGGTTTATATGTCACTTCAATATCAGAAGTGGTCCACTCTTTCGTGCTGTTAATTGTTTTTGCCTCGATTGATGCAGACTGTGCATGAGCTTGGCCCGAAGGAAGTAAGATTGATAGTAAAACAGCTGAACTGATGAATAATGAAGATACGAATGAAGTTCTTTTTAGCATGACATTTCCCCCTAATTGATTGTTGAAATTTGGCCAGAGCGTCCTCTGCAGAAAAAGCGCTTTTTCATAATTCGCGAATTACCAGTTCTTTTTCTTAAAAATTAATCTATCATCATTTTCCATGGAAGTAAATGTTTTTTAAGGAATATTAACACTTGGAATTCAATGAGAATTCCTTCCTGTTTATACAAGGTTCAAATGGACGATTTCTCTCTCTTTTTCTAGTAACATCCGCCTGACATTTTCTATCTTTTATCCTATTTTAAAAAAGGGCAAAAAAAAGTCGAAGATGCCTCTGCTCTTCGATTGATCACGTTCCTATTTTTATCTGAATTCAGTGTTCCAGTTAAAACCGATCGTCTCATCATTCCACGGAATTCTTTTTTCATCAGGCTGATCCGGGTTATACGACATGGTGGTAAAATAGATAATTGTCAGCGGCGTCTCTCCCAGCACTCTATATCCGTGAGCCACCCCTTTTGGGATTAATAACAGCATCGGGTTGTCTTCGCCCATATAATAGACGTCCGTTTCTCCTTTTGTCTTTGAATCCTCTCGAAGATCGTATAGGACAACCTGAGCGTGGCCGGTTGGGAAGAACCAGAGATCATCCTGCTTCTCATGATAATGAAATGCCTTAATCACACCCGGATAGCTTTTCGACCAAGAGGCCTGCCCAAAATGCTCAAGGAGATTCTCATCGTCCCGGACCAGCTCAGCAAAAAAGCCTCTGTCATCGCTATGCTTCATCAATTTTTTCACCTTGACTCCATCAATCACACGCACTGCTCCTTTCCTGCAAATACTCTCGTAACGCTTCCCGCCAGTGGCGGGGGCGGATGCCGGCTTTTTCAATAGCCCGATGGCTCAGCACGGAGTATGCCGGGCGGGGCGTTTTGTTCCCGTATTCCTCTGTCGTTACAGGCAAAATGGCTGTTTCCAGCCCGCTTTCTTCCATAATTGCCGTCGCAAACTCATACCAGCTGCATATGCCTGAATTGCTGACATGATAGATGCCCGGCGGATGGCTGAACAGCTTGATGACCGCTTCTGCTAAATCCTTCGTATAAGTCGGCGAACCAATTTGATCGCTGACAACCCGAAGCTCTTGTTTCGTTTCAGCAAGCTTCAGCATGGTTTCAACGAAATTATTGCCGCCATGTCCGTACACCCACGATGTTCTGATGATCGTGCTGTCTTTTGTCGTTAATCGTATCAGTTCTTCTCCAAGCCTTTTGCTTTTGCCATAAATGGTTTTCGGATCGAGGGGATCGTCTTCCCTATATGGCTGGGTTCCTTTCCCATTGAATACATAGTCCGTGCTGATATGAACATATTGAGCACCGATGCGGGTTGACTCAAGCGCTGTATAATAAGCGCCGATTCCGTTAACCAAGTACGCTTTATCAAGCTCTTTCTCGCATTGATCAACCGACGTAAACGCGGCGCTATTGACCACGATATCCGGCTGATAATGGCCAAACGAATGCCGTACTGAGCGCTGGTCAGCAATGTTCATCATCTTCTTTGTTAACGCAATGACCTCATATCCGGCTTGCTTCAGCTGGCGGCATAGTTCCAAGCCAAGCTGTCCTCCCGCCCCAGTCACCAATACCTTTGTCAATCAGATCACCTTCTCATCGGTCATTGTCTGTATACCACTGAATCGTACGCGCAATGCCTTCTTCAAACGTCACTTCCTGCCGCCAGCCCAGTTCATTTTTCAGCTTAGATGCATTGATCGCATAGCGCCGGTCATGCCCTTTTCGGTCTTCCACGTGGGCGAACAATTCCTCACAGCCCAGATGCTTCAAAATGACACTCGCCAGCTCTTTATTCGTGCGTTCATTTCCGCCGCCGATGTTATACACCTCGCCGTCGGTTCCTTTTTCTAAAATCAGTTTGATTGCGCGGCAATGATCCTCCGCAAACAGCCAGTCTCGGATCTGGAGTCCATCGCCATACAGCGGAACAGGCAGGCCCTGCTTCGCATGACGGATAATCGTCGGAATCATTTTTTCGCTGTGCTGATAAGGTCCGTAATTGTTGCTGCATCGTGTAATGATGGCCGGAAGCTTGTGGGTTTTCACATAAGACAACACGAGCAAATCTGAGCTTGCTTTGCTGGCTGAGTATGGGTTATTAGGAGAAAGCGGCGTCGTTTCTGTAAACGCGGGATCATCCGCTTTTAAATCCCCGTACACCTCATCTGTTGAAATATGAATCAGCTTCTTGGCTTTTCCTTTCAAGACCGCTTCCGCCAATCGGTAAGTCCCCATGACATTTGTGGTGATAAACGGCTCCGCTTGGGAAATGCTTCTGTCCACATGCGATTCTGCTGCGAAGTGAATGACGCCGTCGTAGGTCTCGTCAAACGCCCGTTCGATATCCTCCTGAACGCTGATGTCCCCTTTTACAAAGCGAAAACGGCTGTTTTGCTGTAATTTTTCCATTTCCTCCGGGTGGCTGGCGTACGTCAGTTTATCTAAAACGGTAATGCGCGCATCCGTTTCCCTCAGCATGAGCTTTGTAAACGTGAGCCCGATGAAGCCGGCACCGCCTGTAATTAAATATGATTTTGCCATCACTTTTCGTCCTGTCCTTTCCGTAAAGCCTGGTGTACAAGCTGGGAAGCGAGATAAAGCGATTCGTGAGTTCCGGCATCTACCCACCAGCCTGATAACACATCATACGTAAGCTGGCTGTTTTCGATGTATAGATTATTCACATCGGTGATTTCCAGCTCGCCGCGCTTTGATGGTGATATTTGTTCAATATACGAAAACACCTCTGCATCATACATATAAATGCCGGTAACACAAAGGTTGGTCGGTGGCTGTTCGGGCTTTTCGATGATGGAACGAATCCGCTTGTTTTTCTCATCAATCTCAGCAATCCCGAAACGTTCCGGGTCATCAACTTCTTTCAGAAGCACTTTTGCTCCTTTCCCCTGCTGTTCAAAGCGTTCTGTATAAGGCTTTAATGAATCTTCAAATATATTATCACCTAATAATAAAATGAAAGACTCTTTTTTCGTAAAGCGCTTTGCATAAGACAGCCCATCCGAAATGCCCGTTGCTGCCGGCTGTACTTGATAAGTGATAGTAACGCCAAGCTCTTCCCCGTTCCCAAGCAGTTTGTAAAATTGCGGCATATGCTCCTTTTGGCTGATGAGTAAAATGTCTTTTATTCCGGCTTCCTCCAGCTTCATAATCGACCAGTATATCATCGGATACGGACCTACAGGAAGCAAATGCTTGTTGACGGCTTTCGTTAAGGGCATAAGGCGTGAGCCGTTTCCTCCGGCTAAAATAACACCTTTCACATTAACACTTCCTTACATGCATTTTTATATCTCTTGTTCATATAAATCTTGAAGAATAGCTGTTACCCGTATAATGCCTTTGCCATCCACGAGCGGCCTTCCTCCCTTGTGCAAAGAAAGGCGAAGAGGATAGCTGCTCATAATGCGTGACATCTGATAGATGAGTGTTTCATCCGGTACAAGCTCACCCAAACCAAGATCAAGAGCGGCGCCTTGGCCAGCAAATGTTTTTGCTGTTGCCGTTTGATGCTCAACCTGAGAAAGAACAAGGCACGGCACGCCGATGCAAATGGCTTCATATAGAGAGATGCCGCCGGCGACAATGGCTGCGTCCGCTTGTTTCATCAAACCTGCCATATCATTTGTCTGTTCGATCATCTTGTACTGCGGCTTCTTTTCGATCCGCCTTCGGACTGCCTCTTGATGCGGTGAAGCGCTCCCCATTACAAACATCATGTTTTTGTCTTTTATGTCGGGGACTTGATCAGCGGCAGCCAGCACTTTAAAAATAAGCTGCTTCGGATCACTTCCTCCTAATGCAACAAGGATATTGCGGCAGTCTTTCTTAAGTGTGTAATCCTCTCTTGCGGCCTGAAAGGCGGGGTGAAGAATAAGATAGTCCGGACCTTCATAAATGCGTGTGTTTCCCTGAACGTACACCCTGCTTCTGATGTCACCGTAAATTCCGTTAATGACTGCGTCACTATATTGAATTGATTTACCGTTTTTCTCTTCAAAAAGAACAATTTTCGCATCTGTCTCCGTCTTTATTTTCTTTAACAGCTCTGCAGGCGCGCCTAGAATATCAAACAAAAGCAAATCAAGCTTCTTGCTTTTTATTTCCCGGAGAATAAATTCGTGCTGCTGCAGCTCCGGCTTTACGATGACACGCCAATGCTCTTCATGAAGAAACGCTTCAGACTCCTGATTCGTATAAAACGTAATCAAGCATCGCTGTTTGAGCCCCTCCGCAAGTCTCTTCATCCGGACAACATGGCCCATTCCCTTTTCATAGCCGCCGTCTGCGAAGATCCCAACACGCATGGCTAGTCAGCCTCTCGTTCGGTTGCCGCATCGGGGTTCCGGTTCAGAAGGGTGATAAGCTCTGAGGCGGATACATCGGGGCGCTCGCCTGCTTTTTGATAGAGGGCCTTTATCGATTCATAGTCTTCCTTTGTATCAATGGTCAGCCGATATTGAGGGGCGCGAAATCGTTCCGGCGCCTCTAAAAACTGAACACGATAAAGAGCTGGATGATTCCTTATATATAACGTGACATGCTCCTGATATTGATCCTCCATATTCTGAATACGGCTGATGTCAATTAACAGGTTGGCGTTGACCACTTCGCCGCAAATCCCTAATGGGGCATTCAGGATATACGTATAATCCGATCCTTGATCAAAATGCGCCTTAATCATTACATCGAGCAGCTCCGGATCGACAAACGGATTATCACCCGTTAACCGGATGATGACTGACGGTTTAACAGCTTCTATGACCTTCACAAACCTATCGAGGACACGTTCTTCGCTCCCGCGGAAAACACGAAAGCCTTGTTTGATACAGTGCGCCTCTAATATGTCGTCAGTTTCTTTGTCAGACGTGGCGATGACAAGATTATCCCGATCCTTTTGGTAAAACGCGCTTTGCCGGACACGGTGAACGAGAATATCAAGTAAACGATTCGATCCGAGCGGCCGAAGCACTTTTCCCGGAAGCCTTGTTGAACCCATTCTTGCTTGAATGATAAAGAGAATATCATTCATGAAACGGGCTGTCCTTCAGTAAAATGTCATCCCAGACAATGCCTGTGTCGGCTGGAATGTCTCTTACAGCCCGAACACCGCTGGTCAGCAGTTCAAAAAATCTCGGGTGCAGCCCCTGCGGCTTTTGTCCGGGCCGAAGCACTGCGATATTGTCTTCACTAAAGGCTTCACCTTTTTGAATCGGAGCTGTTGTAAAAATGCCTCTGTATGCAAAATTTCTGATTTCTCCTTCGATGGAGGTTGTTGTTTTGTATGAACTGCCAAGCAGTTTTTCAGAGACCGGCTTTGTGATCCCCTGTTTCAGCTCAGCTTCCGTTTTCCTGATGCCATCGACCATTTCTTTCAATTCATCCGGATTTAATGCAAACGAGTGGTCGGCACCCGGCAGATCTTTATCGATCGTAAAATGCTTTTCTATCAGTTTTGCTCCGAGCCGAACCGCGGCACATGGCGCTTCTGTCGGATGCTCGCTATGATCGGAGAAGCCGATTACTGCCTCAGGAAAAGCGGCGGCAAGCATCGGAATGACGCTGAGGTTGCTGTACTCCGGCGGTGCTGGGTATTTCGCCACACAATGCATTATGGCAATTTGATTGTTTCCCTCTGCCCTGATGGTGCGCCAAGCTTCGTGAACATCAGAGATTTCAGCTCCGGCTGTCGAGAAAATCATCGGCCTGTTCAGCCGGGCGACATATTTGAGCAGCGGGAGATGGTTAATTTCATAGGATGCGATTTTAAAAGCGCTCGGCGAGGTAGACTGAAGCAGATCAGCTGACCCCTCGTCACATACCGTACTTAAAAAGATCACCTGCTTTTCGCGGCAGTAATCCAATAGCGGTAAAATCCACTCAGCAGGCATTTCCATAGATTGAACCAAAGAAAAAATAGAGACGTCCTTGCCCGCTGCCGTCTTGTACAAACCAGGATCTTTCTGGTACATCCTATCAGCTTGGAACATTTGAAATTTCACGGCATCCGCTCCCGCTTCCGCCGCGGCGTCTATCAGCGCAAAAGCCTGATCAAGCTTCCCGTCATGATTAATCCCCGCCTCAGCAATAATAAAAACAGGAGCGTCTTTGCCTACAGTTTTATTCGCGATCTGAAACGCTGCCATTATTTCGCCTCCTTGCCCGGCCAAATATGATAATAGTAATACGATTGTTCAGCGGTGAAGCCCATTCGTTCATAAAGGCGGATCGCCCTTACATTGTGAAGCTGCGTCCCCGCTGTTACCGTTCTATGCTTCTGGGTCTCCGGTTGTTCTATGAGATTCGCCAATAAATGAAATGCAATACGTTTTCCTTCAAATCCCGGCTTTACAGCCATCAAATCGAGAATGCATTCATCATCTCTTGATAAGCCCTGAAGATAGCCGATGACCTCGCCATTGTGTTTAGCGACAATATTGACCGCCGCCCTTCCATTCAGATTGTTTCGTGTCCACTCCTGAAATATTTTGTTTGCTGCATCGCGGCTGAGATGAGGATCCTGAAAATATCTGCTTTTTGTAAACGAGTCTCGGGCCAGCTCACATATCGCTTCTGTGTCCCCGGGCTCAGGCGGGCCCAGTTCAAAAAATGGCGGTGTTTTGTCATAAAAAGACGGAGGCATCGCCAGCTTCAGCAAACTCCCGACAAAGTAAGAGGATGGCTGCTGCTGTATCACATGCGCGGCTCCGATATCTTCAGCCGGAACGCGGACAAAGATAAAATCCGTTTCATCCATTTGGCGTACAGTATAAAAAGCTTCAAACAGCCTCTTTAGCTGCCCGGTACTATTTGCCGCAAGAAGTTTGACGTTCATGACTTTCTTCTGAAGCACCTTGCTTTCCCACAAAGAATCTTCGTAAAGCAATACGCCTTGGAGCCTGCTGTTTTCAAAAAGGCCGAGGGAAAATTGATACGGAACATCCAGTGTAAGCTTTCTGCTTTGGAGAAATTCCTCAATCGCCTCTTTGGAGACATTTTCTTTTACCGTATACACTTAATCAGCCCCTTTTACGATATCCCGCACAGCTTCAATGACATCATCTACATCGTCGTCAGACATTGATGGATAGAGCGGGAGAGAAAGGGTTCGTTTATAGTAATTCATGGCATTTGGAAAGTCCGCTTCCTTATATCCAAATTGCTTTTGATAATACGGATGAATGTGTACTGGAATAAAATGAACGCTAGTGCCGATATTGTATTCATCCTTTAAAGCAGTAATCATTTCGCTGCGCGTAACTCCGGCCTTTTTTTCATCAACTTGCAGAACATATAGATGCCAGGCGTGCCTGCCGTCATCATGGACAAACGGCGTGATCAGCCCAGGAATCTGCTGAAAAGCGGTTTGATAGCGGCCGGCAATCTCTTCTCTCCGTTTCTGCATATCATCCAGCCGTTTCAGCTGATGAAGTCCGAGGGCCGCCTGCAAATCAAACATATTCATCTTATAGCCGGGCGATTCGACTTCATAGTACCAGCTGCCATTTGAAGAATAACGGTTCCATGCGGCTTTACTCATGCCGTGAAGGCTTAGCACCCGGATCTTATCGGCAAGCTCCTCATCATCAGTCGTCAGCATGCCGCCTTCCCCTGTCGCGAGGTTTTTGGTGGCGTAAAAGCTGAATGCCGTTGCATCCCCGATAGAACCGATCATTCTTTGCTTATAAGTCGTATATACCGCATGTGCCGCATCCTCCAGCACGAATAAACCATGATTTTGGGCAATAGCCAATATTGCATCCATATCGCAGGACTGCCCGCCAAAGTGGACGGGCACAACTGCTTTCGTTTGCGGTGTGACGGCCGCCTCAAGCTTTACCGGGTCAATATTGAGCGTGTTTTCGTCAATATCCGCAAACACAGGCGTCGCTCCCGTATGAATAATCGTATTGGCGGTCGAGCTGAACGTAAGCGGAGTGGTAATGACCTCGTCCCCGGGCCCGATCCCTTTTGCTTTCAAAGCCAAAAATAAAGCTGCGGTACATGAATTTACCGCCACGGCGTGCTTCGCCCCGACAAACGCGGCAAACTCTTTTTCAAACTGCTGAACCTTCGGGCCTTTAGAGAGCCATCCCGATTCAAGCGTTTCTGTAACCTCCTGAATTTCTTCCTTACCGATTAACGGCAATGAGTAAGGGAGAAAATGATTTCTCTTTTGCACCATTTCTTTGCGCTCCTATCATTTTATTCAGTATCTTCCCGCCTGTAATCAACCCCTGTTTTGGCTTTCAGTTCCGCAAATAAAGCATTTGTTGATTCTGCCACCGGATAATTAGCCGCTATGAATGCCAGGCGCGCCTCTTCTGCTTTTTGATGCACGTCGGGACTTCGAAGAACCTCAACCAAGGTGTGCGCCAGTTCATCCGGCTGGTCAAACATAAAATCGCCAAGAGACTCATAATACGGATACGAGCGATTTCCGGACGATTTTCCGATCAGCACAGGCTTTTGAAACAGCATGGCTTCAAGACCGACTGTCGAGGTTTGCGTCACTGCGGCATCAACATACGGCAGCAAATCATAAAGCTCCAGCTCCTTTTTGATGACTCTGCATGCTTGATGTTTTTTCGCCGCCTCGTGATACAGATCAAGCTTGTTTTTTCCGATTTCCCACGGGTGGGGTTTGATAATGATTTGCAGCTGCTTCTGATCAGAAAGCCCCTGCAGCACACCGGAATAAAAGTCTTCTGAAAAGGGCTGAGTGGCAATGAGCACAATTTTTTTAGTCGGCTGAAAAGCAAGTTTTCGATAGAATATGGACATATCCATAGGCGTTCTGTTAAAAATCTGATCGAACCGGGGATGTCCCGTTACGAGAATCTGCTCGGGTTTACAGCCTTTTCGTATGAACCACTCTGCTTCATACGCACCAAAAACAGCTTGATAGGTTGTAAAAACAGGAATGAAGGCTTCATCTCCCATCAATGCGCCATGCTGAAGACAAATGCTGACGGCCCCTTTTCTTTGACACATGAGAGCGAGCACCCTGCTGTAAATGTCTTCTGCCGTTCCGACAATAACAGCTGAAATCTTTTCCTGTTCAAACAGCGCATCAACTGTATCAATGGCCTCTATAAATAAAGGAATATCTTTGAAAAGCCGGTCGCGAAACGCTTGATCACCAAATGCCGGGTGATCATCATAAGGGGCGAGAAGCGAACAGGCTGTTTCGAGATACTGCTTCGAATCGCCTTTTTGGCATGAATCCGCTATCTCCCGCTTGCTAATTACAGGCAGATCACAATAATGCGGCAAACTCCATCTGGCCAAAACAGCCGTTTTTTCAGGATCAAATTGATAGTAATTTCCGTTTGAAAAACGCAGGTAATCAAAGTGCAAAATGACTTTCCCTTTAACAGGTTTGTCATTTGTTTTAACGATGTTTTGGATTCTTTCTTCAAAAAACGGCTGAATCTGTCCCTCATCGATATGCTGATCCACCGATCCGAATAATTCCGGTTCTTCTTCCATCATCACCCTCAGCTCAGGGCTGATGTATTGATAAAAATTACTGATAAGCCCAAGCGGAATCCCTTTGTAGCGAAGTTTGTCAAAAAGCTCCACGTACTTCCGGTACAGCACCCAATAATTGCTTAAATAGGCCGACAAGCTCTCACCCCATTCCAAGCTTTTTTAATGATTCACGCAGCTCTCGGCAATTTCGCTGCGGAGGAAGGTTCCTGACAAATTCATTTTTTTCTGATTCAAACAGCTGAAAGTGAATCGATTGGTCGGTAATATAATTCAGGTCCAGCTCCTCATCCAGTGGGTAAAACGGATAAAAATGATTGACTCTCCAAAAGAACCGCGCATCTCCTATACGGTAAAACGCCGGGCTTTCATCCCAATAGGAGCCAAACTTCTCCTTTACCTTCTCAAGCACCGAATACCTGTGCATCACCGAGCAATGATCAATTGCGCACGGTGCGTTCCATGTCACTTGAGCGGCAGGCCTGACAGTTTCTTTTACAATGTCGCAATTCTCGTTTAAATGATAGGTTTTGGAGGCTGAGTAAATCACAGCCTTTTCAGGATGGGTATCGAGCTCCCGCACCATTTTCAGGAGGCGGTCCGGCATATAGATGTTGTCATCCGTCGCATAGGTGATATATTCACCCTCCGCCATATCAATCGCCTGATTGATCAGTGCCGCGTATCTCGTTTTTTCTGTTCTTTCCTTCACTCCAGATATATCGCTTTGATAAAAACGCACTCGGTTATCATTCAAAAAAGGACGGATTACATTCAGCGTCTCTTCATTGGAGTTGTCATCCATAATAAACAATTCAAAATCTGAAAACGTTTGTGAGAGTATGCTAGAAATGGACTTTGCCACATAATCGCTTTTGTTATAGCTCGTCATAATGACTGATACTTTAGGCAAATCCTACACCTCCTTCTTGGAACTTCACACCTGAAACTATCGTTATCTTATGTTGCTTATGCTCAAGTTGCGCTAGGGATACAAACCAATATGCGAAAAGTTTGTGTATGTCTATGAAAAACAGCGGCTGCCCAGAGCGAAATCTGATCGGTCCGCTGTTCTTTTTCAGCATAATCCAAGCATCAGCCTCATAAGGTGAAAGAGATAAAAATCGCACCAGCGACTAAGATCGTTTTCCATCGGAGGTGAGTCATCGCGGAGCGTTCACCTATACATCCAGAACATGTTTTGAATGGTTTTCATAAAAAGGAGGAACGATATGAAACCGAAAAAAAATCAATATCAGCAAATGCAGGCATTTGATAATATGCAGGGGTATCAGCCTCAGTTTGGCGCCAACCCGTACCCGCAGCAAGGCCAAGGCTCACAAATGCAGCCAATGGGGATGCAGCCAATGATGCCAATGCAGCAGGGACAGCAAGGACAACAAGGACAGCAGGGATTTGGATTCCCGGGCCAGCAGCAGGGCGGCGGTTTTCAAATTCCATCGGGGCCTACACCGTCAGGACCGGGCCAAAGCGTTCCCGGCATGCTGCCTGTTGAGGAATCTTACATCGAGAATATTTTGCGCCTGAATCGGGGAAAAACGGCCACCATTTATATGACATTTGAAAACAGCAAGGAATGGGGCTCGAAGATTTTTCGCGGCGTCATCGAAGCTGCAGGCCGGGATCACATTATTATCAGCGACCCGAAATCAGGAACACGCTACCTGCTCCTGACAATCTACCTCGATTACATTACATTTGATGAAGAAATTGCTTATACGTATCCATATTCCATGGCGTCCTATTCGCCAAGATAAGAAAAAAGCCAATCACTCATATGATGAGGATTGGCTTTTTTGTTTATAGATATTTGACGGCTGCGACCACGATCATAATCCAAGAAATAATAAACGCCACACCGCCGAGCGGGGTGATCGCTCCAAGAATGGAGATTTGCGTCACACTTAGAATATATAAGCTTCCGGAAAACAGCACAATTCCCGCAAACATCAGCCAGCCGGCTGTCGTGACACTGCCTATGCCGGATAATTTATCAGCCAGAAACGCGACAACGAAAAGCCCAAGGGCGTGATACATATGATACTGCACGCCTGTGTGCCAAACCTGAAGATATTTATCAGGTATTTTCCCTTCTAATCCGTGAGCGCCGAATGCTCCGAGTCCCACAGCAAGCAGGGCGTTAATGGCCCCTAATATGATAAAAACTTTCATCTATCTCTCCCGCCTTTTCGTTAAACTCATATCATTTATCTTATCGCACCTGCACCAAAATTCAATGTTTGTTCTCCGTTGACACGAGATTGTCGGATTTTCTCCTGCGCCAAAGCTGGAACTGGTCAGCAGCTATTGCAGCAAGCGTCCCTAATACGAGCCCGTTGCTTAATAGAGAAATAAATACCGGATGCAATCCCTTTAACGCAGTTTCGGGAACAAACATAATACCGACCCCTGTCAGCAGCGAGATGCCGATGATAGATCTCACCCTTTTTGATTCTTCTTTCTCATATGAATCAAATTCGGCAAAGGCCAGACCGCCCATTGCGGAGAACACAACAAAATTCACCGCAAATCCAACGGGTGACGGCAGGCTCGCAAACGTATTCATAAAAAACGGGATTACGCTGATCACGATAACCAGAATACTGCCGAGCATAAACGGTTTTTTAGAAGGCATTTTGGTCGTTTCAATAAAACCCGCGGCTCCCGAAATCGGAACAGGCGCAATAGCTCCCGTCAAACCGCTAAGCAGATGGCTGAATGAAGCGGCAAAACCGGCATGGCGTTCATGATGCTTTCCATCAGGCTGTTTGCTGAATTTTTTCACGGCGATGTCCACGACCTTCATGCTCGCCAGCATATTCACGATCAGCAAGATGGTAATAAAAATAGAAGTGATGATCAGGCCGCTGTTAAATAACGGGGTCCCAAAAGGAAACAGGGAAGGCAGCTGAAACAGCCGGTCCGGCATTTCAATCGGCTTTGCGGCTCCGGCAGCCGCAAACAGCACCCACCCGCCGAACAAGGCTAATAAAATAGAATATTGCTTAAAAAACATGATGTTCGAATTTGTCATTATAAAAGCGGCAGCGATCACAACAAGCGCCAGGCCAAATACAAGACCGTCCACCCCGTCCTGTCGATAACCGATTCCGAGAATTCCTTTTATAATGGGCTGACTCAGCTGCATGACAAGAAGCAATAAATAGACGCCCGTTACAACCGGAGTAAACAATTTTGCAAGTCTGTCAATGACCTTGAAAACACTTAACAAAAAGAAACATACAGCGCTTACAAGAAGAGCTCCCTGCAAACCCCGCAGTGTGTCTCCATATGTCGCAAACACAGTTCCCGTCAGCCCTGCGTAAATCGTATACACTCCCCACCACAAGCCGGCTGGGCTTTCATTGATCGGCAGTCTGTGGCCTTTCAAACACTGAATGACGGCGGCAATTCCCAGTACAAAAAAAGTGCTTTGAATCAATCTTGCAGAATCTGAGTGATCCAGATGAAACGACTGGGCAACCGCCACCGGAACAACAATCGCCGCAGCAATAATAAACGCTGTCCATTGCAGCGCGCCAAGAACCAATTTCACGTAAGCTCAACCTCTCTCTTTAAAAATCAAATAAAGACTCTCCGTTTCCATCCTCTTCCTGCTTCTCTTTTTCTTGCTTTCGATATTTGTTTAATCCCGCGCTCCCCATCATTTTTTCCATCATCAGCTGGTCTGTCGATGGCGGCGCGGCGGGACTTGGCGTAACGCTCGGCTGTATGCGGGGCGCGCTCGCGTTCTCCGGCTGATCAAGCACGACATCACACAGAGAACGGACAACCGCTACATAACGCTTCAGCTCCTCATCCCGTTCAGCCGTTTTTGCTTTTTTCAGCTCTTCTTCCATCTTTTGAATCAAAGCAGATATATGAATGTTCATGAAGCACCCTCCAAAAAAATAAATGTTGTCTTCCTGCATTTTATCAAATTCCTGCTGTAAACGCAGATATGAGTTTGTTATTTTTTCTGACAAACCTTTCACGATTGACAAGCAGAAGAGATTTTTCACATAATAAATCACCATACCTTACAAAAAGGAGAAACGGAATGAACAGCATCCCCTCTATCATCAGCAAGCATAAAGCCTATTTTGCGGCGGGACATACGAGACCGCTTGAATCGAGACTGAACATTTTGCGGAAGCTGAAACAAGCCGTCAGAACTCATGAAGCCGATCTCATAGCCGCTCTCTACCAGGATCTCCACAAATCCGAGCAAGAAGCATACTCAACAGAAATCGGAATCGTCTTGGAGGAAATCAGCTTTGTCATGAATCGGCTGAGAAAATGGTCCAAGCCGAAACGAGTCAAAACGCCGCTGACTCATCTAGGCTCCAAAAGCATCATTATCCCTGAGCCGTATGGAACCGTTTTGGTGATTGCGCCTTGGAACTATCCCTTGCAGCTGGCGCTTTCTCCGTTGATTGGAGCCATTGCGGCGGGTAACACGGTCGTTCTGAAGCCATCAGAATATACGCCGGCTGTTTCCGCTGCACTTTCGAAACTCATCAGCAGCGTTTTTCCAAGTGATTATGTCGCTATGGCGGAAGGCGGGCCTGATGTCAGCACAGCATTATTACAGCAGCCCTTTGACTACATCTTCTTTACCGGCAGCGTAGCCGTGGGAAAAGTCGTCATGGAGGCCGCCGCCAAACAATTAATTCCCGTAACCTTGGAGCTCGGCGGCAAAAGCCCCTGCATCGTCCATAAAGATGCTGACATACGGCTTGCCGCCAAACGCATTGTTTTCGGGAAATTTACAAATGCGGGACAAACCTGCATCGCACCGGATTATTTATTTGTCCACGAGGACATCAAAACGAAGCTGGCAGAAGAAATGAAGCATGCAATCAGAGAATTTTACGGCCCTCAGCCGGAACGGAATCTGCAGTATGGCAAAATCGTCAGTGAACGGCACTATCAGCGGCTGCTCAGCTTTCTGAATGACGGCATCCCACTCACAGGCGGACAATCTGATCCTGATCATCACAAAATTGCGCCGACCATTCTCGAACAAGTGAGGGATGACTCTCCAGTGATGCAGGAAGAGATTTTCGGGCCGATTCTTCCGCTCTTTACATACCGCAATATCGGGGAAGTCATTGAGAAAGTCCAATCGCGCCCTAAGCCGCTCGCCCTGTATCTCTTCACCACAAACAAAGAAATTGAGCGCGCTGTTTTAGGAAATCTGTCGTTTGGCGGGGGCTGTGTCAATGATACTTTAATGCATGTGGCGACGCCGTATTTGCCATTCGGCGGCGTCGGGGAAAGCGGCATCGGCAGCTATCACGGCTTTGACAGTTTTAACACATTCACGCACAAAAAAAGCGTCGTCAAACAAACGAACCGCTTCGACTTCGCATTTCGTTATCCTTCCTCCAAAAACGGGCTGCGAATGATTCGAAAAATACTCAAATAAAAAAGCGCAGATCACCTGCGCTTTTTACAAATCCTTAATACACCAATCAATCGGCGCCTCTCCCATTTTCTCCAAATAGGCATTCGCCCGGGAAAACGGTCTGCTCCCGAAAAATCCGTTTCTCGCAGAAAACGGGCTGGGATGCGTCGATTCAATGATAAAATGCTTGGACGTGTCGATCCGTTCTTTTTTCATTTGAGCATGCCGTCCCCACAAAATAAAGATAACCGGCCGCTCCCTTTCATTCAGCACGTCAATAATTCGGTCCGTCAGTCGCTCCCAGCCTTTTCCCTTATGGGAATTCGCCTGTCCGCGCCTTACTGTCAGCACAGTATTCAGCAAAAGAACACCTTGCTTTGCCCAGCTCACAAGCGACCCGTGATTCGGGATGCTGCACCCGATGTCCTGCTGCAGCTCAAGAAAGATATTTTTTAACGAAGGCGGCTGCTTTACACCGGGCTTGACAGAGAAGCTTAAACCTTGAGCCTGTCCCGGCCCGTGATACGGATCTTGACCCAAAATGACGACCTTGACATCATCATATGATGTATAATGCAGCGCGTTGAAAATATCCCGGCTGTCCGGATAAATCGTTTGCTCCGCGTATTCCTGCTTCAGCATCTCTCTGAGCTCTTGATAATACGGTTTCTCAAACTCTTCCTTTAGCTGATTCCACCAGCTGTCTTGTAAAAGCTGTTTCAAGATTCAGGCCTCCTTACGAACGATGAAGTCTGGAATAGACAGGCTCGCCATCCCAAACCATTTCACTTTTTGCTTCCCGCCTCTTCATCTCAGGCTCTTCAAGCAGGACGGCAAAGTTTTTCGTCGGCAGCTCCCCGAGTCCGTGCTTTTCACTTAAACGATCCAAATATTGCTTCCGCTTGGCGCCAAGGTCCGCAGACTGATTGTCTCCCACGTCACTGAAGGCATAAATCACACTGGCGCAAGGGACACGCTTCACCCGGTAATCCTTGGCTGCGCGCAGATAAAAATCCCAATCCCAGTAATTGTGCACATCAGCATCGAAATACCCGATTTCATCATGCAGAAAACGTCTGTACATGCTGCCCGACGGCACGTATGTAGAAAACACTCTCATATCCTCATAGTCAGCGGTATAAGCAAACAATTTCCGTGACACTGGATACCTTGTTCCGTTTTTCTCTTCAAACGAAACTATTTCCGCATCAGAATGAACGAAGTCTGCCGTTTCTATTTCCTTTGCCATTTTCTCGATATGCCCTGGCGTAAAGAAATCATCGTCATCACACAGCATAATGCAATCCCCAGACGCCTCTTTTACACCGGCATTTCTCGCAGCCACATGCCCCGAGTTCTTTTCTAAATTGATGACAGCAATCGGTAGCTCCGGATACAGTGCTTTGACTGGCACGACCGATTCACCGGCATCATTCACAATAATAATTTCATACGGCTTCAAGGTCTGGCGGGAAATCGACTCCAAAAGCTCACACAGAGCCGGAATCCGATTATAGGTCACAATTACGATAGAAATCTTCATGATGCTCTCCTTCTCATTTTCATAGTCATGTACTATTAAAACATATATTGGACGGGAGATCAGTGGGAATATCCTACTGAAACGGCATACTACAATGATAGAAACAGCAAAGTGGCTCCGATCAGAAGCACCATGATCAGCATCAGATCTCCAAAGACATGAAAGATATATTTCATGCGGACGCCATTCGGAAGGATAAGACGCCACAGCTTAGATTGATAGACCGGCAGCAGCACCAGTGCATAAGAAAGACACAAAAATGTAAAAGCCGGCGGCACAAAAGCACAGCCTGCATCGTCCCAATTCATCATGATGTCTTTCATACTAGATCCATCCAATAAAAACAAAGATATCATGAGGGCTAGCAACACAAAGGACCCCAATTGAACCTCAAACAGGCGCATTTTCTGGTTATATGCAAATCGGACCGCCCAAAACCAGACATAAGCATATGAACATAGCAGCGTAAGAATGGCACCTGCTGTAAAGACGACATCAGGCAGCCGATCAAGCAGAAAAACAAAAGGCAAGCTGGCTGCCATAGCCAAGAGCATGCAGCCACCAGTAAACAAAAATACTGCCCCATGAGCTACAAAACCATATAAACAAGAGCTAATCCTCACGACATACACATCCTTTACATAGAAATTCTATGTATATACCTAAAAAATCAGGCAAGCTGACGCCTGCCAATATAACAGCCCATTCGGCCAAATAACGGAAATAACAGCGTTGCAATAGCACAAGTTCCAACAAACCAAGGTGTCAACAAGGATTGAAACAGCGCAGCAGGAATTACATTGAATAGAAAAACAAGCATAAAAATGACGTTTGGCACCATTGAGATCAGAATCGTATGTAGAACAAGCTTTTCTCCGCGTTTTCCAAACTCCTTCACGCCTTGATACCCAATCAGCACCCAGTAGATCATATATGCAGCTAAGATCAGCCAAACAGAAACAGAAATGCCTTTCCATACTGCTTGAACAAACGGTGATTCAAGCCATACATGCATTATTGTAATCGCAATGCCGACAGCGAATAGGGCACTGTTACAGAAAAGATGGAACATCAAAAACGCACGGAACGTTACTGGCTGTATTTTCTTAAACGAAGAAACAATGTCAGTTGGTGTTCCAAACGCCTGCAATAAAGTCTGCATAGCTTCCTCCTCACTCTTTCCTTCCTGAAAAGAGCAAAACAGATGATGTTCAATATGGCTCTCAATCTCTTCTATCATTGCCTCGCCTTCAGGAAGCCCTTTAAGCCCGCTTTTGATTTCGGATACATATGTTTCTTTATCCATTTTGTCCGCTCCACTTCAGTATTCGGTCCATCATGGCTGAAAATACGCTCCATTCCTTCGTGCGTTCCGCCAGCACTTCTTTGCCTTCGTCTGTAATCCGGTAATATTTGCGGTCCGGTCCTTTCTCCTGCTTCTCCCAGTAGGAAGAAATATATCCTTGGCGTTCAAGCTTGTGAAGAGAAGGATACAAGGTCCCTTCTTTCATCTGCAGCTCGTTTCCGCTGCGGCTTCCCATTTCTTTTACAAGCTCATAGCCGTACATCGGCCGCTCGTTCAGAAGCGTCAATACCAATATAACCGTGCTTCCCTTAACCAGCTCACGATTTAACATCTCAAAACCCCTACCTAGTTTTCTTATGTAGCATTTTACGAAAGCCCGTTGAGATTGTCAAATGATTCCTATAGATCTTCTATATTGTGATACAGAGAAAATCTAACTATAATGAAAGACAAAACATGATGGAGGTTCAAGACATGTCTATGCACAAAGCACTCACCATTGCCGGCTCAGATTCCAGCGGCGGTGCTGGGATTCAAGCTGATTTAAAAACATTTCAAGAAAAAAACGTATACGGGATGACCGCCTTAACGGTGATCGTTGCGATGGACCCAAACAACAGCTGGGACCATCAGGTATTCCCGATCGATACTGATACAATCCGCGCCCAGCTTGCAACAATTACGGACGGCATCGGTGTGGACGCCATGAAAACAGGAATGCTGCCAACCGTTGATATTATCGAGCTTGCAGCAAAAACGATCAAAGAAAAACAATTAAAAAATGTGGTAATTGACCCGGTTATGGTTTGCAAAGGTGCTAATGAAGTCCTTTATCCGGAGCACGCCCAAGCCCTGCGTGAGCAATTGGCTCCGCTAGCCACTGTCATTACGCCAAACTTGTTTGAAGCCAGCCAGCTCAGCGGCATGGATGAACTAAAAACAGTTGACGATATGATCGAAGCCGCGAAAAAAATTCACGCACTCGGCGCTCAATATGTCGTCATTACAGGCGGAGGCAAACTCAAACATGAGAAAGCCGTTGATGTTCTCTATGACGGAGTAACAGCGGAAGTCCTTGAAAGCGAAATGATCGATACGCCTTATACACATGGCGCAGGCTGTACGTTCTCAGCAGCCGTGACAGCGGAGCTCGCCAAAGGTGCGGAAGTCAAAGAAGCCATTTACGCAGCGAAAGAATTCATCACAGCGGCCATTAAAGAATCCTTCCCGCTAAACCAGTATGTTGGTCCTACGAAGCATTCTGCACTGCGCCTGAATCAACAATCATAAACAAAAGGGGCTGCCTTACAAAGAGGCAGCCCTTTTTAAATCACCGAAGACTTTTCACAGAAAAAACTGCCGATCCCATCGGCAGCCTGTTTATTTGATTTTTAAATTGTTTGCAGATTTCCTCAAAAATGTTTCTATCGACTGAACAAAAAGTGCATATTCCTTCATTTGTTCATATGCCCGCGTGAGAATTTCCGCCGTTTCACTGTGCGGCGTTGTTCCGCCAAGCATTTTTTTCAGCTGAAGCAGCACATCCTTATATTCTTCTCGCTTATCTTCAACTTGGTTAGCAGCCTTTTCCAAACATTCCGGTGTTATCTTCTGTTCATGTATATTCAAGAAAACAACTCCTTTTACAGAAAAAAATAGTAGGTTATCGTTGAAGAATAGCACAGATGGCTCAGATTTCACATAAGAAAATAGAAGGATTTTCTACATAAGTGTCCAAATTCCGACATTCATTTCAGATTTCCCGGTCGAACTGGCTGTTACTTCATGATTTCCCGGGAAAGGAAAATATCTCGCACTAAAGACCTCTTCTCCGTTATTGATAAAGATTTCCACAGATGACGCGTCGAGAAACATGTGTACGGTATGCAAATCCTTGATGTGGCAATGTCTCGCTTCTGTTCTTTTTCCGTCAAAGCTCTTTCGTTCCAGCGTAACAATCCCCTCGTCTTTTTGGAAGGAAAACGTAGCCGTTCCGCGGATACTGATTGAAAAGCCAGACTCCGTATGAATGTCTTCCAGCAGAATCTCAGCTCTTTCAGGGTTTTCCACTGGAAGCGTACCAGATGATCCATGCATATTGATGTGTATTTTTTTCTCATTTCTGCGCATGGCTTTCAGCTCAGGCAGCGGCTGCTGAATCAGCTTCTCGCCTGATATTGTCAGCTGTCTCGGCAGCGTCATGCAGTGAATCCAGTGATAGTCAATCGTCGGATGGGATCCTTCATCCTGGTCAGGCACCGCCATCCATGCAAACAAAATCCGCCTTCCCTGATCGTCTTCAAGTGTTTGCGGCGCGTAAAAATCAAAACCTTGATCAAGCTCCGTAAATTCACCATGCTTCAGTTCAGGCTTGTTATAATCGAGACGGCCGACAAAATAACCTGATTGATATACGTTCTGATAACGGAAACCGTCAGCCTCAAGCCCTTGAGGCGAAACAATCAGCACGTCCGATCCTTGAAGGGAAAACAAATCAGGGCATTCCCACATGTATCCAAAATCGTCCAGCCCGTTGAAGCCCGCGCCGGTTATCGGGCCAAGAAATCTCCACTCACTCAGGTTATCAGAAGCAAACAATACAGCCTGCCCTTTCAAATTCTCTGTTTGCGCACCAATCACCATATACCATGTGCCTTCATGCTCCCATACCTTCGGATCGCGAAAATGCGCCGTATATCCTTCCGGAAGGCGGGCGACAACACCCTTTTTCTCAAAGGACAGCCCGTCGTCAGAAACAGCAAGGCATTGATACGTTTCCCGATTTCCATCCTGATCCCTGACATTTCCTGTGTAAAACAGATAGAGCCGATCGTCTTTCGTGACAGCGCTGCCCGAGTAGCAGCCGTTTTTATCAAACCAATCACTCGGAGCCAGCGCAATCTCTTCCCGCTTCCAATTCACAACATCCTGTGTCGTATAATGCCCCCAAAATTTTGCGCCGTGCCCCGTCTGAAACGGCTGCCACTGAAAGAATACATGATAGCTGCCCTTCCAATAAATCACGCCATTCGGGTCATTCAGCAGCCCAACCGGCGGCATGATATGAAAATGCTGGCGGTGCGGATCGCTGTTAGCGATGGGCTCTTTTTTCTCCACTTCTTCATAAGCCCGGCGACGAAGATCCTGGTCATGTGCTGTCATTTTTTCCTCTCCTCATCCTCATTAATCTTCATGACAAATGCTGCAATGAACGCTGACACTGCCGCAATCGCCATGCCAATCAGATAGTTGATCAAGTTGCCCATGCCAAACGGCGCAGCAATGGCGATCATCGGAATTCCCGTTAACCCGTAAGCGTTTGCAGCTACATGTGTAAAGACGACATATGCTCCACCCAATGCGCCTCCGATCATCGCGGCGATAAACGGTTTTCGGTAGCGAAGATTGACTCCGAATATGACGGGCTCAGTAATGCCGAGAAAAGCGGAAAATGCTGCCGGAAGCGCGATTTCTTTTGTCTTTGCCTTTTTCGCCATAAAGAAGACGGCAAGACCTGCCCCGCCCTGTGCGACATTCGCCATTGACCAGATCGGCAGCAAGTAGTTTTTTCCTATATCTGCAATAAGCCCAGCCTCAATCGCATGGAAGCTATGATGAACGCCTGTCAGCACGATGAGTGAATACGTGCCCCCGAAAATCAGGCCCGCAACAAAACCGGCATGGTCATACACATAAGTTAAAGCAACCGTAATGCCGGAGCCAAGCGCTCTGCCCAGAGGGCCAATCGCGATAAAAGCAACAAACCCGGTGACAATCACAGTAACAAATGGTGTAACAAGCAAATCCACCGCATGTGGAACCACTTTTCTCGTCCATTTCTCTACCTTGCTCATCACATACACCGCAAGCAGGACAGGGATAACAGTTCCCTGGTAGCCGAGAAGCGCGATATCAAATCCGAAAAGATGCATGTAATCAGGTGTCGCTTCCGCCAATCCCCATGGATTTAAAAGAGTCGGATGAATCATGATTCCCCCGATGACCGCTCCCAAGTATGGATTGCTGCCAAACTCTTTTGAAGCGCTGACCCCGATTAGAATCGGCAAGAAAATGAATGCTGCACTTGAAAACATATCAAGCAGCTGCAAAAGCGCAGAATCCTTGCTCATCCAATGAAACGCATTGATCATACCCAGCAATCCCATTAATAGGCCGCTGGCTACAATAGCCGGGATGATTGGAACAAAAATATTAGAAAGCGTTTTCGCAAATCTCGCAGCGGGATTCAGCTTTTCTTTTGCCGCATCCTGATGATTGACGTGTTCCTCACGCTCAATATCAGCTTCTTTAGAAAAAGCATCGAATACTTTATTCACAAGGCCTGTTCCGAAAATGATCTGGTACTGGCCAGAGCTGCTGAAAGCCCCTTTAACGCCATCAAGCTCTTCTACTTGTGCTTGATCTATCTTTGATTCATCTTTCATCACTAAACGCAGTCTTGTTGCACAATGAGCCGCGCTGATGATATTTTCTTTCCCTCCGAGAAGCTCAATGAGGCGTTTTGCAGTCTCTTTGTAATCCATCTATTTCTCCCCCTTTTATTTAAACAAAAAAGACCTAAAATTCGCCAACGAATAAAGGACACAGCGATCCTTTTTCATTTACGCAAATTTTAGGTCTTGCCTGCTTTACCAGTCACAATCCCGCTTATTCAGATCAAGAATACGCTTTCATCATAAATCATGACAGCGTTTTCGTCAACTATTTTTTTAGTTAAATAGTTTGATAAAACATGTAGACAAAAATTCGTAAAAATTAATTGTGAAATACTTCACAATATCGTGCTATACTATGCTCAATCATGAAAGAAAGCAGGAAAAGACAATGGAAACTCAAGCATTACAAAAGGTTGAACAGTATGCTTTGAAAAAACAAAACATATTCGCTTCAAGCAAAATCCGTTATGTGCTTCGGTCCATTTTGGCCAGTATGTTTATTGGTTTTGGCATTACAGCCGCAAGCAAAACAGGCAGCTATTTCTTTATGGCTGATTCTCCGTTTGCCTTTCCGGCAGCCGCTGTCACTTTCGGGGCCGCTATTCTGATGATTGCTTACGGAGGCGGAGATTTATTTACCGGCAACACCTTTTATTTCACCTATACCGCGCTCCGGAAAAAACTCAGCTGGCGCAACACCCTGTACTTGTGGATGTCAAGCTATGCCGGCAATTTAATCGGCGCCATTCTGTTTGCCATCCTGATCAGCGCGACGGGACTTTTTGAGGAGCCTTCTGTTCATTCCTTTTTGATTCATTTGGCAGAGCACAAAATGGAGCCGCCGGCTTCCGAATTGTTTTTCAGAGGAATGCTGTGCAATTGGCTTGTGTGCCTCGCCTTTTTCATTCCAATGTCTCTCAAAGGGGAAGGAGCAAAGCTTTTTACCATGATGCTATTCGTTTTCTGCTTCTTTATTTCCGGCTTTGAACACAGCATTGCCAATATGTGCACATTCGCCATCTCGCTTTTGATCGAGCACCCTGATACAGTGACACTGATGGGAGCAGTCAGAAACTTAATTCCCGTTACGCTCGGCAATCTGACCGCGGGAATAGTCATGATGGGCTGGATGTACTACACACTGAATCCTGATCAATAAAAAAACTTCCAGAGATCACTCCCTGCAAGTCAAATCGGTTATTCCGAGAGATCTTGAAGACGCTGGACATGCAGCGTGATATAGCCGGCCTCGGATTCCGGCAAATGTAATTGATATTCATTTTTCAAAAACTCCGCCAGCTCCAGCGCACATTGATAGGCGAATGAATACTTTTTTTGGATGAAATAAAGCATCTCCTCGTCCATACGATGGAGCGCTTCATTTGATTCCAACCGGCTGACCGCGTATCGCAAATGCGTGACAAGGCGTTGATAGGAAATGCTGTTTTCATCCACCTTTCGATTAAAGTATTGTTCTATTTTCTCTATCATTTCTTTGATCATGGTCGTATGCTTCAGCGCTGAATACATGCTCTCCGCATCCATCTTCGCCGTATGGATGTGAAGGGCAATATAACCCGCTTCATCTTCAGGCAGAGACACGCCCAATGTCTCTTTTACATGTCCGATCGCCCACAAGCCGATCTCGTATTCTTTTTTATAGAGCGCCTTTATCTCATGCAGCAATTTATTCTGCACAAGCAGCCCATTTTGAATCCTTTCGATCGCAAAGGACAAATGGTCGGAAAGCGCGATATGAATGTGATCGCTCAGCGGCGCCGCGAGCTCTCCTTCCGCATAGCTGATGATATCCTCAGCTATTTCTATATGCTCCTCCGGCAGTGTTTGCAGGATTTGTTTGAACTTTTCATTCTCGTCGCGCACGACAAAGATCTTTTCCACTTTATTCATAGGGATGAGATCATTTTTCTTTTTTTGAAAAGCGATTCCCGGCCCCATCACGATTTTTTCCTGATCATCCTCTTTTATTAAAGCCGCATTATTGTTTAATACTTTATAGATTTTCAAGAGGTTATCTCTCCCGCCAATTTGCTTTTGACTGGGATTTTACCTCCTTTTGACCGCCATGT
The DNA here is from genome assembly GCF_037975455.1 of Bacillus sp. FSL M8-0071. Lineage (NCBI taxonomy): Bacteria > Bacillati > Bacillota > Bacilli > Caryophanales > Bacillaceae > Bacillus > Bacillus sp. FSL M8-0071. The sequence continues at coordinate 3,807,454 of NZ_CP150256.1, forward strand.
AAAGATACGGGCCCGCTCTCTCCTGCTTTGGCGATTCCTTGAAGGCTTGCAAACATCTTCTTTTATAAAGCGCGGCGGCTTTCGCTTTCTGCTTTTCTTCCTCATTCACAGCCATCCGCCACTCATAAAACGAAACGAGTCCTGCGGCCTGCACAGCCGCCTTTCTTTGGTATGTACGCTGAGCCGAATAGACCGCGGCAGCCGCAGTTTTTCTGTCCGGCGTCACCCAGTTCATCAAAAAGACCATCCACACCCGTAAAGATACAAGCAAACGTTTCATAGAAAAACATCCCTCCGCTTCTTTTTGGCAGGCAGCCTTTTTAGCAGCCCGTTTTCTCAGCCGCAGCCCGCAAGAAAAGACGGCCGATTTCTTTTCTCGCAAACTAGCGGCTCTAGCAAAACTCATGACTCTATGATAGACCGTGGAAAGAGAATTCTTTGTCACAATATGAGTGAAAAAACCAACTAGTTTTTAGAAGTTTTGTTGAAAGCTGAAAGAATTGAAATGAAAATTGGAGAACCGCTTTGAAAACTTTATACACAAGTTATCCCAAAGATAAGAACAACTTAATCACAAGAGATATCCACATGTCCACAAACTCTATCTATATTTTGTATACGAACGTATATTCCTAACTATATATATACACAGGTTTATTCACTTATGCACAGGGTTCTGTGTATAACTCCTTCGTTATACACAAACAAAATCCAATAAATGGTCCAAATGACACAAGGATTTTTTTGAATTTTCAAGAAATATATACTAGATCTTTCACATTTTTTCTAAATACAAAGGGGGAAACACATTGAAAAAGGGGATCATTCGCTTTCTGCTTGTAAGTTTCGTCTTATTTTTTGCGTTATCCACAGGTATTACGGGCGTCCAGGCAGCTCCGGCTTCTTCAAAAACGTCGGCTGATCTGGAAAAAGCCGAGGTATTCGGTGATATCGACATGACGACAAGCAAAAAAACAACCGTTATAGTGGAATTAAAAGAAAAATCCTTGGCAGAAGCGAAGGAAGCGGGAGAAAGCCAATCGAAAAGCAAGCTGAAAACCGCTCGCACAAAAGCAAAAAACAAAGCAATCAAAGCGGTGAAAAACGGAAAAGTAAACCGGGAATATGAGCAGGTATTCTCAGGCTTCTCTATGAAGCTTCCAGCTAATGAGATTCCAAAACTTCTCGCGGTAAAAGACGTTAAGGCAGTGTACCCGAACGTCACATATAAAACAGACAATATGAAGGATAAAGACGTCACAATCTCCGAAGACGCCGTATCTCCGCAAATGGATGACAGTGCGCCTTATATCGGAGCAAACGATGCATGGGATTTAGGCTACACAGGAAAAGGCATCAAGGTGGCGATTATTGACACTGGGGTTGAATACAATCACCCAGATCTGAAGAAAAACTTTGGACAATATAAAGGATACGATTTTGTGGACAATGATTACGATCCAAAAGAAACACCAACAGGCGATCCGAGGGGCGGAGCGACTGACCACGGCACACACGTAGCCGGAACTGTGGCTGCAAACGGAACAATTAAAGGCGTAGCGCCTGATGCAACACTTCTTGCTTATCGTGTGTTAGGGCCTGGCGGAAGCGGCACAACGGAAAACGTCATCGCCGGTGTGGAACGTGCAGTGCAGGACGGAGCAGATGTGATGAACCTGTCTCTCGGAAACTCTTTAAACAACCCGGACTGGGCGACAAGCACAGCGCTTGACTGGGCCATGTCAGAAGGCGTTGTCGCTGTTACCTCAAACGGCAACAGCGGACCGAACGGCTGGACAGTCGGATCGCCGGGCACATCAAGAGAAGCGATTTCTGTCGGTGCGACTCAGCTGCCGCTCAATGAATACGCCGTCACATTCGGCTCCTACTCTTCAGCAAAAGTGATGGGCTATAACAAGGAGGACGACGTCAAAGCGCTCAATAACAAAGAAGTTGAGCTTGTCGAAGCGGGAATCGGAGAAGCAAAGGATTTTGAAGGGAAAGACCTGACAGGCAAAGTCGCCGTTGTCAAACGAGGCAGCATTGCATTTGTGGATAAAGCGGATAACGCTAAAAAAGCCGGTGCAGTCGGCATGGTTGTGTATAACAACCTCTCTGGAGAAATTGAAGCCAATGTGCCAGGCATGTCTGTCCCAACGATTAAGCTTTCATTAGAAGACGGCGAAAAACTCGTCAGCGCCCTGAAAGCTGGTGAGACAAAAACAACATTCAAGTTGACGGTCTCAAAAGCGCTCGGTGAACAAGTGGCTGATTTCTCATCACGCGGCCCTGTTATGGATACGTGGATGATTAAGCCTGATATTTCCGCGCCAGGGGTCAATATCGTGAGCACGATCCCAACACACGATCCTGACCATCCATACGGCTACGGATCAAAACAAGGAACAAGCATGGCATCGCCTCATATTGCCGGAGCGGTTGCCGTTATTAAACAAGCCAAGCCAAAGTGGAGCGTTGAACAGATTAAAGCCGCCATCATGAATACCGCTGTCACTTTAAAGGATAGCGATGGGGAAGTATATCCGCATAACGCTCAAGGCGCAGGCAGCGCAAGAATCATGAACGCAATCAAAGCAGATTCGCTCGTCTCACCTGGAAGCTATTCATACGGCACGTTCTTGAAGGAAAACGGAAACGAAACGAAAAAAGAAACGTTTACGATTGAAAATCAATCTTCCATTAGAAAATCATACACACTGGAATACTCATTTAATGGCAGCGGCATCTCCACATCCGGCACAAGCCGTGTTGTGATTCCGGCACATCAAACCGGGAAAGCCACTGCAAAAGTAAAGGTCAATACGAAGAAAACAAAAGCTGGCACCTATGAAGGAACGGTTATCGTCAGAGAAGGCGGAAAAACGGTTGCTAAGGTACCTACATTGCTGATTGTGAAAGAGCCCGATTATCCGAGAGTCACATCTGTCTCTGTCAGCGAAGGGTCTGTACAAGGTACCTATCAAATTGAAACCTACCTTCCTGCGGGAGCGGAAGAGCTGGCGTTCCTCGTCTATGACAGCAACCTTGATTTCGCAGGCCAAGCCGGCATTTATAAAAACCAAGATAAAGGTTACCAGTACTTTGACTGGGATGGCACGATTAATGGCGGAACCAAACTTCCGGCCGGAGAGTATTACTTGCTCGCATATGCCGCGAACAAAGGCAAGTCAAGCCAGGTTTTGACCGAAGAACCTTTCACTGTTGAATAAGAAAAAGCCCTGCCGATTCGGCAGGGCTTTTTAAAGATCAGTCAGCAAACGCCTCCTGCAATAATCGATACGATCGGAGCTTATCTTCAAAATGATGCGTGATGGTCACCACCATGATTTCCTCTGTTTCATACGCTTTACTCAAAGCTAGCAGCCGCTCCTTAACCTGTTCTTTCGTACCGACAATCATTCGATTTCGATTATCAGCAATTCGTCTCTGTTCATAAGGAGAATACGTATTTTTCCGAACAGCTTCATACGGAGGAACTCCCTCTAAAGGAATACCCTGCTCTCCCGCCAAAAGTGTAAAATCAAGCACAGCCCCAAGCTCCTCTGCTTTCTCCTCCGTGTCAGCACAAAGAACAAAAACAGCAACTGCCGCTCGAGGCGTATCTCCTAACACAGATGGTTTGAATCGCCTCTTATACTGTCTGACAGTACCCTCTCCGCCCTCTCCATTGATAAAATGGGCAAACATATAGCCAGCGCCAGATTCAGCTGCGAGCAGCGCGCTTTCTCCAGATGAGCCGAGCAGCCACACATCCGGAGCCGTTGAAATATGCGGCGCAGCGGTCAGATTCGGAAAACGGTGTTTGTCATCCGTCAAATCATGCAAATACATGGTCAGCTCCTTAATTTGCTGCGGATACTGATCAGCATTGCGCTTACCGCCGTCATTCAGCGCCCATGATGCAATCGGCATTCCCCCCGGTGCTCTGCCAAGCCCCAGGTCAATTCTTCCTGGTGTCAGCCCCTCCAGAACACGAAAGTTTTCAGCTACTTTATAAGCACTGTAATGCGGCAGCATGACTCCTCCTGATCCAACACGGATTCGCTTTGTTTTCGCTGCTATATGACTGATTAGCACCTCAGGACTGGACCCTGCTAGACGTTTTGAAAAGTGATGCTCAGAAACCCAAAATCTCTTATATCCAAGGTCCTCAGCAGCTTGGGCAAGCGCAACGGTTTGCTGTAAGGCCGTTTCTGCATTGCTGCCCTCTGATACTGGAGATTGATCTAATATACTTAATGAAACCATCCCTACCACCTCATCCTCATCGTATCACTGATCCCCTATTTTTTCTCCAAAGCCGCTCACACTGCTTATCAGTGTCCCCTATCATTCGCCATTTATTTGTGAAAGCCTGTCCCTATTTGTCGGAATATGTTACACGTGAAACATAAAAACCCCTCCAGACGGAGAGGTTTGCTTTAGTTTTTATTAAAGCCCTTTTCTTTCACGTAGTCATTTAAATACGTACGCGGCTTTTGCTTCATAAAGTTCAGTATTTGATCGGACCACGTTTCTTCCCGCTGCCCGTTTGTTCTTTCTCTATAGTAATCAGAAATGGTTTTGTCATACGTATTCATAGTATGACGGAAATCGTCTGTGTTCACATTATACGTATTCTCATGATAAACGGCCTGCTTTGGCAATCTCGGTTTTTTGCCGGAAAGGTTCGCAGGATGGCCTACTGCCAGTCCGAAAAGCGGGAGCACATGGTCAGGCGTTTGCAGCACCTCTGTCACCTTGTCCAGTTCATTCCGAATGCCGCCGATATAGCAAATGCCAAGCCCCATGGATTCAGCGGCTATGCTCATATTTTGCGCTGCCAGCGCCGCATCAATTAAGCTAACCATAAACATTTCTGTATTCTCGAGCAGCTCAGAAATATGTTCACCTTTTTCCTCAGCCAGTTTTTGATGGCGGTACAAATCCGCACAAAATACAAAAAAGTGTCCGTTCTTCTCAACGTAAGGCTGATTCCCAGCAAGCACGGACAGCTCACGTTTTTTCTCAGGATCAGAAACTCCGATAATCGAATATGCCTGCACATAGCTGGATGTAGACGCAGCCTGCGCACTTTTCACTAATGTATCAATTTCTTCAGCTGTCAAAAGCTGATCAGTAAAAGACCGGATTGACCGATGATTCAAAATGGTTTCGATTGTGTTATTCATCACAAAAACCTCCTTATCACTTTTTATCATATCCGAAAAAAAGTGATCTCAAAAGCGAAATGCTCTGCACAAAAAAAGACAGCCTCTGTAAAGGCTGTCTGCATATTAAGAATTAAAAAGATAACTTCTGTATTTCGTCAGCTGCACACTTGCATTATATACAATTCCAAATCCGATTAACGTGGAAAGTGTCGAGCTTCCCCCATAGCTGACAAACAGCAGCGGAATCCCGGTAACAGGCATAATGCCGATGTTCATTCCGATATTCTGGAATGTGTGGATCACAATTAACGCCGTATAGCCAACGCAAAAGAAAGAAGCGAAACGGTTAAACGGATGTATTTTGTCTATCAGAACGACAAGCCTGTAGATTAAAAAGAAGAACATGATGACAACAATTGCACAGCCTATAAAGCCAAATGACTCACCTATTATAGAAAAGATAAAGTCAGTCGTACTCTCTGGAACATAAACCTTCAAATTAGAAATACCATTACCTAAAATACCACCAGATCCTATTGCCATGATGGCCTGGTCAACTTGCCAGCTGTCATTTGAATCTTCCTGTGTCTCATTTGAAGCAGACACCCAAGAAGTGACCCGCTTAATTTGATAATCCTGTATTCCAACTGATTTAGCAACGTCAGGAAAGTTTATCATTACTAATAAAATTAATGAAATGAGTAAGATACCTGAACCAGCTATGATCGCAATTAATTTCCAATTTATACCTGACATAAAAACCATTACAAGAACGATAAACATACATATTCCCGCAGTCCCAGCATCCTGCATCAAGATAAGACCTACAGGAATAACTGCGACACCCGCAATCTTTAATAACAAGTGGATATCATCCCTAAGCGTCCGAACTCCTTTAGGATTAGCTTTTCCAATAACTGAAGCAAGCATCATAATCAAACCAACCTTCATAAACTCTGACGGCTGTATTGTTATTCTACCGATCCTAAACCAACTTTTTGCCCCTTTAATAACAGGTGCAATAGACTCGGGACTGATTTTAAGAATAATCAAAGATAAAATACCAATGATAAAAATATATAAACTTAACTTTTCAAGCTGTTCTAAATCAAAGTACAAAAGAACTGTAATGGCAACAGCCCCCAAAAGATAAAACACAATTTGCTGAATCCAATCCGTGTTCCCATACTGCCCAAACTGACCGGCAGCATAAATTGATACTACGCTTATAATAAAAAACACACCAAATATAAAAATCAAATCCCCCTGATAAAAGGGGCTTTGCTGTTTCTTATATCGACTCATTCTATCCCGCCTTACATTTTCATCGGAAAATCACTAATGTTTATTATACATGAACCACGTTCAAGATGACACGTGAAGCTCGCTTCCTTTTATGTTTTTTCAGCATTTGCGGCACTTTTTCAGCTACACGAAATATGACGTATCATAAACCGAAATGTTTCGATTGACACAAAACTTTTCAAATGAAAAAAACGCCATACCAAAAGAATTTGTTAAAAAACGAATGCGATAATGTGTTATGTTCCCAAATAATGTGATACCTCATAAGAAACAGCTAAAAATTCAGAGCCCCATGCCCATACATTCTCCTAGCACATTAAACGAAAAAAATAAGACGATAGATCCAGTCCATTTCTGCAAAAACACGTATCAATTTCTGGAAAACATGGTATAATAATTGTAACAGAATGTTCAAAAAACAATCACAAAACAGACACAACTCAGTTCCTCTATTTCATTTTTGTAAACGTTATCACAAAATGAAAGGAGACGGGTATGATGGACATGTTTTTTGCTTACTTACTGGTTGCCAGCGCAACGCCTCTCTTTATTTGGCTTGATAACAAAAAAGTCGCACTCTCAGCTATTCCGCCAATCATTTTAATGTGGGTATTCTTCTTCTTTTACGCAACAGAAAGCCTTTCTCCACTTGGACACACTCTCATGATTATCTTGTTTGCCGTTAACGTCATTGTCGCTCATATCGCCGCATTTATCATTTACGGCCTTCCGTATCTTCGCAGAAAGCGAAGCAGCTGAAGACAGCAAAAAACCCTCTTCCAATGAAGAGGGTTTTTGTATTATTCGTTATGGCCTGAATGCTCTGAGTGTTCAGCGCCTCCAGGAGGATTTCCGTCCATATGGTCACCATGGTGATAGTGAGCCGCGAAAATCCAGATGGATCCAAGTACGATAACGATCGCGCCAAAGAATCCGAACAGCGTGTTTCCGACTTGGATCGTGCCGTTTTCGCTCTCTGTCATATGCATGAACATGAGAAGCTGCAGCGCCGCCTGAATGAAGGCGAAGCCGAAGATTATCCAAAGTTTTGCTGATGAGCTCAGGTCAGTATACACTGCAACCCATAGAGCCAGCAGGGTCAAAACGATAGACAGGATAAAACCTACAATGTGTTTCCATGGAAAGTGACTGTGTTCAGCAGATTTGTTTGCCATTTTACAGACCCCCCAATCCCATGAGATAGACACCTGTAAAGATGAAAATCCATACAACATCTAAGAAGTGCCAGTACAAGCTTGAGATAAAGATTTTAGATGAAGTTTGCGGGGTTAAGCCGCGTTTCTTCAACTGAATCAGAATTCCTGTGATCCAGAAAATCCCGATTGTTACGTGAGTTCCGTGAGTTCCAAGTAAAACAAAGAATCCAGACCAGAACGCACTTGTACTGAGAGCCGCTCCTTCATGTACATAGTGAACAAACTCGTTGATCTCGCATCCGACGAAGCCGGCCCCGAGAAGAAGAGTGATAATTGTCCAAATGACTACGCCTTTTAAACTTCCGCGGCGCATTTCATGAACAGCGATCCCGCAGGTAAAGCTGCTGATCAGCAGCAAGAACGTCATAATCATTACCAGATTGACTTCAAATAGTTCGTCTGGCAAGACACCTCCAGCTGTTCTGTTTTTAAGAACGAAGAAGGTTGCAAATAGTGTTGAGAACAACACAATTTCTGCCCCTAAAAAGATCCAAAACCCGAGAATATTAAGTCTGCCGGTTTCAGATTGATATTCCATAGGCGCGTTAGAATTGCCGTGTTCTGCATGTTCCATAACTCACGCCTCCTTATTCGGAAATCTTTCTTTCCGTCTCTTTTATTTCATCAACACTAATGTAGTAGCCGTTGTCGTATTCGAATGAACGCAGAACCATGCAGAGCAGGACTCCGATCAATCCGACTACGCCCATCCAGTACCATTCAAAGACAAGTCCAAAGCCTGCAAGACCGAAGGCAACAGACATAAAGAACGGTCTGCCTGAGTTGCTTGGCATATGGATTTTCTTGAATTTACTTTCAGGGTATAATTCAGTTTTTTCTTCTTTCATATGCAGGAATGCATCTTGAGATTTGACTTCAGGAAGCACCGCAAAGTTGTAATGCGGCGGAATCGCAGAAGAAGTCGCCCAATCAAGCGTACGTCCCACACCCCATGAATCTCCGCTGATTTCACGAGTAGAGTAACGGAAGCTGTAGTAGATGTTATAGCAAAGGATTAAGAATCCTACACCCATCATGAAAGCTCCGACTGTTGAGATAAAGTTCAATGTTGTCCAGCCGTCATTCGGTCCGTATGTGTAAATACGGCGAGGCATGCCTTGAAGCCCCAAGAAATATTGCGGGAAGAAACAAATATTGAACCCGATCATAAAGATCCAGAAGAACCATTTTCCGATTCTTTCGTTCAGCTTGTGGCCGAACATTTTTGGATACCAGAAAATAAATCCGGCGAAACAAGCAAATACAGTACCCGCGATCAGCACATAGTGGAAGTGAGATACAAGGAAGTACGTATTATGGTATTGATAATCCGCTGCTGCCATCGCAAGCATAACCCCTGTAACCCCGCCGATAACGAAGTTAGGAATGAACGCAAGCGCCCACAGCATAGGTGTTGTAAAGCTGATTCGGCCTTTATACATTGTAAAGAGCCAGTTAAAGATTTTAACCCCGGTTGGGATTGAGATTGCCATTGTCGTAATTGAGAAGAATGAGTTAACGGACGCACTGTTCCCCATTGTGAAGAAGTGGTGAGTCCAAACTAAGAAACTCAATACAGAGATGGCGATAATAGAACCAACCATCGCTTTGTAACCAAACAATTGTTTTCTTGCAAAGCTTGAGATGATTTCTGAGAAAATACCAAACGCCGGAAGAATAACGATATATACTTCAGGATGTCCCCAAATCCAGAACAAGTTAGCCCAAAGCATCGGCATACCGCCTGCTTCCAATGTGAAAAAGTGAGCGCCGAACAAACGATCAAATGATAAAAGTGCTAATGCTACTGTAAGTACAGGGAACGCAAACACGATAATAACCATTGTGATCAGTGTTGTCCATGTGAACATTGGCATACGCATTAAAGTCATGCCTTTTGTTCTCATTTTTAAGATTGTTACCATAAAGTTGATCCCTGTCATCAGGGTACCGATACCGGCAATCTGAAGTCCGAGGAGGTAGTAGTTCTCACCCGGCCCAGGGCTCATGTCGTTACTTGCAAGCGGCATATAACTCGTCCAGCCTGCGTTCGGAGAACCTCCGATAACGAAAGAAATATTGAAAAGCATCGCCCCTACAAAGAACGTCCAGAAGCTCAGGTTGTTCAAGTAAGGGAACGCAACGTCGCGGGCACCGATTTGAAGAGGCACAACAACGTTGATAAGACCGATTAAGAACGGCATCGCCATGAAGATGATCATGATTGTACCGTGAGTTGTAAAAATTTCATTATAGTGGTTTGAGTCTAAAAAACTGTTATTCGGAAGCGCTAGCTGGGCACGCATCATCAGACCGTCGACACCGCCGCGGAATAACATAATTACAGCAGATATAATATACATGATTCCGAGTTTTTTATGGTCAACAGTAGTTATCCATTCAGACCACAGCCATTTCCACTTTTTGAAGTAAGTCAGAACAAAAATAATGGCAATGGTTGAAAGCGCAATGGAAACTTGTGCGCCCAGAATTAATGGGTCACCAGTTACGAAAAATTCGTCCCATTTGAATTTCATGCAGGCTTCCTCCTTTCCTGATCAATATCATTCTTCTGTATCATCAGACTTCTTAAATTCGTTTTTCTTTACGTTTTCAAACGGATCTGTTTTAGAGTGCGGTGAAACGGCTTGATAGCCAAGGCGTTTGCGCGCCTCCATCGCGTACTCAGCGTCTTGTCCGTGATCAACGTATTTCAAGTGAGTAGAAGAGAACGTTAATTCGTCCACATTTTCAGGAAGCATCAATTCATCATACTTCTCTTTTGTCAGCTTAGGAGCCTCGTTCTGAGTCTTTTTCACCCAGCTGTTAAAGTCTTTTTCTGTGACTGCATTCACATCAAACTCTTGGTCTGCAAAATGTTCACCTGTGAAGTTCGCGTTGCGGCCTTCGTAAGTACCCACTTTGTCAGCCTGTAAGTATTGATCCATCAGCATTCCTGCCATCGCATATTTTTGCCCTCCAAGCTGAGGAATCCATAGCGAAGCCATTGAATCTGCAGATGAGATTTTGAACAAGATCGGGCGGTCGACAGGAATGTTTAAGTAGTTGACCGTTTCAATATCCTGTTCAGGGTAGCTGAATACCCATTTCCAGTCTACCGAAGTAGCATAAACAACAAGAGGCTCTTTATCTTTTGTTGCTTCAGGAGCTTTTTCTAACGAATATATCGTCTGTACTGTTGGCACAGAAAGTGCAATGACGATTAAAATTGGGATCACTGTCCAGACTACTTCTAAAAACGTGTTACCGTGAATTTCTGGGTTATAAGATCCATTATCTTTGCCTTTACGGTCGCGGTATTTTACTAAAATAATGGTAAATAGAACAAAGACGACCCCGACGATAAACAGCATAAATCCGATAGATAACAGGATTAAATCACTTTGCTGTTCAGCTACAGGTCCTTTCGGATCTAGTACTGAAGCATTGCTGCATCCCTCAAGGACGAAAACCACAGTTAACAGCGCTAATACAAGCAACGGTTTTAATGCTCTGAACAAGAAGATCACCATCCTTCCTATTGATGTAATAAATCTGAAGTGCATACTTCCTCAAAATCTTTTCTCTACTTTGTTATGCTATCAAAAACTTCACTTATTAGCTTTATTTTTTTATAAACTTCATCCCATTTTCGCTTAAATGTCATAAAATCGACAAAAATTGCTCCAACTTTATTCACATCTATCGCTTAAGATGAAAAGTTTCTAGTTATTTCCGCATATAAAGTAAAGAAAGATGATGAAGAACTAATTCTGACAAATTAAGGTTTACCACAATAAAAAACTTAGGTCAATCAAAAATTTCATTTTGTTAAACTTTCTAGATAGGAATTATTTTTTCCTTGTCTAGCATCTTTTCACACGGTTACCATTTTAACGCATCAAATATTGAAAGAAAAGGCGCAATGAAGAGCCAATATGCTCTGAATTGTCCGTATTTTTTTATGAGAGCATCCAGTTGTTTATCTTATACAAAAAAGAGGAATGATATAAGCAAATAAATAAAAAATAGGATGTGTTGCATGATGAGTTTTCTTATTTCACTTATCGTCGCTATTATTATCGGATGGCTTGGAAGCCTGTTTGTAAAAGGAGATATGCCCGGAGGAATTATCGGGTCTATGATCGCAGGTCTTATTGGCGCCTGGATCGGACACGGGCTGCTTGGAACATGGGGGCCGCACCTAGCCGGATTTGCCATTATTCCAGCGGTAATCGGCGCAGCCATTGTTGTCTTTCTAGTAAGCCTGTTAACCAGAAAAAGAGGATAAAAGCAGCAGCACCCGAAGCGTCAGCGCTTTGGGTGTTTGTTTTGTCATAAAAATCGAAAAAGCCTCAACCCTAGCGGTTGAGGCTTTTGACTGGTTTGACGCCCAACTGGTCGATAAACCTTCTGAAGGCCTGTTTTCCTTCTGTTGTCTGTTTAAACACACCGGCGTGTTCAAGAATGCGAGCGAATACATGTCCCAGCTCTTCTTTTATGACTAGATCTGCATTCTCTTTTGTTATGGTTCTTTTTTCCATCATCCGAAGAGCCCATTCACTATGCTTTGCCGTGAGCGGATTTTGTTCTAAGGCTGTTTTCGGATCAGCAGAACATAGCGCCGCTGCCGTTTCTTTCATTTCCTTCTGTAAGCGGCCCGGCAATATCGCCAATCCCATGACCTCAATCAGGCCGATATTTTCTTTTTTAATATGGTGGACTTCTTGATGAGGATGAAATATTCCTAATGGATGCTCCTCATCCGTCCGGTTGTTCCTCAGTACGATATCGAGTTCGTACAATTCTCCCCTGCGCCGCGCAATCGGTGTGACCGTATTATGGGGCGTATCGCCTGTATAGGCGGCAATGCCGGCTTTTTCATCGGAATACGTCTGCCACGTGCGGAAGATATGGTCAGCAGCTTCGGCGACATGACCCGGTTCGTCTCCTTGGAGCCTGAGCACAGACATCGGCCACTTCACTAAGCCCAGCGACACGCCGGGATAATCATTTAATTCATAAACGTCTTCCGCTTCTGCACGTGCCATTGGAAAATCATGCGCGCCGCCTTGGAAATGATCATGGCTTAGGATGCTGCCGCCGACAATCGGCAGATCCGCGTTTGAACCGATAAAATAATGCGGATATTGGCCAAGAAATGACAGCAGCCTTTCAAATGTTTTTTTGCTGATCTCCATCGGTTCATGTTCACCTTTTAAGACAATGCAGTGCTCCGGATAATAGACATATGGCGAGAATTGCAGGAACCATTGTTCGTCCTCAAGGATGACCGGAATGATTCTGTGATTTTGCCGGGCTGGATGATTCACGCTTCCCTCGAAGCCGACATTTTCTTTACACAGCAAACACATCGGATAATTTGTCTGTTCCTGCTCTCTTGCAGCCGCAATCGCTTTCGGGTCCTTTTCAGGCTTTGATAGGTTAATGGTCATTTCCAGCTCGCCATATTCGGTCGGCACCGTCCAATGAACATTTTTGGCGATTCTGTCAGTCCGTATATAATAGACATCCTCTGAATATTGATAGAATTCCTTTGTCGCCTGTTTTGGGCCGTATAATGCTTTTGTCTCTTCAAATTTGCGAATGACCTCTGACGGGGCAGGTACAAAACAGCCCATCAGCTTTGCGCTGAGCAGGTCACGGTACGTATCTGTATCCGCTTCCATTCGGCCGGTTTCGGCAGCCCATTTATAGATGGGAGCTAGCAAGTCCGGCAGGCTTTGTGACTGCTTGATGCTGGTGCTGGAGTTCGGCTCGGGATGTGTGATGCCCAGCGCTTCATAAAGACGGTTTCTCGTATATTCCCGATCCCAGATCGAAATCAATTTTCGTTCCAGGCCATACTCTAGCAACTGTTCCAGATGTTCAAAAATACTCATATGTCACTCCCCCTTTAGTTCTCTCGCTCCCTCTCCGATATCCGCGACATAAAAATCCGCTCGGAGCCCTGTTTTTGCTTGATATCTGTCTCCAACCTTCTGAATAAAATCATCAACGAACTCATCTTTTACAATGCTGATGGTGCATCCGCCAAAGCCTGCTCCCGTCATTCTTGATCCAATTACACCTTCGTGATCCCATGCCGCAAACACAAGCTCATCAAGTTCAGGGCATGTTACTTCATAGTCATCCTTCAATGAAAGGTGGGATTCCTTCATTAACTGCCCGATTTCATCTATATTGTTCTCTTTGAACATATGGGCCGTCTTAATAGCACGATGATTTTCGTATACAGCGTGCTTTGCCCGGCGTCTGTTCGTTTCATTTTGGATCAGGCTGGAATGCGCATCGAAATCAGAAGGCTTGATGTCGCCCAGTGCGGCAATATCGAGGCCTTTTTTCAAATCAAGCAATGCATCATTGCATTCTTGGCGTCTCGTATTATAGCTTGAGTCAGCCAATGTCCTTTTTTTGTTCGTGTTCGCGATGACCAGCGCGAGGCCTGAGACATTGAGTTTGCTATATTCATAGTCAAGCGTGTCGCAGTTCAGCAGCATCGCATGATGTTTTTTCCCCATTCCAATTGCAAATTGGTCCATAATTCCGCAATTGACGCCGATAAAATGGTTTTCCGCATGCTGCGCCATTTTCACAAGCTCAAGCGCATCTACTTCAGGATGAAAATAGCTTCGGAGCACGACCCCCATCAGCAGTTCAATAGAAGCGGAAGACGACAGCCCCGCCCCGTTTGGAATATTCCCTGAAAATACAATGTCAAAGCCATGGGGAACTGCATATCCCCTCTGTTGAAATTCATAAATCACGCCTTTTGGGTAGTTCGCCCAGTCGTCTTCTTTTTGATAGCGAATGTCGTCAAGGCTGCATTCCTTGATGCCTGCGTTTCTAAAGTTATCTGAATACATCCGGACAAGCCCGTCGTTTCTTTCTGCAACAGCAGCATATGTACCCATTGTCAGCGCGCACGGAAATACATGCCCGCCGTTATAGTCTGTATGTTCTCCAATCAGATTCACTCTTCCAGGTGCGAAAAAAAACCGTAACCCCTCTTTTTCTCCGAATACACTTGCAAATATCCCCTTTAGCTCTTCCCGCATGTGCAATCACCTTTCTGGTTTTTATTTTTTATTCCCCTTATTTCTTCATAGAAAACGGCAGATCATATGCTGCAGTCCTCTCATACCCCTTCTTCTTTTGTTTTTTTAAAGACGAGCCATTTGCTCGCAACATAGTTGACGACAACAATGACCGCGTTGTCGAGTATTTTGGCCAAGGTTTCATTTGTATTGAACTGGCCGACAAGAATGATCATCATGCCTAAATCTATGCCGAGAGACAGGACCCGAACGCTGAAAAAAGCAGTGAGCTCTTTCAGCAGGCTCTGCAGATCATGTGTTTTTTGCTGAAACACATATAATTTATTTGTTATGTAAGCAAACAGCACGGACAAAATCCAAGCGGCAACAGTGGCGGCTTTGTAATCCACATTCATGATCTCTACCAATATATAAAAGCTGGCGATATTCACAATGGTTGTGAAAACCCCCATAATGATATACATAATTATTTCTCTATACTTCACTGATGTTCCTCGCTTTCCGAAAAACTTTTCAAAATTCTTGGCGTCTCGTGCTCTCTGTCTAAAGTAAAAAATACCGAGAGTGCGTCTAAAAAGCTGCGGAAGGTGGCTGGCTGGCCCAATACATATGATTGTTTGATGATTCCGTCGAGGACTGCACATATTATTTTAGCCGTATATTCAGGATCAATACAGGCGTCAATCAGCTTTCTCTCCTTCAGCCACTTAATATATAACACATTTTCTTCCACCCACAATTCGTACAGCCGGACATAGGCCTTGCATTTCTTTAAGACTTTATATGTCGGCATGTTCATGGCAAACGAGGTGATGTCCCACGACGGCTTATTTATGTAATAGGAATAAAGCAGTTCTGCAGCGTGTTTTGCAGCCTCGTCCAATGTCAGCGATTTCACTGACTCCCGCTCCATTTGATCAAGATACCCTATAATGATCTTTTTTTTCATCTGACGTTTTTCGAGAAGGTACAGCAGAAAATCGTCCTTGCTGACAAAATGAACATAAAATGCTCCTTTGCTGTACCCGGCGGCTCTGCTGATATCTTCTACAGAAACCGGATCATACGCTCGGTCAATCAACAAATTCACGCCAGCGTCTATAAAACTTTCAAATGTTGCTTCTCTTTTAATTTGAAATTTGTTTTTTTTCATATTTTTCTCCTGGCGGTAATGATTACCCTTATCTTACACCGGATCAATCTTTAGCGGTATTTATTTCTTTGAACGGTTATGCTATTCGGTTTCCCAGGGGTCATTTTTAATAGGCTAAATGATTTATTTTCATTTACATACTATCCAGTCAGTATTTAATTGTTTATTATTATAAATAAGGTCCATTGGTTATATTAGTCATTTTTTTAGGGAATAGGTAGGTGGTTTTTCCTTCAGTTTGTGAACACCGAGCAACTATGTGTGAAATTTGTTGTACTCGCCTCATCATCGCGCTGGCTTGTCTTTTATTGCCCGCATGTTGCAGGAAAACATTTTATACAATTGGAGGTTACTATGAAAACTCATGTTAAAAAAGATTTGGACAAAGGTTGGCATATGTTAATTCAAGAAGCTAGATCCATTGGATTAGGCATTCATGATGTGAGGCAGTTTTTAGAATCTGAGACAGCATCGAGAAAGAAAAACCACAAAAAAACCGTCCGGCAAGACTAGTCCGAACAGGCGGATCTATTTACCTCTGGCTTTTCTATCACCTGATCTGAGTTTTCACCATATCCTCTATTCAAAAGCAAATCGCTGCGCTGAGCTTGAGGACAAACGGTGTGTCAGCTAACTACGACAGACAGCCGGTGATGCGATCACCTCTTGGCACATGCATTGTCATAAAGAGGTGATGCGAACATGATAACCGTGCTCTGGTAAACAGCAGCTTTGCTGAGAACAAGCTGCATTCGGTGAGGTTTTGAAAGCAAACTCGTTTATACACGGCCGAGCTTGAAAACCTTCGCCTGTCTTTAGACCACTGTGTTCACCTCTTCACGACCTCCTTCTTTTTTCATCCTCCAGATATTGTTCAACGCATAAATCGGACTTTCAGTACATACCTATTGGTGTACCTTTTTGCTTACGTTTAGCGAATAAAAGGAGGAAAGCCATGTACAAAGCTGATTATAAACAGATTGCTGCAACGCCGTCTTTTCAAGCTTTTTTAAAGCAGAAACGCGCTTTTATTGTTCCTTCTGCGATTTTCTTTTTTGTCTTTTATTTTTCACTCCCTGTTTTGACATCTTATTTCACCTTTTTGAATGCACCGGCCATTGGAGCTGTTTCATGGGCTTGGCTGTTCGCCATCGCCCAATTCGCTATGACCTGGATACTGAGTACTGTGTGTTCCCGGAGAGCCGCTCATTTCGATCGGTATGTAAGCGCTTTAAAAGAGGATCTGAAGGGTGAACAGACATGAATATGACTGCTTTTTTATTGTTTTTGGCAATTGTTGGCCTGACGCTTATTATCACGTATTTTGCCGCGAAGCGGACGAAAACGACGAGTGAGTTTTATACGGCGGGCGGCGGGCTCACCGGCGTTCAGAATGGACTGGCAATTGCCGGTGACTACATGTCTGCCGCCTCGTTTCTCGGGATTGCCGGAATGATTGCGTTATATGGATTTGATGGCTTCTTTTACAGCATCGGTTTTCTGGTGGCTTATCTCGTTGTCTTGTACATCGTGGCGGAGCCGCTTCGGAATCTTGGAAAGTACACGATAGCAGACATGATTGCCGCTCGCTTTAAAGAAAAGAAAATCCGCGGTGTCGCGGCTCTCAATACCATTGCCATCTCTACTTTTTATATGATCGCCCAGCTCGTGGGGGCGGGCGCGCTGATCAAACTGCTTCTAGGGCTGGATTATACCGCGGCTGTCCTCATCGTCGGAGTGCTGATGACCATTTATGTCGTGTTTGGCGGCATGATCGCGACAAGCTGGGTTCAAATTATTAAAGCCGTTTTGCTGATGGCCGGCACACTCGTGATTTCGATTATCGTGTTTTCGAAATTCGGCTTTAGCCTCAATACCATGTTTGAACAGATGAAAACGGCTACTCCGCTTGGCGCTGATTTTTTGAACCCCGGAAATAAATATAAGGTGCCGCTTGAGACCTTGTCGTTAAACTTGGCACTCGTGCTGGGAACCGCCGGGCTTCCGCATATATTGATCCGGTTTTATACCGTTAAGGATGCCAAGACGGCCCGTACATCCGTTGTGTCAGCGACATGGATTATCGGTGTGTTTTACATTATGACGGTATTTCTCGGCTTTGGTGCCGCGGCATTTGTCGGTTTTGACGCGATTACAGCGGCTGATCAAGCGGGAAATATGGCGGCTCCGCTTTTAGCAAAAGCACTCGGAGGAGACTTTCTGTTCGCGTTTGTATCAGCCATCGCCTTTGCCACCATTTTGGCTGTCGTGACAGGGTTGGTGCTGTCTGCCGCCTCAGCATTTGCCCATGATATTTACAGCCAGATCATCAGAAAGGGAGAAGCAACTGAAAAAGAACAGATGAAAGCGGCCAGATGGGCTTCTGTCGCCGTGTCAGTGCTCTCGATTCTCCTTGCGATTTTTGCACAATCCTTAAATGTGGCGTTCCTTGTTGCACTCGCGTTTGCGGTAGCCGCCAGCGCAAACCTTCCGCTGATTGTGTTTACAGTCTTCTGGAAACGATTCAATGCCTCAGGCGCTTTATGGGGCAGCCTGACAGGCCTGATCAGCGCGCTTGTGCTGGTGTCGATGAGCCCTAGTGTGTGGGACCCGGCCGGAGGTGCTATTTTTACCGGTGATCCGCTCATTCCGCTGTCTAATCCAGGGATTATTTCTATCCCGCTCGGCTTTCTCGGCGCGTGGCTCGGAACGGTGCTGTCGTCTGATAAAACAATTGATGAAGATACGTTTGCGGAAATACAGGTGAAGGCGCATACTGGCGTCCATATGGAACAGGAATAAAAAAAGCTCTCTTTATCGAGAGCTTTTTCCTTGTCTTTTCTTCTGTTCTTCAGAAATCGCTTTTTCAAATACATCCTTGCCGGCAGCACCTGGAATTACAGTGTCGCCAATAATAAAGGTTGGAACGGCTGTGATGTCAGCCTCTTCATAAGCGTGCTTCAAGGCTTGGCGCTGCACGTCCTGATATGTTCTTGTTTCCAGTGCTGATTTGAATGCTGCACCGTCTAATCCCACTTCCTCGGCGAGCTTCGTCAAGATGTCAATGTCGCCGATATTTTGGCCCTCCTGGAAAAACGCCTGAAAGACACGGGTGTTGTATTCATGTCCTTTATTGTATTTCTTCGCAAAATGGAAGCCTTCAAACGCGAGGTCTGTATACGGATGGGGCGAGACGTTTGGAAAATTGATCTCGACTCCTAATTTCTCCGCCATTGGCTGAATTGATGTCTGCCACATGTACTGTTTGGAAGGATCATTGACCGGATCAAGCTGAGGAGATGGGCTTGGGCGCAGTTCAAACGGCATCCACTCGACATCAACATCCTTTCCTTTTATCGCTTCTTCAAAAGCGGCTTTTCCAACGAAACAAAATGGGCAGACGTAATCTGAATAAACTTTAATGTGTACTGTCATGATAATCTCCTTTCGTATAAATTGATTTTAAACTGTAACAATTAAAGTTACAACTGTTTTTTTAAAAAAGAAGCCGATAAGGCTTCTTTCAGATTGTTGACAAAATCCTAAAAAGTTTTAGGATTTTGTCATCCTTTCAGCGTGATTGAAAACCCTTGAAGTCTAGGAAAGCCGAGCATTGGAGCGGAGCGAATGCTCTAATTCGTGAGCACCAACGCACAGGCTTGACAACGAATGCGAGGGTTTGTCGACACGCTGAAAGAAGCCTGTAAAGGCTTCTTTTATGATTCCAGCAAACGCTGGGCAATATATTCTCCTTTTTTGCAGCCGCCTGGGCATGCATATAAAGCAGAACCGATTGTTTGTGTATATTCGTTTAACGCATCCTTTGCTGAAAGAGCCTTCAGCATCGGGATAAACTGATTGTCGGGATTTTTTTGAAAACTGATAAACAGGAGACCTGCATCCATATAGCCGGTTTTCGGATCAAGTCCTTCTGTGTAAGAGAAAGCTCTTCGCAAAATTTGTTTTCCCGTAGATTTCGCTAGACTGACGTGTGAATTAGACGGAATTTGATTCAGCTTCACGGGATCTGTTTCCTTTTTCTGTCCGAAAGGCGCCCCTGAGCTTTTTCTGCGGCCGAAGGTATCCTCTTGGTCCTTGAGGGAAGAGCGGTCCCATATCTCAAGGAACATTTTGATTTTCCGGAAAGCCATATAGGTGCCGCCCGTCATCCAGTCAGGCTCACCGGACTGAACCCACACGATCGAGTTCATCAAGCTGTCATCCTCCGTGCTCTGGTTGCCTGTTCCATCTTTAAACCCGAAGAGATTGCGCGGTGTTTCGCCATTTTTTCCTCCGCTTAAAAAGCCTTTGTTCACAAAGCGGACCTCACAAGTGCCGACCGCTTGATTTAGCAGGTTACGCAGCGCGTGAAACGCCACTTGCTCGTCGTCTGCACATACTTGAATGCAGATGTCCCCGCCTCCCTGCTTTTCATCCAGGTTGTCATTGGGCATCGCTGGAAGAGCGGCTAGGTGCTTCGGCTTTTTGCTTTTCAGCCCGAAGCGGTCCTTTCCATCTTTTTCAAAAAAGCTAGGCCCAAATCCGAATGTGACCGTTAAGTTGGAAGGGGATAAATCAGCAGACTCACCTGTATCCTGCGGCGGCAGATATTGATTTCTCTGCTCCGCTGACATTTTCTTGCCAGATGTCAGCATCTGTGTGAGACTTGTCCAGTTTCTAAATAACGTAATGATGTCGCTTTTGTCTTTTGCTGTTACATCCAGGGCAGCAAAATAGACATACGTCTGATGGGCAGTTGTGATTCCGGCCTGATGCTTTCCGTAAAACGGAACAATCTGCTCCTCCTCTTTTTCATCCTTTTTCGATGGCTTAGCCGCAGTCTGAACAAGCGGAGCGAGACCGCCGAGACCGCTGGCACCGATCGCAACGGCTGCCCCCGCCATCGCTCCCCATTTTAAAATGTCCCGTCTGTGAATTTGTTCTGGCTTTTTTTGTTCATCGCTCATGATGTTACAAAACTCCTTTTATAGCACATTCGCAATCTTCGACATGGTTTCAGAAAGAGTCGTCAGCTTTGTGCTCAGCTCTCTGATTTGCTTTTCACTTAATTTATCATAAGACGTATAGGACTGATCACTTGTTTTGTATTTTGCCATTAAAACTTCAAATTCGCTGAACTCCGTATCCAGTTTTTCCGTCAAGTCGGAGTGATCTTTTACAAGCGCGCTTTTCACTGTTTGATAAACGGCTTCGGAGCCTTCCACATTTGCCATAAGGTCAACTAAATCAATCCGTGAGTAGCGCTCTTCTTCTCCCGTGATTTTCGAAATTCCGGCTTCGTTCAGAAGCTCCATCGCGCCTGCAACAATTTGTTCAGGGGTTAATTTCAGTGATTGAATTGAACCGTCAAGCTCTTTTACATCTTTGAGAAGCTGGTCAGCTGTTGCCTTTTCCCCGGAAATATCTTGATCCTTCCAAATGGCCTTCTCAAGCTTGTGGAAGCCTGTCCATTTGTCTCCTTCTTCAACATCGTTTTCTCGTGCGTCAATTTTCGGATCAAGATCTCCGAGGCTTTCAGCGATCGGTTCGATTCGCTCGTAGTAAACACGCGCTTTCGCATATAACGTTTTGGACTTTTCGATATCGCCGGATTTCACAGCACTCGTAAATGCTTCAGTCGCTTTGACAAGCTGGTCACTCTGCTCTTTGACATAGCCTTTATACTCATCCGCTGCTTTTGCCAGCTGATCGCTAGCCTTTTTGCCACTCTTCTTCGCTTCTGTCAGGTCTTCTAAGGATGCTTTCAATGACTCGGATTCTGTCTTGATTTTTGCTGCATCCGGTTTGTCTTTTTGCGCTTCTGTGTAGATTGGCTGAAGATGCTTTTCGATTTCTGTATATTCGAATGGATAGTCGCTGCGAATATCGTTTTCAAAGGAAAGCCAGTAGCTGTTTAACTCTTTCCCCTTCTTTTCAATCTCTTTTTGGTCTCCTTTTTCCGCTGAGTCATTCAGCTTAGAAATGATGGTTTCCATTTTATTTACGGATGCGGTGATTTCTTTAGTGACCCCGCTTTTTTCAGATGAAGCTTTTTCTTTGGTTGAAGATGTGTCATTGGCTCCGCAGCCTGCGCACAGCGCAAGGATGCATCCGGCTGATACAGCGATTTTTGTGAAATTCATTTTGTCAGTTCCTTTCCGTTTGTAAAATGTTTTGCCGCTTCTGAAACAAGCGCAATCAGTAAAAAGAGGAAAATCAACATTTGCGGAATCGTGCTGTACACAGACGGATAAATTCCTAGCACCGATACAGACGGCAGCCAGCTTTCTGCATCAGACGGAAGAATGCCCGCCAGTTGAAGGCTGTGAACGCCGGTTCCGAGAAATTTCACGCACATATACAGGACAACCGCCATTGATAGAAGAAAAAACGGCTTCAATGGAATGCGCATTCCGAGCTTGATCATCAGAACACCGACGATGACGAGAACGATAAGCCCTGCGGCAGTTCCGCCGATCAGTTCAGTGAGCGGGAGCTTCCCGACAAGCCCGATGAAAAAGATGACCGTTTCGAGACCTTCTCTTACAACTGCCAGAAATGCAATGAGCGCAAAGGAAAGCAGGCTTCGTTTTTTTAGTGCCTGTGACTTCTGGATATTGATTTTTTCTCTCCATTTATCCATTGAGGCGTTTCTGTGCAGCCACACCCCGACATACAAAAGCATGACAGCAGACAGTACGCCGGTAACGCCGCCAAGCAAGAAATTGTTTTCTCCGAATACACTGGAGGAGAACAGAACCGTGACACCGATGCCGGCTGCTAAG
This sequence comes from Bacillus sp. FSL M8-0071, assembly GCF_037975455.1. NCBI lineage: Bacteria > Bacillati > Bacillota > Bacilli > Caryophanales > Bacillaceae > Bacillus > Bacillus sp. FSL M8-0071. The sequence goes on from NZ_CP150256.1 coordinate 3,830,167, forward strand.
GAAACAGCCATGCCGGCGGACGCCCCGCCCCAGATCCATGTCGAGGAACGCGTAACCCGCGCTTTTTTTGTCATGGTTAATAGCGCTCCGATGACAAGGAGGGCCTCCATTCCTTCACGAATCGGGATCAGCGCCGCATCCCACCAGCTGTAGCTGCTTGAAGCGATCGGCTCGAGCAATTGAATCATTTCGTCAATTTGCTTTGATACCTTTTCAGGATGGCTGCCGATCTCCGCCTTCATCAGCGCCAGATTTTCCTCCGATGTCGTATAGGCTTCTTTCGATTGGGAAACGACGTCCCCCTCAACAGCGAGCCAGGATGTAACTAAATTGTCGATTGCGGATGACGCTTCATCCAATTGCTTTTTTTCTATGAACTGTTTTGTGTCTTTCAAGCTTTGTATATAGGCTGTTAAGGACGCCCTTGATTGACCTGAGGATGTCTTTTTCAGCACGACAGCCTGCTGATAGGTTTCTAAATGAGACGCAAGCTCTTCAAGCTGTGTTTTGAGCTTGCCTGCGTCTTGATTGATAAAAGAAAGAGAAATCATCGCGATATTCGCGTCCATTTCACTGTGAGAAGAAAGGTTTTCTTTCTTAATAGAAGGTTCTTCTTTTTTCCACTTCGCTTTGAAGGTTTCAAACGTTTGTTGTGCCGAATCCATATCCCCGTCTTTTACGGATTTGATCATTTGCTTGTTTAATTGAATTAATGCGGCGATCGGATCATCTTCCGCATGTGCCGCAGAACCGAAAACCATCAACAAGCTGAATAGAATAAGTGCCAGCCCCCGAGCCATCATGTTCCTCCTATAATTGAAAATGATTATCATTGTATAACATAATCATAGCCAGTTCCTGTCCTTTGTCAATTAAAATTTGAAGGTCTGAAAACCTTGATGGAAAGCAAAAAAGCTGTCCTTTTACAGAACAGCCTTTTGAAGGAAGATGAACGATTATCTTTTTGTTTTATATGTTTGAATTTCCTCACGAAACTTGCGTGCAGCACTCTCAGGATCTTCCGCCTGACTGATGGCGCTGATCATACTGACGCCATCGGCCCCCGCTTGGATAACAGGTGCGGCATTTTCTATTGTGATGCCGCCGATGCCGACAATTGGAATGCTGATGCCTTGGCGGCGCACTGCTTCGATAAGTGATACACCCTGTACCGCTCTCGTATCCTTTTTCGTTTCAGTCGGATAGATCGGCCCAAGCCCGACATAATCGGCTCCGTCTTCTTCAGCTTGCTTCACCTCAGACATCGTATGGGCAGAAACGCCGAGAATCATATCACCTATGGCAGCTCTTACCTCTTTCGCATTTGCGTCTTCCTGGCCGATGTGGATACCATCAGCTTTCAGCTTCAGAGCCATTTCCACATCATCATTGACAATGAACGGAATACCAGCTTCACGGCAAGCTGCCTGCGCTTTTTCAGCAAATTTAATCCGAGCCTCTCCTGTCAGCGCATCCCCGCCTTTTTCACGGAACTGGTACAGGGTGGCACCGCCTTTTAACGCTTTTTGTACAACTGTAACAGGATCGGCTTTCGTATTGTTTGACCCCATAATGAAGTATACAGATAATAACTCTTTCATCATTTCCCGAGAAATACGAGTCATGAGACAGTCACCCTTTCTATAGCCGCCCATTCTTGGACGTCTTGTTCAGTAACAGTTGAAAGCTTGTTCAGCAATTCAATCTGAAAGCTTCCAGGGCCTTTGTCAGCCGTCTGCTGTGCGGCAAGCTGAGCGGCGACCCCATACGAGGAAATGGCCGCAATAGCAGCAAACAATGGATTTTCTTCCACAGCGCAAAACGCACCGACGACTGAAGTCAGCAGGCAACCGGCGCCTGTCACTTTTGTCAGCAGCTTGTGGCCGTTATGAAGGGTGTATACATGTGACGTGTCGGCTATGACATCAACTTCACCAGTTATCGCAATGACCGTGTTTAGCTTTTGTGCCGCCTGCTGAGCCAGCCGGATGATGTCGCCTCCGCCTTCACCCGCATCAACACCTTTGATCAGCCAATCGGTCACGCCGACGGTATGGGCAATTTCCGCCGCATTTCCTCTGATTGCAGCAAGGCGCACCTCACGAATGATGTCACGTGCCGATTCAGTGCGGAACGGTGTTGCTCCGGCACCGACAGGATCAAGAATGACGGGAACGCCATGTTCATTAGCTGATTTTCCCGCGATGATCATCGCTTCGACTGACTCCTTGCTCAGTGTTCCGATATTTAAAACGAGTGCACCCGCAATTTTCGCCATATCGGCGACCTCTTCTTTTGCGTACGCCATAACGGGCGATGCGCCGAGCGCGAGCAGGCCGTTTGCTGTGAAATTCGTTACGACATTGTTGGTTATGCTATGCACCAGTGGGCTATGCCGGCGGACAGCCGTAAGACATTTTGCTGCTGATTGTGCATCCATATTTGCATCATCCTTTACTATCTTTTTTCGGGTCCCATAAATACGATTTCGTATGTTCGAGCCAAGCTCTGGCGGCAAACGACAAGTACCTGTCCTTTCTCCAAATAATGGCGAGGTGCCAAGGGATGACCGGATCGACAAGCGGAATGACTTTCACTTTTTCCGGGTCAAGGCCGCGGCAGATCCGTTCCGGCAAAAGCCCGATCCCAAGGTTGGCGGATACCATCTCACTAATAAAATCCCATTGTGATGTTTCATAAATGATATGGGGCCGGAACCCAGCCTTGATACATTCCGTCATAATTCGGTTGTGCAGGACAAAATCCTCTCTGAAGAAAATAAAAGGCTCGTCCTTCAACTCACGCAGCTGACATTCTTTCTCATCAGCCAGCCGGTGGGAAGGGTGAACGACAAGCATTAAGGTTTCTTTTACGATTGTAAACGAATGAAAGATATCTTCGTTTGCGGGAAGGACCACAACGCCGATATCAAGAGAGCCGTCCCCGACACCTTCTTGGACTTTTATAGAACCGTCTTCGACTAGCTGAAAGGTGACATTCGGATAGTTTTCACGGAAATCGCCGAGCACTCTCGGGAAAAACCCCGATCCGATCATCGGCGGCAGTCCAATCCGTACGTGCCCTTTCTTGACTTCCATAATATCATTTAATTCTGACGTCAGGTTTTGAAATGATTTAATGATTTCCTGCGCCTGCACATACATGCTATGACCGGCATCAGTCAGTTCCACCTGCCTGCCGTTTCGGTAAAACAGTTCAATTCCTAGCTCTTCTTCTAAATTTTTGATCATTTTTGATATCGTCGGCTGAGAAACATAAAGGGATTGGGAAGCCTTCGTAAAACTTTTTAAACGGGCGACTTCCAAGAAATATGTTAAATGGCGGATATCCATGTGCTTCACCCTTTCTATAGACAAAAGGAATACTTCTTATTCTTAATATATATTTTACCTATAGCGAGACCTTATGTACAATAAGTATATAAGGGAGGCATCAATATGAAAAAACTGTTGCTAACCGTTATTCAAATCGCTCTGTTATTTATATTTGCTCGGCTGATTAATTGGGTGACAGCCCTTCTTCATATAAATATTCCCGGCAGTATAATAGGGATTGTGATTCTTTTCACATTATTGCACTTTAACATTATCAAGCTTGAATGGATAGAGCTTGGTGCAGCGTGGCTTCTCGGGGAGCTGCTTTTATTTTTTATCCCGTCTGCCGTCGGAGTGATTGAATACGGAGACATTATGTCGAAATTTGGTGTCAGCATTCTGCTTGTTGTCATCATCAGCACGTTTGTCGTGATGGTGTCTACAGGAACGCTTACACAACTCATTGCAAAGAGAAAGGAGAAAAAGCATACGTGTTCATCGGAATTGTAAGTTTGTTTTTAACGGTTTTGGTGTATTTAGGAGCAAAAAAGGTATATCAACGCTTTCCGCGTGTTTATACGTCGCCGCTATTGGTGACGCCCGCTGTGTTAGTCGGTCTGCTGCTGCTGGTGAATGTTCCGTACGAGTCCTATAATCTCGGCGGCGGATTGCTGACCGATATGCTACAGCCGGCCACCGTGGCATTCGCGATCCCGCTATATAAATATTTCCCTGTTTTAAAGAAATACGCAGTGGAAATTATTTTGAATGTGGCCGTCGGTTCATGCATCGCGATTATTTCTACCGCTCTTATTGCGAAATGGCTTCACCTCGGCACCGGCTTAATTGACAGCCTCGTCCCGAGATCAGTGACAACGCCGATCGCGATGAACGTATCTGAAATGATCGGCGGAATGCCTGCCGTCACAGCCGTGTTTGTGATTTTAACCGCTTTGCTCGGCACAGTGATCGGCCCGATGGTCATCCGCTATTTCCGTATTGATAACGAAATCGCGCGGGGCGTGCTGCTCGGCACAAGCGCACACGGAGCGGGAACGTCAAAGGCATTTGAGCTCAGCTCTGTGTCCGGCACGATTTCAAGCGTATCGATGATCTTAGCTGCGATTATGACGCTTTGCGCGGCGCCGTTTTTACTTTCATTTATGTAAAAAACTGTCCTCTCGAGGGCAGTTTTTTTATGTGCTTCCCCTTATTGAAAAGCTCGCAAATTACAATATAATGTAATTTGTGGATACCAAAGGAGGCACCTTGATGCACAACTTGCAGGTGAGACGGCATTATGCCGCGTTAAAAGGATTTTATTTGTTTGCTTTTCTCGGTACGGGCAGCATGATTCCCTTACTCAGTATGTATTTAACGAAGGAACAGCATTTAAGCGGATCACAGGTCGGCTTGATCATGTCGCTGGGCCCGATTGTGATGATTTTCTTTCAGCCGTTTTGGGGCATGCTCAGCGACTATACGCAAAAAACGAAAGGCCTGCTGGCGGTTTGCACATCAATCACAGGCATCATTGGATTAGCCTATATTGCATTTGACAGTTTCCCTCTGTTTATTTTGATTGCGGCCTGTTTTGCAGCCTTTCAAAGCACGATTATTCCACTTTCGGACAGCATTTCACTAAGGTACACACAAGAAACAAACGGCAATTATGGCGGAATCCGCCTGTTTGGTTCTCTCGGCTTCGGTGTCGCGGTGTTTGCCATGGGACAGGTGACGAACCAGCTGTACCCCATTCACGTGATCTTTATCTTTGGCTGTGCCTTTCTATGCATTGCTGCCATATTGGCTTCACAAATGCCCGGCCAGCAGAAAACAAAAACAAAGGTCAATATCCGCAAAGGATTCCGGGAGCTTATCAGCAACAAAACCTTCCTCATCTTTATGATCATCACTTTTACGACATTTGCTCCAAACTTAGCGAACAATACGTATTTCAGTCTTTTTCTGGACAAAAGCGGCGCATCTCTCTCCGCTATCGGCATTTTATTTTTCATCGGCGTGATTTCAGAAATACCATTTATGCGGTTTGCCCAAACATTTATAGATAAAATGGGGCTGCTCAACGTCATTATGCTGTCAGGCGGAGTCTCATTATTCAGGTGGGCGCTCTATTTCACGGCGCCTTCACTATGGATCATATATGCGACGGTCTTTCTTCAGGGAGTGGCCATCGGTTTATTTATCCCGGCGTCGCTTCAATATGTGAAAAAGATTACCCCAAGACACGTTGAAGCGACGGCGCTGACCATGTACGCCGCCATTGGCAACGGGTTCGGCAACTGGTTCTGCACATTTGCAAGCGGGTACATTTTTGACTACGTGTCGATTTTCGCAGTCTACTTGCTTTTTGGCATTCTGAGCATAGCAGGCTTTGGCCTGACATTATATTTAATGAAGGCTGAAAAAAACAAACATACACTTCATCAGCCGGCTGTTACTTTTAAACCATAATGACTATAATGAACAAAAGAAAGGATGTGCGTTATGAACGGGCAAGAGCGAAACAGCATTTCGAAAGGGTTGCAGGTTGATATTGTATTGAAAGCAGATCAAAAAACAGGAAAACTGACGAGAGGGACAGTGAAGGATATTTTGACGAAATCAAACTTTCATCCGCATGGCATTAAAGTCCGTCTTGAAGATGGCCGCATTGGCCGCGTCCAGCAGATCATTTCTACATAAAAAAAGCTGCCCCTGAACAGGGCAGCTTTTTCATTATTTTTTCTGCAGAAGGACCACTTTCAGGTAGTTGCCTTCCGGAAATGCCGAAATCGTTTTGAAATCCTCCGGCAGCGTAAATTCCTCAATGATGGTGTAGCGTTCGTTTGTTTCTTTAAATGCGGCATCGATAAAGCCTTTGAATTTCTTCATGCCAAAGGCGCTGCTGTTTGTAGAGGCAACAATGACACCCTTGTCAGCAGTGATGGCGATCGTTTCCTTCAGCAGGTTTTTATAATCCTTGACCGCGCTGAAGGTGCGTTTTTTTGTGCGCGCAAAGGAAGGCGGATCGAGAATAATCAGATCAAAGCGCAAATCCTTTTTTGCAGCATATGAAAAATAGTTAAACACGTCCATCACTTTAATGTCGTGCGCTTCGTAATCCAGCTTGTTCACGCTGAATTGCTCGATCGTTTTGGCCAGACTTCGGTTTGCCACGTCGACGCTTGTTGTTTTCTCCGCTCCGCCAAGCGCCGCCGCCACGGAGAATGCACCCGTATAAGAAAATGTATTTAAAACGTTTTTCCCTTTTGCATAGCGGTCTCTGATCGCCTTGCGCACATGTCTCTGATCCAAAAAGATGCCCGTCATGGCGCCTTCATTCAGATCCACCGCGTATTGAATGCCATTCTCTTGGATGATGATCGGGAACTCGCCCCTTCTCCCTTTCACGAAGTCATCATCTTCAACGTATTGTCCAGCCGTGTCGAAGCGTTTCTTCTCGTAAATCGCTTTATAATCAAGATCCATCTCATCCAATGCGGAAATCAGCATGTCTTTAAAGGTGTAAACCCCCTTGCTGTACCATTGAATCAGCAGGTAGCCGTCATAATAGTCGATGGTGACGCCGCCGACACCGTCGCCCTCACCGTTGAACAGGCGGAAAGCTGTTGTATCTTGAGCCTCAAATAGTTTGGCGCGCGCTTGGGCCGCTTTTGTTAATTTGGTGAGAAAAAATGCCTGGTCAACCTGTTCATGTTTATTGCGGGTAAGCGTCCAGCCGACCCCTTTGTTTTGCAGGCCATAATAGCCCCGCGCGAGAAACTCGCCGCTCTCAGACACGATATCAACGAGGTCTCCTTCTTTCATGTGCCCCGCACTCCCTGCGAGAGCTTCTTTTTCGATAAGGGGATAGCCTTTTTTGATTTTGGCAGCGTGTGCTTTCTTTAGGGTGAGTAGCTTCATATATGTCGTCCTCTTTCTGTTTGCTTTCTCTTATCGTACCACAAAACGCCAAGATGTCTGCATTGACAGAAAGGAAAGGTTTTTCTACGATAGACAAAAAGAGTTTCGAGGAGGAGCAGCATGGCAAAACGAATTGACCATACAGGCATCATGGTAAGAGATATTAACGCGTCCATCACATTTTATGAAGAGGTACTCGGCATGAAATTGAAGGATCGCATCACACACACGAACGGTGTAATCGAGCTTGCATTTCTTGGCTTTGAAGACGGCCCGGAAACAGAAATTGAACTGATTCAAGGCTACAGCAGCGAGCTTCCCGCTGAAGGAAAAGTGCACCACATTGCCCTGCTGACTGATGACATCGCGGCTGAATATACAAAAGCGGAAAAAATGAACGCAAAATTTATCGACGAGGAGATCACAACACTTCCAAACGGATACCGTTATTTCTATATCGAAGGCCCTGACGGTGAGTGGATTGAGTTCTTTCAGCGATAAAAAAAAGAACGTACATTTTGTGATGTACGTTCTTTTTTTATCTATACCAACTGATATACGTTGACTCATCGCAAATCATGGCTTCCCAGCCCATACGCTGAACCAGGTCATTGATGTTTTTATCTTTTGCTAAGAAGACATTAATGAATGAGTCATATACACTCATAAACACAAAGTCCATTTTCTCATCAGTCAAAACGAGCTCTGCTGCGGCTTCATCAAGAACCGTCCGCAAGTTGGCCTCAGTTATGTCCAAAACGCCACTGTTTTCCACAATCGGTTCTGCGTAATAAAACCGATTGGGTCCGTTCGCACCTAACACCTTTACCAAACTCGGAATATGAAAATTTGAAATATGATCCTCACTGGGATAATAGAGGTCTCCATTTATGTTTTCATGTAACACCTCAGCCAAATCCTCTCTCGCGAACTCGTCCCTTAAAGCGCCTATCGACGTCATTAAAGCCAGCGCCAGCTCAGCATGTGTTTGAAAGCCGCAAGAAGACATAACCTTCTTCCAGGAAACAGCCTTGCCTTTTTCTCTGATTTCATCATCGTTTGGATAAATATGCTCGTAATCATGTTTTCTCTTTGCTTTCTCCCATCCTTCAGGCATTTGGATAAAAGGAGAAAAAATAAGAGCAGCAGATGAGTATCCAACAGGTATTTGTTGTAAGATCGGTGATTCGTCATCGAACCATATATAATCTAGCATGCGCACCTCCTTTACATATTCTAACATTCCCTTTCATTTGAAAGAAGATGATCAGCCTATGACAGGCTGATCATCTATCACATCACATTTTTATCCCCAGATTCAACCGCACTCTCTTCCCGCCATTTTTGATGGTCCCATATTCTGAAAAACGGATAGTAGATAGCACAGGTGATCAGCAGATTTACCAGCTGCATAACGGCGCCCGACACCTTTCCGCCTGTCGCCAGGTAGCCTGATATGAGCGGCGGCATCGTCCACGGCACCGCGATTCCGGCCGGTCTTGCCACCAGCCCGGTGCTCATGCCGATATAAGTCGCGGTAATCGTGAGGAGCGGTGCGATGATAAATGGGACAATAAGGAGCGGATTCATGACAATCGGCATGCCGAAAATGATCGGCTCGTTGATATTAAATAGCGCAGGGCCGATTCCTAATCGTCCAAGCTGCTTCATTTGTTTACTCCGGGAGCGCACAAGCATCGTCAGGACAAGCGCCAGCGTCGCCCCGCTCCCGCCGACATTGATCCAAATTTGAAAGAACTGAGTCGTAAAAATACTCGGCAGCGCCTCGCCCGCTTGGAAGGCAAGACGGTTGGCATCCATCGCGCCGTACCAAATCGGCGCCATGATTCCGCCAATGATGGAAGCCCCGTGAATCCCGCACGACCAAAGCAGCATCTGCACAAATTCAGCGATCAGGCTTCCGCCGAGACTGCCGCCTAGGATGGAAAGCGGTGTGCCAAGCAGGTCTCCTACGACATTGTGCAGACTCTGAAAAGGTGTCATTTCAATCAGAAGGCGCGCCAGCCACACGAGAAACACAATGATAAAGCCGGGAATCAGCGCGACAAACGATTTGCTTACCGCAGGCGGCACACCGTCTGGCATTTTGAAGACGATATTTTTTTGAATAATGTACCGATAGATTTCGGTTGAAAACAAGGCGATCAGCATGGCGACAAATAAGCCCTTGCTGCCAAGCAGCGTGATCGGGATTCCGCCCCCTACCATGATGGGTTCCGTTGAGCCATCCGGTGTAAACGGCACCTCAAACGGCGTTGCCAGCAGAAATGCGGCAATTGAAATCGCTCCGGCAGAAAGGGCATCGACACCATAGCTTTCTGCCAGCCGATAGGCGATCCCGAAAGCGGCAATCATCGCCATAATATCAAACGAAGCGTTAACAGGATATCCGAGCTTATCGGCCCACTCGTTCCCAAACACACTCGCCATGAAATCAGCATACCCCGGAATCGGCAGGCTCGTTAAAATCAAGAAGACAGACCCGATAATAATCAGCGGCATGGTCAGGATAATTCCGTCACGCAAAGCGCTGAGATGCCGCTGCCCGGCAATTTTCCCGGCGACAGGCATTATTTTTTCCTCCATCACCCGAGTGAATGTGCTCATCTTAAAAGCCCCCTTTTCTCATTGCTTTGTGAACAACCTCCGCAATGTTTTCTTTATCTTATTTTGAAAACGCTTACAAATTCATTTGGAAAATTTCCTCTTCCTGCGGAAAAAATCTGCATTTTGCCAAACAATCCTAACTATTAATCTCTCTTTTTTCTCCGATATATATATCAAACATCATAGAAAAAGGAGATGAATCATGAAAAACATGTCTTGCAAACTTGTTGTATCAGTCACTCTGTTTTTCAGTTTTCTCGCCGTAGGCCCTCTCGCTCATGCGCAAAACAGCAGCGAGAAAGAGGTTATTGTGGTTTATAAAAACAAGGCCGGAAAGGAAACCATCCTGGATAGTGATGCTGATGTTGAACAGCAGTATAAACATCTTCCCGCGGTAGCGGTCACAGCAGACCAGGAGACAGTAAAAGAATTAAAGCAGGATCCTGATATTTTGTATGTAGAAAACAACGTATCATTTACCGCAGCAGACAGCACGGATTTCAAAGTGCTGTCAGACGGCACTGACACCTCTGACAACTTTGAGCAATGGAACCTTGAGCCCATTCAGGTGAAACAGGCTTGGAAGGCAGGACTGACAGGAAAGAATATCAAAATTGCCGTCATTGACAGCGGGATCTCCCCCCACGATGACCTGTCGATTGCCGGCGGGTATTCAGCTGTCAGTTATACCTCTTCTTACAAAGATGATAACGGCCACGGAACACATGTCGCAGGGATTATCGGAGCCAAGCATAACGGCTACGGAATTGACGGCATCGCACCGGAAGCACAAATATACGCGGTTAAAGCGCTTGATCAGAACGGCTCGGGGGATCTTCAAAGTCTTCTCCAAGGAATTGACTGGTCGATCGCAAACGGGATGGACATCGTCAATATGAGCCTTGGCACGACGTCAGACAGCAAAATCCTTCATGAGGCCGTGAACAAAGCATATGAACAAGGTGTTCTGCTTGTTGCCGCAAGCGGTAACGACGGAAACGGCAAGCCAGTGAATTATCCGGCGGCATACAGCAGTGTCGTTGCTGTTTCAGCAACAAACGAAAAGAATCAGCTTGCCTCCTTCTCAACAACTGGAGATGAAGTTGAATTTTCAGCGCCGGGGACAAACATCACAAGCACTTACTTAAACCAGTATTATGCAACAGGAAGCGGAACATCCCAAGCGACACCGCACGCCGCTGCCATGTTTGCCTTGTTAAAACAGCGTGATCCTGCCGAGACAAACGTCCAGCTTCGCGAGGAAATGCGGAGAAATATCGTTGATCTTGGTACCGCAGGCCGCGATCAGCAATTTGGCTACGGCTTAATCCAATATAAAGCACAGGCAACAGATTCAGCGTACGCGGCAGCAGAGCAAGCGGTGAAAAAAGCGGAACAAACAAAAGCACAAACCGATATCAACAAAGCGCGAGAACTCATCAGCCAGCTGCCGGGCTCCGACGCCAAAACTGCCCTGCAAAAAAGACTGGATAAAGTACAGTCATACAGAAATGTAAAAGATGCGAAAGACAAAGTCGCAAAGGCAGAAAAATATAAAACACAGCAAACCGTTGATACAGCACAAACTGCCATCAACAAGCTGCCAAACGGAACAGACAAAAAGAACCTTCAAAAACGCTTAGACCAAGTAAAACGCTACATCGCGTCAAAGCAAGCGAAAGACAAAGTTGCGAAAGCGGAAAAAAGCAAAAAGAAAACAGATGTGGACAACGCACAATCAGCAATTGGCAAGCTGCCTGCAAGTTCAGAAAAAACGTCCCTGCAGAAACGCCTTAACAAAGTGAAGAGCACCAATTTGAAGACGGCACAGCAATCCGTATCTGCGGCTGAAAAGAAATCAACTGATGCAAATGCGGCAAAAGCACAATCAGCCGTCAATCAGCTTCAAGCAGGCAAGGACAAAACGGCATTGCAAAAACGGTTAGACAAAGTGAAGAAAAAGGTGGCGGCGGCTGAAGCAAAAAAAGTGGAAACTGCCAAGGCAAAAGTGAAGAAAGCGGAAAAAGACAAAACAAAGAAATCAAAGGCATCCGCTCAGTCTGCAGTGAATCAATTAAAAGCATCCAATGAAAAAACAAAGCTGCAAAAACGGCTGAACGCCGTCAAACCGAAAAAGTAACCAAAAACCTTTAAGACTTGCATTCCAGGTCTTAAAGGTTTTTTACATTCTAAGAACATCGTACACAACCTTTTTCCCATCCGCCTCACAGGCTTTTCATACTATTGCTATACAGCCATGAACAGCATAAAATGAACGTTATTACAGTTATCACCACATATGGCGGGATTGTGACTGGGCAGGCAGGCAAGACCCAATGATGCAAAGGGAGTATTAGTGCCTAAAAAGCAGGGCATTTTAACTCTTCTTTTCGTGTTGGGCTCATAACGGCGCCTTGGACAACCCCTATTCTCATGCTCCGTCGTCGACGCGGGCATTTTTGTCATTTTCAGCCGATATTTCTCACTTTTTTCATTTTGATTGTCAACTTTTCATTTGATACGATGAACAAGCCGACTTTTCTTCAGCAAAGGAGGTTTTGATTGCTTGCATAAAGAGATTGCAAAAGAATTACTGCTGCTCGCAGGAGGAAAAAACAATATTATCAGCATCAGCCATTGTACGACCCGTCTTCGTTTTGATGTAAAGGACGAGACGAAAATTGATATACATGCCATTGAGAACCTGCAAGGTGTGCAGGGCACCTTTTTCCGTTATGGGCTTTTCCAGATTATCTTCGGAGCAGGCGTCGTCAACAAAATATATAAAGAAGTCGTTCATGTATGGGAGAACGCGCCTTCTGAAGAACCTGTCCACCAGAAAAAAGCCAGCCGGAAGCTGAACCCTGCCGCAGCTTTTGCGAAAACACTGTCCGATATTTTTGTGCCGATTATTCCGGCAATAACAGCAAGCGGCCTGCTCATGGGGCTGATCGGCATGATTAAGGTGTTTCACTGGTTCGCTGCCGGCAGCCCATGGATTAAAATGCTCGACCTCGTGTCCAGCACAGCCTTTATTTTACTGCCGATTTTAGTCGGCTTCAGTGCCGCACGGCAATTTGGCAGCAACCCATACCTAGGGGCAGTGATCGCGGGGCTTTTGACGCATCCTGATCTGCTGGACCCGTCTATGCTCGGCAGCAAAACCCCGTCTTCTTTAGACATATGGGGGCTTCATATCCCAATGATGGGCTATCAGGGTTCCATGATACCGATTCTTCTTTCCGTTTTTGTCATGAGCAAAATTGAGAAGCTATTAAAATCGATTGTGCCGAAGTCGCTTGATGTCGTGATCATTCCCTTTATTACGGTCATGGTGACAGGATGCCTCGCGCTGATTGTGATGAATCCCGCCGCGTCCATCATCGGCCAGATCATGACACAATCGATCGTCTATATCTATGATCACGCCGGCATTGCCGCCGGAGCCCTTTTCGGCGGCATCTACTCCACCATCGTCCTATCTGGATTGCATCATAGCTTTTATGCAATTGAGGCAACGCTGCTTGCTAATCCGCATGTCGGTGTCAACTTTTTAGTGCCGATATGGTCGATGGCGAATGTGGCCCAAGGCGGAGCGGGGCTTGCGGTATTCCTCAAAACGAAACAATCAAGCCTGAAGAAAATTGCGCTCCCCGCTTCTCTGACCGCGTTTTTAGGCATTGTTGAGCCGATTGTATTCGGGGTAAATCTCAAATTGATCCGTCCCTTTATCGGAGCAGCCATCGGCGGTGCTATTGGCGGAGCATACGTGGTTGCGGTACAAGTTGTGGCAAATTCCTACGGGCTGACAGGCATTCCGATGATTTCAATTGTGCTGCCGTTTGGCGCCGCGAATTTTGTTTATTATATGATCGGTTTTTTGATCGCAGCCGTCTCTGCTTTTATAGCTACATTGTTTCTCGGGTTTAAAGAAGAGACAGAATAACTGGATTTATTCGTTTTCATTCATAAAACGGGGGATGAAAGGACAAAAAAGCTATGAAAATTAAAAGAATCTTAAATCATAATGCTATCGTCGTAAAGGATCAAAATGAAGAGAAGATTCTCTTGGGTGCAGGAATTGCGTTTAACAAAAAGAAGAATGATATTGTCGATCCGTCAAAAATAGAAAAAACCTTTATCAGAAAAGATACACCTGACTATAAGCAGTTCGAAGAGATTTTAGAAACATTGCCTGAAGACCACATTCAGATTTCTGAGCAAATTATCTCTCATGCCGAAAAAGAGCTGAACATCAAAATCAACGAGCGCATTCATGTCGCTTTTTCAGACCATCTTTCTTTTGCGATTGAACGCCTGAGCAATGGGATGGTTATCAAAAATCCGCTGCTGAATGAAATCAAAGTCCTTTATCCAAAGGAGTTCCAGATCGGCTTATGGGCCAGAGCACTGATTAAAGATAAACTGGGGATTCACATTCCTGATGATGAAATCGGCAATATCGCCATGCATATCCACACAGCAAGAAACAATGCCGGCGATATGACACAAACGCTTGATATTACAACAATGATCCGTGATATTATCGAGATTATCGAAATTCAACTGTCTATTAATATCGTTGAAGATACCATCTCTTATGAACGGCTTGTGACCCATCTCCGCTTTGCCATTCAGCATATCAAAGCAGGCGAATCCATTTACGAGCTGGACGCAGAAATGATCGACATCATTAAAGAGAAGTTTAAGGATGCCTTCCTGTGTGCCCTAAGCATCGGCACCTTTGTGAAGAAGGAATACGGCTTTGAATTTCCTGAAAAAGAATTGTGCTACATCGCCATGCATATTCAGCGGTTCTACCAACGGTCAGTCGCACGCTGAGACAAACAAAAAACGCTTTTGATCATCTCAAAAGCGTTTTTTTATATCTGTATTATTGGTTGATCGCCGGATTCCCAATCGTATTCCACTTCGTATAGGACATGTAATGGAAATACTCATCGCGATACGGATGTTTTGTATTGGAGTTCCAAGGCTTTTCTCCGCCGCAGAAGTGCACGATTGCCGGGTTTTCTCTTGTTTCATTATATTGCTTCCGCCCTAACAGAGTCGATGGGGTTTTCAGCTTTAACATGATATAGGTTTGAGCGTTCCAGCGCGGATGAAGTTCATACCACTGATCATACAAGATCGCATTCAGTGCATCTTGGTCATGCAGCACAAGAAAGTCTTCGTCTGGGTGTTCATTGATAAAGTTGATGACTTTTTCTGTGATGTTTTGCTTTCTCCAAGACTCAAAATCAATAATCATGATACCTGAGTTAAAATACTTCCCTGTATCAGTGACGTTCATTTCTTTCAGGCGTTCATGCTGCCCCGCATCCTCAACAGCGGCTACGGTGTATGGCGCAATGTCTAAGTCCCATAGCTTAGAAATATCCTCTAGGACAAGCGCATCGCAATCGATGTAAATCATTCGTTTGATGCTTTCATCCTTAATTAAGTCGGGAATCGAAATGCGGTAATACGCGGCTTTTGTAATATGGCTGCTCTCTACCGCATGTTCATACATTTTGGTATCCACTTCTAAAAACTCAATCGGCACTCCGAATTTCAAAGTGGTTTCTTCCAGTCTTTTTTTGTTATCAGGCTTAATTCCGCCATCAATGACGTATAATTTTACCTCTCTCTCCTGATCCATGTTAGTCAATAAAGAAACGAACATCCCACCTAAATGACGAGCATAATTATCATCTGCGCATGATACGATATGCATGATTTCATCTTTCCTCAATGGTATTCATCTCCCTTTTTGTTGTACAAGTTACATACCCTTTTTCAAAAAAATAAACACGTTCTCCGACATTTTTTTAAACAGAATGTGTGATACAACAAAAAAGGTGTCATTTTTTGAAGATGCGATAAAGCAAATAAAGAATGAAAAAGCTGGCGATCGTGATGGCTTCAGCCGAGACGATATACCATGGCCATGGCCCGAGAACATCTAAGAGAGAGGATCCGCCCGGTTTTTTCGTCAAATACATATAATTCGCGCCAAGCCAGCGATCAATCAGGAAAATACAGACGCCGTACACATTAACAAGCAGGACTGTCACCCATAACGAGCGCTGGCCCATTCTGTTGGTGCCAATCACAGCCATCAGCAGACAGGATAAAAACACAGACCCGTGAGAAATAAAAAAGAGGATATATCGGATATGCGGAAATGAAAACATTCCGAGGTCAGGAGTGGCAAGAGCCTGAATCGAACTGCCGATGCCGGCAAAAAACAAAAACACAAACAGCTTTCTGCTTTTTGTCACTAACATAATAGCTGACAAATACACCGACAGGTCACTAAGCTGGAGAGGCAATGAAGTGCGCACCGACCACCTGCCCGTGGCGACCATCCATATTTGATAGCCGATTTGCGAACCAAGCAAAAGAAACACAAACAGAGAACGCAAAAACCGGCTGGCCCTCGGCTGCTTGACCCTCTCTTGGAACAAAAACAACAGAATGGCCAAAAGGGCGATAATCGCTAACGTCACTACATGCTCTGTCGAAAATAGATGAAACGGATCATGTTTATAGACGGATTGAACATATTTTTGCAAAACTGCACCCCCGTTTGCGGTTTTTTGTTTATTTTGGCGTTGTTTGGGCTTTTTTTATTCAACCGATATATGGGCTTGAAGTTCACACCAGACTCTGCTACAATTCGTTTCATAGCTAATGATTCTGATAATTTAAGGCAGGCCTAAAAAATGGAACGTTCACATCAACATCAGCAGCTTCGGAAGGAAGAACACGATACACTTTCTAAGCTCAAACAAATGCCCGTCGAGTCACTTAACCTGGAAGCCATTTCGATCGCTACGAATCTGTATCGGTCTGCACAAAGGCTCCGTGTCAAAATGGAGACTGAGGTTCTTTCTTCCTATAACCTTTCTTGGACCGCTTTCTCCATTCTTTATGATCTATGGGTATGGGGAGCGCTCGAAACGAGAAAAATCGCTGAGCTGTCAGGGATATCTACAGCTACAGCAAGCAACGTGATCAAAACGCTCGAAAAAAAGAGTTTTTGCCGTAAAAGCATCGACACAAGAGATCGGCGACTCGTATTTGTCTCTATCACCGATTCCGGCAAACAAGCGATCGAAGAACTCTACCCGGAGTTTCACAAAGGGGAAACAGAGCTCATTGCGGGAATGACGAAGGACGAACAGAAAATATTGACAGGGCTGCTTAGAAAGGTAGCTGACAATCTTCATACAACATAAGCTTTGACGGGAATCCAGTAGCGGTTTGTCTCCCTGTTTCAGAGAGCCGGCGGAAGGTGCGAGCCGGCACACAGCAAACGTGAATTACCTCCCCGAGCTTTCTTTGTGAACCTTAAAGGTAGCAAAGAACGGGAAACCGTTATTCGAATGAGCGGAAGACGATGTCTTCAACCAGGGTGGTACCGCGTGCATTGAGCCACGTCCCTTATCGGGATGGGCTCTTTTTTGTGTTTGTAAAAAAGGAGGAAAAATGATGAGAACATTTGAGCAGCTCACAGCGTCACAGCAAAAAGAGGTAGAAAGACAGCTTCAGCTATACATGACAGGCGCCCACGAAGTCATACCGCCGGAGGAATTAAAGGCAAAGCTCGTGAAATCAATTTCCACGGGCACGCCGCTTAAAATTAAGCTCGGATTAGATCCGTCTGCACCGGATGTACATTTGGGCCATACGGTTGTGTTAAATAAGCTTCGCCAATTTCAAGAAAACGGCCACATTGTCCAGCTGTTAATTGGGGATTTCACAGGAAAAATTGGTGATCCGACCGGAAAATCGGCAGCCAGAAAGCAACTGACTGATGAAGAAGTTCAGCACAATGCCAAAACCTACTTTGAGCAATTCGGAAAAGTGCTTGATCCAGAAAAAGTCGAGCTTCACTATAACTCAAAATGGCTGAAAACATTGAATCTGGAAGATGTCATTGAATTAGCAGGGAAAATAACGGTAGCCCGCCTGATGGAGCGCGACGACTTTGAAGAACGCATCGCCATGCAAAAACCAATCTCACTGCATGAATTCTTTTACCCATTGATGCAGGGATATGATTCTGTCGTTCTCGAAAGTGATATTGAATTAGGCGGAACGGATCAGCATTTCAATGTCCTCATGGGACGGCATTTCCAAGAACGATACAACAAAGAAAAACAAGTCGTCATCCTGATGCCGCTCTTGGAAGGCTTGGATGGCGTCGAGAAAATGTCGAAGTCGAAACACAACTACATCGGCATTAACGAACATCCAAACGACATGTACGGAAAAACGATGTCACTGCCCGACAGCCTGATGAAAAAATACATCCACTTGGCAACAGACTTAGAGCTTGAAGAGAAAAAACAGCTCGTGAAAGACTTAGAAACCGGCGCAGTTCATCCGCGTGATGCCAAAATGCTTTTAGCCAAAACAATCGTCCGAATGTATCACGGAGAGAAAGCAGCAGAAGCTGCCGAACACTCGTTTAAAACAGTCTTTCAGGAAAACAGCCTTCCTGATGATATTCCGTCTGTCCAATGGGAAGGCGAGAAAACAATCGCGATTGTCGATCTGCTCGTTACATTGAAGCTCCTCTCTTCGAAGAGCGAGGCGCGCCGCATGATTCAAAACGGCGGTGTACGCATCGACGGAGAGAAAATAACAGATATTCACGCCAAAGCAGAGATAAGAGAGAATATGATCATCCAAGTCGGCAAACGCAAGTTTTTAAAGCTCCAATAGTCTGATATTCCGAAACGCTTATGACCCTTCATTCATAAGCGTTTTTTGCAGGTATAAAGCACTGTCTTTTCAAAAACGCTCTTCATCTTGCAGGAAACTCCTTTAGCATCCCGAAATATTCCCCAACCATACATTTAGGGGAGGTTTATTTTTGATGAAAAAGCTTTTGACTGTCATGACGATGGCTGTTTTAACTGCCGGCACACTGCTCTTGCCGGCACAGAGTGTCACCCCTGCCGCGCACGCTTTACAAATATCAAATAGCGAGCGCGAGCTTCCATTCAAAGCAAAGCATGCGTACTCTACCATTTCTCAGCTAAGTGAAGCAATCGGCCCCAGAATAGCCGGAACTGCAGCTGAAAAAAAGAGCGCCCTATTGATCGCTTCATCCTTGAGAAAATTAAAGCTTGATGTGAAGGTTCAACGATTCAACATTCCTGACCGGCTTGAGGGAACACTGTCTTCAGCAGGACGCGATATTCTTCTCCAAGCGGCGTCCGGCTCAGCTCCGACTGAGGAACAAGGGCTGACGGCCCCGCTTTACAATGCGGGATTGGGCTATCAAAAGGACTTTACCGCTGACGTCAAGGGCAAAATCGCCTTGATTTCCAGAGGAGACCTGACTTATTACGAGAAAGCCAAAAATGCCGAAGCCGCCGGAGCAAAAGCTGTCATCATTTATAACAACAAAGAAAGCCTCGTGCCTATGACGCCAAACCTGTCGGGAAATAAAGTCGGCATTCCGGTCGTCGGCATTAAGAAAGAAGACGGCGAAGCACTTACCCAGCAAAAAGAAGCCACCTTAAAACTAAAAGCATTCACAAACCAAACCTCCCAGAATATCATCGGAATCAAAAAACCAAAGAACATCAAACATCCAGACATTGTGTACGTGACGGCCCATTACGACAGTGTTCCTTTTTCACCCGGGGCAAATGACAACGGCTCAGGAACCTCTGTTATGCTGGAGATGGCGCGTGTCTTAAAAAGCGTTCCATCTGATAAAGAAATCCGCTTTATCGCTTTCGGCGCCGAAGAGCTCGGCCTGCTCGGCTCCTCTCACTATGTAGATCATCTATCGGAAAAAGAGCTGAAACGAAGCGAAGTGAACTTCAACTTAGATATGGTAGGCACAAGCTGGGAAAAAGCGTCTGAGCTGTATGTCAACACATTGGATGGCCAATCTAACTATGTTTGGGAATCCAGCCATACGGCTGCTGAAAAAATTGGGTTTGACAGCCTGTCTCTGACACAGGGAGGATCATCTGATCATGTGCCATTCCACGAAGCCGGCATTGATTCCGCCAACTTTATTTGGGGAGACCCGGAAACAGAAGAAGTTGAGCCGTGGTATCATACCCCTGAAGACTCGATCGAACATATCAGCAAAGAACGCCTCCAGCAAGCAGGCGATCTTGTGACAGCCGCTGTCTATGAGGCTGTGAAAAAAGAGAAGAAACCGAAAACCATTAAGAAACAAATGAAGGCGAAAGCATCTGACATTTTTGAAGATATCAAATAAAAAAAGACGGCACTTGGGTGCCGTCTTTTTTTATAATGATCAGCTGTTTAGCCGTCTATAAGTAAAGCTTTCAGTTTATCAACTGTATTTTCTTTTTCTAACGGGCGATAAATGGTCAGTTTCAAATCAGGAGAGTCATATATTTGTAATGTCATATGCTCCATCACCATTGTTCCGGCTGCCGGGTGATGAAGTACTTTTTCTCCTGCGTGTGTGCCTAATACTTCGTGGTGGTTCCACCATTTTTTAAATTCGGGGCTTCTTTCAGTTAACTCATCGATCAGCTCTTTTATCCATGCTTCCCCAAGAAAACGGCTGGCTGTCGATCGAAACTGTGCGATAAGTTTTTTGGCGTGGCTTTCCCAGTCGTCAAGCAGATTCCGATACTCCTTCGAGGTGAAACATCGCCATATGGCGTTCCTTTCCTTACTGCCCATTTGGCCAAAATTGCCGAACACAGCACAAGCTGCTGTGTTCCAAGCAATAACGTCCCACTTTTCGTCAGTCACATAAACAGGGCAATTGGTTAAATGATCAATAAAGTGCCGCACAGCCAGAGGAAGGCTCTTATTATCTTCATCCTGATCATCTAAAGGAACATGATGGCCAGCCAACAGAAAGACATGACGCTTTTCCTCATAATTCAATTTGAGCACTCTCGATATGCTTTCCAGTACCTGTGTCGATACCCGAATATCCCTTCCCTGCTCCAGCCATGTGTACCATGTGACACCTATACCGGACAGCTGGGCTAATTCCTCTCTTCTCAAGCCTGTTGTTTTCCTTCTGGTGCCCATAGGCAATCCAAACTCTTGCGGAGAAAGCTGTGCCCTTTTAAGTTTTAAAAACTCCCCTAGCTCTTTCCGTTTTTCTGCCATACTGTCCACATACACACTCTCCTTCTGCATAGAATTTCCTATTAGTATTCTACATAAAAAGGAGAAGGTTTTTATATTATTTGTTTCGTTCTGCAAATACTTCAGCGGCCACAGGAAGAATGGTATTCAGTGCATTCGGGAAACCTGAGTAAATAATCATCTGCATCATGACTTCTATGAGTTCTTCTTGTGTCCATCCGACATTCAGGGCTCCGTTAATATAGAATTTTAGCTGCTGGGTATTGCCCAATGCAGTCAATCCAGCAACGGTTGCTAATAATCTGGATTTCAGATCAAGACCTGGTCTTGAAAAAATCTGACCATAGTTAAACTCCACGGCAAGCACACCAAGGTCCGGAGCGATGGAATGTTTAAAATTGTCCACGATCGCTTCATAGTTCTCCTCATCAATTTGTTTCAGAATATCTAACCCTTTTTTATAACGTTCACTTGTTCGCACCAGCTTCTATCTCCCTTCCAATATCGTTTTTTTAGTAGTACGATTTATGGTAATCCTTGAACTGAAGGCAATACCGACCATGATCATCCCCAGAATACAAACACCGTTCCAATGAAACAGCATCCAGACTGCACCTCCTGCATACGATCCCAAGGCGCCGCCTAAAAACGTGCTGACCATAAAGAGGCCATTCAATCTGCTTCTCATTTCAGCCGACAATTGGAAAATCTCCGCCTGACACGCCACCTGATTCGCCTGAATGCCCATGGTGATGAATAAAGCGCCCAATACAATCACAATCAATGAAGTCTGGCCTGCCATTAATAAAACAAATGACAATAAGGTAAAAGACATACAAAGCTTGTTGGAAAAAGCAGCTCCTTTTTGATCAATAATCCGGCCGATCAGCAGAGTTGAAAAAGCCCCGCCAATTCCCACCAAACCGATTGTTCCGGCACTCTGGCTGCCAAACGAGAATGGAGGTTCACTCACCATAAACACTAACGTCGTCCAAAATAAACTGAAGGCGCCGAACATGAAGCCTTGGTTTACACATGCTTTTCTTAACACTTTCTCCTTGATCAAAAGCGGAAATAATGAAGAAATGAGTTTTCCGTAATGAAATGCATGTGTCCCTTTGCTTTTCGGAAAGCAGAAGTGAATGATCAACATAATGATGACGGCTGCTGCACAGGCAATCCAATACATCACGCGCCAGCCATAATGGGCATCTATCGCCCCGCTGACCACTCTCGCCCCTAAAATTCCGCAAACCAAGCCGATGGCTACGTTTCCGAGTACTTTTCCTCTGTTCCTGTCATTTGCTAAACCTGCCGCAAACGGCACAAGGATTTGAGGAATAATCGTGAAGAATCCCAATAATAAATTTGTGATGACTAGCCATGGAAAGCTTACAGCTAACGCTGAAGCTGCCGAACAAACCCCCACTAAGAATAGCAGGCTCACAATTAAGCGGCGGCGTTCAAAAAGATCTCCCAATGGAACAAGCAGAAGGTTCCCCGCCGCATAGCCAATCTGCACCAATGTAGCAATCATCCCAGCTTGTGCCGGCGTCACATGAAACGTGCCTGCCATGCTGACAAGCAATGTTTGATTGATATAGACATTAGCTACTGTAAACCCGCTAGTCACCGCGATAAGAAAAATCAAACCTCTCGATAATGAAATGGAATGGTTCATGTTTACCCCCTTTCTTCATGCATGATAAAGCAGGTTCAATCATGGAAACAGAAGTGAGTTTATACTGGTATAAAAAGTACTAGCAAGCAAAGCAAAAAAGCGAAACCCTGTCAGGCTTCGCATTTGTTATCAATCCACTTCTTTCTTAATCCCCAGCATTTTCTCATCTAGGTAATGGGCAATCTCCGCGGCTTCTTTCAGCTCATCTGTTAATTGCTTAGGAACGTCATTGTTCAATTTATAATAAATTTTATGTTCAAGGCTCGCCCAGAAATCCATCGCGATTGTCCGGATTTGAATTTCTGCTTTGACGTATTCCACACGGTTCGTTAAATTCACAGGCATCTCAATGATCAAATGCAGGCTTCGATAGCCATTCGGTTTGGGTGTCTGGATATAATCCTTTACCTTTACGATTCTCAAATCTTCATGCTGCTTCAACACATTCACGACGTTATAAATGTCAGAAATAAAGGAACAGATGATGCGCACGCCGGCAATGTCGTGAATATGCTCCTTCATTTCCTTCGTCGTAATCTCACAGCCCTTTCTCATTAACTTATTCACGATGCTTTCAAAGCTTTTGACACGGGATTTTGTATGTTCAATCGGGTTGTGTCCGTGAATGAGGTTATATTCCTGGCTGATAATTGAGAACTTTGTATCGAGCGCATCTAGCGCAAATTTATAAACTAATAATTCATTTTTCCAATCTTCCATTACTGTTTTTAAATCGTCCATATGTGTTACAGATAAATCCATTTTCGTCATCTCCTTTAACGGAACTTTATCCGCTGTCCATGTACTAGACGTCCCTGTCTGCTGCAAGGTTCTATGAATTTTTTTACAAAATGCGGTCGATTGTAACAAAAAAAGACCGCACGAAACGAGCGGTCTTTTTTATTATCGGAAATAGCTGATCAATAATCCGATCGAGAGCAGGAATCCGAAAAATGTATTTGTTTGGGCTGTTGATTTCATTGCGACAATCATATTCATCGGCATTTCTTTTTGGACGAAGCCCTTCACTGCCTGAACCGGCTTAGGCACGCTCAAAAAGACGACAAACAGCCATGGGCTTGCGGCACCGGTAATAACCAAGCCGACAACCCAGATATAAGCGACGGCAAACGACGCAGCTAACAGAGTAACAGCTCCCTTATGCCCCATCAAAATCGCCAATGTTTTGCGGCCGCCTTTTTTGTCCTCTTCAATATCACGAATGTTGTTCGACAGGTTAATCGCGCCGACAAGAATCGCAATCGGGATGGAAATCAAAATGCTTTGCGTGTTGATCATATCTGTCTGAATGAAAAACGAAATCAGCACAAACACCGAACCCATGCAAATGCCTGAGAATAATTCACCGAACGGCGTGTACGCAATCGGCAGCGGCCCGCCTGTATACAGGTAGCCGATCGCCATGCCGACAAGGCCGATCAGCGCAAGCCACCAGCTGCTGCTGGCACAAATATAGACACCGAGCAAAATGGCAATCCCGTATGAGGCAAGAGCTAATTGCAAAATCGTTTTAGGCTTCATTCCGTGGCGTACAATGGCCCCTCCGATTCCGACTGATTCTGCTGTATCTAATCCGCGTTTAAAATCATAATATTCATTAAATAAGTTCGTCGCGATCTGGATCCATAGGCAAGAAAACAGCATAGCCAAAAACAGCAGCAGATCAACCTTCACATAAAACATCGCCAAAACGGTTCCGAGCAGCACAGGCACAAACGATGCGGTTAACGTATGAGGACGGGTTAACTGCCAAAGGATCTGCCCCATGCTTTCTTTTTGCGGCGCTGTCTGACCCTCACCCTTATTTGTTTGGTTCATCTTCCTCTTCCTTTCTATTAAAAGGCTTACTTTTTTCAGCCGGCAGCTTAATAAAAAACTCCTTTTGCTTCCTTATCTATCATAATGACTTCTCCCTTATTTCACAAGATACCGCAAGAAGGCGTTTTCTTTCTTATTATACGCTTCCGCCCCGATTTCATTAGGTTTCTGCTTTCACTTGAACGAACAGGTACAGAAAAATTTTTTTAAGTACATTACACTTTTTAAAAGTTAAAAAGATCTTTTGACTCCAGGTATCTTTTCCTTTATTATGAATCAGCTCGAAACATTCCATTCTTGCCCTTGCAGGTATAAAGATTCATTTTCAAAAACATACGCCGATATATTAATTTGAGGGAGATTAGGGAAAAAATGAAACTTTTTGAGCATCTGATCGTCAAATAATCATGTGATTGTCGAAAAAACGGGAAGGGAATTTTTGATATGCTGCAATTAATGAAACAGCTGTATGAAAAACCCGCTGTCAAGTGGACATGTCATACAGGCTTTTATTTGATGATACTGCTTGTTTTGTTTTTTATGTATGGTTTTCACACCGCGAATACCGGTTCATATATTTATAACGATTTCTAATTGGAGAGAGAATAACTATGAAACTTTTACATGCTATTCAAACACATGCGGAAACTTATCCGCAAACCGATGCCTTCCGCTCTCAAGGCCAGTCGCTCACGTATCAGGAATTATGGGAGCAGTCTGACCGCGCGGCTGCCGCGATCCAAAAACGCATTTCTGGGGAAAAGAAATCTCCTATCCTTGTGTACGGCCACATGGAGCCGCACATGCTTGTTTCCTTCTTGGGAAGTGTCAAAGCGGGACATCCTTATATTCCGGTTGACCTGTCTATTCCGTCCGAACGGATTGCGAAAATTATCGAAAGCTCTGGAGCAGAATTGCTGATCCATGCAGCAGGACTCTCAATTGATGCAGTCGGCCAGCAGATTCAGACAGTTTCTGCGGAAGAACTGCTGGAAAACGAAGGCGGCTCTGTCAGCCAAGATCAATGGGTCAAAGAACACGAAACGTTTTATATCATTTACACTTCCGGGAGCACAGGAAATCCGAAAGGCGTGCAGATTTCCGCTGCGAACCTTCAAAGCTTCACAGACTGGATTTGTGCAGACTTTCCAGTCAGCGGAGGAAAAATATTTTTAAACCAAGCGCCGTTCTCATTTGATTTGTCTGTCATGGACCTATATCCGTGCCTTCAATCAGGCGGGACTTTACATTGCGTGACAAAGGATGCTGTGAATAAGCCGAAAGTCTTATTTGAAGAGCTGAAGAAGTCCGGGCTGAATGTGTGGACATCAACACCTTCCTTTGTGCAAATGTGCCTGATGGATCCGGGTTTTTCACAGGATCTGCTGCCTCATGCGGACACATTTATGTTCTGCGGAGAGGTTCTTCCGGTTTCTGTGGCAAAAGCGCTGCTTGAGCGTTTTCCGAAAGCGAAGATTTTTAATACGTACGGCCCGACTGAAGCGACAGTGGCTGTCACATCGGTTGAAATTACGGATGACGTCATCAGCCGCAGCGAATCGCTTCCAGTGGGCTTCGCCAAACCAGATATGAACATTTTCATTATGGATGAACAGGGACAGCCGCTTCCTGATGGAGAAAAAGGAGAAATCGTCATTGCAGGGCCGAGTGTAAGCCGAGGCTACCTTGGTGAGCCAGAGCTGACGGAAAAAGCGTTTTTCTCTCATGAAGGCCAGTGGGCATACCGAACTGGCGATGCCGGCTTTATTCAAGACGGTCAGATTTTCTGCCAAGGACGTTTGGATTTTCAGATTAAACTTCACGGCTATCGAATGGAGCTGGAGGAAATCGAGTTCCATGTCAGACAGTCACAGTACGTTCGTTCTGCTGTCGTGATTCCTTATCAGCCAAACGGAACAGTTGAGTACCTGATCGCTGCTATTGTGCCTGAGGAGCATGAGTTCGAGAAGGAATTCCAGCTGACAAGCGCTATTAAAAAAGAGCTTGCCGCTTCTCTTCCGGCATATATGATCCCAAGAAAATTTATCTATCAGGATCACATTCAAATGACGGCTAACGGCAAAATTGACCGAAAACGCATTGGCGAAGAGGTTCTTGTATGACGCCTTACAGCTCGTTTTTATTCTTTATACTGCTTGGCATTCTTCTTCTGCCGACGATCATTCTCGGCTTAAACGGAAAAAGATTTCAAGCATACAACATGTTCATATCTATCATTATATTGGCTTTAATTTTTTCGCACGACTTACACGGGGTCATCGCGCTGTGCCTGTTTACAATATGGCAGGTGCTCCTGATCAGCGGCTATCTGGCATACCGGCAGAAAGCGAACAGCGGCTTTGTCTTTTGCGGGGCTGTTATCGCGTCTATTCTGCCTTTATTTCTGTCAAAAATATGGCCGTTTCTTTCACACCCGCAGCCGCATCATCCGCCGCATAACCTGATCAGCTTTTTAGGGATTTCATATTTAACCTTTAAAGGCGTTCAGCTGATTATGGAAGCAAGAGACGGACTGCTGAAAGAACAGCTGCCATTGCACCGCCTGCTGTATTTCATCCTGTTTTTCCCGACGATTTCCTCCGGCCCGATCGACAGATACCGCCGGTTCGTCAAGGATGAACAGAAGGCTTGGACGAAAGAAGAATACGCCGACCTGTTGTATACGGGAATCCATAAAATCTTCATCGGTTTCCTGTATAAATTTATTATCGGCTACGCGATCAATACGTACTTCATCATGAATCTTCCCGCAATCACGCACAATAAGATTCTTGGGAACCTGCTGTACATGTACGGCTACAGCATGTATTTATTCTTTGATTTCGCCGGCTACACGATGTTTGCCGTCGGGGTCAGCTACATTATGGGCATTAAATCACCAGAAAACTTTAATAAACCATTTATCAGTAAAAATATTAAAGATTTTTGGAATCGCTGGCATATGTCTCTGTCATTTTGGTTCAGAGATTATGTGTTTATGAGATTCGTATTTTGGATGACTAAGAAAAAGTGGATCAAAAACCGTATGGCCGTCTCAAACATCGGGTATTTCCTGCTGTTTATGCTGATGGGGGTTTGGCACGGGCTCGCGCCGCAATATATCATTTACGGCCTCTATCACGCCGTGCTGATGACGTGTTACAACTTTTTCGAGAAGTGGAATAAGAAATATAAATGGCTGCCGTCCAACCGCTGGACAACCATTCTCGCTATTGTGATCACATTCCACTTCGTTTGCTTCGGGTTTTACATTTTCTCAGGAAAACCATTTCATCACCACCATTAAAGGAGATTAGAAAGCTATGGATTTTAAACAAGAGGTATTAGACGTTTTAGCAGAGGTTTGCCAGGATGACATCGTAAAGGAAAATCCTGACATTGAAATTTTTGAAGAAGGTTTGCTTGATTCTTTTGGAACAGTAGAATTGCTGCTTGCGATTGAAAACCGTTTTGATATTTTAGTGCCGATCACTGAATTTGACCGGGACGTTTGGAATACACCTAACAACATTGTAAATCAGCTGTCTGAGTTGAAATAATGAAAAAGCGTTTTTTCGGTCCAATTATTTTGGCGTTTATTCTATTCGCAGGCGCCATCGCAATTCCATCTTCATGGCTGACAGGCTTCATCACCGATAAGCGTGTGAAAGAGTCAGCAACAGCCTTGAATCCGAGTATGTTTCAAGGGCTATATTTACAAGATCAGATGCTCAAAGATCCGACATATCTTCCGATTTACGGGTCTTCTGAGCTTTCTCGGCTGGACGAGTTCCACCCATCTAATTATTTTCAGGTAAACAATGAGGGATTCACGCCATACCTTGTCGGCAAAGGCGGATCCCAGTCATTGATTCATTCTTTAAACTTCGCTGCCCATATGGATCAGCTGAAGGGCAAAAAAATCGTATTCATCGTGTCTCCGCAATGGTTTATTAAGCGCGGGTCTGATGAACAGCATTTCGCGCCGAACTATTCTGCGCTGCAAGGGCTTGATTTGGCATTTAACGATCAGATCGATCCTGAAATTAAAAAGAAAATGATGAAACGCATGCTTCGCTTTAAGGCTGTGCAAAACGATGCCATTCTTTCTGAGCTGTATAAAGCAATGGTAAACGGCCAGACGTGGAAAGTGAACGCGCTGAAGCCGGCGGCGAAAGTGTATTACAGCATGCTGGAAAAGAAAGATCTGTATTATTCAACGACAGAATCATCCGGGCCAAAGCGCTATATCTCGCAGTCAGTAAAGGATAAGTCATGGTCTGAATTGAATAAACTAGCGGATCAATCAGGCAAACGCCACTCCGGTTCTAACGATTTTCACATCGACAACCCTGTCTATAAAAAGCTGAAGCCGAGAGTGCCTAAGCTGAAAGGGAAAAACAAAGGAAGATCGTATGCGGTGTCACCGGAATATGGCGACTTTGAAATGATGCTCGATATCCTGAAGGATGCGGGCGCAGAGCCTATGTTTGTCACCATTCCTGTTAACGGGAAATGGTACGATTACACGGGCTTCCCGAAAAAAGGACGCACTGACTATTACAAAAAGGTAAATAAACAAATCAGAGCGAAGGGCTTCCAGGTTGCTGATTTCTCAGGGCATGAATATGACCCGTATTTCATGAAAGACACCATTCACATCGGCTGGAAAGGCTGGGTGTATGTCGATAAAGCAATTGACGAATTTTATAAAACCGGAAAAGTCACTTCATCCTGAGCATCTCATAGGACGCGGCTGCATATTTCCTGCTAAGATTTGAAATAGTAAAGGAATCACAGCCAACTTAATTAAGAGGTGTTACATCCAATGAAGATGACAGGCAATACGGTTTTAATCACAGGGGGTTCTGCTGGCATCGGGCTTGAACTGGCCAAGCGCCTGCTGGAAATTGGCAATGAAGTTATCATTTGCGGACGCAGCGAAGCACGTCTTGCAGAAGCGAAGCAGCAGCTCCCAAACATCCATACAAAGCAATGTGATGTTGCAGACCGTTCGCAGCGGGAAGCATTGTATGAATGGGCTTTAAAGGAATATCCGAACTTGAATGTTCTCGTCAACAACGCCGGCATTCAAAAGGAAATTGACTTTAAAAAAGGGACAGAGGATCTTTTTGTGGATGGTGATGAAATTGAACTTAATTTCCAAGCGCCTGTCCATTTATCCGCCCTTTTCACACCTCATTTGATGAAGCAGCCTGAAGCGGCAATCGTTCAGGTCACATCCGGGCTTGCGTTTAACCCGTTAGCTGTTTATCCGGTGTACTGCGCAACAAAAGCAGCACTTCACTCGTTCTCGCTTACGCTCAGACACCAGCTCCGCGACACGAGCGTGGAAGTGATTGAAATGGCACCGCCTATGGTGGACACGGGCTTAAACCAAAAATCACGCGATAAACAAGGCCTGACGTACCGGGGCATTTCATCTGAAGAATATGTTCAATATTTCTTGGACGGCTTGAAGGAAGGCAAACAGGAGATTACAAATGAACGTGTTGAAGGTCTTCGGGATGCCACTCGCGCCGATTATGACAGGTTATTCGAGCATATGAACACGCAGGAGAATTAATTTCTCCTGCTTTTTTCATATGAATTTCTTACAAATTTGAGCAAACCTATTGCGATTATTTGTTGAAGGTATACAATAGAATATAATTATTTTCAAATAAGTTTGATAATATAAACAATTTAACAGCAGGGAGATTGACCATGACTAAACAAACGATTCGCGTTGAATTGACATCAACAAAAAAACCGAAACCAGACCCAAATCAGCTTTCGTTCGGAAGAGTGTTTACAGACCACATGTTTGTAATGGACTATGCGGCAGATAAAGGTTGGTACGATCCAAGAATCATTCCTTATCAACCCTTACCAATGGATCCGGCCGCAATGGTCTATCACTACGGCCAAACCGTGTTTGAAGGGTTAAAGGCTTACGTGTCAGAGGATGACCATGTTCTGCTTTTCAGACCGGAAAAAAATATGGAACGCCTGAATCAATCAAACGACCGCCTCTGCATCCCGCAAATTGATGAAGAACAGGTTCTTGAAGGCTTAAAGCAGCTTGTCGCAATTGATAAAGACTGGATTCCAAATGCGGAGGGCACGTCCCTTTACATCCGTCCGTTCATCATCGCAACCGAGCCTTTCCTTGGTGTTGCGGCATCTCATACGTATAAGCTCTTGATCATTCTTTCTCCGGTCGGCTCTTATTACAAAGAAGGCATTAAGCCGGTCAAAATCGCTGTTGAAAGTGAATTTGTCCGTGCGGTAAAAGGCGGAACAGGAAATGCCAAAACCGCAGGGAACTACGCTTCAAGCTTAAAAGCGCAGCAGGTCGCCGAAGAGAAAGGATTTTCCCAAGTGCTTTGGCTGGACGGAATCGAAAAGAAATACATCGAAGAAGTCGGAAGCATGAACATCTTCTTCAAAATCAACGGTGAAATCGTAACGCCGATGCTGAACGGGAGCATCCTGGAAGGCATTACGCGCAATTCAGTCATCGCCTTGCTTAAGCATTGGGGCCTTCAAGTTTCAGAACGAAAAATTGCGATCGATGAGGTCATCCAAGCCCATAAAGACGGCATCCTTGAAGAAGCCTTCGGAACAGGTACAGCAGCTGTTATTTCCCCAGTTGGCGAGCTGATCTGGCAGGATGAAACACTTTCGATCAACAACGGTGAAACAGGAGAAATCGCAAAAAAACTATATGACACGATTACAGGCATTCAAAAAGGCGCTGTCGCAGACGAATTCGGATGGACGACCGAAGTCGCAGCGCTGACTGAAAGCAAGTAAGAAAAAAGCCGGCCCATTACAGGCCGGCTTTTTTTACGCTTCAATTTTGTTGAAAAACTGCGGCAGATACGCTTTGTGCGCCTCCAGCATTTCGTCTAAAATCTGTTTGGCCACAGTATCGGACGGGACAAGCGGGTTAATCGTCATGGCAAGGAGTGCAGTTTGGTAGTCACCTGTAACTGCCGCTTCTGCCGCGACACGTTCAAAGGATTTGATTTGCTGGACGAGGCCACGGACAGACACCGGCAGGTCGCCGACAGCAATTGGCTTAGGGCCGGTTTTCGTCATCACACAGTTCACTTCAACTGCGGAATCGTCTGGAATACTCGCTATTGCACCATTATTGATCGTGTTCACCGGCTGAATGTCATGTTTATCATTATAAATGGAGCTGATTAAGTTACATGCTGCATCACTGTAGTAAGCTCCGCCCCGTTTTTCCAGCTGCGGCGGTTTGATCGCAAGGTTCGGATCTTTATAAAGCTCGAACAGCTCTTTTTCGACCTTCTGTACGACTTCAGCGCGGGTGCCCTCCGTTTGTGATGCTTCCAGTTCGTGCTCCAGCATCTCTTTTGTTTTGAAATAGTAACGGTGATAGCCGCAAGGGATGACATTGAGCGCTTTTAAGAAATCCGGTTCCCATTCGGCGCCTGAGATATTTTTCATCGTCATCGCGTTTTTCGGATCGCCCATCGCCTCGATGACTTGCTCCTTCACACTTACGCCATCCAAGAAAACATCCAGCCCAAATACCATATGGTTCAGTCCGGCGAATTGGACTTCTACGCGGTCCACATCTACATCAAGCGCTTTGGCTACACCCATTTTGATGCCGATTGGAACATTACAGAGACCGACGACTTTCTTCAGGTTGGAGTAGCGAAGCAAGGCTTCTGTTACCATGCCGGCAGGGTTTGTGAAGTTAACAAGCCAAGCGTTCGGGCAAAGCTCTTCTATGTCCTTTGCGATCTCAAGGATGACCGGAATTGTGCGCAATCCTTTAAACAGGCCTCCCGGGCCGTTTGTTTCCTGGCCAATTACACCATATTTTAGCGGAATGCGCTCATCCTTTGCTCTTGCCTGCAAAAGTCCGACGCGGAATTGGGTCGTGACAAAGTCTGCGTCTTTCAGCGCTTTTCTCCGGTCGAGCGTAAGATGAATGTCAATCGGGACGCCAGCTTTTTCAACCATCCGTTTGGCGAGTGTGCCGACAATATTCAGCTTTTCTTCGCCCTCGGGGATATCGACAAGCCATAATTCACGGACAGGCAGCTCATCATACCGTTTAATAAACCCTTCCACTAGCTCGGGCGTATAGCTTGAACCTCCGCCAATCGTTACAATCTTCAATCCTTTTGTCATATGCTTGCTCCCCTTTGCTCGGTGATTTTTTCATATAACTCAATGATCTCTGCAGCCATATCCTTCACTGTCATTGCATTCATTAAATGATCCTGTGCATGAACCATCAGAAGCGTCATTTCCGTCTTTTCTCCGCCCGCTTCATTTTGGATCAGCTCTGTCTGATAATGATGGGCTTTTGACAATTCTTCAGCAGCGTCTTGAAGCTTTTTCCGCGCTTCTTCTGCGTCACCGCTTTTCGCAGCGGCAATGGCCTCCATTGCGGAGCTCCTACCGTTTCCTCCGTGAAGGATGATTTGAAAAATGATTTGTTCCATTTCCTCATTCACGCGATTCACTTCCTTTCTCTACAGAGCCGCTTCTTTGTCATCTGATGCTGCAGGCGTTTGAATCAGCTCCAGATCGTTTTCTTCTTTCAACTTCTGCTTATCCCACATTCTGAAGAACGGGTAGTAGACAACAAAGGATACGACGATATTAATGGCTTGCATGACCGCGCCTGAGACTTTTCCTCCTGTCGCCAAGTAGCCTGAAAAGATCGGCGGCATGGTCCACGGCACTGCGATACCCGCCGGTTTTGCGACAAGGCCGGTGCTCATTCCGATGTACGTAAGTGTCACTGTGACAAGCGGTGTGATGATAAACGGAAGTAAGAGCATTGGGTTCATGACGATCGGCATTCCGAATATAATCGGTTCGTTAATATTGAAGATGGCCGGTCCGACCGCAAGCTTCCCGAGCTGCTTCATTTGTTTGCTTCGGGCGCGCAGGAACATCGTGACAACCAGTGCCAATGTGGCGCCGCTTCCGCCGATATTGACCCAGATATCGAAAAATTGCTGGGTGAAAATCTTAGGAAGCTCCTCACCGGCTTGGAAGGCGATCCGGTTGGCATCCATTGCGCCGTACCAAATCGGTGCCATGACGCCGCCGACAATGTTTGCACCGTGAAGGCCGCAGGCCCATAAAAGCATTTTGATGGCTTCGGCGACAAGGCTTCCTCCAAGGCTTCCTCCCAGAATGGAAAGCGGAGTCCCCAATAAAACGCTTACAATATTATGAAGGCTTTCAAACGGTGTCGCTTCAACAATCAGCCGGGCTGCCCAAATCAGGAAGATGACGGCAAAGCCGGGGATTAACGCGACAAATGACTTGCTTACCGCCGGCGGAACACCATCCGGCATTTTGAAGACTAAATTGCGCTGGATAATGAGGCGGTAAATCTCTGTGGACACCATTGCGATAATCATGGCGACAAACAGGCCTTTGCTTCCCATGAGCGAAAGCGGAATCCCGCCGCCAACCATGATTTCTTTCGTCGCGCCATCCGGCATAAACGGCACTTGATAAGGTGTTGCTAATAAAAATGCCGCAAGGGAAATGGCTCCGGCCGACAAGGCATCAACGCCGTATTTCTCGGCGAGCCGGTAGGCGATGCCGAACGCGGCGACAAGACCCATAATTTCAAAGGTCGCGTCGACTGGGTAGGCCAGTTTTTCAGACCAGGAGCTGCCAAACGTTTTTGCCATAAACTCAGCGTATCCCGGGATCGGGAGGTTGCCAATGATGAGGAAAAAGGAACCGATGATAATCAGGGGCATCGTGAGGATGATACCATCACGCAGCGCCTGCAAATGACGCTGTCCCGCAATTCTTCCCGCTATAGGCATGACCTTTTCTTCTAAGATCTGATTGACTTTATTCACATAGCCCGCCCCTCTCTATGACACATGTCCAAGCTGTTCAGCTGATTTCAGCACTTCCGCCCCATTGCACGTGCCATAATGGACGGTATTAATGACGTCTACCGGAACCCCCTTTGACTCTCCTAATTTTTTGAGCTGCGGAAGCATGTAACGGACTTGCGGACCGAGAAGCAATACATCCGCTTTATCGATATGATTTTGTACAGAATCGCCTGAAACTGCCCAAATGGTATAGTCTTTTCCCTGTTCCTGCGCACTTTTTTCCATCTTGCTCACCAGTAAACTAGTAGACATGCCTGCTGCACAAACGAGTAATATATTCATGTAAAAGACCCCCTAGAGTTTGATCAATTTTGTA
Organism: Bacillus sp. FSL M8-0071; assembly: GCF_037975455.1. NCBI lineage: Bacteria > Bacillati > Bacillota > Bacilli > Caryophanales > Bacillaceae > Bacillus > Bacillus sp. FSL M8-0071. Next base: position 3,864,937 of record NZ_CP150256.1, read on the forward strand.
ATGTCCTGCTGTTGCTATCATCATATTATGAAATCGCTTTCATAAACACTCAGGGTTTTTCCGCAGGCAACGGAAAAAAGGTATATACAGGCTGTCAGCTCAGCATTTTTTGGTCAAACACATCCGAAAGCTCTTGATATGAACGGCATTTGATCAGCTGGTTCACCGCCGCCGGGTCATCCAAAATGCTGCCAAGCAGTTTATACATGCTTTGCAAATCCGCTTTGTTCTCCTTTTCGACACAAAGCAGACAGACAAATTGAACTCGCTGACTCTCCCAATCGATCGGTTTTTTGAGCGTACAAACGGCCCAAAACGTTGTTTTCGTCTGCGGAACAAGCGGGTGCGGGATGGCAACAAGATTGCCAAAACACGTTGGCGACATGTCTTCTCTTTCAAAAATGGAATCTATGATTTCTTCATCGGCAAAGCCGCATTCGACCGCTTTCTGCCCTAAAAATTGAATCACTTCTTCTTTTGAGCGCAGATCCTCCTGAAAAAAAACGAGTTCTTTTTTTAGGTAGCGATTGGCTTTTTCCTTTTCATCACTCAGAATAGATTCTATTTTTGTAAAGTCAGTTCCGCCTAAGATGGTGTTAACCTTCAGTACTGGTACAGGGAGCTCTTTTTTAATCGGAATAGTGCTGATGACAAAATCAATTGATTCGTAGGACATTTGATCAAGACTATAATACTCAGCCGTTCCAAGAATATCGAGCCGCTTGCCGAAATGGGAACGCAGTTTTTCGCGCAGAAGCTGGGCGCTTCCGGCTCCCGATGCGCATACAATGATACAGCGTTTCGGCGGGCTTTCTGTTTTTTTTCGTTCAATCGCGGCGCCAAAGTGGAGAGCCAAATATCCAATTTCGTTTTCATGAATCTCAATACCCGTTTGTTCCTTTATCACGATTCCGGCAATGATCCCGGCTTCAAAAGCGAGTGGATAATGTTCCTTGATCGCTGCCAGCATCGGATTTCGAAGATTCATGCCGTATCGGTTGCGGCTGATCGCCGGCTTCATATGCAGTGCCAAGCCGATTTTCAGCTCTTTGTCATGCAGGATGCCAAGCTTCAGTTCACGATCAACAGCTTTGATCATGGCAAGTGTCAGCTGATCGGTTTCCTCTTCTATTGAAAATGTGTCCTCTCCGCATTGTGATTGTGTCATTCGTTTTGTGCCAAGGAGATGCATGGTGATGTAGGCCGTCTCGTCTTTCGGAAACGTAACGGAAAGCTTTGATTCCAGCTCTTTTACGATGGCTTCTGCAGCCTGGTACTCCTTTTGATGCAGGATATGATCCATATCTTTCGGGAAAAGAGAAACATAGTTTTCCGTTCTGATCCGTTTACAGGCGATAGCGATATGGATAATGAGGTTATTCAGTCCCATGTTGGACAGAGGGATGCGGTCGTTTTTCATTTTTTTCAAGATGGCGGAACGGATGATCTCAATTTCTTCTTTTGGCAAAATATCAGCCTTTTCATTTAAAACATCTATCTCCGTTTCTCTTTCATCAACAATGTACTCCGCCATGCAGTACCTCATCTGCACCTCGTCCCCGCGCAGCTTGAAGCCGTAATTCGGACGTGTTTCCATGACGATGCGGTAAGGCAGCAGACGTTTCTTTACTTCCTTTAAATCCGTTTGGAGTGTAGATTTTGAGATAAATAGTTCTTCAACAAGTTCATCGAGCTTGAGATAATTGTCCGCCAGCAGCAGACGTTTCATAAGATAGGCCATTCTCTCCTCCGGCAATACCGGCAGGCCCTTTTTTTGCTGAAATTCATCTTGCAGCAGTGTTCTGAATACTTGCTCGTCATCAATGCGGAGCTTGTAGCCGGAGCCTCTTACAGATTGTACAAAGGCACCGTGGCCGCTTAGCACACCTTGAAGTTCCTTTATATCATTGCGGACTGTCCGCGTCGTTACGTTTAATTGCGCAGCAAAAAACGAACTTGTCACCGGGGCTTCAGCCGCCATCAGCAAGCGCAGAATATCACGTAGTCGCCCATGAAGCATGAGAAAAACCTCCTAACTAGTAGATGCAGGGATTCAGTGAATAGGCAGAAAGGATGATGAAGGGATGCGAAATGTATATAAATTCTATAATGGAGAGAATGGCAAGTCAATGAACATCCGGAGGACTAGAGGGAAAACTGACCTATAAAAAAACAGCCGGGATCAGCCGGCTGTTCTAGATGCGGACATATTCTTTTGTTTAGACGCCTTGCGGTCCTTCATGATTCTTCGAACAATCGGGTAAATGACCGGCGCCCATTTGATAACGGTTTTGATCATCTTTTTCAAAGCTCCGATTCTCCCTTCTTTTTTCTCAACCATTCCCCTGATTGCCTCTTCCTTAAACATGCTAACGCGACACGTACCTGTTTCCCGTCACCCAGAAACGCCATGGATAATCGCGTGCCTCCCCGCTGTTGTCAATGCCGATGCGCGGGCCGGTTGAAATTGCTTCCGGTGTGTACCCGCTTTCGATGTAAAGCGGCTGTTCCGTGATCCAGCGTCCGTAGTCATTCATCGTGACGCCAAGCGCTTTCGTCAGCTTTCCGGGTCCGTTTGTCCATTCCCTCGGACTCCTGCCCGGCCTTCTCTCCTCCATTAACAGCTGGCCTTCATGCGGCTCAATCGCCCTGATTAATACCGCTTGCGGAACATCCTCTTCCGCGGCAACGACATTCAGCAATGTATGGGTGTGCATCACGTATGTATATACCCGCCCAGCTTCTGCAAACATGATCTCAGTCCGCTTCGTCCGGCGGTTGTTAAAGCTGTGGGCCGCTCTGTCTCCAGCCCCCATATAGGCCTCTGTTTCCACAATATAGCCTGACGCTGTGCCTTCGTCTGTTTCTTTTACAAGAAGGCAGCCCAGAAGCGATGGGGCAAGCTCAAGAGCGGTTTTTTGATAAAACGTGATGGGAAGCGGATTTTTTTCTCTCGTCACGAATCGACCTCTCCTTTTACCGATTTTTGTACATTGTACCATTCCCGAAGCAGATCAAAAAAAACGGCTGTTTTAAAATCTTTCCATTCAGGGAATATTGTTACCGTTCAAAAAAGGAGGGCCAACCATTGAAAGATGATCATCCAAACAAGCAGCACCAATCAAATGCCCAAGGGAGCGAGGAAGCGCTTTCTCATAAGACATCCGGGAAAAACGAGTCAGAGGATACCTTAACGAATAGGCAGGGGCATCCTGTTACTGACAACCAGAATGTGAGAACCGTCGGGAATAGAGGGCCTACAACACTTGAGAACTATGATTTTCTCGAAAAGATCAGCCACTTCGACCGGGAACGCATCCCAGAGCGGGTTGTTCATGCCAGGGGAGCAGGTGCACATGGATATTTTGAAGCGTACGGAAGCTTCGGAGACGAACCGATTTCAACATACACACGGGCCAAGCTCTTTCAGGAAAAAGGCAAGAAAACACCGGCATTTGTCCGTTTTTCAACTGTGAATCATGGAAAACACTCGCCTGAAACATTGAGAGACCCGCGCGGTTTTGCTGTAAAGCTATATACAGAAGACGGAAACTGGGATTTGGTCGGAAACAACCTGAAAATCTTTTTTATCCGCGACCCGCTGAAATTTCCGGATCTTGTACACGCATTTCAGCCTGATCCAGTGACAAACATCCAGGATGGTGAACGTATCTTCGATTTCATTTCTCAATCTCCTGAAGCGACACACATGATCACCTTCTTGTTTTCGCCTTGGGGCATTCCGGCCAACTACCGGCAAATGCAGGGTTCAGGCGTACATGCCTATAAATGGGTGAATGAGGAGGGCAAGGCCGTTCTCGTGAAATACCATTTTGAACCGAAGCAGGGCATCCGCAACCTGACACAGAAGGAAGCAGAAGAGATTCAAGGGAAAAACTTTAACCATGCCACACAGGATTTATATGACGCGATTGAAAATGGCGATTATCCAGAGTGGGAAGTGTATGCACAAATCATGAGCGATGATGAGCATCCTGAACTGGACTTTGATCCTCTTGATCCGACAAAACTGTGGTATAAAGACGATTTTCCATGGAAACCGATCGGCAAATTGGTTCTGAACAAAAATCCGGAAAACTACCATGCGGAAGTGGAGCAAGCTTCATTTGGAACGGGGGTGCTTGTCGACGGGCTTGATTTTTCAGACGACAAATTGCTCCAGGGGCGTACGTTTGCCTACTCTGATACGCAGCGCTACCGTGTAGGCGCAAATTACCTGCAGCTTCCGATCAACTCGCCGAAAAAGCATGTCGCCACCAACCAGGAAGGCGGGCAGATGCAATATCGGGTCGATAGAGCAGAAGGACAAAACCCGCACGTCAACTATGAGCCATCCATTATGGGCGGGCTGAAGGAAGCGAAGCAGGACGGAAAAGACCATACGCCGCATGTCGAAGGTGATGTAAAGCGTGAAGCGATTGACAGAACAAACAACTTCGGACAGGCTGGAGAAACGTACCGGAGATTTACTGAATTTGAGCGGAACGAATTGATTACGAATTTGGTGAATACGCTTTCTACGTGCCGAAAAGAAATTCAGGATCAAATGATTGAGAATTTCACAAAAGCTGATCCTGACTACGGAAAACGTGTAGCAGAAGGGCTAAAAAAGGTTTCCGAAAACAACAGCAACGGGCCGATCGGCACAACTGAAACGGAACAGGCTGCAAAGCAGGCTGAACAGGAGAGCCATCCATCTGATCCGTATTAACAACAGCGAACAGGGCTTTTTTTGAAGCCCTGTTTTTTTATTTTTCTATAGAAACGCTTTCAACAATTGTGTTGTACTGGAAGGAAAGGGGTGGAGAGATACGATGGAATTACAGCAGGACTTGATTCCTCAGAAAAAAACAATCGGCGCCTTAGATCACGCCGTTTTTTTATGCATGGTATTTTGTTTCTGGTTTTCAGGCTATATTTACGTTCCTGTATTCAGTCTGTATTTGGAGGATCTGCACTTTTCATATGGCGCAATCGGCATCATTCTCGGCAGCTACGGGGTCACGCAAATCCTTCTGCGATTCCCGCTCGGCCTTTTGTCAGACATCCTGTTTTCCTTGCGCAAGCAATTGTTAATTGCCGGGTTCGGCTTTTCCGTCCTCAGCAGCCTGCTTTTTCTGATGTTTGATTCTTTCTTCTTCGTGCTGGCCGCCCGGCTTTTCGCGGGAATCACTGCTTCTACGTGGGTGATGGCGACCATTTTATACGCACATTATTTCAACAATGGCAATGCATCAAAAGCAATGGGCATCATGCAGTTTTTTACCGTCATGCCTCAGTTTGCCAGCATTGTGTTCTGCGGGCTCGCCGCAGCCCATTTAGGGAGGCAGGTTCCTTTTTGGATGGCGCTGGCAGCTTCTGCCGCAGGTCTGGTGATCTGCTGCTTTATTCAGGATCCGTCTGCTCCTCCCGCAAACCGTGGCACCATTCGTGTCAATCAGTACATCAAAGATACATTGCGGCTGCCAAAGCTGAAGCTTTTCACCATCCTGTCTATGACGGCCCATGCCGTATTATTTATCACAGTGTTTGGTTTTACGCCGCTTTACATGAATCAGCTCGGAATGGGCGACGCGGAGCTTCTTTGGGTGATGAGCGCCTTTTTCCTCCCACACGCAGCCGCCACATTAAGCTTTGTGCTTCTGCGCTTTACAAGCCGTATCGCTTACTTCGTGATGCTCATTAGTTTCGCTGTCACCGGGGTCTGTTTGCTATACGTTCCTTTTTCAGCTGCATTGTTCACGGTTTGCATCACACACGCCTGTATCGGACTGGCGCTCGGCTTCGTTTTTCCTCTGCTGCTAAGCCATGTCGTCGAAATCAGTTCTGCCCGTTTAAAAATGTCAGTGATGGGGTTTTATCAATCATTTTATGCGCTAGGCATCTTCCTCGGGCCCCTTCTTGCCGGAAAAATCGCACAGCTTGTCGGGCTTGCGGGAGTTTTTTATGGAGCCGGGTCTCTGGCATTTGCCGCCTTTTTTGTGATGCTCGCGCAAAAACGTAACATGATCAATTAATAGCTTTCATACCGCCGGAAGCGCCACACAGAAAACACGGCCAGAAGCATGATGCACAGAATGGAGAAAGTGAGTGACCATCCGAAAAAATCTGCCCGCTCTCCATGAAGAAGGATATGCTCCGCCTGCTTGCAAATCTCAGCCGGAAGCCACTTCGCACCATCTGGAAATAATGAAACAGCAAAGGAAACGGCTGCTGTGAGCCCGATCCCGCAAGCCGCAGCTGCTCCGACAGACCGGAATATCGTACTTCCGGCAAGGCCGGCGGTCACAATAAATATCACCCAAAGCGCGTAAAGGCCAAGGCTTGCGGCAAAGCGGCTGAATGATGCGTCCTCAAACAGCAGCCGGACGTAATAGTAAGCAAGCCCGTATCCAGCTGCAAACGACATAATGCCGATCACGCTTTGGATGAGCCATTTACTCACGATATAATGGGCTGCCGTCACAGGCCGCGACATAATCAGCGCTGTTACCCCTTGATTTCTTTCATTGGCTACACTGCCCATCACGCTAAAGATGACCAGAGCCATGCCAAGCGTGTTGAATTGAGAAAGCGTGCTGACCATCACTTCAGACCCGGAGGGCATCGTAAAACTGATTTTCATGCCGTCAGGAAGGTTCCCTCCATGTGCGATGATTTCCGGCATATAATAAATGGTCAGCGGCTGTGTCAGCCCGACGATCATCATCGCAATCGGCAGCCAAATCAGCTTGCCGCTTTTCCATCCTTCCAGCCACTCCTTCTGCAATAGCGCCATCATCACCTTCATGCGTGCACCACCTTTAGATAGACGTCTTCTAGAGACTCCGTTTTCTGTTCAAAGCGGGTGACGGTCAATCCCTTTCGGATACAGTCACTTAATAATGACCGGCCAGCGTGTATATCAGGCAGCTCGAAAACCGCTTGGGACGGATTCTTATAGACAATAGCTGAGACGTAAGGCTTCTCTTCAAGCCAACCTTCCAGCTTCTCTTTCACTGAAAGGGTAAAAACGTTCGTTTGCTGCTGTTGTTTCAGCTCCTGTAACTCGCCTTTCCATGAAATCTCACCGTTTTTCATAATCACCACTTGATCACACACCTGTTCTGCATCGTGCAAAACATGTGTAGAAAACAGAACGGCCATATGCTTTTTCAGCTCCCGCATCATGTCCAGCACCTCGAACCGTCCTGTCGGATCAAGCGCAGACACCGGTTCATCCAATATCAAAAACTTCGGTTTATGGAGCAGTGCCTGTGCCAGACCGAGTCTTTGTTTCATGCCTCCTGAATAGCCCCCGATCTTTTTGTGCGCCGCTTCATGCAAACCCACAAATTCCAGCATCTCGCCGATTTCCTCTTGGCATTTTCTCTTCGAAAGGCCGGACAGTCTCCCCGCAAATGTCAAAAATTCATTTGCGGTCATCCAGGAATAAAAAGCTGGATACTGCGGGAGGTACCCAATCAAACGCCGATCCGGCTTTTTTTCTCCTAACAGCTTAATGTTTCCGGAGGTTGGCGAAAGCAGACCGGCCAGCATTTGCAGAGTCGTGGTTTTGCCGGCTCCATTGGGACCTAATAGCGCGACACACTCGTTTTCATTCACGTGAAAACTGATATTCTTTACAGCTTCATGATGCCTGTACGATTTGCATAATGATTCAATAGACAGCATATCGGCTTACCTTTGCTTTCTGCCGACGGTGAAAAATAAAATCGGCCCGATAATATTGATACATACGATGATTGCAGCCCACATCCACTTTGGCCCGTTCGTCCGCTCTTCTTTTATACAGCTGATAAGGGCAAACACCGCCAAAGCCAGCTGTAATACAATCAGCGGCAAAATCATTTCCCAAGAAATATTCATTGCTTGATCCCCCTTTTCTTCCGATCCGGCCTAATGACAAAAAAGTAATAACAAATCAGAGGCATCGGTGCTTGAATCAATCCGACAATCCCCCAAACCCATGCCATGTGATTACGTTTTTTCGCATCAATAAATAAAAAGATTCCCTGCGCCAATACGATGAGACAAGCCGCAACCGTTATGATAATTTCTGTTTGTGTCATCCGCGTTTCACCTCGCATTCGCCGAGATGCCTTTTTTTCTCAGCCGCAATCAAAATCGGCAGCACCGCAAGCACACAAACCTGAAGCACAATAAACACAGCAGGAGCTTGAGTGAAAGCTAAGATTGCAGCACTCACAACCATCAGCGCGCAGAATACAAATAAAATGATCTCTTGAAGAAGTTTTTTTCTGTATTCAGCTTTCATTTGTGACAGCTGGTGAAGCAGTTCTTTTTGATTCGGTATAGAGGGATTGGCTGTTTGATCAATTTTTTTCCATTCTGACTTTAAATGATCAGAAAGCTTTTCTTTATTCATCATCCCACTCCTTTCTGATTTGCTGGAGCCCTTTATGAACTCTGGACTTTACAGTGCCTTCTTTGATTTGAAGCATCACCCCGATTTCAGCGTAGGTATAGCCGTAGTAATGCCTTAATAAAACCGGTGTGCGCAGTTTAGGGTCCAGCTTTGAAAACAGATCGAGCGTTTCGCTCCACTCTGCCCCTTTCGCCGACACGTCCCACTTGATCTTGCGGATTGTTTCCTCCGTAACTGTCTGATTCCGTTTCCATTCTCTCTTTCTCTTTTTCTGGTGATCGAGATAGAGCCGCGATGCAATGGAGATCAGCCATGTGGAGAATTTTGAACGGCCCTGAAAGCTTCTTAAATGGATGTACCCTTTCAGAAAGGTTTCCTGAACAAGTTCCTCGCTGAGATCGGGGTGAAGGGAAAGCTTTAACAAGTATTTATATAAGAAAGAATAGTGATAGTGGAAAAGGGCTGTAAACGCCTCGTCGTTTCCCTCTTTCGCCTGCTGGATCAGCCGCTGTTCTTCATGTGTATCCAATGACCGTGATCCCCCCTTTTTTGTTTTTCTGCCTTATGAGACGACACCGGATTCAAAAGCGTTCATCTTTTTTACAATTCTTTTCAGCCATTGACAGATCAGGCTTCCCGGCCGTTTGGCTGCATATCCTTATTTGTAAACCCTCTTATAGTCTGTTAAGCTATGACTTTATGTCGATTTCAAAAAAACATCCAATATGGAGGACGATGCATTGAAAGTAGAAAGGCGAACGATTGAATATATTCCGAATGAAGAAAGACATGGTAAAGCGAAAGATTTATTTCCCGTATGGTTCGGGGCTAATATGCATATCACCACGTTAGTGACCGGCACGATTCCCGTTGCAATGGGACTTAATCTGTTTTGGAGTGTTGCCGCTATTATTTGCGGAACCTTAATCGGTGCCATATTTATGGCGTCTCATTCCGCGCAAGGCCCTCAGCTAGGCATCCCGCAAATGATTCAAAGCCGTGCCCAATTCGGCGTAATCGGAGCGATTCTTCCCCTCTTCTTAGTCATGTTTATCTACCTTGGTTTCTTCGCAAGCAGTACGATTCTGGCGGCCGGAACCTTAAGCAGCTTTGTTCCCATCCCGGGATCATGGAGCATTATAGGCTTAAGCGCCGTATGTTTTTTACTCACCATTTTCGGCCATGATTTGATTCACAAAATGCAAAAAATCCTTTCTTGGACCTCTTTTGCTGTATTTTTTGCTGCAACGATTCTCATTTTTCAATTGCCGATTCCAGCAGGCAGTTGGATTCCCGGAGCGATTGATCTGCCAATTTTCTTGGTGGCAGTCAGCGCAGTTGCGACGTGGCAGCTTGCCTACGCGCCGTATGTTGCCGATTATTCAAGATATCTGCCAGTTAAAACACCGGCTTCAAAAACATTTTGGTACAGCTATGCAGGTACATCTGTCAGCTCCATCTGGATGATGCTGCTCGGCGCATTGCTGACAACCTCACTTCCTGACTTTACGGCAAACTCAGGCAGCCAGATTGTCCAATTGTTCGGTCCCTTCTCGTTTATTATGCTGATCATTGTGTTATTTGGGCAAATGGCAATCAATGTTTTTAACCTGTATGGGGCCTTCATGTCCACGACAACAACGCTGGAGCCGTTTCTGAAATTAAAAGTCACGCCCAAAGTCAGAATCATCATGATCCTGGGTGTCACGCTTGTCGGCACAGTCTTAAGCCTACTGGGACAGAGCAATTTTATGGAGCTGTTTTTGAATTTTATCTTTTTCATCAGTTATTTCTTAATTCCGTGGACGGCAATCAATTTAGTCGATTACTACTTCGTTCGCCACGGAAAGTATCAAGTCAAAGCCATGTTCGACGTAAACGGGCCTTATGGAAAGGTCAATTGGATCACCACAATTGCGTTCGTTCTGTCTATCTTGCTGGAAATTCCGTTTATCAACACAAGCTTTTACATCGGACCGCTTGCCAAAATGTTTGGCGGCGGAGACATCGCATGGATTATCGGCTTGGCCGTGCCTTCTGTGCTTTACTATGTATTAATGAAACCGCGTCTGAAAAAACGGGCGGGGTATCAAGAAAAGCTGTCTTCTCTCTGAAGACAGCTTTTTTATCATTCAAATCGTTTCCACACGCGGGGCAGGATGTCAGATAGCTCATGAGCGAGCAACGTATGAGCGGAGTGCTCGTCCGTCCAGAGCTCGGCGCACGCACCATGCAAATAGACCGCGTTTAATATGGCGTGCTTTGGATCTTCATGGCAGCAGAGCATCCCCAATATCATGCCCGTCAGCGTGTCACCGGTTCCGCCCTTGGCGAGCGCCCCGTTTCCGGTTGGATTGAGCCAGCAGTCTCCATCAGGAAACGCGATGACGGTTTGGTTTCCTTTTAACACAATGACAGTCTGTAGCTGAGCCGCCCATTCCTTTGCATATTCCGCTCTTTTTTTCTGCAATTCGTTCACGGGCACCCCTGTCATTCGGGAAAACTCGCCCGGGTGCGGCGTGAGGATGACGGGGGCCTCCCGTTTCGGATATGTGCGCTTCGCCAGCGCTCCGGCATCCAAAATAACAGGACAATCAGCCGTAAGCACATGATCGACTGCCTGCTGTACGCTTTCCGTTTGCGGAAGGCCCGATCCGATGGCAATGGCTCGGTACGTCTCTTCAAGCTGAGCATCCGCCGCCTTTTTCCAGCCGTCACGCCAATAGGTCGCCTCGGGCAAAACAGGAACAATTAGCGGGATTACGCTTTCTGATGTACCGATGACAAGCTTGCCGAGACCGCTCCGCATGGCCCCAAGCCCTGCAAGCAGCGCTGCTCCCGGCATGTCGTCACTTCCAGCCAGCAGCAAAGCCGTACCGTACGTGCCTTTATGGCTCTCCGCATCTCTTTCAGGAAGCGTGGCCCTTACATGCTCTTCCGTCCAAAATGGAACATTCATCTCTATCCCTCCTCTGCTTTCTTTTCCTATTTTTCCTGTCCCTTTTCTTTTTCAAACAAAAAAGACAGCCTTTTAGGGCTGTCTTTTATTTTACAGGAACATCAAGGTGATACAGGCGGCGATATCGTTCGTTTGCCGCCAGCAGCTCCTCATGGGTTCCTTCCATTTCTGTTTTGCCGTTTTCGAGAAATACGATTTTATCGGCTGCTTCCACTCCCGCGAGATGGTGTGTAATCCATAAAATCGTTTTTCCTTTCAGCACCTCAAACACCGTTTCCATCAATTCACGTTCGGTAATAGGATCGAGGCCGACTGTTGGCTCATCGAGGATGATGATCGGTGTATCCTGCAGCAAAATCCTCGCAAGTGCGATCCGCTGGCGCTCTCCACCGGAAAAACGGATGCCGGTTTCTTGTACAGAGGTATGATATCCGTCAGGCAATGACTCAATGTAGTCATGCAGCTTGACCTGCTTTGCGGCGCGGCGCACATCCTCGTCGCTTGCTTCTCCGTTTCCGAGCCTGATGTTGTTCAAAATGCTTGTATCAAACAGGTGCGGTTTTTGATTTAACACGGCCACCGCATCCGCAATCTGATCCTTTAACAGCGCTGTCTCCACTCCGTTTAACGTCACAGAACCGGAGTCCGGTTTCAAGGCGCCTTCGATTAATGCAAGCGATGTTGATTTCCCAGAGCCGCTTCGGCCGAGCAGCGCCATTTTTTCTCCTTGGCGCAGCGTAAAGGAAAAGTTGTGCAGCACTTGGCTGCTGTTGTCATAAGAAAACGTCACATCACGAAAGGCCAAGGTGACATCTTGAAGATCGAGAATTTGATCCCCTGATTCAGTTTGTGACGCCTCCGGCTGAGGAGCCACATTGTTCATGCGTCTGATAGAATCCTGATAGCCCGGCACTTCGCCTAAGGCATCCGAAAGCGGCAAAAAGGCTTCCGTCAACGGAAACACCACTAGCACAAAAGCGGCAATCATCGTTTTAGCGAGCTCGCCGTCCGCTTGCTGTCCCGCTGTCCAAAACAGCATCAGCAAAATAAGGCCAGCGACAAGGCATTGCGCAGCAAAGTCCCGCCATCTTGTAAAGCGTTGTTTTTTCCGTTCAAGCTCAAACCAATCACGTTCCTCTTTTTCATAAGCATCAATAAAAGCATGCCGGCGTCCGCTGAACATCCAGTCGCTGACACCCATCACAGCATCTGTCAGACGGCTGTACAGCACATTCCGTCCGCTTTTCAGCTTCGCATTCTTCGCTCTCGTCACGAGCAAAGACACAACCGGAAACAATACAACAAGAACAAACAAATACAGCGCAAGCAATATGGCAAACGGCCAAGAGAAGAAGCCGAGCGCTATCACTGACACAGCATACAGGAGCAAGGCTGAGATCGCAGGAAAAATCGTTTTTAAGAAAGCATCCTGCAAATGCTCAATATCCTCAGACAAAATGCCGAGCATATCCCCCGTGCGAAAACGGGAACGCGGCATCAAAGCACCCGGCTCAAGCATATTGTAAAGGCGGACGCGCATGTCAGATACGATTTTCAAAATGATGTGATGGCCGACGAGCCGTTCCACATATCGCGACACAGAGCGCGCAATCCCAAAGGTGCGCACAGCGACAATCGGCACATAAATGAGCAGAATGTTTTCCGGCCTTGTCGCCGCTTTAGAAATCAAAAAACCTGAGGTGAACATGAGAAAAGCAGCAGAAAAAATCGTCACCGCACCCAAAAAGATAACCAGAACGAACAGGCGGGCATTTTGCTTGATATACGGCAAAATCCATTCTTCTTTCTTCATGCTCTTTCCCCCAGTTGTGCCTTCACGAGTTTGGTATACACACCGTTTTTCTCCAGCAGTTCATTGTGAGTCCCGATTTCCGCAACCCTGCCCCCGTCAAGCACGATAATTTCGTCCATATCGAGCATCCAGTGAAGGCGGTGAGTCGCGAGAAAGACGAGCTTATCCTCAAATAAATCCAGCATCGTTTCTTTTATTTCATATTCTGTTTCGATATCAAGATGGGCGGTCGGCTCATCCAGCAGCAGGATCAGACGGTTTCCCAAAAAGGCGCGGGCCAGCGCGACACGCTGTGCCTGGCCGCCGCTGAGCGCCCGGCCGCCTTCCCCGATCCGTCCCTCTAATCCTTGAGGAAGGCTATCCACCAGCTCCTCCAGTCCAGCTGCCGCAGCAGCACGTGTTGTATCCTCTGCCGAAGCGCTTGGATGGTAGAAGCGAATGTTGTTGCCAAGCGTATCATCAAAAATGTACGGATGCTGGGGAATGTAAAGAAGGTTCTTCTGCCAGCTGCCGTCCTGCAAATGGGACCGGCTTGTACCATTAACCTCAATCATCCCGCCATCCGGCTCTAAAAATCCGCCGAGAATATCAATTAATGTTGATTTTCCGGCGCCGCTTGCACCGATAATGCCGATTTTTTTCTTGCCTTTGAATGAGAGATGAATATCAGACACCGAACGGCCGACTGACACGCCTGACAGCTTCAGCTCATCCTGATCGGACCAAGCTTCGAGCTGAAGCGGCGTCTCTTCTTTAAAACCAGGCTGCGACAAAATCTCTTGAATGGTTTTTCCTGCTTCCTGGCCGTTCAGCGTTGCATGATAATCATTCCCCACTTCCCGCACCGGCAAAAAATACTCAGGCGCCAGAATAAGCGCTGTTAAAGCGGGGCCAAGCAAAATATCGCCGTCAATGAGGCGCAGGCCCAGAAATACTGCGACTGTCGCCACCGACAGCATCGTGAAAAAATCGAGGGCGAATGATGACAAAAACGCCACCCGGAGTGTGCTCATCGTTGCCTTGCGATACCGCTCACTCACATAGAAAATATTTTTGCTGTGTGACTTGCTCAAACCTAGGAAACGCAATGTCTCCAGCCCGCGAAGAGAATCAACAAAATGATTGGAAAGTCTCTGATAGGATTTCCACTGACGATCCGCTTTTCTCTGCGCGACAAGGCCGAGAAGAATCATAAAGATGATCAGAATCGGCATAGCAGCGACTAAAATGACCGCTGATGTCCGATCCTGAAAAAACACATAAATGACAACTGCCGCAGGCACAATCGCCATGCTGACCATTTTCGGCAGAAACAGCTCCAGGTAGCGGCGGAACTGGCTGATGCCTTCCATCGCCAGCGTCACCATTTGCCCCGTCCCCTCTTTCTTTGCAAAGCGGGGGCCTAATCGGAACAGCTGATCAAGAAAACTTTTCCTCAAATCTGCTCCTGTCCGGGCGGCGTATTGATAGACGATTTTCTGTCGCGCCACCGTCACCCCGTGCCGGGCGATAAAAGCGATGAGGAAAAAGCCGATCATCGGAAAAAGGGAGGTAATGCCCTTCCCGTTGAACAGTCCGGTTACGGCCTCACTCAGCCACTCTGCCTGCATAATAATGGCGGCTGTCTGAATCATCGTTAAACAAGTAATCAAGGTGAGAATCCGCTTCATTCCTTTATATCGAAACAGGTCTTTTCCCATTAATAAGTCATAGGCTCCTTATGGCTGACGCGCTTCCGGAAGACATAATAGCTCCAGATCTGGCTGCCGATGACGAACGGCAATAGCGTTAATGCTGCAATTGACATGACTTTAAGCGAATAATCTCCGGAAGAAGCGTTAGCTACTGTTAAATCGTATGCGCTATGAAGCGAGCTGACCATTACACGAGGGAATAGGGAAATAAAGATCATTCCCACGGTCAGCGCCAGACCAGCGCCTGTCATCCCAAATGTCCAGCCGTCTTTTTTCTTACGAATAAATACAGCCGCGAGCATAAAGCAGATGACAATCAAAACAGCGAGCGGAATGGTAATCTCGCCGCGGCGTGTAAACATGTCTGTCTGATACGCAGAAAGGGCCGCGAAGGCAAGAACCGCTACAAAAACAACACCCATTATCTTTTGCGCCATTTTCCGGGCGCGGTTTTGCAAATCACCAATCGTACGCAGCGTGATAAACATTAATCCATGCTGGAAGCAAAGAAGTGTTACCGTCACACCGCCAAGTATAGAATATACATTGATATAATCAGATACATGTGCGTGAATGTTCATGTCGGCATCAATCGGCATCCCGCGGAATAATGTCGTGAACAGCACACCAAGCACAAACGGAGGAATCAGACTGCCGAAGAAAACGACCCAGTCCCAAACCTTTACCCATTTTAAATGATCCACCTTGCCGCGGAACTCAAACGCGACCCCGCGGCCCATTAACGCAAGCAGCACTATGACAAACGGAATGTAATAACCGCTCAGCATCGTTGCATACCAGTTTGGGAATGCCGCGAAAATGGCGCCTGCGCCAGTCAAAAGCCACACTTCATTCGCGTCCCAGAACGGCCCGATCGTGTTGATCAGCACTCTGCGTTCTAATTCATTATGGCCAAGAAAACGGGTCGCCATGCCGACCCCGAAATCAAAGCCTTCCAAAAAGAAGAAACCTACAAACAATACGGCAACGAGTATAAACCAAAGATCATGAAGAGATGCCATGGTATACCTCCTGACTAAATGGATCTGTTGATACAGGCACATCATGATGATTATCATGCTCCGCGCCTTTTTTAATCTCACGGATAAACAAGAAGACAAGCAGTGCGCCCAGAATCATGTACATCACACCGAATGCGATGATTGAGAATAACAAGGAACCCGCTGTTACGTTAGGCGACACAGATTGAGCGGTTGTCATTAACCCCATAACCGTCCAAGGCTGACGTCCGATTTCTGTCATAATCCAGCCCGCGGAGTTCGCAAGAAACGGGAAGGAAATCAACGCGATCATGATGCGCAAATACCATTTGCTGTTTTCAAGCTTTTTGCGGCGGTTTAACCAAAGGCCGCCTAACGCAGCAAGAATCATGACAACACCTGCTCCTACCATGATGCGGAAGCTCCAAAATGTCGTTTTCACTGGCGGAATGTAGTCGCCTTTACCGTATATTTTTTCGTACTCAGCCTGAAGGGTTTTCATCCCTTTGACACTTCCGCTGAATTTCTGATAAGCCAAGTAGCTCAAGGCATAAGGAACTTTGATTTCATTTGAGCTTTTTTCATTTTTTGTATCGATCGTCGCAAAAGCGGTCCAAGCAGCAGGGTCACCGCTGTCTTCCCATAGGCCTTCACTTGCAGCCATTTTCATCGGCTGTGATTCCATCAAGTGCTCAGCCTGCATGTGTCCGCTAAGGCCGACGCCAAGACCGGCACAAAGGCCGACGATCATTGCGAGTTTAAAAGATTGCTTAAAGAACGGCACTTCTTTTTTCTTCAGCAGTTTAAAAGCACTCACTCCGGCAATAAAGAAAGCTCCAGTGGCAAGCGCACCGAAAATAACGTGCGGGAATTCAACCCAAAGCTGAGGGTTTGTAATCAACGCGCCAAAATCATTCATTTCCGCGCGGCCGTTTTTGATCGTAAAGCCGACCGGCTCCTGCATAAAGGAGTTTGCTGTTAAAATCCAGAAAGATGACATGATCGTTCCGAATGATACGAGCCATATGCAGAGAGCGTGAATTTTCTTCGGCAGGCGGTCCCAGCCAAAAATCCATAATCCGATAAAAATAGATTCCATGAAAAACGCCAATAATGCTTCAATCGCAAGGGGAGCGCCAAATACATCTCCGACAAAACGGGAGTAATCAGACCAGTTCAGTCCAAACTGGAATTCTTGCAAAATCCCCGTTACAACACCGACTGCGAAATTTATTAAGAATAAGTGTCCCCAAAACTTTGCCATTTTGAGATACAGCTCATTTTTCTTTACAAGATAAAGAGTCTCCATCAACGCAACCATAAACACAAGCCCGATAGACATCGGCACAAACAAGAAGTGAAACAACGTTGTTGATGCAAATTGTATGCGGGCTAATACCAATTCACTCATGCTTTCTCCTCCATTTCCGGTTAAAACTGTAATTTGCTCACTACTTCACAAGTAGAACCGAGACTTTGATCAGTAATTCACAAAATAGACGAAAAAAATATTGTTCAATATTTCACAAATGTGTCAAAAAGTCGGCCAATATGAGGCAAGATTGCCAGACTGACCAAATGACACAATCTCTGACTGGTTCATATTAAGTACTTTACAACGATTCATTTCAAAAATAAAGCCTAAAATACCTAAAAAGTCCCGCACTATGTGACGGATTTTTGTCTATTTTGTTGCTTATTTATGTCGGCTGCTAGGATAAATGACCCTTTATTATCGTACATCAACACATCGTTCCTTGCGAACAAAATGCTTGCCCCCGCCCCAGCACTCGAGTCTCAGCATTCCGTCTTAAACCGATTTTAGTCAGAATGCCTCTTTTCATTTGAACCGGTAAGAGGAGAAAAGTTGAATAGTAAATTTTTAATATATTAATAATTTCAATTTTTTAGTATACTTAACATAGTGAACAATTTCACTGCATCAAGAATAGGGGAGGTTTTTCAATGGGAGAGCTTCAAACACACATGCAATTGCAAACGGATACAATTCACGAAGGGGTTCGAAAAGAGAATTGGTTTGCGAAAGCCATGAATATAAAAGTAGGCATCATACCGCTTCCTGTGTATGCCTTGCTGTTTATATTAATCACTGTTTTTGTTATGCATCACGATGTAAAAAGTGACATTTTGACATCCATTGCCGTCATGGCGTTTTTCGGGTTTACCTTTGCCCAAATCGGCAAATCGATACCGATTGTTCGTTCTATCGGCGGCCCGGCCATCCTAGCTACTTTTATTCCGTCCGCTGTCGTGTACTATCACCTTCTGCCTAATGATATCGTCAAATCCACCACAGAATTTACAGAAAACTCAAACTTTCTATATTTGTTTATCGCTTGCATTGTCGTTGGAAGCATCCTCGGCATGAAAAGAGAAACACTCGTAAAAGCATTTATGAAAATCTTTATTCCGCTTATTGTCGGTTCTGTCACAGCCGCTATTGTCGGACTGGCTGTCGGGACATTGCTCGGACTCGGATTTCAGCATACCCTGCTGTACATTGTCATTCCGATCATGGCTGGAGGAGTAGGAGAAGGCGCTATACCGCTGTCCATCGGATATTCTGACATCATGCCCATTTCTCAAGGGGAAGCGTTTGCACTTGTTCTGCCATCGATTATGCTGGGCAGCTTGTGCGCGATTATTCTAGCGGGATTGCTGAACCGAATCGGAAAGAAAAAACCGGAATGGACAGGCAACGGCAAAGTGGACCGCTCCGAAGAAGAGTCCCCTGCGCTGGAGGAATCACAAAGCGGACAACAAATGTTCAACCTTTCTTTATTTGCGTCAGGCGGTATCCTTGCTGTTTCTTTATACTTAGTCGGCATGCTCGCTCACGATTTTTTCGGTTTTCCGGCACCCGTTGCCATGCTGTTACTGGCTGTTCTAATCAAGCTGTTCAGATTGGTGCCTGCCTCAATTGAAAATGGCGCGTTTGGAGTGTCCCGCTTTTTTTCAACAGCTGTGACCTACCCGCTTCTCTTTGCGATTGGGGTATCCATGACGCCGTGGGACAAGCTTGTCGCCGCTTTTAACCTCAGTAATATTATTACGATTCTGTCTGTCGTTGTGACCATGATGGCCGTTGGCTTCTTCACTGGAAAATGGCTGAACATGTATCCGATTGAAACCGCCATTATCAATGCGTGCCATTCTGGACAAGGCGGTACGGGTGACGTTGCCATTTTAAGCGCCGCTGAAAGGCTTGAGTTGATGCCGTTCGCCCAGGTATCTACCCGCATCGGGGGAGCGATCACAGTATCCTTAACCTTATTGCTGCTGCACCAGTTTTATTGATCCCCGCAAGCAAGTTCTTCGTCAAACGAAAGAGCTTGCTTTTTTGCATGTCCATATTTTTGCAAGTTCCCATCCCATGCTATAGTAATAGTTGGAAATACTAGATAGAAAGGAATCTGGCATGCCTATGGGAACTCATCTATTTCTCTTTATGCTTCTCGGGCTGGGATTTTATTTGATATCAGCCCTAGCTGCAAAACTCATTCCGGCCATAGACTTCTGGATTGATATTGTTCTATGGGTCGGCGCTGCAGTTTACATCTTCTCTCATCTCTCATTCATGGACGGCATTGTCTCACTCGCGACAATGTTCTACTGCTATTGGACCGCAATGGATCTCATTGTTTCAGAGCGTGTGGAAAAACCTTCGGGAGACTGGCAGGAAATCGAGCTGGCCAGAAACAAAACACGTCTCCTGTCAGACATTACGCTGACCGCCATTGTGTTTGCAGGGGCTGTTATTTTTTTCATCTATGGACCTGACCCAAGCCCTCTCAAATATGTGATCCTTCTCGGCATGATCTCCGGCGGAGGGGCACTGGTGAAGCGTATACTGAATGTTTTCAGCGTAAAGGTTTTTTATTCAGCAGCCTTAGAAAAATTGCATATCAGCTCACACTATGAAACCCGTACATACCCGCTTTCCGATTTGAAGGACATTCAGCTTGAATCAACAGCTGATCTCTTAAAGCTCCATCCGCTTCTGACGATGTATTCATCACGTTTAGATTTGACAACAAGCTTTCAGCAAGTCATTAAACTGTCTCTTCCCGGCGAAACACTGTTTCTGACGGTGAAGAAACCGCAAAAATGGAAAACAATTCTTCAGGAATACACAGATGCAAAAAACAATGTGGACAATGTGATTTCTGTTTTGCCGTTTTATCATAGAAAAAATGTGAAGCGGCTGCTCGGGAAGCTTTATTTTGCCGCCAGCGTAAAAGGGGTATCCGCTTACGCCTTATTGGTGCTCGCGTTATACGCATCACACGCCTCTCCATGGGTCATGGCTGTTGCCGTAATCCTATATTGGGTATTCAACATGTATATGTCAGACCGTGTGTTGCGGGCAGCGATGGACGCCAAGCCTTGTCATCATCCGCATGTACAGGCAGCGGCCGATATGATTTTCCGATCGGCCGGCATTTCCCATGTCCGCATATACGAAACGGAGAGTGATGATTACAACGGAATGGCAGTAGGCATGAATGTCGGGAGGTCAATGGTCATCCTGACAAGCGCCACACTAACACTTCCACAGCGTGTCATCGAAGGCATTCTGGCCCATGAGGCAATTCATATCAAAAAACGTGACGTTCTGTCATCACAGCTTTTGCGTTTTCTATATCTTGGAGCTGTCGTTGGGATTTTCCTCTTGTTTGAGCAGCATATCACCCATCCCGAGGCCCACAAAATTGCGCTTTGGGCTTTCATTATGGCAATCATTATCCTATTCCAGCTCTATCAATCCTTTTGTTCACAATGGATGGAGGTGCGTGCTGACAACCTTGGCGCATCCTTGCTGGAGGGCGGTTACAAACAAATGGCTGAAGCCTTGAAAATCTTGGCGGTTCAGCAGGATGAGGACATACAGAAACAAAGTGCCTACAGCTCTGAAGCCGGTGAAGACGAGCTTCAAATTGACTCTCTCACCCGTGATAAAAGCTGGTTTTTCAGATTGATTGATTTTCAGTTCGCTCCTCATCCCCCTATGTATTGGCGTGTCGGCACTTTATTGTCAAACAAAGGACATGGGGTGCTAAAGCGCTGGCTCAGAGACCGCCTGAAAGAATCAATCACTTTGAAATGAAACCGGTCAGCGTTTCATCCGTATAACAGATATGGTGAAAAAAGGGAGTGACGCGAAGTGATTGTGATCATCTTATTGTTTATATCTATTATTGTTTTTCTTTCAGTCATTCAGCCGCAGCCATCGGAAAATAAAAGCCGCCAGCAGGCGGACAGCGGGTATTTCGGTTATTCAGACAACGGCTCACACCATGATGGATGTAGCAGTGACGGAGGTTTCAGCGATTCCGGCTGTGGCGGCGGAGGGGGCGGCGATTAAACGCCGCCTTTTTTTATTTCATTGATTCGATGTACGCACCAAAAGCCGAGCCTGACATGCCTGGGGACACGCGCACACGATGGAGGGCATACATTCCCTGGTCTCTTGAAGCCGCGCCTGGTTCTGTCGTCACGCCCATTTGATAGCCTGTTTTTTCAGCGGCCTTCAGCGTCTCCTCATTGTAGCGCCCTACCGGATAGCTGATGATGGTGGTTTGCTGATGAAACATGTTGTCGAACAGCTTTTTCGAATCCGCCATCTCGCTTTGCTGCTGTTGAGGCGTTAATCCGTTCAGCTCAAGGTGGTCAATCGTATGGCTTTCAATCGATACGCCGTGCTGTGCCATTTCCTTCATTTGGTCCTCTGTCAGATGGTGCTTATGTCCGATCGATTTGCCGATCATAAAAATCGTTGCCTTCATCCCGTATTTTTTCAGCACCGGATACGCATCTTGATAATTGTCGGTGTACCCGTCATCAAATGTGATCAGCACGCACTTCTCACTCGGTTTTTTATCCTGCGTCAGCATGAGATATGCCTCTTTCGGCGTTAATGTCTGATAGCCGTTAACATGAAGCCACTTCATATGCGCCTCGAATTCTTTCTTTGGCACACGGAGGCTGTTTCCTGAAGAAATGCTGTGGTACATCAAAATCGGCAGCTTTGCCGGTTTCTCTGTTTTGATCCATGCGGATGTATCGTCTTCTTTTTTCTGAACTTGTACTGCCTTTTTTTCCGGTTTCTTTTGTTCCGCTTTTGGCATCGGCTGCTCTGCATTCGCTTCTTGATCAGCGCAAGCCGCAAGAGCCAAACAGCTGCCCAAAAGAAAGATGCTTAAAAACAATCGTTTCATCGTTCTCCTGCTTTCTGTCTATTTCTTCCTCCTTTTTCATCGGTTTGATTCTGAAATTTTCAATAGCAAAAAACCGGACATGTCTCCATGTCCGGTTTTTTGATCTTATCGGATTCTCACTTCTGTCTCACTGTCAAAGAAATGACCTTTATTCATATCAAATGCGACCGTCAGCTCATCGCCCGATTGAATATCGAGGCGGGCGTCGATCCGCGCAATAAAGTCTTGGTTGTCGATCTGCGAATAAATCATGATTTCAGAACCGAGCAGCTCTGCAACATTGATTTTGGCCTTAATCGAAGAGTTCTTATATGATTCCACGACAATCAATTCATCATGTATATCCTCAGGACGGATGCCGAAGATGACCTCTTTGCCGATGTAGCCTTTTTCACGCAGCACTTTCATTTTTCCTTCCGGGACGGTTAATGCCGCAGAACCGATTTTGATTAAGCCATCCGTGAGCTTCCCTTTGAAAAAGTTCATCGCTGGTGATCCGATAAACCCGCCGACAAAGACGTTTTCAGGGAACTCGTATACATCCTTCGGCGTCCCGATCTGCTGAATTTTCCCATCTTTCATGACTACGATCCGTGTCGCCATCGTTAGCGCTTCTGTCTGGTCATGTGTCACATAAATCGTAGTAGTCTGCAGTCTCTGGTGGAGCTTAATGATTTCCGCCCGCATTTGCACCCTCAGCTTCGCGTCCAGGTTTGACAAAGGCTCATCCATCAGGAACACCTTTGCATCCCGCACGATTGCCCGGCCCAGCGCAACCCGCTGTCTCTGTCCGCCTGACAGCGCTTTCGGTTTACGGTGCAAATATTCCTCCAGCCCGAGAATTTTAGCGGCTTCTTCGACTCTTTTTTTGATTTCAGGCTTCGGCATTTTCCGAAGCTTGAGCCCGAACGCGATATTATCGTAGACCGTCATATGCGGATAGAGCGCGTAGTTCTGAAATACCATCGCGATATCCCTGTCCTTTGGCGCTACATCATTGACCCGTTTTCCTTCAATATAAAAATCGCCTTTCGAAATTTCTTCAAGTCCTGCGACCATTCGCAGCGTCGTTGATTTCCCGCAGCCGGACGGGCCGACGAATACGATAAATTCCTTATCGGCAATATGAAGGTTAAAGTCATCAACCGCCGGTTCCTTTTGATCATAAAATTTATAAATATGCTCCATCCGCAATTCAGCCATCTAACATCCCCCTTTGTCATTGTAAACGCTTTCTTATATTAAGTGTAACAGCAATTCCCTCTCGCTAAAATGGGCAGCGTTCATAAAATCACCCAGCCATTTTTCGTGCATATTTCCAATTTATTCTGAACTTTCATTTTGCAGGCAGATAAAATAGGCAAGAAGCGCGCCTTTGTACGATTTGATATCTATCCCTGACCGCTCAATAAATTTATCAATCCGATATTGCAGGCTGTTGCGATGCAGATGCAGCTTTTTCGCTGTTAATGTGACGTTTGAGTTGTTTTCAATAAACAGCTTAATGGTCTTCCTTAGCTCAGCTTCACTTCCAAATAAAAGCTCAGCTTCTTCAGAGAGCAGCGTTTCCAGTTTTTCTTTTTCTGTTTCTAATAATAGAAAAGGAAAGATCATCTCAAAGGTCACACTCTGCACCTGAGGCAGCCGTTTTTCAGCAAACAGGAAATACGCCTGTTCACGAGCATAATGTTTTCGCAGACACTCATCCGGCTCGTAAAATCTTCCGGCGTAAAAACGGACACTGAAGTAGAAATCACTTTCAAGAACCTTTGCGAGCGATTCCAGTTCGCCCTTCTCCGCCGCCGCTTCACTTTCCTGCTCGACAATCACGCCTCTGTCCTCATGGATCCACACAATCACAAAAGACACCGGCCAAAAATGGCGAACCGCTTCCGTAAAGGACGTCCTTTCTATTTTGCCGAACAAATGAAAGTGAACAAATCTCGTCCGTTTCTTTATGTACGCCGGCAATTCCCCTCTGGAAAAAAGGAACGAAAACCACTTGTTTTCCTCAGGTGATTTCATAGACATTTGATTGCCCTCATCCGCAGGCGTCAAAAATGCCTGCAGCACCAATACTTCTTTTTCACTGATCTCTGTTTTCGGAATGGAGATATATCTCTGATTGCTCTCATCAAAAAAACATAGACAGCCTTCCCTTATGCAAAGCTCCTCAGACACAATCGAACCGGGATAAATAGCCAGCAGCGATTTCATAGAGTCTCCTCTCTTATGTAAGGATCTGTATATTCAGTATAAGGCGAAACACACATGTTCTCCACTAAAAAAGAGTATATCCGGTATAGATAGACGAGAAACTGAAAGGGAAACCTCATTCGTTTACATATTGGCTTCAGCGGAAATAGAAGAAGACATGCAGGACCAAAGGAGGGCCATCTTATGAGTTTCGAAACGTTAAACAAAAGTTTTATCAACGGAAAATGGACTGGGGGAGAAAGCGGACGTACGGAGGACATTTTGAATCCGTATGACCAGTCTGTGATCACAGCAGCATCTTTGGCAACGGGCAAACAGCTGGAGGATGCGTTTGACATTGCAAAGAAAGCCCAAAAAGAGTGGGCCAAGAGCACGACGGAAGACCGAAAAGCCGTCCTGCAAAAAGCGCGCGGCTATTTACAGGAAAACCGTGATGACATCATTTTGATGATTGCCCGCGAAACTGGCGGAACGATCATTAAATCAACAATCGAGCTGGAACAAACGATTGCGATTTTAGATGAAGCCATGACGTATACTGGTGAATTAGGCGGCGTCAAAGAGGTGCCATCCGACATTGAAGGGAAAACCAATAAGATTTACCGCCTTCCGCTAGGTGTCATTTCATCGATTTCTCCATTTAATTTTCCAATGAATTTATCTATGAGATCCATTGCGCCCGCAATTGCGCTGGGTAACAGTGTTGTTCACAAGCCTGATATCCAAACTGCTATTTCCGGCGGGACCATCATTGCGAAAGCGTTTGAACACGCCGGTCTTCCTGCCGGTGTCCTTAACGTCATGCTGACGGATGTAAAGGAAATCGGGGACGGCATGCTCACCAATCCAATCCCGAGATTAATCAGCTTTACAGGATCAACAGCAGTCGGGCGCCACATCGGTGAAATCGCCGGGCGTGCCTTCAAACGAATGGCACTTGAGCTCGGCGGCAACAATCCATTTGCCGTTCTTTCAGATGCGGATGTCGATCGTGCTGTGGATGCCGCGATTTTCGGAAAATTTATTCACCAGGGACAAATCTGTATGATTATCAACAGGATCATCGTTCATCAAGATGTATACGATGAGTTTGTAGAAAAATTCACCGCCCGTGTCAAACAGCTTCCGTACGGCGATCAAACCGATCCGAAAACCGTTGTCGGCCCGCTGATCAACGAGCGCCAAATCGAGAAAGCGCTGGAGATCATTGAGCAGGCAAAGGCAGACGGCATTGAGCTTGCGGTTGAAGGAAAACGCGTCGGAAACGTGCTGACGCCGTACGTCTTTGTCGGTGCGGACAACAACAGCAAAATTGCCCAAACGGAGCTGTTTGCCCCAATCGCAACCATTATTAAAGCTGGCAGCGACCAGGAAGCGATTGACATGGCAAATGATACTGAATACGGCCTCAGCTCTGCGGTTTTCACTTCTGATTTAGAAAAAGGCGAAAAGTTCGCCCTGCAAATTGACAGCGGCATGACCCATGTCAACGACCAGTCCGTCAATGATTCGCCGAATATTGCCTTTGGCGGAAACAAAGCAAGCGGTGTCGGCCGCTTCGGCAATCCGTGGGTCGTCGAGGAATTTACCGTGACGAAATGGATTTCGATACAGAAGCAATACCGCAAATATCCGTTCTAAATGAATAAATCCCTCTGCTTCAAGTACAGAGGGATTTTCCTTTATTTAGATATATCCACAAACCCTTCGCCAAACACATCGCGTACGTCATGAACGATTACAAACGCTTTTTTGTCGCAGCTTCTAATGATTTTTTTCAGCATAGACAGCTCCTGTTTGTTAATGACGATATACAAAATCTCTTTTGACTGGCCCGTATAATTTCCCTTCCCTGATAAAATCGTCACGCCCCGATCCATCAAGGTATTTACCTGCTCTGCAATCTCACTCTTATTTTCTGAAATGACCGTAATGGCTTTTTTCGTATTCAAACCTTCAATGATGAAGTCCATCACTTTGGTACCGATATACAGCATCACGATCGTAAACATCATTTTTTCTGCACCAATAATAAAATAAGAGCTGAATACTACGATTAAATCAAAAAACAAGAGTGCATAGCTGATATTCCAGTCTAAATATTTATTAGCAATTCTGGCCAGAATCGCGGAACCGGCTGTCGTCCCGCCGACCCGGATAATCATGCCGATCCCGACTCCCGCAAATACACCTGCGAAAATCGTATTAATGATCAATTCATCAGACGGAATGCTCCACCCATGTGTCAGATGAAGAAAAAGCGAATTTGCCGCAACCGCAATGATCGTATAAACCGTTGTTTTTCCATCCAGAAACTTGTAGCCGATTAAAAGCAAAAACGCATTTAAGATAAAGTTCGTGACACCAGGAGACCATTGAAACAGATAATACAATATCAGCGTAATCCCAGTGACTCCGCCTTCCCCAAGATCATTGGGAATCGCAAATAAATTAACCGCAAGCGCGAAGAAAAAAGCGCCAATCACAAGCATAAGTACATCCAGCATTCTCTTTTTCATCACGAAAACACTCCTTTTCAATGTTCTGTTCTAGCAAATAAAAAAACCCAGGAGAACGCTCTCGAAAAAGAGCAGAAACTCCTGGGCTTTTATCCCACCGTGTCATAACAGCCAAGCTGCTATGTGTTTTCTCTCGGTCACAGTCCAATTTGCATTGCGGAACCCTAGAAAACCACTGTTTTTATCATATCCTTTTCACTTTCCAATATTAGCATTATAAGGGACGGTTCGAATTGGTTCAAGGGGTATTTGCGGAGTTTTCATCAGATAAGCTGGAAGAAAAAATGATTTATCTATTAAAAAAGAACAGATATAACCGATAAGAAAAAAAGCATATATTTTACAAGTAAATTTAACTATAAATGATAATAATTATGAGAAATTCATAATTTTATATTGACTAAGTGAAATAATATAGGCATTATAGTACATATGTTTCGTACATTTTATTACATAGGAGGAAATATAATGGCAGGAAAACTAGTACCCTGTAAAGCTTGCGGTCAAGAAATTGCAAAGGGTGTAAAAAAATGTCCTAACTGCGGTAAGGATCAACGTAACTTTTTTATGCGACATAAAATCATTACGTTTATTCTCGCAGTTGTTGTCATCATTATTATCGGTAATATGATTGGCGGAGGCGGTTCAGAAGCCACTTCCAAAACATCAAGCAGCAGCAAAGCAGAAACTGAAAAAACATACAATATCGGTGATACTGTAAAAACTGAAAAAACTGAAGTGACAGTTACGAAGGTAGAGGACAGAGATACTGTCGGTACTCAATATGTTGAAAAGAAAGCATCTGAGGGAGGTACTATTGTAGCTGTTCAATATACAATTAAAAACGTATCTAAAAAACCGATTAGCTCTTTTTCAATTCCAACTGTTAAATTAGTTGATGCTGATGGTACTTCTTATGATTCTGATATTGATGCTTCTGTAAACTATGCAACTGAGACAAAAGTTGATAACTCTAAAATTTTGAGTGATCTAAATCCTAATATTAAAGTAACAGGTGTAAAAGCATTTGAAGTTGACAAGGAAGCTTATGCAAAAGGCACTTGGAAACTAAAATTCAGTAATGATGTTATTGTGAAAATCAAATAACAGCTAAAAAGGGTGCCTGTTCAGGCACCCTTGTTCTTTAAAGGCCTTCTCTATTGAGAAGGCCTCCATTCTTATTCCGCACTCTTATACCCATTCACATTAGAAGACTGCCATCTCCAGGAATCAGCACACATTTCCTCAAGGCCGCGTTTCGCTTCCCAGCCCAGTTCCCGCTTGGCTTTCGCAGGATCTGCAAAGCATGTGGCGATGTCTCCCGGACGGCGGTCCGCAAAACGGTACGGAACCTCTTTCCCTGACACTTTTTCAAAGGCTTTGACCATTTCAAGCACGCTGTAGCCTGTGCCTGTTCCAAGGTTGTATGCATCGGCTCCTGTAGAGTTCAATACTTTTTCCAACGCCTTAACGTGGCCTTCTGCGAGATCAACGACGTGAATATAATCACGTACGCCTGTCCCGTCTTTTGTCGGATAGTCATTTCCGAATACGCTTAATTGCTCGAGCTTCCCGACTGCTACCTGTGCCACATACGGCATAAGGTTATTTGGGATTCCGTTCGGGTCTTCACCGATCCGTCCGCTTGGATGCGCGCCGAACGGGTTAAAGTAACGAAGCAGCGCAACGCTCCACTCATTGTCGGCTGTATGCAAATCACGCAATATTTGTTCAAGCATGAGCTTCGTCTGCCCATAAGGATTTGTCGCGCCTAATGGAAAGTCTTCCGTAATCGGCGATGTTTCCGGAACGCCGTACACTGTCGCAGATGAACTGAATACGATTTTCTTGACGCCGAATTTCTCCATGGCCTCGCATAAAATAAACGTTCCTGTCAGATTGTTATGATAATATTTGAGCGGAATCGCCACAGATTCACCGACTGCTTTTAACCCTGCAAAATGAATCACAGCTTCGATTTCATTTTCAGCAAAAACCGCATCTACCGCTTCCCGGTCCAATAAATCTGCTTCGTAGAACGTTAAATCTTTTCCCGTAATCTCCTTGACACGGTTCAGCGCCTCAGCCGAACTGTTGGACAGATTATCAAGAACAACAATCTCGTATCCGCTGTTCAATAATTCAACACATGTGTGGCTGCCAATGTACCCGGCCCCGCCAGTAACAAGTATTGCCATGATGTAACCCTCCTAAAAAATGACCTGTTTTCATTATATAGTGTTTAAAACCGGTCCACATCCATTTTTAAGAAGTTTAATCGTTTATTAATAGTTTTTTCATATATTATCAGCATTTTCATACCTTTATGCAGCGTGAACAAGTATAGCAGCTGAAAAATCAATCTGCCGGTTGACGTTTTTCTTTCCTATTTTCGCTATGCTTAATGCAGAAAGGATTTGATGACATGGCGATGAGCCCTTATATTTTTATTGTATTGATTCTTATTATTTTATCGATGTATCGAGAAAGAACGGTAAAGCCCGGGAAGTTGCTGATCATTCCGCTGCTGCTCTTATGGGGCGTATCAGCATCGTTTCAGCCGGCGTATTTTCATTCCGTATTACATGTGGCGATCAGCGGCATTTTATTACTGATCGGGCTGGCCTGCGGGTTTGGCATTGGGAAGATGGTAAATGTGCGGATTCACCCGGAAACAGGAAAGGTCACTTCACGCGGCTCACTTGGGAGTGTTATCCTCATTCTAGTGATACTTTCTTTGCGCATAGCCGCGAGAACATGGCTGCCTGAGAGCAACGAGATGTTTATTGCCATTATTCATTCTATGTTCTTCGTTCCCCTAGGCACCATTACAGCCCGTAACATCATGCTTTACAAAGCATACAGACGGCTGACCGCCGGCAAAGTATCCATTCAATAACCGAAAGAAGGACCAGCATGAACGGACAATCTCCGGCTCGGCATTACTACAAGAAGCTTGTGCCGAGCCTTATTCTCATTTTGAATTGCATACAATTTTTATCTCATCCAACTAAGGCTGATCCCATTTTGTTAGCATTTGTATTTGCGGTATACTTAGCATTCATTTGGATCATTCCCTATGTGGCATCCGCTGCTGTTAGTTTGAGCATATTCATCGGACTTTGGCTCCTGACCGATTTCTTTTGGGCTGTTTCCGGCCAAGAGCAGAGTGCCGCCTATTTTTTGATTGTATTTTTAATGATATATGCCGCCTTTAGACTCCCTTCACGGCTATCCTTGATCTTCACAGCATGTTTAATTGGAGGCAACATATTACTCCTATCCTCACAAGGGGGAAGCTTGAATACCATCATTAGCAACATCTCGATCATGCTCGGGCTGTACGTCCTCTTCTCCTCCATGCGTTTCAGACGAGAAGCGAGAAGGGAGGCTGAACGGAATCATGCTGAATTGGCAAAAATGCATGTGCAGCTGGAACATGCTCATAAAGAACTCCAGAAAGCGCATGCAGAGCTGCAGGAGGCTTCTGTTCTTTCATTAAGGTACGCGGTCCTTGAGGAACGTACAAGAATTGCCCGCGACATTCATGACAGCATCGGTCACGAGCTGACTTCTGTGATTGTTCAGCTTCAATCCCTTCCCTATATCCTTAAAAGCAGCAAGGAGGATTCAGAAAAAGTCATTCAAAATGTACTGAGTGTCGCCAGGGAATGTCTTCAAGAAGTGCGGTCTGTCGTTCACCAAATGGGCCGTAGTGAATCGATGGTGGGGCTTACCGCTTTGCGGGGGCTCATTCATCAAGTGGAGGAACGGAGCGGCTTGCACGTTTCTTTAGATACTGCCGGACTGTCAGAAGAGTCTTGGCCTCCAAACGTGAGCGAAACGATCTACCGCATCTTGCAGGAAGCGCTGACCAATATCATTCGTCACGCTGACGCTTCTCATGCGGCGGCCGTCATTTCTAATGACAAGTCCCATCTCTATGTCACAATCACCGACGACGGACAATTCACCGGCAGCCTTACTTATGGATTTGGCCTGACAGGAATGAAAGAGCGCGCAGAAAAAGCAGGCGGTTCCCTTACTTTCAGTGCCGTACAGCCGAGCGGCCTGAAAATTGAGCTGTCATTGCCGCTCATGACAACGCATAAGGAGCAAAAAGATGAACAAAGATAACATACGCGTCGCGCTTGCCGATGATCAGCCGCTTGTGCGTGAAGGCTTCCGCTACATCATCAACGCACAGCCGGATATGACGGTTTCTGGCGAGGCCGGCGACGGTCAGGATATTATAGCACTCGCAAAACAAACAAAACCCGATGTCATCCTCATGGATGTCCAGATGCCGCATTGCTCAGGCATCGAAGCGGCGAAAGACATTATGTCCGCACTTCCAGATACAAAGATAGTCATTTTAACCACCTTTGACACGGAAGAATTCGTATTTGAAGGCATCCGTGCGGGCGCAGTCGGCTATCTGCTGAAGGATACACTTCCTGAAGAGCTGATAGATGCGATTCGCGCTGCGGCGAGAGGCGAGGCGATTTTCCGTACAGTCACAGCTGCTAAAATCATCAGTGAGACATTTCGGGCGAAACAGCAAACTCATGCCGAAGAACTGGCAGAGCCGTTCACCAAAAGAGAGCTTGAGGTTCTTCAGCAAATGGCCTACGGACTGAGAAATGAGGATATTGCTGAAAAGCTTTTCGTCAGTGAAAGCACTGTGAAAACCCACGTGCACCGCATCCTGCAAAAATGCAATGCCCAAGACCGGACACAGGCAGTCGTATTTGCCATTCGAAACGGTATTGTGCAATAGAAATCTCTCATCCCGTCATGCTAAAATAAGACAAAGGAGATGATTGGAAATGAAAGAAGAAATCATTGAACGGTTTACTACATATGTAAAAGTCGACACACAGTCCGATGAATCCGTTGACACGTGTCCTTCCACACCCGGCCAATTGACATTAGGAAACATGCTCGTTGATGAATTGAAGTCCATCGGCATGCAGGATGCAGCCATTGATGAAAACGGCTATGTCATGGCAACTCTTCCCTCCAATACTGAAAAAGACGTGCCGACAATCGGCTTTCTCGCTCACGTCGACACCGCTACAGACTTTACCGGCAAAAACGTGAATCCGCAAATCATCGAAAGCTATGATGGAAAAGACATTGTTCTTAACGAACAGCTGCAGGTCACCCTGTCACCTGATCAATTCCCTGAGCTGTCTGGCTATAAGGGCCATACACTCATCACCACAGACGGCACCACCCTTCTCGGCGCAGACAATAAGGCCGGTATCGCTGAAATCATGACAGCCATGGATTACCTCATCAAACACCCTGAAATCAAGCACGGCACAATCAGAGTCGCCTTTACGCCTGATGAAGAAATCGGAAGAGGGCCGCACAAATTTGATGTGAAACGGTTCAATGCTTCCTTTGCCTACACGGTTGACGGCGGGCCGCTCGGCGAGCTTGAATATGAAAGCTTCAATGCCGCTGCCGCAAAAATTACGATTAAAGGCAACAACGTACATCCCGGAACAGCTAAAGGAAAAATGATCAACTCTGCGAAAATCGCGATGAAGCTGAACAGCCTGCTGCCGGCAGACGAAGCGCCTGAATATACGGAAGGTTATGAAGGATTCTACCACCTGCTGTCGATTCAAGGAGACGTAGAGGAAACAAAGCTCCACTACATTATCAGAGACTTTGACAAAGAGAATTTCCAAAACAGAAAAGAAACAATGAAGCGTGCCGTTGAAGAACTTCAAAACGAATACGGGCAAGACCGGATTCTGCTGGATATGAACGACCAATACTACAACATGAGAGAGAAAATTGAACCTGTCATCGAAATCGTCAACATTGCCAAGCAAGCGATGGAAAACCTCGGCATCGAACCGAAGATTTCCCCCATCCGCGGCGGCACCGACGGATCACAGCTATCCTACATGGGGCTTCCGACGCCAAACATCTTTACAGGCGGGGAAAACTTCCACGGCAAATTTGAATACATCTCAGTTGATAACATGGTCAAAGCCGTAAATGTCATCGTTGAGATTGCAAAGCAGTTTGAAGCGCAAGCATAATGCCAAAAGCCAGTCCAAAAAAGGACTGGCTTTTTTGTGTGAAAATGAAACATTTTAAACACGTCCTCCGTAAAACAAGTATCAACAAATGAGGAGGAAAAACAATGACAAAACATGCAATCGCTGCAAAGAGTCTCTTGAAAAAATGGATCATTTCCAGGCCGCTTAACATGCAAAAGAAATCCAGCCCATTTCAAAAAATCAGAAAAATGTTCAAACGCTTCTTCAAATAAAACATTCAAATCCCCAAAATTCAATTCACCCGTACCGCCCAAATGCTCCGTAATTTGGGTTTTTTGTGTTCAATTCCGCAAAATAGGGTATAAACCAAACAAGCAAGAAAACAGCACCCAAAAACAGGTAATTCGAATTACGTAAACTTAGGTTAAAAGTTGTATAAAGGAATTTATTTTATCGTCGATAGTAACTATAGAACCAATCATCAACAAGAGCAAACAGCGTAATTCAAGACTATTTTCAGGTCATCAGGTAATACTGTTTTAGAGGGACAGTTTCTTGTTATTTATTGATTTAGAATTTTTTGAATACTTTTTGGCATTTTATCCGTACAATAGAGAGTACCAAAACTTTTTTTGGGAGGTATGTAATATGATCCTATTTATTATCATCGCATTATGCGGCTATCTTCTTTTTTCTTTCAGCAAGGACAATCGCCGCAAACCGCAAAAGACAAGCCCTCTGCCAGCAGCCGCACCTCATCACAACAACCTAATCGACCTTGACGCCATCCGCCAAAAACGCCGGATGCATCTTTCCTAATTCTATATTTCAAACGAAAAGGCTGCTGAATCACGCAGCCTTTTAAAATTGGTTTGATTTAGAGCCTGAAACCTTTTCGCCACCTATCCGTAATTTCATACAAGGCAAACCCAAAGGAGACTTCAGCAATGATCGAGTTATTTATGAAACAAAAAATGTTCTCATTTAAAGATGCATTTCACATTTATGACCGGGATGAACAAGAAACATTCAAGGTGGAGGGGCGTTTTTTCTCGTTAGGAGACTCATTACAAATGACAGACTCATCTGGGAAAACGCTCGTTTCCATAGAACAAAAACTAATGTCTTTATTGCCGCGCTATGAGATTTCAATTGGCGGGAAAACAGTTTGTGAGGTAACGAAGAAAGTAACGTTTTTCAAACAGAAATTTGTGATTTCCGGGCTTAACTGGGAAATCGATGGTGATTTATGGAGGGATGAATTCCAACTGACGGACGGGGAAAATGTCCGGATGTCAGTGAGCAAAAAGTGGCTCAGCTGGGGTGATTCCTATCACTTGCAGATTGCAAACGAGGAAGATGTTCTGATTTGCACTGCCATCGCTATCGTACTTGATATGGTTTTATATAACGATGAAAATGAAAGTATTTTCTAAAAAGTATTGACAATTGATCCAAAAGTAATAATATTAAGATAATTGAAATCTGAATATGAAGTTATACCTTATCAAGAGAGGTGGAGGGACTGGCCCTATGATACCCGGCAACCGCTGTTTCAAACAGAATGGTGCTAAATCCTTAAGAACATTGTGTTCTTGCAGATGAGGCGGAGATTTGATCGTTCAAGCTCTTCCTTACACAAAGGAAGAGCTTTTTACATGCTCAATATTTCAGAAAAGAGGCGAATAACATGGCTCAACAAACGAATGTTGCAGGACAAAAAACAGAAAAACAACGCAAAGCACCTTTCCGCGCCGATCATGTCGGCAGTTTGCTTCGTTCCGTTCCGGTAAAGGAAGCCCGGCAAAAAAAAGCGGCTGGTGAGATGACAGCGGAACAGCTTCGTGATATCGAAAATCAAGAGATCACCCGCATCGTGGAAAAACAAAAAGAAATCGGTCTCGATGTGGTAACAGACGGGGAATTCCGGCGTTCCTGGTGGCATTATGACTTCCTGGAAGGGCTTGACGGTGTGGAACCGTTCATCCCGGCTGAGGGGATTCAGTTCCATAACACAAAAACGAAAGCGCGCAGCATCAAAGTGACGGGAAAACTCGATTTTACGAGCCACCCAGCGCTCGCTGATTATCAATTTTTACATGAGATTGCCGGTAACGCGACGCCAAAATTGACCATTCCCAGCCCAAATATGCTGTTTTTTGGCGAAAAGGCGGATAAAGGGATTTATGACGATCAAGAGGAATATTTTCATGATCTGGCACAAGCATACAAAAAAGCAATCAAAGCCTTCTATGATGCTGGCTGTCGTTATCTCCAGCTCGATGATACGTCATGGTCTCTCTTCTTTGAGGAAAAAGGCAGAGAGGTTGTCCGGGCGCTCGGCGGTGATCCAGAAACATTGCCAGCCATATTTGCCAAAACAATTAACGATGCCGTCGCAGACCGGCCTGACGATTTAACGATCACAATGCACATTTGCCGCGGCAACTTCCGCTCAACCTGGGCGGCATCGGGAGGGTACGACGCTGTAGCGGAAACGATTTTGGACGGCTTAAACCTTGACGGCCTTTTCTTGGAATACGATGATGACCGCTCCGGAAACTTCGATCCGCTCCGTTTTGTGAAACGCAAGGATCTGCAAATCGTGCTTGGCTTGATCACATCGAAATACGGCGAGCTTGAAAATCCTGAGGATGTGAAACGCCGTATCAATGAAGCGGCGCGTTTTGTCAGCTTGGACCAGCTGTGCCTCAGCCCGCAGTGCGGTTTCGCCTCTACAGAAGAAGGCAACCTTTTGACAGAGGAACAGCAATGGGCCAAGCTTCGCCATGTCATCGACATCGCCAACGATGTGTGGAGATAATCTATCATTGACAGAAATAGAAAATGTGTGAATAATAGATACTATCAGAAAATTTCATAAAAAGGTTTTCCTTATCAAGAGAGGTGGAGGGACTGGCCCTGCGATACCCGGCAACCGCTGTTTAACAGAATGGTGCTAAATCCTTTAGAGCAATGATTGCTCTTGAAGATAAGGTTGAGATTGTCACGCAAGCTCTTCCTTATCCAAAGGAAGAGCTTTTTTATATTTGAATGGAAAGAAGGAATGGACAACATGTCACAACAAACAACACCCGCAGAACAAAAATCACTTCAAAGAAAAAAACCGCCGTTTCGCGCGGATCAAGTCGGAAGCCTGCTAAGATCTGAGCCCGTCAAAAAAGCGCGGCTGCAAAAAGCGGCCGGCGAAATGACCGCTGAGCAGCTTCGCCAAATTGAAAACGATGAAATCATCCGCATTGTGGAAAAACAGAAGGAAACCGGCCTGAACGTCGTGACAGACGGTGAATTCCGCAGAGCATGGTGGCACTTTGATTTCCTGGAAAACTTAGATGGCGTTGAGCCGTTTACTCCTGAGCAAGGCATTCAATTCCATAACGTACAGACAAAAGCACGCGGCATTAAAGTCACAGGTGATATCGACTTTTCAACTCACCCAATGCTTGAAGATTACTCATTTCTCCATAGCATTGCCGGTGACGCGACGCCAAAGATGACGATTCCAAGCCCGAATATGCTGTTTTTCCGCGGAAAACTGGAAAAGGATGCGTATAAAAAAGATTATCACCTTTTCCAGCATGATGTATCCAAAGCATATAAAAAAGCGATTCAAGCGTTTTATGACAGAGGCTGCCGCTACCTTCAGCTTGATGATACAGCGTGGGCCGTTTTCTTATCTGAAAAAGGCTTAAAACAAATCGAAGCGTTCGGAACAACGCCTGACGAGCTTCGCCAGCTGTTTGCGAAATCCATTAACGACGCGATTGCAGACCGCCCGGATGACTTGACGGTAACCATGCATATTTGCCGCGGCAACTTCCAGTCCACTTGGACAGCGGAAGGCGGCTATGACGCAGCAGCCGAAACCATTTTTGACGGCTTGAATCTTGACGGACTTTTCTTAGAGTATGATGATTCACGCTCAGGCGGATTTGAGCCGCTCCGTTACGTAAAACGGTCTGATCTTCAGCTTGTTCTTGGCTTAGTGACATCTAAATTCGGTGAGCTTGAAAATCCGGATGACGTGAAACGCCGTATCGAAGAAGCGTCCCGTTATGTAAGCTTAGACCAGCTTTGCCTCAGCCCTCAATGCGGATTTGCTTCAACTGAGGAAGGCAACAAGCTGACTGAAGAACAGCAATGGGCGAAGCTCCGCCATGTGGTTAAGATCGCTAATGATGTTTGGAAATAAGCAAAGAAAAAACACACTTGATCCCTAGCGGAGCAAGTGTGTTTTTTTATGTCACTGTGCGGTGTAGCCCCCATCAAGGACGACAGCCTGCCCAGTGACGCCCTTCGCCTTCTCGCTTGCCAAAAACACGGCATAATCCGCAATTTCCTTGACGGAAAGCAGTCGCTTTTGCGGCACAAGCGGAAAAATGACTTGTTCAAGTACAGAGTCGTAAGGGACATTTCTAGTTTTCGATAGATCGCTAAGCTGATTGCGTACAAGCTGGGTATCGACATAACCCGGACAGAGCGCATTGACTGTTATGTCGTGGGGCGCGCCTTCCAGCGCCCCTACTTTTGTGAGTCCAATGACGCCGTGCTTGGCGCTATTATAAGCGGATTTCCCTGCAAAGCCCACTAATCCATTAACAGACGCAATATTAATGATTCTGCCAAACTGCTGTTTTTTCATGATCGGAAAAACATGCTTCATTGCAATAAAGGGGGCCGTCAGCATGACCTTGATCAGCTGTTCAAAGGTGTCTGTCGGAAACTCTTCAATCGGAGCGACGTGCTGAATACCGGCATTGTTCACCAGAATATCCAAGCGGCCGTATCGTTTTTGAATGACGTTCACCGTATCAGCAACTTGCGCTTCCTTTGTCACATCATACGGAATGGCCGCCGCGTCAAAGCCTTCTTCTGCAAGCTTGGAGACTGCTTTTTCACATGCTTCCGGACGGAGGTCTGAAACGATGACGCTGGCGCCTTCACGGGCGAATTCTCTTGCCATTTCGAATCCGATTCCGCCGGCAGCCCCTGTCACCAAGGCGACTTGTTTTCTCATGTCAAACACCTTCCCATTAAGAATTGAGTACAGACTGGCTTACAGCGAAATCAGCTTCTGTTTTTTCATAAACCTCTTCAATTGTGACACCATCCTGAAGCTCCGTCAGTGTCATGCGACCGTTCACAAAATCAAATACAGCCAAATCCGTAATCAGCCTGTGTACGACTTTCTGGCCTGTCAGCGGAAGGGAGCATGTTTTTTTCACCTTTGATTCACCATGCTTATTGACGTGCTCCATGATGACAACGATCCGTTTCGCCCCGTTGACGAGATCCATAGCGCCGCCCATCCCTTTTACCATTTTGCCCGGGATCATCCAATTGGCCAAATCACCCTGCTCCGAAACCTCCATTCCACCAAGAATAGCCAAATCGATATGCCCGCCTCTTATCATCGCGAATGACTCAGCGCTGTCAAAATAAGAGGCGCCGGTCACTTCAGTGATCGTTTCCTTTCCCGCATTGATCAAATCCGCGTCTTCCGTTCCTTCCAGAGGATAGGGGCCAATTCCGAGCAAGCCGTTTTCCGACTGAAGCATGACGTGAACGCCGTCGGGTATCTCATTTGCGACAAGCGTCGGCATGCCAATCCCGAGATTCACATTCATGCCGTCCTTGATTTCTTGTACAGCCCGTTTGACCATTCGTTTTCTCGCTTTCTTCACTTGGCCTCACCCTTTCCCGATGCTTGCTGAACTGTTCGTTTTTCTATCCGTTTTTCTTGGCTCGCGCCAAGCACGACATGCTGTACGTAAATTCCCGGCGTATGGATGTGATCTGGATCGAGCTCTCCTGCTTCCACGATTTCTTCCGCCTCGGCAATCGTGATCTTGCCTGCCATGGCGGCAATGGGATTGAAATTTCTCGCCGTTTTCCTAAAAACCAAATTGCCCATGGTGTCCGCTTTCCACGCTTTGACGATCGCCACATCGCCGGTAATGCCTCGCTCCAGCACATAAGTCCGGCCGCCGAATGTTTTATGTTCCTTTCCCTCGGCTATGGAGGTGCCGACGCCTGTCGCCGTATAAAATCCCGGTATGCCTGCACCGCCTGCACGAATTCTCTCAGCGAGCGTTCCTTGGGGAACAAGCTCGACCTCAAGCTCTCCGCTTAAAAACTGCCGCTCAAAAATTTTATTTTCACCAACATAGGAAGCGATCATTTTCTTGATTTGCTTGTTAGCCAGAAGCAAACCAAGCCCCCAGTCATCGACTCCGCAGTTATTGCTGACAACGGTCAAATCCTTTACTCCCCGATCTCTTATAGACAAAATGAGCTGTTCAGGGATGCCGCACAGCCCAAACCCTCCCGCGATCAGCGTATCCCCATCATGAATCAGTTTCGCAGCTTCCTTGCTTGATGACAGCACTTTTCCCATATTGATGCCCCTTTCGTTTTCTTCTACACTAGACCAGTCAGGCTGTAAATCGCGATCACAGCAAATACGGCAGCCGTTTTAATGAGCGTGATCGCAAAAATATCGCGATAGGATTGCCGGTGGGTCAAACCCGTCACGGCCAGAAGCGTGATAACGGCGCCATTATGCGGCAGTGTATCCATCCCGCCTGATGCCATTGAAATGACCCGATGCATCACCTCTGGCGGAATATTGTAAGCCTGAATCGCATGTAAGTATTGTTCTGACATCGCGCTTAACGCAATGCCCATTCCTCCTGAAGCCGAGCCGGTGATTCCCGCCAGCGCAGTTGTTGTAACGGCGCCATTGACAAGCGGATCGGTAAAAGTATGTGAAATTCCGCTGCTCAGCTTATGAAACCCCGGCAGCGCGGCGATAATGCCGCCGAACCCGTACTCGGCACCCGTATTCATAGATGCCAGCAAGGCGCCGCCGATCCCTTCATTCAGCCCTTCCTTCATTTGGGCAAACACACTTCTCCAATCAAATAAAATCGTTGTGATGATGCCAATCACTAAAGCAATCTCCACCGACCAAATAGCAGCCGCTGAAGAAATATCAAGCCTGCCGAACTCCTTTAATCCTATGGAAGAAAAATCAAATCCATTCGGATACCACTTTGGCAGGTAAATGGTGAAATATTTATTCACTGCACCGACGAGAATAAGCGGGACAAAGGCAAGCGCGTGCCGAATCGGGCTTTTGTCCGGTTCAGCCGCGGACTCAATCGATTCAGGAGCAGGAGCATTCTGCGAATCAAAACCGCCATAGCCTTCGCCAGATGCCTGCGCTTTTTTCCGCCTTGATTCCAAATAGAGCATCCCAGCTGCCAGCACAATCACTGCGCCCATCAAGCCCAGCCAAGGGGCGGCATAAATGTCTGTTTTGAAAAACGACGTCGGAATGACATTTTGGATTTGCGGCGTTCCCGGAAGTGCGTCCATCGTAAACGTAAAAGCCCCTAAAGCAATCGTTCCCGGGATGAGGCGTTTCGGTATATTTGCTTCTTGGAACATGTTTTTCGCAAAAGGATATACGGCAAATACGACAACAAACAGGCTGACACCGCTGTACGTCAAGACAGCACCCATCAGCACAATGGCAAGTATCGCTCTTTTTGCCCCGACAAGCCGGACAATTGTTTTCGCGATTGATGCCGCAAGCCCGGCCATTTCAACGACCTTTCCAAAAATGGCACCGAGCAAAAACACTGGGAAATACAGCTTAATAAAACCCGCCATCTTCTCCATAAAAATTGATGAAAAAAAAGGAAGCACATGGCTTGGATCTGTCAGCAGCACCGCGAATAACGCGCAAATCGGCGCAAACAATATGACAGAAAATCCCCGATACGCCGTAAACATCAGCAAACCTAACGCCAATAGAATGATGATCAGTTCCACACACACATCCCCCGTTTCCGCGAACTAGAAAGCGTTTACATAAACCTGTCCGCATCGGCTGTTTCCGTCCCCTTTCCATATGTACGAGAAGCGTGGGCCAACTATTCCGATTAAAAAAGGAAAGCTCCTTTTTTCGGAGCTTTCCTCTGCCATTCATTTCATTCCTATTAGGATATCAACATCAACCGTAATATCGGCTGATTTCATCTCTTTCAGGAGGCTGACTCGATCTTTCGGCGCCGACCAGGCAAGCGGCGTCATCTTGAGAAGCCAGTGGATCGCCTGCTGGTCAAGCGTTTTAACATAGCGCAGCCTGACAGGACGGCTGTGTGCTGCATTTGCTGCAAAACGCTCAACAGCTGCCACATTGGAATACGTGCGCCTTGGTGAATCAGTATATAAAAATTGCCTTAATTCTATTAAATAGTCGCTTCGCGGCACTACTTTTACGAGCATGCCATCATTCTTCAGCAGTCTATGAAACTCTGCATAATTGGACGGCGAAAAAATAGACAGAACAACATCAAATTGGCGATCATGAAAAGGAGCACGCGCCACATCGGCAACCGCCCACATCTGATCTTTGAATGCCTTAGAAGCTTTTAAGATCCCATCTTTCGAAAGATCTATGCCGGTTCCTATCGCTGCTTTCCCTGCATAATCAAACCCGCAAAGCGCATTCAAATGAGAACCCTCACCGCAACCGCTGTCCAGGATGGTGAATGCCTCATGACCAGATGTGGGATGACTGATGAGTTCTGCAATCGCATCATGGAGCGGGTCAAAAAAACCACATTCTCCAATCAGCCTGCTCCTCGCTTCAAAAAGCTCAGCACCGTAACTGGTTTTGACCGGCTTCGTCAGAAAGTTCACGTAGCCGTGCCGAGATAGATCAAATGTATGTCCTCGTTCTGTACAAATCAAGCTTTTCCCTGATGCCGCATCCATAGAAGAAACGCAGAGCGGGCATCGAAACATGCTGAAATCAACTGTTCGCTTCATGATAAAAACACCTCATTCATTCATTTTTGGATAAATGAAAAAGGCATAGACAAATAAACCTAGGCCTATCTCAAAAATTGGCCAGGTCTGGCAGTTTGTCTACACCTGTCATTATCTATAACGAATGAATTGGATAATCATGAAAAAAACTCCCTTTCTGCTGTATGGGTTTCCCCGTTTCCATCATACAACAAATATCCAGGAGCTGGAACCTAATAGTGAAGAAAAATCAGTACTGACATGCTGGTATCCCGCCAACATCATATCAGCATAGCAATCCAGCATGTTTTTCCTTTATTTTCTCATTTTAGAATATAAATTTTATTATTGTGAAAATAGTTAAAAAGGTTGATTTTCAAAAAGTGAAAGGATAAAATACTGCTATCATCTTAGAAAAAGACATTCTTGTATATGATCAGTAATATGGTCTGATTGTTTCTACCTAGTAACCGTAAAAAACTAGACTACAAGAAAGTTTGAATAAATTTGAACGAGTTGAAAAGGACAAGTTCTTTTCTGTTTGCTCTTATTTTTCACACTTTCTGCACTTCCAGAATTTGTGAAGGATAAGAGCTTTTTTTGTTTCCATAATAACCCTCATAGGAGTTGCTATCATGTACTTTTTACTAAACCTTGTCGGTCTCATTGTGATTATGGCAGTTGTATTCCTATGTTCTCCGCAGAAAAAGAAAATCAAGTGGCGCCCGATCATTACGTTAATTGTTCTGGAATTGCTGATTACTTGGTTTATGCTGGGAACAAAAGTCGGAAGCTGGGCCATCGGTAAAATCGGTGATTTCTTCACTTGGCTGATTGCTTGCGCCAGTGACGGTATCGCGTTTGCCTTTCCGTCAGTGATGGCGAATGAAACAGTAGACTTTTTCTTTAGTGCGCTTCTTCCAATTATCTTTATCGTCACATTCTTTGATATTTTAACGTATTTCGGCATTTTGCCTTGGCTGATTGATAAAATCGGATGGGTGATTTCAAAGGCTTCCCGCTTGCCGAAATTAGAAAGCTTTTTCTCTATTCAAATGATGTTTCTTGGAAATACCGAAGCACTTGCGGTTATCCGCCAGCAGCTAACGGTTTTAAGCAACAACCGCCTGCTCACATTCGGCTTAATGAGCATGAGCAGCATCAGCGGCTCCATTATCGGATCTTATCTTTCAATGGTGCCTGCGACATACGTGTTTACAGCCATTCCTTTGAACTGCTTAAACGCGCTGATTATCGCAAACCTGCTGAATCCTGTTCACGTGCCGGAGGATGAAGATATCATCTATACACCGCCTAAAGAAGAGAAGAAAGACTTTTTCTCTACGATTTCTAACAGTATGCTTGTCGGCATGAACATGGTTATCGTTATTTTGGCAATGGTGATCGGATATGTCGCATTAACGTCAGCAGTTAATGGCATTCTTGGCGTTTTCGTACACGGCCTGACCATCCAGACGATTTTTGCTTATCTGTTCAGTCCGTTCGCATTCCTGCTTGGACTGCCAGTGCACGATGCGATGTATGTTGCTCAGCTGATGGGCATGAAATTAGCAACAAACGAGTTTGTTGCGATGCTTGACTTGAAAAACAATCTCAAATCCCTTCCGCCTCACACCGTTGCGGTGGCGACGACATTCCTGACGTCCTTTGCAAACTTCAGTACTGTCGGCATGATTTACGGCACGTACAATTCGATCCTTGACGGAGAAAAATCAACGGTCATCGGGAGAAACGTGTGGAAGCTGCTCGTCAGCGGAATTGCGGTATCTTTATTAAGTGC
This sequence comes from Bacillus sp. FSL M8-0071, assembly GCF_037975455.1. Classification (NCBI taxonomy): domain Bacteria; kingdom Bacillati; phylum Bacillota; class Bacilli; order Caryophanales; family Bacillaceae; genus Bacillus; species Bacillus sp. FSL M8-0071. The sequence continues at coordinate 3,908,454 of NZ_CP150256.1, forward strand.
TGCGATTGTCGGCCTGTTTGTGTGGTAGAAACATTGAGCCATATCCCTTTTCGGATATGGCTCTTTTCATTATTGATAAATAGAGGCTGGCACCTGCACATTCCGGATTCCCGCTGCATAAGGCCCCAAGTCATACTGGCCAAAGACGATGGCGATCCCGTTTGCCGTAAAGTAAAACATTGTGTCTTTGTTTAGGGTTATATCCTCTTTCTTAACATCAGGGAAAAACAGCTCATCGTGTTTTTTGATATAGCTATATAGATAATCTCTCGTTTTGCTGACTTTTGTTTTGGTGTTCAGAATCTGATCCAGCGTCACCCGCTTTTGTGCTTTCAAGTCATAGTTGAAGGACTGGACAGACGTTAGACCGTGGGCGCCCCCTGAATAGATATAATTGAGTGTTTGAATGCTGAGCTTGCCTGCCGCATTGTATTTGACGCTGAAGGATGTTTGATATTCCGTTTTAAAGCCCTGCTGTTCGCCTGCTTTTTTGTTTTTCAGGTATTCCTGATACGATTGTTCAATGTAGGCTTTCAACTCTTGATTGATTTTCTTTTCAAACGCGGCATTCCCGACGTGATGCACTTGTGGATACGTTAACTCCTTGATCTTTTTGTACGTATGGGTGCTGACAGTCGGTGTTTTCGTTTGAACTGCTTTTAGAGATGGGGCCGCATATGCAACTATGGAAAAAAGCAAGACTGCAATCCCCGCTGCTTTCAGCATGTTATTCCATTTCATACGATCTCCTCCTTTGATGTCGTTGTTTAACATTCCCTTATTTAAGCAATACACACTTTTATAGACTGATTAAATTGAAAGAAGTTTCTAGGTCTAACAGCATGATTTTTCCAATAAAAAAAGAGACACAGGATGTCTCTTTTTTTACTGTTTGCGCCCAGAAATCGCTTCATGAACGGCCTGTGCCAAATCTGTATTTCCGAACATCTCTAATACCGCAATGACAGTCTGGTCCGGAATGTGCTCTGCTTCGTGTTTTGGCACGACCAGATCGTCCATGGTTTTTTTCAAGCTTTCATTCAGCTTTTGCTGCGGATACGCTTTGGCGTACAGCTCCATCGGATCAAGATCATGGTTCACGCACCACTGGGCAAACACCAAAATCATCATATTTTCATCGCGTTCGTAAGCTTCAGCGAGCTGTTTTTCGTTCATAGTTATATACTCCTGCAATATAGTTAAATAAATATTAAGTTAATACTTCTTCATTAATTCTATCAGTAATATTGAAATACTTGCAAATCGCATCGGATAATAGATTATCTGATGATTGCATTTCTTTGCACTTTTCATTGTATAATAAAGCAACTTTTGTTTTGATTTTTTTATCAGCTAAAAATTCTGCTATTTTTATTTTATTCTGAGCTGCCTCTATATTCATAGGAATTAAAAAAGATGAGGATTCGTCTAAAACTCTCGAAAATCTTGTATTTTCATTAAACCGATACATGCTAAAAAGTTGTTGAATAGTCATATTTGCATCGGAATTAATTATTTCTTTAATGACATTGTAGTAAACTTTCGGATTTAAGCAGTCTTCTATAACAGTCTTCTCATAATATTGTCCTTGTTTCCAAGGCTCTAACAGTCTAACTGATTGAATATTATTACTTGTTAACGTTTGTAATCTTCTTATATCAATTCTTCCATTACCCTCCGGTGCTTTTGTTATTTCCATTCTTTTTGAATCCGTATCAATTAAACATAGTATTTTTCCATTCATAGCATTAGCCGTAGTTTTATCTGCTAATGGATAACTTAGGAGACCATATAATTTTATAACATTTGCACAACCCCCTACCGGTAATACCTTGAAGTTTCCATTATCCCTAAGGATCTCTTCAAGATATAATTTATCTGTACTCCCTTCACAAATAATCCAGTTAGTATTATTAGCAGATTTTGAATAACTTATTATACTAGTTGCCAAATCAAACATGCTTTTAAGTCCAATATCATTAGGAAATCTTCTTTGTTCGTCTAAATAATCAAAAAAACTAAAATTAGAAATACATACATCGCCTTCAATTTCTTTATGTAGATGAAATAGGTGACCGCTATTCGTTATAGGTAAAGACCCGTACCAATGAGTAGTAATAAGCACTTGTCTATTATAAACCTTTGATAACTGTTCAAGTCTTTCAAACTGTGGAAAACAGTTAATTACATTCATAGAAACTTCAGGTTCATCAATAGCTAATATAATTTCCCTATCCATTTCTTTTACATTTGATAAGAATGCATATGATATATCAATTAACGCCTTTCTTTGTTCACCAGAACTTAGTTTATTTACTTCACGATTTTTATACCTTAAAGGTCTTTTAGAAAAATAGGCTTCTAAAACTTTTTCTCTTATATCTGTTACAGTTAAGTTTCTTTTACTATTCGCTTCAGGACTATAATTATATTGTTTATCAATCAGTTGTATGGATTCATTTATATTTTCCATAAACGTATTTAAATAATCATTTATAAACGACAAAAAACTTTTATTTCTCCCTTCTATTTCATACTTAGTAGTTAATACATTATCAATTTCATTTAGGACGTCTTTATTCATTAAAGTTTGCATTTGCCTATCCTCTATCTTTAGAATTTCATCAGCACTTTGTTCAACAGGAATGTAGACATATGCATAATAATCTCTAAGCAATTTTCTTAACCTGTCAATTTTCTTTTCATACTCTTTGTCACCTAATAAATTTTTAAAATGACTATCGAAGGGAGCCAAAGTAGGTTTTCCATTAAATTTTGTACCTGAAGGTAATATTAGATATTCTTCTTGGTCGGTATCCTTAGTTAAAGTGGACAGAAATGTATAAAATGTGTTAATATACTCTCTTCTTGCAGCTCCTTTAAGCGAATCTTGTATGCCATTCCAAAATTGAGAACTTATATTATTTAAATCATTTAAAAGTTTCCTATTAACATCAATATCTGACTTACTGTAACGATGACTGTTAAATAAAAACGTTAGAAATCTTTTCTTCTCAATAAAAAAGATCGGGGTGATATATCGATCTTCGCGAGTAGAACCTCTTGTAGCATTCCACTCACGCCCATTGAAAAAAACATCTAATGCTTCTAAAATACCACTTTTCCCAACTCCGTTTGCTCCAATATAGACAGCGTATTTTTGATCATTATTATTTGCAATAGGAGCAAAAATTGATTTTGCATAAGATTTATACCCATTAATAAAAGTTCCAATTATCATCCTTTTTGCCCACCTCAACAATCTATTTATATAATAACTATGGAATTAAAAAGAAAACATTCAAAACTTTACATATTTAGACTATCATATTCATTATAAATATTCTACTTAATATGATTTTAGAAAAAACAAAAAGAGTACCTTATAAAAGATACTCTTTTTAATAAATTATATCTGTCTATCCCAATGGCGATGAGCAGCAACCGCATCGATAAATGCCTTGCTGAAAGCGGTGTAGTCAGGTTCATCTTTAGCCGTTACGATGCCTGGCCCCTCTGTTGTCCCGACAGAGGATTGAAGAAGGTCAATTCCTTCATTTGCCGCACCGATTGCCTTGTAGTGATTGTAAGCTTCTCTGATAAACGCCATCGCTTGTTTGTTGTCTTTTAACTCCAGTCCTCCTGCGGCATAGACGGCATCATACAGAACAGAATCAACCGTCAGGAACGTGCCGTTGGCCTCAAGCTGCTGTCCGCTGCCGCTTGTCATATACCCCAGATTTTGACTGATGATATCTACTGTGATTCCTTCTTGCTTTAAGGCTTCCAGCACTGTTTGCAGCTCTTTTTCATGAAATCCGTTTCCGGCGAGTACAGCGACTTTTCTTGTTGACGCGGTTTTCACTGTACGGGCTTGGCTTAACGCAGGCGAAGTAAGAATTTCTTTAGATGCTTTACTCTTCGCGGGCGCCGCCACGCCTACTCCTTTGGCGATTTCTTCTGCTAAATCTGCATCGACATTGCTGAAGACATCAACGACCTGCCGCTGTACGTCTTTGCTTTTGACCTTCCCGACCTCGAAGCAGAAAGCAGAAATGATATGCTGTTTCTCCACAGGAGACATGCTGTTCCAGAAAAGCTTCGCCTGTGAGTAATAATCGTTGAAGCTGTCGCTTCGCTGGCGGATTTTTTTGCCCTCGACTTTTTCCTGATAGTGGACGTAGCCGCCTTCTTCAGCTGTCGCTGGCGACGGATCATTGTTTTGCAGAGAGTTTTTATGATAAGCGACAGGTCCCTTATTGATCGTCATCCGGTGATAACCGTCGTATTGATTGTTATGGAATGGACATACCGGCCGGTTAATCGGAAGCTCATGGAAGTTCGGACCGCCAAGACGAATCAGCTGTGTATCCGTATAAGAGAAAAGTCGCCCCTGCAATAGCGGGTCATTTGTAAAATCGATGCCCGGCACGACATTTCCCGGGTGGAATGCGACTTGTTCTGTTTCCGCAAACACATTATCCTGGTTGCGGTTCAGCGTCATTTTCCCAATGATCTTCACCGGCACAAGCTCTTCCGGCCACAACTTAGTCGGATCAAGAATATCAAAATCAAACTTGAATTCATCTTCCTCATCAATCATCTGCACGCCGAGCTCGTATTCAACCTTGCCGCCGTTTTCAATTGTTTCCCACAGGTCACGGCGATGGAAATCCGGATCTTTCCCGGCAATTTTCTGCGCTTCATCCCATACGAGAGAATGCACGCCGAGCACCGGCTTCCAGTGAAATTTCACGAAACGTGCCTTTCCTTGTTCATTGACAAAACGGAACGTGTGAACGCCGAAGCCTTCCATCATTCTGTAGCTGCGCGGGATGCCTCTGTCTGACATCGTCCACATCACCATGTGAGCCGACTCAGGGTTATTGGCGACAAAATCCCAAAACGTATCGTGAGCAGTCGCTGCCTGAGGCATTTCATTGTGAGGTTCAGGCTTAAACGCATGAACCAAATCCGGAAATTTGATTGCGTCTTGAATGAAAAACACCGGAATGTTATTTCCCACAAGGTCATAGTTTCCTTCTTCAGTATAAAATTTTGTCGCAAAGCCTCTGGCATCCCGCACCGTGTCTGCGGAGCCTTTAGAACCCGCAACCGTAGAGAAACGGACAAATACCGGTGTCTTCACCGAAGGGTCCTGAAGAAATTTGGCCCGTGTATATTCCGTCATTGGTTCGTAAACCTGAAAAAAGCCATGCACGCCATACCCGCGTGCATGCACAACGCGCTCCGGAATCCTCTCATGGTCAAAGTGCGTCATTTTCTCCCGAAAGTGAAAATCCTCCATCAGCGTCGGGCCGCGAACCCCGGCTTTTAACGAATGCTCATCCTCTGATACTCGCAAACCTTGGTTTGTCGTCATTTTCTTCCCGCTGTTATCGGTCCTGTACTGCTCAAGCTGCTCGTCCTTTGAGTGTTCATTTACACGTTTGTTTTGGTCATCACTCATGTCTGCTCCCCCTTTTTAAAACGAAACATTCTACAGCACATTTACCCGTGGCGTTCTTCATATAAACTGCTAATCCGCTCATTAGGATTTTTGGTCTACATATAAATATGCGGTCATACACATTTGAAATAAGCCTTCTTCACAGAAAGAAAGGATGGAAGCGCTTACCAAAAAAGCTGTTGAATAGGGGAGGTCATATCATGCTTGCCATACTCGGTTTTGTGATGATGATTGTCTTTATGTACCTTATTATGTCTAACCGGCTTTCCGCTCTTATTGCTTTGATTGTCGTTCCTATTGTGTTTGCCCTGATCAGCGGATTTGGCAAAGATCTCGGCGAGATGATGATTCAGGGCGTTACAGACCTCGCCCCTACCGGTATCATGCTGTTATTCGCCATCCTGTATTTCGGCATTATGATTGACTCAGGCCTGTTTGATCCTCTCATTGCCAAAATCTTATCGTTTGTCAAAGGAGATCCGTTAAAAATCGCCGTAGGCACAGCGGTTCTGACCATGACCATTTCGCTGGACGGAGATGGGACAACAACCTATATGATTACCATTGCAGCGATGCTGCCTCTCTACAAACGGCTCGGCATGAACCGTTTGGTGTTAGCGGGAATAGCGATGCTTGGTTCGGGGGTTATGAATATTATCCCGTGGGGTGGGCCGACTGCGAGGGTTTTGGCTTCCTTAAAATTGGACACGTCAGAGGTCTTTACACCGCTGATTCCCGCTATGATCGCCGGCATTCTCTGGGTGATCGCCGTTGCTTATATCCTCGGAAAGAAAGAGCGGAAGCGGCTCGGCGTCATTTCGATTGATCACGCACCGTCTTCCGATCCGGAGGCCGCACCGCTCAAGCGTCCCGCTCTTCAATGGTTTAACCTGCTGCTGACTGTCGCTCTGATGGCCGCACTGATCACCAGCCTGCTGCCGCTCCCTGTTCTTTTTATGACTGCGTTCGCCGTCGCCTTGATGGTCAACTATCCAAATGTCAAAGAGCAGCAGAAACGAATCTCGGCGCATGCGGGTAATGCGTTAAACGTTGTCTCAATGGTGTTTGCTGCGGGCATATTCACAGGCATTCTCTCCGGCACAAAAATGGTCGATGCCATGGCGCATTCTCTCGTTTCACTCATCCCTGATGCCATGGGCCCGCACCTGCCGTTGATCACTGCGATCGTCAGCATGCCATTCACCTTTTTCATGTCGAATGACGCCTTTTACTTCGGTGTCCTTCCCATCATCGCCGAAGCCGCTTCCGCTTACGGAATAGACGCCGCTGAAATCGGAAGGGCCTCCTTGCTGGGGCAGCCTGTGCATCTGCTCAGCCCGCTTGTGCCTTCCACCTATCTATTGGTTGGAATGGCAGGCGTCAGCTTTGGCGACCATCAAAAATTCACTATTAAATGGGCCGTGGGAACAACGATTGTGATGACGATTGCCGCACTTTTGATTGGGATTATTTCTTTCTAAATGTATGAGCTTGATCGTAGCATTGAGTACAGAGGGGAGAAGATCAAATAGGATATTATGAGTGAATAGAAGATTCATGCCAACAACTTCTCATTACAATCATAAGAGCCTGCTATATTGCAGCAGGCTCTTTCACATTTGGCATTATTTTTTTGTATAGCGCACCCAGTCATAATGAGCGTATAGCGGATTTACACCATTGTAGGAGCCAAGCCATTCATCGACACCCGTGCCATTCCACAAGTTCATCATGATCTTTCCAGGTGTTGTCGGAATTTGGTTTGTTGCAGTATGTTTTAATTGCCCGTCGACATACCATTTAATAGAGTTTGGCTGCCAATCGAATGCATACGTATGATAGGCATTGGCTGCATCAAACCCGAGATCAACAATCTTCTCATGGTTTCCTGCACCATTTGTATAATAGTTAAATTGAACCTTCGTTGTGTCTTTTCCTAAAAATTCGATATCAATCTCATCCCAAGGAGTTCCATCTGTTGGACCTGTGTAAGTGAAGAACGATGAAACGATCCCTGTGTTTTTAGCTGGTTTCATTCTGACTTCATAAAGTCCATAGCCATATGTTTGAACAGAACGGTTTTCCCCGCAGTCAAACTTGTTATAAGATGGGCTTGTTAGCGCTAAACGCATTTCACCCAATGACGTCACTGATACGTTATTAGCCCGCCACGTGCAGTTGAACATATTTCCATTCGAATAACCATCTGCTTTTTGCCAAAAACCGGAGTTATAGCCGTTAAAAGGGTCAAAAAACGATCCACCTGTTTGAGCTGAGGCAGTAGAAGTGACTGCAAACAAACTCATAAACAATCCAGTGACAAGAAGCAGCAACACTCGTTTCAGATAAGGCATATTGGCATTCCCCTTTCATTGAAAGCGTTTTCTATGTTGATCTTACATGATTCTTTTAAAAGGGAACATCGGTCAAAATAATGATAATACCGAATCTTACTTACTTGAATCCTGTAACTATCTTCATCTTCCCCCTGAAAAAAATAAAAACCTAAATTACCATCAGCACAGACAGAGATGATCCGCACTCATTGTAATTTAGGTTTTGCCTGCTTTATCAGTAACAATCCTGCCATTTTCATATGTGAATGTAAGAAAAAACGAACACACGAAAATAAAAATGTCAGCGCTCTCATTATGCTTGTTTAACTACCCTTTCTATGTGAATGGTTAAATACAGCAGCTCGTCACTTGTGAGCTTGTGCTCATACTCCCGCTCAATGTAGGTTTGGATTTTCTTCGTGCATTCATACGCGCGATGATACTTTTCTTTCACTGTATCCAGCAAAAAATCGTCCTGGCTTTCCATGTGAGTGCCGTTAAAAAGACGCTGCGCGAAAAATTTTAAGTGGGTGACGAACCGATAATAGTGAAGCGATTCTTCGTTGAATTCAATCTTAAAATGGTATTTTACAATACTCAAAATCTCTTGCATGACTTTTGTAATGTTGATAATATTGGGCATCTCTTCATTCAGCTCGGCATTTACAATATGCAGAGCAATAAAGCCTGCTTCATCCTCTGGCAGAGAAACACCTGTCTTGTTTTTTACCATAACCAACGCTTCTTTGCCGATCGCAAATTCGTCTTTGTACAGCCGTTTTGTTTCCCACAGCAAGGCGTTTTTGATATCAAGCCCTTTCTGGTTGCGCTGGATGGCAAAGTTAATATGGTCGGTCAGCGACACATAGATGCTGTCGTTGAGCTTTTTGCCGAGCTGTAATTTTGCGTAGCTGATAATCTCTTCGGATACTTCCATACACTCGATCGGTATATCATACAAAAGGGTTTTGAACTTTTCTGATACATCCTTGTTATCGAGCGTGAACACTTTCTCAATGCGGGCTTCATCGACATCATCGCCGGACTTTTTCTGAAACGCGAGCCCCCTGCCCATGACGACCAATTCTTTTCCCTGTTCATTGACCACGCTGATCACATTATTGTTGATCACCTTCGCAATTTTCATGACATGTCCCTCCAATCAACTAAGAACAGACTATATCTTGATTGTACATTCTTTTTGTACTAGGTCAATATCATCAGGGAAAGACGGAAGCTGATCAGTACAATTCACTCCGTACCTGCTGTCCGGGCTGTTTTTGAAGCAGCGCCTCCAGATGGCGTTCAAATGATGCCTTGTCAGCTTTCTGCTTTCTGACAATGCTGTTCATGATTTTGACGCTTTCGGCGCTGTATTGTGTATATTGTTTTTTCAGCTGATCCAGCTGCTGTCTTGTCTTCTTCGCGTTTTTCGGTGTGACTTGGCCGATGAGTTTGATCATACTGTCTGCGGTCTCAAAAAAAGCGGCTCTATTTTCTGTCAGCTGCTGAATTTCGATCCGGCTCATGTCTTGATTACGCGTTTTTTGTAGCAAGGCGACCGCCTCGCTGTTTTGTTTTTTGAGCGATTTGTTCTCAAGCTTAATCGATTCGAGATTCTCCTTCGCAATGTCTGCTTCTTCTTCAGTCATGCTGCTTCGCACGAAGTATTCTGGATTGCCGATTCCATAATCAAATGCTTCGCTCACTTGTATCATGGAACTGAACACAATGGCCAGCTGCCTGTCGCTTGCGAGGGCTTGGAAATCCTGCTTTTTCTTACTGCTCATCGGTTTGGCTTCGGTTTGTTTTACTGTCTTTTGATCACAGTCTGCGAACATCTGAGCCTCACCTTCACTTTCGCATGCGCTCATCACAAGAACTGTGACCAGCAGGCTTATACACAAGCCTATTCGCCTCATGCTCTGTCTCCTCTCTGCTGAATCCCTTCTGGAAAATACCATAAAATATAGTTAAATGGTACCAGATTCACCTAACCCCAGCAATAAATCAAAAGTATGATTTGAAGCGCAAAAGCATAAATATTTTGTAAAAATTGACGTGCATTCCATTCTTTTCAGGCCCAATTCTCGTACAATAGAAGTATCGTTACCGGAGAGGGGGCTCTGATGATGAAACGTTTTACGAAACAAGAAAACAGCTGGGTATTATATGACTGGGCAAATTCTGCTTACTCAATTGTCGTGACCACCGCGGTATTTCCGTTATTTTATAAATCAGCTGCTGCGGAAAGCGGTGTCAGCGCCGCTCAATCGACTGCCTATCTGGGCTATACCATTGCGATTTCAACGTTTATTCTTGCGATGCTCGGTCCTATTTTAGGCACAATCGCCGACTATGAAGGGTGCAAGAAAAAGTTCTTCGGTTTCTTTGTGTCAGCCGGTGTCGCCAGCACCGCGATGCTCGCCTTTATCCCAAGTGAGCATTGGCTGCTACTGCTGCTGTTTTATACGATATCGGCTATCGGTTTTTCCGGCGCCAATGTGTTTTATGATGCCTTTCTCGTGGACGTCACGCCTGAGAAGCGGATGAATCTCGTCTCGGCACGGGGTTTTGGCTTAGGATACATTGGCAGCACGATTCCATTTATCATCAGTATTGCTGTCATCCTGCTCGCACAAGCAGAGACGATTCCAGTGTCTGTATCGGCCGCAAGCCAGCTGTCCTTCTTCATAACGGCTGCCTGGTGGGGGCTGTTCACCATCCCAATGATTAAACATGTTCATCAACGCTATTACATCAAGAGAGAACCTCATATTGTCATCAACAGCTTTAAGCGGCTCGGCCAGACGATGAAACGGATCAGGCAATACCGGGCACTTTTCCTCTTTTTGCTCGCTTATTTCTTTTATATCGACGGAGTCGGCACGATTATTACGATGTCGACATCCTATGGATCAGATTTAGGGATCGGTTCCTCAAGCCTTCTGATCATCCTATTTGTCACTCAGGTGGTCGCTGCACCGTTTTCGATTATATACGGAAAACTGGCAGAACGCTTCACGGGGAAGACCATGCTGTACGTCGGGATCGTCATTTATATGATCGTTTGCGTGTATGCCTATTTTATGAAGACAACACTTGATTTCTGGATACTGGCTATGCTTGTCGCCACCTCGCAGGGCGGCATTCAAGCCCTCAGCCGTTCCTATTTCGCCAAGCTTGTGCCAAAGCGCTACGCCAATGAATTCTTTGGCTTCTACAACATTTTTGGAAAATTCGCCTCAATTATGGGGCCGCTGCTCATTGCCGTGACCGCCCAGCTGACCGGGAAATCCTCAACTGCGGTGTTCAGTCTGATCATTTTGTTTGTAATTGGTATTGTGATTCTGGCCTTTGTTCCGGAGGAGACCAGCGCCGATGTCAGCCAGCAGCAAAATGACCTGCCCCTTTAACTGGGAGCAGGTCATTCATCATTTATTCGCTTTATTCACCTTCAGCTGTTTCCCTTTGACGGTTGTGTTCTTCATCACTTTGAGAACATGAGGGCCTTTACCATTTAAAATCTCAACGTATGAGGCGTTATCCATGATCGTAATGATGCCGATGTCGTCAGCTGACACACCGTCAATTTTGGCAATCGTTCCTACAAAATCAACGGCTCTGATTTTCTTTTTCTTTCCGCCGTTAAAATACAGCTTCATAATGTCTTTATTCAGCTCTTCACTTTTGTCCTTTTTGCTTTCCGGACGGTCATTCAGTTTAGCTAGAAATTCTGGTTTCTTCCTTGCCACTTCCTCTTGAGAAGGTGCTTCTATTTTTTGGATTTCAAATCCGATATATTCTTCAATGTCGGCTAAAAACCGTTTTTCGAAGGCCGTGACAAACGAAATGGCCTTTCCTTTGTTCCCTGCGCGTCCCGTTCGGCCCGTGCGGTGGACATAGCTTTCCTTTTCAACCGGCAGATCATAGTTGATAACAAGGGAGATATTTTCAATATCAATCCCGCGCGCGGCGACATCCGTCGCCACTAAGTAACGGTACTCGCCACGTTTAAATTCATTCATGACGTCGAATCGGTCTTCCTGAATCATTCCGCCGTGAATTTTATCGCATGGATATCCTAAGTCATCCAATTCATCGGTCAGCTGATTGACGTGCTCCTTCGTTCGGCAGAAAATGATGCAGCTGTCGGGATTCTCCGTCATCAGCACATCTTTCAGCAATGAAAATTTATGCTCTTCTCTTACTTGAATCACCGCATGTTCAATATTTCTTGTGGTAAGCCCGGCCGCTTTGATTTCGATATGCTCGGGGTTTTGCATATATTGACGGCTCAGCTTCTCGATATCCTGCGGAAGCGTCGCCGAAAACAGCATCGTCGTACGCTCAGTCGGCAGATGCTTGATAATCGCCTCCACCTGCTCAATGAAGCCCATATTCAGCATCTCATCCGCTTCATCAATGACCAAATAAGAGAGACGATCCAACGGCAGCGTGCCTTTTTCGATATGATCCAGAACACGTCCCGGCGTGCCGACAACAATGTGGCTTTTTTGCTTAAGCTCAGCTTTTTGTTTATCAAAGGAGGATTTTCCAAATACGGCTGTCGCTTTGATCCGTTTAAATCGTCCGATGTTCGTGATATCTTCCTTTACTTGCACCGCAAGCTCACGGGTCGGTGTTAAAATAAGCGCCTGCGGCTTGTTTTCATCCCAATTCGCCAGCTCACAGAGAGGAATCCCGAACGAAGCCGTTTTCCCGCTTCCTGTCTGTGATTTGACGACAAGATCCTTTCGTTCAAGGGCAGCGGGGATCACACTCTGCTGCACCTTGGTCGGTTCTGTATATCCCAGTCCTTCCAATGCTCGTAAAATGTCATGACTGATTTGATAGTTTTTAAAATGACTCATGTATAAACTCCTGTCTCTTGCAGATGTTCTCATTATACTCTAATTGACCAAGGCATATGTGTTTTGTCGAAAAATGATGTATTAAAAGCCAGCGATTCCCTGGCGTTTTAGCTCCTGAACAGCCAATCGCGCCAGTGCGTCGGCCCCCGCGCGATTCGGGTGCAGCGTATCTCCATCCATATAAAGCCCGAGTGTTCTTTCCGGACCGATCGATGTAAAGTATGCCGAGCTGAGGACATTTAAGTCAATGAGATATGTTTTTTCCTCTTCGGCCAAAGCTAAAATAGAGGCCCTGTACCATCTGTTTACAGACGAATGGATGCCTTCAGAAGTAAAATCGGTTGCCCGGCCCTGAGGCGTTGATAGGATGACGTCCGCTCCTTTCGCTTTTACCTGACGAATCATATCACGCATCATCTCTTTAAACTCCGCTTCAGATTCATTATGCTTCGGATTTGTGTCATTAATGCCAAGCTGCAATATAAAATAATCTCCCGGTTTAATATACTTCAGGATCGCCTCAAGCTGTCCATCATTTCTGAACCCTCTCGCGATCTGCCCGCCGGACGCCATGTTTCTCACTTGAAAGGTGTGTTTATCGATATAGTGAGGCAGCATCTGCCCCCAGCCCGCCTGCTTGCTGCTGTTGAGCGGATAATAATTGCACACCGTCGAGTCGCCGCCGACATAAATGGTTCGGTTCGTCACCGGCTGATCAGACAATTTCTTTATTTTCAAGGCGCTAAGCGTAAAAGCGGTGCCGGCTTTCCCCTCTGTCACCAGTAGATTCAGCTGCCCGTCGGTGACAGGAATTTGGAACGTATCCTCCGCGCCATCCCCTGTCATATTGATGACCTGAAACACGCCCTCCGCCGCCACACTGGCCCTTGCCGTATTGCCAAGCGTCACCTTCACCTCATAAAGCCCATTCGGGAGATCCACATTAAACGTGTTATTGCTTTTCGTCCCATACGCTAAAAACTGAACCGCATCACTCTTCACACCAGTCCCGGATGCCGCCACATCCCTCATATTCTCCGGTGTTTGAAAACCGTAGCCCTTTGATCGGTCATACCGATCAGACGCCCTGACACCAATATAATCAGGCTCCACCGAACCGCTTCCAAAGTCAAACTGATACACCTTCGGCTCCGCTGCCTTCACACTCTCATTCCCGCCAAAACACAGCATCAGCATCATCACAAAAACCGCTGCCATCCATTTTTTCATCAAGACTCCCCCTCTATGAAAACGCATACATTAATGCATACTCGATGATTGTTTCTTTATGATGACTGAAGGGAGAAAAAAATTGCGTTGAAAAATAAAATTGATGTGCCATATTTAAAAAGGGGGTCTCAAGCAAAAAAAGGGGAAAATCAGTGTGACTTCTTGTCACACTTGATCACATCCCAACCTCCGCAATAGAAACTCATCTGATCTTCTTGATCATACACATAATAACGGAGTCTTTCCCATTGATCGTCAGTCGGTTCAATCTCCAACTCAACCGCATCGATGGATTCAAGGTCATCCAGCTTTGATGCACTAATGTCTTCAAACCGCAAATGAATGTCACAGGTTTGAGCTGATCGTTTTCATTCAAACACAGGAATTTGAATATAACGATCATCTTCTTTCATATAGAAAGAAAACTCGTTTAATGTAAATGGACCTGTATCCTCATCAGAAAGATGCTTTTTCAATTTCTCGTATTGTGTGATATTCAAATGAATTCCCTCTATTTTTATGATTCACCGCCAACCATATAAATGTCCACAGCATCGTATTCAAACCATATGATCCGTTCGCCTGAGTCCGTTAGGCATTGGAGCTTCCCTTCTGAAAAATAGCTTTTATCCGGTTGAGGATCAGTGATCAGAAAAACATCATCATTGATGGAAGCTAGCAGAAAGAGAAAATCTGCAATATCCCGGTCTGCTTCCTGTAATATGGATTGGAAATGGAATTCCCTTTTGGCCAGCTTCGTCACCTTGTAAGCATGACCTTCAAAATACTCGGACAGGTCTTCTATAAATGAACCAGTCGCTATTACCTGTATCATGATTCGATCGTAGGCAAGCCCTGCCCAAAAACGATAAAACGACTCTGCATCTTCAAGTTCGCATGACATAACGGTTTGGTCAGGCTTAAACTCGATCATGTCCAAATTGCCAATACTGCTTATAGAGGTTATTTCCATAAAATCTTCCCCTTATCAGTTGGATAGTGCAACGCAAATCTCTTGTCTGACTTGTTCATACAAGAGAATGTGATGATACAGATCCTTATCGTTTTTGATCATATTCGGAAGTATGTCAGGATACAGCTCAAAAAAGCTTTTCTCCAACGAACGCCGCTGATGCCCGGACATCCTTTTATTCGCCAGTACATAATCCAAACCGCCATCAACTAGCATAAAAAACTCATAGATTTCCGTTTCAAAGCCGTACAATTCACTAGGATACGGTGTTTCTTCAAGCTCTCGCTGTCTTTTTCTCAGTTTTTGAAGCACGTTGATCCTCTCCCTCCGCAACAAACTCATTTATCTTGAAACAGGATAGGCGGATCATTATCTATCGCCTCCAACAGCTCTTCACCAAACACAGTGATTGTCAATTTCCACGGGTCTCCCAAAAGTCCCCAAGAGAAGTCCTGATGAAAAAAGAAATAATAGTCTGCATTTGGAAATACGGGAACAGGCCATTCGCCAAATTCATCCTGAGGCATTGTCTGATGAGGGCTAAAGATATATCCGTCATGCTGCCAATCTAATGCGTACATCACATCGCTCTTTCCAGTACATGATTGAAATGCTTTCAAAATCGAAGTCTCTAAATCATTCAGCACTCTGACTACATCATCATTACTGGCTTTACCGCTCATCCCGCTTGAAATATCAAACACTTGATATGGATCAGGCGGGATGATGTGATGACATCTGCTTCCGGGTTTTCATTTTATGATCTTGTTCACTTCTGACCAGATGCGGTCTTGTTTTGTCTGACTTAAAGCGCGCCAATTCATCATAATCTCATCCCTACACCTTATTGGATATCCTGCTTATAAACACCAGAAGAGGCCACTGCGTAAACAGCGTTACTTGTCAGTTTCAGCTGTTGAACGTCTAGGGCTTCACCGTTCGAGTCACAGCATGTTATCTCTTCCATCTCTTGACTCACATCGGCAGAAATCAAATAAAGAGACGACTCAAGCTCTTCACTGTAACAATTGAACGTCCCAACCAAAAAACCTTCTTCAGATATCGCAAGCTGATAAAATGCTTCTGAGTTCGGCTCTTTATCCGACAGAATCCATACCCGTCTCACGACCGTGTCGTCAAACGCGGCAATGACTGCATCTCCGTAATACAGCATATAAATCAAGCCGTTTTTTTCTGCAAGTCCATAACAATCATCTACAGCCGGCGCATCCATTTCTTCGAGCTTTCTATCAATGTGTATTTCCTTCTGCTGACCATCTAACGTAAAACACCACACACTATGGCCGTTGGGATTTTCATCATCATAAATGCCTTCATCATTTAAACCGACCCAAAGGTTTTGTTTCTCATCCAAAAGACAGCAGGAAACCCCTGAAGGCAAGTGAAAAGCACTTTTCACCCTTCCCTCTTCTGAAAAAACCTTTACCTTCGGCTCGTACGATTCGTAATAAACGAAGACATAGCCATCTGCACATTGTTGAAAGAGCAGGATATCACTGTATGAAATCTGCTCTTTCACTTTAAAAACCCGAATATCACCGGAAGGATCATAGATTGAGATGGTCACATCACCTTTCACACCTTTTCCAATGTAGACACGCCCCAGTGGATCAGCATGGAAAAAACAATCTTGGGTGTCCATGTTGATAATTTTATTCATTTTTAATTTTTTCATTTGTTATGCTCCCAGGTTAGAAATGAAGTGATAATTAAGCATTTATTAGCTATTAGTAACGGACAGCCTAGTTTCATTAATCGTTTTGGGATAAATCTACTTTCCAATTCAGCCTTAAATCATTTAGTGTTTAATTGGTATGCATAAAACGATTGATCATCAAAGCAAACTGTTTCAGCTTCTATAGCAATCAGCATTCTGTTCATGTCAATAAGAAAGTTAGCATTTGATTGATACTCCGGAATTATAGAATTTGATAGATTCCCGATTCCTTCTGGATGATAACTCATCTCAAATACTTGCCAATTGTATTCTTCCGGATCTATTTTTTCCAATCTCATGTCGCCAACATCTGCACTATAATAAGCGGATGCCACATTTTGAAATAATATTTTATGGGTATATTCAGCTTCACTTTCAAAAACCTTTATATTAAGTGAGAGCTCTTTTTTAAACACATTAAAATCTAAATAAAGGACACTGCACCCCTCATCTATATAATCAATCCATTCATTAATCGTTTGATACATTGTCATCCCCTGCCTCTTTTTAAACAATAACGCCTTGCCACCAAGCAGAAAACAAATTACTCCGTATATTGTTTGATCCAATCATTTAAATCATCTGTTGAATGCAAATAAGTTTCTGATGAATCTTTCAAATCAATCCCACTTAGAAGGATTAACATATCCCAGACTCTATCGTCTTCTACTTCGGGGTCATCCGCATAAACATAAGTTCCAGCCCAATCCGACACTTCTTCTCTTGTTGTTTGTCCATTTAAGACACTTTTGATTTTATTTATGCATTCTATTAGATTTGTCTCGCTCAATTTGATCACCACGTATTCAAGTACTAAATGATTTTTTATTAGTATGCAAAGCACCGTACTGATATTTAGATATTGAAGCTTTTTCCGTAAAAGATATGTTCCAAAAGGTTTCCAATCTACCAATAAACAAGCTCACATCCGTATTCCGTGTGCAATATACATAAACCAAACTGGCACTTAGGCTCAACCAAAATAAAACTATGATTGAGAATCCCTTCATCGAACTCAATACACTCCAATAAGCAGTCAAGGTGCTCGAGACATTTTCCAAAAGAACAAACTAACGCACCAATTTCGCTGCTGTATTGATGAAACAGCAGAACGTCCCGGTCATCGTAAGCAACATATGACTGAGATATTTTCCAGATCAGCTGTTTCGCTTCCGTTTTTTCGAGGGCATCAACCTCACGGGTGTTGGCTGGTATTGAATTTGATAAAACCAGCTCAAGCAATTGCCTGCTTTGCGCCAGATCAGCAAAACGATAAGTGAAGCCTCTTTCTGCACAAGGGACTAGTTTTTCTTTGATTTCGCTCATCAATAAACGTCTTTTATTCTCGGCGAGTTTTTCGATCAATCTTTTTTGCATGAGCCGCATTCCCTCCGCTGTCAATTTCTCAAGTTCTTTTAAATTGATTCATCATTCTCTTGTTTTCGTTGTCGTTCATGTTTAGATTTGTTCTAAAAAAGCTTGTATCGCTTATCGATACAAGCTTTATCTTCAACTGCTTAAAACTCACCCAGTGGGCTTTTCACAAAACGCTGGGAACCTTTTTGGCAAATCCTCTTCATCCCAATCAATTCTATATTTTTAGATTCTTTTGTCATACAAATAAGAGAGGATGGTAACATCTCTTATTTAATGTTCCATCAATAAATGCCCCATTTTTATCCAATGCAGAAATTATTTATAATTAAGGAAGTTTAGAAGGATTTTTTGTATTTTCAAGATTTAATTTTAAAGCGGTCACAAAAGACTCTAGCTTTTCTTCATTACAATTAATTTCGAACAAGTTGGAGTTCGACTTACTTTCTTTATAATCATCAAATATAATTTTAATCTTAATTCTGTAATTTCCGTTTTCTTTATCAATACTAAGAAATAAGAATGGTTCAATAGTCTCTAAACTGATACTGTCTTGATTTCCTTTTATCATAGTTTCGATCCCAGATATCAACACCTTATATTCACTTTCTAATAAAACAGCAGAAAAATCGCGAACGACGGCTTTCTTATTTTCCAACAATTCAAATACAGATAAAATAAATGGATCATCGTCCAACTCTTGATACCTTCTCGGTGTTAATTCAAGTTCTATACAATCATCTTTTATTTTGGCCATATTTCCTCCTCATTTAAAGTTTAAGTGAGGGTAGTTGTCATCCCCCCCTCGCTTAACCTTATTAACGCCTTCTCTTAGATTTATTTCCTTTTCCGTGTGTATGGAATACGTGTTTAGAACCCTTAGCTCTTGAACTTCCATAAGCTGTGATTACTTTACCCCTTTTATTTAAAACAACTGTAGCTTTTTTTCCAACATATTTCGTTGCCCCATTAGGTTGTTTTATTACTTTTTTAGGGCTTCGCACAGCATTCAGTTTGGCCCTTAAATTGACTCCACGGCCTCCATTTCTTCCTATAGATTGATTAAGTCCATGTCTTGTATGACCTGTGATTTTAACTGCCTTCTTCGTAAACTTATAGGCGCGACTAGCACCCTTAAATATCTTCCCAGGACCAAAATTAGAAGCAGCTGCCCAAGCAGCACCTTTCCATCCTTTACCTGATTTATATGCCTTATATCCATCATAGGCTGCAAATCCGGCATTTACCACAAGCCATACCCAATGCCCGTCCGGGTCAACATTCATCACAGGGTTATTATTTCCATAAGCATACCCATTCTGATCCAATGAGTCTCCGTCGCTGCCTGGGTCTGGGTCGAGCGATAGGAACACGCCGTTTCTTGGCTCGTAGTAGCGGGCCATGAGATAGTACAGGCCGGTTTCTTCGTCGTATTGGTAGCCTGCGTAGCGGTAGCGGTTGTCTTTTACTTCGTCGCTTGCTTCGGTTTTTGTTGGATTTCCCCATGCATCGTATTGATATTTTGCAACCGTTTTTCCGGTGCTGTCTGAGATCGCGATGATGTCGCCGTGAGCGTTGTAGTGATAGAAATATTTCTTACCATTTTCTGTGTAGGATAACAGCTGGCCGCTGTCTCCGTACGTGTATGATTTTGTGACGTTGTTGTCCGCGTCTGTTTCATACAAGACGTTCAAGCTGTCTCCGTCGTAGAAGTAGTTCGTGACTTTTCCGTTGACGTTTTTTTGGATTCTGTTTCCTTTTTCGTCATACTTATATGTTGCGAATGGCTTGTCTTCGCCTTTTTTGGTAACGGCGGTCAGGTTATCTTCTGCATCCCACGTATATGTGAATTTGCCGTCGGATGTGCGGTTGCCGTTTTTATCGTAAGAGATGCTTTCATCATTGACTTTTGTCAGCTGGTTCATGATGTTGAAGGAAGCGTTCACCGTTTTGCTTGAGCCGTCTTTTATAGTTGTAACGGTTTTCCGGTTTCCGAATCCATCATATGTGTATTCAATAACAGTACCGTCTTCATGGGTTTCTTTGACAAGCTGATTCAGCTTCCCATACTCATATTGCACCTTGCCGCTTGCTGAGCTGTTTATCGTTGTGCGGTTGCCGTTGGCGTCGTATTCATAGCTTTCTGTCAGAATGCTTCCGCCATTTTTGTCGCCGATATGCAGCGAGCTTACAAGGTTTCTTTCGTCATATGAAAAACTTGTTCCGCCGCCGTTGCCCGTAATAAAGGTTTGGACGTTTCCATTTTCATCATAATCAAATGAATAGGAAGATGTACTGTCTTTCATCTCAATCATTTGATCAAGTTTGTTATACGTAAATTGATTCGTTCCTTTTTGATCTCCATGGCTCCACGAGAAGGTTTTCAGCTTATCGGAATCACTAGGATATGTCCAAGTTTGGCTGCCGCCGCGGTCAGTCAATTCGGTTAAACGGTTTTTGTTGTCAAATGTCCGTTTTTTTGTGGTGTTCTGCTCTTTATTGACGACCGACGTTTCATTTCCATTTTTGTCATACGTGAAATTGTACTTTTCTGTACCGTTATACGACTTTGATTTCACCCGGTCTGTTCCATCATAAGAAAGAGACACTTCGTTGCCATTTGGTGAAATGGTTTTGGTCAGGTTGCTGTTGGCATCATATTCGCTTGCTAACACATTGCCCAGAGGATCAGTTGTTTTGACAAGCTTGCCCATCACATCATATTCGTATTTATAGGTTTGATCTGCTCCCGCCCGGATGGTTTTGCTTACCTCATTGCCTTCCTTATCATAGCTGTGAAGGATAGACGTGCCGTTAGAGAGCGTCATGTTTGTCAATTGGTCTGCCTGATCATACGTATAGGTTGTTTTTTCACCTTTTGCATCTGTTTCAGACGTTTTCTTACCAGTTTCATCGTAATCAGTTGAAGTGGCGTAACCTAGTTCGTCCTCTTCCTTGGTCACATAGTTGCCATTACTGTCATACGTGCTTTTAGTCAGAAGGCTTCCTTCAATCAAACGGATATCATCAAACCAGACTGTGCCTGTCGCACTCTTTTGGAACAGAATACTAATATCTACTTTATTGATCGGCTTTGTTTTAGGGATGACGACAGCTGCCCGGTTCCATTCCTGTGTTCCAGAAGGGAATTTCGCATTGTAGACGCCTGTGCTGCCGTCAGCGTAAGTGACATTCGCCTGCAGAGAATAGTCTTTTTCATCTGTAAATTTGACGCTGCTTGCTTTCGACATTCCTGTCAGTGTGAGATAAACCGATTTGTCATTTGCGCTTTGCCCTAAGACAACGGTTTGTTTTGTTACTGATCCGGCTTGGGACGCACTGGTCCGGGCAGCTTTTAATGATACATCATCATTAAAGCCTTCTTCAGAATCAACGGATGCCCCGCTTACATTCCAGTTTTCCGTTGCTGATGTGAAGCTGCTGTTTTGAACTGGGTTATAGCTTGATGATACTTCGCCTTTTTCCAGCTGGACTTCATCAAACCATGCTTTTCCTTTGCCATCTTTATCTTTATGATCGACTTCCATATACACAACGGCTTTTCCTGCATTCGCTGGAGTCGTAAAAGTGATTTGCCGTTTTGTCCAGTCATTTTTTCCGGCTAATGCACTGTATTCATTGTGAATCCATTGAATTCGTTTTTGATCTTTGTCTCGCAGATCAATGTTAAAGTAGGCTCTTGATTTCGCTAGATCCGTTTTGATTTTCCCGCTTAATGTATAGGTTGTATTCGGCTCCAGTTCAACTGTTTGAGTCGCTGAGGAATACCCGTGATCGGTTCCTGCAGACGTTGATTGGCTCAAGACTTCCAATGCCTTTGATCCGGAAAGAACTCCGCTTTTATCGGCGATGACTGAAATTTTGCCGCTGTCTTTAGAGGCAGTCAGATTCCAGCCGGATTTTTGCGCTTCAAAGCTTCCATCTTTCAAAATATTAGTTGAAGCTGATAAATCTTTGCTGGATTGAATCTGATTTCCGTATTTATCATAAACGGCTGCTGACGATGATTTTCCGCTCTGATCGGTTTCGGATACAGCATCCAGTCCGTCATAAGCAATATCCGTGACATTGCCCTCGGTATCCTTCATTTTTGTGACATCGTTGTTTTTGTTATATTCGTATGTCTCAGTTCCATATGCGTCTTTAACCGACGTAACGTTGCCATCTTTGTCATATTGATAGCTTTCCGTTGCTTTTCCGGTGCCCACGTCGTTTGGATCGACATCTTCTACGACATTGTTGCCTTCATATTTTGTATTCGTTGTAATTTTTAGCCCTTCAGCATCATCAATGACCTGAATCGGATTTCCCGCTTCATTATAGCCATACTGTACCTTCCGGCCATTTGGCTGTGTCATGAGAAGTGTCTTTTTATCAGCATCATAGCTGTAGACATATGTTTCTTTTTTAGCGTTGATCGCTTTTTCGAGACGGTGTCCGCTATACTGATATTCGGTAAAGACAGGCTTTGCTTCGGTACTGTTGGCTGAATACTGTTTGACAAGGCGCCCTTCGCCATCATAGTCATAGCTTGTGACAGTCCCGTCTGTATCCGTAACCTTCTTCAACAAATCATTCTCATATGAGTAGGTGACTTTCTTATTCTTAGGTCCGGTGATGGACGTCACATGGCCATTTTCATCATATGTGAATGTGAGCTTGCGGCCTGAAGCATCTGTAATGGCTGCCAGTTGATTTTTGTCGTTGTAAGTGTAGACGGTTGCATTGTTGTGGCCATCCACTACCTTTTGAAGCTTACCGCCTTTTTTATTGAAATAAGCATTGGTTTGATCCTTTGTTTTTAATATGAACTGATCAGCTGTTTCTGTTAATTCAAGATATACACCGGTCGGCGGCTGATACGTGCCATCGGCTTTTTTCGTGAATCGATGTGTCGTAGCGTCTTCATCGATATACATTGCCCCGCCATCCGTTGAGATGACAGATGTTTCTGCATCAGCATACCAGCCTTGTCCAAATAAGTGATCAGAGCTGTCAAGACTGTTGTAGGTTCTCGATAAGCCAAGTCCCGGACCGCGTCCGTCAATTGACAAATCTTCTTCATTCACAATGACATTGCCTGTCGCACCATTTAACTGGCCGCTTGGGATATCAATGATAGACCAGTATTCTTCTGTCCCAAGGAATTCTGCGCCTTCATGGAACGTTGGGTTAAAGGGCGCCGTTGGAATCGTTTCACCATTCGCATCATAGGCGACAAGCGTGAAAGAATAATTCTTCTTCCCTTTGTAATTCCCATTTGCATTGTTATAGACAGGTGATGGATCGAGGGCTAATTCCCCGCCTTTTCCATCTGTATGAAGCTTATAGCTTCCGGCTTTGATTTCCTCAGAAGTCGGCCAAATGTTTTTATTTTGGGTTGTCCAATGATCCGCGTCACCCACATCAAAGGACTGATATTCCTTACCGTTGTAAATGTTAACTTTATAGCCTTTCGCATTTTGAACCTTTTCCCATATCAAATTCACATAACCCGTTTGACTCGATTTTGTATTTGTATACAAATAGCCAGTTAAATTCTTTGGCCTAGCGATATCAGGAAGTGCCGGGTTAGCAGCCGGGGATGCAATGGCTTCGCCATCTTTGTTGTATGCGATAATTTTAAACGAGTAATTTTTTTTGGCTCCATCTCCCCCGGCGTTTTTATAGGTTGGTCCGGGATTGATCGGCAGCTCTGCTCCGCTTCCGTCCTTTAGGTGAAGAGCATATTTTCCCGCCTTGATTTCTGCACTTGTCGGCCAGATCTTTTTCCCTTTTGTGGTCCAAGACGTCTGATTTCCGAGATCAAGTGTCTCAAAGCCTTTCCCATTGAACACCTGAACCTTATAGCCGGTTGCACCAGATACAGCTTTCCAAGAAAGGTCGAAGTATCCTGTGGCATTCCCATTATTGTAGCCCTTTGCAGACGGTGCTTGTGCTTTTCCTACATTAGGGATAACGGGCTTTGCCGGTGCGGACATCGCTCCTTCACCTTGGTCAAATATCGCACTGACGCCAATCCAATAGTTTTTGCTTGTAGCATAGCTTCCGCCGGAATTCTTATAGACCGGGGATGGATCTAATGCCAATTCAGCTCCATCCTTGCCGTCCAGATGCAGTTTATATCTCTTGGAGGCAATTTCTGCGCTCGTAGGCCAGATTTTTTTACCTTTTGTGCTCCACGACGTGACGTTGCCTGCAGAAATCGCTTGATATTCCTTACCATTGTAAATCCATACCTTATATCCTTTTGCGCCTTCAACCTTTTTCCAGCTGATATCGAAATAACCAGTGGAATCGCCGTTGTGATAGGCTTTGATTGTAGGTGTGTTTCCCTTTGGAATGGTATACGTCACTTCAATATATGGTTTATTGGCGGAGTTCGCTGAAGAAATTAGTTTTTTCCAATATTCCTTGCCGTTTCCGTTTGTATGAAGCTTAAATCCATAGTTGGCCCCGCCGGAGTTCCATGACTTTACAGCAGCGGTCACATCATAACTCGCCCACTGTCCTTTATGGACGTCGGCTTTTCCGATATTTTTAGATGCCGGTTTGGTGTTCCATGTCACTTTTGCATTATCATAATTGCTGTTGACCGTATCCAGCCAAAGACCGGTTGCCTTTGTTCCATAATAGGAATGGGCTACGTATGTTTTTAATGTAGCTTTAGTGACAGTCATATTTTGAATTGGCTTTAGGTTGTTAAATTTCATGAACGCATAGTTTGTGCCTGTTGTTTTGTCATAATAGCCCGTTTTCAGTACATAGGCCTTTAAATTAGCATCCCATTTTTGTGAGGAGGCCGAATAGTTCGTCGTCGGGTAGGCACTCATGACAAACGTATCCGATGAAACAGATAAAGAAGTTGACGGGTCGATAGATACTGGATATACGCGTTCTGGGTCTTTCAGCCAGTTCTCGTCTGCCGTAAGATGAAGCAAATACCCTTCTTCATTCTTTTCCAGCTTATAGCTGACTTTGTCTGACCGTTCAACCTCGCCGGAAAGCTCATCTAGTTTTGAATCCGTCATAAAAGGCTTAGGCACAGAAAAAACAACTTTGCCTTTTTCATCAGAAAAATCAATGGATCCATCCTCTTGTTCTTTAGCCTGCAAATCGGTTTTTAACTGAAATGTAAATGTGTTGTATCCATTATACTGATGAAGGACTAAATCTTCTTTTATGTTTTCATTGAATGTGAAAGTCTGGAGATCAATATTCGGAAACACATCCGGATACACAATCTCATTACTGTCAGTCTTATAATCTGCTGAGGTATCTTTCGGAGTAAGTGAAGTTTTATTCGGGCCTTTCGCTTCTACAAGTGAATATGTAACCTTATGGTCATTATGCTCAAAAGTCGCGTAAAGCCCGTTCTTCATTTGCTTTTGAAAATCTGAATTCAAAATGGCGTTCTCTGTCTCGACTTGTTTGCTTGTCGACTCTTTTAACTCAGGAGAAATGTCTTCCCAGTCGGCATCAGGTGTTTCCTTTGTATGAATAGGATCAAGATATACTTCCTGTTTATAGACACCGTCACCTTCATAATAGAGTTTTGTATTTTCTGTTCTTTCAGAGGTGATCTCACCCTCTTTGTTTATATCTTTTGGATCAAAAGGTACAGCTTCCTCAGTTTGTTCTTTCTGAAGAGTTTCTTCTGGATCATCGGCAGCAATACGATTTCCATTCTCTTCTTCTGTGGTTTTTGCCAGTACATCTGCTGGCACTAATGAAATGATTAAAGCCAACACTAAAAATGCTGCTATGAACCTTTTAAAGTTTCGCCTCTTTCTTTTTTTCATTTTCTCTCTCCTTTTGTAATAAAAGTAATATTCACTCAATAATCTTAACTAGACTGAAATATTATTACAATATTTTTCTAGAAAATTTATCTTATTTTAAGGATTAACGAGAGTCTATTGACCTAAAATAAAAAAAGGCCGCATAGGCCTTTTTACTTTTTCCATTATTGCATTTGTTCAATATCCGTACCCTCAGCTGCCACATTCGCCTTCCCCTGCCTCCTGACAAGCGTCAAGGCCATGCCCGCAAAGATCAGCACGATGCCAAGCGTTTGATAGAGGTCAGGGCGGAAGCCTGTGAAGACGGTATCGAGCACGATCGCGACAGCGGGGTCGAGAAATACAATGATTGAAATAAATTTCGTTGATAAAAATCGTAAACTGTCAAAAAACAACAAATATACAATACCCGTATGGATGATGCCGGTAGATACCACCATAATCCAGTTTCCCTGAGATAGGTCAGCAAAAGCGCCAAAGTGAATAAATGGAATCAGGATGATAACCCCTAAACCCGTTTGCAGGAAGGTGGTCGTATAAGGACTGAGGTTTTGAATGCCTTTTCCCAATAAAGTAGTGAACGCATAAAACAGCGCGGCGAGAACGGCCCATATGATCCCTGATCCCATCAGCTGTGTCAATGAAGTGCTGCCGTTAATCCCGGAAATCAGCGCAGTTCCCAGAAAGCAGATGATAATGGAGCTGACGGAGATCACATTTAATTTCTCTCTGTAGAGGAAGCTACCCAGAAGAAGAACAAGCACCGGCGCTAGATGATAAACGGAGATGGCAATTGTAACGGACGTTTCTTCAAAAGACTTAAATAAGAACACCCAGTTGAATACAAGAAAGAAACCGCACACCAATGTTTGCAGCACGTCTCTCTTGCTCCATTTTTCAGTTTTATACTGGCCGGACGCCAGCCAGCAAAGGCCTAAAAACAGCGTCGCGCAAAGGCAGCGGACAAAGACCAATTCAAATGACGGCAGATTGGTATGCTCTGAGAAAAAGCCGATGGAGCCGAAAATCACCATAGAGATGACCATTTTGATTACGGCTGTTGATTTTTGTTTTGACGATATGGAAAGATCCTGTTGCATCAAACGTATTCTACCTCCAGTACTGCATAGCATAAACTGTTTTTTATGAATTCAGAAATCTACACATAGAATTCCTCTTTTTTACATGTAGATATTATAACACTTCTATTCTAAATAAAAAAAAGCGCCCTTGGGCGCTTTTTTTACAAATCTATCGAACAATCAAAACCGGGCATGTTGATAATTGAGACACTTTATGGCTGACGCTTCCAAGCATCATTTCTTTCAGGCCGCTGATCCCCCGGCTGCCAACTACAATCAGGCTGACGCCTTTCTCTTTTGCGTGATTTAGTATCTCATACGCCGGCTCGCCATTAGCGTAAATGGTTTCAGCTTGAACGCCTTTTTCGGCTGCTTTTTCTTTTGCATTCTCAAGGATTTTCAGGCCCTCTTTTTTAACCTCGTTCCTGATTTCATCAATAAAGTGTTCAGGCACATAGACAATTCCCGTCAGAGAAGAAGTCGTGACGACGGCTTCTCTCCCCACATGAAGAATGCTTAGTTCCGCTTGTTGCTCTTTTGCCAAATGCACTGCGGCATCAAGCGCTTTTGCACTCATGTCTGATCCGTCAATCGCTACTAACATTTTGTTAAACATGCTCTTCCCGCCTTTCGGACTGTGGGTGGTTCATCTTTCTCTTTTATTGTCCGCCTGCATTTCGTTATTGTCAATTGAAGCGCATGAGTTTTCAAAAAATTGTCAGAGACTCTCTCCGTTTGTGGCGATAACCTGCTGATACCAGTTGAAGCTTTTTTTCTTGATGCGGTTAAATGTTCCATTTCCTTCATTGTCCCGGTCTACATAAATGAAGCCGTAGCGCTTTTTCATTTCCGCAGTAGATGCGCTGACAAGGTCAATTGGCCCCCATGATGTGTATCCGATTAATTCAACGCCGTCCGCAATGGCTTCGCGCGCTTCAATTAAATGATCACGCAGATAGTTGATTCTGTAATCGTCCTGAATTGAGCCGTCATCCTCAACCTTGTCTACAGCGCCAAGGCCGTTTTCAACGATGAACAGCGGCTTCTGGTAACGGTCGTATAAGGTGTTGAGCGTGATGCGCAAGCCTTTCGGATCAATCTGCCAGCCCCATTCTGATGATTTGAGGTAAGGGTTTTTGACTCCGCCCAGCAGGTTGCCCCCTGATTTTGCAAGCTCTTCCGGATCTGTGCTCGCCGCCATCGACATGTAGTAGCTAAATCCAATATAATCCACCGTATGTTCTTTCAAGAGCTCTTCATCGCCTTCAGCCATTTCAATTTCAATATTGTTTTCTGCCAGATAGCGTTTCATATATCCCGGGTATGCGCCTCTTGCCTGAACATCTGAGAAGAAAAGTGTTTTGCGCTCATTCTCCATTGCCGCGAAGACATCCTCCGGCTTAGAAGTCATCGGATAGGTTGTCGTTGCCGCTATCATACAGCCGATTTTCGAATCAGGAATGATGTCGTGGCCCGCTTTGACAGCAAGAGCACTGGCCACAAATTGGTGGTGTGCCGCCTGGTACATCGCGTTTAATTTGTTTTCTCCTTCTTCAAAGACAAGACCGCCTCCGGTAAACGGCGCATGGAGCACCACGTTAATTTCATTAAACGTCATCCAATACTTCACTTTGTGTTGATAGCGTTTGAAAACCGTTTTGGCATAGCGTTCATAAAACTCTATGACTTTACGATTCTTCCAGCCGCCATAATTTTTCACTAAACCGAGCGGCATTTCATAATGAGAGATGGTTACGACAGGCTCAATATGATGCTTTAACAGCTCATCAAACAGATCATCATAAAAACTGAGGCCTTCTTCATTGGGCTCCTCTTCATCGCCATTCGGAAAAATTCTCGTCCACGCAATCGATGTGCGGAACGCCTTAAATCCCATTTCTGCAAATAAGGCGATATCCTCTTTATAACGATGATAAAAGTCAATCCCGTTGTGATACAGATTCAAGGAAGTCATTGATTCATCAAATGGAGACATGATCCCGTTCGGCGATACGTCAGCTGTCGAAAGCCCCTTACCACCCTCGTTATAAGCACCCTCCACTTGGTTGGCAGCAACTGCGCCGCCCCATAAAAATCCTTCTGGAAATCGTTTTGCGTTTGAACTCATATTGATCACCCCATTAGTTTTTTCAAGATAAAGCAAGCAGCGCTTCTTTTGTCTGCACTTTACCGATCTCTTTTACCGGCGAAAATGAATATTGGTCTGTGTTGGTCACGATCACCGGGGTAATGACGTCATATCCCGCGGCTTTGATTTGCTCCATATCAAAGGACACGAGCGGATCTCCCGGTGCGACCTTGTCGCCTTCTTTGACGTGAGCCGTGAACCATTGCCCCTCCAGCTTCACTGTGTCCAATCCAATGTGTATGAGTATTTCAGCTCCCTGATCACTCGTAATGCCAATTGCGTGTTTTGTTTTAAAAACGGTGGTAACGCTTCCACGAACAGGCGAAACAACTTCTCCTTCTTCAGGCTCAATGGCAAATCCTTTTCCCATGATCCCGGCAGAAAACACTCCGTCTTTGACTTCGCTTAATGCTTTCACTTCTCCCTTAATCGGGCTGTGAATGATCTCTCTGCTGCCCGGCTGCTGGCTGCCGTCAGAAGGCACATCCTCGAATCCAAGCAAATACGCAGCTGCTGTTCCCGCCGCAAACGCAATCACAAGGCCGATCATCGCGTAAATAAACGTTGGGCCGATAAAGACAGGGATGCTCGGGAGACCTGCATTACCTCCGACGATATAGGAAGCAACACCCGTCATGCCGTAAAACGCGCCACCGGCTGCACCGCCAATCAAAGCGGCCGCAAACGGCTTTTTCAATCGCATATTCACGCCATACATCGCAGGTTCTGTGATCCCCATCAGCGCCGTGATGCTTGTGGTAAGCGCGAGTGATTTAAATTTTTTGTTTCTGGAGCGAAGGAAGACGGCAAATGATGCTCCCGCCTGCCCCATATTCGCCAAAAACATAGCCGGCAGTAAATAATCGTGGCCGTTTTGAGCGATGTTGTTGATCATGATCGGCACAAAGGCATAGTGCATGCCCGTCATAATGATTAAAGAGAATGTACCCGCCAGCAAAATCATCGCCACAAGCCCTGCATGATCAAACAAATAATTGACCCCAGAAGACAAGTATTCTCCTAAAATAGCGCCAAGCGGACCGACTGTAATCAATGTCAGCGGCACGACAATCAATAATGTCAACGTCGGAACCACAATCAATTTGAGAGATGCGTGTGTAAAACGGTCAATCCATTTTTCTACGTACGAAGCAATCCAAATCGCCAGCAAAATCGGGATGACCGTTGACGAATAAGTGGCAGCGGTTACAGGAAGCCCGATAAAGGAAACCGGTTTCCCCGCACCGAGCAGGGCTGTCAAATCCGGATGCAGAATCGCCGCCGCAATGGCTGCCGCTACGTACGGATTGCTTCCGAATTTTCTCGCCGCACTCATCGCTAGCAGGAGCGGCAGGAAGTAGAACGCACCGTCACCGACAGCCGTCAAAATGACATGAACCTGGCTCTTCTCCGCCATCCAGCCAAACGTAACTGCCAGCGCAACAAGCCCTTTGATCATCCCCGCTCCCGCAATCGCAGGCAGAATCGGGGTAAACACACCAGAAATCACATCAAAGACCGCACTCAGCACATTCTTTTTCTGAGAGGATGAACCAGCGCTCTTTTCATCACTGAGATTGCTCTGCCGCACAATCGCCTGATACACCTTCGGCACATCGTTTCCGATAATGATTTGAAACTGCTCGCCGCTGATATTGGTGCCCATCACTCCAGGCAGCTGCTCCAGCTGACTGCGATCCGCCTTAGCATTGTCATGAAGATTAAAACGCAGCCTCGTCATGCAGTGAATCACGCGCTGAACGTTGTCTTCACCGCCTACGAGTTGTAATATGTCCTTCGATAATTTATCATAATCCATGTGTATACCTCCTTTTTATGGGGGGACTGCTGGAAGAAAGGTGGCCGCCTTTCACCAGCTTTTTTTCTATCAAATGCCGCATCACCTCCTAAAAGAGAATAAAAAAAACCTAAATGACACAGATTGCGAGAGTCTCCTCCTGCACCTGCACCATTTAGGTTTTGCCTGCTTTCGCAGTAACAATCCTGACGGGTCGTTTTATTTGTTTGTAGGATATACTTTAGCACTAGATTCGCGGGATGTCAACGCTTTCATTTTTTGGTGTTGACTAAGGTGATTGCTCAATAAGGACTATTTTTTATAACGGTAAGCCATTTTGTATATTTTGTTTTATTTTTCCGAAAATACTATCAAATATATCAGCTGACTTAATATAAAAGTAAAAAACCTTGAAAGGCATTAGCCCATCAAGGTATATGTTTTATTTTTGACTATCCCTTTTCCATATACTTTCTCCGTCAGTTAAAAAAACTGCACTTGGCGGATCATCATAAAGTGAAATTTCAACTAATGAACCTTTCTTTTGTATTAACCAATTATATAAACTACTTTCTTCACTAGTAGGATGAGCTAAAATATCATTTACTTGAAATGTAACTGCATAATATTCGATAAAATTCACATCATCGTCATCCAACCCATTGTCTGTTTCAAAGAGTGTGTCTGGTTCACCAATAATCTTTAATCCACTATCCCACTCTATTATCAAGTCACTATCTTTATACTCTTTTAACGCTTTTATTAAAGGATCATATTCCATGTATATCCTCCTCTTATTACTTCTTTAATGGTTCTGAAGGCACTATATGCGCTCCGTCTTTTCCGTAATGAATCATTCCTCTAGTAGTTTCAATGTATTCACCAGTATCACGATCATAGTATTTTCCAATTGGTTTACCAAAGTCTACTCTTTCTTTTTTACCGTTTGGTAGTAGTTGACCTTTTCCTGCAAACTTATCAAGCAATTCCTGTGCTGTTTTATTATCACCATAGAAAATACTCTTGTTTTTACCATTTGCTATTTCTTGTTTGTAATTTGGCGTATTAGGAATATGTTTCTCTTGAGCACCTGGCTTTACTTTAACTGGGAATCCATGTACTTCTCTGT
Organism: Bacillus sp. FSL M8-0071; assembly: GCF_037975455.1. Lineage (NCBI taxonomy): Bacteria > Bacillati > Bacillota > Bacilli > Caryophanales > Bacillaceae > Bacillus > Bacillus sp. FSL M8-0071. Next base: position 3,940,430 of record NZ_CP150256.1, read on the forward strand.
AAGGTCCTTTAGGTACTGACTTCTTTCCATAAGAAGGTACACCATTACCCGTATCCTTAGCAACGTTTTTAACTTCCGAAGCCTTCTTAGCCTTTTTCCCATCATTAATAAGTTTATTAATATCTATTAACTTTTCTAACTTAGCTATTTTGGCAAATGGTACTGAGTTTATGGAGGCAACAACACGGTCTTTCCCTGTGACTTTTTCGCCTGATACTGGATCTCTGCCCGTGGCTGCCTTAAAAAGATCATACACGCCGGTAAGTTCTACAGCTGTCTCTAAAATTTTCACATATCCATTCTCATCCACTTTAATGTCCGAAAGCGAGACGACAGGTTCAAGCTTCATGTCATTACCAGATATGTATACATTGTAAAGTGTATCATTATAAACGACTTGCTTAACCTCTGCATTTGAGAAATCAGTTTTTATATGTTCTCTATGTTCACTCGTATTATACACTTTACCATTGATAACGATGATATTTTTACTTACCTTTTTAGAATGACCCGTTTTGACAACTGAATCCACTTTAGACTTTTCATTCTCGGCTAGTTTCTTCAGCATCATCTCCATCGGTGAATCATCCGCCTGCTTCATTTGCGGGTTAATCGCGCCGAAGGTTTGGTTGATGTTTTCTTCTTCCTGTGATTTCAGGATGGAGCCGCTTTTGTAGCCTGTGATTTCAATTTTCGGATCGGTGTACATGGTTTCGAGCTGGTCTATATATTTTTTCATCGTTTGAAAATCTGATTTTGCGGTTTCTAGTGCTTGGGTTTGCTGGCCGTCAAATTGAAAGAGCTTATGCAGGGTGTCTGTAATCAGCCGCTCAGCCTGTTCTGTTTCCATCCGAAAAAAGGAATCATTGACTGTCGGCAGGCTGACGATATGATCTATGGCCGACGTCTGGCGATTGACTGCATCAGTGAGCTGCTCTGTCACTTCTCGTGCATGCTTGACCCCATGTCTCGCATCGTGTGAGAGAAAAGCCTCTGCAATCATGCCGTGAGAGTCAGATTCTACAGAGGAAATCGCATGCTGTGTTTGTTTCAGCACTTTTTTGTATTCGTCGATAAACATGCCAAAGAAAAGGAGAAAAGGCTTGTGGCACTCCTCGTAAAAGGTCCGGATGGCATCTCCGCCTTTTCCCTTTAGCGCATCCTTCATGCCTGCCAGATGCTCAACGCTTTTTTCCAGCTTCTCCAGCTGTTGTTTTTGCTTGTCCAGTTTCTCAATCGTATGCTGAATGCCCTCGTGAAGAGCGTGGACATCTAATGTTTTCAATCCCTTGTCCTCCCGCGCTTTATTTCATGGAAGATGATATGTTTTCGTCCGTTTCCTTCATGGCGTTTACCGCGCTTTCCGTTTGTGCGATATGCTTGGCCAGAACAGACGCATATGCTTCAGTGAGCTCTTTGATGTCCTTATTTAATTGCTCGATGGACTTCACAACATTCAAATGGTTTCTGCCTGAGAGATGGCCGGGTAAGGAGGACTTGAGTTCAGCTGAATTCTTGAGCTGAGAAAGCCCTTGCTTCACTTTGCCATACACCATTTTAATTTCCTGTGCCAATTGTGCTCACCTCACTTTTTATGTTTTTCCTTCTCTATTTCATGCTCTATCCTCGTAATTTGGCGTCTTATGGAATAGACATCGCCCTCTAATGAGTGGATTTTTCCTTCTATGCTTTCGATGATTCCGCTGACTTGATCGCTTTTGATTTGCTGATATGCTTTGTTCATTCCTTCACGAATATCTTCAAACCGCTGAGCATGTGTTCCTCTCCATGCCTCCCGGTTAAGATGAGGCCGGTGAATGAGATGCTGGGCCTCAGAGAAATCGTGTTTGATTTGCCTAATTTCGTGCAGCACTCGTTTTAATTGATGGATCTGTTCCTGCTTTTCATGTAAGTCGGCTTTTACCGAATGTAACAACATTTCACTATGCATGCCGCAACACCTCATGTTTCTATCAAACTGTGTCAATTCTTTACAATACAGACTATTTTCATATTACATGATGGGTCATATTGGATAAATAGGTAAAAAGGTTTGTCTTGAGAGGTGTTTCACTGGTTCTAAATTGCTAAAAATTAGATCTCATCACCTTATGAGAGGAGGAAACAATCATTTGAGGGACTTTTTATTTAAGTCTTTAATCTCTTTTCCATTTCTATTTTTTCTTCCACTTAACTGTTTCTTATAGTCAATAAAGCTCATAAAAAAACACCTTCCTACGAAGGCGCCTTCTCCATCTTATTTAGATCCCCATACAGCCTCACCGCTGCCATTTAACACACTAAACGTCATGACATTCTTCTCTCTCACCGAATCCCACTGGCGTAAAAATACCCCGTTATACGTCTTGCCCGCTAACGTGATGTCGGCTGTATTTTTTCCGGTTTTCTTCCATGTTCCGGTCATTTCCCCGGAAATGGTGTGGTTTTTGTTGAGCTGGATGTTGATGGTTTTTTTGATGTCGGCTGAGATGTCTTTTCCGTGCTGGATGAGTTTGTATGTTCCTGTGATATCTTTTTGTTTTACTTCTTTCAGTGTTTCGCCCGCATAACGATATGGCGTTGCTACCGGCCAGCTGTCTTTGTTCATGAACAATTGGTGGACTCTGACTTCGTGTTCTTCACCCCTGCCCGGGAAGCGGGTGTGGAAGATTAAATAGGAACGCCCGGTTTTTTCATCATAGTATGCGGAGTTGTGGCCTGGTGAGACGTACCCGGTGCCTTTTTCATTTTCTGTTTCAAAAGTGTAGCTGCCCATGAGTTTGACGCCGTATGGTTCGATGGAACGGTCGTCGAAGAATGTGCCTTCTTTGCCGCGGACGTCGAGCATTGGATTGCCTTCTGCATCATAGTAAGGGCCGTCTGGTTTCTTGGAGCGGGCCACACGGATGTTATAGCCGCCTGTTGCATCAAGACCGCCATATGATAGGTATAAGTAGTAGTATTGGGTGTCTGGATTGTAGAGAACATACGGGCCTTCGATTCTGCTGTGGTTGCCGCCGAGCAGTTTTTTCCCGTATCCCTGCCCAGGAAGCGGGAAGCCCGTTTTCGGATTCATTTCAAGTATGAAAATGCCGCCTGAGTATGATCCGTACACCATCCACAGCTTTCCGTCTTTATCAAAGAAGGTATGCGGGTCGACGACATTCGGATGTTTGGTTGCGTCATACGGTGTTCCATCGCTGCTTGTGCCTTCCATTCCTGATTTCAAAAAGATGCCTTTGTTTTTGTATGGCCCTTCGATGTTGTCAGCGACGGCAACACCCATGGCGGACCTAGGCGAGTCGCCGCGGCAGGCGTTGTAGTACATGTAGTATTTGCCGTCCGCCAGCTGCGTGACGTCAGCCGCCCAAAGGGTATCGGATTGCGCCCATTCGAAGGTATCTTTTAATTCTTTATAGACATTCGGGATAAGTGGGTTGTCATTGCTTACGCTGGTGGTCAGCTGCTGCCATTGCATGAGGTCATTTGTTTTTGCTGAAGCGAGATGAGATCCAAAAACATAAAAGGTGCCGCTTGTTTCAATGATGGAAGGGTCATGGACGCTGACTTCTTTAAATATAGGTTTTTGTGCATTGGCGGAGTTTGGGAGGGTGAAGGCCATGATAAGAGCTGCAAGAAAACATACACGGAACAATCGGTTGAACATCTAAACAATTCGCCTCTCTTTTTTATTAAATTTTAAACGCTTACATTTCTCTATGAAGATACCCCGGCCTATTAAAACAGCCGAATGTTTTCATATTCAAACAGATAGGTGATTTCTCACTTCTCTTACATAGTCAGACTGATGTCTGTCTGTTTTGCGTAGAACTTGCTGCTTGCATATCCTCTCCTTCATAGTTCAACTCTTTTGCTGTTTCTCCTTCTTGCATCACGTCTGTTTTTCATTCGCGTACATGTAATAACTGCTTTGTCAGGTTTTGCATCGACTGTGATACAGCCATTTCGTTGTCGGCGTTTTTTAAGATGATGCCTGATTGCCCGTCAACACCAGAGTCATTCGGCTGGCTCTTTATAAAATGCCTTGCGAAAAATACGACTTAGTAAACACATATTGAGAGTAAGACAGCGGCGTTTGCCTCCTGTCTGGATATCGTGTGCAATCGCTGAAAAAGCCCGTCCTGCTTTCTGCGTCTCGCTATTACAATACCAATCTAACTTGTTAAAGACTGTAAAAAACCTTTTGACTTCTGCTGCTGAACCAATTAATATAATACTCAGTTAATAGTTATCAGAATTTTTAGGAATTGAGTGATTCATATGACACTGCATAAAGAGCGTCGGATCGGACGGCTGTCTGTTCTCCTGCTGCTGAATGAGGCTGAAGAGAGTACGCAGGTTGAGGAGCTGGAGCGAGACGGATGGAAGGTCTGTCTTGGCAAGGTAGGATCAATGGACGCGCATAAAGTAGTAGCCGCAATTGAAACCGCTTCCAAAAAGAGCGGTGTCATTCAATCTGAGGGTTATCGGGAGTCACATGCGCTTTATCATGCGACGATGGAGGCTTTGCATGGCGTGACCAGAGGTGAAATGCTGCTAGGATCGCTGCTTCGGACGGTGGGCTTGAGGTTTGCCGTTTTGAGGGGAAATCCTTATGAAAGTGAAGCGGAAGGCGATTGGATTGCTGTCTCGCTTTACGGAACAATCGGGGCGCCGATTAAAGGTCTTGAGCACGAGACATTCGGTGTTGGAATTAATCACATATGAAACAGCCCATAGATCTTAGACGATAGGGGGCTATGCGTGAAAACAGATGTTCACAGCATAGCTCCTTTTTGTATGGGCGCTTTACCAAAGTAAAGAAAAAGGAGTTGGGCTTATGGTGACTTTAGACGGTTCTTCATTGACAACAGCCGACGTCGCTCGTGTGCTGTTTGATTTTGAGGAGGCAGCGGCTTCCGAGGAAAGTATGGAGCGCGTGAAAAAAAGCAGAGCAGCAGTGGAACGGATTGTACGCGACGAAAAGACAATCTACGGCATCAATACCGGATTTGGCAAATTCAGCGATGTCCTGATTCAGAAAGAAGACTCGGCGGCGCTGCAGCTGAATTTAATCCTTTCTCATGCCTGCGGAGTCGGCGACCCTTTTCCTGAGTGTGTGTCCAGGGCAATGCTGCTTTTGCGCGCCAATGCGCTGTTAAAAGGCTTTTCCGGTGTCCGCGCTGAGCTGATCGAACAGTTGCTTGCTTTTTTAAATAACCGCGTCCATCCTGTCATCCCCCAGCAGGGATCACTTGGCGCAAGCGGAGATCTGGCGCCGCTTTCCCACCTGGCGCTTGCGCTGATCGGACAAGGAGAAGTCTTTTTTGAGGGGGAAAGAATGCCGGCAATGACAGGCTTGAAAAAAGCAGATATTCAACCGGTAACGCTGACATCCAAGGAAGGGCTTGCCTTGATTAACGGGACTCAGGCCATGACTGCAATGGGAGTGGTCGCCTACATCGAAGCTGAGAAACTAGCCTATCAAACAGAACGAATTGCCAGCTTAACGATTGAGGGGTTGCAGGGAATTATCGATGCATTTGACGAGGATATTCACTTAGCCCGCGGCTATCAGGAGCAGATCGATGTCGCAGAACGAATTCGCTTTTATCTATCTGACAGCGGCCTGACAACCTCCCAGGGAGAACTGCGGGTACAGGATGCCTATTCATTGCGCTGTATTCCGCAAGTACACGGTGCGACTTGGCAGACACTAGGATATGTCAAAGAAAAATTAGAGATTGAAATGAACGCAGCTACAGACAATCCACTCATTTTCAATGACGGTGACAAAGTGATTTCCGGCGGAAACTTTCACGGACAGCCAATCGCCTTTGCCATGGATTTTCTGAAAATCGCAATATCAGAGCTTGCGAATATCGCAGAGCGTAGGATCGAACGACTTGTGAATCCGCAGCTGAATGACCTGCCGCCGTTCCTGAGCCCTCATCCCGGTCTGCAATCCGGTGCAATGATCATGCAGTACGCCGCGGCCTCACTCGTTTCTGAAAATAAAACACTGGCCCATCCTGCAAGTGTGGATTCCATTCCGTCATCCGCCAACCAAGAGGACCATGTCAGCATGGGAACCATCGCCGCCCGGCATGCTTATCAGGTGATCGCAAATACAAGGAGAGTCATTGCGATCGAAGCCATTTGCGCATTGCAGGCTGTTGAATACAGAGGCATAGAACATGCAGCGTCCTATACGAAACAGCTTTTTCAAGAAATGAGAAAAGTCGTGCCGTCCATTCAGCAGGATCGTGTTTTTTCCTATGACATTGAACGCTTGACTGACTGGCTGAAGAAAGAATCTTTAATACCTGATCATCAGAATAAAGAACTAAGGGGGATGAACATATGACTGATGTAAAAAAATCAATCCGTGCCAACAGAGGAACAGAGCTTGAATGCTTAGGATGGGAGCAAGAGGCAGTGCTTCGGATGCTTCGAAACAACCTTGATCCAGAAGTCGCCGAGAAGCCGGAGGACCTCATCGTATATGGCGGGATTGGCAAAGCCGCACGGGATTGGGACGCTTTTCACGCCATTGAGCATTCCTTGAAAACATTAAAAAATGATGAAACATTGCTCGTGCAATCCGGAAAGCCCGTTGGCATGTTCCGTACACACCCGCAGGCCCCTCGCGTGCTCCTAGCAAATTCTGTTCTTGTTCCGAAGTGGGCAGACTGGGAGCATTTCCACGAACTTGAGAAAAAAGGGTTAATGATGTACGGACAGATGACGGCTGGCAGCTGGATTTACATTGGCTCACAAGGCATATTGCAAGGAACCTATGAAACCTTCGCTGAGCTGGCGCGACAGCACTTCGGGGGCAGCTTAAAAGGAACGTTGACGCTGACAGCGGGTCTCGGCGGAATGGGAGGCGCCCAGCCGCTGTCAGTCACGATGAATGAAGGCGTCGTGATTGCCGTCGAGGTTGACGAGAAACGCATCGACAAGCGGATCGAAACAAAATACTGCGATCGAAAAACAGCATCGATTGAGGAAGCCTTAGCTTGGGCTGAAGAGGCAAAGCTGGCAGGAAAACCTTTGTCCATTGCACTTCTCGGAAACGCAGCTGAGGTGCATCACACACTTTTGAACCGAGGCGTCAAAATTGATATTGTGACAGATCAGACATCTGCCCATGACCCTTTAATCGGTTATGTTCCCGAGGGCTATTCCCTTGATGAAGCTGACCGTTTGCGTCAAGACACTCCAGAGCTTTACGTGCGCCTTGCGAAGCAAAGCATGAAAAAACATGTCGAAGCCATGCTGGCCTTTCAGCAAAAGGGCTCTATTGTATTTGACTACGGCAACAATATCCGGCAAGTCGCAAAGGATGAAGGGCTGGAGAATGCCTTCGATTTTCCGGGGTTTGTCCCTGCCTACATCCGCCCCTTATTCTGTGAAGGAAAAGGGCCGTTCCGCTGGGCGGCGCTTTCCGGAGATCCGGCAGATATTTACCGTACGGATGCGTTATTAAAAGAGCTGTTCCCGACAAATAAAGCCCTTCACCGCTGGATTGATATGGCACAGGAAAAAGTCACCTTCCAAGGCTTGCCGTCCCGTATTTGCTGGCTTGGATATGGAGAACGAAAAAAGATGGGCCTCGCCATTAACGAGCTGGTTAGAAGCGGGGAGCTAAAAGCGCCTGTCGTTATTGGGAGAGATCATTTGGACTGCGGGTCTGTCGCCTCTCCAAACCGGGAGACAGAAGCGATGAAGGACGGAAGTGACGCTGTTGGTGACTGGGCTGTGCTAAATGCGCTTGTCAACACGGCGGCGGGTGCAAGCTGGGTTTCCTTCCACCATGGCGGCGGCGTCGGAATGGGCTATTCCCTTCATGCCGGCATGGTTGCAGTGGCCGATGGAAGTGAGCTGGCTGACGAGCGGCTCGCGCGGGTCTTAACGAGCGACCCAGGAATGGGCATTATCCGTCATGCGGATGCGGGTTATGAACGTGCCGTTGAAGTAGCGAAGGAACAGGACATTATCGTGCCGATGCAAAAATAAAGGAGTGATGACATGCCAAAGCAAATTGATACGATTCTCATCAACATCGGTCAGCTTTTGACGATGGAAAGCAGCGGTCCGCGGGCAGGCAAAAGCATGCAGGATCTTCATGTGATCGAAGACGCTGTTGTCGGCATCCATGAACAGAAAATTGTGTTCGCCGGACAAAAAGGGGCTGAAGCCGGTTACGAGGCAGACGAAATCATTGACTGTTCGGGACGCCTTGTAACGCCTGGCCTCGTTGATCCGCACACCCATCTTGTATTTGGCGGATCTCGTGAAAAGGAGATGAACCTTAAGCTTCAGGGCATTTCATATTTGGATATTCTGGCGCAGGGCGGCGGGATTCTGTCTACAGTCAAGGATACCAGGGCGGCTTCAGAAGAAGAGCTGCTGCAAAAAGCCCATTTTCATCTGCAAAAAATGCTGTCCTACGGCACAACCACAGCAGAAGTGAAAAGCGGCTACGGCTTGGAAAAAGAGACAGAGCTCAAACAGTTGCGTGTCGCAAAAAAACTGCATGAAAGCCAGCCTGTTGACCTTGTTTCCACATTTATGGGAGCCCATGCGATTCCTCCCGAATATCAAAACGATCCAGATGAATTTCTGGATCAAATGCTTTCCCTTTTGCCGGAAATCAAAGAGCAGGAGCTCGCCAGCTTTGCTGATATTTTTACAGAAACAGGCGTTTTTACAGTCAGCCAATCCCGCCGTTATTTACAAAAAGTAGCTGAGGCGGGCTTCGGATTAAAAATACACGCAGATGAAATCGATCCGCTTGGAGGTGCTGAATTAGCAGGTGAGCTAAAGGCCGTCTCAGCCGACCATTTGGTAGGTGCATCGGACGAAGGCATAAAGAAATTGGCTGAGGCAGGAACGATCGCCGTCCTCTTGCCGGGCACGACATTTTATCTTGGCAAAAGCACATACGCCAGGGCAAGAGCTATGATTGATGAAGGGGTATGTGTCAGCTTGGCAACGGATTTTAACCCTGGCAGCTCGCCGACTGAAAATATCCAGCTGATCATGTCGATTGCCGCGCTTCATCTGAAGATGACTGTAGAAGAAATATGGCACGCGGTCACAGTCAATGCCGCATATGCCATAGGAAAAGGAGAAGAAGCCGGTCAGCTCAAAGCTGGCCGCTCAGCTGATCTTGTCATTTGGCAAGCCCCGAACTATATGTATATTCCGTATCACTACGGGGTCAATCATGTACATCAAGTCATGAAAAATGGAACAATTGTTGTCAACAGGGAGGGAGCCATTCTTGGATAAGTACCCTTTTCTCAGAGAGGCCGGATCTTCGTTTAAAGACCGGGATGTCACAAAAATGAGCGACCTGATCGCAACATGGGACGGCCAGGACATTAAGGGACCGGCGTTGATAGGTGTCCCCCTATCAAAATCCTCCATCAGTCATTCAGGCGCTTCCTTTGCACCCGGAACAATACGCCAGGCTCTGAAACATTCATCAGCCTATTCTGCTGAGCTTGGAGAGCACGTCGTATCAGAGCTTCTATATGACCTGGGGGATATCGATATTCATGTCACTGATATCGTAAAGTCACATCATCACATTTTCCAAACCATGCACGCTCTGCTTTCGGATCATCCGGATTGGGTGCCGCTCATACTTGGGGGAGATAACTCTATCAGCTACTCCACAATAAAAGCGATAGCACAAACAAAAGGAACGACAGCGGTGATTCAATTTGATGCCCATCACGATGTTCGCAATACGGAGGACGGGGGGCCGACAAACGGCACCCCCTTCCGCCGCCTTTTGGATGAAGAGATCATTGAAGGCCAACATTTGATCCAGCTGGGTATCAGAGAATTCAGCAACAGCCAGGCCTATGAAGCATATGCAAAAAAACATAACGTGAACATTCACACGATGGACATGATCCGGGAAAAAGGGCTCATCTCCACGGTAAAAGAGGTTTTGCCAGCCGTTCAAAATAGAACAGATTTCATTTTTATATCTGTTGACATGGATGTCTTAGACCAGTCCCATGCACCCGGCTGTCCAGCGATTGGCCCGGGCGGCCTCTATACAGACGAATTGCTTGAAGCAGTCAAGTACATCGCACAACAGCCCAATATTGCCGGGATTGAAATTGTTGAAGTCGATCCTACCCTCGATTTTCGAGATATGACAAGCAGAGCTGCAGCTCATGTTCTGTTACACGCATTAAAAGGAATGAAACTCTCCCCATTCAAGTGATCTTCTGGCAGGTTGTATTTTGGGTATAAGAAACTCATCTGCCTAAGGAATGGCAGCTAAAAGGAGGGCGAGACAGTGAATCTTCAGGAGAACAGCAGCCAACAGCTAAAACGCACAATGAAAAGCAGGCACCTATTTATGATCTCATTGGGAGGCGTCATAGGCACAGGACTTTTCCTCAGTACGGGCTATACGCTACATCAAGCCGGACCCGGCGGTACGATACTCGCTTATGTAATCGGCGGGTTGATGATGTACCTCGTCATGCAATGTCTCGGCGAATTGTCGGTTGCCATGCCGGTGACCGGCTCTTTTCAAAAATATGCTACAACATTTATCGGTCCATCTACCGGTTTTATGGTCGGCATCATGTACTGGATCAATTGGGTGGTGACGGTAGGCTCTGAGTTTACCGCATCCGGTATTCTCATGCAGCGCTGGTTCCCTGACAGCAGTGTATGGATGTGGAGTGCGATTTTTGCAGCCCTTCTTTTTATATGCAACGCATTTTCAGTTAAGTTATTTGCGGAAACTGAATTTTGGTTTTCCAGCGTAAAGATTGTCACCATTATTTTATTTATCATTTTAGGAGGAGCCGCCATGTTTGGCCTGATCTCTTTAAACGGAACGGCGGATGCTCCTATGTTGTCAAACTTCACGGACCATGGCGGGCTGTTTCCGAATGGCTTTCTCGCCGTTTTTATCGCGATGATATCTGTGAGTTTTGCCTTTTCTGGTACAGAGTTAATCGGCGTTACAGCAGGAGAATCAGCAAATCCTCAAAAGGATATTCCGCGATCCATCCGTAATGTCGCATGGAGAACCGTGATTTTTTTCATTGGCGCTGTCTTCATATTATCCGGGTTGATTTCTTGGAAGGACGCAGGCGTGATTGAAAGCCCGTTTGTAGCCGTATTTGCGGAGATCGGAATCCCTTACGCTGCTGATATTATGAATTTCGTGATATTAACAGCCTTGCTGTCTGTCGCCAACTCAGGCTTATATGCTTCGACCCGTATGATGTGGTCTTTAGCAAATGAAAACATGATCAGCTCCCGTTTTAAGAAAGTGACATCTAAAGGCATTCCTTTAAATGCCTTAATGATCAGTATGGCTGTATCTTGTTTATCTCTCGTTTCCAGTATCGTGGCCCCTGGAACTGTCTATGTGGTGATGGTAGCAATTGCTGGATTTGCAGGAGTCGTGGTCTGGATGAGCATTGCCTTGTCCCAACTCTTGTTTCGAAAGAGATTTTTGAAAAAAGGGGGGGATGTAAAAGATCTGACATTTCGCACGCCGCTTTATCCTCTTATGCCTATAGCCGCTCTCTTATTATGTTCTGCTTCTTGTATCGGTCTTGCTTTTGATCCCAATCAAAGAATCGCACTTTTCTGCGGAGTTCCTTGTATCATCCTTTGCTATCTGATCTACCATTTCAAAAGAAATGTTACAAAAGCGAAAAAAATCAGCCAAGAGGAATATCAGGCTGATCACATCCTGTAATCAAAAAAGCACACCCCACTCAGGATGGGATGTGCTTTATTTTTATTCAGTAATCAACGTATGAATCAGCTTCGGCGCCTTCGCTTCCGCGGCGATGCGGATGTTGTCATAGACTTTTGCGATGACTTCATCAACGTTTTCGCGGTTGGCGTAAAGCGTCACGAGCGGTTCGCCTTTTTCTACTTTGTCCCCGACCTTTTTGCGGAGCATGATGCCGACGGCTAAATCGATCTCATCTTCTTTTGTGGCGCGACCGGCACCTAACAGCATCGCCGCGACGCCGATTTCGTCCGCGACGATTTCAGAGACGACACCCGCTTCTTTGGCAGGCACATCAATTTGATATGCGGCTTGCGGAAGCTTAGACGGATCGTCAACAATTGAGCTGTCGCCGCCTTGGTTTTTCAGGAAATCCTTGAATTTCTCAAGCGCTTTGCCGTTTTTCATGACTTCTTCCAGCTTCGCTCTTGCTTCGTCCAATGTATCGGCTTTTTTCGCAAGCACAACCATCTGGCTGCCGAGCGTTAAGACAAGCTCATGAAGATCCTCAGGTCCCTCGCCTTTGAGTGTGTCGATCGCTTCTTTGACTTCAAGCGCATTTCCGATCGCAAAGCCGAGCGGCTGGGACATGTCTGAAATGACAGCCATTGTTTGACGGCCGACGTTATTTCCGATGCGTACCATCGCTTTGGCAAGTTCAGCTGCGTCTTCTTCTGTTTTCATGAAGGCGCCCGCTCCCGTTTTTACGTCAAGCACGATGGCGTCCGCCCCGGCAGCGATTTTTTTGCTCATAATCGAGCTTGCAATGAGCGGAATGGAATTGACCGTTCCCGTTACATCACGAAGCGCGTACAGTTTTTTATCAGCCGGCGTTAAATTGCCGCTTTGGCCGATGACCGCAACCTTGTCGCGGTTCACAAGTTTAATAAATTCATCCTTCGTCAGTTCCACGTGGAAGCCGTCGATTGCCTCTAACTTATCAATCGTGCCGCCCGTATGGCCGAGGCCGCGGCCGGACATCTTAGCAACCGGCACATCAAGAGCCGCAACAAGCGGAGCGAGAACGAGTGTTGTCGTGTCGCCGACGCCGCCAGTGGAGTGTTTATCCACTTTAATTCCTTCAATGGCAGAAAGATCAATCGTTTCACCGGAGTTCACCATAGCCATCGTCAAGTCCGCGCGTTCACGGTCACTCATATCCTGGAAGAAAATCGCCATAGCAAGCGCGCTTGCCTGATAATCAGGAATGCTTCCGTCTGTATAGCCGTTCACGAAAAATTGAATTTCTTCAGTGGTGAGTTCTTTTCCGTTTTGTTTTTTGATGATGATATCTACCATTCTCATGTTTGGTCACCGATCCTTTTCGATTAAGTTCAGTAAATCAAGCCCACAATTGCTGCTGATAAAAAGCTGACAAGCGTAGCACCGTATAATAATTTCAAGCCGAAACGAGCGACGACATTTCCTTGCTTTTCATTCAGTCCTTTTACGGCACCGGCAATGATTCCGATTGAGGAGAAGTTCGCAAATGACACAAGGAATACCGATACGATCGCTGTTGTACGGCCGCTGAAATGGAAACCGTTTTGCGTAAGCGACGTCATGGCGACAAATTCATTCGATACCATTTTTGTTGCCATAATGCTTCCCGCATTAACAGCTTCATTCCATGGGATACCGACAAGAAAAGCGAATGGAGCAAACACATATCCAAGAATGCCTTGGAACGAAATACCGAATACTGCATTAAAAATGCCATTGATCAATGCAATAATCGCGACAAATCCAATCAGCATCGCAGCGACGACAACCGCTACTTTGAAACCGTCAAGGATGTATTCTCCGAGCACTTCGAAGAAAGATTGTTTTTCTTCTTCCTCAACACGAAGCATATCCTCTTCTTTTGCAACCTCGTACGGATTAATAATAGAAGCAATTATGAAACCGCCAAATAAGTTCAAGACCAGCGCTGTTACAACATATTCCGGTTTCAGCATTGTCATATACGCGCCGACAATCGACATTGATACAGTTGACATCGCAGATGCGCAAAGCGTGTACAAGCGCTGCTGATTTAAAAGACCGAGTTCTTTCTTCAAGGAGATAAATACTTCTGACTGCCCTAAAATCGCAGAAGCCACTGCGTTATACGATTCCAATCTTCCCATACCGTTTACCTTGCTGAGGGCAAGGCCGATATATCTAATAATAAACGGGAGGACTTTCCACTTTTGCAGAATCCCGATCAGAGCAGAAATAAACACGATCGGCAAGAGAACATTCATAAAGAATGTCGTTTGGTCCGCATTCACCAAGCCGCCAAACACAAAGTTAATTCCCTCAGCCGCGTATTCAAGCAGATAACCGAATCCTTTTGCAAATCCTCCCACGAGGAAATTCCCTATCCCGGTATTGAGGAGAATGTAGCCAAGAATAAATTGCAAAATGAGCATAACAACAATTGGGCGGATCTTAATTCTTTTTTTGCCGCTGCTCGCGATCCACGCGAGGCCTAAAAACACGATTAAACCGATAATCCCAATCAAATACTTCATATGTGTTTCTCCTTTATTTGTATTCGCTTACAATCACTGTTTCCTCAGAAAACGGAAAGCAGTCTGCCTTCCGTCAGCTCTTAATAGTTGTCTCCGCCTGATGCATTTTCTCCTTTTACGATAGAAACGCCTGCGCTGGCGCCAATTCGGCTTGCTCCAGCCTCAACCATTGTGTCTACATCTTCTTTCGTTCTGATTCCGCCAGATGCTTTCACGCCGATATCAGGTCCTACTGTTTTGCGCATTAAGGCGATATCTTCCTTCGTTGCGCCGCCTGTAGAAAAGCCTGTTGATGTTTTTACGAAATCCGCTCCCGCAGACACCGCTAAACGGCATGCACGTTCTTTTTCTTCATCAGTCAGAAGGCACGTTTCGATAATGACTTTGACAAGCGCTTTTCCGGCTGCAGCTTCCACTACACCGCGGATATCAGCTTCCACCACATCGTCTTCCTTGTCTTTTAAAGCGGCAATATTAATGACCATATCCACTTCAGTGGCGCCTTTTGAAATGGCGTCTTTTGTTTCGAACGCTTTTGTTTCAGTTGTATTGGCACCGAGCGGGAAGCCGATGACCGTACAAACGTCGACTCCAGTTCCCTTAAGCTCTTTTGCAGCAAGCTCCACCCATGTCGGATTGACACATACTGAAGCAAATTTGTATGTTTTCGCTTCTTCAATTAGTTTTAGAATGTCCGCTTTTTGTGTATGCGGTTTCAAAGCTGTATGATCAATTATGTTGGCTAATGACATCCTTCGCACACTTCCTTTTTTGTTAAGATATTTTTTAGCATAACCGACTTTTGAACATATGTAAATTGGTAATTGAAATTTTGTTCAATGAAAGGTTTGAACGTGTCACAAATCATTAACAAGCGCCCTCGCGGTATGCTGGTCAATGATTAAAACGTTGGCATATTTTCCGGTTAATGCTCCGTGAATGGAAGATACTTTTCTGCTTCCGCCGGCAACTAAAATGGAGCGTTCCTTCAGTCTAAGGTCTTGAAGCTCAACACCGATGGTCCGGTCATTGATGGCGCTGCTGCAAATATTCCCTTTCGCATCAAAAAAGCGTGAACAAATATCCCCGACGGCCTGTTTTTTCAGTAGGGCTTTCTCTTCTTCGTTAAAATATCCGAGCCGAAACAACAGCGCTTCATCACGGACAGTCCCGACCGTAAAGAGAGCGATATTCGCCTGCTTGCCCATCTCAATAATCCGCTCAATATGACGGTCTTTCTCCACCATTCGCTTCACATCCGCATTATCAAACACGACGGGAAGCGGGAGATAGCGCGGCATCGTTTGAAAAGCCTCTGCAAACAGCTGAATCGTTTCAGCCGAATACGTGTTTACCCGGGAATGGCTGATGCCGCCTTTCAGCTGGACGACCTCGACGCCTTTTACCTGCTTCGGCTGCATGTTTTGCGCGATTTGATACATGGTGGTTCCCCAGCTGACGCCGACAATGTCGCCGTCTTTTACCGTTTCATGCATATATTCTGCACCATAGCGGCTTAGGTCATGTGTAATTCCTGCATAATCGGGTGTCGGGGAAAACACAACATGCGCCTCAAGGAGCCCGTATTTCTCTTCAAGTATGGAACCGAGCGCATCCAAATCCTCAAAAGGGTCCATGACGTGAATCTGGACATACCCTTTTTCCTTTGCATATTGCAGCAGCCGGGAAACGGTTGGCCTTGAAATGTTGAGCTGCTCAGCAATTTGCTGCTGACTGTAGTCAGACTGATAGTAAAGCCTTGCCGCTTCTATGCTTAATTGCTGTTTTTCCCGATCCATTCTGCACCTCCCTGTGGATCAGTCCTGATAAAACTGCTTTTGATTTGCTTTTATTATACAGGCTGGCGCCGGCTTTCATCCACCTGATTTCTAAGAAACTGAAAAACGCTCTGGGCGCGGACCTGCCCAGAGCTTACTTCTCCCAGGTCATATGCTGATAAATGCCTTTCATAATGGCGTACATTCCATATAGGATCAGGCCTAATGCCAATATAGACAGAATCAATTTGCCATGCGGCTGTTGCGCGAGTTCGGCGAGCGCGCCGTCAAAGCCTCTTGTGTCGTCGGGATCAGCGGTCATGGCTGTCTTGATCAGAAAATAGCCGATAGCAGAAAAAATAATGGCCCGGGCGATATTGCCTGCGCGTCCGGTGTTTTTCGTGATGCATATCATTTGTTTGTTCATTTTTGACGTATCAAATTCTTTCATAAAAGCAGCCCGAACGCCTTTCATAAATTGAACAATCGCAAATACGATAAAACCCGCACCCGTAAGCCCTGTGAGCCATTGGCCGAATGGCTGCGCCAATACATAAGCGGACCACGTCTGTTCTGAAGTGCCGCCGTCCCCTTGGCCAAACACAAATCGCAAGGCATTCCAAGCGATGGATGTGTAAACGGCGGCACTGAAAAAGTTTCCTATTCTCCGTGACAGGCCTCGCCTGCTGTTTCCGTGTCCCTCCGTGTCCTTGATCGCGCTTAACACCATCCAGATTACATAGCCGATAAGGCCGATGCCTATTAAAAAAAGCAATAGTGACCCATACGGCATGCGTGATAGCGTTTGGAGAGCTCCGCTCGAATCTTTGGCGCGGCCTGCCCCGGCAGCCGTCATAAAAGCCAAAACCCCAAGCAGAATAAAAACGCCGCCGAATGCAAAATAACCAAGCCTCCCGAATCGTTTGATCCAAGGCTTGGTTTCCTGTTTTATTTTTGACATGTACCGGTCTTTCACCGCCATGTGTCCAACCCTCTTTCACAGAAATCTTTACTGTAACATTCCCGATTGGACAAAGTTGAAACAGCTTCTGCCTCAGCTATGGCTGGCAGAGGTTCGTTTTTGCTGTTTAGCTGATTGTGCAGGTGTCATCCAAGCAGCCGCTGCGGCAGCTGTGACTCCGCCTGCTAATTTCCCAATGATCATGGCCGCCGCCATTTCTTTTTTCATTCCAGCTACAAAACCGAGATGGCTGCCGAGTACAAAGGCGCCGCTGACCGCAAACGCGACATTGATGACCTTTCCTCTCGGCGTCATATCCTTTAATGAAGCCAGCATCGGGATATGATGCGCCAAAGAGGTCACTAAGCCTGCTGTTGCTGTCTCATCTAAATGAAGGTGTTTCCCCAGGGCCTGAAGCGGTTTTTTAAAGGTTTTTGTAATAAAAGCCGTCATTGGAAACGCCCCTGCCAAGGCAATGGCGATGGTCCCTGTTGTTTGTATCCCTGTCTCGACATTCTCCATTCCCGGAATCAGCACAATACCGGTCATCGTTTCAGCGGAGACAGCTGCAAGCCCGATAATCGCAACCACACTGACCGCTTTCCCGAAGAGATGAAACAACTGAATCATACTGTCGGTGTATCGCCATAACCCAAAAGCGATCACAGCAGATAACAGACTCGGGATCAGAAGATTTTTACCTATCATGCCGATGTCAAAGCTTGCGCATAATCCGCCGATTAAGCAACCGATCGGCACTGTGCACAGCCCGATTAATATGCCTTTCGCAAAATACAGATGATCCTCTTTTTCGATGATGCCAAGAGCGACGGGAATCGTGAAGACGATTGCAGGTCCCATCATTGTTCCTAAAAACACCCATGAAAACAGCCCGGCCTGCGGATCTTTCGCCATTTCTCCAGCCAGCGCATATCCTCCCATATCAATCGCCAAAATGGTGTTCGCAAAGGAAGAAGGGTCCGCGCCAATCGCTGTGTAAAACGGAGCAACAATGGGAATCAAGATTGCTGCCAGCACGGGCGCCAGCGATACAATTCCGATCATGGACAGCGCCAGCGGCCCCATAGCCTTAAAGCCGTCCGCAAACCGCTCGCCTAGCCCCCATCTGTTTCCCAAACAATAATCCGCCGCTCCCCATAGTAAAAAGGCAGCCAAAATGAATACAACCGCGTCATTCACCGTCATGGTTTTCTCCTTTTTCAAACGTATGATTGGTTTTATCATATCATCTGAAATCACCGAATAGAGTTGATCTTATTCAATATGAGCTAAAAATTCTTTTATATCGGCTTTTTCAACGGCTGTTATAATGCGTCGCGCTTTTTCTTGCGGGACCGTTAATGTCAATTTTTCTATTATGTCTTCTTCAGACAGCTCATTTCCTGGTGCCCCTTTTGGGCAGTCCACACGCGCTTCGCAAATCCGGCCGTCTGATAAATAGGCCCGGACAATCGTGAAACGGCCTTTTGGAACGGCATGAGGAGCCGGCTGAATAGCATTGTCATATACGCGCTGAATTCGCCCCATTGTCGTTTGAACCCCGTTTGGGATCGGCTGGCTGCTGAAATGTTCAACGGTCAGGCCGTGTCCATGCAAAGCAAGAGCAATCACATATTCAACGCTGAAACGGCCTTCCTCTCCAGCTTTTGGAGATCTTTCCGTCAATGCAGCATCTCCGCCTGGCGGAAATATCACTTCAATACGTTCGGTATTGGCAGCAGAAATGGTTTCTTCGGAGATAAGCTGTCGTACCGCATCTGCAGCATGGTGTGCCGCGGAACAAAATGGATAGATTTTAAACCATAGACCCGGCTGCACAATTCTCCACGGTGCCCCCCAATCGTTTAGCAAAGTGTGTTGTGCTTTCTCAACGTCACCGTACAGACTGAAGAAACCAGTTTCTCCATCAAATACCGTGCGGGACCCGCCAAATTCTGATTGGGCCAGCTTAACGGCCAGCAAGCCAGCCTGAGCCGCCAAACCGGCGTGCAGCGGTTTCATTTCTGTTCCAAATTGCACCCTCATCCCAGCAGATTGCGTAGCCGCAAAACCAATTGCTTTTTCCAGCTCTTCCTGAGTCAGCTCCTCAGCATAACCTACGGCGCAGGCAGCAGCGATGGCACCAAGCGTTCCTGTATTATGCCAGCCCTTTTCATAGTGGCGGCTGCCAATTGATTCTCCCAGCCGTGCCATCACTTCAACACCAACAATATAAGCGCCAAGAAGCCGATCGTCATGTCCGCGAGCGGCAGATGCAATAAGGGCCGGTACGATGACGGCACTGGGGTGTCCTCTTACATCGGAGTGGACATCATCAAAATCCAATGCATGGGCGATAAATCCATTCAGCATCGCGGATTGTAATGGCGCGGCCTTTTTGCCCTGTCCGATAATAGGAACAAGGGGCCGGCCTCCTTCATCCTCTATCAGACGGAGGAGCTTTTGAATGCCTTTATCTTCTCTTCCTGCGAATGAAGCGGCAATAAAATCAAGTAATCCTTTTTTTGCTTCGCGAATCGCGTCAACTGAATACTCAGGTTGTGACGTTCTCACAGCCGCTGCAAGACCTGCTGTCAGCCCTTGTTTGCTCATTTGATGGTCTCCAATACAATAACCGCCAGTTCCGCAAAGTATTGAGAGGCAACCGTAAGGGCTTCTTCATCCAGTGTAAAGGCCGGATGATGCCACTCCTCCGTCCCGTTCGTTCCCATCCAGACAAAAAATCCCGGAATCTTCTCTTGATACAGAGCGAAGTCTTCTCCGCCCGGAGACTGCTCAGCGTGAACGGTTTGATAGCCAAGCCGTGCCGCAGCTTCGGATGCCGCATTCAAAAATGTGCCGTCATTCTGAACGGAAGGCAAATAAGGAAACCACTTGAATTCTGCTTGTGCCCCATAGCCCGCTGCAATTCCTTCAGCCACTCGTCTCATATGCTCCGGAACAGCCTGCCTCGCTTCTTTTTGAAAGGTTCGAACCGTCCCCTCCATTTCAGCTTGGTCTGGAATTACGTTCCACGAGGTGCCCGCCTGTACTCTTGTGATACTGACGACTGCGTTTTGCAGTGAGCTGATATTGCGGCTGACCACAGATTGCAGCCCGCTGATGATTTGTCCGGCTGCAGCGATTGGATCAATACTGTTATTCGGGATGCCGGCGTGTCCGCCTTTCCCTTTGATGACGATCTCAAACCGGTCAACACTTGCCATAAGCGGACCTTCCTTTACACCAATGGTTCCGACAGGCAGATCCGGCTTATTGTGCATGCCGAAAATTGCGGAAACGTCATCAAGTACGCCAGCTTCTATGACCTTTCTTGCTCCTGCTGCAATTTCTTCGGCCGGCTGAAAGATAAAGCGGACTGTACCTTTCAGCTCGGCCTTTCTTTGATTCAGCAAAATCGCTGTGCCAATAATAGAAGCAGTATGAAAATCGTGTCCGCACGCATGCATTGTGCCATCAACCTTAGATGCAAATGGGAGATTCGTCTGTTCTTGGATCGGGAGCGCGTCAATGTCCGCTCGTATTGCTATCACGGGGCCGTCTCCCCGTCCTTTGATTTCTGCAATCACACCAGTCTCCAATTGAGGAACATCAAGTATTTCGATTTGCTCCTCCTCAAGCCAGCGGCGGATTTTTTTCGTTGTTTCAATCTCTTGAAATGACAGTTCAGGATGTTCATGAAGATCACGCCGCATATTGATTAAACGGGTATGAAACGTTTTGTCGGCCATTGTTCTTCTCTCCTTCTTATATAAGCTCTGCAGGCTCTCCCACCTGCTTGATAAATCGTTTCGTCCGTTCGTTTTTCGGATGGTCAAACAATTCCTCTGGCGTTCCCTGCTCGATAATATGGCCGTCTGCCATAAAAATCACTTGATCAGCAACCTCTTTTGCAAACGCCATTTCGTGTGTAACAATGATCATCGTTGTTTGTTTTTCCGCAATGGACTTGATGACCTGAAGCACCTCTGTGACGAGCTCAGGGTCAAGCGCTGACGTTGGTTCATCCAGCAAAATCGCATGCGGATTGACCGCAAGCGCCCGCGCAATGCCGATTCGCTGCTGCTGGCCGCCAGACATTGTGATCGGATAGCTGTCAGCCTTATGCTCCAGACCGACTTGTTTCAGAATCTCCATTCCAATACGTTTCGCTTCGTCGCGTGGTTTATGTTGAGCCACGATTAAAGCTTCTGTAATGTTTTGCAGAGCCGTTTTATTTTTAAACAGATTGTAGTTTTGAAAGACCATGGCCGTTTGCTGGCGAAGCCGATATGCTTCCTTGCGTGTAAACTTTTCCGCGTTCAGTTTGGCTTCTCCGATTTCAATAAGGCCTTGATCCGGACGCTCTAATAAATTTAAGCACCGGAGAAGCGTTGACTTTCCGGAACCGGACGGACCGATGATTGCCACCACTTCTCCGCGTTTCACTTCTAGATCGATTCCGTCGAGCACGACGAGATCTTTAAACGCTTTGCGAATATTTTTTACTGTTATCAACTGATTTCACCTCTAAGTCCGGTATGGCTTGCTCATGGCACGTTCAAACAAGTCCTGCAACATGCTGTAGATCATGGTAAGAACCCAATAGACGATCGCAACCGCCAAGTACGTCTCAAAATATTTGAGGTTTCCTGAAGCGTACATCTTCCCTTGGGCGAACATCTCCATGACCCCTAATGTAAAGGCCAGTGACGTTTCTTTCAGGAGCCCGATAAATGTATTGCCCGTTGCCGGGATCGCATTTCGGATCGCTTGCGGCAAAATAATCCGTCTGTATGCCTGAAATTTTGTCATACCGACAGACAGGCACGCCTCCAGCTGCCCGTCATCAACAGAATTGAGGGCAGCCCGGAAGATTTCTGCCAAATATGCTGCATTTTTTAAGCTTAACCCGATGATGGCAGCTGTGAGAGCTGTCATTTTGCTCATCTCTGGAAATAGCTGCGGCAGCCCGTAATAGATTAAGAACAGCTGCACCAGTGTCGGCACGCCTCGGAAAAAGGATATATACAGCTTTGACAGCTGATGAAGCACTGGAATTTTGTTCTTTGTAATGAGTGCGAGAATAAGTCCTCCGATAATGGCAAAAATCATAGCCGCTATGGCCATAAACAACGTGATCGGAAGGGCCTGAATTAAAGTCGGGAACGCTGATATCATGAATTCCCAATCAATCGTGTTCATTCTGGTGATTCACCGCCGTTTCTTAATGCTTCTGTTCTACTGTGATATCTTCATTAAAGTATTTTTCAGAGAGTTTTTTCAGTGTTCCGTCTTTACGCAATTCATCTAGCGCCTTATTGACTTTTTTGCGGAGCTTGTCGTGCGCATCGTCCTTGGCAAATGGGAATGCAACCTGTTCGTAAACAATCGGATCTCCTGCAAGCTTTAATGGCAAACCGGTCTTCTTGATTTGCGCGATCAATACAGTTCGGCTGTTGACATAAGCGTCTACACGGCCGTACGCAACATCCTTCAGCGTACCCTCTTGTGTTTCATACGTTTTGATATTGATTTTTTTATCAGGATCTTTGCTTTCAAGGTTTTTCGCGTGGTTTGAACCGAGAACGGCTGCGACTGTCTTGCCTTTTAAATCGTCTACTGATTTGATGTCTGTATTGTCTTTTTTGACGACAATCTGTGTTCCCGCATAAGCGTATGGTTTCGTAAAGTTATACGTTTCCTTACGTTCGTCTGTCACAGCTACCTGGTTAGAAATGGTGTCAAGCTTGCCTGTTTGAAGCTCTCCCATCAGCCCGCTGAATTCAAGCAGCTTCCAGTCCAGTTTCATGTCAATTTTCTTAGCGACTGCTTCCATCACTTCCACGTCAAAGCCTGTCAGCTTTCCGTTTTCTTTATAAGCAAATGGGTAACTTTGTCCTGTCGCACCGACATGAAGCACATTGTCATCCTCTTTACTGCTGCTGTTTCCATTGCCGCAAGCTGAGAGCACCGCTAATAATGCAGCAACGACCAGCACAGTCCATTTTTTCATTTTCATTTGATTTTCCCGCCTTTTCTTTTTTTATAGATCATGTCGCAATTGTTTTTTCATATAGACTGTAATATGCCCTTTTCCAAGGTCTTGTTCACCTGAGCGGACATACCCTTTTCGTTCGTACATCTCAATCAGCCACGGATGCTTATCCGCTGTTCCGAGTGAGACAAACGGAACCTTTAACGTATCGCGAAGGATTGTTTCCTCCAGCCATTGAAGCAGCTTTGTTCCGATCCCTTTTTTACCGATACCGGGGTCCACAGCGAACCACCAGATATGCGGAACACCATACGGTCCCGGCTGTTTTCCCCAAGGCATTCTCAAGGTGATGGTCGCGATGATCCGCCCGTCTTCTTCCATGACGTAGCAAGCATTTTGCCGAATATTTTTCAGCACCAAATCCAAATCCGCATGAGCGGCAGCAAAACGAATGCCGAGCTTTCGAATCGGTTCATAAGCCCGCAATGTCAGCTCGAGAAGCTGTTCGGCATCACGTTCAACTGCAAGGCGGTATTGTGGCTTCATCTAGCGTTCCTCCTTACTTTGCATAGCGGTTTACCGGCTTTTCCAAACCGAAGTGCTCTCGTAATGTTGTGCCTTCATATTCTTTTCTGAACACGCCGCGCTCCTGTAAAATCGGAACCACTTGATCAACAAACACTTCAATTCCTTCTGGAAGAAGCGGAGGCATGATGTTAAACCCGTCACACGCTTTCGTATCCACCCATTCCTGCATCTTGTCGGCGAGCTGCTCCGGCGTGCCGACAAAGATATGGTGGCCTCTGGAGCCTGCAACGTATTTGTAAAGCTCTCGTATCGTCATATTGTCCCGTTCAGCCATTTCCTGAACAAGCTTGAAGCGGCTCTTCACCGCATTAGAAGCTTCTGCGTCAAGCTTCGGCAGCGGCCCATCAAGCGGATATGCCGACAAATCAATTCCGCCTAAGTAATTTTGGAGAATTTGCAGACCGACAGATGGGATAATCAGATCTTGAAGCTCCTTGTATTTGGCTCGCGCTGCTTCTTCTGTATCGGCAATGATTGGGAAAATACCCGGCATGATTGCAATTTTTTCTGGATCACGTCCGAATTCCGCAGCCTGTTCTTTAATGGATTGATAAAATTCTTGAGCTGATTCCAGGTGGTTTTGTGCTGTGAAGATCACTTCGGCTGTTTTGGCAGCCAGCGCTTTTCCGTCTCCTGATGATCCTGCCTGGATAATGACCGGCTGGCCCTGCGGCGTTCTTGAAACGTTCAGAGGTCCACGAACCGAGAAATATTCTCCTTTGTGGTTCAGCTCGTGCATTTTTTCTTTGTCAAAGAATTCACCCGTTTCTTTATTACGGATAAAGGCGTCCTCTTCCCATGAATCCCAAAGCCCCTTTACAACCTCGACAAATTCCTCTGCCCGCTGATAGCGCAAATGGTGTTCGAGGTGCTTTTCACCGCTGAAATTCAGCGCTGTTGATTCAATAGATGAAGTGACGACGTTCCATCCGGCACGGCCATTGGAGAGATGATCCAATGACGCAAACTGTCTGGCAATATGGAATGGCTCGCTGTATGTAGTGGAGGCTGTTGCTGTCAGTCCGATTTTTGATGTGACCTGCGCCAAAGCAGAGAGCAGGGTGAATGGCTCAAACCTTGTTAATACATTTGGATGTGATTTGCTGTCAATTGAAAGGCTGTCCGCTAAAAACAGCATATCCAGCTTGCCCCGCTCCGCTGTTTTCGCAAGCTCTTTAAAATAATCCAAATTCATGCTCGCATCTGAAGGCGCGTCCGGGTGCCGCCAAGACGCAACATGATGGCCTGTACCTGCTAAAAATACCCCTAATTTGATTTGTTTCTTTTTGCTTGTCATGACGATACTCCTTTTATCATGTTTTTAGGCTGAATAATCCGAAAAATAAACTCCTATATTCCTAGTCGTTTAATATGAATAAATCAAAATGTACCTTTGTCTTGGACGTTTGTCAATGAGTTAAGATCAAATTTTTCTTTTTAAGCTGAAAAGAATTTCGCAGAATTATGGGGCGGCATTTGTGCAACCTGTATACTGGCAAAACCAGTCTGATGCTGAGACTCGTTTTGATCCAAAGTTTTATATAAATGTAGCTTGTACCTTATCTGTACTTCCGACCATACGCATTTTGCCGCTGCTTTTGCTCTTTGCTAATAAACGCGCGTGTCGCCGTCGTAGAACGGTCCATCTTCCCACTCATTCAGAAGCTGAGACTTCACATAAAAAAATAAGCTGATACCGGATTCATACCGAAATCAGCTAATTGAATCTTAATTAAGTTCTAGAATACTCTCTTCTGCTTTAGCAGAAAACACTTTAGGCTCAAGGCGGTCTAGGTCTTCATGAAATAAACTCACTTTTTGGATTTGCCGATTGTCATAGTGGTGGAAATAGTAGTTTCCAGTTTCGTTGCACATCACGGAAGTATATTGCGTATAATGAATTTCGTCTTCTTCCGTTATCACTGCGCCCTTTGGTATCGTCATATTTGCCAAAATGTGAAAAGCGGCTGTTACACCTTTCGTTTCATCGGCCGCCGGCTCTAGATGTTCTTTCAAATAAACAGCTCTGACAAACCGGGAAGGCGGTGTATAATCCCCCGGCAGACCAACAGTTCCTAAGCCTTGGCCAAAAGCAGAAAGGGCTAATCCGCCCAATTCTTTGCTCTCTAATTGCTTCGGTCTGATTCCTGTATATTGCTGCAGATTGGTTACATGCCATATAAAGTCGGGGCTGTTCGTCATGACACCAGGTTGATTATCATAGACTTTGAGGCCGTCTGCTCTCGGTTCTATCGTCAGGCTTCGGCCCGTCCGGTCTGACAATATCCAGTGAAGCGGTAAAACTGTATCCAATAGATCTAATTTTTTCTCTACAATCGTTAAAGATCGAATCTTTTCTTTTACGTCTTCCAAAGACTTACAGACTGACAGCACCCATGTCACAAACTCATGCGGGGCAATGTGAACGGTATCTTCCCGTATCGTTTTTTCGTACTCCGCATAGCCCGGAAAATAAAGTGCAGCACACGATAAACCGTTTTCATTAACGCCGTCTGCAAATAAAATATTACCAAGTTTTCTTCCCATACCGATAAATGCGTACTGTGTCTGATGGACCTTTCCGTCAGCCTCACTATTCCAACTGTAACGGCGCGGATAGAGAATCACCTCTGTCCCCAGCTGAAATGCAAAATCCATTGTTCTCGCTAATACATGTTTACGGTCAGCAGTTTCCAATGTAAGACTTGTGCACATTTGATCAGTCCCCTTTTCAATTCAGATTAATATCATACATATTGTGAACGAATTGGTTTTATCAGCATAACGAAAGTCAAATCGGTTCGTCAAAGAATTGACATTACATCAAATAAAACGAAAAAATCCAGCCTTTAGAAGGCTGGATTTTTTATTATTTAGCCAAAACAAGCTCGTGAATCGCATGCGCAACACCATGTTCATTATTAGAGCGTGTTTGAAAGTTTGCGGCTTCCAATACTTCTGGGATGGCGTTTGCCATGGCAACCCCGCAGCCCGCCCATTCGATCATTGTCAGGTCGTTCCCATTGTCGCCTATGCACATGACTTCCGCCTGTTCAATTCCAAGCAGCTGAGCCAGCTGGCGTACAGCATTTCCTTTGCTGGCTTCCGGGTGCAGAATTTCATAAAAGAAAGGCGCACTTCTGACCATTGTATATTTTTCTCTCACGTCTTTTGGAATCGATGTAATGACGCGGCTTAAGTTCTCCGGTTTATCAATAAACATCACTTTCGGGATGAGGATATCTTTTGGCACCTCGTCAATCTTGCGGAAATGAAGCGGCACCTGTGTCACATAGGATTCGTATACGGTAAATTCGCTAATATCCCGGTTAGGCGTATACAAATTAGATGAGTCAAAGAAATGCATCGGCGTCTTCAGCTCTAAGCTCAGGTCATATAATGAAGTCAAATCATCATAACCGAGAGACAGCTCTGAGACCACTTCATTTGTATGCGTATTTTGAACAAGTGCTCCATTATACGCAATAACATAGTCGCCTTCTTCAATTAAATTCAGTTCATCTAAATATCTCTGCACACCCCCGATAGGCCGGCCGGTGCAAAGCACAATTTTGACACCTTCCGCTTTTGCCGCGTGAAGGGCGTCGCGGACCTCCTCTGTTACTTCATGATGATCATTTAAAAGTGTTCCATCCATATCAATTGCAATTAGTTTGTACATCCTGCATCTCCTTCATGTCGTTTTCAGGCTATAGTTCCATCATATCGTTTTTTCTTTTTGATATTCAACCGGAAGAGATGGTTTTCTCCGGATTCTGTTTAGACGCCGCCCTTGTCTTCGGATACGCAAGCGCGGTTTCCGCTTTCTTTCTGCCTTGACGCCGTTTTCTGCTTTTTTCTGTTTCATCAGCAGAAAGCCGGCAGCTAGAAAAGGAATGCCGGTTATATTCAAGTTGGCAAGCTTCACACCCGCCGCGATGAAAAAGAACCCCCATGAAGATGATGGATTCCGTCTGATCATGACGTAAGCCGCCATTTCCAGAACGATCAGGATGGCATGAAGCACTATGCCATAAATCAGCAATACAAGGGCAAAAAACAAAACATAATTCACGATTGCCCCTGAGTACATCATAGCGCGCATCATTTGTATAAACGATAAGGACTGCATGGAGCCGCTGATGACATTAGGGTTATAGATCGTATAGTCACTAAATAACTGTTTGACTTTGAGAAAAGCCCATAATATAAATATCCATTGAATGATATGTAAAACAAGCCCCGCTGCCACCAGTCTTTCAGCTTTTTGATTTCTCATCTTTCTCCTCCCTGCCGGTCTTTGATTCGATTCTTGTCATCGTTTTTGTCTGGCCATTTTGCTCCCATATCAATGTCCCGTTTTCTCCTCTTTTCAGCGTGCTTTTGAGCGGATAATAGGGGCCGAGGTACTGAATCTCGATAGACCCGTCAGTGCTTTGGGAAATCACCTTGTATGCCATAAAAGGCAGCTGTACCTCTCCTCTTCCTTCCATCACTTCCGTTTCCACAACCTCGTCTTCGGTAAATGTGACTGTTGCTGATTTCACGCCGTCCGTTGGCCCGGGGGCAAGCCCCTCATCCCACGTTCCGTAATAAAACGGCGTCTCTTCTTTTTGCTGCTGGCAGCCCGATACCATGATGCATACAGCAATTAAAAACAAAATGCCATATTTGTTTCTCAAGGGGATCACCATCCTTTCCTCCTTTTTTTGGGCGAATGCCGTGCCACTGTGCCAAGGACTACATAAGTTATAAGGAATTCACCCACAAGGAGATTGATCATAATGAACCCTTATCAATATTACAGCCCTCAGCTGCCTCAGCAGGAACCTTACTATAGCCACTATGAGTACAATCCTTATCCGCAGCAGGATGTATACGATCCATACCAAATGGACAGACAACCGGCATTGGAAAGAAGAATCGCAGCACTTGAACGGCAAAATGAACAGCAGTCAAGAGAATTAACCCGTCTGACAAACGAAGACCGCCGTCAAAATCGGGAAATTGCACGGATTGCCGAACAGGTCAATCAGTTAAGCCAGGCTGTTGAACGCCATACACGCCGCCTAAATCGGCTCAATCAGCGCCTCCGCACAGTAGAAAACAGGCTGAATATCCCATTTACTGCAGGGGAAGGCGGTTTCTGAGCAAACAAAGAAAAAAAGCGGAATACGATTCTCCCATTTCAGGGTTTCGTTTTCCGCAATTCTTATATGTTAAAACGGAACATTTACATAAAAAGGGTTTGTACCCAGTATACAATCTTTACCGTTTTCATTCAAAGATAGAGGGGCTGAGGAAAATAATTGTAGTTCCTCTTTGACGGAATTTCTTTTCATTCAAGTTGCATGATAATACCGACTCACGTCAATCGATACATGGAGGGATCATTCATGCATAATACACAACACGGCTTGCAGCAGCTGAACCAATGCCGCCAAACTGCTCAGCAGCTCATTCAGCAGACACAGCAAAGCAGCCAGCAATATCGCCAAATGCTTCATCAGGAACAGCAAAACATCCAAATGCTGCAGCAGATTCTAAACCACGAACAACAAGCTGCACATACCATTCAGCAAGCACTGCACGGGCATGACATGGCGATTCAAAAGTGCCAGCAGGTTGTCAACATGTGCAACCAAATGCAACAGGAACTTACTGGACAATCCAGCGTCATGAATACGAATGTGTCTACACTTCCATTCGGCCAAAACACGCCATTTCAGCAGCAATCCTACCAGCAGTAACATATAAAAAGCTCAACACAATGCGAGTGTTGAGCTTTTTTCTTACTGTTCTTTGCGAATATGTATATCCTGAATAGACTGTTTCGGTGCATGAAATCTGCTCTCGGCTTCACTTCTTGCCTCGGCAAAAGCCCGCGCCTCCACATGATCTTTGTAGACATCCAGCTGAATCAAATACAGCGGGCGCACTTTAAATCCATGAATAATGGTTACCGCCCATAACGGGACCACAATAAAAACACCGGGCAGATCGGGCAAAACAAAACCAAATGCAAAAATGAAAAAATAAATGATGCCGTACATGATCCACTTTCTATTTCTAACCTTGATGCCAATAAATAAAAAGGCAAAAAAACTGGTAATGGCAAAAGGCATGAAAATAAACAGCATCCACCAGCTATGCAGCCATTCCCAAGCGGCACCTCTTTTTGTAATTCCCATATTTTTCTCCTCCTATTTACCTATAATAATCGATTAGGCATACCGCGTCACCCATAAACGGGAAAAACTTTCTCCCTTAAAAATAGTGATAGACGGAGAACAGGTTTCTTGCTATATTATTAATTGATAATGATAATCATTACTAATCTATTGAGATACATAGTGGGAGGGTTCTTGATGAAAAAGAACATATTGCTCGTGGGCTTGCTTGTGCTGCTTCTCATGTTTGTCAGCGCTTGCAGCGGCACGGCTTCTAAAGGGAGCTCAAGCGATTCTGCTTCCGAAAAAACAGAAATGAGAACATACAAATCACCAAAAGGGAACGTCAACATTCCTGCACATCCGAAACGCATCGTCACTGATTTTTATGCCGGTGAATTGCTGTCTGTCGGGGCCAATGTGGTCGGCTCAGGCTCATGGTCATTTGATAATCCGTTTTTAAAATCAAAGCTGAAAAATGTGAAGGATGTTGGTGATCCAATAAGCGTTGAAAAAGTGATGGAGCTTCAGCCTGACTTAATTGTTGTCATGAATGAAGAGAATGTTGATAAATTAAAGAAAATCGCTCCGACTGTTGTCATACCTTATAACACAGCGAAAAACGTAGAAGACACAGTCAGCATGTTCGGAGATATCGCCGGAGCGAAAGACCAAGCAAAATCCTTTATGGCTGACTTTAACAAAAAAGCGGAAGCAGCTAAGAAGAAAATTGCCGGCGTCATCGACAAAGATGCAACCTTCGGCATTTATGAAAACACAGACAAGGGCGAATTCTGGGTGTTCAATGACAATGGCGGACGCGGCGGCCAAGCTGTATACAATGCACTTGGGTTAAAAGCGCCTGAAAAAATTGAGCAAGATGTCATCAAAAAAGGAGAGATGAAACAGCTCTCTCAAGAGGTTATTCCTGAGTATGCCGCAGATTATATGTTCATTACGGATTACAACCCGAAAGGCGAAAGCAAAACACTCGACAAGCTGGAGAATTCCTCCATTTGGAAAAATCTTGACGCTGTTAAACATAATCGCGTGTTTATCAATGACTTTGACTCGTTCTACCCGTACGACCCGATTTCTGTCAGCAAACAGGTGGATATCATCACCGACATGCTGATCAAACGGGCCGAAGAAAATAAAAAATAAAAAAACGGCACAGTCATGACGCTGTGCCGTTTTTTATGATTCACTTTAATTTTGACTGTACAAAGTCCGGCATATCTTCAAACTTGACTTCTTCCCAAGTCTCGACATACTTTCCTTTCGCCTTCACCTTCAAATACGCGTTCTTCCGAAGCTCTTTGCCGGCGAAAAAGGTCACTTCTTCTTTTTTTCCGGATGCATTGTATCCGTCTAATGTATACTCAGTACCGCCTGGGCTAAGATGTTTGCCATCTCGATCAATCTGCACATAGACATCTTGCTGGTGAATAAACGGATTAAATCTGTCTGTAACATCGTTATGAAAAAAGAGAAGCCCGCATATTACGGCAGCAGCCGCCAAGACGGCCAGGATTGCCATTGCTTTTTTCATCTTTGCACTCCCCTTACTTGTTCATTTTTTTCAAATAGCTTGACCGCACCGCGAGGAAGAATAGAAGCTGAAAAATGAAAAACCCTCCGATGGTAAGACTGAGCGGTCCCGCTACATCGGAATATCCTTCCACAGCCAATGTTCTCAAGGCAAACAGTGTATGCATGACGGCAATGACAAATGGAAAGAAGAAAAGAATGGCCAATTGTATTGTCACGCTTTGTGCCATTTCACGCTCGCTCAGGCCGATTTTGGCCAGTGAACGGTAGCGCTCCCGGTCTTCATCTAAATCAGTGAACAGCCTGAAATATAAGAAACTTGCTGCCGCGACAAAGAATACAATTGCGATAAACAGGCCGATAAATAAACTCAGGCTCGGCAGCTGCACCGTATCATAGTAAGTCCCGGCTTTTGAAGCAAAGTCAGAATGCACGTCGATATAATTGCCGTAAATCTCATTTTGCAAGGATTGGCTGATCTCAAGACTGTCTTTCCAATGATCATAGCTGTAACCGTATAATGACGCTTTATCACCGAGTGATTTCAGCTGATCAAAGGTTTGATCATTCACCGCGATGATGGCATTCAATGAGATCAGCGGTTTTTTGACTTCTTTTACCGACAGTTTTTGATCAGACAGCTCCCCTTTTTGGTTCAGCAGCTTCAGCTGATCCGGCGCTTCGTTTTTGAAATTGCGGTCATACGTTCCCGGGAAATAGACAGCCTCGTCTTCTTTCAGGCCGTTCACTTTGACATGGAAGTATTTTGCCGCATCCGATTCACTGATCATGTAAACAGGGGGAACAGTTTCTCCTTCCTGATAGCGAACATAGGAAACATCTATTTTGTCTTTCTTATACGTAAAGCCGTGTGTTTTCAGTTCATGGTCAATATCTTTCAAATGAGTCTGTTCTTTTGGATTGTTGCTGTAAGATAAATACTCCATTTCATAAGCGGACTCTTCCGCTCCGACGGTCGATTTGTACATTGCGAGCACGCCTGTCGCAGTAAACGCAACCGCGGAAATAATGCTGACAATAAAGAACAGGCGGGCGTTGTCTTTTAGACGATAGACAAGGTCAGAAACCCAAATGATGTTTTTCCCGCGCAGATAAAAGGTTTTCCACTTCTTCAGCGCGCGCAGAATCCATATGCTGCTTTGGCTGAAAAAGAAATATGTTCCGATGACGGTGAGCAGTAAAATGATAAACGGTTCGGCCCCGTGGACATTGCCTTTAAGAACCATGCCGTACCCGCCGCACAGACAGGCGATGCCGAATAAGGACAGAAGCACGGACGGCTTAGGCTCCGGTTTAACCTTGCCAGTGCCCTTTATTAATTTGATAACCGTATTTGATCTGACAAAAAGGATCGTAAACTGCGATAAAAAGAAAAATAAGAGCAGAAATCCGCAGGCCGTAATACCGAGCGCTTTCCAAGGCATATACAAAGGCAGCGCGTCCATTTCTAAAATATAAGCACCGACCGTAAAGAACGTCTTTGAAAAAATGAATCCTCCGATAATACCGGCTGCAATTGACATGACGCCGATGATCATATTTTCCGCAGTAATGAGCTTTCTCAGCTGCCCCGGCGTGATGCCCTGCATGAGCAGAATGCCGAATTCTTTATTTCTCGATTTCAAAAATGCATTAACCGAATACAGAACAAATAAGAAAGAAAAAACAAAGATCATCCATTCCGCGGCGGTTAAGCCTTTTTTGGCGATGTTATTCAGGTAGCCTTCCTTTAATGCCGGATGAAACAGGAACATCGCAAAGGTAAAGAAAATCAAAACGGAAAAGGCGCTGCTTAAAAAGAATGCAAGATAGGCCCTTTTGTTTCTCGTGACGTTTTTATAAGCGAACTGAAGAAAGGTCATTTGCGTTTCCCCCCAGCATAGACAGCACATCAAGAATTTGTTCATAAAAGACTTGGCGGTTTTCCCCGCGGTAAATCTCATTAAACAATTCGCCGTCTTTTATAAAGATGACGCGGCGGCAGTAGCTTGCCGAAACCGGATCGTGGGTCACCATCAAAGCCGTGACATGATCATCCCGATTCAGGCTCTGCAACGTTTCCATGACGTCTTTTGTCGCTTTGGAATCAAGGTTTCCAGTTGGTTCATCGGCCAGAATGAGTGACGGCTTATGAATGACCGCTCTTGCGATGGCGGCCCGCTGGCGCTGGCCTCCGGATACTTCAAACGTCCGCTTGTTAAGCAGGTTTTCGATACCGAGCTTTGCCGCGATGCCGTGCAGTTTTTCTTCTATTACAGACGGCGCTTCTTTTTCAAGCGTTAACGGCAGCATGATATTTTCACCGATCGTCAGCGTGTCCAGAAGGTTGAAATCCTGAAACACAAATCCGAGCTGCTTGCGGCGGAAATGAGCGAGCTTTGTCCGCTTCAGGCGATGCGGGTTTTCTCCGTTAATCAGGATATCGCCTGAATCTGGACGGTCAATCGTTGAAATGATATTCAAAAGCGTTGTTTTTCCGGACCCGGACGGCCCCATCACCGCCGTGAACTCGCCTTCTTCTATTGAAAATGAAATTTGCTTTAAGGCCTGATAGGACACTTGTCCTTTATAGGTTTTATTTATATGTTTGACTTCAAGCATATTCGCCATGAAAATCCTCCTTATGGTTTTATTCTTGTTGATCTGGGCTGCTTTCATGTAGTGCCGGGACGTTCAACATAAAAATCCCCTTGACATAAATCCATGTTATCAAGGGGAAACAAAGCGGGCTATGTTGTTTTCTTAACGCAGCCTTACATTTTTGTAAGAAATGAAAATCGAACTGATGTCCCTTCACCGGGAGACGAGCTGATGTCCACCGTATGATTGAGCTTATCTGTAATTTCTTTGACGAGATGGAGGCCGATTCCCGTAGATTCTTGGAAACGCCGCCCGTTTTCACCCGTGTAATAAGGGTCAAACACCCGCTTGATGTCTTGTGAGGGAATCCCGACACCGTAATCTTTGACTTCAAGCACCGTCCTGTCTTCATCGCGAAAGACATTCAGCTCAAGTCTGTCACTCTTGCCCGCTGAATACTTGACCGCATTTGTGACCACTTGGCCAATCGCAAATTTGAGCCATTTGGCATCGGTGTAAATCTGATGATCATCGCAAACGTTCATTTTCGGATAAACGCGATATTGAATAAAAAATCGTTTATAGCTTTGAATGACTGATTGGAGAAGCTCGGACAGGGAAACCGCTTCGATTTTAAAATCCCGTTCAAACAGGTCGAGCCTTGAAGAATAAAGAAGCGTCTCCAGCCCGAATTCAATCTGCCGGACTTCTTTTTTGATTTGTTCAAAAACGGGCTCATCCTCTTCTTGAATGATTAAATTAATGACCGACAGCGGCGTCTTCACTTGGTGCACCCATTGATTCATATACGTCACCCGCGCGTCAAGCTTGGCTTCGGTCTCATGGAGCTTCTGGTGCTGCAGCCGGATCAGCTCCATCTGCTTTTCATACAGCTCTGAACAGAACACTGAAGAACCGAGATACGGGATATCCGTCCCTTCCTGCCCCGAGCTGAGCCAATGATACACGCCGCGGTCTTTGTACCAGCGATAGGCAAGATAACCCGCCAAAATAAGAAGCTGCACGCCCAATATGTAAAACAAGTGAGAAAAAGAATGCAGACCCGCAAACCAGTAATAAAAGAAGACAAACAGCCCTTGAAGGAAAAAAAGCAGAATCAGCACTGCATGAGACCGGAGAAACAGCTTCATGACTGCGCCCTCAGCTGGTAGCCTTCGCCCCGCACCGCTTCAATAGAAACAGGCGCATTCAGCTCCCGCAGTTTTTTTCTGAGCCGCGTGATATACACGTTAAGTGTATTATCATCGATGAATATGTCGGTGTCCCACGTCTTTTCCATGAGACGGTCCCGGCTCGTCACCTTTTCTCCCCGCTCAAGCAGCACTTCCAAAAGCTTGCTTTCTTTTTTAGAAAGCTCGCTTTTTTCATCCTGAAAACGCAGTTCAAACCGTTCCACAAAGAGCTGAACGCCGGCATATTCAACCACTTTCTCTCCCTGCTTTGCGGCGTACTCCCCGTACGCCCTCCGGATCTGGCTTTTGATTTTCGCCAGCACAATATCATAAGAAAACGGTTTTTCGATATAATCGTCTCCCCCATTTTCAATCGCCATCACCTGATCCATTTCCCCGCTTCTGGCAGAAATAAAGATGATCGGGCTTGTGGAGTGCTGGCGGATCTGCCGGCACCAATAATATCCGTCATATGCCGGCAAATTGATATCAAGCAGCACCACATCGGGCTTTTCCCGCAAAAAGACATCAAGAACAGCTGTAAAATCCGCGGCGACCACTGTTTGATATCCGTATTTTTCAAGGTAATTCTGCAATAGTCCGCGAATGTCTTCACTGTCTTCCACAATCATAATTTTATTCAAACTGAACCACTCCCGTTTCTTACACTGCTGCCATCATCATAATCGTTTTGGGCGTATGGACGCAACACCGCACAAAAAAACCGCCATCTCGGCGGTTTCTGGTCTCTTTAGCCGACCTGCTGCTTAGCTGCTTTACCGGCTGATCCGAACTCTCTCATTTTGCTTCGCACTGTCTCTTCCACGGCTTCAATGCCGGGTGTCAAATAGCCGCGCGGTTCGTACAGATCGCTGTTTTCCTGAAACATGCGGCGTGTTTCGTCTGTCCACGCTACCATACATTCCGTATTGATATTGATCTTCGCGTGGCCGAGTGTGATGGCTTTTTTGATCTGATCCTGCGGAATCCCGGATGCCCCATGAAGAACGAGGGGAATATCAGTCATGCGAGAGATAGCCTCCATTTCCTTAAATCCGAGATTCGGCTCACCCTGATATTTGCCGTGTACAGAGCCGAGGGCGGCGGCCAGCGCGTCGATATTGGTTTCTTTAACGATCCGCTCACATTCCGTGATATCGGCATAGCGGACCCCGCCGACCAGGCCGTCTTCCATTCCGCCGACCGTGCCGACTTCGGCTTCTACTGACACGCCGTGTTTTGCGGCATAATCGGTGACTTCTTTTGTCATCGCGATATTCTCGTCAATCGGCTGATGGGAGCCGTCAAACATCACTGAGCTGAATCCGGCATCAATGGCCTGTCTGCAGCGTTCCGCACTGCTGCCGTGATCGAGATGAAGCACCACGGGAACGGTAATCGCCATGTCCTCTATTAACGCGCCGACCATGGCGGCAATCGTTTTAAATCCGCCTAAATAGTCGACCAGGCGATCGGAAGCCGCGGCGATGACCGGTGATTGCTCCTTTTGCGCCGCCTGCAAAATCGCCTTCGTCCACTGCAAACCATTGATATTAAACTGGCCGATCGCATACTGCTCCCGCTTTGCATCTTCAAGAAGCTCTTTCATCGATACAAAAGCCATGTCCACCCCTCCTTTATCCATTACATGTTGAAGTATTTTGATACGACGTCCACTGTTGTTTTTTTCGCTGTTTGAATGGCTTCCTCAGCAGTCAGCTTATAGTATTCAGGCCGGAAGAGCTCAACCGATACAACATCAGAGAAGCCAATTTCCTTCAGTGCTGATAAGTGGGCATCTAAGTCAATTGCCCCTTGTCCCGGCCATACACGATCCTCATCTGTTAAAAAGCCGATTGGGAAATCTTCTGTATCATCAATATGATAGATGAAGATTTTCTTTCCGTCCGCCTGCTTTAAGCTCTCAATATTTGAACCCATTGCATGGAAGTGAAAACTGTCAAGGACAAGCCCGACATTGTCACGGTTAACTGTGTTTACAATCTCATACGCCTGTTCAAACGTATTGACCGTACATTGCGGATGGCCGACAAACTCAAGCGCGATTTTTACGCCGTACGGATCCGCGATATCTGACAGCTCAGTCAGCACGTCTACACTGCTCTTTTTGATCTCTTCTTTTACAATCTTCTGCTCTGTCACAAGCGGAACGGCCACCACATATTTCACACCGAGGGTTTTGCATGTTTCCATCATGCCTTTAAATTCAGTGATGATCTCGTTGTGGCCCTTTTCATCACGGTTGTTGAAGAAAACAAGCGCGTTTAAAGCAAGCGGTTTGATGTGATGGGTTTGAAAATATTCCGCAAGGTCATCCAATGAATGATCTTTTAAGTACTCCGGCAGCTTATCCATTGTGCGGATTTCAATATAATCATAGCCGTGCTTTTCGCATAGTTCTAAATCCTGTTTAAGGTTTGAGTTTTCCAATGTTGTCGCTTCATTAAAACAAAGTTTCATGCCAGACTCCCCCATCTGCGTTTTAGATATGAAGGGAGTTCGGCAGGAAGGCTGTCGCCATATCCCGCCGAACTCCATGCTCAGCTTATGCCAGACCTAATTCTTCTTTCATTTTCTTAAGCATAAATCGGCTTGATTCATCCGCTCTTTCATCGACCCAAGCAAATACGGCATTCGTCGCAATTCCGTCGAACTTCATCTCTCTCAGTTTTCTGAAAATCGTATCAAAATCAACCTCGCCTTGGCCAATGTCCAAATGCTGGTGAACCGTTACTTTCGCGTCAGGCGGATTGACGATGTAGCGAAGGCCATGAGCCGCTTTATGATTATAGGTATCTGCAAATAAAACATGTGTGAGGCGGTCGCCGGCTTCGTCAAACATGGTCTCGATGTCGCCTTTGCCGTCATCATAGAAGAACGTATGCGCAGTCGAGTAGACAAGATTGATCCAATCCTTGTCAAGCGCACGGATCATATCCATCGCACCTTTGTGCGTTTCGATAAAATCGTATGGGTGGGCTTGAAGATTAAGTTTAATACCTTCTTTTTCAAAGACTGGCAGAAGCTCATCCATGGATTTGATAAATTTTTCTTCACTTGTTAAAGGATCATATTTTGAACCGCTGAATTCGCTGTTCATCAAATCCACTTCAAGTTCAACCGCAATTTCGATTGCCCGTTTCCAATTGCGCACCGCTGCCTGCCGGCGGTCTTCATCAGGACCCGCCCAGTGGTAAAGAGGAAGAAGCGATGAAAGCTTAACACCTGTATCTCTTAAAAGGCGCTTTAATTGTTTGATCTTTGCTGAATCGACTTTCGGATATTTATAAAACGGGCAAAAATCCTCGCGCGGAGACAATTCGATATATTCATAGCCAAGCTCCGCCGTTTTATAGACCGTTTCCTCTAAAGTTAAATCATCACGATACATGGATGGATCCAATGCTAACTTCATATTTTCACTCCTCTGTTTTTTAGTTTTGAACTGTTGTAAAAGATTGATAGAATTCCGGTTTTTCCTTCAATTCAACCTTTTCTTTTTGTCCAGATTCCTGGGCTTTTACACACGCATCAGTCGTGACAGCAGCAATATAGCCGTCCCATGCCGTCGGTCCGCTGACCTCGCCTTTCTTTTGAATCGAATCAATAAAGTCTTGGATTTCCACATCGTACGCAGCGACAAAGCGTCTCTGCCAATCCATCAAAATATCTGTGCTGAATTTGCCTTCTTTTCTCAAGCTGATGCTTGATGGTTCAGGAAGCTTGATGATGCCGTCTTCTCCGACGATTTCACATTGAATGTCATAGCCGTATTTACAGTTCACATAGATTTCAGCATTGATGACGATACCGCCTTTTGTTTCAATCACGACGATTTGCGGATCTTTTAAATGCGGCAGCGCGTTTTTCGATTTTTTCGGGTAGATGACTTGAACGGACTCGTAGTCATCGTTGACGAGCCAGTGCAGCACATCAATTTCATGAACGAGCGTGTCGACTACGGCCATATCGGTTGTGTAGTTATCTCCTACAGTCGGGTTGCGGTGCGCGCAGTGAATCATAAGCGGCTCGCCGATGACATGATTGTCGAGTGCTTCCTTCAGCTGTACGTAACCGCTGTCATAACGGCGCATGAAGCCGACTTGAACAAGGCGTTTGCCCACTTTGATTTCTTCTTCGACAATGCGCATGCATCCTTCAGCCGTTGTCGCGAGCGGTTTTTCACAGAACACATATTTCTGGGCTTTAATGGCTTTCAGCACGCTTGACTCATGCGCAGGCCCCCAGCTTGTCACTAAAACAGCGTCTACATTTTCGTCTGCAAGCAAGCTGTCATCATTCGGATAAACCGTCGCGTTTAATTGGTATTGCTCAACGACCTTTTGTGCAGCTTCTTGATTAACATCCGTTACGGCTACGATTTCCGCGCCTGACAGCTTGTTCGTGATGCGGTTAATATGTTCTTTTCCGATTGCTCCAGTTCCAATTACGCCAATACGTAAACTCATTGACAGCCACTCCTTCTGTTGGTTACATGATTTTGCTTTCTGTTCCTTGCTTTACTTGGCTCTGAGGAGACCCGTAGAGTTCCTCTTGAATTTGTTCAAGCGACTTGCCAGACGTATTCGGCGCAAAGAGCAGCCCGATGATCATACTGGCCGTCACACATCCGAGAAGAATTGCAGCCATCGTTCCAATGCCGAAATTGGTGATAATCATTGGGACAAACAGACTCCAAATCCCTATTGAAATACGGACAAGGAAAAACATCAGTCCTTGTGCGGAAGCACGATATTGCGTAGGAAAGATTTCACTAGCCCATAACTGATAGTTCGCTTGCTGCCCTGCTCCGTTATTGATGCCGATCACGACAATAAACAGGAGCAGAATCGGCAGGCCTTCAACTGGCAGCAGAAACAGTGTCCACCCGATCACCGCCATGAAAGCGGCGATTCCAAATACGGTTTTTCTATATTTGTCGGCAAAGGGCATGAAGATCAAGGCGACCCCCAATCCTGTGAAGATAAACAGCCCCATTTGCAAAAGGTTGGCCAT
This sequence comes from Bacillus sp. FSL M8-0071, assembly GCF_037975455.1. Taxonomy (NCBI): domain Bacteria; kingdom Bacillati; phylum Bacillota; class Bacilli; order Caryophanales; family Bacillaceae; genus Bacillus; species Bacillus sp. FSL M8-0071. The sequence continues at coordinate 3,980,617 of NZ_CP150256.1, forward strand.
GTTGGCAGATACACCGCCGACCTGCTGATAAATGTATGGCATAAAGAAGCCCATGACCCCGGCGGCTAAGTTCCAAACCAAGTACACACCCATCAAAAACAATATGCTTTTGAGATACATAGGCTTGAGCAAATCAAAATACGATGTCTTATTCAGTACAGCCGGCTTCTCTGCCTGAGCATCCTCCGGCTGATTTTTTGTCTGCCAGGCGTCTGATTCCGGAAGCCTGATTCTCAGGATGTACGTAATCAGCGCAATCACAAGCAGATGGGCAAATACGATTTTATTCCCCAAGAGTCCCAAGTCACCGGCCAGTACGGAGAGGAGCAGTACAACGACAGCGCCCGCGGCCCAAGCGACTTGTGCTACGCCGCAATGCCTGGCCCGATTCTTCTTTGGCGCATTTTCCGCAATAATGGTCCATGACGCGGTTATGTCAGCTCCTACTGATAAACCGATAATGATGTAACCGCTTAACAACATGGGGAAATTAACCCCGAACAAAACCAAACAAATCCCTAGTGCATAAACCAGCATACTATTGGTATAAACAGCCTTCCGTCCGACTTTATCAGCCAGAAACCCGCCAAGCAGCGCGCCGACAGCGGCAGAAATCGCATTTGCGCTCAGCGCGCCGAGCAGCCCGATTTGTGTATCGGATAGCTTAAGGTAACTGACCCATAATGATAAACCGGCGGAGCCTGCCACAATTGAACCGGCATCAATATAGTTGGCCAATGCTGCCGCGATTGTCCGTTTATTGAAGGCTGAATCTCCATTGGTATTGCCCATATGTTCATTCCCCATTAAGCCAGATCCAACAACTGCTGATCAATATAGTTTCTCGCAATCAATGCATACTCCAGCGGGTTTGCAACATCGGGGTCCTGTTCAGCTTCAATGACAATCCATCCGGAATAACTGTGCTTCAACAGCAGCTGATATACTTCTCTAAAGTCAATGCAGCCGTCACCGGGAACCGTAAACATGCCTTTTAAAAATGATTGCCGGAACGATTGTCCTTCGAGCCTGCATTGTTCCATGACATTCAGGCGGGCATCCTTAAAGTGCACATGCTTAATGCGGCCGATATGCTTCTCAAGCATCCCCATGTAATCGCCGTCAGAAATATACGCATGGCCTGTATCATAGAGGAGGTGTACATGCGCAGGGTCAGTTCCTGCCATCAGGCGGTCCACTTCTTCCGCTGTTTGGACACCAGTGCCGAGATGATGATGATAGACAAGCTTCAAGCCATGCTGAGCGGCAATTTCGCCAAGGTGATTCAGCCCTTCGCAAAGCCGCTCCCATTCATCATCCGTAAAGTGCGGCTTCTCTGTGAACACGTTTTTCTCCAAGCTTTGCACGCTGTACGTTTGTTCAGAGACAACTGCGACATCCGCGTTTACTTGCTGCAAATACTCACAATGCAGGGTAAATGTCTTTGCCGCTTCACCAAGTCCGTCACGCAAAATAAAACTGCTGAACCATTTTCCTGCAATGCGTAAGTTCCGAAGCTTCAGCTCTTTGTTCAGGATGGCAGGTTCGGGGAAAAAGCCCCCGACCTCTGTGCCTTGAAAACGTGCGACAACGATATCACTTAACAAATGCTGGAGTGTATTTCCCGCTCCAATTTCAGGCATGTCATCATTCCGCCACCCAATGGGAGCGATTCCCCACAGGATTTCATTTTTGCCCATCTATGATGCCTCCCCTCTAATACTGCTTCGCAGATTCCAGCTTTTTCTCTTTTGCTTCGTATGCTTTCTGAACGCTTTCTTGTTCAGATACCTCTGCCACTCCGACATGCCACCAGCTGTCATAGCCGTCCGTCATTGTTTTTGGCAGCACCTTCATTTCAATTAATGTTGATACATCCTGTTTCTTCGCATCCTCTAACGCCGCTTTTAATTCTTCTACTGTGTTTGCGCGGTAGGTTTTCGCGCCGTATCCCTCAGCGACTTTCGCGTAATCGACATTCAGGATTTGGTTGTCATCTGTGCGGAACTCGCAATAGTAGCTGCCGCTGCCATGATCCATTTGCAGGTTGTTGATGCATCCGAATCCTGAGTTGTCAAAGAGCAGCACATTGATTTTCTTGTTGTACTGAATCGCCGTGATCAATTCAGAATGAAGCATCAGGAAGCTGCCGTCTCCGACGATTGAATACACTTCTTTGTCAGGGTGGGCCAGTTTAAGACCGAGTGTCCCGGACACTTCATAGCCCATGCAAGAATACCCATACTCCAGGTGATACGTATTCGGAACATTAGAATGCCACAAACGCTGCAAATCTCCTGGGAGTGAGCCTGCTGAACAGATGATGACGCTGTCTTCAGGAATCGTCTCGTTGATTGTCAGCAATGCTGTTGTTTGCGGAAGCTCCGTATTCAACGCGTCAGCATATTCATTCAGGACCTCTTGAGAAAAGTGATGTTTGATTTCCGGATCAAATGCTTCCCGCTTAAACGTCACTTTGCTGAGACGCTCGCGTTCAGCCAGCCATTCGTCCTTCAGCTCCCGGATCGTTGTGCCGAACTCGCTCTCATAGCCTTCAAGCAAGCCGTGCAGTTTGCCAAGCGTCACTTTCGCATCCGCCACCACTTGGAATGCATCAAGTTTATACGCCTGCATTCGGCTGACGTTAATGTTCAAAAACTTCGCTTTATCAAAATCAAAAGCGGTCTTAGAGGATGTCGCAAAATCTGTATACCTTGTGCCAATGCCGATAATCAAATCAGCTTGGCGGGCCGCTTTGTTTGCCGCAAGTGTACCTGTGATGCCCATTCCGCCAAGGTTGTTCGCAAAATCTGCCTCAACGGTTGACTTTCCTGCCTGCGTTTCAACTAACGGAATGTTATAGGCTTCAGAAATGGCAACCAATTCATCGCGCGCACCGGAATATTTTGCGCCTCCGCCGACGAGAATCACAGGTTTTTTGCTGGATTTAATCAGCTCCGCCGCTCCTTGAAGCTCGCGCTCGCTCGGCTGCATGCGATCAATATAGTGAACCCGTTTGACGAAGAAACTTTCATCAAAATCGTATGCTTCCCCTTCAACATCCTGAGAAATACAAATCGTTGCCGGACCTGCTTTTGCCGGATCAGTCATGACTTCAAACGCGCGCAGCAAACTGCTCATCAGCTGCTCAGGGCGCGTAATGCGGTCCCAGTATCTCGATACAGGTTTCAATGCATCGTTTGTCGTAATCGCCGCGCTGTATTCTTGCTCCATTTGCTGCAGTACAGGGTCTGGCTGTCTTGTCGCAAATGTGTCTGCCGGAATCAAGAGAACTGGGATATTGTTTGCCAATGCAGTGCCGGCTGCCGCCACCAAGTTAGCCGCTCCCGGTCCGACGGATGTAGACACCGCATATATTTTTCTTCTCAGCATTTGCTTGCTGTACGCCATGGCCGCATGCGCCATTCCTTGTTCATTTTTCCCTTGATAGACTTTCAAATGGCCTGCATCCTGCTCAAGCGCTTGCCCGATCCCTAATACGTTTCCATGGCCGAAAATTGTGAAAATCCCTTCGACAAAAGGCTCTTCCTTTCCATCAACATGGATGTACTGCTGGTTTAAGAATTTAATCAGCGCCTGCGCTGTTGTTAAGCGAATTTTCTTGCCCACAAACGATCCCACCTTTACTCGATCTTTTTCAATTATGACTGTGCTTCAATAAGCTGTACGATTTCTTCCGCAGTCGGCATCGCTTCTGACGAACTGTGCTTGCTCACCACAATGGAAGCTGAAGCACTGCCGTATTTCAATGCCGTTTCAATGTCTTTTCCGCTGACAAGGCCATAGATAAAAGCTGACGCATAGGAGTCACCAGCTCCAAAAGTTTTCAGCACTTTTGTCTTGTACGCTTGGGCGCGGAATACCTCGCCGGATTTGCTGTATGCGTAAGAGCCTTCGACGCCGTGTTTGATGACAACGAGGTCGGCTGAATGGCCAAATAAATGATTGACGGATTCTTCATTGCTTCCGCCTGTGCGGTTTTCCATCACATCAAATTCATCGCGTGTGCCGATGACGATATCAGACTGCTCGGCAACCAAAGAATAATAAACGGCTGTTTCATCTGATGACTGCCACGTATACGGGCGGTAATCCAGTTCGAACACCACTTTAACCTGATGCTTCTTCGCGTATTGAACAGCTTTTAATACCGCTTCCCGTGACGGGCTTTTGGCGAGCGCTGTCCCGGAAACAAGCAGCATTTTCGCATTTGCGATATAGTCCTCGCTTACCTCTGAAGGCTCAAGATAAAGATCCGCCACATCATCGCGATACATTAAAATGCTGCATTCTTCAGGGCTGAGGATTTCTGTAAATGCAAGGCCTGCTTTGTGTCCATCTTGATCAACAACCATCTGTGTTGTATCAACGCCGGTCTTTCTCATATAGGACTCTATGAATCTTCCATGCTGGTCATCCGGAATTTTGCCGATGAAGCCCGCTTTTAAGCCAAGCTTCGCGCTGCCGATCGCGATATTCGCAGGTGAACCGCCGACGTATTTGGAAAATGTCATCGTCTCTTCCATTGGGCGGTTGTATTCGAGTGCGTTCAGGTCAATACATGCCCGGCCGATGGCAATAATGTCAAAAGCCTTCTCTTCATTGAATGTATACTTCATCGTAAACAGCCACTCCTCACTTGTTAGCGTTCTAAAATCCACTCATGCGCCGGGTCGTTATGAAACTTCCATTTTCGCGTCGGTCCTGCCATGACATTTAAATAGTAGGATGTGTATCCGTCCGGAACGCCTACCGGGTGGTATCCCGCAGGAACGATGACAACGTTTTCATTTTCCGCAGTCATTGTCTCGTCAATAGAACGGTCATCTGTGTATACGCGCTGAAATACAAAGCCCTGTCCCGGGTCTAACTCATGGTAGTACGTTTCTTCTAAGAAAGATTCTTCCGGCAAGTTGTCTTGGTCATGTTTGTGAGGCGGGTAGCTGGACCAGTTGCCGCTGTCTGTATAGACTTCAACTACTAATAGACTGTTAGCTGAAGGGTCTGAATCCGGAAGAATGTTATGAACAGTACGTTTGTTTGAAAATTGCCCGCGATGTTCAATTCCGTTGTCTTCCGCTTTGATCAGCTTTGTCGGAAGCTGCTTTTCCGATGGAGAATAGCAAAGCGCCACTCTTGCGTCGCTGACCGCTGTGATCTCAAATGCACGGTCATTTGACATATAGACGCTGTCTGTCGGTTTTCGTTCAAATACGCTTTCACGCGTGCCGATATTCTCAAAAGTCGACTCATGATCTGTCACTGTAATTTTTCCCGTTACCGCCACAATACAGATTTCTTGTTTTTTCAATTCTTCTGTATAGCTTGAACCTGATGCAAGATCTAACACTTTAAACTCTACATAAGTGAGATCAGAGTTGGATGTCGTTACTTCGTGCACGAGTTTGACCCCATTAGACACTTCATGCGACTGCGGCTTACGCAACAAATAACTCATAGTGAAGCCCTCCTCTTTCTATTGGCAGAATGAGTCCGAACAGCGCACATGGACGCCGTTCGGCTGTTCGTCGTTTAGTTGAAATCAGGTGCCGGATATCTTGCCGTTACCACTTTTTTACGTGTATAGAAGTCGACGCTGTCTTTTCCGTTCGCATGCAGCGTTCCAAAGAATGAAGATTTCCAGCCTGAGAATGGGAAGAACGCCATTGGAGCCGGCACCCCAAGGTTGATTCCTAGCATTCCCGCATCAATGTTTTCACGGAAGTAGCGGATTGCGTTTGAGTTGGATGTGAACAAGCAGGCGCCGTTCGCAAACTCAGACTTATTGGCGATTTCAATCGCTTCTTTCAGGTTTTTCACACGAATGACAGATAAGACCGGAGCGAAAATTTCATCTTTCCAGATCGTCATCTCTGTTGTGACATTGTCAAAGATCGTCGGGCCGACAAAGTAGCCGTCGTCAGACACATTTTCACGTCCGTCACATACGAGTCTGGCACCTTCTTCAAGACCTTTTTCGATATAGTTGAGCGTGCGCTTCTTGTTGTCTTCGCGAATCACCGGTCCTAAGAACACGCCGTCATCAAGGCCGTTACCGATTTTAATGTCCGCCACTTTTTCCTGCAGCTTCGCCATAAATTCATCGGCGATTCCTTCTTCAACTGTCACAACCGCACAAGCCATGCAGCGTTCACCGGCAGAACCGAAGGCAGCTCCGACGATGTTTGTGACCGTGTCTTCAAGATTCGCATCGTTCAAGACAATCGTATGGTTTTTCGCGCCAGTCAGAGATTGAACGCGTTTTAAGTTTTCGCTTCCTTTTTTGTAGACGTATTCGCCGACTGGCTTGGAGCCTACAAATGAAATCGCTTTAATTTCGGGATGCTCGAGGATGCCGTTCACAACGTCATGCGCACCGTATACGACGTTGAATACCCCTTTCGGAAGGCCCGCTTTTTCAAAAAGCTCAACCAATTTCTCTGTTAACAGCGGTGTCCGCTCTGATGGTTTTAAAATAAATGTGTTGCCGAGTGCGATCGCCATTGGGAACATCCAGCAAGGGACCATCATCGGGAAGTTAAATGGCGCGATTCCGCCGACAACTCCGATTGGGTAGCGGTAGTTGGCCGCTTCAACGTCCGTTGCGATGGAAGCAAGCGAGTCACCCATCATTAGGGAAGGTGCTCCAGCGGCGAACTCTACGTTTTCAATCCCGCGTCCCACTTCACCTAAAGCTTCTTTTGTGTTTTTTCCGTTTTCAATGGTAATTAGATGAGCCAGTTCTTCTTTATGCTGAGACAGCAGCTGCTGGAAGTTAAATAGAATTCTGGCACGGCGCGGAACCGCCACCTTTGACCATGTTTTAAATGCTTCAGCAGCCGTTTGCGCTGCGTAATCAATATCCTCTTGTGTAGAAATCGGCACTTGGCATAGTACTTCTTTCGTCGCCGGATTGACGACATCTTCATATTGATCTGTTTTGCTTTCAACCCATTCACCGTTGATGTAGTTTTTTAATTTTCTGATTTCTGCCATTCTTATTGCCTCCTTCATTAGTAAACACATACACTTGTATGGATGGTTCCGGATAGATTCATATCAATATCCACTTTTCAGCAAGCCAAGAATTAAACGCTTTCAAAAAAACCAAAAAAATAAAGGCGGATGCATATTTACATACAAGCAACCATTTCATGCACAACAGGTTACTTTTTGGTCATTTCTTGGTTATATTCTAATCGCATAATACCCATAAGTCAATCATAAACACTACATTTTTTCATTATTTTTATTATATTAATCTTTTAATCAAGTAAGAGAGGTAAGAGAAGCCCGCCGAATCTTGCAAAAGATATACACCGATGTTATCATTTTTTAAGCAACTATTGATTAACTTTTGGTTTTTATTATATATTTATGTTACGTAAAGATTCTAGAAGGAGTTTTTAATATGAAACTGATGCGGATTCAGGAAATGGAGGAGTACATTTTATCGCATGGCACTGTTTCCTTAGATGAGCTGTGCCAGGTGTTCAATGTCTCCAAAAACACAGTCAGACGTGATATCAACAAGCTTACAGAAAAGGGTGCGATTGAAAAAGTATACGGCGGCGTAACATCTATTGAAAAAACCGCATTAGTTCCTTTTGAAAATCGCACCATTCAGCACCAGGATGAAAAAACAAAAATCGCCCATTATGCTTCCCGATTTATTGAAGATCACGATTTGGTCTTCATTGATTCAGGAACGACGACAAAGTCTATTCTTGATACGCTTGATCCAGCCAAAAATGTCACCATCTTAACCAACAGTTTAGACATTATCAATGCGGCGTCAGCTTTGAAGAATATCAACTTAATCATTATCGGAAACAACTATAAGAGAAAAACCCGCTCCTTTGTCGGCATGGACGACCCGGCTATGCTTGATAAGTACAATATCAACAAAGCCTTTATGTCCGCTACCGGAACGACGCTGACACACGGATTGACCAACTCGGATCTGCTGGAGTATGAAATTAAAAAGAGGATTTCGGAAAAAGCAAAAGAAGTGTATCTATTGGCTGACCATTCCAAATTCGGAAAATCAACGCTTCTGACATATGCGCCGTTTGACAGGCTGCATTGCATTGTGACCTCTCAGCCATTAGACGACGAGTACACGCAGTACTGCAATGAGCATCAAATCGGCATTCACCTGGCCTAACGTTTACAATAGTGTTGAGAGTCTATCATCCATTTTATTCTAGGAGGCAGATCATGAAAAAAGCGAAGCTCGGAAAATCAGACTTGCAGGTATTCCCTATCGGATTAGGAACAAATGCTGTCGGAGGACATAACCTCTACCCGAACCTAAATGAAGAAACCGGAAAAGAATTGGTGCGCGAGGCGATCCGTAATGGCGTGACAATGTTAGACACCGCTTACATTTACGGGATCGGCCGTTCCGAAGAATTAATTGGTGAAGTGCTGCGTGAATTCAACCGTGAAGATGTTGTCATCGCGACAAAAGCCGCTCACAGAAAACAAGGCAATGACTTTGTCTTTGATAATTCACCAGATTTTCTTAAAAAATCAGTTGATGAAAGCCTGAAGCGCTTGAATACCGATTATATCGATTTGTTCTACATTCACTTCCCTGACGAACATACGCCTAAGGATGAAGCCGTTAACGCGCTGAATGAGATGAAGAAAGCCGGAAAAATCCGCTCCATCGGTGTATCCAACTTCTCTTTAGAGCAATTGAAAGAAGCAAACAAAGACGGTTTGGTAGATGTATTGCAAGGCGAATACAACCTGTTAAACCGTGAAGCGGAAAAAACATTCTTCCCGTATACGAAGGAGCATAATATTTCATTTATCCCTTACTTCCCGCTCGTATCAGGTTTATTGGCAGGAAAGTATACAGAAGATACAACGTTCCCAGAAGGCGACCTGCGAAACGAACAGGAACACTTCAAGGGCGAGCGTTTCAAAGAAAATATCAGAAAGGTCAACAAGCTTGCGCCGATTGCTGAAAAACACAACGTGGATATCCCTCACATCGTATTGGCCTGGTATTTAGCAAGACCGGAAATTGATATTTTAATTCCGGGAGCAAAACGTGCCGATCAGCTGATTGATAACATCAAAACAGCCGACGTGACGCTTTCTCAAGAGGATATTTCATTTATTGATAAGCTGTTCGCATAAGAAGAAAGCAGCCTTCTCCAATGGAGAAGGCTGTTTTTTTGTGCGATAAATTCCTAGAAGCAAAATCTTACAAAAAGAGCCATACATCCGATAAAATAAAGGTAGTTGAATCTCAGAAAGAAAGTGATGAAAAAGCAAAAGCATGCAATGTTAATCTCACCTAGAAATATAGACTCATATCAATCAAAAAAGCTGATCCAATTTTTTTGATTCGCAACTCAGAATAGCGGGCCGTTTCGGCGGTCTATGGAGGAAACAGAATGAAACTTAAATATGTAAAAGCCTTAGTTGCAGTAACCGTTGCTTTAGGTGTACTGCTGCCATCAACGATTTCTCATGCAAAGAGCTTCAGCGGCCGCTCATCATCTAGTTACAGCAGCCGAAGTTCAAGCTCGTCATACAGCGGAAGCTATAAATCAAGCCCGAAATCAAGCTACAGCTCAGGATCAAGCTCTTCTAGCAAAAAATCCAAGACGCCTGACGATTCATCATCATCGATTTCGCTTAAAAAGAAGCCTTCGGAAAAGGCAAGCTCATCAAGCTCTAAAAAATCGTCAGGCACCTTTTCCGGCGCTACATCAAAAGTAACCGGAAAGACATACAGCGGAAAAACGTCTAAAGCCTATGTTGGCGGACGATATGTTTCAGTCAATCATTACTATCACGCAGGTTTCGCGCCATCAGGATGGTTTGGATATTATAGCGGATTTACAATGGGTATGTTCATGATCAGCATGATGCACCCGTGGGGTTACACCTATCATCCAGCCGGAGGCCCCGGCTATGTTTCTTATGGCGCTTCACCCATTGCCTGGATCGTGGATATCATCGCTTTAATCATTATTTTAATCATTGTCATCGCACTGATTCGCGCATTTAAAGCACCAAAGACGTACAGAAGGAGATTTTAGGCAATGAGATTAATATTAAATGAGCAAGAAATTGTAGACGGAATTTGCGTGTATATTTCCAATGAAGAAGATATCTACCCTGAAGACGTTGAAGTAAAGGAGCTATCTTATAACAAGCGTACAGGGTTCTTCGCTGAAGCTACATTTGGCCTGCACCACAAGCAGCTTATGTCAGATGACATTTCAGAAGGCATTATTCAGTTCTTAGAGGAATACCACAACTTCAATCCGGACGTTACCGTCGTTGAATTGCAATTTGATAAGAAAAAAGGCTTCTCCGCCTTGGTTTTCGTCAACGAAGCAGAAGAATAAAAATGTCTTAATCAAAACCTTACTCCGCGCGGGTAAGGTTTTTTAATGGTTTCTCTGAGCATATCTCGAAGTTATTTCGTTTTTCCTAAACTCAGCGGATCTGTGATCATCTCTTTTGGCTTTAACGTTTCCGTTTGTTCAAAACAAATGTTTCAAATGAGATAGGAAATGGGTACTAATCTATTAACTTTGTTATACATTTTAGATACTCATTGGCTCAACAACTGAGGAGGAGACATTTGTGAAGAAAGACACAAGGAAATATATGATCTACTTTTTCGGCGCTTTAGGGGGACTGCTATATGGTTACGATACAGGTGTTATCTCCGGAGCACTCCTGTTTATCAATAACGATATTCCTTTAACGACATTGACAGAAGGATTGGTTGTCAGCATGCTGCTCCTTGGCGCGATTTTCGGTTCTGCCTTGAGCGGCACATGCTCAGACCGCTGGGGCAGGAGAAAGGTTGTATTTGTCCTTTCCATCATTTTTATTATCGGCGCGCTCGCTTGCGCATTTTCTCAAACAATCGGCATGCTGATTGCATCTAGGGTGATACTCGGGTTGGCCGTCGGCGGTTCAACGGCACTTGTGCCCGTGTATCTTTCCGAAATGGCACCGACGAAAATTCGCGGGACACTCGGCACAATGAACAACTTAATGATTGTCACCGGGATTTTGCTCGCCTATATCGTTAACTACCTGTTCACACCGTTTGAAGCGTGGCGCTGGATGGTCGGTCTGGCTGCAGTGCCTGCCGTGCTTCTATTAATCGGCATCGCGTTCATGCCGGAATCGCCAAGATGGCTCGTGAAGCGCGGCCGCGAAGAAGAAGCGAGACGCATCATGAACATCACTCATGATCCCCAAGACATCGAAATGGAATTGGCAGAGATGAAGCAAGGGGAAGCGGAGAAAAAAGAAACGACACTCAGCGTGTTGAAAGCCAAATGGATTCGCCCCATGCTTCTGATTGGCGTCGGCCTTGCCATTTTCCAGCAGGCGGTCGGCATTAACACGGTCATCTACTACGCGCCAACCATTTTTACGAAGGCCGGTCTTGGCACATCAGCTTCGGCGCTCGGCACAATGGGGATCGGCATCCTCAACGTCATCATGTGTATCACTGCCATGATCTTAATTGACCGTGTCGGCCGCAAAAAACTTCTGATCTGGGGAAGTGTCGGCATCACACTGAGCCTTGCTGCTTTATCAGGCGTGCTCCTGACACTGGGGCTTTCCGCATCTACAGCGTGGATGACAGTAGTCTTTCTAGGTGTCTATATCGTCTTTTACCAGGCGACATGGGGTCCGGTAGTGTGGGTGCTCATGCCTGAGCTCTTCCCGTCCAAAGCACGCGGAGCCGCGACAGGGTTCACGACTTTGGTGTTATCGGCAGCTAACCTGATCGTGTCGCTTGTCTTCCCGCTGATGCTAAGCGCGATGGGCATCGCATGGGTCTTTATGGTTTTCTCAGTCATTTGTCTTCTCTCATTTTTCTTCGCGTTCTACATGGTACCGGAAACCAAAGGGAAAAGCTTGGAGGAAATTGAAGCAAGCCTGAAAAAACGGTTTAAAAAGAAGAAAAGCACCCAAAACCAAGTGCTGAATGAGCGTACATTATAAAAAAAGGAATCGTCTCCTTATGAGACGATTCCTTTTTCTGTTTACACCATGACCTTGCAAATATTGTTCGTAAATTCCACAGGGTCCTGAATCGGCAGGCCTTCGATGAGGAGCGCCTGATTGTACAGAAGGTTTGTGTACAGGCTCAGCTTCTCTTTATCTTGTTCAAACGCGTCCTGCAGTGTTTGGAATACCTCGTGATTTGGGTTGATTTCCAGCACTTTTTCCGCCTTCACATTTTGGCTGTCAGGCATCGCATTTAAGATTTTTTCCATCTCAATTGTCACTTCGCCGTCAGCAGCAAGGCAGACTGGATGTGATTTAAGCCGTTTTGAGATTCTGACGTTTTTCACTTTGTCTGACAGAATGTTTTTCATTTCCTCAAACAGATCCTTATACTTGCTTTCCTCTTCCTCGGACTGCTTTTGATCCTCATCCGTGTCTATGCCAAGGTCTCCGCTTGATACGGACTTGAATTCTTTTTCCTGATAAGAAGCCAGCATTTTAATTGCAAACTCATCGATGTCCTCAGTAAAGTAGAGGATTTCATAGCCTTTGTCCGCCACCATTTCCGTTTGCGGCAGTTTCTCAATGCGGTCGTAAGAATCACCGGTCGCGTAATAAATGAATTTCTGCTCCTCTGGCATTCTGGAAACATACTCGTCTAAGCTGACCAGTTTTTTCTCTTTTGAAGAGTAGAATAAGAGGAGATCCTTCAATTGATCCTTATTCGCGCCAAAATCATTGTACACGCCGAATTTCAGCTGTCTGCCGAACGACTTGTAGAACGTCTCGTATTTCTCGCGGTCTTTTTTCAACAGGCTTTGCAGCTCGCTTTTGATTTTCTTGCTGATGTTTTTCGCGATCAGCTTCAGCTGGCGGTCATGCTGCAGCATTTCTCTGGAAATATTCAGCGACAGATCCTCAGAATCGACCATGCCCTTCACAAAGCTGAAGTGGTCCGGTAGCAGGTCTGCGCACTTATTCATGATCAGCACGCCATTGGAATACAGCTCCAAGCCTTTCTCATATTCCTTGGAATAGTAGTCAAACGGCATGTTTTCAGGGACGAATAGAATCGCGTTGTAGCGAACGGCTCCATCCACACTGATATGAACGTGTGTGAGCGGTTTATCAAACCCGTAATGCTTTTCAGCATAGAATTTTTCATAATCCTCATCTGTCAGCTCGCTTTTGTTTTTTCTCCAGATCGGCACCATGCTGTTGACCGTCTGCTCTTCCTGCACCTCTTCAAATTCATTTTCGCTTCCTTCCTTCGGCTTATTAATGGTGGTATCCATTTTGATCGGGTAGCGAATGAAGTCGGAGTACTTCTTGATGATCGCTTTTAAACGATATTCCTCTAAAAACTCGTCATAGCTGTCATCTTCTGTGTTCTCTTTGATTTTCAGGATAATGTCTGTACCGACAGAATCCTTTTCACACGGCTCAATCGTATAGCCGTCTGCACCCGCAGACTCCCATTTATAAGCCTCTTCGCTGCCAAGCGCTTTACTGATGACTGTCACGACATCGGCAACCATAAATGCCGCGTAAAAACCGACACCGAACTGCCCGATAATGTCATGTCCGTCTTTCAGCTCGTTTTCCTTTTTAAACGCGAGGGAACCGCTTTTTGCAATTGTTCCAAGATGCTGTTCAAGCTCATCCTTTGTCATTCCGATCCCCGTATCAGAGATGGTTAATGTTCTCGCATCTTTGTCAGCTGCGACCTTTATGTAGTAACTATCTTTATCAAACGTAAGCGCATCGTCCGTAAGCGCTTTGTAATAGATTTTGTCAATCGCATCACTCGAATTGGAGATTAACTCGCGCAGGAAAATTTCTTTTTGGGTATAAATGGAGTTAATCATCATATCCAGCAAGCGTTTAGACTCTGCTTTAAACTCTTTTTTTGCCACTCTTGATCGCTCCTTTACCATTATGTAAACCCTTTTCAGCATCTATTTATCACATAAGATGACAATTGTCAATCAGATTGATAGATGCATATATATGTAAATTTAACATTAGTTGGATTTGTTTTCACTCTTTTTCTCACTCATTCTCATAAAAAAGAGAGGCTTCATCATCCTCTCTTTTTTTCTGTGTCATTCCAGCGGCCAAACTCCCGCTTCATCCATATATGCACCGGGTAGAAAAACAAACCGAACGGTATCAAAAACAAAAGATTATGCCATGAAGCATTCAGAAATGCGCTTGCAGTCACCGGAAACGTAATCTCTTGCAATAAAAAAGAGATGACAGTCAGCACAACAAATGCAGATGGAATGGTAATGAAGCAATAAAACTTGAGCTCCTTCTTATGCTGTACCTTCAAACATACAAACCTCCCAACAATTTCTAATTCATCTTAACATATGCTGGCCTTTCTTTTCTCGCATGTTTATCACTGCACATAGCGGGAAGACAAATAGAAAAAGGAGGTCTCGTATCATGGGAAGACTTGAAAACAAAACAGCAGTTATCACAGGCGCCGCGACAGGCATTGGTCAAGCGACGGCGGAGGTTTTTGCCAATGAAGGCGCGCGTGTGATCATCGGAGATATCAATAAAGATCAAATGGAAGAAACAGTTGACGCAATCAGAAAAAACGGAGGACAGGCCGAATCCTTTCACCTCGATGTGTCAGATGAAAACAGTGTGAAAGCATTTGCTGATCAAATCAAGGATGCATGCGGAACGATTGATATTCTGTTTAATAATGCCGGCGTTGATCAGGAAGGCGGAAAGGTGCACGAATATCCGGTTGACCTGTTTGACCGCATTATCGCCGTCGACCTGCGCGGCACATTCCTTTGCAGCAAATATCTGATTCCGCTCATGCTCGAAAATGGAGGCTCCATCATCAACACCTCCTCCATGTCAGGCCGTGCCGCGGACCTTGACCGCTCCGGCTACAACGCAGCAAAAGGCGGCATCACCAACCTGACAAAAGCGATGGCGATCGACTACGCACGAAACGGCATCCGCGTCAATTCCATTTCACCGGGTACGATCGAAACCCCGCTGATTGACAAATTAGCAGGCACCAAAGAACAAGAAATGGGTGAAAAATTCCGCGAAGCCAACAAATGGGTCACGCCGCTCGGCCGTCTCGGCCAGCCGAAGGAAATGGCGACAGTGGCCCTGTTCCTCGCGTCAGACGACAGCTCATACGTCACAGGAGAGGACATCACCGCAGACGGCGGCATCATGGCATACACATGGCCAGGGAAAATGCTGATTGATGAGAAATGGAAGAAAGAAACGAAATAAGAGAGGGGATGTCCCTCTCTTTTTGTCTTTCAAAGCAATACAACCTTATACTTTTTCACATCCAAAAACTGCAAAAATTCCCTGGCCAGCACTTCAGGCGGATGCGCCTTTCCTTCATCCAGCCGATACAAAAGCAACCCGATAATCATTGCGGATACATAATGGGCATAAAGCTTTTTCTCTGCGTGAATATCAGTTTGCTGATGCAGATAAAACGATTCCAGCGCTTTGAACATATCAGGTATCACATGAGGAACACCCCATTCCCGATTGAGAAAATGGACAATGGGCATCTTTGACAAAGCAGAAAGCAGACTGGCGAGCGCCTTCTCCGCTTCCTTTAAGGAAAATTCATTCGGGCTGGAGGCAATCGTCAGGTGATCAATGATCTCCGCACATGATCGCTGTATCATGGTTTGGAGCAATTCCTCCTTATTGGCATAGTGATCATAAAAGGTTGCACGGCGGATATTGCTTTTCCGGGTAATATCCGAAATTGTGATGGCTGCGTAGTCTTTTTTCTCCGCCAGCACGTCCAGAAATGCCTGCTGGAGCGCCTCTCTCGTTCGAACCACACGCCTGTCGATTTGCTTGTCCTTCTCTCGCTCTCCTGGCACAGCTTGTCCAAACAGCCAATAAAATCTCTTTTGAGAAACAAGCTCCCATACCTTTTGGCTGATAGCTTCCGGAGTCGCGGCCGCATCCTCATTCAGCCAATACAGGATAATCGCGTACGTGTACAAGGCCCGGTAATGTCCGTAAATTTCCCGTTCGATCGGCGTCAAATTCACATGGACCGGAGTCAGCAGAACATCCTGCTGAAACACATCCCTAAAAAAACGATGGAAATGCCCTCTGTTCACCATCACAGAAAAAAAGGATCGATGCTCATGAACAAAGGACAGCGTCGGATGCACCGTTTGCCGTTTTTTGTTCAAATGAAGGGTATCCATATGACTGAAGGCGTCAAAAAGCGCTTTGCCCAGTCCTTCCTTCATGTCTTCGATCACATCCTCAATGATTGAAAACTTATCCTCATAATAAAGGTAGAGCGATCCGCGGCTCACTTTGGCCTTCTCAGCGATTTCTTTCATTGTGATGTGTTGAATATCTCTTTCTTTCAATAAAGCCAGCAGCGCCTCTTTCACTTGAGCTTCGGCAGATTCCGGCACAAAAGACACCCCCAATCATTAGACAAATGTTCGATATATGTACGGTAACGTATAGATGGTTCACCGTTGTCTTTCTTACAGAAAAGGTACCACCTTATAATAGGTCCGAGAAAAGAAGAAAGCAAATGAGGGGGATTTTACAATGGAACAACAAGTAAAGGACGACATCCAGCGTGTCTTTCAGCTTCAGAAAAAACAGCAAAAAGCCTTGCGCGCTTCAACAGCGGAACAGCGGAGAGAAAAGCTTCAACGCTTTTTAGATTCCGTCATCGCCCATGAAGAAGAAATCATCGAAGCGATCCGCAAAGACGTCCGCAAACCATATCACGAAGTCAAAAAAGCGGAAATCGAAGGAACAAAAAAAGCGATTAGAGATAATATGAATAACCTGGAACAATGGATGGCGCCTAAAGAAGTCGGTTCATCGTTAAGCCCTGACGCAAACGGAATTCTTATGTACGAGCCTAAAGGCGTCACACTCATCCTCGGCCCGTGGAACTATCCGTTTATGCTGACGATGGCGCCGCTTGCCGCTTCTCTCGCAGCCGGAAACAGCGCGATTGTGAAGCTGTCCGATTTCACGATGAACACGAGCAACATTGCTGCTAAAGTAATAAGAGACGCTTTTGATGAAAAAGAAGTCGCGATTTTTGAAGGAGAGGTTGAGGTGGCAACCGAACTACTTGATCAGCCGTTCGACCATATTTTCTTCACTGGAAGCACAAATGTCGGGAAAATTGTCATGACAGCGGCTGCCAAACACTTGGCATCTGTCACACTTGAGCTTGGCGGCAAGAGCCCGACGATCATTGACAGTGAATACGATCTGATGGACGCAGCGAAAAAGATCGCCGTCGGGAAATTCGTAAACGCCGGCCAAACCTGCATCGCACCTGATTACCTGTTCATTAAAAAAGACGTTCAGGACAGGTTCGCGGGGATTTTACAAACAGTCGTCAACGCTGGATTTATGGAGGATGATCATACCCCAGACCGCAGCAAATTTACGCAGATCGTCAATGACCGCAACTTCAACCGCGTCAAAGATCTGTTCGACGATGCCATCGAAAGAGGGGCGGAAGTGGTGTTCGGTGGCGTATTCGATGCCAGCGACCGCACGATCTCGCCAACCGTTTTGAAAAACGTCACGCCTGACATGAAAATCATGCAGGAGGAAATCTTCGCACCGATCCTGCCAATGATGAACTATGAAGACATCGACGAGGTCATCGATTACGTAAATGACCGCGATAAACCGCTTGCACTTTATGTGTTCAGCAAAAACCAAGATCTGATTGACAACGTCCTTCAGCACACGACATCAGGAAATGCCGCCATCAATGATGTCGTCGTCCATTTCAGTGACGTCAACCTGCCATTCGGCGGCGTCAACACAAGCGGAATCGGCTCCTATCATGGGGTATACGGATTCAAAGAGTTTTCTCATGAGAAGGGTGTATTTATTCAGGCCGCTGAATAATCGCATGATCAAAAGGCGCTTCCTTAGAGGAGCGCCTTTTATTGTAACTCCTTGACCAAAAGCAATTCATCACGGATAGGTATTTTATTATCTGCCAGTAAAGGAATTTCGGGCTTCATCTTTCTGGCCGTCTCGACTGCATTCACAAATAGTCGATCCAACCGGTACCCTCTCTTCTGATAAAACGCTAATGCATGAATATTATCATTGGTTGTGATCAGTTTTATTTGTTTGATATTTCTCTCTCTGCATGCTTCCTCGGCTTTCTCTAGCAGAGCTGTTCCGATCCCTTTATTCTCAATGACACTATCCAGCGAAATGATTTCACAGGCATCTTCTTCAAATATGTATGTAATAAGGCCAACAATCTGGTTATCATCGTTGAGCATTCCATAACCATCTAATTCATCGCAGTTATAAATACCGCTAGAAATAACCATTTGCGGACTGCCCCAGTGTTTTTGAAAAAACGCGGAAACAAGATCTTTAGGTATCTGGCATGTCGGAATAATATTCATATTTTCCTCCTTTTAGCTGAACAAAAATAAGAGAATTAACAACCTATTTTATGTCATTAATCCCCTTATCTAGTATTTACTAGAACTTATAACTTGTCAAAAGCTGTCTGAATACCAATTGCGTGGATTGATAAGGATCAAAATCTGAATCCTGAGATTGGAAGATTTGCTCTGGGGTCAATGTCTCTGCGTTCTCTGATAACGTTTGAATCAGACTTTCCAAATATCCATTTAACTCTGATTTGGACGATTCATGTAGGGATTGATGATTTACAGCGAGTTCTCTAAATCTGTTATCACTGATTAATTTTTTTCGAAGAGCTGCTAGCATCAAGTCAAGCCATGCAGGCTGGCCAAATGTAATATTTAAAGCTAACGTTGCTTGATCAGATTTGGTGGAGTGCCATAAACCTCTTGGCAAATACAGCATGGTTCCCGGTGTTAAATTAACGATTTCTGCATCTGGCAGATCCTCTTTTGGCGGATCTCCTTTCCAATATGACTGTAAATCATCAGGATAGTAAGGAGCCTCTGATAAATCATAGTGCTGCATTGGATTGCTCACATTTTCATTCTTGGCAAGCTTCCATGTTTTCTCACCTTGAATTTGAAAAATCAAGTTGGTGTAGGCGTCAAAATGGGCTTTGAATCCCCCGCCATTTTTCGCCGCGTAAACAATGGCTTTGGAAGAAGTACCCGCAGGCAGTCTTAATTCCGCTTTGAGTTTTTCTATCCACCTTCTGACTTGGGGAATAAATAGGTCGGTGAAATCAAACTCTAATGCAGCCCCTTTTTCATACCACTCTAAAGCCTCTGCAGGTGACACAAGAAATCTGTCTGTGATCCCTTCAGATTCTTCAATCACAGCATCACCAACGACCATGACTGGATTATTGTAGATAGCCAATACGTTTTCTAGCGTTCTAACCTTTTCAAACCCCGGTATGCTTGTAAATCTCTCCACTTCTCCTCTGGCTACCAAAGGTTTTACAGGCCAATATTCTTCTAAAAACTCACTCATCGTTACAGGACTGATGATAGACTCCAAAACCGATTCGGTTACAGCACTCATATTATCCCTCCCAAAAAAAGTAACTTCACCACAAAGATATAACATTTTTTTCTAAAAGTAAATATTGACAGAATTATCAGAGGATTATAATATTTAGTTGTGCGTGATAGCCTATTTTTTTACAAGGAAGGAGGGAAAAGGATGAAAAAGGCTTATAAGAAACCTCGTCTTTTTGAACTGCGCCGTGCTGTAGCAGCTGGCGGCCATTAATCTCATATAGCATTTGACATCTAGTACTCTATTTTAGGAGGGATGCTCAATGAAAAAAGCTTATAAGAAACCTCGCCTTTTTGAACTGCGCCGTGCTGTAGCAGCTGGCGGCCATTAATCTCATATAACATTTGACATCTAGTACTCTATTTTAGGAGGGATGCTCAATGAAAAAAGCTTATAAGAAACCTCGCCTTTTTGAATTGCGCCGCGCTGTAGCAGCTGGCGGTCATTAATCTTATCCAAAACGATTAACGTTTGAGGCTATCACGCCAACTTGATAAGGAGGATGCTGAAGATGATTACGGCTGAAGAATGCAGAACGTACAAAGAATTTGTTGATCTTTACCAATCCTATCTTTACCCCTTGCTTGGCGCCAGACTGTCCCGGATGTATTCCCCCAAAAACAAAGTCATTATCGATATGGGCACAGGTCCAGGTTATTTAAGCATTCAGTTGGCTAAAAGAACAAATGCGCACGTGCATGCTGTCGATATTAACCCGGCCATGCATGAAATCGCTCAAGAAGAAGCTAAAAAAAGCGGAGTAAGCAGCCTGATTTCATTTGATTTGGAAGATGTCCACCATTTATCTTACGCTGACCAATATGCTGACTTCATCGTCTCCTACTCTTGCCTGCATCATTGGGAAGACGTTGTTAAAGGACTTAAAGAGTGCTATAGAGTTCTGGCTCCGGGCGGAAAAATTGTCATTTTGGATACATTTAATCCCCAAGGAAGCCATTTAGAGATTATGCGAAAACAAATCAAAGAACCGGAATACTTCAGGTTTGTAAGAGAGGCATTTGAAGAAAGTTATTCCTTTGAAGACATTCACCAGTTTGTTCAGGATGCCGGCATTCCCAATTATTCATTAGAAACCTTTCACTTTTTACCGGAGGATTTTATAGAAAGCTTAGATGAGCTGGAGGATGCTCCCCTGTGGGAACAAAATGATCAAAGTGCTGATCATGAAATTGAGTCTGTCACATGGATGTTAACGATAGAAAAAGAAAAGGAAGGTGCATTGTAATGATCAATGAATCAACTGTTTTATCCAAAAATCCAGAAATGCCATCAAGAAAATATTTGAAAAGCATTATTATAGAGCCGGGCATCACTTTAAATGAAATGGCATCAGATATTTATAACCATATCGACGGCAAGGTCAGCATACATGATATTTGCTCAAAAATCGTCAATGAATATGATGTTGATTATCAAACCTGCTTAGAAGATTGTATGGAGCTGTTTGAGTTGCTTATTGATCATGAAGCAATCAAAGTTAAGCAGGGGGCATGAGAATTGGAAAAACAAAAAGTGCTTGCTTTACCAGACGATGTACATGAGCTGAGTACACACCGTTCTAAATCAATCGTAAATTACATCATCACTCTGCTTGCCTTTGCCAAAAAACAAGGATTGACTCATCAAGATATTGTAAGCTGGATTCACGAGCAATATGAGGAAAGAGGATATTATGATGAGTGGAGACACATTAACAGCCAACAACCAGTTGGATCATTTGTGGAACTCTTTATAAAAGGAAGACGTTTACTTTATGACAAAATTGAATTGTTTGAAACAGAAGATAAATATGTCGTAAATACCCACACTTGGTATGAAAAAGAACCTAGTGAGGCCTTTTTTTATTTTGAAATTGATCCCGAAGAATTTTCTGCGTACGCTTCCATTCTCGCAATCGAAAACGCAAAACGTCTCGGAATTAAAATCGATATTGTAAAAGAAACAGATGTAGAGACAGCTTATATCTATAAACATCAATAACGCTATTGGGAGGGAGACATATGTGCGGGCTCGCGGGTATTATAAATCTGGCTGCTCCCCGTTCTCAGGAATGTACCTTTCATATATTGAAAGGCATGGCAGATGCCATCAGCTATAGGGGACCAGATGATGAACAATATCATATTGATTCCAAAGTCGGCTTTGCATTTCGGCGATTGTCCATTCTTGACCTTGTAAATGGACAGCAGCCCTTTTTAAATGAGGATGGATCAATCGTCGTTATGGTAAATGGAGAAATTTATAACTATAAAGAACTGAAGGCTTCTTTACACAATCATATGTTTAAAACGACATCTGATTGTGAAGTAATTGTTCATTTATATGAAGAAAAAGGGATTGGATTTGTAGACGACATCATCGGAATGTTTTCAATAGCCATTTGGGACAAAAATAAAAACAAAGTATTTTTAGTTCGTGACCGCTTTGGGATTAAACCGCTTTTTTACACAGAGCTAAAACACGAGCTTATATTTGCCTCTGAAATAAAATCCCTATTTTCTCATCCTCACTGTCCCCGCCAATTTAATTGGAAAGAAGCACTCTCAGACATTTGGCTAAGCGGGGAAGCAGCCAGTAATCATAAAGAAACCACTTCCTTTTTTGTAAACATCCAAAATCTCGATGCTGGCCATTATCTCGAAATTAATTTGACAACAAATGAACGAAAAACAGCAAGCTATTGGTCTTTACAGGATATTTTGCTCAGGCAAGGCTATCATGAGAATCTCCATCCCGATGACCTGATTGAAGGATATAGAGAACTGCTGGCAGATTCAGTCCATAGATGTTTACAAAGCGACGTTGAAGTCGGGTTGTTTCTTAGCGGTGGCATTGATTCAGCTGCAGTCGCACATTTTGCTGCAGAAAAACAGGATCTCCATACGTTTACAGTATTAAGCCAAAGTACATTTACAAATGAAGATGCAAAATATGCCCATTGGCTGGCTAAAGATTTACACCTTCCAAATCATCAGGTTCTCTATCAATTAGGGAACGATGAGTTATTACAACCAGAGTCATATAAACATTTGTTATGGATCTGTGAAACACCGTTTTGCGGACCGGAACAATTATATAAGTTTCATTTACATAAGTATGCCAAAGCGATAAGGCCAAACCTGAAAGTCATGCTGACCGGCCAGGGCAGCGACGAATTTAACGGCGGTTACAGCACGACACTTTCACCAGCCGAGAACCCAAGTTGGGAAGGATTTATTGAATCGGTCAATACGATGGAGATGAACCGGCTGCATCGGCTGCAGGGAAATATCTTTAGAGTGTGGGAGGAGCATTTTGGACTTTCTCCTATAAACCTTTCTTATTTAAAGAGCAATGATTCCAGCCAAGCAGATCCTTGGCAATCGTATGTCCTGACAAAATACCGTGACCTGCAAATGTATAATTGCTGGCATGAAGATCGGATCGCCGCGGCTAATCATATCGAAAACCGTGTACCGTTCTTGGACCATCGGCTTGTTGAATGGGTTTGCGGAATACCTGATGGACTCCGTAAAGACTTGTTATGGGATAAGTCGATATTGCGAAAATCATTAACAAATGAGCTGCATACAAGCTATACCCACCGGCCAAAGGTTCCTTTTTTCTATGGTAAGGACGTGAGATATACACATAAAATGATGTTTCATCTTCTGAAGAAAAACAATTATCAGCTTATAGAGGAGGCCTTCTCTCACAGCGATGCCTCCAGCATAATACAGGTTGAACACATTCATGCCATCATGACATATTTGGAGGATGATCCTGAGTTTACAAATTTTGAATTTTTATTAAGACTGGTGAACATGGGACTTTTATCAAAAATGACTAAAGAAACCCATTCTGTTCAATTAGACATAACCAGCCATTTAGAATCGATAACAATAAAAGACTGGCACTCACAGGAAGGTGATATTGCCAGCCGTTTAAATATCTCAGCCAATAAGTGTGAAGGACAAGATATTTTGGCGCTAAACCCTGGCGTCACTCTGTTAAGGCCGGAAAGCGATAGTGAGCATTGCATCTACATTGCGGAAGAAGGATTTATTCAGTTTATTGTTTCGGTGGAAGACGTCGGAGCTTGGCTGCATATTCTCTGCGATATTAATGGAAAAGACACACTTCATACGATTTTAGACAGACATGGTGTCAGCCTTGAAGAAGTGGCCAAATATATTCAAGAAGCCATCGAACACAATATCATTTTGATCAAACAAAAAAATCTGCCAGAAGGAGCATATAGATGAGCATCTTTTATTCGTTTTCCGCACTTAGGGGATTAGCAATGGGGATTTTTTCGCCTATTTGGATTCTTTATCTGATATCTAAAGATTATGATTTCCTTCAGATTGGATTAATGGGAGCGGTACTTGAAATTGCTAAGCTTATATTTGAAGTTCCTTCCGGCGTTTTTGCTGATCGTTATGGAATTAAAATTTCAATTGCCAGTTCATTCTTTTTCTCCATCCTTACATGGGCCTTCTTCCCTTTTATCGATTCAGCTGCTATTTGCATACTGGCTATGATCATATGGGCTTTATCAGATTCCTTAATTTCCGGTTCTTTTGAAACTTGGATGAGCCGTGTCGCAGGGGAAGATCGATTCGGCAAAGAAATGATGAAAAACACACAATTGCTAATCACTTTTTTAATTATTGGAAGTATTGCCAGCGGGTATTTGTATTCATTAAATATCTATTTTCCTTTCCTGCTCGTTATGGTGATCTACTTATTACTATTTATTTGGATGTCTGTATTTATTAAAGTCCCTTCTGTTTCCGAAACAAATCATGGGGATCAGAACCAACATGATTCGATAAAGATTATCAAAGAAAGTTTAAAAATTATCCTTAACAAAAAAAGGGTTCTTTTAATCGTCATAGCCGGTTTCTTTACAGCCACAGCCTATGACACAATTTCCCGTTACTGGCAGCCTTTTTTGAGTGATTTAGGCTTTTCAGAAAAGTCACTGGGATATATTTTTGCCCTAGGAGGGTTTACCGCTCTCGTTCTTTTGACATTAACCATCAGGTTCGAAAAGAAGATCGAAAAAAATCCATATCTCGCTTTAACCTCATTGGATTCCATGGGCATGGTCATGACTTTTCTATTGTCTAGAGCATTCAGGCCGCTGGGCATTCCATGTACAGCGTTTTTGCTTGCAATTGAAGATATTCATCATCCGATCGTAACAAGTTACTTAAATAAGTTTTTCCCCGATTCATACAAGAACACACTTTTCTCGTTAAACTCAGGGGTAGGAGCAATTGGAGAAATTCTTTCCGGTGTCATTTTCGGCATCATTTCCGCAGCCTTTGGGCTCTCTGCCATGTTTGTTGTTGTAGCTGTATTTCTATTAATCCCTATTATCCTTTATACGATAGTGCCTAAGATTAAAGACAATGATATGAAAGTTCAGATTGAAAAATCCCAGCAAGTGTAAATGTTTTGTATCACAGTAAGAAGACCTTCTTATTAAAAGAAGGTCTTCTGCTATTCTATTCAGTTATTTCCCAAAAGCCATCAGCTTCGTATAACTTCCAATATAAAGCGTTCCGTCCTCAGCGAGCTGAGGAGAAGACACGACGTTGCTGTCGGTTTGATAGTTCCATAATTCATTGCCGTTTGCGTCTGCCGCATAAACCTTCATATCATCTGACCCGAAATACACCGTTCCCTTCGCGTCAATCAGCGGCGCCGTTCTGACAGGGCCGTCTGTATAGAATGACCAGTTCATATCCCCGTTTTTGCTGATGGAAAACAGCTCGCCGCTTCCTGAGCCGATGTAGATATTGCCATTATGATCAATCGCAGGAGATGAGCTGGAGAACCCGTTTAGCGGGAATGTCCATTTCAAACTGCCTGTTGATGTATAAGCATACAGCTGTCCATCTTGGTTGCCGGCATAAATGTTTCCGTCCTTATCAATCACCGGATATCCTTTAAACGCATTTGACGTCGTTCTGGACCATTTCACCTGTCCGGTTCCGGAGTTGATCGCATAAAACACGTAATTATATGTGCCGACATACACGGTGCCGTTTTTGGCAAGCACCGGCACAGAGCTGACGACACCATTTGTTTTCAACTTCCAGCGCTCTGTCCAAGTTGATTTTGACGTCGGTTTGATCGCGTGAACATAATTATCAAGTGTTGAGAAATACAACGTCCCGTCTGAACCGATCACCGTTTCAGAGCTTGGCCCGCCGCTTAACGGAACCGTTGTTAAAATTTCTCCCGTTTCTTTGTCAATAAAATAAATCTTTTTGTCATAGGATGCCAAATAGATAACGCCGTTGGTCCCAAGTACAGGAGATTGCGTATATGTTTTTCCAAGATTGCCCGTCACCCATTTGACTGAGCCGTCTGGATTAAAGGCTTTCATTTCCCCGTCTCTGGAATGAAGATATACTGTGCCGTCTCCGTCAATCACAGCCCCCGCTCCATTTTGCGGAGTCGTTCTGATGTCGTTTTGCCATTTCAGCGTCCCGTCTGTATTTCCGGCGAACCGGCTTTCGCGTGACCAGTTAAACATGGCAGGCGCCATCGCTTGTACATCATATCTTCCTGTCAAAAAGCCAGATGCTCCATTATTTTGAGAAAATACCGTTTCCGCCGCATAAGCAGCTGTCGGCTGAAACACTTTGGCCGCGGGCACATCAGAAACAGCACCGGCCGAAACAGCAGCCGCCACCGCAGCTCCCGCAATCAAAGCTTTCATACGAAATGACTTGACCATCATTGAGACCCCCATTATATGTAACTTCTAATTTGTGACCATCATAACATATTCATCCATTTTATAAATCTATTTCACAAAAACATCACAAACTAGAAAACTATGTAAGAGTATTCACGGACGTTTTTTCAGCACCCGGCCGAAATGCAGCCACAAACCAAATGACGTTGACAGCAGCCGCAGCGAGACTAATTCCGAAAACAAAGATCACCTCAGAAAGCAGATGGTCACTAAAGAAACTAAACATCAAGATAAAACCGGCCGAAGACAAATGAATCAAAAGCCCGAAGCCGCAAAGCACCGCCATGACATACCTCATTGCATCGACTCCGAGCATATAAACGAGAAATGGAATGAAATACAATACAAGGATCATACCGACAGCTGACCACATGCCAACTGAATTAAACTGATTGGCCGCCGCTCCCGTTCCGGCCAGCGGCGAAAGTGAAGCCGCCACAATCACGGCGCAAAAAAGAAACGCAGAAATGGTTGTCATGATCGCCACGCTATTTTTTTTAGACATCAAACTCCTCCTTTAATAGAAATATTAACCTTTTTTATTATAAGTAAGTTGAATGTTATATTCATTATATTTTTAAAAAAAATCCAAAACATACACAAATGATGTGATTCTTTCTAGTATATTTATATAGTAAAAAACAAAGGATAAAAGACTCATTTTTCTGTAATATCAGGATTTTATCACCATACCATATTGCATGTACTTCTTTTTCAAAGTATACTATTCCAGATTAATTCAGAGGAGAGAGAAAAATACATGGAAAAACCAGCAGGATTTTGGATTCGTTTTTTAGCTTATTTTATTGATGGCATTATTGTATCTGTTCCTAGTTATATTATTCTATTTGTGATCAATTCTGTTTTTGTAGCTGGGGCTGTGGCAACAAACCCTTACATGACGGAAGAAGAGTATTTAGTGAAATACATGACGCTTGCATTTTTGCCTACTATGCTGATCATGATCGTCATCAGCGTGTTATATTACGGGCTGCTCACAGCTTCTAAAATGCAAGGCACACTTGGCAAAAAAATTCTTGGCCTGAAAGTGGTCAATGAACAAGGTGAACGGGTTTCTGTCGGACAGGGAATTGGCCGTTACTTTGCCTATATCTTATCTGGAATCATCTTTTATATCGGGTTTATCATGATCGCCTTTGGAGAGAAAAAAGGCCTGCATGACATCATTTGCAAAACACGTGTCGTGTATAAATAATAGAAAAAAGTCTAGACGCCAATAGGCATCTAGACTTTTGTTTTCTTTACAATAGGCTGCCACGACAGATACGTAGCGCTTCTCCACAACCACTCAAACGGCCCCATCCGAAAGACACGAAGCCAAAGGTGGCTAAAGACCATTTGAACGGCACAAACAGCAATTGTAATGAGCACACCGGCAGCAGGGTACACTTTTCCATACAGGCCCAAGCCGTAATGATAAAAAATCCAAGTACAAACAATAGACTGCATCAGATAATTGGTAAATGCCATCCTCCCAACAGCGGAGAATGATTGCAGCACTGTTCTCACTCTTGTTTTATGATAAAGATAGACAACCGTTGTAACATAGAAAAACATGAGGAAAGGCGCGCCAATCAGCAAACATATTTCTTTATCCGTTACACTGTACAGCACCTGGGCGCCGATGCCGATGACAAGCCCAGCCATCCACAATCGTTTTAATCCTTTGCGATGCTTTTCTGGTTCATGCAAGTACCGAGATTTCGCTGCCGTAGCTCCCAGCAAAAACATACTGAAATAAGGAATGGATGCAAAGAAGAAGTTGAGCGGATTATACGTAAGCATGCCATTCGAAGACATATAAACAAGACGGTCATGGATCCGCTGTTCTGCAATGTCCTTCAGGCTGCCGCTTCCATAAACATGAATCGCTTGTGTTGCCTGCTGTGTTACCGCTTGTACCCATTCCTGTCCGTTTGATTGATCAAAACTTGTCAACATGAACGGAATGGAAAACAGAAGATACAAAGAGACCGCCCATATCAGCAGTGTTTTCGGCTTTGCTTTTCGAAACAAGAGCAGGACAAAACCGAGCAGGGCATATTCTGTTAAAATATCCCCGTCCCATATCAAAAAGGCATGAATCGTTCCAAACAAGAGAAGCGCCATTAACCTTCTCACATATAACGGAACAAACCGTTTCCCTTTGTTTTCTGCTCTCTCCATCATGACAACCATGCCAAATCCAAATAAAAAGGAAAACAATAAAATACATTTTGTTTGAATGAAGAATTTCAGTATGTCTGCGACGGCAAAATCAGCTTCAGACCACTTATCCATGAAAAAATTCTCTTTTCCAAGCATAGACAAATACATATCCGGATAACTGAAATGTGCCAGATTGACAAATAAGATGCCGAAAATCGCCATTCCTCTCAGCACATCAAGCACACCGATCCGCTCATTTGTTAAAGTCGGCTGTAATGAAGACATAGCCATCACGCTCCTTTTTTCTGTACCTTAAGGGTATGAAAAAATGAAGCGCGGAAACATCGATTTAGGTGTCAGGCCGGCATGAAAACCTTACAATCTTGTCATCTTTATGGTTTCATCACCTTTAAATCTAATGCTTCGATATTCTGCAAAACGCGATCAAAGCGCAAAGCCTGAGGCTCACATGGGAAGATGTGGCCTTCATACGGGTCGCCTAACGTCCGGAAAAACGGTTCAAATAAACCAGGAACCAATACGCCCACCATCTTTGTATAGTAAGAATCAAGGCGATAGGAGTGAACGGTATTTGCAGGGACATGCAGGAAATCTCCCGGATTCAGCTGAATTTCCTGGCCATCTGCCCACATCGTCATCTGACCTTCAAGGCAATAAAATGTTTCTGTATGATGTTCATGGTAGTGATCAACGATTCGGTCACCTTTAGGGCCTTCAGAGGATACGACGATAAACTGGCCATCTGTATTTTTTTGTGCAGCCACAATGCGGTGAAGCTGATCTCCAGTCAACAGGTGATCTCCTTCTCCAGATTCAAGAACGTATGGAACCGCTCCATCTGGCAGCTCTGTAAGTTCCGCTAATTTGGCCGAACATGCAGGCTTTCCTTCATCTAGAAATACAATGTCCGCTACAGCGGCTGCTTCTGCAAATCGCTCGTTTGAGACTTCTTCGCTTGCGTACGGCGGATGTTCAGCGTGATCATACGGATTCCCAATAACGGAATACAAGTGCGCTACGTTTCCTTTCATCGTGTAAGATACCAGTCTTGTTCTGTGGCTCTGCATCCGGTAGCTGTGCGGTGTTCCCGCCGGAATGTTCGCATAATCACCTGATATTAATAAATAGCGTTCACCATCAAGTGTCAGTTCCAGTTTCCCGTCCAAAACGAGAATTCCTTCATGTGTGTCCTTGTGGACGTGAAGCGGAAAGGCATCTCCTTTTCCCCCGGAAAGAAGCACGATCTCAAACAAATCACCTGTGCTCCTCCCATTCGCCATCACCGTGGCAACCTGTCTGCCGAACAGATAGCGCTCGCCTTCTCCGCTCCGGAGCAAATAAGGCATTTTTTCTTTAGGCAATGAATGTGTACATAATGTTTTCATATTATCGCTTCCTCCAATTTAGACCAGTCTATATATTATCATTTATTTGTCTAGACCGTTCTATATAATTGTAGGAGAAAGGATAACAAAATGCTACCCTTTTTTTCTCACCAGCACTGGTATTTGTTCGGCAATGAGAAGAAGAGGCGTTTTGTCTTTATTCGTTAACGAAAGCATGATGCCGCCCTCAATCATCGAATTAATCAGCGTTCCAAGCTGATTTGCTTCTTCATCTGCAAATCCGTTTTCCATTAATTTTCTGGCAAAAACCGCTTCCCAGCTTTTAAACACCTTCATGCAAACCGTCCGCAGCGGTTCACTGATTAACGCTGTCTCACTCGCCAGCAAACCGACTGGAATACCTTTAATGCTTTCTGTGTTATCAAATTGGCTGGCTGTTTTTTTGATAAAAAGCTGAATCGCTTCAACAGGATCAGAGGATTCATCCATCCTTTGCTGTATCAGATGTTCAACGATCTTACCTGTATATGTAACCGCTTCAATTGCTAATTCTTCTTTGCCATTCGGAAAAAAGTGATAAAGCGATCCCTTAGGAGCACCGCTTTCTTTTACAATCTGGTTCAAACCTGTCGCGTGATATCCTTGCAGCTGGAACAGACGTGACGCCGTGTGAAGGATTTTTTCACGTGAATCTCCTCTGCTAGTCATTAAAACATTCCCTCCTAGGTATGGTAGAGCGACTTATATAATATAAAAAAGAACCCTGTGATTGTCAAAAGGGGTAAGACCCTTCCGGATGGGGTAATGTACAAAAACAGCGTCTAGGAGGGATCTCTCAATGACAATCGATCATTCAGTCACGAATACAGAACAGCTTGAACGACAAAACCCCGCCATAAAAACAAAGCTCAAACTGAAAAAGCTTAAGGATCAGGTGATCGTCATTACCGGCGCTTCAAGCGGAATCGGACTTGTCACGGCACGAATGGCAGCTGAAAAAGGCGCAAAGGTCGTGGCAGCAGCGCGAAATGAAGACGCGCTGAAGGAGTTCACTGATGAACTTAAGGAAAAAGGGCACGACGCCATATGGGTAAAGGCGGATGTCGGAAAAGAAGAGGACGTCAACCGCATCGCAGAAACCGCGATCAGCACATTCGGCCGCTTTGACACATGGGTCAACAATGCGGCCGTCTCGACTTTCGGACATGCCATGGACGTCACCGTCGAAGACATGAAGCGCATGTTCGACACAAATTTCTGGGGACCTGTTTACGGAACAAGAGCGGCTGTCAAACACTACACCGGCAGAGGTGTGCCGGGCGCACTCATTAATGTAGGAAGCCTGTTCGGAGACAGGGGAACAGTCATTCAATCCACATATGCGTCTGCCAAATTTGCGCTTCACGGCTGGACGGAAAGCATCCGAATGGAGCTTGAAAAGGAACAGGCGCCCGTCTCGGTAACGCTCATCCACCCGGGCAGAATTGACACACCTTATAACGAGCATGCGCACAGCTACCTCGACAAACAGCCGGCTCATTACCGCTCCATGATCTATCCGCCGGAAGCGGTCGCCGAAGCTATCCTGTTTGCCGCCGAACACCCTAAGCGCGACATGTACATCGGCTCACAGGCCAAAGCCATCGCCATGCTGGGCGCGCTTTTCCCTCGTCTGACCGACAGACTGATGGAAAAAATCATGTATCACAGCCAGCATGCCGAAAAACCGTCCAAACCGCGAGAAGAAAGCGCTCTTTATGATGCGGGCTACGGTATGCATGACAGAGGAACAAATAAAGGATGGATGAGGTCAAGAAGCTACTACACGAAAGCGACGAAGCGCCCCATTGTATCGGCGGCTGTTGTTGCCGGACTAGTGGCTTGGGCTGCCGCCAAACGATGCAGATAATCTCTGACCATAAGAAAAACCCATGCTGTTCCAGCGAACCATGGGTTTTTCAGCTGTTAATCGATAAAAGCCTTGTTCATACGCTGCAGCAGCTCGCCGAACATCTCTTTTTCCTGTGTTGACCATTCTTTCAGCATCTGTTCATAACGTTCAAGGCGCTTTTGCTGATCGGCTTTTAATAGTTGTTTGCCGAGTTTTGTAATAGTAAACAGGCTGACTCTCCCATCAGATGGGTCTGAGAAACGATAGATGAGCTCCTTTGCCTCTAATGCAGCTGCTTGTCTTGAAAGAGTAGAAATATCAAGCTTAAACGATTCTGCCAATTCCTTAACACGAGCAGGCCCAAACTCATCCAATTGTCTAAGTAATAAGTACGAAGATCTCTCCAAATTCCCTGTTCTTTTCTCTGATTGATCCAGATAAACAGCTCTCCTGATAAAAGTCGTCAGCTCATATTCAATTAATTCAACTGGATTTTGATTTTGCAATCGCTCTCGCTCCCTATTCCAATCTCCGGCATTGACAACATCATATATACTTGTATAATACAAATGTACATTAACTGAATAAATACAAGTCGTTATATGACTAAATCAATTATTATACTTGTATAGTACAATCATATAAAAAGAAAGTAAAGCGATTCCTCAGAACCATCCTAGAAGCAAGCACCAGAAAGGAGGAAGCTGTTCTGATTGGAGAGCAGCACTTGATGTGAAAGTCATACGAATTATCTTGCAAGTGTTGATATTATATGTATTT
Source organism: Bacillus sp. FSL M8-0071 (assembly GCF_037975455.1). NCBI lineage: Bacteria > Bacillati > Bacillota > Bacilli > Caryophanales > Bacillaceae > Bacillus > Bacillus sp. FSL M8-0071. The sequence goes on from NZ_CP150256.1 coordinate 4,013,144, forward strand.
TTTATGATCGGGGAAGCCATTCAGCATCTGTTTCATTTACCCGTATCAGGAAGCATCGTTGGATTGGTATTGCTTCTGATCTGCTTGGGCCTCCGTATTGTTCCCGTCTCCCTCATTGAAGACGGAGCAGGGTTTTTATTATCCTTCCTTCCATTGTTGTTCATCCCGGCAATGACAGGAGTGATAAACTACCCGTCTCTCATTTCATTCAATGGTCTGATGCTGCTGATTACAGTCGTTCTGAGCACCATCGTCACGATCATTGCGGCTGGATTCGCCAGCCAGCTATTAGAGAAAAAAGCAAAAAAACGGGAGGAGAAAGAGAAATGCAGCAAGCATGTATCGCGATCATTATAATTCTTTTAACAGTTGCCGCTTATTTAGGGATGGTCAAACTCTATAAGCGATTCCCGCTTCCATTTCTGATCCCCGTTCTGACAACGACCATTTTGATTGTAGCGGTTTTGATGATGTTCCATGTTTCCTATGAAGGCTATATGATCGGGGGGAAATGGATCAATTCTTTGCTTGGGCCGGCTGTCGTGGCACTGGCCTATCCGCTTTATAAACAATGGCATATCATTGTCAAACATTGTGTTCCCATTTTAGGCGGCGTCCTGGTCGGATTATGCATGGGAATGATCAGCGGGCTGATCTTCGCAGAAGCATTCGGGATTGATCATGATCTCTTATTATCCATTCTGCCAAAGTCGATCACAACACCTGTCGCTATTCAGATCGCCACCGGTCTTGGCGGCGTCCCTTCCATGACAGTCGTATTTGTCATGATTGCGGGCTTTTCAGGCGTCATCCTCGGGCCTCTTTTCCTAAAATGGCTTCGCATACGCAGTTCCCTTGGACAAGGCATTGCATTAGGCAGCGCCTCCCATGCACTGGGCACCTCCAAAGCATTGGAATATGGGGAACTGGCCGTCTCCATGAGTTCCGTATCCATGACGCTTTGTGCGGTGCTCGGCTCATTCTTCGGCCCGCTCGTCGTCTGGCTGTTTCATATTTAACAAAGAAAGACTGCCCCGGGGGAGGGCAGTCTTTTTCGTTTAAGAAGCAAAAAAATCAATCAGCGGCTGAAAGTCCTTAGATAAATCAACGTCATTCGGTTCTGCTTGAAGCAGGCGGTCAATCATACGCTCCAGTTCCTCAATATGATGTTGATCTGTGTATTCAATGAAGTTTAAGCTTTCAAGCCAATCCCGGTATGAATGTTTGGCTTTGCCATAGCTGTTTCCAAAGACAAGGCAAGGTGTTTTGGTGATAATCGAGAAAATCATCGCGTGAAGGCGGTCGGTAATCACCAATTTACTGGAACCGATGCGGTCCAGCATCTCCATAAAATGCTTTTCACGATCAGCGTAATCGATGGTGTCTACCGTATCCAGCACCGTATCGGTACGCTCTGTGTAAGTTGTTTTTTCTGCCCATTTCTTCATCTGTGAAATAAAATCTTCGTCAGTCACTTTCTCCTTATCCGCTCTTAAAATAAAGAGAACGCCGTCCCGCTCGAGCTCTCGCGGCACAATATCCAAGGAAAGCACCATGTCCGGTGTAAAGATCACATTGGAGTTGAAGGTCTCTTTCACAACATCCAGTGTTTGCGTCTCACGCGCAGCAATCGTTAAGTTTGTATTTTGATGGTACGCATCCTGTGTTTTTTTCTTTTCCTTCTGTCCTTCCTCTGTATCCTCAAAATAAACGGATTGTGGCAGAGAAATTGATTTGTAGTCTTTAAACGCCGAAAAGACCTTTCTTCTGTCTTCCTCAATATCGAGATAAAGGTTTCCTAAGTTCCCTCCGCCTGTAAAGCAGACAATATCGTCTTCACGAATGATCTCCTTCACCAGTTCAATGCCCTCATCCGTCGCATAATCCATAATCTCAATGTATTCATAATACGGAAAATGATTTTTGATAAATTTCTCTTCCGCATACGCAATCGCTTGGTCTCCAATGTTTGTGTAACTAGGGGAACCAAACAAAAATACTTTTCGTTTATCATTTAACAGAGCTTCCGGCTCCACATTTGGCGCAATGCCTTTTACTAGTTTTTTGCCTTTGATTTTTTGTACAGTCATATCTGCGTCCTCCTTCTGGGATGAATTCCTCATTGTGTGTTAACTGTCTCTACCCAAAAAGAAGGATGGCTATGCATTGGCATGTGCATCGGCTATATCAGAAACATCGTTTTCGCCAATTTGATAGACGCTGCAATGTCCCGCGCCGTTCTTTCCATATATTCCGCGGCATGTTCAAACGCATCTTCTAGCGGCACGGCTCCGGGGACGATGCTGAAAAGCGCATCGATTCCGTGTTGATAGACGGCATCACTGTCACGTGATACTGATCCCGCAATACCGATGACAGGCACATCGTATGATTTAGCCGCCTTGGCTACGCCGATCGGGGTTTTTCCATGAACCGTTTGGCTGTCGATCCGTCCCTCGCCGGTAATCACAAGATCTGCATCCTGAACGATACTTTCAAAATCAACCGCTTCAAGGACAATATCAATGCCTCTTTTCAGGTCAGCCTGAAAATAAGTCAGCAGGCTCCATCCAAGACCGCCCGCTGCACCGGCGCCCTCTGTATCTCGGAAGGTTGATCCGAGCTCTTTTTCTGCCATATCAGCGAAATGGCTTACGTTCTGTTCTAGTACATCCAGCATGTCGGCCGTCGCGCCTTTTTGCGGTCCGAAAACAGCCGTAGCACCCTTTGGTCCTGTTAACGGATTGTCCACGTCACAGGCAACTTCCAGTTTGACATTCCGCAATCTGGAATCAAGCCCGCTCACATCTATTGATGCAAGCTGAGATAACGCGCCGCCCCCTGGACCAATCTCGCTGCCTGAGTTATCAAGAAGCCTTCCGCCCAATGCCTGAATCATCCCGGCTCCCCCGTCGTTCGTGGCGCTTCCGCCGATTCCGATGATCAATCGCTCCGCTCCCGCATCAAGAGCTGCTCCGATTAATTCTCCCGTTCCCCTTGTTGTAGTAATGAGCGGATTTCGCTTATCTACAGGCACCAGATGCAGCCCTGAAGCAGCAGCCATTTCAATCACAGCTGTTCTCCCATCTCCCATCATGCCAAAGAAAGCTCTCACCGGTTCCCCCAGCGGCCCTGTGACAACTTGCTCTATGATCCTTCCATTGGTCGCATCGACCAGAGATTGAACGGTTCCCTCGCCGCCATCCGCCACCGGCAATTTTCTGTAATCAGCACCCGGAAAGACCGATTTGAAACCTCTTTCTATCGCTTCGGCTGCCTCCAGAGCTGATAAGCTTTCCTTAAAAGAATCAGGTGCAATGATGATTTTCATCCAAATCGCCTCTTTCAAAACATGATTCACTTAACCTATTGATCTCCAATGTACCATACTTGATCTGGAAATACATACCATGCAATATGGTAAAAATTTAATTAAAAATTAGAAATGAAAGTGTTTGCATAAAAGAAATATTCACGTTATCATACTTGTATACAAGTATACTTCTTGAGTGAGGAAGGTGAGTGTATGCTAGACTCCAAAGACCTGTTGTATCCCGCAAAATGGCTCTCAAAAGCGTCAACCGGGGTTCGTGTCGCATACGAGCTGAGAATGCGGATCGTTTCAGGCCTGATTGAAAGCGGTACCATTTTATCAGAAAATACAATCGCCGCCGAGTTTTCAGTAAGCCGTTCGCCGGTTCGCGAAGCGCTAAAAATACTCGCATCCGAAAAAATCATCCGCTTAGAACGAATGGGAGCGGTCGTAATTGGTTTAACTGAGAAGAAAATCGCGGAAATTTATGATGTGCGGTTACTATTAGAAACATTTGTCTTTGAACGGCTTGTCAAAATAGACATTGAGCCTTTAGTTAAGGATCTCAGCAAAATTCTTGAAATGATGAAAGTCTCAATCAAATATGAGGATGCTGACGAATTTTCATTTCAAGATGTGCTGTTCCATGAAACGATTATCCGAGCGATTGATCATTCATACATTCAGATGATCTGGAACAATCTAAAACCCGTCATGGAAAGCTTTATTCTTTTATCGATGCGGGTACGGTTAAAGGAAAAGTATGAAGACTTCACAAGGATTTTAGATAACCACGAGCTTTATATTCAAGCCATCAAAACAAAGGATAGGGCGCTGATGATTCAGTCTCTTCACCAAAACTTTGATGATGTGCAGGATAAGGTAGAAGACCTATGGCTCTCACAACAAATGCTGGCAAAAGGAGCTGAATACAACAATGACTAGTTATATGTTAGGAATCGATATCGGCACGACAAGCACAAAAGCTGTGCTGTTCAGTGAAAACGGAGATGTGGTACAGAAAGAAAGCATCGGCTACCCGCTCTATACACCGGACATCTCAACAGCTGAACAAAACCCGGAAGAGATATTTCAGGCAGTCATCCATACAACAGCGAGAATTACAAAACAGCATCCCGAAAAACAGATCTCTTTCATTTCGTTCAGCAGCGCCATGCACAGCGTCATTGCAATCGACGAAAATGACAAGCCGCTGACGCCATGCATCACATGGGCCGACAACCGAAGTGAAGGCTGGGCGCATAAGATCAAAGAGGAATTGAACGGACATGAGGTGTACAAACGGACGGGAACACCGATTCATCCGATGGCACCGTTAAGTAAAATTGCCTGGATCACGAATGAAAGGAAAGAAATCGCTTCCAAGGCAAAAAAATATATCGGCATCAAAGAATACATTTTTAAACAGCTGTTCAATGAGTATGTCATCGATTACTCATTGGCATCAGCGACAGGCATGATGAACCTGAAAGGCTTGGATTGGGACGAAGAGGCACTGCGCATCGCAGGCATCACGCCGGATCACTTATCCAAACTCGTGCCGACAACCCAGATCTTTCAGCACTGCAGCCCGGAAATAGCGATCCAAATGGGAATCGATCCGGAAACGCCTTTTGTCATCGGCGCCAGCGACGGCGTGCTGTCCAACCTCGGCGTTAACGCCATTAAAAAGGGCGAAATCGCCGTCACCATCGGTACAAGCGGTGCCATCCGGACGATTATTGACAAGCCGCAAACCGATGAAAAAGGGAGAATTTTTTGCTATGCCTTGACGGACAAGCATTGGGTTATTGGGGGACCTGTGAACAATGGAGGCATCGTCCTTCGCTGGATCAGAGACGAGTTTGCCTCCTCCGAAATTGAAACAGCGACACGGCTGGGCATTGATCCATATGACGTGCTGACGAAAATTGCCCAACGCGTCAGACCCGGTTCTGACGGTCTGCTGTTCCACCCATATCTCGCCGGAGAACGCGCTCCGTTGTGGAATCCGGATGTACGCGGCTCATTTTTTGGCCTGACCATGTCGCATAAGAAAGAGCATATGATACGCGCGGCATTGGAAGGCGTCATTTACAACCTGTACACGGTGTTCTTGGCGTTAACTGAATGCATGGATGGCCCGGTAACCCGCATCCAAGCGACAGGGGGATTTGCAAGGTCAGAGGTTTGGCGCCAAATGATGTCGGATATCTTCGAATCAGAGGTTGTCGTTCCGGAAAGCTACGAAAGCTCATGTCTCGGCGCCTGTATTTTAGGCCTGTATGCAACAGGAAAAATTGACTCATTCGACGCCGTGTCCGACATGATCGGCAGCACATACAGACATACGCCGATCGAAGACTCAGCCAAGGAATACAGAACATTAATGCCGATTTTCATCAATCTATCAAGATTATTAGAAAATCAATATACACAAATTGCAGATTATCAGAGGGGCTTAATCACACACAAATAGTACATGACATGAAGGGGAGGGCATTACCATGCCGTTAATCATCGTTGCACTTGGGATCTTAGCATTACTATTTCTGATTATGGGCTTAAAATTAAACACATTTATTTCCCTGCTGGTCGTATCGTTCGGCGTGGCACTGGCACTCGGGATGCCGTTCGATAAGGTTGTCAGCTCCATCGAAGCAGGGATAGGGGGGACTCTTGGCCACATCGCGCTCATCTTCGGACTCGGTGCGATGCTGGGCAAGCTGATCGCGGATTCAGGAGGCGCACAGCGCATTGCGATGACGCTCGTCAACAAATTCGGTGAGAAAAATATTCAATGGGCCGTTGTCATTGCCTCATTTATTATTGGGATTGCGTTATTTTTTGAAGTAGGACTGGTTCTATTAATTCCGATTGTCTTTGCGATTTCAAGAGAATTGAAGATTTCTATTTTATTTCTCGGAATCCCGATGGTCGCGGCACTATCCGTCACACACGGTTTCCTGCCGCCGCACCCGGGACCTACGGCGATCGCCGGTGAGTATGGCGCAAACATTGGAGAAGTGCTGCTGTATGGCTTTATTGTTGCTGTTCCGACAGTGCTCATCGCAGGGCCGTTATTTACAAAGTTCGCGAAAAAAATCGTTCCTGCATCATTTGCGAAAAACGGCAATATTGCATCACTCGGCACACAAAAAACGTTTAACCTTGAAGAAACACCCGGCTTTGGAATCAGTGTCTTTACTGCAATGCTCCCGATTATCATCATGTCGGTCGCGACCATTATCGACCTGCTTCAAGAAACAATCGGGTTTGCAGATAACGGAGTTTTAGCTTTTATCAGATTGATTGGAAACGCATCGACTGCTATGATTATTTCGTTATTGGTCGCAGTCTATACAATGGGCATCAAGCGCAACATTCCAGTCAAAACCGTGATGGATTCTTGTTCAACTGCCATTTCACAAATCGGCATGATGCTTTTGATCATCGGAGGAGGCGGCGCCTTCAAACAAGTGCTGATCAACGGCGGTGTCGGCGATTACGTAGCAGACTTATTCAAAGAAACGGCATTATCGCCAATCATTCTGGCATGGCTCATCGCGGCGATCCTGCGCATTTCTCTAGGATCAGCAACTGTTGCCGCACTAAGCACAACAGGTCTGGTCATCCCGTTATTGGGCCATTCTGATGTTAACCTGGCGTTAGTCGTGCTCGCAACAGGCGCTGGAAGTGTCATCGCTTCACACGTCAATGACGCCGGCTTCTGGATGTTCAAGGAATACTTCGGATTAAGCATGAAAGAAACATTCGCCACATGGACATTGCTGGAAACCATTATTTCCGTTGCTGGACTGGGATTCATTTTATTGTTAAGTTTAGTTGTATGAAATTAAGAAGGAGCTGTAACACATGTTCAATACGATTGGTGTCATAGGCTTAGGCGTAATGGGAAGCAACATCGCCTTAAACATGGCAAATAAAGGTGAAAACGTCGCTGTCTATAATTACACCAGAGATTTAACGGACCAGCTTGTCCAAAAGCTGGATGGACAATCTCTCAGCCCGTATTACGAGCTTGAGGACTTTGTTCAATCGTTAGAAAAACCAAGAAAAATCTTTTTGATGGTCACAGCGGGAAAACCCGTAGATTCCGTCATCCAATCATTAAAGCCTTTGCTTGAAGAAGGCGACGTCATCATGGACGGAGGAAACTCCCACTATGAAGACACAGAAAGAAGATATGACGAGCTGAAGGAAAAAGGGATCGGCTACCTGGGAGTCGGCATTTCCGGCGGTGAAGTCGGCGCATTAACAGGGCCTTCCATCATGCCGGGCGGAGATCGCGACGTCTATGAGAAAGCCGCTCCTATCCTGACGAAAATCGCAGCTCAAGTCGGAGATGACCCTTGCTGTGTCTATATCGGACCAAAAGGGGCAGGGCACTTTACAAAAATGGTGCACAATGGCATTGAATATGCCGACATGCAGCTGATTGCAGAAGCGTATACGTTTCTAAGAGAAACGCTTCATCTGCCGCTAGATGAAATTGCATCTATTTTTGAAACATGGAATCAAGGTGAGCTGAAAAGCTATTTAATAGAGATTACAGCTGAGATTTTACGCAAAAAAGACGAAAAAACAGGACAGCCTCTGATCGATGTCATCCTTGATAAAACCGGCCAAAAAGGCACCGGAAAATGGACGAGCATGCAGGCGATTGATAACGGCATCCCGTCCACGATCATCACAGAGTCCTTGTTCGCCCGCTACTTGTCATCTTTAAAAGAAGAACGGATGGCAGCTCAAGATGTATTAGCAGGCCCGGAAGCCGAAGAAAAACACTTGGATAAAGACACTTGGATTGAATACGTCAGACAGGCTCTTTACATGGGGAAAGTATGCGCCTATGCACAAGGCTTTGCCCAATATAAGATGTCATCTGAGCTTTACGGCTGGAATCTGCCGCTCAAAGACATCGCCTTGATTTTCCGAGGCGGCTGCATCATCCGCGCTGATTTCCTAAACGTGATCAGCGAAGCATTCAGTGAGCAGCCAAATCTGGCTAACCTGCTGATCGCGCCTTATTTCACAGATAAGCTCCATGCCTATCAAACAGGCCTGCGAAAAGTCGTTTGCGAGGGTATCAGCACCGGAATCTCTTTCCCATGCTTAACTACCGCGCTCTCTTATTACGACGGCTACCGCACAGGGCGTTCCAATGCGAACCTCTTGCAGGCGCAGCGCGATTACTTTGGCGCTCACACGTACGAACGGACTGATATGGACGGCGTTTTCCATACGAATTGGTCTGAATAACCTGTCATCAAAAACACGGTCAGTTTTCAACTGAACCGTGTTTTTTTCTTCTATCCCAAACAACAGAAGACATAAGTTATGTTTTAAATATCATAAACAGTGATACAATAATAGCTAGAAACAATCCCCAAGATCATCATGTGACAGCAGCTTGCTGTTCCGTTCTATTCTGCTTTTGGCCATTGTCCTTTGCCCTTGACCATGGTGTCATAAAATGTTCAAATGCCAAAACGGCCTGTCATTCTGATTTACAAAAGTCCCTGAAAACCTTGTCTAATTGAGAATCAGCCTCTCATTTGTTATAAAAGAAATGCATAAATCCTACCTGTCACACCTTTAGTAAGATGAAAAAAAGTAGGTTATGGCTTGACAAAAAATATATATTAATTAATAATTCATATATAATTAGAATTATTATTGAAAGCGATTATGCTTTCTAATACATTTTTAGGAGGAATATACATTATGTCTTTAATCGGTAAAGAAGTACTTCCATTCGAAGCAAAAGCATTCAAAAACGGTGAATTCATCGATGTAACAAACGAAGATTTGAAAGGCCAATGGAGCGTATTCTGCTTCTACCCAGCAGATTTCTCTTTCGTATGCCCAACTGAGCTTGAAGATCTTCAAGAACAATATGCTGCTCTTAAAGAATTAGGTGTTGAAGTCTACTCTGTTTCTACAGATACTCACTTCGTACACAAAGGCTGGCATGACAGCTCTGAAAAAATCAGCAAAATCACTTACGCAATGATCGGCGACCCATCTCAAACGATCTCTCGCAACTTCGATGTTCTTGACGAAGAAACTGGCCTTGCTGACCGCGGAACATTCATCATCGATCCAGACGGCGTTATCCAAACTGTTGAAATCAATGCAGGCGGTATCGGCCGTGACGCAAGCAACCTTGTAAACAAAGTAAAAGCAGCTCAATACGTTCGTCAAAACCCAGGTGAAGTTTGCCCGGCTAAATGGGAAGAAGGCGGCGAAACTCTTACACCTAGCCTTGATCTAGTAGGTAAAATCTAAGGAGTGCATTCAATTGGTACTTGATGCAAACATCAAAGCACAATTAAATCAATATATGCAGCTAATTGAGAATGACATTGTTCTCAAAGTTAGCGCAGGCGAAGATGACACTTCTAAGGACATGCTGGCTCTCGTTGATGAGCTGGCTTCCATGTCATCGAAAATTTCAGTTGAAAAAGCTGAATTAAACAGAACGCCAAGCTTCAGTGTCAATCGTGTCGGAGAAGACACTGGCGTGACTTTCGCCGGTATCCCTCTGGGCCACGAATTCACATCATTAGTGTTGGCGCTGCTCCAAGTGAGCGGCAGACCGCCTAAGGTGGACCAAAAAGTCATTGATCAGGTGAAGAAGATCAGCGGTGAATACCACTTCGAATCTTATATCAGCCTGACATGCCACAACTGTCCTGATGTTGTACAAGCTTTAAACATGATGAGCGTGCTGAACCCGAACATTACGCACACGATGATTGACGGTGCAGCATACAAAGCAGAAGTTGAAAGCAAAAACATCATGGCAGTGCCGACCGTTTACCTGAATGGCGAATCCTTCGGAAGCGGCCGTATGACGCTTGAAGAAATCCTTGCGAAAATGGGCAGCGGCGCAGATGCATCTGAGTTTGCTGACAAAGAGCCGTTTGACGTTCTTGTTGTCGGAGGCGGACCTGCTGGTGCAAGTGCAGCGATCTACACTGCACGTAAAGGCATCCGCACTGGGGTTGTCGCTGAACGCTTCGGCGGACAGGTTCTCGACACCATGAGCATCGAAAACTTCATCAGCGTCAAAGCGACGGAAGGGCCGAAGCTTGCGGCAAGTCTTGAAGAGCATGTGAAGGAATATGATATTGATGTCATGAACCTTCAGCGTGCGAAACGCCTTGAGAAAAAAGATCTGTTCGAACTTGAACTCGAAAACGGCGCTGTCCTGAAAAGTAAAACAGTGATCCTTTCAACAGGTGCACGCTGGCGCAATGTCAACGTCCCCGGTGAACAAGAGTTCAAAAACAAAGGTGTCGCATACTGCCCGCACTGTGATGGGCCATTGTTTGAAGGCAAAGACGTTGCGGTAATCGGCGGCGGAAACTCTGGTATCGAAGCAGCGATTGATCTTGCAGGTATTGTCAATCACGTTACTGTGCTAGAATTCGCGCCGGAACTGAAAGCAGACGAAGTCCTGCAAAAACGTCTCTACAGCCTGCCTAACGTTACTGTCGTGAAAAACGCACAAACAAAAGAAATCACAGGTGATCAGAGTGTTAACGGCATCACATATGTAGACCGCGAAACAGGCGAAGAAAAACACGTTGAACTTCAAGGTGTATTCGTCCAAATCGGTCTCGTGCCAAACACAGAATGGTTAGAAGGAACGGTTGAACGCAACCGCATGGGCGAAATCATCGTCGACAAACATGGCGCAACAAGCGTACCAGGCTTATTTGCTGCCGGCGACTGCACAGACAGTGCGTACAACCAAATTATTATTTCTATGGGATCAGGTGCAACTGCCGCCCTCGGCGCGTTTGATTACCTAATCCGTAACTAATATAAGAAAGCCGCAATTGCCAGATTGGCAGCATTGCGGCTTTCTTTTTTATTCCAAAAATATTGCAAGTTTTATACAACTGTAATATAGTTGTAATGTTAGTGAATGGTCACTTCACACTCAGCATATTTGCTGTTTTTAAAGCGATACGCACTGATTTTCTATTTAACGTGCCCTGATACTTTTTGACCTTTTTTTTCAGATCTTTAATGGTTTTTTCCTTTTTGGCATTTTCTAATGCCATCAGCGCTTCCCAGCGTTTCGCTGTTTCTGTGGAACTGCAGCCGCTAACTGTAGTCACAGGCGGAAGAAGCTTCGTGTTAGATAGTTTTTCGTCAAAAGGAACGGTATCAGGAATCGCTTTCTCTTTATAAATATGGTCTAATTCATTTTGATTCAAGAAGCTGATGAAATGGTCAAAGTTTTGCGCTTGCCGTTTCTCAGGCTGATGAAAATCAAGTGTTTCAATTAATTCTGACAGTTTTGTCTGATCGGTTATCTCATTTGCCATGACATGCGTTAATTGATGGTACTCAGCTAATTCACGCATTCTGGCATCTTTCGGAAGCAACAGGCTCGGTGTACCGGCAATCGTCGCTGCGATATTTCCATGCAGCCTTGCGCCAAAGCTCAAATCGGCTTTTCTCAGGAAATCCAGCCAAGTCGGCACATTTAAAAAGAATCGGACTCTATCATTCTGATAAGCCGGGTCTTCCATGCTGACCGGATAATTATCAGCAGGCTTCGCTAGCGCAGGCGCACCCGCATACGTCAGAATCATTTCTTTTCGCCATTGCGGGATAAAGTAATGATTCGGGAACTCTTTCATGCTTCTCGTAATAAAGTCCAGCACATGCTTTGGAGACAGCCTTGATGAGTTAACCGTCACCATAGATTCTGTTGTGATATTAGTTTCTCTTATCTTCAGTTCTCTGCCAAACGCATACATAGAAGGACACCCAATCACCGTATGGTCAATGCCTTCACGGAAGCCTAATCTGGAAAGGTATTTCGCTGTAATTTCACCGCGGACACCGATCATATTTGATCTCTCCAGCACAGCACTTACAAACGCTTTTACATCCTCATCAAAAGGAAAACCTTCATTTAATTTTGGTTCAAACGGAGCCCGCAAACCAACACCAATCACAACAACCGGAATGGTTAGTTTCTTAATTAATTGGGTATATTTCCGTAAAGAAGGCACGAAATCCTCGCGGAATGCATCTGCCAGCGGAATAACATACATATCATAATTTGTATTAATTTGTTCAGCATCCGCTGGATTAATCCGATAATAATCAGGAGTAATCGTCGTTCCTTCTGTCATCAGCGTGCGAAACACACTGTAGGCATATACTAGGTTTCCTACGTTGCCGCCAATGGAGTTGCGAACAATCATTTCAGCTGCATTAAATGTATCAAATGGTGATATGCCAGCTCTTATTAAAATGTTTTTCAATGTGATGTTGCCCCTTCCTCGCCAAATTTTTTTCAGGAGATTTGCTTAGGGAACTCTATCATGATCTTAAAACTTCAGCCGGACACCCGCTTTCATCCCTTTTTACTCACAAACTCTCTCCCTTTCTTCCATTCTAATATTAAATTATACAAAAAAGGATCTTACAGGTGAAATCATAACATACAATCAGCGCTAGTAATCTATTCCCATTATTGGATATCGTGTCGGATCATGCCAAAAACCCGAACCAGGCACTCGGTAAAAGTGCTCGATTCGGGCCAGCTTCTTATAGTTCCTCGCCATTCGTTTGAATGACATTTTTGTACCACTCAAAGGAATCTTTCTTATACCGCTTCATGGATCCGTTTCCTTCATTGTCACGATCAACATAGATCATGCCGTAGCGTTTTTTCATTTCGCCAGTTGTGAAGGAGACAATATCAATAATGCCCCACGGCGTGTAGCCAATTAAATCAACACCATCGTACGTGACCGCTTTTTCTAATGCTTCAATATGCGATTTTAAATATTGAATGCGCTCCGGATCATGAACCTTGCCGTCCTCCTCCAGCGTATCCACTGCGCCAAAGCCATTTTCAACGATGAATAACGGGATTTGGTATCGGTCATAAAAACGATTTAACGTATATCTCAGCCCGGTTGGATCAATCGCCCATCCCCAGTCACTCGAAGTGATGTACGGATTTTTGACACCATTCGGCAAGCCGCCATTTACAATATCGCCAGTGTTATCATTTTTCACATCGCTTTTCACAGTTGTTGACATGTAATAGCTGAAGCCTAAGTAATCGACGGTTCCGTTTCTTAAAATCTCATCATCGCCGTCTTCGAATGTGATGTTGTAGCCTTCGCGTTCAAATTCCTTCAACGCGTAGCTTGGATAATAACCGCGCACCTGCACATCAGGGAAGAAATAGCGCTGCCTCATTTCTTCTTCAGCCAGCATCACATCTTTAGGATTGGAGGAGAAAGGATAAATCGGCACGTGTGATACCATGGCCCCGATCTGGAACTCTGGATTGATGTCTTTTCCTTTTGCCACTGCTAATGCGCTCGCCACTAGTTCGTGGTGTGCCGTTTGATACATGACCTCCTTGGCGTTTTCGTTTTCGCCAACCACAACACCTGAATTCGTCCATAGGAACAACGGATTGTTCACATCCATTTGGTTGTTAATCTCGTTAAATGTCATCCAGTACTTCACTTTATCTTTGTAACGGGTAAAGCAAGCCTCTGCGAAGTTGACGAATAAGTCCACGACTTTCCGGTTTCTGAAGCCGCCATATTCTCTTGCCAGGTGCAGCGGCATTTCAAAGTGAGACAGGGTAATGACCGGCTCGATCCCATGCTTCAGCAATTCATCAAACACATCATCATAAAACTGCAAACCAGCTTCGTTCGGTTCAGCCTCATCGCCTTTCGGAAAAATCCGGCTCCAGCCGATGGACGTCCGCAGGCATTTTAATCCCATTTCTGCAAACAAAGCGATATCTTCCTTGTATCTGTGATAGAAATCAATGGCTTCATGGTTTGGATAAAATTCGTTTTCTTCAATCGTGTCAGTGATTTTTCTCGGCACGCCGTGCGCACCCGCTGTCATCACATCGACGACACTCGGCCCTTTACCGCCTTGATTCCATCCGCCTTCAAATTGGTGGGCAGCTAAAGCACCGCCCCATAAAAAATCCTTCGGCATGTTTCCCATGTTTAATTCCTCCTCAGCTTACGACTGTAAATATTTTTTGATGTAATGCACTTTCCTCAATCTCTTCAATGAAAGCTTTATCAAACTCAACAAGCACTTCGCCTTTTTTGACGGTATCGCCTTCTTTTACCTTCAAGGAAAAAGACGTGCCGCCTAATGTCACCGTATCCAGCCCGATGTGCGCAAGCAATTCGACGCCGGACGCTGAACGCAGGCCAATCGCATGCTTTGTAGGCGCAACCATGACAACCGTAATGACGCCGGGATGGTAGCATCGATTTCACGATATCCTTCGCTTTAGGGGTAGACCGCTTCAGCACCAATCGAAGTCTGGTAGCGCAGCGAGAAGCCCCAATCACATTCTCTTCCCCGCCTACGGCCTCTAAAATGTCTTTTGCTAGTCTCGTATAATCTCTCACTTTCCCCGACATTTTCACCCACCCCTTTGTTTTGGTTACGCTTTCATTATAATTGTACCGGTATAATTTATCAATGCCGAAACAAACTATTTACGCACTAACTATCATTGTAAGCGGTTTATGCTATAATTTTGACAAGTGAAACTAAACGAATAAATGAGGAATGCGTATGTTAAAATACCAGCAAATTGCAGCGGAAATTGAAACATATATAGAAGAACACCAGCTTCAGCAGGGAGACAAACTGCCAGTCCTGGAAACCCTCATGGCCCAGTTTGAAGTAAGCAAAAGCACCATCACAAAGTCCCTGGAGCTATTAGAGCAAAAAGGCGCGATCTTTCAAGTCAGAGGAAGCGGCATTTTCGTCAGAAAACATAAACGAAAAGGCTATATCAGCCTTCTGTCGAATCAGGGATTTAAAAAAGACCTCGAGGATTTCAACGTCACCTCAAAAGTCATCGAACTGGACGTGAGAAAGCCAACACCGGAAGCGGCGGAAAATCTGAACATCGAAATAAACGAAGACATCTACTATGTCAAAAGGGTCCGCTACATCAACGGCCAGACCCTTTGCTACGAAGAGTCTTACTACAACAAATCGATCGTGACGTATTTAAACAACGAAATCGTCTCCCACTCCATCTTCCATTACATCCGGGAAGGACTGGGGTTGAAGATTGGTTTTTCTGATTTGTTTCTGCACGTGGGCCAGCTTAATGAGGAAGAAGCGGAATACTTGGGATTAGAGGCTGGACTGCCGAAGCTGTATATAGAAAGTATTTTTCACCTGACAAATGGGCAGCCGTTTGATTACTCGAAGATTTCGTATAATTATAAGCAGTCGCAGTTTGTCGTACAGGCTAATAGTTTTTTGCTGTAGAGCTGCTTCACTATGGAAGGTGGTCGACATGAACAAAATCATCATTCCTGCAATACTAGCCATCTTTGCGCTCTGGATACTCTTACAGATTTCACTAGAGATGAGCATCGTTAAGAATCCAATGAACTACTTTATCGTATTCATTATCTTTTTCCTTTTTATAAAGATGGTGAAAGAAAAACAATAATAGTTTACTTTGAACAGGAAACCAGATTTGACATCTGGTTTTTTTGTGTTTCACTTTATTCATCCGTTTCAATTGTCTCTAAAAGCAGTTATGCGGTACTATCATATAAAGGTCCAATGTTTAAAAATAATGTCATACTTTTAAATTCACCTTATCATGCACATGATCATATATAGGGATTTATTCTAAAAAGGGGATGGACGATTTTGGAAAGCAAGTACCTAGATCTACTCGCGCAAAAATACGATTGTGAAGAAAAAGTGGTAACAGAAATCATTAATTTGAAAGCGATATTGAACCTGCCAAAGGGCACTGAGCATTTTGTCAGTGATTTGCACGGGGAGTATCAGGCATTCCAGCACGTGCTGCGCAATGGTTCAGGACGAGTCAAAGAGAAGATACGCGACATCTTCAGCGGTGTCATTTACGATAGAGAAATCGATGAATTAGCAGCATTGGTCTACTATCCGGAAGACAAACTGAAGTTAATCAAACATGACTTTGATGCGAAAGAAGCGTTAAACGAGTGGTATAAAGAAACGATTCATCGAATGATTAAGCTCGTTTCATATTGCTCCTCCAAGTATACCCGCTCCAAATTACGCAAAGCACTGCCTGCCCAATTTGCTTATATTACGGAGGAGCTGCTATACAAAACAGAACAAGCTGGCAACAAGGAGCAATATTACTCCGAAATCATTGATCAGATCATTGAGCTTGGCCAAGCCGATAAGCTGATCACCGGCCTTGCTTACAGCGTTCAGCGATTGGTGGTCGACCATCTGCATGTGGTCGGCGATATTTACGACCGCGGACCGCAGCCGGATAGAATTATGGAAGAACTGATCAACTATCATTCTGTCGATATTCAGTGGGGAAATCACGATGTCCTTTGGATCGGTGCCTATGCCGGTTCCAAAGTGTGCCTGGCCAATATTATCCGTATCTGTGCCCGCTATGACAACCTGGATATTATTGAGGACGTGTACGGCATCAACCTGAGACCGCTGCTGAACCTGGCCGAAAAATATTATGATGATAATCCAGCGTTCCGCCCAAAAGCAGACGAAAACAGGCCAGAGGATGAGATTAAGCAAATCACAAAAATCCATCAAGCGATTGCGATGATCCAATTCAAGCTCGAGAGCCCGATTATCAAGAGACGGCCGAACTTTAATATGGAAGAGCGGCTGTTATTAGAGAAAATAGATTATGACAAAAACGAAATCACGCTAAACGGAAAAACATATCAACTGGAAAACACCTGCTTTGCGACGATAAATCCGGAGCAGCCAGACCAGCTATTAGAAGAAGAAGCAGAAGTCATAGACAAGCTGCTGTTCTCTGTCCAGCATTCCGAAAAGCTGGGCCGCCATATGAATTTTATGATGAAAAAAGGCAGCCTTTATTTAAAATATAACGGCAACCTGTTGATTCACGGTTGTATTCCTGTCGATGAAAACGGCAATATGGAAACGATGATGATTGAGGATAAACCGTATGCGGGCCGTGAGCTGCTCGATGTATTTGAACGATTCTTGCGGGAAGCGTTTGCCCACCCGGAAGAAACCGATGACCTGGCGACAGATATGGCCTGGTATTTATGGACAGGCGAGTACTCCTCCCTCTTCGGAAAACGGGCCATGACGACATTTGAGCGCTATTTCATTAAAGAAAAGGAAACACATAAAGAAAAGAAAAACCCGTATTATTATTTACGAGAAGACGAGGCAACCTGCCGAAACATCCTGGCAGAATTCGGCCTCAATCCAGATCATGGCCATATCATCAACGGCCATACACCCGTAAAAGAAATCGAAGGAGAAGACCCAATCAAAGCAAACGGAAAAATGATCGTCATCGACGGCGGTTTCTCCAAAGCCTACCAATCCACAACAGGCATCGCCGGCTACACGCTGCTCTACAACTCCTACGGCATGCAGCTCGTCGCCCATAAACACTTCAACTCCAAGGCAGAAGTCCTAAGCACCGGAACTGATGTCTTAACGGTGAAGCGATTAGTGGACAAAGAGCTTGAGCGGAAGAAAGTGAAGGAAACGAATGTGGGTGAGGAACTGTTGCAGGAAGTAGCGATTTTGGAGTGTTTGCGGGAGTATCGGTATATGAAGTGAGGGATGTGGGGTTCAGGGGTTAGATCTGTCTCCCTAGAAGGTAGACAGATGAAATTAAATATCTGTTTTCCTTGAGGGGATTCTATCGCACCTGGAAAATAAAACTCAAGTAGATAAAAAACTAACCAGAAGATAGTTGCAAAACCAATGTTATGACGTACACTTTGTGATGCGTTAATTCTGGAGCATTATTATGGTTCTTAGAATGAGTTATTCAATTGAATGATCTAGTTACGAAGTATCGAAGAAATAACTGATTTCTCACGAAAAAACCAAGAACAAGAGTTTCTTGGTCTTTTTTATTTATTCATTCGTTTATAAAAAGGAGTTAAGTTAGTTCATTCAAAGCAACCGGAAGATCTTTAAAACCACATAGCATCAATTACGCATTAAAGTCGCAAGACAGAAGATAGACAGCAGATAAAGAGATGCTAAAAACATTTAATACAGACTTTAACTTCATTATTTTAGTGATTGAGCATAAATTTTAAACGTTGAATGTAGATAGAAAAAAAGCGCAAGTCAACTCAAAAGTGTGCTCGTCTAAAATCGGTAAAGGTTAGCAACAAGGAGTTATAACAAAACTATTGTAAAATAAAAGATGTTATCCTTAAATGTCTTCGCTTATTAATTATTAAAAGGAGAGTTTCTATTTTCTCTCCCTTTTCACCTCTAATTTAATTCACTTTAATGTTACTACACTTTATAAAAAGCGCTTTAATTCTATTAGAATTTCTAAATCTTGTTCTCTTTCAACATTAATTCTGCTTTCACCATTTAAATTTTGCTGTAACCATTGAAAATAAATTCGTCTTTCTTATATAGTTCACTCTTATTTTGTTACCATAAAACTCAAATGATGATAAGCTATTCTGACAATGAATTTTTTTCTTCACCAGTTTCTTTATCTAGCTCAAATACATTAAAGTTAGATCTATATGCCATCTTATGATGATTAGGATTAAATACTTCATTTAACCAATAGTTCAAAAACATAACTTCTGCTTTATCCGAACTTAATTTATCATAAAAGTTCTGTAATTTGACTTGGATAGCTCCAAAGACAAATTGATTGAGTCATTTTCTTCAAACTCACTCACTTATGATAAGGCTCTCCGTAATAAATGAGGTATTACTCCTGTTCCAGGATAGATTCGTACAAACCATAACCCCGAGGAATAAAGCTGTCTATTTAAGTCTTCCACTAGTGTGTTAAGTGCTGTCTCAAAATTATCTTTACTATTTCCAAACAGTGATAAAACTTACCAATTTTCCTCAATAGCACTCTCTTTTAAGAAGTCTAAAAACTGTTTCTATAAAATATCTACTCCCAATTTTGCTTGCTTTCATAAATATCTGATAGATTGTAATTGAAAATTCCATTTAGTACGGGCGGTTCTATTTGTCTAGATGAAAAAATATAACGTGTAGCAAAAAAAGATGTTCGAAAATTAATAGCTCTTATAAATTCAGGACTAGCCTTAACATATGGTTTTCTTTTCCTACCCCATGTTGCCCTTAAACACATTGTAGAATTTAAAGGGAACGTTAAGTGAATATTTGGGTTATTCCAACCACTGAAAGACGGAGATATTTTTTTCTGACTTGGATCATTTAATATTACTGGATTGTCTGATGTAAGAAAGTACTTATGTTGAGGTGCGATATGAAACTGCCAGTTCATATTGTAAATAACCGGTACAAATATTTTAGAAGACTCAATCATAAGTTCCAGCGTTGTTAATTCCTCAGCACTAATTGTTTCTTCAACTATTTCTTTTGTCTCCTCGCTTACGTCAAAGAGCGATTTTAATCTTTCGATGTTTCTATGAAACCATGTCATGTAATTAAGAAAATTAGGTACTCTGGAAAGAGAAAAGTATATAAAGTGAGAGAATTGAATTCTCTCTTCATCACTTAACAAAGTCTGGTTTAGTATCTTTTTCAAAATTATCGCTGAAGGAGTTTCAATTTTCTTTGCAAAAAATTCTTCAACTTCTGTGGTTATATCTCCCGTAATTAGTTTCAAATCATAATATCCGTTTATATTGGCCACATTTTTTGTACTCTTCTGTTTTAATTTTTTAAGATACTTATCGTAAACCCATAGACTTGGTTCACGAGGAGGAATAACTCTTTCGTCTAAAAAACCTTTTAAATAAAATTGTGATACATAATGGTGATTGCGCTTTTCCATTAACTTTCTCTCCAATTCCGGATATTTATTAATAGTTGGTGTAATCTCATCATAATACCTATATATGGAAATAATATAGCAACAAACAGCTTGTTTTCCTTTTAAATATAAATGTCACCGATATACTAGACTTAATACTACACCCATTAAATTCTTAACAAAAAATATCTCACAACTTCACTCCTTATCTTTAAATTTTTCTTTTATGGATAAACATATTGATACTCCAAAAGCCACACCTGTTTTGAATAGCTCAATAGGCGACACCCAGTTCACCTCCCACAAATTATATTATCTTGATCGAAAATCCATCAGTACAAGCTTTATTACATGACCACCTTTCAATAGACCAATAATCTTTAAATGGAGAACCCAAAAAGAAGTGGTGAATTCAGATTATTCCGCGGTGAAAATATGAATGGTGTAAAACCAATTAAGGAAACTTTTATGACATATTTAGCTGCACGTAACTTGCAAGAAGAGTTAGTGTCGACGTCAGTGTTAGTATTACTAGACCAGGCCCAATTCATGCCGTGAAGATTTTAAATAACGATAAAGATATTTTTGCTGGTGAATGGGAAACGGGTAATATAGCATCTTCACATAGAGCACTAAATAAGATTACTACAGGTATATTAACAACGTTTAATAGGCGGCGTACTAATACTTCCTTCCAGAGAGATGTATACTCATCTAACAGATAGAGTTGGAAACTATCGTGAATTAAGCCCTTATTTCGATGTATGGAGAAAAGCTAATTATCCGATTTAAAAGGATTTTTAGCAGTCATCGAAATTGAGCATGATTATTTAACGGATGACAAATCATTGCAGATCAAGAAGGGCACTAACGGAAGAGCTTTAATATAATAAGAAAGGACACATATTGTGTCCTTTAAATGTAATCTTTTATCTGCATAAATTGTTCAACTTTTTCCATGCTGTCAATTATTATACGTTGCTTATCATCGACCATGTTTTGTGCCCACTTCACAAAATTTTCGTTATCCATAAGAGTACTTCTATACTTCGATCCGTATACATTAAACTCTAGCGATATAATCAATTTAGTATAGTAAGCAAGTCTGAAAATGAACTTTTCGGTTGCAAAGCTACTTTCGTCTTTTCTATAGAAATGAATATTTGTCTTATATCCTATATAATGCTGCTCACTGTCATAGATTTCTTCAAGCCACCTCCTGAAGAGTTCAACTGCTTGATCATCATCTTTTATCTTGTCCATGAAACTTGATAGTTGTAACCTTTCTACCCGGGATAGGCCTTCAACATTCTCTACTTGAAATTGTTCGAGTTCAGGAGAAGTACTATCTTCTTTGACCTCTTGTTGAAGTATATGTATTTTTACATCCTCATATATATCTCTCATCAACCTCTTATTTTTGAAGATGTTAGAAGGTGTTTTATCAACATCTCTCACTTTTAGTACCATTCTACTTAGAATCTGCTCAATGATTTCTTCGAAATTTACGGATTGAGAAAGTCTAGACAGATCTGTACTGTCTTTAGGAATAAGCTCTTTACCTAAAGAATCGAAAACTAACTTGCTTACTATTTCTTTCCCATAAAGTAAGATAGCAAGTCTTTCTCCTACTGGACTTTCTGCTTTTTTTAACTCTAACTTATCGGCAATTATTCTCTCAATTCTTACACAGTTCCAAATATAGTAACTAGTAACACTATCGTTGAATAATTTTTTATATGCTGGTGAATCTATGTCAGCAAATATAGATCCTAGTTCTCTTTTGACAAGTATAGTCGCTTCAATATCCTTTGCAAAAGATACAGCTCTTGTTGCTTCACGCACACCAAAACTAGTTTCAGTAGTTTCCTCTTCTTCACTCCGCATTAGATGATACTTAATTCCAATCAAAGCTAAATCTCTCTCAATCTTTTTCTGATAACCATCTAATGATATAAAATCACGTTCTTTTATTTCATTTTGTCTATTATTTTTTGTTGTTACTGCTGATGCAAAAGCTTCATTTAAGTACTCTTGTTCTTCATCATCAACACTTGTAATAGAGATAATTCTCAGAGGAACGTATACATTATCTAAGTTTCCCTTTCCGTCTTCTCTAACGGAAGTAGGTATCGTTTGTGCATACTTTCCTATAACTCCTACAGTTTGGGCTCCGTTTACAACACTAATGCCTTTACACTCAAAGGTTCCTAACTCTTTGGTATTTCCTTTTCTCTTTTTGTCTAGTTCTTCACACACAATAGTAATACCGTTATTGTAATACCAAAATAATTCCGGCTCAGTTTCAATAGTGTTTCTAATCTCATCATTAATTTGTGTATTGCCCAATACTTTTCTTAAGTTATAGTCATAAAGAGAATTCCCATAATTCTCCCACCAATCAGCTATCTGTAACGCAGAAACTTGACCATATACAGCCTCCATCTCTCCTTCATATCTTCCCCAATCTTTAAGATCAATATCTATATCAATGTTTCTTGAATTTTTTTTATTATGCAAGGAGGCATATAATCTTTTTTGATTTATAATTTCTAGTTCGGCGACATCTCTAAAATCATTCAGTTCCTCTAGTAGATCATTGAACTCCCGTCTTGCATCCTGAGATAAATTTGTAGCTGTATACACTAAAATTATCTTAAACTTTAATTTACTTTTTTCTAAGATTGATACAATCTCACCTCTTCGATCATTCACTTTTTGGTTGAATTTATCAAACTTAGTGTTAATTAAATCCTTAACGCCACCAATAAAAGAATGTATTTCACCGATTGTGGGTTCAGAATTTCCCTTATGATTGTATTTAGACTGAACTAAACAAAGCTCGTTCTTTTCTTTATTATAATAAATTAAATCAATACCGTTATCCTTTGAACCGTCTGTAATAGAATTTGCCACAATGCTGTTATCAATTTCTGTATACATTACATTTATACTATAAGCAGCAAGTGCCCTACTTAGAAATTCATTTGATTCAGTCGGTTCTCCTCTTACTATTGCGTCCGAAAGATCAAGTAGCCCATCATATTCATCAGTAATCCTGCTCTTGATTTGACTCATTTCAAGTAAACCCAATTTATAGTCCTCCTAAGATAAAATACAAAAGTATATTTCACTTAATATTTGTATTTGTGGGTATTTCTACATTAATATGACAAAAAAACCTCATTTACTTATGGTACGGTTCTCCACGATTAATCCGAAAAGCCCGATAAATCTGCTCAACTAGTATGAGACGCATCAACTGATGAGGAAATGTCATCTTTGAAAACGACAGCTTTTCATCCGCTCGCTTCATCACCGCGTCGCTCAGTCCGAGTGATCCGCCGATGACGAAGGTGACTTTGCTTTTTCCATATGTAGCCAGCTTATCTATTGTATCGGCTAGTTCTTCGGATGTTTTCATTTTTCCTTCGATGGCGAGGGCGATGACGTGGGCGTCGGGGCTGATTTTTGATAGGATGCGGTCGCCTTCTTTGTCTTTTATGATTTTCATGTCCTGGTCGCTTAGGTTTTCCGGCGCTTTTTCGTCCGGGAGTTCGATGATGTCGATTTTTGCGTAGGCCGAAAGTCGTTTGGTGTATTCTTCAATGCCTTGCTTGAGGTATTTTTCTTTTAGTTTTCCGATTGTCACAATATTGATATTCACAGGTCATCCCCACTTTAAAAACAAGTTATTCATATATTTTGTCCACAATTGTGGATATCTTTTCTGTATTTTGTGTAAGATCATTCGTTCCCCACTATATATACTGCGGGGTCTCCACATAATTCACAGGCTGTGGATAAACTGTTAGTATGTTCGATTTTTCTGATTTCGGGCGGCAGCTCGTGGTCGTCTATGTACATATCCAGCACCGTTTCGATGTGTTCTTCACAGGAATAATACGCTTGTTTCATGTTCAAATCCTCCGATGTTTTCTTCCATTTTTACAAATGTTCTCTTCTCAATATAACCTATTTATTCACATGTTAGTAGTGCTTCGGGCTGAGTTTTATCCACAATTCGACAAACAAGCTGTTGATGACTCTATTTCGCTCGTGTGTTAGTTTGGATGTAACCGATGTGTGGGGAGGTTTGCATTTGCGCTTTAGATGGGTTTGGCTTTTTGTGATCATGTTGCTGCTTGCTGGGTGTCAGCCGTCTTATTGGGTGTTGGAGAAGGATCGAATCGGTGAAGGCAGTCCAGACTTAGAAATATACGCTAATTATCTCCAAATGCATGATGACGTGAAAGGATATCAAGTCTTCACCATTTTAGAAGAGAGAAAAATGGTTATTGTGTCTCTCGGAAGCAGCGAGAAAGATAAGAAGCTTGAAGTGTCAGACGTCAAATTCTCACCTAAAGAAACGATTGTAACTGTGAAACGAAAACCTGCTCCTACGGCAAATGAGAAAAACCCTTATATTTTGATTGGACTGGACAAAATCGCAGGGGATTTCATCGTACAGGATGAAACGGGAAACCGATTTGAAGAAACGGATTACCAGCAATAAAGCCGGCGTTCTGAGAACGTCCGGCTTTTTCTTTTACTTCAGTGTTCCATGCGGGTCGATGACGAATTTTTTGGCTGCGCCTTTGTCGAAGTCGCTGTAGCCTTTTGGCGCGTCGTCCAGAGAAATGACGGTGGCATTGACGGCTTTTGCGATCTGCGCTCTGCCGCTCAGGATCGCTTTCATCAAATTGCGGTTGTATGTCATGGCGGGCGTTTGTCCGGTGACGAAGGTATGGGCTTTGGCCCAGCCGAGTCCGAAGCGGATTTTTAGTGACCCTGTTTTGGCGTCCGCATCCTTTGCACCGGGATCTTCGGTCACGTATAAGCCTGGAATGCCAAGGCTGCCTCCGACCTGGGTGACATCCATGATCGAGTTCAGTACAGCGGCTGGCGCTTCTCCTTGATTGCCGTGTCCGGATGCTTCAAAGCCGACACAGTCCACTGCGGCATCAACGGTTGGTTCACCTAGTATTTGTTCAATTTGCTCGCCGAGGCGGTCGTGTTTTTGTACGTTGACCGTTTCACAGCCGAAGCTTCTCGCCTGTGCCAGTCTGTCTTCGTTCAGATCGCCGACAATCACGGTGGAGGCGCCTAGGAGCTGAGCGGAGTGAGCGGCTGCTAAGCCGACAGGCCCCGCTCCCGCGATATAAACGGTTGAACCTGTTTGCACGCCCGCTGTGTAAGCTCCGTGGAAGCCGGTCGGGAATATGTCCGACAGCATGGTCAAATCGAGAATCTTTTCTAACGCCTGTTCTTTATCAGGGAACACCAAAAGCTGAAAGTCAGCGTACGGCACCATGACGTATTCAGACTGGCCGCCGACCCAGCCGCCCATATCGACGTAGCCGTAAGCCGATCCCGGCCGGTCCGGATTGACATTCAGGCACACATGCGTTTTCTGCGTTTTGCACATCACACAGCGTCCGCAGGCAATATTGAAAGGAACGGATACGATATCTCCTTTTTTGATAAATTCAACATCACGCCCCGTTTCAATGACTTCTCCCGTAATTTCATGCCCGAGCACCAAGCCTTCAGGCGCCGTTGTGCGGCCTCTGACCATATGCTGGTCGCTTCCGCAAATGTTGGTTGTAATGACTTTGAGAATAACCCCATGCTCACATTTTCGATTCACATTCGCCTTTGGAACGCCGGGCCCGTCCCTTAAGATTAACTCCGGATAACCGATATCCTCCACCGCTACAGTCCCTTTGCCTTTGTACACAACCGCTTTGTTTCCTGTCAACGCCATTCCTCCCATTCATGTGTTTGGACTCTTCGTCCTTGCACATGACTTCGGTTCGGTCTGGCCCTTTCCCTTTTTCACGACTGTTTTTTCTGTATTCTTACAACAACAAATATGCCAAGAAAGCAGCCAATAATAGTTCCGAGGATGTCTAAAAAGTCGACTTTACATCCATTTAACAGGAATACAGTAATGGCCGAAACCAGGCTGATCATAACTGCCAGAAGAATAACCCGTTTGGTGCGCATGTAATTCCTCCTTTAGATTCGTTTCTAAACCATACCCAAAATCCTCTGTAAACTTCGGTTCAACAAAAAAAGAGACTTCACACCAGTCTCTTCATAATTAGAGATCAATTAAAAAATTTCCTGAGAAATAATGTGACAATACTGGTTACCAACGCAATCGCCGTATACATAACAACCCAAAACATGAATGAGCTATTGCCCGAAGCTAACGTAAATAACAATATCAAGCTCGCGATAAGGACGATGAGCGGTGCCACCCAAAATCTTTTAAATAAAAAATGACCGGCTATACCAAATACACCTGCAATGATCGGAAAACCAAAAACGATAAATAAAACGGCGATGGCTCCCATACTAACCTCCTTGCCCTAAAACCCCTTCATCACCTCAACATCATACAGCTTCAAATGACTCTTCGGCGTCACGACATCCTTTACCTTCCCAATCTCTTTTTCTTTCATTTTCTTTCCGGTTTTCAGACTGTACTGTTCAATGTAGGCAGGCTTGTTATACGTGTATGTGAAGAAATAGAGGCTGCTGCCTTTTTGGGTGATTTCTTTGAAATCGGCTTTCATTTTGTCCTGAGAAAGGGTGAAGGCGATGCTTGTTTTTCCTGTCTTGGCATCGATTTTGTGTACCTTTCCGAAGCCGTCAATGAAATACAGGTTCCCGTCATAAGGGAAAAAGCTGTTTTTAAAGCTGAAGGGCATGGAGCTGTATATCGTTTGTTCGTCGTTTTTGTATTCGGCGATGTCGTGCAGCTCTACTTTGCCGCTTTTTTTGTTTATCTTGACCATTTGATAGAGATTGTGGGCTTTTTGGCCGCGAACCATGACATACACAGCTTGGTCGTCCACTGCAAGCTGGGATTCGACTGAGGCTCCTTCCCGGTACTGCCATTCCGTTATCTTGTGATAAGTGAGCTTCCTTTGATCTGCTTGAATCTGAAGGAGCCCATAGCCTTTTTCGTCAGCTGTCGGGACAAGTGCGTAAATGGCGCCGTCATGGAAACCGGAGGCTCGGATGTAGTAGGGGATGACGTCTTTTTTCCACTCACCGTCCATCTGCCGGTACAGCTCTGAGCGGTATCCGTCTTTCTTTTTGTCGTAGCCGGAGTTGTATAAGGTGTAAAAGCCGTCCGTGTTTTGCAGAAAGCCTGCGCTGTCGCCTGTGTGCTGATAGGTTCTTTTATGGGAGCGCAGGCCGTTTTTGATCGTATAAATCTTGTTTTTGTCCTCCAGCATCACGCTGTCACCGTGAACCTTTGCTGAGCCCAGCTCAAGGCCCTTCATCTGAAAGGAAGACAGCGACCCGTCCTGGCTGATAAACAAGGCATAGCTTTTCCCGCCGCCAAATGCATCTTGATCCGCAGAGGTTGAAAAATATAACAGGACTTCTTTGTCATCCAAGAAACCGGAGTCTCGAAGATCCTGGTGACTTACAGTTTTATGGCTAGGAGAAATGAAGACAAATAGTGCGATTCCTGCGAGAATCAGCATGGCGATGGTAATCATCCACTTTTTCATATCCTTCTCCTTAGTTGATGGTCATGATGGTTGTCGTATACGAAGAACTTGTGATGTCGCGCGGATACACGCCTAAGCCTCCGTTGCTGTCTATATCAATGCCTGCTTTCAGCAAAAAGGCAGACCATAGGAGCTTTGAACAGTTTTTGGCGCCGTCATGGCCCGTATTTCTGTTATTGACGAAGTTAAATGAGTATGGGTCGCCGACTTTTGATACCGCCCAGTCGGCAGCAGCTGTTTTTTGAGATGAGGATACGCTGACGGTTTGCACAATGGAGTTGTCTTCCACGTCTCTGGCATTATAAGCGATCTGCCTGACGCCGTCGCTCGGGACAGATTCAACAATTTTGTCAGCAGCGGAGTACATGCCGACGTGGCCGTGATTGTAGTAGGCTGTGTAGGAGTTCGTGTAATAGATATTGCCTTTCGCGCTTGTCGGGAGTTTTTTCGTGCCGGACGACCCGCCCATGATAGACATGCCGCTTTCCTTCGCGAGCCGGTCCCCCTCTGCTTTATCAGCCGTGATTTCCTTATAGAACTGTTTTAGGATAACGTCCTGCTTTACGTGCTGCTGTTTGGCAATCTGGCTGGCAGATTTCATGATTTCTTCCGGTGTCGTGCCTGGCTGCAGTGCGGCGATTTCTTCAGCATAATTTGTGGTCTTTACGGCTTTGGCGGGAGTAACAAACAGGCCGCCGCACATTGTAAGCGCTACCAAAAACATCGACACTCGTTTCTTCAACTTCATTACATCTCCTCTTTTCTTGTGAGTGTAGGAAAGGTAATTTCCTCACCCACATTATATTAGGAAAATAAGGAAAGTAACTAGGTTATTTACAGAATTTTTAGAAATCGTTTACAGAAAAAGGCCTTTATCAGGCCCTTTTCGTTAAATCTTCTTGCTCATCACTACGTCTGTTTCTTGAAATCCGGTTTGCTCATATAGCTTTCGCGCCGTCTGATTATGGGCAAAGACATGAAGAGACAGCTTGCGGATTCCCATGCTGCGTGCCGTTTGATCTAATGCCGCCAATGCTTGCTTTGCGTAGCCCTTTCCCCGATACGGTTTATATAACCCAAAATCATAAATAAACGCTTCCTGTTGCGGATGTTCCGGTTCAGCATGTATCCAGAGCCAGCCAACGATATCCTTTTCATTCAGCTTGAGGCTCCACAAATGGTGATGGGGTGTTTCGAGCCCTTTCGGGAGCAGATCAGAAAACGCCTGCTTAGACAAAAGCTGTGCATCTTCAGGCAGCCATGTTCCCGCTTTTACCTTTTCTTCCGCGTAATGCTTTGTTGTGTACGTGAGATAAGACCGAAATTCTTCTGTCTGCATAGGGGTCAGCATGATTGTCATATCATCTCTCCTTCATATATTGACTAGAGGATTTTACATAAAATAGAAAGAGGTGTTACTATCAGAATAAGCAACTGAGATTGATAAGTCACTAGAGAAAGGAGTTTCACATGAATAAGATCGCACCCGCAGAAATCGCTAGCATGCTCAACGATTGGTACCTTGCCATCAAGAAACATGAAGTTGAAGAATCCTCCCGTTTATTTGAAGAAGTGAAGCCTTTATTGGATGACATGGAAGAGGATCAGGAGGTGCTTGCCTACTTCTCCTTATTGGAACTGCGCCACAAGGTTTTGCTTCACGAGGCGAGAGGACAGGGCTTTCAGCATGAGGAGCCTTCTCATATGAATGCTACGTCTGACATGCTGAAATATTACTTTTTTCTGTTTGAAGGCATGTATGAGGCCTATAAAAATAATTATGACATTGCCATTGGGCTGTATAAAGATGCAGAGCAGTATCTCGACAACATTCCCGATCCGATTGAGAAAGCTGAATTTCACCTGAAGGTCGGAAAGCTCTATTATAAGCTGGGACAAAATATTGTGTCCCTCAATCATACACGGCAAGCGGTCAAAACGTTCAGGGAAGAAACCGATTATAAAAAGAAGCTGGCTTCAGCCCTGATTACCATGTCAGGCAATTTTACAGAGATGAGCCAGTTTGAAGAAGCTGAGGCTTATTTGGACGAAGCAATTCGGATCACGAGTGAATTAGAGGATCATTTTTTTGAAGCCCAGCTTTTGCATAACTTCGGCCTTCTTCATGCGCAAAGCGGCAAATCAGAAGAAGCGGTTTCGAAATTAGAGGAGGCTCTACGGAACGAAGAGTATGCCCGCTCCGCCTATTATTATCATTCTGCCTACTTGCTGATACGAGAGCTGTTTAAGATCAAAAAGAAAGAACAGGCCTTATCTTATTACCAAGAAGTGAAGGAAAAATTGACTGCTGAGCCGAATAGAATATGTGAGGCAAAAATAGACATTTTATATGCCATTTATGCAGAAGGGGGTCATGCGGAAACGTTTTACTTATGCAAACAACATATGGATGACTTGTTGTCCGAGAAAGAGTATGACAGTGTAAGAGAACTTTCCATTTTGGCTGGCGAACGGTATAGGGAACTTGAGCTTTACAAAGAAGCTGCCCACTTTTTTTATGAAGCATTACAAATTGAAGAACTGATTAAACGAACGGAGGTTATATAAATGAAAAGATTTCTGATTGGCGCAGGCGTCGCAGCGGTAATTTTATCAGGTTGGTTTATTGCGGACCATCAAACCCACTCACAGGAAATGAAAGTCGCTGAGAAAATGATTGGATAAATGAAAAACCCCCGCGGGATGCGGGGGTTCAATTTAACGAAAGAATCCTAAAACGGTTTGTAGTTTTAGGATTCTTTCATCTTTTCAGCGTGATTGAAAACCCTTGAAGTCTAGGAAGAACGAGCATTGGAGCGCAGCGAATGTTTGGAATTCGTGAGCACCGAAGCGCAGGCCTGACAACGAATGCGAGGGTTTGTCGACACGCTGAAACCCCCGCGGGATGCGGGGGTTTTCTTATTACAGCAGCTTCTTCCCTAACAGGGATTCTACGAGCTCTACTGCTGTTTTGCCTGTTTTGTTTTTGTGATCAAGGATCGGGTTAACCTCAACGAATTCGGCTGAGGTAATGATGCCTGCGTCATACAGCATTTCCATAGCCAGATGGCTCTCCCGGTAGCTGATGCCGCCGACGACAGGGGTTCCGACACCCGGTGCGTCGTTCGGATCAAGTCCGTCCAAATCAAGGCTCAGATGGACACCATCACATGCTGATAAATAATCAAGGGTTTCTTCAATGACCTTTGTCATACCAAGACGGTCGATTTCGTGCATTGTGTACACCTTCATGCCGCTTTCCTTAATGTACTTGCGCTCCCCTTCATCAAGTGACCGGGCGCCAATGATGACGACGTTTTCCGGTTTGATTTTAGGCGCGTAGCCTTCAAGGTTAACCAGTGACTCGTGGCCAATGCCAAGGCTGACCGCGAGCGGCATGCCGTGAATATTGCCCGATGGTGAAGTTTCAAGTGTATTCAAATCTCCGTGCGCGTCATACCAGATGACGCCGAGATTATCGTAATGCTTCGCTGTGCCTGCAAGCGTGCCGATCGCAATACTGTGGTCACCGCCCAGGACAAGCGGGAATTTTTTCTCTTCAATGACTTTGTTGACCTTTTGCGCGAGTTTTTCATTTCCCGCCAAAACGGAATTCAGGTTTTTCAGTTCCTCGTCATTTTTGATTTTTTCGCGGTTGATCGGAATGTCACCGAGATCTTCAACCGTATACCCCATGTCTGACAGCCGCTCGATCAGATGAGCGTACCGGATGGCACTCGGGCCCATATCCACTCCGCGTCGTGCTTGTCCTAAATCCATTGGCATTCCAATAACCGAAATCGTTTTATCCATCTGTGATTCCACCTCAACATTTAAGATAATGTCCTATGCGGGTTCTAACAAAGATGACTTGCGGACAACGTTTTTAAAGCTCTAGCTGACGATTCGCCTGCTGGCGTTTTTTAATGACAACATGATAAATGATGTAGCAAATGACCATAAATGGTACGCCGCAATACAGCGCGATACGCTGCTCCGGATCAAATGCAAGACTGATGAGCACGACCGTATTTAATGTTAGGCCGATCAGCGGAAGCACCGGGTACAGCGGTGTTTTAAATTTCAGATCTTCTATCTTCCCGCCCTCACGGATATATTTGCGTCTGAACATGATTTGGGAAAGCGAGATCGTAATCCAGCCGACCTGCGCGCTCATGCCCGCCAAAGATAACAGTACCATATATACAGTTTCAGCCTGCGCAAACTTTGTCAGAAGGGATAGGCAGGCCACAGCCATCGTTACGATTAACGAGTACATCGGCACACCGCGCTGATTTGTTTTGCCGAGCGCTTTGAAGGCCTGTCCTTCATTCGCCATCGCGTACAGAATACGTGTCGATGCGTATAAACCTGAATTCGCAACAGATAACAGCGCGATTAAAATAACAAAGTTCATGATATCAGCTGCATATGGGATTCCGATTTGCTCAAATACGGCAACAAATGGACTTTCCACGACACCCGCCTGTTTCCACGGAATCATGCCGGCAATGACAATGATTGAAAGCACAAAGAAGACAAGCGTTCTCCATACTGTCTGTTTGATTGACCGTGGAATCGTTTTTTCAGGGTCTTCACTTTCTCCGGCTGCAACCCCGATCAGCTCAGTCCCCTGAAACGCAAAGTTCACGGTAATCATCGTAATCAGCATTGCCTTTATGCCGTTCGGAAATAACCCGTCTTCATAAAAATGTGTCAAAAACGGCGCCTGCTCTCCGCCCTTCAGATCAATCAGGCCAAACATGGCAGCTCCGCCGAGAATAATAAATAAAAGGATAATCAAAATTTTAATGCCTGAGAACCAGAATTCAGATTCCGCAAAGGCTTTTGTGGTGATCGCATTTAAAATAAACATCAGTGCCGCAAAGACCAGACACCAGATCCACACGTCTATATGCGGAAACCAGCGTTGCATCAGCTGCCCCGCTGATAAAAATTCAATGGCGCATGTAACCGCCCAGCCGAGCCAGTACAGCCAGCCGAACGCAAACCCGAAAGCCGGGCTGATAAATTTCGTCGCATAGGTCTGGAAGGACCCCGACACAGGAAAGGCGACTGCCAGCTCTCCTAAGCAGAGCATGGTCAAAAACATGATAAAGCCGCCCACTAAATAGGACAGAACCGCGCCGAGCGGTCCCGCTTGGTTAATGGTAAACCCGGTTCCAAGGAAGAAACCGGTTCCGATCACTCCGCCCAATGAAATCATGAACAAATGGCGTGATTTCATTGTCCGCTGGAGCTGATTTCCGTTATCTTGGTTTGTATTCACTTTCTGCACCCCTTCAGCAACTTGTATTGGATCTAAGCTGGAACATCTGCATGGTGCTATCCCAGTTTGCTGTCCAAAGAGTCTCTATCTATTTAATATAAAATTCACTTCTTCTCATAAAGATACATTATACTAAAATACTGTAGCTGAGCAAATAGGGAGTGCTGATTTTTCTGTTGTAAATTTATACAAACGAAGTGAATATCCCGCCATGGTGCGGATTTATGCGTTTTGCAGCACGTGCTTAATTTTCTCTATTGCCCAATCCAAATCCTCTTTGGAAATGATTAATGGCGGTGCAAAACGAATGACTGTATCATGCGTTTCCTTGCATAAAAGCCCTTCTTCCTTCAAACGCTCACAATACGGACGTGCCGCTTCAGTCAATTCCACACCGATAAACAGCCCTCTGCCGCGGACTTCTTTAATAACCGGGTTGTCAATGCTCTCAAGCTCGCTTTTAAAGTATTCTCCAAGCTCAAGAGAACGATCCGCCAGCTTTTCATCCTCCAGCACTTCTAATGAAGCGATAGACACTGCACATGCAAGCGGGTTTCCGCCAAATGTTGAGCCGTGTGAGCCAGGGTTAAACACGCCTAGGATCTCGCGGTCCGCCGCAATGCATGAGATCGGGAACACACCGCCGCCAAGCGCTTTGCCCAAAATATACATATCAGGGACAATGCCGTCCCAGTCACAGGCAAACGTCTTGCCTGTACGTCCGAGACCCGTTTGAATTTCATCCGCAATAAACAAGACATTCTCTTCCTTACAAATCGCCGCCGCTTCCTGTAAAAATCCTTCAGGCGGAATCACAATGCCCGCTTCGCCTTGAATCGGTTCAAACAAGAATGCCGCTGTATTCGGCGTAATGGCCTGTCGAAGCGCTTCCACATCGCCGTAAGGAATGAGTTTGATTCCCGGAAGCATCGGGCCGAATCCTCGTTTATATTCCTCTTCAGAAGAAAGAGATACCGCCAGCATCGTGCGGCCGTGGAAGTTCCCGACACATGCGATAATTTCCGCTTGATTGTCAGCTACTCCCTTCACTTCATACGCCCAGCGTCTCGCCGCTTTCACCGCGGATTCAACCGCTTCGGCTCCTGTATTCATCGGCAGAATCATCTCTTTGCCTGTCAGTTTAGCTGTTTTTTCGTAAAACGGCCCAAGCTGATCGTTATGAAACGCGCGTGACGTGAGGGTGATTTTATCAGCCTGATCCTTTAATGCCTGAATGATTTTCGGGTGTCTGTGCCCCTGGTTTACCGCAGAATAAGCACTCAGCATATCCATATATTCATTGCCTTCCGGGTCCTTTACCCAAGAACCCAGCGCTTCAGAAATAACAATCGGGAGCGGATGATAATTGTTGGCTCCGTAATGAGACGTCTGATCAATAATTTCTTTAGATTTAGATAAAGCTGGCATATTTGAATTCCCCCTTGTTTTCTGTTTCAACATGTTATCCTGCTTTCCCTTTATATAAATGCAAGTTCTGTGCCAAATCAAGAATTCGTGTGTTTTCTACAATTTTCGAGGACAAGGTGCAAAAACATTCTGATATTTCGAGCAAAAATTCCAGCAAGTGCAAAATTCTTTTGCATATCCTCTCCATTTTTTTATAAAATAGAAGCAATATTAAGAAAACTGAGGGAGGTTCATACAGTGGTCAAAGACAGCGAATTCCTCACATTGGTTTTTCAGAGCATTTTAGATGAAATCGATGTTGGCCTGCACGTGGTAGACGAGCATGGAAACACAATCGTTTATAACAATAAAATGATGCAGATTGAAGATATGGAGAAGCATGACGTCTTGAATAAAAACCTGATGGATGTGTTTATGTTTTCAAAGCAGCAGGACAGCACACTGGTACAGGCTCTTCAGGAAGGCAAGACGATTAAAAACGTCAAACAGAGCTATTTCAATAATAAAGGCCAGGAAATTACGACGATCAATCATACATATCCCATCGTCCAAGACGGCAAAATCAGGGGCGCTGTTGAAATTGCCAAGGATGTGACAAAGCTTGAACGGCTGATCAGGGAGAATATGAACAAAAAAGGCAGCACAACCTATACGTTTGACAGTATTCTCGGCACCAGTCCGGCCATTCAAGACGTCATCGAAAACGCCAAGCGGGCAACCCGTACGTCATCATCTGTCCTTCTAGCAGGCGAAACCGGCACGGGAAAAGAACTGTTCGCGCAAAGTATCCATAATGGAAGCGATCGTTCTGGCGGCCCGTTTATTTCGCAAAACTGTGCGGCACTGCCAGACAGCCTTGTGGAAAGCATCTTGTTCGGAACGAAAAAAGGCGCGTTTACCGGCGCTGTCGACCAGCCCGGCCTGTTTGAACAAGCCCACGGCGGGACGCTGCTGTTAGATGAAATCAACTCGCTGAATCTCAGCCTTCAGGCGAAGCTGCTGCGCGCCCTTCAAGAACGGAAAATCAGGCGCATCGGTTCGACAAAGGATACACCGATTGACGTACGTATTATTGCCACGATGAATGAAGACCCAATTGATGCAATTGCAGGCGAACGAATGCGGAAGGACTTGTATTACAGGCTGAGTGTCGTCACACTGATCATCCCGCCGCTTCGGGAACGAAAAGAAGACATTTTGCTTCTCGCATCGGAGTTCATCCAGAAAAACAACCATCTATTCCAAATGAATGTTGAACACATCAGCGATGACGTGAAGCAATTTTTCCTTTCTTATGACTGGCCGGGAAATATTCGCGAGCTTGAGCATATGATCGAAGGCGCAATGAATTTCATGACGGACGAGCAAACGATTACGGCTTCCCATCTGCCCTATCAATACCGCATGAAAATCAAGCCGGCTGACATCCCAGAGCCTGAAACACCAAGACACCAGCCGGCCGCGGACTTAAAAGAAAAAATGGAAAGCTTCGAAAAATATGTGATAGAGAACGTGTTAAGAAAACACGGCCATAACATCTCGAAAGCCGCTCAGGAACTTGGCATCAGCAGACAAAGCCTTCAATACCGGCTGAAGAAATTTTCTCACTCATCTGACGAATGAACTGGTGCAGGAAGCCTGATCATAAATACAGTGCCTCTGCCGATTTCACTTTTCACTTCAATCGTCCCATTGTGACTGTCGATAATCGATTTCGTTATGGCAAGGCCTAATCCCGAACCTCCATATTTTCGGGAGCGGGATGGGTCTGCCCTGTAAAACCGGTCAAATAAATGCGGCAAATGCTCCGGCGCGATGCCTGTGCCGTTGTCCGCTATCATCAACCTCACGCCGTCACTGCCTCTTTGCAGAGAGATGGTGATGGCACCGGTTTTCTCATTTGTATACTGCACCGCGTTATAAACCAAATTCAAAATGACCTGTTTCATCTTATCTCTGTCAAACACCGCTTCAGCATCATCCTCAAGCCACAGCTGCAGCCTTCTTTCTTTCGCAAGCAGACTGAGCTGCGGCTCCATCTCCCTTATGAGCGCATCGAGATTTCCTCTCTTCATTTCAAAGCTCGGCACCCGATCAATTTTTGCTAAAAACAACAGATCCTCTATCAGCCGAGTGGCTCTCTTCGACTCTTCATACATACTATTCAGCGCCCTATCTCTCTGCTCAGGCTGAAGCGCGGCGCCACGCAGCAGCACTTCGATAAAGCCGTGTATCGACGTTAAAGGTGTCCTCAGTTCATGTGAAGCGTCTGATACAAATTGCCGGATGCGCTCCTTCGCCTCTTTTTCTGCTTTAAATGACGTTTCAATCCGCTCCAGCATGCGATTAAACGAAATGGCAAGCGTATCAATTTCGATTTGTTTTTGATATACAGGAAGCCTTTTATTCAAATTTCCTGCATTAATATCTCCCATCATATGTACCATTTGTGATAACGGTTTAAGCGTATGTCTGACCACAGGCAAGAACGTGAAAAGCCCGAGCAGGAGCGCAACCAGCGAGAGCGTGGAATAAATGCTGATTTGCCGGAGCAGTACGTCCTTCAGTGGTTCTGTTAAAGTACTCATTTGGATCACGCCTGCTTCTTTTCCATCAATAGTAATAGCCTGAAACACAATCAGCACTTCCTCGCCGGATTCATTTTTCGTGATTTTGTAATGCAAGGCCATCGTATCTTTTAATGCCTCATCATATATACTTTTTTTCACTGTTGGCGGTGCTCCCGCATATGGATCGGTCGACAATACCGTACTGTCTTTTGTTTTCTTATCGATAAAAACAATGGTCACGCCCGGATAGATAAAGGCGGGACGGACAGCACCATCTGACTTTTCCGAGCTGTCGGGATGGCTTTTGTATGTTTTAATATTATTCCAGATGGTTGGCTCCGTTGAGTTGATATAACTTTGAATGCTGACAGCTCGGTTTTCATATAAGAGGCGTTTTCCAAACACATATTGCATAGCGCCGACAAACACCAATAGAAGAACGAGAATGCATAATGAACGGAATAAAAGCTGAAAGCGCAGTGTTTTGAATCGTTTTTTCATTCAATATCCACCCGATAGCCCGCACCCCGAACCGTTCGGATCACTTCATGCTTTTTGTCATTCAATTTTTCCCGCAAGGAACGAATGTACACTTCAACAATATTCTCTTCTCCATAAAAATCATACCCCCATACTTTATCCAGAATCCTTGCTTTACTGAGCACAAGGCCGTGATTCAGCACCAAAAACTTTAAAAGCTCGTATTCTGTTGCTGAAAGCTTGAGCACCTCTTCCTGATAGCGGATTTCTCTGCGCCGATCATCAATTCGAAACGGACCGAGCGCGAATTCTTCAAACAAGTTGGGAAAGTGATCCCGAATTCTCGCATAGATTCGCGCTAGCAGCTCTTCAAAGCTGAAGGGTTTGATCATATAATCATCAGCGCCCTCTGTCAGCGCTTTTACCCGAACCCCCACCTCATCCTTGGCCGTAAGCATAATAACCGCGGTATGGCCGGTTTTTTTTATCATTTTTGATACTTCCAGTCCATCCATTCCGGGCATCATCACATCCAAGATGGCCACATGCGGCTGAAATGTCTTTACGGTGTTCATCGCTGTCATTCCGTCAGCTGCTGTCTTCACTTCAAAGCCTTCATTTTCAAGACCCATTGTCAAAAAATCTAATATCGCCGGTTCATCGTCCACGAGCAAAATCTTGATACCTTTCATCCTATTCATGCTGTGCTCTCTCCTTAGTTGGCATAAACCTCTGATTAGTTTTTTCCCTTCCCCTCCTATTATTCGTTTTTACCTGAAAACAAACTGAATCTTCCCTAAAAATCAGCTGAATTCAGCAAGTTTTCAGCCAGCCCTCATTTGATTTTCAGCTTCGGCCTATACAATTGCCTTAGTTGGTACAGCCAACAATGAAATAAAGGAGGAATCTCACATGAATATCACTAAAGTTTTATCAGGAGCTGCACTGGGAACGATTATTTCAATCAGTTCTTTCACTTCTGCTCACGCCGCTGTCATTCAAAAGGATGATACATCAACGAAGGTTGAGACGAAGCAACAGGCTTCCATCACAATAGCAAAGGCAAAACAGGTTGCGTTGAACAAATGCAAAGGTACTGTTCAAACGGCCCAAATGAAGAAAGTGAATGGCACATACGTATATGTTGTGAAAGTTCTCGGTGAGGACGGCAAACAGCATACGATGAACGTCAACTGCAACAGCGGCAAAGTTGTGAAACATGATGTTCAAAAGAAACAAAGCTATATCAGCAAAACAAAAGCCCAATCTATCGCTTTGAAAAACTGCAAAGGTGCGGTTCAATCTTCTGAGCTGAAGCAAGAAAACGGTGTTTACGCTTACGTCGTGAAAGTAATGGGTGAAGACGGAAACCTTCACACGTTCCATATCAATGGAGAAAACGGCAAAGTCGCAAAACACGAGCAAAAGAAACAAGCACATCTTTCTAAAACAAAAGCGCATCAAATCGCACTCAACAAATGCAAAGGCGCAGTTCAATCTTCTGAATTGAAGAAAGAAAACGGCGCATACATCTACGTTGTCAAAGTGCTTGGCAAAGATGGAAGCACTCATACAATCCATGTCAACTGTGACAGCGGTAAGATCGTAAAACAAGAAGTGCAAAAGAAAAACGCAGCCGTTACAAAAACAAAAGCACATCAAATTGCACTAAATAAATGCAAAGGCACAGTGAAATCTACTGATTTGAAGAAAGAAAACGGAACATTCGTTTACGTGATTAAAATCACTGCCCAAAACCACACTGAACAAACAGTGAAAGTGAACGCTGAAAACGGAAGCATTTGCAAATAAAATAACTGCTTGCCAGCAGTAAAATAACTGAAATTCAACGTATAACACCAGTCTTGTTTTAACACAAAGTTCTAAGTTCATGTCTACCTTTTTCTAAATACTCTTTTAAACTGAACGTGCGTGACCCGCGTTCAGTTCTTTTTCTAAGGAGGACCTACAAATGAATATGAAAATATGTTCTGCAGCTGCTTTAGGCGCGGTCATTTCAATCAGTTCTTTATCATCCGCACACGCGGCTGTTCTGCATAAAGAAGACACTGCTAAAGTTCAAACCCAGCAGCAGGCTTCTATTACGCTCTCTAAAGCAAAAACTGTCGCTTTAAAGAACTGCAAAGGCGCAGTTCAATCAGCACAAATGAAGAAAGCAGATGGCGTTTATGTCTATGTCATTAAAGTGCTTGGTGAGGATGGCAAAATTCACACCTTTAACATTAACTGCAGCAGCGGAAAAATCGTCAAGCATCACGTTGAAAATAAACAAGCCGTGATCACAAAAGCAAAAGCACAAAGCATTGCGTTGAAAAAATGCAAAGGCACCGTCACATCTTCTGCATTGAAGAAAGAAAATGGCACCTATGTGTACATCATCACCATCACAGCCAGCAACCACACGGTACAAACCATTAAAGTCCATGCAGATAACGGAAGTATTTGCAGCTAACAGCCATTTGCTGCTGTTTCACGTGTAACATCCATGTTGTATTTTTCTTCATATTCGATATATCCTTTTCAACTGAACGGGCGTGACCCCCGTTCAGTTTTTTTGCATATCAA
Source organism: Bacillus sp. FSL M8-0071 (assembly GCF_037975455.1). NCBI lineage: Bacteria > Bacillati > Bacillota > Bacilli > Caryophanales > Bacillaceae > Bacillus > Bacillus sp. FSL M8-0071. Next base: position 4,053,183 of record NZ_CP150256.1, read on the forward strand.
AACAGCCTGGCAAACGATGCCAGACTGTTTTGATTAACTTCCTAATTGATCTGCGGACGACAGCTTGATGTCAACAGATTTTTCTTTTCCGCCGCGGTAAAACTTCACCTTCACCCGGTCACCGACTTTTTTCTGATAAAGCCGTTTTCGCAGGTCAACAATATCATTTACTTTGTATCCGTCAAATTCCGTGATGACATCGAGTTCCTTCAGTCCCGCTTTTCCGGCAGGTGAAAAGGCGTCTACACCCATCACAACCGCTCCATTGGTCACGTTCTTAGGAAGCTTTAATGTTTCATCCCAATGATAGCTTGCAATGTCGCTTAGGGATTTCATCTCAATGCCAAGGAACGGGCGTTTGACCTTTCCGTATCTCTCTAAATCCTCTATCACAGGGATCACGAGCTTAGACGGAATGGACAGGCCAATCCCTTCAACCGCTGACTCGGCAATTTTCATTGAATTGATGCCAATGACCTTCCCATCCATATTTAACAAAGCGCCGCCGCTGTTCCCAGGGTTAATGGCCGCATCTGTTTGCAGGACTTCTGCGTTCCAGTCAGGCTGTCCATCACCGTTTGAATCCACTGGGATCGCCCTCTCCGTACCTGAGATGACGCCTTGTGTGACAGAGCCTGCAAACTCAAGGCCTAACGGGTTCCCGATCGCAATAACCGGCTCCCCAGACTTCACTTTATCTGAATTTCCGAAATCAGCGACTGCTTTAATTTTATCGCTTTTCACCCGTAAAACGGCCAGATCCATCAGCTGGTCGCTGCCGACAAGATCAGCTGATACACGCGATCCGTCTTTCAAGCTGATTTCAATTTGGGAAGCGCCTTCGATGACATGATGGTTGGTCACGACATAAGCGGAATGGTCATTTTTCTTATAGATGACGCCAGAGCCGCTCCCAGCCTCGCCGCTCTCTCCCCGTATATCTGATTTTTGGATGTTCACAACACCGACAACGGCGGGCGACACATTGCTGACAATCTTGGTGACCGTATTGTTGACACTGACATTCACCGTCCTGATTGATTCCCGGCCGTTATTGTTCTGCTGCTGATCTAAAGCGCCCGTATCTAGCCCTTCATTTGAAAGGTACGGCATGATAAACGCCATTAATACGGCACCGACAATCACACCAATCAGGCTTGAAAGAAAATATCCTTTTTTGCTTCTCTTTGGCTGTTCAGGAGTAGTATGTTCTTCCTCACGTTCGTAATCCACCATATTCCATCCTTTCCAAGAACGTTAATATGGTTATATTGTGGGTTAGAAGCTCCTAGAATAGTCATGATTTACATAGAAAAATTATACAGCGCAAAGCGGAGTGGCCTTCTTCGGATCAGTGTCGTATAAGTCAAATGTCTCACCCGTCACAAATCCTTTAGAAGCCAATGTCTGCTGCACGGACATTCTTGCCAGCTCCTTCATGTTGTTGTCCTGGCTCAAATGCGCCAGGTAAATACGAGACGTCTCATCGCCAATGACATCCGTCATCGCCAAGGCAGCATCTTCATTTGAAACGTGCCCGACGTCACTTAAAATCCGCCGCTTAATGCTCCATGGGTATCTTCCCATTTGCAGCATACCGACATCGTGATTGCTTTCAAACACAAACACATTCGCTGAACGGATAATGCCTTTCATTCGGTCGCTGACATATCCCGTATCTGTCATTAACGCGAGCTTTCGGCCGTTATAATGGAACACATAAAACATCGGTTCGGCCGCATCGTGGGAGACGCCAAACGATTCAACATCAAGTCCGCCGAACGACTTTACCGTCTCCATCGGAAATACAAACTTTTGATCGGTGTCAATTTTGCCGATTTGATTCTCCATCGCTTTCCAAGTCTTCTCGTTCGCATAGATCGGAAGCTTGTACTTTCTGGCGACGACACCAAGGCCCTTAATATGGTCACTATGCTCATGCGTCACAAAAATGCCGTCTACATCATCCAGCTTACGCCCGATCTGCGCCATCAGCCCATCCATGGCTTTCCCGCTCAAACCGGCGTCCACTAAAAATGCGTGATCCTCTGTTTCGAGGTAAAACGCATTTCCCGTACTCCCGCTCGCAAGTACGCTAAATTGCAAGCTCATGTTTGTCTCACTCCATTATTTTCATTGATCTGTATCTAAAATCGTACTCTCCAAAGCATTCACAGTAAAATACTCTTGTACTGTCTTTTTCTCACCGTTCACTTTTTTCTCGTACTCGACCGTAATTCTCCATACCGGCGCCAGCACCTGCGTACTTGTCAGCGGATATTGTGCTACATAGCCGAATTTACAGCTCTTCACAGTGCTGTATTCTTTTAATTGATTTTGATAGTACAATAGCTCAACCGCATCCATTTCAGTAATTAAGCTTTCTTTCTGGATTTGCTTGAAGGTCTCAAGCGTAGTCTGGTCGTATGACACAACCTCGTTTTTACCGTTTAAGTGCAGCACCACTTGCCCGATCATATTAGAGGGATTGTCGGTCTTTTGGTAAATATAATGACCTTCGTACGTTTGGAAGAAAATAATTTCTTTCTTCGATTTATCAACCTTCCAAAGCTTATATTTTTCGCCATCTTGAATTTTCGAAGAAACAAGTGCCTGAGCATCGTCCTCGATATCCTTCTTTGATAGGGCGATTGGATTTGCAAACTTCATTTTCAGGCTCGTTACTTTATGATCATCACTAGGCATGTCCATTAAAGGCTTTTGATCCTTCAGCGCCTCAATTTCCTCCTTGGAGAAAGACTTTTGATTTGCCGTGATCCGATAACCTTCTGTCGCTTCCTTATTCAAACCTTCATACGTGATATGATCGGCCTTCATGTCATGCTCGACATCATTTTTAATGACTTCATATTCTTTGCCGGTAGCCTGCCATTTTTGAAAAAACTGATAGCCTAAGAAAATATCTAAAATGAGGAAGGCAACGATGAAGATTGATTTTGTCTTATTCCACTCCACTGTTAGCCCCCTCCTTCCTCAATAAGTCCTTTGTAATCGGCACAATTTTTCCATTTACTTTCATCGCCCAAACCGGTTCCAGTTCAACGAGAGGATCATCGTTGGTTGATGTTGATACCAATTGATAAGCAAGGAAGATCTGATCAATTTTGTCCGTATCATAAGCGGTTTGTTTCGAAAGCAGCATCTTCACTTCGCTGCCGCTCATGAGCTCTGTTTCACTTGTTTTAATCGGATTCGTTCCGAGACTGTAATTCGGCCGCTTATAGCTGAGAATATCATCATTCGCCCATTGCACCGTAATCGCCGATGTCGCTCCGAAAGGTTTGGCGGTGCTGTTAATGACCGGGATCTGATCCATAAAGATATAGAAACTCAGCTGCTGGCTGTCATTGATACTGAAAAATTGATAGTGATCCGTCCAGCTTCCGGTATCCTCAAGGTATTTTTGGCTCTTTTTGATTAACTCACCTGTTTGATAGGATGTGCTCTGCACCAAATTGCGCTGCTGGAATTGCACCTGTCGCTGGCTTAGATTCACATCTAAACGGCTGATCCCATCTGTCAGCACATTTCTGTTGTTGTAATTCGAATCTTCTCTTACAATGCTCGGATCACTAAACAAAGCCTGCTTAAAGGTATTTGTTTTAATCGATTCTGTGACAAATTCTTTTTTGTCCATCGTAAGCGGTTTGTTCGGCAGCAAGAACTCTTTCTTTGAGCCAATGGAGAACAAACTGAACGCCGGCATATTTGATTGCCTGTTTTTCAAGTCGTTCATAATGTTCCGGTAGTTTGCCGACTCAACCGTCACTTCAAGAATGAGCTGTTTGCTGTAAGACACCAAATAGATTTTCTTGTTCGCTTTTGTTTCATTGAACGGGATCAGAATATGATCAAACGAACTGTATTCAAACGACTGATTAGACCATTTAAACAGCGTTTGGAAAATATCAATCGGAATCGTATCGCTGAATTGCAAGTCAAGCTTGGCTTCAGAACCGCCTATTCCATAAAACCAGCTCTTGAATCCAGACTTGTCATACTGATCCGAAATATCTTTAATTCCTTTTACATCCCAATGCGGCAAGTCAGACCAGATTTCTTCATAGAGGGCATTGTCATCCACTTTGTAATGAGCGCCGTCATCATGGATAAACATGTCCCTCGGCCTTACTGTTTCAGACAGCTTTTGGGTGGTTTTTTCGATTTTGTGTTTCTCACGCACAGTAGACTCTGTTGAGGATGAGCCTTCAGAAAAGTTTGGCTGGAACGTCCATATCCCCCATGTAAAAACAAGACTGATGACGACGAGTACCGTAAGTAATATCGTTTTTATATTTTCACGCTTCATCCCAATCATCCTCTTGTTCCTCTTTATATGGAAGAGTAAATGTAATCGTCGTGCCTTTTCCTTCTATGCTGTCCGCCCAAATATCTCCGCCGTGCGCCTGTACCATTTCCTTGGCAATCGCCAATCCCAGACCGGTGCCGCCAAGCTTTCTCGTTCTCGCTTTATCCACCCTGTAGAAGCGGTCAAAGACTTTTTCGACATCTTTTTTCGGAATACCAATCCCTTCATCCTTCACGCTGATATAGAGAAGTTCTTCCCCTTCATTGACATCAATCGAGAACGTGACATGTCCGCCTTCCGGTGAATATTTTAAAGCGTTAGAAATAATATTATCGAGCACCTGCGTTATTTTATCCTGGTCAATCTCGACGTACAGATCTCTGTCCGGCAGATTGCGGATAAACTCCACATGCTGCTCTTTTGTCATTTCAAAACGGTCAATAATAAGCGACATAAACCGGACAATCTGAATCCATTCCCGGTTAAATTGATAATCCTTGCTGTCAAATTTCGACAGCTGAAGCAGATCATTGACAAGCCGGATCATACGCTCTGTTTCATTTTGCGTCACCATTAAGAAGCGCGGAGCAATGTCTTTATTTTCCCACGCGCCTTCGGCTAACGCTTCTAAATAGCTGCGCATTGTCGTAAGCGGCGTCCGCAGCTCATGTGATACATTCGCAACGAATTCTCTGCGTTCCTGATCCATTTTCTCTTGTTCGGTTACATCGTAAATGACAGCGATTAAACCATCAATTTTGCCGTGTTCCCTTTGAATCACAGAGAAATTCACGCGAAGCACCGTTAATTCATCATCGCGCTCAATTTCAAGCAGCATAGAATCCTGCTGCTCCACTAAATCTTCAAAAGTATAATTCTCTTGAAGCCCCAGCAAACTCGTAATCGGCATTTCTAAGGCTGTTTCACGTGAAACGTTCAACAGTTCCAGCGCCGGGCTGTTTAAGAGAATAATCGCTCCGTTTCGGTTTGTGGCGATAACGCCGTCTGTCATATAAGCAATGACAGAGGCTAGCTTTCTGCGTTCTCCTTCAGTCATCGCCTGGGCATCTTCAAGCTCTCTCGTTAAGTGGTTAAACGTTGTGGCCAGCTGCCCAATTTCATCATGACCATACTTTTTAACCTTCCTCGAGAAATTCCCTTTCGCAAGCTCCATCGCCTGCTTTCGCATATCTGAAAGCGGGTGGGTAATGGTTCTTGCCAGAAAAATACCGAGAAGAGCCGTCAAAACAAGTGCCAAACCTGTGCCGGACGCCAGTATCGTGTTGATCGTCTTCATTTGATTAAAGACATCTTCCATACTCGCGACAACATAGATCGCGCCCACAACCTCTTGGTTTTCAGTCATGACGGGCTTCGCGGAAATAAGAACTCTGATTTTGCTTTTCGGGTCATAATATTTTCTTAAATACGACTGTTTGGTAGAAAAAATTCTTTTGAAAATCAGATCGGTCGTTTGTTTCCCTGCCACTTCCTCACCATACGGCTTTGAAGAACCGACCACTTCATAGCTTTTATCTACAAAGCTAATTTCCCGAACCTCATCACTTTTCGTGAAGTCATTCAAAATACGGCTGACGTCATCCTTTATGACGGTACTGTCGTTATCGCTCTTATATTCTTGTTCGATATAATAAGAAAGGTTGTCGATTCGCTGATTCAGCGATTGTTCATAAGAGCTGATCAGCGACTTCTCTACCTGATTGACAAAATACACACCAATGATTTGCATGGCAATGATAATCAAAAGCACATAAATCAAGGTAATCTTAAATTGGATCGACCGAAAAAAACCAACCTTATTCATATGGGCATTAGTCCTGTTCTGGGTTTCTCAAGTAATAACCTACACCGCGGCGTGTGACGATCCAATTTGGATGGCTCGGGTTGTCCTCGATTTTTTCACGAAGCCGGCGGACTGTTACGTCAACCGTTCTGACATCGCCGAAGTAATCATAGCCCCAAACGGTTTGAAGCAAATGTTCACGGGTCATCACTTGTCCGATATGTTTTGCTAAATAATGAAGCAATTCGAACTCACGATGAGTCAATTCGATTGTTTCGTCTCGTTTTGAAACAACGTACGCGTCAGGGAAGATGACGAGAGAGCCGATATGAATCTCGTTAGAGGAAGGCTCTTCCTCCGCAGGCGCTGTCGTCAGCTGGCGACGCAGGTTCGCTTTTACACGCGCCAAGAGCTCGCGTGTGCTGAATGGTTTTGTGACATAGTCATCGGCACCGATTTCAAGCCCGATAACCTTGTCAATTTCTGAATCCTTAGCCGTCAGCATAATGATTGGCATATCGTATTTCTTTCTGACTTCGCGGCATACTTCAACGCCGTCTTTATTCGGGAGCATAATATCTAAAAGAATTAAATCAGGCTGAAGCTCTTCTACCATTTCAACGGCTTCGTTTCCGTCGTGGGCACAGTGCACTTCATAGCCTTCTTTTCTTAAGTTAAATTCCAATATATCTGCAATCGGTTTTTCATCATCTACTACAAGGATCTTTTTATCCATCATTTTGATTTTCCTCCTGCCGAATGACTTCATTTCATCTATATAACATTCGTTTCATCACTTATGGCCCATGTAAAGAATGGGTCCTTGTCTATTATAACGGTTTAAGGTCAAAAGATAAAAAAAATAAAGGTTTAGAAAAAAAACACATGTTTCACCTTTATCGCCAGTTGTTTATCTATTGTCATGCTGGTCAACTTTTTTTAAAAAAGATAACTTTATTGAAACCTCCCCTCACCGGAGTGCGTCTTTATCAATGACGTCTTCTTCTTTGAACCGGCCGCAGGGCCGGTTCTCCCTTTTTCTTCTATTATAACACTCCTCATGTTTGCCTTTTTCCTAAAAGAAAAAACGCACCTACGATTGCAGATGCGTTTGGTAAGTGGCTCGGGACGGAATCGAACCGCCGACACACGGATTTTCAGTCCGTTGCTCTACCAACTGAGCTACCGAGCCAAATGTTTTATTTTTCTCTACTAAGTAAAGTAAAATGGCGGTCCGGACGGGACTCGAACCCGCGACCTCCTGCGTGACAGGCAGGCATTCTAACCAACTGAACTACCGGACCTTACAGTAATTGCCCGGAGAGCTGTCGTGTCAGCTCTCACAGACAAATAAGGAATTTAGCAATAACGCTAAAGTAAATCAATGACCCGTACGGGATTCGAACCCGTGTTACCGCCGTGAAAGGGCGGTGTCTTAACCGCTTGACCAACGGGCCTTCACGAAATGGTGAGCCATGAAGGACTCGAACCTTCGACCCTCTGATTAAAAGTCAGATGCTCTACCAACTGAGCTAATGGCTCTTAAAGATGTCGGAATTTCTATAGAGCAAACGACTTAGATCTAGTTCTTATCTCGTACTCTATTGAAGCAGTTTCCGTAACAACGAGATTTATAATATCACGAACAAATAGAAGTGGCAATAACTTTTTTGGTTTTTTTTCATATTTTTTTCTCAGACCAACTTATATGCGGCTTTCAAACAAAAACAAGCCCCTTAAATAGGGGCTTGCAGACATATTCTATTTAGTTCGCACGGTACACACTGCGAAGGACATTTGTTTGTGAGCGGTCTGGACCGACAGAGAAAATAGAAAGCGGAATGCCTGTCAGCTGAGACACACGCTCAAGATAATGGCGCGCATTTTCCGGAAGCTCGCTCAAGCTCTTCGCACCTGTAATATCCTCAGTCCAGCCTGGCATTTCTTCATATACCGGCTCACATTCAGCAAGTGCCTTAAGACTTGCTGGGAATTCTTCAATGATTTCGCCTTTGTAGCGGTATGCCACACAGATTTTCAACGTTTCAATTCCTGTTAGGACGTCAATTGAGTTCAGAGAAAGATCTGTAATTCCGCTCACACGGCGGGCGTGGCGGACAACAACGCTGTCAAACCAGCCGACACGGCGCGGGCGGCCTGTTGTTGTTCCATATTCGCGTCCGACTTCACGGATTTGATCGCCGATTTCATCTTTCAGCTCAGTCGGGAAAGGACCGTCGCCGACACGAGTCGTATATGCTTTTGATACACCGACAACGTGCTTGATTTTGGTTGGGCCGACACCAGAACCGATCGTGACACCGCCGGCAACCGGGTTAGATGACGTAACAAACGGGTATGTTCCTTGGTCGATATCGAGCATAACCCCTTGTGCGCCTTCAAATAATACACGGCGCCCTTCATCAAGAGCATCGTTTAAGACAACAGATGTATCGCAAACATATTTTTTAATCTGCTGGCCGTACTCATAATATTCGTCTAAGATATCCTCAAGTTTAAACCCTTCTGTCTCGTACATTTTCTCGAGAAGACGGTTTTTTTCTTCAAGATTGCGCTCAAGCTTTTCCGCAAACGCGTCACGGTCTAACAGATCCGCGATGCGAATTCCGATGCGGGCTGCTTTATCCATGTAAGCAGGGCCGATTCCTTTTTTCGTTGTGCCGATCTTGTTAGCCCCTTTACGCTCTTCTTCCACTTCATCCAATTTCAAATGATACGGCAGAATCACGTGAGCTCTGTTGCTGATTCTCAGGTTATCTGTACTCACGTTGCGCTCATGAAGATACGCAAGCTCTGTGACTAATGCTTTCGGATCTACAACCATTCCGTTTCCGATTACACACGTTTTATCCTTATAGAAAATTCCAGACGGGATTAAATGAAGCTTATATGTGATTCCGTCAAACTTGATTGTATGCCCTGCGTTATTTCCGCCTTGATAACGGGCGATCACTTCTGCATTTTCTGATAGGAAATCTGTAATTTTACCTTTTCCTTCATCGCCCCATTGCGTACCTACTACAACTACTGAAGACATGTCCGTGCACCTCCGTTAACCTTTCAAAACGATTCTATTCAAACAAATCAAGTTTATCAGTGAAGAAACAGAAAGTCAATTGTAAATCCGAACATTAAATTATTGTAAATCTATATTCGTTCGCTTTCATTCGTTTTATAAGCGTTTTCTCACGGTTTTGTCATAAAAAGCTTGCGAAACTTTCACCCTTTAGCATAAGAAAGAATCACTTGCCTGATATCCCTTTTGAATTCATAAAAACGACCCGCCAGCCGTCCGGGTCCTCTATCGTCACTCCCCCATTGCTCCAGTACGGGTTCTCTGATTCGACCTCTTGATAGCCCATGTGCTTTAGCTTTGAAGTGATCGCTGCCAGTTCATCTGCATTCGGCACATAAAAAACAAGAAGGCTGTCGGGATGGGGAACGGGGGCAGTGCTTCCACCTTCATACTGGGTGAATTCCAAATGATAATCGGCATGAGGAAGGCCGAACATGACACCGTCATACCCGTTATGCTGTGAAAATTCTCCTATTCGTTTCAAACACAGTCCCTCTTCGTAAAAACGAATAATCTCATCAAGCTGGCCCGTAGGACGCGCAATTCGGATTTGTGCTGCTTGAAAAGACGAAAAACGTTTTCCCATATTGTTACCATCTCCTTTTTGCACCATTTTATTAAAACGCTTTCAAATTTTCATCCGCTGAGCGAACGGTATTTCTTCCATCTTTCGAATGAAAAAAAAACCCCAAGAGCAGCTCTTGGGGCTTATGCGCCGGGCGGAACGCCTGCGTCATCAAAACGCCGTTCCAGGTTGACGAATTTGTTGTATTCTTTTACGAACGCAAGAGACACGGTTCCTACCGGGCCGTTACGCTGTTTGGCGATAATAATTTCGATAATATTTTTATTCTCGGTTTCTTTGTCATAGTAGTCATCACGATAAAGGAACGCGACAATATCCGCGTCCTGCTCGATACTTCCTGATTCCCGGATATCAGACATCATCGGACGTTTATCCTGACGCTGCTCAACACCCCTGGAAAGCTGAGAAAGGGCGATAACAGGGACTTGCAGCTCCCTGGCAATCGACTTCAGTTCACGGGAAATTTCAGATACTTCCTGCTGACGGTTGTCCTTTGAACGACCGCTTCCCTGAATCAATTGCAGGTAATCGATCAAAATCATGCCCAGCCCGCTTTCCTGCTTCAAGCGGCGGCACTTGGCACGGATTTCACTCACCCGAATACCCGGTGTATCATCGATGTAAATCCCGCTGTTCGACAGGCTTCCCATTGCCATCGTCAGCTTGCCCCAATCCTCTTCGGTCAGGTTACCTGTACGGAGATTCTGGGCATTGATGTTTCCCTCGGCACAGAGCATACGCATAACGAGCTGCTCTGCACCCATCTCAAGACTGAAAATCGCTACGCTCTCATCGGTCTTCGTCGCCACGTTTTGTGCGATGTTCAGGGCAAAGGCTGTTTTCCCTACTGACGGACGGGCAGCCACAATGATCAAGTCGTTGCGCTGGAAACCCGCAGTCATCCGGTCAAGCTCCGTAAACCCTGTTGGAATCCCCGTGATATCACCTTTTCGATTGTGAAGCTGTTCGATATTATCATAGGTCTGGACAAGGACGTCCTTAATATTTTGGAAGGCACTCGTGTTTTTGCGCTGTGCCACTTCCATAATCGTTTTTTCCGCTTCACTTAGTAAATCCTCGACCTCATCCTCACGGGTATACCCGTCTTGAGCAATCGTTGTCGCAGTTCTGATTAATCGGCGAAGAATCGATTTTTCCTCAACGATTTTCGCGTAATATTCTATGTTAGCCGCTGTCGGCACCGAGTTTGCGATATCTGTCAAATATGAAATGCCGCCTACTTCTTCCAGCAGGTCTGTGTTCGCAAGCTCTGATGTTACTGTCACCAGATCAACCGGTTCACCTCGGTCACCGAGCACCAGCATCGCATTATAGATTTTTTGGTGGGACATTCTATAGAAATCATCTGGAATCAATACTTCTGAAGCCAGTGTTAAAGCAGACGGCTGTAAAAAAATAGCGCCTAACACGGCTTGTTCGGCTTCTATATTTTGCGGAGGAAGCCGGTCATTCAGAAGGTCTGTCATGCTAAGCACCGTCCTCTCATTAAAAAATCTCCAACCTCCATTCTACCATTTCTACAGAAAAAAAATAGAAAAATTGTCTGTTTCCTGTTTTTTTCAGTTAGCAGATTGGATCGTTTCGGACAGTAACAAGGCGGGAAAAATGCAATAAAACATGAGGGAGGAATGAAAGATGATAAAGAAATATGCGATTACACCTAATGTTGATGCGGACGGCTGGTTTATTGAGGTGGAGAATGTAGCGCCGACAGCTTTGTATACGTCTAAAGACGCCGCTATTGAAAAAGCCAAACAGGTGGCTAAGGAAAACAGTCCGTCTAAGCTTGTAATTTATGACCAGTTTAAAAATGTGGAAGAAGAACACTCATTTTAATGAATGAAAGCCTTCGCTGCAGCGAGGGTTTTTTAGCGGTTATCGGTTTATTTCATCCATTGGATGCCTATGTGCATCATCAAATCTGCCGCTTTTTGATACAGATCCCACTCTCCGATCGAAGCAAATTTCCCCATCAGCTCCTGAAGCTTTAGCCTCACTGCTATATATTCTTCGAAAGTGACAGCTTTTTCAGTGTCTATTTGGTGTTCCTTCAGCATTTGTTTTAATAAAGACAACGGTGCGTGCATAAGAACCCTCCTTACCTCTTTTATAACGGTCATTTTCCGATTGCTCTATTCCTTTGTGACATCTTCTTACATTTCACATCTGATTCTTGTACAATGGACAGAAGAGAGGAGGGATCTTTTGTGAGACCTTTGCAAATTTCTGCTGAAACTGCACAAAAGCTTGCAGAGTCCTTGAATCTGCCGCTTGAACAGATCATGCATATGCCTCAGCATATTCTGCTTGCCAAAATGGCTGAACTGCAAAAAGAGGACAAATCATAGCCTTCATTCACATACTTGCTTACTTGTTTCGGGATAATATCATGTATATGTTAGAAAAGAGGAGTAACTGCTTTGCCACATCCACATAATAAAAAAATCCAATCATTTTGGCTGATCACCGGCATTATCTTTATCGCCTTTAACTTACGGCCCGCGATCACTTCAGTCGGTCCGGTCATCAGCTCTATCCGGGCAGAGCTGCACATGTCCAATGGGGCAGCCGGTTTTTTGACCGCACTGCCGCTGCTTTCGTTTGCAGTTCTTTCTCCGCTTGCACCTAAGCTTGGACAGCGCCTCGGAAATGAGCGAACTTTATGGCTAGGTCTCGTGATACTGCTGATCGGTGTTTTGACTCGTTCTACCGGCTATACTGCCGCTTTGTTTTTCGGAACGGCACTTATCGGCGTCGGGATTGCGATTGGTAACGTACTTTTGCCAAGCTTAATCAAACATAAATACCCTGAAAAGCCAGGGATCATGATCAGCCTGTATACGACATCAATGAATATATTCGCAGCTTTAGCATCGGGTGTCAGCGTTCCTTTAGCGACCCAGATGGATGGCGGATGGAAACAGGCTTTTCTCTTATGGGGCGGGCTGGCTTTACTTGCATTGCTGATCTGGATACCTCAGCTGCGCCATCGAGATACGGCAAACCAGACAATGAAGCTGCAATCCAGTTCCATTTGGGCTTCCAAAATGGCATGGTATGTCACCATCTTTATGGGCCTGCAATCGTTTTTATTTTACAGCAGCATCGCTTGGTTTCCTGAAATTCTCCGTTCACACGGGATTGATACGGCAACAGCCGGATGGATGGTATCACTCATGCAATTTGCGAGTCTGCCTTCCACTTTTCTGACACCAGTTTTAGCTGACCGTGTGAAACAGCAGCGCGGTATCGTTGCGGCGCTGGCCTCAGTTTATCTGATCGGCCTCTGCGGATTATTAGCGGGCGGAAGCCATACATTGCTTGCCATCTGGATGATCATTATCGGTATCGGGCAAGGCTCCAGCATTAGTCTGGCGCTCACTTTGATTGGTCTCCGCAGTGAAAATGCCCAACAGGCCGCTGCGCTGTCAGGCATGTCTCAGTCATTCGGCTACCTGCTGGCAGCAGTCGGGCCAATCTTTGTCGGCTATCTCTTTGACCAGACGCATTCTTGGACGATGCCGATTGTGCTTCTCATTGCTGCCCTGATCGTAATGGGAGCAGCTGGACAGGGAGCCGGACGAGATCGATACATTTTTCAGTCAGAAAAACAAAGAAATTCAGCATAAAAGCGGGGAAAATATCTCCGCTTTTTTCTTTGAATATTTATGGTTTATTCATAAGTTTTTCATATTTGTTTTTTACAATGAGACACCATAAAGAGGTGAAAAACGATGAAAACCAAACGATTCGACGCAGCCCTTATTTTTATTTTGCTGGGAGCAGCTTTTTTGAATACGTATCACATTTGGCAGGATGATACAGCGAACCAGTACTATTTGGCGGCTGTAAAAAGCATGACGCAAAGCTTCCATAATTTCTTTTATGCGTCATTTGACCCTTCTGGATTTGTGACAGTAGATAAGCCTCCTGTCGTGTTATGGATTCAAACGATTTTCGCACTGATTTTCGGTGTTCACACGTGGAGTGTCATCATTCCCCAGGCTCTTGCCGGAGTTGGGTCTGTATTCCTTCTCTACAGAATGATTAAGCCGACTTTTGGAATTGGAGCGGCCCGCATTGCCGCACTTGTCATGGCACTGATCCCTATCGCAGTAGCTGTCAGCCGGACAAACAATATCGACAGCATGCTTGTTTTTACCTTATTGCTCGGTTCAGCTTGTCTGCTTAGGGCAGTAAAACAAGGTAAGCTGGTTTGGCTGCTGACAGCATTTGCCCTGATTGGGCTCGCCTTTAATATGAAGATGATGCAAGCGTTTATGGTATTGCCTGCATTTGTGTTATTCTACCTGATTGCATCTCGGGTTTCTCTGAAGAAAAAAATCGGGTCCCTGCTTCTGTCTCTTGTCCTTCTGACAGGCCTTTCACTCTCATGGGCGATTGCAGTGGATTCAGCCTCTTCCTCAAGCCGGCCTTATGTAGGAAGCAGCCAGACTAACTCAGTGCTAGAACTGGCCTTTGGCTACAACGGCACAGAGCGTCTGCTTGGGCAAACTACGGGCCTTGCAAAGGGTGATATGAATGCTGCTGGCGGAGGGAACATGCAGAATCAAGACAACATGCAAGCGCCAAATGGCAACGGTTCATCTTTTTCTCAGAACGGAAATCAATCATTCGGAAACCATTCACAGGCGCCTCAGCCGCCTAACGGACAAACCGGCGCTCTCAATGGAGGCGGAGGCACACCTCCCACAGGCGGCAACGGGCCTGGAAATGGAGGGCCTGGCGGCGGAAAAAGCATGAATATGTTCGGCACCGGTGATCCTGGACCGCTTCGTCTTTTCCAATCAGCACTTTCCGGCCAAATCAGCTGGATGCTTCCATTCTCATTGATCGGATTACTGGGCGCAATCGTCAGCTGGTACCGTGATCGCCGCGGACATGCTGCTGAAATGAAAGAAACACTATTCTGGGCGGCTTGGCTTGTTCCCGTGGCTGGTTTCTTCAGCATCGCAGGATTCTTCCACCAGTATTATTTGATTATGCTGGCACCGCCGATTGCCGCCCTTTCTGGTATCGGATGGTATACGATGCACCGCTTATACAAAAATAATAAAGACTGGTCCAGCTATCTTCTGCCGGCAGCCGTTCTGATCACAGCCGTGTTCCAGGTGTATATTCTGAGCGCTTATACAAGCCAAATCAGCAGTGTATGGATGTATGCCCTGGGGCTCTTAGGACTGGGCATCTCCCTTGCACTTCTGATGCTTAAACGCAGCCATCCGTTCAGTAAGCAGCTGACCATCATCAGCTTGTGCGTTCTGCTTCTCACACCTGTTTACTGGTCAGCAACGCCGCTTCTATACGGTGGCAACAGCGTCCTTCCTGAATCCGGCCCGCAGCTCAAAGGCTCAGCAAACGGCGGGAACATGTTCTCTTCAGAGGTCGACAGCGGGCTCCTGTCCTATCTGAGAAAACACAATACCGGCGAAGAATATTTATTTGCTACTTTGACAACCGTAACAGCTGCGCCATACATCATTTACGAAAATGAATCTGTTATGGCAATGGGCGGATTTAACGGCACGGATCCCATTCTGACTGTGTCGGAACTGAAAAAACTGATCAAAGAAGGCAAAGTGAAATACTTCCTTCTGTCAGAAAACAACTCAGGCAACAGCGAACTTGTTTCCTGGATTAAGAAAAACGGAAAAGAAATAACATCTGACGAGTACAGCGGTTCCTCCAGCAGCACAAACAGCGTGCAGGGAATGCTAAGAGGACCTGGCGGAGAAAGCCAGCAAACTCTTTATCTCGTGGAATAAAAAAAGAGGCTTGGATTCATCCAAGCCTCTTTTCTATTAAGCTTCTTCTTTTACATGTACCTTTAACACAGCCTGCACTTCAGGATGCAGCTTCACAGGCACGTTTGTATATCCTAATGCACGAATGCCGTCCGGCAGTTCAAGCTTCCGCTTATCTACTTTAATGTTATGGTCTTTTTGGAGCTGTTCAGTAATTTGCTTGCTTGTCACTGAACCAAATAAACGGCCGCCTTCACCTGATTTTGCGCTAAGCTCAACAGTCAGTTTTTCTAATGTCTCTTTCAAGCTCTTAGCCTGCTCAAGCTCAGCAATGGCTTCTTTTTTCTCTTTCTGCTTTTGTCCGTTTAGCGCGCTGATGTTTGACGCGTTCGCTTCAACCGCGAGGCCTTTTTTAATTAGAAAGTTATGCGCATAACCGTCTGCTACGTTTTTGACTTCGCCTTTTTTTCCTTTTCCTTTTACATCTTGTAAGAAAATAACCTTCATCTCTGTACGCCTCCCTCAAAATACTCATCTATGGCGTGCTTCAGCCGTTCCAGCGCTTCAGAAACTGAAATGCCGGACAACTGAGTCGCCGCATTTGTTAAATGCCCTCCGCCTTCCAGGGCCTCCATGATGATCTGAACATTTACCTCGCCAAGCGACCGCGCACTGATACAAACCGTTTGTTCATCCCGTCTCGCCACCGCAAATGAAGCCTCAACCTCACTCATCGACAGCAGCGAATCGGCAGCCTGCGCAATCAGCACTTGATCGAAGTATTCCTCTTCATTTTCAGGAAGAGAAGCAATCGCTATGTTATCTTTATAGAGGACCGTATGCTGGATCAGCTTCGCCCGTTTAATATAGGAATCAACGGTTTCTTTCAGGAACTTCTGCACCAGCACCGTGTCGGCGCCTTTTGCCCTTAAATAAGAAGCCGCATCAAAAGTCCGCGAGCCCGTGCGGAGAGAAAAGCTCTTTGTATCCACTATTATACCAGCTAATAGGGCTGTTGCTTCAATCATATTGATTTTTAAGCGCTTCGGCTGATATTCAAGCAGCTCTGTCACCAATTCCGCTGTGGAAGAAGCGTATGGTTCCATATAAACGAGCAGCGGATCTCTGATAAACTCCTCACCTCTTCGGTGATGGTCGATGACCACGATATGTTCAATTTTATTGACCAGCCGTTCCTCCATGACGAGTGACGGCTTATGTGTATCAACGATCACAAGCAGTGTGTCATCATTGGAAATTTCCATTGCTTCTTCAGGCGTAATAAATCTTGACCACAGTTCTTCATATTTTTTGATTTCCCCAATCAAACGCTGCACACTTGATCCGATTTGATTTGGGTCAATCACGATAAAACCATCTTTGTTATTTGCCTGAGCCACCTTTAAAATCCCGATCGCTGCGCCGATAGAATCCATGTCGGGGAATTTATGCCCCATGATAATCACATTGCTGCTTTCGGTGACGATTTCCTTTAAGGCGTGAGAAATCACGCGGGCCCGCACCCTTGTTCGTTTCTCCATTGGGTTTGTTTTACCGCCGTAAAACTTCACCTTGCCGTTTGGCAGCTTAATGGCTACCTGGTCTCCGCCGCGTCCCAGTGCTAAGTCCAAGCTGGATTGCGCCAAATCGCCAAGTTCTTTCAGGGAAGAGACTGAAGCCCCGACACCGACGCTTAACGTCAGCGCTACACCGTCAAACGAGGTTTTTTCCCGCACTTCATCAAGAATCGAAAACTTCGAATTTTCGAGTTCAGTTAAGATGTGTTCATTAAGTACAGCGATAAAGCGTTCTGAAGACGTCCTTTTCAAGAAGATCCCGTACTCCTGCGCCCAAGCGTTCAGCAAAGATGTCACCTGGCTGTTCATCGTGCTTCTCGTCTGGTCATCCAATCCTTGTGTCACATCATCATAGTTATCAAGGAAAATATATGCCAGGACGGTTCTTTCGTTTTCATATAGCTTTTCAATCTGAATTTGTTCTGTTACATCAAAGAAATATAACAGACGCTCATCCCGTTTGATGACAACCCTAAACTTGCGGTCATTCAATGTAACCGTTTCCGATTCCACCTCTTGTTTGATAAGCGGCACTACCGATTCACAAGTATCGTAAAGTGATCTCCCCACTAAAGTGCTTTCATTAAAGCAAGAGGAAAGAAACGGATTTGCCCATTCTATATAATATTGGTCATTAAAAAGCATGATTCCAATCGGCATTTCCATCAATGCCTCTTCACCGACTTTTTTCAACCTGTAGGACAACGTAGAAATATAAGCATCAATCTCTTGTCGAATAAGAGAATCAGCACGCTTAATAAAAAACAAAATAACTGCCAGCAGCAGCACTTCGACGGTTCCTAATATCCAGTTAAAATAAAAGCTGATGAGGATTGTAATAATTGACAGAGCAATCAATGCATAGATGGGATACCGAAACAGCGGTTTTTCATAAAAGCTTGGCATTTCTATCACTCCCCACCATGTGAGTAAAACTCATGTTCACTTCACCTTATTCCTTATATGAAAGCCCATATCTAAAACGCCTAAAATGCGAATGGCTGCCATGAAGACCGGATGCACAAATCCAAGTATGACAGCAATCACAGCCGCAGCCTTTGGATATTGTTTCTTATGGCAATAGAAAAAGATAAATGATAAACCTTGGATGAAAATCAGAAACCCGAGTATAAACTCCCCATTTAAAGCGATAGAGTACAGCATTTGGCCTTTTTCTAAAGGCAAAAATGAAAGCATGACAATAATCAAATACAGTACTACAACACTTTGCGGAAACTTCAACTCTCTAAAAGGCTTTAGATTAGGAATATCGGGGGAGAATCGCCTTAAGAGCGGCTTAGCGATAAGGTAACTGAGGAAAGAAAAAATAACTCCTACCATCACAATAGCTGTTGGAAAAAGATATTGAACGATACCCAATTGTTCTTCCATCAGTTTTAATTGCTTCTCAAACTGTCCAGCATTGCCCGACTGCTTCGCTACAGTTTCTACCATATCAAGAGATTGCCGGTATTGTGTCATCGCCTCATCAATGATATTGATACCCAAAAACTGAATGCTTATCACAAAATAGAAGACAATACTAAGCATATAAATAAGAGCGCCCGAAATAATGGCGTGCCCGGGCTCTTTCCTTTTGAAAAAATGTCCCATGGCAATGCCGGCGCAAGCTGACATAAAAGCTACAATAAGCCCGTTAAAGGACCCGACAATAAAAACAACCGGAAGACTGACAGCGCCCATCCATATCCCTAGCTTCAATCCATGTCTGATCGTATACAAGATCATTGGCAGCGGCAGTGCAAATAACAGAATTGTTCCAATCACAGGAACATAAACGACCAGAAGCGTGATGATCGCAAACAGACTGATTAAAATAGCACCTTCCATTAAAGCTCTCGTTTGTTTCACTTAGTCACCTCGTATCATCCTGAACATACGAATAGAAAAGAGCAGCATAAACGACTGCTCTTTTTCATCGCTGCAACATACGTTGCACCGAATGTTTTTATATCATCTCTAAATTTTACTTTTATATTTTAACATAAGTCCAAATCGCAAGTAAAATGACGCTAATGTTTCATGTGAAACATAAAAAATGAAAAGACATTCTTTGAAAAGAATGCCCATCACAATTAATGTTTATCATCCATAAAGCCAGAAGATTCCTTGTTTTTCTTTTTCGTTTTTCTGACATACATAAAAATTAAGATCACCAGTAAAAGGGTTGTTGCTTGCAGAACGCCGCTGCTAAACAAGAAAAAGTTCTTTATCATGTCCCACATTGTGTTTCACCTCTTTGTGCATGTTCTCAACCCGTATCCTATATAAGGTGAATTTCCCTTTTTATAAACTTCAAAACATCATGAACAACATTGAGCGTTGGGCATATGCTGATATGGAATCTGATCGATAAAGGAGAATTTTCACATGGATGAACGCAGAACATTGGCTTGGCATGAAACATTAGAAATGCACGAGCTGGTTGCTTTTCAATCAAACGGACTCATTAAACTGAAGAAAATGATAAGAGAAGTAAAAGACCCTCAGCTCAGACAGCTTTATAACGTGTCTATTCAGGGCGTTGAGCAAAATTTGAGAGAGCTTCTTCCGTTCTTTCCACAGGCTCCGCACAGAGAGGATGAGGAAGAAGAACGCGCAGATAACCCATTTTACAGCGGTGATCTGCTCGGTTTTGCCAAAACATCTGTCCGCAGCTATGCCATCGCAATTACAGAAACAGCAACACCTCAATTAAGAAACGTACTGGTCAAACAGCTGAATGCTGCCATCCAGCTGCACGCCCAAGTTTATCGATACATGTATCAGCATGGATATTATCCGTCTTACAACCTTTCTGAACTGTTGAAAAACGATGTCAGAAACGCCAACAGAGCCATTTCAATGAAATAAAACAAGCAGCAAAGGAGTTCCCTTTGCTGCTATTTTTGCTGATCCTTCAGTAAACCGTTCGAACGATAAGATTCCAGCACGTCTCTGTTGGATTCTCCCCATTCTTTCATTTGCAAAACAATCGGTTCAAGCGTTCGCCCGAATTCCGTCAGAGAGTACTCAACCTTGGGCGGCACCTGTTGATAAACCTCACGATGCACGATGCCGTCCGCTTCCAGCTCCCTCAGCTGAAGAGTAAGCATTCTTTGAGTAATACTCGGGCAGATTCGCCGAAACTCATTAAATCGTTTCTTGCCATCTATCATGTGATAAAAAAGAATTCCTTTCCACTTTCCGCCAATGACATCTAGAGTAAATTCAACTGGACAGCCTTCTTTGTTCGGGTATATATTCTTTTTTCCACTCATTCTTGACCCTCCAATAGTACCTTTTTTGATACTACATTACATTTTGCAACTAAGCTACCCAGTATTTTACACACCTTTTCTCCCTAGCTCAAAGAAAATGCTTCTTATTCACATCAATTTTTAAGGGTTTGCATGATTACACCTGCAGCAAGACGTGTTAAACTATATAAAGATTACACTACTTAAAAAAAGGATAGGAGCTATCATGGAAAAGATACTTATTTTCGGACACCAAAACCCAGACACAGATACGATTTGTTCTGCGATTGCTTATGCTGATTTGAAAAACAAACTCGGCTTCAATGCTGAGCCTGTCCGTCTCGGACAAGTCAACGGCGAAACACAATACGCGCTTGACTATTTCAAACAAGAAAGCCCGCGTCTTGTTGAAACAGCTGCAAACGAAGTAAACGGCGTTATCCTGGTTGACCATAACGAACGCCAGCAAAGCATCAAAGACATTGAAGAGGTTCAGGTTTTAGAGGTTATCGACCATCACCGCATCGCTAACTTCGAAACAGCTGAGCCGCTTTACTATCGTGCTGAGCCTGTAGGCTGTACGGCTACCATCTTAAACAAAATGTACAAAGAGAATAACGTGAAAATCGAGAAAGAAATTGCCGGCCTTATGCTGTCTGCGATCATTTCTGATTCCCTGTTATTTAAATCTCCAACTTGCACGGACCAAGACGTAGCAGCAGCAAAAGAGCTTGCGGAGATCGCTGGCGTAGATGCTGAAGAATACGGCTTGAACATGTTGAAAGCAGGCGCTGATCTAAGCAAAAAAACAGTGGAAGAGCTCATTTCTCTTGATGCGAAAGAATTTACGCTTGGCAGCAAGAAAGTCGAAATCGCACAAGTAAACACAGTGGACATTGAAGATGTGAAAAAACGCCAAGCTGAATTAGAAGCTGTGATCTCAAAAGTTGTGGCTGAGAAGAATCTTGATCTGTTCCTTCTCGTTATCACAGATATCTTAGAAAATGATTCACTTGCTCTTGCAATCGGTAACGAAGCAGCGAAAGTGGAAAAAGCGTTCAACGTTACATTAGAAAACAACACAGCCCTCTTAAAAGGCGTTGTTTCCCGTAAAAAACAAGTCGTTCCTGTCTTAACAGACGCAATGGCTGAATAAGCAAAAAGCATCCCTTGTCGGGATGCTTTTTCTTATTCACCCAGCTTCTCAATTTGTCCCATCACATCAGTAATTTGCTTTGCGTTTTGGACCAGGTCTGACTGCTCCAATTCTTTAAGCGATACCTTGCCTTCCTCTGCTTGTTTCAACACCTCTTCAGCGCTTTTCTGCAAGGTTTCGTTATGTTCCTGAATGGTTTGATGAATCTCCGCTGCGGCATCAGGCGGCGTTAATTCATTAAAATCAGCGGCAGCCTTCTGAATCGACTCAAGCTGCGCTTCAAGTTTTTCTTTCGCCTCGGTGTCATTTACAGCTTTCTCAGCCAATTCAGGCGCTTCCTCTGCAAATGTCTTCACCTTCTCCACATAACCAGCTGCTTCACTCGTATAGTTCAATCCGTCGTTCACCTGATCAAGCATGCCACATCCGCCTGCACTCAAAAGTCCCACTCCGGCAAGTATTGTCAAAATGATCTTCATCTTCAGCCCCCTCATCGTTTCTTTTTCATTTTTTCTTTTAAGATCGGAATCACTTTCTCTTTCGCTAACGGCAGCCCTTTCCTCACCAATTCACGCTTCAGCCACTTTTTCAGCTTAGACATTCTGATGCTCCTCTCCCTTTTTGATAAAAATGAAAAAACTCCACCAATTTGGTGAAGTTCCTGAAACAAAAAGACCTTCACCAAATCAGATTTGGCAAAGGTCTCGCTAACAATGAGATTGCCAGCAAAGCCGAGGACAACTTGTCCCGTAATGACGACTTTACTGTGAAAGCTACTCCCCTTTGGAGTGTTCATTTTTATTACTTTCATTCTAAAGCACCGATCTGTTCCAGTCAAATTCCTGCCGTTTATATAAAAGCGCGCTGTGGTATTTAAAATTTGAATGGTTTTTCTATCAGGAGATCATGCTATGACAGAGGAGGTTTTCATCATGAGTCAAGAGCGCGTGAAACGGCCTGGGCATACCAGATGGTACATATCTTCGTTACTTAGCGGCATTATTATTCTTAATTATTTTGACCGAGTGGCCATCTCGGTAGCGGCCCCTGCGATACAAGATTCGTTTCACCTTACTGCAACTGAACTCGGCATCGTGTTTTCCATTTACACCTATTCCTATACACTGATGCAGCTGCCTGTCGGAAGTTTGCTGGACCGTTTTGGGGTCGCATGGGTCACGAGGGTTGGAATGACAATATGGAGCTTTTTAACGATCCTTCTTGCTTTTTTGCAAGGAAAATTGCTGTTGTATCTGTTCCGGTTTCTCATTGGGCTGACGAGCGCCTCTGCGTTCCCTGCTGCCTCTAAAGCAACCGCTCTCTGGTTTCCTCCAAGTGAGCGGGGATTGGCAAACTCACTGTTCGATTCGGCCGCCAAGTTTTCAAATGTAATCGGCGCGCCATTGGTCGCTTTTCTTGTCACAACATTTGACTGGCGTGTCGCTTTTTTGACGATTGGATGCATCAATGTGCTGTTTACGATCTTTTTCTGGCAGTATTATGAACAGCCTGAACGGCACAAACGCATTTCTAAAAGTGAACTAAACTATATTCAAAAACACAATGCCATTACAACAGAGCAAATCCCTTACAAAACGGGCCCGCTTTTAAAAAAGCTTTTCACCAATCGGAAAGTATGGGGCTTAATGATCGGATTTACAGGGTACGGGTATACATTCAACCTGCTGCTCACCTGGCTTCCGACTTTCTTTAAACATACATACGGTATGGATCTCATGTCGTCCGGTTTATTTACGGCAGTGCCGTGGCTGATCTCAACCATTTCCGGAATTGCCGTCGGCGGCTGGCTCGTCGATTATTTTATTAAGAAAGGCTATCCTAACACCAAGGTGTACCGAACCGTAATCATAGTCGGAATGAGCTTTGGCTTTTTCTTTTTAGGCTCCATTCTGACGAACAATATTACCGTAGCCATTATTTGCATTTCCATCGGACTCGCCGGAATTTCAGCAACCGCTCCGGTCGGCTGGTCCATCTCCGCAGAACTCGCGCCGATCGGTTCCGTATCCATGCTGAGCTCCATGGTGAATCTCGCAAACAACCTGTTCGGAGGCATTATTGCTGCGTCACTGACAGGGTATTTGTTTGATGTGACAGGCTCCTTTACCCTCAGCTTTCTGGTAGCTGGTTTTGTGCTGTTGCTGGGATTGGTTTTTTATGTGTTTGTATTAGGGGATGTAAAACGAATTAAACTGGAATGAAGAGTGCTTGCTGAAAAGCACTCTTTTCTTTGAATCCGCCAGGTGTTATTTTCTTTCTCCCACATTCACTAGGCTGTCTTCGGACGAAAACACCACCATTTTATCCTTGACTCCAACCAAAGGTAAGGCCTCATAGTGAAAGAAGAAAGGAGGAGTCCGATGGTGAAATTAACAGTAAAAGAACTATCCAATATTGCGAATGTCACAATCAAAACGCTTTATCATTACCACAAAATCGGCTTGCTAGCCCCAAAGGAAATAAGCGAAGCCGGATATCGGTACTATGGTGCTGAAGAACTAAAAAGACTGCAGGAAATCCTTTTTTACAAAGAATTAGATATTCCTTTGTCAGAAATCAAAAGATTATTAAATGAGGATGCTGAAAGAACAAGTACATTAGAAAAACAAAAAAAGCTGTTTGAAAAGAAAATTGAAAAGTATCAGCGTCTCATTCAAACAGTCAACACATCTTTAGAATACACGAGAAAAGGTGAAAACATGGATCATAAGGTAATGTTTAAAGGATTTGAAAGCGCTGAAGAATGGAAACAATCTTTAGCAGAACAAAATGGGTATTTAAAAGAGCGTTACGATTTTGAATTGGATACACATACAATCAATGTCGATGAAATGAACAAAATGGCAATAGAGGCTAAACATTTTCTTGATAGGATGGCTGATTTTTTAAGAAATGGTGTAACGTATCATGACCCTTCCGTGCAAGAGCATGTCATGAATCATCTTAAGTTCCTAAATCAGAACGGGCATCCGACAAGTAAAGAAGATTACGTAAAACAAACACGTTTTTTTATGCAAGATGATTTCCATAGAGGAATGTTAGAAGAGCAGCAAACCGGTTTATCTTATTATTTGGTTGTCGTTGCAGAACACCTGTAGTGTTTTGTCACCCTTTATAGGGTGACAGCCATCAGGATTACGAGACAGCACCGCCAACAATCGAAACATTCTGCCGGTCAACGGCAAAACGCCGTCCGTTCCATTTCAATACGGTTTGAACATATCCCAATGAGTCGGCGTTATACCTTCCCGCTATCCGCTGGTACGCCAATAATTCGTATACGCCGTCTCTGTCAAAATCAACCGGATACAAGCCCGATAAAGGATTCACCCATCCTTCTATCGGCATTTTTAACACACCTTGGCTGTTATAAATCTCATTCAAATATTCCCTGCCTTTGTAAGTAAGGTCGAGGATATATATTTCGTTTTGCTGATGACTGATGACGCTCGCTTTATATTGATTTTGATACCTCACACTGTACTTTAATTCATCATTCAATACATCTGAATTGAAAATTCGCCGAAACTGCCTGTTTAGATAGGCAAACACGTATGCATAAATAGCACCGCCGCTTCCCCCTGTATCTATTACCACTGCCACATCCTCAATCTTGTCGCCTGTCATATCCCCCAGAAAAAGTGACGGATTGTATCCCATATTGTTTTGAAGCTGAATCTGCTGCTCCTGATGGGTTCTGCCATCACGGATCACCAATGTGATATTTCTCCATAACGGGCTGCCGGGCATTTGATTTCCAGTTAGAAAGATCTCGTCAATAACGCCGTCTCCCGTTACATCGCCGCGGGTAGATGCAATGATTGCACGTGAGGAGACAGGCTGCCGAAATACGTATGGATGTTGAACAAGTCCTCTGCTTTCATAAAACCAATAAGGAGCCATTCTGATGTCATACACATTCAATTGTGTCACCTTCCCTAATCAGCTGAATGAATCATTATATGCAGGAATGGCACATCAAAGACATATCTTACACACCAATTAAATCCGTACCATATGAATTATCGATTACACAAAGCCACTCGCCTTGCGCATTCTTCTTAAATACATAGGTCGCCCTTCTTTCCATCGCATACTCGGAGTCCTTTTTATCCGAATCAAGCAGTGTCTGAGAAAGAACGAGTACCGTGTCACCTGCTTCCAACAGGATCATTTTCCCTTGTGTCGGGACAATATGATGATTGAAATAGTTCGCAATCGTGATAAACGCTTTTTTGACTTCTTCCTTGCCTCGCGCGATCATGCCCGGCTTCACAACTAAAACGGCATCTTCCGAATAATAATTCATCAGTGTATCAAAATCTTCATTTTGGATTGCCAAATCACACGCAGAGATGATGTCTTTCAATTGCTGTTCCAAATGAATTCCCCCAATCATCATGATTGGATATATTATACATCGCTAGACCACTGAAACCTTGAAAACAAAATGAAAAGTATCCTTTTTTCCTATATAATCAAATAGATATATTTAACAAAGTACCCAAGTGAAGGGGTGAACATTATTGTCTGCGGAAGTAACGTTACATGACAATATACATCATGATTTAAGTGCGGATTGCCAGCACTGTTTTGGCCTGTGCTGTGTCGCCTTGCCTTATGCGAAGTCGGCAGATTTTGCTTTTGATAAAGACGGGGGCACGCCTTGCCGCAACTTACAATCAAACTATCAATGTTCTATACATAAAGATCTCAGAGAAAAAGGATTTCGAGGCTGCTCTGCATATGAATGCTTTGGCGCCGGCCAAAAAGTATCCCAAATCACTTATGAGGGAAAGGATTGGCGAAACAGCCCCGAAACGGCCAACCAGATGTTTGACGTTTTTCCTATCATGCAGCAGCTGCACGAAATGCTCTGGTATTTACATGAAGCTCTTTCTATAGATATAGCCAAGCCGATTCATCCTGAACTGAGAACCAGTTTCGAAAAAATAGAAAGGCTCACCAGACTCAGCAAAGAACGCTTGCTGACACTGCAGGTGGACGAGCATCGAGCTGAGGTCAATGAATGGCTGTTAAAAACAAGTGAGCTGGTGCGTGCCCAAGCCCGCCATCCAAAACTCCCGAAAAAGGTCAGCCGGGGAAGTGTCCTGATCGGCGCGAAACTGAAAGGGCTTGATCTGCGAGGAGCAAATCTAAGAGGGGCGCTGCTCATAGCCGCCGATCTGAGAAATGCCGATTTGAGAATGACAGACTTTATCGGTGCAGATATGAGAGACGCTGATCTCAGCGGCGCCGACCTGACCGGGAGCATCTTTCTGACACAGGCACAGGTGAAC
The DNA here is from genome assembly GCF_037975455.1 of Bacillus sp. FSL M8-0071. Taxonomy (NCBI): domain Bacteria; kingdom Bacillati; phylum Bacillota; class Bacilli; order Caryophanales; family Bacillaceae; genus Bacillus; species Bacillus sp. FSL M8-0071. The sequence goes on from NZ_CP150256.1 coordinate 4,080,100, forward strand.
GCCGCCAACGGCGATTCGAATACAAAGCTGCCGCTGTCTGTACGAACCCCTGCCCATTGGAAATAAAAAAGGACCCGCTAACGGTCCTTTTTTACTGATCAATTCAATCCTTTTTCGTTCCTTTTATCCGACATTTTCACACTTCTTGCCAAGTATCCCGACAGCCATAACGCAACCAGCAGCATGAAGGTGATCATACCGACGACGCCCAGCCAGTGAAAAGCAGACCAGAATAGCCCTCCGACTGTTCCGCAAACACTTGAACCGGCGTAATAAAAGAACAAATACAGCGATGAAGCCTGTGCTTTGTTATGAAGGGCTCTCCTGCCCACCCAGCTGCTGGCAACTGAATGTCCGCCGAAAAAACCGAATGTAAAGAGGGCAATCCCCAGAATTTTCACTGCCAGCATACTGTTTATCGTGAATAAAGCACCTGCAATGACGATGAAAATATTCATCACCAGTATTTTTGGATAGCCATATCGATCAACCATTCTTCCAATAAAAGACGAGCTGAAAATGCCTACAATCATCACAATAAATATCCAGCTGGCAAATGCTTTATTAAGCGAATACGGCGGGCCCAACAGCACATACACAATGTAATTAAACAAGGCAACATTGCTTCCGAGCAGCAAAAAACCAATGAGAAACAAGCTGAATAGTTTTCGGTCCTTCAAGTGGCTGATCAGAGACATTCCCAATTTCCCGAGCTTCAATTTTCTTGGCGTAAAATGCCTGGATGGCGGCAAATTCATAAAAAATATAACACTAGCAATCAAACTAATGACACCAATTGATCCCATCGCCATATGCCAATTCAAGTACTCGCTCAGGAGCCCGGAAACGATCCTTCCGAAAACGGCGCCGATTGCATTTCCACTGATATATAGCCCCATCGCTGATCCAAGACTTCCGGGTTCAATTTCTTCCCCAAGATAAGCCATCGCAATCGACGGAAGGCCTGCGAGCGCAACGCCTTGAACGGTTCTCAATACGAGCAGTGTATGAAAGTTCGGACTGAAGGCCGATGCCAGACAGAGAACCGATGCGGCCAGCATGGAAATACCCATAATAGGCTTGCGTCCCCACACCTCGGATAATGAACCAAAGACAAGCATGCTCACAGCTAACAGCATTGTGGTAACAGATAAAGAAAGACTCGCCGCAGTAGGCGTTACATGAAATTCCCGCGTGAATTCCTCCATGAGCGGCTGTACGCAATATAGAATCGCAAATGTATTGAAACCCGCAGCGAAGAAAGCAAACGTAATTTTTCGAAAAACCGGTGTGCCTTTTCGAATGTATGTCATCGGGACTTTATCGGTCCCTCACCATGTAGTGGAGCACTGCCATTCATAAACAATCATCCTTTATTTCTTCCGAATTCAAACATCCTCGAGTCTGTTTATATTACTATCTTAGCACCGTTGATATATGTTGTATAATGCATATAAAATATCATTTTCATGCTTATATGTAATAAAGGAGGGATGATAATTGGAATGGGAACAACTTGAATATTTTCAAACACTGGCCCGAATGCAGCACGTCACGAAAGCCGCAAAAAGCCTCTCCATCACACAGCCTGCGCTTTCACGCTCTATCGCCAGGCTGGAAAATCATTTGGGTGTGCCGCTATTTGACAGGCAAGGACGATCCATCAGCTTAAATCAATACGGACACATTTTTTTGCGGCGGGTTCAGGCGATGATGAAGGAGTACACCGAAGGAAAAGAAGAAATCCAAGCCTTATTAAAGCCAGACCAAGGCGTAGTCTCTCTCGGTTTTTTACATACATTAGGCACCACGCTCGTGCCCGATCTCATCGGCTCCTTTCAGCAGGAATACTCCAACATTTCCTTCCAGCTGAAGCAAAACCACTCTTATTGGCTGCTTGAACGATTAAAATCCGGGGATCTGGACCTCTGTCTCCTCGCTTCGATTAAGCCTGAAAATCCGATCCAATGGATCAAGCTGTGGAGTGAAGAACTCTTTGTATTTGTGCCAAATGATCACCCATTAGCCAGTCGCGAAAGCATTACCCTGAATGAGATTGCCGGGGAGCGTTTTATTTTATTGAAAAAGGGCTATGCGCTTCGGATGACGGTCGATGAGCTGTTTGAGAAGGCCGATATACAGCCGAACATTATGTTTGAAGGAGAAGAAGCAGCTACTGCCGCAGGTTTTGTGGCAGCCGGACTGGGCATATCTATTCTCCCAGACCTGAAAGGCTTAGACCAAAGCAAAATCACCAAAATCCGCGTCAGCTGGCCGGAATGTCAGCGTGTCATAGGAATTGCCTGGATAAAAGGCAGGTTTTTATCACCGGTTGCTGAGACCTTTAAACAATATGTGATCAGCCATTTTTCTGAGTAGAGAGGATTCAAACATGAATGTCAAAAAAATCACGTCAGAACAGGATTTACATACAGCTTTTGAAATCAGAAAGGCAGTATTTGTAGAGGAACAAGGCTGTCCCATTTCGGATGAATTCGATGAGTTCGATACACTCCACGGTGATTGCCAGCACATCCTGGCTTATCATCAGAATGTACCTGTTGGCACTGCACGTGTCCGTATCGTTGGCCACACGGGGAAACTGGAACGAATCTGCATTCTGAAGTCTTACCGCAAATTCGGTTTGGGAAAAGTGATCGTCGATGCATTAGAACGTATTGTGAAAGAACAAGGCATTTCTGCCTTCAAACTGCACGGCCAGACACAGGCGGCAGGCTTTTATGAAAAGCTCGGCTATCGGACTGCATCAGAAGAATTTATGCTGGACGGCATTCCGCATGTGCTGATGACAAAACAAGACGATTCTGCGCTATAGATTGTTCACAATTTTGTCACTTATGAGCATGAACAGTTCATTGGTATACTAATCATCGATTATGGAGAGAAGGAATGATTGTATGCCAGCAAATAAAAAAGAAGGCCTTATATTTGGCGTGATGATGTGTTTTGGAATGGTCTGCGTCATGTCGATTTACAATGCCATCATCAACGGAGCCATTCAGGATTTTTCACTGATGACCGTTTTTGAAATGGTCATCGGTTTTATGGTCGCCCTCCTGTTAGATTTACTGTTAGTGGGCCCCCTCGCCAAGAAGATTGCATTCCGCATGCCGTTCGACAAGACTAAAAAAATTTATGTCATCCTTGCCATGTCAACTTGTATGGTGATTGGCATGGTACTTTGTATGTCTGTGTTCGGTTTAGTGACAGCGGTTCTAGCAAATGGGCTGAACGGGGACGGCCTCTTCAGTGCTTATCTTATGATTGTGTTGAAAAATTTCATCCTGGCCTATCCATTGCAATTACTGATTATGGGCCCATTAGTCAGAGGGATTTTCATGAAATTTGTAAAACCAAAGCTCACAGCCGCAATTTAAATAGAAAAGGAGTGAGCCTGACACTCACTCCTTTTGCTCATGAATCGAATGTAAAACAAGCTCCGCAAAAGCCTCCGCGGCAGGCAGCTGCCATTTTTTCTTTTTGAGTAACAGATGTGAGTAAATCGGATCGAGGGCTTCACCATGCTGAAGAATTTTCAGCTTATGTTTTTGACTTCCATTAATCCCTATACCTTACCACATAGTTTTTATACAATTCTTCGTTATAAAGAATTTCTTCGCCATGTGAAGAGCAAATGAGCGTTGGTTTGATTTGATCTATGATTGAGCCGCTATCGATGTTCTCATTTATATCAACACTGAATCTTCTTATAGGTGGGTGTAAATCCTCCTTACTTGTGATAAAAAGGTCGCCCGTTAATAGCGTACGATCGATTTTATGATCATACACGACATGCCCCGGAGAATGGCCAGGTGTTAAATAGTATTTCAGAGGCAGGTGAGCAAGCGTTTGCTCCGTCAGCGGCTGGACAATATGGGCTACCCCTGTGTTCTCCACTTCATTTTTGTTCGGATAAGGCGCTTCTCCATTGATATATATAAGTTCTTTCTGGTGGGCATAAATCGGAATATCAAATCTCTCTAACCATTTTGATGCACCTCCGATATGATCACTGTGGCCATGGGTAAGCAAAATGGCTTTTGGATTGCCGATCGCTAACGCTGCCCTAATTTGAGCATCAGCAAAACGTTCTATTCCCGTATCAACAATATAAACATCATCACCATCTTTGATAAACCAGGTATGAACCGGAATACGAAGAGGCACATCAAGCTCAAATTCACATTGATAGACATGTTCTGATAATTGTCTCAAGTTCACGCAAACCACTCCCTTTGGAGATTTTTGATAGTTCAAAAGAAAACAGAAGTGAACGGCCTATTTTCAAGGCAGATTATCTTGAAAATGGTCCCACACTCCAGCGGACTGGAATTCTTGAGGAGGAGACGCCGATTTTCGCCAGATCAGCTCGACTTGTTAACATTGTCCATTAATAATCCCTTTTGTTCCCCTTCTTCACATATTCCCAATCACGTTCTATATTCTTCCTCACTCTATGAAGGAGTGCAGAAATGGTTTCCTTTTCCTCTGAAGTAAAACCGGACAAGGCCACTTCCGTGGAATGTTCTCCTTCTCTTCTTAACAATGGATATACCTTTTTCCCTTTCTCAGTCGGGAACAGTTTTTTTATTTTTTTATTTTGCTCATCTGGCAGTTTTTGAATAAATCCCTGCATTTCCAGCTTCTTAATGGCCCGCGCGGCCGTTGTCCGGTCCACCTTTATCATTTCCGCCAATTTTTCTTGAATAATTCCCGGATTTTCGTATATACGTACGAGATAGAGATACTGCCCTCTTGTTAAGTCCAAATCTTTAAATTCGATGTTGCTTATGGAATCCAACGCTCTTGCTATCATGCCGATCTCACGCAAAATATCATTCATTCCTAAAACCCCTCACGTATTTTTGTTGCAATTACAACAAAAATGTTTTAACCTTACTATTATAAGACCACATGCATGCTGTACAGTCCAGACTAATATCAGAAAAGGATTGATTCATAATGAATATAAAAAGAATAACAACTGAAGCTGATTTACATGAAGCTTTGAATATTAGAAAGACGGTTTTCATTGAGGAGCAACATGTATCGGAATCCGAAGAGTTCGATGAATTTGATACGCTCCAGGAACAATGCCAGCATGTCTTGATATATCATGAGAATCAGCCTGTCGGCACGGGCCGTGTGCGCATCGTTGACCATACAGCAAAGCTGGAAAGAATCTGCATCCTAAAACCTTACCGTAAGTATGGATTGGGAAAAGTCATCGTAAGCGGGTTAGAAGAAATCATAAAAGAAAAAGGACTGACTGCATGTAAGCTGCATGGTCAAACACAAGCAGCAGGCTTTTATCAAAAACTGGGCTACCAGATTTCTTCACAGGAATTTATGGAAGACGGCATCCCTCACGTCCTGATGACAAAAGACATATCGCGGATTTAACATGAAATATATTTTTTACGGATTAGGCATACTCATATTAAGTTTGGGCATTTCCTTAACCATACAATCAGGACTGGGCACATCACCCTTCGATGCCCTTTTGGTGGGTCTGTCAAAAGAAGTCGGACTTACCGTAGGAAGCTGGGAGGTCCTTATTTCTGTGATCCTCTTAATCTGCAACGCTATATTAACGAGAAAAAAACCTATTTTGCTGGGCTTGATTACAGCATTCATTACTGGAATAGGCATTGATCTTTGGTTGTTTGTTGTAAAAAACACCCTCTATCTAAACGCGTTGTTAAGCAAACTGATTTGTTTCGGAATTGGTTTGGTGCTCATCGGTCTTGGAACAGCCATCTATCTTCAGACGAAATTCGCATCAACACCCATCGATCATTTAACACTTATTATCCGAGATCTCTCCAAAAGAACAATCTTGTTTTCAAGAACATTGGTATACGCTCTTTTCTTATTATTAGCCATCATCTTTAAAGGCCCTATCGGCATCGGAACCCTATTAACCGTCTGTTTAGGAGGAATGCTCCTTCACGTTTTTATGCCTATTGTGGAAAAACAATTCTTATCAAAAAAAGAAGGGGTTAAAAAACCTCTTCTTTGAAAAAACGAAACGCAAAACAAGCTGCGTTTCGTTCAATAATTTTATGATAAATTAAAATTTATAGTACCAAAAAATCGCAATTTCATTTGCTGTTGGAAGGTTGGAATAAAGCATCGTATCAACTGCACCTATTATAAAGTGATGTTTGGCATAAAAACGACAAGCTGAAACATTAATATCTTGTGTTTCAAGCATAAGACCACAAAAGCGATTCTCCTTTGCCCACTCAATCGCTTTATGTAATAATGCTGTTCCAACGCCTTTTTGTCTATAGTCTTTTGCAACGGCAATGTCCTCTATTAGTGCATACCCATTCCAGTTAGAACGAATCTTAATCCGGCCTATGCAGTTGTTTTCAACATAATATAAAAAAACCGCTTTTCCCTCTTCTTCAACATAACTAACAGCCATTTCATCATCTTCATATTGTTTAAAATAAGGTTTAGAAAATCGTTCCTCAGTATATGTCCAAACACCGTTTTCAAAAGCAGGTATCATTCTCCCAAAAACAACGAGAGGTTCATTTGGTTTATTGAAATCTTTCATATTCAATTTAGTCATTTTAATGATCATATCAATCCCCGCCAATCGAGATAATATTTAGTAAACTCGTTTCGATACTATTCAATAACAGCTTCCAAAAGAGAACAGCACTAGGTAAGGCATCCATTACCTTATATATTTCACTATCTTAATGAGGTATTTCAACAGAGGCTTGTGGTACAGTAAAAAGGAATAGAAACAAGAGAAAAGAAGATGAACCTATGCCCACTAACAATAAACTCAATGAGAAATATCATACTTCCTTCAACTCGCCCACAACCCTGTTGACTAGTATCCGTGGAGAGAGGAAGCTTTGACACAGCTTCTGCCATTGGTGACATCTCTATTGAAGTATCCAAAGGACAACCAAGGATCGCTCTTTGATTTTTTCAAGAAGAAAGTAGAGTGAATAAAGGAGTGATTGAGTATGTTAACAAGAGAAGATATCTTTAAACACGTCAAAGAAAAATACGGTACATCGCCTGATTACCCGTGGGAGAAATACCCAAACTATGCTTCTTTGAGACATACATCAAACAAAAAATGGTACGGTCTTATCATGAATGTTCTCCCAGAAAAATTAGGCTTGGATGGTCATGGCGAAATAGATATTCTAAATCTAAAATGTCCCCCTGACATAAGTGATAGCTTAAGAAACGGGGAAAATATCTTACCCGGATATCATATGGATAAGGAACATTGGATTTCAATTGTTTTAGAACGGACAGATCCAGAAGGCGAAATCTATAACTTAATCGAGCAGAGCTTTCATTTAACCAAGTGAAGATAAAGAGTGTTCCTGCTAATCGAGCTGCGGAGAGTAGTGGGCACTTTCATTTTAGATATTGTTCTTCACTTTGTCCATAAACGCAACTTAGTCGATCTGGTGTGTGAGTGGGAGAAGAATTTCTACCAACTTCTTATGGAAAAGGATGAATAGTTATGACAAATAACTTAAAACAGAGAAGAATCATTTTAGATTTAGCAGTTACTTTAGATGGTTTTATTGAAGGGAAAAATGGAGAAGTTGATTGGTGCATTATGGACCCTGATATGGGGTTTACTGATTTCTTAAATCAAATTGATACTATTTTATATGGCAGAAAAAGCTACGATTTATGGGGACAATATATTCCAAAAAATGAAGACCCTGATACAGAAAAGGAAATTTGGAAATTGGTTCATAGTAAAAAGAAATATGTTTTTTCCAGAACACAAAATGAGATTGATAATCAAGCCATATTTATAAATGATAATATTCTTGAAGAAGTAAATAAATTGAAGAAAAAGTCTGGCAAAGACATCTGGCTATATGGTGGAGCGAGTCTCATTACAACTTTTATAAATTTGGGGCTTGTTGATGAATTTAGATTATCTATTCACCCTGTTGTTTTGGGAGAAGGAAAACCGTTGTTTATTGATGTAAAACAGAGGATAAATTTAAAAATGGTGAATACAAGAACATTTTCCTCTGGCGTTGTGCAAATCGTTTATCATTGGAATGGCTAAAAAAATCTTTCCCTCCAAAATATACATTGTAAGGTAACACTCGACAGTTATTTTTCTTATTGAACTAAAGGGGACTCCAATGGGTTCCCCTTAATACTATTGAATTATCAACTTTAACAGAGCTAAAAATATCCATTCTCTTGTATTAAAAGAAAAGAAGACTGGAAAGGACACATTAACATAATTAAACATTATAGTATATTTCATTCTCCCTCTTTTAAGTAAATCGGCTAAGAGGTGATCCTATGCCCACTAACAATAAATCCAATAGAATTAATCGCTGAGAAGTCTACTTATTTTACTTCAACATGCTCATAACCCTGTGGACTGGTTCCCTTGGGGAGAAGAATCATATGAAAAAGCGAAACGCGAAAACAAGCCTGTTCTCGTATCTATGGGGTATAGCTAACGATGGCTAATCTAAAGAACATGCTATTGATGCCATGTTTATTCATTTTACAAAAAAGGATCAACCTTGGATTACTTTCACAAGATTGACCCTTTCACTCATTTAGCGATGCCTCCGCGAACGTTTATATACATTCAAGATTACTAGCCAACAAATAACAATGGTTCCTGCAAAAAGTATGAGCATATTGCTATACAAATAGGTAGAGTGATCAACGTCAATAGGCAGCAGCCTATGGTCTAGGAAGCCGATAGATAATAAACCGCCTACAATCGCAATACCCGTTCCCTCTGATAAAAAGCTCGTGAAATTAAGCAAACTCATTCCAGCGCCCGCTTCCTTTTCTTTCAAACCGCTAGACACAACTGTAGATATAACTGTTTTTGTGAAAGATAGCCCTCCAAAAACAAAAATTACTATAATTGTCATGATCCATGGTGCTGCATCTATAAAAAAGGCAGCGATTAAAAAGCCCGAAGAAAGCAATGCACTTCCAATAGTTAGTACATACAAGGAACCTTTCCAATCAACAAGCAATCCCCCAATGTAACCAAAGATGATGACACTCATTGTTCCGGGGAAAATAATGCCGCTTCCAATTGCTGTAGTACTTAAATGGTGAACATCTTTCATCATGTAAGGAACCATAGAGACAAATCCTGCTGCTGTACCAAATATTAGTCCTCCGCAAAGGGTTCCAATCACAAAAAAGACGTTTTTCCCTAATTCAGGGTCAACAAAAGGGTCCTGAGCTTTCCTAATGTGTTTTACAAATATGAAGAAAGCAAGAATACTGATGATCAGAAAAGAAAATCTATAAGATGTTGTAAACAGCATAAAAAATACGATACCTGCAGACATCAATATAATCCCTGCCATATCAATGTGTCCTCTTATTCTCTCTTCCTTTTTCAACAATTTTATAAGGAATGGAACGGTGATAATTGTTGCAGTTGGAATAAGCAGCAAATACGACCAATGGATATAATGAGCAACCATTCCGCCAATAGCTGGCCCAACACCTTCTCCCATTGCTACCTGGGACCCGATCAGGCCAAATGCTTTCCCCCTGTTCTCTTTTGGAATATAGCGCGCAACGACAACCATCACAAGAGCTGGGAATGCGGCTGCACCAATCCCTTGAATAAACCGGGCTAGAATGAGTATAGAAAAGAAAGAGTGTCCAACAAATCCAATGATCGACCCAAAGCCATTTACCATAATCCCAAATAGAAGCAGCTTTTTAATGCCCAGCTGATCCGATAACTTTCCATATAGAGCTGTTCCAATGGAGAAGGTTAACATAAAGGCAGTATTCACCCAGTTTGCACTTGCTGGCAGTTTATTAAACTCGTTGGCAATATCAGGTAATGAGACGTTCAGAACCATTTCATTTAATACGCTGAAAAATGATAGAACACAAAGCCAAATCAAAACTTGATTGTGCCGTAAAGTTGACTGTGAATAAGACGTATTCACAATTTCCCCTCCATTAATGAGGGCAGACGCAGTTTATAGGGCCATTGATACGCTTCCCTCTTTTAATTGTACCCTGTTCATTTTATTGCACTTCATAATAACTCCCCCTACATTTGATTGATATGATCTTATTATATATAGACTAAGGTTTAAACTTTTACTTTTTTTTATAAAAATTTGAAGAGATTGCGAAACAAGGAAAAACGTTATTCGCATTTATCTCAAGTGGCAAAATGAAACATTAGTTTATATTTTCACATCACAATTATCGATAAGCAGTCAGTTATTGTATTTGTTTAGGATAACTGTGGTAACCTGAATATAACCAACTTAGGAAGAAGCTGATCCCATGCCAAACAAAAGTAAACCCAATAGATTAATCGCTGAAAAGTCTCCTTATTTACTCCAACACGCCCACAACCCTGTGGACTGGTTCCCGTGGGAAGAAGAAGCATTTGAGAAAGCGAAACGCGAAAACAAGCCGGTTCTGGTCAGCATCGGTTATTCGACTTGTCATTGGTGCCATTTCTCTTAGAATAACCAAAAAGGCAACCAGTTTCGGCTGCCTTTTTAATAGTTATAATTTTTTAGAAACCCAAGTTTAAAAACTTTTTCTCTTCTAATTTAAAGACTGTCGTCTTTTCTTTGGGTTGATTCCATGTTATTCTGACTTCTAACCTATGACCCTTAATATCTTCCTCGGGCATATATTCAAAGGTTGAAATGTGGTCAGGTTTTTCCCCACCGTCTTTTAAACTTTCACCATTATATTCAGATAGAGAGTAAGGACCATTCTCTTCATAAACTTTTCCATCGACCATCAATTCAATTTGTTTAATAGTGATTTTATTTTCTTTATTTTCATTACCCTGCCAGTATAAGTTTAGAAAATAATTTGGCCCAATTGATGTTTTACTTGACTTTTCAATGGAAACTTTCCATTCATTGTCTTTACTTGTCCCTTTATAAAGATCCTGTTGATCATATATCGAATACAAAACAACAAATATCCCCAACAAAACCACTATCGGAATGATTATTTTCATTATTTTTCTTTTTTTCACATACTCTACTCCTATATTTTTCTAGAAAAAAATTAAATATAGACCAAAAGAATGATATATTAAATAATGGTTTCACTAGTGATTATACCAAATTAGCTTATGGAAAAACAGAGGTGTAGAAAGTGAAAAAAAGATTTTTTTGTTTCATTATAGTATCTTTGATACTATCTTTATTCGTCATACCAAAAGTAACTTTAGCTAAAGAAACTGAAACTTTTTCTACGGATTCTTATACATTAAAGGATGCACAAAATGAAGTCATAAAGTATCTTAAGGACAATAAAAAGAATTACAAAATTGGATCAGAACAATTTGTTAATTTCTTAGAGTCCGCAACAAAACTAGATTTCAAAAAATATAATAAAGATTTAATACAAACATATTCCAGCATCTACCTAGCCGAGAATGAAGAATATCAATTCGAACAAGCTACAAAAGATAATAAAGATAAAGAAGAAAAACCTTTTGTGTTAAGTAATTCTTTGTTAAATAAAAAAATCAAAGAAATTAGAGTGAAAAATGAAGATGAAAATACTGAAGTTGATAATGAAGTAAAAGACTTACAGTCCCAACCTTCATTAGAGTTTAATGCTCTTTCAAGTTATAACAGAACAAATGCAAAAAAATATATGACAAAAAATTGGAAGAACACATCCAGCTCTTTATATGGATATCTAGGTGGTAGTGGCGGTGACTGTACAAACTACGCATCTCAAGTGGTTCACGCAGGTGGAATGCCTACTAGCTTGAAAGGTTATTATGGCAGTCATTATACCTAGACTACAACGGGTTGGTTTTCAATTAAGGAATATCGAGTCCAGGGAACATACAAAATTAATTACTCTACTTCTTGGGTCAGAGTTAAAGATTTCTATGGCTACTGGACTGGTACTAAAAAACATAAAGTTTATTCTAACTTAACTGCCTCACAAGTATCAAAGAAAGTTTCAACTGGAGATGTAGTGCAAGTCTATAATAAAAACTCCGGAAACTGGTTCCATACCGTTGTTGTTTATGATGTAAAAAAAGGAGAAACAAGATTTTCAGCTCACTCTAGTGAACAATTATATGCACATCTACCATTTGAGTTCAAAGGAAGTAAGTATAGATTTAGAGTTATTAAGTTCTAAAGAAAAATAAAAAGAAGCTGCCTAAATAGTGGCTTCTTTTTTTATATGTGCAATAACGTGTTGTTGGTAGCCTAGGATAATCAACTCGTGTGGAATAACATAAGGCATTTTAAATGGTAATACAATTGTTCAAATAATACAGTTTTACCTTTTATATCATTCATTTTTAAAACCTGCAATCCGTAACCATGCGGTAGCAGGTTTTTTTATTTGCTTGACTTAGAGTTAACTCTAAATTGTAAACTAACTTTAATTAAATGAGAGGGATGATGTTGTTGTATTCCATTAGTAAAGCTGCTGAGAAGACTAGTATTAGTTCGTATACATTAAGATATTACGAAAAGATTGGGTTACTTCCACCACCAAAACGAAAAAACAGTGGAAGGCGTTTTTATACGGAGACTGATATTCAGTTCATGTTATTCCTGAAAAGTTTAAAGGAAACAGGTATGTCTTTGGAGGATATTAATGAGTTTGTCAAAGACGGATGCATTTTGGAAAAAATCAATTCGGATGTTAAATCGGCACAACTCTCCCCATCTATAAATAAACGTATTGAGATTTTAACCAAGCACTTAGAGAAAATGGAAATTAAAAAAAGGGAGCTGGAAGAAGTGATTTCTACTACAAAAGGAAAACTGGATACATATTATTCAATTTTGAAAGAGGAAGTGGAAAACAAATGAAACATTTAAATATATACATAATGTTACTTGGCTTCTCTATTTTCACGGGAGCTACTTTTAATCTTGCAAAATATACAGTTGGATATTTTTCTCCATCGTCTTCTGCGGCATGGCGTTTCGGTTTAGCGGCTGCAGTGATGCTCATCATTTTGATTTTTACTGAAGGTATAAAGAAGAGTCAATTACGGAAAAACGCCGTTTCATACATTGTTCTTGGAATTATAGGAATCTTTGGATTTAATGCCTTGTTTTTTGTTGGTTTAAAATATACATCTCCCGTTAACGGAGCATTAATAATGGGGCTGAATCCTTTATTAACAGCAATTCTCGCTCGAATTATCTTAAAGGACAACATGACAAAAAAACAAGTACTCGGCATATTCTTTGCATTCATCGGTGTATTGTTAGTCATTACACAAGGTTCTATCGAAACCATTAAAACCTTATCAATTTCAGGAGGAGACTTAATAATCTTTACAGGTAACGTTTGTTGGGCACTTTATGGCGTACTTGGACGTCGGTTTGTAAAGGATGGTACACCGCTATCTACAACCACTTATACGATGGTTATTGGTGCTGTTAGTTTAATAGTAGTTTCCTTATTTACATCCAAACCTGTTTCTTTATCGAACATCCCGATTGGAGTTTGGGGGGCAATTGCTTTTATGGCTTTCTTTACAAGTGTTTTGGGTTACCTATGGTGGAATCAGGGGATTAAAGAGATTGGGGCTAGTAAAACATCTTTATTTTTCAACCTTGTTCCCGTTGTAACGATGATTATTTCATTTGCAATTGGAACACCGATAAAGGTATTTCAAGTTATTGGGGCTGTGTTAGTTATATTAGGCGTTTTAACCGCTTCGGGGGTAATACGTATTCCTAAGTACAATACTAAAGAACAGTCAGCTATATAAAGAAATAGGGAGTATTTTTGAGAAAATGTGTTAAGTTAAATATACACTAATTATAGGAAGAAGGTGATCCCATGCCAAACAAAAGTAAACCCAATAGATTAATCAATGAGAAATCACCATACTTACTCCAACACGCCCACAACCCTGTGGACTGGTTCCCGTGGGGAGAAGAAGCATTTGAAAAAGCAAAACGCGAAAACAAGCCGGTTCTTGTCAGCATCGGTTATTCGACTTGCCATTGGTGCCACGTTATGGCTCACGAAAGCTTTGAAGACGAAGAAATCGCGCGTCTTCTCAATGAACGGTTTGTGGCGATTAAAGTCGACCGGGAAGAGCGGCCGGATGTGGATTCTGTTTATATGAGAATCTGCCAGCTGATGACCGGGCAGGGCGGCTGGCCGCTGAATGTGTTTATCACGCCTGATCAGAAGCCGTTTTACGCGGGTACATATTTTCCAAAGACGAGCAAATTCAATCGTCCCGGTTTTGTTGATGTGCTTGAGCATCTGTCTGAGACGTTTGCGAACGACCGTGAGCATGTCGAGGATATTGCGGAGAACGCCGCTAAACATTTGCAGACCAAAACAACCGCCAAATCAGGCGAAGGCCTTAGCGAGTCAGCGATTTCCCGGACATTCCAGCAGCTTGCCAGCGGGTTTGATACGATCTACGGCGGTTTCGGGCAGGCACCGAAATTTCCGATGCCCCATATGCTGATGTATTTGCTTCGTTATCATCACAATACGGGGCAGGATAACGCTTTATACAACGTGACGAAAACGCTGGACAGCATGGCGAATGGCGGCATTTACGATCATATCGGCTATGGGTTCGCCCGCTATTCGACCGATGACGAGTGGCTCGTTCCCCACTTTGAAAAAATGCTGTACGACAATGCGCTGCTGCTGACTGCTTATACTGAAGCCTATCAGGTCACGCAAAACAGCCGCTATAAAGAGATTTGTGAGCAGATCATTACGTTCATTCAGAGGGAAATGACTCATGAAGACGGAAGCTTTTTCTCTGCTTTAGACGCGGATACAGAAGGAGAAGAAGGAAAGTATTACGTGTGGTCAGAGGAAGAGATTCTGAAAACGCTCGGGGACGATCTCGGAATGCTGTATTGCCAAGTGTATGACATCACTGAAGAAGGAAACTTTGAAGGCAAAAATATTCCTAACCTCATTCACACAAAGCGAGAACAAATCAAAGAGGATGCCGGGTTAACCGAAAAAGAGCTCAGTCTCAAACTCGAAGACGCAAGACAGCAGCTCTTGAAGACACGCGAGGAAAGAACCTATCCGCATGTCGATGATAAAGTGCTGACCTCATGGAACGCGCTGATGATCGCGGGTCTTGCGAAAGCGGCAAAGGTATACCAGGAACCGAAATATCTCAGCCTAGCGAAAGACGCCATCACATTTATTGAAAACAAATTAATCATCGACGGCCGTGTGATGGTCCGATATCGTGATGGCGAAGTGAAAAACAAAGGCTTTATCGACGATTACGCTTTTCTCCTATGGGCTTATCTGGATCTCTATGAAGCTTCGTTTGATCTATCTTATTTACAAAAAGCGAAGAAACTGACAGACGATATGATCAGCTTATTTTGGGATGAGGAGCATGGCGGATTCTACTTCACCGGACACGATGCTGAGGCCTTAATCGTCCGGGAAAAAGAAGTGTACGACGGCGCTGTGCCTTCAGGAAACAGTGTGGCAGCCGTGCAGCTGCTGCGTCTCGGGCAAGTTACAGGCGACTTATCACTAATTGAAAAAGCAGAAACGATGTTTTCCGTGTTCAAGCTGGACATCGACGCGTATCCGAGCGGCCATGCTTTCTTTATGCAAAGTGTGTTAAGACATCTGATGCCTAAGAAAGAAATCGTTATTTTTGGCAGCGCAGACGATCCAGCCAGAAAACAAATCATAACAGAGCTCCAAAAAGCCTTTAAGCCTAACGACTCCATTCTGGTAGCAGAGCATCCTGATCAATGCAAAGACATTGCACCATTCGCGGCAGACTACCGCATCATAGACGGCAAAACAACCGTGTATATTTGTGAAAACTTCGCCTGCCAGCAGCCGACAACGAATATCGAAGAAGCCATCCAAACGTTAATAAGCAGCAGGGATTAAGACCCTTGCTGCTTACTTTTTGATTTCTTATGGTACCATAAAGCGATCCCCGCAAACACAAGATTGACCGCTATCGTAAAGAAAGCCTCCCACATCGGGTTCCCCCGCGTAACCGTAAAGAGAGAAGGAATTCCTCCATACACACTGTTTTTTTCTGTAATAAACATACACAAAAACATATTATTCGCGGCATGGGCGCCAAGTGATATTTCGATGCTTCCAGTTTTAATCGTGTAATAGGTCCACACAAAACCAAATGTTAAATACTCAATTCCTGCCCAGACAGCGCCATTGTTCATTTCTGGATTCGCAAAATGCAATACGCCAAACAATCCTCCGACAATCAGTGTCAAAAATAGAGGATTTTTCGTCAATCTCCCGAAAGCTTGAAGCAAAAATCCCCTGAAAAACAGTTCCTCAGCTGATGTCTGAATCGGAACCAAAATGAGGGCAGCCGCTAGCAGCCAGATAAAGCGTGAGGCATTAAACTCTTGCATTGAATAGCTATCAGGATGAATCGCAAAATCAATCAATTGTACGGCGATCATCAGCAAGAAATAAGCAATAAAACCAAAGGAAATTCTCCGCCAATTCATCTTTGAATTTGGTGTAATCACAGTTCGGAAAGGCCGCTTCAAAATAAAGCACACAGCCAGCCAAACTCCCGGAATGGCGAATAAATAAATCACATGGGACAAATAAAGATCTACGAGGGGATCACTCAGCACAGCTTCATCCAAATCAAACGTGATATTAGGATTCACAATAACCGTGAACAGTATAGCGAAAAGGTAAGCTATATTCCCGAATACATATAACCCTACCATCACCAAAAAAGCGAAAAAATATCTCCACAACGTATTGTTTCCTTCTATAGGACGGATAAATGAATTCATTCCTTCTATGTCTCTTCCTTTCAATGAGAATATTACTATATATTTGCATAAATTGGTCTATGAATCTACTGTTTTGGAAATCTTTTAAGCAAAATTAAAATATAAAGTGTGAATTTAGTTCTTACATCTAGTGATTTGAACTCTGTTGCCAATGAACCAAGATACTTATAATAGTCCCAAGAGGGGAATTTTCAGTCTTTTCTTACTACTCAAAAGGGGGTTTTTTATGAATACGATCTTCAAACAAAAGAATACACATCCTTTCTCAAACGCAGCGAATCGTTTAGACCGCCTTCCGATTTCACGCGTTCATTTCCAAGTGTTAACCGCTCTCGGCATTGTTTATTTCTTTGATCTCGCAGATTTATTTACCCTCAGCAATGTAGCGCCGGCACTGATCGAGCATTGGGGCATCCCGCTTTCCACCATTGCCAATGTAACGGCTGCCTCGTTTTTAGGCATGTTTTTAGGCGCTTCACTGGGCGGACGGCTGTCCGATCGAATCGGCCGCAAAAAAGCCTTAAATCTATTTGTCTTTGTCTTCTCGATCGCATCGCTATGCAATGCTGCGGCATGGGACATTCCATCTTTAATGACATTCCGTTTTCTCACCGGATTTGGCGTTGCAGCCGCCATGGTCATTACGAATAGCTATTTGGCGGAATTTTTCCCTTCAAGTGTACGTGGAAAATATATTTCTTTTTGTGCCATGATTGGATTGATCGGGGTTCCGATCACCAACATTGTGTCTGCCTTTGTCATTCCTCTTGGTTCATGGGGATGGAGGCTAGTATTTGTATGGGGTGCCGTCGGCCTTATTTATTTTTTCTTCATCCGCCGTCTGGAAGAGTCACCTCGCTGGCACGAAAATCGGGGGGAATATGCGAAAGCCGATGCGATCCTCAACCGAATTGAGGCACAGGTTGAAAAGGAGAAAGGCCCGCTTCCGGCAGCATCCCAGCCTAAAGTAAGCGAAACTGTTAAGCAGCATACGGGTTACGCAGGCTTATTGAAAGGCAGAAACCTCAAAATCACCATCGTATTATCTGCTGTATGGATTTTTGAAACGTTTGGGTTTTACGGATTTGCCTCATGGGTTCCAAGCCTGTTAAAAAGCAATGGTGTCACCATGGAAAATACATTGTGGTATAACGTATTGCATTCCGTCGGCGCTCCGCTTGGCGCACTGCTCGGCTCCATGATTTCTGAAAGATTTCAAAGAAAATGGATTTTAGCTGCGAGTGCGTTTCTGACGGCCATCGCCGGGCTCTTATATGGTATGACTTTTATTCCCATCATGATCATTGTATTTGGTTTTATCGTGAATATCACAGAACGGGTCTTTACCTCGAACTTATACGCCTATACATCTGAACCTTATCCGACTGAATACCGCTCGTCTGGCAGCGGTTTAGCCTATGGTCTTGGCCGTTTTTCAAACATTTTTGGCTCATTGCTTGTCGGATTTATTGCCGTTCAGCTCGGCTATATCAGCGTCTTCTTATTTATTGGGGGCTGCTGGCTCGCATGCTCCTTGCTGTTAATCTTCTTCGGTCCTAATACGAATGCGAAACAGATTTAAAAAAGTCAGTGCGGATCTGCCGCACTGATCTCATTACAATTGCTTCAAAATCCTCGCGGGGTTTCCGCCTACAACAGTATTAGCGGGTACATCCTTAGTGACAACAGATCCAGAAGCAATCACTGCGTTATCACCGATTGTCACTCCCGGGTTAATCACCGCCCGGCCTCCAATCCAAACTTGATCTCCAATTGTCACAGGCTTACCGAACTCCTTCCCGGATTTCCTTTCGATCGGATCAAGAGGATGACCGGCCGTGTAGATATGTACACCTGGCGCAATCAAACAATGACGGCCGATACGCACCTCACACACATCTAAAATGACACAGTCAAAATTAACAAATGTATGATCTCCGATATGAATGTGATAGCCATAATCACAGCGGAATGTCGGCAAAATCGTGACTTGATCCCCAACCGAACCGAGCAGCTCCTTCAAAAGCTTCGTCCGCACTGCATCATCTTCCAGTGTTTCGTTATATTGTCTAATCAGCTGTCTCGCATGCTTGCGTTCTAGTAATAGTTGTTGATCTTCCGAATTGTATAATTCTCCGGCTGCCATTTTTTCTTTTTCTGTCCTCAGCATTTAAGTCACTCCATGTCAGATTGTAATCTCGATCAAATTTCCTTCATCATCCTCAATCACACTTTCATAGTAGCCGTCTCCTGTTGTCCTCGGGCCGTTTACTACTGCGAAACCATCCGCCTTCAATCGATCAGTCAGTTCGTCAACTTTCTCCCGACTCCCAACGGAAAAGGCAATATGTGCCCAGCCTGTCATTGTTTGTGAGGGCGGATCGGTCACATTCCCTTTTTTCATAATCTCCAGCCTTGCTCCGGAATCAAACGTAATAAAATAAGACTTAAAATCTTTTTTCTCATTATGATACAAATCATTCGCTTCGCCATTAAAATACGTTTCATAAAAAGACTCCATTCGCTCTAAATCATTGACCCAGACCGCTGTATGTTCAATCTGCATTTCTTCCTCCTCCTTCGCCTTCAATGAAGTTATAAGGTATGAAATGCATTTCAGTTCAAGCTTTTTTCTTAAATTTATGCTGAATTTTGATATCAGCGGGTTCATCTTGCAAAAATAAAGAAAATGCTGCGATGCCGAGCTGCTCAAGGTTCAAATCAAGCGACGGAAAACCAAGAACGCGGCTGATAGAAGTATTCCCCTCGCCTATGATTTCAACATCCCAATTATTCTTTTTGGCAAATAGATGAATTCCAGCTGCCACTTCATCACTATTTGCATAAATAGCAGTCGGAACCCGCCCGCTCATATAAAAATGTTCAGCTGCCAGCTCACCATCATTCATATCGTTGCATCCGGACAGCATATGGCGGTCTTCCAACCTTCCGCAGACAGCTTTATAGGCCGCAGCTTTATCAGCCGTGCTCGGGCTCCTATCAGCTTCTCTGACACACGTAAAAGCAATATTCTCATGCCCGCGGCTCTTTAAATAGCGAAAGCTCTCTGCATAAGCAGCTTTTCTGTCATTAAAAGCACAAGGGACATCAATGTCTCCGGTATCCTCACAAGCGATGACCGGCCCATATTCCTGATAAGCTAAAATGCTGTCCCAATGATTGGCGCGGGAAGTAATGATGAGACCGTCTATTTTCTTCGTTCTTAACAGCTCTAAATATTTGATTTCAATATCGGGGTTATAATTGGTGGGGAGAAGGGTCGTTGCATACTCATGCTGAAAAGCCGCCTTGGTGATTCCGTTAACGATTTTATCAAAGCAGGGATGATCGCTATAAGGCAGAATCACACCGACTGTATGGGTTTTCCCGCGAATGAGATCGATTGCGGTTCGATTTGGTGTATAATCCAATTCCTTCATGACTTGATGAACAAGCTTTCTCTTTTCTTCAGATACATAAGGATGATGATTCAATACACGCGAGACAGTCGAAACAGATACATTTGCCAGCCTTGCGATCTCTTTTATATTTGCCATCTCTTTCTCCTTTTCATATAAAAAAAGCAGTAAGTGTAAAATCCTTACTGCTATCTCATCATATATTGATGATAAGTTCAACAGGACAATGGTCGGAACCCATGACGTCCGCTGATATGCTGGCATCTTCAATCTGTTCCTTAAGGCTTTCAGAAACAACAAAATAATCAATCCGCCATCCAATATTTCTGTCCCGGGCGCCGGCACGATACGACCACCAGGAATAAGCGCCTTCAAGATCAGGATAAACATGACGGAAAGAATCAACAAAGCCAGCTTCTAAGAAACGAGTGAATGCCTCTCTTTCTTGATCTGAAAATCCAGCGTTATTCCGGTTCGCCTTTGGATTTTTCAAATCAATCTCCTGATGGGCTACATTCAAATCACCGCATAAAATCACTGGTTTTTTCTGATCCAATTCAAGAATATAAGACAGTAAAGCCTCTTCCCATTGCATGCGGTAATCAATCCGCTCTAATCCCCTTCTGGAATTGGGCGTGTAAACAGTCATCACAAACACGTTTTCAAATTCCAGCGTAATCACTCTGCCTTCTTGGTCATGCTCTTCTACTCCGATACCGTAGATGACCTGCAGCGGTTCTTGCTTAGAAAAAACAGCTGTGCCGGAATATCCTTTTTTCACTGCATAATTCCAGTACACATGATAGCCTTCAGGCTGGAGATCAACCTGGCCGTCCTGTATCTTCGTTTCCTGAAGACATATAATATCTGCATCCTCTTCTTTCAAATAAGAGAGGAAATCCATTTTTCTCATCACAGCCCGCAGGCCGTTTACATTCCATGAAATCAACTTCATGTTTCATCCTCCCCCCCTATAAAAAAGAGCAAGAACCCGAAGGTCCTTGCTCTTTACGCATCAGCTTACTCACCGCTTACGTATGGAAGTAAAGCCATTTGACGTGCGCGTTTGATCGCTGCAGTCAATTTACGTTGGTATTTAGCGTTTGTTCCAGTTACACGACGTGGTAAAATTTTACCGCGCTCAGAAACAAACTTTTTAAGAAGATCTACATCTTTGTAGTCGATGTGCGTGATACCGTTAGAAGTGAAATAACACACTTTACGGCGTTTCGCACGACCGCCTCTGCGTCCTCCTGCCATTGTCATTTCCCTCCTTTCTTTTTCATTTTAGGTGATAATCACATTAGAATGGAAGATCATCATCCGAGATGTCAATCGGTTTGCCGTCGTTGGCAAATGGGTCATCATTAAAGCTGTTCCCCTGATTGCGTCTCTGGTTGTTTTGATTTCCCCCAAATGGATTATCATTTTGGCCTCCGCCAAAGTACTGGCCTCCGCCGCTGTTTCCTTCGTTGTATCCACCTGAACCAGAACCGCCGCCGTTTTTCGGCTCAAGAAATTGAACACTTTCAGCTTGGACCTCTGTCACGAAGACACGCTGTCCTTGCTGGTTTTCATAGTTTCTTGTTTGTAAACGGCCATCTACGCCTGCAAGGCTTCCTTTTTTCAAGAAGTTTGCAACGTTTTCGGCTTGTCTTCTCCAAGTGACACAATTAATGAAATCGGCCTCACGTTCTCCGGACTGGTTCGTAAATGTACGATTCACAGCAAGAGTAAACGTAGCAACAGCCGCACCGTTTGGCGTATAACGAAGCTCTGGGTCTTTTGTCAGTCTTCCGACTAATACAACTCGGTTAAGCATAAGAAAGACCACCTTTTACCATTATATATTTCAAAATTGCTTATTCTTCTTCTTTAACAACAATGTGGCGAATGATATCGTCACTGATCTTAGCTAGACGGTCAAATTCTTGAACTGCCGCAGCGTCAGATTGAACGTTTACGATTTGGTAGAAACCGTCGCGGAAATCGTTGATTTCGTAAGCAAGACGACGTTTACCCCAATCCTTTGTTCCAGTGATCTCCGCACCGTTAGAAGTCAGAACGTTGTTGAAACGCTCGATAACTGCTTTTTTAGACTCTTCGTCAATGTTTGGGCGGATAATGTACATAACTTCGTACTTTCTCATCTGTTTGCACCTCCTTTTGGACTAAGCGGCCCATAATGGGCAAGGAGCAATAATTCTATTACTCACAATTTTATATTATACCAAAGCTCTTGTCCCTTTACAACTGCATCCTATACATTAAATCGGAAATGAATAACATCTCCGTCTTGGACCACATATTCTTTCCCTTCAAGGCGGACTTTTCCTGCCTCTTTAGCTCCTGCCATACCGCCGCCCGCAAGAAGATCCTCATAAGCAACTGTCTCAGCACGAATGAAGCCCCGCTCAAAGTCACTATGAATAATTCCTGCACACTCAGGTGCTTTCATGCCTTTTTTGAATGTCCAAGCTCTGACTTCCTGTTCTCCGGCTGTGAAATATGTTGCGAGGCCGAGAAGAGAGTAAGACGCTTTGATCAGCTGATCAAGACCTGATTCTTGAATGCCCAGCTCTTCCAAGAACATTTGCTTTTCTTCGCCTTCAAGCTCAGCGATTTCAGATTCGATTTTTGCACATACAACGATAACTTCTGCGTTTTCGCCGGCAGCGTACTCGCGAATCTTCGCTACATTTTCATTGCCAGATGGATCAGCAACTTCATCTTCACTTACGTTGGCCACGTACAAAATAGGCTTCGAAGTCAGTAAATGGAGCTGCTTCACAAGCTTTTGCTGCTCCTCAGTGAATTCTACAGATCGAGCAGGCTTTTCACTCTCAAACGCTTCTTTCAGTTTAGATAAAATCTCAAACTCAAATACAGCGTCTTTATCTTTTTGCTTCGCAAGCTTGCTGACGCGTGTAATCCGCTTTTCAACCGTTTCCATATCAGCGAGGATCAGCTCAAGGTTGATCGTTTCAATGTCATCAATCGGATCAACCTTTCCGGAAACGTGTGTAATGTTGTCATCGGAAAAAGCACGGACAACGTGGCAAATCGCGTCAACTTGGCGAATATGAGATAGGAACTTGTTGCCGAGTCCTTCTCCTTTAGATGCGCCCTTTACAATCCCTGCAATATCAGTGAATTCAAAAGCAGTCGGCACAGTCTTCTTCGGGTTGACCAGCTCAGTCAGCTTTTGCAGACGATCATCCGGCACCTCTACAATTCCCACGTTCGGATCAATTGTACAGAACGGGTAGTTGGCTGATTCGGCACCGGCCTGTGTAATTGCGTTAAATAGTGTTGATTTTCCGACGTTCGGCAAACCAACAATTCCAGCTGTTAAAGCCATTCTTTCATCTCCTCTATATAAAACCGTCATTGTATGAGCGTATTTTGAACCTAGAGCAATTATAAGGAGGTTCACTGGAAAAGACAAGCTGACAAAAAAGCATTTTCAACCTGCCAATCCCTTTGATTATGCTTTTTTCAAGCCTACTAAACAGTCAAAAAGCGTACTTCCCATTCCATTATCAGAATTTGTATCATTTGTCAGTGCATTGACTGACCCTCCAAAAGCCGCCCACATGCCTTCATCTATATTAATCGTCTTCGCATGAGCCTGCTTCATCACTTTCACCTTGCCCTTCAAGCGTCCGCGGTCATTAAAGATGACAACCTCGTCTCCATCCTGAAGATTCTGCTCAGCAGCTATATCTGGAGAAATATCGACCTGAACGTGCTGAAGCTTTTCAATAAACGGCACATGCTGTGAATGGTTGGAACGCTGCGGATGAATGGATAACAGCGTATAAGGGTACTTTTCAGCTAACTCCTCATTATGGAAAACAGATTCTTCGGGCACATTTAATTGAAGCGAGCCGCTAAATCCCTTTTGCTCAGCTAGCGACGAAGTAAATTCAAATTTTCCACTCGGCGTCAAAAACTGATAATCATCCCACGGCACCTGTTTTACTGGAAGAGGGAGGTGGCCTTTTTCTTTTAAACGCTCGAGTGTCACACCCTCTGCTTCCAATGAAGAAAGCCCCATCTCTAAAAATTCTTGAGTGCTGTATTCAAACAGCTCTCCAAATCCAAGGCGTTTTGCAAGCTCTGACCAGATCCAGCTGTCCGATTTCGCTTCACCCTGCGGCTCCACAAGCTTCTTCCCGTACTGAACATAATGATGATACATACTGGAATAGTAGATATCTTCTTCTTCAAAAACAGTGGCAGTCGGCAAAACATAATCACACAGCTTTGCGGTATCTGTCATAATGGAATCAATCGCAACCGTCATGGGAACCTTTTCAAAAGCTTGTCTCACCTTATTTGTATTCGGCACCTGAGTCAGCGGATTTCCGCACGTCACAATAATCATCTCAATCGCAGGATCAGCAGCGGTCAACACTTCTTCAGCCTGTGTCATCATTGAAAAAGAACGGGATGTTGTTTTTAATTCCGGCAGCGTCAGCTTTGTTTTTGCAAAGCTCTCACCAATCTGGACATTTCCGAAATTCGCGCCGCCGCCCTTAATTCCGACATTTCCGCTTGCCGCCACAAGTGCATCAATCCAACGAATCGTTCCCCCGCCGTTTTTATAACGCTGCATGCCAAGCCCCATAAAAGTAGACACCGGACCATCAGCATACAAAGCGGCCAGATACTCCAGGTCCTCCATAGAAGTTTCTGTTTTCACAATAAACTCTTCCAGAGAAACGGTCTTCAAAAGCTCTTTCACATCATCAAAACCGACAGAGTGCTCAGAAATAAACGTTTCATCCGTTCTTCCCGTCTCAATCAGAACTTTCAAAACGGCTGCCGCAAGCCAGCCGTCCATTCCTGGCTTTACAGAGATATAGCGATCGGCAAGCTTGGCAGTCGGATTGAAGATCGGATCAATCACCGTAATTGTGGCGCCCTTCTTTTTCACCTGCTGCAAGTGGTGGTATAAGTGCATATTTGTTCTGGATACATTTCTTCCCCACACAACAACATGCTTGCTGTTGTAAATATCAAGCGGTCCGTGACCGTACGAACGGCCAAAATCCCAGCTTTGCGCCTCGATACCGGAGCCCCAGCATATGCTTCCGACGATTTCGGTCACGCCGCCATATCCATTAAAAAAACGCTGATCAAGCGCTTTTAACAGACCGTTATTCGCATAATCATGGCTGTGCAAAACAGCAGTCGTCTCCGACGTTTCCTTGATTTCCCGAAGTTTATCGGCAATTTCATCAAGTGCCTGCTCCCAAGAAATCCGCACAAACTCGCCATTTTGTTTTTTCATTGGATAGCGAAGCCGATCAGGCGAATTTGTTTTTGTCTCAAGCATTCTGCCGCGGCCGCAGATTTTACCTTCCGTAATCGGATGGTTTGGATCTCCGTCCACTTTTGTTACCTTTCCATCATCAACAGTCACCAAAAAGCCGCAGCTGTCCCAACAATTCAGCGGACATGCCGACTGATGCACTTTGCTCATCGCCGTCTTCTCCTTACCTTCTATATGAAAAAGCATGAGTGTCGGCCTATTTATGAAGTAGGCTCCTCATGCTTGACTAGTACTTTTTTTAGTTTTCTTTCAAATTCTCTTCTCGGAATCATAACACTGTGAGAGCATCCCTCACACTTAATTCGAATATCCATTCCCATGCGTATAATTTTCCAGCTGTTCGCTCCGCATGGATGCGGTTTTTTCATTTCTACGATATCATTCAGGCCAAAGTCTTTATCCGCCAAGACCCTTCACCTCTTTTCCTAAACTGCTGTATCTATTGTACAAAAAAACTGATCATAAGAGCAATCAAGATACCCGAAAAGAAATACATCCTCTTATTTCCATTTACTCAAAATAGGATATAAGAGCAGACAAACTAACAAATACAAATTGAGCATCCCATATATCGGATACAAGAACGCGATCAAATCAGAAAATCCGAAAGAAGTAAAAGGTACCATTAACACTAACAAAATCAACACAATCATCCATCTCGGCATATGAATAAACGCCATCAGCCGGCTGGACAGCCCCAGCAAACCAGCTACCGTCGTCGTGTAAATCGCCAGGCACAGCACCGCCGTCATACATAAAAAAAGGAAATAAGGCGCACCCTCCAGAACGGCAAACAGCGGTATTTCAAACTGAGAAAGGGAGCCCGCCAGCTCCACCAACGTTTCATTATAAACAAATGAGATCACGCCAAAAATAAGACCGCTTGCCACACTTGCGATTTTTGCTTCTCCGAGCCCTTTCATCTCTTTCCCAACAGAGGATAAAATCGCAACAACTGAAAGGATGTTTAAAGAGGTAAACGTAATGCTCGCAGGCCAGTTATACTGCTGGGACAAATCAATCGTCCACGTATGGTGATGTGTGCTCTGAAAGGAGATCAGCGCATATAAAAGCCCCGCTACTAACACAGGAATCAAAATACTATTTATAGATAATATTCCTTTCACATCCCACAAAAACAAACACACTGTCACGATGCAAATCAGCGTGATTCCCCACCAGAAAGGAAGCTTGTACATTTGCAGGGTCACACCGCCTCCGGCAATCATCACCATAGTCGTCGAAAACAAATAAAAAATGATGAGGACATCATAAATTTTCGCCAGCCATGGCCCCATTAAATGCTCCAGAACCGGCAGAAAATGAGTGGATTGAACCTTAAAACTGATTTTCATCACAATATAAGACGAGAAAATGAACATAATTGTAAACAGCACAATAGCAAGTCCGCTTTCAGCCCCAAAAAACTGCCATATCTCCTGACCGCTCGCATATCCGGCCCCGATCAGGCTCCCTAATATGAGCAGCATCCACTTCATTCCGGCTCTCCACAACACTATCACCTCATAGACAAAGTTCAGCTTGTTCCCGTTATTGTTACTATATAAATAAAGGAAAGCAAACATGCCATATTTTCATAGACATTTGAACACAAGTTGAAATTATCATACGAAATACACATAAAAAAAGACTGCTAATACGGCAGTCTAAAAAGAGATATTTATTTGTTTGTCCGCGGAATGAAGAAGTGAACTTCACTCTTCACTTTTTTCTAACCATTCCTACCTATTCAAGTGTTTCATAAGCAGACCATTGCTTGATCATGATCGAGGCAATGGGGGACAATACTTGTAATCGTCCACTAACCATTCATATCATGCCCTCTACTTTATTAAAATCTCCGGTGCCATACACAAAGCATAAAAAATCATACTGCTGGATATACTGTAAACAACCTTACATAACTACACACACCATAGCAATTCTGTTACCTACTATAACAAGGAAGTGAAACCCATGAATCGAAAAGGCGGGCTTTTTTCCTCTCAGGAACGAGTAAAGCAATATGTTTCACATACAGATGCTGCAGCGGCAAAACAAATCCAAACCATTCTTTCTTCATCCTTACGTAAAGCTGCCGGCAAACCAATTGTTGTGGTTTGTATCGGAACAGACCGTTCAACCGGTGACTCATTAGGCCCGCTCGTAGGAATGAAACTCAAACAGATGCAGCTCACCAGATTCCATGTCTACGGAACCTTATCTGACCCCGTCCATGCTGTGAACATGAAGGATAAAATCAATGACATTCATAAATTACATAAAAACCCATTTGTTATAGCAGTCGATGCATGCTTAGGCCGCGTTAAGAGTGTGGGTTCATTTCAAATCGGGGACGGGCCATTAAAGCCCGGAGCCGGTGTACAAAAAGACCTTCCTGAAGTGGGAGATCTTCATATTAACGGAATCGTGAATGTTAGCGGTTTCATGGAATATTTTGTATTGCAAAATACAAGACTCAACTTGGTCATGAATATGGCCAATGTTCTCGCGGAAGGATTGAGTTTAACAGATCGGACAGAGTGGAGGCAAGAACGCCTTAACCCGTTGCAAAGGCTCACTGGGCGCATATAAAACAAAAACCATCTTCGCTTGAAAGATGGTTTCTTCATTTACGATTCTCGTTCAGACAAAAGCTCTAAAATCCGGTCAAGGTCTTCATTAGAGAAAAATTCAATTTCGATTTTGCCTTTTTTCTTCTGTCTTTTAATATTAACTGTTGTTCCAAAATAATTTTGGAGATAGGATTCCCGTTCTTTTAGAACCGCATCTTTCACAGGTTCTTTTTTCTTTGTTTCACGTGGAACATTCTGATTCAACTGCTGAATCAGCTGCTCAAGCTGGCGAACATTGAGCTGCTCCGCAATCACTTTTTGTACCAGCGGTTCAAGCTTATTTTTGTTTTTCAAGCCAAGAAGCGTGCGTCCATGTCCCATAGAAAGCGTACCTTCGGCAATAAGCTGCTGAATATTTTCTGGCAGTGTCAGCAGTCTTAAATGATTCGCAATATGCGGTCTGCTTTTCCCAAGACGTTTGGCAAGCTGCTCTTGCGTGAGGTCTAAGTGTTTCAACAAGGAGTCATATGCCTGAGCCTCTTCAAGCGGAGATAAATCTTCACGCTGAAGGTTTTCTAATAAAGCAATTTCCCTCATTAACGCCTCTGATAATTCACGGACAATGGCCGGAACTGTATCTAAACCTGCCAGCTTTGCCGCTCGAAAACGCCGTTCACCCGCAACAATATCATAGCCTTTTAAAGATTTTCTGACGATAAGCGGCTGAAGAATGCCATGCTGCAGCACAGATTCTTTTAGTTCAGCTAATGCCTCGTCATCAAAGTGTTTTCTTGGCTGATAAGGATTAGGGCGTAAATCGGCAATTTTAATTTCTTCAACTGTCTCTTCAGACAAATCTACCTGATTAAATAACGCATTAATCCCTTTTCCAAGGCCTTTAGCCATTCGCAGCCACTTCCTTTGCTAAATCTAAATATACTTCCGCACCTCTTGACCGCGGATCGTATAAAATGATGGGTTTTCCGTGACTCGGTGCCTCACTCAGACGGACATTACGCGGAATAACTGTCTTATATACTTTATCCCTAAAATACTTTTTAACCTCTTCAATCACTTGAATGCCAAGGTTTGTCCGGGCATCAAGCATTGTCAGCAATACACCTTCAATCATTAAATCAGTATTCAAATGCTTTTGCACAAGACGTACTGTATTTAATAACTGGCTGAGACCCTCCAAGGCATAATATTCGCACTGTACAGGAATCACAACGGAATCCGAGGCAGTAAGGGCGTTAATCGTCAGCAGGCCCAATGACGGCGGACAATCAATGATAATATAATCATAATTTTGCTTTACTGCTTCAAGCGCTCTCTTCAATCTCACTTCTCTTGATATTGTAGGAACCAGCTCGATTTCAGCCCCTGCAAGCTGAATCGTCGCAGGAATCACATCCAAGTTCTCTACTGTCGTTGCTTTAATAATATCTATTACATCTGCATCATCTACTAAAATATCGTACACACACTGCTCTACATCGGCTTTTTCAATCCCTAATCCGCTTGTCGCATTTCCCTGCGGATCAATATCTACCAGCAGAACCCTTTTCCCTATGTAAGCCAAACATGCCCCAAGGTTGACAGACGTCGTTGTTTTGCCGACCCCGCCTTTTTGGTTCGTAATTGCTATGATTTTTCCCACGATGTCACCTACTTTCACATGAACATGTACTATCTTGCTTCTATTCTATCAAAAAAAGATTAAAGCGTTTCATTTTTTTCATCATTTTGTTCCGAATCAGAAGGGAAATAATTGAAAATTCAAGCACGCTTTATGCTTTCTCTTATAAATTCTGCAATTTCTATGTTTTTTTGACTTAAAAAAGGAATTTCTTAAAGAAAAAAAGAAGAAGTCACAGTACAGAACGTGGAAACAGGATGGTGAGAAAATGGTTTATCAAACGAAGAGAGATGTACCCGTTACGCTGATGATTGTGTTTCTCATATTACTGATACAAGCAGATGCCATTGTTCCTTTTGTGCTGGGAAATATGAGAGTTTCCGGCTGGATCATTTTTATTCTGCTGACTCTTTTAAATGGACTCATCATTTGGAGCTTTATTGACCTAAAATATGTATTGAAGGAACACCATCTGATCATTAAAGCCGGATTGATCAAACATCAAATTCCTTATGAAAAAATCGATAAAGTCGTTCAAAAAAAGAAACTATGGTCCGGTTTTCGTCTGATCGGCTCTCGCCATGCCATCACAATATATTATCAGGGGGGATGGGGACATGCAGTAATTTCACCGCAAAAATCTGAAGAGTTTATCCACAAACTCAAAGAAAAGAATTCTAATATAATAATTTTCACTAAAAGTAAGTGATTACCTTTTATTGAAAATATAAAAAGCTCTCCTGCTTTTCAGGAGAGCTTCTATTTTGGTATGCGAATCGTTAATTGAATATATTCTTCAAATTCTTCTTCTTCTGTATTCAATTTTACACCGCTGTCTTCCACCATTGATAGTGACTGGCGAATCGTGTTCATCGCAATTCTTGTATCTCTGCTGAATGCTTTGCGTCTCGGCTTTGGTTTTCTCTGGCCTTGCTCCAGCATTTTCACCACGCGGTCTTCCGTCTGCTTTACATTTAAACTTTTCTCAATAATCTCTGTGAGCAGTGTGACTTGGAGCTCAGGCTGTTTCAGCGGAATCAGCGCTCTGGCATGGCGCTCGGTGATTTTCTTCTCCATAATCGCCTCTTGGACCGGCTGAGGCAGCTTTAATAACCGAAGCTTATTCGCGATTGTAGACTGCCCTTTTCCTAAGCGCTGTGCGAGTGCCTCCTGTGTTAAATCATGCAGCTCAAGCAGCCTAGCATAAGCATGCGCTTCCTCAATAGAAGACAGTTCTTCCCGCTGCAAGTTTTCGATTAACGCCACAGAAGCGGTTTCCGTGTCGGAAAAATCCTTAATAATTGCCGGAATCTTTTCCCACTCAAGCGATTGCACCGCTCTCCAGCGTCTTTCACCTGCAATGAGTTCGTATTGGCCTTCTTCTTCTGTATGCCTAACAACAATCGGCTGAATAATGCCGTGTGTATGAATGGTCATTGCTAACTCTTTGATTTTTTCATCTGAGAAAATGGTGCGTGGCTGAAAACGGTTGGGAACGATAGCATTTACCGGTATTTCCAGAATCTCTTCTTTGTTTGTATCATGTTCAGCAATCTCCGGCTCCTGTTCCTTCTCACCAAGCCCGAAGAAACGAGAGAATGAATGCTTCATGTACCTACACCACCTTTAAAAACTGCCATTTTTATAATTCTATTTTCTCATGGTTTTTCCTGCTGTACATCCATCAATTTTGATGAAAATATGATGGTATTGTCATATCAGGCTGTCTAAATTACCCTTCAATTGGCGATTTATTAGGAGTTCCCGGTTTTCTTGGATACTTCTTAGGTGTATTTTTTATTTTGCGTATCACCATAATATTACGATCGCTTTCTTCAATAGGCAGCTTAAAAGAATGGATATTCTCAAGTTCTCCTCCAAGCGTCGTGATTGCTTTTTTGCCTGCATTCAGTTCTTCTTCAGCTGATGCGGCTTTTAAAGCAACAAATAAACCGTTTTTCTTCACCAGAGGCAAGCAAAGCTCACTCAAAACAGATAATCTCGCAACTGCTCGCGCTGTCACAATATCATAGCTTTCACGCACGTCTTTCCGTTGCCCGAACGTTTCAGCTCTGTCATGGCAGTATGTTGTATTCTCCAATTGCAAAGCCTCAGATAGCTTTTCTAAAAACGTGATCCGTTTATTCAGTGAATCTACGATTGTGACATTGAGGTGCGGAAAGCATATTTTTATCGGCAGACTTGGAAAACCCGCTCCCGCTCCGACATCACAAATCGTGTTCACCTGATTGAAGTCGACATAAAAAGCAGCTGTAATGGAATCATAAAAATGCTTTAAATACACTTCTTTTTTCTCTGTTATTGAAGTCAGATTGATTTTTTCGTTCCATTCAACCAGCATGTCGTAATACAGCTCAAATTGCTCTAGCTGACGGGGAGAAAGGGAGATCCCTTTTTCCGCCAAACCAGAAGTAAATTCTTCAATATTCATGCCGTCATCCTTTCTATTCGGCTATCTTCGCAATGCGTCCCTGCTCTAAATACACCAATAGAATTGAAATGTCCGCCGGGTTTACACCGGAAATGCGGGAAGCTTGGGCAACAGACAAAGGCCGTACATTTTTCAGTTTTTGACGCGCCTCGGTCGCAATCCCCTTAATTGCGTCATAATCAATTCGGTCTGGAATTTTTTTATTTTCCATCTTCTTCAGTTTTTCCACTTGCTGAAGAGATTTTTCAATATATCCTTCATATTTCACTTGGATTTCTACTTGTTCTGCCACGTCTTGAGGAACCGGCACTTCTGGCGGCGCCAGTTTTGTGACTGTTTCATAGTTCATTTCAGGACGTTTCATCAAGTCTGTGCCGCGAACTCCATCTTTCAATTCGCTTCCGCCAAGAGAACGGATATATTCTTGATTTTCCGGAGACGGCTTGATAATTACAGAATGAAGACGTTTTTTCTCCGCCTCGATCGCCGCTTTTTTCTTCTCAAAAGCCGCATAGCGCTCATCAGAAATCAATCCAATGCGGTGTCCGATTTCTGTCAGACGCAAATCAGCATTGTCATGGCGAAGCAGCAATCTGTATTCAGCACGTGATGTCAAAAGACGATATGGCTCATTGGTACCTTTTGTCACAAGGTCATCAATCAGAACACCAATATAGGCGTCAGAACGGCTTAGAATTACTTCTTCTTTTCCAAGCGCTTTTCGTCCTGCATTGATTCCCGCCATAATCCCTTGTCCCGCAGCTTCTTCATAACCGGATGTTCCATTAATTTGGCCTGCAGTGTAAAGGTTTGTGATTTTTTTTGTTTCAAGTGTCGGCCAGAGCTGTGTCGGTACGATTGCATCATACTCGATCGCATAGCCGGCTCTCATCATTTGCACGTTTTCAAGTCCAGGAATCGTTGCAAGCATTCTTTGCTGTACGTCTTCTGGAAGACTTGTAGATAAACCTTGGACATAGACTTCTTGTGTATTTCTGCCTTCCGGCTCAAGGAAGATTTGGTGACGCGGTTTATCATTAAAACGGACAACTTTATCTTCAATGGATGGGCAGTATCTTGGGCCTGTACCTTTGATCATACCGGAATACATCGGTGAACGGTGCAGGTTGCTGTCAATAATCTCATGTGTCTCAGGGCTTGTATATGTCAGCCAGCAAGGGAGCTGATCTGTGATATATTCCACTGTTTCATATGAGAAAGCGCGAGGCACATCGTCGCCAGGCTGAATTTCCGTTTTGCTGTAATCAATCGTATCGCTTTTAACGCGAGGCGGCGTACCTGTTTTAAAACGAACAAGGTCAAAACCAAGTTCCTCCAAATGCTCAGAAAGCTTAATAGAAGGCTGCTGGTTATTTGGGCCGCTTGAGTAAGACAGATCGCCAAGAATAATACGTCCTCTTAAATATGTCCCTGTCGTCATGACAACTGCTTTCGCACGATAATGTGCGCCGGTTTGTGTAATAACGCCTCGGCATTCGCCGTCTTCAACGATCAGCCGCTCCACAATTCCTTGCAGCAATGTTAAGTTTGGTTCTTTTTCAAGCGTATTTTTCATTTCGTGCTGATATTGGAATTTGTCTGCTTGCGCACGCAATGCACGAACCGCTGGACCTTTTCCTGTATTCAGCATTCTCATTTGAATATGCGTTTTATCGATGTTTCTTCCCATTTCTCCGCCGAGCGCGTCAATTTCGCGGACGACAATCCCTTTTGCGGGGCCGCCGACAGACGGATTACATGGCATAAATGCAACCATATCTAGGTTGATGGTCAAGACAAGCGTTTTGGCGCCTTGGCGTGCAGATGCGAGGGCAGCCTCAACACCGGCATGCCCGGCGCCAATCACAATCACATCGTATTGGCCTGCTTCATACCCCATGATTCTAGTTCCTCCTTTTATTATTTTCCTAAACAGAATTGAGAAAAGAGCTGATCAATTAAGCTTTCGTGGACAGAATCTCCAATGATTTCCCCTAAAAGCTCCCAGCATCTTGTAAGGTCAATTTGCACCATGTCGATCGGGACATCCTGTTCGATGCCGCTAAGCGCATCTTCAATGGCGCGTTTTGCTTGCTGTAAAATAGAGATGTGACGTGTGTTGCTGACATAAGTCAGATCACCACTTTCAATGACACCCGTGTAGAACAGTGATTGAATCGCTTCTTCCAGATCATTGATGCCTTCCTCTTTTAAAAGAGAAGTCGTAACAACTGGACGTCCATTGGCAAGCTCACGGACACGTTCAGTGTCAATCTTCGCCTCAAGGTCAGTCTTATTCAAAATCACGATAACATCCATGCCCTCAACGGCTTCAAAAAGCTTCACGTCTTCTTCAGAAAGCTCTTCACTATAATTAAGCACAAGTAAAATCAGGTCCGCTTCCTTTAGAACCTGGCGAGAACGTTCAACACCGATTCGCTCAACAATATCCTCTGTTTCACGAATACCTGCTGTATCAACCAGACGAAGCGGGACGCCCCTTACATTCACGTATTCCTCAATCACATCCCGTGTCGTTCCGGGAATATCGGTTACAATGGCTTTTGCCTCATGAACGAGGCTGTTCAGAAGAGATGATTTTCCTACGTTTGGCCGGCCGATAATGACGGTAGAAAGACCTTCACGCAAGATTTTTCCTTGCTCAGAAGTCCTCAGCAACGCCTCAATTTCCTTTTTCACGGCGGTTGCCTTTTCGACTAAAATCTGATGCGTCATTTCCTCTACATCATCATACTCCGGATAATCGATATTCACCTCAACATGGGCCAGTGTTTCTAAAATCTCACTGCGCAAACGGCGCACCAAAGCAGAAAGACGCCCTTCCATTTGATTCATAGCAACGTTCATTGCCCGGTCCGTTTTCGCTCTGATTAAGTCCATAACCGCTTCCGCCTGTGAAAGATCGATACGCCCGTTTAAAAACGCACGTTTCGTAAATTCGCCAGGCTCTGCCAGTCTCGCTCCCTCTCTCAATGCGAGCTGAAGCACTTGGTTCACAGTCACAATTCCCCCGTGACAGTTTATCTCGATAACATCTTCCCGTGTAAAAGTTCTCGGCGCTTTTAACACTGATACCATTACTTCCTCAACGACACGATCCGAAGGTCTGTCTACGATATGACCATAATGAATCGTATGTGATTCGACCGAGCTGAGTGTTTTCCCCTTCGGTCCCTTATAAATTTTATCTGCGATTTGAATGGCTTCTGGTCCGCTCAACCGTACAATCGCAATCGCGCCTTCTCCCATCGGTGTGGAAATTGCCGCAATTGTATCCATGTTGTTCACCTCTCTTTACTTATACTTCATCTATATAAAAAAATTTTTATTATGCCAAAACTAAAAGATAACATAGTTTGGTTCGAAGTGGAAGATTTGTTATCCACAGAAATAGAAATTCGTCCCTTATTACTTTAACTTATCCACATGTGAATAACAATTAATTTTATTTCCTGAACTTCCTTTTTATCAACAGGATACACCTAAAAAGAAAAAACTTAAACGGCAAAACCTTGATATTACTAGGAAAAGTAGATTTTTCGGATACAAAAAAACCGAAATCCAATTTTTATCGGACTTCGGTTTTATGCTATCTTTTATGGGAAATAACGAGATGACGATTTTCGCCTTCACCCATTGAATATGTTTTGATCTGGTGGTTTGCATATCCAGAAAGAGTATCGTGAATAATTTTTCTTTCGCTGGACGGCATGGGCTCAAGCTGGATGGATTTTTTCGTTTTCAAAACCTGGTCAGCAAGCTTGATGGCCAGCTGGCTCAGTGTTTCTTTTCTTTTCAAACGATAGTTTTCTGCATCCACCGTCACATTTTTATATTGGCCTGGATAACGGTTAAGGGCAAGCTGTGTCAAAGTTTCAAGGGCGTTTAAGGTTTGTCCTCTTTTCCCAATCAACAATGCTGCCTTTTCACCTGTTATATGATATCTCACTGTCTTTTTGCTTTCTTGAACAGTCACATCAGACTTCCCGGCAATGGCTTCGGCAATCGTTTGAAGATATAACTTCGCTTGCTGAATCGGATCAATCTTTTCAACCAGCTTTACGATCGCAGGCTTTTTACCGAAAATACCGAGAAACCCTTTGTTTCCCTCTTCAATAACAGTAATTTCTACCTTATCCTTCGTTAATCCCAGCTCTTGCAATCCGGACTGTACTGCTTCATCGACATTTCGCCCTGCAGCAGTCACATTCCTCACTTTTTCTTTCCTCCGGCTTTTTGCGGCTCAGGATTTTTTTTAATATCAGGTCCTTTAATGAGGAAAGTTTGCGCAATCATAAACAAGTTACCGACTACCCAATAAAGAGAAAGAGCCGCCGGGAAGTTGATCGCAAATACGATAATCATAATTGGCATAATCCAAAGCATCATCGCCATTTGCGGATTTTGCTGCGCATTGCCCGCCATCATCAGTTTTTGCTGAACAAATGTAGCGACACCGGCAACGATAGGAAGAATATAGTAAGGATCTTTTTCTCCTAAGTCAAACCATAAGAAGCTATGCTCTGAAATCGCCTGGGTTCTCATGATCGCATGATAGAATCCAATTAAAATCGGCATCTGGATCAAAATCGGGAAACATCCCGCCAATGGATTGACACCATGCTTTTGGAATAAAGCCATTGTTTCCTGCTGAAGCTTTTGCTGCGTTTTTTGATCCTTTGAGCTGTATTTTTCTTTAAGCTTTTGCATTTCCGGCTGTAAAGCCTGCATCGCTTTCGAACTTCTCAGCTGCTTAATCATCAGCGGTAAAATTAATAAACGAATTAAAATGGTAACTAGAATAATTGAAAGCCCGTAGTTATCTCCCGTCAATTTCGCTACATACGTAATGAGCTCAGACAATGGATATACTACGTACTTGTCCCAGAAATGCGGACTATCTGCAGTGATCGGCTCTTTCACACTCGAGCATCCAGCCAAAAGCATGAATACGCCAACCATACTTAATAGCAACCCTATTCTCCTTTTCAACAACATTTCCTCCTATAATTAATCTTTACACTCTTTTATTGCAAAGCATACTTGTATGTATTTTAGCATCTTTCAGTTTTAAATGGTGTCTTTTTCTGATCAACCAGAAAGGAAGCGCTTTTAAAAGTTGTAAGAAAGCAGTGGTGATGCCTACTTTGACGAAGATTTCTTATATAATGAAGACTTTCTGAATAGATGCTGCAGACTTTTTTTCGTTTCCTCATATGTCAGCTGGCTCGCCGGTTTTCTGGCAATAATGATGTAATCCTTTTCCTTCAGTCTCTCTTTCTCTTCAAGAAAGGCCTGCCGAATCAAACGTTTGATCCGATTTCGCATCACAGCATTGCCAATTTTTTTGCTGACGGAAAGCCCGACACGCAGTTCATCATTTTCAGGCTGATCAAGCGTATATAAGACAAACTGGCGGTTTGCAACTGATGTCCCATGTTTAAACACTTTTTGAAAATCTTCATTTTTCTTTAAACGATTTCGCTTCTTCAAATGACTCACTCCGATACTGGCTGGCAGAAACTTTTAAAATTTATTATGAACATGAGATGCATCTGAACCAGTTTATTATGAACATGAGATGCATCTGAACCAGGAAGCATGCCCCGGTTCATTACGCATCACATCTATCTTTTCCCATAACGTGAAAAAAGACCACTGACATTATTCAGTGGCCTAAGCTGATAATACTTTTCTGCCTTTGCGGCGACGGCGTGCTAAAACTAGACGACCGTTTTTTGAACTCATACGGCTTCTGAAGCCATGAACTTTGCTGCGTTTACGGTTATTCGGTTGGAATGTTCTTTTCATTTATGACACCTCCCTCGAGGAATAGCTGTTAAAGACAGTCTTACTTATTATATTTGCGTTACCTATTCATTGTCAACTTCACTAGTGCTTTTATTTCTTGCAACCATAATAGGATACCATACCTTTTCAACTTTCGAAACCTTATTTTTTAGATTCCTTAATTTTACGGAAAAAAGACAAATCTAAACAATTTGCCCCTAAAATCACGCGTGTGGATATCTTTTTCGGCTTTTTTTAGTATCCACAGAGGTTATCGACAACATTTTCACATTACCAACCCCTGTGGACAAGGTTTTTTCAACAGGTTGTCCGCTTTGTGGATAAGATTGTGACAACCATTGCAAGCTCTCGTTTATTTTGGTATTATATTTGTGTTTTAACTCTTGATTACTAATCCTACCTCCCCTCTTTATCCACAAAGTGTGGATAAGTTGTGGATTGATTTCACACAGCTTGTGTAGAAGGTTGTCCACAAGTTGTGAAATTTGTCGAAAAGCTATTTATCTACTATATTATATGTTTTCAACATTTAATGTGTACGAATGGTAAGCGCCATTTGCTCTTTTTTTGTGTTCTATAACAGAAAAAGACGCCATTTTCTAAGAAAAGGAGGGACGTGCCGGAAG